>NZ_AP038807.1:0-875000 GCF_055378385.1 Maribacter sp. C-4077
TTTGTTCACATATTTGTCCACCTTACAGAGCCAAAATAATGGTCTCTATTTTTAGAATTTGTTCGCTTTTAACTAACCAATAACAAGAGCTTTAATTATTATGAATGTTACTGCCGATTCCGTATGGAAAAATTGTTTGGTATTTATCAAGGATAATATCCAACCGCAGGCATTCAAAACTTGGTTTGAACCCATTAAACCTATAAAGCTCTCAAACAATGCTTTGAGCATTCAAGTCCCCAGTAAATTTTTCTATGAATGGCTGGAAGAGCATTATGTGAAATTGCTCAAGGTCGCATTGACAAAACAATTGGGTGAGACTGCCAAATTGGTGTACATTATTAGAATGGAGAACACCTATGGAAATAAAGAACCGTTCACGGAAAAAATTCCTAGTTCCAACCGCGGTAATATGACTCCCCAGGAAATGGACGTTCCCATTAAATCTAAAAACCCGGAACTTCGCAATCCTTTTGTGATTCCTGGTATCCGGAATATCAAAATTGAATCGCAATTAAACCCCAATTATAATTTCGATAATTTTCTGGAAGGCGATTCCAATCGCTTGGCCCGTTCCGCAGGGATGGCCGTGGCAAATAAACCCGGGGGCACCTCCTTTAATCCCTTATTGATTTTTGGCGGCGTTGGATTGGGAAAAACGCATTTGGCACATGCCATTGGTGTAGAAATAAAGGACAAGTATCCAGAGCGTACCGTATTGTATATATCGGCGGAAAAATTTACGCAACAGTATATCGAGTCCGTTAAGAAGAATACCCGAAACGATTTCATTCATTTCTATCAACTGATAGACGTGCTGATTATTGACGATGTGCAATTCCTTTCCGGTAAATCCGGGACCCAGGATGTGTTCTTCCATATTTTCAACCACCTCCACCAAAACGGAAAACAGGTAGTCCTAACTTCGGATAAGGCTCCTGTGGACATGCAAGATTTTGAGCAGCGTCTGTTGTCCCGCTTTAAATGGGGATTATCAGCGGAGTTGCAGAGTCCGGATTATGAAACCCGAATTTCCATTTTAAAGAACAAGTTATATCGTGATGGTGTGGAAATGCCGGATGATATCATCGAATATGTGGCCAAACACATCAAGACCAATATTAGGGAATTGGAAGGTGCCATTATTTCATTGATCGCACAGTCCACCTTGAATAAAAGGGAGGTTACCATAGACCTGGCACAGCAGGTCGTTGAGAAATTCGTAAAAAATACCAAAAGGGAAGTCTCCATCGATTACATTCAAAAAGTGGTATCTGATTACTTTGAAATGGATGTGGCCACCCTTCAATCCAAAACCAGGAAACGTCATATAGTACAGGCCAGGCAATTGGCCATGTTCTTTGCCAAAAAATTCACCAAGGCCTCTTTGGCGAGCATTGGCTCGCAAATAGGCAAAAGGGACCATGCCACGGTGCTGCACGCATGCAAAACGGTCGATAACCTTGCCGAAACGGACAAACAGTTCCGAAAATACATAGACGACCTGACAAAAAAATTCTCCTAAAAAGGTATGAAAACCAAAGTCTTAATGGTTTGCCTTGGAAATATCTGTAGGTCGCCATTGGCCGAGGGCATTCTAAAAAACAAGGTAGATACAAGCATGGTTTTTGTGGATTCTGCCGGAACGGGAGGCTATCATATCGGAAATCCGCCGGATTCCCGATCCATTGCGGTCGCCAGAAAATATGGTATCGATATCAGCAATCAAATATGCCGAAAACTAACCGCTGCCGATTTGGAAGAATTTGATGTCATCTATGCCATGGACAAAAGCAATTATGGAAACATCATCGGGTTGAGCAAGAACAAGGAACAGGCACGTAAGGTTAAACTATTATTAAGTGAAGTCAAAACAGGCGATGTAGAGGTACCCGACCCATATTACGATTCGGTCGATGGATTTGAAAAGGTCTTTCAGATGATAGATGCGGCCTGTGAGGAAATTGCCAAAAAGCTTTCAGAATAACATGGCAGACGCTACATCCAAAAAGGGCAAACTCTATCTGATACCATCCACACTTGGGGAAATCCCGCCTTTGGAAGTGTTGCCCATTTCCATAAAACGGGCCATCGAGGAAATAAACATCTATATTGTAGAAAACGAAAAGACGGCCCGTCATTTTATCAAGAAACTTTCACCTAGAAAATCGCAACCCTCATTAACACTTTTTGCACTGAACAAATTTACGGAAGCATCGGAAATACCAAGTTTCCTGAATCCTTGTTTGGAAGGAAACGACGTGGGTATCCTATCCGAAGCAGGTTGTCCCGGTATCGCAGACCCAGGTGCCGCCGTAGTTCGCATCGCCCATGAAAGACAAATCCAAGTAGTACCTTTGGTAGGCCCTTCCTCCATTATACTTGCCCTTATGGCCAGTGGCATGAACGGTCAGAATTTTGCTTTCAATGGGTATTTGGCCATTGACGGTGCGGAAAGAAAAAAACAAATAAAGAAGCTGGAAAGAAAATCCAAGGAAGAAAATCAATCCCAAATCTTTATCGAGACCCCTTATAGGAACAATAAATTATTGGAGGAACTTGTTAGAACGGTTTCAGGAACTACGAGAATCTGTGTTGCCTGCGATATTACGCTGAATACCGAATATATCCGAACCAAAACCGCTTCCGATTGGAAAGTTGAACAGGTGGACCTTCACAAACGACCCGCGATCTTTATCATCCAAGCATAAAAAAACCTTGACATCGCTGCCAAGGCTTTCCCATTTTCATATCTACTTATTACTTTAAATCCTAGGATTTTTTACCGGTTTGATCATGGTAATGTCATAGCCCGAAAACATTTTAAGATAATTCGCGATGGTCGTACCGTAGCCATCAATAACATCGGTCCTACCAAATGAACGTAAATACCTTTTTACGTTTCCCGGCCCTGCCAAATGCGCTGCGGCCACGATTCCAGATTCTGTAATCTCAATTCCATTAATCTGTTTGCCCACAAATCTTTTGATATCCTTCCGTAAGATCCATTTGTTTCGGGCAATGTTCTTTTCGAATACCTCTTCCTGTAAAGAAGGGTTTTCCAAAAAGTGTAT
The DNA here is from genome assembly GCF_055378385.1 of Maribacter sp. C-4077. NCBI lineage: Bacteria > Pseudomonadati > Bacteroidota > Flavobacteriia > Flavobacteriales > Flavobacteriaceae > Maribacter > Maribacter sp. C-4077. Next base: position 3,075 of record NZ_AP038807.1, read on the forward strand.
GGAATCATGTACACCTACCAAAGCCAGTGTATTCACACCAAATTGGTATTTACCCAAATAACCAAAGGAATTTACAGCTGAATAGCTTCCTTGCGATTCCTTAAAGGCCAAGGCCTCCTTAAAACCGATGTACCTGCTACCAATAAAGGGCGGCCGTACGTTCATTTTCTCAAAATAAGCTTTGTCCTGGGGGAACAAAAACGGAGGGGGTTCTTTTACTTTTAGAGCTTCTGGAACTTCAACGTTGTACAGACTGAAACTGAAGCTCGAAAAAATAAAAATCACGATAAGAGGACAAGTAAACAATATCCATCTTTTCATAAAGTGTTTTTCTTAAGACTTACAGCGAAAAAAGTGCTTGCTTAAATTTCTGGGGGCAAAGTTAGACATGTTAAAAAGGTAAAATGGCAAGAATTTGTTAAAAATATACACTTTTAGTTAACATGTCTTAAAATTCCGATTAGGGCCTATCTGTTGATTTTCTGAGCGTTAAGCCAGCGGATATACTGCTCCTTATTTCGGTTATGTTGCGCAATGTTCTCCGCGAACATGTGGTATCCAAAGTCCTCAACATTGGCCACAAAATAGTAGTAGTTGTGTTTTTCAGGACTTAAAACAGCGTCTACGGCGCTGATATCGGGCATGGTAATGGGGCCTGGGGGAACACCGGCATATTTATACGTATTATAAGGAGAGTCCATTTCCAAATCCCTGTACAGCACCCTTTTAATTATAGTGTCATAATTTCCTGTTTCCTTTTTTATAGCAAAGATTACGGTAGGGTCTGCCTGTAAGAGCATCCCGGCCCTTAATCGGTTTGCATAAACACCGGCCACCCGCGGCCTCTCGTCTACCTTGGCGGTTTCCTTGTGGACAATGGATGCCAATGCAACTACTTCATTGGGAGTCATATTTTGGGCCTTTGCCTTTGAAAGCCTATCCTCGTTCCAAAATCGTTTATATTCCTTTAGCATACGGTCCCGGAATTCCTCCGCGGAAGTGTTCCAAAAAAATTCATAGCTATTGGGAATGTAGAGGGCCAATTTGGTTTCCTGGTCAAAGCCGTTACCCACCAAAAAGTCCGTATCGTCAAAGGCTTTCAAAAGACTGAGACTATCGGCTTCAATTTGTTCGGAGATCCTACCAGCCAAAGAGGCAGTATTCTCCTGATTGTTGAAGGAAACGCGAACGGGAATATTGTTTACCCTTAGGTTGTTTATGATATCATTGTTGGTCATCCCCTTAGTAATTCGGTATTTACCACCCCTAATGTTGGAGGCATATCCCTTTCTTTCCGCGGCCTTTTGAAAGGAAGAAACATCGTTCAGCAGTGGTTGCATTTGTTCCTTTACATCGGCAAAGGAATCATTTGAGCCAATGTAAACGAAGGCCTCCTCATTATTAAAACTGGTATTGGGCGTAAAAAAAGTACTATAGACTACATACGCAAATATGCTGGCTCCTATCAATCCGAGCAGCAAAATGGCGACCACAATTTTTTTGATGTACATTATTTAAAAATCTTTTGAAACAACAGTTCGTTTTTAAAAATACCTTCGTTGAAAATCCAATCCCGTTTGGTTCCCACCAATTCAAAACCCAGTTTTTTAAATAGGTACAGGCTTCGATCGTTTCCTTCCAAAATATTGGCGTACAACTGGCGTAGATTTAAGGTCTTGGATGCATACTTACACAGTATTTCCATTGCTTCTGTACCAACACCCCTGTTTCTGTTCCCTTCATCGGAAATGACAATACCAACTCCTGCTCTTCTATTTTTAGGGTCGAAATCAAATAGATCTATCAAACCGATGGCCTCATTGTCCTGGGTACAAATAACCAAACGCAATTGTTTGACATCATAAATATCTCTATGGGCATTTTCAAGATATAATTTTAGGACATCCCTCGAGTAGGGTGCAATTGTACCACTGATTTCCCAAACGGACGGATTGTTCTCCAATTCAAAAAGCAAATCCAAGTCCGCCGTTTCCAGGGCCCTTAGCTTTATGATATTTCCCTGTAGACTTACCACGAAATCTCCCCTTTAAACACTTGCTTGGCCTCCCCTATCAAATGCACGTTGTTATAGGTATTATCGCTGTAATCAAATTCAACCTTCAAATTACCGCCCATAGCCTTTATATTCGCATAGTTATCGTTAATCTTACCTAAATGGTGCATTGCCAAGGTTACGGCGGTAACCCCTGTTCCGCAGGAAAGTGTCTCATCCTCCACGCCCCTTTCGTACGTCCTTACCTTGAAAGTGTCCTTAGACTCCTGTTCCACAAAATTGATGTTGCTACCGGTTGCACCATAGATACCGTATCGTATTTTGGAACCCTCCTTGGCAACGTTGAACTTCTCCAGATTCTTGACCATTTGCACATGGTGGGGCGAACCCGTATTTAAATACAAAGCATTGGGTTTGGTCTTCAGTTCCTTTACATCCTGCATTTTAAGGCTTACCGAAGTCCCATTGACCGTTGCGTTATGAGGTCCATCCACGGCAATGAAATCGGTTTTTTCATCGATGATACCCAAAAATTGGGCAAAGGCCACAACACATCTTCCCCCGTTTCCACACATACTCCCTTCCTTGCCATCAGCATTGTAATACACCATCCTAAAGTCGTAGGAGTTATCATTTTCAAGAAGAATGAGTCCGTCGGCTCCAATGCCAAACCTCCTATTGCACAAAAAAGCTACGAGTTCATGGTTCTCTTTCGGAAAAAATAAGGTCCGATTATCGAATAGTACAAAATCGTTCCCTGTTCCCTGATATTTATAAAAAGTAGCGGTCATAGGCCAGTTTAAAGCACAAAGATATGATTTAATTGAGGCTTCCTTGCAGTTAAAAAGTCGTTAAACCACTACTACAAAAATGGAAATGATGTAATTTTACTGTTAAAAGGTTAAAGCAGTATAGATTATGAAGAGAATTGGAGGACTTTTACTTGTTTCCATCTTTGCAGGTGCCATTACCCTGGGCGCCTATAAGTTATTCTTTGAACGACCCAATTATGCCATTGTAACCTCAGATGAGGCACAGCCTGTTTTCAGTACAAGTTATACACCAACTTCCGCTTCAGGTTCGGGCATCAATGAGGTGGACTTTACGAACGCTGCGGAACGTACCGTCAACTCCGTGGTGCATGTCAAGAACCTGACCCTTAGTACCCGTAGAAGCAGTGTTTTTGACTTCTTTTATGGTTCTGGAGGTACCGTAACCCCTCAAGTAGGAACAGGATCCGGGGTCATCATTTCCCAAGATGGTTATATCGTTACCAACAATCACGTAATAGCCAACGCAACCCAATTGCAGGTAACCTTGAACAATAATCAGACCTATGAAGCTGAATTGGTGGGTACGGACCCAAATTCAGACATTGCCCTGATTAAAATAGAGACGGATGACAAGTTGCCCTATTTGGCATTTGGGGATTCTGACAATACTAAAATCGGGGAATGGGTATTGGCTGTTGGAAACCCATTTAATTTGACATCTACCGTAACTGCGGGAATCGTGAGTGCCAAGGCCAGAAGCCTGGATACCCGTTCCAATCAATCATTCATCCAGACGGATGCCGCGGTAAATCCAGGAAATTCGGGCGGGGCCTTGGTAAATACCAATGGTGACCTTATCGGCATCAATACGGCCATTTCCTCCCAAACTGGATCCTATGTGGGATATTCCTTTGCCGTACCCAGCAATATCGCCAAAAAAGTAGTGAACGATATTATGGAATATGGGAACGTTCAAAAGGCGTTTATGGGCATAAGTCCCGCTCCCGTTAATACAAGGGATGCCATAGAAAGGGGCATAAACAACATCGACGGAGTATATATAGAAAGAATCGAGGAAGAATCCGGAGCCGATGAGGCAGGTTTGGAATTGGGCGATATTATCAAGAAAGTCGACCAAATAGATATTCACAAATATCCGGACCTTACGGGATATTTAGGCACCAAAAGACCGAACGACACCATCAATGTTACCGTTGAAAGGAATCAGGAACTGCTCACTTTGCCAGTGGTGTTGAAGGAGCGACAATTACTGGTAGTGCCGGCAATGGGCATGGAAGTGAAAAATTTGACCAAGGACGACCAAAAAAGATTTAGGACAAAATCTGGGGTTAAAATAACCGGGGTACCGGAGCGGTACCGAGGTTATGGCCTGGAGGGTAAGGTCATCGTGCAAGTGGACGATAAGGAAATAAAGAACATTTCAGATGCGGATACCGCTTTTGGGGCCATTTCAAGGTACGGTAAAACGATAATTACCATGGTCAACGAGAAGGGCGAACGAGAACGCTTAATTTTTCAATAATTCAAATTTTAAGTTTGAAAAGCATCCGCCCTAAACGGATGCTTTTTTTGTATATAGTTGTTACAAAACTTTACAAAAGGTTTAATTTTAACATCATTTATAACAACAAAACCATATGTCTCGTAAAATATCCTTCGAAAAAGAGCTGGCCTTCCAGGCAGATAGAAGAAAAGCTACCACGGAATTCATAAAGATCATCAGTGACCTGTGGTACGACAGGTCCATAGAAATCGTACTTTTTAAAAATCCTTTGATAGATCACAATGTAAGCGACATCATCCGGTTACACGAGTATGCCGGGGAGTTCGTGCAAAAACCCATTTCCATCTTTGATTCCGTTGAAATCCTTAGGGCTATCAATGATCTAAAACTCCCGCCTGCAAAATTGGATATTGGCAAATTGACCTATGAGTATCATTCTGATGATAATAATTTCAACAACGTAAAGGCATTTGTTATTGACAAACTTAAGTCGGCCACGGAATACAAAAGCATCAAACCCAAGGATGTCATTTTGTACGGTTTTGGTAGAATTGGTCGATTATTGGCCAGGGAGCTCATGTCAAAAACCGGGAAAGGCAATCAAATGCGGCTGAGGGCCATAGTTGTGCGTGGGGAACTAAATGAGGAACTATTGGAAAAGAGGGCCAGTCTATTGCGCACCGATTCCGTCCATGGCAATTTTACGGGTACCGTAACGGTAAATGCCAAGGCCAACACCCTATTGATAAATGGTACTACGGTTCAAATCATCAGTGCCAATAAACCGGAGGAAGTAGATTACACCCAATATGAAATATCCGATGCCCTCTTAATCGATAATACCGGGGCCTTTAGGGATCGGGCCCAACTATCGAGGCATTTAAATGCCAAGGGGGTATCCAAAGTACTATTGACCGCACCAGGCAAAGGTGTACCCAATATCGTCCATGGAGTAAACCATTTGGAGTACGATCCGGAGACTACGCACATATTCTCGGCCGCATCCTGCACCACCAACGCCATTACGCCTATATTAAAAGTCATAGACGATTCGGTAGGTATAAAAAAGGGACATTTGGAAACCATACACGCATATACCAATGACCAGAACCTTGTGGACAATATGCATTCTAAGTATCGTCGTGGAAGGGCCGCAGGCCTCAATATGGTGATTACGGAAACAGGTGCCGGAGAGGCCGTGGCCAAGGCACTCCCCAATCTTAAAGGTAAATTGACCTCCAATGCCATAAGGGTTCCGGTACCCAATGGATCATTGGCGATTCTCAACTTGGATATCAAAAACAAAACTTCCTTGGAAGGTATCAATACAATTGTTAAAAAGTACGCCTTGGAAGGTGATTTGGTGGAGCAAATAAAATATAGTTTGAGCAAAGAATTGGTTTCAACGGATATTGTTGGATCGGTGGCACCGGCAGTATACGATAGCGAAGCGACAATTGTTTCGGACAACGGTAAAAATTTGGTGCTTTACATTTGGTACGATAATGAATTTGGATATTCGCAACAGGTAATTAGACTTGCAAAATATATTACCAAAGTAAGACGTTATACCTATTATTAGACTTGGTACAGAACATCCTTTTTGAAAGTTTTTACGTACCTATTAATTAAAGGCTGAGGTTTTTCACCATTTAATTTTAAAAATTTACTTTAGTCTTCTCTAAATCAGTGTTAAACGGAAATTTAAATACGAATGAAAATTTCAAGGATACTAATATTATTTGCAGTCCTAATAACCACCAGTTTAAGTTTTGCGCAGGAATCTGAAGAAGATGAGTCTCTTTCTTTGGACAGCGGCCCTATAAGTAGTCAGTTCGACTATATTTCAAAAAAATCCGGAAACTATCGAGCTGACGGCGTGCGCTATGAAGTGGTAAAGGAAGTGAACCTTTATAAACTACGTGAAAATGTATTGGACTCGGTTAGGGCCTTTAACCAAAGAGCGGCCGGTTTGAATGCGACCATTTCAGAACATGAAACTACCATTAGCTCCTTGAATAAAAAACTGGAAGAAACGACTTCAAACCTCGCAGCAGTTACCGAAGAAAAGGATAGTATGTCCTTCTTGGGGATTTCGGTTTCAAAGGCCACCTATAATATTATTTTATGGACAATTATTATAGGGCTTTTCATTCTTCTTGGTATTTTCGTTTACAGGTTTAGAAATAGCAATATCCTGACCCAGGAAGCAAAACAAAATTTGGCCGAATTGGAAGTAGAATATGAAGATCATAGAAGAAGGGCCTTGGAGCGTGAACAGAAAATTAGCCGGAAACTACAGGACGAACTCAACAAACAAAAGAAAACGAAATAAGTTCCAAAGCTCCTTTAAGGGAGCTTTTTTTTATAGCATGATTGTCATAAAAGCCGGTATTGAAAACCTAGAACAAATAGTTCCATTATTTGACCAATATAGGTTTTTCTACAAGCAAGCGTCCGATTTAAAAAGAGCCGAGAATTTTTTAAGGGAACGATTTCAAAATAAGGACTCCCTTATATTCATTGCATTGTCAGAAGAGGTTCCTGTGGGTTTCACCCAACTTTATTTTACATTCTCCTCCGTATCCTTAAAACCCACCCTGATTCTAAACGACCTTTTTGTACATCCGGATTACAGAGGTCAGGGCTTTGGTGCACTTTTATTGAAAAGCGCACAACAATTTTGTGCCGAACACGAATTTAAGGGTTTGGCCTTGGAAACGGCCGTTGACAACCCTGCCCGAAGACTTTACGAGAAAATGGGTTGGGAAAAGGATTCGCACTGTTTTCACTACTTTTGGTCCGCGCAATAAAATAGCTCTTGCCATGCGAATCGATATTATAACCGTTTTACCGGAATTATTAAAAAGCCCGTTCGATGCCTCAATTCTAAAAAGAGCCATTGACAAAGGTTTGGTTGAAGTCCATCTGCACAATTTAAGGGACTATACGGACAACAATTACAATCAAGTGGACGACTATCAATTTGGAGGCGGCGCCGGCATGGTGATGATGATAGAACCGATAGATAAATGTATATCCCAACTGAAATCCCAGCGAAGCTATGATGAGATAATCTATATGACCCCAGATGGAAAGACGCTAAATCAGAAAATTGCGAACAGTCTTTCCTTACTGGAAAACATAATTATTCTTTGTGGCCATTACAAAGGGGTTGACCAACGTGTTAGGGACATGTTCATAACCAAGGAACTTTCCATTGGGGATTATGTACTTTCCGGTGGTGAATTGGGCGCTGCCGTCCTTTGTGATACCATTATAAGATTACTGCCGGGCGTGCTGAACGATGAAACTTCTGCCCTCACGGATAGTTTTCAAGACGGATTGTTGGCACCTCCAGTATACACAAGACCGGCGGAGTACAAAGGAGTGAAGGTGCCGGAGGTTTTACTGAGTGGGAATTTTGGAAAAATAGAGCAATGGCGAGAAGAAATGGCGCACGAACGAACGCAGAGACTACGACCAGATCTGTTGGAATAAAGCCCCAGGAAAATAAATAGAATAAAATATTTGTGGATTTTAAATTTCGAAGTATTTTTGCACCCTGTTAAATCAACCTCTGACGAAAATCGTGAACGTTGTTTTAATTTAATTCCGATATAAAAAATAAAATGGAATCATTAATAAAATTTGTTCAGGACGAATTTGTAACCAAGAAAGAATTTCCAAATTTCTCCGCCGGTGATACGATTACCGTGTACTACGAAATCAAGGAAGGTGAAAAAACACGTACCCAGTTCTTTAAGGGAGTGGTAATCCAAAGAAGAGGAACCGGAGCAACTGAAACTTTTACAATCCGTAAAATGTCTGGAACTGTTGGTGTGGAACGAATCTTCCCGATCAATCTTCCTGCCCTGCAAAAAATCGAGGTTAACAAGAAAGGTAAGGTACGTAGGTCACGTATTTACTATTTTAGAGGTTTGACCGGTAAGAAAGCGAGAATCAAAGAGGTTCGTTCTTAATTTCTTTACCCGAATAATACTAGAAAGACACCGAAAATCCTTCGGTGTTTTTTTATGAACAATTGTTAACATCTAAAGTTCATAAATTGTTCATTATTAATTAGTTGGAAAAACACCCTTTATTTAATATTTTTTCATTATATTTAGGTGTGATTTTAGGAAGAAAACTGAGGTAGATAGTAGTAACTTCCGATCACTATAAAGTTTACGTTCTTTATATTGTGGCTTAATCGGAATAGCTTTTTTCTAGGGAATTAGTTATGAAGATGAGCATAGGCTTTAAAGGCTGTCGCTTTTTAAACCCATGTGGGCAATAAGATTTTATAACTATCACGGTTTTCAATTTTAATGCTAAGGCAACAAAAACGAAATGTAGAGTAAATGCTTGGTTACAGAATTAAGATTGAAACACATTTCAAACGTTGATTTAGTGACGCAGAAGCAACCAAGGGTTGCAGTTCTAATTAATTTTAGAACAACATGTCTGTAAGCTATTTCTAAAAAGCCATATCAAGGTATTAGTACATTGATATGGCTTTTGTTATTTAACAAAACTTCCCAAAAGCCTGAAATATTAAGGCGCTAGCTCCAACTTTAGGCTGGATAAAATTGTATATTTGCACCGCTTGAATTAAAAAATATACGAATGTCCAAAATTTTCTATACCAAAACGGATGAGGCACCAGCCCTAGCAACGGCTTCGTTCCTACCTATTGTTAAAGCATTTACAAAGACTTCGGGAATTGAAATCGAGACCAAGGATATTTCCTTGGCAGGTAGAATTGCCGCCGTTTTTCCTGAATATTTGACCAAAGAGCAGCAAGTTCCCAATGATTTGGACGTGTTGGGAGAACTGGCAAAACAACCAGAAGCCAATATTATAAAACTACCGAACATTAGTGCTTCCATTCCGCAATTAAAGGAGGCCATCGCCGAACTACAATCGAAAGGATATAGATTACCGGATTACCCTGACGAACCAAAGACGGACGAAGAAAAGGAAATAAAGGCCAAATACGACAAAATAAAAGGAAGTGCGGTAAACCCTGTTTTAAGGGAAGGAAATTCTGATAGACGAGCTCCAAGGGCGGTAAAGAACTACGCCAAGAAAAACCCGCATTCCATGGGTGCATGGTCAGCGGATTCCAAGACGCACGTGGCTACGATGTCCCATGGTGATTTTAAATCGAACGAAAAATCATTGACCATTCCTGCCGCTACTTCAGTGCAAATCGTTCTGAATACCACTGACGGTGACAAAATTGTACTAAAGGATAAAATAGCACTTCAAACCGGCGAAATTATAGATGCTACGGTGATGAGCAAAAATGCACTTTTGGCATTTTTAAGGGAACAGGTCCAAGACGCAAAGGATAAGGGGGTTTTGTTCTCCGTTCACTTAAAGGCCACTATGATGAAGGTTTCGGACCCGATCATCTTTGGGCATGTAGTAGAAACTGTCTTTAAACCGGTCTTTGATAAAAATGCGGCGACTTTTGAGAAAATAGGGGTTAACCCTAATGACGGCTTGGAAGTACTTTTCAATAAGCTTGAAAAACTATCGGCTGATCAAAAATCGGCCATCGAAAGTGAAATCAATGACGTCCTAGAGGAAGGACCGTCACTTGCCATGGTAAATTCGGATAAAGGAATTACCAATTTGCATGTTCCCAGTGATATTATAATCGACGCATCTATGCCAGCGATGATTCGTAATTCCGGACAAATGTGGAACGCACAAGGTAAAGTCCAAGATACAAAAGCGGTTATACCTGATAGTAGCTATGCAGGAGTATACTCCGCCACGATAGATTTCTGCAAGGAACATGGAGCTTTTGATCCTACCACTATGGGTACCGTTCCTAATGTGGGCCTCATGGCGCAAAAGGCCGAAGAATATGGTTCTCATGACAAAACATTTGAAATTCCAAAAGCAGGAACGGTCCAGGTTATCGACCTAAATACCGAAGAAGCCTTATTAGAGCATTCCGTGGAAAAAGGCGATATATGGCGCATGTGCCAAGTGAAGGATGCACCTATCGAAGATTGGATCAAATTGGCGGTTTCCCGTGCCAGGGCCACCAATGTCCCCGCTATTTTTTGGTTGGATGCGAATAGGGCCCATGATAGCGAACTTATCAAAAAAGTAAAAAAATATCTCCCAGAGCAAGACACAGATGGTCTGGACATCCAAATCATGTCCCCTGAAGAGGCAACGAAATATACGCTAAAAAGAATCAAGGAAGGAAAGGACACTATTTCTGTTTCTGGGAACGTGCTTAGGGACTATTTAACGGACTTGTTCCCCATATTGGAAGTAGGCACAAGTGCCAAAATGTTGTCCATAGTACCTTTGATGAACGGCGGTGGACTTTTTGAGACCGGAGCCGGGGGATCTGCACCAAAGCATGTGGAGCAGTTCTTGGAAGAAGGACATCTTAGATGGGATTCTTTGGGCGAATTCCTAGCCCTTGGTGTATCCTTGGAATTTTATGGTGAAAAAAATAACAATCCAAAAGCCAAGGTGTTAGCCGATGCTTTGGACGCCGCCACGGAAAAGTTCCTATTGAACGATAAGTCCCCCTCACGAAAAGTAAAGGAATTGGATACTAGGGGCAGTCATTTTTATTTGGCTATGTACTGGGCAGAGGCTTTGGCGAATCAAAATGAGGATACCGAATTAAAGTCTATTTTTTCTACCATAAATTCGGAAATTAAGGGTAGTGAAGAACAGATTTTGAATGAGTTGATGAATGCACAGGGAAGTCCACAGGATGTTGGCGGTTATTACAAACCAAATCCCAATCTGGAATCCATAGCAATGCGACCCAGTGATACGTTAAATAGAATATTGGGTACCCTATAAATTGCTCAAATATTTACCACTAAAAAAGCCTCTTTACTAGAGGCTTTTTAGTTTTTAATTTTAAAATATCGTTAACCTATTAATTGGTTAGGTATTTCTAGTTATTTTTGAAAAAAACTACTATGACCAAGCCGCTTTGGCTATTTCTATTTCTTTGTTCCTGCTTTTACACACCTGTTTTTGCCCAGGAAAAATATACACTAAGCGGTGTAATTACGGAGGAATCCAGCAACGAGACCCTAATTGGTGTTACAATAGCCTTTCCTAGCTTGGGAAGTGGCGTTACAACAAACGAATATGGCTTTTATTCCATTACGCTTCCCAAAGGCGACTATCAGGCGGTAGTAAGCTATTTGGGATTTAGGGATATTATCCAAACTATTTCTTTGGATAGGGATAAGAAAATTGACTTTCAACTAGTGGAAGAAGCGGAACAGCTACAGGAAGTAGTCGTCACGGAAAACGTGGAAAAATTGGATATTAGAAAACCCCAGATGAGTGTCAACACCCTTTCTGTGGGAACTATCAAAAAAATACCTGTAATCCTTGGTGAGGCCGATGTTATAAAGTCAATATTATTACTTCCTGGGGTCACAAATGCTGGTGAGGGGGCATCGGGGTTTAACGTGCGTGGTGGCTCGGTAGACCAAAATCTCATTCTATTGGACGAGGCCATCATCTTCAATTCCTCCCATTTATTCGGATTCTTTTCGGTATTCAATCCAGATGCCATTAAGGATATCAAACTATATAAAGGCGGTATTCCTGCCAGGTATGGGGGAAGGGTTTCATCGGTTTTGGACATTTTTCAAAAGGAAGGGAACAGCAAGGAATTTAAGATGAACGGGGGCATTGGAGCCGTTGCGAGTAGGTTACTTTTAGAGGGGCCGATTGCCAAGGACAAGGCTGCTTTTCTAATTGGCGGAAGGGCTTCCTATGCCCATTTGTTCCTTCCGTTATTCGATATTGACAATACCGCTTATTTTTATGATCTGAATACCAAGATCAATTATAAAATCAATGATAACAACAACATATTTCTATCCGGTTATTTTGGTAGGGATGTATTTGGTATAAACGATAGCTTTGTAAATACCTATGGAAATGCGGTTGGTAACTTTAGATGGAACCATCTTTTTTCGGATAAACTCTTCTCCAACCTCTCCTTGATTTATTCGGACTATTACTATGGATTAAAGTTGGACTTTGTGGGCTTTAATTGGAACTCTGGCATCCGGAATTTCAATTTGAAATACGACCTAAAACACTACTTAAACGACAAATTACAGGTCAATTATGGCCTGAATAATATTTACTACCAATTCAATCCCGGTAAAATAGAACCCAGTAATGAGAATTCCGGGATCTTGGAAGAACAACTTATCCAAAAATATGCCAACGAACTTGCGGCCTATGTGGATGTGGAACATAGGTTGACGGACAATCTTAGTTTGGGCTATGGTCTCCGGTTCAGTTATTTTAATAGGCTTGGGCAGGATGAAATCAATGTCTATGCCAATGACAATCCTGTAAATTTTGACCCCCTCTTATTTATTTATCAGGAAGCGGATCCAATATCCGTTGCTACACCTGGCAGAAATGAAAGTTTGGCCCAATTTACCAATTGGGAACCCAGATTATCCTTATCCTATACTTTAAGCGAGGATAGTTCCATAAAAACGAGCTATACACGTTTGGCCCAATACCTGCACCTATTGTCCAACACGGCCTCCCCTACTCCCTTGGATGTCTGGACACCCAGCGGTCCATTTGTAAAACCGCAATTGTTGGACCAATATGCCTTGGGGTATTTCAAGAGCTTCAGTAATGACGATTATAGTTTGGAGACCGAAGTATTTTACAAGGACGTACAAAATAGAATCGATTATATTGATGGGGCGAACCTAATAGCGAATAATTCCATAGAGCAGGTAATATTAAACGGGGAAGCCAGGGCGTATGGTCTAGAGCTTTTGTTCCGCAAAAATGAAGGCAAATTCCAAGGGTGGTTGGCCTACACTTTATCCAAGTCAGAACAGCGGACACCGGGAAGGACCATAAACGGAACCAATACCTTGGAAACAGGAATAAATAATGGAAATTGGTACAACACTCCATTTGATAAGACCCACGATGTTTCTTTATTTGCGAGCTACGATTTGAATGAAAAATGGAGCTTTAACACCAATTTTGTCTACCAAACGGGACAACCTACAAATTACCCCGTAGGTCAGTTCGAGTTTCAAGGCCTAACAGTGCCTTACTACGGTCTTAGAAACGAGGAGCGTCTACCGGCTTACAACCGATTGGATGTTTCCGCAAGTCTTACCCCCAGAAAAAACAAAAACCGAAAAATGAAGGGAGAATGGGTATTCAGCATTTACAATGTATACAACCGGAGAAATGCTGCAGCCATTAATTTTAGAAGGAACGATGATACAGGAGCGAACGAAGCGGTACGGACTTCTATCTTTGGAATCGTTCCGGCGGTAACCTACAATTTTAAATTATAAGTGATGTATAGATTTATTTATTGCTTATTGGGCATAATACTTCTACAATCCTGTGAGGATGTTATAGAAGTCGATTTGCCAACAGAAACGTCACGTTTATCGGTAGATGCGGTTCTTAGAATGGACACATCGGAACCCATTACTACAGCTCAAATAAAATTGAACTTGACCAGCTCATTTTTTGATGAGAACAATCCGCTGTCCAATGCGGAGGTCCGTATACGCAACCTGGATTTTGTTTCCGATAATTCATTGGAAAGTAACGAAATCAACTTGGCGGAAGTTTCACCAGGAACTTATGAAGCAACAAGAAATACGACCTTTTTTACTTCAGGACAATTGGCATTATTTATCAATTTTAAAAACGAACAATATTATGCCACTACGAGTTTTGTCCCTACATCACCCATAGAATCGCTGGTCCAGGGCGAAGAAACATTGTTTACCGGTGACGAAACTGAAATTATAATAAGTTTTACGGATGATGGTACACGGGATGATTTTTATATTTTCGACTTCGGATTCAACGAATTTTTGGTTACCGAGGATGAATTTTACCAGGGCCAGCGTTTTGAGTTTTCGTACTTCTACGAGGATATTGAAACCGGTCAGGAGATGACCATCAGTATCCTAGGCGCCGATGAGTCTTTCTTTAATTACATGAACCAAATTATTGTTCAGGCTGGCGGTGACCAGGGTCCATTTCAAACTCCAGCGGCAACCGTTAGAGGAAATATCTTTAATGTGACGGGAATAGCAAATCCCGAGGAATTGGAATCCATTGGTCAGAACAACGATTTCCCCTTGGGATACTTTGCCGTAGTCCAGGAGTTTAAAAGAACCATTGAAATAGAATGAGAACCGATAAAGAAATGCTTTTAAAAGGGATCAAGAAATTGGCCTTCACGGTTTTGCTTATGTTTTTGGCGCCAATTGTCATTTGGCAGGCTTTTAAAAATGAAGGTCATCCCTTATATTGGCCCGTACTTGTGGTTGGCCTGTTATTGGCCTTTTATGCGGTATATTCGGGATTCAGGGGTATCCAAACGATGGTAAATGCCCTTTTTGGTGGCAATAACCATTCAAAAGAATAATTACCCAAAAATTTTATTGACACCACCAAAGGTATAATACTCCGTGGCAGGACTAGAAATTAAAAGTTTCTTTACTTCTTGGGGTTGTCCTGAGGTAGTTTATCAGGGTTGGCCGGTTTCTTCCATTTGTTATAAAGGGAACTGTAATCGTAATCCAAAACTGTTTCCTGTCTTTCCAATTGCCCGGCGGCAAAAGCCCGTTGTAATATGTCCTCTATTAAATAATCTTCCTCTACTTCATCTGGGTGGAACTCTTCCTTTATACTGATCTTAAAAAGTTTGGCAGTCGTATTGTACCAAAAGGCCCTCCATCCGTTCCTAAGATCTTTGACTAGATCAAAGGCCGTGGTTCCCGTTTGTCTGTATATCAGCTTTACTAAAATTTGCCCCTCCGTTCTGGTGAGTTTTTTCAATTCCTCTGAAAATTCCTCTTCTATATACTTTTGAACCTTGCGGGTGTATTTCTTCCGTTTTCTGGTCTTTGTAATTTTGGTAAGGCTGTCGTTCAACTCCACCAGGCGTTCCGCTGCCAATTTCGCATACGGATACACTTTATGGGTCTTCCTTCGTAATATGTAATACCTGAGTTTATCATCGTACGAAGAAAACTGAAGCTTTCCAAAGACGTAGGCCTCCTGCAGGGCAATGGAACTTTGTACTATGGAGTCCCCCGCTAGGATGATCATTTTTTCAGAAAGGGAATCCAGCTCCTGTTCAGGAACCTGACCCGCCAAATGTAGTACGGAAGTTAGAAAAACAAATAATAGTAGCCTATTTTTAAACATAGCATAGTGCGTGCAAAAGCCCTGCCAAAATTAACGATAATTGCTACAGCATATTATTAAAAACAAGTGAATATTGCTAAGTTTGTAAGCAACATTAACAAGGTAAGGCTTGCCATAATTTGAACCGATACCGCAATTGGTCATGTCAAGAACTTACTTTAGTAAATCTCGATTATCCAGTTAAACTAAAAATGCATGGCGAACAAAAACATCATCAATAAAAAATCCCTTGATTTTTTTGAAAAATACCTGAACAACGCGTCCCCAACCGGTTATGAATGGGAAGGACAAAAGCTTTGGATGGACTATTTGAAACCTTATGTGGACACCTTTATTACGGATACCTACGGAACCGCTGTGGGAGTTATTAATCCCGATGCGAAATATAAAGTGGTTATAGAAGGGCATTCCGATGAAATTTCATGGTATGTCAACTATATTACCGATAATGGCCTTCTTTATGTAATCAGAAATGGGGGTAGCGACCATCAAATTGCGCCCAGTAAATGGGTGAACATTCATACCAAAAACGGTATCGTAAAAGGAGTTTTTGGATGGCCGGCCATTCACACCCGGAAAAACGACAAGGAAGAACCGCCAAAATTGGACAATATTTTTATCGATATAGGTGCCAAGGACAAGGCCGAAGTCGAAAAAATGGGCGTCCATGTAGGTTGTGTCATCACCTATCCAGATACATTCCAGGTATTAAACGGTGATAAATATGTCTGTAGGGCGATAGACAACAGGGCCGGTGGATTCATGGTTGCCGAGGTTGCCAGACTTTTACAAGAAAACAAAAAGAAACTTCCTTTCGGACTCTATATCACCAATTCCGTTCAAGAGGAAATCGGCCTTCGAGGTGCCGAGATGATAACACAGACCATAAAACCGAACGTTGCCATCGTCACAGATGTTTGCCATGATACTACCACCCCTATGATCGAGAAAAAGACACAGGGACATACAGAAATTGGTGCAGGCCCCGTAATTTCCTACGCTCCTGCGGTTCAAAATAAACTTAGGGAACGTATTATTGAAACGGCCGAAGCCAAAAAAATACCTTTCCAACGCTTGGCTGCTTCCAGAATGACAGGAACGGATACGGATGCCTTCGCCTATAGTAACGGAGGTGTTGCTTCCGCATTGATTTCATTGCCTTTGCGCTATATGCATACCACTGTGGAAATGGTGCATAAGGATGACGTGGAAAATGTCATTCGATTGATTTACGAAACACTATTGAATATTAAGGAAGGGGAAACCTTTAGCTATTTTGATTAAGCCCCTCCTAAAGAGGCTGTCTAAAAAGTAATTTCTTCTGTCAATTCGAGCGAAGTCGAGAATTATAACTTATTGGTTATTAATGCATCTCGACTGCGCTCGATGTGACATATGAATGAAATTGCGACTTTTTAGACAGCCTCCTTAAAGTGCAGCAGTAAATACACCTAGGCGGACACAAGAATCAAGACCTGTCAGGTTTTAAAAACCTGACAGGTCTATTTTCCATTTTTCGATGACTTCCTTACTATGGACGAATTAATAGACATTTTGGATGCGGACGGAAATCCTACCGGACAATCGTGCATGAAATCGGAAGCGCACCGGGATGGACTTTTTCATCCTACCGTTCATATTTGGTTTTATACTTCCGACGGTGAGGTACTACTTCAACAAAGAGGTAAGGATAAAGATACCTATCCCTTACTTTGGGATGTTTCCGTAGCCGGACACGTAGGGACCGGTGAAGATATAGAGGAATCTGCGGTCAGGGAGGTGGCCGAGGAAATTGGTCTAAAAATAAGACCTTCTGATTTACAAAAGATTGGAGTGTTCAAATCGGTTCAAAAACATTCGGAACACTTTATCGACCGTGAGTTCCATCATACCTTTGTGTGCGAACTAAAGCAACCGATGGAAAACCTAAAAATGCAGGAAAGCGAAGTGGAAGCTTTGGACAGTATACCCATTTCCCAATTCAAAAAGGAGGTTTTGGATTCGATGCCGGACAAATACGTTCCACACAAAAAAAAATATTACGAAACGATTTTCAAGGCACTGGAAAGCAAACTTATAGAGAATCGATAAATTGCTGCGTGTCCGCAAGAGAATATGTTTTTTGCTCCCCGTTTTGCATGTTCTTCACCACGAAAGAACTATTGTTCAATTCCTCCTCGCCTAAAAGCACCACATAGGGCACATTCCGATTGTTGGCATATTTGAACTGCTTGTTCAGTTTTGCAACGGAGGGGTATATATCGGCCTTAATTCCATGCTTTCGTAAGACTGTGGTAAGCTTCAGGGCAGCCAAACCTTCCTTGACCCCAAAATTCAAACATAATACGTCCAAAGAACGATCTATGGCTTCGGGAAAGAGATTTAATTCCTCCAAGACAAGGTAAATTCGGTCTAAACCAAAAGAAATTCCCACACCGCTAACATCCTTTAATCCAAAAATTCCCGTAAGGTCATCATAACGACCGCCGCCACCAATTGATCCCATGGAGACACCCTCTGGAGCAGCTACTTCAAAAATGGCCCCCGTATAATAGTTCAATCCCCGGGCCAATGTAACGTCAATGACCAATTTGGCTGACTGCATGCCCAAACTGGCAATGGTTTCCATAATAAACCGAAGTTCATCCACGCCTTTTTTCCCTTCTTTGGAGTTTTCCAATAAGGCATCCAAGGCATCCAATTGATCGGTATTACTGCCTTTTAAGTTGAACAAGGGTGCGGCCTTTTCAATCGCGGATTCCGAAATTCCTTTGGACAACATTTCTTTCTTAACACCGTCCTCCCCTATCTTATCCAATTTATCCAAGGCTACGGTAAAATCTATCAATAAATCCTTGGCACCTATGACTTCGGCAATACCGGCAAGAATTTTACGATTGTTCAATTTAATGGTAACGCCGTCCAACTTCAATTCCGTAAAAACGGTATCGTACAACTGAATAAGTTCTACTTCCTGCAACAAAGAATCCGAGCCAACTACATCCGCATCACATTGATAGAATTCCCTGAACCTCCCTTTTTGTGGCCTATCCGCACGCCATACAGGCTGTATCTGATAGCGTTTAAAAGGAAAATCCAGTTCATTTTGGTGCATGACTACGTATCGGGCAAAAGGTACGGTTAAATCATAGCGTAAGGCCTTTTCAGAAATACTTGAAGTTATTTTATTAGAATCCTTTAAACTGTATAATTCGTCATTGACCTTGTTCAAAAAGTCTCCCGAATTCAAAATCTTAAAAATGAGTCGATCGCCCTCATCCCCATATTTGCCCATCAAGGTTTCCGAATTTTCAAAGGACGGAGTTTCAATAGGCTGAAAACCAAAGGTTTGAAAATGTCTTTTGACTACATCAAAAATATAGTTTCGCTTTACAACTTCGGAGGGTGTAAAATCGCGGGTACCTTTGGGTATGGAAGGTTTTTGTGCCATGGATATTTTATGAGTTGCAAATATAAGTCTCCCCATAATCCCTTCCAAAGAAGAGGAAGTACTAACCGAGAAACTTATTCTCCCCCATTGGGGGAGTTAGAGGGGGCTTATGGGGCTTCTATAACGTTATCGAACCACTGGTACAATTCCCCTTTGGTGATGACCGCACCTTGTTTGATCAATTCAAACTTATCTTGATTTGGGTCGTCCGTATACGCTTTGGAGGCCGTCATATAATCCACGAAGTCGGATTGCCAGTTTTTTCGGAACCAATCAAAACCTACCTTGGTCGTCAAATCGATTTCCGGATTCATGATTTTTACGGCGATTAGTTTCATTTCTTTATCGGTCAGGTGAAATAGGTGCATTTGTCGCGCCGATATATTCTCCAAATAAGTTACTTTGGACAAAACCCCTTCCCAAACCAAATCGCTGAAAACATCCAACTCCTCTTCCGCCACTTGTGGCTTGTGTTTCTTGATTTCATCCCACTGGGCCTTATCGATGGACTGTGTAGCCAAAAAATTGATGAACTCTGGATGAAGTTCTTCCAATTGTTCCTTCGTAAGTCTCGCGTATTTCATATGGTTCTTTGAATGGGTAAAATAAATAAGCCCTCCAGTTTCCTGAAAGGCTTATCGTATTATTTACAATCAGATTAATTCTGCTCTGCCACTACCTCAAAAGGGAAATCTACCACAACCTCCCTGTGTAATCGTATCTGGGCATTGTAAGGACCCGTTCTTTTAACGGAACCACCTTGGATACTGATAAACTTCTTGTCAATAGTGTGACCTTCCTTTTCGATTGCCTCGGCCAAATCGCCATTGGTAACGGAACCGAACAATTTGTCTCCTGCGCCAGCCTTGGCAGCAATTTTCAATTCCAAGGCCTTTAGGGCTTCAGCTGTCTTTTTAGCGGCATCCACAACTTTCTTTTCTTTGTGGGCCCTTTGCTTTAAAGTTTCGGCCAATACTTTTTTAGCTGATGGTGTGGCCATGGTCGCCAAGCCTTGTGGAATAAGGTAGTTTCTACCGTATCCGTTCTTTACGCTCACCAAGTCATCTTTAAAACCTAAATTCTCTACGTCTTCCTTTAATATAAGCTCCATGATTCTTTTCTTTTATTTTAATAAATCACCAACATATGGCATTAACGCCAAATGACGAGCTCTTTTTACCGCTTGGGCCACTTTTCGCTGATACTTCAAGGAAGTACCTGTAAGCCTTCTAGGTAACAACTTACCTTGCTCGTTTACCAATTTCATTAAAAAGTCCGCATCCTTATAATCCACATATTTAATGCCGGATTTTTTAAACCTACAGTACTTCTTTTTGGTATTGGTCTCAATATTTAATGGGGTAAGGTATCTGATTTCCCCATCTTTTTTACCTTTTGCCTGTTGTTGTAATGTTGCCATAGTCCTTACGCTTTAGCGGTTTTGTTTCTTGCTCTTCTTTTTTCTGCCCACGCGATGGCATGTTTGTCCAATTTAACGGTCAAAAAGCGCATAACGCGTTCATCTCTCCTAAACTCCTGTTCATAAGGCATCACTACCTCACCGGTGCTGGTAAATTCGAACAAGTGGTAAAAACCACTTTTTTTGTTTTGAATCGGGTACGCCAATTTCTTTAGGCCCCAATTCTCCTTGGCCACCATTTTGGCGCCATTGTTAATTAAGAAATCCTCGAATTTCTTAACTGTTTCCTCTATCTGAACATCAGATAGAACGGGATTTAAAATGAAAACAGTTTCGTAATGGTTCATATTATTTTTATTTAAAAGGAGTGCAAAAATAGATACTTTTTTTCAATAATTATAAGAAATGAAGAAATTCTTCGTTATAGCTAGGAAGAAATATTTAAAACGTATAAACCAAATCTTAATAATCTATGATCATTGCCATCTATACAATAAGAAAAGCATTGTTTACATCTTTTGTTGCAGTTGACCGTGTTTTTTCGGTAATTTGTCGATGATTTAACCCCACAAATCAGCCCTTATGAAGTTAAGAAGTATTATCGTTGACGATTCGTCCATGCAGCGTATGGCGGTCGCCAAGTTGGTAAACAACCACCCAAACCTAGCTATGGTGGCAGAGTACAGCAACGCCATCGAAGCAAAAAATGGTATCAAGAACAATGAAATCGATTTAATCTTTTTGGATGTTGAGATGCCCATCATTACAGGATTCGACCTACTTGAATCCTTGGACAATAGTCCCCAAGTAATATTGATTACCGGGAAACCGGATTATGCCCTAAAGGCTTTCGATTATGACGTAACAGACTACCTTCACAAACCCATTACCATGGCACGTTTTGATGCTTCCGTAAAAAGAGCGGTAGCCAAATATGAGCAAATGCACAGGGTGAACGAAGACGAAGAGCATATTTTCGTAAAAAGTAACTTAAAGAAAAGAAAGGTTATCCTGAACGATATCAAATGGATAGAGGCTTTGGGAGACTACATCAAATTGGTCACCGATGAAGCCAACATCGTAATTTTATCAACAATGAAATCTTTCGAAAAGCAATTGCCGGAAGATAAATTCCTTAGAATTCACAAATCCTATATTGTGAACTTGGAAAAAGTTGAGAAGTTCAACAGCAAAAATGTAGAGGTGAGCGGCCGCTCCATTCCTTTGAGTAGGAACAAGAAAACGGAATTGGCCGAAGCCCTGAGCAATGTATAATAATTGCTTATGAAAAAAGAATACACTGAAAACCGCCTTTTGGGCGGTTTTTTATTTTTTAAATGTGGTCCACATTATAGATGACCCTTACACTTCTAAACTTACTTACAGAATTAAAGGACTTTTCAATTCTCTTGATATTCTTCTTGGTTCTTCCCAGGGATTCATTTTTCCCTATTTTCACCAAAACATGCTTTAAATATTGATTCCGAATTCTAGAAATGGGCGGAAACTCAGGTCCTAAAACCGTACCTCCAAAATTTGTTCGCAAAGCCCCACTGAACCATTCAGATGCTTCGTTGAGGGTATTGTAATTCTTATGTTTAAAGGTAATTTTTATAATTCTGTTTACTGGCGGATATTTATACTGTTCCCTTTCGTATACCTGTTCTTGAAACATGGTTTCATAGTCCCCTGTGGTTACCTGTTTTAAAATCTGATGGTACGGGTTGTAGCTCTGGATGATGACCTTTCCCCTTTTCTGGGTACGCCCTGCCCTACCTGCAACCTGGGTCAGCATTTGAAAGGTACGCTCATGGGCGCGGTAATCCGGAAAATTTAGGAGCGAATCAGCATTCATGACCCCTACCAAACTTACGTTCCTAAAATCCAGTCCTTTTGTAAGCATCTGCGTACCTACCAAAATATCCAATTCCTGTTGTTCAAAGGACGTGATGATCTTTTCATAGGCATGTTTGCCTCGGGTGGTGTCCAAATCCATGCGACCTACCTTGGCGGCGGGAAATAGTTTTTTGACCTCCTCCTCTACCTGTTCCGTACCGAATCCCTTGGTATCCAATTCCGGACTACCACAGGCGGCGCAGCTCTCTGGTAATGCAGTGTGAAAACCACAATAGTGACATCGCAACTGATTTTTATATTGATGGTAGGTCAAGGTAACGTCGCAATTGGAACATTGTGGCGTATGACCACAGGTAAGGCACTCCAAAACCGGGGCAAACCCACGCCGATTCTGAAAAAGTATGATTTGCTCACCATTGCCCAGACTTTCCTCGATCTCCTGTAACAACCTTTCGGAAAAGTGTCCTTTTACCCGTTTTTTACGTAGGGCTTCCTTATAATCCACCAATTCCATATCTGGCATGAGTACATTTCCAAAACGCCTATTTATTTCTGCATAGCCATATTTTCCATGCTTGGCATTGAAATAGCTTTCTATACTGGGCGTGGCGGAACCCAAAAGAATATTGGCCCCATGGAGGTTTGCAAGGACTATGGCCGCGTCCCTGGCATGATACCGCGGTGCTGGGTCGAACTGCTTAAAGGAACCTTCGTGTTCCTCGTCTACGATAATCAGTCCCAAATTATCGAATGGCAAAAACAGGGAAGACCTGGCACCAATGACGATCTGGGCCTTTTCAGCACCTTTCAAAACATTGTTCCAAACCTCCACCCGTTCCTGGATGTTGTATTTGGAATGAAACACGGAAATGCGTTCGCCAAAATAATCCTGCAACCGGGATATCAATTGAGTGGTCAAGGCGATTTCAGGAAGTAGGTAGAGAATCTGCTTTCCCTTTTCCAGAAAATCACTGATCAACTGAACGTACACCTCTGTCTTGCCCGATGATGTAACTCCTTTTAAAAGGGTCACCTTATCTTCCTTGAATGCTTTTTTTATGTCGGCTAGGGCATTTAATTGATGTTCGTTCAAGGTTTTAATTTCAGAATTTTCAGCGCCATCATACGTAACACGGTCTTTCCGAATAAAATACTCCTCCAAGATTCCTTTCTCGACCAACGAACTTATGACCGCTTTTGAGGCCTTGCTGTATTTTTCCAAATCCGATACCGATATCGGTTTCTTGCTACCACTCTGCAATTGAAATAAAGCCAGAACCACCTGACTTTGCTTGGGTGCCCGGGAGAGCGTTTCCAACAGTGATTCCAAGGCTTCATCTGAAAGATATTCCTTTCCCAACTTGACATACTTTACCAATTTGGGTTTGTATTGCTCGTAGACCTCTTCCTTCAGGTAAATAATATTCTTTTCAAGGAGTCGGTTTAAAACGGGCAGTACATTTTTTCGGTCCACAATTATGGAAACCTCATGGACCTTCAAAGTGGATTGATGCTGTAGGGCCTCAAAGACCAAAAACTCGTCGTCCTGTAATTGGGATTCATCCACATTGGCTTCATCATTTCGTAAAATCAGGGTTTCACTTTCTAATAAAAAAGCCGATGGCAGGGCACTGCGCATCACCTCCCCCATGGTGCACATATAGTAATTGGCTATCCATTCCCAGTGCTTTAGCTGAACGGGGTTCACCAAAGGGACGTCATCCAAAATCTGGTCTATTTCCTTGGCCTCATACACCACAGGTGGCGTATTATGTACCTCAAGAACCAGGGCCGTATATATTTTTGATTTCCCAAAGGGGACGGATACGCGCATACCTGGTAGCAAAAATGACGCTTCCGCCGGAGTGATGCTGTACGTGAAATGACGCTTCAGGGGTATGGGCAAAACTACGTTGACAAAGTACTCCATAAGATCTATGCTCCCACCCTGATCCATGTTTGGGTTCTGAAAAGAAAGGCCAAATAACCACGGACTTTCAATTCATCCTTATTATCGGGGTTTAACCAGATCTTAAATCGGAAGGTCATGGCCTGTTCAGGGTCAAAAAGGTGTTTACCCTTCCATTCGCCGTCGTCTGTTTTTTCTCCGCCCTTTATAATCTCCATACCCACTATGGGTTCATCTTTCAATTCCCCTTCACATTTGATACAGACTGCACCTTCCTTACCTTCTTCCAGGATTTTTTCAACGTAGCCATATAGTTGACCGTCCTTCTGGACAATATTGATAATACCTTTGGGTTTTCCCGTTCTATCGTCAATGGTCTTCCATCTGCCAAAAACCGACTGGGCCGCCAGACAGTTTATTCCGATTAAAAAAAATAAGGATACAAAGACTACTTTATTGTTTATCATTCTTGTCTACTGATTTTACGTAAGGAATTTAAGGAAGCGTTCAATTCGAAACCAAGGAGCAATATATTGGAATTCAACCAAATGTAGACCATCAATATCAATAATCCCCCCAAAGCACCATACAGTTCGTTGTATCGGGCAAATTTCTCCACATAAATACCGAACAAATAAGATGTCAATAAAAACAAAATCGTGGTAACCAATGCCCCGATTGAAAAAAAACGGGCCTGTTTCCCTTCCTTGGTCCCAAAATAATAAAGAATCGCCGTAGTAAAATAGGACAGTACTATAAAAAAGAGGATTTTAGCTATCTGGACACCAATAATCTCATCTTCGTCCAAAACGTATCCTCCCTGCCTAGCAGCGAATTCGGTCAAATAGCCCAGTACATAAAACTCAAAATATATATAGGCCACAAAACCGACTATAATCAGTATTGCCAAAATAAGTCCTACCATTAGGGCATAAAGGTACTGCCTGAAAAAGTTGCGTTTCAGCTCTATATGGTAACTTGTTTCAAACCCTCCAAAGATGGAATTCACGCCGTTCGCAACCAAGAAAATGGAAAGCAAAAAAGCCGATGAAAGCAAGCCTCCCCGCTTCTGATCTTTTATTTGCCCGAAAATATCCCCAAAGTAATCCCCCGTGGCATTCGGTAAAAAGGATTCCAAAAAAAGTTGGAACTGTAATTCAAAATTTTCGTTCTGAATGCTGATATAATCCAGAAAGAAAGGTACCAGGGTAACCATAAAAATCAAAAGTGGAAACAATGCCATAAAAAGACTAAAGGAGATGGCGCTCGCACGTGAGGACAAGGCCCCCTGCACGATTCCATTGATATACATTTCCATTAAATCATAAAGGGATAGACCCTCAAGTCCGGGTAATTTGATCGTCTTGAGCAACCGTACTACCTTATTGAGTATGGGAATTTTATCCAGTTTTTCTTCGACCTCTGCGGACATCTACACGGCTTTTAAACTTAAGTCCATGTTATGGACGGAGTGCGTCAAAGCCCCAGAGGATATGTAATCCACACCGCATTCCGCATAATGCCGAATGGTTTCCTCGGTGATACCTCCCGATGATTCGGTAAGACAGGTGTCCCCAATAAGCCGAACGGCTTCACGTGTATCCTTGTAATTAAAATTGTCGATCAGGATGCGGTACACGCCATCGGACTTTAAAATTTCCTTTATCTCATCCAAATCCCTTGCTTCGACCATTATTTTCAGATCCCTGACCGTTTCCTTCAAATAGGACTTGGTCTTTTCGATTGCCTTGGTTATTCCGCCCGCAAAATCGATATGGTTGTCCTTGAGCATGATCATGTCATACAAAGCAAAGCGATGATTTTCTCCCCCGCCTATCTTAACCGCCCACTTCTCCAAGGCCCTGATTCCCGGCGTTGTCTTTCGGGTATCCAGGATTTTTGTGCCGGTCCCATCCAATAAATCCACGAAAGTTTTGGTTTTGGTTGCGATGGCACTCATCCGCTGCATGGCGTTAAGCACCAGTCTTTCGGCCAATAGAATACTTCTGGAACTTCCAGAGACATAAAAAGCGATATCCCCATATTTCACCTTGGAACCATCTTCCAACACGGTTTCAAAAACCATGTCCTTGTCCACGTATTCAAAGACCATTTTTGCGAACTCGATCCCAGCGATGATTCCCTCGTCCTTTACCAATAATTTTGCCCTTCCCTTTGCATCCGGCGGGATACATGCCAAGGAGCTATGATCGCCGTCACCTACATCTTCCCTGATTGCATTGGCAATTATTCCTTCCAATTCCTTTTCGAACTGCTCTTGTGAAATCATAAACTATTATTGCTTCCCGCTAAAATACGAATCCATTTTGGGAATTTGATTTACTTTTGAAATATGACGATAAAACTGTTGGCGATTGGTAAAACGGATAGCAAGGAACTGCAAAAGCTCATCTCAATGTATGAGCAACGGTTGGGCCATTACGTCAAGTTTGAATTGGAAATCATCCCCGACTTAAAGAACACTAAGAACCTATCCGCCGAACAACAAAAAATCAAGGAGGGCGAGCTCATTTTTAAATCGCTCGCAAATACCGATATCCTGGTGCTTTTGGATGAAAATGGCAAACAATACTCCTCCTTGGAATTTTCCAGTTACCTACAGAAAAAAATGAATTCCGGGTTGAAGCAGCTCGTCTTTTTGATTGGGGGGCCTTATGGGTTCAGCGAGGAAATATATAGAAAAGCATCGGGAAAAATCAGTCTTTCCAAAATGACCTTTTCCCATCAAATGGTGCGCCTGTTTTTTGTGGAGCAACTATACAGGGCCTTCACGATTTTACGGAACGAGCCCTATCATCATCAGTAGCCTTTAGCCTTTGACAAAAAAAATCTTTGAATAGGATGGTAAAAAAAATTAATAAAGCACCCTGAACTTTATCGTGTTTTCGACCTTTTTCAAGGCCTTGATAACATCTTTGTTGTATTCCTTGTCCAAATCGGTAATTACATAGCCCACCTCACTATCGGTCGATAAATATTGGCTGGAAATATTAAGCTCATACTTGGCCAATACCTTATTGATTTTCGCCATAATTCCTGGAACGTTCTTATGGATATGTAGGAACCTGTGCGCGTTATTTTGCTTCGGCAAGCGGATATTGGGGAAATTCACGGCATCTACCGTGTTTCCAGAATTGATATAGTCCATAATTTTATTTGGAACAAACTCGGCGATATCCCTTTGGGCCTCTTCCGTACTTCCCCCTACATGCGGAGTCAAAATCACGTTTGGAAAACCTTGAAGTCTTGTTTTGAACTCCCCATTACTACTGGGTTCCTCAGGATATACATCCACAGCGGCACCGCCAATCTTCCCGCTTTCCAACCCATCCGCGAGGGCATCGATATCCACCACGAAACCTCTGGATAGGTTTATCAACATGGCTCCTCGCTTCATTTGGTTGATTTCGCGTTCCCCAATGAAATTTTTATTTGCCTTGTTGTCATCTACATGCAGGGTTACCACATCGGAGACATTCAACAAATCCTCCAAAGTGCTACATTTTATGGCGTTTCCAAGGGCCAATTGGTCGTTTACATCGTAATAATAGACCTTCATCCCCATCGCTTCGGCCAAAACGGAAAGCTGTTTTCCGATATTTCCGTAACCAACAATACCCAAATTTTTGCCGCGCACCTCCCTGGATCCCGCAGCCGTTTTTTGCCATTGCCCGTTGTGGATTTCAGAACTTCTTGCAAAGACGCTACGCATCAGCATAATAATTTCGCCGATGGCCAACTCCACAACAGACCGTGTATTGCTGTAAGGGGCATTGAAAACCACGACTCCTTTGCGCTTGGCATACTCCAAGTCTATTTGGGTAGTCCCGATGCAAAATGCGCCAACGACCAATAATTTCTCGGCGGCATCCAATACCTTTTCCGTCACCTGTGTCTTTGACCGGATACCCAGTACATGGACGTCCTTGATTTTTTCCACCAGTTCCTCTTCAGACAGGCTGTGTTTTAATAGCTCCACGGAAAAGCCTTCGGTCGAAAGGCTTTCAAAAGCATCGGAATGGACATTCTCCAACAATAGGATCTTAATTCTGTTCTTTGGGTAAGAGATATTTCTTGGCAAATCGTTCACAAATAAAAATTCATCTAAGTTAGGTGCAACATGGTCGGCATTTTTAGCGGCTTTCTCCCGATGTACATTTTCTGTGTAGGCAAAAAATTTATGCGCTATCCCGGCCTCCCTCATTACGTAATCACTATAGCCATCACCAATGACCTGGACCTCACCGTCCAAATTCATTTGTTTTAGGCATTCTATTTTTCCGTTGTGCTGCGAGAGTACGTTTTTCTCATCGAACCCAACGATATTTCCCTGCTCATCAAACTTAAAGGTATTGGCATACACCCGGTTCGATGGTATATTGTATTCCTTGACAATGGGATCTATAAATTCCTTGAATCCGCAGGAAATCACATAGATATCATCTGAATATTTTTCAAAAAACTCCTTGTTGGCCGCTATGGACTTGGAAATCTTTTGCCGTAGCTCTGCCACCAATTTTTCAAGATCCTCCTTATTTGCGTCCAAAAGCTTTAAACGGCGCTCCAGTGATTCCGTAAAGGAAATATCGCCGTCAATGCCCAAATTGGTAATGCGTTGAATTTCGCTAACAATTTCCTCCCGATTGGATTTTCCCTCCAAGGTCATTTCCGCCAGCACGTCCAGTGCCTCGACCCGAGTCAAGGTACTGTCAAAATCAAAAACATATTTTCTACCCGTTGCAACCATATTTTAAGCCCTTTCTAAGCTAAAAAGGAGTTCTTTGAATGAAGTGGCAAAATTAAAAATTAAATTGGTTGTTTGGTAGGGGCATCCAAAATTAAACAAAAAGGGAGTGGATTGAATTAATTGTAAAACTCCAGCCGTCTTCGGCAATGGGGGGGTTACTTTAAAAACCCAAGTATTTCATTGGAGAATTTTTGGGTTTTCAAGGTCCCGTTATGATTGCCAGGCACAATCGCCAACTTGGAACTCTTGAACACCTTGCTCAGCGCTTCTGGATTTCCATTGTCAAAATCGGTACCCCCTGCTATCACCAAAATTTCAGCCCGTATTTTTCCAAGTTCATCTTTGCTTGTGGAAGGTTGGTACTTTTGTTGCAAATGGAGCGACCTAAAATCGGCATTTATGGATTTTGCATAGTCTACCGCTCCTTGGGTCATTTCAGAAACTTCCCCGTTAAAGGCGTTCGCAAAGGCCACTCTCCGATCCCAATTGGGGTTTGTAAAATCGATTCCCATCCCCCCTAATACGGCCTTACCGATTCTTGCATCTTCAGTTAGTAGTTCTGCCAGAACAATACTGCCCCTAGAATAGCCAATTGCAGCATAGTGCCGTATTTTTAAATGGTCCATTAGGAGTTTTAAATCTTGCACCTCAGCATTGTGCTGATAAAACGGTTCCTCCTGGGGTTTATCAGATTGCCCGCAACCTCTTAGATCGGGAATAATGATTCTATAACCCTTTTCCAATAAATCCTTTTTCAGTTTTGTGTTTTCCCAAGATTTGCCAGAGTTCAAAAATCCATGTATTAAAAGAACCGTCTCACCAGATCCTTCATCGATATAACTAATGTGGGTTCCATCAAAGGATTGGAAAAAATTTGTTTGTGCGGACATTCTAAAAACACAAAGGACAAAAGCAAAAGATAGAAAGAGGAGGTTTTTCATTTTATTAAAGACTCTTAGAATAGGATTGAATTTCAGACTTTTTCAACAGAAATTATCTCAAGGTAATCGCATCGTTAAGAATTATGTTTTGTTCAAAATTAAATTTGAATATATCAATGAATGGTGTTCAATTGTGATTCATACAGACATTTATACCTGATTATTCAATATCATATATTTTTTATTTATAAAATGACTAAAAAGACGAATTATAAATTGTCCATTTTCCAAATAGCTTTTTTCTTCATCCTTTCCGGAAATACGGGAATCTTCATTTTGTTCATAATTTGTTACTTCTAACTTAGCTTCAAAAAGCTTAACCTGCTTTCCATTCTTTTGCATGGCCATAATTGAATTATTCCAGACATTCATATCGTAATAGGAATAATCAAAAAATTGATCCTTCAATGTATCTTTTATATAATGATTGTATTCTAGAAATAAAAATTCAATATCATTGAATTTCAGTTTTTTATGTCCAAATAATCTGTTTAAATATATCTCTTTTTTATTCTTACTTAAATTTAGGATTAGGTTAGTGTTAGAGTAAACATCAATGCTTTGTTCATTTATGCTCAAGCGTTTATCTAAAAAATTCAATTTTCGAGGAAAATCTAGACTAGCAGGAACTTCTTGGAGTTTTTGGCTTTGAAGACTTTTCCTTTTTTCCATAACTTTTTTTAGATGCTTGGTTATATCATAACTGAAATAAATAAGCCCAGCCACTAAAAACCATTCCAAGAGACCAAATTTTTCAAGTAAATTATCTAGCGTTATTTCCTTGAAATAACAAAACATAATTAATAACCCAAGAATTGGTATAAAACGGAATAGAAGTCTGTTAAAAATTACTCGATTTATATTCATTTAGTTTAGATATGACTTATGTATAATAACCCCGTCAAAATCGCCAGTCCAAAACTGACCAAAGTACCTATCAAAATATATTCCGTAAGTTTTCTGCTGTTGCTTTCCTTTAAATCGTTGAACCTAAACACTGATTTTGCCGTAATCAAAAGTCCTATCGCCTCCCACCTACCTATAATGATAAAGGTCAGCACGAACAATCTTTCGATGATGCCTATATAGGTACCGGCATTCGGCAATGATTTATGGTCCGTATTTATTTGATTGGACATACCCTCCAACAGCTTGCCCATAATAATGGCCGAAGGTGTTGTAACGAACACAATGGCCAATACCAAAGGCCAATCCAATCCCTGAAATAGTGCCATGGTCTGTTCGTGCAAATTTGTAAAATACACAAAAACATAAATGGTCAAAATATGGAGAATTTGATCCAGGAAAAACGGGATGCTTTTATTTTTAAAAAGTGGGGTTACGTATAACTTCGCCATATCAATTATAAGATGGCCCATGGATAAAAAAAGGGCAATCCACCACTTTTGAAAATCCCAAAGAAATAGCATGTAGAGTATAAAATGAACAAGGACATGCAGATAAAGGAACTTGGAGGCCGCTTTATTGGCCTCTTTATGGATGACCCACTTGGTAGGCTGCAGCATAAAATCCCCAATGAGATGTGCCAATACTAATTTTACGAATAGCTGCATGGTCATACTTCTTTTATTGCCTGTTCATAATAGTTCAATAAATCCATGACAAGATCAAGTCGCGCACGTTTTAACCGTTGACTTACTGCGGATTGTTTTATGCCCAATTTTTTGGCGATTTCCTTTTGGGAAGCCTTTGGGTCCTCCAAGACCAAGGCCATTATCTCTGCCGATACCACGCTCCAGCTGTCCATAAAATCCAGGGCCAATTGCAGCATTAAATTGAGGGTCCTGTCATAAAATTCGTTTCCCGTGGCGATACTTAAATTCACCTTTCCATCCTTGATGGATTCCAATTTGCGGCCAGAACGTTGATAGGCCGGACCGTTGGATTCGCTTACCCCGGAACCGATATACGTTTCCAGCCCGATACCAATTCCCATTCGGACATCCAGGTACTTCACGGATTTTATTAGGGCTTTAATGTGTATGGCGGTCAACAAGGCATTATCCTTGGTGACCTTTAGTTGAAACTCGTCTCCTCTATAAATTTCCCAGTTCATGGGCGATGGCCCAAAACGTGTAAAATATGTTTTGAGAATGTCTATCCATTCAGAGGATTGATGCCCTTCGGAGTTAATGATATCACCCGTGATAATCGCTATCATACTATATTATTTAAAAAGCTAATATATTAAATTATAAGCTAAATAGATAATATTTATGCATATTAATTATTACGATAATCAAAAGGGGATATTAAAACCACCTTCGCGTAGCGATTTGGTAGGATTTGAATTCCTTTCCAAACCTATCAAGTAAAATCCGTTCTTCAGGGACAATCTGAAACCGATTCATATACGCCACAAAACCGGCAGCGACCAGGGTATTAAAAGCATTTCCCAGGTAGAGCCCAAAACCTAGTAGAAACAATAACAGCGCTAGATACATAGGATTTCTGGAATATTTATACAGACCGGTAGTAACCAATTGGTTCACTTTTTCAGGGTGCATCGGGTCTACCGAAGTCTTTCTTTTAAAAAATTGGTAGACCGAAACCAAGCCTATGAATCCGGCCAAAACAACAAGGATTTTTGCGAGCAGGAAACGTCCAAAAAAATCGAAATAACCTACGGGTAAGAAAAGGCCAACCAAATACATGATCAATCCGAAACTTAAAAAAACCAATACGGGGGGCACTTTTAATTCCATTGGATAAAATTACTATTTTTGACGCTCTTTGCCCCATAAATCAGGGAATTAAATACGGAGAAATGAAACTTGTTTTTGCCACGCACAACCAGAACAAAGTAAAGGAAGTACAGCAATTACTTCCTAAGGGGATAACCCTGGTTTCATTGAAAGATTTGGGTATTACGGAGGATATTCCTGAAACCGAAAACACCTTGGAAGGCAACGCAAAACTGAAGTCGGATTACGTTTACCAAAACTGCAATTTACCCTGTTTCGCGGATGATACAGGCCTATTAGTGGACGCTCTCAACGGCGAGCCTGGTGTCTATTCCGCCAGATATGCAGGAACACGGAACGATGCCCAGGCCAATATGGACAAACTATTGAAAAACCTAGCGGACAAAGACAATCGTTCCGCACATTTCAAGACCGTTATATCCTTAAACCTAGAAGGAAGGACACAGTTTTTCGAGGGTGTTGTTGAAGGGGAAATCACCACTTCCAAAAAAGGTGATAAGGGATTTGGCTACGACCCCATATTTAGACCGAATGGATATGACCAAACCTTTGCGGAACTTCCGTTGGATATAAAAAACAAGATAAGCCACCGGGGAAAGGCCTTTTCAAAACTCATAACCTATTTAAACGACCACCATGTTACAGACTAAAAAAAATACGGATACGGTTGAGGTTTCGGTAGCATCAGAAAGAGCGGAAGCGGTTGGCGGTGTGCTGATCGCTTTTTTTGCCGCCTTGATGGCCATATCCCAAATGATCAACGGGGAACTGGAAGAGGAAATGATGATCGCCCACAATAAAGTGGTGAACTACTCCAGCTGGTACCAATCCAAAAGCATCAAGGAAAGCCTAAAGGAAAGTGAACTGGACAATCTACAGGCCCTGTTGGAAACCGGCATCGTACAAGAGGAAAATATTGGAAGCATACAGGTAAAAATCGCTAACGTAGAAAAGCAAATAAAAAAGTACGCATCGGAAAAAACGGAAATTTTAGTGGGCTCGGCAAACATTCCACAAGAAGAATGGGCCCAAGACCTGGATGGGGAAATGGGCAAAATCGTGGGAATCAACGAATGGGAAGCGCTGGCGGAGGAATACGACTTTGCGACCAAAAAATTCGATCTGGGTATGCTTTTTTTCCAAATAAGCATTGTACTTGGAGCGGTCTGTATTATAATTTACGACAATCCATTGCTGCAAAAAACCTTTATCATCTGCATGGTCGTTTCCGGTATCATTGGTATTCTGCTATCTGTTTATGGCTATACTTTGGCCCCCTGAGCGTACCTAAAGATTTATTATTGCATCTCATTAATTCGCAGTACCTTTGCCGCTTTAAATAACGCCGCTAGTATAGCATGTGTTGCGCCGAGTCTAAATAGGTTATATAGGATAATCCCTCTAAGCAGCATTCTTATTTGCGATTAAGTATATAACGTTTTATGACAAAGTTTGAAGCATTGGGACTTGAAAAGTCCCTATTGGATGCTGTCTCGGATTTGGGTTTTGAGTCCCCTTCCGAAGTACAGGAAAAAGCAATCCCTATTTTATTGGAAAGCGAAACGGACCTTGTGGCTTTAGCCCAAACAGGTACCGGCAAAACGGCCGCTTTCGGGTTTCCACTAATTCAGAAAATAGACAGTAATAGCAGGACAACCCAAGGCTTGATCTTATCGCCTACCCGGGAATTGTGCCTACAGATTACCAATGAACTTCAACTCTATTCCAAATATGAAAGGAATATAAGCGTAGTCGCCATTTATGGTGGTGCCAGCATTACGGAACAAGCGAAACAAATTAAAAGAGGTGCCCAAATTGTGGTAGCCACTCCTGGTCGAATGAAGGATATGATCAGCAGAGGTCTGGTGGATATTACAAAAATCGATTATTGTGTATTGGACGAGGCCGATGAAATGCTCAATATGGGCTTCTTTGAGGATATCCAGGACATTCTTTCCAACACGCCAGATGACAAATCCACTTGGTTGTTTTCTGCCACCATGCCAAAAGAAGTTGCGATTATCGCCAAAAAGTTCATGCACGCGCCCCAGGAGATTACAGTGGGTACCAAAAATTCGGGCGCGGCAACCGTTCAACACGAATATTATGTGGTAAGTGGCAGGGACCGCTATCCGGCCTTGAAAAGATTGGCAGATACCAACCCCGATATATTTTCGGTAGTTTTCTGTCGCACTAAAAGGGATACCCAAAAAGTGGCGGAAAAATTGATCGAGGACGGCTATAATGCCGGTGCGTTGCACGGCGACCTGAGCCAAAACCAACGTGATTTGGTGATGAACGCCTTCCGGAAAAAACAGATCCAGTTGTTGGTCGCTACCGATGTGGCCGCCAGGGGTATCGATGTGGACGACATCACCCATGTAATAAACTACCAACTACCCGATGAGATAGAGACTTACACACATAGAAGTGGTAGGACAGGAAGGGCCGGAAAATCGGGTATTTCCATGGTCATCGTTACCCGTAGCGAACTCAGGAAGATAAAATCCATCGAAAATATCATCAAACAGGAATTTATCCAGAAGGATATTCCCACCGGCATGGAAATCTGTGAGATCCAATTGTACCACTTGGCAAACAAAATCAAGGAAACAAAGATTAATAATGAAGTGGACCCCTTCTTGCCGGCCATCAATGACGTGCTCAAAGGAATAGATCGCGATGAACTTATCAAAAAAATCGTTTCCGTAGAGTTTACCAGGTTCTATAATTACTACAACAAGACCAAGGATTTGAACGCTTCACAAACCGGTTCCCAAGAATCGGGAAGGGCGCAGTCTTCTTTCAGCGGTAATGGTTCGGTCCGATATTTTATCAATGTAGGGGAAAGGGACGGTTACGATTGGATGTCGTTAAAGGATTTTCTTCGGGATACCGTCGGACTTGGCAAAGATGATATCTATAAGGTCGATGTAAAGGACAGTTTCTCCTTTTTTAATACCGATGCCGAAGTCACCGAACAAATATTGGCTACCTTCAATGAATTTAAGGTGGACGGACGCTTCGTGAATGTTGAAATCTCCAACAACCCCGGTGGTGGCGGTGGCAGTGGCGGAGGAAAGCGTCGCGGAAAAGGGAGCAAAGACAAGAAAAAACATAGAAAAGGCTCCAAAAATGAGGACAAGGGCCGTTCCAAAGGCAGGGACCGAAGCCAGGGTAAAAGTCCCAACTCCGGTAACCGACGCACCAGAAAGAAAAAGGGCGATTTCTTTTAGTTAATTGTATATTAAAAAATACGCTTAGGCGTATTTTTTTATTTTGTTTGTACCTTTAAAGTTTGAGGAAACAAGTTTATGCGCATTTTTTTTCTAGGAGTATGTTGTTTTTTTAGCCTATTTGGACTTGCCCAAGAGGACGCTGAAACAAATACCGTAAAGGCCATTGTAAAAAATGCCCAGACCGATGAACCCATGGAAAGCGTGCATGTTGTCAACCTGAACCAAGTCGTGGGTACCATTACCAACGAACAGGGGGAGTTTTCCATTACCGCAGCCGTCAATGATACCTTGTATTTCACCTATTTGGGATTTAAGTCCCAAAAAATTAGGGTCACCAATGACATGTTCAGGTTTGGGAATACGGAAATTGCCCTAACGGAATTGGCCTATGCCTTGGAAGAGGTCATTGTACGGCCGTACCAACTTACCGGGTATTTGGAAATAGATGTAAAGAACCTGCCGATAAACAACGCATATCAGTATAGTATATCTGGACTTTCCGTGGGCTACGAAGGTGGAAACAAAAACCCGAGTGCGGTCACCAAGGTTTTGGGGGCCATTTTAAATCCCGCCGATCTATTGCGAAATCTTTTTGGTAAAAGACCCAACCAGATGCGGAAGCTCAGGCAAATGAAAGAGGATGACAAAATACGGGATTTATTGGCCTCTAAGTTCGACCGGGAAACATTGACGGAGCTTTTACAACTGGACAAAATGGATATTCAGGACATCCTTAATAACTGTAACTACTCCCAATCCTTTATCACTACGGCCAATGATCTTCAAATCCTAGACGCCATTAGTAGCTGCTATGAAGAATACAAGGTCCTAAATAGGAAAAAATAAATTTTAGCCTTCCATCTGCATTTTATAGCTTTAACCAAACTCAAAATGCACATGAAATATTCCAGTATTATACTGTTTTTTTCGCTGATATTAAGTCTCTCCTGTAAGCCTAAAAAAACAGAAACTGCCCAAGAAACAACTATATCAAAAGATAGTATATCCAAAAAAAATATTCCATTTGCCTGGGAGGGAGCAAACGTCTACTTCCTATTGACAGATAGATTCAAAAATGCAAATCCGGATAATGACGTGAATTTTGAGCGGGATAATGCCACCGGAAAGCTAAGAGGTTTTATGGGAGGTGATATTCAAGGGATTTCTGAAAAAATAGAGGAAGGATACTTTGACGAACTAGGTGTAAACGCCATTTGGTTTACACCGGTCGTTGAGCAGATTCATGGCGATACGGATGAGGGTACTGGAAACACCTATGGATACCATGGATATTGGGCCAAGGATTGGACGGCCTTGGACCCGAATTTTGGAACGAAACAGGAATTGGCCCATTTGGTAAAAACGGCACACGACCACGGAATTCGTATTTTGATGGATGTTGTGCTAAACCACACGGGGCCCATTACGGAAGAAGATCCGGCTTGGCCAGAGGAGTGGGTCATCACTGAACCTACCTGTGAGTTCACCAATTATGAAAACACTACGAATTGCACCTTGGTGAAAAATTTACCCGATGTAAAAACCCTTTCCGATGCTTCCGTTGAATTGCCGGATTACCTCTTGGCCAAGTGGAAGAACGAAGGGAGATTAAGTACGGAGCTGGACGAACTTCAATTGTTTTTTGAGAGAACGGGATATCCAAGGGCCCCTCGCTTCTATATCATAAAGTGGTTAACGGATTATATCCATGAACTGGGTATTGATGGTTTTAGGGTAGATACGGTCA
Organism: Maribacter sp. C-4077; assembly: GCF_055378385.1. NCBI lineage: Bacteria > Pseudomonadati > Bacteroidota > Flavobacteriia > Flavobacteriales > Flavobacteriaceae > Maribacter > Maribacter sp. C-4077. Next base: position 40,686 of record NZ_AP038807.1, read on the forward strand.
AACATGTGAACGAAAATGCTTGGGCAGAGTTATATAAAGAGGCATCCTATGCCTTTGAAACGTGGAAGCGAAAACACCCGGAAGACGTTTTGGACGATACGCCTTTCTATATGGTAGGGGAAGTCTATGGATACGGTATTTCCGGTGGCAGGGAATATGACTTCGGCGATAAAAAAGTGGATTATTTTGATAATGGTTTTACAAGCCTTATCAATTTTGAACTGAAAAACGATGCCTCTATGGAGTATGACTCCATATTTTCCAAATATAGCCGACTATTGCGGACCAAGTTAAAAGGAAAAAGTGTGATGAACTATCTGACCTCGCACGATGATGGAAGTCCCTTCGACAAAGAACGAAAAGAGCCAAAAAGAGCGGCCAATGTCTTGCTGCTTACTCCGGGCGCTTCCCAAATTTATTATGGGGACGAATCCGCCAGGAATTTGGTCATCGATAGTACACAGGGGGATGCCACCCTACGCTCTTTTATGAATTGGAAAGAACTGGACTCCCTTCCAAATACAAAGGATATTCTTGAGCATTGGAGAAAATTGGGGTCGTTCAGAAGAAACCATTTAGCGATTGGTGCCGGGAGACACCGTAGATTGTCCAAATCGCCCTATACCTTTGGAAGGACCTACATGAACGGTGAAATTAAGGACAAAGTAGTGATTGCTTTAGATTTACCGGATGGTAAAAAGTCGATCTGGGTAAAAGGCTTCTTTGGCGACGGTACTCAACTGTTCGATACCTATTCCCAAACCGAGGTTACCGTAGAAAATGGCAAAGTTGTTTTGGATAACGACTATGATATAGCACTACTTGAATTGGTCAAATAAGCTACCTCGGTGCAAGCTCACTAGGCATTCTATATAAACGAACTTTTAATTTTGAGGCCTGCCCGACAAGCATTCAGGCTGGCAAGCCTCGGGGTATTATAGCCTTTGGTGGTGCCAATAAATAGGACAATATACCCCTTTTTATTTTATTGTTCCATTTTTGACTTTAAGGTCCTTAGTCCCTCTTCAAAGTCCTTTCCTACCATTTTGTCCATACTCATGAACAGCATTAATATGCTAAAAGGAAAAGTACTTTTTCCCTTAAACCCCCAGGTAACTTTACTTTTACCGGATGATTGTTCTTCAAGGATAAGATAACAGTCGGATTGTGATTTCATGGGCTTGAGAAAACGAAGCTCCCCTTCTGCCCTTTCCCCTTCTACAATTTTGGTGATTTCCTGTTCCCCTTCCCCAACATCCTTGTTACCGTTCCAATAACTTATGGCGCCTACTTCCCCATCAGTACCGATAAGTTTGGTATCCATATTAGGATCCTTCCGTGCCCAAGGGGACCATTCACGCTGTTTTTCCAAAAATTTTAAATAAGGCCAAATTTTTTCTTTCGTGCCATTTATTTCAACACTCCTAGAAACATCATAGGTTTTTGGTGCAATTGCGGCGAGAAAAATAATTAAAACGATTATGGCCGCCAGGATATATACTACTATAGTCATTTGTTTATCAATTAGTTGGTTATCCTTCCAAGTTAAACAAAAAACTACTTGGTTCGGTAAAATCTGTTCAGAATGTCCTCGATACTTCTAATGGATTTTTTGGTCCAGTCCAGTCTTTTTTCCAGTATTTCGGCATCGGTCAATTGCCAAGGCAAATCGCTCTGTCTAAGTTTTGCGGTTAAATCCTGCAAAATAATTGCGGCAGAAACTGAAATATTGAGGCTTTCGGTAAAACCAACCATGGGGACTTTCAAGAACATATCGGCCTTTTCCATCACCTCTTGGCTTAGTCCTTCCTTTTCAGTACCAAAGAATAATGCGATGGGTGCCTCCAGTTTGAAGTCGGTCAACAAGGAACTATCCGCATGCGGACTCGTTGCAACGATTTTATATCCCTGTTCCCTTAAAACGGAAATAGCCTCTGTAACGGAAGTATATCGATGGATATCCACCCATTGTTGCGCCCCCATGGCAATTTTCTTGTCAAGCCTTTTACCAAACCTACCTTCTATCAAATGTGCTTTTTGCACCCCGAAGGACTCACAGCTCCGAATTACGGCACTCGTATTGTGCATCTGATAAACATCCTCAATGGCCACCGAAATAAAACTGGTTCGGTTTTTAAGAATCGATAAAAAACGCTGCTTTCTTTCTTCGGAAATAAAACCCTCTAAATAGTGTAAAAGTTCTTTGTCTCCCATAAAACCAAGATAATAAAATCTATATTTTTGAATTAAACTGAAGGTATGAAGAACATTGTTGTCTTAACGGGTGCCGGAATAAGTGCCGAAAGTGGATTAAAGACTTTTAGGGATGCGGACGGATTATGGGAAGGACATGATGTGATGGAAGTGGCAACTCCGCAAGCATTCGACAGTAACCCTGAACTGGTCTTGGAATTTTATAATCAGCGGAGAAGACAGTTGTTGACCGTTGAACCCAATGAAGCCCATAAAGCCTTGGTCAAATTGGAAGTACATTATCAAGTCCACATAGTAACCCAAAATGTGGACGACCTTCATGAAAGGGCAGGAAGTTCCAAGGTGCTGCATTTACACGGAGAACTTTTAAAAGCCAGAAGTGTGAGGAACGAATTGGATATTGTGACCCGAAAAGAAGACATATTGGTAGGGGACCTTTGTAAAAATGGATATCAACTAAGACCCCATATTGTTTGGTTTGGGGAGTCGGTTCCTATGTTGGATTTCGCTATCGAAATCACCCAAAAGGCCGATATTTTAATTATTATTGGAACCTCCATGCAGGTATATCCGGCGGCCAGTCTTATACATTTTATCAGCGAGGATACGCCTATTTATTTTATAGACCCAAAGCCTTCCATTCAAGAAAATGGGAAGGAACATCTTAAGGTAATACCCAAAACAGCCGTGGAAGGCGTCCCTACTTTGGTCGATTCCCTAATTGATAAAGCGATCTAGTATCCTTTGCCCATTTGACTACGGCCTCTATCTGGGCATCGGTAAGTTTCGCCTCTTGGTGCGTCCAGGTATACTCTTTTAGGGGCATGGACCTACGTTCCGTTTCCTCATACAGTTCTTCCAGTTTGTGGTCCTTTTTTTTGTCCGAATATGTTTCCCATTCGGAGAAATTCAATTCGGATTTTCCTTCCTCAATGTGATCTGCCAACCAAAAAGAAACAGGTGCTATATTGTTGTACCAAGGATACCTGGTATTGTTGCTATGACAATCAAAACAGGAATTTTGAAGGATGTCCCTTACTTCTTCGGGAGGGTTTGTTTCTCGTAGGAACATGGCGGTATCGTTTTCCCTGGAAATATTCTTTTCCGGTCTATAGAATTGAATGGCTATAAAAACCACCAATAATCCGATCAATATTTTTCTTATTAATTTCATGTGTCTAAATTTAATTCATCTGTTTGAAAATTTTAAACTTTGTTTTGTTGGGAGGTATTTAGTTTTCCACCATTAACTTCATTAGAGGGGTATGATTGTATGTATTCTTTTTTTATGTTTTTAAAACCATGAACCAACAGGAGCTTTACCAGTCCCTAAACTATGTGGACCATTCCAGGGATAAACGAACCGAAATGGCACAACGTGTTTTGGCGGACACAACACTAATAGCGCCCTTATTGGATATCATAAAACTAACAAAAGACCCTTTATCTTCCAAGGCTGCTTGGATCATGGAAGTAATAGCGCGTAAAAAACTGAACGCTATCGTTCCTTATCTAGATACATTTACGGAAGTTATCGGAACAGTGGAACAGGATTCCACCGTACGTCCTATTGCCAAGGTCTGTGAGTTATTGATGGAGCGTTATTTTTCAGGGAAGGATATTTACATCCTACAAAAAATAACAGAAGTACACCTTGAAAAAATCAGCACCGCCTGTTTTGATTGGCTCATTGGGGAACATAAAGTGGCCGCCAAGGCCTATTCCATGACTAGCCTTTATTTATTGGGCTCCAAATACAAGTGGATACATCCCGAATTAAAATCGGTTTTAGAGCAAAATTATGCCAATGGAAGCGCCGCCTATCAGGCAAGGGCACGGATGGTACTAAAGAAACTTACATAAATTACCAGACAGACATACTTTTGAGGGAACTAAAAAGGCCCAATTTTAGATTAAAGAACAGTTTTAAACTCCTGTACTATTCGGTATCTTTGCAATTTTCATTTAAGAATCACATACTATGGCTCTGAACGTGCTGAATGCCATCTCCCCTATTGATGGCCGATACCGAAAAAAAGTTGAAAATCTGGCCCCTTATTTTTCCGAAGAGGCACTGATCAAATATAGGGTGAGGGTGGAAATAGATTATTTTATCGCGCTTTGCGAGCTGCCGTTGCCCCAGTTATCGGATTTTGACACCGCAAAGTATTCGGTCTTACGGGATATTTATAAAAATTTTGATGCTAAGGATGCGCTGGAAATCAAGGAGATTGAAAAAACGACCAATCATGACGTTAAGGCCGTTGAATATTTTATAAAGAACGTCTTCGATAAACTTGGACTATCAAACTACAAGGAGTTTATCCACTTCGGACTCACCTCGCAGGATATCAACAATACCGCTATTCCCCTTTCCATAAAAGAGGCCATAAACGATGTATACGTACCGGAATATCTCAATGTACTTAACAAGTTGGAAGAATTATCACAGGAATGGTCAGATGTCCCCATGTTGGCGAGAACACACGGTCAACCTGCGTCCCCTACCCGATTGGGAAAGGAAATAAAGGTCTTTGCCGTACGATTGAAGGAACAGTTCAACCTCTTGAACGATATACCCAGTGCCGCTAAATTTGGTGGTGCTACCGGAAATTACAATGCGCACAAGGTCGCGTACCCAAAAATCGATTGGAAGACATTTGGGCAACAGTTCGTCCAGGAAAAATTAGGGCTTCATCATTCGTTCCCAACCACGCAAATAGAGCATTACGACCATATGGCGGCCCTGTTCGATTCCTTAAAAAGGATCAATACCATAATCTTGGATTTGGACCGCGATTTTTGGACCTATGTTTCCATGGATTATTTCAAACAAAAAATAAAGGCCGGGGAAGTAGGTTCTTCCGCAATGCCCCATAAAGTAAACCCAATCGATTTTGAGAATTCTGAAGGAAATCTGGGCATTGCCAATGCACTTTTTGAACATTTATCGGCAAAGTTACCTGTATCCCGTTTGCAACGCGATTTAACCGATAGTACAGTTTTAAGGAATGTAGGTGTGCCCTTTGCCCATACCATCATTGCATTTCTTTCCACCTTAAAAGGCCTGAACAAATTATTGCTGAACAAGGAAAAATTCGAGCAGGACCTTGAAAATAATTGGCCGGTGGTAGCGGAAGCAATACAGACCATCTTAAGAAGGGAAGGCTACCCCAATCCGTACGAGGCACTTAAGGGACTTACCAGAACCAATGAAAAAATCAATCAGGCGTCCATTGCAACCTTTATAGATACCTTGGATGTTACGGAAGAAATAAAGAACGAGCTAAAACAGATTACCCCAAGTAATTATACGGGGATATAAAAATGGGCCGATACGGTCGGCCCATTTTTTGTTATTTATTAATCTGCACTTCGTGCGGATACGGTATTTCGATTCCAGCCTTATCCAGGGCTTCCTTGGTCCCTTCAATGGTCTCAAAATACACATCCCAGTAATCTTCTGGTTTGCAATAGGGCCTAACGGCCAAATTTACGGAACTATCCGCCAATTCCTCAACGTTTACACTAGGCGCGGGATTCTCTAAAACCTTTGGGTTTGCTTTGAGCATCTCCAACAAGACTTCTTTTGTCTTTTTAATGTTTGATCCATAATCGACCCCAACAACGGTATCTACACGCATCTTACCCTCTGCGGTATAGTTGATGATATTTCCATTGGCCAAGGCCCCATTAGGCACGATTGCCAGTTTATTTTGTGGCGTTATGAGTTTGGTGGTAAAAATTTCAATTTCCTTTACGGAACCCAAAACTCCCTGTGCTTCTATCAAATCCCCAATCTTATAGGGTTTAAAGATCATGATAAGTACACCGCCAGCAAAATTGGACAACGACCCCTGTAAAGCAAGACCCACCGCCAAACCTGCAGCAGCAATTACCGCGGCCAAGCTGGTGGTTTCCACCCCCAAGGTAGATATCACGGTAATTATCAAGAAAATCCTGAGTGCCCAGGAAATTAGGTTCACTAGGAATTTTTGCAGGGACTCATCATACGTACCCTTTGCGAACATTTTTCGCACGGCCTTTATTATTTTTTTGATTACCCAAGCACCGACAATGTAGATTAAAATGGCTTTAAGAAGGGGAACTCCATAGGTCTCTACATAACCCATGATAGCTTCCATAGATAAATTTTCCATACTAGTTTTTGGTTTAGTGGTTAATATTCCTTTTTCATTATGACCCCAATATAAGCAGAAGGTCACAATTAATGTTTTGAAGAGCAACTAGTTAAAAACAGAAAGACCCGTTAAAGCCTTGGCTAGACGGGTCTTTATCCTTTAAAAATGTTTGATTTATCCTTTAAGGAAATCGCCCAGAGCACCAAGGCCTTCACCTTTGTAATCCGACTTCTGTACTGCTTGTAAAAGCTGTACAAAATGCGCCGGATTCATATCATTTCCCAAAACCCTGATTAGGGCAAAACCTTTTTCATCATTGTCACCATAAATGATTACCTCATCAATGGCATCGTCCTCGCCCAGATACCTTACGGTAGCCCTTCCAAAGTCCGTATTCATCTTCATCAACTCCGTATAAATGTTGTTTGAGAGTATGGCTTTTACCTGCTTTTTTTCAGCTTCATATTCTGGCGTATTCGTATCTGTTTTCTTGAAGGCCAGAATATTTAATTTTTTAAGTGAGTTCAATGCCGTCTTTTGGGATTCCGTTAGATTGGCCTCATCCAGCTTAAGTATGCTGGTGGGCACATCCAAATGAAGAAAATTTGGATTTTCTGTATTGTCGATGTAATATTCCTGCAAGCTTTGGGTCGAAGAGCACGCGCCCATGATGATTGCCAGAACTATCACCATAATGTTTCTTGTTCGTTTCAAACCTATCGATTTTAATTATTAAATTCAATTTTATGAAACTGGGAAAAGGTGAACTAAAAAGTCCACCTTCTACTAGTTTTTAAAATACCGGATTTATCTTCTGCCACCCGCCTTGTTCAAATCCTTGGGAAGGTCCATTTTATTGGTAAGTGAACCAATTTTATTCAGGTCGATATCTCCCGTGAGACTTACCAAAACCGTTTCCAGCTTTCGTCCATTATGTCCAATCTCCACATTTTCCATTCCAGAAACGAACATAAGCAATTCCGTTACGTGGTTTTCGTTCTTACCATTTTTTACATAGAACTTAACGTTAACGTCCTTATCCTTCACGCGCATCAATTCCTCTAGTTTGGAGCTTTTTAGATATTGCTTCACGGTTTTGGACATATCCAATGAAACGCCTTCGTCCTCGGTCATAAAGACCTTTACTCCCTGAAGCCCTTTAGCGACCTCAACAAACTCCTTTGCTTCTTCGTCGTCATCCAATGCCCCAATTTTGGAAACCAAATCGATCATGCCTTTGTTTACGATGACCGAACCTACATGGTCCATATCCTCGTATTTGTCAAAAATGGACTGTGAAAAACCCAATGACGGTAAAATGGCTACTAATACTACTACTGCTAATTTTCTCATGACTGTTGTTTTTTGTCCCGATGGCAATCGGGAGATTAATGATTAATGATTGATGATATTTATTTGATATTAATTACTTTTTTTGCTGGCCTTGCCCAATTGGTCTCCACCTGGCAGATCCATTTTATCGGTAAGTTTTGAAACCGACCTGAGATTGATATCCCCTGTCAAGGAAAGCAAAACCGTTTCCAATTTTTTCCCGTTGATGTCTATATCCATATCCTTTATACCGGTCACGAACATCAACAATTCCTTTACATGGTCATCGTCCTTTCCTTCCTTTACATAGAACTTTACATTGCTGTCACCGTCCCGTACACGCATAAGCTCTTCAAAAGTGGAACTCTTCAATCTATTTGCTACCCAGCTATCCACATCCTTGGAAATAGCAGCATCGTCCGTGGTGATTACCTTAAAACTGGTAATGGAGTTAACAAGTTCAAAAAATTCCTTGGCTTCTGGATCATCTGAGTTTACACTCATTTTCCCAAGCATCTGGAACATTTTTGGCTGCATGGCCACAAAGGTGACCTTGTCATTGTCCTCGTACTTGTCAAAAATATCCTGGGCAGTGGTAAAAAAAGGCGCCAAGACCAAGATTCCTATAAATAATAGCTTTTTCATCTGTTTATTTTTATTGTTTGTAATAGGTCATATGCAATTCGCCAATAACTATCTCAGTGGGTATAAAGAATTGTTATGGCTCATTTCATATTTTTTTGTTTAATCATTTTATTTGTTAAAACTTAAGCTAATTGGTTTAAAAATTTATCCGTATCGTTACTACTCTTTCGTTAAGAATTTATTCGTATTCTTTTGAAATTCCTCCAAGTGGTACAGTTGCTCCGTTCCCTTGTTAAAATTTATCGCCAATAAGGCCAGGGCTTCCTGTGCAGAGGCTATTTCCTCTGGTGTAAACTCTTCTGCCAAGGTTACAGGCTTGGGCGTTGAATTATAAAAATATACCCCTATGGTAAAAACAGCCACCGCAGCCACGGATACCCATTTATACAAAGTTCGGAAACTTCCTTTGGGCGTTTTGGTCAATGCCAATTTTTTTGTGTAACGCTCTTCCTTGGCAACCGCAAAATATTGGAACATTGGTGCATATTGCTCTAAATGTGCAGGTATGTCTTCCCTTGAAAAATAGTCCCTTAGGCTTTCCTCCTCGGCAACGGTAGTGGTAGCATCAAAATACTTTTCCACCAATTTTTCCACTTTATCCAATTCCATAACTATGTTTTTGTATTAATCTTTCCCTAACTGTTTTTCTGGCCCTTGAAAGTGCGACACGAACTGCGGTCGGTTTCATTCCCAAAAGCTCCTCTATTTCCTCATATTCGTATTGTTCCACATCCCTCAATTGAAGTACCATCTTTTGTTGTTCCGGCAATTCATCCATTATCTTTTCAACCCAACTTAGACTATCCCTCGCCTCTACCTGTTTTTGAAGGGAAGTGCTTCCCTCATCCCCGTAATTGCTATGTACCAGTTTCAAATTGCTAGCCTGTTTTGATTTCAATCGGTCCAAACAAAAATTCTTGGTCATGGTCATGGCGAATGCCTCTACGTTATTATATGATTCAATCGACTTCTTCTTGGTCCATAATTTCAGCAAAATCTCCTGTGTGGCATCTTCAGCTTCCTCACTGGATACCAATAGTCGCTTTGCCAAACGGTATAACTTATCCTTAAAGGGCATAACCACATTTAAAAACTCAGCTTGTTTCATTTTAGGTTTTGTTGCTCAAAATACCTTGTTAAGGCATTCTATAGGGAAGACGACAATCAACGATTTTTGTTACAATTAATTTTTTATTCGGGCTTGTGTAAGTAAATTTAACATCTATATCTATGGATTTTACGTAACTATAAAAAATGCTAAAGGAACATTAACCCCGCAATTGGTATGGAAATTGCTGCGTTATAATAAAATTGCTATGAAAAAATACATTTTGTTTTTATTGTTTGTTGGGATACTTACAGAATCCTGTAAAAAAAATGACGACGCTCCGGTCATTAAAGAAGAACAGGAAGAAATAGTTGAAGAGGAAGTAGTTGAAGAGGAAATCGATATACAGGTACAGAATTTCATGTGGCAGACATTGAATGCCTATTATTTCTGGCAAGCCGATGTTCCCGTATTAGCGGATAACCGATTTTCCACCCAAGTTGAATACGAATCTTATTTAAGGTCACATCCCAATCCCGAAAACTTCTTATTGAATGAGCTTCTTTTTTCCGAGGATCGCTTTACCTTTTACAGTGATGATTATAAGGAACTGACAAATTTTCTTTCTGGAATTTCCAAAAGTAACGGTCTTGAATTCGGACTTTCCAGAATTGGTAGTTCAGATGATGTCTTTGGATTTGTGGAATATGTCATCAAAGATTCCGATGCTTCTACAAAGGACATCAAAAGGGGCGATTTCTTTATTGGCGTTAATGGAACCGAACTTACTGTAAACAACTATATCGATTTATTGTTTGGAGAAAACGATACCTATATACTTAATATGGCAACTATCGAAAACAATACCATCAGTCCAAACGGTAAGGAGGTAACATTAACCAAACAAGAGGGTTTGGTGGAAGACCCAATTTTAGTAAACTCAGTTCTCAATATTGGGGATAAGAGAATTGGCTATTTAATGTATAATTCCTTCACGCCAGGCTCCGGAGAAGCTTTGAACAATGTTTTTGCCGATTTTAAAGGTCAAAATGTAACGGATCTTGTTTTGGATTTGAGGTATAATTCCGGCGGTAGGGGAACAACGGCACAAATTCTGGCAAGTCTTATCTATGGTACCAATACAAGCGACTTGATTTTTAGGACAAGGTACAATGATAAAGTCCAAGCCTTATTTGAGCCCGGCGAACTTGATAATAATTTTGTCGCTACTACGGGAACTGACAATGGAAATTCGAATGCTGCCTTGAACACGTTGAACTTGAATACTGTATACATATTGGCTACGGATGCCTCAGCTTCGGCGAGTGAATTGGTCATGGTAGGTTTGGAACCTTACATGAACGTAATACACATAGGTACTACCACTGTTGGTAAAAACCAAGGCTCCATAACTTTTGTGGATGATCCAGAAAATGGAAACTTTTATGATTCTGAACGTGAGGACCAAATCAACCCGGAAAATCAATGGGGATTACAGCCTATAGTTAGCAGAGTAGAAAATAGTGCCGGTTTTTCGGATTATGCGGATGGATTGGTCCCGGATATTGAATTGGAAGAGGATGTCACCAACTTAGGTACTTTAGGGGACGTCAACGAACCTTTGTTGGCACGGGCCATTCAAGAAATTACGGGCATTAGTGCCAAAAGAAGTTTTGAAGTAAACATGCCAGTAAATCTGGTTTCCAGTTCCAAACTGTATGATGAACGCAATATGGCCTTAATCCTCAATGGTTTGAACGTTGGTTCTAAAAACATCTTGAAGGAAATAAAATAAGCTATACCGAGTTCTACCTAGTATGAATATCAAAAGTCTTTTGCCCTTAGTTTTTGTCCTGGTCGTTTTTTCCTGTTCCAAGGACGATGAATTATCCGTCCCAAAAACAGTGGATCCACTGCCATCTTCCAATGTTCCCGTACAGAACTTTATGTGGAAGGCCATGAATTTTTGGTACTTCTGGCAGTCCAATGTGCCCGATTTGGCGGATAACCGTTTTCAGGATTCTGAAAGTTATACGGAGTTTTTACAATCCGTGGAGGAGCCCGGGGCCTTTTTCGACAGTAAATTGCTTTATATAGAGGATAGGTTCAGTTTTTATAATTCCGATTACCGGGAACTGACCAATTCCTTGGCCGGGATTTCCAGAAGCAATGGGCTTGAATTTGGACTGGTCAGAAAAGCCAATAGTGAAGAGGTTTTTGGTTATGTTCGATATATAATACCAAATTCCGATGCCGCTACCAAGGATATTGAACGTGGCGACCTGTTTACCGGTGTCAATGGTACCACCTTGACCATCAATAATTTCCAGAATTTACTTTTTGGTGCCAATAACACGTATGTACTGAACATGGCCGATTTTTCGAACGGGGATGTCATACAGAATGAGAGGGAGGTCTCCCTTACCAAGGAGGAAGCTTTGGCGGAAAATCCGGTTTTCATTTCAAAATCCTTTGAAGTAAACGGCATTACCATAGGGTATCTCATGTACAACCAATTTACAAACGAATACGATGATGACCTCTATGATGCAGTTTTGGGACTCAAGAATCTAGGCATTACGGAATTGGTCGTTGACCTACGCTACAATCCCGGCGGATCCGTGAATACCACTAGAATACTGGCCAGTATGATCTATGATACCAATACGGACAATCTATTCCTACGAAAGCGCTACAACGATAAAATCCAGGACCAATTATCGGAAAGTCAGCTAGAGGTCTATTTTACGGATAGGGTGGGTAGCAAAACCATAGAACCTTTGGGACTTCACAAATTGTACGTGCTAACTTCGGCGAGTTCGGCTTCTGCCAGTGAATTGCTCATCAATAGTCTGGAACCTTACATCGATGTCGTAATCATTGGAGATGTCACCCGTGGGAAAAATGAATTCTCCACAACCCTTGTGGACGACCGTGAAAATTCCTACCTCTATACACCTTCCAGGGTCAATAAAATAAATCCCGATAATCAATGGGCCATACAGCCACTTTTAGGGAGAAATGAAAATGCGGATGGCTTCTTTGACTATACGGATGGATTGGTCCCAGATATCCAACTAAAAGAGGATTACGGTAATCTAGGCATTTTGGGGGACCTCAACGAACCCTTGCTGGCACGGGCCATCCAAGAAATTACAGGAGCTGCGGGTAAAAGGGACTTTACGGTAGAAAACCCCATCGAGATATTTTCCAGTTCCAAAATGTACGGTCCGTTCAAGGACAAAATGATCGATGATACCCTATATGAATTGGATTTGTCCTTAAATTAATACCATTCCAAAAAATAGTGGGCGACCTTAACGGTCGCCTTTTTTGTAATTAAACCCGGAATATGTATTAGGGGAGCGTCGTGAAGGTAAAAAGCGCAATAAAATAAAGTGGTTTGGAAATTTTAACATAGCACCGCTATATTGAAATTGAAAACATAGCATAGCGTTTTATTTTGAAGCGATTTTTAGCTGTAACAGCTTTTCTAGTGCATAATCCGGGTTAAAGTGTCAATCGCATCCCTATCCTAAAATTTCTCCCTCTAGTAGTATAGTTTAATAGTTCCACATAATCCTCATTAAGTACATTATCCAAGGAGGCAGACAATTGAACATGTTCACTGATCCGATGCTGGGCAGTTACATTCAAAAGTCCATAAGCAGCTAAATCTACATCCATAAACGTGTTGAAATCGGTGTCCAGCCGTTCGGACAGGTGTTGGTAGTTTACAGAAACATAGGTTGCCTGGTTAAAAGTATATCCAAGTTGGGCATTCCATTTATGTTTTGGTATCCTCAAGGCAATATCGGTATTCAAATTGGTAAACGTATAATTGGCATTTAATTGCAAATCGTTTAACAACACCGCGGAAACTTCCACTTCTACCCCATCTACCCTATTCGTTCCTTTTCTGTTCTGATACCGACTTTCAAAGTTATCCGGGTCAATCACTACATACTCGATTCTTTCCTTTTCCAACCGGTTAAAATAAAGGGTATTGAACCTAAAATTCTGTGAAAGTCTTATTTCCATACCACCCTCCAACGTCGAGTTTTCTTCAGGGCGCAAATCGGTATTGGCCCCAAAAGGACCGTATAATTGGGACAAATTTGGGGCGATGTATGAAGTGGCAAAAGAACCCAAAAACTTCAAATAGCCCTGATCCCATTTAATACGATACGACGGATTTATATTGTAGATCCAATGTGCGCCATACTCGTTGTGGTTGTTCCATCGGGCACCGGTGTTTACGTTCAAACCAAAATCGCTCACATATACCAAATTGAAATACGGATCTAGGTTCCTTGAAGAAACCTTCTTGGTAAATACCGTCTTCCCCTCCACCAAATTCAGACCAACAATTGTATAGAAGCACTTGTTAAAGGTGTATTTGTTGAATACATCCAGTACGAAGGATTCGGAATCAAAGAAATTGGGAAAATCCGAGACAAATTCCCTTGTGATTTGATTGAAGGCTGTATTCAAATGCAAACTCCCCTTGGCATAGGTGTAAGTATTTGCCAAACCGAATCGGGATTGTTCGCTATTAAAATGAAAATCGGCATCTTCAATAGGATATCCATTATCATAGTCGGATCGCAATTTATTGTAGAAGGCCGATGCTTCCGAGGTAAAATTTTCGGAAAAACGGTATCCGACTTTAATATTCCCATCGATCCTCGAAAAAACATCGGCTTCCTCTCCAAGGGCGGCCGATAGACCATCGGTAAATTGATGTCCTCCCGATGCCAAAAACGTTAGTCCCTTATTTTTCCCGGAAATGGTCACGTTGTTGGAGATATCTGAAAGCGAATTGTTTCGATGCGTTTGGGATTGGTTCGTTCCCCAATTAGAAACGACCTCCAAGTTCATTCCATTTTCTTCTGATTGTTTTGTGGTAATATTGATGACGGCCGTGGCCGCTGAATTCCCATACAGGGTACTGGCAGCACCCTTCACGATTTCAATATTTTCTATCTGTGAAAGATTCAGTAAGCGCAGATCATACTCCGCATTTACGTTGGAAGGATCCGAGACTTGAATACCATCAATAATCACCAACACCTGTCGATTGTTGCCGCCCCTGGCAAATACCGAAAGGTTTTGTCCGGCAAAACTTCGGGTTCCATTGATCTCCAGTCCGCTTTTGGTGTTGATGACTTCGGCAACGGAACGGCCTTGATTTCTTTCCAATTCGGTCTTGGGAATTTTAATGACCGTTTTTCCCGAGTTTTCCCGTTTTAAGGAAAAACGAGAATCGCTTACGACTACTTCGTCCAAAACGTGTAATTGAACGGAGTCCTTGTTCCCTTGATCAATGCCAAGGGCCTGCCCATCTTGGGCAATCGCCTTGGTGCACAGCAACGCCATGGCACCAAAACCTACCAAATTTTTGTACATTCTTTAATCTCTTGTTCGAGCGAATAGTATGTCTGTCCCCATACGTAAACCTTTATCCCGAAAGTTTAACAATAGTTGTTTGAATCTGGCAGGTCTCCTGACTTGCATCGTATCGAGTACCTTCCCGTTCCAGAATTCTTGGGAACAGTGGTTTTGTAGATTTCGATACGTACCGAATGCATCGGCGTAGCTTACAGTTGCGGGAACAGTTCCGGATTTACACCGGATTCCCTTTTAATCAATAGTCGGCATAAAGCAAACCATTGAACCAAATTTCGGGACGAAAGTAATACTAATTTATTTATTCGCGCCTTTTCTTTCCCATTTTAATCGCCAACCAAATAAAACCGATAATGAAGTGCAGCAGGATAATACCCGCAATGACGTAGATAAGGGTGTTTGAAGATCCTCGCATGACCGAAATTTTGACCAAAGCTACAAACTACGGTAGCAATAGAAAGTGACTTTTGTTACCTTGCAGCGATATTGCAACTGAAAAATCAATGCCGCATTGAAGTACACTAGGGTAATTTACATTTTGGTTCTGCTAGGGGTTTGGAGTTGTAAGGAAACGCCCAAAACAGCTGATAAAACAACGGATTACACAGTAGTTCCCATTGAATATGCTAGGGGTTTTTCCATTGAAAAATCAGATACTGGGATTACCATACTTAAAATTACCTCACCTTGGCCCAATGCTGAAAAGGCTTTTACCTATGCCCTTGTCCCCAAGGAAAAATTGCCCACCATTACTTTGGATACGGATGCGTATGATGCTATCATCGGCACTCCGGTTGAAAGCATCGTCGTCACCTCCACGACGCATATTCCCGCACTGGAATCTTTGGGCGTTTTGGATAAACTCATCGGCTTTCCGGATACGGATTACATATCCTCAAAACGTGCCAGAATGCTAATCGAGACCGGGAAAATCAAGGAATTGGGTAGCAACGAATCCTTGAATTCCGAAATGGTGTTGGCACTCAGACCCGAGTTGGTCGTAGGTTTTAGTATAAATGCAGAAAATAGTACATACAGTATCCTTGAACAGTCCCATATTCCCGTCGTTTACAACGGCGATTGGACCGAGGAAAGTCCGATGGGAAAAGCGGAATGGATCAAGTTCTTTGCGCCTTTTTTTGAGAAGGAAATGGAGGCCGACCGGATTTTTAAAGAAATTGCGAAAGAATATACCGATGCCGTAGCAATTGCTAAAAAGGCCAATACCGCGCCCACCGTTTTAAGCGGTGCCATGTACAAGGATGTCTGGTATTTACCGGGTGGGGAAAGTTGGGCCGCCCAATTTTTAAGGGACGCCAATGCAAACTATCTTTGGGCCGATACTCCAGAAACTGGCAGTCTTTCCCTGAGTTGGGAACATGTTTTGGAAAAAGGACAAAATGCCGATTTCTGGATCGCGCCTGCCCAATTCACCAGTTATATGCAAATGAAGAATGCCAGTACACATTACACCCAGTTCGACGCTTTTCAAAAAAAGAAAATATATACTTTTTCCAAAACTAAGGGTGCCACGGGCGGAGTCCTTTATTATGAGCTGGCACCCCAAAGACCGGACCTTGTACTAAAAGACCTTATCCATATTTTACATCCTGAGGTTTTACCAGAATACGAACCGTTTTTCTTTACCCCCCTGGAATAAGTTGAGTCCGTCAAAAACATATAGGTTTCACTTCTTATTATTGGTTTGCATACTTTTCGTGTGCTTTGTGGTCAACATCAGTTTAGGCTCCGTAGCTATTTCCTTTTCAGACACTCTAAAAACCCTTTTTGGTTTAAAAATTGATAATCAATCCTGGGAATATATCATTTGGAACTATAGGGTACCTAAGGCTTTTACGGCTGTTTTAGCCGGAGCCGGACTCGCCTTGAGTGGATTGCTCATGCAAACCTTGTTTAGAAATCCGTTAGCAGGCCCTTTTGTCTTGGGTATAAGCTCAGGGGCCAGTTTGGGTGCCGCCATCCTCATAATGGGAATTACTATATTTTCTGGGGTGCTATCCGCCACGTTTATAAATGATGCTTCCTTGGCCATAGCCTCCAGTTTGGGCAGTTTTTTGGTGCTTTTCTTGGTCATTGGAGTAGCGACCCGTGTAAAGGATACCATGGCTTTATTGATTATTGGATTGATGTTTGGCAGTATTACCACAGCGGTTGTAAGCGTGCTTTCTTACTTTACGGATTCGGAAAAACTACAACAGTATGTTTTTTGGACTTTTGGGAGTGTGGGTGGCCTTTCATGGCCGCAATTGGGTATTTTAAGTGCGATGATCCTTGTGGGAATCCTATTGAGCATAGGAAGCATTAAATCCTTGAACGGATATTTATTGGGGGAAAATTATGCCCAAAGTCTAGGTGTGAACCTTAGAACATCCCGCTATTTGATTATCATAGCAACCGGAATATTGGCAGGAAGTATTACGGCATTCGCAGGTCCCATTGCCTTCATCGGTCTGGCCGTGCCCCATTTGACCCGGCAAATTTTTGACACTACGGACCATAAAATATTGGTTCCAGCGGTACTGATCTACGGTAGTTGCATTTTATTACTTTGTGACATAATCGCGCAGTTGCCCGGTCAGGCAGCCGTGTTGCCCATAAATGCCATAACCAGCATCATAGGTGCGCCGGTAGTCATTTGGCTTTTAGTACGAAAAAGAAAGATGATTTTTTAAGTAAGGAAGGATATCAAAAAGACAAAGGAAACAAACAGCGTTTTAGAAGTCAGGGATGTATCGGTGGGGTATCCCAATAAATTGGTATGCAAAAATATTAGCTTTTCGGTCGGTATTGGTAAATGCACGGCCATTGTTGGGGTAAATGGTATTGGGAAGTCGACCTTATTGAGAACCCTAGGAAAATTGCAACCACTCTTGGGAGGGAGCATTTGTATCGATGGCACTTCCATTGGGGAGATGAAGCCCCATCAATTCGCAAAAAGAACCAGTGTCGTCCTAACGGAACCGGTGGCCTCCAAAAACCTGACCGTACAGGAATTGGTCGCCTTGGGTAGGCAACCCTACACAAATTGGCTCGGTAATTTGACCCCTTACGATAGGAAAAAAGTGGGTGAGGCCTTGGATGTTTTGGAACTGAACGATCTGGGGGATAAAAAATGCTTTGAATTGAGCGACGGACAATTACAGCGTGTCCTTATAGCCAGGGCCTTGGCCCAGGACACCGATATTATCTTGCTGGACGAACCCACCACGCATTTGGACCTATTTCATAAGGTCAAAATTCTAAAACTGCTGAAATCTATTGCACATCATACCAATAAAACGCTTGTGTTTACGACACATGAAATTGAGATGGCCATACAGCTTTGTGATACGATGTTGATTTTGGACGGAAACGAAAATCGGTTTGACCAACCTTGCAAACTAATTGAAAATAAGGCGTTTGAACGATTGTTTCCTACAGAAACCGTTCAATTTGATGCAGCTACGGGCACTTTTCGAATTCAGAAGTAACCTGTATCTTTACTCGAGTATTCAATAACGATGAACGAGACATTACTTTATATCATCATAGCAATCCTTTCCTTGGGAATTGGCTTTTTTTTGGGGCACTATATCCAAAATTTAAAGACCAAGTCCAGCCATAGTAAACTGGAAGAAGAAAACAGGCAATTGGAGCTTGCAAGGACCCAAATCGAAAATAAGAACCTGACCCTAGAGAACGAGCGTGAGGAACTCCGGTCAGAAAAAGAGCGGTTGGGCAATCAGATTGTGCGCTACCAGGCAGATTTGGAAAACCTCCAATTGAAGAATCAGGAGCAGAAAGAGGAAGTCGAAAAACTTCAGGAGAAATTCACCAAGGAGTTCGAGAATTTGGCCAATAAAATCTTGGAGGAGAAAAGCCTAAAGTTCACGGAGCGCAACGAAAAGAATATCCGGAACATTCTTCTTCCGCTAAACGAAAAAATACAACTGTTCGAAAAAAAGGTGGAGGAAAGTCAGAAGGAAAATATCAGTATCCATTCGGCTTTAAAAGAGCAATTACTGAACCTGCAGACCCAAAACCTGAAAATCACCCAAGAAGCGGAAAACCTTACCAAAGCCCTTAAAGGGGACAGTAAAATGCAGGGGAACTGGGGCGAATTGGTATTGGAGCGCGTACTGGAGAAATCCGGTTTGGAAAAGGACCGGGAATACAGTGTACAGCAGAGTTTTACACGCGAAGACGGATCCAGGGTAATGCCCGATGTTATCATCAACCTCCCGGATGGTAAAAAAATGATCGTGGATTCCAAGGTATCCCTGACCGATTATGAGCGTTATATCAATGCCGAGGAGGAATTTCAGGAAAAATTTCTGAAGGATCATATCAATTCGCTCCGTAGGCATGTGGACCAGTTGTCCGCCAAGAAATATGAGGATCTCTATGAAATGGAGAGTCCGGATTTCGTCCTTATGTTCGTGCCCATTGAACCGGCCTTCGCCATTGCCATAAACAACGACAACACTTTGTACAACAAGGCTTTTGAACAAAATATCGTCATTGTGACACCATCGACCCTGTTGGCAACCCTACGCACCATAGACAGCATGTGGAACAACGAAAAGCAACAAAGAAATGCGATAGAGATTGCCAAACAGGCAGGCGCCTTATATGATAAATTCGAGGGATTTGTGTCCGATCTTACGAAAGTGGGCAAAAAGATGGACGAGGCAAAAACGGAATACAAGGGCGCCATGAACAAATTGTTCGAGGGTCGCGGTAATATCATTACGAGTATTGAGAAATTGAAAAAAATGGGCGCCAAGGCCAAAAAATCGCTTCCTGAACCCATTCTCAAAAGGGCCAAAGAAGATGATTTTGAGGAAGAACAGGAACCTAGGTTAAATCTATAATTATATGAAGCGAATATTATTCCTCTTTCTTGGCGGTTGTGCGGTGCTGCTTGCCTTGATCTATGCCTTTATCTACTTCGTTCCCTACAGTGAGGGCGTGCGCTCTGGGGAACTTATAAAAATCAGTAATAAGGGTGTTTTGGTAAAAACTTGGGAGGGTGAAATAAGCCAAGGGATTTCCGGGGCGCAGATTTTTGCTTTTTCCGTATTGGATAAGGACAAGGAGGTCATTGAAAAACTGAAGGAATACCAAGGTCAGTACGTAAAAGTCAACTACACGGAGCGCTATGCTACCTTCTTTTGGTTGGGCGATACCAAATACTTTATAACCCAGGTCGAACAGGAGCAATCCCCACATTTTAGAAACTAATGCAAGAATTTAAAACTGTAAAGAATTCCCAAGTTTCGATTACGGAGCTCATGCTGCCATCCCACTCCAATTTTGGCGGAAAAGTACATGGTGGCCACATACTGAACTTAATGGATCAAATTGCCTTTGCCTGCGCGTCCAAACATTCACAACGCTATTGCGTGACGGCTTCGGTAAATCGGGTGGATTTTTTGAATCCTATAGAGGTTGGGGAATTGGTTACTCTTAGGGCATCTATCAATTATACGGGGAGAACCTCAATGGTGGTGGGCGTTCGGGTAGATTCCGAAAATATCACCACGGGAAAGAAACGGCATTGCAATTCCTCCTATTTTACCATGGTGGCCAAGGATGAAAATGGGAATAGTGTTCCCGTACCTGGTTTGATCGTGACGGACAAGCAAGGTGTCCGACGATTCGCCCGAAGCAAATACCGCAAACTGGAGGCCAAGGAACGGGATACCAAGTTTGAATCCTATAATTTTAAGGCCGACCCATATTTAGCGGAACTACAAAACGAAAACTGCAAATTGGAACTAGGTTCCTAAGAAATTTCCGAAGCTGCATCTTCGTCTAAAAACCATACCAATTCATTAGAACTTGGGTTTACCAAGGATGCTGGATATGCTTCGTATCCCGATTCCCGTTGGGTAATTATCCTCACTTTTTCAGATTTTCCAGCCCCGGTTACCAAAAAAGCCACTGTTTTTGCGTGGTTGATGATTTTTCCGGTAATGGTTACCCTACGCTGCCCGGAATCCGGATGAATCGCGACTTCACAATTCATATCGGAATCCCATAATTGGATTTCATGGGGAAAAATGGAGGCCGTATGTCCGTCATCACCCATACCCAAAATGACCAAATCAAATTGAGGTATGCCGTCAACATGAGGAAGTTTCGCATCGAGTAATTTCGAATAGCGTAGTGCTTCTTCCTTAGGATCATCCTCGCCCTTGATGCGGTGGATATTTGCTTCCGGTAGTTCTATTTTGGACAATAAATACTCAAACGTCATCTTATAATTACTTTCAGCATCCGTTGGAGGTACACAACGCTCATCGCCCCAATAGAAGTGAACCTTTGCCCAATCGATTTTATCCTTAAAGGAAGAAACCAAGACATCGAACACTATTTTGGGCGTACTTCCTCCGGATAAGGCGATATGGACTACATCCCGTCCTTCCATAAAATTGGCCAAGAATTTCGAGAATTCAAGGGCTACTTTCGTTTTATCGGTATATATTTTTATATCCATAGTCTACAATATTAGCAAAGAACGCAATAGTTCTCATCATCCGTAAGATGTGCCCCTGGGTTTCTCCAATAACCATTCCCCTCTATCAAATCATCCGAATTTCTTGGACCCCAAGTACCGGATGGATAGCCATACATCCGCACGTCCTTTCCATTTTGCCAATAGTCCAAAATGGGATCAACGAATTCCCATGCGGCCTCCACCTCGTCCGCTCTGGCATACAGGGTAGCATCACCTTGCATGGCATCCAAAAGCAGACGCTCATACGCTTCCATAACATGTGTCTCCTTTAAACTGGAATAATAAAAATCCAAGTTGGCACGCTCTACCTTAAAGCCCTGTCCCGGTACCTTGACACCAAATTTTATTAGGATACCCTCATCAGGTTGTATTCTGATTATCAGCTTATTGTCCTTGTTATGGATACCTGATTCTTTGAATATCTGATGGTGCGGCGTCTTAAAATGTATGACCACTTCGGTTACTTTTGTGGGCATACGTTTGGCCGTCCGCACGTAAAATGGAACGTCCTTCCAGCGCCAATTGTCCACATAAAATTTAATGGCGGCAAAAGTCTCCGTCGTGGAATCCGGGTCAACGTCCTCTTCCTCCCTGTAGCCCTTTACCATTTTTCCTTGAATATCTGATGCCATATATTGGGCACGGATGGTATTATCATGCAAAGTCTTTTCATCGCGCATAGTCCTTAGGGATTTCAATGCCTTTACCTTTTCGTCCCTAATTTCCTCGGGCTTATCCCCTATGGGCGGCTCCATGACAATTAGGGATACGATTTGAAGTAAATGGTTTTGGAACATATCCCTAAGTGCCCCCGATTTATCGTAATATCCGCCGCGCTTTTCAACGCCAACACTTTCAGCGTTCGTTATCTCTACATGTTTTATATAGTTCCTGTTCCATAAAGGTTCAAAAATACTATTGGCGAAACGGGTCACTAATAGGTTTTGCACCGTTTCCTTTCCCAAATAATGGTCAATACGATAGATCTGGGATTCCTTAAAATGTTCCTGAAGCCCTTCGTTCAAAGCTTTGGCGGTCTCCAGACTATAGCCAAAAGGCTTCTCAACGATCAAACGTTTCCATCCATTGTTTTGAGTGCTGAGGCCGGCACTTGCAAGATTTTTCGCAATGGTCTCATAGAGTCTGGGAGGTGTGGAAAGGTAATACATAATGTTTCCCTTGGTGCCCTTTTCATCCTTTAGTGCTACCACTCGTTTCTTCAAAGGCTCATAATCCACATCATAGGACGCACCAAGGTCATGATAAAAAAACATTTCCGCGAACCTCTTGATTTTGGCTTCGTCAGAATTTTTCAGGGTTCCCTTTAAATAGTTACTTTCCAGTACGACTTGGTTTCGAAAATCCGTATCAGTCATATCACTTCTGCTCGTTCCCAACACAACAAAATGCTCGGGCAATTGGCCTTCAACGTACAGGCTGTACAATGCAGGCACCAACTTTCTTGCGGTCAGGTCCCCCGAAGCACCAAAAATGACCAACATTTGATTTTCCGTTTTCCTCTTCATCAATTTTATATTTGAAGCTTAAAAGTATCGAAAACCATTGCCAATACCAATGGGATGATGATTATTAGGGAAGAATTATAGATTATTTGGCTTACTTTTGAAATAAACGAGATGCCAGGAAATAGCATTTAAGGATATGAATTGAGCCATAACAAGTCTTGATACCAACAAAGAGGCTTATTGGCAAATCTCAACCCTGTGCTGAGCGTAGCCGAGGTATGACTTATGAAAAACAATAAAAAAAAAGAGATGAAATATGATTTTGGCATGGTGGGGCTTGGTGTAATGGGCCGTAATTTTATTTTGAACGTATCGGACAACGGATTTACGGCTTATGGCAATGATTTGGACCCGGAGAAGGTAAATGCCCTTATTAAGGAAGGTGGGGATACAAGCAAGGTAAATGCGTCAACCGATAGCAAAACCTTCTTGGAAGCACTTTCTACCCCTAGAAAAATTATGCTGCTGGTGCCTGCAGGTAAAATCGTAGATATGGTCATTGAATCCCTTCTACCCAATTTGGATGAGGGCGATTTGATCATTGATGGAGGAAACTCCTTTTACACCGATACAGATCGACGGGAAGCTTACCTAGCCAAAAAAGGCATCAATTTCTTTGGTGCCGGCGTTTCTGGTGGCGCCAAGGGAGCCCGTAAAGGTCCAAGCATCATGCCAGGTGGAAACAGGGAAGCCTATCAGCATGTAAAACCGATTTTTGAGGCAGTTGCGGCAAAATATCAAGGGGAACCTTGCGTAGCGTATTTGGGACCCAAATCGGCCGGGAACTATGTGAAAATGGTGCATAATGGTATAGAATATGGCCTGATGCAGTTAACTTCGGAAATCTATGATATACTAAAAAAGGGAGCTGATTACAACAATGATGAACTTCACAAAACCTTTGATGCTTGGAACAAAGGTCGATTGCAGTCCTTTTTAGTGGAGATTACCTCAGAAATCTTTGAGCAGGAGGACGATTTGGCCGAAGGACGTTTGGTCGATCAAATCCTGGACAAGGCGAAGCAAAAAGGAACGGGCAAATGGACCAGCCAGAACGCAATGGATTTGGGTATACCCGTTCCATCCATAGATATTGCTGTAAGTATGCGCGAAATTTCGGCTCTAAAGGACGAGCGTATCGAAGCCGATAGGCTGTACGACCGACCCAAGCTGAAAAAAATGGATAAGGCCACCATGGAAAAATTGGCGGAAGAATCCCTGTACTTTTCCTTTATTATCACCTATGCCCAGGGATTACATCAATTGGCAGATGCGTCCAAAGAGTACGGTTACGATTTGAATATTGCAGAAATTGCCAAAATATGGCGTGCCGGATGTATCATAAGGGCCGGACTTTTGGCGGATATTTCGGAAGCTTTTGAAGCGAACCCCTCGTTGCCAAATCTGCTAATGTCTCCAACTTTCGTCGAAAAGGTACAGGTCACGGTAGATTCTGCTAGGGAACTGGTCGCTTACGGAGCCAAAAATGGGATTCCATTACCCGGACTTTCCAATTCCCTAACTTATTTTGATGCCTACACATCTAGTAGACTGCCCTTGAACCTGATACAGGCACAGCGGGATTATTTTGGTTCACATACCTATGAGCGATTGGACAGGGAGGGTATTTATCATACGGAATGGGAAAAGGAGTAATGCGCATTGTTGTATATGCCCTATAGTATCTATGTAGTAGAACTTCATAAAAAGGTTTTTACGGAACATAGAAAGTTTCGGGAAGCAAACCCTCAGTTCAATGGGGTCCTGGAATGTCTGTATGTAGGAATGACCAGTAAAACACCCAAGGAGCGCTTTGAACAACATAAAAATGGTGTTTTAAGTAAAAAGGGCGTAAATATTTCTTCCAATATCGTAAAAAAATATGGCCTATATCTACGTGGGAGCCTTTATAACCACATAAAACCTATAGCGACAAAGGAAGAGGCACTAAAAATGGAACGTATGCTGGCCTTGCAATTGCGACGGAAAAGGTATGCGGTTTGGTTCAATTGAATTGGCCAACTTTCAATGACATGTTTGGCTGATTTTCACATTCATTGGTAAGCCGTTTTCCCGTCCTATTCGAAAAAGCTTTTTTAATTTGGCTTCTATTTGTTGATATATAGACTCCAAGCCAATCCGTACATAAGAACTACATTTTACGTATTTTTCGTAAAAAATCACCAAATGTTCAAGTCAGCTCGTATCACCGCACTTTTTATTCTAGTTTTTTTCCTAATCCCAAAGAAGCAATTCGGTCAAAAACTGCAAAAGGACCAAATTAAGGAACTGGCCCATCAATATACTATAGCTTCCTTTCCAATGTTAAAAGAGCTTTTGAGTATTCCCAACGATGCATTTTTCAAGGAAGACATAGAAAAAAACGTACAATGGTGTGAGAAAGCTTTCGGTAATAGAGGTTTTTCAACACAAAGATTGGAGACCACAACTGTTCCCTTATTACTTGCCGAAAGGAAATATAAAAATGCCAAAAAAACCGTTCTTATCTACTTACAGGTTGACGGACAACCTGTGGATTCCACAAAATGGTTTCAGCAGAGTCCATATATTCCAACACTAAAAAAATTGAACAATTCAGGAGATTGGGTTCCCATTTCTTGGGAATCTGTCAAGGATTATCATGATGATTGGCGCGTGTTCGCGCGTTCTGCGAGTGATGCAAAAGGTCCGGTTTCCATGTTCTTAACGGCAATGGATGCTACCAGTGAAAATGAAATTACCCCCAACTACAATATTAAGGTCATTATGGATTTTGAGGAAGAGCTGGGTTCCCCGCAGCTTCCAGATGCTGTAATCCGGAACAAAGACCTACTTTCTGCGGATATGCTAATTATTTTCGATGGCCCAAGACATATCACCAATAGACCTACCTTGACATTTGGGGCCAGGGGAATTGCCACCCTGCAACTAACCACATACGGTCCGGTTGTCCCCCAGCATAGTGGGCATTTTGGAAATTATGCGCCGAATCCGGCACTACGACTTTCCAGATTGCTGGCATCCATGAAAGATGAGGAAGGGCGAGTAACAATCGATGGGTTTTATGAGGGTATCCATATCGATGATGCAACGGAAAAGATATTAAGGGCCGTACCCGATAACGAAGAACAAATTATGGAAAGGCTTCAAATAGCGGAGACGGATAAAGTGGGAACCTATTATCAGAAGGCTATTCAGTATCCATCATTGAATATTAGAGGGATGCAATCTGGATGGGTCTATGAGAAAGTTAGAACAATTGTTCCGGATCGCGCGGTAGCGGAATTGGATGTAAGACTGGTATTGGAGTCGGACCCAGAACGATTGATTACATTGATCAAAGATCATATTAAATCCCAAGGATATGTGGTCATTGATCGGGAACCGACCAAGGAAGAACGGTTGGAACATCCAAAAATCGCTACCCTAACCCATGAAATTTCATACCAATCCTTTCGAACCGATTTTGATTCCGAAGTAGGCCTATGGCTTACGCGTGCACTTGAAAATGCCTTTGGAGAAACACCCATACGAATACGTATGAGCGGGGGATCCATTCCTATCTCGCCCTTCGTCAACACTTTGGGCATTCCTGCAGTTACAGTCCCTACCGTAAACAGGGACAACAATCAGCACAGCCCTAATGAAAACCTAAGATTGGGAAATTACCGGGAGGGAATACAAACGATGATAGCCATCCTAAATGAAAGGTTATAAATGGACTTCAGATAGTATCAGGCATACTTCCTATTAAAAACAAACCTTTGGGTAGTCAGAATTCTAAATACCAAGGAGGCTATAAAGTATCATTTTTTATTTATAAAATATTTTAATGTTTATTATATTAAATATAAATAAAAATTTATGATTTAGTTTTAAGATCTTTGTTGGAAACAAAATCGACAAAGATGAGAAACAGTCCAGCAGTAGCGCCCGAGAAAAAAATACAACAAAGCCAAACGACCAAAATAGTCATCGCAGAAGGTGATGGAATTGGCCCGGAAATCATGAAGGCCGTTTTGAGAATTTTAAAGGCTGCGAAAGCAAACATAGAAACGGAATCCATCGAAATTGGCGAACAAGTCTATCTGTCCGGCAACAGTGCTGGAATAGACGAAAAGGCATGGGAAGCCATTTCCAAAAATAGTGTCATACTCAAAGCGCCCATTACCACGCCTCAGGGCAAAGGCTATAAAAGTTTGAACGTTACGTTGCGAAAGTCATTAGGACTTTTTGCCAATGTTAGGCCCGTGAGTGCACTACATCCCTATGTAAAGACCCATTTTCCAAATATGGACATTGTGGTTATTCGAGAAAACGAAGAGGACCTTTATGCAGGCATAGAACACAAACAAACGGATGATGTTGTGCAGTGCCTAAAACTGATTACTAGGCCAGGCTGTGAGAAAATCGTACGGTATGCCTTTGAATATGCGAAAGCATACAACAGAAAAAAGGTGACCTGTATGGTCAAGGACAATATCATGAAACTCACCGACGGACTGTTTCATACCGTTTTTAAGGAAATTGCCGCGGAATATCCTGAAATTGAAAGCAATTCCCAAATTATCGATATAGGATCTGCAAAATTAGCTACCGTACCAGAGGAATACGATGTCATTGTTACCTCTAACCTTTACGGGGATATCATTTCGGATATTGTGGCCGAAACTGCTGGCTCCGTTGGGATGGCGGGTTCTGCAAATATTGGAGGAAAAGTAGCGATGTTCGAAGCGATTCATGGATCTGCCCCCGATATTGCCGGTCTAAAGATTGCCAATCCATCCGGATTATTGAATGCCGCGATTCTGATGTTGGCCCATATCGGGCAGACCGAAGTGGCCGATACAATCAAAAATGCTTGGTTGACCACCTTAGAGGACGGGATTCATACGGCCGACATATTCCAGGGCAACATCAGCAAAAAGAAGGTGGGTACCGAAGCCTTCGCGGATGCCGTCATAGAACGCCTTGGAAAAACTCCCAAAAACCTGCCCGTTAGCACGTTGGCCAAAGGTACGGGCAAAATAGAGATCCCCAATTTCAAAAGAAAAGAAACAACAAAACAACTTGTGGGTGTTGATGTTTTTATCGATTGGAAAGGAGAAGACCCAGAAATGATTGGAGGGGGACTTATGAGGGTCAAATCACACAATCTAAAGCTAAAAATGATTACCAATAGAGGCGTCAAAGTGTTCCCCGAGGGATTGAAAGAAACGTATTGCACGGATCACTGGAGGTGTCGCTTCGTCTCAAATTCCTCTACTATTGAAACCAAGGAACCTCAATATATTGCCGTGGAATATGAACAGGTTATTGCCCTCTTGTCCAAATTGTATCAAAATGGATATGACGTAATAAAAACGGAAAACCTGTATGAATTTGATGGACAACGCGGTTTCTCCTTGGGACAAGGTGAGTAAATGGTTGTACTAAAGAAAAACCCATACCTTTTCGGATATGGGTTTTTGTATTTTGGCTTTTAACGTATTTTATTTGCTCAAATACATCTTCCTTCTCGCATACAAGTTATAGAACTCGTCATCTTTTAAGCTATCAATGAACAGGATGCTTTCGCCGGTACTCTTCATTTCGGGCCCTAAGTTTTTATTCACATTCGGGAACTTGTTGAATGAGAACACAGGTTGCTTGATGGCATACCCTTCCAGATGCGGTTTAAAATCAAAATCCTTTATTTTCTTTTCGCCCAACATCACCTTGGTCGCATAGTTCACATACGGTTCCTTGTAAGCTTTTGCGATAAACGGCACCGTTCTGGAAGCCCGTGGATTCGCCTCAATGATATACACGATATCGTCCTTGATCGCAAATTGTATATTAATAAGACCGACCGTATTTAAGGCCAAAGCAATCTTTTTGGTATGGTCCTTAATCTGTTGCATTACAAACTCCCCAAGGTTAAACGGTGGCAAGGTCGCATTGGAATCGCCCGAGTGAATCCCACAAGGTTCAATATGTTCCATAATACCGATGATGTAAACATCCTTGCCATCACAAATGGCATCTGCCTCCGCTTCAATGGCTCCATCCAGATAATGGTCCAGTAACAGTTTGTTGTTCGGGATTTTCCGAAGCAGGTCCACCACATGGGCTTCCAATTCTTCCTTATTAATGACGATTTTCATGCCTTGTCCACCCAACACGTAGGAAGGGCGTACCAACAAGGGAAAATCCAGTTCATCTGCAAGTGTCAACGCTTCCTCGGCCGTTTCCGCTACCCCAAACCTAGGATATGGAATATCGTTCTTTTTTAAAAGATCTGAAAAGCTTCCCCTGTCCTCGGCCAAATCCAGGGATTCAAAACTCGTGCCTATAATTTTTATACCGTACTTGGAAAGCTTTTCGGCCAGTTTCAATGCTGTCTGGCCACCCAACTGCACAATTACCCCTTCCGGATTTTCATGGCGGATGATATCATAGATATGTTCCCAGAAAACAGGTTCAAAATAGAGTTTATCGGCCGTATCGAAATCGGTGGAAACGGTTTCCGGATTACAATTGATCATAATGGTCTCGTAACCACATTCCGCCGCCGCTAAAACCCCGTGCACACAGCAATAATCGAACTCTATCCCCTGCCCTATCCGGTTGGGACCCGAGCCGAGAACCACAATTTTCTTTCTATCGGTCACTACGCTATCGTTCTCCACGTACCGTGTACCATCCGGCTTTTCGATCTCCTCCTCAAAGGTGGAATAGTAATACGGCGTCATCGCCTTGAACTCGGCCGCACAGGTATCCACCAATTTGTAAACCCTCTTTACGTTCAGTTCGGTACGTTTGTTGTAGACCTCACTTTCGTAGCAATCCAGCATATGGGCAATCTGCCTGTCGGCAAAACCTTTTTGCTTGGCTTCCAATAAAAGTTCTTTGGATAGGGTCGCAATGGTGTATTTTGATATTTCCTTTTCCAGTTGATATAACTCCTCATACTGCTTCAGGAACCACATATCTATTTTGGTTATATCATGGATCCTACTCAGCGGAATCCCCATCTGAATCGCATCATAGATGACGAATACCCGGTCCCAACTAGGGATGGTGAGCTTGCTAATTATCTGGTCATAATCCTTATATCCTTTTCCATCGGCACCTAGGCCATTTCGCTTAATTTCAAGGGATTGCGTGGCTTTATGTAAAGCCTCTTGGAAAGAACGCCCAATTCCCATTACCTCTCCTACGGATTTCATTTGAAGTCCCAAGGTACGGTCAGACCCCTCGAATTTATCAAAATTCCAACGGGGTATCTTTACGATCACATAATCCAAGGTAGGTTCGAACAAGGCCGATGTGGATTTGGTAATCTGATTCTCCAATTCGTCCAAGCTATAGCCAATGGCCAGTTTTGTGGCGACCTTTGCAATGGGATACCCGGTTGCTTTTGAAGCCAAGGCCGATGATCTCGAAACCCTAGGGTTAATTTCAATGGCTATGATATCTTCCTTTTCATCCGGACTCACGGCAAACTGAACATTACAACCGCCCTCGAAATCGCCGATACTGCGCATCATTTTAATCGCCATATCCCGCATTCTTTGGAAGGTCCTATCGGATAAGGTCATAGCGGGTGCTACGGTGATGGAATCACCTGTATGGATTCCCATGGGATCCATATTTTCAATGGTACAGATGATGACCACATTATCGTTCTTGTCCCGCAACAGCTCCAATTCATATTCCTTCCAGCCCATTAAGGCCTTGTCTATCATTACCTCATGTATAGGGGAAATTTCCAATCCGTGGCTCAACAAAGCGTCAAAATCCTCCGGCCTGTAAACGATGGAAGCTCCAGCCCCGCCCAAGGTATAGGAAGCCCTTATAACCAAGGGAAAACCGAATTCCTGAGCGATTTCCTTTCCCTTTAAGAAAGAAGTGGCGGTAGCCTGAGGCGCCATCCCAACACCGATTTTCAACATAAGTTCGCGGAACTTTTCGCGATCCTCCGTAATGTTAATGGCATCGATATCCACCCCAATGAGCTCTACGCCAAAATCTTCCCAGATACCTTTTTTATCGGCCTCTATACAAAGGTTTAGTGCAGTCTGACCTCCCATGGTGGGCAGTACGGCATCGATTTGTGGATGTGCCTTTAAGATTTCAACAATCGATTTTGTGGTCAAGGGTTTCAAGTAGACATGATCCGCCATGGAAGGGTCGGTCATAATAGTGGCCGGGTTACTATTGATCAAAATTGTCTCTATACCGTCCTCCCTTAGGGAACGAAGGGACTGACTTCCCGCATAATCGAACTCACAAGCCTGACCAATAATAATTGGCCCGGAACCAATAATCAAAATTGAATTTAAATCTTTTCTTTTAGGCATTCCAATACTAGTTTCTCGTTATCTAAATTTTCAAAATTAGGTCAAAAAAAAGGTGCTGAACTTAAAGAAGCAGCACCTTTTTTTAAAAGTTATCTACAAAACATTACTTTTTGTGTCGTGGCTCAGAGGATACGGTTAGTTTTTTTCTACCTTTTGCCCTTCTTCTGGCAAGAACCTTTCTTCCATTGACCGACGCCATACGCTCACGGAATCCGTGCTTATTTTTTCTCTTTCTCTTAGATGGTTGAAATGTTCTCTTACTCATCGCCTATACTTTTAATCGCTGAATGTTATCGTTTGAAGTCCTACCAATGGATAGGTAAAACCGGGTGCAAATATACAAAGAGTTTTGTCTTTGGCAAGAGGTATCGAAAAAAATATTTTAATAAATCCATTCTTTCAAAAAGCTAGGTTTTCCCTAATTTTGCCCGAATCAAATTCCATGGGTTTATCGTTCTTTATCAATTCTATTTTAAAGGCAAACCCAACGTATTTTAATCATAACTAACGATGTTCAATAAAAACATAAAACTTGTCATTGCCGGGCTTATCATTGCGTATGCCATATACCAATTTATAGAAGGAAATATAGGTAACGGAATTTTCTTGATACTTCTGTCGCTCATTTTCATCTTCCTGTATTTTAGGAACGAAATCATCCTATTGGCCTTTTTAAGGATGCGGAAACAAGATCTTGCGGGAACCGAAAAATGGCTTTCCAAAATAAAAAATCCAGAAAGTGCCTTAATAACAAAACAGCAGGGCTACTATAACTATCTTCATGGGATTATCCACTCCCAAACCAACTTGACCCAGGCCGAAAAATATTTTAGAAGAGCTCTAAAACTAGGTCTCACAATGGATTATGACGTGGCAATGGCAAAACTGAGCCTTGCCGGAATCTCCATGCAAAAACGCAGAAAAAGGGAAGCTACCACCTTGTTGAACGAGGCAAAAAAATTGGACAAGAACAATATGCTCACCGAACAGATCCGAATGATGCAGCAACAAATGAAGAAAATCTAAAAGCGTTCCTTAATTACTTTGTTTCCTTATAATATCCCTTATTTGGGATTTCAATAGCGTACTTTTTACGTGAACTATTATTAAGATGTGGTTCCCGTAGCCAAGGATTATGTCTTTTTAAAATTTTGTAGTTGATTTCATATTGCTGGGCAAAATCGGCAAAGCTGGCAACGGGTTCGTCGATTTCCACGGTAAAAGTGGGTACTGCGGTATAATAGTCGTCTTTTTCCAAATGAAATCCATATTTTTCGGGATTGGAAAGTATTTCCTTAATGGCAAGGATTCTAAATACGTACCTTCCTGTTTCATCGCCCAATAATAAATCCCAGTAGTTATCAACTTGCTGGATTCCCATATACTTATTGATAGAACCTGGACCTGCATTGTAGGCCGCCGCTGTCAAGGACCAACTGCCATATTTATCCTTCCATCTGTTTAAATATTTGCAGGCTACTTCGGTGGATTTTTCTAAATGGTACCTTTCGTCTACGTTGGAATTGATTTCCAGCCCATATTCCCTTCCTGTCTCCCGCATGATCTGCCAAAAACCGGTAGCTCCGGCAGGCGAAACGACATTGGTGAGTCCGCTTTCGGCAACGGCCAAATACTTAAAATCGTCAGGGATGCCATTTTTGGCCAGAATGGGTTCGATAACAGGAAAATATTTATGGGCACGCTTCATCAATAATAGCGCGTTCGATTGCCAATAAGTATTCACCAAAAATTCACGATCTATACGCTCCATAATCTCCGGATCTTCCTGGGGAACAATTTCGCCCGCGAAATTTAAATCTTGGGGGATATCAATAGATGAAATGCGGTACTCAGACGCAACGTTCTTTTCAATAGAATCATTGGCAACCACTTTTTTCGGGTCGTTATTTGAAAACTCGGTGGATTTCGTTGCAAAGACCAAGGTGCCAACAATAAAAAACACACCGCAAAACATGAGAATATTTTTTAAAACTTTCATAGCCATAGAGGGTTTAGAGATACTCAAAGGTATTAATAGAACTATCTTAATCCAAAATAATTGTGGGCAGGTGCTCATTAAACCATTTTGCTCTGTGAATGATCATGGTATGGGTGGCGTTTTTGACTACCGTACAATTGTCAATGTTCGAGATTGGAAAAACGGCATCCTTATCACCGTGTATATGGACAAGGTTCTTTGGGTATTCCATTTGGCTCCAGTTTACGGTTTGATGAATGCACCAGTCTATGTAGCGCTTATCCCGTATGGAAAGATATTTTTCATACAGTTCCAATCGCTTTACCACGGTTTCACCAAAGGCGTATTTTGCCAAAAGTTCCACATTGTTCACCAATCCCGTGGGCAGTAATTTATGGACCTGTGTGTAACGCGCAAATAACATCCGTTTGGGCAATTCGCTTTTCAGCTTTACACTTGAAACGATGATGATTTTTTTAACCGATATATGTTTTGCCATTTCCTGAACCAAGATACCCCCCAAAGAAACGCCTAATAGTATAGGGTTTGGGTGTACAATACGCTTGGTCATCTCTTTGGCGTATGCCCCTAGGGACTGACCTTTTTCAGGGACAAACCAGTCCAAAAAATGCATTTGAAAATTTTCTTCAGGAAGCTTTATATATTCGAAAATGGTATGGCTTGCTGCCATTCCTGGCATAAAATAGACATGTTTTTTTTTATCCACCATAGAGGCAAATGTCATAAAAACTAGGAATGTAGGGAAATTTTTGCTAGTTTTGAACATAATTATGTTGATAACTTTTATAAATCAGCAGGTTTCTGTTAAAAGAATTGAATTGCGATTTGGGAACATCGTATTTTTTGTCTAAACCAAACACTTAAATCAACTATATGAATAATGTAATTATTAAGGACAACGCTTTCTTGCGCCAATTTGAAACGACAATTAACGGCCATCTCGCTAAAATTGAGTACTCCTCCCAAGAAAGAAAAGTCTTTTTAACAAAGCTGGTAGTTCCTGAGGAGGTAGATCAAGAAGGCTTCAAAGAAGATTTTATTAAATCCGTTCTCAATCACATCCAAGAACAAAATTTAAGAGTGGTTCCCACGAGTCCTCAAATAGCGGGATTCCTTAGAAAGAATAGACAATATAAGGAGATGTTGCCGGTGGGCATTAGAATCTAATTTAAAAGCTCCAAAATGGAGCTTTTTTTATGCGATAACTTCTGCATTTACAAAATCAATAGTTACGATTCCGTCCTCCGCGATTTCCTTCAATCGTATGTTGTGGAGTGTATTTACCAGTTCAGGATTCCAAGGGGTTTTTACCTTTACATAGTTTTCCGTGAATCCATGAATATAGCCTTCCTTGTTCTCCCCTTCGAAAAGCACCTCCAACTCCGCACCCAACTGACTTTCGTAAAAGGCCCTTCTTTTTTTAACCGATAAGGCCCTCAGCATTTTGCTGCGTTTATTCCTGATTTTTTTGGGCACCACGCCCTCCATGGTCGCTGCCTCCGTATTGTCCCTTTCCGAATACGTAAAAACGTGCAGATAGGAAATATCCAGATCCTTTAAAAAATTATAGGTCTCCAGAAAATGTGCATCGGTCTCGCCCGGAAAACCAACGATAACATCCACGCCAATGCAACAATTTGGTATCACCTCCTTAATTTTCTTCACACGATCAACGTATAAATCTGTTAAATACCGACGCTTCATAAGCTTCAAGAGCGCATCACTGCCACTTTGTAAGGGTATATGGAAATGGGGCACAAACCGATCGCTTTGGGCTACAAAATCGATTGTTTCATTTTTTAAAAGGTTGGGTTCTATGGACGATATCCGTAACCTTTGGATACCATCTACATATTCCAAGGCCCTAACCAAATCCAGAAAAGTATGTTCGTGTCTTTTATTTCCGAATTCACCCTTGCCGTAATCCCCGATATTCACGCCCGTCAACACAATTTCCTTAATACCTTGTTCGGCAATTTCCTGAGCGTTCTTGAGTACATTTTCCAAGGAATCGCTCCTGGAAATTCCCCGCGCCAGCGGAATGGTACAGTACGTACATTTATAGTCGCACCCATCTTGGACCTTTAAGAAAGCCCGGGTTCGATCACCAATGGCGTAGCTTCCCACATAAAAATCGGCTTCCTGGATTTCGCAGGAATGCACTTCTCCCATATCGTTTTTGGAAAGATCGTTGACATAATCCGCAATGTTGAATTTCTCAGTGGCTCCGAGAACCAAATCCACACCATCGACTGCGATAAGTTCCTCAGGCTTTAACTGGGCATAGCAACCAATGGCCGCAATAAAGGCCTGTGGATTTGATTTTTGGGCCTGTTTTACAATGGTCTTGAACTTTTTGTCCGCATTTTCAGTCACGGAACAGGTATTTATGACATACATGTCCGCCTTTTCGTCAAAACCCACCCTGTCAAAGCCCTCTTTTACCAAACTTCGGGCAATGGTAGAAGTTTCGGAAAAATTTAGCTTGCAGCCTAAGGTGTAAAATGCGACTTTTTTGTTCATAACATTCGTGTTCGATTTAGTAATTACGCCATTTTTTGGTGATTTCAAAAACATGGTTCAAAATATCGGCATCGGCATCTGTAAATTCCACACCTCTTCTGGCCATCATAACCTTTGCGGCCTCAAAGGCCTTGTTGGGCATGTAGGTACTAAACCCAGAGGCCCCGCCCCAGCTAAAACTCGGCACAAAATTCCTAGGAAACCCGGGGACGTAAATATTTGAATTTACGCCGATTACCGTTCCCGTATTGAACATGGTGTTGATGGCAGTTTTGCTGTGGTCGCCCATCATCAATCCACAAAATTGTAGTCCGGTCTGTTCGAATTTTTCGGTTGCATAATTCCATAACCGCACCTTGGCATAGTTGTTCTTAAGGTTGGAGTTGTTGGAATCCGCCCCAATATTACACCATTCGCCCAATACGGCATTTCCCAAGTAGCCTTCATGGCCTTTACTCGAGTATCCAAAAATAACCGAATTGCTGACCTCGCCACAAACCTTGGAATACGGCCCAATGGTAGTAGCGCCATATAATTTCCCTCCCATTTTTACAATGGCATGGTCGCAGAGCGCCAGTCCACCGCGGATAAGGCTTCCCTCCCAAATTTCAGCGTTCTTGCCAACGTATATAGGTCCATCGGTAGCATTCAAAATACTATATTCTACCTTAGCCCCTTCTTCCAAAAAAATTCGTTCCGGACAGATGAGACTATTGGTTTTTGATATGGGCCGACTTTCCCTGCCCTTGGTTAAAAAATCAAAATCCTCCTGTAGGGCTCTTTCATTGAGCGAAAAAATGTCCCAGGTATTTTTGACCTGGAACAAATCAAAATCATAAACAATTTCTTTGTACCCGCTCCAATCACCCTCGCTATGGACATTAGCAGACCTATATGCGATTATGATGTCGTCTTTTTTTAACACTTCCCGTTCCTTCAAACCTTTGACATTCTGAAGTAAGTCGGCACTGGGCAGTATAGTTCCGTTAAGAAAAATATTATCCGATTGTAAAACCATCGGGAATTTAGCCTGTAGATACGCTTCCGTTTGGTAGCTACATGAGGTACTTAAATATGCCTCCCATTTTTCCTTGATGGTCATGATTCCAATACGAACATCGGCCACCGGCCTTGTAAAAGTAAAGGGTAAAAGATGTTCCCGCTCCGGACCATCAAAAAGAATATAGTTCATGGATATTTTTTTTCAAAATTAATCATTAGACCAGGACTACCTATCCCATTCCAGTCTAAATGCCTAAAAATTAGATGCCATCCAATAAAAAACGCCTCCAAAATGTGGAGGCGTTGATTATCTTAAGAATAAAATAAGTCCTATTCCTCTTCTTTCGTTTCGGGTTTAGAAAATTTCTTGTATTTATTTTTAAACTTGTCAATCCTACCTGCGGTATCCAAAAACTTGGCCTTACCAGTATAGAACGGATGTGAAGTTCTTGAAATTTCTAATTTAACCAACGGATATTCAACACCGTCAACTTCTAAAGTCTCTTTTGTATCCGCTGTAGATTTGGTGATAAAAACGTCTTCATTAGACATGTCCTTGAAGGCTACCAATCTATAATTTTCTGGGTGTATTCCTTTTTTCATGTTAAAATCATTAACGCACCCATTCCAACGGGCACTTATTTTAAGGCTGCAAATTTAGTCAAATAATTAGAATTGCCAATTTATTAAAAGGAAAAAACATAAAATAAAATGATGCTATTTTGTAACTTTTTTACTTAGGCCTATACAAATTAGATAATCAACTTATAAAACTTAAAAACAATGGAAGAAAATAAACCAAAAACAGGTAAGTATGCTTTGAACTATGGCCTTTTACTGGGAGGCGTAGGAATAATTTTCGCGTTCATGTTGTATACGGCCGATATGCATTACCAAGGAGGAATCGCGGTGATGTTGATAAGTCTTGCGCTTACTATAGCGGGTATCGTTTTGGCGATGATACAATTTAGAAAGGCCAACGGTGGCTTCATGTCATTTTCCCAAGCCCTTAAGGTGGGCGTTGGGGTGAGCTTGATTGCTGGAATCATTGGAATTATTTTTAATCAAATTATGGCCAATGTCATTGATCCCGATATGATGGCCAAAGCCATGGAAATGCAGAGAAATCAACTTATGGAGACTACCTCAATGACTCCAGAACAAATCGATGCGCAAATGGAAATGGGTAAAAAATTCTCCACTCCAACGATGCAGGTAGTTTTTGGACTTGTATTTAGCCTATTCATTGGATTCGTTATTTCACTAATCTCTGGACTGATTCTAAAAAAACAGGAAGAATAGAACTAATTTGTATTTTTGAAGGGAATTCCTAAAGTAAACAATGCAGTTATCCATAGTCATTCCCTTACTGAACGAGGAAGAATCGCTCAAAGAACTTCATGATTGGATTGTATCCGTGATGCAATCCAATCATTTTTCTTATGAAATACTGTTCGTGGACGATGGTAGTACTGACGGTTCCTGGAGTATCATTTCTCAGTTATCCGAGCTAAATCCCTATGTAAAAGGAATTCGGTTTCTAAAGAATTTTGGGAAATCCCAGGCATTGCACGCTGGATTCAATTTGGCCAAAGGCGACGTTATTATCACGATGGATGCGGACCTACAGGACAATCCCGAAGAAATTCCAGAATTATATAATCTTATCCAATCCAAGGAATATGATTTAATTTCCGGTTGGAAAAAGAAGCGATACGACTCCCTTATATTCAAAAACCTACCCTCCAAACTTTTTAATTGGGCGGCCAAAAAAACATCAGGTGTAAAATTGCACGATTTCAATTGTGGTCTAAAGGCCTATAACAAGTCGGTCGTAAAAAGCATAGAAGTATCCGGAGAAATGCACCGATACATTCCGGTACTGGCGAAGAATGCCGGTTTCAACAAAATAGGTGAAAAGGTCGTAAAACATCAGGCCAGGAAATATGGGCATACCAAATTTGGAATGGAACGCTTTATCAACGGTTTTTTGGATTTGATAACCATTTGGTTCGTTTCCAGATTTGGAAAAAGACCTATGCATTTATTTGGCGCTTTGGGCGTTTTGATGTTCATTATAGGTTTCGGTTTCGCACTATATTTAGGAATAGATAAACTTTTCTTAAACCCATTTGGTCGTTTGATTACGGATAGACCTGAATTTTATATCTCCTTGATTTCCATGGTAATCGGTACGCAGTTATTTCTAGCCGGATTCATCGGTGAAATAATAACCAGATCGAAGCGAAACGAACCCCGTTATCATATTTCCGAAGAATTAAATTTGAACTCGGAACAAACACAATATTCTTTGTAAATTTAAATATCACTTAAAACCGAAAATTACATGGATACCATTCTGGAAACCGCCAAAAGCTGGCTTACCGATTTTTTTGACCCAAAAGTAAAGGAAGAAATACAGCACCTTATTGATAACGACACCGAAGAACTTAAGGACCGCTTCTATAAAAATATGGAATTTGGTACCGGTGGTATGCGTGGTGTTATGGGGGTTGGAACCAACAGAATCAACAAATACACATTGGGTAAAAGTACCCAAGGACTCAGCAACTACCTCCAAAAAGTTTATGCCGGCGAAGATATTAAAGTGGTCATAGCATTTGACTGCCGCCACAACAGCGACACCTTGGCAAGAACGGTCGCAGAGGTATTTTCGGCCAATGGCATCCAAGTGTATTTATTTTCAGAATTACGAACTACGCCAGAATTGTCCTTTGCCGTAAGACACTTGAACTGCCATGCCGGAATCGTGCTTACCGCATCGCATAACCCACCGGAATACAATGGTTACAAGGTTTATTGGACGGACGGAGGACAAATTGTACCTCCCCAGGACGGTGAAATAATAGCCGAAATAAACAGTCTAGGTTTTGAGGATATCAATTTCAAGGCCGATGAAAGCTTGATTACCGTAATCGATACCGATGTGGACGAAGCATTTATTGAGGCATCGGTCAAGAACGGTAACTTCAATGCAGCCGGAAAGGACGATTTTAAGATCGTGTTCACTTCCTTGCACGGAACTTCGATTACCGCCATCCCCGAAGTATTAAAAAGAGCAGGGTATGAAAACGTGACCATAATTGAGGAACAAGCAAAACCCGATGGTTCCTTCCCCACGGTAAAATCCCCCAATCCAGAGGAATCCGAAGCCTTGTCCATGGCGGTTAAAAAGGCAGAGGAAATTGGAGCCGATATGGTTGTGGGTACCGACCCCGATAGTGATAGACTGGGAATCGCGGTCCGTAATTTGGAAGGCAAGATGCAAATTGTCAACGGAAACCAGGCCATGGTACTGATGACCAAATTTTTATTGGAAAAAAGAAAAGAAAAAGGATTCAAAGGCAATGAATTTATAGCCACGACCATCGTTTCCACACCCATGATGGAGGTGATGGCCAAGGCGTATGGCGTGGAATTCAAAACCGCATTGACCGGATTTAAATGGATCGGAAAGATGATAAAAGATTTCCCCCAATCGGATTTTATTGGAGGCGGTGAGGAAAGTTTTGGTTATATGGTTGGCGACTTTGTGCGTGATAAGGACGCTGTCACTTCTACCCTATTGGCCTGTGAAATCGCCGCCCAGGCAAAGGCGAATGGCAGTTCCTTTTACAAAGATCTTATTGATTGTTATGTTGATTATGGATTCTATAAGGAACATTTGATTTCCCTTACCAAGAAAGGGATGAGCGGTGCAGAGGAAATCAAACAAATGCTAAAAGATTTTAAGGAAAACCCTGTTGAATCCGTAGCAGGTTCCAAAGTAAAATGGATCGAGGACTACAATACGTCCACGGCCAAAAACGTGCTGACAGGGGAAGAAAAACCCATCGATATCCCAAAATCCAACGTGTTGATATACGAAACCGAAGATGGCACACGAATCGCTGCAAGACCCAGTGGCACGGAGCCCAAGGTGAAATTTTATATCAGCACCAACACAAAATTGGACAAGGCAGCGGACTTTACTAAAGTATCCGCACAGTTGGATGCAAAAATCAAAAGCATCGTTAGCGAGCTCAATCTAGGTTAATGGATTATTTTAAGAAGATTCTGCTTTTTGCGAAACCCTATCGCAAATATGGATATCTGAACATCTTTTTCAACATTTTATATGCGCTTTTCAGCGCGTTATCCTTCGCGGCCCTTATACCCATGTTGGATGTTCTGTTCGATAAAACAAAACAGGTATATCGGGCACCCCAATATCAGGATTTGGGACATTTGAAGGATTACCTACAAGAATACATAAATTACAGGGTCACTGCGTATTCCGGAAACGATGAGATGAAGGGCTTGATTCTAGTAATTGGGTTGGTTCTAGTATTATTCCTTCTTAAGAACTTGTTCAACTACTTGGCCATGTTCTTTATTACCTTTTTACGAAATGGCGTCTTAAAGGATATCCGAAATAGGATGTACGAAAAGGTGGTGGAGCTACCAATTTCCTATTATTCCGAAAAAAGAAAAGGGGATGTAATCGCAAGGATAACCTCGGATGTATTAGAGATTCAACATTCCTTTCTTTCAATTCTGGAACTTATTGTACGTGAACCTCTTACAATTTTGTTTACAATATTGATAATGTTCGGGATAAGCTTTAAACTGACCCTCTTTGTATTCATTTTTATTCCCATTGCAGGTATGATTATATCAAAGATTGGAAAATCCCTTAAAAAGCAATCGGATAACGTACAACGGGAACAAGGCGAATTTTTATCGATTATAGAAGAAACTCTGGGTGGACTGAGAGTCATCAAGGCGTTCAATTCAGAATCCAAATTTTACAAAACTTTTTCAAGTTCTACGGAACGGTTCTTCAATTTTAGCAATACGCTATTGAATCGTCAAAATTTGGCCTCTCCTACAGGTGAGTTTTTGGGCATCCTGGTCATTGGTGTATTACTGTGGTTCGGTGGAAAAATGGTATTGATCGACAAAACTTTAGATGCATCCTCCTTCATTGCCTATATGGGTTTGGCCTACAATATCCTAACCCCCGCCAAAGCCATCAGTAAAGCTTCCTATGGCGTTAAAAAAGGGAATGCCGCGGCCGAACGTGTTCTGGAAATTTTGGAAACCGAAAACCCAATCTCTGAAATTGAGAACCCGGTTGTTAAATCCGACTTCCTCCAACAAATTGTGCTTAAAAATATCTCCTTTAAGTATGAAGATGAATACGTGCTGAAAAACTTCAATTTAACGGTTCCAAAAGGGGCCACAGTTGCTTTGGTAGGTCAATCCGGTAGCGGAAAAAGTACCATTGCCAATTTGGTGACCAGATTCTATGATGTGAATGAAGGGGAAGTTACCATTGATGGCACCAACATTAAGCATTTTTCAAAAAAGTCCTTGCGAAGTCTGCTCGGCTTGGTGACACAAGACTCCATTTTGTTCAATGATTCCGTGAAAAACAACATCCGATTAGGCAAGGAAAATGCCACCGACGCGGATATTATAGAAGCGGCCAAAATAGCGAATGCCCACGATTTTATAATGGAACTTTCAAACGGGTATGATACCAATATTGGGGACGGCGGCAATAAATTGAGCGGCGGACAAAAACAGCGTCTTTCCATAGCACGGGCCGTTCTGAAAAATCCCCCGATCATGATTTTGGACGAGGCCACTTCCGCCTTGGATACGGAAAGTGAACGCTTGGTACAGGACGCCCTCGAAAAAATGATGCGAAATAGGACTTCTATAGTCATTGCGCATCGCTTGT
Organism: Maribacter sp. C-4077; assembly: GCF_055378385.1. Classification (NCBI taxonomy): domain Bacteria; kingdom Pseudomonadati; phylum Bacteroidota; class Flavobacteriia; order Flavobacteriales; family Flavobacteriaceae; genus Maribacter; species Maribacter sp. C-4077. Next base: position 83,143 of record NZ_AP038807.1, read on the forward strand.
CAACCATCCAAAATGCAGATACCATTGTAGTTCTGAACAAAGGCGAAATAGTGGAACAAGGAAGCCATAACGAGCTTTTAAGCCAAAACGGTACCTACAGGAAATTGGTGGAAATGCAGTCTTTGGGATAATGGTTGTTGGTTGTTGGCTGTTTAAAATGCATGGCACTATTCGCATTACACTAGGCGCTTTGCATACTATTGTTCATTGTTAATTGATTAATCCGTAATAGAAATTGTTCAATACTGACTGTAAACCGAATTCTGCTAAGGACTACTGGACTACTGCCATTAACTTATGACTTTTAACTTTTCGCGGTCGGCGTTTGGCTGTTAGCTGTTAGCAAGATAACTTTTAACTTTTCATTCTTCACTTTTCATTTTTCACTTTTCATTAAATCACTATCTCACTATTTCACTTAACCACTAAAAACTAAACCTTTTCGTACTTTAGTAGTCATAGTACAAAAAGCTTTCGGTTGATTGCAGAGGAAACCTTAGTCCAGGAATTAAAATCAAAGGAGACACAGTCCAAGGCCTTTGAGCAACTGGTTGCGAATTATAAGGAACGTTTATACTGGCATATCCGCAGAATTGTACTGAATCATGATGATGCTGATGATGTGCTTCAGAATACCTTTATTAAGGTGTATCGGAATATTGACGGCTTTAAAGGAGAAAGTAAACTGTTCTCATGGATGTACAGAATCGCGACCAACGAATCGTTGAGCTTTTTAAAACAACAACGAACTAAACTTGGAGTGACCGATGATGAATACCAAGACAAAATGATAAAAAACTTAGAGGCCGATGTTTATTTTGAAGGCGATGAGATTCAATTGAAACTGCAAAAGGCAATCGCTACCCTGCCTGAAAAACAGAAATTGATTTTCAACATGAAGTATTATGAGGATTTAAAATATGAAGAGATCTCCGAGATTTTGGATACCACCGTTGGGGGACTAAAAGCCTCTTATCATTTAGCCGTAAAAAAAATAGAGGGTTTCATCAAAGGCGATTAAACCTTTTAATGAATTGAGAGTCATAGTAATAAGATGAACGAGAAGAACACAAATAAAAATCCTTTCAGCACACCAAAAGGCTATTTCGATAGCTTTGAGGAAAGTCTTAGGGATAGGTTGGCAAAGGAAAGCTCATCTATTCCCCAGCAAGAGGGTTTTAGGGTCCCTTCATCTTATTTTGAGGATTTTCAGTCCAAGCTTACCGCCAGACTAGAAGAGGAGAAGACCGTTCCAAAAGTCATACAGTTTACACCATTCAGGAAATTTATGACCATTGCGGCGTCCATTGCGGCAGTAACCTTCTTGGCCATTGGAATAAATTGGGGTAATAGCGAAGAGCTTAGTTTTACCGATTTGGCAAATTCCGAAATCGAAGCCTATTTTGACGATAATGGGCTGGATCTTTCCTCCGATGAAATCGCGGAGGTACTTCCTGTCGATACCTATGAAATTAACGATTTCGTACAACCACAATTAAACGAGGACAATCTGTTGGATTATCTCAATGAAAATGTGGAGTATTTTGAAGAATTAAATTTAGAAAACAATGATTAGACTATTTATAGCCATATTGATGTTGTTTACGACCCTGTCTTTTGCCCAAGATAAGTCCAGGGAAAAGATTAAGGCTCTCAAGGTGGCCTACTTGACCGAGCATCTGGAACTTTCTAGCAAAGAGGCACAGGAATTTTGGCCAGTTTACAACGAATATGAAGAAAAAAGACATGAGTTGAGACACAAGCAATGGGTGGAGATAAAAAGCAAACTTAAAGACGTAGGGAGCTTGAACGAGGAGGAGGCTCAATCCCTCTTGTCCGCTTATCTTAAAATTGAGGAAGAGGAGGAAGAATTGGAAAAAGATTTCCTTAACAAGGTAAGTAGGGTAATTTCGGCGAAGAAAACCTTGGTCCTAATGCGTTCTGAAGAAGATTTTAAACGGCAGTTGATAAAGCAGTACCGCCATAATAAAGGCGGACGCTAGCATGTTCAAAAAAGAGATTTTAGACCTGACAGGTTTTGGAAACCTGTCAGGTCTTTTTTTAGTATCATTTTTCAGGGAAAGTTGCCTGAAGGCAAACTTTGGTCATCTAAAAATCAGCTTGGAAATCCGATGCTTTCCAGCGGCATAGGCCACGGAATCCGATAAAAATCGGATGGTATAAAAACCTTCCTTGCTAAGCTGTGTCCATGCATCTCCCCCATCCGAAGAATAGGAAATGCCATGAAAACCGACTGCCACGATCGCTTTTCCATCGCGATTCGGCACAAATTGAATACAGCTCCTATAACCGGGATACTGACCATCGGCAATAAGCTTCCATGTTTTACCTCCGTCTTCCGTTTTCATCTTGTTTTGGGTAGTTACCTCCGGCTGGGTGTAATCCCCTCCTATGGCAATTCCTAAATTTTGATCGTAAAAGTCGATGGAATAGATACCTTGTGTGGCAACTTCATTTTCCATAGGGGTCCCAATTCTATTCCAAGTAGCTCCCGTATCCATCGTATGATAGATGCTACCGGTGGTCGTGGCTATCCAAGCCTGATTTCCCATAACTTCAATATTGGTGTTGCTCGCTGCAAAGGCTCCTTCGCCTTCCGTTCCCTCAGGAAGTTCATCACAAGGGATCTTTCTCCAAGTCGCTCCGCCATCCCTGGTTATTATAACACTCAAACATCCGTCCACGGTATCCCCAACGGCCAGGCCTTCCAAATCGTTCCAAAACACCATGGAATCATAAAAAACGGTTTCGCCAACTTCGGTATATACCAATTCCATTTGCCCGTTGTCACCTGTTTTATAAAGCAATGCCGGACTCCCAACGGAAAGCATGAAAAAATCGGAATTCGTATGAGCAACGGCCCTAAAGGAGGGTACAATGCTATCGTATTTTATAGTATTGGACCGGATGTTTCCAGTAGCAACATCTACAGTACCGTACACGCCGTCACTACCTGCAAAGGCCAAGGTATTTTGATCTAAAAATTCGATGGCCCGTATGCTGACGGAATCCACAAAAACATCCTCCACTTCCACGGTTGTAAAAATCTTGATATTTTCTTTTTTGGAACACGAGATAAAAACAAGAAGGAAAAATCCGAAGAAGGCTAAGGGGCGCATGTGTACAAAGTTTCTCAAAAATAAATGGAATCCACTCTAAAACAATACCTTTGCACCCTTAATTTTTTCTCATGAAGTTGCATAGAAACTTGGTATTCGCGGTAATAGATGCTTTGAACCTGATTTTTAACGAAGGCGAGTATGCGGATAAGGTTGTCCAAAAAGTGTTGAAGTTCGATAAACGCTGGGGAGCACGGGACCGAGGGTTCATTGCGGAAACCACCTATGAAATGGTACGTTATAAAAGACTTTATGCCGAAATTGCCGAAGTAAAAGCCCCTTTCAGTAGGCCTGACCTTTTTAGAATGTGGGCGGTATGGGCCGTATTAAGTGGGATTAAGTTGCCAGATTGGAAACAAATTGAACCTACCCCAGAAAGAAGGATCAAGGGTCGGTTTGACGAACTTTCCAAAATTCGAAAATACAGAGAGGCAATCCCTGATTGGATCGATGAATTGTGTGCCAAAGCCTTGGGGGAGGAACTTTGGACGGCCGAAATCGCAAAATTAAACGAGCCTGCCGAAGTCATCCTTAGAACGAATACCCTTAAAACCACTAAAGAAAAACTTCGAAAAAAACTTTTGGACGAAGGCATCGTTACCGAACCCATTAAAGGATATCCCCTCGCCCTTAAGCTTCCGGAACGGGCCAACGTATTCGTAACCCAAAGTTTTAAGGATGGACTTTTTGAGGTACAGGATGCCTCTAGTCAATTGGTAGCGGAACTTTTGGACGTAAAACCAGGGCAACGCGTTGTGGATACCTGTGCCGGTGCGGGAGGAAAATCCCTGCATTTGGCCGCACTGATGGAAAACAAAGGACAGCTAATTTCCATGGATATTTACGGCAGCAAGCTCAAGGAACTTAAAAGACGTGCCAGAAGAAATGGAGCGCATAATATAGAACCTAGGGAGATTACGTCTACCAAGGTCTTCAAAAAGTTGTACGATAGCGCGGACAGGGTCTTGATCGATGCTCCCTGTACTGGTCTTGGGGTACTTCGTAGAAACCCCGATACCAAATGGAAACTACAACCCGAGTTTCTGGAAGAGATTACCAAGACCCAACAGGAAATCTTGAGGAGTTACAGCAAGATCGTAAAAGCGGGTGGTAAGATGGTCTATGCTACGTGTTCCATATTGCCACAAGAAAACTCGGAGCAGGTGAAGATCTTTTTGACATCTGAGGAAGGGAGCAAATTTACACTGGTGACCGAAAAGAAAATATTCGCCTCCAAAAGCGGCTTTGACGGCTTTTACATGGCCTTATTACAAAAAGAAACAGCCAATTAACCGAACAATGGCAATTGTTGGTCCCCTTGGGTAGCGGTTTTTTTGCCGGATGGTTTCTCCGCAGGTTTTTGTCCCCACTTTTTCATGGCTTGAACTAACGGCATGAGGGTTTTGCCTTTGGCCGTGATGGTATACTCGACACGCGGTGGAATTTCCGCATACATCTTGCGTTCCAGGATTTGTGATTTTTCCAATTCCTTTAATTGCTTGCTCAACATTTGCTTGTTGATACCTTCTATGTTCTTTAGAAGCGTTGAGAACCGGTTGATACCCATGGAAACCCTATAAAGAATAATCGGCTTCCATTTGCTACCTATTTCCTCCATACAGGCGGTTACGGGACAATATTCGGATGGTTTGTTCAAAACTGTAGAATTTAAAATGTAGGTAATACTTTGATACACCCCAAATATAAAACATCGGTCTAAATTATAGACCGATGTTCGTTACTATTTTTTACTTAAAAAGTTATTCTTTGACAGTGGGATATTCCACGCCTAATTGTTCCAAATAACTGTCGTATTTGGTTTCGTCATAGTAATATTTTTGAAGCTCCTCCCTAAACTGGCCCTGCTTATCCGTATTCAAATAAATCGGTGGCATATCGGTTTCGGCGATCATTGGTTTATAGGTAGTTTCCTTTTGTTGTACGTTTTTAAAATAGTCCCAGGCCCCTTCTAGAAGTTCCGGCTTCGTTAAAAAATCCAGAATGGTCATGGCTTCCGCCTTGGCCCCGGCAACTACGCCTTTATGGGCAATGGGCGTGGCCATGGCGATTGCATTACTCCAATGGTGTCCCTGCAAGCCGGGAATATTGGACGGAAACCGCATGGTCACGGTGGGTACTTTCCATGAAATATCGCCAATATCGTCAGAACCGCCACTTACCGGCTCTTCCACCGGAAGTCCAAGGGGATCCAATTCCATTGGCAAACCTTCAATTTTTTCGGAACCGACCTCTGTCTGTACGGCCTTGGCCAAGGTTTGGTCGGCCTCTGACCATTGCGGAAGTCCCACCTGCTTGATATTGTCATACATGGTTTCCGCAATGACCTTGTTATAATGTCTTGGCCACGCAGTTCCAAGTACTTTGGAGCTCATGGTGGTACCTGTCATCAAGGCAGCTCCCTTGGCCATATCATTGGCAAGGGCATACATTTCCATAATTCCTTCATACTTTATGTCCCTAAAATAAAACCAGATAGCGGCCTTGGATGGCACTACATTGGGCTGATCTCCGGCATCGGTAAAAATGGAGTGTGATCTTTTTAAGGGATGTAAATGCTCCCTTTTGTAGTTCCAGGCTATGTTCATCAGTTCGGCAGCATCCAAAGCACTTCTTCCGCGCCAGGGCGAACCGGCGGAATGTGCCGCCTCTCCTTCAAAGGAATACTCCACGGATATCAATCCGGTACCCCTGGTGGGTCCGTAGGAGACTCCTAAATTGTTCCCCACATGGGTAAAAATACACATATCGATATCATCGAAAAGACCATCGCGCACATACCAAGCTTTGGCGGCTACCAGTTCCTCGGCGATACCCGGCCAAAGTATCAAGGTTCCCCCAATGTTCTCCTTTTCCATAATTTCCTTTACGGCGAGGGCCGACATGATATTCAGGGGAATACCGGCATTGTGTCCTTCACCATGCCCGGGGGCGCCATCCACAATAGGTTTGTGATACGCAACCCCAGGATACTGCGACGCCTTGGGAATACAATCCACATCACTTCCCAAAGCGATAACAGGGCCTTCCCCGTTGCTCCATTTCGCGAACCAGGAGGTTGGAATCCCCGAGAGCGAATTTTCGATTTCAAAACCATTTTCCTTCAAAATCCCCGTAAGGTATTTGGAGGATTCCACTTCCTGAAAGCCAAGCTCGGCAAAACTAAAGATCTTGTCCACCATCACCTGGGCCATCTTTTTATCGCTTTCGATCAAGGCATTGGCTTCCGTTTTAAATTTCTCGATCTGTTTCTTGGAATACTTTTTTTGGGCGAAGGTCAGCATGGCACAGGAAAGGCACATGATGAACGTGCATAGTCTTTTAGTCATTTTGGTCGATTATTGAATTAGTTTGTAAAAGGTACTAAAATATTGGATTGCAGGTATTCCCAAATTAAATAATTACCATATTTCAATTTAGGGGCTTCCTAATTTTAATTTTAAAGGTTTTGAACTAAAAAAAATCAAATAACTTTAATGCTAATGGAAACGATACAATGAAAAATGTTCCAATAGCCTTACTATTCATTTCGTTGAGTTCTTGCTATTTATTTCGTGGGAACGGCATCGACATAAATATTATCAATACTACTGAACAAAACATTTCCAATATCGTTGTAAAAACTTCGGAGAATAAGGATAGTCTGGTTATCGAACTATTGGGCCCAAAGGAATCCAAATCCGGATTTCTAAAAATGGTGAATGCCAAGACCGATGGAAGCTATGTAGTGTTATATAACAAAGCGGATGGAGAAACAATTGAAACCGTGGGAGGATATTATAGTAACGGTATTTCCTTTTTGGAATTGATGCGTATTGAAATACAACAGGATACAGCCTTGATTCACTTTACAGAAAAACCTTAGGAATGGTTTTTATATCAACAAAATTGGTTGAAAACTGTCTACCGCACACTAGGAAAAATAAGGGTTAAAATCGTAATTTTGCATTTTCCAATTTGCAAAAGAAACGTACCGATATGATTCACTTCTTTGGAAACCCGGCAGCCAAAATTTTTGCCGTCCAAACCACCCAGGAAATCACGCTGGAAAATGAACAGAAATTGACATGGTTGTTCGGCAACCAACCTAAAATACATGTGGCGTCGCTGGACGCCTTTTTTGTTGGGCCACGTGCCGCCATGATAACCCCATGGAGTACGAATGCCGTTGAAATCACCCAAAATATGGGGATTACGGGCATTCTAAGGATTGAGGAATTCAACGCCGTATCTGAGGATTTTTCCGATTTTGACCCCATGCTTTCACAAAAGTATAAGGGCATCGGTCAGACTATCTATGATATCAACATACTTCCGGAACCCATTTTGGAAATAGCCGATATTGCCGGTTATAACCAAAAGGAAGGTTTGGCCTTGAGCGATGAGGAAGTCGCCTATTTGGAAGGTCTTTCCAAGAAAATGGGAAGGAAATTGACGGATTCAGAGGTATTCGGTTTCAGTCAGGTAAACTCGGAACATTGTCGGCATAAAATTTTCAATGGCACATTTATAATCGATGGCAAGGAAATGCCATCGAGTCTTTTCAAGCTCATAAAAAAGACGAGTCAGGAAAACCCCAACGATATCGTATCGGCCTACAAGGACAACGTGGCCTTTTTAAAAGGGCCCAAAGCCATACAATTCGCCCCAAAATCGGCCGACAAACCCGACTTTTACGAAGAGAAGGAGTTTGATTCCGTGTTGTCATTAAAAGCCGAAACCCACAATTTCCCTACCACGGTTGAGCCCTTCAACGGGGCCGCAACAGGTTCCGGCGGGGAAATTAGGGACCGCTTGGCAGGTGGCAAGGGATCATTGCCCTTGGCAGGTACGGCGGTGTACATGACTTCATTTTCAAGGCTTGAAAAAGATAGGGAATGGGAACAGGCCATGCCAGAACGAAAATGGCTCTACCAGACCCCTATGGATATCTTGATTAAAGCCTCCAATGGGGCATCGGACTTTGGGAACAAGTTCGGGCAGCCGTTAATTGCAGGTTCCGTCCTTACATTCGAGCACGATGAAAAAGACTCGGTTCTTGGAGCGGAAGCCAGAAGATTGGGCTATGACAAGGTAATCATGCAAGCGGGTGGAATCGGTTATGGAAAAGCGGAACAGGCTTTGAAGGACACTCCGAAAAAAGGGGATAAAATTGTCATTCTTGGTGGCGACAATTACAGGATAGGCATGGGCGGTGCCGCTGTTTCCAGCGCGGATACGGGTGAATTTAGTTCCGCCATCGAATTGAATGCCGTACAACGTTCCAATCCAGAAATGCAAAAACGTGCCGCCAACGCAATCAGAGGTATGGTCGAAAGTGAAAACAATAGTATTGTTTCCATTCACGATCACGGCGCCGGAGGCCATTTGAATTGCCTATCGGAATTGGTGGAAGAAACCGGGGGCAAGATAGATTTGGACAAATTGCCCGTGGGCGACCCTACACTCTCTGCCAAGGAACTCATTGGAAACGAATCCCAGGAACGCATGGGACTCGTCATCGGACAAGAAAATGCGGCACTTTTAAAAAGGATTGCCGATCGTGAACGTTCGCCTATGTACGAGGTGGGCGATGTAACCGGGGACGACCGATTTACCTTTGAATCCAAAACGACGGGTGCAAAACCTATGGACGTGCAATTGGGGGATATTTTTGGAAGTTCCCCAAAAACGACAATGAGCGATGTTTCCGTCAAAAGGTCCTACAAGGAACCTGAATATGGATTGGAACACTTTCACGAATATTTGGACCAAGTCCTGCAATTGGAAGCCGTAGCCTGCAAGGATTGGTTAACAAATAAGGTGGACCGTTGCGTTGGGGGGCGTGTGGCAAAACAACAATGCGCCGGGCCCTTGCAACTTCCGTTGAACAATGTTGCGGTCATGGCCTTGGACTTTAAGGGAACCGAGGGCATAGCTACGAGTATTGGCCACTCCCCTATTTCCGGGTTGATCGACCCAGCCGCAGGTAGTAAAAACAGTATTGCCGAAGCTTTGACCAACATCATTTGGGCCCCGTTGAAAGACGGATTGAAGTCGGTTTCCCTATCCGCCAACTGGATGTGGCCCTGTAAAAACGAAGGCGAGGATGCACGGTTGTATCAGGCTGTCCAAGCGGTCTCGGATTTTTCCATCGCCCTTGGCATCAACGTTCCAACGGGAAAAGATTCCCTTTCCATGAAGCAGAAGTACCCGGATGGGGATGTAATCGCACCGGGCACCGTAGTGATATCGGCAGCGGCAAGTTGCAACGATATCAAAAAGGTAGTGGAGCCTGTATTGCAAAAAAATGGGGGTTCCATTTACTACATCAACCTTTCCAGGGACGCTTTTAAACTAGGTGGTTCTTCGTTTGCCCAAGTACGCAATTCCATTGGTTCTGAAGCTCCTACCATTCAGAACGACGATTATTTTAAATCGGTTTTCGACTTGATCCAGACCTTGATTCAAAACGAGCAAATCCTCGCAGGCCATGATGTTGCGTCTGGCGGACTTATAACTACCTTGTTGGAAATGTGTTTTGCCGATACCCATTTGGGAGCTGAATTGGACCTAACCGATTTGGGAGAATCAGATACTATTAAATTGTTATTTTCCGAGAATGCGGGTATCGTATTCCAGCTTCGGGATAACCTGGTCGAAAAATTATTGGTCGATGCCAATATCGACGTAAAGAAAATAGGAACGGTGACCGATACTCCAGAACTGACCATTAAAAATGGCGGTATGGAAATGGGATTGAACATTGCGTCGTTACGTGATACTTGGTTCAAGACTTCCTATTTATTGGACAACAAACAAACGGCCAACGGACTTGCCAAGGACCGGTATGAAAATTATAAGCACCAATCCTTAAACTATACATTTCCGAATTCAGGGCCCATCAAACTTCCTAGCCGAAACCTTGCCGAAGGACAGACCAGGCCCAAAGCGGCGATTCTTCGTGAAAAAGGAAGCAACTCCGAGCGGGAAATGGCCAATGCCATGTATCTGGCCGGATTCGATGTGAAGGACGTTCATATGACCGATTTAATTTCGGGCAGGGAAACCTTGGAGGACATCCAATTTTTAGGTGCTGTAGGAGGCTTTTCAAATTCCGACGTTCTAGGAAGTGCCAAAGGCTGGGCGGGAGCGATCAAATACAATGAAAAGGCCAATAAGGTCATCAAGGACTTTTTTGCCAGGCCCGATACCTTATCCATTGGAATCTGCAATGGATGCCAATTGTTCATGGAATTGGATTTGATAAATCCGGAGCACGATATACATGGAAAAATGACCTACAACGACTCCCACAAACATGAAAGCAACTTCACTTCGGTGAAGATACTGGAGAACAACTCGGTCATGCTCTCCACATTGGCGGGCAGTACTTTGGGCGTTTGGATTTCACATGGTGAAGGCAAGTTCAAATTACCCAAAAACGAAAGCGAGTATGGCATTGTAGCAAAATATGGGTATGAAGGCTATCCAGCAAACCCAAATGGCAGCGATTTCAATACAGCCATGCTTTGTGATAAATCGGGCAGGCACTTGGTGACCATGCCGCATATTGAGCGATCCACATTTCCCTGGAATTGGACCTATTATCCATCGGACAGAAACGATGAAGCTTCTCCATGGTTGGAGGCCTTTGTGAATGCCAGGGAGTGGGTTATATCAAACAAATAAAGGAATTATTTATAACGGTTAATTTGATGCTATTAAGACCTGTCAGGTTTTAAAAACCAGACAGGTCTTGTCCCCAAAAACAGCTACTAAACATTGGTATTGCCATATAAGGGAACGGCCACGGGAATACGTTAAGAAAAACAACCAATTGCATTTCATTTTCATTTACCATATTCATAATTATTAACAGGTAATTTTAATAGTACCTATTTAGAATCCCAAGTTCTTTCATTATTTTGCAAAAAAGTTTTACAAACCGACTATGCAAAAAGTTACCCGCCTCTTCGATTTTCCTTATTATCAATTGGAAAACCACCCATTGCAGAAAGCACTGGTCACCAAATACGATGCAAAATGGATTTCCACATCCACCCAAGAATATATTGATAAAGCAAATGCGATTAGCCGTGGACTATTGCGACTTGGGGTAAAACCCAACGATAAAATCGCCATCATCTCCATGACCAACCGTACGGAATGGAACATTATGGATATTGGGGTTTTACAGTTGGGTGCACAAACGGTACCCATTTACCCTACCATTTCGGAAGAGGATTATGAATACGTTTTAAACCACTCAGAGGCTACGTATTGCTTTGTTTCCTGTGCCGAAGTGCTTGCGAAAGTCAATGCCATCAAATCGCAATTAAAACATGTTAAGGGAGTTTACAGTTTTGAAACCTTGAACGATTGTGATAATTGGCAGGCCGTACTTGACTTGGGCAAGGACGATTCCAATCAGGCCGAAGTGGATAAACTAAAAGAACAGGTCAAGGCAAATGATCTGGCCACGTTGATTTATACCTCTGGTACCACCGGAAGGCCCAAGGGGGTTATGCTTTCCCATAATAACATTGTATCCAATGTCATTGCAAGCGAACAACGGGTACCTTTTAACGCCGGTGCGAGTGCCCTGAGCTTTTTACCGGTGTGCCACATTTTTGAACGAATGATTTTATATCTGTATCAATACTGCAGTATTGAAATCCACTTTGCGGAAGGCCTGGACAAAATCAGTGATAACATCAAGGAGGTAAAACCCAATGTAATGACGGTCGTACCCCGACTTTTGGAGAAGGTTTATGACGCCATCATCGCCAAAGGAAGTGCTCTGACGGGTATCAAGAAAAAGCTCTTTTTCTGGGCAGTATCCGTAGGACTTAAATTTGAACCTTATGGTGCCAATGGATGGTGGTACGAGCAGCAATTGAAACTGGCCCGTAAATTAATTTTTAGCAAATGGCAAGAAGGTCTTGGGGGCAACCTAACAACGATGGTTTCAGGAAGTGCCGCCCTTCAACCAAGGTTGAGCCGAGTGTTTGGAGCGGCAGGAATTCCTGTAATGGAAGGCTACGGACTTACGGAAACCTCGCCGGTAATTTCGGTCAACCAGGAAAAAGGAGGTGGATGGAAAATTGGTTCCGTAGGTAAAATCATCGATAAGGTAGAAGTGAAAATCGCGGACGACGGCGAAATCCTTTGCAAAGGTCCCAATGTAATGTTGGGCTATTATAAGGAACCTGAAAAAACCGCTGAAGTATTGAAAGATGGCTACTTCCATACTGGTGACATTGGTGAAATAGATGCCGACGGATTTCTACGGATTACGGACCGAAAAAAGGAAATGTTCAAAACCTCTGGGGGCAAGTATGTAGCACCACAATTATTGGAAAACCGATTCAAACAATCCCGCTTCATTGAACAGATCATGGTCGTAGGCGAAGGTGAGAAAATGCCCGCCGCCTTGATACAACCAGATTTCGCTTTCCTGCATGATTGGGCGACCAAAAAAGGGCTAACAATCCCAGAGAATTCTGATATTATACTAAATCCCGTGGTGTTGGAACAATACCAGACCGAGGTCGATTTGGCAAACGAGCAATTCGCGAAATGGGAAAAAGTGAAGCAGTTTAGGCTCACGCCAGATGTTTGGAGCATTGAAGGTGGTCACCTAACCCCTACCATGAAACTACGGAGGAAAATCGTTAAGGAAAAGTACATAGACCTGTACAACGATATCTATGGGCATGGATAAATCTAAATGAAATCCGTCCCAGTCTAAAATCGTGGCCAGAAAGTAATTCTGCTTCGCAAATCAAATAGGGAATTTCAAAATTTCATAAATTTATTATGCATGCATAATAAATTTTTATATATTTGGTAACCAACTAAAAAACCTTATGAAGGAAGTTACCATTGACTACGCCCTACGTGCTACATGGCAGGCAGTAGCAAGAATGTACAATGAGGAAGCAAAGAACTTTGAGACTACAATGGCTATCGGTTTTACTTTATTGAGCATTGACCCTAAGACGGGCACGCCTTCCACTTCATTGGGGCCAAAAATGGGAATGGAGGCGACCAGCTTGTCCAGAATCTTAAAAAGTATGGAAGAAAAGGGACTGATCGAAAGAAAACCGAATCCAGCGGATGGCCGTGGAGTTTTGATTCATCTTACAGATTTTGGACTGGAAAAACGAAAGGATTCCAAGGATGTGGTACTTCAGTTTAATGAAGTGGTAAAAAACCATGTATCCGAAGAAAAATTAAAAAACTTCTTTGAAGTGACGGAGGTCATTAACAAACTTATTGTTGATAAAAAGATTTACACAAAAAACGCAACAACTAAATAATACAGCTTTATTCAAATGAACAAGCATATTAAAAAAGTAGCAGTAATTGGCTCTGGTATCATGGGTAGTGGCATCGCTTGCCATTTTGCGAATATTGGAGTAGAAGTTCTCCTGCTTGATATCGTACCAAGGGAACTTAATGACGAAGAAAAGGCAAGAGGTCTTACCTTGGAGGACAAAGCGGTTAGAAACCGCTTGGTGAACGATTCCCTGGCATCGGCATTAAAATCGAAACCTTCTCCTATCTACCACCAAAAGTTCGCCGATAGAATTACCACCGGAAATTTGGAGGACGATATTTCCAAGGTCAGTAAAGTCGATTGGATCATTGAGGTGGTCGTAGAACGGTTGGACATCAAAAAACAGGTTTTTGAAAATCTGGAAAAACACAGAACACCCGGAACCCTTATTACCTCCAATACTTCTGGGATTCCCATAAAATTTATGAGCGAAGGAAGAAGTGAGGATTTCCAAAAGCACTTTTGTGGTACCCACTTTTTCAATCCAGCTCGATATTTAAAACTATTCGAAATTATCCCGGGCCCAATGACGCTTCCAGAAGTATTGGAATTTCTAAATGGTTATGGGGAAAAGTTCTTGGGTAAAACATCCGTAGTTGCAAAGGACACACCTGCTTTTATAGGTAACAGGGTCGGCATTTTCAGTATTCAAAGTTTGTTCCATACGGTCAAGGAATTGAACATGACCGTGGAGGAAGTAGATAAATTGACGGGGCCTGTTATTGGCCGACCAAAATCCGCCACTTTTAGAACCGTGGATGTGGTTGGCTTGGACACGTTGGTACATGTTGCAAACGGAATTTCTGAAAATTGCAAGGACGACGAGCGACACGAACTTTTTGCCCTGCCGGATTTCATCAAGACCATGATGGAAAATAAGTGGTTGGGCAGCAAAACGGGCCAAGGTTTTTATAAAAAAATACAGGACGATAAAGGCAAGAGCGAAATTTTGACCTTGGATTTGGACACGATGGAATATCGGTCCAAGAAAAGTGCCAAATTCGGAACTTTAGAATTGACAAAGACCATTGACAAGGTGGTGGATAGGTTCCCCGTTTTGGTCGATGGAAAAGATAAGGCAGGAGAATTTTACCGAAAGAGTTTCGGTCAGTTGTTCGCCTATGTTTCGCATCGGATTCCAGAGATATCGGATGAATTATATAAAATAGACGATGCCATGAAAGCCGGATTCGGTTGGGAACACGGACCTTTCCAGATTTGGGATGCCGTAGGTTTGGAAAAAGGGTTGGAATTTATTAAAGCGGAAGACCAAACAGCCGCATCTTGGGTTGCCGACATGAAAGAGGCGGGTATTTCTTCCTTTTACAGTGTGAAAGACGGCAACACCTATTTTTATGATATCCCTAAAAAGGAAATGGTTAAGGTTCCGGGTCAGGATGCCTTTATCATTTTGGACAATATTCGTAAAACCAAAGAGGTCTTTAAAAATAGCGGGGTTGTCGTTGAGGATTTGGGAGACGGGATCCTTAATTGCGAGTTCCAGTCCAAAATGAACACGATTGGCGGCGATGTTTTGGCAGGATTGAACAAGGCCATAGACCTGGCCGAAAAGGATTTCCAAGGATTGGTCGTAGGAAACCAAGCCGCGAACTTCTCCGTGGGGGCGAATATCGGAATGATTTTTATGATGGCGGTCGAGCAGGAATATGACGAGCTCAACATGGCCATTAAAATGTTCCAGGACACGATGATGCGTATGCGCTATTCGGCCATACCCACCATTTCGGCACCACATGGGATGACCTTAGGCGGTGGTTGTGAATTATCGCTACACGCGGATAAGGTGGTAGCAGCTGCGGAGACCTATATCGGTCTTGTGGAGTTCGGTGTCGGTGTTATTCCAGGCGGTGGCGGTTCCAAGGAATTTGCCATGAGGGCATCGGATTCCTTTAAAAAGGGAGATGTGGAATTGAACGTCCTGCAGGAATATTTCCTGACCATTGGAATGGCCAAGGTATCGACCTCTGCCTATGAAGCCTACGATTTGGGCATCCTACAGCATGGAAAGGATATCGTGGTGGTGAACAAAGACCGACAAATTGCGACGGCCAAGGAATATGCCAAGTTAATGGCAGAATCCGGATACACCCAACCGCCAAAGAGAAAAGACGTAAAAGTATTGGGCAAACAAGCTTTGGGCATGTTCCTAGTGGGAACGGATTCTATGGAGGCTAGCCACTACATCAGCGAACACGATAAGAAAATCGCCAACAAGCTGGCCTATGTTATGGCGGGTGGCGATTTATCAGAACCAACCATGGTATCGGAACAATACTTATTGGATTTGGAACGTGAAGCCTTCCTTTCCCTTTGTACAGAAAGAAAAACCTTGGAACGTATTCAACACATGTTAAAAACGGGTAAACCGTTAAGAAATTAAAATCCCCTCTAAATCTCCCCAAAGGGGAGACTTATGAAAGCGGACTAACTATGAAAATTAATAACTACTAAATAATGCCCCATTTTACTCCCTCTCCTTTGGAGAGGGCTGGGGAGAGGCTTATGAAAACAGCATATATAGTAAAAGGATACAGAACTGCCGTGGGAAAGGCGCCCAAAGGTGTATTCCGATTCAAAAGAACGGACGAACTGGCCGCGGAAACCATCGAACATATGATGAAGGAATTGCCGGGACTTGACAAAAAAAGAATCGATGATGTCATTGTTGGCAATGCAATGCCCGAAGGTTCCCAAGGTCTTAATATGGCTAGGTTGATTTCCTTGATGGGCCTGAACATTGTGGATGTACCAGGGGTTACGGTAAACCGTTTTTGTTCCTCGGGTATTGAAACCATCGGGATCGCCACGGCCAAAATCCAATCGGGAATGGCAGATTGTATCATTGCCGGGGGAGCCGAAAGTATGAGCGCGGTTCCCATGACGGGTTATAAAACCGAACTCAACTACGATTTGGTAAAATCCGGACATGAGGATTACTACTGGGGGATGGGAAATACCGCCGAAGCTGTTGCCAAGGAATTCAATGTTTCCAGGGAAGACCAGGACGAGTTTGCCTATTATTCCCACATGAAGGCATTAAAGGCACAAGCGGAAGACCGATTCCAAGACCAAATCGTTCCCATTGAAGTCGAGCAAACCTATGTGGATGAAAATGGAAAAAAAGCCACTAAAAAATATACGGTAACCAAGGATGAAGGTCCCCGTAAAGGTACATCCCTGGAGGCCTTGGCAAAATTGCGTCCCGTGTTTGCAGCCGATGGCAGTGTTACAGCTGGAAACTCCTCACAAATGAGTGACGGTGCGGCATTCGTAATGGTCATGAGTGAGGAAATGGTCAAGGAGCTCAACCTTGAACCGATAGCCCGTTTGGTCAATTATGCGGCCGCTGGCGTACCTCCCAGGATTATGGGAATTGGACCTGTAGCCGCCGTACCCAAAGCCTTGAAACAGGCCGGTTTAAAACAGGAGGATGTAGAATTAATTGAATTGAACGAGGCCTTTGCCTCCCAATCGTTGGCTGTCATCCGTGAATTAAAATTGAACCCGGATATTGTTAACGTCAATGGCGGTGCAATAGCCTTGGGTCATCCCTTGGGATGCACTGGGGCAAAACTATCGGTTCAGCTTTTTGATGAAATGCGCAAAAGGAACATGCAAGGGAAATATGGAATGGTCACCATGTGCGTAGGTACCGGGCAAGGTGCCGCAGGCATTTATGAGTTTCTTTCTTAAGAAAAGAGATAAAAGAATAAAGAAAAAAGACCGAAGTTGGGAACTAGACATAATTATAATAATTTGAAGATTTGGCAATTAGGTCTTGAAATTGTTAATGACATATCGGACATTTTGGTGGATTTCCCCAAACACGAAAGGTATGGCTTGAGTTCTCAAATTAGTAGGTGTTCGGTATCAATGCCCAGTAATATTGCCGAGGGATCAGCTAAAACCTATAAAGGTTTCAAAAACTTTATAGACTATTCTTTAGGCTCTTCATTTGAGCTTGGTACACAGCTTTTGGTAGCACATCACAGAAAGTATATTGACAATGGAACATTGAAAAAATTGGAAGATAAAATAGCGGAGTGGCAAAGCATGACCATGGGTTTTCAAAACGGATTGGATTAAGAAGTCCATTTTCTCTATTCTATCCTCTCTATTCTAAACATTAAAAATCATGAGCACAGAAACAAAACAGGAAATCCTTCGAGGAGGTCAATTTTTAGTAAAAGAGACTAATTGTGAAGACATTTTTACCTTAGAGGACCTCAACGAAGAGCAAAAAATGATGCGGGAGAGCACCAAGGAATTCGTGGACCGAAAACTTTGGGCCCATTGGGAACGATTTGAAAAGAAAGATTACGCCTATACGGAAGAGTGTATGCGCGAGGCGGGTGAATTGGGTCTTTTAAGCATCGCAGTTCCAGAAAAATATGATGGGATGGGAATGGGCTTCGTATCCACCATGCTGGTCTGTGATTATATTTCGGGGGCTACGGGTTCCTTCAGCACGGCGTTTGGTGCCCACACAGGAATCGGTACCATGCCGATTACCTTGTATGGAACGGAGGAACAAAAACAAAAATATGTGCCCAAATTGGCTACCGGTGAGTGGTTTGGGGCATATTGCTTGACCGAACCGGGTGCCGGATCGGATGCCAACTCGGGTAAAACCAAGGCCGTACTTTCAGAAGATGGCAAGTATTACAGCATTACGGGTCAGAAGATGTGGATTTCCAATGCCGGTTTCTGCAACCTGTTCATTGTCTTTGCAAGAATCGAGGACGATAAAAACATCACAGGTTTTATAGTCGAGAACGACCCGAGCAACGGGATTACCTTAGGGGACGAAGAGAAGAAATTGGGCATCCACTCCTCCTCTACCCGGCAGGTATTTTTCAATGAGACAAAGGTACCCGTTGAAAACATGCTATCGGAGCGCGGAAACGGCTTTAAAATTGCCATGAACGCCCTGAACGTAGGTAGAATAAAATTGGCTGCAGCCTGTTTGGAAGCGCAAAGAAGGGTGATAAACGAGGCCACAAAATACGCCAATGAACGCATTCAGTTCAAAGTGCCGATCATGAGTTTCGGTGCCATCAAGGCGAAAATTGCGGATATGGCCACCAACGCATACGTGGATGAAGCGGCCTGCTACCGTGCCGCCAAGAATATCGAGGACCGAATCGCGATACGGGAGGCCGACGGTAATTCCCATCAGGAGGCCGAGTTGAAGGGTGTGGAAGAGTATGCCATTGAGTGCTCCATTCTGAAAGTGGCGGTTTCGGAACATGTACAGCAAACCACGGATGAAGGAATACAGATTTTTGGCGGTATGGGCTTTAGTGCCGATACCCCAATGGAATCGGCATGGCGGGACGCACGGATAGCCCGAATTTACGAGGGAACCAACGAAATCAACCGGATGCTTTCTGTTGGAATGCTGATTAAAAAAGCCATGAAAGGCCATGTAGATCTTTTAGGACCCGCAACCGCTGTTGGTGAGGAACTGATGGGCATACCTTCTTTTGAAACGCCAGATTTCTCGGAATTGTTCGCCGAGGAAAAGGACCTATTGAAACGGTTGAAAAAAGTGTTCTTGATGGTTGCAGGTAGTGCCGTACAGAAATTTGGACCTCAATTGGAAGAACATCAGCAATTGTTAATGGCTGCATCGGATATACTGATTCAGGTATATCTTGCGGAATCGGCATTATTACGTACCGAGAAAAATGCCAAGCGTTTTGGTGAAGATGCACAGGCCATACAAATTGCCATGTCCAAGCTCTATTTATATCGAGCGACGGAAATCATCATTCAGAAAGGGAAGGAAGCCATCGTTTCCTTCGCCGAAGGCGATGAGCAACGCATGATGCTTATGGGACTCAAACGCTTTACAAAATATACCAATAACCCAAATGTGGTGGCATTACGTACCCAAATTGCGGATAAAGTCGCGGCAGACCAGGGTTACACCTTTGACTAATTCAGATTGCCCTTTTGTTTTGTTAGACAGAAGCAAAAACCGCCCCTATTTGGAGCGGTTTTTTTATTTGTACAAATTGTGCGAAGCATCTAATTTTGATGCATGCAGAACACTCTATTACACAAGGTCTATTCCACCGAGCTCTTTGAGGAAAACGGCCATAGGGCCATAGAAATGTTGACACAACATTTGGCCGATAAACTTCAGGAGAAAACGGGCAAGGCCATCCATTGGAACGACCCGGAAACCGAATTGGAATTTTGGAAGGATTTTTTGGAACATGGCAAACCTGAGGAGTTGTTCAAATCGATTACGGAACGTACCACCTACGTACATCACCCGCATTACATTGGGCATCAGGTGAGTCCGGCGGCACCTATAACGGCACTTACCGGCATGATCAGTTCCTTATTGAACAATGGGATGGCGGTCTACGAAATGGGTATGTCGCCGAGCGCCATTGAGCGCGTAGTAACCAATGTCCTATGCGAGAAAATTGGATGGAAAGCGGATGCCCGGGGATTTCTGACCTCCGGCGGGACCTTAGCGAATCTCACGGCGCTTTTAACGGCGCGAAAAGCTATATTAAAAGAAGATGTTTGGAATGCAGGAACGAGCAGTGCCCTAGGTATTATGGTGAGCGAGGAAGCCCATTACTGTGTAGACCGGGCAGCCAGAATTATGGGACTTGGAGAGAAAGGAATCATTAAAATACCTTGTACGGAATCCTACCAGATGGACACATCTGTCTTGGAAGAAAAATATCAAGAAGCGAAAGCAAAGGGCATTACCATCTTTGCCATTGTGGGAAGTGCTCCTTCCACGGCAACGGGTATGTTCGATAATCTGGAAGCCATAGGTAATTTTGCGGAACAAAAGGGACTATGGTTCCATGTGGACGGTGCCCATGGCGGTGCGGGTGTATTTTCCAAAAAATACAAACACATGTTAAAAGGTATAGAAAAAGCCGATTCCGTTGTCATTGACGGACATAAAATGATGATGCTGCCAACGATTACTACGGCCCTGGTTCTAAAAAACGGAATGTATGCCAATGCGACATTCAGCCAAAAAGCAGACTATCTTCTAACGGATTCGGACCATGAGGATTGGTACAATTCGGGCAAAAGAACCTTTGAGTGTACCAAGACCATGATGAGCATCCATTGGTATACGATGCTCAAATTCTATGGTGAGGAAGTCTTTGAAGCCTATGTGACCCAATTGTATGACATGGGTGCAGCCTTCGGGGAAATGATTGAAAAACATCCCAATTTTGCATTGGCAGTTACGCCAATGTCCAATATTGTTTGCTTTCGATATACCCATGCAAACCTATCCCAGAATCAGTTAAACAAATTAAATGCCAAGGTACGTCAGCAACTTTTGGAAGACGGCGAGTTCTATATCGTTCAAACGAAGTTACGGGGCTGGCACTATTTAAGGGTCACCGTTATGAATCCCTTTACAACCAAGGTTCATTTTCAAAACCTTTTGGACAAAATCGTTCTGTTGGCCCAAAATTTAGTTTCCTCTGAAACTACAATTTGTTAATGGACGCCAATACCTGCTCCTCGCTTTCCTGTCTGGAAAAGTTGATGGCACACTCTATCAATGCCAAATGCGAATAGGCCTGCGGAAAGTTTCCGAGTAATCTTTTGGTCTTAAAATCAATATCTTCGCTAAAGAGACCTAAATGATTGCTATAGGATAACAGCGTATCGAAATGTTTCATAGCCTTTTCCTTTTCCCCAATCTTGAACAGGCTGTTAATGAACCAAAAAGTACAAATGGTAAAGGAAGAGGAAGGCAAGCCAAAATCATCCTCGTTTTTATATCGGTATAAAAGACCATCGTTGCTCAATTCCCGTTCTATGGCATGAACGGTACTTACGAATTTAGGGTCTTTGGCATGGATAAACCCATAGGATTCCATAAGCAAGACCGATGCATCCATATCGGGAGAGCCATAGGATTGGGTAAAGGCATTCACCTCTGGATTCCATGCGTTGGCATGAATATCGTTTTTGATTTCCTGCTCCAATTGGGTCCACTTTTCTAATTTGTGGGTTTTTCGGAACAATCGGGCCACTTTAATGGCTCTATCAATGGCAACCCAGCACAAAACCTTTGAGAAGGTAAAGTGTCTATCTTCGGTCCTAAATTCCCATATACCCTTATCCGCCTCCTTCCAGTGGTGCGATACAATCCAAACGATGCCCTTTGTTATTCCCCATAAATCCTCTCCATTTTCAGTGTCATTACTGTATTTGGACAATTGTTCGTAGATGACATCCATTAGAATTCCATAGATATCATTTTGTCGTTGCTTGTAGGCCGCATTCCCAATTCGTACAGGTTTTGAGCCTTTGTAGCCGCTCAAATGGTCCAAGGTACGTTCCGTCAATTTTTTCTCCTTATTGATACCGTACATGATTTGGAGTTTCTCGTCCTTATCCGGAATAAGGTCCACGATGAACTGTAAATACCGTTTGGCAACGTTTCTATGGCCCAATTCGCCTATGACCTTGATGGCCATGGAAGCGTCCCGTATCCAGCAGAAGCGATAATCCCAATTTCGGACTTCCCCAATGGTTTCGGGCAAAGAGGTAGTCGCGGCGGCCAATACGGCGCCGGACTTGTCATAGGTCAACAATTTAAGTGTAATAGCACTCCTGCTTATTTGTGAATTATACTTTTTATAGTTTGGAGTCTTACTGCTCCAATTGAGCCAATAAACTTTTGTTCTTTCAAGTTCAGTATACATTTTCCGTACGGAGGGCTGGAACAACTTCTCATTATAACCCAAAAGAAAATATCCATCTTCCGTAATCTCCAACTCTCTTCCTTCCACTACTGCATTTTTATTAAATGAGGTGTACAAGAAGCAAGTATCGAATTTCTCACCGTGGGTCAAGCTTACAATAAAGTTCTTCTTTACATATGTTTCAGTTTTTCCAAAGGCATATTCCAACTTTGGGTCGTATTTGACACTGAATTTTGGTTTTCCACTAATATGTTTTATGTACCTTATAACTTCCGGTGGTGAATTATAACCACCTTCGGCTTTTCTATAACGTGGCATGAAATCACGAATTTCAAATACGCCCTCCCCAGAAGTAAATTTGGTAATCAATACAGCCGTATGTTTTTTGTAACGTTGTTTAATAACATAGGAGTCATTGACCAAAACCTCAAAGCTACCCCCCTTTTCTTCGTCCAACAACTTTGCGAACAGCGATGAGGAATCAAATTCTGGAAGACAGCACCAATCTACGGAGCCTCTATTTGATACCAAGGCAGCACTTCTGCAATTCCCTATTATTCCGTAATCCAAATTATTCATTCAATAAAAATCTTGATTCATTTGGGCATACAATTGCTATTGCCCTTCTTTTTCCCGAAATTGAGGGAAAATAAATTTATTTCAAAGCAAAAATTGCGATTTATGGCCAAAACTATCATAATCTCAAATAGACTCCCCGTACAATTACAAATCAGCAATGGAACTATTTCGGCAATACCCAGTGTTGGCGGACTGGCTACAGGAATGAAATCTGTCCATTCCGGTGGCGACAGCCTTTGGATCGGTTGGAGCGGTCTCACGGACGAAGAGACGCCAGAGGAGCTAGAGTCCCAAATAGACGATGCCTTGGCGGAGCATGGCTCATCCAAGGTGAAACTTACCCAAAAAGAGGTGGACGGATTTTACTATGGTTTTAGTAACCGAACCGTTTGGCCCCTATTCCATTACTTTTTGGAGTATTCCGAGTTTGAATGGGAAAGTTGGGAAATTTACAAGAGCGTAAACCAAAAATTTGCAGATGCCATCTTGGACAAAGCCGATAATGATGACGTTATTTGGGTCCATGACTATCAATTAATGCTTGTGCCCCAAATGGTGCGTGAGAAACGGCCCAATGTCTCCATTGGTTTCTTCCTCCATATTCCCTTTCCATCTTTTGAAATATTCAGGACCTTGCCGTGGCGAAAAGAGATACTGTCCGGGCTTTTGGGCTCCGATCTCATAGGTTTTCACACTTATGATTATGAAAGGCACTTTTTAAGTTCGGTACGTCGGCTTTTGGGGCTTGAAGTGAGCTTTAATGATATTTATTTGGACGATAGGGTCATCAAGGTAGACTCCTTCCCCATGGGTATCGATTATAAGAAGTTTAATGAAGCGGCTAGGGAGCATGCACAGCGTGATGAATCCCAAAAATCCGAGCTTCAAAAAAGATTGGATACGCATAAGGAATCTACTCCCGATGCAAAATTCTTCCTTTCCATAGACCGTTTGGACTATACCAAGGGAATCGCGAAGCGGTTGAACGCCTTTGAATACTTCTTGAACAAATATCCGCAATACAAGGAGAAAGTTCGATTGATAATTTTGGCGGTACCCTCACGCTCCAATGTACCGCAATACCAACTATTGAAAAAGGAAATCGACGAATTGGTAGGTCGAATCAATGGGGAACTTTCCACCGTAAGCTGGACACCCATTTGGTATTTCTACAGATCGATGCCCTTTGATAACCTCATCGATTTGTACACAACGTGCGATATCGCCTGGCTTACCCCCATTAGAGATGGTATGAACCTTGTTGCCAAAGAATACATCGCCACAAGAACGGACAAGACCGGCGTGCTGATTTTAAGCGAAATGGCAGGTTCTGCAAATGAAATGAACGAATCCCTGTTGATTAACCCCAATAATTTTGAGCAAATTGCCGATACCTTGGATAGGGCCATCAACATGCCCAAGGAAGAGCAACAACAACGTAATTCCGTACTCCAAAAACGCTTGGAACGATATAATGTGGAGAAATGGGCGAACGATTTCATGAACTCATTGCTTAACCAAAAGGAAAAGGACCGTACGTATATTTCAAGAAGACTTTCGGTAGATCTGATGAATACGGTCATGAAGAAATATGTCTCGTCAAAAAAACGGCTCGTATTCCTAGACTATGACGGTACTTTGGCAGGCTTCCACAAAGATCCCCAAATGGCAAAGCCAGATGAGCAACTTTATAAATTGTTGGATGAAATTGCCGCCCAGGAAAATACGGACATGTATTTGATCAGCGGAAGGGACAAAGAGACTTTTACCAAGTGGTTCATGCACAAGGGATATAATATGATTGTGGAACACGGGGTGTGGATTTCCCAGAATGGGGAGGATTTTAGGATGCTTGAGAAAGTTAAAAAGGATTGGATGGAAAAAATACATCCAGTCTTGGATTCCTTTGTGGACAGAACACCCGGAAGTTTTATCGAGGAGAAAAACTACTCCCTGGCATGGCACTACAGAAACACGGATCCCGACTTCGGCCAAAAACGTGCCGTGGAACTGAATACAGTATTGACCAGTTTGATTGCCAATGATGACCTCAGCGTTTTGAATGGAAATAAGGTAATGGAAATCAAAAGCAGCAACGTGAATAAGGGAAGGGCCTCCATGCGGGTATTTTCTGAACATGATTACGATTTTGTGTTTGCTATTGGGGACGATTGGACCGATGAATTTATGTTCCAAGAATTGCCCGAAGATGCCATTACGGTTAAAGTTGGAAGACAAAAGACCCACGCCAAATACTTTGTTGACAACACAAAAAATGTTAGGGATATTTTAGGCCGATTTGCCGACATGCATTAAATTGGAACCTTATGAAATACAAATGAGTCGGTTACCAATCTTTTCGCTACTCGCTTTATTTTTTTGTTTACAATGCTATTCTCAGTCGAGCACGGAAGTATTTCTGGCCGATTTGGAATGGAATGAGGGAACCCTCAAAATTGGGGAACCCAAGAATATTTCCAACAATGAAGGCTATGACAATCAACCTTCCTTTTACGATGATAACCGAATTCTTTTTGCTTCCACCCGAAACGGACAGACAGATATAGCCCTTTACAATATTGATTCCGATTCAAAATCGTGGATCAACGACACTCCAAATGGGGGTGAATATTCCCCTTTGAGGATGCAGGGCACGGAGGATATTTCTGCAATACGATTGGACGATGATGGCCTACAAAGATTGTATAAGTATGACTTTAAGACTGGAAATCACAAAGAACTTATTGCCGATTTAAAAGTTGGGTACCATGTATGGTACAACTACCATATTATTGTATGTACGGTCTTGATTGAAAACCGTATGGATTTGGTGGTGGTAAACCTTCAGGACAATACCCGCTACACCCTACAAAAAAATGTGGGCAGGTCGCTGCACAGGATTCCCCAAACGGAGTTGATCAGTTACATTTCAAAGGAAAACGACACGACCATGGTTAAATCCATGCACCCCATTTCAGGGGCTACCTCCAATATTGTTGGCCTTTTCGGTTCAGCAGAAGACGTAGTTTGGACCCATAACGGTATGGTATTGGCAGGCTATAGGAATAGTCTGTTGGGATTTGATTATGAGGACGGGCAATCTTGGACACTTTTACATTCCTTTGACGAAAAGGAAATTCCGTCCCTATCCCGACTCGCGATAAGTCCCAATGGAAAAAGAATGGCATTCGTAACCGAAGACCCCAAATACAAAATCGTTCAAAAACAGGTGGAATCCTATAATTCGGGCGATTTGGATGCTTTTGTCAATTGTTATATGGAAAACGTATTGGTTCAAAATTTTCCGGCAGATACCCTTTATATCGGGCATCAAAAAATGCGGGAGAACTATCGGAACCTTTCCCCAGATAACAAGAAATATGATGTGGAGGTTGCAAATCGGATTACCGTGGGCAATTTTGTCATCGACCATGAAAAAGTTACGGGAGACGAAAGTATTTCTAAGCAAGTGGCGATATATGAAGTGGCCGACCGGATTTCGAGTATGTCATTTATTTTTGAAAATGGGTCGGAATCCAATCCAGAAAATATCGTCCAAAAGCAGTTGGAGGCCTATAATGAAAGGGATATCGATGCATTTATGGCAACCTATACGGACGATGTCAAACTTTATAACTTCCCTAAAAACCTAACTACGGATGGCATTTTGGAAATGCGAAAGGGCTATACCGAATTTTTTACATCCACCCCAGACCTACAATGCGAAATCAAAAACAGGATTGTCATTGGCAACAAAGTGATAGACGAGGAGCAGGTAACGGCCAATGGCAATACTTTTTACGCCGTAGCTATCTACGAAGTTGAACATGGAAAAATATCTAAAGTCACTTTCCTAAGGTAAATCAGGGGTTGAGGCAAAAACCACACATTCTTCCAACGATTATAACTGCACAGTTTGCTTGTACATCACCATGGTTTGCCGGCAATACCATAGTGGATGAATTGATCCTAAAAACGGGCTTGGGCCACGAAATTATAGGCTGGGTGATATCATCGGTCCAGTTGGGTTTTATTGCAGGAACGTTACTTTTCACCCTCCTAATGGTTGCCGATAGGTTCTCGCCTTCAAAGGTGTTTATGGTCTGTGCCTTTTTGGCCGCGCTTTGCAATCTCTACTTAATAACGGACCAAATGACCAAGTGGAGCTTGCTCCTGGCCCGTTTTGGCACAGGATTTTTCTTGGCGGGCATTTACCCGGTAGGAATGAAGATTGCAGCGGACTACTATGAAAAAGGATTGGGAATGGCATTGGGTTTTTTGGTGGGTGCCCTTGTTCTGGGTACCGGTTTTCCCTATCTGATAAACAGTACGGCATGGGGAAGTGATCCTTATAGAATTATAGTGGCGACCTCTGCCTTCACTTGTTTGGGAGGGGCATTGATGTACTTTTTGGTTCCGGATGGACCTTTTCTGAAAAAAAGCTTAAAAGTCAATCTCTATGCAGGTCCAAGGCTATTCAAAATCAATACATTCCGTAAGGCGGCATTTGGATATTTTGGGCATATGTGGGAACTATATGCCTTTTGGGCCTTCACCCCATTGGCTCTTTCATTTTACAATACGCTTCACGGAAGGGAAATTTTAGTGCCTTTATGGACAGGTATCATCATCGGCATCGGTAGTATTTCATGCGGTTTAGGAGGTATAATATCCGAAAAAATAGGAAGTAGAAAAGTAGCTATAACAGCACTCATCATATCCGGAATATGCTGTTTAATATCACCTATCCTGTTCGTGCTCCCTCCTGTTCTATTTTTAATGGTTTGGTCCTTATGGGGTTTTGCTGTGACTGCAGATTCACCCCAATTATCCAAATTAGTAGCAGCATCTGCCTCGGCCGATATAAAAGGTACGGCTCTTACCCTGGCCACTTGCATAGGTTTTGGCATTACCATCGTTAGCATTCAACTGCTTAGCTATTTACAGGACAGAATCGGCATTAACTATTTGTTTTTAGTATTGGCAATAGGTCCAGTGCTGGGAGTTTGGTATCTTTTAAAACTTAAAAACGTTTAATTTTTAATACTTTTAAGGACACTTCAAATGAAACCAAAAATGAAAAAATTGCTACTTCTAGGTCTTTTGACAATTTCGCTAACTTTAACGGCCCAGACGGACCAACGAATTTATGATATCATCGATGCCGTCTCTGCAGAACGTATAGAAAACGATGTTACCAAACTGGCCAATTTTGGCACACGGCATACCCTGAGCGATACCGTTTCCCAAACCCGCGGTATTGGGGCCGCGAGGCGGTGGATCAAATCGGAATTTGAAAAAACTTCCCAGGCCTGTAATGGCTGTTTGAATGTATTTTACCAAAAGGATTTGGTGAAAAAAGGGGCCAATCAACGTATTGTCCACGATGTGGAGATTGTTAATGTCCTGGCCATTCAAAAAGGCACCAAATATCCCAACAGATATATCATTATGAGCGGGGACATTGATTCGCGCGTAAGCGACCCAACCAATTTTACGGACGATTCCCCCGGAGCCAACGACAATGCCAGTGGTATGGCCGGAACCTTGGAAGCTGCGCGGGTGCTTTCTAAATATACCTTTGAAAACAGCATCATCTACATGGGGCTTTCCGGTGAGGAACAGGGCTTGTTCGGCGGTGGCGGTGTAGCCCAATATGCCAAGGACCAAGGCTGGGAGATTATCGGGATTTTTAATAACGATATGATCGGTAACATCAAAGGGGTCGATGGCATTGTCAGTAATACCGATTTCCGAATCTTTTCAGAACCCGTACCGCCCAATGAAACCGAGGAACAAAGACGCGCCAGAAGATTCTACGGAGGGGAGGTGGATGGTATCTCGAGACAATTGGCACGCTACGTGCATAAAACCGTAAAAACCTATATGCCAGAAATGAACCCCATGATGATCTATCGTTTGGACCGATTCGGGCGCGGTGGGCACCACAGGCCCTTTAATGACGCCGGTTTTGCAGGAATCCGTATCATGGAGGCGCATGAAAACTACACCCAACAACATCAGGATATTCGGGTAGAAGACGGCATCGCCTATGGGGATGTGCTGGAGCACGTGAACTTCGAATACGCGGCCAAGCTCACTGCGGTAAACGCAATCAATTTGGCTTCCCTGGCATGGGCACCACCGGCCCCAAAAGAAGTTAAGATCGGGGGGATTGTAGAACCCTCGGCGAAATTTCAATGGAGCAAGGTGGATGGGGCCAAAGGATATAAAATCTATTGGCGGGACACTACCTCCCCTACCTGGGATAATAGCCGATACGTAGGGGATGTCACGGAGTTCACCCTAGAAGGCATCGTCATCGATAACTATTTCTTTGGCGTATCGGCGGTTGGTGAAAACGGATTTGAAAGTCCGGTCGTGTTTCCCAATGGAATTTTTAGGTAAACGTGAGACCTGTCAGGTTTTAAAAACCTGACAGGTCTATTCAAAAGCATATTTAATTGATATGAAATGAGCTATAACAAGTCTTGATACCTATTGAGCTGGTTACTGGCGAATTGCATCTGACCTATTAAAAGCAATAAAAATAAACAGATGAAAAACATAGTGTTGTATGTTGCCTTCTTGACGTACAGTCTTGGCTTCTCCCAAACCTTTACAGAACAGGATACGCTTAGAGGCAGCATTACCCCGGAAAGGGCTTGGTGGGACCTTACTTACTATCATTTGGATATTTCCGTAGATCCCGATGAGAAATTTATTTCCGGTACGAATACCATCCATTATAAGGTATTGGATAGAAATCAGGTGCTTCAGGTCGACCTTCAGCCTCCTTTGGTTATCGAAAAAATTACCCAAGATGGAAAAAACCTGCCTTTCGAAAGCAATGGAAATGCCCATTTTGTTACACTCGAAAAAACTCAAAATGTGGGAGAATTTAACGAAATCGTGGTGCATTATTCCGGGCATCCCAAAGAAGCGGTGCGCGCCCCTTGGGACGGTGGTTTTTCATGGAAAAAAGATGAAAATGGGAAACACTTTGTTGCTACTTCCTGTCAGGGTCTTGGCGCCAGTGTCTGGTGGCCCAATAAGGACCATATGTACGACGAGGTGGACAGTATGTTGATCAGTGTACAGGCCCCTAAAGGACTCATAAACGTTTCCAACGGTCGGTTACGAAAAGTGGACAATGAAACCAATACATACCATTGGTTTGTATCCAGCCCCATTAACAATTATGGGGTCAATGTGAACATTGGGGATTACGTGCATTTTGGGGAAACCTATGATGGCGAAAAAGGCATGTTGGACATGGATTACTACGTTTTACGGGATAATCTGGAAAAAGCCAAGGAGCAGTTCAAACAAGCTCCCAAAATGATGGAAGCCTTTGAGCATTGGTTCGGCCCCTACCCTTTTTATGAGGACTCCTTTAAATTGGTAGAAGTCCCTTATTTGGGCATGGAACACCAAAGTTCCGTTACCTATGGCAATCAGTATGGGAATGGCTATTTAGGTCGGGATCTTTCGGGCACCGGATGGGGATTAAAGTTCGATTATATCATCATCCATGAGGCTGGACATGAATGGTTCGCCAATAATATTACCTATAAGGATATTGCCGATATGTGGGTCCACGAAGGATTTACGATGTACTCCGAAAGCCTGTTCATTGAATATTACTATGGCAAGGAAGCGGCAGCGGAATATTTACTCGGCATACGAAAGAATATCCGAAACGACCGACCTTTAATTGGGCCCTACAATGTCAATAAAGCCGGGTCTGGCGATATGTACAACAAGGGAGCCAACATCCTTCACACGTTCAGGCAAATCATGGACGATGATGAAAAGTGGCGGGCCACCCTCCGCGGACTTAATGAGGAATTCTATCATCAAACGGTAACAACCAAACAGATTGAAAAGTATTTGGATGATCAAGTAGAAGGTGATTTTGAACCATTCTTTGAACAGTATCTCAGAACGGCCAACATCCCTGTTTTTGAATATGAAATTCAGGATGGTATTTTTAAGTATCGATATACCAACGTAATAGATGGTTTTAAAATGCCCTTAAAGATTCAGATAGATGGAAAAACCGATTGGTTTGCCCCTACTACCGAGTGGCAGCAAAAATCACTTAAAGGGAACGACATACAAGTGGACCCAAACTTTTACGTGGACGTCAAAAAAGGATAGCGGATAAAATCTAAGACAATATCACGGGTAGCTGACAAATATCATATTCCCCAAACTGACAATAACCTTAAATTGCCCATCGTTAAAGGAAATAACAAATCATTGTATTAAAAACCTACTGATCAAAATGAATGACATCCCTGAAAAAATATCGGCACAACTAGAAAAAAATCCCATCGATTGGCAAAACGTTTTGGAAGAGACCATCAGCCATTTTGATTGTTCCACCGGAACGTTGCACTTTTTAAAGCCCGGGAATTCTATTTTGGAATTACAGGCGCAAAAAGGCATTCCCGATTTTTTGATGCCGAAGGTGTCCACAATTCCCATAGGCAAAGGTATGGCGGGCATCGCCGCGGAACGCATGAAGCCCGTAGAGATGTGCAATCTACAGACCGATGCATCCGGCGTAGCGAGACCGGCAGCCAAGGAAACCAAAGTGGAAGGTTCCCTTGCCGCCCCATTGATTCACCAAGGAAAATTGTATGGCACCATCGGTATTGCCAAACCTGTTTCCTATGATTTTACCGAGGAAGAGATTTCATCCTTGATGGAGATCGGTGATCTCATTTGTCAAAAAATAAACTAAAGCTTCCTGAATTCTTTTAGTAACCATAAAATAAAAAAGCCCGCTTCAATGCGGGCTTTTTCCTGTACTATATGATTATCTGTTACCTGAACATGGCTCCCGTCAAGGCGACCATGGATACTTCCTTGCCTTCTTCGGCCTTGTAGGTTACATAATAAGGTCCATTGCCGGAAATAGTCCCGGTAATGGGAACGCTCACCTGTGTACCCTGACCTCCCGTCTGTGCCGGCATGGTTCCTTCACCAACAACAGGACCATCTGGTGTGTTCTCACGGATCTGGAAGGTAAAACTCAAATTCGGCGGACTCTGCCAACCAGCATTAAGTACTAGGGCATTCACACCTTTTAAAGAGGTATCTTTTAACTCCAACCATCCGGACGCACTGTTCAACAACATCAAATCCATACCACCAAATTTCATGGCCTGCATATTGCTTGTTTTCAAATCTTCCGTCAGTAATATGGTGCTACTGGGAATGGCCACCGCCTTGGAGCCGGTTAATGGAATGGTTCCTTCGGCACCACCATCGGTATAACTGGCCGTCAAGACCAACATATTTCCGGGCGCTGAGGCTTCTGCCGTAATGGTACCATTTGTAGGCAATGATTTTTCTTCCTCTTTGTCCCCTGCCAAAGAAAGGATGTATAGTCCGATCTGTCTTGTTTCGTCTGAGGTAATATTTGGATGTGCAGGCATGGTTACTTCGCCCCATACACCGCTACCTCCGGTTTTGATCCTAGACTGTAAATATTCCAGGGCATCCCTTCTATCCTTATATTTTTGGGCAACATCCATATAATTGGGTCCTATGGATGCTTCGGCTTCTTTATGGCACGTCTTGCAATCCATGGATTGTGCCAGAGCCTTTCCGGTTACCGCTGCAGATACCTGCTGATGACCAAGATTCATGGCTACCCTGTCCATTCCTTCCAAATAATCGACGCTCACGAAAATATTGCCCTGATCAATGGGGCTACCGTCCGGATCGCTAACGTTTACTTCATAATCGATTTTCTGACCAGGAAGATAAAAGGCAGGGGTCCCACCTTTTAAATTGATGGTAATTTCAGGTCTTGAATTTCCGGCAACTATATTGGTGCTTGAACTTATGGTAGCTTCACCCTTTTCGTCGGTCACCGTAACGTTCAAATTATACGATCCTGCATCTGCATAGGAATAACTTACCGTAGGTTCCGTAGTTTTCTTGGTTTCTCCGTTACCGAAATCCCAAGTGTAGGAAACACCATCATTCTCTCGGTCATGGGCCTCCACTGTTGCGGTGATAGCCAAAGGTGTCTGACCCGATGTGGTCTCCACAATCATATTATCGATTACAGGAGGCCTGTTTCCACCATTGTATTCAATATAGGCCAATCCAGAATTGGCATTTTGGGAGAACCAACCACTACCATATTCCAAGAGATATACCCTTCCATTGGGTCCCATCTCCATATCGATAAGATTGTTCAGTTTTACCTCAGGGGCAAAAGGTTCCATTCGGTTAAAACTTCCATCCTCCTTCAAGTGAACGGCAAACATCCAACCACGCATCCAGTCATAGATCAATACCTTACCGTCATAATAGCTAGGTAATTTTTCGTCCCCGGGATACAAATCTGAATAATAGGTAGGTCCCGCCATGGCATTTCTACCTCCAGTTCCCGTCTGTGGGAAATCACTGGATTCAACATAGGGATAGTACACGTAGGCCGGGGTTGCGGGTGGCAACTCAGTCAAACCCGTATTGTTCCTAGACGTATTCATTGGTTTTTCAGGGTCAAAAGCTTCTCCTGACTCTCCAGTTTCATAATTGTATTCATGGTAGGCAAAATTGTCACCAATGAACATTGGCCATCCAAAGTTTCCCGGTTTGCGTGCCTGGTTCATTTCATCATAGCCCCTAGGACCTCTGGTTTCCAAACTATCGGCGCGGGCATCTGGGCCAACGTCGCCCCAATAAACATACCCTCTTTTTACATCGACTGAAATTCTATAAGGGTTTCTGTGTCCCATGGTATAAATTTCTGGTCGGGTTTTTTCAGTACCTACAGGGAACAAATTTCCTTCTGGAATATCATAGCTTCCGTCCTCGTTCACCTTGATTCTCAAAATTTTACCCCTAAGATCGTTTGTGTTTCCTGAACTCCTTCTAGCATCGAACTGCTCATGGCCGGGCGTGTCGTTCAAGGGTGCAAAACCATTGTTTACATATTTTTCCCCTCTTTCATTAAACGGCGTAGAGTTGTCCCCAGTTGATAGATATAAGAGATTATCCGGTCCAAAGGCAATGGAACCACCGGTGTGACAGCAAATTTCCCGTTGGGAATCCACTTCCAAAATAATCTGCTCCGAAGCTAGGTCGAAATTTCCATCCATATATTTGAATCGGGATAAGCGATTTACCCATTTATCGCCCGTTGGAGCATAGTACAAATAAATCCAATGGTTGTTGGCATAATCAGGATCTTTCTGCAATCCCATTAACCCTTCTTCGGCATTTACGCCAGGCGTTTCCAATGTTTTAAAATATACATCCAACTTGGCAACTTCCTTGAGTTCCTGAGTCTCATTATTGAACAAAACTACCTCTCCCCTACGTTGTGCAATTAAAACGTCATTGTTAGGTAAGACGGCCATTTCTGTGGGTTCAAAAAACTGTCCTTCGGAAAGAACCACTTTGGAGAAACGGTCATTGTCTGGAGGTATTTGGGTGGTAACCTTGGAATAGTCCAATAGTTCGTTATCACCAATAGCGTATTTGATTCCTCCCAATACATGCTTCAAGAATAGATCTTCAGAATAGCTTTCGTCTGTATGTCCGCCTCCGGTATAAAAGGCACGGCCACCGTCAAAATCATGGTACCAGGCAATGGGATGAAAATCACCGTTGGCACCACCTTCGTAGGTGGATTCATCCAAGGTCATCAAGACGTTCACATCTGGATTTATCTTTTTATAATTGTACAATTCGTCGTCCCTGTTCCAAACGCTGTCCGTAAAAAATTCCGTAGCAATGAAGTTCTTGTCCTTTATTATGAAGTCAGCGTTTGGCGTACCCCTAGGATGGCTTAAAAACTGGGCTCCGGCCAAATCGTTGTACCAGCCCCAATCATATTCGGTATCGGCAGCGGCATGTATTCCCACGTACCCTCCACCTGCTTGAATGTAGCGTTCAAAGGCAGCTTCCTGAAATTGGTCCAAGACATTTCCTGTGGTACTCAAGAAAACAACGGCCGAATAATTCTGCAGATTTTCATCCGTGAACATTTCGGCATTTTTGGTGGTATCCACTACAAAGCCGTTCTCTTGACCAAGTTTTTGTAAGGCGGCGATGCCCGCAGGAATAGATGCGTGTTTAAACGCTGCTGTTTTAGAGAAAACCAATACCTTGGGTTCCCCGTCACGTTTATTGCCACCACATGAGACAATAATAAGCGCAAAGCCCAAGAGCAGCGCATTGAAAACTTTTTTCATACGTAAATTTTGATGTTTGTCGGTTTAATATAGCTTCAAAAATAGAATTAGATAGCATAGAAACCAATTGTTTGTCAGCTAAAATTGTATTTTACGTAGAATTTAACACGGAAAAAAGCCGATATGCCAAAAATACCGGAACTCTATTTTAAAAATGATACGGAATTTAGGGAATGGCTACATAGTAACCATACCCAGTATGAGGGTATCCATTTGATCTTTTACAAAGTAGAACACGAGAACGACAGTATGCGCTGGGAAGAGGCCGTTAAAGTAGCCTTGTGCTATGGATGGATAGATAGTACGGTAAAAAGTCTGGGCAACGGCAAACGCAAACAATATTTTTGCCCAAGGAAACCGAAAAGCGTTTGGAGCAAAGTGAATAAGGACTATATCAACGATTTAAAGTCTAATGGGCTTATGCACGAAGCCGGCCTGGAGGCAGTAAAAATAGCCAAGGAGAACGGCTCTTGGTCTTCTTTGGACGACGTGGAGGCCGGAATCCTACCAGATGATTTACAGGCCGCATTCGACACCAACGAAAAGGCTTTCGAAAATTTTCAAAACTTCACCAGGGGACAACGTAAGAGTTATCTGTATTGGCTGAACCAGGCAAAACGGGAAGAGACCCGGCAAAAGAGAATCGAGGAAATTCTTGCATGCTCAGAGGCCAACATTAAATATAGGACCAATGGTGGCTGGGAGACCAAAGGCTGATGTTCGTTATTAACAAACGGACAAGGCCAACAAATCAGGATTTCTTTATACCTTTCTGCATCCACCAAACGTAGAGACCATGACCAAGCTTTCTTCCCTATTTCTTATGTCCACGCTGTTTTTTATTGTAGGCTGTAAGACCGAAAACAAAATAACCTATGATATGGTTTTAAAGGATGGAAATCTAATCGACTTGGAAAATGGTGCCATCAATAAAGCGGATATTTTTATTACGGATGGAAGAATCGTAGCTGTAACGACGGACACTTTATTGCTAAACTATACCGCGAAACATAGCGTTGATGCATCCGGTAAATATATTCTACCGGGTTTTTGGGACAACCACGTACATTTTCGTGGGGGCGATTCCCTAATTGAGGCCAACAAACGTTTTTTAGGACTCTTCATCGCCAATGGAATTACCACGGTGCGTGATGCAGGGGGCGATCTGACCACGGCCGTCATGCAATGGAAAAAGGCTATTGAAAACGATGGTATGATTGGACCCACCATTTTTACATCAGGTCCTAAAATAGATGGTCCTGGGGCCACTTGGGCCGGTTCTTTGGAAGTTGAAAATCAAGAGGATATCAATAAGGCGTTGGATTCGCTGCAAGCCATCCCAACCGATTTCGTCAAAATTTATGATAGTAGAGTTTCCGGGGAAAACTACCTCAATACGATTCGGGCTGCGGAAAAAAGAGGATTGATTACTTCCGGACACATGCCCTTTACCGTTACCTTACAGGAAACCTTGGACGCCGGAATCGACGCCGTGGAACATCTCTACTACATCATGAAAGGTTGCTCCACAGAGGAGGACGTAGTTACCCAACAACTTCAAGTCAACAAGATAGGTTTTTGGGATGCCATGCCCATACTGCAATCTACTTATAATGACTCAGTGGCCAAGCAAACATTTGAGCACCTAAAACAAAAAAATGTGTTTGTAGTGCCAACTCTTCATATTGGACATACCCTGAGTTACTTGGACGAGGTGGACCATAGTGAGGACGCCTATTTGAAATATATGTCCCCCGGTATTCAAAAAACCTATCAAGGTCGTATCCAAAGGGCGCAAAATGCATCGGAAAAGGCGGTACAGGACAGAAAGGAACTGGACACCTTTTTCAAAAAATTGGCATTGACCCTCAACCAAAACGACGTTTCCTTATTGGCGGGTTCTGATAGTGGTGCCTTTAATAGCTATACCTATCCCGGAATATCCATCCACAAGGAAATGGAGGCCATGGTAGACGCCGGCATATCTCCATTGGATGCCTTAAAGGCTTCGGCCTACAATGGGGCCAAATTCTTAAAAAAGGATAGCGACTACGGCAGTTTGCAAACCGGTAAACTAGCGGATATTGTCATCCTTAATCAAAATCCCTTGGAAAACATCCAAAATACCCGGGATATTTTTATGGTGCTAAAGAATGGAAACAGCTATAGCCAAGAAGATTTAAACAAATTACTACAATGAAATTGATTATCGATTTAAACTTAGGGAGACTTACACTGGTGGCCCTGTTGGTATGTCTAGGCATATCGGTCCAAATACAAGCTCAGACTTTATTGAAACCGGACCGTGTATTTGATGGAACCGAAATGCATGAAAATTGGTTGGTATTGGTGGAAGGTAATAAAATAACGTACGTCGGTAAACTTGAAGGACGTACATTCCCGAAAGCAACAACGGAAATGGACCTACCCGGCACCACCTTGATGCCAGGTATCATCGAGGGACATTCCCACTTGTTGTTACATCCATACAACGAAACCGACTGGAATGACCAGGTATTGAAGGAATCGCCCGTGGAGCGGGCCATCCGTGGCACCGTACATGCCAAAAACTCCCTGATGGCCGGAATAACTACCATGCGCGATCTGGGCGCCGAGGGTGCCGGGTATACGGATGTCTATCTAAAAAAGACCATTGAGCAAGGCATCATCCCCGGACCCCGATTATTGGTCGCAGGTCCTGCAATTGTCGCCACGGGTGCCTACGGTCCAAAAGGTTTTCACGATGGGGTCACCGTTCCTTTGGGGGCGGAACCCGTAAGCGGAAAGGAAGAGGCCATACGGACCGTACGCACACAGATGGGGAATGGGGCCGACCTGATTAAAATCTATGCCGATTACCGCTGGACGCCCGGAGCGGAATCGCAACCCACCTTCTTACAGGAGGAAATCGATGCCATGGTCGCGACCGCCAAAAGTGCGGGGAAATATGTGGTAGCCCATGCGAGCACGCCCGAAGGTATGAAAAGGGCCATTTTGGGAGGCGTGGAAACCATTGAGCATGGAGACGGCGGCACACTTGAAATTTTTAACATGATGAAGGAAAAAGGCATCGGCTTGTGCCCTACGTTGGCTGCGGGGGATGCCATTACCCAATATCAAGGGTGGAAAAAGGGAACTGATCCAGAACCGCAGCGCATTACCAACAAGAAAAAATCATTTAAGCTAGCCCTTGAATCGGGCGTACAGATCGTATTTGGTGGAGATGTAGGTGTGTTTACCCATGGGGAAAATTATAGGGAAATGGAGTTGATGGTAGCGTATGGCATGAAACCCTTGGACGTATTGATTTCCGCTACAAGCGCAAACGCCAAAATGTTCCATCTAGACCAATTGGGAAACCTAAAGGAAGGCTTTTTAGCCGATATCATCGCGGTCAAAGGAAATCCTTTAAAAGACATTAAAGCGATGCGCGAACCTGTATTTGTGATGAAGGATGGGTACGTTGTTTTGAATGCAGAATGAAGAGTGAAGAATGAAGAATTATGAGTGAAAAGTGAAAAGTGAAAAATGGAAAACTAAAGGTGAATAGCTGTTAGTTTCTGGCTTTTAGCGTTTAGCGTTTAGCGGAAAGTGAAGAATGAAGAGTGAAGAATGAAGAGTGAAGAGTGAAGAGTGAAAAGTTAGATTTGAGACGTTAGACTTAAAAACAACTAATTCACTGTCTCACTATCTCACTATTACACTATTTCACTAACTCACTAGAAATCTAACAACCAACCTCCCATGCCCATCAAAAAAACTAAAAAACCATGGCCCACCAAAGCCGTCATGGAGCAGATTTACGAGCAAAACCTTTGGGGCGGGAATCCTGGCGAATTTTACAGTGGTGATGGATCGCACGATCCAGCAGTGGTGGAACCGTATCTCAAAGCGGTTACCCATTTTTTACGCTCCTTCCATCCTCCATTAACGGTTTGCGATTTGGGATGTGGGGATTTTATTATTGGTAAACGACTTGTACCGTACACCCGGGAATATATTGCCGTAGATATTGTGGAGGACCTCATCGGATGGCATAAAAAGAACAATGCATTGGAGCAGGTGAGCTTTCACTGTTTGGACATTGCCAAGGATCGCCTTCCCCAAGCCGACTGCATCACCCTTCGGCAGGTTTTGCAACACCTTTCCAATGAGGAAATAAAGGCGATAGTCGAAAAACTATCAAACTACACGTACGTACTGGTAACAGAACACCTCCCCGAAGATGATTTTGAACCCAACATTGATATAATCTCCGGACAGGGCATCCGACTCAAAAAGCAGAGCGGTGTAGATTTGTTGGCACCACCCTTTCTTTTAAAGGTTAAGGAAGCCAAGGAGTTAGTTGCTATTCCTTCAACCTCAGGAAAAGGGGTGGTTAGTACCAATTTATATACTATTATGTAGGAAAATATCTCAAAATCAATACAATACATCCAAAAAAAGGTCTTTTTACGGAAATCCGTATCCAATTGGTTTTCTATTTTATATTTTAACCGAAACTATAAGAAAAAATGAAAAAACCAGCCTACCTCCTACTTCTTTTTTTAGCTTTTATTTTTATTCAGTGTGATTCGGATACGGATACTCCCAATCCTAATATGCTTGAAAACCCTTCTGAAGATAATTCTAGTAACAATGACGAAGATGAAGAATCCAGCAATGACGATTCCAGCAGCGATGAGGAAAGTAGCGATGATACAACGGGGGAAACAGTGGGAGATGAGGGCACCGAAGAAGGCAACACAAATTCCGGCGAGGAAGAAAATGGCATGGGGGATGACGATACCAACAACGGAGATATAAATCCGAATCCTACGGAACCATGTGAGAACGAGGACGCTGTTTTTGACGATACAGGAGATAGTGAATCTTCCAACGAATGTTCTCAGCAACTGAATAACGGTACCATAACTTGTACTATCAATGGGGTATCATTTGAATCCACTGGAATACTGGCAGGTGCTGTATATGAAGAAAACGACGATGCATTCACCCTCGGAATCATTGGTGGGGATGGTCCCGACCCCGATACTCCAATTGATCAACGAAACCAGAGGGGGATAGCCATAACCATTTCATCTAGCAATTTAAGGTTTGACGATCTTCAAACCAATATGGAATACAATGGAACCAACGGGGTGAATATTCTAACTGGAGGATTCGAGGTATTTGGTGCCTATGTAAGGATAGTTGACTGTGAAAACCAAGAAGGTGGTGGTGATTTTTCGCCAACGGCCAAAATTCAATTCTCAAAAATTGATAGGACTAACCAATTATTGTCAGGAACTTTTGAGTTAGTAGCTGTTGATGAGGAAACAGGCAACAGTTATGTTGTTTCACAAGGTATTTTCATAGACCTCTGGTTTTGCAATCAAGCATCAGGTTCAGGCAAATCACTTTCGTTTATAAACAAACAAAAAGAGCGCCTGTTATCTCAGAATTAAGGGCAATACTCATTATCATTGTAGTTTGTGCGTTTTTCTAGGTTATAATGAAGCCTTGAATTTCGGACCACAACTTCTGAGCATAAAAGTAAAAAGCCCCGTAAAAGGGCTTATATCGACCTATTCAATGGTCGGTCAGGGACTTGTGCAACGGTTACCGGTGTTGGCAACTGGCTTTTTAATTTAATGGTTCACAATATGTTTTATTAACAACTCTATCTCTCATTTTTGCTTTGTCATTAAAATTCCGTGAAATGTTTCTTTTTATATCGCTGTAATTGTCAATTTCGTTCCCCTTTTGATGGTAAAACATTTTAATTGAAGCACAATTATCGTGCTCAAACATTGTATTTAAAAGTGTTCGGTCAGAAATTCCGCAAGAATGTCCTAATATGAATATTTGAAAATTACCACTATTAATAAATTCCAATAGTTTCTTGTAATTATCCGATTCTAAATAGTTTATGGATTTGATGTTTTCTAAATATCTATTGTCATTCAGTTCTTCAATTGAATTGTAATCTTTGTCTATCTCGTCTCCAAATCCAAAAATTATTGGATTTTTATCCATTCTGTCTGTTGTTCCGTGAATATGGTTAAATTTTACTGATGTATATTTTTCTTCTAAAGGATTATAAAATCTTTTTGGGTCTTCATATAATAATTCAGTAGATGTGTAATTGAAATTCAAAAACAAGGTCTGGTCAGGTATGAGGTCGAAATAGTTAATGGCAGAATCAGACAAGAGCA
Source organism: Maribacter sp. C-4077 (assembly GCF_055378385.1). Classification (NCBI taxonomy): domain Bacteria; kingdom Pseudomonadati; phylum Bacteroidota; class Flavobacteriia; order Flavobacteriales; family Flavobacteriaceae; genus Maribacter; species Maribacter sp. C-4077. Next base: position 124,360 of record NZ_AP038807.1, read on the forward strand.
TTTTTTTTATTTGATTTAAATGGTCTTTTTTGCCAAGTCTTTTGATAATGTTTCTTTGATATTCATTTACTTCATCTATTGAAATATGATTTGCTTGAACGGCAATTATACTTTCTTTTAAAGCGTTGTATTCAATTTCTGCTCGTTGATTAACTGAGGTTTCAGAAAAGTCTTTTAATTTGAAAGGTGAATATATTTTATTCCCAATTGTAGTTTTAATCCTCAAAATATTTGAACCAATATTAGAATCAAATTCCTTTTCTATTCGAGTCAAATATTGTTGTAGTAAATCTTTAATTCTTTTAAAATCCGAGTTTAAATTTGAAATATCGTAATCTTTGGAATTTTTTGAGTCTTGAAATGATTTTTTTAGCAGAAAATAGTATTCATTTTCTACATCTACCCAATTATTTAGATAAGTCTTATCTGTTATTTCTTTTAAGAATATATTTTTAAATTCTAGAGTTGCTTTGTGGTCATTTAAGCCTCTTTCTAAATCTTTTACAGTTGTACCTGTTATAAATCGAGAAGGTGAATTGTCAATTTTGATTTCATCATTCTCAAAAGGTCTTCCTAAAGCTGTTTCTTGAATTGCTGTAATTGTATTAGTCCAATAATCATCAATAAATGATTTATAACTCGTTTTCATTTCGTGAGCTAAATCAAATCCATTTCCGATGAGTATTATTCTATTCATTATGTTTTTTCAGCTTGTTGCAACGCTCCGGGTAAGATGTCGTAAGCGACGTTAGGAGCTTATGCATTTTACCCATTGTTAGCCTTTCGTTGTTCTTTTAATTTTTCTTCTTCTGTACACTTTCACCGAACGAAGTCTCCAAATATTTCTCGATGTTCTTCTGTACGTTTATTATTTCGTCCTTAAGACTTTCTGATTTTTCCTTCATAATTTCTGCTTGCAACTTACTGGTTTGTAAAAGGGAAATGAACTCGCTTTCCTGTAACAATGAATTGTAGTTAATAGGTATTCTTTTTTTACCATAAAGTTTGTCGTAATTTTCGATGTAGAAGTTCTTTGCCCAATAGGGCTGAATGATGGACTCCATGATAGCGAATCTTTCCTCTGCATAGTTGCCATAATATGGGATGTCCCATTCGTAAAGATGCGTAATTAACATCCTTAAGGCGTCATCAGATATTACTTCTATGCCTTTAGATTCCAATAACTTATACCCACTCTTAAATGGAACACTATGAGGGCTTAATTGGGCTATGTGGATGTGAGCTCCAATTGTATCGTTGTAAGGGTGCCTAGATTGAAAATGGTGAATAAGAATAGAGTCCGATTCAATCAGAATCTGAAATCCATTGATGTCATCTTCTAACTCAAGGATGTCAATATTTAGGTTTTCATGAATTTCTAAAAGTATCTTTTTTTCAAGCTCACTCCTTTGTCTATTCTGATTCCATGTGTTCACTTGTAACGCAATTAAAATCCCGAGAACGACCAATAGAATTTCACCAAAAGCGTAGGCAAAATATTTACTGAATTTATTCTCAACGAGTAGCTTTTGACGGATTTTCCTGAAAAACTTTATCATTTAATTCTCTTTTCGAATGAAGGCTAACAATTATATATAGTAACAAGTACCTATATTTCTATTTTAGGGGGATTACCCTAAAAATCCTACAAAAAATTGGTTTCGGCAAGAGAAAGGGGAAATATGTAGCGTTTCGTTTGTACGGAACTGTCAGCGCCGGTTTTTTCTTTCCGATACTTTTTCCATCGCCGAAAAAGTATCCAAAAAGGCTAGGCTGATTTTGGGATACTTGAAATCCAATCAGTCCCTGTGCCGCATCGCCCAGGCCGTTTCCGATTGCATCGGAATACTTTTTGGGCGATTTCCTGTTGCCAATTCCAAGGACTCCCAGATTTGCTACGCATCCCAAAATAGGCCGGTTTACTCCTTAAAATTCATTTAAGTTACCTGCTGCGTTTAAAACCTAAAAAAGCTCCCCTCCCTGGTTAGGGAGGGGTGTTTCGCCTTGGCGGAACGGGGAGGGTCGGTCAATAAAGAGATGCTTCTTCCTCGCTACGCTTGTCATCAGTATGACAAGAAAATGGGAGGAATAGGAATAGAATTACAGTTCCTTCACCATATACACGGAACTGGAAGGACAAATTTCAGAGAATTCGGTAGTTCCAAGGATAGCCGTAGGAGCGGTGGACCGTTCCGCTACAGCAAAACCATAACGTGTAAAATAGGCATCGGCCGTAGTGGTAAAAAGATGCAATCGTTGTATACCTTTTTGCCTACTGGTTTCACAAAGTTCGTCCAATAACTCCTTACCCACTCCTCTTCCTTTATGGGCGTCGTCCACCGCCAAGGAACGCAGCAAACCATCCATACCGTATGTTTCGATGCCAATACATCCAATAAGTTCGCCGTTTTTATCCTTGGTCAAAAAGGCCACTTTGGATGCAACCAAATCTTCAAAGGGCAGGTCGTTCGCCTTCAACAGTTGCTGAACGGACTTTAAATCGGTTTCTGGGTTCATAGTAGTGATTTTAAATGGAAAGTTCGTAGTTATTCATTCATTATGGCACCAAACCCAAGGCTTGGTGGTATTTTAATAGATTCTTTCTTGCTACGCGCGTCATCAGAAAGACATTCTAGTATATTAAACCGTTGTACACTTTAAAAATTATATATATAGATGTCAGTTCGAGTGCTTGATTTTTGATTTTTTCCATCGAAAATCAAGTGTAATGAGAACCCATCGCCTTCGCTCAGGGCAGGCTCCTTTTGGAGCCTTAAAAAGATTCTCGATACAATTTTTCTTCATTGCATTGCGAAAAATCACTCGAACTGACCCTTTGGTCACGATGACAGTTTCAAAATCCACAACGGTTTTTGTTACACGGCCACCAGCCTACTTCACCTGCCCGATCAAAACCTCAATGGATTTTTCCAATTGCTGATCACGGCCTTTGGCGATGACCTCAGGTTGGTTTTTGACAAGGATATCTGGGTCGGTTTCATTATTTTCCATCCACTCCCCTGCCTTGTTCTTGGCACTTACGGGCACCACGCCCCAAACGCCTCCGTTGGGCAAACGCTCCCACCCGGCAAAGCTACAGGTTCCTGGAACCGGCATCCCCACCGTAGTCCCTATTTTCAATTCGGTATAGCCGCTGGCAAAGCAGGAACCGTCACTGTACATGGACTCGTTGTATAGGGCCAACGTTGGTTTGGTCCAGCGCGAAGTGGGCTCCCCTCCTACCACCCGATCTTCTGTCTCGTAGGATAAAAAGGCCTCACCGGTAAAGAACATGGCCAGATCGGCCACCAGGTCGCCCCCACCATTAAATCGGGTATCCACAATGACCCCTTTTTTGTCGAAAAACTTGCCCATCATTTCCTCGTAAATGGAGCGGTAGGGTCCGTCGCTCATTCCCGGAATATGAACGTATCCCAGGGTACCTTTACTTTTTTCAAGTACTTCCTTTTCATTGATCTCCACCCACCGATTATATAACAAATCGCCCTCAGCATCCAAGGAAATGGGCTTAACGGTAATTTGCTTTTGGGTTTTGTTCTCACCTGTTATATCCAACAACAAAAATTCGCCTTCCTTGCGGTTCAAATAACTGGCTACATCACGATCGGACAGTAGGGTTTCCCCGTTTATTTTTTCGATGATCATCCCCGGCTTTAAATTGAAGCCGGCCTTGTCCAAAGGTCCCCCTTTGATGACCTCTGCGATTTTTATCCCGTTTCCTGTATGGGCATAATCCATAAAAATTCCCAAGGATGCAGTTTCGTCGCCATTATCGATAGTGTCGTTGTACCTGCCTCCGGCATGTGAAACATTCAACTCACCTAATAGTTCCGATATCATTTCCGCAAACTCGTAATTATTCCCAATGAAGGGCAGGTATTTTTCGTATTCGGTACGCATAGCGGTCCAATCGATACCGTGAAAGTTGCTGTGATAGAAAATACCATTGGTTCGCAACCAAATATGGTCGAACATATACTGGCGTTCGGCATCGGCATCCAAGACCATTTCCGAATTCAATTTTACAGGTTCCTTCTTCCCGGCCTTTACATCGATTTTGGATATGCTGCCATCAGCCAACAAAAAGAGGTTTTCCTGCTTTTTATCCCATTGCAAACCTCCTGATTTTGCGCCTAGGGACAGTAATTTTTTGGTTTCCTTGGTACGGATTTCCGTTTCCCAAAGGTCCAGATCCTCCTCAAAACGCGTGAGATAATACAGTTTTTCACCGTCCTTGGACAACACGGCATCGCTCAATTTTGAGGAGTGGATGGTGAGTCGGCTTTTCCTATCCTCGGTGCCCTCCAAATCGAACTTCAGGGGTTTTACGGGTTCCTCCTTAGTGTCTTCGTCCTTCTTCTTTTTATCGTCCTTATTTTCTTCCTTGTCCTCTTCCTTTTTATCGCCTTCCTCGATCAACTTCATCAAATCATACTCATCCTTGGACAGATTGAACTTGTCCCAGCCATCCTGGGTAAGGAACATGGTGTAGACATCAAATTCTGACTGCCCACTGGTGGCATAGCTTTTTAAGCCGTGTCTGTTGGAGAACCAAATGATTTGGTTGCCTTCCCCTATCCACTTGGGCTGCATGTCATAGTAGCCACTTTCGGTAAGGTTCTTACGGGTCTTGCCATCGGCAGAAATCAAAAGGATTTCATTATTGCTCAAAGTAACGCCCCAATCCACCAACAACCATTTACTATCCGGGCTCCATTGATAGTATTGATCCCCATCGGAGAAATGGTACAAATCCTTTGGCGTCAGTAAGGTAACGGTCTCCTTTGTTTTTAAATTTTTGACTTTCAACGTCCTACGACCTTCAATATAAGCGACTAGATTACCGTCGGGCGAGAATTCGGGCAAATAGACATCGGTACTATCGGTTACCAAGGTATCCTCCCTTACCAAGGTGGAAGCAAAAAAATAGGGTTCCTCGGTACGTTGTTTTACGGTCTTGAAAATAGACCATTTACCGTTTCGCTCACTGGAATAGGCGATGGACTTTCCATCGGGCATAAATTTTAAAAAGCGCTCCTGCTCCGGCGTATTGGTCAAACGCTTCGTCATAGTGCCATCTACCGAAGTGGTAAATACCTCACCCCGACTAATAAAGGCGATTTCCTTCCCATTGGGCGAAATGTCCATTTCCCTGACTCCGCCATTGACGGAAACGTACTCCACCGCATTGGAGGCCGATTGTGTGCGGATGATCACATCCACCTTCTGTGGTTCGCCACCTTCCTCAAAAGTATAGAGTTCCCCATCATAACTGAAGGCCATAATCCCGTTCCCGATGCTTAAAAACCGAACGGGATGGGTCTTAAAGGAGGTCAATTGCTCCTTATTTTCGGGATTTTCCAGATTCAATGTATGGACGTTGAAAGACCCGCTTTCCTCACTGAGGTAGTAGAGGGAATTACCATTGGCACTGAAGACGGGATTACGGTCCTCCCCGTTAAAACTGGTCAGCTTGGTATGTGTGCCGGTCGCTACATCATATTTCCAAATATCGCGCGTAATGGCAGATGTATGGTGTTTTCTGAACGTATTTTCATAACCTTTTTTATCGTGATAGGCCATCAAAGTGCCCTCGGAATTTACCTGTACATCTTCCGCAGGGACGGTCAATACCTGGTTAACCCGACCACCAATGACGGGAACACTATACAGCTCCGGTTGTTGTCCCATGGGATACTGCCGATGTTTCACATCATCCTGACGTGCAGCTCCAAAAATGACGCTCGTATCGTCCGCCGAAAACGAATAGGGCGTCTCATCGTTGCTGTGGAAGGTCAATCGGGTCGCTTCGCCCCCTTTGGCGTTCATTACGTAGATATCAAAATTCCCGAATCGGTTGGAGACAAAGGCCAGCGAGTCCCCATCCTTGCTCCACACGGCCTGATAATCGTGCGCCTTATGGAAGGTCAATTGCTGTGCAACACCCCCTTCTTTGGGAACCCTGTAAATATCTCCCTTGTAGGTAAAGGCGATGGTGGAACCATTAGGGGAGATAGCCGGATACCGAAGCCATTTGGGGTCTTCCTGGGAAAATACACTATTAAAAAGAACGATGGAAAAGAAAAACAAATACAGGTAATTTCTCATGTTTGGTCCGCTTGATTTTAATCCGCCGAAGATAGGTAAATTGTGTATAAATGGACACCGAATTTGTATGATCTGCACCCATAGCGGCATGGCTATCAAAAATGTCCTTATTTTCGTCTTTCTAAGCACGCCGCTATGGACGACAAAACCTATTGGACCCAACGATACGAGGCCGGTACCACGGGCTGGAACATTGGCTACCCTTCCACCCCCATCAAGGAATACGCGGACCAATTAACGGACAAAAACCTAAAAATCCTGATACCCGGTGCCGGGAATGGGTATGAGGCCGAATATCTTTTTGACATCGGCTTTAAAAATGTGCACGTACTGGATGTTGCCGAAATTCCGTTGACCGAGTTCAAAAAACGCAACCCGCATTTTCCCGAAGCCAAAGTGATGCATGCCGATTTCTTTGCGCATGAAGGAAGCTACGACCTAATTCTGGAGCAGACCTTTTTCTGTTCCATAGTACCTACGGATGCCAATAGGAGCGCGTACTTTAAGCAGATGCGCCGGTTGCTCAAGCCTGATGGCATCCTTGCAGGGCTCTGGTTCGATTTTCCCCTGACGGACGATATGGAAAAACGGCCCTTTGGCGGCAACAAGGAACTATATTTGGGCTATCTGGACCCCTATTTTACCGTACGTACCTTTGCTCGATGTTACAACTCCATCCCGCCCAGAAAGGGAAACGAACTGTTCGGGATTTTTGAGCGGAAATAACGAAGTGCCCCAAAACTTGGGGCCTTAAAAACTTAAGGGACTTTTAAATGGGCCTTACATTCCATTTACCGTATCTTTAGGCATATTGGTTTTATGCCGATACGTTCACATTCAAAAAAATCAATCCAATGAAACGAACACTATCAAAATGTATTCCTGTAAAAGGTTTAGCCCTGATTGCTTCCGTTACCATGATTGCATGGAGCTGCAAGGAAACTCCCAAAGAAAACCCGGATGCAGCCGTCACTAAAACGGTAAAATCCTATACCATTGAGCAGATGATGGACAACGAGGCCATTGGCGGTGGTAGTTTTTCGCCGGATAATAGTAAACTCTTGATTTCAAGTAATCGGTCCGGTATCTACAATATGTACACAATTTCAACAGAAGGTGGTGAGATGATGCCCGTAACGGAATCGGACAGTTCCTCGGTCTTTGCCATTTCCTATTTTCCCAAGGACGAGCGTATGCTCTTTAGGATGGACGGAAACGGCGACGAAATCTACCATATCTATATCAGGAACCTCAATGGCAGCATTACGGATTTGACCCCTGAGGAAGGCGCAAGGGCAAGTTTCCATGCGTGGGCAGCCGATAAAAAGAGCTTCTTTTTCACCTCCAATAAACGGGATGCCCGCTATATGGACCTCTATCAAATGGATTTCTTAGATTACAGACCCCAACTCATATATCATAACGATGAAGGTTATGACATTGGGCCTTTAAGCAAGGACCAAAAATACCTGGCCCTCTCCAAATCCCTGAATACGAACGATGCCAATCTCTTCCTTCAGAATTTGGAAACGGGTGAAAAGACACAGATCAACGAAGCGCAGAGCGCCAATAGCGGTCAGGATTTTACACCCGATAGCAGTGCGTTGTATTATACGACCGATTTGGGTAGCGAATTTTCCTATGTAATGAAATACGATATACAATCTGGCGAACGCAGCAAGGTCATGGAGCGCGATTGGGATATTATGGGCAGTTATTTCACCGAGAACGGCACCTATCAGGTAACCTATATAAACGAGGACGCAAAGAACGTCATTGCCGTTACGGAGACCGCAACGGGAACGAATATCGACCTTCCCTCCCTCCCCAATATGGACATAACCAATGTAGGTTTTTCGGATGACGAAAAACTGATGAGTCTCTACGCAGGCGGGTCGCAAACACCTAGTAACCTATATGTGTATGATTTGGAGACCAAAGAGCTGAAACAGCTTACCAATGTACTGAACCCGGAAATAGAACCAAGCGATTTGGTCTCGGCGGAGGTAATCCGGTTCAAATCCTTTGACGGATTGGAAATTCCTGCCATTTATTACAAACCTCATCAAGCTTCCGAAACCAACAAGGTGCCCGCTTTGGTTTGGGTACACGGTGGTCCAGGCGGACAATCCAGGCAGAATTTCAGTTCCTTCATTCAATACTTGGTAAACCATAAGTATGCCGTGTTGGCGGTGAACAACCGCGGAAGCAGCGGTTATGGGAAGTCGTTCTACAAAATGGACGACCTCAACCATGGTGACAAGGATTTGAAGGATTGTGTGGAGGGCAAGAATTGGTTGGCCAACCAACCAGAAATCGATGGAGACAAAATCGGGATTATTGGAGGTTCCTACGGAGGATATATGACCATGGCGGCCTTGACCTATACACCCGAAGAGTTTGCCGTGGGCGTAAATTTATTTGGGGTAACGAACTGGATCAGGACCTTACGAAGTATTCCACCTTGGTGGGAATCCTTTAAGGATGCCCTGTATTTAGAGCTGGGTGACCCCAACAGTGCGGATTCCGTTCGGCTTAAGGCTATTTCCCCTCTTTTTCATACAGATAAGGTTACCAAACCCCTAATCGTGCTGCAAGGTTCCAAAGATCCCAGGGTGCTTCAGGTGGAATCGGATGAAATCGTGGCCGGCGTCAAGAAAAATGGCGTTCCCGTGGAATACGTGCTCTTTGAGGATGAAGGCCATGGATTTGTAAAAAAGGAAAACCAGATCGAGGCCTACAGCAGGGTACTACAATTTTTGGATGTCTATCTCAAAGGAGACGCGGGCACGCCCATTGAGGACGGCGAATCCATGGAAAGCGATATTTAATCAAAGGTCTAATTTCAAGACTTTAATTTTTGAATAGAGAATCAGGCATATTTATGAGGAGATTACTAGTTGTTGTATTGGGTATTGTTGTGACTTCGGCCTTGGGCCAAGACAATGGGGAAGACAAACTGGGAAGCTGGCACATGTATTTTGGCACCAATCAGATTGCGGAGAAGTGGAGCATCCATACAGAAGCACAACTTCGATATTTTGAACAGGCAAAAAACTTCAATCAATTGTTACTTAGGACAGGACTCAATTATCACATTGATGACAATGCCATTGCTACTATGGGATATGCCTATATACTTACCGACCCCACTTTTGAGGGCAACGAGAATTTGGTGAACAAAATATCTGAAAACAGAATATTTCAGCAATTTATCCTTAAAAACAAGGTTTGGGAATTTTTATTCGAACATCGGTATCGATTGGAACAACGTTTTATAACCTTTGAAAATGAAAATAGTCCTTTTTTTGATGAAAGAATTGAACACCGTGCCCGCTATCGGTTACAGATGACCGTTCCCCTAACGGACATTTTCTTTTTGAATTTCTACGATGAAATTTTTATCAACCTCCAGAACGAGGCATTTGACCAAAACCGGTTGTACGCGGCGGTGGGACTTAATGTGACCCATAATCTAAGCGTCCAGGCCGGGTATCTTAAAAACCATTTCAGAACCGTGAATTATGACAGACTACAGGTGGCCGTTTTCTATAACCCGGATTTACGTGGACTTTTCAATAAAAAATAGGATTGCCGGTATTTTCTTTCGCAATTCCATCAAATTTCCCAATCCTGTTAAAATGATTGGGATATGAGTTCATATAGCGCACGAAATTTCGTAATTTTAACAAAGTTAATTTTTAAAACCATAAAAATTAAACCCTCATCGAGGAAATTGTTATGGTGAGTTAAATACCTCTACAAAAGGAAATGTTTAAGAATCAAGCTATTAATCTAATTTTAAACGTATGAAAAAAGTAATAAAATTACCATTGGCCGCATTGGCCCTTTTTGCGGTCTTTAGTTGTAAAGAAGTGAAAAAGGAAACCAACGATGCCGCAAATGAAGTGGAAGAAACCATGGAAGAAATGACCATGGAAGAGGAAGAAGTGGAATCCGTTAAATTTATGATGGAGCCTAAAAGCGATAGTGATGTTCAGGGCGAGGTCACCTTTACAGAAGAAAACGGGGAAGTAAAAATGATGGCGTCCTTCACTGGACTCTCCGAAGGGGAGCATGCCATTCACATACATGAAAAGGCAGATTGCTCCGCGGATGATGGAACTTCTACGGGAGGCCATTGGAACCCTACCAACGAACCCCATGGAAAATGGGGCGCCAGTGAAGGTTATCACAAAGGGGATATTGGCAACTTTATAGCCGATGCAGACGGTAACGGTATGGTAGAATTTTCAACGTCTGAGTGGTGTATTGGTTGTGACGACCCAAATAAAAATATTGTGGGCAAGGCCGTAATCGTACACCAAGGTACGGATGACTTTACAAGTCAGCCCAGTGGTGCTGCCGGTGCTAGGGTAAGTTGTACGGGAATTATCCAATAGGATTAAAAAATAAAATGATAAAAGCCACCTACAGGGGTGGCTTTTTCTATTTTTAATAGCTAAATTCAGCCCTATGCAATTGGAACAACTGGTTGAGAGATTCCGGAAGAAAGATGTTTCCGCCTTCGAGACACTTTATGGCATGTATGCCGAAAATATCTGCGGGGTAATCAACACCATTGTCAAAAACGAAGGGCGCTCCCAAGAAATCTGTCAGGATGTATTTGTCAAAATATGGGACAATGCGGACAGTTATAATGCATCCAAAGGCCGATTTTTTACCTGGATCTTGAACATTGCGAGAAATGCGGCCATCGATGAAATACGTAGTAAGTCGTATAAAAATGAAAAAAAGAACCTTTCCGCAGATTACTTCGTACGTATTTTGGAAAGTAAGGAAGAGGAAGTTGTTGCTACAGTAGAAACCGAAGGACTCTTTAAGTTAGTCCGGAGTCTAAAGAAAAAGTGTATACAACTAATTGAAATGCTTTACTTTAGAGGGTATACACAAAAGGAAGCGGCCGAAGAACTGGCCATTCCCGTTGGAACCGTTAAAACTAGAAATAGAAGCTGTATTTCCAAGCTCAGGGAAAACATGGAGATAAAATAAATGGATGTGCAAGAATACATAGCGTCTGGAATTTTGGAACTGTACGTCGCAGGGGTCCTTTCGGAGAAAGAAAACCTGGAAATACATAGATATGCACAGGAATATCCAGAAATCAAGGCAGAAATTGTTGCCATTGAGGCGGCCATCCTAGAGATTTCACAAAAAGCGAATACCGTAACGCCTGTCGGTTTTGAAACCCTAAGATCACAATTGGACGCTAGAGATACATCGAAGGTCGTTCCACTGACCAAAGAATCAAGGCCTTGGACCCAATACCTAGGTTGGGCGGCTTCCATACTTTTGGCCATTGGACTTTTTTGGGTCTATAATCAAAATAAGGAATTGAAATCCCAGTTGGAATTGGTAGAAAGTCAAAACCAACAGTTAGAACAGCAAATAGCCGAGTCTAATTCCTCCTTGGAAAAATCGCGGGAGCTCCTCAATACGCTGAGGGACCAAAATATTTTGGTAATCCCTTTAGGAGGGCAACAAGTTTCTCCAGATGCCTATGCAAAGGCGTATTGGAACAAACAAGAGGAAAAAGTGTTTATAGACGCGAAGGGTCTACCAGCACCACCGGATGGTTTTGTTTATCAAGTTTGGTCCTTAAAATTATCGCCCTTAACCCCTACGAGCATGGGTCTTTTAGAAGATTTTACCGAGGATGAAAACAAGGTGTTTGCGCTGAACAATCCAAATAATTCCGAAGCCTTTGGGATAACTTTGGAACCTGCCGGAGGTAGTGAGACACCCACATTGGAGCAACTCTATGCACTTGGAGCGGTTGCATCCTCCTAAATTATTTGAATCCCACTATAGATTGCTTACTGGAAAAATTAGTATTTTTCGACCATGGATATAAAGAAACTCTTTGGTACCATTCTCACCCTGTTAGGAATTGGGGGGTTGGTCTACGCCGCCATATTATTTGGCAATAGTACAGGAACAACAAAGGCCTTGATCGTATATTCCGTTCTGGGCGGTATATTTTTCTTCTCGGGAATCGGGCTTTTGAGAACAACAAAAAGTTAAATGATCTACTGGATTTAGATATCCTTGGAGACCTTATGAAATCGCAATGTGCGTACCATCCATTTAGGTAATGGTTTATGCGGATTTCGTTTTTTTAAATCAAGGTAGATACCCAATGGTTTTAAAATAGGTACTTTATGGGTTTCCACGAATTCTATTAAGGTTCCATCTGGGTCTTCCACATAACTAAAATGGCCCGCCGCATCGCCCATATCAAAACTTTGGGAGCTATCTACGGTAAATGGATAGTTTAAGGAAGCGGCACGGTTCCTTAACTTTTCCATTCCTTGTACATCAAAACATACGTGGATATATCCTAAATCACCCCATAACCTATCCTCGAATATTCTATTTGGTTTTCTATCCAATGCTTGCAGTAATTCTATTTGGGTTGGTCCCAACAACTCCCCAAAACCACCAAAATTAGGTCGGGAATGCGCTAGTACCACTTTCCTGAATAAACCAAAATGTGTATCAGGTGTGTTGTTAAGGGGCAATTCTATAGTTTCGTCCGATACCAAAATACTATAGCCCAACAAATCACTGTAGAACCGTATCGATTCCGATATTTGTGAAACCCCTATCACGACTCCCAACACGCCACCCGTGCTCAAATGTGTCCTGCTAAAAAAGTATCTATCCTGTACAACTTCGACCAGATTGTCCCAGGGGTCCTGAAAATAGAAAGAAATTCCATTCTTCCCAGTTTTATTTATACCTGTCAAATATTTTAATTTCAGCCCCCTCAACGATTCATAACTCTTCTGAATATCGTTGCTCCGTATTTTCATAGCATTTATCCCTAAATCACCAAGAATTATTGGGAATTTGGGTTTTTGGGGAGTTCTGCTCAAAAACTGCCAGATTTCCAAACCACCCCCTCCCAGCATATTTAAGGACAAATAAGCATTTCTATGGCATATCTCACCACTTGTATACCTTTTCATGAGTGCTGCCGGCGCTTCGTCCTTGAAAACAAGAATATCAAAACCCAAGTGTTTTCTATACCAATTAAAAACTTCCTTGGTGTCCGATACTCCTATACCTACTTGTTGTATGCCATTTATGATGTCAGGTGTTGTAGGGCGTTCTGATGAGTTTGTCATGAATCGTTTTTAGTTTTTTACTTGGATATCCCAACCTAAACAGGATTACAAGCAAGAGGTTGGAAAGGTTCACCCGTAGATAGGAGTTGGCTTCGTACTTTCTAGCAGATACTATCAAATCGTTTTTTATGATCTTGTAGCGTATCCCATTCTTTTTCATGCGCTCAAAAAACTCGAAGTCCTCCATCAAAACCTGGGTTTCCTTAAAACAGCCCAAGGTTTCAAAAACTTGTCTTATTATAAACAAGCATTGATCACCACCACCTGTAAATATGCCGTCCTTAGCCGTGAAATAGGAGTTAATTTTTAATGGCAAACTTTCCCTATCGAACCTGTATGAAAAGAATCCAGCGTCAAATCCGTCATTAATTGTCTTCTGTATGTCTTGTAAAAATGATTCCGGTGGTTTTACATCGGCGTGCAAAAAAGCCAAGACCTCCCCTTTAGCCAATTTGGCCGCTTCGTTCATCTGGCATGCCCTACCCTTCTTAGTGCACCTTATAATATCGGCCTTATCCAGGGTTTCCCTTTTAAAATCCATTTCGCTCTCCGGTGAAAGTGCCACTAGTATTTCAAAGGGAACTTGCGAGGAAAAGCTTGACAACCTACCGACCAATAGGTCGATATTTACGGTTTCTTTATGTGATGGAATTATAATACTGATCATAGCAACAAATAGGTCGTTCCCCAAGTCCGTAACTTTAATTTTCCGGGGATTTTCTAAATCTACGGAATTAGCACCGTAAGGGTTTTAAAATCGTCACTATAATTCTTTAGATTCTACTGAAAGTTCAAAAAAGAATTTACGACAAAGATTGAAAAAGCAAAGGATATACTGTGATAATCCCAACAATAATTAAAGTAGTCTATAGGTTATCAAAATAAAACCATTTACGGATTCGTACGTAGGTACTAAAAACAAAAAACATGATGCGTTCAAAATATATAGCAGACTACTTTGGGGCAAGCCCACGGTGCATTCACCAGAAACAATCCTTTAATTTAAAGGCAGGCCTGCGAGAATTCTACCACTTGGCGGTGACAATCAACTTACTTTTTATCCTATTGATAGGCACTTGGAACGGTTTTGGCCAAAGCACATCCAAGTCCGAAACTATTGACTTCAACAAGCTTTCGGTAGAATTCCTGGTCAAAATCAAGAACCAAGAAAATACCCAAAAAATCCAGGATACCTTTTCGAATGTCACCATTAAGGAATTGGAAGATGCCCTGGACACGAACCAAAAGAAATTGGCTTTTTGGGTCAATATTTACAATGCCTATATCCAGGTAATACTGAGGAACAACCCAGATTTGTATAAGGATCGAAGCAAGTTTTTTAAGGCGGACCAGATTTCTTTTGCCGGGGAAATGATTTCCTTTGAATTGATTGAGCATGGCATCATTAGGGGGTCTCAATGGGAATATGGTTTGGGGTTTATCGGTAAACTATTTCCAGGGGAATTCGAAAAAAGATTACGGGTGGAGGAGCCCGACTATCGAATCCATTTTGTCCTCAATTGTGGCGCAAAGGACTGTCCGCCCGTAGCCATTTACGAGTGGAAAAGGTTGGATGAACAGTTCGCCAAAAGTACCAGCAATTACCTGAAGCGGACCACGGAGTACGATGCCGTCAAAAAAGAGGCAAGGGTAACAACCTTGTTCAGTTGGTTCAGGGGAGACTTTGGCGGTACGGACGGTATAAAGGAGATATTGAAGAAGGAAGGCCTGATTCCGACTACCAAGGGCATTAATCTTGAGTACAAAAATTATGATTGGACCTTAGAATTGGATAATTTTGCGACCCTTTAATGGAAGAGTCGCAAAATGAACTACCTTTCCCAAGTAAAAAAAATCTGTATATTTCTATTTGTACTACTGGCTATATACTCGGCTACCTTACTTCCCAATCTTAGATTTTCATTTGATTTTAGTCAGTTTTTTCCCGAAGAAGATCCAGATCTGGAGTTTTATCAAGATTTTGTGGCCGAATTTGGTACCGATGATAATTTTCTGCTCATCGCCGTTGAAAACGAACCTACCGTTTTCAATCAAGAATTTTTGAAGCGATTCAATGCTTTTTCGGAAGACAGCAAGGACTTTGATTTTGTTGAGGAGCGCTCATCATTAACGACATTATCCTATCCACTTAAAACTAGCTTTGGTTATACCCAGTTGCCCATAATCCATTTGGATGACCCTTCGGCCTATGAAAAGGACTGGGAAAAAATTAAGCAGGACAAGCTTTTTACCAATTTCCTAATAGATCAAAAAGCTACCTCTACGGTAGTTGCCCTACGCACCCAGGACGATATCGATTACCAACAGGCGGAGATTTTACTTTCCCAGGTACGGTCGTCCTTAAAGAAACATCAATTGGATGAATACCATATCTTGGGGAGGGCCTTCTTTTTGGAAGCCATTGTGGACATGCAAAAAAGCGAAGTCTTAAAGACCAGCATCATAGCCGCTATTTTAGTCCTGATTATTTTATTATTGGTGTACCGAAGCCTGCCCTTGGTCCTTATTTCAATGTTGTCCATAAGTGTTTCCCTTTTACTTTTTTTAGGCATTTTGGCACTTTGGGGAAAAGAACTGAACGCGATGGCAGCTTTTTACCCTGTTTTGATGCTCATTGTTGGTACTTCGGATGTGATACACGTAACGGACAGTTTTATACGTAAAATCCAGTCGGGAATTCCTAGATACAAAGCCATCCGTTCCTCGCTTCGCGAAGTGGGACTCACTACCTTACTGACCTCGGTCACCACGGCGGTGGGCTTTATGACGCTGTTGTCCTCCAGGTTGGCCAGCATTCAGGAATTTGGAATAAACGCAGCTATTGGGGTCATGGTGGCGTACATCACCGTTATCTTCTTTACCGGATCGCTGTTGATTAGTCTTCCCGAAAAGATGCTGTTGGGAAGAAAAAGTGTCTCAAAGAAATGGGTGGACCTACTGCAAGGTGTCAATACATTCACAAAAGACCATCCAAGGTCAATTTTAGCAGGTACGGCAGTGTTCACTATTTTATGCCTATGGGGTATCAGTCTGATAAGTACCAATTATGAGTTTAAAAGAACGTTGCCCAATAGAAGTGAAATAGCGGCCGATTTCGAGTTTTTCCAAAAGCACTATGCCGGCTTCCGGCCTTTGGAAATCGCGGTGATGTCCAAAAACGACTATTCGGTCTTGGACTACTCCGTCGCATTGGAAATTGAAAAATTGATGGATTATTTGGTCGAAATTCCTTCCATAGGCAACCTTCAATCCTCCAATTTACCATTCCAAGTGCTGCACAAGGCACATAATCTAAATAAATCCGAATTTCTGACCTTACCCGATGATGCGGCCACTTTTGAAAAATACAAGAAGGATATCCAAAAATTGGGAAGGCAGCAATTGGAACGGTTCGTAAACAAGGATGCCTCCATGGCACGTATCAATGGAAGATTACAGGATATAGGCACGGATAGCTTAAAACTGGTATATGAGAAGATTGAAAATTATGCTGACACTAAACTGGATACCACAAAAATAAAGGTCAAGGTAACCGGAAAAAGCATGCTTTTGGATAAAAATTCGGAATACATTCGAAGCAGTCTGCTAGAAGGGCTGTTCTTTGGCCTGCTACTCATTGGCGTCATAATGGTCTTGGTTTTCAGAAACCTAAAACTATTTGTCATTTCACTGATTCCCAACATGTTGCCGATTCTTTTTGCCGGTAGCGTACTGGGCTATTTGAATATCCCATTGGAAGCTTCCCTTTCGGTGGTATTTGCCATTGTATTTGGTATAGCCGTGGATGATACCATACATTTTTTAGGGAAATACAAACTTGGTATCACGCAAGGACTCACTCAGGAACAGGCCCTGGAAAAGACATTTGCACATACAGGAAGGGCGTTGGTAATTACGACCGTTATCCTCTTTTTTGGGTTTTTGGTGCTCTTGTTTTCAATACACCAACCCAGCATTACGATAGGCATCATAATTAGCGTAACCCTAGTAACCGCTTTGATTTTGGATATACTATTGATGCCCGTGTTAATCCGTAAAATGATAAAGGAAGCGTAATTTATTTTCTATCCAAAAGTTTTTTTAGTGAACGATGGGCCAGAATTGTTTTTCCTAACAATAGTACCATAAGAGCAATCCACAAAGAAAAGAGTAGGTATTCCATAACACGTGAATTTTAAAGTTTCGGTTTGGTTAAATTCATATCCTATTTAAAAGTTTTGGGGCTTATAAATAGATTTAAATATGCATTTCACCGATAAATATATGTATTTCATCCTGTCCATTATTAAAAATCGGTAACTTTTCGATGAAATGCATCCTGATAAAACGCCATGACCAAAAGGTCATGGCGCAAACAACAAAACAATCCAACCTAAAACAAACCGGTAATGAAAAAATAGTACTCCAATTACAGTTCTTGAATTTGCCTTTCCATTAACGGGCCCAATTCATACACTGCACCAATAAGTTCCTTTTTCAAATCCTTTACTTTTTCCGCATCGTTATTGGCCTTATAGACTTCGGCAGCTTGGTACAAAAGGGCAGGTTCAAACGTTTTATGAAGTACATAATTATCCATCAATTCCTTGGCCTTTTCCAAATTACCCATCTTTAGGTGGCTATACGCCAACCAGCTATAGGACTCTGGCGTAGGTCTGTTGAAAACCTCCTTCTTTGCCAGTTCCAATGCCTTTTCATACTGCGCGGTTTCATCAATAAACAATCCTACATTGTAGGCGTTGTACATATCGCCATAGGATGGGTTATCCACTTTTTGGAAATATTCGTTTAAGTTTTTGAGGCGTATTAGGTCATTGTCCATGTAATCGGCTATTTCCGCCTTAAGCAAATAGTAATCGGGAGCTTGATAGTTCTTTGTTACAGAATCCAGTATTCTAAGGGCCTCCTCCGGATTTTTATCATTGGAAAACACAATCCAGGCAATGCCCTTTTTCGCATAGGCATAATTGGAATCCAGTTCCAAAGCCATTAAGTAGTGGGCATAGGAATCCTGTAGTCTTCCCGCATGACCATAATAATCGGCCAAATTGGTGATACTCCACAAGATTAGTGCCTCGTTTTTGGAAGAAATAGCAATAGCCTTGGCCTTCTCCATAAAGTTGATGGTCGTATCCAAATCGCCCTTGTAGTCGTTCCATTTTGCCAACCGGATCAAGTATCCAAAGTCCTTCATATTCTTTATGCTGTCCAAATACTTTTCTGCAGTATCGTAGTTTCCCAACTCCATATGAACATCAAAAAGTAGGTACCGATTTTCCCTGGGATCCGAACCAATTTCCAGTGCCTCTTCCGCTAAGACCAAAGCTTCCTTGAATCTATGTTGTGATATGTAGTTTCTGGCCAAGGACCTTCTATAACCTGCCCTGCCTACGGCAGCTATTTTTACGGCCCTTTGCAGACTTTTTTCCGCTTTTATTAGATAGTCAATATCACCTGTCTCCTTAAAAAAACGATTGTACTCACCCCCTACTATTCCAAAACTAGTCAGTTGCATACTGTCTGCCCTGATCTTGGAATTCCATAGTTCAAAATATTTGGAGGTTTTTTTTGGGGTCTCTACCGTTAAATATTTATTGTAATCATTTGCATTGGCCACCTCGTACTGTTTCTTTTCTGAACAAGAAAGTAGTACGATAATTAGTGCCAAAAAGTATAAATAGCGTTTCATAATCTGTTTATTTGGATTGTCATTTAGAATTTTAAAATAAGGGGGAGGTTTTAAACTCCCCCTCGCTCCTCTTTTTCATAGTCTTTATTCAGGAGCTCCCAAATAAGGGAATGTTGTAGCTATGTCCGCGGTTAGGCCAACCCCGTCCGAGGTCAATCTTGGCAAATCTGGTGTTCCGTCCATATCAATGTCCTGACCACTAAAGCGATCGCCTTCCATACCACCGAACAATAAAATCAGGGAAACATCGATTACATCATCCTGAGGCCTTCTACCGGTCAATGCAACTTCGTCACCATCGGGCACCAAAATTCTTCCATCCATATCATTATCGGTTCCTGGATCAAAGTAGGTCGTTGGCAGATCTGGAGCTACTTCCAACACATCGGCAGCCAAATATCCGGTAAGCGTGGCCGCATCCAAACCAAGGATATTGGGTTCATAGTTAACATCATCTGGGTTAGCTCCCAAAAGATTGGCGTACACGTCATGATAGGCTTCCAATCTAGCCTCAAAACCAGCTTGGAACATGGCGCCCATTTGAGAAGGTATGGCCATGTTGTGCGCATTTTTTGTTTCGTCATCAGCGCTCAACACCGTATTAATCCCCGGCCTTCCCATAAAGTCTATCTGCACGTAGGTTCCTGAGAAATCTGGCATCATAGGACCCATTCCATCTTCGCAAGGTGTGCAGGAACCCCCGCAATCGACAGCCGTTTCATCTCCGTTCATGATACCATCATCGCACGTTGCATTGGCCATTGGAGGAGTAAAATCATCATCGTTGTTACAGGCTACCAGTGTTAAAACGGTACAGGCCGTAAGAAACAAGAACTTTATTTTATTTAGTTTCATCTTTTTATTTTTTTAGCGTTCGTTATTATTGTTTTGCATTGGTAGTCACCCAAGTCTTGTAAACCGTTAAGCCCAAGGCATTTGTTGCCGTTGTTTCCCCCAACATGGTGTTGGGAATTTCTACTACGATAGACATGGTATTGGCCCCATCAAAGGTATCGACCGCTGTAGTGTCATCATCTGCTGTTGAATTGGGGTCTCCAGCAGGCTTAAAACCTTCCGGGGCCATTCCGCCTATGACCGCATTGAATTGAAAAAAGTCAAAAAAGAAGGCATCCTGCCTTGGCCCTGCAAATAGGGAAACACCACTGGAAGTCGTTTCCACAATGGCCGTATCAGCAGAAATATCAACAGAACCCAATGGACTATCGACCATTACCTGACCGCTAGTTCCTGTGGTAGTTGGGACAACAGGACCAAAGAAATACATTTTTCCATCCCTAGGAATCGCTTGTATAACCAAGTCTTCAACTAAATCCCCATTAGTATCGATATTGATTTCGGTCAACACATTTTCATCGAAGGTGCCATAGGCCAAATCTGGCAGTACATTTGACTGAAGGTCTACGGCAAACACCGTGTTGTCCGAGCCCAAGGATGGCTCAAAAGCGTAATAATCGGCAATATCAGCACTGGTTCCCATAGAATCCGGAGCATCGATGTGGTCCGCAGCTACTAAGAGAGCCGCAATGAGGGACAATACCCCAAGACCGGTAATAAGGTTTTTGTTTTTCATAATTAAAGTTTTTAGATTAAATCAACCTTACCTACGGAACTGAATATTAGAAGTTTGCTTTTAAATGTTAAAGTATTCTTAATATATTCCCGATATCAATCTCTTAAAAGGAACAGAAGCAATTTGATTTATTATTTTCTGGGTTAGCCAATAGAACAAATTGTGTAACAATTTTGACCAAGGAACAGAATTGGTAATTAGCTAACTTTGCCACCTCGCAATAAAAACAAAATGAACCCATCGGCAAATGGCTGGATAGATAAGTTTGGCTCTCTGGTAAAATACCACGATGGGAGATACACCAGTTTTGATATTTTATTCGAGGACCTAAACAGTTGGGGCTTTGTCTACGGCATTAATACGGGTTTCCCAGATTTCATTACCCCGGAGCATGAGTTTTCAGAGGATGAAAAGGCCAAGATCAATTTGTTGACCGCGCTCTATTTCACCTTAAAAATTGCACAGCCCCAAACCGATTTTCAAGATTTTCTTGAAAAGATATTTCAGTTTTACGAGACCTTGGAAGTCAATAAAGTTTCTTTTTTGGGAAAACTCTTCTCCGGAAGCAAAACCTCCTCAAAGCTTGAGAAAATTCTGGATTCAAGGGTTTATCTTGAGGATAATATTATCAGCAAAACCTTCAATAGTTCCATTACGAATTCCCTCCTATTCATTGATGTGCTGCTATTTAAAAGGTATCTAATGCATGCAAAGGGTATTAAAAAACATGCACAACGGCTGGAATATCTTGCCATCAACATTACTTATCATGCCTTGAATTCCAAGCGTAAGAACAAAAAGGATAAAAAGCTGGCGCAATTATTGGCCTCATCATTGACCTTTATCGATGGTGATTCACAAAAGTTTGATAACTCTTATAGAAACCAGTTGCTTACAAATGATGATCTATGGGAAAAAAGGTATCTTTTGAAACTGGCATGTTTAACGGTTTGGGAAGATGGATCCCTGGAATTTATGGAGTCCGAGTTCATACAGATACTAGGAAAGGACCTCCAATTAGATGCCCACACCATAAAAAATTCCTTGGCGCATGTTTCCAATTTTATAAATTCCAACAAGGAAACCATTCCCTTTTTGCAGGACCAGAATATGGCCATAAAGTTCTACGACAGTATGTCCAGACTGGTCAACCGTTTAATTCTAAGGAACAAAAAGCGATTACTCAAGGAACTTTCCGGAAGTGCCGAGTTGGTGTCCTTGCTTTCAAAATCCACCGTAAGGGACCTTACGAAAGAGGAAAAGAAAAAGGTGCAAACCCAATTGCTGGATATTTTTAAGAGTATACCGTCCCTGGCCATCTTCCTGCTTCCTGGGGGCGCTATCCTTTTACCTATTTTTATTAAGCTGATTCCTACCCTATTACCCTCTGCCTTTGATGAGAACAGGGTGGAGAATGAGGAGTAGCAGTGAACGACAGTTAACAGTTAACAGTGAACAATAAGCAGTAAAAGTAGGCAGTAACAGTTAGCAGCTAGCAGTGACAGTAAGCGGTAACAGAAAGCAGTAACAGTGAACAGTAGACAGTGAGCGTTAAGCGTCAAGCGTTAAGTGTTAAGCGTTAAGCGTTAAGCAACAAAACACTTTCCACTTTTAACTTTCAGCTTTTAACTTTTAACTCACTCCAACCACAATTTAAAATCCTTTACGCGTTCCCTGCTCACAATGATTTCCTGCTCCGAAAAGGAATTTAGTTTGATCTGCAAGCGCGAATTGGTGTAGGAAATAATATCCTTTATATAGTTTATGTTCACGTAAAATTTGCGGCTCACCCTAAAGAAAGTATCGGGTTTGAGTTCCTCCTCCAAATTTTCCAACGTGGTGTCCAATAAATAGTTCCTGCCATCAGAGGTAGCGGCATATGTACCTTTATTCTCACTGTAGAAGCATTCCACTTCGTCGGCATTTATTATTTTTAAATGTTGACCGACCCTGACGGTAAACCGCTTTTTATACTCGCGCTCCAACGGATTTACAAGCAGTTTTTTAATATCCTCAAAATCCAAACCCAGTTTTTTGGTTTCGGGTTTTAAGTGTCGGTATTTTTTTACGGCGCTCTCCAGTTCCTCATCGTCAATGGGCTTTAGCAAGTAATCTATACTATTGAGCTTAAAGGCCTGAAGGGCGTATTCATCGTAGGCCGTTGTAAAGATGATGGCACTTTTTACATCCACTGCATCAAAAATTTCAAAGGAAAGACCATCGGACAATTGAATATCCAAAAAAATAAGATCGGGATGCTCGTTTTCTTGAAACCAAGCAATGGATTCCTCCACCGAATGTAACATTGTGGAAACGGCCACATCCAGCTCCCCTAGTAACCGGCCAAGTCTTCTGGCAGCCGGTTTTTCGTCCTCGATAATAATTACGTTCATACGAGTGTTAATTCAAAAATTTATAGTTCAAAAAAATAACTCTTACTCTCTCATTGAACCTTTCTCTTCCTCTTCTCTCAAAAATTTTTCCATTTGCCTTTTCTCCCAATTCTTGATGAATGTAGGCTTTAGTTCCTCCCATGATTTCGATTTAAACCTAAAAACATAGAGTGCGTGGGCCAATAAACCTATTCCCCAGAGTATGGGAGTTCCTATAACGTTCCAACTTACCCAACCACTAAAGTTTGGGTCCTGCATCCAATCATATTCACCTTTGAACCAATTGAATAGGTTCAATTTAACGATTATCAAAAGAGCATTTATAATAATATACACTCTTAGATGACTGTAGAATTTTTTGATCTGCTGCACCTGTCGTTGCGCCTTTTTATATTTCTCCGATTGTTTTAGACTACCTTCCATGCCTACCGAATTTTTCAGCTTCACGCTTATCCTCTTCCATAAATTTCTGAATCTGTCGTTTCTCCCATTCCTTTGAAAATAGCGGGTTATAGGAAAACACTTTCATCCCATGGAAAAATAGGCCTATGCCCCAAAAAAACCAGATAGAAAAACTTCCAAAATCCAGGACATCCCAAAAATCCGCCCCGCTTCCCATCCTACCAATGATGGTGGAAATGGTAATAAATGTGTTCACTCCAATATATGCGGCCAAATGCCAGTAGAAACCCTTTAGTTCCTTAAGCCGTTCTTTGGCCCTTTCCATTTTGTTTTGATCTCTTTCCATTACTTCCATTTTGTTTGTTCCTCCTCCTCCTGCATCAGTTCGTTAATTTTACGTTCTTCCCAATTCTTTCCTAGAATTGGGTTAAATCCAAAAGCTTTTACTCCTTGGAAAACCAGCCCTATGCCCCACCCGAAAGCGGCCCACAAAAACCACGGATAATTCCATTCGTTCAGCCAATAATTTAGTCCGGCCAAAAAGCCAATGAAGATTACATAGGACAGTGCACTTGTATAAAACTTTTTTATGTTTTCAACCCGTTCCTTGGCCCTAAAGTATTTTGATTCTTGATCTCTGTTATTCATGACGTTACGTTTGTTGATTCTTCGGTTACCTTAAAGATACCGTTTTCCTTAAAGTTCGTCGTTCTTCATAAACTCTTCCAATTTTCTTCGTTCCCAGTCCTTTCCAAAAAATGGGTTATAGTCAAAGGCATTGGCCGCATGGCCCAACAAACCCAAGCCCCAACCAAAAGCGGGAAAGAAGGCCCAGGGAAAACTGGTAGTTTGATAGTTGATCCATATCAAAAACGGAATGACGAGGCAATACGCCAATAAATTGCCATAAAAACCTTTGATTTCGGCCACTTTTTCCTTGGCCCTTCGGTATCTATAATCGCTTTTATTTCTCATGATTTTTTCTTTTAAGGAAGGTAATCCTTCCGGTTATTTTTTATTGATATATCAAATTTCAGGGATTATCAAGGGTTTTGAAAAAGTGGTTTACCCAATTGTACAATTTGAAGGATAAACTGTCATCCGGAACGGTAGGGATGGAAAACGATGTCTTTAAAAAAGAATTTTCCATGAAAGTATGAAGGTATCCATCAAGGAAAGAATCAGAATTCATCCTTGTCCATAAGCTCCTTGAGCTTGCGCTCCTCCCAACGTTTCCCCCAAATAGGGTGATAGCCAAAAGCCTCCATACCGTGGGTCAACAGACCAAAACCCCATCCAAGCACCGGAAATATCACCCAAGGAAAGCTTGTGGTCTTATGGTTCAAATAGACCATAAATGGAATAACGATACAATAGGCTATAAGGTTCCCGTAGAAGCCTTTGATATTTTCCACTTTCTCCTTTGCCTTCTGATAGCGCTTGTCCTCGATGAATTCCTCCTGGGTCTCCACAACGGAAACTTTTTGGGTCAACATGGGAAGTTCTACGGTGAAATTACCGTTGGTTTTATGGATTTCCATTTTTCGGTGGCTCAAAAGTTCATAGCGCTGCTGAATATTCTGTAGGCCAACACCACTGCTTTTCTTGACCACCTGTTTTTCCTGAAGGTTATTTGTTACCTTTAAATTCCCGTCTTCCTCGAAAATCCTTATATGCAAAGGTTTTGAAGCGTTTACTATGTTGTGCTTTACTGCATTTTCAAGTAATAGTTGCAGGGAGAGCGGAACAATCTTAGCCTCTGGATTGGAGGCATTTTCCGGAATATCCAGAACGATACTGTCCTCGAAACGCATTTTCAATAGCTTAACATAAGTTTTGGCGAACTGTAACTCCTCATCCACGGAAACCAAATCCTTGTTTTTTTGTTCCAATACATATCGATAGACCTTGGAAAGCGACGTGGTGAACTTTTGGGCCTGGTCCGGGTCCTCCTCGATCAAACTTGTTAGTACGTTCAAACTATTGAATAGAAAATGGGGATCTAACTGGTTTTTCAAGGCATCGAACTTCGCCGATGCCGTTCCTGCTATAACCTTTTGCTCCTTAACCTTACTGTCCTGTAAGGCCTTATAAAAATAAAAGGCATGCAATATCGCCGATACCAAAATAGCAATGAGTAAGGTATAGAAATAGGTTGCAAAGTCTTCGTTCCTCAAAAATTCCTGAAAACTATTCCCAAAATAACCTACTTCTACAAAGATTCTGGCCAGGCCATAGGAAAGCACCGTAAGGAGTATAGATCCCACAGCTCCAAACCATAGCCGTTTTTGCGTTTGGGTTTCCCAACTGAATTTTTGGGAGAGGAAATCGTTATAAAAGATATTGCATGCGGTAATTGTGAAGGCATATACGAAGGTAATCGCCACATCCTGCAGTTCATGTTTCCATACAATACCATTCTGCAGGGCGAAAATGATATTGATCGCAGAAATACCTAGCGTAATGTACAAGCTTATCCTTAATACTTTACTGATGGTTTCAAAGGAAAACTTACTCTCCTGTCCCAAATCTTTTGATGCTTCCATAGCACGACATTATCCATTACAACTTTCATGGGTTTGCTTCGCCCTGTCCTCTCCCCAATTGGGATAAAAAGGACCTTTAGGCTTAAAGTTAGCAAAAAGTTCCAAGGACCTTTCCACATCCTTACAAAATGGGGCGGTATCCTGACCGAAATAAGCTGCGGATCCCATGTCCCACTCCGCCTTTGAAAACACCACCCTAGGGTTATCAGGTGCAATGCGTAAAGCTTCATTGTATAGGGAGACAACCTTGGCGGAATGGGTCATTCCATAGGTAGCCCCATCAAAGGCGATCCATGCCGTATAAAGCATGGCCTGTTGGACCATAATCTCTGGGTTATTGGGCGAAATCCGCTTGGCGATGTCCAAAAACTGTTGGGCCTTTTCCAATTGCTGTTTCAATTTACTTTCGTCCTTTTCGCCAAAGGAGTTGATGGTATTGATTTGTGCTACATAATAATAGGGCAGCCAATTATCTTGCTCCGCATTGCTTATTCTTTCAAAAAGATTGGAAGCTTCCATGGACTTGCCCTCGCCCCAAAGTGTAAAGGCCTTTTCCATTCCTTTGGTAAATTGATCTTGGGACCAGGCACTAGTAGTAAGCACTACTAGCAGCAGTGTGATAATTTTTTTCATTTTGAACAGCTTTTAGTGAATTTGAATTGAATGTTTCAATGTTCCGCCCAATAGCTGAAATTTTGCGTCCCGCCATCTTGGGGGACCAAATCTTGAAGGTGCGTTGTTGGAAGCTCCAAAACGTTCAGTAGGCAGTCCAAAAAGCCGGTTTAGCTTTCCGTCGTTGTCCTTGTCGTGAAACACGGAAATGGCATAAACCCCTTCTGGAATATCCCTAAAAATAACTGTGGTGACCCCATTAGCTATTTTTCCGAAAGCTCCCTTAAATGGCTTTAGCAACCAACCCTCCTCAGAATTGTAAAGTCCCACCAACATCTGCCCTTCGTCGTTTTCCATCCCAGTAATTTCCAGTTCTATGGTGCCCATGGTGGCGGTTTGCGCCATCCCTAAGCTCAACCAAAAAATACAGATGATGGTAATAAGACATTTCATTGGGTAAACATTAATTTGCTGTTCAAATTTCCATGAACGATACTGCAATTTATAAAAAGAATTACCCAATTGTAGATTTTGGAAGACGGATTGTATTTTTTTTAACCAGTAGTGTTTGAGAAAAAATGGTGCTTTAGTTTTGAAACCTTTCCTTGTAGTTTTCCAACCACTTCAGGGATTAACCAAATAATGCAATTTTAAAATTGGGGTATCTAGTTCTTATTGACTCGATGGGTAATACGTCTGTTTGTAATAATCGAACGAACCCCAATAGTGAATAAAGCTGGCAGGGATGCTACTGCCGGACATGAAGCAGCCGAATTCGATAGCAACACACGGTAACGATAACCATTCTTTTGCAAGTCAACTGCATTAGCCTGAATTTGCAAGTTGGACGTTTGTACCCCGCTATATCCACTACCATTAAGGAGGTTGCTAAATGACACTCCCCCATTCGTGCTTACTTGCCACTGGTATTGGTCCACATTGTTCGCCGTAACCGAAAAAACCACTGTAGTACCTGCAGTGGTATTGACATCCATTGGTTGGGAAAGAATTTCCGATTGATAAACGGAAATTATCTGGAAAACGTTTGTTGTATTCCCAGCAGCATCTGTAATTGAATAGGTCCTTGTAATCGTTTCAGGATTATAGCCTCCATCCGTACTATCGCCCACATGGGTTACGGTCAAGGGGCCTACGCAGTTATCGGCTTCATCCAAGACTAGGGAAGTATCAGGGACTGGTACATCGGCACTACAATAAACACTTATAGCGCCCGGATTACTAGCTGTTGGCGCTGTGGTATCTTGTACTGTAATGGTCTTAGTAAAGGGAACGCTAATATTTCCACTGCTATCCGTTGCAATATAGGTAATTACCCTTGTAAAATCATTTTCGGAATTGAAAGTTGTTATTTGATCCGATATAATCGAAATGTTCGCGACCGAACAATCATCCGTGGCCACTGGGGGTGCAAAGGGTATCGATCCACAAAAAACCGAAATTCCATCGGAAGTGGGATCAAAGCCAAAATTGACACCAGACCATTGAATATTGCCTCCAGGGATACCTCCATACGGCGCAATAGGGCCCGTTCCGGCAAGTGTTAGGTCGAAAGTGCCGTCCCCATTGTCCAATTGGGAATAGGTAAACGCTCCTTGATTGCTTAATTGGGAAACATTCAACTGGTAGTCGGCATTAGGAATTTGCACTTCCCAAGCATCGATCTGTGAGCCTGTATTATTTTGAAGACCAAAACCCCAAGAATACTGAGCCTCGTTAAAAAAAGTAACACTTAAAGAGCCACAAACCGACAAAGAAGGAACATCTGATGCACATTGGTAAGATTCGTCCAATGATCCACTGGCACTTACCCAGGTAGGCGCAGTGTCATCCATGGTTAAACTTGTGGTGGCACTAATATTGAGTACAGGGTCCCCTGGCATACCACCGTACTCCACCACATAACCTTTTGGAGCATATGCACCACTTCCTCCTCCATTGGGCAGGTCGTTCCAAGAACCCAACGGAGCTCCACCCCTTACTACCGATGGATCTGTGATATGGGCATAGTCTTCATTACCCGATTGGTTAGGCTCCCCTCCGTTCCAATTCGCAAAATTGGTGGGTGGTAACGTACTCCCATCAGCGCGACCACTCCAAAATGGGGTCCCAGCTTCTGGACCGGTAACCCAAAACCATTCTCCTTCCGTGGCCGCATCACTTGCTCCGATCCATCCAACACCTTGTGCTTGCGAACCGGAAAAATCAGCCTCCTCTTGGGTCGTCAATGTAGCCAGATAGCCTTGTAATCCAAAATATGTTCGGTTGCTGGCGGCTACTTCAGCATCCGTCCAAGAAATTCCAACGTCCGCCACGTATTCATAATAATGGCCGGTAGCTGGCAAAAAGTTCGCCTCGCCTACCGTGATGGAAAACTGCCTACTTCCTGTAGGATTTGGAGAACTAGTACTATAATGAACGTCCAAAATCGCATTTTCAAAAGCTGAATAGGTTGCAGGTCCTTGTAAGGTGAGTTTTCCTTCTACGGCATCCCAAGTTGACGTAATTCCTGGATGACTGCCTGTGAGGGTCAAAAGATCTTCCCCAGCTATATAACCATTTGAAATTTGCACATAAACTGCCGTAGTAGAAGTATCGTCCGGATCTGTAATACTGATAGTTTGGGCAATAGGTGTGTTACCACCATTACAATGTATTTGATTTCCTGTTGCAATCAATACCGGTGGGTCGTCAGGAAATACTACCGTAAACAGTACATTATCAACATATAAGGTTTCGGAATTGCTCCAATTACCACTACCTGAAATAAACCGGATACCTGCATTGGCGTTCATTTGATTGGCATTCAAACTATAGTTGAACGAACCAGATCCATCTAAATTTCCTACTGTAGAATATGTGCTACCATCATATAGTTGAACCGTAACAATTTCGTCCCCGTTGGTCCGTTGAAAATCGAAAGTAAGTGTTGCCGTTAGGGCATTTGCCAAGTTCAGGTTTCTAGTAATGTAATTATTGTCCAAATTTTGAAATCGGAGACGTTGTCCATCAATTTGTATTCTTCCGGAACCTGGGTCGTTTGCTTCACCAGTTTCAGACCACCCCCCAGCAAAGGACATGCTTCCCTCGTTGCCGCTATAGGAAAAAGCTGAAAATGTATCCAAATAGGTTTCTTGGCCATACATGGAATGTATGCCAATAACGGTAAAAACTAATAAAACAATAAGGTATTTCAAATCAATTTCCTCTAGCCATTTGACGCTAAAGTAACCAACAAAGAAGCCTTTCTCTATTTATTGTTGTGTGCTACCCGTTTTGCGTTGCAAATGAACACTAAGGCAGAGTGAAAATTCTAAAGATTTTACATTTTGCGTACACAAACATTAAACCTTAATGGATACTTCTCATAATAAAGGTCATTTTCCATCTAAGAAAGCGTAAAATCGGGCAATTTGATAATAGCCCCGCCTTTTTGTGCCGACTCATGGGCCAAAATCCCCACACAAGTAATGTTGGCCGATTGCTTGGCATTTGGATAGGGCGACCTATCTTGAATCAGAGCCTCGACAAATTCATGCACCAAATGCGGATGTGACCCCCCGTGGCCTGCGCCTTGGGTAAAGGATAGATGTTCATTCTCCTCGGAATCGTAAACTCCTTGGGTGGTAAAATGTTGGATTTCCTTGGGCAATAGCTTGGCATAATCCGGACTTTCAACCTCTTCCGGAATTTCTGGTTCCGGTTTTTTTGCGGTATGCACGACCAAGGGTTTTCCCTCTATCAAGGGCCATTCCACAGATTTTTTGGAACCATAGACTTCAAAACTTTCCCGATACTGCCTAGCTACATCGAATAACGACCGATACACTTGTGCACTTAAATCGGAATCCTTGAATTTAATATGGGTGGTTTCCACGGCATAGGGCGAATTGTATTCTTTAATCAATTCCTCCCTTATAGTACCAGAGCCGAAGCAGGAAACATATTCAGCCTCACCTTGGGTCAAAGCCAATACAGGTCCCACACAATGCGTTGCATAGTGCATAGGTGGCAATCCAGGCCAGTAATTAGGCCATCCATCCATATCCTGTTGGTGACTTGCCTTTAAAAATTGAACCTTGCCCAACTCCCCATTTTCATAAAGTTCTTTCATATATAAAAATTCCCGGGCATAGACCACCGTTTCCATCATCATGTAGGTAAGTCCCGTTGCTTGTGTCAATTTTACGATCTCTTCGCATTCCTCAACCGTGGTGGCCATGGGTACCGTACAGGCCACATGTTTACCGGCTTTTAAGGCCTTAATGGATTGCTCCCCATGATTGGGTATGGGTGTATTGATATGCACGGCATCAATTTCCGGATCTTTCAGCAGCTCCTCATATGAGGTATATCTTTTGTCGATGCCGAAGGCGTCCGCCAATTCGTTCAACTTGGCCTCGTTTCGTTGGCAGAGGGCCACTAAATTCGCATTGGGATGCTTTTGATATATGGGAATAAATTCTGCACCAAAACCTAAACCGATAATGGCTACGTTCACTTTCTTTGTACTCATATTTTTCAATTTTACTTAAACGTATTCTTTAAAAATTTCAATCCTTTTTTTGCAAACTCATCTTGGTCGTTCGCCAGCTTTTTCCAAATATTTACGGCTGCGGCCAATTCGGGAATTTCTGGAGTGAAGCTTTCAATTACTATGGCCCCAGAATAATTCACGTCCTGTAATCCTTTTGCAAATTCGGCCCAAGGTGTCAAACCCGTACCGGGAATCCCCCGGTGGTTTTCCGAAACCTGAACATGGATCAATCTATCACCGGCCAAATTAATGGCTTTACGAATATCCTGTTCTTCTATGGTCATGTGGAATCCGTCCAGAATAATTTTCATGTTATCCTTGTCGATTTCATCCAATAAGCGGACTACATCCGAAGTCGTATTGATCAAATCGGATTCAAACCTATTCAAGGGTTCCAATGCAATATCCAAACCGTATACCGTAGCAATGTCTGACAGAACCCTTAAGTTCTTAACGGACCTCTTCCATTCTTTGTTCTTAACATCATCGGGTGCCAAACGGGCCTTTCCTACAGCGGCATAGAGTGGTCCGGCGACAAAACTTACACCAAGCGAGGAAGCTAGGGAAAAACATTTTTCCACATGTTCAAAACAATTTTTATGTAAGGTTTCATCTTCTGAAGTCAAATCCTTATCATCGCCAAAAACAATGCAAATCGTTGGTTGTAGTCCATGGACATCCAATGCTTCCTTTAAAACTTTAACATCAATTAAAGCTGGGTCTTCTACGGGAATTTCCACAACGTCAAAACCCATGGCCTTGATTTTTGGAAAAAGCTTTATTGTTTCCGTTGTAAAGGGCGATTGCCAAAGCCAAGTGCTTACACCAAAATTTATCTTGTTCTTCATGCCTCTCTTCCTAAATTTTGGATATTATTTTACGACCATTACCCCTTGCATAATTCTCCAGTGACCAGGGAAGGTACATATAAATGGGTATTCACCGGGGGTTGTTGGTGCCGTGAATTTCAATGAATAGCTGTCGTTCGGATTTAATAACGGAGTTGCAAATAATACATCATCAGTCTGCGGAATATAAAAGAGTTCCGCCGCATCTGGGTCCGCTGCCATTTTATCCGCCGCGGCACCTACCGCTTCCTTTTTACCAGGTTTGGTAATAATGAGGTTATGCTGCATAAAATCAGGGTTTTCCAATATCAATTCTACCTGTTCTCCAGCTTTCACTTCAAAGTTGGTAACATCATATTTCATCTCATTCGTTATTGTTTTTATAACGATCTTTTTCGCATTGGAATAATCTTCATCAGTCATATCCGAAGAGACACCATCTTCATTGCCATAATTCTTTATAAGCAGTACGGCAAAATCCGCTTCTGTATATGTTTTTGCAATTTTATCAGTATAATTCTTTTCCACTTTATACTTCCATGGTCCGGCCAATGAGTATCTTTCCTCACCCACCCTGATGTTCATGGACCAACTTCTACCATAAATTCCGCCTTCACCCCCCGTATCATCAACACGTACGGTAATTACATTTTTCCCTGCTCTTAGAACACCTTTTGGAATATCATATCTTCGCATGGATTTATAGCTGGCCGCCATGCTTCCAACTTCGATTCCATTGATATATGTTACATCGGAATCATCAACGGGTCCCAAGGAAATTGTACCTACTTTATCCGAGGCCGATGAAGGTAAAGAGATTTCCTTCCTAAACCAGATAACTCCGTCTATATCCAATCCTGCGTCCTCTATATACTGTGGTAATTCCATACTCTCCCAATCCGCATCATTGTATCCCATGGCCGCCATATCATTGGCAGTTGCCTCGGGCATTTTGTAATTAGGGTTTTGCTGTTTAAAGGCGTTTAAAAACCCATCACTATGTTGAGCGGATGCAGCATATATTCCTTTGAACATCCACTCGTCGTTTAAAACAGCTTCGTTCTTACCCAAATCATAAAGCAAAGAACCTATCTTTTGTGAGGAGGGCCTTTCTGAAAAATAAAGCAGTGCCTCCAGTTGTACATTCGGATCACGATCGTTAAGGGTATTCGCCTTGAACAAGGCATTGTCAGAATCGTCATTTCGAGGCAATAACTGAATGGCCGCTTTACGAACGCCTACAGCCTTATGGTATAACGCTCCTTTCACCACCCCAAGGGCATTAGAATCTGATTCCAAAGCACCAAGGCCGTCAATCGTCCAAAGTGCATGTAATGCTGCATTATTCAAACCTTCGCTATCAACTTCCTTTTTATTCGCCAATTTATATAGGTCATTTAAAACATCGGTCTCTCCTCGTTCCACCAAAAGACGTTGAGCGGTCAATCTCCAAAATTGATTGTCGTTGCTCAAGGCATCTACCAATTTATCCGGATCATCCTTAGACAGTGTTATGGGTTCGTAGGAATAGTCATATTTTGGAACTATTCTATAAATCCTGCCGTGGGACTTATCACGTAAGGGATTCACATAGGCATTTCCATCCCCGTTTTCTGCATCATATCCGCCCCTATCCTTATTTGGGGTGGGATTGTGCTGTACGATAAAATTATACCAGTCCGCGACCCAGACTACACCATCCGGACCCACTTTGGCTTCCACTGGGGAAGACCATTCATCGGCTGACGCAAAAAGATTACCGGCATCTTCCTCTACATATCCTGCGCCATCCTTTACGATTCTTGCTTGGTGGACTAAGCCACCTGTAGGCTCGCAGACAAATGCAATCTTGTTCCAATACTTTTCCGGGTAAGCCCTAGCGGTATAGAAATGATGTCCTGCAGCGGCCGTAAAGCCACCAAAAACATCAACTTGTCTGTAATTTGGTGTAATAGGTTGCATCTCATAGTGACCGTCTATTTTGGCACTTCCATCCGTTCCAATTCCTTTTACATGGGTGAAATTGGCATTGGGTATACCTACAAAAACGCTGTGCGTGTTGTTTGCAGTGGATGCGAAGATTGAATTATCCTCTGTCAATCCCAATCCCCATGTATTATTGGAGGTGTTAGTCACTACTTCAAAGGTGCTTTTCTTAGGATTGAACCGGTATACGTTTTGGTTAAACTTAAAATCCTCTCCAAAAATCTGGCCCTCGAATCCGGAGTAGCCAACTACACCATATAGTTGATTATCTATACCATATTGCAAATTGGAAGGACCTGCATGCGTGTCAAAGGTACCCCAGCCTTCAATCAGGGTCTCCCGAACGTCTGCCTTGTCATCACCGTCCGTATCCTTTAAAAAGATGAATTCCGGTGCTTGGGAGACTACGATACCGCCATCGTAAAAAGCAAAACTGGTAGGGATATTCAATTTATCCGCAAATACAGTCACCTTATCGGCCTTGCCATCACCATCGGTATCTTCTAAAATTTTTACTTTATCATCACCTATACTATCATCATTTCTCACGGTATTGGGATAATCCACCGTTTCAATCACCCAAAGACGGCCTTTTTCATCCCAGTTCATCGCGATAGGATTTATGATATCCGGTTCAGAAGCAAATAATTGGGCTTCAAAGCCTGCCGGCACCTGAATGAACTTCTGGGATTCTTCGGGGGATAAAGGTAATTGATACTTTGGGGCGGGATCCCTTTGCTCGTAATTAGGAATATTATCCCTATCCTCATATTTCAAGGTAGGAATATCGGTAGTGAAAGCCAACCAATTCTCTTTTGCCTTTTCTGGAACGGCCCAAAGAATTCCCTCCTTGACCAAATTTTGGAAACCAGGGTTGTTCCAAGTGCGCTCATCGTGTCCGTATGCCGTGTAGAACACTTTTCCTTCCCCATAATTCTTAACCCAGGTCCATGGCTCCCTATGATCACCCTCCACACGTTCCATTAAAACGTGAATATCATCTGCAATTTTATCATGTACGTAGGTTTCGTCCCATGTTTCAAAAGGTTTTAAATCCTTTGTGATCGGATGCTCCTTATCTACAACTTCAGCCGTGAAGGTACTGTTCTCGTGACTCATGAACTGCGCCCCTACCAAGTCTATATATTCGGGTGAATTTTTAAAACAAAAACTAGCCGAATGAATAGGAATAAACCCATGGCCTTCACGAACATAATCCAACAAGGCTTTTTCCTGCGCGTCCGTTATTTCTTCGTGATTGGCATAAACTATAAGTCCGTCATACAACGAAAGGTTTTCTGGATTTAGGTCATCCACATCCTCCGTATACGTAATGTTTATACCGTCCTTTGTTAAGGCCGTGGCCAATATGGGAAAGTACTCCCCAGAATTGTGGTGCTCAATGGAGTGCCCTAAGAACAGAAGTTCTATGCGGCGAGGAGCATCATCTTTCCAAGTGGTTTCATTTTTTTGTTCCGACTTACAGCCTGAAAATAGAAGGAAAGCACTAAAAACGACTGCAGATATCCTATAAAAAGTCTTCATAAAATGACAGATGTTGATTCAAGTACCAATTTTAATTATAAATTGACAATAAAAATCCCTGTGATTTATCCTATCCTGACTGTATTTTACCATATATCAGATTAAATTGTTAAATTTAAAGGCAAATAAGTGTTTTATTCTTGGCGGATCATTGATTATTAAAAATTCCCAATATTGAAATTAGCCTTAGAAAAATCCCCGATACCTAAGTCCCATGCCTTGGTTACCAAGGCTCTAAAACAGCCCATCTTCGACCCAAATTGGCATTTCCATCCAGAGTATCAATTGTTCATGGTATTAAAAGGAAGGGGCACACAGTTTATTGGAGATAGCATTAGACCCTACAAGGAAGGGGAGATTACGTTTACGGGACCTAATCTACCCCATCTCTGGCGGAGCGATATTGAAGCAGGAAAAACCACAAAAGAAAAATTCTCGAAGGGTATCGTGGTATACTTCAATCAAAATATGTTGGGTGAAAACCTGTTGCAGAAAGAGGAAGGCCTAAAACTAAAACATCTGCTAAAAAGAAGTCTCAGGGGTCTATTAGTTACGGGTGTGACGGCCGAAAAAGTCAAAACGCTGATGCAAAACCTAGTACATCAGGAGGGATTGGAGAAAGTGGTTGGCCTCTTGGAAATTTTGCATTTATTAAGCCAGACCGATGACTTGGAAGTTCTTGCCAGTCCTGGATATATCAATTCCCTAAAACAAGGGGATACAGAGCGCATGAACATTGTATATGCCTACGTAATGCAAAATTTCAGAAGTAAGATAGGATTGGAGGAATTGGCCGAGCTCACCAATATGACCCCTACATCGTTCAGCCGTTATTTTAAGGTCCACGCCAACAAGACCTTTTCAGAATTTGTAAGCGAAATACGGATTGGGCATGCATGCAAGTTGCTTCTGGAAGAAAAAATGAACGCTTCCCAGGCCTGTTATTCAAGCGGTTTCCAAACCCTTTCCAATTTCAACAAGCAATTTAAGGCCATCACCCGTAGAACACCATCGGCCTATAAAAAGGAGTTTGGCCCACTTTAAGTATCCGTTTCTTTAAAGTAATTTTACCATCATGATGAGAAACATTCAGTTGCGGGTTAGTTTGGAGGAGGCTGGGGATGAAAATATACTGGAACTAAAAATAGCCCGCCACTTGGGGGTATCCACCGGTGAATTTACCTTTAAGGTCCTTCGAAAATCCATTGACGCCCGTAAGCCCACCATCTACTTTAATTATAAGTTGGCGGTATATACCAAGGGTGAAACCTTGGATAAAACCGAATATACATTTGAGTATAAAGATGTTTCAAAGGCCAAGCCTATTCACATCATAGGATTTGGTCCCGCAGGAATGTGGGCGGGCTTGAGATGTCTTGAACTTGGGTATAAGCCGATTGTTTTTGAACGTGGTAAAAATGTACAGGACCGCAGGCGTGACCTTAAGGCCATTAATCAGGAACATATCGTAGGTGAGGATTCCAATTACTGCTTTGGTGAAGGTGGAGCGGGGACCTATTCGGACGGAAAGCTCTACACCCGTAGCTTAAAACGCGGCGATGTAAGACGTATATTCGAAAGTCTAGTCCATCACGGTGCGAAGGAAGATATCCTCATTGATGCCCATCCGCATATCGGTACGAACAAATTGCCCAAAATCGTACAGAACATGCGGGAAACTATTCTGAAATATGGTGGTGAAGTACATTTTAATACTAGGGTGACCGACTTTAACATTGAGGACAACAGATTAAAGTCCATCGTATTACAAAACGAAAGTGAAGTAACGGTGGAACGGGTCATACTGGCCACCGGGCATTCGGCTCGAGATATTTTTGAACTACTACACAAAAAGAAAGTTGCTTTGGAGGCTAAGAGCTATGCGATGGGTGTACGGGTGGAACATCCCCAAGAAATCATCGACAGTATTCAATACCACTGTTCCGGTCAAAGAAATGTGTTGCTACCAGCTGCTTCCTACAGTTTGGTGGAACAGGTGAAAGGCCGTGGGGTGTATTCATTCTGTATGTGTCCCGGTGGCTTCATAGTACCGGCTGCAACCGCCCCGGGTGAAGTTGTGGTGAATGGAATGTCCCCCTCAAAACGTAACAACCTCTTTGCGAATTCGGGCATTGTGGTGGAAATCAATGTGGACGAGGACATTCCCAAGTACGAACACTTGGGGGCATTAAAAGGACTTGAGTATCAAAAAGATTTTGAGCGTTTAGCTTTTACTTCAGGAGGAAGGTCGCAAACAGCTCCTGCACAACGATTAACGGATTTCGTAGAATGTCGGCTTTCCGCCGACTTAAACCCAACTTCCTACCAGCCTGGTTTGAAATCGGCCCCCTTGCATTCACTACTACCCAAACTCATTGGGAGTCGCCTACGAACGGGGTTCAAGGCCTTCGGTGAAAAAATGCATGGCTATTATACCGTTGAGGCAAATATCGTGGGTGTTGAATCCAGAACTTCTTCCCCGGTCACCATTCCAAGAAACAAAACCTTGGAACATGTTCAAATAAAGGGTCTATTTCCATGTGGAGAGGGCGGTGGTTTTGCAGGGGGGATCGTTTCAGCGGCCATGGACGGAGAACGTTGCGCCGAAGCAGCTGTTGTGGGGCTTTGAAGGAAAGTTCAAGTTCGGAGTACAAAGTCCAACCGCTAGTTCAAACTCAAGTTAAAGTTCAGAATTTAAATTAAATTGTTTGAATCCCCCAAACCAACATCAATCAACGAGCAATTAATAACGAACAACCAATAACGAACAACCAGCCATCACACTAACACAAATAACCCTACCTTTGCCTCTTATTTAAAATAAATGACATTTAAAGAACTTGGCCTTGCAGAACCTATTTTGGAGGCCTTACAAAAAGAAGGGTATACACACCCTACTCCCATTCAAGAACAAGCCATTCCCATTTTACTTAAAAAGAAAGACTTACTAGGGGTTGCCCAAACCGGTACCGGGAAGACGGCAGCCTTTAGTATTCCCATTTTGCATCATCTTTACGAGGGTATAAGCCTACGGGACAACCGGAGAAAGGTCAAGGCCTTGATCGTGACCCCAACACGGGAATTGGCTATACAGATTGGGGAAAGCATTACGGCCTACGGCAAATACACCGGACTCAAAAACACCGTGATTTTTGGTGGTGTCAAACAAGGTAAACAAGTAAATGCGCTAAAAAGTGGCGTGGACATCCTGGTTGCCACACCAGGTAGGCTATTGGATTTAATGAACCAGGGCTATATCACATTTAAGGACCTTGAGTTTGTGGTGTTGGACGAAGCGGACCAGATGCTGGATATGGGCTTCATCCATGATGTAAAAAAGATCATCGCCAAATTGCCCCCAAAAAGGCAATCACTATTCTTTTCTGCGACGATGCCCCAGGATATAGTAGAACTATCCAAGGCCATGTTAGGCGATTTTGAACGCGTAACCATTAAACCTCAACAGGCCACAGCTGAAAAGGTGGATCAAGGTGTCTATTTTGTGAGTAAAAAGAATAAGCCAAAACTGTTGATACATCTGCTCCAGGAACGCCCTAAAGATTCGGTATTGGTATTTTCCAGGACAAAGCATGGTGCCAATAAAATTGTAAAAAAATTATCGCAGGCCGGTATCAAATCGGCGGCCATACATGGGAACAAATCCCAGACCGCAAGGCAGAAGGCCTTGGGGGATTTTAAGGACGGTAAATTAATGGTTTTGATTGCTACCGATATTGCGGCAAGGGGCATTGATGTGGACGAACTTTCATTGGTCATAAATTATGACCTTCCCAATGTTTCCGAAACCTACGTACACAGAATAGGAAGAACCGGAAGGGCCAGTGCCAGCGGAATTGCATTGTCGTTTTGTGACAAGGAGGAACGTCCTTATCTTCGAGATATAGAAAAACTGATCAAACAGCCCGTTCCGCGTATGCCGGAGCATCAGTTTGTGGATGATGATTCCGAAACCGAAGAGGACGTACAGCCTAAGCCTCAGAAACCGAACAAAACTTCGCATCCCAATCAGAATAAAAATAGAAACCGAAATAGAAACCGGAACAAGAACAGGAATAGCTCCGGTACAAATAAGTTTCGGGGGAGTAAACCCAAAGGACAGAGAAATTCGGATTCCCAGTAAACCACCTCGGAGTAAGCCCATGAGGCATTGAATATAACATTTATATTATGTTTCCACGCAAGGGTCGGAGCATTTAAATCTTGATTATCGAGTAAAACTGTCGGTTTTTACAGTTTGTAAATCATCTGTGTATCTTTGAAATTATAAACGCTCCAAATGAAAAGACAGTTACTCGTTTATGGTAGTGGAAGGCATACGGTTCCCTTTTTGGACTATATGGCCAAGGCTACCGGTAAGGAAACCCCTAATCTTTGTTTTATTCCCACGGCCAGTGGAGAAGATCCCGAGTATATAAAATCTTTTCATGAGGTCTGTTCCCAAATTGATGTAGTACCACATGTAATGAGCGTTTGGATCAATTCCTACGACCAGAAAGAAAGCTTTGAGGAAATCATCCAAAGAATGGATGCCATTGTTGTAGGTGGGGGCAACACTTTGAACATGTTGGCCATTTGGAAGGCCCAAGGTATAGACATAGCCCTCAAAAAGGCCTATGATACTGGGGTGGTCATGGGTGGTGGCAGTGCGGGCTCACTCTGTTGGTTCAATGCGGGTACTACGGATTCGAGACCTAAGGAACTTAGTATAGTAAACGGGATGTCTTTCATTGACAAAAGCCATTGTCCGCATTACAATTCTGAAACTTCAAGACGTCCTTTGTATCACAATAATATTCGCTCGGGTAAGCTTAACGACGGCTACGCCTGTGACGACCGCTCTGCCATTCATTTTATCAACGAAGAAGTGTATACTTCCGTTTCTTTGGATGAGCGGAATCATAGCTATTATGTCTATTCAAAAAATGGTTCGATCAAGGAAGAGCGATTGGAATCCAAGGTAATCGGATAAAAAACTACTGCGCTCCTGTATTATCAAATCAATAAAAAAAGCTTCAGGTTTAAAGTTTTTGGCTTTTCTGCTTTCTTACAGATCAATTTAATAAATTGACCACCAATTTATTTCTTACATTTAGGGAGAACCAAACCAACCAACTGTGAAAATCCTTTCAAACCTTCTTCCCTATGTACTATTGATTTTCTGCATGATTGGATGTTCCAATCAAGAAACCTTTGATATCCTCATCAAAAATGGTCAAATCGCAGATGGTACTGGTCAGCCCATATTCATGGGCGACATCGGCATTAATGCAGATACTATTGCCACAATCGGAAACCTGGAAAATGCCAAAGGCCTACAAGAGATAGATGCCACCGGATTAACCGTTGCCCCTGGCTTCATCAACATGCTTAGCTGGGCTACCGAATCTCTTATTGTTGATGGAAAATCAGAAAGTGATATTCGTCAAGGAGTCACTTTAGAGGTTATGGGTGAAGGTTGGTCTATGGGTCCGTTAAGCGATAAAATGCGCCAACAAGAGCAAAGTAGCCAAAAGGATGTCAAATATCCTATAGAATGGACAACGCTTGGGGAATATTTAGAATTTTTAGAAAAACGAGGCATTGCTCCCAATGTGGCTTCCTTCGTAGGTGCTACCACTTTACGTGTTCATGAACTAGGGGAAGCTAACCGCCCTCCCACCCCTGCCGAATTGGAAAATATGAAAGCCTTGGCGAAAACAGCCATGGAAGAGGGAGCTATGGGTATTGGTTCTTCATTGATTTATGCTCCTGCTTTTTATGCGGATATCGAAGAGCTGATTGAATTGTGCAAGGTCGCATCAGCCTATGATGGTATGTATATATCACATATGCGCAGTGAAGGCGACTATTGGTTGGAAGCAATTGATGAATTGATACTAATTGCAAAAGAAGCGAATATTCCTGCGGAAATCTATCATTTAAAAGCTGGCGGAAAAGACAATTGGGAGAAATGGGAATCTGCAATTGCCAAAATAGACTCAGCTCGTTCTACCGGACTGAAAATTACTACGGATATGTATACTTATACAGCAGGAGCCACCGGTTTAGACGCTTCTATGCCTCCTTGGGTTCAGGAAGGTGGTTATGGAAAATGGGCCGAACGCTTGCAAGACCCGGCTATCCGTAAAAAAGTAATTGAAGAAATGAAGGCTAAAGGGGATGGTTGGGAGAACCTTTATTTTGCTGCCGGTAGTCCTGAAAAACTTATTTTAAATGATTTTAGAAATGATAGTCTTAGGTACCTTACGGGCAAAACCTTGGGAGAGGTTGCGGAAATACGGGGTACAAGTCCGGAAGAAACCGCTATTGACCTGGTCGTACAGGACAGTAGCCGTGTAGGTACGGTCTATTTTCTAATGTCCGAAGAGAATGTGAAAAAACAGATAGCCCTGCCCTACATGAGTTTTGGATCGGACGCAGCAAGTATTGCACCAGTAGAACCGTTCACCAATTACAGCCCTCACCCTAGAGCCTACGGCAATGTGGCTAGACTCCTGGGCAAATACGTGAGGGAGGAAAAAGTAATTCCCTTGGAAGAGGCCATTTATAAGCTAAGCGGCCTCCCGGCCACCAATTTAAAGCTCAAAAAACGGGGCTTTTTGCAAGTGGGCCATTTTGCGGATTTGGCCATTTTTGATTCCAAAACCATTATCGACAAATCTACATTTGATGAACCCCACCAATTTGCCGAAGGTATGGTACATGTGTTCGTGAATGGTGAACAAGTTTTGAAAGATGGCGAACACACGGGCGCGACTCCCGGCAGGGTGGTTCGTGGACCTGGGTGGAAAAACCAAAACTAAATTCAAAAACCGACCAAATGAAAAAACTATTACTATTGTTCTTAATTGGATGCTTTTCACAATCAGTACTTGGACAACAAAAATCCTCCCATAAAAAGCTGGATGCCATGATTGTCAAGGGAATGAAAGATTGGAAGATTCCCGGAATGGCCACTATTGTAGTGAAAGATGGTGAAGTGGTATTTCAAAAAAGCTATGGGGTCAAAAATTTGGAGACTAACGAGTCGGTCGATGAAAATACCCTTTTTAACATGGGCTCAACATCCAAAGCCGTTGTCGCCATTGCTATGGGTATGTTGGTCGATGATGGAAAACTGGCTTGGGACGATAAAGTAACCGATTATGTCCCTTATTTTAAACTATCCGATTCTTATACTACCGCAGATGCCCGGGTGAAAGATTTGTTGACCCACAATTTAGGTATTGGTAATGCAGACGCCCTTTGGATACTGGACAGCGTTACCACAAAAGAAACGATTGAACGGTTTCAGTTTGCAAAAAAAACCTACCCCTTACGCGGAGGGTTTACCTATCAAAATATCATGTATGCGGTGGCGGGCGAGGTCATTGCAGCAGCCAGCGGCCAACCTTGGGACGAATTTGTTCAGGAACGCATTTTTGATCCTTTGGAGATGACCCGTACACAGGCCATCGCCGCAAATATCTTTAAAACGGGCAACTACGTAACACCTTATTTGAACGATTATGAGGACGGCATGGTTGAGGTAGATTACGGTTTCTCGGACCAAATTGGTCCGGCCGGGATGATATGTTCCACGGCTCATGATATCTCCAATTACTTAACATTTTTAGTGAATGATGGTGTGTATAAGTCGGACACGCTTGTTCAACCCAAAACCTTTAAAAAACTGTTCGAGCCCCATTCCTTCTTGGGAACCACGGGAATCTACCCTACCAATGCCCTCACCAAACCTAATTGGAATACCTATGGTCTGGGATGGTTTCAACAGGACTATAAAGGACATAAGTTGGATTTTCATACCGGGAGTCTCTTCGGTTTGGTGGCCATTGCTGGAATCATGCACGATAAAAATACGGCCGTCTATGTGTTTGCCAATCTAGACCATGCGGAATTACGACATGCCATTCTTTATAAGGCGTTGGACCTCTATGCCTTTGACGATGACAGCCACGATTGGCATACCGAGGTTTTCAATTTGTATGAAGGTTTTAAGGAGAAACGAATTGAGAATTTCAAGAGAGACAAAGACGAACGGGTAAAAAATACCCAACCAAGTTTGCCTTTGGCAGAGTACGAAGGCACGTACACGAACAACATGTTGGGCAACGCCCAAGTGACCATGCTCAAAGGCCAGCTGCAGATGAACTTTAATGACTTTATAACCTACAGCTTAGAACATTGGCACTATGATACTTTTATCACCAATAAGGACTCCCGGTTTTACGAGAAATCAAAAGTGAATTTTGACATCAACGAGGCAGGTAAAATCAGTCAGTTTCACATTATGGGGGAAAAATTTACAAAAGAGAAATAAATTTAAAATATCAGTCGATACAAAAAACAACGAAATGAAAAACTATACACTACTAATTGCGCTTGTCTTCTCAAGTGTATTGTCCGCTCAAACAGATGCTGAAATCGCCGAGCAAACCGTTGATAAAAACGAAATTGAAGGTCATATCTATTTTCTGGCCGACGATGTCCTTAAAGGGCGCGCCACGGGCTCTCCAGAACTAAAGATCGCAGCATCCTATTTGGCAAATACCTTACGTGGTTACGGAGTAAAACCTCATCCCGCCAATGGCAATTCCTATTATCAAACATTTAGCCTATTACAAACAGCACCACCGGACATGCTCAAGGTTTCTATTAATGGGTCGGATTATCCACATACTATTGCAGTGAACGCCAAGGCCACCTCACTTTCCGGGGAGGCCGTATTTCTAGGATTTGGTCAGGCCGAAGATTACAAGGGCAAAGATGTTACAGGAAAACTCATAATTGTTAGGGCTGGAACTGCGGAAGCCTATGATGCTAGGGCGACCTATATGGCCCATAAGCAGAAGCAGGAATTGGCCATTGCCAATGGGGCTATCGGACTAATAGAAATGACCTTGCTTGAAGAAGATTGGTGGTCACGTATTTCACATTTTATGGGAGAAAGCGTAAAGATTCCCGACCCGGAAGACCCTGAAAATCCTACGAACGAATTTTTACATCTCTGGGTGAATACCTCGGCGGAACAATTGGATGCATTGATGAAATCCAAAGGTTCCTATTCCATTGAAACCGATGGTATTAAAGAGACGACCCTTATTACGCAAAATGTTGTAGGCTTTATGGAAGGTACTGACCCAAAACTAAAGGACGAATACATCATGTACTCGGCGCACTATGACCATGTGGGCATCGGTACGCCAAATACAGAAGGAGATAGTATTTACAATGGCGCACGTGATAACGCTATTGGAACCACCGCTGTCTTAAGCATGGCAGAAAATATTGGAAAGTATCCTACAAAACGCTCTGCCTTTTTTATATTTTTTACCGGGGAAGAAAAAGGCCTTTTGGGCAGTCAGTACTATGTACAAAACCCCATATTTCCCTTAGAGCAAATCGTTTATGGTTTTAATACCGACGGTGGTGGGTACAA
Organism: Maribacter sp. C-4077; assembly: GCF_055378385.1. Lineage (NCBI taxonomy): Bacteria > Pseudomonadati > Bacteroidota > Flavobacteriia > Flavobacteriales > Flavobacteriaceae > Maribacter > Maribacter sp. C-4077. Next base: position 169,288 of record NZ_AP038807.1, read on the forward strand.
CAATACTAGTTTGGCAACCGTAATTGGACTGGAAAGAACAACCGCTAAAAAACACATTGTTGACGGTGCTGCCACCTTTGGGCTAAAGGCTATTGATGATCCTGCGCCTGAACAAGGCCTTTTTGACCGAAGTGATAATGTAAGTTTTGCTAAAGTAGGGATTCCCGCCCCCACCTACTCCACTGGTTTTGATGCCTTTGATGATGAGATCAACAAATACTACCACCAAGCCATGGATGAGGCTGATAGTATTGATTATGATTATTTGTTGAAGTTCTACCAAGGGTATATCCTTTCAGGACGGTCCATTGCCAACGACCCGGAAAGGCCTTATTGGATAAAGGGGGACAAATATGAAGCCGATGCGAATGTATTGTACGGTAAAGTTCCTGAGGCCCCTTTAAAAAACTAAATTGTTTCCACAACCGCATTTTTATGAAAAGCTATCTGATTCGGACAATTGTTATGCTCCTTGTACTTTCCAGTTGCAAGAAGCACAACGCAAAAACAGATAAATCCATTTTTGAGCACACCATTGTCGAAGGACCTACTCCATGGACCAGTGCTATTTTTGAACCGACCGAGGAGGATTTTACCTTTGCTATCATTTCCGACTTGAACGGGGGCGAACGCGAAGGGGTCTACAGTGCAGCTGTGGAGCAATTGAACCGCCTAGATCCTACCTTTGTCCTGAGTGTGGGAGACCTAATAGACGGGGGAACGGAAGATTCCCTGCAATTGGCGACCGAATGGAACTCCTTTGAAAACAGGACGTCAAAATTAAAAATGCCCTTCTTCCATCTGGGTGGCAACCATGACCTTACCAACCCCACGATGCGTAGCATTTGGAAGCAACGTTTTGGTCCCAGATACTATCATTTTCTGTACGATAATGTGCTCTTCCTCATGATGGATTCCGAGGATTATGAGGAAAAACGGATGATGGAAATCTACGAGGCACGTGCAAAAGCCCTCAAAGTCATCGCCGGGGAAATAAAAGGCGTGTATGAGGAGACGGAATATTATAGCATGCAGGAGCGTCAACTAGGGGGTATGGGTTTGGAACAATTTGAATATTTCAAAAAGGTTCTGGAAGAAAATCCTGATGTTAAATGGACTTTTGTAATTATGCACAAACCGCTATGGCAACGGGAAGATGAAAAGGGTTTGAGTCCCTTAGAAAATCTTTTGGCCGATAGACCCTATACCGTAATCAATGGCCATATCCATTCCTTTTCGCACCGAATTCGGAAGAATCGCGATTATATTATTTTGGGCACCACGGGCGGCGGACAGAACGCCCAAGATTCAATGTCCTTTGATCATATTTCCTTGGTTCGAATGGCTAATGAACCAAAAATAACCCATTTGAAAATGGATGGAATCCTGAACAAGAAAGGGGAATTGCCAAAAAGCGGTGCGCTGATACATTAGGTAAAACATGATTAAATTCTTCCGTAAAATTCGTCAACAACTGGTAAAAGAAAACAGGTTTTCCAAATACCTACTCTATGCCGTTGGCGAGATTGTACTAGTGGTCATCGGTATTTTGATTGCCTTACAGATCAATAATTGGAACCAGGACCGAATCAACAATATCGAAAAAAAAGCTTTACTTTCTAAACTACATGTAGAGTTCAAAACCAATAAAAAACTGGTAGAGAATTTTAGGCTTGAAGAACAAAGGGCCATAAAATCTTCCAGTAAATTGATTGGTTTGATCGGTGCCACAAAAGAAGAGCTTGCAAAAAAAAATTTAGACAGCCTATTGTTTGAATCCTTTCCCTCTAACGAACTGGCATTTGCCAACAATTCGGTAAACAATATCGTGCAAAACGGACGTCTTAACCTTTTTGAAAACGATTCCATCACCTCACTTTTATACCACTGGAATTCACTATCGGAAATCAGACAAACCCGTTTTGATAAATTGGATGCCTGGAACAATGAACATCTTTTGCCCTTTTTGCTACCTTATATCTCATTTAGGGAAATGGACAGCAACGCCCATTATCCATGGTCTGGGAAATCCAAGGTGAAACCGGACTACTATCCCTTGTTTCAGAAAGTGGAATTTGAAAATTTGTTGGATAATTCCTTATGGCTACATCAAAATATAATGGATAGGTTGGATGAAACTGAAATGTTGATTGAAGAAATTCTTCAGGAAACCAAACCTGCAATAAAATGATAAAATTTTTTAGAAAAATCCGCCAGCAACTGCTCAAGGAAAACAGGTTTACCAAATACTTGCTCTACGCCATTGGGGAAATAATCCTGGTAGTCATCGGCATACTAATCGCCCTTCAAATAAATAATTGGAATGAAAACCGGATAAACTCCAAAAAGGAAACTATTGTTTTGGCCAATATTCACAAAGAGTTCGTACAAAACAAAAAGCAATTAGACTCAGTGGTGGGTCAACACAAAGTTGTCTTCAAAAACTGCGCAGGTGTAATTAGTCTCTTTCCCCTTACGTCAAAACCAGAACAGGAAGTATTGGATTCACTGGCCACCATGCTTTGGTGGACATATGGAGGAATTACCTTCAATCCCACCCAAACAAGTATTAAAGCCCTTGCTAGCACCTCTTCTTTCGATATTATAAAAAACGAAACGCTGCGCGACTTATTAATTTCTTGGAATGACTTAGTTACAGATTATCAAGAAGAGGAATTGGCCTCCAGAAATCATATTTGGAGTCAATATGACCCTTATTTGTCAAAACACTTTGATTGGAACCTTAATTTTAAAGACGAGCGAAACGATTTTGACGCACTCCAAACGTTGGAGTTTGAATATATGGTTAGGAGCAGGTATGACTTGGTAGATCAAATATTGAATACAAGCGGGGAGCTACAAAAAGTACAACTCACTTTAGATAAAATAATTGAACTTTCAAAACCATCAGGTAACCAAAATCCATGATTAAATTCTTCCGTAAAATTCGTCAAAACCTTTTAGAAGAGGGCAAAACCAGTAAATACTTGAAATATGCTACTGGCGAGATTATACTCGTGGTCATCGGTATTTTGATTGCCTTGCAGATTAATAATTGGAACCAAGATCGTCTCAACAAGGATTTAGAATTTCAATACTATGAGCGTCTTTTAGATGATGTTGGGGAAGAAAAATTAATTATTGAAGCCACTTTAAACTATTCCAAACAGGTTAGTGAACATGCCAAATCTGCTGTCGCCGTTTTTGAAAATTCTTCCAATGCTAACCCCGATCCTGTGGCCAATCTTGTTGATATGTATCAGGCTAGCCAGCTTCTAGACCCTTATTCTGCGTCATCAACCTATCAGGAGTTAATTGCTTCGGGTCAAATCAACCTCATCCAAAACGATAGTATAAAGACCGCATTAATTAGATATTATGATATTGAGTGGTCAGAATCTGGCGTTGCTGTACTTGAAAACACCTATAGAAAGAATCTAAGAGGAAAAATGCCTGATGACGTTCAGGCAAAGATTAGATCAGCCTGTGGAGATACTTATGTGAAAACCGGAAATAGTTACTTCCCCAAGCTACCAGAGAAATGTGATATACAACTGGACCATAATTACGCCAAATCGGTTGTTGAAGCATTGCTTAAAGATGAAAGTTTAAAAAATGACTTGCGCTATTTAATTGGTAATGAAGAAGGTAAACAAAATGATTTAATGTACACAATGGTACAACTTGAGAATCTAAATATGTTATTAGAAGGAATAAACAATGATTAAATTCTTTAGAAAAATTCGGCAGAATCTCCTTATGGAAAATAAAACCTCCAAATATTTTAGATATGCCATTGGCGAGATTGTACTTGTAGTCATCGGTATTTTAATCGCGTTACAAATAAATAACTGGAACGAAGAACGACTTGAGAATAACCGGGAAAAAATCACCATGCAAAATCTAAACACTGAATTCCAAGAAAATTTAAGGGACTTGGATTCCATAAATACCATTTTGCAACGCACCATTTTGGCTACGGAAACCATTTTTGGAAAGTTTAAAGAAGAAAACCTACAAGAAACAGAACCAATAGACAGCCTTTTGCACCATGCCATAGAAAGTCCTTCTTGGAAGCCCAGTGAATTTGTTTTGAACGACCTGCAGAACTCTGGCGGACTCTCAAAATTGAACAATACGGAACTTAAAATTCTATTGTTCAATTGGTCCCGATTTTTTAAGGAATTACAGGAAACGATGGATCAAACCGAAAAAACGAATATCAATTTGATCGAATATATTCGGGAACATGGTTCGCTTAGAAACATCGATACACAATCCGATGCCTTTCCATACGAACCCTCCCAGCTTCAAATGGACAATGCACTGTTGCTCCAAAATATTCAATTTGAAAACTATATCGATGACAAACTCTATGTCCTTAAAGAGTCTGAAATTGCCTATTCGCAAGCCAAAATATTAATACAGAAAATTTTGAACGAAACCACCGTAGAATAAAGCATACGGCGCCGAAAAAAATAAACCACTAAACCCATGAAAAACTTTCCAAATGCCTTTGTCATTATCATTGGGGTGGTGCTATTCGCCTGGGTGCTCACCTTTATTATACCCCAAGGAAGCTACCAAAGAATTACGAATACAGATACAGGAATTACAACGGTGGTCAGCAATTCATATCAAAAAATGGAAGGAGATCATTTATCCGCATTTGACGTGATGCTTACCATTCCCAACGGAGTTGCGGGAAGGGCGGACGCTATTGTACTTATATTATTGTTGGGGGGTTGTTTTTTTGTTATCGAGAAAACCGGGGCATTATCAGAAGGATTGTATAAAATCGTCAACATACTCCAAGGAAGGGAAGGTTTATCATTATTCATCGTCTCCTTACTGTTTACGGCAGCAGGGGTCAGTATTGGCATGCAAGAGGAGGTAATTGCCATGATGCCCGTACTGCTCATTTTTGGGAAAAGTATGGGATTCAATACCTATACGACACTGTACATGAGCTACGGTTCTACCGTACTCGGGAGTGCCTTTAGTCCCTCAAATCCATTTGGTGTCATTATAGCACAACAGGAAGCAGGTGTCCCTTTACTTTCGGGAAGCGGTTACCGACTGGTAGTTCTCGGGATTGCCTTTTTAGTTTGGGTCATCTACCTGATCCGCTATAATGCCAAAAACAGGATGAAAAAAGTTGAAGCGTCCACTCCCCACGAAAAAATATCCCATAATTCCAAGATTATTCTCATCCTATTAGGTTTAACGTTTATTATTGTCATGTATGGGCTTCTACAGCTGGATTGGGGCTTTATGGAAATGTCCGCCTCCTTTTTTGCCTTGGGCGTGGTCTCCGGTCTTTTGGGAAAATTGGGTGTGAACGGTACAGGAGAAGCCTATGTCAACGGATTTAAGGAAATGATCTTTGCGGCCATGATCATCGGCTTGGCAAACAGTATTTCCATGGTCCTAAAAGAAGGTATGATCATCGATTCCATTGTATATGGACTATTTGGTCCCCTACAATACCTATCGGCCTCTGTCTCCGGAGTGTTGATGATGGTCGCCCATTCCATTTTACATTTTCCCATCCCCAGTTATTCCGGGCAGGCCATTTTGACTATGCCCATTTTGGTTCCGCTTTCGGATTTGATCGGGATTTCGAGACAGACATGTGTACTGGCCTACCAATATGGCGCCATTATGGGCGACATGATAGTTCCCACAAACGGGGCATTGATGGCTATTTTGGCCATTTGCGGAATTCCCTATAACAAATGGTTCCGATTTGCCTGGAAACCTACGTTACTTATGCTTCTCTTGGGAGGCATAGGTATTGTAGTCGCCATTTATATAGGTTATGATTAGAGCATCTTAATACCAAAGTTACCTTCCCACCGATTTATACCCCCCTCGGATACGTTTTCCATACCGACAGCGGAACCTCTGATTATCAAGTTTAACCTAGAGTTTTGGACAGGAAAGGGCAATTCCCAGCAGGTAATTCTTATTTACATCGTAGTGAGAATTTAATGAAAAATCAGTCCTAATATCGACCGAAAAGTAAGCTAAAAAATAGTGTTTTTGACATCATTAAAAATGTAATTTAAATCTTAAAACCTACTAGTTTTACGGGCAAAATTATACGTGTCCAAATACATGAAAAAACACCTCATTTCCTTCTTGATATTAAGTTTTATTATTCAATCTTCCCATGCTCAATTTGTAAAGCAAAAATCGATAAGTGCGCAAATTGGATTTGTTTCAAGTATGGCTTTCAATAGTGCGGAGGATACAAGTAACAATGGTTTTTTTACCCAAGGGGAACTCATTTTAAAGCTCACTTCATGGGCAGAGTTGCGACCTTATGCGGGCCTGGTTTGGACAGGTACCCAAGGTTATGATTTTGATGGAAATCCCACTTATGAAAAATCGGAAACAAAAGCCCTTATGCTTGGAGGTAAAGCTAGGCTAAGGGCACCAATTCCATGGTTTGCCCCATACATTGAATTGGGCGCAGGGACTTCCATTGGCAAATTCGATACATTTACCGCGTTCACGGACATTGAAAAAAGCGGAATAATTCCCCATTTACCATTTTCTTTTGGCGTAGAATTGGGAAAACGGAACAATGTTGATTTAGGTCCTGCTTTCTATTCTCAACCTACCGTGGAGCAATACGTTGGGGTGTTCGCCTTTGGAATGTCCTTTCCCATAAAATAAAACACTTGTTCTTAGCCTCATAAATTAAGCTAATTTCTTATAGGCCCTTAGTACATTTTCGATTTTCGCCTCCGTGTCCGGGTCAATCCATTGCCGTTCCGGCTTTTCCTGTAGCCATTTTAAGGTACGCTTGATTCCTTCGGAATAGGGAATGGTCGCCTTGAAGCTTGGCACAAAAGTCTTGATCTTGGTATTGTCGAACAGTACACTTTCACTCTTGTCCGCTAATAAACTTCCGGTAAAGGAAGGTTCTATCTGGCAAATAAAATCGGAAGCAATATGAACGATATTCGCCTCCTTGCCAAGTGCCTCTGCGGTTATTTTATAGATCATGTTCCAACTGAGGACCTCATCCGAAGTAATATGAAAGGCGTGACCAATGGCCGTGCTGAGTCCCAAAAGCCCAACAAATCCCTTGGCAAAATCGTCCGCATGGGTAACTGTCCATAAGGAAGTTCCATCGCCGTGTACAATGATTTCCTTACCCTTAAGAATACGGTCTATCGTATTGTACTTGTCGAACCCACCTATGGCCAAGGGCGTCATGGTGTTGTAGGTATGCGAGGGCCGTACGATGGTCATGGGAAAGCCCTGCTCCTGATAGGCCTTGGTCAACAGTTCCTCACATCTTATTTTATTATTGGAATAGTCCCACAGGTTATTACTTAGCGGAGTGGATTCCGTAATGACGGGATAGGTCAAAGGGGTTTGGTAACAGGAAGCCGAACTGATAAAGATATACTGTTTCGTTTTTCCTGAAAACAGGTCCAGATCACGCGCAATATCGGCCGGGGTAAAGGCGATCCAATTCACGACCACGTCCCAATCGTGCTTTTTTAATTCGGTCAATTCTTCTGGTTTGTTGATATCCCCGATGATGGAATGGGCTCCCTCAATGTCCATTTTGGCCTTGCCCCTATTCAGTACATACAGATCCATTCCCTTTGCAACGGCCAAACGGCTAGAAGGGGTACTGATATTTCCCGTACCCCCAATAAATAATACTTTCATTCTACTATTTTTATTTGTTTTAAATACTCATAATCAATAAATTATATGATAAAATTCAACTTTTAGTTCAACTTAAAATGAATTGCCTACAAAACCGTCAGTTCGAGTTTTTTCCATTGGAAAAAGTATCGAGAACACGGTTTTACTGCTGAAAAGTTTTGATTCTCGATACATTTTTTCTGGATGTTATCCAGTAAAAATGCTCGAATTGACAAATTCCTTAAAGGTTGCTTTTATGTAATTAAAAATTATGAACTCGAAATATCCCGATAGAACGTTAGCCCGTTTCTAAACGGGTCATAAAAGGCAAATTCCTTCGTTCCCCAAGCCGTTTCCCGTAACAAAGTATGGGAGTGGAACACATCCTTTTCGGCAAATTCTTCGTACAGTCCTTCAATATTTTGGGTGACAATCCGCAACATGGGCCGGTCGATATCAAAATCCCAATCTTTTTTAGCGTGCCACTGAAAGTGTATCTCCACATCGTCCCGGATGACGCCTGCATATTTGGGATTTTTTGAATCGTCCGCAAAGGCTATCCGGAATCCCAATCGGTTAACATAAAAGTCCAGCGCATCCAAAACCTCCCATACGGGAAGCACCGGATGTATTTGATGTAGGTGAATTTTTTCTTTCATAGCCTTAAGGTAAGTAAAATAGTAGTTAGTAATTAGTGAACTAGCGGTTAGTGGGTTCGTGGTTCATTCACAGTTCTAACTTCTTGCAACTTATAACTATTAACTTAGAGCTAATAACTCTTAAAGACAAAATCCGTAAATTCATGGCTCAAACTAAACAAGCACCAGCATATGAAGAATTGTATTGGCATTATCGCCTTTCTCCTCTGTGTAACGACCGTATCGGCACAGACCAAAACCAACCTCGAACTTACGGATATCTTTGATTACGAGTTTGTATCGGATCCCCAGATATCACCGGATGGCTCCAAAATCATCTATGTGCGGAACTTTAAAGACATTATGACGGACAAAAACCTATCCAATCTCTGGATCGTAAATTTTGACGGCAGCCAAAACCGACCTTTAACGACCGGAAACCACAATGATTTCTATCCCCGCTGGTCGCACGATGGCAAAAAGATCATCTTTAAGTCCAACATGTCCGATGATAAGATGAAACTCTACCTCATGTGGTTGGACACCAAAGAAACCGCACCACTGACCAATACGCCCATGGCACCCGGTGCCGTGAGTTGGTCCCATGATGACCGCTATCTGGCCTTTACCATGTTCGTGCCGGCCAAGGACGAGTCGCTCATTAAAATGCCCGGAAAACCGGAAGGTGCCAAGTGGAACACCCCGCCTACCTATATCGACAAGCTTAACTACCGTGGCGATGGCCAAGGCTATATCAAAGGGGGTAACGATCAATTGTTTACCCTTTCCGTAGATGGGGGCACGCCCAAGCAACTGACTACGGCCGAATTTGACCACGGTGCGCCTGTTTGGTCCAACGATGGCAAAAGCCTGTATTTCTCCGCTAATTTTCATCCGGAATCAGATTTTGAACCCGCAAACAGCGAGGTCTATAAATTAGACCTTAGCGATAATAGCGTCAAAGCATTGACCGATCGCTTTGGTCCTGACGGTTCACCCGCCCTTTCACCCGACGGTAAAAAAATTGCCTACACGGGGAACGATGATACCTTTCAGGGATATGAGCTCACACAATTATATGTAATGAATGCAGATGGTAGCAATTCCCAATTGCTTTCGGCGGATTTTGATCGTGATATTGGCAATGTACAATGGGCCAACGATGGCAAGGGACTCTATTTTCAATACGATGAAGAAGGGGATTCCAAAATAGGCCACATCACCTTGGATGGAAAAGTAACCACCATCGCCGAAGGCCTTGGGGGACTCTCCCTGGGAAGACCTTACAATCAGGCCGACTTTACCGTGTCCAACAAAGGTACCTTTGCCTATACCTTGGGCGGTACGCAACACCCGTCCGATTTGGCCGTAGCCGATAAAAAAGGAACAAAACGGCTTACCTATTTGAACGATGATTTATTTTCTTTCCGTAATGTAGGTGCCGTGGAAGAAATCTGGTGGAACTCGTCCTTCGACAACCGAAAAATTCAAGGATGGATCGTGACCCCACCCAACTTTGACCCGAACAAAAAATATCCCTTTATCCTGGAAATCCACGGCGGACCTTTCCAAAGTTATGGTTCCGTATACAGTGCCGAGATTCAGGCCTATGCCGCAGCAGGTTACGTGGTGTTGTATTCAAATCCGCGTGGGAGTACCAGTTACGGGGCCGAATTTGGCAACCTCATCCATCACGATTATCCCAACCATGATTATGAGGATCTCATGAGCGGCGTGGACGCTGTTATCGCCAAAGGCTATGTGGATACCAATAACCTGTTTGTTACCGGAGGTAGCGGTGGCGGTGTGTTGACCGCGTGGATCGTGGGCAAAACGGACCGCTTTAAGGCCGCCGTGGTAGCCAAGCCCGTCATCAACTGGACCAGCTTTGTGCTCTATGCGGACAGCCCTGCCTTCTTCTCCAAATACTGGTTCGGGAAGAAACCCTGGGAAGACCCGGAAAACTATTTTAGGCGCTCCCCGCTCAACTATGTCGGGAATGTGACTACACCTACCATGCTTTTAACAGGCGAGGAAGATTTTCGGACCCCAATCGCTGAATCGGAACAATTCTATACCGCATTGAAGTTGGAAGGGGTTGAAACCGCCATGGTGCGTATTCCCGGTTCCGGGCATGGCATTGCGAACCGACCCAGTAATTTGGTCGCCAAAATAGCCTCGGTATTGGCGTGGTTCAACAAATACAAAACGGAATAGTCCGGTGACCATGATGAGAAATATATTTTTTGCGGTTTTTACGGTATGTATGGCTGTAATTGGACAGGCACAGGAATTCAAAGTGATGTCCTACAACATCAAGTATGACAACGTCAACGATACCGTAAACAACTGGAATTTTAGAAAGGAGGCTATGGTGCGGCTTGTGCAACACTATGGCCCCCAATTTGTGGGCATGCAGGAGGTTTTGCTTAACCAGTTGGAATATCTAGACGAGCACCTACCGGATTATGGCTATATTGGTGTGGGCCGGGACGATGGCAAACAAAAGGGCGAGTACTCCCCTATTTTGTACAATAGTCAACATTTTGAACTAAAAAGCGCCAATACTTTTTGGCTCTCCCCCACCCCGGAAAAAGTTTCCAAAGGTTGGGATGCCGCCTTGGAACGAATCTGTACCTATGGTCGGTTCAAAGACAAAAGCACCGGGAAGGAACTCTATGTATTCAACACCCATTTTGATCATGTGGGTACGGAAGCCCGAAAGCAGAGTGTCAACCTCATTTTACAGAAGATCAAGGCAATCAATACCCAAAACCTGCCGGTGGTGGTGACGGGGGATTTTAATCTGGAACCGGACTCCGAGCCCATTCAATTGATGCAAGCAGGGATGACGGACGCCCAGCAAGCCACCCAACAACCCTTTTACGGCCCTACCGGAACTTTTAACGGCTTTGACCCAGATATGGTCCTGGACCGCCGTATCGACTATATTTTTGTGGATGATTTAAAGGTGCAAAGCTATCTCCATATCGATGACCGAATGGAAAACAACATGCATATCTCGGATCATTTACCCGTGTTGGCGGAGTTGGGAATGGAATAGGAAATTACTTAAGGTGAACGGTTCGTATTGTGAATCGTATTTTTCAGATGGGAGCTATGATTTCATTTACATGGTTCACTACTAGACTTATTCTATGTTTTTTAAAAAGTGTACTGTTTCCTCTTCTTCCCAAAAGCCTATTTTTTTGTGAAATTCTCTTGATTCTCTATTTGTAAGCCAAGTATCAGAACCTATTTGAATGCAGCCGTTTTCTTTACACCATATTTCACCAATTCGTAGGAAATCCTTTGCTATTCCAATCCTCCTATACTCAGGTTCTACATAGATTCCTTCCAAGTAACCGGTTGGTGACTTATCTGCTCCTTCAACATAATCTGTACGGAGAGAAAAAAATGAAAATCCAGCATTTTTATCATCACCTATTTTAGCCATCAGAATTTTATTCTTTTCCAACTGAACAGCTTCCATCAACACATTTTTGAGCTTATTTTCTTCAAAATCTGTCCAAAGTTTTTGACTCATTTTAAATAGTGCTTCAAAATCTTCGATGACAAAGTCTATATACTTAATTTGATTCATTTTCATTTGCTTGAAGCCAACGGTCTCGGCTATGGTTTGGCGCCTGGAGGCGCCAGCCTTTCCGTTTTGTTTTTGTTAATCCCTAAAATAGCAAATAATCCCAGACCTCTGAGGGCGATGAACCATAGCCGTTGTTAGCGGTAGTATTTAAGACACCCAAAGCATATTTCTGTACAATATTTTCCATTTTCCATTCACTTTGGAGCAGACTATTATTTCCCCTGCTCCGCACAAAGGACCACATAGAAAATCATAGTAGAAAACAGCTTTGTTTCTGTCTTCGTTCATTCTGAAATCAGAGAATCTTAGCGAGGCAATGTATCGATACTCGGTGCTTTTCCAGTATTCTTTATTTTGCTTTTCTAGTTGGTCCAAGTCTTTAATGATATATTTACCTGTTTGGGTTAGTTTCGCTAAATCAATTTCACCTTTATCGAAAACAGTACTATCCGCCAAATCCAACAAGAGTTTGTCGTAGTCTTTTGAATGCAAAGAATCTGGATAGTACATTCTCGGTTGGAATGTCTCTTGGGTACTCCAATTTATTGATTCTGGAATAGGCTTAACATGATATCCCGCAACTCCCAATACCAATTTGGCGGTATCTAATTTCGGATTATCATAGGCCTCATCGAATATTCTTTTTTGAATCTGGTAGTTTATTGAATCTTGTTTGTTTTCAGCATATTCTAGGGGCATTGGAGGTGCAGGCAGTTCTTCATAATAATATTCTGTTCCAACCAGTTCGAGAAAGATGTCATTAAGCAATTCCATATCATTATCATGCTTCTGCCAACAGCTAGACAAGATGGAAAGCAAAATAAAAAGAGGAACTAAATATTTCATATTACCGCTAACAATTGTATAAACTTACCCAGGTATGTTTATTTCTATTTTAGGGGGAAGTGAATTAAAAATCCTACATAAAAATGATTTGGGCAAGGAAAAATGGGAAATATGTGCCTTCGCTTTCCAGAAATGTTGTTTCGACTCCCCCTTCGACTTTAGTTTACCTTGAGCGTAGCCGAAAGGCTCAAGGAAGGCTGCTCAACCACCGAGAGCGATGCCCCTTCGACTTTAGTTTCCATTGAGCATTTTCGAAAGGTACAGGGCAGGCTCCTCGGGCATCAAATATTTAACGCCCTGCAGATATATTAATTAACTTGGGTCGGTTATTTCTTGGAGTATTCAAACAGGTCCCCAGGTTGGCAATCCAAAGCCTCACAAACAGCTTCCAATGTGCTAAATCGAATGGCCTTGACTTTCCCAGTTTTAAGTTTGGATAAATTCGCCAAGGTAATATTGACCCTTTCGGACAATTCATTGAGCGACATTTTTCGCTTTGCCATCATTACATCCAAGTTTACAATAATTGCCATAATCTATACCGTTTCTTCCAGTTCTTCTTGATACTCCACTCCTTTGGAAAATATTGTTCCAATAACATAAATAACAGCCGCCATTAAAATGAATGCCTGACTGTCTGCCCAGAACGGATCCAACTGATTCAATGTAAAACCATTATGTCCCAAATCCATTGCCAACTTCCTCGCAATAAAACTTAATAATCCAATGGAGAGGGTATAGTAGCTTATCTTAAGAATTTGCTTGGAAACCCACCTATTGAAGGGTTTGGGCAGGTCAATTTTAGTTACCAATAAAACAACTTGGTAGAATAGGACGGCCTTTAAAATGGATACGGTAAGAACAAACCCGTACATTCCAAAAAAAGCCAACTTACTACCTTGAAATAACTGACTCATATCCAGTTTCTGATAAAGGTTTTGGATAAATTCTGGACGGAGAAGACTAAAAATAAAATTGACGATTAGGCCACCTGCTTCCACCGAGAGCCCCACAAAGATTATCCAAGAAATGATTTTCAAACCTTTAAATATGAGATTTTTTGCTTTAACCCGTGTTTTCATGATTAATAGTATTAGATGGAATAAAAGTAACTAATTATTTATTGATAAAAAATAAATATTTTTCACTTTATGATAAATATTAGTAATGATATTCTTTTAGGCTTGGCTTGGTTATTGGCATGGAAATGAGGAAATATGTGCCTTTGAGTCCCCTTCGACTTTAGTTTACCTTGAGCATTGGGTGAAAAGAAAATATATTTTCTTTGAACGCAACTTACGAAGCAAAACCAAAGGCTCATATACTCTTTAGGGGCAGGCTGTTTAGGACGAACCGCACAGTAAAAAAAATAAAAGCTGTGGCTAATTGGTTTTTTGAAGTTTATGAAAGGACACGTAAGAGGCGATCAGTATTCCCAAAATAATTAGAGGGAAAAAGGATTGGAAATCCATACCGTCCACGGCAAAATGGCTGATACTGGCAAATATAAAGTCGAAAGCAAATCCAGCATAGGCCCATTCCTTTATGCGCTTAGGTATTTGTGGAATAATCAATACCAAGGCGCCCAATACCTTAAATACGACCAAAGCGTTCCCAAAATATTCCGGGTAGCCCAAATGTCGTATACCCTCCTTGGCGAGCTCGGTTTGGGAAGTCAACGCGGGCATGACCCCTTCCATTAAAAAAATAATAATGGTGGTGGTCCAGAAGATGATTTTGTTGGTTTTTGTAGTTGCCATTTGGATGGTTTTAGGTTCATTCCAAATATAATTCAGATTTTGATTTGTTAGATCGGAATTTTAGAAACGATAATGTGAAAATAACACCGCTAGTTGAAAAGGTATTTCCCCATTCCATTTTGGATATGAGGATTTAGTATTAAGCAGCACTCGATATGAATATGGTAGAGGTAAATTGATATGGAAACGAACTGATTAAAAATACCAAAGGCTGACAAATCACATAGCACATAAATCGATTCTATTCCAATTGTCTATTCTGCTCCTAGTCCCATATTAGGGGCCTATCCACATTCATGGCCCTTAAATAGGATAAAAATTGACCGGCATGGACGGCTTCGTGGTAACCAATCCGTAAGATATATTTTCCAAGGGGTTTCCTTTCCCCGTTTCCCGGATGCACTACCTGGAATTCGCTTAATTCGGTATCCGAAAATTGCCGGACGCTTTCCAAAAATTGATTTCTATAAGGTTCGGCAAATGCCAGTTCGTCCACAACGTTAATGAAGGGTCGTTGCTTCCAAGGTGTTTCATAATGGGCCATGGAGCCATTGTTGATTATTATGTTCCACCCATAATCCGCTTCCAAAACATGTCTTACCATTTCTATTGCGGTCATCGCGCTTTCGTCAGGTTTCCAACGGTAATACTGTTCAGGAAGTGCTTTCCAAAGCTTTATGCTTCTTCTCCGGATTTCCGTAAGGTTTAAAATTATAAGTTCAGCCTGAGTCATTTTCTTGCCGTATCCCATGTTGTTAAACCAATTTTTGTTTTCACAACATTTCCTGCCAAAATATAGGGACAAAGTTCCAAAATCCCCAAAATTTTATTTTTTGCAAGTGATAATTTGAATGTGTTACAACGCTCTATGGAAAGGGTTTGTTATCCTAAAATAAGGACCATCATTTTCGTTACCAAAGTCGATTCTCACAAGGCCTGTTAAAAAGTATATTGGAGCGGCACAACTATTTTTTTCGGTGATGATGTTTCAGTAAACCTCTAGTTTATTGGGAGTTTAAGGACCAATAAAGTTTTGATTTGGTAGCACATAAGTCAGGCTTTAACACCGTCCAAAACCTTTTTCTTCCTTTTGTAGGTTCGCCCATACCACAACAAAGCACCGGTTACAGGTAAACTAGCGGTCAATAGGCTTATTAAAAAGGCAATAATTTTTCCAACAATCCCACCAATCGCCCCAATATGGATATCATAATTCATGCGTAGGATTTTTTCGGCAACCCCTGCATTTTCATATTTTCCATAGATGCTAGGGGTTTCTATCTCCTCCAAGGTGTTCTGGTCAAAAAATCTATAATCCGCATCGTAATAAAGACCTTTACTATGGGATACCTCCACATAAATACTTTCCTCCGATGTATATGGATAATGAAGCTCAAAACTTTCCGCATCGGGATTTTCGTTAGAAAGTTTCGTTATCAAATAATCCATTGGTAAAACATCTTCCTTTTCGTCCGCTTTACGGATGTTTTCCGGTATCATGAAAACAGGTTCCTTTTCGCCACCTACGGACTTATATACTGCATATTTAAGCCAGTTATAAGACATCAATGAGCCCGTAAAGGCCAGTACCAATGAAAATGCACAAATATAAAAGCCAATAACCGTATGTAGATCAAAGTTTTTACGTTTCCATCGTGTAGTACTTTTCCAATCAAATTTTAAGCGCTGCCTTAAGTTTTTACGTTTTTTGGGCAACCATAATATGAAACCTGAAATAATTATGAAAATGAAAATCAAAATTGAAACGCCAACTATCTGCTCGCCAATATTTTTTGGTAACCAAAGTCGCATGTGCCCTTTTAATACAAATGCGAAAAAACCGGATAGATGGTCATCCACTTGGATAACCTCGCCAGAGTATGGGTTTAAAAAAACGCTTTGATAAAATTCAGGTTCGGCATCGTAAAATATTACTTCAATGGCATCGTCCCTTTTTTTGAACAAAGTTCCATGAACCGTGTTATCGGGAAAAATTTGCTTCGCGAGATCCTTTGCCTTGGTTGGTGTTAGTATGGGACGGTTTTCCGGAACAACCTTTTTGTAATCGTCATATAGACTCTCAATTTCTTCTTTAAAGGCCCAACCACATCCCGTGATGGCAACGATGAACACCACTAGTCCGGTCGAAAGCCCCAATATCTTGTGAAGTTGAAATATGATTTTTTTAAATGTCATCCTTAGTAAACTTAAAAAGGACAAAAGCGTTTTATCGCCTTTGCCCTTTCTTAAAATTATGTTTAGAACCTGTACGAAAAATTTGCCAACAATGCCCTTGGTTGTTGTGGGTTTATGGTTGTCCAACCTTTATAATATTCCTTATTGAACGCGTTGTTCAGTTTTAGCCCAATTCTATAATTTACGGATTGGAAATAAAGGGATGCATTGGCAATGGTATAACTTGGCAAAATAAATTCTCCGGTAGATTCATAATTTATGGCAAAGCGTTCGCTTGCCCCATTGAACCCCAATCCCATTCCAAAACCGTTCAAAGCTCCCTCTTGAAACTCATAGTTTGCCCAAAAGTTATATAACGTTTCAGGGCCTGCCTCAAGAGGTCTTCTGTTCAAAATTTGCGCATTGTCGGATTTGGTAGTTTCACTGTCATTATTGCTAAATCCTGCCCTAACATCCAAACCATTTACAGGGTTGGCGTTTATTTCTATTTCAAATCCACTACTTACTACTTCACCACCCTGAATTCTATTGAAAGGCGAAGAAGGGTCTGTGATGACGCGATCAATAACCTTAATGTCATAGTAACTAACGGTAGCATTCAGTCGGTTATCGAAAAGATTGGTTTTGAAACCGAATTCAATCTGGTTTGCCTGTTCGGGGTCAAAGGTTTTCAAAGTTTGAGGTCCTTCATTGGGATCTCCTACCAACTGGGGAGCTACGTTGGTAAAGCCATTTTGGTAGTTTCCAAAAATGGATAACCTGTCCTTGATGGGCTGGTACAATAAGCCGAATTTTGGTGAAAGTGTGGTCTGGTCAAAATCATCGCCCTGGTTCTGTAAACTACCTTCATTGTCAAAATGATCCACCCTTAGACCAATCATCGCCGAAAGGTTATCCGTAAAATTGATTACATCCGAAGCATACAAACTGTAAATATGATATTTGGATTTCACATTGCTGACCCCCTGCGAAGCGAGCGCGGCATCAACTCCTGAAGTGGAAAGAGGAAAAAGGTCATCTTCTACCTCCTGTGTAAATGGGTCGTCCCCGTTTGAACCTCCATTAGGGGTAATATTGCCATAGAATGCGTAACCTGTACTATTGTTGGTCTGTGTTTCGTTGAAATAATCAATACCTATCACCATTCGATTCCTTAAGGAAGCCAGTTTAAAGTCTCCAATGAAGTTTTGCTGAATATCGGTTGTTTGTGTATTTGCGTTTTGTTTATTGATAAATCGGGTATAGGTATTTCCCTCCAAGATACCATAATCAAAGAGATACGAGTAATAACCTTTTGTAGAAGTAGAACTTTTGGAAAGGAGCGTTTGCGATTGCCAGGAATCGGAAAGCTTATAATCCATTTCAATACGATAGTTCTGCGTTGGGTTCTGTAAGGATAGATCATTGCTGGTAAATGATAACTTGTTATTATATCCCAGTTCCTCTAGATTGGATGCCACTGTAGGTGCGCTTCTGTTTAAAAATAAGAAGGTGGGATTTGTCTGCTCTGCCTGGGTAATTTCACCATAAAAAGAAAATGAGAGTCTATTGTTTACTTTGTATGATAAGGACGGAGCAATAAAAAAGGACTTTCTAAAACCTGCATCCTGAAAACTCTCCTCGGTCGTGTAAGCGGTATTCAACCTAAAATATAAATTGTCCGCCCTACTCAGGGGGGTATTGAAATCTCCTACAATTTGATTTAGGCCATAGGTACCGGAAGTAAACGACAGCTCCCCTCCTGTACCCACGTAGGGTTTTTTGGTAACTACATTGATAAGTCCTCCATAAGAACTAACTGCATTGCCAAACAACGTTGCGGAAGGGCCCTTTAATACTTCAATCCGTTCTATGTTTGCAGGATTGATGGTACCATTTGTCAGTCCGGGCAGTCCATTCACCAATTGCGGTTGAATGGAAAAACCGCGAAGCGAATAATATCCTGCACCGTCCCCGCCCCTACCGGTAGAAGTCCAAAGTTGCTCAACGCCCGTTGCATTTTTTAATGCATCATCAAAATTTGTAACTATTTGCGATTTTAAAATTTCGTTGGTAACGGTACTATATACTTGAGTATTTTCAATGTCCTTTAAAGGAAGCTTTGCGACATAAGCCGTTTTCTTTCTAGAAAACTTATTGGTACGCCCCTGTACGGTAACTTCACTTAGTATTTCATTGCCTTCGTACAAGATAATATCAAGATCGACAGTTTTATTATTTGATATTGAAATGGGAATTTCGCGAGTTCTATAACCCAAGTAGGAAACGGAAAGTATATAGTCGCCATTGGCAATATTGGAGATTTCAAAAGCACCGGCTTCATTAGTCTGTGCACCTTTTGGAGTATTTACCAGCGACACGTTTACACCCCAAAGTGGTAATTGGTCATTGTCTTTTACCGTTCCTGAAATTGCTCCATTTTGGGCAAGGGTTACCCTTGAAATGAACAATAAGGTCAGGATACAAAAAAGTTTTTTCATTTGGTTTTATTTAGACTTAATATAAATTATAAGGGCAAGACAAAAATATAAGTGCGTTCTGACATGCACAAATTATTTATATTAAATCTAAATAAATATTCTTAATGGTCTGATTATGTAATGCTGGTGATAAGCAACTTTTATAGCGTGAAGCACAATTTCAGGAATATATAGTATGTTTCCTAATCCATATTATAGGATTAAATAATTCCAATGACCTGTTGGCTTGACCATATTCTAACCCGATTATGGCAATTCCCTAAAAGCAAACAATTTATTCCTTGTTATTTTTGTCCAATCCCTTTTTAGCAACGAATACACCGCTAATCAATATAACCCCAAATACAATTCCCGAATAGGAATTAAATTTGTTGACCTCCGAAAAATGGAGATAAACACCCAATGCGATGCTTAAAATTCCAATTGAAAAAAGTAGATTTTGAGCAGGTTTTTTCATAAAGAATCTTTAATGGGTTAAAAACAAGTATGCCCTTTTGAGATAGGTGGATTGAATTGCTTGATTACAATGTTAGTTTATCTATAATTAAATTTCAAAATACTCCATAATTTTTTGATTCTGGCCAAAACTTGAAACTTTCTTTCAAATCTAATTTTTGGCATGATAGAAGGAAGATTTGCCTTAGGTCATTCTTGCACTAGGGAAGCATCGGTAAGTATAAGAGCATATGCTCCCTCCAATTCTGAGAGTGCATTAAAACGCCATACATCATCCACTATGGGCTGTTGTTCATAGGTTTTAATTAAGTCGCCATTTTCTGCCTTTCGGTAGAGAATTACCTTATCAAAAGCAATACCGCTGGACGGTTTCACAAATACGACCCAATCCACTACAGAACCTATAAATTGTTTTGTACCCTCTTTAATAACTACTTCACCGGCAGTTTCTGATATCCATATCAATTCAGTACTTGAATCGTTTTGAATATAAAACTCAGTACGTAAAACAGGTTCATCGTCAGACTCACATTGGGTGGACATTAAAAGGGATGCCAAGAACAACACGTATATTTTCTTCATGGGACAACAAGTTTAACCTTTTACAACTTAGTTCTTAAAAACACTATCTAAAAACGTAAAATTATTGTTATAAATACAAAAATTTAGAAATACGAAAGCTAAGATCCGGCGGCACTGCGAATGTTCAATTCCTCCTTTGTAGTCCAAAGTCATAAGGTGCATCCACCAATCGCTTGATAGTTGCCATTTGCCCGCAATGCCACATGGTATGTTTTATGTTCCAATCGATGGCCTCAAACTTGGTTTTAACCACGGGATGCGGTACTTTGGTAGGTTCCACGGGTTGCCACAGGTTGGATTCTGACAACGAGTTGATGACCTCCAAGGATGTGTTTTGCATCCGTTGTAAATCGGACCAAAGGGCAGCTGGGGTCCAGGTTCCCTTCATTTCTTTTGCAAACGTATCGTAGCCACATAATTTGGTATACGATCGTAGGTCCAATTTTTCCAAAAGTTCCGGTAAATGCCCCACCGTGGTCATGATGGAATGGTAGTAGATACTCACGACCAGATGACCTATCTGCCAGCTAAGATTTGAGCCTAAAGCTTCGGGGATGATTTCCCATTTCTCGGCAGGAACGGAATCCATTAATTTATGGGTCCAATCATAGGCCGTTTCCGTTTGTTTATTAAGGATTTCAAGTTCGGACATTTGAATTGATTTACCAATCAAAGATATTTAAACTATTGTTTATGAATTAATTATAATTTTAATAAAAAAGAGCCTCTTAAAAAGGCCCTTTTCGCTTCTTAGGTATCCCACTTATTTTTTAAGGAAAGAAATCAAAATTTCGTTCAGCTCCTTCGCATGGGTGATGTTCAATCCATGGGGCGCACCTTTGATAATTTCATACGTATTATCAGCTATACCCTTGGCAGCCTGCTCCGCCGAAGTTTCAATAGGTACTGTACTATCGGCATCACCGTGTACGATCAATGTAGGTACGTCCACATTCTTGAGTTCCGATCTAAAATCGGTGTGCATCCATGCCAAGGCAGCCTGTATGGTACCTCTAGGCGAGGCATGCGAGGCCACGATAAAGTCATATTCCAATTGTCCCTCGCTGACCTTGTTCTTATTATCGTCATAATTGTAAAATCCTTTGTGAAAGGTCTTCAAGAATCCAACTCGATCTTTCTGCAAAGCATCCTTGATATTGTCCAAGACATTTTCGGGCACCCCGGCCGGATTGTCGTCCTTCTTTTTTACCAATGGAATGATGGAACTGATCAGGGCGGCCTTGGCAATCTTATCGCTTCCATAATCCGTCAAATAACGCACCACTTCGCCCCCGCCCATGGAAAAACCTACAATAATGGCATCCGTCAGTTTCATTTTCTCAATAATTGTATGCAGGTCACTGGCCAGGGCGGAATAGTCGTAATCGCCCCAAGGTGCGGAGGAAATTCCAAAACCCCTGCGGTCATAGGATATACAACGGTATCCTTCTTCAACGATTTTCCAAACCTGTTGCTCCCACGACTTTCGGCTCAAAGGCCAACCGTGAATTAAAATAACCGGTTGTCCTTCCCCGTAGTCCTCATAAAATATGTCAACAATTTCCTTTCCTTTTTTGTTCGTTATAAATGGCATCTTAGTTCTATTTTAAGTTTGAAGTAAAGTACCCTTTAAAAATAAATTTGCTTAACGCGTTCACTTAGATTGTTACCTGAATCAATGTTTTGCTACTTTTATGGTATGTATACGCCCAAACACTATAAAAACGAGGACCTTGCTAGCGTAAAGGAATTTATAAAAGCGAACAGCTTTGGAATTTTGGTAAATCAGGTCGATGGAAAACCTTGGGCCACCCATATACCCATGGAATTGGATACCGATGCCGATGGAAACGAGGCACTGGTGACCCATATAGCTAAGGCCAACCCTCAGTGGCGACATTTTACGGAGACTGATGAAGTGCTTTGCATCTTTAACGGTCCCCATTCCTACGTGTCCTCCTCTTGGTATGCCGATGAAGAAGTACCAACTTGGAACTATATCGCCGTGCATGTATACGGTCGAATCCGTATGTTATCGGAAGATGAAGTGTTGGCCTCCATGCATCGATTGGTGGACAAATATGAAAAGGATTCCAAGCATCCCATTTCGTTGCACGATATGTCCCCAAAGACCCTGGCACAGATACGCGGTGTAGTCGGATTTAAAATTTTGATTACTGACATCCAGGCAACTTATAAATTGTCACAAGGTAGGGAACACGACCATTCCAAGATCATATCGGAGTTGAAGGATCGTGATGCGGGTGCCAGGGCAATTGCGGTTGAAATGGAAAAAAAGACGTAACAATGCAAAAGCGCGGTATACATTTGGTTTTGCTCTACCTATTTCTATGGGTAGCAACGTTTGTATATTTCCTGGTCCGGTTTTCCCGAAGAAATGAAAGCCTTTCTGAATATATCTCCTTTTTCTTTGAACTGGCCTCCCGCAAGTTCATCCTCATAGGTTTCCACATCCTTTTTCTACTTTGTTGCTTGCTTTATTTAGTACTTGCCCATTTTGTAAATGTGGGCAGAAAAAAAGGTAGTCGTACCGCTTGGCGCCAATTTTCATTCCGATTTTTACTGCCCATCGTTTTTCTGGTCGTTGGTTTTAAAACAGTGGTCTTCATCAATGCCAATGAGGGACATGATTTTCAATGGGACCATAGCGCCATGAACACATCGGGGAAGGCAAATCATTATTATGAAATTGACAAAAAGCACAGGGGCGCGAGTGTCTTTGGTTGGTCGGACAACAATACGGAAGCCATAGCGAATCTGATAAAAGCAAACGTGGAGTGGGTGGCCGTCGTTCCCTTTTTACATCAGGAAAACGAGAAGACAACCCAAATGGAAGTCCCTGAATCTATGGAAACCTATGACCGAAGGGATTCCAGCATCGTAAGGGCCATCAACGACCTGCACAATAAAGGACTCCACGTGCACTTAAAACCCCATTTATGGATGAACGAAGGTTGGCGGGCCAACATCCAATTGAAGGATGAAGAGGCTTGGGACCAATGGTTTGAAAGTTACCGAAAAAACATGCTCAAGTATGCCAAAATAGCCCAAGAAACGAACACGGAACTATTTTGTGTGGGAACGGAACTAAAAACTTCCATCAAAAAACAACCCGAAAAATGGAGATCACTCATTTCGGAAATCCGTACCCTGTACGATGGCAAACTCACCTATGCCGCCAACTGGCACGACGAATATGAGCATATCGATTTTTGGGACCAACTGGACTATATTGGCATACAGGCCTATTTCCCACTTACCAAAGAGGAACACCCCACTTTGGAGAGCATCGAAAAAGGCTGGGACAAACATTTGGCCGCTTTGGAGGCCGTTCACAAAAAATACAGCAAACCCGTCCTTTTTACGGAAGTGGGCTATAAAAGCACCCCCGATGCTACCATAAAACCATGGGAATGGGGTTCCTATTTTAATAAGTATACCATGAAGAAATCGGACCGGACCCAGCAACTGGCCTATGAGGCCATGTTCAAAAAGAATTGGGACAAACCTTGGTTTGCGGGCATTTATATCTGGGAATGGCAAAATAGGACCACTGCGGAAAGTGCAAAAACCGACCTTGATTTCTCGCCCCGTTTTAAACCTGCGGAAAATGTGATCGCCAAGTGGTTTGGCAAGTATCCCTCCCACCAAAAACCCTGATTTTCTTGGTTCACTTCGCATGTAGTTCATCGAATTTATGGTACTATTAATCTTCAGGTGTTTAGTTTTTTACACCTTTGTACTGCCCAACTTTTTAAAATAACCGGTTTTCAAAAAGTCTTGAGGAAACCATTAAACATTTTAAAATGAAAACAAATCTTATTTTCACCCTACTCGCGTATACCCTATTTTTAGCTGCCAGTTGTTCCGATGACTCCCCAAACCTTAATGAAACCGGGAGGTTACGGGTTCAAATGGTCGACGCCCCATTCCCTTTTGATCAAGTTACCGAAGCCAATGTAACCGTATTCAAAATCGATGCAAGATTAAAAGAAGAGGAAATTATTACGGAAGACGATGAAGCGGTGGATGAAGATGCGGAAGAAATGGACGCCCCGTTCGTAGTTCTCATGGAGGAGGAAATCCCACTAAACCTATTGGACCTAGTGAACGGAACTACGGCCAGCCTAGCCGATTTAGAAGTACCTGCAGGCACCTACGATTTGGTTAGGGTCTATGTAAAAGGTATAAACGTGGTTCTTACGGATGGAACCGAATATGACCTCAAAGTGCCAAGTGGAGCGCAGACGGGTATTAAAGTCTTTATCAATCCGGGACTAACCGTAGTGGGTGGTCTATCGGCAGATCTACTATTGGATTTTGATGTAAGTAAATCCTTTGTTGCCAAAGGAAACACAAAAATAGCCGGAGGTATTAACGGGTTTAACTTCAAACCAGTGATCAAAGCATCAAATATGTCTACGGCAGGAACCCTTACAGGAAACGTTTCAACACTTGTGGAAGAAGCTCCTTTGGGACTGGAAGGCGCATTGGTTGAGATATTCAATGAAACCGATACCTTGACGACCTTTTCCGATATAGATGGAAATTATATGATCATGGGAATTCCGGCCGGTAGTTACAGAATCACTGCAGGTTTGGAGACTTATGTTCAGAGCGATACCTTATCCGCAGAAGTTAATGCTGCCAACAGCACGGTTCAGGATTTTCTATTGGAAGCGGAGCCGATAGTAGAAGGAGGTAACTAAACACCTTCAGTTTGCATGGGATAAAATAAAGAAGACGGTCACGGACCGTCTTTTTTATTTCTGAATGCTTCGTTCCTGAATCAGCTTTCCTTAAGCGATTTCATATCGATAACGAATCGATATTTCACATCCGATTTTTGCAAACGGTCGTACGCTTCATTGATATCCTGGATATTGATCATTTCAATATCGCTCACCACGTTATGTTCGCCACAGAAGTCGAGCATTTCCTGTGTTTCCTTTATACCGCCTATCAATGAACCTGCAATACTTTTTCTTCCCATGATCAATCCACCGCCATGCAAAGGATCCAAAGGTTCCACAGCCCCAACGATGACCATACTGGCATCGCGCTTCAACAGGTTCAAATAAGGGTTCATGTCATGCCCAACGGGAATGGTGTTCAAAAGAAAGTCGAAGCTGCCTGCGTGTTTTTTCATTTCGTCTTCGTTTTTTGAAATGAGAACTTCATCCGCCCCCAATTTTTTGGCATCACTACTCTTGTCTGGAGAGGTGGTGATCATGACCGTATGGGCACCCATGGCATGGGCGAACTTGATATCCATATGGCCCAAACCTCCTAAACCGATCACGCCCACCTTATCATCCTTCTTTACCCCCCAATGGGCCAACGGGGAATAGGTAGTAATTCCCGCGCAAAGTAGCGGAGCGGCCGCTTTGGCATCCAAATTTTCAGGAATTCGCAATACAAAATCCTTATCGACCACAATGCTTTCCGAATACCCCCCAAAAGTATGTCCACCAAGATGTTTATCCTTACTATTGTAGGTCATGGTGGCGCCATTCTCACAAAATTGTTCCAAATCATCCTTACATGAGCTACACGTTTTGCAGGAGTCTACCATACAGCCCACGCCCACCAAATCGCCTTTCTTAAAATTGGAAACGTTCTCTCCTACTTCCACGACTTTTCCAATGATTTCATGCCCAGGAACCACGGGATATTGGGAATTTTTCCAGTCGTTGCGTACCTGATGTAAATCGCTATGGCAAACCCCACAATATAGAATATCGATTTTGATATCATCAGGGGTGATATTCCGCCTATTTATTTCAAAAGGTTTTAAATCCGCCTCCTTTGAAGAAGCTGCGTATGCTTTTAGTGCCGTCATTGTTTGTGCTTTAATTTTTGTAAAGTTGAAAAAAATAAAGGGAGTTCGTTGATCTATATGCTAAAATCGTGGATGCATATTGTTCAAATTTCGTTTTACAATTCCTAAAATTTTGTTAAATTAAACTTAAGCTAACTTTTATTAATCAAACACTGACAGATGGTCCGTGTACGACAATTTTTCAAGAAAATTTTAAAACCTTACGAAGTGCAGGGAATACTTCCCAATATATTGTTATTACTTCCTAGGGTCATAATGGGCTGTTTATTAACCTTTATTTTCTCCAAGGAACTACTTGGCACCCCATGGGCAGATGAAGGTTTAGAGCTTTTACAGGTGGCGCCCTGGTTTGTGGAAAAAGTATCGAATTTTGGTATTCCCTTTAGTCTTATGCCAAAAACCTTTGCTTGGTCTGCAGGTTTTACAACAGCCATGGGAGGTATTTTGTTGATTATGGGTGCAAATACCAGAATCACCGCCTTTTTTATCATTTGTATGATGCTGATAACCATCCTTTTTAGGGCATGGGACGGCAGTTGGGATATTCTCCCCGTATTCAGTTTCTTTTGTTTCGGACTTTTCTTTTTGGGCTTTGGCGCCGGAAAATATAGTTTTGATTACTATTTTTCCAGATATGTTCTTTAGAGGTTGTTCAACTGATTGCTATTGTTATCCTGGCTGATGGTCCAAAAGAAACCGACAAAAAAGAAGGTATCCGCATTTGGACGGATGGTACGTCTTTCAAAAACCCCCAGATCATTGGGTGAATCCGCATATTGATATCCATTTACATTGTTGAATCCTGCCACATTGCTGATTGAAAAGTATAGGATTTTCTGTTGGGACAGTAAATAGGCCCAATTGATGCTCAAATTTTTAAAGGGTTTGGTTTTTTCACTTAGGTATCCGGTTTTGTTGGGGTCGTTGTACGGTCTTCCGGAACCATAATTGTACGAAAACCCTACCTGGGAAGTCAAATCCTCCACCCAATATTTGGTAACCAGCGAGAAACTATGTTTAGGTGCAAAATTGGGAGTGGCCCTTTCCCTGAAATTTCGGTAATCCCTTTCGGTGTCCAAAAAGGAATAGGAAATCCAGTAGTCCAAGTTTTCGATACTTTTATTGTCCCGCCAGAAAAGGTCCAGCCCCGTTGCATAGCCGCCTCCGTTATTATTGAATACGGAATTGAACCCGGGCATATCCGTATTGAACTTCACCAATCCGTCATAATTCTTATAATACCCCTCCGCCCTGAAGGTTTTCCCGTTATCCAAGTATTGATAATTTAGGATGTAGTGCGACGTTTTTTCGGCCTCTAGGTTCTGGTCAAACTTCAGGTACTCAGACCATGGGTTTTGATAGAAGTCCCCATAAGCCAACGAAAATTGTCCCTTTTCGCCACTTTTATAGGCCAATGAAAATCGGGGTGAGAGTGTGGTCTGGTCCAATAGCGCACTGTGCTCCATGCGTCCGCCCAATTTCATGGCAAACCGATTGCTGAAGTAGACATCCGTTTCCGCAAAACCGGCCCATAATCCGTCGTCAAAACCATATTTAAAGGGGTCTACTCCAGCACTGCCGAAACTTTCATCAAAGTCTTGCACAAAATATTCCGTACCAAAATTCAATTGGAGTCGGTTCGTAAAGCTCTTTCCCATTTTGGCCTTGAGGTGTACGGCGGTTTCCTTGGAGTCAATCGCATTGTTCAGCACATTGATATCGTTGGTATCATTGGAGATACTTGCGCCCGTGGTAAGCGTCCATTCCTTATCGAAAAAATGTTTGTAGGAAGCGTTCAGGTACAAATTGTTGTTTTTCAGACTAAAAGGCACAAATTCCTCAAAATTGATATCGGCCTGCGCAATGTCCAAATTGGAATGATTGAAACCCGTATACAGCTTGAACATACTTTTGTCCCCCAGACTACGAAACACCGCTTCCCCAGAAATGGATTCAAAAGGTTTGTTCCATCGCATATCCTGATCGGAAGGTACCAAGACCTGATACGGGGCCAAATTGATGTAATTGGCATTGATGCTCAGGGATTCCTGGCCCCAAATTTCAGTATGGCCCAGTCCACCACCAACGGACATAAGGGAAATATCCGTCTTTTCCTGATCCGGGATATCCGTAGTGTTCAACAAAAGTACACTGGAAAGTGCCTGACCGTATTCCGCGGAATATCCACCGGTACTAAAGGTAATCCCCTTGAACAAAAAGGGGGAAAATCTACCCCGTGTAGGAATATTGTTCGCAGTGGCATTGAAAGGCTGAAAAACCCGTAGGCCATCAATGAAGACTTGGGTTTCCCCGGCGGCACCTCCCCGTACGAACAACCTACCGTCCTCGTTTACGGTACTGGTTCCTGGAAGCGTTTGTAGGGCGGCCACAAAATCGCCTGCAGCCCCTGCCGTGGTAACGATATCCAAAGGTTTTAATACCGAAGCCTTTGAATTGTCGCCCGCCTTGAAACTCCCGGCAGTTAGGGTAACCCCTGTAAGTTCGTTCAAAGCTTCGTACAAGGTTATCTTAAGGTCCTTCAAATAGGAAACGTCTCCCGCTTGGGAATATGTTTCATAGGAAAGCATGGAAACCAGTAAGTGCTGTGTGCCCGTTTCGGTGGTTTCAAAACTGAAACTACCTTGGGCATCGGTAGAGGCACCGTCATAGGTTCCTTCCAAATAAACATTTGCGCCTTCTATTGGACTGTTCTTTGCATCCAGCACCACTCCAGATACTACGGTTTGTGCAAAGGTCCCTGAGGTAATTAGTATGCATATAAACTGATATAAAATTCTCATGATGTTTTTATTCCGATTGATTACGGCACAAAACTCCCCAAATGGAAAAAGTTGTCAAACTTGGCTTGACCGAAGTGTGGAATTTCCTACCTGAACTGTTCCAAAAAAACAGGTCAACAACTCACTCCAAAAATTCAACAATTGGGTAGGTGCGTTTTTTTTGTGGTTTGGATATAACGCAATTTTGAGGCATCGAATAACTTTAAAAACCGAAAACATGAAAAAATTAGGATTTATTTTAGGATTGGTACTGACAAGCGTAATGCCCGGATATGCCCAAGAAAAAAAGGGCGTAAACATTACCGTAACCATTGAAAACGTACTGTCAAGCGAAGGACAGGTCATTGGTTCCCTGCACACCGCCGATACCTTTATGAAAGGGGCCGGCATCCAAAATCAAAGCGTGGATGCCCGTACAGGTGAGGTGACCCTTACCTTTACGGATGTTGAACCCGGTTCCTTTGCACTTATGTTGATGCACGATGCCAACGGCAACCAACGTATGGATTTTGAACCAACCGGTATGCCAAATGAGAGTTACGCCACAACAGGGGAAATGACCTATGGTCCGCCTAATTTTGAAAGTTCCAAATTTGAGGTAGCCGATTCCGATTTGGAATTTAGGATTCGCTTCTAAATAAAACATCAGTAAACTACCTCTGGGTATGGACCCCTTGAGAGGTGCCTATCAAAAAACAAAAAGACTTCCATTTGGAGGTCTTTTTTTATAGAAAGAATTTCCTAATTTTAAATGGATAACCTAGATACACCTTCCTATGCCAACCATGATAAAGGCTTCCAATTTTGAGGGCTATGTTGCCCATTTCCCTATAAAAATACAGGAGCAATTACGTATACTGCGGAAATTGGTCAAAGAAACCGCTCCAGAGGCCGTTGAAGGAATAAGTTATGGAATGCCGGCGTACAAACTGAACGGGAACCCTTTGGTATACTTCGCGGCCCAGAAAAAGCATTTTGGGTTTTATGCCATGCCTTCCGCACATGCCGCATTTGAAGAGGAACTGGCCGGTTATAAAAAAGGGAAAGGTTCCGTACAGTTTCCCTTTGAAGAAGAACTTCCTTTGAGGCTCATAAAAAAAATGGTCAGTTATAAAGTTCGGGAACTTAGTAACTGACCATTTCGTAGGCTTTATATCCATTAAATATCTTCTGCCAGCCAAGCCTTCATCATCCAAACCGTTTTTTCCTGTTCCGTTATGAAATCACTCATCATAGAATTGGTTCCTTCATCAACAGCATCGCCCGATGATTTTAAAATACTTCTTTCTATGGTCAGCAATTCCTTTAATGAATTGACAATCAAACGAATTGCTTCATCATCCTTGGTAATATTCTTGCCTACAGGTACCGAGGCCATATCAATGTAGTCCTCGAAAGTATGCATAGGAACACCGCCCAAGGTTAATATACGCTCTGCCAGCATATCTACTTTAGCGTTTGCGTCGGTGTATAACTCTTCAAACTTTAAGTGCAAGTCAAAAAATCTTTTGCCCTTAATATTCCAATGTATTCCACGTAAGTTTTGATAATACCTTTGAAAATTGGCCAAAAGCAAATTTAAATCCTTACTAATCTCTTCGGATTTGTCGGTTTCTAAGCCTATACTATTTAATTTCATATCTGTTTATTTATATATTAAGTTATCGATTGCAATACTAAGTATAAAGATATTGAATAAAAATGACGATAGTCATAAATATTATTGATAGTTTTAATACCTTTATCATTAAAATCGTTAGCATGACAATTACCCAATTAAGATACGTATTGGCAGTCGCCGAATATCAAAACTTCACCTTGGCCGCGGAGAAAAGCTTCGTTACACAGCCTACTTTAAGTATGCAGATACAAAAGCTTGAGGATGAGCTGGATGTACAAATATTTGACCGCGGAAAAAAACCGATATCGGTGACAGAAGTCGGACAAAAAATTGTGGCCCAGGCAAAGAATATCGTCAACGAAGCAAACAGGATCAAGGATATTGTCGACCAAGAAAAGGGATATATTGGCGGTGATTACACCGTGGGCATCATCCCTACCATTATGCCCACCTTGTTGCCCATGTTCCTAAAAACCTTCATCAACAAATACCCAAAGGTGAACCTCATCATCAAGGAGCAGAATACCGAAACCCTGATCGAAAATCTCCAGGACGGCCATTTGGACGCTGCAATTGCCGCCACGCCCTTGGAGGTGGACACTATCATAGAGAGACCGCTATACTATGAACCCTTTGTGGGCTATGTCCCTAAAAATCACAGGTTGGGTAATTATTCGACCTTGGAAGTAGAAGACCTGGATGTATCCGATATATTATTATTGCAGGACGGCCATTGTTTCCGGGAAGGCGTTTTAAATCTTTGTAAAGCCCCAAAAAAATTGGGCGGTGACCACTTTCAATTACAGAGCGGAAGTTTTGAGACCTTGATCAACCTTTCCAACGAAGGCCTTGGCATGACCCTTCTGCCCTTCCTAAATACCTTGGAATTGGAAACAGATAAAAAAGAGAACCTAAAGTACTTTAAGGAACCATCCCCGGCACGGGAAGTAAGCCTAATTTATCATAAAAGCGAACTGAAAATACAAATTACGGAAGCCCTGCGAGATGTTATTTCTGGAGTGGTTCGCGGGGCCATTGCTTTTCAGGACGTAAAAATCATAAGCCCCCTAAACAAGTAATCAAATTCAAAGTGGTGGTTAGTAAACCTAGTTTATCCACTTGGTTCAAAAAAAAAGCCACTTTTCAGTGGCTTTTCGATTATTTATTAAGATACATTAAACTTGGTCTAAGTTCCGGTTTGTCATCAACGAAAGACTCCAACCAGACCTTTAATTCGGCCACCTCCTCGGGTAGCAATCTCTCAAGGGCTTTTTTAAGCTCCTTGTAAAACAATTTGGCATCAAAACTAACCTTCTGGAGTACCGTCTTACTGTACTCCAACATTGTTCTTTTCATCTAAACACGTTTTTAAATTAGTTGTTGTGTAAATTTAAACCCCAAAGCGAATATAAAATTGCATTCAAAAAGTTAAAATCGATTAAAAAATGTTAAACCGCCTTTGGAAATTAATTTTAGGAAAATACAAAAAGTAAAAACTATATCCTAAAATATTGGATAACAATAAAATACATAATAGTTATATGCGAAAAATATCCCTGCTATTGTTGCTCTCAGCCCTTGTATTTGGTTGCGCCAGCGTTAAAAAAAGAACGGAAAAATCGATTGGTACAACCTTGAATTCCCCTTTTTTTGATAACCAATTTACCGGGTTATTAGTCCTTGACCCAATTGCAAAGGATACCCTATATAGTTATAACAGCGACAAATATTTTACGCCGGCCAGTAACACCAAAATCTTCACCTTGTACACGGCCCTAAAAACATTGCCAAAACAGGCACCTGCACTTAGGTATCTTCAAAAAAACGACACTCTATTTTTTGAAGGAACGGGCGATCCCTCCTTGCTGCACCATTACCTAAAGGACAGTACAGCCTATTCGTTTTTAAAAAACAGCATAAATCTGGCATACCACTACTCCAACTTTCAGGATATGAGGATGGGTCCGGGATGGTCTTGGGACGATTTTGCTTGGTATTATTCCCCGGAGCGAAGTGCTCTACCCATTTTTGGAAATACGGTGATGATCCATGATACTCCGGATTATAAAGTAACTCCTGCCTATTTTAAGGACAGTGTGTTGCAAATCCAACATTCATGGAACCGAGAAGAGAAAAGGAACCTCTTTTATTTTGATTCCGCCGAAAGGGATTCCCTTGAAATCCCTTTTATAACCGACGCAAATACCATAAAAAGTGTTTTGGAAGGTTTGTTTGCTATGCCGATAACCTTAATCAATGAAATGCCCAAGGGCGAAAAGAAAACCCTCTACGGCATCGAGATGGATTCCCTTTATGTTAGATTGATGCATGAAAGCGATAACTTCATTGCCGAACAGTTGCTCATCATGGCCTCTGGCGTATTGACGGATACCCTGAACTCGGAAAATGCCCGAAACCATATCTTAAAAAACCAATTGAAGGATCTCCCGCAGCAACCCCGTTGGGTGGACGGCTCGGGATTATCACGATACAACCTGTTTACGCCCAAATCCATGGTGTATGTGTTAAACGAGTTGTATCAAGAAGTTCCCGAAGAACGTCTTTTCAGTATTTTTCCAGCGGGCGGTGTTTCGGGTACGTTGAATTCTTGGTATGGCGGAGAGGAAGCGCCGTACATCTTTGCAAAATCGGGAAGCTTGGGCAATAACTACTGTTTGAGCGGGTATCTCAGAACCAAAAAAGGCCATTTGTTGATTTTTAGTTTTATGAACAATCACTTTAGGCACTCCCCATCCGAAGTGAAAGAGCGAATGCAAACTATTTTTGAGGCACTACGGGAGGGGTATTAGGTGGTGGCTTTTGGCAATTAGCAATTAGCAATTAGCAATTAGCAATTAGCAATTAGCAATTAGCAAAAAAACACTTTTCATTTTTCTTTTTTTCAATTCCAACCTGCAACTTGAAACTTGAAACTAAAGACTATAAACTATGAACTTTTAACTTTAAACTCCTAATCGCTAACTCCTTATACCCCTATCAACTTATTTAGCTGCGCATACTGCAACAGCATCACGGTCTTCGCATCGCGAATTTCACCTGTTGTCATCATTTGCAAAGCCTTTTCGAAAGGAATTTCAAGAACTTCAATATTTTCGGTCTCATGTTCGGCACCGCCACCCTCTTCAATTTTCATGGCGTCTTCGTAGGCACCAACGAATAAATAGAGTTTCTGGGTCACGGAACCCGGACACATATAGGTGACCAATACCTGCGTCACTTCGGTAAGTTGATAGCCCGTTTCCTCAAGGGTCTCCTTTAAAATGCATTCCTTAGGGCTAAGTCCGTCCAGCAAACCCGCACAGACCTCCACCATCATTCCGTTCGTATTCCCATTTACATAGGTGGGCATCCTAAATTGGCGGGTAAGCACCACGGTCCTTTTTTGGGTATTGTAGAGAAGCACTGCGGCACCATCGCCACAGTCATAGGATTCCCGTTTTTGAACCTCCCAGCTACCATCGAACTTCTGATATTCAAAAATGTATTTGTTAAGGGTGTACCAGTTATCGGAAAGAATTTCGTGTTGAATATTTTTTATTCTGCTGTTTTCCATGTGCTAAATTTAACGAACATAATTCGCATAAATTGCTATCTTTCTCAACTAGACCAAACCTGTTTTTTATGCTATGAGGACCCAATTCGGCCATTGGCTCATATTTTTCCTGTTCACTTTCTCCGTCTCGGCGCAAGATTTGGGGGAACGCTACCTAGCTGCTTGGAAGGCCTTTTATCCCTCCCAAGCACTGGAATCGGGTTTTCGGCCCTCTGTATTCCAATATGAGGACCTATCCCAAGAAAATATAAAACAATGGATTGGCTTCAACGAAAACTTTCTATCCCTGCTGGCAGAATCCAATGCCCAGATAGACCCTGTAGACGGCAGGTTGTTGCGTGTTCAGGCCCAATCGGAAATCGATACCTGGAAAAACCTAGCCAGCCACAACCATTTCCTCAACTTGTATGCGAAGCACATTTTGAATGCCGTCCCATCGGTGGCAAAGGCCGATTATCTTCTGGACAACGAAAAAGTGGATCTTATTTGCCATCGGCTTATAGCCATTGAAAAATTGGCGTCGGCTGCACAAAAAAACCTGAAAAACGTTTCAAAAACCGATTTGGGGAGCGGTCTGGAAAATTTATCCGATGCGCTTACCTATCTATCGCAAGACAAGTATGAAAATTTGGGTCGGGATCAAATCGCCCAACATTGTCCCGAAATGACGAACGCGATAAAGAGTATCGAATCCTTAAAAACACTTGCCTTAGAAAGCTTGAAGGATACGTCGCTGCCCGATACTTCCATATTGGGAAAACAGGAATACGACCGAAGGTTAAAATTATATACGGACAGTGAACTGACTTCGACCGAATTGGCCCAAATGGCCCTTGACGAAATTGAATCGGTACGTAAACTCATCGCCCAAGTGTCCACACAGTACCTTATTGAGACCTATCCCACAAAAAACCTTCCTAAAACCGATTTGGAGATTATTGGTTTGGCCTTTGCCGATATGGAGAAGGACGCTCCTTTGAACAGTGCGGATTATCTGGAATTTTGGCAAGAGCTGGCCGATAGGGCCGTTGATTTCATCGCAGCAAATGAAATTGCCACCTTACCTAAAAATCAGACCCTACGCATTCAAACAGCGCCTGAAAGTGCAGGTCCCGCAGCCCGCATTGGTTGGGTGGCTAGTGCGCCCCCGTTCGACCCCAACCCCATGACCACGCTCAATTTGCCTTCTATTCCGGATACCCTGCCCCAACAGGAACAGGTCGATTTTTGGGCTTCCTTCAACAAGCCCTTTAACCGTATGATCGTCATCCATGAGCTTTTTCCAGGGCATTACATGCAATTAAAAATCAGTCGGGAAACCCCACACCCCGTTCGATTGCTCTTTCCTTACGGGATTTTTATGGAGGGTTGGGCGACATTTACGGAAAAAGTCCTCTTGGACGCCGGCTGGGAGGCTGAAAATAAGCTCACTTTTTTGGCGCATCTGCGAAAACGTTTGGAAAATGCAAATAGGGCCTACACCTCCGTGCAGGTTCACTGTAACGGATGGAACCAGGAGCAGGTTTTAAAATTCTCCACGGAAACTTCCCTGCTGGCCCCACAGTTCGCCAAAAGTCTTTGGGGGCGGATCATCAACAGTCCCTTGCAGCTTACCTCCTATTATTTGGGAGGGGCCCAATTCACCCAACTACTAAAAACGGAGAAAGAACGCCTTGGAGACAAGTTCAATTTGAAATTTTTTATGGATACCATTTTGAAATCAGGTCCCATACCCATCGACGAATTCTATGATATATTTGAAAAAACGAGCCCAAACTAAGCAATGGAACGAATAGCATTACAACCCGGATATACGATTTCAAGGGTAATCAAAGGTGGGTGGCACTTGGCTGGTGGTCATGGCACTATCTCCGAGGAGCAGGCCTTGGCCGATATGCGACACTTCGTGAAAGCGGGCATCACCACGTTTGATTGTGCCGATATTTATACCGGTGTGGAAGAGCTTATTGGCAAATTCCGAAAAAAATACGAAGCTGAATTCCGCTCGGGAGAGTTGTCGCCCCTTCAGATACACACCAAATATGTGCCGGATTACAAAGCCTTGGCAACGCTCAAAAAAGAGGATACAATCCGCATAATCGATCGTTCGCTCAAGCGCCTAGGTGTCGAGCGATTGGACCTGGTACAATTTGCGTGGTGGGATTACCAATTTCCCAAGTATCTGGAAACCGCGGTGCACCTATCGGAATTACAGAAAAGCGGAAAAATACGATATCTGGGGGTTACCAATTTTGATACCCAACGCATTCAGGAAATGCTTGATGCGGGTGTATCCATCGCATCGAATCAGGTGCAATATTCCGTATTGGACCATCGGGTGGAAAAGAACATGACCGCCCTTGCCCAAAAACACCATATTCCCTACCTCTGCTACGGCACCGTGGCCGGTGGGTTTCTGAGCGACCGATATCTGAATGCACCGGACCCTGTTCCACCCTATGAAAATCGTTCCTTGACCAAATACCGATTGATCATTGACGAGTTTGGCGGATATGAACTCTTTCAGGAAGCCTTGCGGACACTTAAAGGTATTTCCGACCAATATGCGGTTGGAATCGCCGAAGTCGCATGTAAATATATCCTACAAAAGCCGATGGTAGGTGGAATCATCGTAGGTGCCCGAAACCGGAATCATCTAGAGAGTCTCAAGAAATTGGACAGTTTTACCTTAACCCAACATGACCTTGTAAAAATAGAAGCTATTGTTTCCCGAAGCAAAGGCCCCAACGGACCCTTTTATGAATTGGAGCGCGACAAGACCGGCAAGCACGGTTCCATCATGAAGTACAACCTAAACGAGGACTAGGTTTGAAGCTGGACGAAACACAGGAAGCCCTTCCAAAAATTGAATTCTATGGTGGCACCTTAGGGGTCTTGTTGCCCTTTTTCGTCTTTGTTTCCGGTGTGATAACAATTGCACTTTCGGGAGCTCCGGACGAACGTGGATTTTGGCCCGTTTTAATACTGGCCTTAGGCTTAGGTCTTTTGCTTTGTAAGGACAAAACCGCGTTTTCCCAAGTGGTCATTTCAGGAATGTCCCAAAAAATAGTGATGATTATGATCACCGCTTGGATGTTGGCCTCCATCATAGGTGTCCTTATGACGCTTACAGGTTTTGTTGAGGCGCTTATATGGCTTTCCGATCAGGTAAAACTTTCGGGTCCAGGGTTTATTATCGCTACCTTCCTCATTTGTTGCATTGTTTCTTTATCTACGGGTTCGAGTTTTGCAACCATATTGATTTGCAGCCCCCTGCTCTACCCAACTGGCGGTGTTTTAGGAGCACATTTGCCCACCT
The DNA here is from genome assembly GCF_055378385.1 of Maribacter sp. C-4077. Taxonomy (NCBI): domain Bacteria; kingdom Pseudomonadati; phylum Bacteroidota; class Flavobacteriia; order Flavobacteriales; family Flavobacteriaceae; genus Maribacter; species Maribacter sp. C-4077. The sequence continues at coordinate 206,702 of NZ_AP038807.1, forward strand.
TGGCCGGAGCGATTTTGGGCGGAGCGACCTTTGGGGATTTTATTGCTCCAATTTCGGACACGACCATTGCCAGCGCCCTAGGTCAAGATGCTAAAATTGGCCCTACCATAAAAAGCCGATTCAAATATGTTTTTCCTGCAGCATTGTTTGCTTTGGTCTCCTATGGTGTGATGGCCTACAACAACGTAGGTACATCAAGTATTGCTGATATAGGTGGGTTGGGCAATCCAAAAGGACTCCCTATGTTATTGGTGCCCGCATTCATCATCTATCTTTTCCTGAAAGGAAAACACCTTTTGCACGGACTCTTATTTGGGTTACTTTTCGGAACAGTTTTGAGTCTAGTATTTGGACTTTTACCATTCGATAAGGTCATTGCCCTGGATATCGAAAATTTCACCACCAAAAGTTTTATTATCGATGGAATCAACAGGGCCGTTGGACTCAGTTTTTTTACCATACTCTTAATGGGTCTGGTAGCAACGTTAAAGGCCAGCGGACTTATGGACCGTTTGGTAGATTTTGCCACTGCCCAAGCAAAAACCGAAAAGCATGCCGAAGGTTGGATCGTTACGGTCATGAGTATGGCCGTGTTATTGACTACCCACAGCATTGTCGCTATTTTAATGGTGGCCGACTTTACAAAAAAAACGGGCGAACGATTGGGAGTATCTAAAATACGACGCGCCAATCTCTTGAGTTTGATTGCCTGTATATTCCCCTTTATAATCCCTTATTTCATTCCTGTAATATTAATGGCGAACATGACGAAAACGGGCCAAGAATATGATATTCCACAAGTGAGTCCCTTGGAAGTAGGTTTGTTTAATTTCATGTCATGGGGTCTTTTGATCATGACTGTAATAACCTTAATTTTTGGCTGGGGAAAGTTTAACGAAAGAAAAGATAACAATGAAAAAAGATACAAAACTTAGGGATGATCAGTTTGAACTCTATGATTTAACCGTGGTCGTTGAGAGCATTAGCGGTAACTGCACGTGTAATATGAAAGTCGGCGATAAATTTCACCTAAAAGGTGGAAAACTCTCCATGCCGGATAAATCCGATTTCTGTTTGTATGCCCTACAATCCACCCTACCCCTATTACCCACCAAACAGCGAAAAAACCATCCGGCCGACTGGATGGAAACCGATGCCCGTGTCGTCTGCCCGGATCCTGAGTGCAAGCTTATCATGCGCATAGACAGAAATAACCTGAGGATCCTAAACCACGATGATGTGAGCCCGATTAAATGGAAAAAATAAAGATGAAAACCGGTAGTTTTGAAGAAAAAGATTAAAGCACTGTGAGATTTCGATATTCAGAAATTCCAAAAACCAAGTTTCAAAAACCAAATTACTTAATCAAGTCCGAAAAAAACACCCCACTTCCAGGTCAAAACCCTAATAAGTGAGGTGGATATTTTTAGAGAAAACGAGTATTGATACCTTTAGTTGAACAGGATATATTTCTACAAATTACAAAACAACCGGTACAAGTTTCCTATTACAGACTCCAACGATTACCTACTTCGGAAAGTGGTTTACAAGGCTCATAAGTTCCAGGAATGGGGTCATAGCTCAATACATTTTCTCCTATTTCCTCGGATGTAAAATAAGCCCAAATAGCCATGGATTTCATTGATCTATAAAAACCTACAGGTTGCTGGTCCCCTACCGTAGTTCCCCAAACACCGGGATTGAATTTTGGAGAGCTCGCTTCTGCCTCTTTCAGTACGGCCGTTTTGTCGGCATCACTTAGTTCCGGAAAAATAGCTCCATATTTTTCCTTAGCGGAAGCATTAAACTCGGCAATCGCATTGCGCATATTTTGTTGTCCTTCGGCATCATACGTTTGGGCAACAACATTGTCTATGAACATATCGGCCTTTACATCCAAACCGCCGAGTGTATCGGTCGTAGGTAAAATAGTGTCTATTAAAGCCGAAATGGTCTTAGCCTCCTCCTCGGTAAAAAACTCGGGCTGCCAATCCAACCGGGTCTCTGTTTTACAAGATTGCAAAATGGAAAAAAGGGAGGGCATGGCAATTGTTGCACCTGTCAATAGGCCCGCTTTCTTAAGTGCTTTTCTTCTATCCATGATTTTAGATATTAAATTTTTTCAATTCGGATACTGCATGATCGGCCGCTCTTGCTGTCAGGGCCATATAGGTCAATGATGGATTCACACAAGACGAGGAAGTCATGCACGCGCCATCCGTTACAAAGACGTTTTTGGCCGCATGTACCTGATTAAATCCATTAAGTACGGACGTTTTTGGGTCCCTACCCATTCTTGCAGTTCCCATTTCATGTACTCCATATCCTGGCGGGTGTTCCTTATCAAATCCCATTACATCTTTGAGTCCGGCTGTTTCCAACATTTCAACTGCGTCCTCCTGAATCTGCTTGTTCAAGGCCTTTTCGTTCTCCTTAAATTCGGCATCTATGGTCAAGGTAGGTTGCCCCCATTTATCCAACACATCTTTATTAAGACTGATTTTGTTGTCATGATACGGTAGACATTCCGCAAAACCGGTAATGAAGAATTCCCAACCGCCCGGCTTCAATATACTGTCCTTAAAGTCGGCCCCAAAGGATTCTATATTCGCCGGATTGCCTCCACGGTAACCACTACCTTGGAAGCCGAAACCACGTACAAACTTATCCGATAAAGATTTTTCATCAATATTTACATATCTAGGGATATAGATACCATTTGGCCTTCTTCCCTTGTAGTATTTATCCTCAAAACCTTCAACCTTACCTATGGCACCAACCCTGTAAGTATGATCCATTAAGTTATGACCCAATTCTCCGCTATCATTGCCCAAACCGTTCTCAAAACGCTTGGATTTCGAATTCATCAAAATATGGGCGGTACTCAAGGCCGAGGCGTTTACGAAGATAATCTTGGAGTTGAATTCAATGACTTCACTCGTTTCTGCGTCAATGACCCGAACGCCTGTAGCCTTTCCTTTGGCGTCATCATAAATTACCTCTTGTACAATAGAGTAAGGCCTAATGGTCAAATTCCCCGTGGCATTCGCCGCTGGCAAGGTAACCGCATTACTACTGAAGTAGGCTCCATAAGGACATCCCCTACTACATCGGTTTCGGTTTTGGCACTGTCCCCTTCCATTATGGGGCTGGGTCAAATGGGCAACCCTACCAATAATCATGTTTCTACCTTCAAAATTCTTTTCTATTCGTTCCTTAACATGTTTTTCCACACAGTTCAGTTCCATGGGAGGAAGAAAATGACTATCGGGTAATTGTGGTAATCCTAAGGCTTCCCCACTAATTCCCGCAAATTTCTCCACATACGTGTACCAAGGTTCAATATCCTTATATCGTATAGGCCAGTCTACACCGTGACCATCTTTTGCATTGGCCTCAAAGTCCAAATCGCTCCAACGATACGTCTGTTTACCCCAAAGAAGGGATTTACCTCCCATTTGGTGACCCCTCAACCATAAAAACGGCTTCTCTTCCGTGTAAGGATTGGCTTCATCATCGGCCCAAAAGTGTTCCGTATCCTTGCCGACCCATCCGGAGCGGATGTTTTTGTAATGTTTCTTTTTCTCTTCGGGCGTAAGTCCACCCCGTAGTTCCATGTCCCACGGATCCCAATGCATGGTTTTGTAATCCACCACATGTTCAACGATAGGTCCTCTTTCCAATACCAAGGTTTTTAGTCCCTTTTCACAAAGTTCCTTTGCTGCCCATCCTCCACTGATTCCTGATCCCACAACAATGGCATCATAGGTCATGTCCTTTTTTGCGTCTATATTAAAATTGGCCATAAAAAATATTAGTTAACCCAATAAAGATAGGATTAATCAGGAATATGACAATAAAACGGCAAAAAAGAAAATAAGTGGTATTTTTAATGAAACTTAAGATTCCCATATGAAAAAAATTGTCCTCTTATTTGTCCTTTCCCTTTTTAGCTTTATAGGGTGCAAAAACCAATCCGAAAAGACAACAGTACAAAAGGAGCTGCCAAAAATCGCTATTGCCGGTATTGGCATTGAATCCAGCACCTTTTCCCCGGCCCAAACGGGAGAAGCCGCCTTTCATGCCAAAATAGGGGATTCCATTTTTGGCAGATATCATTTTTTTGATGCTGAAACCGATATTCGAAAGCGGGCGGAATGGGTTCCTACCCTCTTGGGAAAATCCCTCCCAGGAGGCATTGTGACGCGTGAAGCCTATGAATCCATGGTAGAAAAAACCTTGAAAATGTTAAAGGAAGGCATGCCTTATGACGGTGTTTGGTTCGATATTCATGGCGCCATGAGCGTTGTTGGCATGGAGGATGCCGAGGGTGACTTAATTACACGTATCCGAGAGGTAGTTGGCCCTGAAGTTTTAATTTCAACCTCCATGGATTTACACGGTAACGTTTCGGAAACTTTGGCCAAACAGAGTGACCTTATCACTTGCTATAGAATGGCACCTCATGAAGATGCCCTAGAGTCCAAGGAACGTTCGGTTCGCCTGTTGTTAGAACGATTGGAAAACGGTAAAGGAAAACCCGCCTATAAAGCTTGGATTCCCGTTCCTATTTTGCTGCCTGGTGAAAAAACAAGCACCCGCATTGAACCTGGCAAAAGTCTATATGCTAAAGTTCCTGAGGTCGCCGACCAAGAGGGCGTCATAGATGCCGCTATCTGGATCGGATATGCCTGGGCAGATGAACCACGAAACCATGCGGTGGTTATGGTCACAGGTGATGATAAAGAAAGGGTGACCCAAGGAGCTGAAAAATTGGCAAATGCCTTTTGGGAAGTTCGGAACGAGTTTGAATTTGTAGCCCCTGTGGGTACGCTGGAAGAAAGTTTGGCGTTGGCGCTTAAGAGTGATAAAAAACCTTTCATGATCAGTGACATGGGCGATAATCCCACGGCCGGTGGCGCAGGCGACGTAACATGGACCTTACAACAGATTTTAAATCGGCCAGAGTTTAAATCCGAAAATGCTCCTTCCCTTATATATGCCTCTATTCCTGGGCCACAATTGGTGGAAAAAGCTCTGGAAGTAGGCGTTGGCGGTAAAATAAGTGCAACCGCCGGAGCAGAAGTGGATGACCGATTTGCCCCACCCCTGGAAATCACCGGAACAATCGAATCAATAAAAGAGGGAGACCGGGATGCTGAAGTGGAAGTTGTGGTCAAGGTAGGAAGCGTACATGTGATTGTTACTAAAAAAAGAAAACCCTATCATCATAAAAGTGATTTCACCAATTTGGGCCTAAACCCTATGGAGACCGACATTATCGTAGTAAAGATAGGTTATCTGGTTCCTGAACTATATGATATGCGGGGTGATTGGATTATGGCCTTGACACCTGGTGGCGTGGACCAGGATTTAGAACGATTGGGGTATAAAAATATCAAACGTCCCATGTTTCCATTGGATGCGGATATAGAAACGCCGGATTTAAGTGCAAGATTAATTCCGGCCTCCAACGAATAGCATTTAAACGGTAATGGCCTTGTTAAGATATGTTCGAAAGGGAAGCATTTCCTTATAGACACCGAAAACCTTTTCGTTAAAATTATCTTGAAACAGCAAGGTATTATCAAATTTTGCCATCACGGCAAAGGTCTTGTGTTTGATTAAATCGATATGGGGATGGTCCTCAGAAAAACCTTTGGGAGGCCTTGTGAGTTTTACGTCTTCTATCAAACCTCCAAAGGCATTTTTAAAAGAAGGCTTTTCCAAAATGTCGACCAATTCTTCTCCATTATAGTCGATGGCATCCCTAATGCTAGCCAATCTCTTGGGGTCCGGTCGCCATAACCCTCCGGCGAACATGGATTCCTCCATCCCAATTTCGATATAAAAATCGCCCGTATTGGGCCTTTTATCCAAACCGGCACCAAAATGGTCCTTATAAATGGGTCGGTTTGGATGATATAGTAAATTATTATTGATACGGTTGATTCCCTTTTTACCTGGCGTATCATAATAATCATCATACTGCCGTAGAAGATTATCGTTCAGTTCATCAAGCCATCCAACGAATTCATTCCGAACTTGGTGATACCACTTTCTATTGGCATCCATCCATTCCTTACTGTTATTTTTGTTGAGTTCTTGGAGAAAAGTAATTAAGTTTTTGAAATCCACTTGTTTCGTTGTTGGTTGTTGGTATTTTGGCCTTACGCTGTGCGCTATACGCTGATTGCTATTCTTGAATTTATATCTATTTATTGCTAATTGATAATTGATAATTGTTTACTGCCAACTGCCAACTGCCAACTGCCTAAACAAACTACTCTGCACTCTGAACTCTGAACTAAAAAAACTTGAACTTGACTCTTGAGCTTGTATTTGATTTTAGAATCGGTTATCCCCATCCAACAAATCCCCTAAGGAACCAAGGATACTACCTTCGCCCTTGTCCTTGCCACCTCGCGGGATTGCTGCCAATACCCGACCTGCCAGTCGGCTGAAAGGTAAGGATTGGATGTATACGGTACCCGGACCCCTAAGGGTAGCAAAAAAGAGTCCTTCCCCGCCAAAAATGGTATTTCGTATCCCACCGATAAATTCAATATCATAGTCCACATCCTTCGTAAAGCCAACTATGCAGCCTGTATCGACTTTTAAAACCTCACCGGGACCCAAGGTCTTTTTGGCCAAGGTCCCCCCTGCATGTACGAAGGTCATACCGTCGCCCTCCAATTTTTGCATAATGAAACCTTCACCCCCAAAGAGCCCACGGCCCAATCGTTTTGAGAATTCAATTCCGACAGAGACCCCTTTGGCCGCACATAAAAAGGCATCTTTTTGACAAATGAACCTGCCGCCCAGTTCAGATAAGTCAATGGGCACAATTTTACCTGGATAGGGAGAGGCAAAGCTCACCTTCTTCTTACCTTGACCTATATTTAGGAAGGCGGTCATAAAAAGGCTTTCACCCGTTAGCATGCGCTTACCTGCCGAAAATATTTTACCCAATACGCTATTATCCTGGTTGCTACCGTCCCCAAAAATGGTATTCATCTTAATATCGGTGTCCATCATCATAAAGCTACCGGCCTCGGCCACTACGGCCTCTTGGGGATCCAGCTCTATTTCTACGTATTGCATTTCTTCTCCAAAAATCTCGTAATCTATTTCGTGTGCGTTCATAGTTTGTAATTTTTTTCATTCCCGTGAAGTCGGGAATCTTTGTTTTTTCTTGATAGTTATTGGTTGTTAATTTGAAAAATTTGTTACAGAAGATTCTATATTGAATTCTATCAGAACATTATTAAAATAGTTTTGTGGAAATTTTTCAACTAACGACATGGATTATAAAGCAAGAAGCTTTAATTCTATTGCTTCAACTTTACCGTCCACTCAAAATTAAAAGTACTCACCACTACCCCATCGGTATTCACACCAACCGATTTCATCCAGACCGTTTGTCCTTCTCCCGTAGCGATCGTTTTCTCCAAAGCTTCTTTGATGAGTATCCCATCCTCACATGTAAATGTGATTTTTCCAGTGGCCTTTTTGGAGAAATTGGCGTTGTTGTTGGCCACTAGCATGGAAATTTTTTTGCCCGTAGCATTAATCTGATCGATCATCATGGCCCCTGTGGAGAGTTCTGCGGCCATACCCTGCACTGCCCAAAACATGGAATTAAAGGGATTTTGATTGAACCATCTATGCGTAACCGTCACTACGGCCTTCTGCTGGTCCAAATATTTTAAACGTACGCCACACCACCAGGCAGAAGGTAACTTAAAAAAGGTGAACGTATTGAATTTACGGATGTTTACGGCCATTGTTGTTCTGTTTATTTTCTAAAAATATCGATAAAAATCAATATCCTAAAATGTTAATAAAAAGTTAATTTTAAGTACTATGTGTTGCATAGTACCATCTTTTAAATATATATTTGCATTGTAAGTTATTATGCAATCAATATATTCTTATAAAACCTAGTAACATAAAATAGCATCAAATTAAAGAACGAACCATGACCGAATCACTATCAAAACACGAAAGAAACCTCTCCGCATTGATACATGCGAGTACGTTTTCCAAATTCTTTATCCCTTTTGGGAATTTTATTGTGCCATTGATATTATGGACAGCCAACAAAAAGGAATATGACTTTGTGGACCATAATGGAAAACAGGCCTTGAATTTTCAGATTAGCCTCCTACTCTATTCCATTGTTTTGGGAATTATTAGTATTCCCTTTTTCATAGGCTTTTTTCCAAACATCTTCGATTTCGATTTTTTTGGTTTCGGGCATTTGAACAAATGGAACAATCTTAACTTTCACTTGGATAGTGACGATTTTAGGTTTGGTACTTGGTTAGTACCTGTTGGAATTACAGGACTATTACAGGGCGCATTATTCGTAGTGAATATTGTCTATACCATATTGGCAACCATCAGAACCAATGAGGGACAAACTTTTCAGTATCCCATAACTATTAAATTCATAAAATAATGAACCTTTTGAAAATAATCATATATAGCATCGTTGCTTTTTTTACAAGCATGGCATTTGGGCAGGTTTCAAAGGATTCTGAACTGTACAGAACCATTCTGGAATTGGACAACACCTACTTCACCGCTTATAATACATGTGATATGGAAACACAGACGGCCATTTTCGACGAAGACTTGGAATTCTATCATGATAAAGGCGGTTTGGCAACGGACAAAAAAGCAATTTTAAAAAGTATTGAAAACAATATTTGTGGGAAGATAACCAGAACCCTGGTCGAGGATAGTGTAGAGGTCCATGCCATAAACGATTTTGGGGCAGTTCAGATAGGAATGCACACTTTTTTTAATAAAGAAGAACCGGACGCAGAATCAAAACCATCGAAGTTTATAGCCATTTGGAAAAATACGGACGACCATTGGCTAATGCACAGAGTAATAAGTTTACATTAAAATAATCAGGGTACTCATCACACCCATAGGAGTTTATAAATCAATCAAAAATGAATCAAAAATCAATCAAGGATGTTTATTCATCTCCCGATAGCTATCGGGAAAAAAACGAACCGTTAACCCATGCAGACCACAACAACGCGGACAGAGCAATCTCCACTTGGAAAGTGGCCGCATAAAAAAGAAAAAGACAATATGAATGTAGAAAATACAAAAGCGCAGATGCGTAAGGGAGTCTTGGAGTACTGCATCCTGTCCATTTTAAACGGACAAGACAAGTACGCCTCGGAAATCCTGGATACGCTAAAAGATGCCAAAATGCTGGTGGTGGAAGGTACCATTTACCCGCTATTGACAAGGTTAAAAAATGCCGGGCTACTAAACTATCGTTGGGAAGAATCCACATCCGGACCACCAAGAAAATACTATACCCTAACGGAGACCGGTAAACTTTTCCTAAAGGAACTGGACACCACCTGGGATGAATTGAGAAAAGCCACCAATTTGGTAACCAACACAAAAAACAGCTAACAATGAACAAGACAGTAAATATAAATCTAGCGAATACGCTCTTCCATATAGATGAGGATGCGTACAACAAAATGCGTAGGTATTTGGAGAGTGTAAAACGCTCCTTTGCCAATACGCCGGGAAGCGATGAAATTTTGGCCGATATAGAGGCCAGGATCGCAGAACTTTTCTACGAAAAATTGGAGAACGAAAGACAGGTAATCACCCAAAAGCAGGTGGACGAGGTAATCGCCATTATGGGTCAGCCCGAAGATTATGTGGTGGACGAGGACATTTTTGAGGACGAACCAAAGTCCAAAACTACGGGTCCGGCCCCACGTGTAAAAAAGCTGTACCGTGATACCGAACAAAAATATGTAGCTGGGGTATCCTCGGGTCTGGCCCATTACTTGGGAATAGATCCGTTATGGATACGAATCCTTTGGGTCTTTTTGACCATAGGTTCCGGCGGAGGCTTTATCCTACTCTATGGACTTCTATGGATATTGATACCAGAAGCGACCACCACGGCCCAAAAACTGGATATGCGTGGTGAAGCCGTGAACATAAGCAATATTGAGCGTAAAGTAAAGGAGGGTTTTGAGGACGTTGCGGATCGTGTAAAAAGTGTTGACTACGAAAAAGTGGGCAATACCGTCAAAAAAGGAGGCAAAACATTCTTTGATACCCTTGGGGACATTATTATGTTCCTATTCAAGATTTTTGGAAAATTCATAGGAATCTTGTTGATCATCATAGGGGCTTCTACCTTGATAGGGCTGTTCGTAGGATTGATTTCCTTGGGGGTAATGGACATGGTGAACGTACCGGGCATCGACTTCTACAATGTGGTCAACTCCAGCAATATGCCCATCTGGTTGGTATCCCTATTGGCCTTTTTCGCCATTGGAATCCCGTTCTTTTTCCTGCTATATTTAGGGTTGAAGATTTTGGTCAAAAACCTGAAATCCATCGGGAACATTGCCAAATTCAGTCTCTTGGGTCTTTGGTTGATCTCCATCATCGTATTGATAATCTTTGGTGTTAGGGAAGCGGCATCGCATGCCTATTCCGGTAGCGATACCTCAGAACGGGAAATCTATTTTGAAAATACCCTGGACACCTTGGACATACGCCTGGCCACGTTCGACTATGACCGGGACCGTAAAATGCATATGGGAAATATGATTATCACCCACGATGACAATGGAGAGCGGATTTTGGTATCCGAAAACGTTCGGTTCAGGATTCGTAAATCTACCGATACCATTTTTAGGATCGAGGTGCGGCGGGAAGCCAACGGCCCCTCATTTGCAAAGGCCAAGGAAACTGCGGAAGCCATCGATTATGATTACAGCGTGTCCGGCAATAGCCTAGTTTTGGACAACTACCTGCAAATACCGGGAGACAGTAAGTTCAATGACCAAGAAGTACGGGTAAATCTTTTTGTTCCCGTGGGAACCGTTCTTACCTATAATCGCGGGGAAGGTCGCAGTTGGGTCATGCGTGCCGATACCGATCGAGATACGAACGACTTGGACGGCTATACATGGCAAATGGAAAACGATAACGAACTAAGTTGCCTTGATTGCCCCGCCGATATGGAATTTGACGAAGACTCCAACAACAGGGTGCGTATCAATGAAGATGGCATCGATATCAACATCAATGATACCGATGGGGAATCGTTTAAAATGAAAATCGATGAAAACGGGGTTCGTATCAATGCGAAGGACAACGACGAAGAAAAAGTGGATATCAACATCGATGCAAACGAAAGCAAGATAGAGATACAGGCGCAGGACGGTGATACTACGATGCGAAAGACCATTTCCAAGAATTAATTTCAAAGATTACAGTTCAGAAAGAGAAAACGACAGATCGGTAACAATCATTTACTAAAAAGAATACAAAACATCAATTTTACATCAATCAAAAAAGCAACAACCTAAAAAACAACAATCATGACAACACTAGTTAGAGTAACCATCGCATTCGTACTTGCATTATTTCTTAGCTCCTGTGGCTTCGACATAAACTTTGGGGACTTTGGGTCTGGCAAGGCTGGGAACGGCGTAGTAGTGGAAGAATCCAGGGAAGTAACGGAGGATTTCAATGAGGTCCATGCTTCGGAAGGTATACAGGTCTATGTTACCCAGGCATCGGACTTTAGCATTTCAGTAGAAGGTGACGAAAATATCATCGACCTCATCGGAACGGATATTCGCAACGGAAAATTAAAAATCCACGCTATTGAGAACATTGGAAGGGCTACCAAAAAAGTATTTGTTTCCCTACCGGAGATCACTTCCTTGGAAAGCTCCAGCGGGGCCCAGCTAACGTCCCAAAACCTAATTAATGGAGACCATATCAATGTGGATTCCAGTAGCGGTTCCATTTTGAATATAGAGGTGAACGCCAATCACATGGACATAGATGCAAGCAGTGGCGCCAATATTGAAATTACAGGAAACGCCAAGGAAGTTTATGTAGACGGCAGCAGCGGTGCGAATATTAAGGCGAAGGACCTCGTTTCTGAAGAATGCCGTGCCGAAGCCAGCAGCGGTTCCAACATCAGCGTGAACGTGTCCGACCTTCTTACGGCGGATGCCAGTAGTGGTGGCAATATATCCTATAAAGGCGACCCAACGGTGAAAAAAAACAAATCGGTTTCCGGAAGTGTACATAAGTATTAGAAAATATCTTTAATCAATCAATCAACCAACGGACCCACTGAAAAATCAGTGGGTTTTTCTTTGTATTTCTCCCAATTTGGTCTTGGAAACCTGATTGGTCTTTTGCATCTTCGTGTAAAGATTTGACCCATGCAGATACAGCTTCAAAAACACATCCTTGCCCTGAGGCACACCTTCAGCATTTCTAGGGAATCCCATGATTTTCAGGATACCTTGATTGTGTCTCTTAGCTTAAACGGACATACAGGGTTTGGGGAGGCCACGAGCAATCCGTACTATAAAATTACCATAGAGAGCATGATGGCGGAAATAAAGGCCGTTCGAAAAGAGGTGGCGGAGTATGATTTCCAAAATCCAGAGGCCTTCCATGGATTCCTGAGGGCAAGGGGCCTTTCAAATTTTGCACTTTGTGCCATGGATTTGGCAGCCCATGACCTTTATGGAAAATTAAAGGGCAAGCCTTTATACGAACTTTGGGGGACACAATACGACCGTTACCCGATTACCAATTACACCATTGGTATAGCGCCCGTGGAGGAGATGGTGGCCAAAATGAAGGAAATGCCCTGGCCCATCTATAAAATCAAGTTGGGAACACAGGACGATGTCGCCATCGTACGGGAGCTACGAAAACATACCGATGCCGTTTTTAGGATAGACGCCAATTGTGCTTGGACGGCCAAGGAAACCATAGCAAATGCCCTGGTGCTGAAGGAACTTGGCGTGGAATTTCTGGAACAGCCCTTAAAGGCCAATGATTGGGAGGGTATGGAAAAAGTAGCACATCATAGTGTCCTACCCGTTATTGCCGATGAAAGTTGCATTGTGGAAACCGATGTGGAAAAATGTGCCTTACATTTTAATGGAATCAACATTAAGCTCACTAAGTGTGGAGGTCTCACTCCTGCCCTGCGCATGATTAAAAAGGGTAAAGAATTGGGACTAAAAGTCATGGTAGGATGTATGACGGAATCTTCCGTTGGTATTTCGGCCATTGCACAGTTATTACCACAATTGGATTACGTGGATATGGACGGAGCAATGCTTTTAAAGGAAGATATTGCCAAGGGCGTGGAGATACAGGAGAACGGAAAGGTCATTTTTCCGGAATTGGCCGGTAGCGGTATAACCCTATTATAAGCCTCATGGCCTTGTACATCGATTCATTTCCAGGAAGACAGATTACGGTAGCGGATGAAAAATACCTGTACTTTGGCGGGACCTCCTATTTGGGGCTCCAAGACTACGAACCCTTTCAGGAGCTATTTATCAAAAATATCCGGAAATACGGTACCAATTATAGTGCTTCCAGAAAATCCAACGTACGGTTTTCCGTATTTGAGTTAGCAGAGGACTATTTGGCCGATTTGGTGGGCAGTGAAGCCTGTATAACACAATCATCCGGTTATTTGGCGGGACAGTTTTTATCGGATTATATCCACAAGAAATCCTACAAGCCCTTTTTTGCCCCCAACACACATTCCGCCCTTTTCAGGAACAAGGTCAAGAACTATGTAACCTATGCCAGCTTGAACATAGCGCTGCGAAATTACCTGAATGAACCCAACGCCAAAACACCGGTACTTTTCATGGACGCCATTGATTTTTCAGGTGGTGGTTTTCCCAATTTTGAAAGTTTGAAAATACTTCCCTTAAAAGATATAGTCATCGTGGCGGACGATTCCCATGGCATTGGTATTATTGGAAATAACGGGAGCGGTGTCTATCGTTCTTTGGAGGCCTTGAACCCTAAAAAACTATTTGTATGTTGCTCCTTGGGAAAGGGGTTTGGGATACAAGCGGGCGCTATTTTTGGAAACAAGGAAGACTTGCTACAAATGGAAAACAGTTCGTTTTATGGCGGGGCAAGTCCGGCAAGTCCTGCCGCAGTGGCCACCTTTTTGGAAGCAACGCCCATCTATTATGAAAGACGAACAATACTGCAGGAAAATCTAGCCCGATTTTTGGAGAAGTTGGAATCGCTGAAGCATTTTAGGTACATGGATGGACACCCAACATTTACCTTTCTAAATCCGAAGTTGGTGGAATTCCTTGAAATGCAAAAGATGGTGGTTACCAACTTCAATTATCCCGATGATGCTTCAGACAATATGAGCCGTATTGTGCTTTCTGCCTCGCACCGCTCTTCAGATATCGAGTTGCTTGTAAATACCTTAAATTCATTTAAACAGTAGAATCCAGATAAAACGTTAATGAATATTTTGTAATTATTATATATAAATTTTGTTAAATTATTAATATTATTTGTATCTTTTATGGTATTAATAATCATTAAATAATTTGGCCATGAAAAAATTAATTGGGTCGGTTTTTTTGATGTTTATATTGGTTACCCTTACCAGTATTGCCTCCACAAAACTGCAAACACCAAATTCCCTGGAAGGGACTTGGGAGCTAATCAACCGATATAATTATGATGAACAAGGTGTTTCGGACACCTTACAAAACGTAAATGGATATCGGCAAGTAAAAATCTACAGTAAAGGCAAAGTAATGTGGACTCGCTACTCACCTGACGATCCAGTAGAATGGTTTGGATATGGGTCCTATACCAATACTGAAGACGAGTTGGAAGAGCGTTTGGAGTTTGCCTCCGCAGAAATGATGAAGGTTCAGGACACCGTGAAAGTCTTTAAGTTTGAACTGGTGTTGGACGAAAACAATTACAGCCAGATTACCTTGGACGATAACGGCAATAGAATTTATGCCGAAAATTATAAACGAATCGATTAGAAAAGCGGCATTTTTATGGAACAAAAAAGCGCCATTCATGGCGCTTTTCTATTTAGTTTAAATGATTCTCAAATATTATAGTTATCCGCAATGGACTCCGCTACGGAACCAATAGTGGCCAGGTAACGTTCCGCATCCAGGGCCGCCATACATCCCGTACCCGCCGCGGTAACGGCCTGTCTATACTCCTTGTCCTGGGCGTCTCCGGAGGCAAAAACCCCGGGAACATTGGTTTTGGTTGATTTGCCCTTTGTAATGATATAGCCCGTTTCGTCCATATCCAATTGACCCTTGAAAATATCCGTGTTGGGCTTGTGCCCAATGGCAATGAACAGACCGGTGATGGCAATCTCCTCCTTTTCCCCGGTTTGGTTGTTCACCATTCTAAGTCCTTCCACCACTTGGTCTCCCAGTACCTCGTCCACTTCCGTATTGTATTTTATTTCGATGTTCTTAAGGCTCTGCACCCTGTGCTGCATGGCCTTTGAAGCCCTCATGTAGTCCTTACGCACCAACATGGTCACTTTGTTACAGATATTTGCCAAATATGAGGCTTCTTCTGCAGCGGTATCCCCTGCACCCACAATAGCGACGTCCTGTCCCTTATAGAAAAATCCGTCACAAACGGCACAGGCGGAAACTCCTCCGCCGCGTAATCTCTGTTCACTTGGAATGTTTAAATATTTGGCCGAAGCCCCGGTGGAGATTATTACGGTCTCCGCCTCGATCATCTTATCATTGTCCACTGTAATTTTGTGGATATCGCCCTCTTTTTTTCCGAATTCCGCCTTGGTAACCATCCCCATACGTACATCGGTTCCAAAACGCTCCGCCTGTTGCTGTAACTGCACCATCATGGAAGGTCCGTCTATTCCTTCTGGATATCCGGGGAAGTTGTCCACCTCCGTGGTCGTGGTAAGCTGTCCGCCAGGCTCCATACCTGTATACAAAACCGGCTTTAGGTCGGCCCTTGCCGCATAGATGGCGGCCGTGTATCCCGCAGGACCGGAACCTATAATCAATGTTTTAACTCGCTCTATTGCATCCGACATAATAATACGCTTTCATTTAGTTCTACAAAAGTAGGTTTTTGGACAAAAACCTTACGTGTAAGTTATCAAAAGTTTTCACAGGCTACAATTGTTCCCAAGGATGAAAACACGGATTGAACGAAACCTTAAAATAAAAAAATGAACCTAGTTGAAAAAACCCCGTATGTAAGGTAGAAACCTATTTGAAGCTATTATGAAAACACTGCATTGTGCCGTAGTGGAGGATTCGAAAACC
Organism: Maribacter sp. C-4077; assembly: GCF_055378385.1. Lineage (NCBI taxonomy): Bacteria > Pseudomonadati > Bacteroidota > Flavobacteriia > Flavobacteriales > Flavobacteriaceae > Maribacter > Maribacter sp. C-4077. The sequence continues at coordinate 222,865 of NZ_AP038807.1, forward strand.
CATCTCAAGATATTGGAAAAAAATATTGATTTGAATCCCCACCTTGAACTAATAAAATCCTTTAGGAACGGTAAAGAGGCAAGGGATTTTTTGAAAATTAACCCGATAAACCTACTGTTTCTTGACATAGAACTACCGGATATCAACGGATTTGAAGTTTTGGGACATCTTAATTATGAATTATCCACCATTGTAACCTCTGCAAATCCGAAGCATGCCATTAGGGCCTTTGATTTTGATGTAGACGATTATTTATTAAAACCTTTTTCCAAAGGCCGATTCAACAAAGCCATTGATAAGGTCCTTCTAAATAGGAACCTCCTAAACGAAAATAAGACCGAAGAAAACTGTATTCTGGTGCGCAGTAACCTAAAGGAGGTTCAGCTTTTTCCCAAAAAAATACTTTGGGTGGAAGCCTTGGGAGACTATGTAAAGATTGTCACCCAGGAAAGGAAATTGATCGTGCTCTCGTCCATGAAGGCCTTTATGGAAAAACTGCCCCATGACAAATTCTTACGAATACATAAATCCTATATCGTCAATATAGAAAAAATAGAAATGTATAATCATGCCCATGTTCAGGTAAGGGACAAAAGACTACCCATAAGCAGAAACAATAACCTCGCCTTGGACAAATTGCTCAATTATTGGAACTGACCGTGCTTATTCAAGCATGGCTGCAGTGGCGACCGTCCTAAATCCCGTATGTTCCAATGAGGAATCCATACTGGAGCCCATCCTGGCGGAAATGCGATAGCTAGCGCAATAAGATGCGCTACATAAAAAGGAACCCCCTTTTATAACCCTTTCTTTTGCCAATGGATTATTTGGAGTAAACGGGGCTTTGGCACCTTGTGGATTTCTTTGAACCATGCCCGAAGCTTTGGCCTCCTTATAATAATTTGTATTATACCAATCACTGGTCCATTCCCAAACATTGCCGGCCATGTCATATAGCCCATAATCATTGGGGGGATAGGACTTCACAGGAGCCCTCAATTCAAAGCCATCGGCTTTTGTATTCGTAACGGGAAATTCCCCTTCCCACGTATTGGCTCGGTCCTTTAGAACCGTAATATCATCGCCCCAAAAGAAGGTGGTTCCGACTTGTCCGGCCCTGGCGGCCAGTTCCCATTCCGCCTCGGTAGGTAGGCGTCTACCGGCCCATTCGCAATAGGCCATGGCATCCTCAAAGGAAATCTGAACCACGGGATAGTCGTCTTTACCTACAATGGAACTACCGGGACCATTGGGGTGTTTCCAATCCGCACCAATGGTCCAATTCCACCATTGTGAAAAATCATACAGATTGGGTACCGATGTTTTCGTTTTTTTAAAGGTAAGTGCCCCGGGCTGCAAAACCGAGTCATGGGGTTTCTCCGTGCCCTCCGGCACCTGTTTTTTTAACTCCTCCCAATCTATGGCTCTTTCGGCGGTCGTAATGTATCCCGTTTCGGAGACGAAATTATTGAATTGGGCATTGGTGACCTCTGTAACATCCATAAAAAAACCATCCACCACCACATCAATGGCAGGTTTCTCGTGCTGCATGGCCATCTTGTCCTGGGGTACGGCCCCTTGTTTCAGTTCCCCGCCGGGTATCCAGACCATACCTTCCGGTGTAGGAATATTTTCAGGTTTTTCTACCAGAATGCTTGCCGTTGTTACGGCGATAGGGGTAGGTTCATTTTCAGTTTTTGGACTTTCTGTAGGCTTTTTTACCTCCTCTTTGCATCCTATAAGAACTAGTGCGATTACTATAGGGATATAAACTTTGAAGAATTTTTGCATCCTAAATGTATTAACCTTCCGTAAAACTACATATTCTACAGCGGGATGACAATAGCACTACCTTATTAGATCGAACAAAAAACACCTGGACAGGCCAGGTGTTTTTTTATGCTATTTTCAATGAAACCCTAATGGAGGGGTTTGTTGCTGTAAGTTAAATACCTCTACAAAAGAAAATGTTTAAATATCAAGATATTAACCTAATTTTAAACGTGTTAACTATTAGTTTCCTTTCTTGTAATCTTCCAAGAATTTGGCCAAACCACTATCTGTTAAAGGGTGCTTTAAAAGTCCTTTTATAGCGGATAATGGGCCCGTCATCACATCTGCACCGATTTTCGCACAATCCAAAACGTGCATTACGTGACGCACGGATGCGGCCAGAATTTCCGTTTCAAAGCCATAGTTGTCGTAAATCAATCGGATATCCGAAATCAGTCCAAGTCCGTCCGTGGAGATATCGTCCAACCTTCCAATGAATGGCGAAACGTAGGTAGCTCCTGCTTTGGCGGCCAATAATGCCTGTCCGGCAGAAAAAACCAACGTTACATTGGTTTTGATTCCCTTATCGGAAAAATACTTACAGGCCTTTACACCATCGGCGATCATGGGCAGTTTCACCACTATCTGCGAGTTCAAGGCCGCCAACTTCTCCCCTTCTTCGACCATTCCGTCAAAATCTGTGGAAATGACTTCCGCGCTCACATGTCCGTCCACCAAATCACAGATTTTTTGGTAGTGGTTAAGGATGTTCTCTTTTCCTGTAATGCCTTCTTTGGCCATTAGGGAGGGATTGGTAGTAACACCATCCAGTACCCCCATATCCTGGGCCTCTTTAATTTCGTCGAGGTTTGCCGTATCTATAAAAAATTTCATCGTTCGTTGTTTTATTTGTTTAAAAAATCTATCACCTCAGTATACACTTGATCTCCCGTAAATCCAAATTTTTCGTCCAAAACTGTTGCCGGAGCGGAATATCCAAAGTGGTCAAGCCCGAAAACCTTGCCATTTGGCCCTGCCAAACCTTCTAGGTTTACGGGCAAGCCGGCAGTAAGTCCAAAAACGGGCTTATTACTTGGAATCACTTTTTCCTGGTATTCCTTTGACTGTTGTCTAAAAATACCTTCGGATGGTATGGAGGCTATATTCACCTTAAGCCCTTTCTTTTCCTCCAACAGTTTGGAAGCGTCCATTAAGGTAGAAACCTCGGAACCATTGGCTATTAGAATTACATCCGGGTCCTTGGATTCCTTGACCAAATACCCGCCTTTTTCCGCACCAAGAGCAGCTTCATAGCGACTACCGGACTGCGCAGCAACGTCCTTGATATTCTGTCTGGATAAAATAAGCCCCGTGGGCGTCTTTTTGTTCTCCATGGCCATTTTCCAAGCAACGTTGGTCTCTTGCGAATCCGCCGGACGCAAGGCCATAAAGCTTTGCGCATGACTGTGGTTCTTCAATTTTTCCAATAATCGTATCTGGGCCTCCTGTTCAATGGGTTGGTGCGTTGGACCATCTTCTCCTACCCTAAAAGCATCGTGGGTCCAAACATACTTGACAGGTAATTCCTGAATCGCACTCAAACGTATGGCAGGCTTCATATAATCCGAGAATACGAAGAATGTTGCCACAACGGGTATAACGCCTCCATGTAATGCAATTCCGTTGGCAACGGCGGCCATGGTAAGTTCGGCTACTCCGGCCTGTAGAAAGGCCCCGGAGAAATCCCCATTTTTAAGAATGGTCGTCTTTTTTAGGAAACCATCCGTTTTATCGCTGTTGGACAGATCCGCAGAGGAAACGATCATGTTCTCCACGTTCTCGGCCAAATATGCCAACACATTCGAGGATGCAGCCCTGGTAGCCTGACCCTCATTTTGGGCTATGGAACCAAAATCCAGTTCTGGTAACTTACCGTCAAAAAAGCTATCCAATTTACTGGAAAGCTCCATATTTTCTGACCTCCAGGCATCGATTTCCTTTTTCTTGGCATGTGCAGCGGCTCTTTTTCTTCCAAGGACATCCTCATAGAACTCGGCCACGTTCTTGAAAATCTCAAACGGATTTTCAACATCGGCACCCAAGTTTTTCAAGGTCATTTCATAATCCGCCCCGGTGTCACCAATAGGTTTTCCATGCAGTTCCGTATGACCTTCGTAAGGCGCACCATCAGCGGTAACACAGCCTTTGCCCATAATGGTCCTACCAATTATTAAGGTAGGTTTCTCCGTTTCCGCATTGGCATCGGCTAGGGCCTTTCTGATTTGGTCATGGTCATGACCATCAATAGTTACCACTTTCCACCCCCATGCTTCGTATTTCTTGGCGGTATCTTCCGAGGTTACCTCATCAGTCTTCGAAGATAGCTGAACATCGTTTGCATCGTAGAACATAATGAAATTGTTCAAGCCCAAATGCCCTGCCAAACGGCCAGCTCCCTGGGATATTTCCTCTTGAACACCACCGTCAGAAATAAATCCATATACCTTATGGTTCATCCAATCCCCAAAACGGGCTTGTAGAAACTTGGCCGCAATAGCAGCACCAACGCCCATGGTATGTCCCTGACCTAGTGGTCCTGAAGTATTTTCAACCCCTCTTGCCACATCAACTTCGGGGTGGCCGGGAGTCACTGAACCCCACTGTCTAAAATTGGCAATATCCTCTTTCTTATAGTTTCCCAGCAAATAGTATTGGGCATACATCAAGGTAGATAAGTGACCCGCATCCATGAAGAAGCGATCACGGAACGGCCAATGCATATCGGCAGGGTCATAATTAAAGAATTCGGAGTACAGAATATGCATAAAATCGGCCCCGCCCATGGGTCCGCCCGGATGTCCGGAATTTGCCTTTTCTACCATGGCTACGGCCAGCGCCCTAATGTTGTCCGCTGCCAATTGATCAATTTCCTGGTTCATGTATTAAAAGGTTGTTTGAATTTTACTTGTTGCTTTTAAACTTCTCGCCCCAAATATACCCCATTTGGAGCGCTATTTAAAATTAATATGGCAGATATAACAAATATTATGTGTATTATATACATTTAAAAAGAAGGATTCTTTACCAGTATTCTCATTGGTCGCTTTTGTGCAACTATTTGAACATAAAAAAACCCACGAAAGTGGGTTTAGTATTCTGTTCCAAAATGTGGTGCTATTGTTGTGCCATCTCCAAGTTGATGGTCAAATCGATTTCACTACCAATTGCGGCACTGGCTTCACCAACTCCAAATTCGGTTCTATCTAGCGTACCGGTCAATTTGAGTCCGGCCTTAAGCTTTTGGCTTCGTTGATCGGTGATGACACCGTTGACCTTTCCCTCTAGTGTAACTGGTTTTGTAACTCCGTGCATGGTAAGGTCTCCCATCATTATAAAGGTATTATCACCTGTTTTTTCAACGGATGTTGTCTTAAAAGTCATTGTGGGATGGGCTTCTACGTCAAAAAAGTCGGCACTTTTTAAATGTCCGTCCCTTCTTTCATTGTCGGTATCAACACTAGCGGTATTGATAGAAACTTCAAAGGATGGGTCCATGAACGAATCTCCTGCAGTGGCGGAAATTTCGAATTCGTCAAAATTGCCATCCACCTCGGATATTAGTAAGTGGGTAACCGCAAAACCAATTTTTGAGTGTGCCTTGTCCGCGGTCCAAGTTGATTGGGCACCAACAGCCCAGCTAGAAAGAAGTATTAATAGGAATAGTTTGTTTTTCATAATGTTCTAAAATTTAGTTGTTTGTATAGATGGGTAAGACCACAAAGGAATCGAATGGTTTAATATGAATATGTTAAATGTTTCATAATTAAATAGTATGCTATTCGACTAGTATTCAGTTTTTTAAACCCTTGCCACATCTAACCGAACAAAATACCTCCCACAACAGGAATTACCGTTTTAAAATCATAACTTTAGAAGCGATCGTAAAGAATAATTCCAGGAATGAATGACATTTCGGTCCAATAAAATTTTCTTTTGCGGTATTTGTAAATGGGTTTGTTTTTTATAAAACCTCAAAGAAATTATTGTCGACCAATTGAAATTTGTATCCAACGTAAACCATGAGAAAAATTAGACCCTTCCTTTTCGTATTTTTTATCTGTATGTCATTGACCTTTGCACAGCGTGATTTTAGTGATGTGGCCATAACCTCGGAAAAACTCACCGAAAACGTTTACGTACTTTTTGGTGCCGGAGGCAATATAGGACTGGCCATTGGTGAGGATGCCGCCTATCTCATCGACGACCAATTTAGTCCCCTGACCGAAAAGATCGTGGCGCATGTTCAAACGATTACGGACAAACCTATAAATTTCGTACTGAATACCCATGTGCACGGTGACCACACGGGCGGTAACGAAAACTTGGCCAATGCCGGAGCCATGATCATTGCCCACGAGAACGTGCGCAAGCGGATGATTGAAGCCGATGAACCCAGACCCCAAGAGGCGTGGCCCGTAGTTACTTTTAACGATAAAATGACCTTATACCTTAAAAACGACAGAAGCGTCCACGCCATGCATGTGAATCCTGCCCACACGGACGGTGACACCTATTATTACTTTCCACAGGACAATGTCATCCATATGGGCGACAATTTTTTTAGCGGACGCTACCCCTACATTGACTTAAGTTCTGGGGGCGATATCGATGGGTTGATATCCAACACCACTATGGCCTTGGAACTTATTGATGAAGAAACCAAAATCATACCCGGCCATGGTTCCGTTTCCTCTAAGGCCGAATTAAAGGAATATACGGAAATTTTGAGTATCTTAAGGGAACGTATCATAGCGGCCAGAAGTGCTGGGAAATCTTTGGAGGAGGTCCAAAAAATGGGAATTTCCAAAGAATGGGACGAATCCCACGGACAAGGCTTTATCAATGCGGACCGGATTGTTGAATTCATTTATAAATCTGCCGATTAAAAACTTAGTAATATGAAAGAGCTACGAAAAGAAGACATCAAACAGGAGGTATTTGACCTATATGACGATTACGCCCATAACCGGGTAAGCAGAAGGTTGTTCATTGACAAACTTTCCACCTACGCCGTGGGTGGTATTACGGTATCCTCCTTGTTGAGTTTTATATCTCCGGATTACGTTAAGAAAATTCAGATACAGGCCGATGACCCCAATTTAAAATCGGAATACATCCATTACGACTCGCCCAAAGGAGGTGGTTCCATCAAGGCCTTGCTTTCAAGACCGGCTGATGCAAAAGAACAACTCCCCGGTATCGTAGTCGTTCACGAAAACAGGGGGCTGAATCCGCATATTGAAGATGTGGGCAGACGCGCCGGACTGGCCGGATTCATTTCCGTTGCCCCCGATGCCCTTACCCCCCTAGGGGGCTATCCCGGCAATGACGACGATGGCAGGGAGCTGCAGCGGAAGCGGGATAGGGACGAAATGCTGGAGGACTTCATCGCGGCCTTCGAATACCTCAAAAACCATCCGGAATGTAATGGTAACGTGGGTGTCGTAGGATTTTGTTTTGGCGGATGGATTTCAAATATGATGGCCGTTAAGGTTCCGGACCTTGGTGCCGCTGTACCCTTTTACGGAGGTCAGCCTACGGAGGATATCGATAAAATAAATGCTCCCTTGCTACTGCATTTTGGCGAATTGGACAAACGGGTCAATGAAGGTTGGCCTGTATATGAAGCAGCACTTAAGGAACATGGAAAGCAGTACGAAGCCTATATGTACGAAAACGCCAATCACGGCTTTCATAATGACACTACCCCAAGATATGACCGGGAAGCCGCTGAGTTGGCCTGGAAAAGAACGATAGAGTTCTTTAAAAAGAAATTGTCCTAAGATACCCTCGCAATATCTACGGACACTTTAAGCTTGCTTTTTCCGCTTCCATAGACCACTCCTTTTAAGGGAGGTACGTCATAGTAATCCCTGCCCCAACCCACCACAATATGCTGGTCCTTGGGGATTTGGTTGTTCGTTGGGTCAAAATCAACCCATCCAAAACCGGGAATGAAGATGGAGAACCAAGCATGCGAAGCATCGGCACCCACTAACTTTTCCTTACCAGGTGGTGGTAATGTTTCAATATACCCGCTCACATAGCGTGCAGGCAGCCCCACTGATCGGATGCAGGCGATGGCAATTTGCGCGAAATCCTGACAGACCCCCTTTTTTTCTTTCATGACCTCTTCCACCGGTGTAGAGATACTGGTGAAGCCGGACACAAAATCGAAATCGGTATAAATACGCTGCATCAGCTCATGGGCGGCATCAAAAACGGACCGGTTTGCTTGAAATGAAAGCTCCGCATATTCCCTAATATTTTTATCGGTACGCCTAATAAATATGGATTCCAGTACAAACTGTTTCGCCTCCATGGTGGCAGGGTCATTTTCGTTCATGGCATTGAGCGCCTGGGTCATGGTAATACTTCTACAGGCATCGGAAAAGAACGAATCATGTATGGTCCCATAGTGCCTAATAATCTTGCTCTTGGTCATAACCTTGAGGGTATCGTGCTCCGCTTGTATGGAAAATCGGGTTATATAATTTCCGAAAAAATCCAATCGCTCCGTGATCTCAGCAGGTTTGGGGCTAATGTTTATTTTATAGTCCAACAATTCCTGTCCGTCAGATTTTCGTGGCCTCAGCGTGGCGATATTATGGCAGTAATTGACCGGGGCATTGTATTTAAATGTGGTGATATGAGTAACGTTAAAGATCATGCTTAAATGGGAAATGACTGGGTGAACATTTGCGTCTGTCTATCCGTGTGGTTGAAATAGGTGCTCGTTAAGGATTGGGAAGTTTTATATAACAGATCGGAAAGCTCCCCGAGAAGACTGTCCAAATCCTCCCTGACCACATCGTTCTTGGATCTTGTCATGCATAATTTGTTCGATTCCGATAGCCGTAACTTGGAAAATGCGCTGAAAACATATTTCTGGTAGCTGGTAAGCTGTTGGTCCTTTCTGGAATGTGGCAACCGAGCGATATCCTTTTGAAGTCTTTTGATCATGAACGTGAGGGACCTTGCATATTCCACGTCCAAGATCACCAAATCCAGCACATGTTCCAATTGTATATGTGACCGATAACTGTATCTGTAAATATTCAAACTTTCATGACTCGTAAGCAGATACTCCAATAAATCATACTCTACCTGCGATTCATATTTTACGGCCAACAAGGAACGGCATTTGGATATGGTCAACATACTTTGTTCCAATTGCAGACCTATGAAATAAAGTAAAAGTCCTTGCTGTACCATGATACTTTCCTCGATAAGTCCCATAAAGGCGATTAAGCGGGTAATCAGTTGGTTCAGGACTTTTAGAATTTTTAGAATGGACGGATTCTCGTCCTCCAAAAAGCCCTGCCATAGTTTTTGGATGTTCTCAAAGACCCGCCACATGTCCGAAGACCACAGGTTGCGAATGGAATAGTAGGAATTACTGAACATTCCAATAGTATGGGCCAAACTACCCACCCTGTTTTTGTCCCGAATAACAGAAAGCATTTCCTCATAGGGACTGTCCATGGCCGGATTGCCATCCTTGTTTTTTTCGGCAAAGCCGGGATAGGTGCCCGTTAAATGGGTAACGGTCTTTAAAAGTACTTGTAGTTTTAGGGCTTCCGGCTTTTCATCCCTGTTCTGCACCATGGCCAACTGACGCATTACCGTTCTTATAAATCGGGCACTTACGAGGGTTCTACCCACATAACGGCCGGCCCAATATAGGTTTTCGGCCGTAAGGCTTGGCAAATCGTCCAGACCGGATATGGCTATAGCCGATTTCTGTTCCCAATTTTTATTTTTATCCTCCTTAACCACTTGGTCCTCAACCACCCAAAAATCCTTGCTTGTACCTCCCCTTTGATTGGAAACCCGTACGGTCCTACTGTCCGGTGCTACCCGTACCAATCCGCCGGGCATGACACTGTAGTGGTCGCCCGATGCAATGGAAAAAGCCCGCGTCACCACGTTTCTAGGCTCCAGGATGTTTCCCGATAGATTGGGCGCCGTAGAGAAATTGATTTGTTCTTGGGCCACGAACCTATAGGGCCGCTCCAATATTTGTGCTTTTAAGGACTCCAATTCGCTATCGCTCAAAAACTTGCCGAAATAAATGCTCTCCCTATTGGTGCGGTCTATGCGCTTGACCACCAAATTGGAGAGGTTATTTAGTACGTAGTTCTTCTCCTTTTCCTGCCCGCACCACCAGGAAGCAATTTGCGGAAGTATTAGATCTTCGTTTAAAAAGTATTTGGAAATGGCATGCATGAAGGGAATCAAACCGGGGTTTTCAATGACCCCGCTGCCTACAGGGTTAATGACGGATACATTTTTTCTTCGGACTACATCCAACAATCCTGCAACCCCTAGGTGCGAATCCTCCCGCAGTTCCAAGGGGTCCGAAAAGGCATCATCGACCCTACGCAATACCACATCAATCTTTTTGAGGCCCTGTAAGGACTTCATCCAAAGGAATCCATCGCGCACCACTAAATCATTACCCTGCACGAGTGGGTACCCTAAAAAAGATGCCATGTAGGCGTGTTCAAAATAGGTTTCGTTATGTGATCCTGGGGTAAGGATTACAATATTTGGGTTGTCCTTTTTTCCAGGTGCGGCATGTATCAACATCTGATGGAACTCCTTAAAAAAGGTGGACAATCGGGTCACGTTCATTTTGGAGTACATCTCCGGAAGAATCCTACTTGTGGTGGACCGGTTTTCCAATGCATAGCCCATACCGGAAGGGGCCTCGGTCCTATCGTTCACCACCCAAAGACGACCGTCCGTTCCACGGGCCAAATCGGCCGCATAAATTGAAAGGAGTTTTTCCGTAGTATATTCGATTCCGGCACACTGGCGCAAAAACCCCCTGTGACCGTAGATTATTTCGTGCGGTATGATGCCGTCCTTGATCAATCTTCGTTCCCCATAGGCATCCTTCAGTGCAAGGTTCAACAACTCCGCCCGTTGCTTTAGTCCGGCCTCCACATTTTGCCATTCGTTCCGGTGCATGACCAAGGGAACTACATTCAGGTTCCATGGCCTGTGCATTCCCTGCGGGTCATTGTATACGTTATAGGTGACCCCATTTTCCAAGAGCAACCAATCGATATCCTTTTGGCGTCCGGAAAGTCCGTTTTCTCCTAATTTATCAAAGCCCGTGAACAGCTTTTTCCAATAGGTCTTTACATCATTATTTGCGGTGAACAACTCGTCGTTCCCAAACTTTGTTTCATAGGTATTTAACCAGCTCGCCTTCGTAGTTGTGGACATTAAAATCTGCTAATTACTTCTTTCTTAAATCCGTTACATGCGGATATTCCGGATTTATAGGTATCTCTTTGTATGCAAATGTATTAGAAGCCGACTTAGGTTGTACCATTCTACCAGCAAAATTTGATGAAGGAACGACTTCCATCGGTACAACTTCACCTTGGGTATGGCCAAACTCCCAAAAACGGTTAATTCTTCTAGATTCCGCCTCATAACTATTTACCGGATAGGTATCGTAGGAACGGCCTCCCGGATGCGAAACAAAATAGGTACAGCCCCCAATCGATTTTTTGTTCCAGTCATCCACAATATCAAAAACCAAGGGTGTATCCACACCAATGGTGGGATGCAAGGCTGACCAAGGTTGCCATGCCTTGAACCGTACCCCAGCCACATATTCCCCTTTGGTTCCCGTTGGGCTCAGTTCCACCTTGATTCCGTTGCACGTTAAGGTATAACGTTGTTCCGTAAAGTTTTTCAATTTTACCTGTACCCGTTCCAAGGAGGAATCCACATACCGCGCCGTTCCCCTTCCGGACATCTCTTCGCCCAGGACATTCCAGGGCTCAATGGCCATGCGTAGCTCCAATTGCATCCCGTTGATCTCAACCATGCCATACAGGGGAAATCTAAATTCAAAAAATGGGTCGAACCAATCCAATTTAAAGGGATATCCCGCCTCGTTCAACTGCCCCACTACATCCCTAATATCCTCTTTTACATAGTGTTCCAAAAGGAATTTGTCATGCAGTTCCGTGCCCCAACGTACCAAGTCATGTTTATACGGTTTTTTCCAGAACCAGGAGACCAAGGTGCGTACCAATAATATTTGCATCAGGCTCATTTGGGCGTGTGGCGGCATGTCAAAGGCCCTAAGTTCCAGAATGCCCAACCGCCCAGAAGAAGAATCGGGCGAGTATAGTTTATCGATACAGAACTCGGCCCTGTGGGTATTTCCTGTGATATCAGTTAACAAATGCCTAAAGAGTCGGTCCGTCAACCAAAAAGGAACTTCCTTGTCCTCCGGGATTTGCGAAAAGGCGATTTCCAATTCGTACAAATTCTCCAAACGCGCCTCATCAACACGGGGCGCCTGACTCGTAGGTCCAATAAACGCTCCTGAAAACAGGTATGAAAGCCCGGGATGGTGCTGCCAAAAGGTAAGCAAGCTGCGCAACAATTGCGGGTTTCGCAACAACGGACTGTCGCCGGGCGTGGGTCCGCCAAGGGTGACGTGGTTTCCACCGCCTGTACCGGTGTGCTTGCCGTCCAACATGAATTTTTCAGTACCTAGGCGCGATTTTTTCGCTTCCTCGTAGAGTTTAAGGGTATTTTCGGTCAGTTCCTTCCAATTGTTGGCAGGATGCACGTTCACCTCAATAACGCCCGGATCCGGGGTAACTTTTAAAACTTCCAATCGGTTGTCCCTTGGAGGTTCATAACCTTCCAGAATAACGGGCACTTGAAGCTCCTTGGCCGTTGCCTCGATACTGGCCACCAAATCCAAGAAATCATCGGCACTGTCCAAGGGAGGCAGGAATAAAAACAATTTATCCTCCCGTACTTCGGCGCAAATGGCGGTACGAACGTACGGATGTTTTTTATCGGAATTTATTACATCACTTTTCAACCGTTCATTCAAATCTGAGGCATACGGTTTTAGATGTGGTTTGGCCTCGAACAATTCCGGTTCTGCCGTGGGTTCCGAGGGTATCTCCGGATTTTTGGGCAGGGATTCCAACGGCAAACGCAGTCCTATGGGCGAATTCCCGGGACTTAAAAAGAGATGTGTTCCCCGAAATTTCCACGGATTTGTAATCCACCGATTCCCTTTTTTACTCAATGGCAATACATGCCCAACACTTTTCCCGACACCCTGTTCCAGCACTTCGCCCAATTTCTTACGTAAGGCAGAATCCTTTTCGTTGTATTTCTTTGGGTCGATATCCACGGGTAGTTTCCGTTCCTCCCACAAAAAGTAAAAGGCATCCTCGTAAGCCGGGATAATGGAATCATCAGGACACTTCAAATAGGTAGTAAGGGTTTTTAGAAATTTGGAGGTAATATCATTCGGCAGCTCATATTTTTTGGTGAAGGATGCCAATAAATCGGGTTCCTTCCAAATGGTATCGCCGTCCTTTCGCCAATGTACCCCGATCAACCATCTTGGCAGGGCTTCGCCGGGATACCATTTTCCCTGCGCATGGTGCAACATGCCTCCTTTGCCAAAAGTTTCCAATAATCTGACCGAGAGGGAACTGGCCAATTGACGTTTATGCGCACCATCCGCAGCGGTATTCCATTCCTCGGATTCCATGTCGTCTATGGATACAAAAGTGGGCTCCCCACCCATCGTGAGCCGTACATCGTTTTCCTGCAATTCTTCCTCAACGGCAAAACCTAGATTGTAAATGGCCTGCCACTGATCTTCCGTATACGGTTTAGTAACGCGGGGGGATTCAAAAATTCGGGTTACGGAATTCTCGAACTCGAATTGGGTTTCGCAGGGATCAGTGAGTCCATATACCGGAGCGGCACTTTCAAAGGATGGCGTACAGGCCAGTGGGATATGTCCTTCCCCCGCCAACAGGCCGGACGTGGCATCCAAGCCTATCCAGCCAGCACCGGGGAGATATACCTCTGCCCAGGCGTGCAGATCGGTGAAATCCTCTTCGGGACCGGACGGACCGTCCAAGGATTTTTCATCGGCTTTCAACTGTACCAAATACCCCGAAACGAACCGGGCCGCAAGGCCCAAATGCCTAAGGGTCTGTACCAATAACCAGGCAAAATCCCTACAGGAACCCAATTTTCTGGCCAAGGTTTCCTCGCAGGTCTGGACGCCCGGTTCCATACGGATCGTATAGTTCAAATACTTGTAAAGGCCTTGATTGAGACTCGTTAAAAAATCGATACTGCGTCTGGGTGTTTTGTCTATTTTGGATAACCATTCCTGTAACAGGGGCCCTTGTTCCGTAATTTCAAGATAGGGCAACAGTTCCTTTTTCAGTTCGGGTTTATAGGTGAAAGGAAAATTCTCCACCGATTCCTCCACGAAAAAATCGAAGGGATTGATGGTCTTCATATCGGCAATGATTTCCACATCAATGGAAAGTTCGTCCGTTTTTTCAGGAAAGACCAAACGGGCCAAATAATTTCCAAAGGGATCCTGTTGCCAATTGAAAAAATGGTTTTCCGGCTTTATTTTGATCGAATACGCCTCAATGGGTGTTCTGCTATGCGGAGCCGGTCGCAGTCTAAATATGTGGGGGGACAGATTGACCCTTCTATCGTATTTGTATCGGGTGTAATGTTTAATCGCTACTTTTAAAGCCATATACTTTTAAATTTCAAGCCTAACTAAGATAAAAACTTAATTCCCAATTACAGATTTTTAGAAAGGTTTCCATTCTATTTTTATCCAAATCATAGTTCTTGGGATTATTTTTGAATTAATCATAATTTGTAACCCAGAACTAAATAAGTTAAATCAATACTTACTAAAGGAAAGAACCGATCTTGATTTCATAGTGCGAATTGCTATCTTGTGATTATCAACGTAGGATCTAATTCTAGATTTGAAACCTTTTGACAGTGGAAACATATGTGAAATAACCCTTAAATAGTACCATTCGTGAAAATAAAATTAGCCCTTGCGATAATCGCCTTTTCAACTTCAATACTAAGTTTCTCCCAAGAACCAGACTGGGAAAAACTATACAAGGAATCCCAAAAAACAGAAGTGTATGAACCCGTTCCTCCCAAAGTGGATGCCGGGAAATGCTACGGCGAGCCACCGTCCGATGCGGTTGTACTTTTTGACGGAACCGATTTAGAAAAGTGGACCTATGACAACCCTGAAAATTCCGAAACTTGGAAGGTGGAAAACGGCATTATGACCGTCAATAAAAAAGCAGGTAGTCTCACGACGAGAGACAGCTACTTGGATTACCAATTGCATTTGGAATACCGAATCCCTGAGAATATTACGGGCGAAGGCCAAAGCAGGGGCAATAGCGGAATTTTCCTAGCCTATCTGGGACTTGATGAAACCGGGTTGTTCGAGGACGGGTATGAAATACAGATATTGGACAACTACGATAACGATACCTACGTCAATGGCCAGGTAGGGTCTATGTACAAACAATCCATTCCATTGGCCAATGCCGCCAGAAAACCCGGCGAGTGGCAGACCTATGACATCGTTTGGAAAGGCCCACGTTTTAATGAGGATGGCACACTAAAATCGGCCGCAAGTGTTACGGCATTACACAATGGGGTTTTGGTTCAGAACAATTACGAACTTAAGGGAATCACCCCTTGGATAGGCCCACCAAGCTATAGAAAACATGGCCCATCCCCTATCCGACTTCAGGCACATGGCGACCCCAGTGAACCGATAAGTTTTAGAAACATATGGCTCAGAGAGTTATAACATAAAAATATCCACTATTTCCTATGTCCGAACCGAGAAAACACCGTATCTACACCATGTCCTTCGCAGGCGTATATCCCCATTATATTGCCAAGGCCGAAAAAAAAGGGAGAACAAAAGAGGATGTGGACACTATAATTTTCTGGCTAACAGGTTATGATAGGGAAGCCTTGGCCAATATTATTGAGAACAAAACAAATTTTGAGACCTTTTTTGACGAGGCTCCCAAACTAAATCCCAATGTTTCCAAAATCACAGGTGTCATATGTGGATACCGCGTGGAGGAAATTGAGGACAAACTGTTGCAAAAAGTACGCTATCTGGATAAATTGGTGGATGAACTCGCCAAGGGTAAAGCCATGGACAAGATTTTGAGGAAATAGGGATATTGGGATGCGTGAACCGTTTTAGATTCATAGTTTTCCATAGAGAATGGGGTCGAATTTTAAATATCCGGCCGAAACCTCTGTAACAAAAGTTACCCAGATAACGGTTTATATAGTTTATTTTTGCAGTAAAATACACGGTATGTTCGGCAAAGGTTCCAAAATCTATAGTATTCTATTTTTAAAATGTCCTAGATGTCATGAAGGGGCTTTTCTAGAGGCGAACCCCTATAAATTGAGCAACTTCAATAAAGTGAAGGAGCATTGTCCTAAGTGCAATCTTAAGTACAGCATAGAGCCCAGTTTTTATTATGGCAGTATGTATGTTTCCTATGCCGTAGGCGTAGCGGTTGCCGTTGCGGTATATGTTCTAACGTTGCTCTTGGGTCTTGACCTGAGTATTTTGGGAATATTTGGGGCCATAGTGACCGTTTTGGTCCTGACCATGCCCTGGATTGCGGCCGTGTCAAAGTCGATCTGGGCAAATTTTTTCTTCAACTATAATAAGGAAATTGCCGATAAGGTTAAATAATCTCATCAATGATACAGGAACTTACAGAAAGTTATGGGTCGATTTTTGAAAAGGATCTCATTAATGAAATCGTACAGGTAGGTACCTTTAAAGAAGTCCCCGAAGGATACAAACTCATTGAAATTGGTGATTACATCAAGGGAATGCCACTCTTGATTTCAGGAGCCATCAAAATCCTAAGGGAGGACAATGATGGGGACGAGCTTCTGTTGTATTATTTGGAAAAAGGGGACACCTGCTCCATGACCTTGGCCTGCTGTATGGGAGATTCCAAAAGTGAAATCAGGGCCATTACGGAAACCGATAGCAAGCTTATTATGGTGCCCATGCAAAAAATGGAGGAATGGACCGTAAAATACAAGAGCTGGCGAAATTTTGTGTTCAACAGCTATCACGAAAGGCTGAACGAATTGTTGAGTACCTTAGACAGTATCGCATTCGATAAAATGGATGCCCGCTTGATCAGTTATCTCAAGGAAAAAGCTAGAATCAACAAGGGGGACATCATCAACAACACCCATCAAGAAATAGCCTACGAACTGCATAGCTCCAGGGTGGTGATTTCCAGATTGCTAAAAAAACTGGAACAGATGGGCTCCATTGAGCTGCATCGCAACTACATTAAAATTTTGGATTTGTAATCCTTTGTAACCAAAGTTACTGCAAGGCTTCTGTAGGTGCTATAGCTTCGCACCTGTAATTGTAAATGTTACATGGAAGTGCTACACATATTTGGTTACATCAGCGCGTTAATCATTGGAATATCCCTAGGTCTCATTGGCGGTGGAGGTTCCATTTTGGCCGTACCCGTACTGGCCTACCTATTTTCCGTAAATGAAAAAGTGGCCACGGCCTACTCCCTTTTTATTGTCGGGGCAAGTGCCCTGGTAGGCGGTTGGAAACAACATCTAAAAGGATATGTGGACTGGCGAACGGCGATTGTTTTTGGTATACCCGCTATTATAGGGGTAACCTTGGTAAGGCACTATCTCGTCCCCATTTTACCGGATGTTTTGTTTGAAATAGGTGATTTTCAGTTTACACGTCGCATGGGTATGTTCGGGTTGTTTGCAATCCTAATGATTCCTGCTGCATATTCCATGTTAAAAACAAAAAAGGAAGCCCCAAAGAAAGTGACTGGCGTTGTAAAATACAATTACCCCCTCATTTTGGCAGAAGGCTTGTTGGTTGGTGGTATCACTGGCCTAATTGGGGCCGGGGGCGGTTTTCTGATCATTCCAGCGCTCGTTATCTTGGCCAATGTAGAAATGAAGGTCGCCGTGGGAACCTCCTTGATCATTATTGCGGTAAAATCCTTAATGGGTTTCTTTTTGGGGGATGCGTTGACCATGGAAATCAACTGGTTTTTCCTTCTCATTTTTACAGGTCTTTCCTTTTTGGGAATCTTTATAGGAAGTTATATGGGCAACTTTATCGACGGTAATAAGCTGAAGAAAGGCTTCGGATATTTTATTCTGGTGATGGCCGTATTCATTTTTTACATGGAGTTCTTCACCCTTTCCTAGACGCGCATTTTTCAAGTTTTACTGCATTTTCCCTACCCCGACAATTTTTCGGCTTATGTAACAAAAGTCACTGTATCCTTTTTTGGGAATCCCTACTTTTAAAAAGTAAACCATTAAATATCAGCAATTATGAAAGTAGAACAGATCTATACAGGATGTTTGGCGCATGCCGCCTACTATATTGAAAGTAAAGGTGAAGCCGCCGTATTTGACCCCTTGCGGGAAGTTCAACCATATCTCGATAGGGCAAAAAAGGACAATGCCAAAATCAAATATGTCTTTGAGACCCATTTCCATGCAGACTTTGTAAGCGGTCACTTGGACCTTCAGAAAAAAGCCAATGCCAAGATCGTATTTGGACCGGGGGCAAAACCTGCCTACGAAGCCATTACCGCCGCCGACGGGCAAATTTTTGAAGTAGGCGATTACAAGGTAAAGGTTATCCATACCCCGGGCCATACCATGGAAAGTACCACCTATTTACTTATCGATGAAAAAGGAAACGAACACGGTATTATTACGGGCGATACCTTGTTTATTGGCGATGTGGGAAGACCCGATTTGGCCCAGCACGTAGTATCCGAACTGACCGAGGAAAAATTGGCGGGGCATTTGTTCGATTCCCTTCGAAACAAGATCATGCCCTTGAGCGATGGCCTAATCGTGTATCCCAACCATGGAGCCGGTTCCGCATGTGGTAAAATGATGAGCAAGGAAACCACGGATACCCTAGGGAACCAAAAAAAAGTAAACTACGCCCTCCGAGCCGATATGACCAAGGAGGAGTTCATAAAGGAATTGCTAACCGGACTTACCACACCACCGGGCTATTTCCCAAAGAACGTATTGATGAACATCAAGGGCTACGAAAGTTTGGATAATATAATGGACAGGGCCACAACCCCTTACTCGCCCCAAGCCTTTGAGGCCGTGGCCAATGAAACCGGGGCCCTGGTTTTGGACACGAGGGATGCGGCCGATTTTGCGAAGGGTTTTATCCCTAACAGCATCAACATTGGTCTGGAAGGAAGTTTTGCCCAATGGGTGGGCGAAATGATTCCGGATATCAAACAGGAAATTCTGTTGGTGACCTACGATGGAAAAGAGGAAGAGGCCATTACGCGCTTATCCAGGGTGGGCTATGACAACACCGTGGGCTTCCTGAAAGGTGGCTTTGAGGCCTGGAAAGAATCCGGTAAGGAATTTGAGATGGTCAACCGCATTTCGGCCACGGAACTGGAAAAAGCCATGAAAGATGAAAGACCTTTGATAATCGATGTTCGCAAAAAGAGCGAATTTGATTCGGAGCATTTGATCGGTGCGGTGAACATACCTTTAAATGAGATAAACCAACATTTGGCGGAATTTCCCAAGAACAGCACATTTGTGCTACACTGTGCGGGCGGTTATAG
Organism: Maribacter sp. C-4077; assembly: GCF_055378385.1. NCBI lineage: Bacteria > Pseudomonadati > Bacteroidota > Flavobacteriia > Flavobacteriales > Flavobacteriaceae > Maribacter > Maribacter sp. C-4077. Next base: position 242,226 of record NZ_AP038807.1, read on the forward strand.
AAGTATGATTGCCGCATCCATACTGAAACAACGGGGATGGCAGGATTTTGCGGATGTAGAGGGAGGCTTCGCCGACCTTGCCAAAACGGCACTTCCAAAGTCGGAATACGTATGTCCGTCCACCATGTTATAATTCATTGAGAACCATGACAAAGCCCCTTTTATAGGGGCTTTTTGTTTGCGGCAAATGTAACCTTTGTTACCTATTTAGTAAATTACAATTAGTAATTTTGTCTTCAATTAAAAACTGTGTACCCATGAAATGAGCCATAACAAGTCTTGATACCTATTGAAACCAAAGGTTCACGAACACCTTTTTTGAAAATAGACAAGCTTCGTGAGTAAATGGTTATTGGCGAATTGCATCTGACCTAATAAAAACAATAAAAATAAACAGATGAAAGTTGAACAGATTTATACAGGTTGCCTTGCCCAAGGAGCTTATTATATAGAAAGTAAAGGAGAGGTGGCTATTATCGACCCGCTACGGGAGGTAAAACCGTATCTCAATAGGGCGAAATTGGATGATGCAAAAATCAAGTATATTTTTGAGACTCATTTTCATGCCGATTTCGTTAGCGGACATGTAACCTTGGCCAAGGAGACCGGGGCACCTATCATATACGGCCCCAATGCCAATCCCAATTTTGAAGCCATCATTGCAGAGGACAACCAAGAATTCAAACTGGGAGAGGTAACCATAAAAGTACTTCACACTCCCGGGCATACCATGGAAAGTACCACCTACCTACTGAAGGACAAAGATGGAAAGGATTATGCCATATTTAGTGGTGACACCCTGTTCTTGGGAGATGTTGGCAGACCGGACCTTGCCCAAAAAATGGGCGTATTGACGGAAAAGGACCTCGCCGGATTTTTGTACGAAAGTCTCAGACAGAAAATAATGCCACTCGCCGATGATGTAATTGTATATCCCGCCCACGGTGCAGGTTCCGCATGTGGAAAGAACATGATGAAGGAAACCGTGGATACCTTGGGAAATCAGAAAAAAATGAACTATGCCCTTCGTGCGGACATGACCAAGGAGGAATTTATCGATGAAGTTACGGACGGATTATTGCCTCCGCCACAATATTTCCCCTTAAACGTAAAAATGAACAAGGAAGGATACGAGGATATCGACCAGATTCTTGAAAGAGGAACCAGGGCCCTGTCCCCAAAAGCCTTTGAAGCGGCAGCCAATGAAACTGGAGCCATTGTATTGGATGTTCGCAATGCGGCCGACTTTGCCAAAGGACATATCCCACGATCCATATTCATAGGGCTTGATGGTAGCTTCGCCCCATGGGTGGGAGCCTTGATCGCAGATGTACAACAACCCATTCTATTGGTGGCACCAAAAGGTTTGGAAGAAGAAGCCGTTACCAGATTATCCAGAGTAGGTTTTGACAATACCCTTGGTTATTTGGAAGGCGGGTTTGAGGCTTGGAAAAAGGCCTCCATGGAATATGATACGGTTAGTCAGGTCGATGCTTCGGAATTAAAATCGCAGATGGAAAAGGAAAATATTCCTGTTTTCGATGTCCGAAAGAACAGCGAATATCTTTCCGAACATGTATTGGAAGCACATAACACGCCCTTGGATTATTTGAACGATTACTTGGCCGAATTTCCGGATAACGATACATTTTATGTTCATTGTGCCGGAGGTTACAGGAGCATGATTGCCGCCAGCATCTTAAAAAGTAGGGGCATCCATAACTTGATCGATGTAAAGGGCGGTTTTAAAGCCATCAATGAAGCCGGAATACCGGTTTCCGAATATGTTTGCCCATCTACTTTGTAAATTAATGTAAATCAAATACCTTCAAAGAACCTTTAGTTAGTTAGAGACCCACGGAAAGATTCATTTCATGATTTTTGTGGGTCTTTTTTTTACCTCAAAGGCCGGTATTCCTAAATTTTTCGATTTTTTTTCCTTGTGTAACTATAGTTACTGTGGGTGCCCGGATTACATTATACCTTTAGGGTACTATAGTAATACGACTGTAGTAACAAAAATCCGATCGATATTTAGGGATAGGTATTGATCCGATTGTTTTTAATTGGTTGGTTGTTTAAAGGAGGCAGGCCAGAAAGTCTGTCTCCTTTTAAAAATTCTCACTTTAAAATTCGTAACAAATGTCATTTCTAAGCGCACTATTTGGTTCCAAGAACACTACCGATACGGGAAACATCGTCATTTTGGATAAAAACGCATATGCCACTGCCATCAGCGACCCAAAAGTACAGTTGGTGGATGTAAGGACCCCTTCTGAATATAACGGCGGACACATAAAAAAGGCCCTTAACATCGATTTTTTCAATGCCTCGAACTTCAGGACGGCTTTTGAGAAATTGGATAAAAATAAGCCTGTATATGTTTACTGCAGATCCGGCGCTAGAAGCCAAAAGGCGGCCAAGAAACTGGTAGCTATGGGTTTTAACGAAATTTACGATCTACGGGGAGGCTATAATTCCTGGAACTGAACATAATAAAAGTACTGGTATGAAGGCTACATTAGTGGTGCAGAACCTTAAATGTGGGGGCTGTGCAAAAACGATCATCAGTAAAGTATCTGAATTGGATTCGGTTTCCAATGTTTCTGTGGACGTAGAAACTTCCTCCGTTTCCTTTGAATACCAGGATTTGGACGATGCCATACTGGTTAAGGAAAAGCTTCGGAAAATTGGATATCCGTCGGTGGATATGGAAAATTCAAAGATGGCACAATTCAAGTCCTATGTTAGCTGTGCTACAGGTAAAATGAAATAGCGCTTTAAAATGGTATTTTGATGCCGATGTTGCAATTGGAATGACCAGTAATCCATATCAAAGAAGGGATATTTTTAGTCTTCCCACAAATACCTAGGAAGCCGGTGCAAGCCTATTTAATTCAAAAAATCAATCCGATGAAAAAAATCCTATTCATAATCTCGCTTCTATATTTGGCAAGCTGTAAGAATTCAGGGAATACTGATAAATCGATTTCCGAGGTAGCAATAGAAAAGCCAGCATTTAACCAACAAGATGTTTTATGGGGCAAGGAACTTATGGAAGCCAAATGCTATGTATGTCATGGTCCCGATGCCAGCGAGGATGCACAGATCGCCCCGCCCATGGTCGCCATTAAGGCTAGATACCTCATGGACAGCCCCACCAAGGAAGAATTTGTGGATGCCATTTGGAACTTTGTGGAAAAACCCAGCCTGGAAAAAGGAAAGATGAAAGGTGCCCTAAAAAGATTCGGGGTAATGCCATATCAACCCTATTCGGAGGAGGATATCAGAATTATATCGGAGTATCTGTTTGACTATAAAATTGAGGAACCCAGCTGGTTTAAGGAGCACTGGGAACAAGGACACGGTTCCGGAAACTTTGAGCAGCAGGGAAAAGTGCTAAAGGAGGCGGACGCCCCTCAAAAATCGGCAAAACAAATAGGCTTGGAGATTGCCCAAAGTACCCAAAAGGTATTGGGCAAGAACCTCATGGGAAAAATGCAAAAGGAAGGTTCGGTCGCGGCATTGAAGTTTTGCAATGAAAGGGCCTATCCATTAACGGATAGCATGGCGATCGTACATAACGCCAAAATCAAAAGAGTTTCGGACAAGACCAGAAATCCTAGAAACAAGGCCAATGCCCAAGAAATGGAGCACATTGCCTTTTTCAAGGATAAAATTAGGGCAAATGAAGTTTATGAGCCCATAGTAATGGAAAACGGCGATGAAACACACTTCTACGCGCCTATTGTCACCAACGATATGTGCCTGAAATGTCATGGGAATTCATCTAAGGATATACCTTCAGAAGTGGTCTCCATATTAAACGAACGCTACCCTGAGGATGCCGCTACGGGATATTCCACCAATGAGGTAAGGGGGATTTGGAGTATTACTTTTCAGAAGGAAGAGCCTTAAGAACGGCGGGGTTCAAAGGTGAAAGGATGAAAAATCTTTGACTTGGGAAAAATATACCTTTAACTTTTAACTCATTACCTTATTCTCTATTTCCTCGGCTACAAAAGTCCCGGTCCAGTCTGCCCTTCCTAATAAAACATGGCAGTGAACAATTAAAAATTAGCTTGGTTCAAAACCAAAATAGGAACATCTGCATGGTTTACCATTCCCTTGGTTTCAGATTTCCTAAATAAATCCAACAATTTATCATGTTTTTTGGCTACAAGGCAAAGAAGATCTGCCCTACGGCTCTTAGTGAACAACCGGGCACCCATAGCGACACCTACCCCGTCCAGTTCAAAATAATCACTGTTTTCTTCTTTTAAAAGAGTCTGTAGATAGGACTTGGCCGTAATTTGGGTGCCGCTCAACCCTTTTCGTTGCTCATCCAAGAACAGCACTGCAATGCGTGCATTATGATCCCTCCTAAGATCCAGCAAGGGTGCAAGTCCCTTTTCGGAATAGTCAACCTCGTAATCGGTAGCAAAGACCAATTCATCGATGTTCTGAAAAGTATAATTCTCTGGTACGGCAAGGACCGCCGCCAGTACTTTTCCCAAAAGGCTACTGGTATTGCTTCCCAAGGTCATCTCTTTAAGACCGGAGGCCCCTTTGGTACCCATGATTACATAATGAATGTCCTTTTCCTCAATAAACTTTTCAATAGTATTAAAAAAAGAGCCCTTTAGGGAACATGGCACGAAAGTGTGTTCCTCTGCTATGCCCTGTGCCTTAAGATCGGCCATGGTGGTCTCCAAACCTTCATTGGACTGCTCCAACAGTGATTTATTGATGGTCTCTGCCATCCTTTTGGTACCTATGCCAGTTGTACTATAGGGGACGGCCCCATCCATGACATTTACCAAATAAAACGTTGTGGTGTTCCCCTTAAAAAGATTTTGGGCGTAGGCAATTGCCTTTTGGGCATTGGGTGAAAAATCGGTGGGCAAAATAACATTTCTCATACTTGACATTTTTATTTAGCCACAAACTACTTAATTAAATAATAATAAAACCTGACAATTGTCATGTACGCATCCTTGATTGGGAAAGTTAGTAGAACTATTTCATAATCATTAAAACTTACGTGACTGGAGCTTTATAACCTTCGTTAACAAGGACTTACCCTACCTTTTTCTTCCAGCGAAATCCATAAAACAATTGCCCAAAAAAGTCTTTTGGTAGGGACTCCTCACCAGCAAAGCCAAGTTCCACGGTACCACTATCTTCTGGAACATAATCGGTTTTGAAAATATAATCCCAAAGACTTAAACTGATGCCGAAATTTACGCCATATCGCTTATCCGAGGGCAGGTTGTAGGCATGATGGTAAAGATGCATCACCGGATTGTTCAAAAGGTATTTCAAGGGTCCCCAGGTAATCTTGATATTGGAATGATTCAAGTGCCCGATAGCAATGGCGAAAAAGTGGACAATATAGGCCTGTTCCGGCTCAAAACCGCCCAATAGCATTACACCAAAGGTTTTTAGAGGCTTGTATAGGATGTTTTCCATCCAGTGATAGCGCAAATGTGCCGCAAAGCCCATTTCCTTAACGCTGTGGTGTACCTTGTGAAAATTCCATAGTACCTCATATCTGTGCAAAAGTATATGGGTAAACCATTGAACAAAATCCAAAATCAGGAAAAAAACGAACAATTGCGCCCAAGAAGGCCATGCGGTAAAATCTATTAGGGCCAAACTCTTGGCAGTAATGCCCATTTCTTCAAAGAACAACTGAAGAACTTTATATACCCCGCTGATGACAATCGCAAAAAGGAAAAAGTTGAAAAACATATAGAAGGCGTCCAGCCAAAAATCCTTTCTGAAAATACCCTGATTCTTTCGCCAAGGAAAGACTATTTCCAATGCCCAAACAAGTAAAGAAATCACGATGAGTCCCCAAAAATAATTCGTATACCAAGGAACCTCAAATAGGATGGATTTCCAGGTCCAGTTGAGGGTTCCCAAAAAAGCATCGTAAAAAGCTTTTAGATATTCCATAGTCCAAATTTATGAGGTCAAAGATAATTTCTTGCTCCGTAAGGTTTGGTAACTTTGGTTACAAAACTTGACCGATAATATCACTATATTAGAGTCAATTTTGCATCGTAACGTATTAACAACCAAAATATAACGGAAACACCACCGACTTGAACAGTTGGTTGGGATTTTAAAACAATAGGAACCAATTAAACTTTTAATCATGAAAAAAAATATGGGAAGTGCGGATAAAACCGTCCGAATTATTATTGCGTTGGCAGTGTTTGCCCTGTACTATTTTAATGTCATCGGGGGAACCTTGGCCTATGTATTGATGGCCTTGGCCGCCATTTTTGTGTTGACGAGTCTCGTCAGTTTTTGTCCACTGTATACGCTCTTTGGCATCAGTACCTGCAAAACAAAGTAATTATCATTTTAATCATTTTGTAAAGACCGATTTCTAACGAAGGAATCGGTCTTTTTTATGACCGCTATCATATAAATTCAAGGCTCTGTAACCTTTGTTACACAATTCGTAAAAAATACCCTATATATTTAACAGGTTGAATAAAAATTTACAATAAATGAGCTCACATCATCAAATTCTTGTTATTGGAGGGGGTACTGCCGGCATCATGGTGGCGTCGCAACTGATAAAGCAAAAGAAAGCCAAGGACGTAGCGGTCATTGAACCATCGGACACCCATTACTACCAACCCGCGTGGACCTTGGTGGGCGCAGGTGCCTATGATTTTGATAAGACGGCACGGCCCATGTCATCCGTTATGCCCAAGGAAGCTACCTGGATTAAAGACAAGGCGACCGGGTTTGACCCTGAAAATAACATCGTTCAAACGGCCGCTAGCGGAGACATATCCTATGACTATTTGGTGGTCGTGCCCGGTTTGGCCTACGATTATAGCTTGGTTCCCGGTCTAGGAGAGGCCATGGACAAAGGCGTGGTGTGCAGCAATTATACGGACCCCAACCATACTTGGGACGTAATCAAAAACTTTAAGGGCGGCACCGCCCTATTTACCCAGCCCACCACCCCGATAAAATGCGGTGGAGCTCCCCAAAAAATCATGTATCTCGCCGAAAGCCATTTTAGAAAAAGTGGCGTAAGGGACAAAACCAATGTCGTTTTTGCAACCAGTGGAACGGTCATTTTTGGGGTAAAGGAAGTGGCCAAAACGTTAATGGAAGTTGTGGACAGAAAGGATATCAACCTGCGCTTTTACCACAAGTTGGTGGCCGTGGATGCCGATAAAAAAATTGCATGGTACGAACTGGGCAAGGATATAACCGCAGGTGGTTGCGTAGTGATGGCCGGTGAGGACGATGACCGACTTCTGGACGACTCCTTCCAATACAACTACAAGGACGTAAAGGTAACCGTTGATGGTAACCGCTACGGTATCCATTATGATATGCTCCATACGGCACCCCCTTCGGTGGCGCCAAAGTTCGTGAAGGATTCCATTTTGGTGAACGAGGCAGGCTGGTTGGATGTGGACCATAAAACCTTGCAGCACAATACCTATCCCAATATTTTTGGATTGGGCGATGTGGCCGCTTTGCCAACGGCAAAAACAGGTGCGGCAATCCGCAAACAGGTTCCCATCGTGGTGGACAACATTGACAAATTGATGAAAACACAGTCCATGGGCTCCAAGGCCTACAACGGTTATTCCTCATGTCCATTGGTCACCGACTATGGAAAAATGGTCTTGGCCGAATTCGATTACCACAACAATTTTACCCCCGATCCCAAGCTAAAGCAAATGTTCATCTCAGATTCTTCCAAAGAACATTGGAGACTTTGGATGTTAAAAAAATACGGACTACCCTATTTGTATTGGAACAAAATGATGAAGGGACAGGACGTTTAATAAATAAATTCCCTCAATATTAAGAAAAAGATGAGGCCAAAAACCTCATCTTTTTTATTTAGTCGAATCCTTCTAAAAATTGTAGTTGAGGATAAAATCCACGTGGAGCATATCCACCTTATTGAAGAAAAAGTTCGGGTTGTTGGGAATATCCCCGTTCCCGAATTTACCGGTAACCAGAAGTTCTGGTTTTAAATTGGTTAACCCCTTTATATTAAAAAAAAGGTCCAAGTTGATATGGGTGTAATCCGGCATGGCGTATTTGTTCCTTTCGGCATCGATAACGGATGGCTTCCAGTGCCTGCCCAAGCTCACAATCGACCTAATATCCAGATCATTTTTGAGGACAGGAAAGGTAGTATCATACGTCAATACAAGGGCATGATTGTCGGATGTGCCCTCGCTGCGTTCCCGTTTCTGGAAACTGAACAGGTCTTCCCTGCCCCACTCGCGCGGAAACAAAAACTGTCCGCCGGGCAATATATAATCATAGCCCAATGAAATATTGGTTTTATAATGAGTATACCCCCATTGGAGCCCTAAAATATCCGAGGACCGCTGGGCAAAATATTGCAATTCTTCCAACGCATTTCCACCATCTCCCAATCTGTTTTGATGCAGCCACTCGGCTTCTAGGGCCCACGCTTCGTTCAATTTGTATCGGGGCTTTACGTAAACGGTATTAAAGACATTGTCCACATAATAATTCCAAACACCCAATTGTAGGTTTTCCGTGAGTTTTACATCGGAATTGAATAAAATAATATAGTCCGATTCCGTATTCCCCGCATAGCGGCTTTCCGTACCAAATATGGACCTTCCCACGGGATAGGTCCCTATGCTTTCCCCGATTCTAAAAAAACCTCCGGTAGATCTTGGCGCAAGGGCATTGAGAATGCCAATTTGAAAGGTATTACCCGGATTTGGTTTGTAGGTATGCCAAAACCCCTGCACCAAGGTAGGTATCATCCTGCCATCTTGCGGGTTTATCATGGGCGTATTGATTTTCATACGCCCTAAAGTGAAGTGGTGCTTTTTTATCCGATATTCCAGGTACAACTCTCCCAGTAGAAATATCGCATCGTTTTCAAGGTCCAAGCGGTCGAACTGTCCCTCCTCGTACCTACTCAACCTTCCCGTAATCCCATCCGGAACGGTCAAATCCTGAAGTCCCAGGTTGGTTGAATTATACAAGGCGGCGCCCACTGTAAAGTTGTTGCCTACATTCAACCGGTATTTTAAATGACCACCTGTGGCCAAGGCCCTAAAATCCTTTAAGTCGGCTTTGTTCGCGGTATGCATAAAATAATTTCGCCACTGTCCGGAAAGCTGTCCCTGCACAAAAGGCCTGGACGTATCTTGAGAATGGAGAAAGAGGGGCAGTATGAGTAAAATGACGATTTTTCGCATGGGCCCTTATTTCACCTTTTCAATATTGTAATTCTCTTTATAGTATTCCATGATGGGCTGAAAGGGACCAAAGTGATGCTGTTCCTGGGAAAAATTGTCCGCCCAGGGACCGTAAGAAGTGGACACGGGTTTTAGTTTCTTATCCGGATAATCGGCCTCCGTGTTCGCCTTTACCGGTCGGACAAAACTATTGATATAACCTGCGACGTGGTAGGCCTCTTCATCGGTAAGCTTCGGATTTTTGTAAGTGGCCAACCCAAAGGGCATGTTGCTCTTGATAAATTCCGCAGCCGTGATTACCCGATGCATACCAGCACCGTTGTTAAAGCTATCCGGACCCCACAGCGGCGGATAGAGATAGCCTTTGGAAGTATCGGTTTTTTTGATTCCCTGCCCGTCGGCTCCATGACATACGAGACACTCCCTATCGTACACGGATTTACCCTTCTCCAAATCGACCCGTACTTCCGGAATTTTAATTTTTGGAAAACCCTTGAACTCATTCTCCCGTTCTTGGGGCAAATCCTCCCCCAACCACTCCATGTAGGCCACAATGGCCAAGATTTCCTGGGAATCTTTTGGTAATTTTTTTCCGTTCATACTACGCTCCATACATCCATTGATGCGATCTTGTAGATCGCCCACAGCATTCGCCCTACCGCCAAATTGTGGAAAACGATTCGCTACGCCCACCCAAGACCCCGAACCTGCTTGGGTTCCAAATTGCAGATGGCAATTGGTGCAGGAAAGATTGTTACCGGCGTATCGCTTGTTTGGGTCCGGGGCCTGTGGGCCAATATTTTCGGGAGATTCGGATACCAAAAGAAATCCGACTTTAACCCTTTGGGGCGTACTTCCGTCCTCCAAAGCGGCCAATACATTTTTGGGCTGCCATTCCGAATTAGAGACAGTAAGGGATACGGTTTTGCTAGGGATGGTAGTTTCTGGTCTATAGGTAAGCAATGTGATAAAAAGCACGGTAATCAAGGAAAGTACGGTGACAAAGAGCCAAAAAAGACGTCTTACCAAATATCCAAAATGCTCCATAACCTTATGCACAACCCTTTAAAAGACCAACGAAAATAATTGGTAACCTTAGAAAATACAGTAACAATTGTTACAAATAAACCCAAAATGAAACGATATTTTCGTAAACTTATCGAGAAATTTACAAACGGAAGAGAAGTAAATATCGGTCCCTTTAAAAGCAAATCGATCCAATTCCAAAAACTAGAAACAAACTATATGAAATCAGTATTAATTCTTTTGACCGCCCTCTTATGTATTGGAGTCTCCTTGGGCCAGGAATGGGAAACCCCAATTATTAAGAGCTATGGTAAGATCAAAAATTTCAAGGATGTGGCCGTACAGCCCGATGCTTCCTTGGAGTACAAATTGGTATTCGATATTACCAGCGATTCTGAAATGGATGGCGTGAACAAGGGGCTTTGGAAAATAGCCAGGGTCATTAACATGTTGGGGTCGGCCGGTATTCCTTCAGATAAGGTACATATTGTAGCGGCCATACATGGGGCCGCCACCTTTGCCACATTGACCGATGCCAAACACCAGGAAATGTATAGCAAGGTCAACCCGAATACGGAACTATTGCAGCTATTGAAGGAATATGGCGTTGAATTATTTGTCTGCGCACAGGCCACGGCTGCCCGGAATATCAGGGCGGAAGACCTCAACCCAAATACGGAATTGGCCCTATCCGCAATGACCGTTTTGGCCAATTATCAATTGCAAGGCTATGCCTTGATGCCCTAGTTTTTTGATGAAGGATTTTTGGAACCGGCGATATTCCGAGGAAACGTTCGCCTACGGAACGGAGCCAAACCAGTTTTTTAAGCAAGAACTGGATCTATTGCAACCTGCATCCATTTTGCTCCCCGCCGAAGGCGAGGGCAGGAATGCCCTGTACGCCCTTCAAAAAGGTTGGCAGGTACATTGTTTCGACTACAGCGAATACGCCAAGGATAAGGCCCTCGATTTAATACATCCGTCCGGATTTGACCTAGATTACCAAGTATGTGATGTTCTGGAGTATCGCACGGAAAAGCAGTTTGATGTGCTTGGGTTTAGCTATGTACATTTTCCGACAGATATTCGGCATCAAGCTCATCAACACCTACTTTCATTTTTAAGGCCGGGTGGCAAGATCATTTTTGAGGCCTTTTCAAAATCACAGTTGGGCAAACCATCCGGAGGTCCCAAAAATTTGGATATGCTGTTCTCCGTTGCCGAAGTCAAAAAAGAATTTAGAGGAATACGTTTTTCTTATCTTGAAGCACTGACCATGGAACTAAAAGAAGGACTTTACCATGTGGGCGAAGCCTCTATAATTCGATTTGTAGGTGAAAAAGGGAACTAAATCATTAGTTCCCTTTTTCCGTATTCCTTATTCTTATTTAAAATGTCCCTTTATAATTCTAAAACTTATACTGCAAAAAAGCGGAAAAATTCCTTCCTGGATCATTGATGGGCACATTGGTAAAACCTGCCTGATTATTGAAGGCGAAATTTAAGTGGTTGTTGTAGGTGGCATCAAATACGTTTAACACCGCCACGCCCAAGGACACATTCGTAACAGGGATTATGCCCAAACGAATATCCAAAACCTCGTAACCGGGAGTACTCCGTTCCCCAAAGGAAGGGGCGATATCATCCTGTCTGGACGTTATGGTATAGTTCACATTGGTCCAAAACCTATCCACCTCATAACCCAACCTGAATCGTGTATTCAAGGGAGGAACCAGTGGCAAGGATTCGTTCAAGTCCTTATTTTTTGCGTACACATAGGCCAATTCTGTCGTAAAATTGAAATGGTCCCAAAAGTCAAAGCCCACCATAGCCTCAAATCCTGTTTTATAGGCCTCGTCCAAATTGCGGAAGACTTTGGGATTCAGAGGTTCGTTGCCCGGCATGAACTTTCGGGTCAAGGTTTCATCTATGACCGGAACAATGTAATTTTCATACAATGAATAGTAAAAAGAAGTGCTATAGCTAAAAGCACCCAAGCTTTCTTCAGAAAGTGGTAGCCTACCTTTAAACCCAAGTTCGAACTGGTTGTTCACTTCGGCATCCAAATTAGGATTGCCTATATATTCGAAAGGATCCTGCCCCACCGTAAAATGATTGATGACACGTTCTATCATATTGGCGGAACGCACCCCCCGGCCATAGGCGACCTCCATGATAAATTCTGTGGAAGGTGCATATTTCAATGAGGTGGTAGCGCTGATATTGTGTTCGGTGCGCTTGTCCAAATTTGGATATAAGGCCGCGAAATCGCCCTCCGGGTCCTTGATTTCCGAGCGTACGTTGTCATACCGAACACCGGCTGTCCAAATCGTATTGTGGGTAAGGGAATACTTGCTTTCAGCAAATAGGCCAAGGTCGTTTATGTAGGAATCCTGCCATACCTTATCCACAAATTGCACGGGCGTTGGCAAGGGCCCCATCATGTTCCTTTTTACCAAACGGGTACGGGCACCGTCACGGGCAATATGCAAGAGGTCCAAACCTGTATAGAGTGAAAGCTTTGCATTGGGAACCAGCTTGAACTCCAGTTTTCCACCAGATGTGGTCGCGTCTATTTCAGAAATGGCTTCGGTCATCATGAACGAAGGCCTTTTGGTATTGGACATGATATGGTCCACATAGCTGTAGTAAGCCTTTGCAGTGACCTCTTTGAGCAATCCGCTACGTCCCGTCAATTTATAATCCAGGGAAAACATACTACTATTATCCTCGTCCGTATCCATGGGCAGACCTGCATGCAAAACATCCCTACCATAGGATTGTCTCCAATTGGCCTGCAACCTTTGGTCCTCGCTAAAATTATATCCGGCCCTTACCCCATATTCCAGACTCCTGAAGGAGGAGGGAATTTCCGTGCCATCGCCGTCCTGATAATTGCCAAAATCCCTATACCCTATGGTTCCGCCAATATCATATTTTGAAGTAGCCTGTTGAATTTGAGCCGATGAAACCATGGAGCCCCCGTTGCTCTCATAACCTGCGTTTATTTGTCCGCTAAGACCATAGTCCATGGCCGATGGTTTTTGGGTCACCATGTTCACCACACCTCCAAAAGTAGCTCCATAGCGCACGGTGTAAGGTCCCTTGATGATTTCTATCTTTTCTATTTCCTCAGGATTTACGTGGGTCGTAATGGGGTCCATTCTATTGGGACAGGCATGCATTACCTTGGTTCCCCCATCGAACTGAACGTTCAGCTGTTCATATTGGGCAGCCCTAAAACTGGGATCGATGGCATAGTTGCCACGTTTTATCAAGGAGAACCCATTGACATCGGAAAAAAGGTCGGCCACATTTCGCGGTTGTACAATTTTCCTCACATAGTCATTCGTTTCCATGGTAAGAACGGGATCGTTCTGAAGCTGCCCCGTAACCAGGACACCCTGAATCTGGATGGGTGCCTCTTTTAGGGCAATCCGCATAATCTCGTTGGAGGGCCTTACCTCAATTTCTTTGGTCCCATATCCCATAAATGATATTACAAGGGTCTCTCCCTCTGGGTCCACCTGAATTCTGAACGTGCCGTAAGCATCCGTGTACGTGGAGCTGCCGCCCTTTATTTGTATACGGGCACCCGATAGTGCTTCGTTGTTGTTTTCAGATACTACCTGGCCTTTAAAATTTTGTGCATTGAGTAGGTTTGCCAGTAGCAACGCCGCTAGCAACCCAAAAAACTTTAGATTCATTTTTAAGCTTTAATAATTATACATAGAAGAAGTACCGTGAGTCTTGGAAACTCCGGTAAGCGGAAATGGAAAAAATCTATTTCCAGGGAGGTATAACTATATGCTGGATGTACCTGAACCGGTATAAATTGATGTGACGAAACTTGTTCGTTCTTACAATTGGAAAAGTTTCAAAGCCCACGGACGATACGTTTTCCAAAAAGAGTATCGTTTCCGTTTTCAACCAATCCAAATTGATGGGTTCCCTTTCCTCCTGCTTCTTCTGTGCCAACATTTTGGAAAGGGCGCATTTACCATCGCATTGCAACTCCGGTCTTTCCTTGTTTTCGCAATAACGTTCTATAAAGTCTTCCGTAAAAAGCGCATAATATCCCAATGTGCCCGCAATTTTTAGGCTACTGGCAACGGTAATGGCCAAAAACAGGCAAGTTATACCCAAGGATTTTAGTTGCATCCGGCAAAAGTAAATCGACAAATAGTTTTACAAAGTGACTTTTGTCACAAAAGGGAAGAAAAATAAAAATGGATAAAAAAGGGAAAAAAGTTCAAAAAATGTTAAAAAGACAGCTATGTAACCCAGGTTACTTCGGAATGAAAATCGATAATATAAATTTATCAAAAATTAAATTAACAATAATAAATATCTATTATGAGTACTGAAAATGTCAATTCTGAAAATGTGAATCCCATGCCAAGAATTGGGGACCAAGCACCCGATTTTACAGCTATAACAACAAAAGGTAAAATCAAATTTTCTGATTTCGCCAAAGACAAATGGGTGGTGATGTTCTCCCATCCAGCGGATTTTACACCCGTTTGTACTACTGAAATGAGCGGTTTTGCCACTAGAAAGGGAGAATTCGATGCCCTTGATACAGAACTCTTGGGTTTAAGTATCGATAGCATTCACGCGCACTTAGGCTGGGTGCAAAATGTACGGGTAAACACAGGTGTCTATTTTGATTTTCCGATTATTGCCGACTTGGATATGAAAGTGTCCAAACTGTATGGAATGCTCCAACCCAATGAAAGTGAAACCGCAGCCGTACGTGCCGTATTCTTTATTGACCCAAGTAAAAAAATACGGTTAATAATGTATTACCCCTTAAATGTTGGTAGGAATATGGACGAAATCCTTAGGGCCTTGGAAGCACTACAGACTTCTGATAAGCATAAAGTGGCCATGCCCTTGGATTGGAAAAAAGGTGATAAGGTCATCGTTGGACCTCCAAAAACCTTGGATGAGCTGAATGAACGCATTAATGACGATTCCTTGGAAAAAGTGGATTGGTATTTAGCCAAAAAAAGCATTTAATCCTCATTACCATCGGTCGATTTAAGAGAGCCTGTTTAAATTGGCCGATTTTTTTTGGGCTTCATTTTGAGAATGAACTAAATGTTAAATTTTCCAATTTGTAACCCATATTACAGAACAAAATATATCCCAATTGTAATTTTATATCAAAGCTATCATCATGGATGTAGAGATTCTCGCCAGAATTCAATTCGCTTTCACAGTAGCCTTTCATTACATCTATCCACCCTTGAGCATAGGAATAGGCTTGATAATGGTGGTTTTGGAAGGACTGTACCTAAAAACTGGCAACAAACAATATGAGGTCCTAACTAGGTTTTGGTTGAAAATATTTGCCATAACCTTTGGTATTGGCGTGGCCACAGGTATCATTATGGAGTTTGAATTCGGTACCAATTGGTCCGTGTACTCCAAATATGTAGGTGATATTTTTGGAAGCGCGCTGGCCGCCGAAGGGCTCTTTGCCTTTGGTCTGGAAAGTACCTTTTTGGGTATCTTGATTTTTGGCTGGAACCGCGTTTCGCCAAAAGTGCACTTCATTTCCACGATCGGTGTTTTTTTGGGTTCCATGTTTTCCGCCATTTGGATCGTGGTGGCCAATAGTTGGCAACAGACCCCTGCCGGATATCACATTGTGGGCGAAGGTCTGAACGCACGGGCCGAGGTAACGGATTTTTGGGCCATGGTTTTCAATCCGTCGAGTATGGATAGAATAATCCATGTTTGGCAGGGTGCCTTTTTGGCTGGTGCTTTTATGGTCTTGAGCGTACATGCCTATTACCTTTTAAAGGGAAGGTATATTGAGATTTCCAAAAAGGCATTCAAGATTTCCTTGGCGATAGCAACGATCGTATCATTGATGCAATTGGTCTCCGGTCATAGTTCTGCTGATGGCGTCGCCAAAAACCAGCCCGCTAAATTGGCCGCAATGGAAGGTCACTATAATGCATCCGAAGCAGCGGATCTCTATCTATTTGGTTGGGTGGACAACGAATCCCAAAAAGTTACCGGTATGGGAATCCCTGGTGGATTGTCCTATTTGGTACATCAGGATTTTGAGGCGCCCATAAAGGGTTTGAACGCCTTTCCCAAGGACGAAATACCTACACAGGTTAATGCGGTATTTCAGTTTTACCATATCATGGTCTCCATTGGAATGTTTTTGATCTTGTTGACCCTTTATGCAAGCTTTTTGTGGTGGCGGGGTACTTTGTTCGAGAAAAAATGGTTGTTGCGCATTTTTATGTTTTCGGTCTTGCTACCGCAGATAGCCAATCAGGTGGGCTGGTTTGCCGCGGAAATGGGAAGGCAACCTTGGGTGGTCTATGGCCACTTAAAAACCAGTGAGGCCTTTTCACAGGAAGTATCGGCAAATCAAATTCTTTTCTCGCTGATTTTATTTCTAGTCGTTTATGCCATCCTATTTTTATTGTTTTTGTACTCCTTGAACAAGAAAATAAAACACGGGCCCTATGAAGAGGCCAAAAACCCAGATGAATTTTTGAAATACACATAAACCCGACATGATGGAAACATTTCTAGGAATTGATTACCCCACTTTATGGTACTTGGTCGTTGGGCTTTTGTTTTCCGGCTATGCGATTTTGGAAGGCTTTGATTACGGTGCAGGTGCTTGGCATCTCTTTTTTAGAAAGGACTTGAGCAGGCGCATCGCCATAAACGCCATTGGTCCGCTGTGGGACGCAAACCAAGTCTGGTTGATTATAGGTGGAGGTGCCCTCTTCGCGGGCTTTCCGGTCATGTATGCTACCATGCTTTCGGCCATGTATATACCGTTCATGTTGTTCTTGATGCTGCTCGTTTTACGTTCGGCCGCCATAAAATTTAGAAGTTCGGAAGAAATGACCTGGTGGCGAAATACTTGGGATATCGTCTATTTTGTATCCAATACGCTTATAGGTTTTCTTTTGGGCGTTGTTCTTGGAAACATTCTCCAAGGCTTTGAACTTCATGCAAATTTTGAATACAGGGGCGGTATCTTTTTTACCTTTTTAAATCCCTATGCGCTAATGACGGGCCTCACTACCTTATCCATTTTTATGACCCAAGGGGCGATTTTCTTGTTGTTAAAGACCGAAGGCAAGCTGCACGACAGGCTATCCTACCTTCTGAAAAAGGGTATGGTATTCTTTATCATTAGCTTTGCCATTACCTCTTTGTATACCCTAACATTCCTTCATGGAGTAACCGATAAATTCAAGGAACAACCAATCTTTTTCCTTCTCCCCGTTTTGGCTTTTTTGGCCGTTGCCAACGTTCCAAGATTGGTCTCCAAAAAAAGATATGCGCATGCACTAGTGTTTTCATCATTGATCATGGCGTTTTTGTTGATGTTGGTGGCATTCCAGCTCTATCCGGTACTCCTGCCCTCTACCATAGATCCTGAATACAGTGTAACCATTTACAATGCGGCCTCGTCCCAAAAATCATTGGGCATTATGCTGACCATCGTTTTGATCGGAGCGCCACTATTGGCGGGATACTTTTTATTTTTATACAAAACCTTCCACGGAAAGGTAAAATTGGACGATACCAGTTATTGAGGTATGAGCAATGGCTGTTTTTTAGGAGCACCAACTTTGGTGCTCTTTTTTTTGTGTAACATTGGTAACTGTGGGCAAACCGACTTGGTTTTACATTTAATGTAAAATTAAGATTATGTCCAAAATAGTCATATTAGGTGCCGGTATCGCCGGCCATGTTGCGGCGACCCACCTACGAAGAAAACTGCCCAAAGAACATGAGGTTGTCGTAGTATCGCCCAACAGCAATTACCAATGGATTCCCTCCAATATTTGGGTGGGCATTGGAAGGATGCGATCAAAGGAAATCCTCTTTCCGCTGGAGCCCCTTTATAAGAAAAAAGGCATCGGTTACAAGCAGGCAAAGGTCATGACCTTTTTTCCGGAAGGGGATTTGGAGACCGACAAACCTTTTGTATCGGTAGAATATGTGGCCGGGGAACAAAAGGGAACTACTGAAAAGGTCACCTATGACTACCTCATCAATGCGACCGGTCCCAAACTTGCCTTTGAAATGACGGAAGGGCTCAACCCTGGAACCAACAAAGCATATTCCGTATGTACCTATTCCCATGCGGAACATGCCTGGAATGCGCTCCACAACCTAATACAGCAAATGAAACGGGGTGTAAAAACGAAGATTCTCATTGGTACGGGCCATGCAAAATCGACCTGTCAAGGTGCGGCATTTGAGTACATCCTCAATGTGGAACAGGAACTAAGGCGACACAAGGTCAGGGATAAGGCAGACATAGTCTGGATCTCCAACGAACCCAAACTAGGGGACTTTGGCATGGACGGAATGCTCCTGAGCTATGGCAGCAATATCATGAAATCCAGTGAAATGGTTGAAATGGTCTTTGAGGACCGGGGCATCCAATGGATTTTAGGGGCCGGAGTGAACAAAATAGAGGACGGTGTGGCGCATTACGAAAACCTGGAAGGGGAGTTCAAATCAGAAACCTATGACTTTGCCATGCTCATACCGGCCTTTTCCGGACACGGATTCAAGGCGTATGACAAAAATCAAAATGATATAACCGGAAAACTTTTCAATGGTTTTATGATCGTGGATGCCGATTATACACCAAAACCCTATGAGGAATGGAGCGTTCAGGATTGGCCGGAAACCTATCAAAACCCGTCCTACGCCAATATATTCGCACCGGGCATCGCTTTTGCACCACCCCATGCCATTTCAAGACCCAGAATAAGCAAAAACGGAACCGCCATTTCACCTGCACCACCAAGAACCGGAATGCCATCCGGAATTACGGCCAAGTTGGTAGCGGACAATATTATCGATACCATTAAGGGCAAAAAGGAACTCCACCATAAAGGTTCGCTCGGGAATATGGGAGCGGCCTGTATCGCGTCCGCTGGATACGGAATGACCCAAGGCAGTGGCATAAGCATAACCACCTATCCCATTGTGCCGGACTACAAAAAGTACCCGGATACCCAGGGAAGACAACTTAAAAAAACCTTTGGGGAAATTGGTTTGGCCGGCCATTGGCTAAAATTGGCACTACATTACGCATTTCTTTATAAAGCCAAAATGAAGCCGTTTTGGTGGCTCATTCCGGAATAACGATAACTTTTCAATCCAATCCTTGATGCAATGACACAACGAATTTCAAAATCCAAGCGCTTTTTCATGATGAACCCCGTTATCCAATTTTTTAAGTTTATTTGGTTGAGCCTAAAAATATTGGTCATCGTTGCGGGCGGCCATGGAGGTACCAGGAACATTTCTTGAAATGACTAAATTATTCGGTCACAATTGAATTCCCTGTTCCTAAAGTAAATCTACTTCGGAGCATATACAAGTGATTTTCTTTGGACTGTTTTCAATACACGAAAGTTTGGTTTTCCATACAGCATAGCTTTCCTATTGTGGGCCCAGGCAGTGATGTGTAACTATTGTTACATACAAAAACCTGACCAAAGTCATATATTTGTGCCATAATAGTTTATATGGACTGGATTTATGAACCTTGGCCTTGGTATGTCTCCGGGCCCATGATCGCCTTGGTCATGTTTTTGTTATTGATGGTAGGGAAGAATTTTGGGATGTCTTCCAATTTAAGGACCCTATGTACCATCTGTGGTGCCGGAAAGAAATCGGATTTTTTTAGATTTGATTGGAAGGCACAACGTTGGAACCTGATAGTTGTACTAGGGGCCATTATAGGTGGCTTTATCGGTTCACATTTTATGACCACCGATGCCGCGGTCGCCATCAATCCAGATACGGTAGCTACCCTTAACGAATTAGGTTTTAGTAGTGCCGGAAAGGCCTATTTACCCACAGAACTATTTGATATGAATGCCTTGACCGATATAAAAAGTATTCTACTATTAACAGTTGGTGGTATTTTGGTCGGATTTGGAACACGCTATGCCGGAGGTTGTACTTCTGGCCATGCTATCTCCGGCCTTAGCAATCTACAATTGCCTTCCTTAATAGCGGTTGTCGGTTTTTTTATTGGAGGTTTGGTTATGATACATCTTATTTTCCCCTTACTTTTTTAAACTATGAGAACACTAGCGTATTTGTTTATCGGAATCATATTCGGAATCACCATGTTCAAATCTGAAGCGGCCTCCTGGTTCAGGATCTATGAAATGTTCAAATTTGAATCCTTCCATATGTACGGGATTATCGGTTCTACGGTAATCATTGGGATTATTCTGGTACAATTGATTAAGAGAGTTCCCATTAAATCTTTTTATGGGGAGACGATTCAACTACCGCCCAAGGCCAAAAGTTTTAGCCGATATATGATTGGGGGTATCCTTTTTGGATTGGGCTGGGCCTTGGCCGGTGCTTGTCCAGGACCCATGTTTACTTTGGTAGGAGTAGGTTATGTTCCCATCATTGTGGTAATCATCGCATCCATTTTCGGGACATTTTTGTACGGATTGATGAAGGATAGACTACCGCACTAAAGGTAGGTCATAAAACTACTCGTTTTTTCAATACTGCAAAACAGGAAAAACGTACAACCTATTAATTTTACGGTTGATTTGGTATGACTTTTATCATGCCCTAATCCAATAGTTTTGAATAGTTTGTGGGAAACCCAAAAAGTAAACCTATGACCATTCTTTACGCCACAGATTGCAATGAGAACTCGGTATCAGCCTTACGATATGCCCAAAAATTATCGCTTCAGCTGAACGCTCAATTGGTTCTTCTCTATGTGTACGATATTCCACCAGTAGCCGGAAGAACCATTAAAACTGAGGAACAGTTACAGCGTAGCCTCAAAGGAGAAAAATTGGAGCTGTTAACCCGATATTACAGGGAAAACGGGATAAAGGACCAACAAAAACTTTCAATCCACTTTTGGGCCGAATATGGTATTTCGATTGCCGATACCATTTTGGAATACGCCTTAACCTTAAACTGTGAACTTGTACTGGTGGGCATGAAGGACGAACATACCAAGAGAGGGATGTTCTCTGGAAATATTGCCAATAAGCTGCTCAAGAATGTCAATTGCAAATTATTGATCGTACCTAACACCTTTGAATATTCGACCATTACCTCGATTGCCTATGCCACCGATTTTGAGAACGCGGATGTCCGCGCAATTTCTGAATTGAAACAGCTTTTTCCTCACAAAGAAGTTACTGTTAAAATTGTCCATGTGACTACCGATGAAAACACTAAAGAAGGTGAACAAATGGAATGGTTCAAGGAAATCTTGCTTGAAAAAATACCAGGAGAAAGCATATCCTTTCACCTTATTAATGCCCAAACGGTACCCCTTGGGTTAAGGATGTTCATTGGTGATGAAAACTCAAGCATGATTGCATTATTGGAGCGGGAAGAGCAATCAGTTTTCAAAAGACTGTTCCATAAAGATTTGATTAAATCCATGGAATCGCAGATAAAAATTCCTATTCTTTCCATTAATCCTAAATCATTGAATTAATCAATTCAAACTATAGTATATCTGTACTATAACCTACTATACTGCAATTGATAGTAAGTATTAGGACAATATATAATTATTAGTACTCCTAAAGCAAATCTGAATTCATGTATACTTTATGGTCTATACAAAAGTTCAACGAAAGATCTACAATGCATTATTTTTTAAATTCATTGCTGTAGGCTTAAGAATTCTAATAAAGTTGGCTTCAACTAAAATGGAATTCTAAGAGTATAGTTTCTAAGTGGGCGTTAATCAAACTACTGATGGTTTAACTTTTCAATTAATCCTCGAAGGCGGATGGTGATTTTCTATAGATGAAAGGTTTTTTTAGATAGACCTATGACTACAAGAAACTACCACAATATATTTACTTTTATATTGTTATATTTTCCTACACCTTTAAAATGAAACAAAGGTCGAATACACTACTAATTCTGGCACTCTTTATTGGGGTGGGCTTTCACGGTTCTAGTATTTTCTTCACACTGGAATCAACCTATGATGCATTGATCCATTTGTTCTTTGCAGACCATTACGCCCAAAGCTGGTTTGAACCCTGGGATTACAGGTGGTATACCGGATTTACGGTACAGTCCTATCCTCCTCTGGTACATCAGACCATAGGCATTTTATCCTATTTAGGCGGTCTTAAATTTGGTATGTTTACGGTGGCCTTGATAGGAATAGTTCTCTTTATTACGGGTGCATACCGGTTTGGACTATTAATTACTGGTGATAGGAAAATCGCAGGGTACACCTCGCTCTTGGCCGTATTCTCATCGACCTTCATTGAAACCTTGCATATTTTTGGGCAATTACCCAGTATTTTGGCCTTATCCATATTACTGCATGCCTTGCCCGAAATATATTTATGGATAAAATCTGGAAAACTAAGGTACTTGGCCACTAGTTTATCGCTAATTGCCGTAACGGTAACCTCCCATCATGTGACACCCATTTTTGGAATGGTATTCTTCATATTTCCACTGATTGCTATGGTGGTTATGGATGCCAGTAAAGATCAAGTACAGTATATTAGGGCTATCACATTCAAGGTTTTCTGGTTTCAATTCAAAAAGCTTTTTTGGCGAATCGTAATTTTTGGATTTGGATCTCTTGTTTTATTTGTTTTCTGTATTCTACCCTATTGGTTGAATTCAAAGAAAAACCCCATTACTCAAGTCCCCATACCCCATGGGTCCAGGGACAATTTTCTAGAGGTTACATCATCGGGTCTGGTTTTCTTTCTTATTCCTTGGGGCATATTGTTGTTTATACTTCCCTATATATTTTATAGGTTTTATAGTAAACGTTACCTTTTCTTTGGCTTGTCCTTTACCATCCTTACAATCTTGGGTACGGGTGGTACTACACCAATACCACGGCTGGCTTTAGGTGAAACCGCATTTAATATTCTAACCTTGGATAGGTTCACGCTTTGGGCAACCATTATGGCGCTTCCCATTTTTGGTGAATTTGTTTTTCGCTTGGTAGAGGGAGATTTAAGAATATATATCCAAGACCGGTTTGGGTCTATCTACCATAAAATTGTTGGTGGATCGATTGCTGGAGGTATTTTGCTCATGGTCGTCTTTACAATGAGCCTAAATTATTTTAGGCCATCGCAGCCACAAAAAATAAACATGCTACCCATCGTAAATTTTTTAGGGCAGGACCAACATGATCAGTGGCGTTACCTACCTCTTGGCTTTGGAGATCAGATGGCTTGGCTATCTGCCCAAACCAATGCCATGACCGTTGATGGTAATTATCATTCGGCCAGAAGACTACCTGAACTTACAACAAGGGCCATTGAACGTTTGGAAAATTCTAAATTTAGGGGTGTTGAAGGTATTGGGTCGTTACAACAATTTTTAACCGTTCCTGAAAAATATAATTTGAAATATATCTTCTCAAATGACAAATTCTATGACCCAATTTTATATTTCTGTGGATGGCAACGCTTGCAACAATTAGAAAACGGTATTATGGTCTGGGAAAAGCTGAATGTTCCACCCATGCCAGCTATTATATCAAAAGAGGACGTTTCCAATTGGTTAAAAATAATGTGGGGCATTGTTCCTTTATTAACCGTTATTGTTGCGTTTATTATTAATATCCAATGGGTCTGGCTACGTGCTTTGAAGTCAAAAAAATTACCTGAAGGTTTGTTTTTGAAGTATGCCATATCCTATGATAAATTTTCACCCAAAATTGTGTTTACAAGCCATATTTGGGCATTTTTCTTACTAATTGTATTTGCTTATGGTGGATATCAAGCTTATTTGAACCACGCAGAACAAATTGCCCCCAAAAATGTCTTAATGGCCTATTATGACGCACTGGATTTCAAAGAATTTACAAGGGCCTATTCCTATATTGACCCAAATGACCAGGTAAGCCTTTCCCAATATATGTTGGAAGTATCTGTAACTGACGGTATTTTAAGTTCGTATGCCAAATTGGATTCAATTGGCGTAGATATTATTGAAGAATCTGATAATTATGCAAAGGCCAATGTTCATACTCAATGGATTACCCCTTTGGAAAAAATAAAAAAGGATTATGAACACGACCTAATAAAGGAAAATGGTAAATGGTTCATCCATGCCAAAGGTTTTGATAATGATTTACCTCCAGATCAATTCCTATCATCCAATGGCACAAGTTATTTTAATCATGGCAGAAGGCGCATTACCACGCAACAAACAAATCATGAAGATGTATTGAAGCAACCGGTACTCGAGATATTAAAGGCAAAGCTGGTAAAATTCGACAACGGATACAGTATCATTGGAGAACTACAAAACGTTGACGATATTCCATCGGTTGTGGTTCTTAAAGCCACGCTCTATAATAACGAAAACCAAGAACTGGCAAACTATAATGCAAAATATCAAATGAAGCATAAGTTAATGCCAAAGGAAATAACGAGTTTTAGGGTAGATTTTGAAGGTATAGCCTGGTCCTCCACCAAAGATACCATCCCCCCTACTTTTGACCCCGATGAATTTACACCGGTTTCGCTCTCAGAGCAACCTACAAAATTCAACTTACAGTGCGCCGGTAATTCCGCTACAACAGATCTCTACAAAAGCGTGGCCCTTCAAGAACTCCACATAGAGGAAAATTCAATTAGGGGTACCTTGTTCAATTTTGGCATCCAAGAAGTGACCATACCGCAGTTATTGCTTTCCTACTACAATTCTGATAAGGAATTGATATGGGTAGACCATCGTTTTTTAAAGGAAGGGGTCCGCATCCAAAGAAAACAGACTTTCGATTTTTCGTTAAACGACCTAAATGGAATTCAGACCATTAACAACAGTCTTGAAAACTGTTTTGTCAATGGATTACCCAATGCATCTATTTCCAGAAAGATTTTCCCTAACAGGATTCCATCACATCAGGAAAATCTTTTTCAACCTACTCCAGGACGCGGTTTTGATTTTATTAAAGTTGAAGTAAACGGTTACATAGGCAATCCAAGATAGTTTTGAAATTTATTAGGTACATAGCACTAGCAACTATCCTTTTGACAGGATGCAGGGAGAACAAATCACCTGTGGTCAGTAATGAAAATGGGTCGTTCCAACTATTGACACCAGTTACCGAAGTTGTGGCCGGTCACGCTATTACCGTAAAATTTAGGGCAAACGTAGTCGATGATGTGTATTTACTCTTGAACAATGCAACAGGTTCGACACTTGTGCACCCTATTGTCCAAGGGGATACACTATCGTACACTTTTCCTCCATCATTCAAAAACAAAGCCGGAATTTGCTCATGGAATCTGGTTTACAACGGCTTATCTCACGAGGAGGGGCAATTAAACATACTCCCTAATAATTCGTATCCCGTTTTGGAGACCTATCTGGGCCCAAGAAGCATCTCTGCAGGTAATCAGGATTTCTCTATGTTGGTCATTGCACCCACAGATAGCTATGACAATCCTCTATTGGATAGTACCAGGATAGATTATAGTTTTCAGTTTAAGGCAGCTATTCAGAGCGAGTTCGTTCATACCAAAAATCTTATAGGTTGGGAAAGAATCTTTAGTCCGAAGGAATCCGGACAGATATTGGTGGCCGCATCTTATGATAATGTAAATAGCAAGGAATTCGTGACAAAGGTCTATCCATCCATTCCAACTGATTTTAGGATTTCCTTTGAACGAAACCATAAGTTTGCCGATGGCAATCAACAGATAGCCTTTATAACGGACATCATTAAAGATGAATTTGGAAATGTTATCACAGATGGGACCATGGTTACATTTACCATTAAAAGTTCAGAAAACATGATACTGCAAACAGTGGGCACAACGCTAAACGGAATTGCAAAAGGTAAAATATTACACCCAAATAAAGAACAGCGATGGAACGTGACCGCCTATGTGATTGGTGCTGCGCAGAGTAATACACTCGTTGTGGATTTTGAAAAAGCCATTAAGAGTTTTGATATCGAAATTTCAAAAGACAGCACTACGGTATTCGTTACGAACATGAAAAGTTTCATGCAACAATTGGTACCGGACGGTATCCCCATTACTATGGTTATCAGCAAACCTAACGGTGAACTTATAGAAACCAAAACAACCACTACCCGCCTTGGTAAAGGTTCTTTTAGCCTTACCAAAGACTTCTTAAAAAAAGGCTCATATAAAATTAGAATTGAAAGTGCCGGTATTACTAAAACTGAAAACTTGGAGATAGAATGAGATTGAACCGTACCATCTACCAAACGTTACTTATTGTGTCTTTTTTGGCACTTAACGCTTTGATCATTTTTGGAATAAGCGCTGTTTGGTCCTATTTAAATTCGGGTGCCGACCGTTCAAAAATGCTCCACCTTCCTGAAAAGCTTACCGCCTCATACTTACCTAAAGTTCAATGGAATTTGGAATACACCGAAGGTCGCCCCATTGAGGAACAAACTTTAAATGAAATTGAAAGGGATTATTTAAAGTCTTGGCAAGTAAAAAGTATTGCTCTGGAAACAAATAATCGTTACGGTCTTTCGGATTATTTTACAGACAGTGCCCGTGTAAAATTGTACGATCTAATCGAACTGAACCAATCCCAAAATATAACCATAAAGACAACTTCCATAAAGCATAACCCAAAACTAGAGTTTTATAGTGCAGACGGTAAACTTGCCGTTCTTACCGATTATGATGTGGAGCACTATCAAGAGACCTACCTACAAGATAGACTTCTACATTCCCAAAATTCTACGAACACCTATCAAGTTTTACTTTTATTGGAGGATGGTTTTTGGAGAGTTCGTCATATGGTACAAATGGATGCGGGTAAGAAAAGAAATATAGCCAACACCATACAGAATTTGGATGAAAGTTTGCTCTCCAAAGTAAAAGGTGTCAACTACTACCCAAAGGACCATCCCTGGGATATGTTCGGGAGCAATTTCAAGGACAGCATTATTTACAAGGATTTTAAAAAAATTAAGGATTTAGGCCTTAATTCCATCAGGATTTTCGTGCCTTACGAGGCATTTGGTAAAGCTGAGGTCGATAGCGTTAAATTGGGTCAACTTTCAACAACCTTGGATATTGCCCAAAAATTTAACCTAAAGGTAATTGTAACGCTATTTGACTTTTACGGGGACTACGGGATACAGGACTGGACCCTGACCCATAGGCATGCGGAGCAAATTGTTGAAGCGCTTAAAAACCATGAAGCCTTGCTGGGTTGGGACCTTAAGAATGAGCCGGATTTGGATTTTGAATCACGTGGAAAATCCAATGTACTAGCATGGCTTAGGAACACTATGGAAGAAATCAAGGGATGGGATTCTGAGCATCCTATCACCATTGGCTGGTCCAATGCAAAGGCGGCCCAAAACCTATCGGAAGAGGTTGATTATGTATCGTTTCATTATTATCTCGACCCTGATAATTTTACAGAGGCTTATTCGCTACTTAAAACAGCCGTACCGGATAAACCCATTGTTCTACAAGAATATGGATATTCCTCATATAGTGGCTTTTGGAACGCCTACATGGGATCAGAAAGGAAACAGTCCTCCTATTTTAAGAAAATACAAGAGGGCATTGAATCCCAAGGTATTCCAAGCATTTTTTGGACGTTGTATGATTTTGACCTTGTACCCAATTCCGTAGTGGGCCGATTACCCTGGAGAAAATCCAAACAAAAATATTTTGGCTTATTGGATAAAAATGGCAATCCAAAGGAAGTCGTAAAAGTAATAGTGGATAAATAAAAAAGGAGTGACTAACTGTGGTCAATCCTTTCATTTACAACTAATCAAAAATTAAACCGCCACTTTTTCTTCTTTAGTCAAGTCATTCAATTTAAAACCATTGGCCTTGGCCTTCTGAATGGCCTTAAAGTAATCTATGTACATCTGGGTAATTGAAGACATTGGGAGTGAACATGCAGCATTATAATTGGCCCTACCAAGGCTAACCCTGTATTGTTCGTCATTTAATATCTTCTCGATGGCATTGGCCAAGGAAGACGGATCGTAGGCATCAAAAAACTCACCTCTATATCCTTCTTCTTGAACTAGGGTACTAAGGTCTCCCAAATCTGGAAGAGCTACGGCATTTCCATAACTGCCTGCTTGGTGTAATACCCCTGAACTACCTGTTGTTGAAGTATACGGGAATACGGTTACCGCACTATCGCCAAATAGCATGGGTACATCCTCTTCCGCTACATAGCCTGTAAATGTAAGCTGTTCCACATCATTATATTTCTCCTTGATGGCATCCAGATATCCCAGTGTATTTGGACTATCTGTACCCGCAATTACGATCTCAATGTCTTCGTTGCTTCGCTTTCTTATTAATTCTACGGCATCGATTAGTATTTCGACCTTCTTATAGGTCCCGAACTTACCGAATGCCATAACTTTCTTTGGCCCTAAAGGAAGTTCAAAACTAGGCTCGGGTGGAGTTTCAAAAGATCCGTGTGGGATGAGGGCAACATTGCGTACTTTGTATTTCTCCTCCAAAATACCAACATATTTGCTCATGGTTACGGCGAGAATATCCGAAGAAAGGACGAAGCGCATCAAAGTTGTGCCTATAAGATTATAGGCCCATTGTAAGAATCTATTCTTAGTAAACCCGGCATTTTCCAAATCAACTTTCTCCAAAATATTGTGTAGCAGCGAAATTGTTGGTATTCCCCTGGTCTTACAGATAAATGGAAGCATTAACCCCAATGCCGCAGGAATCTTCTTGTCCCCAAATTTTAAAAACTGAAGATTAAAAAGTACCGCATCTGGTTTTGATTGGGAAATAGCCTTATTGATGGTATATATATTTTTGTAACTATTAAATTTCCAACATTCCTTTACCGTTATCTTACAACCTTCCTCATCAAAATCAATTTCCTTTGGTTGTTGGGTATAATCTGTAATCAAGATAAGCTCTGTCACTTCTTGCTGAAGCCTAAAGTGCTTCACTAAATAGTAGCCATATTCGGTCAAGGTTACTTTACTAGGGGGGTACGCGGTAACGATTGCTAGTTTCATAGGGTTTTCAAATATTTCTGTTTATACTTCTTTTGTATTTATATCGTTGTCCCGACGGGACGCACTTGTTTTATTGGATGCAAAAAAGAATAGTATTTGAGCAAACAACAAAATCAACATTGCAAGGATTTGAACATGCACTACCATTGCCAAATCTGAGTGAAAAAAGGTAATCAAAAATACCTGTGACAATCCCAATACTCCAGAAAGCATTACAGGTATATACTGATTCAAGGATAGAAAATAGTAGGCAAAGATATTGGATACGGCAAAGAGCGACGTGGCCAGCGCATATTTCCATAGTAGACCTGAAATAGGGAGGTAGGACTCACCGAACATTACTGTAATAATGAACTCAGGCATCAAAGAACAGGCAATTACTATGGTTGCTGATAAAGCACCAATCAACAATACATATCTTAATAGGACAGGTTTGGTAGGCTCACCATCCTTTTGCTTTTGTATTACCGTAGGCATCAATAGCATTACGAACATCCAAGCCACAAAATATACCACCCTACCAATTAAGGCCAAGGATGAATAGAGACCTGCCTTATAATTATCAAAATAATGCTTGACCAACAAGATGTCACTATTATTGATTATTATCTGGGTAAGTTCATAACCCGCAGTAAGGCCAATGAACACCCAAACCTCCCTAAGCTGTGTACTTGTAAGGTGAAAATTAGACCTGAAATTGGCCATTTTTATTCCGGATGGAAATAAACCAAAACAAAAGGATAATCCAATACCTAATGCTATTACAATCCCAGACTCGAAAGGCAAAAGCCATAAGGCAATGAATGTCAAAAGTAACCTACTCCACATCTCTGTCTGGTAGGTAGCTGCCAACTTGCCAAATTCCTGACGCCCTTGAAATCTCCCCCTATTGACACTCATTAGAAAATAAAGCGGCACGGCCAACCCAAAAAGAACAAAGATTAGTGAACTAAGAGTTTGGAAAATATCTTGTAACTGACTGGAAAACAATATGATTAATACCCCGACTGTAATACCAAAAAAGGCGGCATACCTATACATGGTGTTCTTAAAGGCGATCCAAACATCACCTGAATAAACCACGGCAAATTTTGTCGTGGCCAATTGAAAGGTCATTCCTATAAATGAAAGCACCAATAATAACGTTACCAACAGGGCGGCATCCGCAAAAGCACCGGGTCCCAGGATCCTACCCAAAAGCAAATTGTAGAGATAATTTCCACCATTTACCAAAATGGCACTTATCATGAACATTTGTTGGGGCGAAACCTTTTTTAAAACCAGTTTGACGTAGGTCATTAATATTGTTGTATTGGGATGAATATTGAAGGTAGTTCCTATCTATACGAAATGGCTATTTTGGCTAATTGCCCCACAATCTTAACAGAATCCTTCATGGACAATTTGGAACCGTCTGCGTGAATCCAACGTTTTAATGGCTGTTCACAAATCATTTCCTTGGCTTTGGTTTTACCAAAATGCTTTCTTATCCTCATAAAGATTTCCACATCGAACAGCCATCTTGTTATAAAAGGTTTTTCAAACAATAAAGGGACCAAGGAACTCTTCATGACCTTGGCTCCGCATTGGGTATCGTTAAAAGGCATTCTTAATATGGTCCTGATAATTAGGTTAATGGTCATACTTATGATTTTTCTGGCAGACTCCTTGGTAATATTGGCCCCCATCCTACTCATTCTTGAACCACTCACTATTTCAAAATCTGATTGATCAAGCGTTTCCACCAAATCATCAAAATCCCTAAAATCTGTGGAAAGATCCGCATCTAAAAAGCCAATACAATCCAATTGCTGATCTTTGGCCAGGTGTAGCATACCTTGGCGAACAGCTTCAGCCTTACCACCATTTTTCTCACAGTCAAATACGCTTATATTATTGTCACTTTCTTCTTCTAGCTTCCTAAGCACTTCCAGAGTATTGTCCGTACTCCCGTCGTTAACAAAACAGAGATGGTAACCAAGGTTTTTATGGGCAAAGTCCTTGAATTCCTCACTCAATAATCGTTCTTCTTCATTATAACAGGGAATTACAACACCTACACAGTTCTTTTGTAAAATCCTGCTATCGTTTTTATGGGAGGTCGTTGTGGTTTCAATATTGGGCGCTCCTATAATTCGCTTTACCCTGGCGGCCATTTCATCCAAACTAATAGGCTTTTTCATGTAATCATCGATACCCAGTGTAAATCCAGAAATAATTGTTTCCTCTTGCGTATTACCAGACATTACCATTACAGGCACATCTTTCTTGGAATTTGTCTTTATCCGTTTTACGATGTCTAGACCAGACATGTCGGGCATATTGATATCGACAAGGACAAGGTCTGGTTCAAAAGAATTGAACAATGCAATACCCTTTTCACCAGAATCGGCTATCATTACAGTATATCCTAATTCCTTTAACATCCTTTCAACGGAAAGAAGAATTAGTTGTTGGTCATCAATCGCAAGAACTTTCATAATTTTAAAAGGTAATATTTAACTTACATTTAACGTAGTATTTTTCAAATATTTTATTTCATGTTATTTTTTCGTTGAAATACTACTTCACCATGGCTTTAGAGGACTAATTAAAAAAAGTTTAAGGGTAAGGCCATTCAAAACACTCTCATTTAGTATAACCCATCAAATTAGTATTAGTATCCAAAAGCCTTTGGGCTACCTTCTAATCAGGCACAAATAATTTAAAATGATGCTAATCTTATTTGGAGCCCTTCTTTTTCATAACATCTAAATAAGCTTACCACCCTTATGCATTAAGTATTTATTTCTTCAATTGCTGGTTTCACTGGGTTCTTTATTGTATAGTATCCTTTATTTTCTTCCACAAATATTCAGTTTCTTGATGTCTCAAATTCCTCAGCTTAGGTGGTTAATCCATAAGTATAGACCAATGGTAAATAACTTACTTCCAAAGTAAATCCTGGCATTATAATTTTATAACACCCTAACACACAAATAAAATAAGATTATCCACGTTAGGTATTAACAGTATAAATCTTACAATTTAAATGATTCGGAAATTATTCATATTTATTGTTGTTTTCATGACATTTACTTTTCTGCATTCACAAATGACAGAAGGGTTTACCTATCTGGAGAATGGAGATTTTGAAAAGGCCGAGGCATTCTTTTTCGATTATTTAAAAACAAACCCCAACAACAAAACGGCAAAACTCTGTTATGCCAGAGCAGTTGGATTAAGTGGGGAACCTGAGAAAGCTACTTCGTTATTTAAAGACCTGTTGACAGAATATCCTGAGGATTTTGAAATACTGATAAACTACAACGAATCCTATTTATGGTCTAAGGAATATGAGCAGGCCAAACCACTATATGAGAGTCTCCTGAAAAAGTATCCCAAGGAATTTGGGGCTGTGTTAGGTTATGCGAATACCTTGAGTAACCTTAAGCAGTACGAAATCGCCCTCGAGTGGATTGAGAAAGCCATAGCATTGGATTCGACCAATAGAAGTGCCAGAACATCCAGAAAATATATAAGGCTAGGTTATGCCAATGAATTTGTAAATAACCAAGAATATGATAAGGGAGAGAAATTAATCCACCATATTTTTGAAGATTTTCCAGAGGACAAAGACGCACTTCTAAATCTAGCCAACCTATATCTCATAACCAAGGAAGTGGACCTTGCCAAAGCTACTTATTGGAGATACGCCACAACCCAGAAGGATACCATAATAGCGCGCAATGGAATTAGTCTTGCCGAACACATTGGAGAAAAGGACAAAGAAGCCCTTAAGGTAGCAACCCGCAACCTGACCGAAGTAAAAAATATTTACGATTTTGAATTAACGGAACGCACCAATGACCGTTACATACAGGCGTTGATTTGGAATGGGAAATTTCCGAAGGCCAAAAAGGAAATACGGGTACTGGAAGAAAAATATGGCACCAGGGACTGGCTTTCTGCCTTAAAGGCAACCTTAGGCCTTTACACGGGAGACCCCAAAAGTAGTATTGCCCATTATGATGCCATTCTGCAAAATGACAGCGCCTCGTTCGATGGTAATTTAGGTAAGGCCAATGCTTTATTTGCCGCAGACAAAATTATGCTAGCATACCAAATGGCATTCAAAACCCTTGATTATTATAAAAATCAAAAAGATGCCCTAGGATTTATAGAAAAGTTGGACCTGATGCATCTTCCAAATATTCAGGAACATGGGGCTTTCTCTTTTGATAATGGTAAAAACCAAGCTTATTTTACCAATACTACTGTAGAAATCCCTTGGTCCACAAAATTTAGGACACATCTGTCATACATGTATAGAAGTACCCAGAATACAGCAAGTGGCAATGAAGCTAGTTCCCATGTTTTACTTGCAGGTCTCCAATATAAACTGCTACCCAAGACAAACGTTATGCTGGCAATGGGCGTCAATAACAGTATTTCTATGAACGATAGGTATTCACAGCCTTTAATCGATGCGCAATTACAGCTTCAACCCTTTAAACTGCAAAATCTGAACCTAGGTTATCAACGGGAAATCCAAAACTTCAATGCAGATCTTATAGAAAGGGAAATCGTTCAAAACCACTACGGACTCAATTACAATTTAGGGACCAACTTTAATCTAGGATGGTATACCCAAGCTATGTATACCCTTCAGAGTGATGAAAATGTTAGGAGTCTATTATTCACCTCGTTGTACTATACCTTACTTAAAAAACCAGCGCTCAAAATGGGTGTAAACTATCAGTACATTACTTTTAAGGACCAAGTACCCATAGTTTATTTTAGTCCGGAACAGTACCAAGCATTTGAAGTCTTTGTCGATGTACGCGAGGAGTTTTCCGAAAAATTGGATTTCATGGCAAGTGCCGCAACTGGTATCCAAAAGGTAGAGGAAGACCCAGATACCAATATTTTTAGGGCAGAGCTTGGGCTGCAATATGAGGTATCCAACTACTTTAATCTTAAAATCTATGGGAAATATAGCAACATAGCATCTGCAACTGCAGCAGGTTTTGAATTCTCAGAGGTGGGCCTCAAATTCAAATGGATGTTCACAAAACAACCGTTATACCAAAAAAGTGTTGGCCAGTAGTACTTTTTAGAATGCTTTGATTACTAACAATTGTCATAGAAGTTTAATGCAACGCAGTTCCTTAACCTACAACTTAATTCTTGTATTTGAAATAAATTGGACCTGTATCACTGGTATATTCTCCCAACAAAGTGGCCCTAGGTCATACCAAACTTTAAAAAAGTAAGGGTTACGTTTGCTAGCAATAACTATTTTATAATGTGTAGTTTTTTAAATTTGACAAAAATCTACTTGGGAATCTTGCTCAAAATTTGAAGTTTTCTGGAATCTTGGTCTAAAAGGTCATTAAGCAAGCACTATTTTCTTTAAGAAAAGGATCCTAAGCTTCTTATATCAAAAGAAATTTAAATCAAGCCTATTAAGGACAGTGTAATATTTAACACAACTATGGATAACATTCATTTTTAAGTCGATATAAGTTTCTTCATTGCCGCTATTATTAATACTATAGTTTCCATAATTTGATGATTTGAATTAATTATAATAAGCTTCCAATGGTAGAACTTTTTTAGTGTTGAAGTCTTAAGGTATAGACAGTTGATATCTTTTCTTGGTTGGATACTAAGAAATTAAGGAAAACTTACAAGAGGTTGAGCCTACGCATTAATTCAGGACGATTTGAGCGGCTTATTGGTACTACATTTTTTTCAATAAGAACACTATTATCCTCAATATCAATAATTTTAGTAAAATTAATTATATAAGACCTGTGGATTTGCAGAAACAGCTTGTCCGGTAATTTTTCCTTAATTTTCTTTAAAGTATTATGTACCCTAAAACCCTCCTTTTCAGTTTTTATATCAATATAATCCCCTTTCGCCTCGATCACTAAAATCTCGTGGAACTTTAATTTGATCAACCTGCGGTCTATGTTAATGTAGAGGTCTTCACCTACCGAGGTTTCTTCCGTTCTTTCAGGGCTATTCTTAGGTTGCTGGACCAACGTGTTTTTTACCTTTTGAATGCACTTTTCAAACCGTTCCAAAGTAATAGGTTTTACCAAATAATCAACGATACATTCATATTCATAGGCGGCTATGCCAAACTGGGTATCTGAAGTTGTCAATACAATCTTTGGTGGGCTTTTTAAGGTTTGTACAAAATCGACCCCACTAAAACCGGGCATATGTATATCCAAAAATACAATATCTATGTCCTGATGGTTTAAAAACTTGATGGCTTCAATGGCATTGTCAAACTCTTCGATGACATCAATGTTCGGCAAATTAGAACACAATTTTCTAACTATGGCCCTTGCCGCAACTTCATCATCAATTATAATGCAATTCATACTCAAATTATGTCTAAGTAGGTCTCCACTTTTTTTAGGATGGATTTAAATTCAGTTTCAGAGTGGGTACGCCCCTCCAATAGCTCCTTTTCATACCTTACCGCTACTTCGTAAGAATTATGAAGTCCTAATATATTAAACTTATGCTTAATCTTATGAACAATGTCCGCTGTCTGTTTTAACCTAGCGTTTTCAACATGATCGTAATACACTTCCTTTTCCAAAGGAAATTCTTCCTTTAAAATAGTAATAAATTGTTGTTTAAAATCCATATCGTCCCCGGAGAGCTGGTTGATGTATTCTAGGTTAGGCTGTTCTGTCATATCATTTCTTTAATGTAAAATAAAAAGTTGTTCCCCTATCCTCTTCGGATTCCAAACAAATTTCACCTTCATACAGTTCAATGATTTTCTTTACAATGGCTAAGCCTATTCCTGTGGAAAGAACATCATTTTCCAATTTTTTGAACATTTCAAAAACTCCTTCTTGATGGTACTTTGGTATGCCCTTTCCGTTGTCTGCAATGCTGAACTTCCAAAAAGTGTCATCCGGTTCATAATTTATGGAAATAATCCCATTTTCTTTGTCTTCGGTAGCCTTGACCGCATTTGTTATCAAATTCATGAACAATTGTTCCAATCTTTCTTTTTCGAAAGTCATGGTAGGGAGCTCTTCGCCAAACGTAAGAGAAACATTTTCAGGAATATAAATAGTACGTTGAATTTCTTCAAGAAGATTCCTCAGTTCAAAGGATACTGGCTGTTCTTGGGTTTGGCCCAAAGTAGCATGTTTTAGGATTCCCGATATTAATTTGTCCATCTTCTCCAGATTCTGGGATACTAAAGAGCAGTTGTTTTTACTTATATCCGAAAACTTTTCCTTCTCCTCGTCCACAATCCAGCTCATGAGGGCGTTTATATTTCGAATGGGGGATTTTAGATCATGGGAGACCATTTGGGCATAGTTATTCAAAGATTTATTCTGTTCCTCCAAATCCTTTAAAAGCCTATCCTTTTCTGTGGTCATGTCTGACATACGTAAGGCCAGGTCACTAATATTCTTGGCCAAATATTCTGCGTTAAATCCATGCTCTCCCTCTGTGAACAATACCTCCTTCTCATGTAGATTCTTACTTAAACTTTCAATGGCACTTTCTAGGTCCGTCAAAATTGCCTTTTGACGAACGGCTTCTTTCTCCAGCCTTTGATTGGCCTCGAACAATTCTTCTGAACTTATGGTAGACGCCCTTTGTAGCATGTAAAATTTCTCGTCGAAATTTTCATATGATTTCTGGACAGCATCCAAAAATTGGGTCATTTCTTCAGTAAGGTGCTCCTCATTAGGTAAATATTTACGTAATTGTCTCTTTAACAAGGAGTGCATTATTCGCTAAATAAGGTTAGTGTCATCGTTTGATTGTGAAGCTTACAGGAGTTGTTTTGACTAAAGGGTGCCAATTCTCCATAAGAATAAAATCCCCCAATATAGACATCACCACCAATTACGGACTTAACTTCCTCTATCTCTTCTTCCGTTCTTTGGTCCATGACTAATTTTCTGCCAATACAGCTGACCAAAAGGGCAAGTTCTGGAGATTTCAATCTATCCTTCATTGCCAACCTCCCGGCCTCATTGGCTCCGTTGGCGATATCATCTACTGAGGACATCATCAATTGTACCTTGGAGCCCTGGGGTACGTCACCGGCCAAGGTCATGGTATTTTCCTTTTCATCTATATTTAAAATTGTCCTAACAATAGGTTCTGCATTTTCTGATGTCTTCACGCTTAATGGATACAAAAGGGCCGACTTGGGAAGATCCTTTGCCTTCTTACCCAAATACTTTACATATAGGTCCAAGGCAGGTTTACCATCCAGTTCAAAAAGTAAATTTCCCTGGGATCGTGTAATTATTCGCTGTGGCCCAAAAGGGGTCCATCCCCCATAATTGGCACTGGTCACCTCCAAGGTTTCACCATAAAATCCAATACCCACGATTTCACCCTCTTTTGGAGGTTCATTATACGAAGCCAACGTTCGTTCAAAACGATCGTCATCACCACATAATCCGCCCGAAAGACTTACACCAATTTCTTTTCCGTTCTCCAAACCAGTAATTAGTGCACTGCCATTGACACTACTACCGTCAGAAATGATAAACACATGTTTTAATCCTTCTTTGGGAAACTCCTTGATCAAACTATTGCCCAATGCTATTTCATCGTTTTGGTAGGTCTTCAGATTTTTGGATTTGACCAAAAAACTACTTTTCTCAAACTCTATGGCTGTCAGTACTACAGATTCCTCCATAACGGTATCATCCATAATTTCACCACTAGTACTTCCAAAGACCAAATGTCCATCCGGAAACAAATCTCTTATTTCTTCGTAAATAGTTCCATTTTCCAAAATAAACCTATTGCCAAAAACCAACACCAAAGGCCTGGTCAAGTATTTCTTATTATTAAACTCAAAAGGGTTGTTTTGCCTTTTTATTGCCTGTACAATTTTCATCTGATTGACTTACTAAACTTTTTTTAATCGTAAAATGGAAATCCGTTCCTTTCCCCACTTCACTTTCTACCCAAACGTCACCTTCATACCGATCCACGATCTTCTTAACAATGGACAATCCTATGCCGGTAGATCTTTCATTGTTCCCTATAGATTGAAAAATCTTAAAGATTTTTTTATGGAATTTTTCCGGAATTCCTACACCATTATCTTTAATGGAAAACTCCCAGAAATCATCATATTCACTTGCAGTAACCTCAACAACACCCACTTTCTTTTCAATATGAACCACTGCATTGCCAATGATATTTTGAAAAAGTTGGTACATTTTTGTTCTATCCGCTTGTATTACTGGTAATTTTTCAGGAACACTTATAGTAACATGTTCAGGGATATAAATGGTTTCCCTAATCTCCGATACCACTTCATTGAGGTTTACCGTTGAACTATCCAGTTCAGAACTATTGGCTGTGGAATATTCTAGGATGCCATGAATCAATTTATCCATGGAAGCCACTTTTTCCTGCATCATCTGTAAATTCTGTTTACCACCTTCATCCAGAATATCCTTGTAATCTTCATACAACCAAGTGGCTAAGGAACTAATACTTCTCAGGGGGGATTTTAGGTCGTGCGATACAATATGAGCGTATTCCTGCAATCCGGTATTGCTTATTTCCAATTCCTTTAAAAGTTTTTCCTTTTGGAACTCCAAGTTCTTTTGATCCGTAATATCCAAGTGAATCCCTATCGATCCAATGACAGTCCCGGATTCATTATATCTTGGTGCCCCGCTGATGAGCCAATGCCTATTTCTACCATCCTTGCTTTGCACCTCTATTTCATAGGAATCCGATGCTCCGGACAAACGTCTCTTATTTTTGGAAGGAATTAATTCCTTATTGGAAACCTGTAAGATATCCCTGGCAACCTTGCCCACTAGTTCATGTTCCCTAAAACCACTCATTTGGCAAAAACTTTGGTTCACCATCTGAATAACATCATTATTGTCCACTTCCACAAGACCAAGGTTCATATTGGCAATAATGCTACTATACTTCTCTCTTTGGGCCTCTAGATTCTTTTTATAATTTTTTCCGATGGTAACGTCATGATATGCCCATAGATGCCCTTTGTAAATACCGTCATTGTAAATTGGAATATAATCCCTTTCAAGAATCCTACCATCGATCAACTCAAGCTCATCCGAAAGAACGATCTCCCTCTGTTCTAGTATTTCCTCTATTCGTTTTACGAATGTGTCGGGGTTTTTAAAGTAAACCTTGCTCTGTTCTGCTGATTCGCTGCAATCCGCTCCTTTCAAATCTTCCGGATTTGCAGGAATGTTGAAAAGGTTACAGAACATTTTGTTGGTAAGTGCAATTTTTCGATCCTCATTCTCCAATAAAACTCCAGAATGTAGATTGGAGATTAGGGTGGAAAGTCTACTCTCCGATGCCTTCAATTCCATTTCGGCCTTTCGCTCCTTTGAAATGTCCTCAATAATACCTACCTGATAATTTATCTCCCCTTGATGGTTGGTCACGGCATTCATTCTGGTCTTGGTCAAAATGAACGACCCATCCT
Organism: Maribacter sp. C-4077; assembly: GCF_055378385.1. Lineage (NCBI taxonomy): Bacteria > Pseudomonadati > Bacteroidota > Flavobacteriia > Flavobacteriales > Flavobacteriaceae > Maribacter > Maribacter sp. C-4077. The sequence goes on from NZ_AP038807.1 coordinate 282,010, forward strand.
TTTTAAAGAATTTTTTAATGGCGGTAAACTCCTCCAAGATACCTTCGTTCATTTGATCGAGAAGCATACATGAATCCGATTGTTCTTCCGGGGCGGATATATCCTTCAAGGAAATATGCATGAGCTCATGATGGGAATACCCTAACATCTGCATGAATGTTTCGTTGGCCTTGATTATTTTATTGTCCTTCGCCAGCAGAATACCTAAAGGGGAGTTTTCCACGATTATGTCCAATTGCTTTTTCTGTTCCCCAAGCAATTCCTTTACTTCCATCTCCCCGGTAATATCCCTAATGATACCTTGAGCCGCAATTGGTTTTCTTTGGCTATTGAAAATGAGACTGGCATTAATTTGAACCCAAATTTCCATCTCTTGGGATATAATGATTTTCGCTCTATAGTTTTTTAAGGTGCCCACCTCTAATAAAGACTGCATGGATTCCAAGGTATATTGTTGAAAATCTGGGTGTATAAAACGTGCCAGATTTACATTCTCTTTGGTGTGGTCTTTTTGCAACAGTTCCTTCGCGGAAGTGTTCATATTGATAACATTGAACTGCAGATCCATGAGTACGTATGGATCTAAAATGTTCATGAAAACACCATCTAATTCTGATGTTTTTTCGCTTAAAAGATTTTCCAATTTGTTATTGGTCTCCTTTAAATGACGCGTTACGTCATAAAGCTCCTTGGATTTGTTTTCTAGAATTCTCTCTGCCTGTTGACGTGCTTTCTTTTGCCGTTCAAGGGCTTTTTTAAGAAGATTGATTTCCTTATTATCCATTTTGGACAATCTTAAATTTTACTTGGGTTCCATCCTCTTTTAGTAGTTCATAAGTTACATCTGCCTTACCGTTAAAATGCTCAAAGGTCTTTTCTATTAGACCATGGGCTAGACGATAAAGGCCTCTTGAAGAGGTATAGATCATTGTTAAGGAACTATCTGTCTTTTCTAGAATTTTGAAGGAAGGCAACTCTGCATCTGGATACAGTTTTTTTACATGTACATGTATATGATCCTCAATGGAGTAAAGCAACCCCAAGGGACTATTGTAGTTTTGTATTACCTCTGGGTGGGCTCTGCCCAAGCTCGAAAAAAGATAATGGCCAAAAGTGTATATTAGGTCACCAGAGGGCACATTAACCTCTTTACTCAAAGCAGTAATAAGGCTGACCATTTCATTAAATTCGTAAGTTGCAATGGATGTATACACACCCTCGGACGGTAGATTGGATTTTTCTATGATTGAGTCCACTACCTCAAGTCCATAAGCATTCTCTACCATTTCCAAAAACTCTGTAAAAACAATTCCTTTCATGTTGCTGAATAATTCAGGTTAAATGTAAGAAAAGTAATACGTGCCGCTAAAATTTTGTTGTGAAATGGTCTTTTTAACTAGGCTTTCACCAATTCATTGATGTCCCAATACTCCAGAACGCGCTTAAGTTTATGCTCGTAATCCTCGTATTTTAAGGGCTTGATGACGTAACCGGCGATACCGATCTTATAGCATTCCAACAAATCGACCCTGTTCTCGGATGTTGTGAGAACGATTGTTGGAAGGTAACGTAACTTATCATCCTCTTTAAGGATATTAAGAAACTCTATACCGCTCATTCTAGGCATGTTCAGATCCAACAAAATGATATCTGGCAACCTGTTTTCAGAATTAAGAAACTCCAGCGCCGCCTCTCCATTTTTTGCTTGGGTTATTTTATGATTTACCTCTAGCTTACTCACGGTGCGCTCCAACTTCATGATTTCTATTGTATCATCCTCAATTAGTAAAATGTGCATAAGTTTATGTTTAGAGTAACGAACAAATTTCTTGTTAAGATACCATATTTATGAATCACTATCGGCGGATTACTTTTTAATGTAGACGAATGGTAAATTACCTAAGATAAAGGAATTGAAATAATTTCAGAATATTTATTCAACGGAATATTCCAACACCTTAAAATTAAGTTTAATTAATTTATACTAGGAAGAATGACAGAAGTTGGACAAAACCCTATGCACTCCAGACTCCAAAAAAATTGTGTGAATTATCCAAATATTCTATATTAAAACCAATTAGTTAAACAGGTATGGATTCCATGGAGGTACGGTATATCTCAACAATCGTTTTTACGGCCATCTTTAGTGTTTTTGGGATATATCATCTACTCTCATTCCTTGTTTTAAAGCATAGAATCCTACTTTATTATGCGATACTGATATTTGGTTTGACCCTCCATTGGAGCCTGTATCTTTTCATTGAAGGTCGTTTTGGTCCGAACATCGCTAATATCGCTTATCATGCCTCGTTGGTTACCGCCATGTTGACCACCTTTGGTCTATTGAAGTTTACCGAGAATTATTTGAATATTGATAAGGAGGGAAATCCACGGCTGTTCAAAATTTATAGTCTTCTGATCCTCTTGGTCATTGTCATTCCCGTTTTGCACATTCTGAACATACTAACGGTAATAAATCCTTTACTCTCTGAAATACTAGAGCTACTTGCCGCATGTACCGCACTGGTTACCTTGATATTAAACATAGTATCGGGATTTCTTTTGTTCAAAACAAAGAAGTTCAACACCTATTATTTGTATGCTAATACTCCTCTATTGATTTCGGGTGTTTTATATGTAGTTACTTGGTTTTTGATGAATCATTTTCCTATAAACACAGGATTCATAGTATTGGTAAGTGCTATCCTGATCACATTACAATTGATCTTATTTTCAATACTGATAGGCTTCAAGTTCAAGTTTTTGGAAGATGAGAACATCAAGATGCAGGTAGCGGCCAACGAACTTTTAAAAATTGAGGTCGACAAACAAACCGAAAACCTTCAAATTGCCAAACAAAAATTGGAGGACCAAAACGGAGAGTTGGTCAAAGTAAATAAACTAAAAAACAAATTATTCTCCCTGATTACCCATGATGTTAGGGCTCCCTTAATAAATCTAGGACAGATGGTTGACATTATTGAAAGTGAATTTGTCAATGAGGACATGAAAAAATTAACGGGTAAGCTAAAAAGCGATATTTCATATAAAATAACTATGGTCAACGGCCTATTGCAGTGGTCCTATAATCAATTGGAAGGGGTACAATTAAATAAGGAGAAATGTGATTTACAATCGATTTTTTCCACCATCAAAAAAGAGTTCGAGAAAATGGCCATGGATAAACAAATTGATATTTCGCTGGATACAGGTTGTGAGACCCTGCTTATTGACAAAAATATGCTTTTGGTGGTTCTTAGAAACTTGACCTCGAACGCAATCAAGTTTAGTGAGAACGGACAAAAAGTGGTGATTTGGTCCAATTGTTTTTCTGGGGCCATTGAAGTGGGAGTTAAGGATTTTGGGGTTGGAATGGATATGGATTGGTATGAAAATCTGGAACAACGAGATGCCCCAAAGACAAGTTTGGGAACCGATGGAGAAAAAGGAACCGGCTTTGGCCTTATCATTGCAAAGGATTTTACCGAGATGAACGGCGGTACATTGCGCTGCGAGAGTACCAAGGGTGCCGGAACGAACTTTATCATGCGGTTTGTAAAGGAATAGGAGCCGTCCAACCAATTCATATACCCATCCAAAATCGCAAGAATTTTTGTAGTATAGAGTTTTAGTTGAAAAATAAAATATTAAGTTTATCCTTATGTTTTGTGTTTGAACCCTGGCAAGTGGCTATATTGATTTCTTTTGTATTTCCTCTTTGAGATGCCACCTTGCTTACCGAATTAATGAGTAGTAAGCAGTCCATAGCAGTTTTACCTTTTGTCAATATGAGCAACGATATTGAGAACGAGTATTTCTGTGATGGAATTACGGAGGAGATTATAAATGCACTTACCAAAATCGATCAGCTCAAAGTAATTGCACGAACCTCTTCATTTGCCTTTAAGGGAAAAGACATCGATATACGCAAAATAGGTGGGCAATTGGGCGTAGATACCATTCTTGAAGGGAGTATCAAAAAGTCCGACAAAAGGGTCAGGATTACGGCACAGCTCATTGAAGTTGCCCAAGGTACCCATTATTGGTCCAAAAAATTTGACCGTGAATTGATCGATATTTTTGACTTGGAGGATGAGATCAGTCTAGCGATTGCGGACGAGGTCCGCAACAATTTTGGACATTTTGAAGTTCAGGAGCATTTGATCAATCAACCAACAAACAATATTGATGCCTATCAATTATTTTTAAAAGGAAGATCATTACAATTAAAATGGACCCCGGAAAGCCTTAACGAGGCCATAACCTATTATGATCAGGCCATTGCATTGGATAAAAATTATGCGAAAGCCTATTATGCCAATTTGCAATGCTACGGATTATTGGCCATGTGGGGGTATATGCCCTACCAAGAAGCTATGGATTTGGCCATTGACAATCTTTTGATCGCCAAAGAAATAGACACTTCCTTGCCAGAATATCCGTTGTCTTTTGTTGGTAAGTTTTTTTGGGAGGAATGGGATTTTAAAAATGCGTACATCCATATCAATAAAGTCTTGGCCATTAATCCGAATCACATCGATGGTTTGGAAGCTATGGCGGAACTCTTCATTGCCCTCGGCTTTTTTGACGAGGCCTTAGTATATGCCAACAAACTTTTGGATGTAGACCCGCTTTCGGCAAACAATCATTACACTTTTGCCCATATCTGCTATTATCAAGGTCAATTTGACAAAGCCTTGGAAGGTGTAAACTATGCCTTAACTATTAATCCGGAATTGGCCTTAGCGCATCATTTAAAGTGTTTTTGTTTGATATGGCTAAACCAAGAACAGCAGTTTGAAAAATTTATAAAAGAAACGCCAATAGTCCAAGAGAAAAAATTGTTGTTCCAACTTATCAATGAAAAGCCTGTTGAAGTCCCGAAGGAAATTGTATCACGATGGACAGCTAGTGAAAGCAACGAAACCATGCTTGTTCCCTACGACCTTTATATATTGAGTAATTCCAACCATAAAGCGCTGGGTTTTTCCCGTTTGCAGGAAATGATCGACCGCAGGCGTGGCCAAATCATCAATTACAGGCAAGAACCTTTTTTGAAACCCTTACACGGAATGGTAGGTTTTTCGGATTTGCACCATTCCAACCTGTACCTTTCGGATATTGCATCCCCCGTGGAAGAGGAAGAAAAATCGACACCTACTATATTAGATGCTTCCCAAATAGCGGCCTTAAAAGAGGAACTGCTTACCTATTTTGAGGAAGAGGAACCTTTTCTGAATCCGCAATTGAGTTTAAAATTCGTGGCCGATGTCCTAGGGTTCAACACCAATAAAATATCCTACCTGATCAATACCGCCTTTGATCTAAATTTTAATGACTTTGTGAATTCATACCGACTAAAACGCTTTAAATCCATTGCCCTGGACCCCAAAAACTCACATTTGACCATTCTTGGATTGGCCTATGATAGCGGGTTCAATTCCAAAAGTGTGTTCAATACCTACTTTAAAAAAATAGAGGGGATAACCCCTAGGGCTTGGATGAAGTCCAATGCATGATTCATCTTCTTTAGTTCGTTTCAGATTATAATTCAGAACGATTGATGTGTACTTACGGTCAATCTTTGCATCAAAATTATGAATCAAAAAACGAACAATTATGACAACTTTACACAAATTCTTACTACCTTTTATAGTAGCCACTGTACTACTATTTACATCGTGTTCTAAAGAAGACGATACAATTTCACCCAATCCCAACGAAACCACCATTGAAACTGTCCTCACCGATATCGGGTTTCAAGGCTATGCCATTGTAACCAAAAACGGGAAGGATTTGGTACGCCAGGGTTTTGGATGGGCCAATCAAGACACGGAATTGCCCCAAGGGGATAACCTAGGGTACCGAATAGGTTCGGTTACCAAAACACTTACTGCAGCGGCGGTAGTACAATTAAAACGTGACGGGTTGATCCAAAGCTTTGATCAAACCTTGGATGAATTTGATACCGAATTCCCGAATGGTGATCAAATTACCATTGTCCAGTTACTATCCCATCAATCCGGTATACCGGAGTATCAATTACTGGCTGAAGGTGCTTACGAACAAGGGGAAACCTTGGATGAAGGCACTATTTATGACCTTATCAAAGAATTGATCCTTGAAAATGGACTCGAGTTTACACCAGGGTCCAACAAACAGTATTGCAACTCAAACTATCTCATTGCAGCCTTGTTGGTCGAGCAGGTATCAGGGATGCCCTATCACGAATATGTGCAGCAGAAAATTTTCAATCCGTTAGGGATGTCAGAATCCTACAAAGGGAGGGATGAGATTGACAGCGATACCCATGCACAGGGTTATTTGAACGGAAGTCCTAACAGTTCGTATCCTATGGACATCCCTTTTGGGGCAGGCGATTTCAGTAGTACGCCAAGCGATATGGAAACTTGGACAAATGCCGTAAAAACGGATTGGTTTACCCAAGCTGAAAAGTCGGAAATATTTGCCAAAGATGTTCCAAGTGGCTATGTGGATTTTGGCTTGGGATGGTTTACCACACAAGAGGGCAGTACCACCATGTACTGGCACGGTGGCGATATTAATGGCTATTGGAGTATGATCGGTTTTATACCGGAATATGATGCCACAATCGTACTGTTAAGCAATCAGCAAGACGATACGGGAACACAACGCAACACCATTATCGAACACGTATTGACCACAGTGTTTAATTAAAAATATTTCAATTATATAGATATGAAAAAATTAGTAGTATTATTTGCCTTTTACACATATTGTACAAATCCTGTTTTTAGTCAGCAAGACTATGAAGTTAAGGTCATAACAAGTGTAGAATCTATTGTTTCAAGCGGATTGGGCCGATCACGTATGCTTTCTTCCAACGATGATAGGGACTACAAAGAATTCACTTCTGAGCAAACAGAAGACGACAATTCCCGGAATACCTCCAAGAGAAAGGACATTAGGGTCAAAAACTTTGAAGAAACGAAGCTGTTGAACTTTTATAATTTGGGCGGCATACGCTTTCAAAATATTGTAGCGAACGATGCCTTGATTTCATCAAAACTGACGGACATGCTTACGGAAGGTTGGGATTTAGTGTTCGTTACCAGTGCCGTGGAAAGTGACGCAGGCAAAAATGACGATAATGGGATTTTTATAACCCGATATATTTTTAAAAGAAAACTGGACTGAAAAACACTTTAAATCTTTATTAGTGATGAAACATAACAACGTATTATTGGCAGGCGCTACAGGCTATTTGGGTGGTTTCTTATTGAAAGTCCTCATTGAAAGGAAAAATCAGGTTGTAGCCATTTTGCGCAATCCCGATAGCTTGCAAAATGACCATGAGAACTATTTGGAAATAAAACAGGCCCAAGTAACACGACCTGAAACCTTACGTGATATCTGTAAGGGCATTGACACCGTAATTTCTACCTTGGGCATCACCAGGCAAAAAGACGGTCTTACCTACATGGACGTGGATTATCAGGCCAATTTGAATTTGTTGGAAGAAGCTAAAAAGGCGGGTGTAAAACACTTTGTGTATGTGTCCGCCATTAACGGGGACAAACACCGCAATCTAAAAATCCTTGAAGCCAAGGAAAAGTTTGTGGATGCTTTGAAAGCTTCGGGATTGCATTATACCATCGTACGGCCGAATGGTTTTTTCTCGGATATGAAGGATTTTTTAGAAATGGCGAAATCGGGACGTGTTTATTTGTTTGGTTCCGGCCATCAAAAATTCAATCCTATCCATGGCGATGACCTGGCAAGGGCCATTGTAGCTACCTTGGATGAAGGCAACAAAGAACTGTCTATTGGAGGTCCGGATGTTTTAAGCTTGAATGAAATAAGTGAACTTGCACTAAAAACCTTGAACAAACCCGTTAAAATGGTGCATTTGCCGGATTGGTCCAGAAAACTGACCATTTGGTTTTTGCGAACTTTTACCAGTGTCAAAACCTATGGACCCATCGAATTTTTTCTCACCTTAATGGCAGAGGATTGTATTGCCCCCTGTTTTGGGACCCATCATTTGGAGGATTTTTACAAGGAAGTAGTTCAAAACAATATCTGACCAAAATGAAAAAAATAAACGTTTTTGGAAGAACTGCGCTGGGTATTGTAATGGCCTACGTTCTATTTCACATACTGATTTTATTGCAACTCATCCCATCCCATGTGGTTTGGGGAGGAAAAATAATGGAACCCAAAACAATCCTAATTTTAGAATGGGTAGCGCTTTTGGTTATGTTGTTTTTAGGCAGTGTGATTCTAATGAAAACCAAAGTAATTCCCAACAAATGGCAAGAGAAAACCCTAAATAGATGGTTAATGGTGTTTTCCGTATATTTTATACTCAATACTCTTGGTAATCTGCTGGCAGAAACTATTTTTGAAAAATCGCAAGCCCTGCTTACCCTTATTTTAGCGCTAAGTTTATTTAAAATATCCAAACGTAATCCATGAAAGCTCCCGACCCAAATACTCGTTTCCCCTTACCAAACTACGAGACGCTTTGTTTTCTGAAAAACATCGTTACAAATCCGAATATCATTGTTGGGGATTATACCTATTACGATGATTTTGAAGATGTTGCCAACTTTGAAAAAAACGTCAAATACCATTTCGATTTTATTGGGGACAAGCTCATCATTGGGAAGTTCTGTATGATCGCCTCCGGTGCTACCTTTATTATGAACGGTGGCAATCATCTCACCGAAGCCGCAACGGCCTATCCTTTCGCCATATTTGGAGGTGCCTGGGAAAACGCCATGGAGGGTAAAAGCTATCCCACAAAAGGGGATACCATTATCGGCAATGATGTATGGATAGGCCACGGGGCAACGATTATGCCGGGAATACACATAGGAGATGGTGCCATTATTGCCACAAAGGCAGTGGTTACAAAAAATGTGGAACCTTACAGCATTGTGGGGGGCAATCCTGCAAAACCAATTAAAAAACGCTTCTCCCAGGCTACCATTTCCAAGTTATTGGAACTACAATGGTGGCATTGGGGTATAGAAAAAATCACCCAAAATCTAGGGAAACTCACCAGTAATCCGGAAGCGTTGTTTTAAAAACTTACATAGTATGTTCCAGACGGCTTAGCACTTTAAGTGTTAAGCCTTTTTTGTGCATCCAACTTTTCCTTTCCCGATACTAAAACCTAGAAATAGTAGGGAAAACAAAAAGGTTTGGAATCATAATTCAGGACGATGCGCCTTCCTATGTACAGTTTTTTTGCCTTATCAATTCATTACGAATCAAAAACAAAAATTTAAAACACATTACAATGAAAAAACTATTCATCATCGGTCTAACACTTTGCACGTTAAGTATTTTTTCACAGGGTAACAAGGAATCTGTATTGAGTAATGGTTCCGATTATAAGTACCGGGTGAGCTTTCCTGCCATCATCCTAGGTAATATTGGTAAAGGAGGCGAAAGAACAAATACACAACATATTGAGCTTCATGTGAAGCGCGAATTGGATTCCAAAAACATCATCGGTTTAAAATTCGCCACTTGGAGGTTGTTTCAGCCCATGGGCATACAGTGGTGGGATGGACTATTGGATAAAATAGATTCCAAAAGTGAATTCTATCCCGGCTACCTACGTGAAACGGGTATTGGAATTTCATACCAACGCATGCTCTGGAAAGGATTGTTCGCTACGGTAGAAGTGCTACCGCAATACAAAACCTATCTAGACCTAAACAATGAAAAAATAGCCAATGGATTCAAGCTCTACACGTCTTACCATCTAGGTTATCATATTGCTTTCGGAAAAAAGAAGCGCATTTTTATTGAGCCCCAGGTCCATTTTCAAAATTGGATGTTCGATACCAATACCCCGGACGCCTTTAAACAATTGGACAATCGATGGAAATCCTATTTCCTTTTTGAACCGAATCTGTACGTTGGAATCAAATTTTAAAAATAACCCCAAAGCGATACAGTCCTCGATGGGACATCAAGTAAGACTTTGGAGTATAGTGATTTAACAACGATTTTCTAACTACTACACAATGAAATATCTATTTACAGCAATTTGTATTGTGCTATCCTGTACTTTAATCGCGCAAAGCCCTAGGCTTGATTCAAAACGTGTGGATACCACCCAATTTGTGAAAATTGGGGACAGTAAGCAATTCATCAGTATCAAAGGGAATGAAAGCAAGCCCCTTATGCTGTATTTACATGGTGGGCCTGGAGCGGCGAGCGCATCGCAAAGGGAACAAATCACCCATATTCTGGAAGAACATTTCTTGGTGGTCCATTGGGACCAAAGAGGATCAGGAAAATCGACGCTCGGTAATTTAAAAGCGCCCACCCTTTCGATTATGACACAAGATGCCGAGGACATCTTTGAATATCTATTGGAAGCGTTTCATAAAGACAAAATGATAGTGGTAGCCAATTCTTGGGGAACCGTTTTAGGGTTCCATTTGGCAACAGAATATCCAAATAAAATAGCCTCATTGGTGGCCATTAGTCCCGTATTGGATAATCAAAAAAGTCAAAACACGGCCCAAGCCAAACTGTTAAAACACTACAGGGAACGGAACAATAAGGAAGCCGTTGGGCAACTTAAAGCTGTACATATACCTTATGAAAATGTTGAGGATATGGCCGTTCAATTTAAATGGATCAGTGATTACAAGGGAACTCCCATTCCAGCAAATGAATTTGTGCAATACATGAAATTCTTTAAGGAATGGGAGCCACAATGGATGCCCCTTTATAAAGAACTGTATAGCATTAACGCAATAAAGCATGGAACCCATTTTAAAATCCCCGTATATGTAATCATAGGAGAGGACGATTTAACCACCGGTTTTGAACTCACACAAAAATTTTATAAAAAACTAGAAGCACCCGAAAAGCAACTGTTTCGGCTGAAAAATGTGGGACACCAAATACCGATGTATAAATCCGTAGATATGCAAAACTTGATATACCATGTCTTGGCGACGGCCAATAAGTAATCAATCCAAAGTAAGAGTAAAAGGAATAGTTAGGTTTCAAATTATAATTCAAGACGATTTGCTTGAATAGGTACCCCAACTTTGTAACATCAATTTAAAACAATCAAAAAACGAACAATCATGAAATCAAAGATTCACGAATACCTATTAAAATTAAATAATAAAGGCATGAGTAAAACAATTAAAAAACAAATTTTACTAAAAATGGCTTGTGTAGCCATTGCATTCGTATCCAGTGTAACATATGCACAAAACACAAATTCTGAAACAACAACGCAAAGGGATGGTTTCATCTTTGAATTCCAAGTAGGGGGAGGCATAATCGGTATAGAAGATAGTGCTGGTAATCAAACGTTTGACAAAGCCCAGGGAACGTTTGTTTTTCCAGATGTAAAGTTTGGCCATATGTTGAACGACAATCTCGCCATAACGGTCTCTTTACCGGGAAACATATACGAATTTCAGGACAATGACAGACATTTTGGAGGCTTTATACCGTCCCTGCAATATTGGGCAAAGGACCGTTGGTGGATTCATGGAGGTATAGGTTTGGCCATTGATTCACCGGCACTCTACGACATTAAGGACAACGTAAATGATGATTGGAATTTTGGATGTGCCGTGATGGCCAGTACGGGCTATGAGATCTACAAAAAGAATAATTTTGCGCTGAATGTTCAGTCCAAGCTAGTACTGGGCAGGGTTTTTTTAGCAGGAGATGCGCATAGGGACGCAGTAAGCCTTAACATCGGGCTAGGGTTCAGTTGGTTCTAATAAGGGACTATTTTAAATGGAGTATCTTACATAACGAAAGCAATACAATGAAAAATAAGGTAATACGAACCATAGTACTCTTTGTTTCCATATGGACTTTTGGTCAGCAGACCGGACCTCAGAAGGTTGTGGAATTATTTTCGGCCGAATTGGAAAAGGAGCCTATCAAAAGTGCTTTTCTGCACGTCTATTCAAAATCCAAAGGAATTGATATTCGGTTGGCGGAAAGTGCCGTGAATTCGGAAAATGCTTTAACAATCAATACTCCATTTTATACGGCCAGCATTACCAAAATGCTCACGGCTACCGCTGTAGGCATGTTAAAGGACCAAAAGAAACTGAATTTTGAAGATAAAATCGCCCAACATCTACCAAAATCACTGATTGAAAAGCTGCACGTATTGGATGGAAATGAGTACTCAAAAGACATTACCATAGCGCATCTTCTGCAGCATACATCAGGTTTACCGGACTATTTTACGGATGACACCCTTGATGGTAGTCCCAATATCATTAATCAACTGTTAATGAATACCGATAAGATATGGTCTCCCGAGGAACTCATTGAGTTTTCAAAAGAGAAGATGGTACCCCATTTTGCCCCGGGTGAGGGTTACCATTATACGGATACGGAATATGTGCTGTTGGCACTGCTGATAGAAAAGGTAAGCGGCCTTTCCTTGAACGAATTTTTTAAACAGCATATTTTTAAGCCTTTGGGAATGAACGGTTCCTATATCAATCTAAAATCATCGCCGTTGAAAAATGAAATGGCCATGGCCGAATTTTATGCTGGCGATGCGGAACTATCAACGCTAAAAAGTTTAAGTGCCGATTGGGGTGGAGGTGGTCTGGTCGCAACAACCCAAGATTTAACCCGATTCCTTCAGGGATTCAACAACGATGCATTGGTAAAGAAAGAAACCCGTCAGGACATGCAGCAATGGGTGTATGAAACCGTTGGAATGGATTACGGTTACGGACTTAGAAGAGTATCCTTTAAAGAGCTTTATAATAATGATTCAAATTTAGAAGTAATCGGCCACACGGGTAGTACCGCCTCCTTTTTATGGTACTGCCCGCAATTGGACACCTATGTATCAGGCACTTTAAATCAATTGGAAGCTTCAAAGGGAGCGCTAAATTTGGTGTATGAAATACTTAAATTAATCCAATTAGAATGACATTATAGGTAATAAGCATTAGCCCCTTGCAATACAAGGGGCTAAAAACATAAATGATGAAACACTAAATTTGATTATTTCGTACCAGTTATCGTAACATTGGCACTTAGCTGAATAGCAGAAGTTACGGAGAGGGCCCCGAGATTAAGTCCAGTCGTCGATTCCACTTGCAAAAGTGAGTTAAAGCTAACCACGTCACCTTCCTCTTTATATGAGGCAAAGACCAGCTCATATTCACCTTCAGCCAAGAAATTCAGGCTGTATTCATTGTTCAGTCCACTTACTTCAGAACTGGTAACAGCATTTGCGAAAGTTACGTTGCTATCTCCCTTCCCATTTGTTTCCACTTCGGCATTAAATGCTCCTTTCTCATAGGCATATACAATAATTTTATCGGAGGTATTTTGGACATCGTTGGCAATTCCGGAAATCATTCCCGTAGTTTCCTTGTTAAGAGTACGTATACCTGCTGACAGCTCTGCCATTGTGACAAATTCAAAATTATTGGATACGGTTCCCTGTTCTTCCTTTATGGTCTTTCTTAGGTCAAAATCTATAATTATCTCATTGGTATTGGAGGCAAATATTTCATAAGAATCAGTGATACTTATTTTGTTGGAAGCGGCCTCCAGTTTATCCTTTTCTCCATTGACCATCTCTACATAACAGCCTGGGGCATTCCCCGAGGCATCCATATCATAGTCCAACTCCAATTCAATATTGGAATAAGAACCAGCTTCTAACTGCAAGTTTCCTAAAGTTTTAGTCTGTCCATTGACCAAGGCGGCCAAATCGAAGGTTGTTTTGTTAAAACCCTCTAAGGAGGTACCATCTACCTTAATGTCAGAAACCGTAACAAAGACCGCCTCAACATTGGCGTTATCGATTGGGGCATCAGTAATCATGAAAGTAGTTTCATAAGATTCAGCACCCATCTCCGAACCCCCATTATCATCCTTACTGCACGAAGTCATGAGGAATATGGTTGTTAATGCGATCGTTACTGTTTTTAAATGATTTTTCATGTCTATTAATTTTTATGATTTGGACCTATATAACATCCGAAAGTGAATTTTCCCTATATAAAAAGTGTTAAAATTTTTCAAAATAAGCCTTACGCCACTATTCGAATTACTTAATCATTTGTTCTTTAATCCGTTAAGCCATTTAACTATTTTGGGCCTAAAATTCCTCTTTTCGAATTAGAATTTTTTAGACAAGCCAAATCCACAATAAGGAAAGATGCCAATATGTGCCAATAACACTATAAATATTAGCGGCCATCTTTCTTTTTCCTTTGTGAATTGTTTTAGAAATACAATTTCAGTACATGAATCACGTTTTATTTATGTCGACTATTTGTTTGTCAAGCAAGTAATTCAATAACTATGGGAACTAAAAGTCTAAAAATTATTCTCCTATTATTCTCAGTTCTTATTTCCTGTTCAAAGGATACAGGAAATAGCACCGAAATTATTGAAGATGAGAATGGAAACCCCATCGAAGTGGACACTTCTGTAAATAAAAAAAGTGTAGGGGATTCGGCGAACGATCTTTTATCATCTGGTAGTTTTGAAAAGTTGATTTTGGAAATATTGTATGTGGGCGAACTGAACCCAACTTCTACAACTTTGGATAATTTTAAGAAATTCTTGGAAGCCCGGTTGAACAAGCCGAAAGGAATTGAAATTATTGTGCGACAAATTGAAAAGGTAGACCAAGAATTTTATTCTATACAGGACATAAGAAATTTAGAGGACACGCATCGCAGTAAATTCAATGAGAAAGGGACGATTGCGGTAAGCGGTATCTTTATAGACGGCGAGTATGACCAAAATACCGAAAACGGTTCGGTATTAGGTGTGGCTTATCGTAATACCTCATTTGTAATTTTTGAGCAGACCATAAGAGAATTTAGCAATCAACCTTTGGCTCCCAGTTTGACCACTTTGGAAACAGTTGTGGTAAATCATGAGATGGGGCATTTACTCGGGTTAGTAAATGCTGGAACTACCATGCAGACAAATCACCAAGATATCGAGCATGGTAGGCATTGTACGAATGAAAACTGTCTCATGTTCTGGACAGCCGAAACAGGAGAAGGATTGCTTAACATGTTGACCGGAGGTTCCGTTCCACCGCTGGATGCGCTTTGCATTTCGGACTTGCAGGCAAATGGTGGAAAGTGATAAATCAATTATCCTATTCAATAAAAAATATTTGGCTTTAGATGAACCTATTTTAAGGCCAATCCGCAGCCGACTTTTAGATAATTAGTAATCTATATTATTTTTTGGTTGTCCATAAGCTTATTTTAAATGCCTCAACATTTTTCATACTCATCCTAAATATAAATTCTATATATTACGAAATAACCCTAGGATATATTAGTTATTTAAAATTGAAATTTTAAAAAGTGGCTAATCAAAAGATTGATTTGGCAAGTCAAAAACACGCTAATAGCTAATTTAGCTTTGATTTTTTTCAAGAAAGTTGGATTTAAAGAATCCTTTATACCTCCAATGATGGAAATAATAAAGTTGGAATTTTATTATTTCTAAAGCGGCAAAGTTTTGGAGAATCCTTTTACACCGCTATTGTTGCAAATTAAAGCTTCGCTTTAGTTTAGCTAAATGCGAAAGATTTTAATCTACTGGAGTAATGGATTTAGATAATCCTCAAAATCCTCATTGCAAATGACAAAGTGAAGGCTCCCGCCTTCGTACCTTTTGCTTTCAAATTCGTACACGAATTTTGTTTGGGACTCTTTTGAAAGCAAAAAGTGAACTGTTTTCACAGTTCACTTTAACATTCAGTCGGGATGACAGGATTTGAACCTGCGACCACTCGACCCCCAGCCGAGTGCGCTACCGGACTGCGCTACATCCCGAAACTTCAATATAAGAACCAAACATGTGTTGGCCTTGTAGTTTTAAGACCTTGCCAGAACATCCTGTAGTGCAGTTTATCCTGAGCTTGCCTGCACTGAGCGCAGACGAAGTGTCGAAGGGCTACATCCCGAAATTGGATGGCAAAAATAAAAAAGTAAAATAGATTACTCCCTATCTTTTTGCAAATTTTAGCCTATCGTATACTTTCTATCCATTCGAACAGTCGCTCTGTCCAACCTCTAAGGTGTATATCGTTTCTGGCCAATGAAAATCCATGGCCGCCTTTAGGATAAATGTGCATCGTCGCAGAAACCCCTTTATCTTTAAGTGCCTGAAAAAATAGCAAACTATTTTCTACTGGAACCCCTCCATCATCCGTAGCATGCATGAGAAAGGTGGGGGGTGTTTCAGCAGATACTTGTTTTTCATTGGAAAAGTGCTCGACCATGGCTTCCGTGGGATTTTCACCAATTAAATTTTTCTTGGAACCGCCATGAGTGTTTAAGCCAAAGGTAATGACCGGATACCCAAGCGCCATAAAGTCTGGGCGGGCACTAAGTTGATCAACAGCATCCACGGCTTCATAGACCTTTTCATTATAATGTGTACCTAAGGTAGAAGCCAAATGACCCCCAGCAGAAAACCCGATAATCCCGATTTTTTCCGTCTTAATATTCCAACCATCGGCCTTACTACGAACCAAACGTATGGCACGTTGAGCATCGATCAACGGTACATTGTGCTTTTCCACTTGCGATACATTAGAAGGCAATCGGTACTTGACCACAATACCAGCTATGCCCTTTCCATTTAAAAACTTCGCTATATCCGTTCCTTCCCAATCATAGGCCAAAACACCATATCCCCCACCAGGGAAAATCAACATGGCCTCACCGGTAGCATTTCTTGCTGAAGGCAAATACACCTCAATAGTAGGGTCTTGCACCTTACTAATAATGAGAATACCTTCTTCTCTATGAGTCTCCTTTTCGTTACTATGAATGTGATTGGGGACCTTACCCTTTGGCCATAAGGGTATAATGGTATCTTGTGAATACATGGTTATACCTATTAAGAAAATTATTCCGTAAACTAGTTTTTTTGGCGTTTCCATTTTTCTATTATTTTATTCGCAATCCCAGGTAAAGTTGGCTATTTTTTCATTGGATGCAGATGACAGGTTATAGTGCCACCATTCCGTGCGTATCGACCAAAAGCCATGCTTTTCCATCGTTTCCTTTAATAATTTTCTATTGTCCAAAATTTCTTGGGGAAGATCTGTATTATCGTGATAGGCCCTTTTACCAAAAAAATCGAAATCGGTTCCCATATTCAATTCGTTACCGTCCATATCCACCAAGGTAATATCCACTGCCCCGCCCTTATTATGTATGGACCCTTTTACCGGATTCGCCACATATTGCGGGTTGGGAACAATCTCCCACATCTTGTACTGAACGGAATTGGGCCTATAGCAATCGTAGAACTTTATTTTTACACCTTCTTTTAAAAAGTCCTTATTAGCGGCAATTAGGGCCTTCGCGGTTTTGACCCGAGTATAGCATTCGGCACATTCATACACCTTGGCCTTTAAAAAGTTATTTTCTGTGGCATAGCGCATGTCATAGGCAAAGTCATCACTAAAGTCGGCCAGCCTTATAAAGGTGGTATCGGCCAGTCCATCAAAACTCCTTAGTCGCACTTCTGAAACTGGTGCTGCCTCGATCATGGTATCCTTTTTCTGTATTTTTTCAGGGATTGCCGCCTCTTTTTCCTTTTTATCTCCCGACTTACAGGAAACAATCAATAGACAGAAAAGCATTCCAAAAATGTATTTCATACCTGCAATTGTTGCGATTAAATTACATCTAATTGAGGGAACTTCCTAAAACCTACTTGATATGAAGGTGGGATTCCAATTTTTCATGAGGATTGATGTAAATATGCGTAAATTGATGTTTGTGAAAAATCAAATCCTAACTATGTATTCCAGAATTTCCCTCGTTAGTATCCTTATCCTTTTTATAGCCTGCAAAAACAAATCCGAGTTAACCGAGCCAACTGGAGAAGAACCCGCTTCCCAATGGATGTTGGGTTTTGAAAAGGCCGAGAAAAATCCAATCATGGTTCCGGATTCTACCTACATATTTACCGATCCCATTACCCAAAAGGAAGTTCGATGGCAAAAGGCAGATGTCTTCAATCCCGGGGCCATTGTAAAAAATGACACTGTGTTTCTCCTGTTTCGGGCAGAAGACAACCCCGATGCCATTTTAGGCGGACGCACCTCAAGAATCGGGCTCGCATATAGTACCAATGGTATTGATTTCACCAAGTATCCGGAACCGGTTTTCTTTCCAGAGGACGACGCATTTAAAAAATGGGACTACCCTGGTGGCATGGAAGATCCTAGGGTCGTAGAAACGCCTGATGGCACGTACCTTATGTACTATACAAGTTGGAACCAGGATGTAGCCAGACTTTCCGTAGCGTCTTCAGATGATTTGAAAAATTGGACCAACCATGGCCCCATATTTCAAAAGGCCCACGACGGTAAATTCTTGGATGTTTGGAGCAAGTCGGGTTCCGTGGTGACGGAATTAACCAATAGCCGCTTAATCGCCAAAAAATTCAATGGTAAATACCTCATGTATTGGGGAGAACTTTTTGTAAATCTTGCCGAAAGTGAAAATGGAATAGACTGGATTCCCCTACTCGATGACAATGGCGAACTCCTTCATGTGTTTAAACCGACCTTAAACGAGTTCGATAGTCACTTAACGGAACCGGGGCCTCCGGCCTTATATACCGAAAATGGAATTCTATTGCTGTATAATGGCAAGAATCTTTCCGGTGAAGGTGCTACCGACAAATATCCAGAAGGTACGTATTGTGGAGGCCAGGTATTATTTGACAAGGACAACCCTAAACAGATGCTGGCACGACTGGAATCTCCTTTCATTTGTCCCAGCTTGCCCCATGAAGTCAGTGGGCAATACAAGGCAGGAACCACCTTTATTCAAGGGTTGGTCTATTTTAAAGACCAATGGTTTTTGTATTATGGAACGGCCGATTCCATGGTGGGATTAGCGATTAAGGAATAATATGACATGTACAGGATTTTAAAAATAGATACCTCCGTTATTTTGCTTCTTTTACTTTTGACCAAATGTAAGGAAGTGACTCAAGATGCCTCTGAAAAAAAAGTTCAGAGACCTAATGTAATTCTTATCATGGCAGATGACCAAGGATGGGGTGACTTGAGCTTTCATGGCAATACCAATCTGAACACCCCTAATATCGATGCAATTGCCAGGAATGGAGTATCCTTTACCAATTTCTTTGTACAACCTGTCTGCTCCCCTACCCGAGCGGAACTTTTGACCGGAAAATACTTTACCCGACTTGGGGTGCATGATACCTCGGCAGGCGGAGAGCGAATGGACATTGGTGTACCCACAATTGCCGATATCTTAAAAAACCACGGATATAAAACCGCCGCCTTTGGAAAATGGCATAACGGTATGCAACCTCCGTATCATCCCAACGCCAGGGGTTTTGATGAGTTCTACGGATTTGCTTCGGGGCACTGGGGCAACTATTTTAGTCCGCTGTTGGAACACAATGGGGAATTGGTTCATGGCAATGGTTTCTTGGCAGACGACCTTACCGATCATGCTATTTCCTTCATGCAAAACTATAAAGAAGCACCCTTCTTTGTCTATCTTCCACTGAATACGCCCCATAGCCCCATGCAGGTACCAGATGCATTTTGGAACCGATTCAAGGACAAAGAACTTGTGATGAAATATCAAAATCCGGAGGAGGAAGACCCTCAATTTACAAGGGCCGCTTTGGCCATGGTGGAAAATATCGATGCGAATGTAGGTCGGATTTCAAAGGCTTTAAAAAATCTTGCTTTGGAGGAAAACACGATTGTCGTTTATCTATCGGACAATGGCCCCAATGGATGGCGGTGGAACGGCGGATTGCGGGGCAAAAAAGGTGCTACCGATGAAGGCGGTGTTAAAACGCCCTTTTTTATCCAATGGAAGGACCATATCAAACCGGGTATCACAGTAGAAAGAATTGGTGGGTCCGTCGATATTACCCCTACCCTATTGGGGTTGTTGGATTTATCCGAAAATGAATTTAAAGCCGATGGTATAAATTTGGCCCCTTGGATTTTCGAACCAAATTCGGCCTACAAGGACCGTATCATTTACAATCACTGGGCCGGTCGCACCAGTTTAAGAACCCAACAATACCGTTTGGATGATGAAAACCGATTGTACGATATGGTCAACGATCCCGGACAAAAATTGGATATTGCCGAAAAATTCCCCAAAATTCGGGATTCGCTGCTACAAGAAAAACTGAAATGGCTGTCAAAATACCCATCGCTCACCAAGGAAACGGACGACCGACCCTTTACCTTGGGCCATCCCAATTTCAAGTTTACCCAACTACCCGCCAGGGATGCAATGGCAACAGGAGACATTGAGCGTAGTAACCGTTTTCCCAACAACACATTTTTTACAAATTGGACCCAAACCAAGGATTCCATTTACTGGGATGTAGAAACCTTAAAAAAAGGAAGCTATCAAGTTACCCTCTATTATACCATACCCGAGGGAAATTCGGATGCCGAAATCATGCTACAACAAGGAAAAAATACCCTAAGGACAACAATTTCAGCAGTACATGACCCTCCACTTAGGGGCATGGAAAACGACCGGGTGGAGCGTATGGAATCCTATGTAAAGGATTTTAAACCTTGGAATATGGGCGTAATGGAATTGGATACCGGTAGAATGCCGTTTGTCTTAAAACTAGACCGAATAAAAAGTACAGGCCCGGATGTCCGACTTTTGCAATTTGAACGCATAGAGTGAATCCTTTTTTCTATTTTGTGCTCACTTAAACCATTTTTATGTCGACCAAGAATATTTCCCGCAGAAACCTATTGAAAACAGGTACCCTATTCGCTGTCTCGGCTTCATCGGGATGGGCCTTTGGCAATACATTTACACAAGAAGTCGGTTGGGGTGCACAGGAACCCAAACATTCGCTCCCGTTTAGGGTAAGCCTAAATACCTCGACCTTAATGGCATACCAACTTCCGGTTGATGTCCAGATTGAAAAGGTAATCGCTGCCGGTTTTGATGGAATTGAATTATGGATGCGGGATATCATGACCTATTTGGAAAAAGGGGGCACCACGCAAACTTTAAAGGAAAAATTGCAGGCCGGTAACCTGAGATTGGAAAACATCATTGGTTTTTCGGAATGGTGCAGTGATGACCCTGAAAAAAGGAAGAACGCCCAAGAACAACTCCGCAAGGAGATGAACATCATTAAGGAATTGGGCGGAGAACATATAGCGGCACCCGTTATGGGAATTTCCAAGTTAGAACCCTCCAAAATGGGCGAATATGCGGAACGTTATCGCGCTATTCTCGATTTGGAAGCGGAAACCGGGGTGATTCCCGTCCTAGAACTTTGGGGCATGGGAGCCCTGCACAAGGTGTCTGACTGTGCACAGATTATCATAGAAACAAGCCATCCCAAGGCGTCCCTGCTGTTGGATTTCTATCACGTGCACCGCGGTGGAAATTCATGGGATACGATCGATGTTCTCAACGGTGCCAAATTGCCCGTAATGCACATGAACGACTATCCCTCTGAACCCTCATTTGATAAATTAACGGATGCCGACCGTGTTTTGCCCGGGGAAGGCATATGCCCGTACGATTCAATTGTTCCAAAACTGTATGAAGCGGGATTTAGGGGCGGTTTCTCCGTGGAGCTTTTCAATAAAGGCTATTGGGATACCATGGATGCCGATACCCTACTAAAAAAGAGTTTTGAAAATTCTGTATTGGTTTTGAGTTCGGCTCTGCAGAAGGCGGGGTATTACTAACTATTCCATTCTTAGAATCTCACTATCCAGATACCCGATCCGTTCCGCTTTGGCCTCAAAATTCAAATCTTTGGAAAGTGGTTTTACGTAGACCTTCCAAATGGAATCCTGGGGAAGTTTCCAAACAATCGTAGCGTCCGGTTGCGGGGAAATCAACTGGACGACGTAATCATTCATGGCAACTTCTAAGGGAGGTAAACGCTTTGCTTTTCCATCGGGGAGCCATTTGGCAATAAGTTCCCGCTCCGGGATTCCGCCCAAATCCTTACTATCCTTAATCCATCCATCTAAAATGTTTCGGTAGAAGATGAGCGTATCTTGCAAATCGGGATTTCCTGCGAGGTTGTCCAGTTCATAAGGGTCGTTTTGCAAATCGTACAATTCCTCTTCCGGTTTGGTGGGATGCAACCAAGCTGCCTGTTGTTCGTTCAAGGCTCCTTCGTTATAAAGTTTACGTAACGCTTGCATCATCGGCATTTGCTCGCGATAGGAAACGGGCAACGCGTGACTTAGTTCCGTATTGTAACTTTTAATGTATTTATAACGCTTGCTACGTACGGCGCGCAATCGGTCATAAATCTCATCAAACCGATCTGAGGTGTGAAAGGTATATTTGGGTTTTTTCTCAACCTCGTACTTGCCGAATTGGGCAACACCCTGCATCACTTTGGGAGGTTCTATTCCAGCTAGGGAAAGTACCGTAGGCGCATAATCCAAAAAACTGATGAGTCGTTCATCATAACTTCCGGCATTCTCGTTCTTTGGAAACTTGATAATCAAGGGCACCTTTACACCTGTATCGTACAAGGCCCTTTTATGTCGAGGGAAGGGTCCGCCATGATCACCATAGAAAAAGATAATGGTGTTTTCATACAGGCCGTCTTCCTTCAAGTCTTCCAAAACCACTCCAATCTGGTCATCCAAACGCTTCAGGTTACTATAATTCACGGCCAAATCATGTCTGATTACCTCCGAATCCGGGAAATAAGGAGGTACCTGTACATTTTGCGGATCGACAAAAAGTGAATCCTGGCCCCTGTTCCAAATTTGGGACTCGTGGCACACAGCAAAATTGAACACGGTAAAAAATGGCTGACCTTCTTTACGTTTTCTCCAATGGCGTTCCCCGCTGCTCTCGTCCCAAGCGGCATCGGTCCTTTCAAAATTGTAATCCTCCTTAGGACCATTGGCGGTGTAATAACCAATTCTTCGTAGGTATTCTGGAAACATTTTCACTCCCTCCGGCACCACAGGGGAGTAGCTGGGCAAGCTATCCAATAGAGGCTCATTGATTGGCGCCCAGGGTTTATGTGTTCTCATATTATGGGTTCCCAAGGTCGTGGGATACATGCCAGTAATAATGGAGCTTCTGGCCGGGGCACATACGGGAACCGGAGCCACGGCATTTGTAAATACGACTCCGTCGTTTGCAAGCGATTCCAAATTTGGTAAGGACATCGTGGAATCCCCATACATGGGAAACCATTCCGGGGATTGATCTTCGGCAACCAGCCAAACGATATTGGGAAGGTCATGAGAGTCCATAATTCGATTTTCCTTTTCCTTTTCGGAACAACCAAAAAATAAAAAAGCTAGTAATGGGGTAATCAGATATTTAGAAGGCATAGGATTAAATCGATAATCCCATAAATATATGGTTTTTACAAACAAAAAGCCGTTCAAAGTTTCCGCTGAACGGCTTTTACTCAATCTATTGATTTTGAACTATTCAAGACTTTCCAAAAATTGCAGGCTTTGGGGAACTTGCTCCACCACCCGGCTTGATTCGTCCTCAATGAACATGTATTCCAGACCTAGTTTTTTGGCTTCGGCAACCACTCCGGCAATATCCACCTGTCCCGTTCCCAATACCACGTTTGTCTCTACATCCTCATGGCCGGTATTATTACCCTTTACACCATGCTCCATGTCCTTTAAATGCAATAAAGTCATTTTCCCGGGATACTTTTTCATGAGCGCTACCGGATCGGCCCCACCATGTTTTGCCCAATACACATCAAGTTCGAAGGTGAAATCGGTTGCATTCTTGGCCATATAGTCAAAGAACGTACCGTCCTCATACGGTCTAAACTCATAGCCGTGGGCATGATAGGCCAAGGTCAAACCCGCTTCCTTCAAGCGCTTTCCGGCCGTATTGAAAACATCCGTGGCATGTCTGGTCTCTTCCAAGGCCCAATTGTTCCCATCATGGGGAACCCATGCGCACATGACATATTTAGCCCCGAAATCCTTGGCATTCTGGATGACCTTGTCCACATTTTTTTCCAAATCATTGAAATCCGCTCCAACGCTCACAACCTGTAGATCATGCTCCTTTAATAGTCCTTGAAAGTCCTCTAAAGGCATTCCATAGGTACCGCCACCTTCAATCTTTGAGACTCCCCATGAATTGATGAGTTTTAGGGTTCCGGGAACATCTTCCTTAAACTGGTTTCTAAGGCTATACAATTGCAACCCGACTTCCTGGGCGCTAGCGCCGAACGCCATACATCCAATAGCAATTACCGTTAAAAGCTTCTTCATTTTCTTTGTAATTAGGTTAGAAGGTTTCCTTCATCGTCCCATTCCGCAATGACGTTTCGCTTGCTTTGGTCCACGCATTTAGCAATCCATTCCGGGTCATACGCTACGCCATGTTGGTCCAGCACATCCTGCGGAACACCGTCCCAGACATTGGGCTGGTTGCCCTTGTAACCCAAATCCGCTATGCCCACTTTGGAGGTGTAGTAACCGGTAACCGTCAAGCCCCGCATCATGTAGAAGAATTGAATTTCCAAAGGCTGTTCGGATAATGGCTTCTCAGTATCATGCCAGCAAATGGCATCACAGATCTGTTTTTTCTGCTCTAAGGTGGCCGATTTAAACTCGGTTCCAAACTCCGTATTGCTCTTATGGTCCAACCACATGAGTCCGCCCAACAAGGTTGGGGCCATCTCCGGAATATCCTTGCCCATAAATTCAACTAACTCCGGTACTCCCGCCTCTATGGGTCCGCCATGGGGTTCTTTTGGAGGAAGGATAACCACGCTTAAAGCGGCAATGGTTTCCATTTCATGTTCGTTGAACAATTGCTCTGCCTGTAGTTTTTCCAAACGTTCCAGCTCCGCAGGTGTCCTTCCAAAATATGTATCGCTACTTTCCGTGATGGCCTGGTCTACGGCTTCCGTAGTTTCCGTTTTACAGGAATTGAAAACCAATCCCGATCCTGCTGCTGCCCCACCAAGGAGTAGGGTCTGTAAACTCTTTCTTCTGTCCATCTTCTTAAATATTTTGCTTCTTTAATTGATCGATTATATAGTCCGAGGCCCTCCAAGATAAGGCCATAATGGTCCACGTACAATTTTTGTCCGCTTGTGAAACAAAGGGTCCGGCATCTACAATGAACACATTATCGCAGTCGTGCAATTGCTGAAATTTATTCGTGACTGAAGTTTTTGGGTCATCACCCATACGTGTAGTGCCCACCTCGTGAATAATTTGTCCAGGGGCCAACAAGCCGTAGTTTTGGTCCTTTCCGGGTTTTTCGCTCAAGGGGATACCGCCCATGTTATGGATCAGTTCTTCAAAGGTATCCTGCATGTGCTTGGCCTGATTGATTTCATACTGTGAGTGCTTGTAATTGAATTTCAGTACAGGGATACCGTATTTGTCCACGGTGGTGGGGTCTATTTCGCATCGGTTTTCCCTGAAGGCGATGGCTTCCCCCCTACCTCCAAATCCAATGACCGAACCGTAGTATTTCTTTACGTCGTCCCGTAAACTATCGCCATATCCGCCCACTTTTAATCCAAAAAACTTGTTCATGCCATTGGGATCAAAACCGAAGCCGTAATTAGGTTGGCCCATTCCGCCCCAAACCTCAATGTGGTAGCCGCGGGGAAAATCCAACTTGGAGTTGTCTCCCCACCATGGGGAATAGACGTGCATACCTCCTACCCCGTCTTCGTTGTAGGAGACCTTTCGGTTCAAAAGACCCGGTATTACCCCAGATGCACTGGCACCTGTAGAGTCGTGCAAATATCTACCTACGACATCGCTGCTATTGCCCAATCCATTGGGATGCTGCTTGCTTTTTGAGTTAAGAAGTATCCTAGCGGAACTACAGGCGGATGCACCCAGAACGACGACCCGACCTTTTAATTTATATTCTTTTCTATCCTCCTTGTTGATGTAAGAAACTCCAGTCGCCTTGCCTTCCTCATTGGTAGTCACTTCGCGCACCATACAATTGACAAAGAGTTTTACCTTGCCTCCATTTTTTTGAGCCGGAAAGATGAGGCAACTTCCCGCAGAGAAATCGGCATAGACCTGACAAGAGCGTCCACATTGGCCACAATAGAAGCATACGCCTCGTTCGTTATTGATTCTTTTGGTCAACATGGAAAGTCGGCCAGGTATCACCGGAATACCTGTTTTCTTTGCCCCGTTGATATAAAACAATTCGTGCAACCTTGGTTTTGGGGGAGGAAGAAAAAAACCGTCTGGATCGTTCTCACGGCCTTCCTTGGTCCCAAAGACCCCAATGAGCTTGTCCAATTTGTCATAATAAGGTTTTATATCCTCATACCCTATAGGCCAATCATCGCCAAGACCGTCCCTTGATTTCCCTTTAAAATCCTTTGGTCCAAATCGAAGTGAAATACGCCCCCAGTGATTGGTACGTCCTCCAAGCATTCTGGCACGCCACCATTTAAACTCGGTTCCTTCCTCATGGGTATAGGGCTCTCCTTCCACTTCCCAATCGCCCCAAGACTGATCCCATTCCCCAAAGGCCCGATCGGTGCCGGCACCTCTTCTTGGCGAATCGTATGGCCATTTTAACTGGGTCATCGTTTTTGGGTCCGCTGGGTCAAAAAACGGACCCGCTTCAACAACGGCTACGTTCAGTCCTGCATCCGCCAATTGTTTGGTGGCCATTCCGCCACCGGCCCCGGAGCCTACAATAATTACATCATACACTTCGGAGGATTCTTTTATCTGCATAACTTGGTATTTGGTTTATAGTACAATTTATAGAATTATTCAAAATCAAATTAGCCATTTCTCTGTTTGGAAGTATAAATTCATGAATCCTGATGTTTTTATACTCCATTTCTTGAAAATCCCGTACACCAATGAATTAAATTAAAGCTCCTCACTTATAAAAGTTGACGCAGGTAAACCAACCGAATTGAATAAATTTGGAATGTCCGTACTTCTATAAGCATATCGAACCATTTTTGGCTCCTTTGCCTCTTTTGCCTGTACGGTTACGATACCATTTTTGATTTTCGCCTTCGCCGGATACCAAGTTCCATCCGATGATAAAACCTCGAAATGCTCCAAGTCTTTTCCTTTCACGGTAAGCCCTTCATTATGTAAAAAATGAACCATTACTTTATCCCCGATAGCTTCGGCCTTATCGAACAAAGGTCCATAGACAGTTGTATCCAAAACATCATACTGTTGTTTAAGGGCAATGTTCGCCAAACGGATGCCCACATCCTTTTTATTTCTAGGATGGATATCGTCCACGGTACAAATATCACTGGTCATGGCCATACCCGTGTTGGGAAGTGACAAGGTCCTCCTTTGTTGATCCCGAACGATGCCGCCCTCATATTCCCGACCATATTTATAGGGCGCAATCTGTACAAAGTAAAAAGGGAATTCATAACCCCATTTATTTCGCCAGGATTGGATCAACGTACCAAAGGTATTTTCATAGCTTTCAGCGTTGGCCGTATTGGATTCCCCTTGATACCAGAGGGTTCCGCTTATTTTAAAATTCGTTAAGGGAGCGATCATGGCATTGTACAAAATCGACTTTTCAATCGGGACCCAAGGGTTGGGCTTTATAAGTCCGTAGGACTCTTGTAGGGCCGGGTACTTGTCGAATTCCTCTTCCGGTGTCCAGACTTCGGCACAGGAAGCTCCCCAAGAGGAGTCTATCAATCCAATGGGTACATCCATTTCTTCCTGAAGTCGTTCGGCAAAAAAATAGGCAACTGCACTGAATTCGGGCATGGTTTCTGGTGAACAAACCTGCCACGTCCCGGCCAAATTGTCCTGGGGATGATCAGCCGTTCTTTTTTCCACAGTAAACAGCCTAATTGTGGGTTTATCAGAACTAGATATGGCCTCCTCCTTATTGTCCAATCCGCTATTGGCGCTCCATTCCATATTGGATTGCCCGGAACATAGCCACACCTCCCCGATCAAAATATTATCGAGTAGAATCTCATTGGAAGCCCCTTTAAAGGCAATCTCATAAGGGCCACCAGCTCCCGGCGTTTCCACGGATATTCTCCACTTGCCCTTTATCGGCGTTTTAATGGAATGCACCTTGGAATCCCAACCGGTCGTAATCGTAAATTCCTCGCCCGGATGGGCCCATCCGAAGAGGTCAACGGTAGATTCCCGTTGCAAGACCATATTACTGGAAAATATGCTTGGAAGGGTAATTTCCGCCTTCGCAATAGAAACACAGCAAACAAAAAATAGTAAAAACAGTCTCCTCATGATAAATTGTTAATTTAAACCAATCAAATATAAATATTTAATAAGGTTCAGATAATTTTTATGCCAACATGATGTGTTTTTTTGTTTTTATCTGATAACTTACACGAAACTTTTTCACAGTCCAGCATTCTTAAGAAACTATTTATGAACACTGAAAAACAATTTTTAGGTAGACGGAATTTTATCAAAGGTGCATCCGCCGCTTCCCTACTCCTATCCTCCATGAGCAGTTATGGATTCGAATTTTTTGCCGATGAAAAACCAAAAAAAGTAGCACTTATCGGAACCGGTTGGTATGGCACTAGTGATCTGTTCAAACTTATACAGGTTGCCAATGTGGAAGTGGTTTCCCTTTGCGATGTGGATTCGAATTTTCTTAACGATGTCGCGGAACAGGTTTCCCAACGCCAAAAGAACGGGAAAAAGCCAAAGATGTATTCGGATTATCGGGACATGCTCAAAAAAGAAAAACTGGACATTGTATTAATCGGGACCCCAGACCATTGGCATGCCTTAATGTGTATTGAAGCCCTAAAATCAGGGGCACATGTGTATGTCCAAAAACCCATCAGCGTGGATATAATGGAAGGTGAGTCCATGGTGGCTGCCGCCAGAAAATATAACAGGGTGGTACAAGTTGGAACCCAAAGAAAAAGTACCCCACATTTGATCGATGTCAAAAGGGAGATTGTTGATAAGGGGCTTTTGGGCAAGATTGGCCATGTGGAGATGTGCTGCTATTATCACATGAGGGCCAACGGAAACCCTCCCGTACAGCCGGTACCGGAATTTTTGGATTACGAAATGTGGACGGGTCCAGCACCTTGGAGACCCTATGACGGAATTCCACATAGAAGATGGTGGCGGACCTTTATGGAATACGGCAATGGCATTATGGGAGACATGTGCGTACACATGTTGGACACCGTACGATGGATGTTGGATTTGGGATGGCCCAAACAAATAAGTTCAGAAGGCGGCATCTACATACAGAAAGAAGGAAAATCAAATATAGCCGATACACAGACCGCAGTTTTTGAGTATGATGACCTCAATTGTGTTTGGCAACATAGAAGCTGGGGCAACCCAGCGGACCCGGAATATCCCTGGGCCTTCGTAATCTATGGCGAAAAGGGCGTACTTAAAGGAAGTACCATGCAAGCCGATTTTATCCCCTACAAGAACGGCGAACCGATTCATTTCAACGTACTTTACGAGAAAGAGAAATATCCCGAGGATTTGGAGGAAAAGGACAATGAATTGCATGCGGCGCCAGCTACTCGAAGACATATGATCGATTTTCTGGAAGCAATAGCAAATGGCACCAAACCTATAGCGGATATAGAAGAGGGACATATCTCAACCGCCAGTTGTATTTTGGCCAATCTTTCCATGGAATTGGGAAGACCTTTGACGTATGATCCCAAAACCAGGACCGTTGTGGGGGATGAAGAAGCTACGGCCAGATTAACGCGCGACTATAGGGAGGATTGGGAACATCCACATCCGGACACCGTGTAATTACTGAAGTTTCTTGGTAGAATCCCGTACCAAAAGGCTTGTTTTGACCACTTTGGTCTCAAATGGTCTATTGGGTTCCTTTATGCGTTTGATCAATAGCTCTGCGGCCTTTTCGCCAATGAATTTTCCATGCTGACTCACCATGGTCAAGGAAGGCGTGACGTATTGTGACAACTGACCGTTCGTAAATCCTACTATGGACACATCCCCAGGAACATTATAACCGCGGGATTTTACTATGTGCAAAATTTTTACCGCCGTAATTTCATCCAAGCCCAGAATACCATCTATGGGTTTGTAGTTCAAAAGGAAGGACATGAGCAAATCAAGATCGTCCTTGGCCGTAAAATTGACCACCAACTTTTCATCGAACTTGATTCCCGCTTCTTCCAAGGCCTTTCTGTACCCAGCCAACCGCAACTTCCCTACGCTCGATTTGCCTATGGGAGAAACGAAAGCTACGTTCTGGCATGCTAGGTTCAAAAAGAATTTTGTAGTCTTATATCCTGCTTCAAAATCGTCTACGATTACCTTATCGCAGTCTATCAACTCGGATACCCTATCGAACAATACCAATGGTATTTGACTCTCCGTTATTTCCCGTAACCCCTCGATTTGTTCCTTTACCTGGGTTTCCTCAGCCAAAGAAATGATAAGACCATCTACCGTTCCCGAATCCAAAAACGCCAAGGTTTTGGACTCCTTTTCATAGGATTCATCACTTATGCAACTGATAATATTATAGCCATTTTCATTGGCCACCTTTTCAATACCATATAATACTTGAACAAAAAAGTAGTTCAAAATATTTGGAACGATGACCCCAATGGTCTTGGTACTTCGGTTCAGAAGATTTAAGGCCAGCTTATTAGGTTTGTAATGATGTTCCTTGGCATACTCCTGTATACGCTTCTTCAAATCCCTACTAATTTCATGGCTGTCGTTGACCGCCTTGGATACCGTAGAGATGGAAACATCAAAATGTTGCGCTATATTCTTTAGGGTAATCTTCTTCATTATCCGATAATCAAATTTTGAATGCCATGGCCCTAGCGCCATGAACCAAATGAATATCTCTATCCTCACCTCGCTTGCTTTAAGCGAGACTGTTTACTTAAAACCAAAAAGGTCTTGAAGCATATCAAGACCTTATTGATAAAAAAATCCTTTGATTAAATATATTGATTTACAATATTTTCAAAAAGCTCTTGTTTGCCACTAACCAAAGGTAACTCGCCGTTCTCCTTGGCAATTTCGTACAAATCCTTCAAATCCAATTTGCCTTCCTCAAATTCCTTCCCCTTTCCTGAGTCGAAAGAACTATACCGTTTTTTTCTCAAGCTTGAATAAGCAGAGGAGGAAATTATTTTATCCGCGGTTATCAAGGCACGGGCGAAGGTATCCGCACCGCCAATATGTGCTAGGAATATATCTTCCAGGTCCGTAGAGTTTCTTCGGATTTTGGCATCAAAATTAATACCGCCTCCTTGAAGTCCTCCCGCTTCCAAGAATACCAACATGGCTTCAGTAGTTTCAAGGATATTGTTTGGAAATTGGTCCGTATCCCATCCGTTTTGGTAATCGCCCCTATTGGCGTCCAAACTACCCAGCATTCCTGCTTTTCCGGCAACCGCCAATTCATGTTGGAAGGTATGCTGCGCCAAAGTAGCGTGGTTTACCTCTATATTGATCTTGAAATCCTTATCCAATCCATACTCCCTTAGGAAACCAATGGCGGTAGCGGAATCAAAATCGTATTGGTGTTTCATGGGCTCCATAGGCTTTGGCTCAATGAAGAAATTTCCTTTAAACCCTTGGGCACGGGCATAATCCCTACACATGGTCAAAAACTGACCCATATGGTCCAATTCTCGGCCCATATCGGAATTCAATAGCGACATATAACCTTCCCTACCGCCCCAGAATACGTAGTTTTCACCATTTAGCTCCATGGTAGCGTCCAGGGCCATTTTAATTTGGGCACCTGCCCTTGCAACGACATTGAACTCGGGATTGGTCGCCGCACCGTTCATATAACGTGGATTTGAAAAACAGTTGGCCGTTCCCCAGAGCAATTTTTTACCGGATGCCTTCTGCTTCTCCTT
This sequence comes from Maribacter sp. C-4077, assembly GCF_055378385.1. Lineage (NCBI taxonomy): Bacteria > Pseudomonadati > Bacteroidota > Flavobacteriia > Flavobacteriales > Flavobacteriaceae > Maribacter > Maribacter sp. C-4077. The sequence continues at coordinate 313,915 of NZ_AP038807.1, forward strand.
GATATAGTCTACAATGGTATGCAATCTTTTTTCCGACTCCGCAAAGGTTGGACCTTCTTGAATTAGGTCAAAATCATGAAAACAAAAATAATCGAAACCAATTTTCTCAAAAAACTCAAAGGCTGCATCTGCCTTGTCCTTTGCCGCCTGAACAGGGTCAGAAGACTGGTCCCATTCAAAATTCTGTGTTCCCGGACCAAATGGGTCAGACCCTTGTCCACAGAACGTATGCCAATAGGCGATGGCAAATTTAAAATGCTCACGCATCGTTTTGCCCGCCACCACTTGTTCAGGGTTATAATATTTGAATGCCAAGGGATTATCAGATTCCTTGCCTTCAAATTTAATTGCATCAATTCCTTTGAAATATACTTTTTCTGCCATTATTACTGATTTATAAGTTGTTTACTTTGTTATTAATTCCAATTCCTTTTTCCAATGCTGGTAGGCTTTTTGATATTCCGCTTTATGTGCAAGCGGCTTAAATGTCATCACGTAATCGTTTTCCATGATAGCCTTCCCAAAAGCATCATAATCACCTTCCCTTAAAAGTCCGGCCCTAGCGGCCCCAATGGCCCCTGTAGTATTATAAATTTCTATATCATAGCCTATTAGGGTAGCCACCGTTTCCGAAAATATCTTGGACCTGAAAAGATTATCGTTACCAGCCCGCATGACGTTGACCTGAATACCATCGGATTCCATTATTTCCATTCCATAAACAAAGGAAAATGCGATACCCTCAAGGGCCGCCCTACAAAGATGCCCCTTACCATGGTTATTCAAGTTTATATTTACCAACCTTGTACCAACTTCCTGATTGTTAAGCATTCGCTCCGCTCCATTACCAAAAGGTATGATAACCACACCATCAGACCCAACAGGAATCTCATTGGCCAATCTGTTCATCTCGTCATAGGAACCCACTCCTAAATTATTCAGCAACCACCTGTACTGGATTCCGGAACCATTTATACACAAGAGCTTCCCTATTCTTGAGTCGCTTCCCGGACTATAATTGACGTGGGCAAAATTATTTACCCTAGCACTTTCCTTTACGGATAGACTATCGGTAACGGCATAGACAACACCGGAGGTACCTCCTGTGGCAGCTACTTCACCCGGGTTAAATACATTTAAGGATAAGGCGTTGTTGGGCTGGTCCCCAGCCCTATACAAAATAGGTGTCCCTACTTGTAGTCCACTTTCCGAAGCACCCTTTTCATTTACCTTGGATTGAATACCGAAAGTGTTAACGATTTCAGGAACCAAATTGGCATCCAGATCATAGTAGTCCATCAAAAAGGTGGCAATATCCTTATTCTTAAAATCCCAAAAAATCCCTTCCGAAAGACCGGAGACCGTTGTATTTATTTCACCCGAAAACTTCATTGCTATGTAATCCCCGGGTAACATAAACTTATAGATTTTAGAATATATATTAGGTTCATTGTCCTTTACCCATTTTAGCTTACTTGCCGTAAAATTGGAGGGAGAATTCAGGAGATACTCGGAACACTTGTCCTCACCTATTTCCTCAAAAGCTTTTTGACCGATAGGCACTGCACGACTATCGCACCAAATAATCGAATTCCTAAGCACTTCCCCGTCACTATCCACGAGCACCAACCCATGCATTTGGTAGGAAATACCTATACCAATTATATCTGGGGAAGAAATTCCGTGAGTTTGAATCAGATTTTTGATACCCTTGCAGGCATAGGTCCACCAATCCTCAGGATTCTGTTCCGCCCAACCATTTTTTATTGCCAACATGGACATCTCGGTCTCAGGCTCCTGTACCACATCCACACTTTTTCCAGTACCTGATTCCACCAAAGCGATTTTAATGGAAGAACTACCTATATCCAAACCTACATAATACATATACGGACTACTTTAATGCATTCTAATTTAGCCCTATAAAGGTACTATAATACAAGCTTTGAAAAGAATAGCAAGGCTAAGATTACTTGTCAATAAGAAAGAACTTTCGAGTGATTTTTTAGTATTCATCATCAATATGCTATTGATTTTTAGATATTTATATTTTTTTCGTGAATTACGAAAATTCATCGAAACCCTTTTCGTAAAGAAAAAGGCCCAAGGAAACCAGATTTGTTTCCAAGGACCTTTACCCAAAGCATAAGTAGGTATTATAGACTTTCAAGCTTGCTCAAAGCTTCGGACTTTGAATTTACGTCCAACTTTAGATAGATATTCTGAATATGAAAATTGACGGCACTGGTAGTAACAAATAGTTTGTCGGCTATCATTTTATAGGTTGCCCCATTGCATAAATAGTCTACGATTTGATTCTCCCGTTCGGAAAAGAAACTATAGGATTTCCTATTGAAATTGGAGACAACTTGTTTAACGATATCGTTACTGATGGTTGCTCCTTCTTCCCTGACGCTGGTCAATGCATGGCTAAACTTGTCTGCAGACATGGGTTTGGTCAAATAGCCATTTGCTCCTTTTTTGAAGCTTTTTTTAATAAGCTCGAAGTCATTGTTTTCACTGATCATCACCACCTTTACGTTCCAGTCCTTTTTTCTATATAACTGAATGGTTTCCAAACCGCTGGTTTCCTCCAGGTCAACCTCGGTCAACACAATGTCCGGCCTGGTTCTATTAAAATCCTTTAAGGCCTTGCTGGCGCTGGTATAAATGCCCATGAGTTGAAAACCATCCACTCCTTTTAGGTAGTTAAGATAGCTCGCATGCAATTGTTCGTTTTTTTCTACAATGATAAATTTTAAATCCTGAGTTTTCATAAGTAAGTTAAATTGTCCTGTTCGGTTTCTTTTGGAAACCAAATCCGGGGGTTAATAATTGGGTAAAATCTGGGTAGCCTACGGCATTTATTCGCTGATTTTTTTTTGGAATTGACCAAAAAAAACGTTCTATCCAGATTGGGTAGATCTGAAAATTAAAATGGAAAAATAAAAGCCTAGGACGAAATTGTCTTAGCAGCGATGTTGGCCTGTGTCAAGCAACGGTCCGTGCCAAATAGGTTTCAGAATACATTTCAAAAAATAAAGCATGTTGAGCAAATGCTTTGGGCTTGTCGTTAAGAAGGATTGCTTGTGGGTAGCAAGCTGTAGGTAAAAATTATCCATAATCTGGGGGATTTGGGGTTAAAGAATGGTTTATTTCTGTTTGTTCCCGAAATATACTTCTTTAACAACTATACCTGATAAACTCCCTAATTTTTTCGTTCAAATGCACAATTTGAATGTATTTCATCGAAAATAGCGCATCAAAATAAAAAGGAGGGGCCCCAGTTATCCCCCCGGATACTACCCCTCCTTCTGTCGACAATTTACTCAAACATAGAAATACTCAAACTTTTATATATCGATTCTAGTATGCAATCCTTGCTATATTTTTGTTAATCTTCTTAATATGAATCACTATCTTCAAAGGTGTTTGACACCGTTGCCGTGTGCTCGTCCACTTGCATGATCCACTTTTCATCATTGTACTTACCGCCTAGATTGGATACATAGGCATCATGCGCATCACTCTTATAATCATAATCCGCCAAATAGACGTAATACAGACCATTTTCTTTGTTGTAGAACTGTTGGGCGTTCAAGCCTTGGTCCTTTAGCTTTTGCATAAAGGCGTTCAAGTACTTTTTGTTGCTGTACACATTGGCAATAACATAGTAGCCAGATTTAACCCCCAACATATCCGCGCTTCCCAGCATTTTGATGGGCAGCTTGTTATATTTTTCGAAATCCTCCTCTGCGGCCCTACGTGCATGTTCCTCTTCCATTTTTTTGGCCGCCATCATGGTCCGCTCTTCTAATTTGAAATTTTGAAGGTTGGAGTCCACGCTGTTCTTTATATCGTTGCGTAAAAGCCGTACAATGGTTTCGAACTTCTTTTCAAAAGCCAAGGTCCTCGCTTCCTCTATGGAATCCTGTCTTAGGATGAGCTCGTCAAGGATCAATCGGTTTTGATAGGCCAGATCGTTCGGATCTATATTTTCCATGGCGGACGCCGCAACCGGATTGGCGACGGTCTCTTTTTCAGCTTCACGCTTTTCCTTTTTTCGAGTTTTATCACGCTCCGATATCAAATCGGCAATCTGCTCCTCATAATTCCGGACAATTGCATCTATCTTACTGTCCTCAGATCGATCTGCAATTGTAATGGACATGTCCTCATCCTTGAATTTGTAAGCCAAAGAAACTTCATGGTTCCACCCCAAATTGGATTCGTTCTGCGAGAGGTCCTTTTCTATCAAATATCCTAGGGACATTTTTTTGCTGAAGTTGAAGCCTACTCCGGCGGACATTCCATATTCTTGATCCAAAGTAGTCTGTAACCATCCATAATTGGGTAGATCCAACAGCAGGGAACCTAAATAGTACATGCTTCCATCCTCGTTTTTGCCCACTTGGGCCAAGGGCATCAATCGTGCGTCCTCAAAGAGCCCTCGGCCAGCGTTAAAGCTATGTGTGTACTGCATGGAGGCCTTTACGCTTCGGGTGGACAGGTTTGTCAAAAATTCATCCGTAGTTTGGTTGTATCGGAGTAAGTCCTGGGCATACAATCCAAAATCGAACTTTCCAATGGATAGGTTGATTCCCGGTTGTACGGCAATTTTACTCTCTTTTCTGGCATCGGATATTTCTGGATCGGCTTCGGAGATTACCACGCGGTTTTTATCCAGACCTTGATTAAAATAGGTAACGTTGGTTCCAAAGGTTAGCGTGCTTTTATCACCCAATTTTACGGCAGTGGCGTAGTTGGCATTGAAACCGAATTCCTGTACGACTCCGGACCATTGACTGTAAACACCAATACCTATTGCGGTTCTGTCATTAAGCATATTGCTGAAACCAAGGAAGTAGTTTTGGGTATTGTCATCAAAAGTGGCGTATTGGTTCCTGTGCAAAATGTTGAGGTAGGATTTGTTTTCCCTAACCAGTGAAAATGTAGGGTTGATCAAGTACCTATTATAGAACAGCTGATTGTGATAGGTGCTGCTCGAGTTCAAATTGGCATTCGATTCCTGGGCGAATCCAGCCATGCTTCCAACAAATAGGAACAGTAAAATGGGTAGTCCTTTTAGTACCGATTTTTTTATAGCGAATTTCATTTGAGTAGGGTTAAAAGTTCAGGTAAATTGTGTCTTCAAAGGAATGGGGGTATCGAATTTTCCATGTTCCATAAATGGATTCCGATGTCCTTTGTTAGGTTCCGAATCTCTATATTTAGGGGATATATCAGTTAATGATCGTCTTCAAAAACGGATGTTGAATATTGGGTCCTCTCCTCGGTATTTAAAGCCTCCATCAACTGAAAGTCCCTGGCATGCTGTGTTTTTCCTTCCTGAGGGAACGAAAAGGCGACAAGTTCCGTCTTTCTTCCATCGCCTCCCCTATTGGACATCACATATCCCATTTGGCCGCTAGTGAACTGTATCGAGAAGTCGTCGCTTGGGCTGTTTATGGAACTGCCCATGTTCATGGCCAAACCAACGTTGCGTTTTTCCACTTCAACCATATAAACATCGAGCCCTCCATAGCCTTGATGGCCTTCGGAGGCAAACACCAAGGTATTGCCTTCCATAACCTTTGGATACATTTCGTTTTTTGGGGTATTTACTTTGGTACCTAAATTTTTGGCTACGCCTACCACACCGTTTATTTTTATGGTAGATACATAAATATCATACTCGCCAAAGGTACCTGGCATATTGGACGCAAAGAACAATCTGGTACCATCTTTTGAAATGGCAGGATGCAAGGCCGAATAATCCTTGGGGCACAAGGCCAGTTCCTTGATGGATTTCCATTCACCGTTTACCTTGTCCGCCCTAAAGATGCGGTGGACCTTCTGTTTCTTTGAAAACAGGCCGGTCGTAGGTTTTACCAAAACTTCCTTGCTAAAATAGGCGGTATTACCGTCCCTAGTTAAAACCACTGGGCTTTCGTAGTTTAATTCCCGCTCGGGTTTTACTTCCTGCTCTTTTACTACATAAGGCCTATCGTTCCCAATGGAAGCCGTACTGTAATCCGAATCGATATATAAAGGTTTAAAATAGTTCCTTCTCAATTGCCTTTTGTTTGACTTCAAGGAAGCGTCCGTCATGTGATAGTCCTGTTTTACCAGCTCCGTCCAGTTTTCATCGGCATCGGCCTTTTTGGCTTCCTGTCCCAATTTGGACAGGGCATGGTCGTACCGTTTTTGATAGGACGAATCTAGTTGACCATCGGGACTGATTTCCATCAACTTTTCGTACCAAAACAGCGCCGTCTCATAATTGTGGGACAAAAAATGGGCATTGCCCAAATCCTGATATATCTCCTTTTCAGTATAACCCAGTGATTTTAGGTCCTCATAGTTCTGTTGGCGCTTCTCCAACTCGCTCATACGAGCCGATTCATTGGAAACCGCCATTCCATTTTGGGCATTCAGCGTATAACATCCTATTAAAAGACTACACCCTATGACCATTTTGTAAGCTAACGTATTTCTCATAATACAGGTATTTGGGGTTCAACAGGTCAAAGTTCCCAAAAGTTACCGTGCACCGACTTATTAAAAATTCATAGGTTTTACCCTTTTTTTGATGATTTCCTTAAAATTTTGTGTATTTCATCGAATAATTGTAGCCGTTCATCCTGGAATTTCAGTATCTAACTAAAAATTTTAGTTGAGACATGGTTTACTTTTCTTAATTATTTGTTAATTATGTTAAAGGTTTGTAAATTGCTAGTACACAATACCAACACTATTTGATATGAGCACTTCTTCCAAAACAAACCCGAACATTAAATTACTTACGGACAACTTGGTTTTAATAATGTTCATTATAGCAGCCATGCTGTTCTTTCAGAATTACCATGAAATAGAAAATGAGATTTCAAGTGTTCTCCTTAATTCCCTGCACGACATTAACCATAGTATTGCCGAAACCAGGACAGGTAAGTAAATGGTAGTAGCTACCGTTTTCCTATAAAGACATTGGCCACCAGGGCACCAATGATCATCAGGATTCCTAAGAGACTAAAAAAGGAGTAGAAGTCCCCAAACCAAAATACGCCTATAGTAAGCGTAAAAATTACCTCAATATATTTCAGCGGAGCGACCAGGGTCGTTTTGGCCACTTGAAAGGCCTTGGTCATGAACAATTGACCAAAAAAACCAAAAAAACCTAAGCTTAACAGCAAGAACCAGTCATTTCCCTTAGGCAGCATAAAATTATTTATGCTCAACAAGCCACCTATCAGCGTGGCGATAAACATAAAATAGTTCACCACCACCAAGGGATGATCCCCATTTCCGATCCTGCGGATCAACACGTAGACCAGCCCACTAAATACGGAGGCCGTTAATACCAATAACAGACCCGTTGTATCCAAATCTTCCCCAAAACCCTTTATGACCAAAACACCACAAAAGGCTATTAAAAAAAGTAACCATTGTACGGCCCGCAACTTTTCTTTCAACCAAAAGACCGCAAAAAAGGTGGCAAAGATGGGGGCGATATATCTTAAGGAAACGGCAGTGCCCACAGGGATGTATTTTAAGGACATGAAAAAAAGGCTCATGGCCGTTAAGCCTGCAAACGACCTATAGAGCATGAGCTTTTTGTTGTTACCCATTATAGGTATGCCTTTTATAAGAATGTAGGAGGTAGCTAGAAACAGCGAGCCAATGGACCTGAAAAAAACGATTTCAAACGTTGGGAAATGGCTTAAGTATTTTACGAATGCGTTCATTAAGGTGAACGAGAATGTACTTATGATCATGTACAGGACGGCTTTCTTCAAGGTCTAGCATGGCTTTGTACAAAGTTACGCGAAGGAAACCGTATAAAATATGAAACCCGATAATTTCCAGACTACAAAAAACACAAACCGGAATACCCTATTATTACCAACTCACTAAAAGTAGTTCCGTCCGTATTGACAATAAATACTAAAGAAAATCACATAGAATTGAATTTAATTACATAAAAACGAGCAAGTATCAAAAAATCGGTATAATATTGTTACATTTTGAGACAATCTATTTAAACATTTAGGCATTCATGTTACCGAAGACTATATCGATATTAATTCTCTTTTTCACCTTCACCCAATTTGCCCATGGGCAAAAGGAAATTAAATTATATGAGGGAATCGCCCCAGGCTCTGAGACATGGGATTGGAAGGAAGGTCTGAGCGAAAACAACCTTTTTAATACCAAGGTCGTCTACAACGTCACGGACCCTACAATCACGGCCTATCTACCCCACAAGGCATCGGCGAATGGAACTGCGGTAATCATTGCTCCCGGTGGAGCCTTTCATACCCTAAGTATCCAATCAGAAGGGGTCGATGTGGCCAAATGGCTCAACAGCAAGGGTATTGCCGCTTTTGTTCTTAAGTACCGGGTAGCGCGAAGCTTTACCGATGACCCCGTAAAGGAACTCATGAGTAAAATGAACGATTTTGAAGCGTTGGACAAGGAAAACGAACCTATTGTTACACTTGCCATGAACGATGGACTAAAGGCCATGGAATATGTTCGGAAAAATGCGGAAAGCATGAATATCGACCCTGAAAAAATCGGGTTTATGGGCTTTTCGGCCGGTGGCACCTTAACAATGTCGGTTTTATATAATTCCCAAGAGAGCAACCGACCCAACTTTGTTGCGCCTATCTATGCCTATGAACCGGCAATCATCGGTTCTGAAATACCATCGGAAGAAACCCCCATCTACATTGCTGTGGCAAGCGATGATCAACTGGGCATGGTACCGTACAGTATAAATATTTACAACAAATGGTTCAAGGCCGGGCAACCCGCGGAACTTCATATTTATGAGAAAGGAGGGCATGGATTTGGCATGCGAACACAAAACCTGCCGACCGATACATGGTACGAATCCTTTGGGGCATGGCTGAAAATGCACGGATTAATGGAAGGTTCTACCAACCTCTCCCCGTTTCAAAGACCCACTAGCCCAAATGACTCCCTACGATCCGTTTTATTGAATGCGGACAAGAAATTGGAATTTAAAATTTATGCCCCAATGGCGGAGGAAGTATCCGTTACTGGGGATTTTCCAAATGGCTTTCCGGGAATTGCATTGAAAAAGAATTACTTGGGTGTTTGGTCCGGTCAGACAGAAAATGAAGTTACCCCTGATATTTATACGTATGACTTTACCGTGAACAAAATCAAGACCTTGGATCCTAAAAATACCCTGGTCAAGGAAAGTCTGAACGGTTTCTCAAATCTTGTAGAGATTGAAGGAAAGGAAAATGACTTTCAAACCAGAAAGGATGTTCCGCACGGTCGAGTCGAAAAAGTTTGGTATACCTCCAAAACTTTGGATGGTGCCCAAAGACGGCTACATGTCTACCTCCCACCTAAGTACGATCGATTAAAAAAGAAGGAAAATCTTCCAGTCCTGTATTTATTGCACGGTGGAGGCGATAATGATGCATCCTGGACCACAGCGGGCAGGGCCAATGTGATTTTGGATAATCTATACGCCGAAGGAAAACTGTCCCCCATGATCGTGGTAATGCCCAGCGGACATACCGGTAAAGAAGGATTTTTCATGGGTGCGGGACCACAACAAGATCCCTTTTGCGGGGATTTGCTAAACGAAATCATTCCATTTATAGAGAACACCTATCCAGTTTCCAACAAGCGTACCGATAGGGCCATTGCAGGTCTTTCCATGGGAGGTGTACAGACCTTGAACACCGCACTTTGGAATCCGGAATTGTTCGGTTATGTAATACCTATGAGTACCGGCTATTTTTCTCCCAATATCAAGGAAATAAAGGAAAATTATGCCGATGTAATGGAAAACGAAGAAATCAATCGGTTTGAACTATTCCAAATTTACATGGGTGGCGAAGCCGATATCGCCTATCAAAACAACTTGAACATGATGGCCATGTTCGACGACTTCGGAATCAAATACAACTATACAAATAGTGAAGGTGGCCATACCTTCCGGGCATGGCGACGAAATCTACACGATTTTGCGCCCTTACTGTTTAAGAAGAAATAATGCTTAAACGCGATAAGGATGAAACTAAAGACTTTTGGTGTACTACTCGTCTTGATTACGTATGGAGTACAAGCCCAAACCATACAGACGAAAGATGGAATGGTAAAAGGCTACACCAGTAACGATATCCAAATTTTTAAGGGAATCCCCTTCGCCCAGCCCCCAGTAGGAGATTTGCGATGGAAGTCGCCACAACCTGTAACCCCGTGGGAGGGCGTAAAGGAATGTACCGAATTCGGGCCCAGTCCCATACAGAACAAACCGGAACCTTTTCTATGTTGGACCGAAGAATTTATTGCCAAACCTGAGCCCTTGAGCGAGGATTGCCTGTACCTGAACATTTGGACGCCCGCAAAATCCGAAACCGAAAAACTTCCCGTTTTTGTCTGGATCTATGGGGGTGGATTAAGTTCAGGGTCGGCCAACTGCGATATTTATGACGGTGCCCAGATGGCGGAACAGGGCGTTGTTTATGTCAGTATCAATTATCGTGTTGGGGTCTTAGGGTTTATGGCGCACCCAGAATTGAGTGCGGAATCCGGCAATAATGCCTCTGGAAATTACGGTTTCATGGACCAACTCCAAGCGCTGAAATGGGTGAAAAACAATATTGAGGTCTTTGGCGGCGATCCTAACAATGTGACCATTGCAGGGCAATCTGCCGGATCCTTTAGCGTGAATGCCCAGATTGCCTCTCCTTTGGCCTCGGGATATTTTCATAAGGCCATTACCCAAAGCGGAGGGATTTTAAGCGGTCGGTTGATGCAAGATCTAGCATCGGCAGAGCAGCAAGGTCTGGCCTTCCAAAAACTTGCTGGCGCTTCTTCCCTATCGGATTTACGAAAAATACCTGCGGACGAACTTCAGAAAATAAGTTCACAACGGGAAGCGGGAAGGTTTGGGGTGGTTTTGGACGACTACTTCCTGCCGACCGATCTGCTAGAGTCCTTCAAGGATGGCAAACAGAATCAGGTTTCCGTACTTTCGGGTTGGTTGCCCGGTGATGCAGCCCTCTTTCCCGTAAACGATATTACCTCGGATTCCTTCAAAGAACAGGTTTTTAGGAATTATGGGGATAGTACGGGTGAATTTCTGGAGTATTTTCCCGCCAACACCAATGAAGAGGCCGCCGAATCCCAAAAGAAATTGAACCTTTTGAATTTCGCGGGCATACCTAGTTACTTATTGGCCAAATACATGGACAAGGATGTTTGGTTGTATGAGTTTACCCATGTTCCGACGGACAAACCCGGTTTTCCCAATTATGGGGCCTTCCATACCTCAGAAGTCCCTTTTGCCCTTCATACCTTAGATCAGTGGCAACGGGACTGGAAGCCTGCGGAGCGTACCTTGGAAAATCAAATGTCCGGTTATTGGGTCAATTTTGCCAAAACCGGGAATCCAAATGGGGAAAACTTACCAAACTGGGAACCTTATGATTTGAATACCGGAAATATAATGGTTTTTGATACGGGTGATTTAGGTATGCAAAACAGATACAAGGACGAATTTGAGTTTTTAACCCGTATCATGCAATAGAAAATCTATTACGGCTTCAAACTACTGCAAACACACGCTTTTTTACTGTTTTTTAATTTCACCATAGCGGTGCTATGCTTAAATTAAGAAAACACTTGTGTTTATTGTATTTTGAACCCTCATGACGATGTCCTAATGCATAATCCGGGTTTGACGAATTGATATCGATATTTAACTTCAGAAAACAAAAAGGCCCGCTTTCCCGCGGGCCTTTCTCAATTTGTAACTCATGGACTATGCTTCACAACTAGCACAATCTTTCTTCTGCTTGAACTTCTGTGCCGCGTTCATACTATGTTGATAGTACAATGACTTTAACCCTAGCTTCCAAGCGGTTACATGGATTTTGTTGATTTCCTTCACGGGCATTTCCGGATGGACGATGATATTCACGGACTGTCCTTGGTCAATATGGTTCTGCCTGTTGGCAGCTTGATAGATGATATCCATTTGGTCGATTTCGGAATACGTCTTGAACACGTCTTTCTCCTCTTGGGTCAAGAAATCCAGGTGTTGCACGGAACCGTCAAAATCCCGGATGCTTCTCCAAACTTCGGTGGTATTTTTTCCCTTTTCTTCCAATAGCGCTTCCAAATATGGGTTTCGTATGGTGGTCTTTACCTTGGCGATGTCCTTTACATAGGTGTTGGACCAAATTGGCTCAATACCTTGTGAAACCTGGCCCAAAATGAATGCGGAGGAGGTTGTTGGCGCAATGGCGTTCAAGGTGGCGTTACGTCTTCCATAACCTTTTAGAACGGCTGGCTCACCAAATTTCTCCGCCAACTCCTCGGATGCTTTATAGGACTTGTCCTTAATTGTCTTGAAAATTTCACTGTTCAAGTTATAGGCTTCCTGACTGTCAAAGGCCAACATTTTGGATTGTAGGAAGGAATGCCATCCTAAAACACCTAGGCCCAAAGCGCGGTTGTCCTTCGCAAAATTATAGGCACGCTCCATAAATAGGAAGGTCTGGCGGTCCTCACGGCTATCTGAATCACGGTAGGCCTCCAATTTTTCACAGAATTCGGTAATCACGGCATCCAGGAAGTACACCATAGTTTCCACGGCATCGGTATTTTTCCATTTATCGTAGTGCAAAAGGTTTACGGAGGACAATACACATACGAAAGACCAATTGTCATTGGAAGGCAACATGATTTCGGTACACAGGTTACTGGCGTAGATAGGCAGGTTCTTATCCTTGAATACATCCGCAGCACCGTTGTTCGCATTGTCCTTGAAGAAGATATATGGGTAGCCCATTTCTCCCCTTCGCTGTAAAACCTTCGCCCATATAGCCCTTTTATCGGTATCGCCATCCACCATTTCCTGCATCCATTGGTTGGTAACGGTTACCCCGTGGGTCAGCTCCTGAATGGGATTTCCTTCCGTTCCGATTTCCAAGAACTCCTTAATATCCGGATGCTCCACAGGTAAATAGGGTGAAAAACGACCGCGACGTACGGAACCCTGACTAACGACATCCACCATGGATTCAAACAATTGCATGATATGCACGGCACCGGAAGCCTGACCGTTGTTCTTAACCTCTGCCCCGCGATGTCTGATTTTTCCGAAATAGCCAGATGTTCCTCCACCTAATTTGGACATCATGCCCACTTCTGATTGGGTATACAGGATATTACCCATATCATCATCGATGTGCGACCCAAAACAACTGATAGGCAATCCCCTCTGTTTACCAAAGTTAGACCATACAGGTGAGGCCAACGAGAAAAAGCCTTCGCTCATGTAGCCATAGAACTTATCGGAAAATCCTGGAATCTTCAGAATAGCCTCTGCCCTATCGGCAATTTCACGGATTCGTTCCTCTGGGGTAACTCCTTTTGTAAGGTAGCCCGATGCCAAAAAATTTCGGCTATGTTCGTTCAACCAGGCAAATCCCTTTCCTTGGCCCTTCTCTTCGGACAAGTTCCTCAATGCCTCCTTTCTGGCTTGCACCAGTTGGTCTGAACCTTTTAATACTTTTCCTTCTTGTACTACTTCGTTTTGTAGGTTTGGTTTTGTCTCGTTCATGTTAAAATAAGTCGTCGCTGGTTATACTTTGTGTTCTTTTGCTATAGTTGATAGATCTTTTCACGAAAAAGTCTCCGTGTTTGGTACCGATAATCTCATCGTCAAACCACTCGGTCTGCGCCAATAAATTTTCGTCTACCTCAAATATTTTGTCGATTCCTATGCTGTCCAGGGAATCGTTGAATCGCTTTTTAATGAACTCTTTTACCAAAACTTTAGGCAAAAAGTCGATTTCTCCTGCCTCAAAAATCCAATCGATGATATCACTTTCAGCTTCGAAGGCATCCTTACACATATCCTGAACCATGGCGTGGTATTCCACATCAAACCAATCCGGATTTTCATCCTTTATGATATTGATAATGTCGATACCAAAATCCCCGTGAATCTGCTCCTCTTTGGAAGTGGCCTCCACCACATTGGAGATACCCTTCAACATGTTCTTGTATTTGTTGAAGGCCATGATGATCAAGAACTGGGAGAACAGGGAAACGTGTTCAATGAACAGGGAGAATAAAAGGATGGATTCCGCATACTCTTTATTGTCCTCGCTCTTTGCATTCTTGAGGGCGGTCTCCAAATAATGGACACGCTTCATAATAACGGGCTTCTTCTTCAAGGTTTTGAATTCTTGGTTCAAGCCCAGGATTTCCAGTAGATGGGAGTAAGCATCGTGGTGCCTCACTTCACTTTCGGCAAAAGTGGCGCCTACGGAACCTATTTCAGGCTTGGGCATTTTGTGATAGATATCGCCCCAAAAACTTTTTACGGCTACCTCAATTTGTGAAATGGCCAACATGGTATTCTTGATGGCACTACGCTCGGTGTCATTAAGACGGGTCTTAAAATCCTGTATATCACTGGTAAAATTAAACTCGGTATGAATCCAGTACGAATGTCTTATTGCCGGTACATACTCGTACAAGGCAGGATATTCATAGGGTTTTAGGTTGATGCGTTTCTCGAAAATGTTCGACTTTCTTTTTTGGGCCTGTTCGTTTCTATAAAGGATGTAGGCCTTGGCCACTTCAAAAAAGCCACCTTCCATTAATTTCTTCTCCACAAAGTCCTGGACTTCCTCTACGGTAGGTTTGTAAGCGTCATCTGCCCTTTTTCTCTCCAGCAGCGCCGAGTACACGGTTTCTGAAATTTTTTCGGCATCACCGGGACCACCAAGTTCCACTGCGGTCATTGCCTTCAAAATTGCATTCGTTATCTTCTCTAATTGAAAGGGTTTAGTGGTAAAGTCCCTTTTGATGACTTCCGTTATCTCCATGTTAATAAAAGGTTAAAATGAAACTATTTTCGAGAGGTATAAAGGTCAAATTTTTAACCCTTAAATGGTAGGTGGGACGTTTTAGTTTTTCAACAGTTTTATCAACAATTAAAAACACAAACTGAGTAAAAAAGCAAAAATATAATTTTTAAATAACTGTTTTTCAGTTATTTAAAAACAAACAAATAAAGTTACAAATTACCTTGAATACCCGGCAGCACTCAATTTAGTACGTCTTAGGGTTACAATTATAATCGATCTAAAGGCCTTCAAAAGATATAAAAACCTATACCCCTAAAATAGTGGCAAATAGGACCTGTATAAATGCGCGCCCAACCTCTAAATTTTTACAAATTGATGTATTACAAATTTTAAAAAACAAAAATAATCCTTCTGTATTTTTTTGGTCAATAGAAACAAATCCACTGTAGATTGGTTTGACCAATAGGATTTTTTGTTATTTCCTGTGTTTGATTGTTGATTACGTACTTTTCGATTTTCGTCTCGCGTCTTATGTATGCGTTACAACCAAATTTGTGTCCCAAATGTTCAAAAAAAGAGACATTATTAGTTGTATGTTTCATTGGTAAGACGTAACACATCACTAGGTATGCAAAATTGTAAATGCCCTATACCGTAAAAGTGTCCCAAAAAAACGTATGGCTCAGCTTCTACTCCATTAACTAGATCCCCCTATTTAGGCACAACGGTAACGATAACCCGTTTGTACCTTGTTAAGGAAGGGCTGCCTTTATCGGAGAGCTTCAAAATAAAATGAAGGGTTTCCTTTTTATCCACTTCAGGTGCCGTAAGGTTCACGATATGAACGTTCTCCGCCCCCATATAGATTTCCTTTTGATACGTGCTTTCCTCTGGATAGTGAAACCATAAATAACTTAGGTTGTCCCCATCTGGGTCGGTGGATTTAAAAGCATCCAGACTGAAAGCTTCGCCCGATTTTACGGTAAATTCCTCCGGATGGGTCAGACCGGGCACCGGCGGATGGTTCGCCTCCTCATACGTCATGAGACACCAGTCCATACGGGCGGCAAAATCATTTTGAAAATCATCCCGCCACCGCCATAAGGTGGCCTTATTGTTCTTGAAGGTTAGGGTATCCCTTTTTACGGTTCTCCCATATTCTTGGGACACATAAGGCGTGTACGTATCATCAACATTCGTCCAAATTGCTCGGGTCTCGGGAGCAATGGTTACCACCGAAGTTCCTTTTTTGGTCTTGTCAAATTCCGGTTTGTAGAGGGCATATCGGCCGCCCCATGCGCCCCATTCCGGATGTTCGGGTGCATTGAGCCCATTGGGTATCAGGGACAAAAAAGCCGGGGTATCGCCTTCCATGCCCCAAGCCACATCGGGATATTCCGCACCTAAAGGCCCATGGACCTGCTGAATATTTTCGGCAATCCACGTATTGCTAATGGTACTGTTATCGATTCCGTTGACATACGTATTAATTCCCGTCCAAGTCGCCGAGGCATAGTGATCTCCCGGGGAAACGATATAAAACAGCTCCGGAAACGTATTGCGTATCCAAAGTCCGCTGTCATCCTGATCGGAAATGGTATATACCCGCAGTTTTGAGATCATCCGCTTCGCTTCGCTCTTACTTTTCGTTTGTTTTATTTTATGGAGGGATTGCGCCAAGGTATTTACCCCGCCCCAAACCGAAATCCACAAGGGGCGATCATCCTTTTCTTCCAAAACCTTAATGATCCAATCTGAACCCTCGGAATCTTTACCGTCGCCTACACCATCCATCCCGTAGACCGGAAGTCCGTTTTTGATCAGCGATAACAAGGTTTCCGATTCCGGATAGCCGGATTCATGTTTTAAAAGGTTGGGTTGTACTTTGCCATAGCCGCGGATGACCCTGGCAATGGACTCCGGATTTATTTTGTTCTGCATCCAGCAGGAGGTGGTAGCCACCAGACCCTTGATATCTATTTGATTGGCATAGAGCAACAAACGCACCAAGGACTGCGTATCATCTGGATCGGCTTCAATATCCGTTAGGATAATGACCCTGTTTTTTTGATGGTTTTGGGCGAGCGATGGTGTGCAAACAAGTAAACAAAGAAAAATTAAGCACAAAAATGTTTTCATAGTAATAAAGTTAGGTGTAGCACTTAAGGGTGTACCCCGTTCAGCTTCGTTTCTATTGATCTAGTTTTATACATGGATGCTAAAGTTAAGAAAACCAAAGTAAGATTGATACTGTTTCCTTCCTGCAAAAACCAGTCGGGTGTAGCACCGGGGCAATTTCGGAAGGATAGATGCAGGTTATTGGTTATTGGTTGTTACAAGTAAAATTTGTCATTTTAGCATGCGGTTCTCGATACAATTTTCTATCGAAAATCATTCGAACTTACATGCCAAAAAACATAAGGAGCAACAAAGGACCTACGGTACATTCTTGTTCCGCTAGTAGTTCGTTTCCAAAATACCGGGTTCCAAGTTGTGCCCATATAGTTTGGCCACCAAGGAACTCCTGTGCTTTAAAAAAGCATACTGATTTATGGATCCTTTTTCCGTTACTTCTCCCCTTTCAGGTGAAAGTTCAAAATCTGCAATAAGGGCACGCTTTACTTTTGTGGAACTGCCTGTACTGTTTTGGGCAAGGGTATCCAGCATTTCCTGTACACGGTCCCGTATGGGGAGGGAATGCGCTGCATTGGAGTCGGTCGTTTGACGTTCGCCACCCAAAAAATCCGCACAATATCCCAGATTCAAAAATAAAACGGCCCCCACAAAATCTTGGTCATGCCCTGTGATGACAACATCCTTTACCAAACCTTTGCCTTGGGCTATAATGTTATCCCGGAGATTTCCCACATTGACCCAGGTTCCCGTACTTAATTTAAAATCTTCGGCTATCCTACCATCGTAGCGCATGCCTACATTGGGGTCTCGCTCATCAATGAATTTTAAAGCCTCAGAGGTTTTATAAAATCCTTCCCGGTCAAAAGCATTGACGGTGGCCACCTCATTTTTCCAGTAGCCCGGCGTGATATTGGGCCCCTTGAACCTGGCTTCCCACCTATCCCCCATGGGTACCAGTTTCATTTCCAAACCAGGAACCGGCACCCCCAAAAATCCGGCCTTGCTGTCATACGCGGTGCAAAACATGGCGGACGGGCTAGATTCCGTCATTCCAAAACCGGATGAAATCAATATCCGCTTTCCCGTAGTCCGTATGGAAAGCCTTTCAAGTTCGTCCCAGACTTTTTGTGAAATGCTGGCTCCGGCATAAAAAAGCATCTTCAGTCTGGAGAAGAACGTCTGCCGCAAACTTTCATCGGTATTTAAAAAGGGCAAAAGCTCCTCAAACCCTTTAGGTACGTTGAAATAAACCGTTGGGGCAAAACCCTTTAGATTTTTAATGGATTGCAGCATTCCCGTTGGGGTTGGGCTGCCCTCATCGATATACAGGGAACCTCCATTGTACATGACCAACCCAAAATTATGGTTGCTACCAAAGGTATGGTTCCAAGGCAACCAATCCATCAACTGCAAGGCACCGTTCCGCACAAAGGGAAAGGTCTGGGTAATCTGCTGCCAATTCGCCGTAAGGTTACCGTGGGTATTCATGACACCCTTGGGCAGCCCTGTGGAACCACTTGTAAACAATACCTTTGCCAAGGTATCCCTACCTATTTTATTGTAGGCTTCCGCTACCTTGGGTGTCGATTTGGTTTTTAAGATATCCTCAAAACGGTCCGACCCCGGCATCCCATTTTCAACGAAGACCAATCGGCAATTACGGGTGTTGCCGGCCACGCCATCCAAAGCCTTTTTATAGGCATTTCCATCCTGAACAAAAATCAATTCGGGGTCCAGAACATCCAAACAATGCTTCAGTTTATCAAAACTATGCGATTTCAAGGAGTACGCGGGACTGATAGGGGCATAAGGTATCCCGATATGCATAGCGGCCAGTGCCAATAGTCCATGTTCAATACTATTGCCGGAAAGCAGGGCAATTGGCCTGTCTTTTGAGGTCACGGTTTCCAAAAGATACTGCGAGATTCCCTGAATTTTCTGCCAAGCTTGCACATAGGTAAGCGTTCTCCATTCTCCGTCATCCTCGCGCTGGGCCAAGAAAATGGCATTAGGTGTTGAATGTGCCCAAAATTGTAAACGTTCGGTGATTTTTTTTGGGTGTTGCCCCAGAGGAATTTTGGATTTAAGATAATTGACGCCCTTTTCCCCGACCCGTCTCTCTATATCAACGGCAATAGTTGGTACCTCCAAATAGGGAATGTTATCGGTCACCCAGGTCTGTTCGCTCATAATGTAATTGAATTGGCCATCTGCTTGACGGTCCAGAGGGGGTAAAAATAGGCAATCAAGCCCTATTTTGACAATTTCGGGTTTGGATAATTGTCAGATTGGTCTTCATCGGTATTATCCATACACACAAAATCCTTTTCCAATAAAAGCGACAAGGTGTTGCCGTTTGAAGTTTTTATTTCCGAGCTGAAACCCACTATTTCGTTCTTAGGCCATGCCGAGCTTTTGTCCTTGTTCAGGTACATGGTGATGGTGTCGTTTACATAGTCGGCATGCAATTCTGGTATGGCCTGATCCGCCTTAATCGCGTACACAAAGGTCCTTTCCCCAAAGAGGGTCTCCTCTTTGTAATATCCCGTTTGCGCCAACGTTTCCACTTCACTTTTTGTGAGTCGATAGCGCACCGTATTCCCTTGGATTCTAATTTTCATGAGTTCATTTATTCTTCTTTTCAACCAAACCTTTGGTGAATTCGTTTAAGGTTTCCACTTTCTCCTCAAAATCACCTTTGATAGTTTTTCTGAATTCATTGAGATTTTTGACCAAATCATCAATATTCTCGGGGATGACGTCCTCAAAAAACTGCCGGAGTCTTTTGGCGGTAGTGGGGGATTTTCCATTCGTGGAAATCGCCACTTTTACGTTCCCCTTGGTGACGATACCTCCCATGTAAAAATCACAAAATGGAGGGTTGTCCGCCACGTTCACCAAAATACTTCGTTCCCTACAATCATGGTACACTTGCTCGTTCACGGCAACATTATCCGTCGTGGCAACGACCATATGCTTGCCTTCCAAATAACTTGGGTCATAGTATTCCTTATGCATCACCACTTGCGCAGTTTGGGCCAATTGCACGGTCTCCTCCCGAAACATGGGGGAAACCATTTCCACCTGCGCATTGGGGCTCGATTTCAGCAAAAAGGTCAATTTCTCCAAGGCCACATTGCCTCCGCCCACGATCAATATTTTTAGGTTGGAAACCTTTAAAAAAATTGGATATAGTTCATTTCGCTCCATATGCTAACATTTATTCTCATTTATGACAAGGCCTTTTCCACGAACTCCTTGGATGTTTGTGACAGGGGGAGTTTCAATGCGGCCTCCTGTCCCTTTTCCGACATTTTCCGCCAGGTCTTTTGTAAAATATCCACCACCTTTTCCTCTGGATGCTCCCTGGCAAAGGGCTCAAAGTAAAATTCCAAAAAGACCAAACAAATGACATCTTCCAAGGTTTGGGTTTCTGCGTTTCGTTTCAGTTGTTTTTTTTCCAACAGAAATTTCACCTTGCCTATTGTTTCCGAATCATATCCAACTTTTTCCAATATTTCAGAGGCTTTTTCGGCATGAAACTTTTTAAGGTCCTGTCGCCACTTCAAATAACCTGTCCGATTCATTTCATAGGATTCCCTAGGAATTTCCCACCTACAAATGTGTTGAGCCCTTACCGTTAAGCGCAAAACTTCTGAGGCATCAGGGGCAAATTCGTTGAGTTTTTCGGTCATCCTAATGGCATACAGCACTTCTTTGGGATATTCCCTTCCCATGAAAAGCTCCTTGTTTGGATCCTTTGAGTTTGCAAGGTCAAAGAGCTCAAATGCCTTCAATAATTTGTTGGAAGTTGCCATAATCGGAATTTTAGACTAAGATACGATAATGATTCGTCGCTGTAAATGGACCGAATAAACTAACTGGATGCCTCTGAAAATACCTATAATATGTCTTTTCTAAAATTTGAATTTTCATATCTTTTCAAAGTCGGAGTTTACGCTTCCATAAAACATACTGAATGACAATACATTACCGCATGAAACCCTAATCGAGGGATTTGTTATGCTATGTTAAATACCTCTATAAAAAGAAATGTTTAAAATCAAGCAATTAATCCAATACTAAACGTGTGAAAAATATCCTATTACTTTCTCTAGGTTTGGCCTTTATCACTATGGGTTGGGCCCAGGAAACCATGAAAAGAACCATTGTGACCACCGATGGTGAAATTGACGATGTAGATACCTTCATCAGGTACCTCCTCTACTCCAATGAATTTGAAACCCAGGGTTTGGTCTATTCCAGCTCCATGTGGCATTGGAAGGGTGATGGTAAGGGTACTACATTCACGTCCGAAATGGAAATGACCAAAAAAATCTATGGCAAGGACCTTACGGACCTACGATGGCCGGGAACCAATTGGATACAAGAGCTTTTGGCGGAATATGCCAAGGTCTACCCAAACCTCATAGGCCATGACAGCAATTATCCTTCCCCGCAAGAATTATTGGACTTGGTACGCGTGGGCAATATCGATTTTGAAGGGGAAATGGCCCAACGTACAGAAGGTTCAAAATTGATACGAGAAAAGTTGCTTGATGATGACGATAGAGAGCTGTTTTTACAAGCATGGGGAGGTACCAATACCATTGCCAGGGCCTTAAAATCCATTGAGGAAGATTACAAGGACACCCGGGACTGGAAAGATATCAAGGAAAAAGTCTCTAAAAAAGCCATTATTTATACCATTATGGACCAAGATGCCACCTACAAAAACTATATAGGACCCAATTGGCCGAAGATTAGGGTTTTCTACAACGCGAATCAGTTCTGGTGTTTTGCCTATCCTTGGAAACAAGTGGTTCCCAAAAGTCAGCAACCTTTTTTAGAGGGAAGTTTTATGGGCGCCAATATTATCAATGACCATGGTCCCCTTCTAAAAAAATATTATTCCTATGGGGACGGACAAAAACAAGAAGGAGACCCCAATCATTTTGAGGGCGATATCACTAAAATTGCCAACACGGAACGCGGGAGTTTCTCCAAATATGACTTTATATCGGAAGGCGACAGTCCCGCATTTTTACATTTATTGGATGTAGGATTGAACAACTACGAAGACCCTTCAAGAGGTGGATGGAGCGGTCGATTTGTGCTTTCCAAGGATAACCCGTACCGATATGAGGATGGGGACCATGCGGCTGACCTAAATCCCGAAACGGGCAAGATGGACAAAAGCTATCCCCAAACCCGATGGATAAAAGCCATGCAACTCGATTTTGCCGCTCGTGCGGATTGGTGCGTCAAAACCTTTGAGGAAGCCAACCACGCACCTGAAGTTATCATAAAAGAAGGGCTTTCCATTACCGCTAAAGCGGGTGAAATCTTCAACATTCACGTTGCTTTAAATGACATTGACGGGCATCCCGTTTACCTGAAGGCCTGGTGCTATGACGAGGCGGGTGACGGTCATGCCGAGGTTAAAGTGGAGAACGCTATCGTTACCGTACAAATACCCAAAACGGCCAAAAAAAAGAATCAATTTCATATTATTGTTGAAGGGACCGATACGGGATTTCCAGCATTGACACGATATCAAAGAGTCATTGTTTCTGTATTGTAGCTCAAAATGCGAAAAATTAACTTTTCAAAAATGTGTTTCTTTAGGGCAACGAAACAATATTGATTTATATTAAACGGTTGAAAATACTATTTTAAGAGGGCAACCGTTCAGTTATAAATAATTTCCTACAAATCCCCCGGAAATATGAACATTTTTGGTTTTCTAACTGGAATACGGTCCAGGAAATTCATTTTCCTATTAATTCTATTGATAGGAACAATTGTACGCTCGCAAACCGTAAAGGAACTTGAATATTTACTGACCCAACCAGAGCTCACTTCCAAGGAAAAAATTGAAATTCTTTATACCCTTAGTAGGGAATTGACGTACGTAGATAATTTAAAATCATTAAAATATGCCGAAAAGGCGTTGCAGTTATCTATAGAATTGAAGGATGAAACAGGTATAGCCTACAGCTACAGGATATTATCCAGTATATATGCCATAAATGATAATTATTTTATGAGCACTGAATATATTCATAAGGCCATCGATATTTTTGAGAAAAATTCCAACAAGGAGGGATTGGCGAACTGTTATATTTCCATGGGACATATCTATCGCAGTCTTAACAATCGCTTACAAGAAATAAATTACCACAAAAAATCATTCGAGATTTTCAAGGATTTGGGTATCACCGAAAGAATCGGGGTATCGGCCCATAATCTAGGAGAAAGCTACTATAACAACAAAGACTTGGCCGAGGCCGAAAACTTAACCCGGTATGCCATTAAAATAAACGATTCCATACGTAATCTACCCGTTCTTTCAAGTTGCTTTAAAGTTATGGGACTTATAAAGGTAAACGATGACCAAATCGACTCCGCTAAACATTATTTTAAAAGTATACTCAAGATTTCCGAGGAGCTAGGTAAAAACTCCCAAAAGGTTGCGACAGTGGAGGCAATGCTTCAACTAGCCCAAATTGCCAAAAACGAAGGCGATTCAAGTCTTCAATATTCTTACTTGGAAAGCACCGAGGCATATTGCAATAAATTTCATTTGAACCAGCCCTTATTAAGGGTATATAAAGACTTACAGGCTTTTTATTTGGAACGGAGCAACCTAGAAAAGGTAAACTACTATTTCAATGCCCATAATGAACTCTCTGAATCCATTAAAAGAATTCAACTGGAGGATAGAAATAGGTTGACGCAAAGTATGGCCTCTATACATACATTGAACAGAACCACCCAAGCTTTGGAAAAGGAAAATGCCGCGCAGGCCTCAACGATAGTATATAGAAACATTAGTATAATCATAATTCTCTTATTTCTTATTGGATTCTTCCTTGTTTTAAGAAAATTGAAACGCATCAACAAAGAACTAACGGAGCAAAATGAAACCATTCAAACGCAAAAAGAAGAACTACAGGAACTAAACGCCACTAAAAATAAATTCTTCAGCATTGTAGCACATGACCTTAGAAGCCCTTTGACCTCTTTAAAATCCTTCATTACTGTTCTGGTTGATCATCTAGATTTATTAAGCAAGGAGGAGATATTGAATATGGGAAAACAACTAAGTTCATCTGTTGATAATACACTAAAAATGACGGATAATTTGATTATCTGGGCCAAATGTCAAATGAACGTGCTGGAGGACAGAACGGAACTAATTTCTTTAAAGGAAATAATTGATGAAGTGACGGAAATTTTTATGGTGATAGCATCTAACAAAGGGGTAGCTCTTGAAACTTCCGTAATAGGTAATCCAAAATTTATGGGAGATAAGAACCAAATTGAGTTTGTAGTTCGAAATTTGATAAATAACGCCATAAAATTTACTCCCAAGAATGGCATTGTCAAACTATCCGTTACCCATACTTTCAAGGAAATTAAGATCATAATATCAGATACAGGAATCGGTATGACCCCTGAATTCAGAAAACAGTTATTTTCGGTACAAAAACCAAAAGGAAGGAACGGTACCAACGGTGAAAAAGGAAGTGGGCTTGGATTGGTACTCAGCTCAGAATTCATAAAAAGGAACCATGGTGATATACATGTGGATAGCGTTGAGGATAGAGGAACTACGATTACTGTAACCTTTTCCGAAAATCAAAAAGTAGCCTAGGTATACAAATCCCTATCTTCAAAAAACAATTGATGTTATCTAGAGACTTAAAAAGTAGCATGTTTCGGGTTGTCATCATGTTGCCCAGGACAGTAACGAAATCCCTGTTAAAAACCTTTGATTATAAGAAATTCGTGAATGTGGACGAAATAATTTTAGGATGCCCTAGTCCTTACAAAATTGGTAAAGCCTCTGCTACGGCAACTACAGGTATCCAAGGTTTCCAATCCATAGGATTATGCGGATTTTGAAGCAAATAGGGACTGGATTTATAAATAAGGTCATAGGTGAATTCATAAGCCTTATCAGTAGCTTACTCATTGTTTTCCGTTTTACCAAAATTCCCAAAGGATATATAATCCGAATAGGAAAATCAACGAAAAGCTTTTAGTTAGCTTCATAAAAAAAGGGAATTATTGTACCGTTGTACGGGGGGTGGGACCATTTTTTAATCACCATATTTTGTCTTTCCAAAATATATTGTGTGAATACTATTAATTAACTTGTTTAACCCGCAAAGAATTAGCAATTTGGCATAAATTGAATACTTCTAAAATACATCAAATGAAACTATGTAGGTTTTTTCTAATATTCCTATGCTTTTACAACTTAGAAACAAACGGTCAACAATTAAATGATTATAAGCTCTGGCTGAAATATGAACAAATTACCGATTCCAAATTATCGGCTTCCTACAAAGATATAAGCTCCAAAATAGTTGTTGGCGAGAGCACGCCTTCGCTACTTAATGCCAAAGAAGAACTAGCGCTGGCCCTGCCTCAAATGCTTGGTACGGACATCGAGTTTTTGAGTGCGATCGATAAGGGCAACGCCCTGATCGTGGACGTTTATCAGAATCTACCGGTAGACCTTAAATCGGCCGTATCCAAGGAAATGATGGATGTAAAAGGCGATGGTTTCGTTTTGAAATCTGTCAAATTAACAAATAAAAAAGTTACGGTAATCACCGCCAAAACGGATCTTGGGGTTCTTTATGGTACATTCAGATTTCTACATCTTATGCAGTCCCAACATCTCCTCGATGATTTAAAAGTTGTAGACAATCCTAAATTGGACATTCGAATGCTCAACCACTGGGACAATCTGGATCGTTCAGTGGAAAGGGGCTATGCGGGATTCTCACTTTGGAACTGGCAAAAATTACCTGAATATGTAGACCAACGCTATATTGACTATGCCAGGGCCAATGCCTCCGTTGGAATAAACGCTACCGCACTTACCAATGTTAATGCAAACGCCTTGATTCTTACGCCCATGTATCTTGAAAAAGTAAAGGCCTTGGCAGATATCTTTAGGAGCTATGGCATCAAAGTATATTTGACAGCACGTTTCTCCGCTCCTATGGAAATCGGTGGACTGGAAACTGCGGATCCCTTAAATGCCCAAGTACAACAATGGTGGAAAGATAAGGCCAAAGAAATATATACAATCGTTCCAGACTTTGGTGGTTTTTTGGTTAAGGCCAATTCCGAAGGACAGCCCGGACCCCAAAATTATGGTAGAAATCATGTTGACGGTGCCAATATGATGGCAGAGGCCGTAAAACCTTTTGGGGGCAATGTCATTTGGCGTGCCTTTGTGTATTCAGAACATGACGATACGGATCGAGCAAAGCAGGCCTATGACGAGTTTTTACCGTATGACGGTAACTTTATGGACAACGTTTTGGTGCAGGTAAAAAATGGCCCTATAGACTTTCAACCAAGGGAGCCCTTTCATCCTATGTTCGGTGCCATGAAAAAGACACCGCTAATAATGGAGTTTCAGATAACCCAAGAATACTTGGGGTTCAGCACTCATTTGGTGTATTTGCCCAAACTTTTCGAAGAAGTCTTGGACGCCGATACTTTTCAGAAAGGGGAAGGTTCTACTGTAGCAAAAGTCATAGACGGAAGCCTCTATGGGAACAAACTGACAGGTATGGCGGGAGTCTCCAACATTGGTACTGATATCAATTGGACAGGCCACCCTTTTGCACAGGCCAATTGGTACGGTTTTGGACGTTTGGCCTGGGACCCTTACCTAAGCGCGAACACCATCGCAGAGGAATGGCTAAGGGCCACCTATTCCAATGAAGAGGAATTTGTGGATCCGATAAAGGAAATGATGCTAGATTCTAGGGAAGCGGTAGTTAACTATATGAATCCGCTTGGTCTGCACCACATATTCGATACCGGTCACCATTACGGACCGGGTCCTTGGGTCGACAATCTAGGTAGACCGGATTGGAACCCTGTTTATTATCATAAAGCCGATTCATTAGGAGTTGGTTTTGACAGAACGCCAAGCGGAAGCAATGCCACAGAGCAATACGCATCCGAAATTGCCGTGCAGTATAATGACCCAAAAACCATACCTCAGGAATACCTGTTGTGGTTTCATCACCTACCTTGGGATTATAAATTGGAAAATGGTGAAATTCTTTGGGATGCCATCGCATTAAAATATCAGGAAGGTGTGGACCAGGTAACACAAATGATCAAAACATGGGATCGTATGAAACCTTATCTTTCTGAAAATGAGTACAAAGAGGTGTCCATGTTATTGGAAATCCAATTGAAGGAAGCAAAATGGTGGCGAGATGCCTGTCTCCTCTACTTTCAGACCTTTTCCAATCGTCCTTTGCCCACAGGTGTAGAAAGGCCCACGAAATCCTTGGAATATTTTAAATCCTTAAAGTTCCCATTTGCACCGGGAATACGTCCTAGATGGGATTAAATTATTGATGTAAGTTAGAAACAAGGTACTACGGCTACGGATTGGCGGCCAAAGATTCCTGTTAGTTCTATACTAAAAAACCTCAGTTTTTAGATGTGATTTTTGTATGCAGATCAAAATGGTAAATTGTACTACCTCAAATACTGAATTTCAAATTTCGAATTGAATATATATTAAGTATTTTGTAGAGTACAAATAAAAAGAGGTTTACAAAAAATAATTTGTAAACCTCTGATAATCAAGTCGGGGTGGCAGGATTCGAACCTGCGACCTCCTGCTCCCAAAGCAGGCGCGATAACCGGGCTACGCTACACCCCGAGGCTATCTTAAATTAAAAGAAATTGCGGAGAGAATGGGACTCGAACCCATGCGACACTTGCGCGTCGACAGATTAGCAATCTGCTCCGTTACCACTCCGGCACCTCTCCAATAATCTATTTTCAGGAACGTTCGCTCAAATTGCGGATGCAAATGTAAATTTTACCGTAGAAGCACGCAACTATTTTACTAGGTTTTTTAAAAAAAAATAAACGGTCTGTCATTCAGGATATTCTACCCTTAAATGGTAAATATTGGTCAGTTTTTGCTTGAAGATTTTCTTGATGATTTCAATCTCCTTAAAGGTGATGTTCGCATTTATGAATTGATTGGCTTTCATTTGTCCTGCAATTATCTTATCTACAAATTCATCAATCATGGTATAGGTGGGATCCTTTAGGCTTTTTGAGGCTGCTTCTACAGAATCTGCCATCATCAATATGGCCGTTTCTTTTGAAAATGGAAGAGGGCCTGGATATTTAAAATCCTCTTCATTGATATTTATTTCCAAGTCCCTCTCCTTCTTATAGAAATAGTAAACGTATGTAGTTCCATGATGGGATCTAATAAAATCGATAATACGATCAGGTAATTTATTTTTTCTTGCTATCTCTATGCCCTTTATAACATGTCCAATAATAATCTTGGCACTTTCTCTAGGAGTGATTTCGTCATGGGGGTTCACATTGGTAATCTGGTTTTCGGTGAAATAGGTAGGGTTGTTCATTTTACCTATATCGTGGTAGAGTGCCCCTACCCTTACCAACATGGCATTTGCCCCAATTTCATTGGCCGCGGATTCTGCGAGATTGGCTACTTGAAGGGAATGGTTAAACGTACCAGGGGCTTTGTTGGATAATTCTTTTAATAACTTTGAATTGGTATCCGAAAGTTCCAACAAGGAGACGTCGGATACTAGACCAAAGACTTTTTCATAAATATAAATCAAGGGCTGTACGAACAAGGTTATCATACCATTGAGTAAGAAAAGCCCTAGTGTATACCATGAGATATTACTGAGGTTGCCTTCGTGTATTATGTGAAATGCCAAATACCCCACTACATAAATAGAAATAATCTGTCCTATAGAAATAAATAGATTGGCCCGTTTATACAATTCAGAAACTGTTAAAATGGTAACAATACCCGTAATAATCTGAAGGAAGATATATTCAAAACTATTGGGTACTACAAACCCTAAAATCAGTACGGTCAGTACATGGGCGAATAGCCCCAATCTCGCATCAAAGAAGGTTTTTAGAATTAAGGGTAGTATACATAACGGCACTACGAACACCAAGGAATCATCATACTTTACAACCATGGTTGTGATAAAAACCATCAGGAGGATATTGAAAAAAATGAAGGTTACTTTTGTATTGTTACCATAGATGGCTGGTCTGTATTTCTTCAGAAAAAGCAAGAGCATTAAAAGTACCAAGGCCACCAATACGGTATACCCAATAAGTATGATATAATAATTGTGAGCTGTCCATAACTCCGATTCATATTCCGACTTCAAAGACTCCAATACTTTCAGATTTTCGCCTTCTACAACCTCGCCCTTGGCAATAATTAGTTTACCTTCATCTACGGTACCTCGAGTGTAACTTATCTTAGATAAAGCGTCCTCCCGGCTCTTTTGCGTGAGGCTAACATCGTAACTGACATTTGGCTCAATAAGCTCAAAAAACAGGTCTTGAAATTCTTGGTTCAAATGGGGAATATTCTCTTCCTTTAGTTTGTTTTGAATCAAATTCCCAACATCAGAAAGCCTGTAAAACGAGGAAAATTGTTTTTTCGCGGCCGCGTTGTTCTTAACCAAAAAAACAGAACCTCCCCTAATCTGTTTAGCACTACTATCCAGTACACCATTTTGGTAGATGGAATCTAAAAGGGTTTCACCTATTTTTTTTAAAAAATCCTTTTGGGCATTTGTGTAAGCCGAATTACCAAAAATGCTCTGGAAAGAATTATCATATCGCTCGTAAACCCTGCTAACCCGCTGATGGTCGTACCTAAAATATTGTCCGCTTGTCTCTTCTATTTGCTGCTTTTCCTGAGCAATCTCGGAATCGGATTTTTTTATCGAAAAATCAAAAGGTGCATATAAGGTTTCAAATTGCCATGGTTTCCCTTTTTGAAATTCATACTTGAACTTTCCGCCTTTAGGAAAAAAGAAAACAATAAATCCTATGGAAACAAAGTATAGGAAGTACTTGTATATAAGGGATTGTTTTTTGTAAAGGTTGTCCAAACGTTCAATTTTTGCGTAGCTATTCCAAAAATAGAAAATATAAATGTACAATAAGGAATTAGGTCAATAACCAAGGTTTTGGTTTAGAATTTAGTAATTTCGTTTATATAAATTTGAAAATACATGAAATGAGCGATAGGGATCCTTGATACTTATCAAGATGTACCGATAGCTATCAAGATGGCGAAATCAAAGTTTCAAAAACTTTTGAAAACAAAGGATAATGATATGAATAATTACACCCGCCTGAACGTTACATCATGACAGATCCATTTTTAAAAAGCAATAAAAATATAAGATGAAAGAGGTTGTTTTAGTTTCTGCGGTACGAACGCCAATAGGAAGTTTTATGGGTGCCTTGTCCACAATTCCTGCTCCTAAACTTGGTGCCGCCGCGATAAAGGGAGCCCTAGAAAAAATCAATTTAAAGCCGGATATGGTGGAAGAAGTTTTAATGGGAAACGTTGTACAGGCGGGCACGGGACAAGCCCCTGCAAGACAAGCGGCTCTTTATGCAGGAATTCCGGATACCGTACCGTGTACCACGGTGAACAAAGTTTGTTCCTCCGGAATGAAGGCCGTGATGCAGGCAGCCCAAGCCATTGCCCTAGGAGATGCCTCCATCATAGTAGCGGGAGGAATGGAGAATATGAGTTTGATTCCGCATTATGCTTACTTGAGATCACCGGTGAAATTTGGTCCGTCATCCATGGTAGACGGAATGCAAAAAGATGGTTTGGTAGATGCCTATGATCAAAATGCTATGGGCGTATGTGCGGATGCCTGTGCCGTTGAATATAAATTTTCAAGGGAAGACCAAGACGCTTTCGCCGTACAGTCCTACAAAAGGTCTGCAGAAGCTTGGAAAAAAGGCCTTTTCAAAAATGAAGTTGTTCCCGTAACGGTACCTCAGCGACGTGGGGAGCCATTGATCGTTTCCGAAGATGAGGAATACAAGAACGTTTTCTTGGATAAAATCCCAAATTTAAGACCGGCATTCTCCAAGGATGGTACGGTAACGGCCGCGAATGCCTCCACCATCAATGATGGCGCCGCTGCCCTGGTATTGATGAGTGCCGAAAAAGCAAAGGAATTGAACCTAAAACCTTTAGCCTCCATTAAGGGCTATGCCGATGCCGCACAAGAACCAAAATGGTTTACGACCGCACCTGCCAAAGCTTTACCAAAGGCTTTGAATAAAGCAGGGCTTACACTTCAAGATGTTGACTTTTTTGAGTTTAACGAAGCTTTCTCAGTAGTAGGTTTGGCGAATATGAAGATATTGGGTCTTACCGATGTAAATGTAAATGTTAATGGTGGTGCCGTTTCTTTGGGACACCCATTAGGATGCTCCGGAGCACGGATTCTTGTAACACTAATACATGTTTTAGAACAAAAAAATGGAAAAATTGGTGCAGCAGCTATTTGCAATGGAGGCGGTGGTGCTTCTTCCATGATTTTGGAGCGAGCCTAAACATCCTAGAAAATAGATGCAATACGGTATTTGCCCACTAAGTGTTATTCCTTTGAGAATATCGCCCGAAGAAGCTTCGGAAATGACGAGCCAAGTACTCTTTGGAGAGCATTTTAAGATATTGGAATCCCGCAAATATTGGTCAAAAATCAGAGTTTCGTCGGACAAATGTGAGGGATGGGTACCAAATAATCAAGTACATTTTATCACCAAAGAGGAATTTATATTAATTGAAGAAAAACAGCCAATTTTTGCTACAGATCTCTTAAGCTTTGCAGGACATCCAAACGGCACACCGATTTCAATAATTTTAGGTTCCTCAATCCATTTGACCGACATTCTTAATGTAACGGTTGAAGGAAATAAGACGGAAGGGAAACAAACAAAAGAGCACATAATCAATACTGCAATAAATTACTTAAATGCGCCGGAATTAAAAGGTGGTAAAACTCCATTTGGTATAGACGCCTCTGGATTTGCACAAATGGTCTATAAAATTAACGGCTACAATTTATTACGCACCGCACAGGAACAGGCGAGACAAGGGGAAGCTCTGAGCTTTATAGAAGAATGTGAACCTGGGGATTTGGCCTTTTTCGATGATTCCTACGGACATATCAATCATGTTGGTATCGTAATGAAAAATAATTTTATCATTCATGTAAACGGTATGGTACGAATAGACAGGATAGACCATACCGGAATTTTTAATTACGATCTTAGAAATTATTCGCATCAACTAAGGGTCTTAAAAAGAATCCTATAAAAAAAGGGTCCTAAAATTATTGGACCCTTTTTATAATTTATGTTGTTTAAAGAATCATTCCCCTAGCAACTTTTTTATTCTCATGAAGTTTTCATTATCGCCCATAGCACCATAGATGTTCTTCAACTGCGTTAATATACCTTGATTGTCTGGGTTTGTTTTTAATGCGGTTTCCAAAATATCGGCACCCTGAGTGAAGAAATTATCCTTTTTTGTTTTAAGCTCGTCATACTTGGCAATGTCGGCTCTGCTATTACCCAAAGAATTCATTTCGTCAATCAAAGCGTTGCCCTGATTAACATAGGTAGTGGAAAGGTTCAAATAGGCGTTAGTGTAACTAGGATTGATTTCAATTGCCTTTTTGTATGACTCTCTAGCCTCCTCAAAATTCCCTTGCTCCATGTTGATTACACCTACATTATAGTGTAAGTCTGCATTATCAGGTGCCAATGCTATCGCTTCAGCCATTAATTCCTTGAATTTATCCTTATCGCCCAATTTAAAATATAGGTTAGCCTCGTTCAATATAAGGTTGACATCTTCTGGGTCATTAGCTCTAGCGGCTTTATATGCCTCTAAAGCTTTGTCATCCTGTCCTAATTGGGTGTAGATTAGGGCAGTATTTTTTACGATTTCAGCTTTTTTGGAAGGTGTTTTCTCATCAACTGGATCTTTATAGGTTCCAGATTTCACCATTAGGTCACGTTGCGTTTTGTCCATAATTTCCTGCTCACCGGTTTCAGTATTGGTGGCCTTATATACGATACCGCTGCCATCGTAACCTATTTCTTGAAGCTCATTGTAATATTCCAAAGCTTTTTCATAGTGTCCGCCGTTCACGGCACTGCTTGCAGCATAGTACAAATATGTAGTATCCTTTGGGCTGATTTTATAGCTCATATAAAGCTTATCGGCAGCGGATTCAAACTTTTGTTGTTCGTTATCGGATACTGCGGAGTTTACCAAATCTGCAGATATACTTGCCATGTACTGGGTTGCCTCGTTGGAGTATTTACTTTTACCGGATTGCTCTTCTATTTCCAATACCTTTTGGAAGGAATTGGCCGCAGGCTCAAATGCGGAATCATCTCCTTTTTTGGCCAAATCGGCATACACTTTTCCTCTTGTATAATAATATTGGGCCTGCATTTTTTCGTCTGCGCCAGAAATACTACCCATGGCGGCTTCAATAGAGGTTTTAGCAGCTGCCACATCCCCGTCTTTCAATGCCTTTTCGGCATCCTTTATCTCGTTTTTTTGGGCTAAACCCACCATTGCAATGGACATTGCCGCTATTATTGAAATCTTAGTTTTCATTTTTGATTCTATTAATTATTAATTAGTGTTAAATATCTTTCGGTGCAAATTTAATCAATTCCCATGCCAATTTTACTCAGGGTTCACTTCAATGTCATTAATATCGGTCCCGTCTAAGTCATCTTCTTCCTTCATAACCTTAGCTACGGCCGCGATAGAGTCATTACCTTTTATGTTGATTAATCTCACACCTTGCGTGGCCCTTCCCATAACCCGAAGGTCCTCAACGCTCATTCTTATGGCTATTCCGGATTTATTGATAATCATAAGATCATCGGAATCCGTAACATTCTTGATGGCGACCAAATTACCCGTTTTTTCGGTAATGCTGATGGTTTTTACTCCTTTTCCACCACGGTTGGTAATCCTATAATCCTCGATACTGGACCTTTTGCCATATCCATTTTCGGAAACAACAAGGAGCTCATCCTCAAAATTATGAACGGAAACCATTCCAATTACCTCGTCTTCATCGCTGTCTAGGGTAATACCACGTACACCGGATGCACTACGACCCATAGGTCTTGTTTTACTTTCCTCGAATCTAATTGCCTTACCAGATTTTAGACCCAAGAAAATTTGGCTGGTACCTGTCGTCAATTTTGCCTCCAAAAGTTCATCGCCCTCCCTAATGGTTATGGCATTGATACCGTTCTGTCTTGGACGGGAGTATTGTTCCAACAGGGTTTTTTTGACGACACCCTTTTTGGTAGCCATTATAACATAATGACTGTTCACATACTCCTCATCCTTTAGATCCTGCGTACAGATAAATGCCTTTACGGTATCATCCTGCTCAATGTTGATTAGGTTTTGTATGGCCCTTCCTTTGGAAGTTCTGCTTCCCTCCGGGATTTCAAACACACGCATCCAGAAACACTTTCCTTTTTGGGTAAAGAACAACATGTATTGATGGTTGGTCCCCACAAAAAGGTATTCCAAAAAGTCCTCGTTTCTTGTAGATGAGGCCTTTTGACCAACACCGCCCCTATTTTGGGTCTTATATTCCGATAGTGGGGTTCTTTTGATATAACCGGCCCTAGAGATAGTAATGACTACCTGTTCATCGGGTATCATATCCTCCATACTCAAGTCCCCACCGGCAAAATTAATTTCCGAACGGCGTTCATCACCATATTTTTCCTTTACCTCAAGAAGCTCTTCCTTGATGATTTGCATTCTCCGCTCTTTTTTGGCGAGAATATCCTTTAAGTCGGCAATGGTCTTAATGATTTCCTCATATTCAGAACGCAACTTGTCCTGTTCCAGACCTGTCAATTGACGCAACCTCATTTCAACGATTGCCTTGGCCTGAATTTCTGTAAGCTTGAATCGCTCCATGAGGTTTTCACGGGCCTCATCGGCATTGGAAGAAGCTCTAATGATAGCGATTACCTCATCGATATTATCAGATGCAATGATCAAGCCTTCCAAGATATGCGCCCTATCTTCGGCCTTTTTCAGCTCAAATTCGGTACGTCTAACTACCACCTCATGACGATGTTCCACGAAATAGTGGATCATGTCCTTTACATTCAGTAATTGCGGCCTTCCATTGACCAAAGCAATGTTGTTTACGCTAAAGGAAGTCTGTAAAGCGGTATACTTAAAAAGCGTATTTAAGACAATATTGGGTATCGCATCCCTTTTCAACATGTAAACGACGCGCATACCTTTTCGGTCGGATTCGTCCCTAATGTTGGAAATCCCCTCTATTTTCTTCTCGTTGATAAGGTCGGCCGTCTTTTTGATCATATCCGCCTTGTTCACCTGATACGGAATCTCGGTAACAATGATACATTCACGCCCTTGAACCTCCTCAAAATGAGCCTTCGCCCGCATGACTATTCTACCTCTACCCGTATGGAATGCCTCTTTTACGCCGTCATATCCATAAATTATCCCCCCGGTTGGAAAATCCGGAGCCTTTATATGGGTGATCAACTCATCAACTTCTATATCGTTGTTGTCGATGAAGGCCACTGTTCCGTCCACTACCTCGGCAAGATTGTGCGGGGGCATATTTGTGGCCATACCTACGGCAATACCCGATGCTCCGTTCACCAATAAGTTTGGTATACGGGTAGGCAGTACCGTGGGTTCCTGTAGAGAATCGTCAAAATTCAATTGGTGGTCTACGGTATCCTTATCGATATCCGCTAACATTTCGTCAGCGATCTTGCGCATGCGCGCTTCGGTATATCGCATTGCGGCCGGACTATCTCCGTCCACCGAGCCAAAGTTACCCTGACCATCGATCAACATATAGCGCAAACTCCAATCTTGGGCCATTCTCACCATAGTGTCGTAAACGGAAGTATCGCCGTGGGGATGGTATTTACCCAATACCTCACCCACAATACGTGCCGATTTCTTATGGGCACTTGTACTTCTTACCCCAAGTTCGTGCATTCCAAAAAGCACCCTTCTATGTACCGGTTTTAGACCATCTCGCACATCTGGCAGTGCCCGTGACACTATGACCGACATTGAATAATCAATGTAGGCAGATTTCATTTCTTCTTCTATGTTGATAGGAATCAATTTTTCTCCTTCAGCCATGGTAAATTTTTAATTGTTTTTTATTCGTAAAAAAGCATGCCAATATACGGAAAATAGAGGGGTTGAAAGAACTGAACGAAGTATTTATTCAATATTTTATCAACATAAAACCTAGGTGCATTGGTTGATAATTATACCGACACGTACTTTGATTTGGTGAACTTTTTTCGTCATTTAGAACAACTTTAACGAATATAGGTACGGTATTTGCCCATGATTCATTGATATTTAGTAATTTTATAGTTGATAATTCAATATATGGACGACAATTTTTCACCTAGAGTAAAAGATGTAATTGCCTACAGTAAAGAGGAAGCTTTACGGCTCGGTCATGATTTTATTGGAACGGAGCATTTGATGTTGGGCCTTTTGAGGGATGGCAGTGGAAAAGCAATAAGTATTTTGGATGCCCTGGACGTAGACTTAGATCATTTACGTAGAAAGGTAGAAATACTTAGTCCTTCCAACCCAAATGCAGGGAACGTTCAAAAAGATAAGAAAAATCTTCATTTGACGAGACAGGCGGAAAGAGCATTAAAAACGACATTTTTGGAGGCAAAACTTTTCCAAAGCTCATCGATCAATACGGCGCATTTACTGCTTTGCATCCTACGGAACGAAAATGACCCTACGACCAAACTGCTCCACAAGTTGAAAGTGGATTACGATGGGGTCAAGGAGCAATTCAAGTTTATGATCACCAGCGATGACGAAATCGTGGATTCACCTACTTCTGAATCCTTCCCAAGTGATTCCGATGAATCCAATGAAGGTAAGGAAAGTACTTTTGGGACCAATTCTGGGAACAAAGGCTCCAAAAAATCCAAAACCCCGGTTTTGGATAATTTTGGAAGGGATCTTACCCTAATGGCCGAAGAAAACAGATTGGACCCCGTTGTTGGTAGGGAAAAGGAAATAGAGCGGGTTTCCCAAATTTTAAGTAGAAGAAAAAAGAACAATCCACTGTTGATCGGTGAACCCGGTGTGGGTAAAAGTGCCATTGCAGAAGGCTTGGCCCTACGCATTATAAACAAAAAAGTATCCCGTATCCTTTATAACAAACGGGTAGTAACCTTGGATTTGGCTTCACTTGTGGCTGGTACAAAATACCGTGGCCAATTTGAGGAACGTATGAAGGCCGTTATGAACGAATTGGAAAAGAACGATGACGTCATTCTGTTCATAGACGAAATCCATACCATTGTGGGCGCTGGAGGTGCTACCGGTAGTTTGGACGCTTCCAATATGTTCAAACCTGCCTTGGCAAGGGGCGAGATTCAATGTATAGGAGCCACCACCTTGGACGAATACAGGCAATATATTGAAAAAGATGGCGCCTTGGAGCGCAGGTTCCAGAAGGTTATCGTTGAACCTACCAGCGTTGAGGAAACCATTGAGATATTGCACAATATTAAAGGTAAATACGAAGACCACCATAATGTCAGCTATACGGATGAAGCCATTGAAGCTTGTGTAAAACTGACCAGCAGATATATGACCGATAGATTCCTTCCGGACAAGGCGATTGACGCCCTGGACGAGGCAGGATCTAGGGTACATATCGTAAATATGGACGTACCAAAACAGATTCTTGAACTTGAGAAGAAACTGGAAGATGTGCGGGAACTAAAGAATTCCGTGGTCAAAAAGCAGAAATACGAGGAGGCCGCCAAATTGAGGGACGATGAAAAAAGGCTCGAAAAAGATTTGGCCATAGCCCAGGAAAAATGGGAAGACGAAAGCAAGCTTCACAAAGAGACCGTTACCGAGGACAATGTAGCCGATGTGGTTTCTATGATGAGCGGCATCCCCGTTAATAGAATTGCGCAGACAGAGAGCAACAAATTGGCAGGATTGCCCAAGCTCATAAAAGCGAACGTAATTGGACAGGACGAAGCAGTTGCCAAGGTATCGAAGGCCATTCAAAGAAATAGGGCCGGTCTAAAAGATCCTAACAAACCTATTGGTTCCTTCATATTCTTAGGACAGACAGGTGTTGGAAAAACACAGTTGGCCAAGGTTATGGCTAAAGAACTTTTTGATTCCGAGGATGCCCTTATACGCATCGATATGAGCGAATACATGGAAAAGTTCGCCATATCAAGATTGGTAGGTGCACCTCCGGGATATGTTGGCTACGAAGAAGGTGGCCAATTGACCGAAAAGGTGCGAAGGAAACCCTATTCCGTTATTTTGTTGGACGAGGTTGAAAAAGCCCATCCAGACGTATTCAATATGTTGTTACAAGTGTTGGATGATGGTTACCTTACCGATAGTCTTGGTAGAAAAATCGACTTTAGGAATACCATTATTATCATGACCTCCAACATTGGGGCACGTCAATTAAAGGATTTTGGTCAAGGTGTCGGGTTTGGAACTGCGGCCAAAAAGGAACAAGCGGATTCCCATCAGAAAGGTGTCATTGAAAATGCGCTTAAGAAGGCCTTTGCTCCGGAATTCTTGAACAGAATCGATGACGTTATAGTATTCAATCCTTTGGAAAGGGAGCATATACATCAAATTATCGATATCGAACTTTCCAAATTGTACAAACGTATCAAAGGCATTGGTTACGAATTAGTATTGTCAGAAACCGCGAAGGACTACATAGCCGAAAAAGGCTTTGACAAGCAATACGGGGCAAGACCTTTAAAAAGGGCCATCCAGAAGTATATAGAGGATGCCTTGGCCGAGGAAATTGTCAATTCCAAATTGGAGGAAGGGGATACAATTACCATGGATTTGGATGAGAAAAATGAGGAGCTTACCATTAAAATCGATAAGCCCCAGGAATCTCCAAAATCCGAATAAGTAAAATACAATTTCAAAAATATGAAAGGGCATCCAAGTAGGATGCCCTTTGTTTTTTAAATGAAATACATCAACCTTCGTAAGAATTAAAACACAAGCCCTTTCGCCGCTTCGTATTACGTGCGATATTTACGCTTTTAATCTAATAATTTATTCCGTGGAGGATAATCGGTATATTTTCGTTCCAGACACTATAATGAATATAAAATGAAGGTAGGATCTGTGAACAAAAAGATCATCGTGCGCGAGTACAACCTGGAGGTTGGAAAAATTCAGGTTTTTGACGATTATATGGTATCCATTTTTGATGAAGGAGCCACGTTAACTTTAGAGAGGGCATATCAAATCATTGGGATTTCTGAAATCCATTTTAGGGATAAAAACTTCGGCTTTATCAGTCTAAGAAAAAATTCCTATGCCATAGACCCCACGATATACAGCTATTTAAAAGAATTGGAAAACTTGAAGGCATTTGCTATCGTATCCGTAAAGGAAATCGATATGCACAATTTCAAAATCGAAAAACTCTTTTATAAAAAGCCGATGAAGTTTTTCATTGAATACGAAAATGCGCTTAAATGGGTTAAAAGAAGGATCAGCGCCAAGTAAAGGTTTAACTTTCCTTTTCAGGGGTATCCGGACGCTCCTGCTCCGGTACCCTGAACAAATCCAAAAAAGCACTCCCAATGCCTTCTATAATATCCGAAGCAATCAATGCCTGATATCCCGTGTTTTCTACGGATATATCTCCCGATTTTCCATGGATGTAAACCCCAAAAATAGCCGCTTGCAAACTGGAATAGCCTTGTGCGATTAGTCCGGTAATGATACCGGTAAGGGCATCACCACTGCCCGCGGTGGCCATCCCTGGATTTCCAGTAGTATTGATGTACCCCCTACCCTCAAAAAAAGTGATGCTGTGAGCTCCTTTGACTATAAGGACAACTTTTCGCTTATCCGTAAACTGTCTTACCTTTTCCAACTTTTCAAAATCGTCCTTCCACTTCCCCACTAACCGCTCCAATTCCATTGGATGTGGTGTTAAAATGGAATTCTCTGGTATAAAATCCATCAGGTCCTGATTCTTGGAAAGGATGTTCAACGCGTCAGCATCCAAGACAAGTGGTAGTTTATTTCCCTTTAAGAAATGCTCCAATGCCTTTACGGTTTTGTCATGTATACCCATTCCTATTCCCAAACCAATGACCGTTGGCTTCATGTCGAATTCAATAGCTTCGATAGCCTCTTTGCCATTTGTTAGGACCATCACCTCTGGTATCGCTGTCTGTAAAATTGCATATCCACATTCCGGAACGTACGCCGTCACCAAACCGCTGCCCGCTTTCAATGCGGCCCTGCTCGTCAAAATGACCGCGCCCATCTTTCCATAACTACCTCCCACAATGAGGGCATGTCCGTAAGTACCCTTGTGCGAGTATTTTGTCCGAGGCCGATAAAACTGAAGAACCTCGTTCTTAGAAATCAGTTCGAAATCTGTTTTCTCGTTCATCAAGAATTCCGCATCCAGACCAATATCCAAAACCTCCCATTGTTCCACATATATTCCGGTTTCGGGAAGAAAGAAAACCAATTTTGGCACTTGAAAACTTAGCACATAATTGGCCTTTATTACAGCTTCTTTGTCCTCTGGAACACTGTCCGTAAACAACCCGGATGGAATATCTACCGAAAGGATAAACGCCTTGGAAGTATTCAAATGCTGGATTATTTTTGCTACCCAAGCATCGGGCGTTCTGTTCAACCCAATCCCAAAAATGGCATCCACGATAATATCGTTAGGATGTATTTCCGGTAGATCGCTATCGGCATCCATATAAATGGGCCAAATTTTCCGGTCTTTCAATCGGTCCAAATTTGTCAGGAAATCCTTGAATCGTTTATCGCTATACTTAACAACGTACACAGCAATGTCATATCCATGCTCGAACAAGTGCCTGGCAAGCGCAATACCATCGCCCCCGTTATTCCCAATGCCACAAAACAGATGGATCTTTACCGGTGCCCCCTGCATCCTAAAGTGCATCCAATTAAAGATTTGGGTAGCGGCCCGCTCCATAAGGGCATCACTTGTTATCTGTTGTTTTTCAATAGTAAATGTATCGGCTTTATAAATTTGGGCGGCGGTAAAAACCTTCATAATAGTTTTGGATTGAATTAAAAAGTAACGATCCCATAAAAAATTGTGGAAACGTTTGAATAGCTAGCCAAATGTACTACTTTTGAGCCTCATCAAAGTAAATATCCCAAAAGGACATAATGCTTGTATCCAATACAATAAAAAACCAATTTCTTACACGTACCGTGTACACCACCCCTATGGGGTAATAATTATACACCTCCGTTATAGTGTTTTTCAACACGATTCCCATAAAGTCAATTTATACATTATTCTAGCATGAAAGTCTTGAAATTTGGCGGCTCTTCCGTAGCCAGCCCAGAAAATATCATAAAAATCAAAAACATCCTTTTGGCCTATAATGACCCGATCATTGTAGTGGTATCCGCCTTTGGAGGAGTGACGGACCAACTACTTCAAGCAGGTGAGATGGCGGCCAAGGAACAAACCGGATATAAGGATATCCTCAGTGAAATCGAGACCAGACATTTGGATACCGTTAAGGAACTGATTCCCATAACCGCGCAAAGCAAGGTGCTTAGCAAGGTAAAGTCTGAATTGAACATCCTGGAAACCCTATTGGAAGGTGCTTATTTTATTGGTGAGATTACACCTAAGCTTTCCGATAAAATCGTAAGTTTTGGGGAACTGTTATCGTCGTATATCATCAGCGAGTATTTGGCTTCGGAAGGTCTGGACGCCGTTTACAAGGACAGTCGGGAACTGATCAAAACCTTTAAGCTTGCCGGTAAAAATGTGGTGGACTTTACGTTGACCGATGCCAATTGCAAGGAATTTTTCAAAAACAACGGGGCTTCCATAACCGTTTGCCCGGGATTCATCGCCACTTCCAAAAATAATGACATAACCACATTGGGCAGGGGCGGTTCCGATTATACCGCGGCCATCTATGCCGCCGCTTTGGAAGCTGATGTTTTGGAGATTTGGACGGATGTGAGCGGCATGTACACCGCCAATCCAAAAATGGTAAAGCAGGCCAAGGCGATTACCCATATTTCCTATGAGGAAGCCATGGAACTTTCGCATTTTGGCGCTAAAGTCCTTTATCCTCCAACGATACAGCCTGTTCTGTCCAAAGGCATTTCGATACTCATAAAAAATACCTTCAAGCCAGAAGAGGAAGGAACCCTGATAACAAAATCTAGGAACGAAGGCGGAAAGACCGTACGCGGTATCAGCCACATTGGCAATATGGCACTACTTTCCTTGGAAGGTCCAGGAATGGTGGGTATACCCGGAATTTCAAAACGATTTTTCGAGGTCTTGTCACAGGCCGATATCAGTGTCGTGCTCATTACCCAGGCCTCTTCAGAGCACTCCATTTGCGTAGGGGTTTCGGCGGATGATGTTGAAAAATCCGTTGAAGTCGTAAACGAGGCGTTTGCCTACGAAATAGAGAGGGGAAAGATCAAGGAAGTGATACCGGAAAAGGGACTGGCCATTGTGGCACTCGTAGGCGACAACATGAAGAGCCACCAAGGACTCAGTGGAAAATTGTTCAGTACGCTGGGTAAGAACAATGTGAATATTAGGGTAATCGCCCAAGGTGCCTCAGAACGTAATATATCCTGTGTCATCAACGAGAAGGATGTAAAAAAGGCCCTAAATGCCCTTCACGAGGAGTTTTTCGAGGAAAACGTAAAGCAGCTCAATCTTTTCGTCATGGGTGTTGGAAACGTTGGAGCCAAGTTCCTGAACCAAATAAAATCGCAGGAAAAATATCTAAAAAAGAATTTAAAGCTGAATGTTCGGGTGGTTGGCATATCCAACTCCAGGACCATGCATTTCGATGAAAAAGGAATTCCGTTGAATACGTGGCAAGATACTTTGTTGACCGGACAAAAGGCAGATAAGCAGCTTTTTATCGATAGGGTCAACGACCTCAATCTCCGTAACAGCATTTTTGTGGACAACACGGCGAGTGCGGAAATAGCGGGCACCTACGCCGATTTTTTGAGCAACAGCATATCCGTGGTAACGTGTAACAAAATTGCCTGCTCATCGGAATACAACAATTATGCACGCCTAAAATCCCTTGCCAGGGAATACAACGCGCCTTTCTTGTTCGAGACCAATGTGGGTGCGGGACTGCCTATCCTGGACACCTTGAAAAACCTCATAGCTTCAGGGGACAAGGTGCTTAAAATTCAGGCGGTTCTGTCAGGTAGCCTGAACTTCGTGTTTAATAATTTCAATGACTCCAATACCTTTCACGACATCGTAAAAAGGGCCCAAGAAGAGGGGTACACGGAGCCCGACCCAAAGATAGACCTAAGCGGTATCGACGTGATGCGGAAAATTCTCATCTTGGCTCGTGAAAGCGGTTATGTTTTGGAAATTGGAGACATAGAGAACAAATCCTTTCTGCCCAAAGAAAGTCTGGATACCACGAACAACGATGATTTCTTTACATCCTTGGTAACGTATGAGTCGGATTTTCAGAAAATATATGCCGATGCCAAAGCGAAAAACTGTAAGCTTAAATATGTGGCCCAGTTTGAAAATGGCAAAGCCAGCGTAGGACTTCAGGAAATTCCAGAAGGCCATGATTTTTATAACCTGGAAGGAAGTGACAATATCGTTTTGTTCTTTACCGAAAGATACAAGAACCTTCCCCTGATCATCAAGGGCGCGGGAGCAGGTTCCGATGTAACGGCGTCGGGTATTTTTGCGGATATTATTAGAATAGGTAACTTTTAATTATGGACGAAGTAAAGGTGTTCTGCCCGGCGACCATCGCCAATATTTCCTGCGGATTCGATGTTCTTGGCGTAGCCTTGGATTCGGTAGGGGATGAAATGGTCGTTCGAAAGACCGAAAAAAAAGGAGTTTTTATAACCAAAATTGAAGGACAGAATTTACCCCTTGAAACACAAAATAATGTAGCAGGTGTCGCAGGTCTTGCCTTATTGGAAAAAGCCGATTACGCCGGAGGTTTTGAAATCGAAATAAATAAAAAAATAAAACCTGGAAGCGGCATAGGTAGTAGTGCGGCAAGTTCTACGGGAGCGGTTTGGGCCATGAACCATTTATTGGGAAACCCTTTTTCAAAAACCGATCTGGTCACCTTCGCCATGGAAGGGGAACGCCTGGCCAGTGACGTAGCCCATGCGGACAATGTAGCACCGGCGCTGTTTGGCGGTTTTACACTGGTACGAAGCTATTCCCCTTTGGACATTGTACCCATAAAAGCACCCGAAGAATTGTTTGCATCGGTCATACATCCGCAAATCGAGATAAAAACATCAGACTCCAGAAAAATTTTAAAGACTACATTATCCCTTCAAACCGCCATAAAACAATGGGGAAATGTAGGCGGATTGATTGCCGGTCTATTGCAAAATGACTACGAGTTGATAGGTCGTTCCTTGGAAGATCATATCGTTGAGCCCATACGCTCTATCTTAATTCCTGGTTTTGATAGAGTGAAGAAAGCATCGCTAGAAGCTGGGGCCTTGGGCGCTGGAATTTCAGGGTCGGGACCTTCCATCTTCGCTTTGAGTCATGGAAGGGAAAATGCAGAAAAAGTTGCCCGGGCGATGAAAGAAGTGTATCAAGAAATAGGTGTGGAGCATGATATACATGTATCCAAAATTAACCATGAAGGTGTACGGACAATTTAATTCCGTGGCCTAAAGAAATATAAGTCAGCACATTGAAATTCTACAGTTTAAATAAAAAAGCCCCTGACGTTTCCTTTAGAGAAGCAGTTATTAATGGCATTGCCCCGGATAAGGGACTTTATTTCCCCGAAAACA
Organism: Maribacter sp. C-4077; assembly: GCF_055378385.1. Taxonomy (NCBI): domain Bacteria; kingdom Pseudomonadati; phylum Bacteroidota; class Flavobacteriia; order Flavobacteriales; family Flavobacteriaceae; genus Maribacter; species Maribacter sp. C-4077. The sequence continues at coordinate 358,747 of NZ_AP038807.1, forward strand.
TTGAACGGCTACCCAAAAGTTTCTCTGAAACCATCGAGGACCTTTCAAATCAGGAAATAGCGTTCAATGCCATCCATCAATTCGTTAGTGATGAAATTCCGAACGATGTCCTCCGCGAGATTCTAAAGAATACGTTGGATTTTGAGTTTCCCGTTGTTGAAATCGATAAGAACATTGCTACCTTGGAACTTTTTCATGGGCCCACCATGGCGTTCAAGGATGTAGGTGCACGCTTCATGGCGCAATGTTTGGGCTACTTTTCTAAAGACGAAAAAAATGAGGTCACCGTTTTGGTGGCCACCTCTGGAGATACGGGAGGTGCCGTAGCCAATGGATTTTTAGGGGTGGATGGTGTAAAGGTGGTGATCCTTTATCCAAGCGGAAAGGTGAGTGATATCCAGGAACGTCAATTGACCACCTTGGGGCAGAACATTACGGCCTTGGAAGTGGAAGGTACTTTTGACGATTGTCAGGCGATGGTCAAGACTGCTTTTCTAGATGAGGCACTTTTAAGTAACATGAAACTGACCTCGGCCAACTCGATCAATGTAGCCCGATGGCTTCCACAGTTATTTTACTTTCTGTTCGCCTATAAACAAGTAAAAAGTAAGGGAAGGGAAATTGTCTTTTCAGTACCTTCCGGGAACTTTGGGAATATATGCGCCGGTATGGTCGCACAAAAGTTGGGAATGCCGGTAACCCATTTTATTGCCGCCACCAATGTAAACGATACCGTTCCACAGTTCATGAAAACACGGAGCTACGACCCCAAACCTTCAACGGCGACCATCTCAAATGCGATGGATGTGGGGGACCCGAGTAATTTTGTGAGAATACGACATTTGTTCGAGGACGATTTTAACATTTTAGAGCATCACCTCTCCTCCTACTCCTTTACGGACACCGAGACGAAAAAAGCACTTTTGGATATTTACCAGTCCAGTGAGTACTGTGCTGACCCGCATGGGGCCGTAGGCTATTTGGGACTAAAAAAGTATCAGGAAAAACACCCGGATACCTATGGCATCTTCTTGGAAACCGCACACCCCGTGAAATTTTTGGATGTGGTGGAAGAGACCATTGGCAAAAAACTTCCCCTGCCCCCACAAATCCAAAAGGTAATGGACAAAGAGAAGAAATCGATAAAAATCAAGACTTATTCGGATTTAAGCGATTTCCTATTGAACCGTTAATCCAGCTTTGGCAATTGAAAATCGTCCAACGGACTTGGCTGTTTCATCATGGCCTCGATGGCTTCTGTCGTTCTTGGAGCCATAGCCGATAGATTCACCGGACCCTCATGCGTAATAAGGATGTCATCCTCGATACGCACGGCGATGCCCCACCATTTTTCATCGCAATCGCTGCCTTCCGGAATATAAATACCGGGCTCCACTGTGATGACGGTATTGGCCTGAAACGGACGGTAGGTTCCTTGGTCATGCACATCCAAACCTAAATAGTGGGATGTACCATGCGGAAAATAGGTCCTCGCCTCACTGGCTTCCTTTATGATACCTAACTTCATCAATCCATTCTCCACGATTTTCAAGGCGGCCTTTCCGGGGGCTTGAAATTCAGCACCAACCACACTGGACTTTATCCCTGCCTCTTGGGCCTCATAAACAATATCGTAAATGGCCTTTTGCTCAGGAGAGAATTTCCCATTGGCGGGAATGGTTCGGGTAACATCGGCCGTATAGCCATGATATTCCGCTCCCAAATCCATAAGGACCAAATCATTGCCTACCTCCATTTTATTATTTTCAATGTAGTGCAAAATACAACCGTTATTGCCGCCCCCCACAATGGAAGGATAGCCTTCGTATTCAGCGCCATATTTCTTATAGACGTACTCATGGACGCCTTGGATTTCCGTTTCGGACATGTTGGGATGCAAGGCCTTCATCACTTCAATTTGACCCACTGCGGAAATTTCTATGGCCTTTTTCAATAATTTCAGTTCCTCCGGAGTCTTGGTTTCCCTGAGCGTGGCCATTATTTCTGAAATCATTCTGGAGTCCAAATTGTTGGAAGCCAACACTAAATTTACTTTTTCCTTTACTTCCAGCCTTTTTGATTCATCGGTGGCATTCACGAAGTCCGTCAGGAATTCATCGTCTTTTAGGTTTTCATAAAATGCTAAATACCTACTCACAGCCTTCACAACGTTTTCGGCATTATTGGGTGTGACCGATTGGATCATGGCATACAGATTCTGCTTTATCGGGTCATAATCCGAAGGATAATTAGCCTTTAGTTTAAACGTTTTGATAAGATCGAACAAATCGGCCGCTCCCCTTTTATCACGGTAATCATTCTCAAAATCAAAAAAGGAAACTTTATCGAAGGATTTGAAATCGATGGGAACATCGGCAAAATCACTACCATTGAAAACCTTATCGAAGCCCAGTTGATCCCGTACCCCTTCCACACCCAAACGCTTTCCGGTCCATTGCTCTTCCTTGGCATTTCGCTCCTGTACATATATCATTTCATTAAATTCCTTTCCAACGGCATCGGTTTGCATATCGGAGAAGATAAGCAACACGGCATTGGGTTCCTTATATCCGGTGAGATAATAAAAATTGGGATCTTGATGGTAGATATAATCCACGTCATTGGCCCTGTTGCGTTCCGCATTGGCAAAAAAGACTAGAACACTGTTTGGGGACATTAATTCACGGACTTTCTCCCTTCTATCCTTATGAAATTCCGCTGACAAATAGTCTTGCGGAAGGTTTTGAGCGGTTACCGTTACTATAGAAAGGATGGCAATCCACAGTATAGATAATTTCATAGTCATTCTTTATTATTGCAAATAGGAAAGGACAAGTTACTATAAAATTTGGGGAAAACATACGATGCCCTTAGAATGCTATCCTATTTAATTCCCTTAAATTTGCCATGCACAATTCGATACTATGAAAAATACAGCCTTAACAAAAACCCATGAGCAATTAGGTGCCAAGATGGTACCATTTGCAGGATATAACATGCCAGTTTCCTACGAAGGCGTAAATGTGGAACATGAAACGGTTAGAAACGGTGTTGGTGTCTTTGATGTTTCGCACATGGGTGAATTTTTGATCAGCGGTCCCCGCGCGTTGGACTTGATACAAAAAGTGACCTCCAACGATGCCTCCAAATTGACAATAGGCAGGGCGCAATACAGTTGTTTGCCCAATGAGACCGGTGGTATTGTGGATGATTTGATCGTTTACAAGATCAAGGAGGAACAATATCTTTTGGTGGTCAATGCTTCAAATATAGATAAGGATTGGGCACATATTTCGAAGTATAATACCGATTTCAAAGCAGAAATGCGAAATCTCTCCGATGATTATTCGCTGCTGGCCATACAAGGTCCAAAAGCAGTGGAAGCCATGCAATCCCTGACTTCCGTTGACTTGTCACAAATCAAGTTCTACCATTTTGAAGTGGCCGATTTTGCCGGTATCGAGTATGTAATCATCTCGGCAACAGGGTATACGGGTTCCGGTGGTTTTGAAATCTATTGCAAGAACAGCGAGGTACAGCAAGTTTGGGACATGGTTTTTGAGGCCGGGGCAAATTTTGGTATCAAACCGATCGGTTTGGCCGCTAGGGACACCTTACGATTGGAAATGGGCTACTGTCTGTATGGAAATGACATTAACGATGAAACCTCCCCTATTGAAGCAGGCTTGGGATGGATAACCAAGTTCACCAAGGATTTTGTCAATAGCGAAGCTTTGGAAAAGGAAAAAGAAAAAGGGCCCGAAAGAAAGCTTATTGGTTTTGAGTTGGACGAACGGGGAATACCAAGACATGACTATGACATTGTGGATGCCGATGGAAATAAAATCGGCATCGTAACCTCTGGAACCATGTCCCCTTCTTTGGGAAAGGGCATTGGACTGGGGTATGTCTCGACCGAATTCTCCGCAATTGGAAGTAAAATCCATATTCAGATTCGAAAAAATTCGGTACCGGCCACCGTAGTGAAACTACCTTTTTACAAGGGTTAAATGCTAGATTTCAAAAATATACTACATACCATTTACGAAGAGACGAAGCAGTTGTCCGATACGGGAAGGGTTGCCACTTATATTCCTGAACTGGCCTGTGTACCGGAGGATAAATTTGGGATCTGTTTATTGGATATTGAAAAGGAATCGTATCAAATCGGGGATTTTGACGAGCGTTTTTCCGTGCAGAGTATCTCCAAAGTGCTCACATTGGCCATGGCCATGGGTCTTATTGGTGAAAAAATATGGGACCGGGTTGACGTTGAACCTTCAGGGGATCCCTTCAACCATCTATCCCTTTTGGAACAGGAAAATGGTATCCCTAGAAATCCGTTGATCAATGCAGGAGCCATTGTCATCGCGGATATTTTGGTTAGCGAGCTCAAAAACCCCAAGAAGGAATTTTTGGAGTTTGTACATAAAGTCAGTGGCGACACTTCAATTTCATACAATAAAAAAGTAGCCAGTTCCGAAAAAGCGACCGGATTTAAAAATTATGCTGCCGCAAACCTGCTAAAATCCTACGGCAACTTAAAAAACGATGTCATTGAGGTGTTGGATTTCTACTTTTACCAGTGTTCCCTATCCATGTCCTGTACCCAGCTTTGCAATACGTTCTATCTGTTCATAAACCGGGGCAAGTGCTTACAGAATTATGATTTTTTGACCGTAAGTCAGGTCAAACGGATCAATGCCATTATGCTTACATGTGGCTTTTATGATGAGGCTGGCGAATTTGCATTTGAAGTGGGACTACCCGGCAAGAGTGGTGTCGGCGGTGGAATTGTGGCATTATTACCAAAAAAATTCTGCGTGGCCGTCTGGTCGCCTGGCCTAAACCCTAAAGGAAATTCTACAAGGGGCATGGCGGCCCTGGAGCGACTGACCACATTATCCGATTTATCAATTTTCTAGTTTGGAAAAAAAGAAGGTCTTAATATTAGGAGGAAGCGGGTTCCTTGGCAATGCCATTTATAAGGAATTGTGCAACTATTTTGATACCTATGGAACCTATTTCAATGCACGGAGGTCATTTGAAAACAACAAACAATTTTTCCATTTCAATCTGGAGGAGGATGATATTTTCGAGATACTTGATACCGTTAAACCACAGATAATCATCTCCGCCATACGAGGTAATTTTGCGGCACAAATAACCATGCACCAACATCTGGCGGAGTATATTGGCCAACAAGATTGCAAACTCTATTTTCTATCGTCTGCGAACGTTTTTGATGCCTATAGTAAATATCCTTCCTATGAAAATGACAAAACACTTTCGGAAAGTATTTATGGCCGATTAAAAATAAAAATAGAGAATATGCTCATGCGTTTGCCAAAGGACAAAATGGCCATTTTGAGAATCCCTATGGTATTTGGAAATGGTTCGCCAAGGGTGCGGGAAATGAAAAATCTCATCCTTAACAATGAACCTGTGGAGGTTTTTCCTAATTTGATATTAAATGTGACCAATGATGACAGGCTAACACAACAAATTCATTATCTTATCAATAGAAATAAAACGGGAATTTTCCATCTTGGTAGTACGGATTTGGTACACCATGAGGATTTTATAAAGGAAGTTTTGGAACGTGTGGGTACCTTCAACCCAATAATTAAAAGGGTTTATACCACCAATGAGGACAGATATTTGGCAGTGCTTCCAAAATCGAACTTATTGCCCAAAAATTTAAGATTTACATATCAGGAAATTATAGACCATCATATTATTAAAGAATAACACATGGAAAAATTTACGGACAAACAGATTTATGATTATTTAGGCCAGTTGGACGGCTGGGAATATGTGGACGGAGCCATTGAGACCACTTTTGAATTCAAGGATTTCAAGGAAGCGTTTTCCGTCATGACACGAATAGCTTTTGAATGTGAGGCCCAGGGCCATCATCCTGATTGGAGCAATGTGTATAAAACGGTCAATATTCGGTTAAGTACCCATGAAGCTAATGGCGTTACTGAAAAAGACTTTGTATTGGCAAGAAGCATTGAGGATATCATTGAGAGTGATTAACCGTATACTTTCAAAGACCGGTTTGCGGCTATAAGATTTGGGATTTTTACTAAATTTGCCGGCATTAAAGAAATAGACTATGGGAAGAGCTTTTGAGTTTCGGAAAGCACGTAAAATGAAGCGATGGGCCGCTATGTCCAAGGCCTTTACCCGGATCGGGAAGGACATTGTAATGGCCGTTAAGGAAGGAGGTCCGGACCCTGATGCCAATTCAAGGCTACGGGCGGTGATCCAGAATGCGAAAGCGGTCAACATGCCCAAGGACAACATTGAACGGGCCATTAAACGTGCCACTGACAAAAACCAAGGCGATTATAAGGAAGTACTTTTCGAAGGTTACGGTCCACATGGAATTGCTATATTAATTGAAACCGCAACGGATAATAATACCAGAACAGTTGCCAATATCCGAAGCTATTTCAATAAATGTGACGGAAGTTTGGGAACCTCCGGCTCCGTGGAATTTATGTTCGACCATACCTGTAATTTCAGGATTCCTGCAGAAGGTATCGACCCCGAAGAGCTGGAATTGGAAATGATAGATTTTGGTGCCGAAGAAGTCTTTGTGGACGATGACGGTATTTTAATCTACGCTCCCTTTGAAAGCTTTGGTGCGATACAAAAAGAATTGGAAAATAGGGGTATTGAAATCCTATCCTCCGGTTTTGAGCGCATCCCCCAGGTCACAAAACCTTTAAGCGAGGAAGAAGCGGCCGATGTGGAGAAGCTCCTGGAGAAAATTGAGGAAGATGATGACGTCCAGAACGTTTATCATACAATGGAGGAATAATACTAACGCCAGTTAACCAATCAAGAATTTTTTCGGGTGATGAAAATGATTAGGCAATTCCTGATATTAGTAGCAATAGCTTTAGGAATTACTTTCTTTGTTTTCTCACCAAACAATACTAAAGGAGGGAAATCCAAAAAATTTGCATCCGAAGAAATAGCTCCGGTGGCCCAAATTCAGAACCCTGCTCCCACCCTACTTTTTAAATCCGGATTTGAAGGCGTTTCGCTAAGTGCGCCACAGGAAGGTTACCAGTATTTGACAGGTAAGGACACCGAAACGGGATTTTCCTGGCCGCTATTTATTTTGGGGTCCGACTTTAGTGGCATTCATCGGGTAAATGACGATAATGGTAAGGCTATTTCAAATCGGTTGGAAAAAGCACAAGGGCCAAATGGAACTATTACCACCACGCTGTATCAGGAAGTATCCTATGACGTTGAGGTAACCCAAACCCCGTATCAAATAAATCATATACAACAGAATCCCAAGGAGTTGTACATAAGTTACTGGATGAAAACGGACACCATATCGCTGTTGGGAAATGATGAATGGCGTGCGCTTTGGGAATATAAGACAAAGAACTATGCGGAGAACAACGGTTTTAGGATGATCGCCTACATGGCAAAGGACATTCAGGGAAAACCCTTTTGGTTGTTTCAGGGCGATAGAAATCCGCAAATGCCCGTTTGGCAAGTGGAAAACTATAAAATCCCCTTGATTATGGGCAAATGGTTCAAGCTGGAATTTTTTCTGCGTTGGAGCGATGATTCCAACGGATACGCTTCCATGAAGGTCAACGACCAACTTATTGGGGAACATTATGGTCCAACGACCTACAACGCTGACCCCATGGATTTTATAATGCTCACCCAGGTTTACGGAAATTCGCACCCCATGTACCAATGGATGGACGACCTACAAATTTGGGATGGCGTCCCTACCCCCTAATCCCAACAATAAATACCGAGTCAGGCTAAAAGGTCATTTGACGGATATAATGGCAATCAAAAAGAAACGATTGATTTTAGATTGTTGATATTATTTATATTTGAAAAAAAATTGTTATGCTCCGATTTCATTGCTGTCAGAGTATCCTATAGCCCATTATGAAAACATTAGTGCCATATTTTTTGGCCTTGCTACTGGTCGCCTCCTGTAATAAGGATGGAGGTACCGATCCACTTCCATCCACACCGCAATTATTGTTCCGTTCCGGTTTTGAGGCGAATACCTATATGGATGAAATCAAGGACAGCTATCAGGTCATTCGGGGCATGGACGATGAAACAGGGTTTTCATGGCCCATCAAAATCCTGGGTTCAAATTTTAGTGGCATCCATAGAATTGAAGATGATGGAGGCGCCGCCATTGAGAACTACATGGATACTGTGGAAGGCGTAAATGGCACCCAGACCACGAGCCTTTACCAACGTGTCAATTATGACATCGGGGTAACCCAAACACCATATCAGATTAACAATATCAGGGAAAATCCAAGGGAGCTTTATATGAGCTACTGGATGAAAATCGATGATACCTCCTTGAATGGACCCGATAATTGGCGTGCCATTTGGGAGTACAAAACAAAAAAATACAATACAAGCCGCACGGATGGCTTTCGTATGATCGCCTTCATAGCCACTGACGATACTGGTACTCCCCATTGGCTACTTCAAGGAGACATAAACCCTACGGAACCTATCTGGCAAGTTAGAAACTATCAGGTGCCCATACCTAGGGAGGAATGGTTCAAGGTTGAGTATTTTTTAAAATGGAGCGAAGATTCAGATGGTTATGCTTCCATGCGGGTGAACGGAAACTTGGTAGCGGAGCATTACGGTGCTACTACCAACAGAGGCGACAATTTGGATTTTATCATACTTACCCAAGTTTATGGAAATACCCACCCAATGCATCAGTGGATAGACGATGTTGAGATTTGGAGCGGATTGCCCCAATAATCATTGCCTTAGGATTTCATTTTTAAGGAATTACGGTAGGCTGCATCAAAAACAAAGGCTTTTTTGGTTTGATGTAGATGGTGCATGGCCATAAGGCCTTTGTCAAAAGTTGGATGGTAAACTGCCGTCACCGCTTCTTCATATTCCTCTAAGCTCAACTTTTTGATTTGATTGATATTCAGTGCCCTACCATAAATCCCATCCTCATTTCTTTGTGAAGGTCTAAAGGGTACATTGCCCTTTTTGAAAATACCACCCCCGTTGCGCGCTACACGGGCATCAATAATTACCGGGTTTTGGCGATGGGGAACCAACTCCTTCAGATGTAGTGAATCTACCCGATAGATGAATAGTTCACTGTTCATGGGTGACGCCCCGTCCGCCTGTTTATTAATGAAGAGCCACCGTTGATCGTCAGAATCTGTGTAAAAAAGAGGGTCGGCCACAAGTTCCCCTTCAAAAGCGGTACTGTATAGTTCCCAAGAAACGGGAAAATCGACAGCCCTGTAAAGCTCCAACCTTTTATTCGCCGAGGTTTCCGGCATCAAAAAAATATCCTCTCCTTCCCTGAATATAAAAGGAAAGGAAAGGTGATAATCCATTACCATTACATCTTTGATGTGCTTCAAGGTATTGTCTTCCAAAATTCCACACGAAATTTTTCCTCTTTTTGTATGATAGGAATAGTTTTCAAAAAACACATAATCCCTCCCTTCGTGTTCAAATAGAAAGGGATCGGCCCAGAATTCGTCCTTGGGCATTGGGACCGACTTAAATTTGTCCAACGAAGCGGTTTCAAAATCGCCATAACCTAAAAAAAGTGACCATTTTTCCGGCCGTATTCCAAAAAAAGCATTCCCCAATTTCTCTAATGCCTTGGCCCCTAATCCATTATAAAATCTACCCATATACCTAAAAACATCTGAAAATCCTGGATATTTCAAATTTGGAAGTTGGGAATCGGGTTTTAAGGAAATAGTCCGATTGTCATCAGACAGGGCATTTAATTCCTTCAACACCATGGAAACGGCTCCCTCGGTTACGGTTCTAGATGTTTCGGACATGGACCATGCCCGGTTAAAAAAGCACGTACTTCGTATGTTACAACGATCTTGGTTGTTGTCGGCAATGGTACATAAAGTTGCCCCAATACCCGAATCACCCTCCAAAACCTCCCAAAACCCTATGGGACCGCGTCTATTTTGTTCGGCATCGGAAAATAGTATATTCCAGACACCGTTTTTGGATGCATCAATATCTTCTTCCGATAGCAAAACATCGGTTAGGTTTACGATAACCTCAAAATCAGGGTTTTTAGGACCATCTTTCCTTAAGGAGGCTACATTGATGGTTGTAATAGAAGGATAGGTACTTTTTAAAAAATCCGATGTAACCGATATTGGTTGCATGGTGTTCAAGAGTTTTTTTTCGAAAACCAAATGAAGATTTAAAAGCGTTCCGGCGAGCGAATTTATAGTGGAATTTGGTGCGGTTTCTCGTTTGAAAGCTTGGTCCAAGTAAAGAAACACCGTTTCAAAGTTTTGGTTTTCCACGACACTCTTGACAAATCGCTGCTGCCAATTGTACATTGGTGCATCTGTAGAATAAACGAATCCAACTTTTTTCACCAAAGTTCCTTATTTAAAAAAGGGTTATATCTGCCTAGGCAAACTCCTTGAATTACACCTATCAATGTTGAAGAAGGCAATTAGCCATTATAGCCATACGCATAGCCATAATTGTACTTCCTATGCTTGAGGTTACCCACGGCGTTCACTACATAGGCCATATTTTTTAGCTTTTTGTTTTTGTGCAATTCCTTTGAAAAATGCAATAGGTTTTTGTCCGTCATACCTGAACGCAACACAAATAAGGTGACATCTGCAAGGTCCGAAATAAGGAAGGTATCCGTAACCAACATTGTAGGTGCGGTATCCACTACAACATAATCGTAACTTCTTTTGGCTTCCTCTAAAAATTCAGCAAAACGCTTATTGGAAAGTAGCGCAGGGGCACTTTCTGGAATAAACCCACTTAGGTAAACGTGGTGATTAAAGTTTTTCTTAAAACCGAATTGGATACCATCCTGAAAATCAAACCAAGCATTTTTTAAATAATCCGAAAGCCCAGGTGAATTCCTATCCAAATCCATATAACTGTGCAACTTTGGATTGCGGAGATCCGCCCCAACCAATAGAACCCTTTTTCCCAAACTGGCATAGGCCAACGATAAGTTAAGGGCGGTCATGGTCTTACCTTCTTCCTTGATCGCGGAAGTCACAAAAACGACTTTTCCACCTTCCTTTTTGGGAACTAGGTAATCTGTATTGGTGCTTAAGATTCGGTACGATTCCGCCAATGCAGAGCCCTCTTGGAATCCGTGCATATTCTTTTTGTACTTAAAAAAGGGAATCTCTATCAATGTAGGTATCTCCGGATTGATTTTTTCGATTTCCTCCCTACCTTGGACTTTGGTATCCATGGAAGATTTGAAAAATATGAAGGTAAAGGGCAAAATGAAACCCAATAGCAGTGAAACTGGATACACCAACACTTTTTTGGGCCAAACGGGTTTAAGTCCACTAACACTGTAGTCGATTACTTTGATCGATGAGGCGGGTGCCGCATAGTCAATGGCCGCTTCCTCCCGCTTTCGCAAGAGCAATAAATAAAGGTTTTCCTTGATATTCTGCTGTCTTTCAATAGATCGAAGAATTCGCTCCTGTTCTGGTATTTGTGAAAATTCAGAACCGGCCCTACTCTTTTCCTCATTGTAGGTGCGCAAGGAAGTTCTCATCTGTGCCTCGTAAACCCCAACTGTCTTAAGGATGTTATCCCTGGCAAAATCCAATCGCTCCGAAAGGTTTTTGAGGTTCGGGTGGTCCTTGCCTACGGAAAGCATTAATTTTTGGCGTTCCCTGGCCAACTCGTTATAATCCTGGACCATAGTGTTCAAAGCCTGGTTCGCTAGACCTATATCCGCCGCCAAAAGGCCGTAGGCCTCATCTGAGTACAACGACTTCTTTAAAATGCCAATCAAAGATAGTTGTGTTTCTAATCGTAATACCTCACTCTCACTAATCGTCCTCTTACTCAAGCTCGCGTTGGCATCGGCCTGTATATAGGAAAGGTCTTCCAATTTCTTAAAGTCCTCCTTGCTCAATTCGATGGAATCCAATTCCGTGGACAAATCCTTGAATCGTTGGTCAATAAGGGATAATGTGTGTTGGGCCACAAGTTGTTTGTCCTCCAAACTGTTGCTATCGAATTTGTAAACGATGGCATCCAAAATTGCTTCTGTACGTTGCGTACTGTTGCCTTTCATGGAAAGTGTTATTACATCGCTTTGTTTTTCAGATGTTCCAATTTTCAATGCCTCTGACAATAACATGGTGGCCTGTCTTTTTGAACGTAGCACTGCTCGGTATACAATATCTTTATGGCTATTTACATGGTCAATATCTCCCAAAATGATCCGAAAGGGCAATTTAAATTCCCGGTCACGTTCTTCCTCATAAGAAACAAGGTAGAAGTTACCATCGGCATCCGTAATATTGAATCCTGCGGATGTCATTTCTATTTCGTAGATCAATGGATTGGAGATTTCCTCATCATCCATAAGCTTTTGCAAAACGAAAGGAGCCGTCCAAATTTGGGAAAACACCAAGTTGTTGGACTGGTAATAATCAATATCCAGTCCCAATTCGTCCACAACCTCACCTAAAAGTCGGTAAGATCTTAAAACCTCTATATGGTTTTCCAGGTTCAACCCAAGGTTTGGGTTGTTTACGACCCTATCATTGGGTATGATTTTGGGTTCCTTGGCATCATCCAAAATTTTGATCTTGGCCTCTGTATAAAAGGTCTTAGGTGCATATTTACTATAGTAGTGCCCCAGCACTAAAAAAATGGCACAACTAACCAAGAACCATGGCCAAAACCGAGTGTATTTCAAAAGTATGTCTTGGATGGAAACGGTTTCGTCCTCCTCCTTAAAATCTAAGATATATGGCCTTTCACTCATAATGTACGTGCAATCTTTTAGATACACTTAATGAAAAAACAGAACTCCAATAAACGCTGCATACCTCTATTTTAGGATACTGTTTGATTATATTGAACCGCAGAATTTTAGTAATTTTTTGCAGGCTTCAACGGACGAAGCTACGGATAATTGCCTGCCGTCTAATTATAATTCGTTCAATCCCAATATATTTTCGATAATACGGGGGGCCGTGGCACCATCCCAAAGCGGTGGAATACTACCTACCTTCCAATTCCCGGACAGCAATTTTTCCATGGCGGGCCTAATGGCCTTTGGATCCGTACCCAAAAGTTCGTTGGTTCCAATGGTAATCGTTTCAGGGCGTTCCGTGTTGTCCCTAAGGGTCATACAAGGAATACCCATCACGGTGGTTTCCTCGGTAATACCACCGGAATCCGTAACAACGGCCTTGGCGCGTTCTACAAGATAATTGAATTCCAAATATCCCATAGGTTCCACCAAATGAAGGCGTTTGTCTGCTATTTTAAGCCTTTCCAAAACTTTCGCCGTTCTAGGATGTACTGGAAATACCAAATCGTAGGGTGCGGAATGCAGAATGATCTCATCGATAAGGGTCTTCAAATTCGCTTCCTCGTCCACATTGGCCGGTCTATGTAAGGTCATGACCATATAACTTTTATCTTGCAATCCAAGCTCGTCCCAAAAAACCGGTTTTCTAAAACGGGGGCGCTGCTTTAAAAGCGTATCGATCATTGTATTACCTACATAGAAAATTGTTTCAGGTTTTGCCCCACTTGCCAAAAGGTTTTGGTTCGCCAATTCTGAAGTGGTAAAATAGTAATTGGTGATGGCATCGGTCAAAAGCCTGTTGATTTCCTCGGGCATACTCCAATCGTTTGATCGTATTCCGGCCTCTACATGGGCCACTTTTGTATGGAGTTTTTGGGCCACGATGGCACAGGCCATGGTAGAGGTGACATCCCCCACAACCAAGACCAGACTTGCCGGATTGTCCAAGAGTTCCTTTTCAAACTTTAGCATGATCGCTGCCGTCTGTTCCGCTTGCGTACCTCCTCCGGCCGCCAGGTTTACGTGGGGTTCCGGAATTTGAAGTTGCTCAAAAAAACTTCCGGACATTTTCTCGTCATAGTGTTGACCGGTGTGGACCAACCTGTAGTCAATCTCCTTTCCTTGGTCTCGTGCCTCTTCCAAGGCATGAATGATTGGTGCAATTTTCATGAAGTTGGGTCTTGCACCAGCAATAATGGTAATTTTTTTCATCTTCAAATTTCTTCGGTTTGATGGAGTCATTTTTAGGACCTTGTTGACAAAAGGGAGACGCACTCTTGTTCCGCCGCTTCCAGTTCCACAGTGGCAACCTTTGCCCAATCTATTTGCTTTATAGCCGTATCCAGGTCCACAAATTCAAAGTCCTGAATCCATCGCTCCAATTTTGACTTGCAATTTTTAAGGCCTACATACGACTTGAATTTTCTGAATGGAGAAAGCCCCTGTAGCATGGGCTGTCCATGATCAAAATCCCTTGGGTGGAAATAGGTCATTATGTAATCCGAATTTTTACTGAATTGCTTGATGAACGGATATGGAAATAACCTAAAATATCCTCCACCCGAAAAGATAAGTTGCCGACCCATTACAGGGTGCGTATTAATAGGGAATTCCTTTAACTCCACACCGTTGTATCTAAGTAGGGAAGGTTTACTTGTCCCGTATTCGGATAGTCCACCATGACCTCTCTTGGCAGCAAACACGGAGGAATCGACCGTGATACCCAATTCATATAAAACCTCAAATGCCCACTTATTGCTTTCAGTAATGGAAAAACCGGGAGCCCTGAATGCGCGGACTTTTTTCCCGGTACAATGCTCCAGGGTCTTTATGGATTTTTCTACGTCCTTTTTAAAAGTCTTTCTATCCTGTTCGTAGGCCAATTGATGTAAATGGGTATGACTACCAATTTCATATCCCTTTGAGGCAATTTCACGCACCACCTCAGGGAATTTTTCTGCTATCCAACCCACAACAAAAAATGTTGCGCTCAGGTCTCCCGTATGTAATATATCATGGATGGTTTCCATATTTTGATGGATCCGCGCTTCAAAATTGGCCCATTCCTTAGGGGTTTTTGTATACGGATTGTCCAAAATATGATACCACTCTTCAATGTCAAAAGTCAGAATATTCATCTAGTAAACGTATTTTGAAATATAGTGCCCAAAAAATACCGAAGATTTTAAAGGCTGTAATTTCCAGATTTTTGTTAGAAATGTCATTTCCTTCAGAGATGCTCCCACAGGCTCCGAATAATTATAATAAATGGGAAGCTCCAAGGGGTTCCACTGTTTTTTAAACCGATGGTTGTTGCTCTCTTTCGTAGACCTACCAAAAGAGAAGTAGTCATACTTTCCGATGGAGTTTTTCATCATTTCCCAACAGATCAGGGCATGTAGATTGTGTTTGTCATAGGCACAATCCGTGGCAGACCAGCAGATTTCATTAAAATTCAGGTAGGACAAGGAAAACCCGGCAGCAATCACTTTGTCACCCTCGTTAATTACGGTAATGCCCGCCTCACCAAATTGATAGTATTCCAAGAGGTTTTTGTAAAAAATCTTACCTATGGTAGGAGACCCAAATTTCAACATCTTTTTACTGTACAGATCATAAAAATCATCCAACAGTTCCAAGCCGCCTACCCTGACCGAAAAATCCAGATTTGAGGCCTTCCGAAGCTTTTGGCGCAGTTTGGATTTGAAGGTCATTATCTGTTCCTTGACCGTAGGTTGTAGTGGTACGACACAGCTGATTTTTTTATCGAATACCTCCCCCGTCAATTTTTCAAAAGATCGAACCTCGAACTTTTTGGTAGGGAGCATCTCGGATACTTTATACTTCCTTTTAACAGTATGTTTTAAGAATGGGCCTCCATAGGAAAAATGGGGCATTGAAACCAATTTCCTCCCTATTTGAACGGTTGGAAAAAGCCCTATCACCTCACCATGTTCCTTTACTGCATAGTTAAAGGACTTATACCCAAAGCTTTTCTCCAATATTTCGCCCAAGGATGGGTTATGCGCTATGGTTACCATTTGGTGTTCCTTTTCATGTTCCAAAAAGGAATTCCAAACGTTTGTATCCTGGCACAACTCCAAAACAGCACGTTGATGAACTGTATCATTAGGGTTATTGGTCATTTTATTTTTTTTGGTTTCCATACGCTGTCAATACACATATTTGGAGATGTATTTCCCAAAAAGAACAGATGTTTTAAATGGCTGGAGCTTCCAGAGCTTCGTTAAAAACGTGAATTCCTTAATTGATTTTCCTACGGAATGGGAGTGGTTAAAAAAGAGTGGCAATTCTATGGGGTTCCATTGTTTTTTAAATCTATGGTTGGTACTATTGACCGTGGACCTTCCCATGGAAAAATAACAGTAACCATTTGCAATGGAGTCCTTAATGATATTCCAGTATAACAAAGAGTTTACATTATACTTGTCATACTTTTTGTCTGAACTTACCCAGCATAGTTCATTAAAATCCTTATAACATAGCGTTAGTCCGGCAGCCGCAACATTCCCATTGGAATATATTGCGGAAATTTGGGCCTTGCCATGTTCATAATCAGACAAGAGGTTCCTAAAAAAATCCTTCCCCAAGGGAGGCGAACCTTTTTGGAACATTCTTTTAGAATAAACTTTATAGAAATCGTCCAGCAGCTCTAAGCCTCCATGCATCGTTTGAAAATTTCTTTTTCGAGCCTGTCTAATCTTTCTACGCGCCGATGAGGATATGTTCATAAACTGTTCTTCCGGACAATTCTTGAGTTTCACCTTGGACAGGATTTTATTGGCATAAAAATTATCCGTCACCTTCTGTAGCCCCCTGACCTCAAAACTGGTTTCGTTCAAAAGGTTGGAAACCTCTAGATTTTCCTTGGACTTGGAACAAAAAATAGGACCACCATATGAAAAATGGGGCATGGATACTAGTTTTTTACCCACCTTTACAGCGGGAAGGACACCAATGATCTGGTCATCCTTCATGATAAACATATTCTCTTCCTTGTAACCAAAGGTCTTGGCTAAAATGCGTCCCAAGGAAGGGTTGTGGGCAATGGTAACAAGTTGTCGCTCCTTCTCCTCCTCGAGGAAACCGTTCCAAGCTTTAAAATCGGATGCTTTTGCGAGATGTATCATAGCCTGTTCAATATTAAATTCATAAAAAAGGGCAATACCCTAATATCTCTCATTACACGCTTCTTGGGTTCTTTCATGGTCCTGTAAACACCCTCGAGGCCATTTTTGATCCACCATTCCGGTGCCCTGTGAACTTTGCCGGTAAAAACATCAAAACTTCCGCCTAGTCCTTGATAGACGGCAGCATGTAGCTTCGCCATCTCTTCCATCAAAAGCTCCTGTCTGGGGCTGCCCATGGCCACAAAGACCACATCGGGGCGTTTTAAAGCAATTTCTTCCAATAGGTCTTCCTTTTCTTTTTGATCCTTTAGAAAACCGTTGCGGTATCCCACTAGGTTCATATTGGGATACCGTGTCTTTAAAAGCTCCACCGTTTTGTTGATAACCGCATCTTCCCCCCCCATGAGAAAAAAACTCTTGCTGTCATGGTATTTGGCCACAATATCCAACCAGAGCTCACATCCCGGAATTTTCTGGACATTTTTATGTCCCTTTCTATTGAGGGCCCAAACAGCACCTACGCCATCAGGATACCCCACATTCCTGTTGATAATTTCCTTTGAAAGGTCCGTGGCATGATGGATTTTTTCGGCATTTACGGCAACCAGGATATTCTTGTTCTCGAATACGTAGTCCAGTAGTTCCTCGCGCGAATTGGGAACGGCGGTCTTGACCCCGTTCAACATTTCCCAAACCATATTTTTTTTAGTTAGTGTCATTAGATTCGAACCAATAATAAATGCTCAGTAATAGAAAGATTTGTTTCTCCTTATTATATCCCGATGCGTGATCGTGTAAAATTATAGATACCGACGATAGGTTGAATACCTTTGAAAAGGCCGAAGAGGAATCCAACAATAACCCTTTCAAAGTTTCCATTTCTTCCCGGAACCACCTATTGGTAGGGGATTGAAAACCTTTCTTCTTTCTATTGATTATCTTTTTTGGCAATAATTTTTCAGCATAGGCCTTGTGTATCAATTTTCCTTCACGGTAATTGACCTTTCGTTCCAAAGGAAGTGATTCCATAAAACGCACCAATTCCAGATCCAGCATGGGAACCCTACATTCCAAGGCAAAGTTCATCGTTATTTTATCCGTATAGTTCAAAAGGTCGTCTGAGAGGTTGAGACGGGTATCCAGGGCCATCAATTTTTCGGCAGGATGGATACGGGATTTACAGTCCAACGTAGCATAAAAATGACCTATCAAATCTTCACTGAGATTGTCTTCTTTCCCAATTAACGCCTGAATTTCGTCTTTGTCAAAAATTTCATATACCGAAAGGAACCGCTCCATTTCATTGGTAATTTCCATGGTCTTGGCCCCACGAATCAATTGATCGTTCCTGGTTCCCAAAAGTTGAAAAGTGGGTTTCAATACGGACCTTATCGGGGATGGCAAATGTTCCCTGATAATTTCCGAACGGTATCGGGTATATCCCCCTAAAGGTTCATCGGCACCTTGACCTGTCAATACAACCTTTACATGCCCCGAAGCCAACTTGGCCAAGTAATACATGGGTATCATCGAAGTCGTTGCCAAGGGTTCTTCCACAATACGGGAACACTCCTTTATCAAGCCGAGAAAATCATGAAACGAAATCTTCTCCACGTGATGTTCAAGGCCCAAAAGCTCAGCGGTTTCCTTGGCATCGGCTATTTCGTCCTCTTCGAACTCCCCTTCAAAACCAATGGTAAACGCCTTCAATTTTCCGGTATAGTGCTTTTTTGCAAGTGCCGCGATCATGGCGCTGTCTATACCGCCACTCAATAATACCCCAACTTCAACATCTGATAATAATTGTCTTTTTACGGATGCTTCCAGAATATCCCCGTACGCATCCACCAATTCCTTTTTACCGCCTTTTATGGTTTTGGGCAATTGGGAAGCATAAAAATGGGATTCATGGGTGATTTTGGCATCGGAAATATCCCAAGTAATACTATGACCGGAAGGGACTTTTTGAACGTTTTTAAAAAGTGTCCTAGGAGCGGCATTGTATCGCAATCTCAACAAACTGGCCAGTGCCTGTCCGTCGAGTTCGTTCTCATTCAGGAGTGCCTGAATCGGTCTAATTTCGGATGAAAAAACAAGTCCGTTGTCACTATGGGAATAATACAAAGGTTTTACACCAAAGGGATCCCGGGCTAAAACCATTCGCTTCTTCGCCTTATCCGCAAAGGCAAAGGCAAATATTCCATTAAGGTCCGCAATGCCTTGCTCTCCAAAATGAATGAGAAAATACAACAGGGTTTCACTGTCCGAATGCCCCTTAAATTCGAAATTTTTGGGTAACCGTTGTCTTAATTCTTGATGATTATAAATTTCACCGTTAAAAATGAGGACATAATTTCCACAAGGGGAAACCATGGGCTGATGCCCTGCTGGACTCAAATCGACTATAGAGAGCCTGCGATGTCCAAAATGCACTTCGTGTTCGCCACTTTGGAACCTTTCGATACCAAAATCGTCCGGACCCCTATGTGCGATCAAATCAAGGATATCCTCCGAAAAGGGTATGTTTACCGATCCTAAAATTCCGCACATATAGCTAGTTTGTTAGTGTTTTCATGCAAAAGTTACCAAGGACAAAGAAAATCCATCGTAACTGCAATAACATAAAAACACGATTAAACACCATAAGCGATGGACAAAATGAAAATGGACAAAAAATAACCGTTTCAAAAAAAGGAATGCCGCTAGACGAACGACGTTTATTAACTACAAAATGAACATCATCGGGACTCTAAAGTTTTATTTTTGAAAAAGATGGAATGCGGAAAGCGCATATAAATAGGGCATTTTGGCCCAGCGTAAGGTGTTTTTGTTTTTCCGGAAATGGAACATATCAATGACCGAATAAATGTCTTCTCCCTTCCCAAACTTTACATCTATGGCACTTGCCAGTTTCTGGGCAAAATCAAGATCCCTCAATAGCACGGCCAAATGTAAAAACTCCGCATTGTCGTACAAATCGTATTTTATAATGGACGGTTTGTTGCTAAGGCTGAATCTCTTGAAAAGTCCATCCTTAGATGCGTAAAAATGAAGCTTTAAATAATCATAGCCCATGTTTGTGGTTTTCTTCACATCGTTTAAGGGTACAATTTGATGCGTTTTATGGATATTCTTAAGCACGAAACAGCTATGGAAACAATCTATAAAGGAATCTTCATCCTCGGGCGAATACAACCATGAACCATCGTTTCGCTGCCTGTTTTGAATAAAGGCGTACAACTTGCCAATTTTTTCCTTGATAGCATCTTCTTTATCGGGGAAATAGCCTAAAAAAATAGCATAGGCGTACATGGTGTAGGAAACCGCATTGGTGACCAGTCTGTCCTTGGACGGGCCGTAGGAGGTGGCCATTTCGGTATCGTCTTCATAAAGGACCTTTATGTCGTTTTCATAAAAATCAAATATGCTTTTTATGTGCCGTATATAGCTCGTATCCTTGGTTATTTGCACATACGTATGTATCGCTTCCAGGGCATAGGGGGTGTGGGTACTGAACGGCGTGTTCTCATTGTAGTCCAAACCCTCGCCGGCGGCCCATTTAAAGCCTAATCCCCAACAGAGTCCGGCATAGCCTGTACAGGTGTTCTCAAGTAGCCAGTCCAAATGCAATTTGGCACCCTGCAACAATTCTTCTTTATTTTCTCTTTTATAGAGATTCAAAAGTGTAAGTGCCGCCATGGCCCTTGCGGTTGGGTATTCCCTTCTTTTGTATCCGAGCCGGGTATTGTTGTTTAGGAAATGGTCAAATAGTGTTAAAGCGGCTGCGGGAAGTATTCCCAAATACTTGTTTTTATTGAACAGGGACTTTACCTGAATGCCCAAATCGGTCATCCATATATCATACGGGTCGTAACATGACAGGTCATCCTTCATGCAAACCGACGCTATCCTATTCAATTTTTTATCTTCATTCATAGCATCATGATGGAATTATGGGCGTCCGATAATACTTTTAAAAGACTCGGCCAATCGATGGGCCACCTTGTCCGACGTGAGGTAATTGAAGGCATACCCATGATTATTAGTGCCGATTGTGACCATCTTTTCGGTATCTGAAATCAAATCTTGTAACCGATGGACCATATCCTCCTTCTTTAAATCCACAAAATAGCCCATCTCCTTATCCTTAAAAAAATATTTCAGTCCGCCAACAGCCGTCGTAATTACGGGCATTCCAAAGGCCATGGCTTCCAGGACCGATGTGGGAAGCCCCTCCGTGTAACTGGGTAGGCAATACACATGGGATTTCATCAATAGGTCCTTTTTTTTATCTCCTTCCACATGTCCTAGCATTACGATATCAGCATCGTTCTTGGTTTCGTTGGCCACAAGCTCCATTTCAGCTCCGTCCCCGGCAATAAAAAGTTCGATGTTGGGGAACGACAACTTGAGCTTTCTATAGGCATCGATCGTTTCGTAAATTCCTTTCTCCTTTACCAATCTGGACATAAACAGGATTCGAAGGTTTCCTGAATTTCCAATATGTTCATTTTTGTCCTTGATAGAAAAACCGGCAATCAGCCCACGTTCAATGGTCGTGGTCGCTATGGATATTTTGCCGGTATAGCCCCATTCCCGGAGTTTGGTTTCAAAATCCTTGGAGAGGACAAAAATCTGTTCGGCTTTAGCGAATGAACCCTTAAAAAAGCCTACATAGCTCTTGGTTACATTCCTTTCAAAATCCAGGTCCCAGCCATGAAAAAAGACCACGAACTTCCTTTTCCTCATGGCCAATTGTTTTGCAAATAATCCGTCCCTAAAGAAACTACGGGCGCCTAAAGAAGGGTTGAGTACCACCAAATCCACCTTCTTAAGGGAACCCATAAGTTTCCATTGATCCAAAAATGGGCCTAAGGGATTTTTGCCGTGCCCTCCTATTTCCAAAGGTGTAACTTTCAAATCCTTTTTTAGGTGAAACTCGGGCAAGAGGGCATTCCAAAAGGAACTTACCCCTCCCGGAGTTTTAAGGTTTGGTACGGTCACAAGAATCTTTGCCATGGGCGGTCAATAACTTTTAAGGGATTTAATGCGCGGTGGCAGGTATATATGATTTTTCCATATTCCTCTTTTTTCTTAGAACGCTCACTTTTTTAAACATTATGTCCTCAAACTCCAGTTTTACGTAGACAAGTACCATAAAGACATCCAGCTCAAACCACATTCCCCCTTGGGTCAGCATCAAGGACAGGTACAGAAAATATACGGACAATGCCAAGCGATACGAAGGTCTATTCTTTCTTTTCCAGATAAATTTAAAGAGTGAAATAAGGTATCCGAAGAAAAAAACGATTCCCAAAACCCCATTCTGGCCCAATTGGGTAAAAAACTCGTTATGGGCGTACACGCGTATCCCGGTCGCCTCCTTTATCTTGTCTACCAAGGCATCGAAGCCAAAACCAAAGAGCATTTCAAAAAGGTTTCCACTGTACCATAATTCAACTGCCGTTTGCCAAAAAATGAGTCGGCCAGAGCCTGCTGCGGTCTGTTTACCGTTTCGTATGTCAAAAATCCGGTTGTAAAATGTCTCGTTGGTTTCCAAAAGATAAAAGAATCCAACGCCCAATACAGCAACGGCGAGGGTCGCCGTAGCGATTTGCTTTATGGAGAATTTCTTGGGAAGAAACAAGAAAACGAGCCCAATGGCCAACATGGCATATCCCGTTCTAACATAGGTCAAGTAAACCAGGTAAATACCAAATGCGACGATGGCGTAATTCAATTTCGTATACTTGATGA
Organism: Maribacter sp. C-4077; assembly: GCF_055378385.1. Lineage (NCBI taxonomy): Bacteria > Pseudomonadati > Bacteroidota > Flavobacteriia > Flavobacteriales > Flavobacteriaceae > Maribacter > Maribacter sp. C-4077. The sequence goes on from NZ_AP038807.1 coordinate 381,526, forward strand.
TACTCGATTTTGCCTTTAAAAAGGCGATCATTATCAAAACTGCGGTGGTGGTAGTAATGGCGGCACCGTGCGTATTTTGGAACATACCTGAAAAAGTACCGAAGCTTTCATAGTCTACCGTATCCTTTGCCTTGGTTTCCAAAATGCCCAAAATAAAGGGAATCCCGGACAAAATCACGAACTGGGCAAAACCTAAAAGAATCTTGTCCAAATTCCTAAGGTCCTTTATCTTGATCATAGCATATTCGAACATGAGCGGAAACATCATGTATCGGACAAAATCGATGATGCTGGCAAAATAGCTTAATGAAAAGTTTGCCGTCACCAGGTTTTTTCCGGCCCTGGCGTAGGACCATTTTAAGAAATTCGGTTTTCTCCGATTACGGATGATCAAAACCTGCCAAACCAAAAAAAGAAAAAGGGGAATCTTCCAGAATTGGGAAAACGTGGTTGGGCCCACAGGTACGGGTCCTAAATAGATCAGAACGAACAAAACCCCATAAAGTGCCAGTTTTTTAATATCGCTCATTGTAATTAGTTCTGCCGATTCCTTATTTCTTACCCAAAAACCCCGAAATGAGTTGCCTTAGCCCTAGGCGTTTATCCAGTTCCACAAAGGAAAAATATCCGGACAAAAGGATAAGAAGGACGCCCAAGATATACATCCAAAGTGTATTCAACATAGTAATACCGACCAAGCACAGCACTCCAAAGATGAATTGCAAACCAAAAATCCTTGAGAATCCCTTTTGGAAGGAAAACCGATATTTTCTACTGGCTATAAAATAAACCTGCCCTAGGTAAACCATGTACGACACCAAAAAGGAAATTCCCAAACCTTCCAGCCCCCAATAATGATAACCTAGGATGTTGAATAGCAAGAGATAGAGATTGGAAATCAACTCGTTCCAAAAGAACAGTTTACTTTTTCCCTTCGCAATAAATATAAAGCCTATCACCCATGCGGGAACCTTAAAGAAGAGTCCTAAAAAGGCCCAATAAATCATTACGTTGGCTGCCAGGAATTCTGAAGAATACAGAATGATAATGACCCAATCGATAAATACCATTAACCCCACCAATACCGGTGCCAAAATCAACAAGGCTATTTCGGTTTGTTGGTTAATTAGTTCATTTGCCTTTGAATTATTTAAGGCCACGGAAGCAAGCCTAGGGTAATAGTCAGTTTCCATCGCTGTAAAAAGCAATCCAACATACGTAGTTATCAGGGCAATTCCTGCATTGTAAAGCCCTACTTCCTCCACGCCTCCGGAATAATTGATAAAAACCCTTAAAATATAAGATTCGCCCAATACCATAATTCCGCTGAGGCTCAATATAAAACCCATGGTCATCATGCCCTTTCCTTCCGCCTTCAATTCTTTGAAAGGTAAAGGAACCCGTTCTTTTTTAATGCTTTTACCAAAATAAAGTGCAAAGATAAAAGTTGCTAGAGCGGTTATCACCAAACCTGGCACTATCCCTTCCAGACCCAAATAGTAGTAAAAAGGTATCGACAATGCAAGGCCAATGGCGGAACCGATCATATTGGCTTTTGCCAAGTCCTTAAGTTTCCGTAATCCTTGTAAAATCACAAAATGGCCACTGGCCAATTGCTTTAGAAGTACGGTTATGGACAACCAGATAAAGGCGATGGTATATTCTGTATTTCCAAAAGCCATTTGACTCAGCCATTTCGCCCCAAAGAGTGTAATCAAGGAACCTGCAACTCCTGTTAGCCAAATTAATCGGTTAAGTACGCTTATCGTTTTGGCCAAGCGGAATTCATCATTGGAATCTTTCGCCGTGGCAATGTCCTTTACGCCACTGATTCCAAGGCCAAAATTCGTCAACGAACTGATTAATAATATTGTAGTATTGAGCAATCCCAAAATACCAACGCCGGCAGGACCTAGTAGCACCGCCATAATTTTGGATCGCAAAATAGAAATTAGGATATTAAAGACCTGTACCCCTCCAAAAATGGAGGTAGCCTTCATGATCTGTCTATAACTGCTTCCTTTTTGCTTTTCTACTTTATTAAGTTCTATGGATTTTTCCAACGCCTGCGTTTTATATTGACCGGCTCACGGAGCAATTTCTATTTGGTTTTATATGGCTAATGCCCTTCTATTAAAGGACACTATCCTTATCCAATGCCTTGTCCTTTCTGTTCCTCAATTTTCCCTTTAACGAATTAAAGGTTTTGGTTCTGTCCTTCATAAATTCCTTCCCAATGGATTGACCCTTTACTTTATTGGGCATATCATTCAAATCGGATTTGAAAGTTTTGCTTTGTTCCGATGCAACCGAATCCTTTAAAGAAGCGACATCATGGGCATCACTTCCATTTAAAAGTACCGAAACAGTACTGGAAGCGTTTGATTGGGTACCATTTTTGATATCAAACACTTTCAAAAATGGTAGTAAATAAACACATGCACCAAACAACACCGATGCTACCAAATGAATATGAATGTTCAGTTGCATCGTTAGGAACGCAAAGGCGATTACCAATGAATTAGCGATTACCAAGGTAAACGTGGCCCTTTTATGCGACAATCCCAACCGTAAAAGCCGATGATGTATATGGTTGGAATCGGCACTAAAGGGACTCCTTCCCTCGCGAATCCGTATTGCAAAGACCCGCAAAAGGTCAAACAGTGGATACGAAAGTATGGCCAACAAAATTACGGGGGAATTAGTAAAGTTATTGGTTGTTCCTATTTCCATATTGAGGTTTAGAAAATAAATACCTTGATAGGCCAAAAGGAACCCGGTTAAAAGAGATCCACAATCTCCCATGAAAATCTTTTTGTCCCTCGATAGATTATACTTTAAGAAGCCCAAGACCGACCCCACGAATATGGTAGCTACCAAAGACATCAGATAATTGCCTTTGATGGAAAAAAGTACGCCGAATGTAATGCTTCCAAGTATGGAAAGTGAACCTGCAAGACCATCAATACCATCCACAAGGTTAAAGGCGTTGATGACCAACATGAAAACAAAAATCGAAAATAACACGGAGGCAACGTAAGGCAACTCGTTTATCCCAAAAATACCTCCAAAATGCAATATTCTAATATCCGTAAGCACCACTACGTTTAAGACGGCAATCAACTGGCCAAGCAATTTCTTTTTAGGCGCCATTCCGGTCAAGTCATCCTTGATTCCCAAAAAGACCAAAATTATGGACGAGCCCATGATTGCCAGAAGTTTCGCTAAATCCGTAGGAACAAGATCGGTCAAAATTCCAAATACGATCATTGAAAGCGAAAAGGCCAAAAATATACCCAATCCACCCAAGTTTGGGGTTTTGGAAACGTGCATCTTTCGATGATCGGGATCATCCATCAAACCCTTTAATTTCGATACATTTATTATTACTGGATATAGATAAATACTAGTAGATAAAAAGAAAGCGGCAAAACCGGCAATCAAGGAAAGGTAAAAATAATTGGATAAAAAGTCTATCATACTATTGGGCATTCCTTTCTAATTTTCGTAACCATGATGAACATTTACTTTCTCATTGGCATTTACTCCCCAAATGGGCGCACCATTTTGCATAAATTCCTCTCTAGGGAGGTAATTCCAATAATAGTTCAAGGTGGAAAGAAGTTGGGTCAGTTTGGTTTTCAAGTTTATTTGTGGGATAAAAGTAAAGGGAAAGTAAATGGTTCAGAACAATAATCGTTATTATACCGTGTTCATCGGCAATCCGCTAAGCCCCATTTATAAAGGGATGTTCGACAAGAGGTATTGTAATCTTCATCTTACAAGCCCAAGTTGAAAACTAGCAATTGGAGGTGCCCCACCGTTATTCTAAGAAGTGTTGAAATGAAAAAAGCCCTTTAGGATTAATCCTAAAGGGCTTTTGGTCAAGTATTGATTTAATTACCTTTTTATGAATTTTTTTATCATATTGTTTGAACTGCCTCCGTTAGCCCTTATAATATAGACACCTGATTCTAAACTCCTAACGTCAATTTGTTGTAAGTTCCAAGAATTACCAGGAACACTTTTGACCAACTTACCAGAAATATCATAAAGGTCAAATCTGATTATACCTGAGGCCTTTGGAACCTCCAGGTTTAAGATTTCAACCGTAGGATTAGGCCATAACTCCATTTGAAAAGTTCGTGCCGTTGTTAGCATATATGGGTTCACCATTCCAAATGTTGGTCCCTCCAAGTTACCACTGAACGAACTAAACGTATAGGGATTTGAGTCTAAATCATAGGTCATACCGTCAGTATGGTCATTAATAGCATACCATGCATTTGTATTACTGTCTCTAAAAACCAACATAGGTTCAGCACCTGTAAACTTGAAGTCATCACCTCCCAGTTGTGTGCCAAATAAGAAATTTTCATCGCCTGTTGCGTCAGGAACGCCTATCGCATCCAAAACATTACCAAGATTTGAAATATCTGAATCCAATTGGCCGTCGTTATCACTATCAAAATCGTCAATACCATCTTGATAGTTATCGGTAAGGATTAACGTAAAACTTGGATTCTCAACATCAGGAATCGAAACAGTTAAAAGCCCATTTGCATCAAAGGTTCCAGAAATTTGCTCTACATCATTGACCCCTCCGGAGGCGTTTCCAGAATCAGAATCCAGGATTACTATCCATCCTGCAAACGGTTGACCGGCAGGGCCTTTTAGTTCAATCATTTGTGTCGATGGATCGTTACCTGATGGATTTGGCTGAAATTCATTGATTAGTACCGTAAAAGGAACTGCTTCAAGAACGTTGACTACATCTGTCGCAGAATTGGAACAACCATTACCATTTGTATAGATATAGGTCAATGTATGTTCCCCAAGTCCCGCAGCCACTGGGTCAAAAGTATAGGTGCCATCCCCATTATCGGTTACTCCAGGTCCGCTGTAAGTCCCCCCATCCGGGCTACCCCCAGAAAGGTTGTATTGAATACCTGCATCTATACGTATTTCTCCAAAGGCGACAAACTCAACCGTTGGCAATATAACATCTTCATCGATGTCACCATCGCCATCATTGTCTACACCATCGCACTCCTCAACATCGCATCCATCAGGAGTTCCGTCTCCGTCAGAATCTAGGGTATCGTCAAAACCTTCACATTTGTCCAAACAATCCACAACGCCATCGCCATCCGTATCCAGTGATACCCCATTGGCATCAACGTTGTCCGGACAAGGTGAATCCATTTCTTGATCATCGCAATCAACAATACCATCACCGTCTGTGTCAACGGTATCGTCACAGTCGTCCATACAATCCGGGGTCCCATCTCCATCAGAATCAAGGTTGTCATCGTACCCGGGACATTTGTCCGAACAATCAGGGACACCGTCCTGATCTGAATCCAAATTATCATCACAATCATCGAAACAATCGGCAATCCCGTCCATATCTGCATCGAAGCCCTCATCTACTTTTCCATCACCGTCGTTATCCATTCCGTCACATTCCTCTATATCACAAGCATCGGGTATCCCATCGTTATCTAAATCTTGAGAATCATCTCCAATTGGGCAAAGATCGAAGCAATCTGCAACACCGTCGTTATCGGCGTCAAAGCCCTCATCGATTTTTCCGTCACCATCATTATCTATGCCGTCACAAACTTCGTCGTTTGGCTCCGATATGGTCACCGTGCACGTAGATGTGGCGCCCGTGGCATCCGTAATCGTTACTTTGTGGATGCCGGCGGGTAGGGAACTGTTCACATCCCCGATGGTACCGTCCTCCCACATGTAACTGTAGGGCCTGTAGCCCCCGTTTCCAAATACCCTTGCGGAACCGTCGTTGCCTCCTTTGTAGCTCACGTTCTGTATTCGGCTTGTCCAACAGTAGAGTTGCTTGGCGACGTCTATCTGGCATGTCGTCTCGCAGCCGTTGGCGTCCGTCACCGTCACCGTATGGATGCCATAGGTCAAGGTGGTAGCCGCCTGGCCAGTCTCACCATTGTCCCATAGATAGGTATACTGCCCGCTACCGCCAACGGGATAGACCGTGGCAACACCATCAGGGGACTGATGGTTGGTGGCAAGCACGTCCTGCTCTATACCACAGGTGAGGTTCGTACAATTTCCTTCATTTGGCTCCGATATGGTCACCGTGCACGTAGAGGTGGCACCCTTGGCATCCGTAATCGTTACTTTGTGGATGCCGGCGGGTAGGGAACTGTTCACATCCCCGATGGTACCGTCCTCCCACATGTAACTGTAGGGCCTGTAGCCGCCGTTTCCAAATACCCTTGCGGAACCGTCGTTGCCTCCTTTGTAGCTAACATTCTGTATCAAATTGGTCCAACAGTAGAGTTGCTTGGCGACGTCTATCTGGCATGTCGTCTCGCAGCCGTTGGCGTCCGTCACCGTCACCGTATGGATGCCATAGGTCAAGGTGGTAGCCGCCTGGCCAGTCTCACCATTGTCCCATAGATAGGTATACTGCCCGCTACCGCCAACGGGATAGACCGTGGCAACACCATCAGGGGACTGATGGTTGGTGGCAAGCACGTCCTGCTCTATACCACAGGTGAGGTTCGTACAATTTCCTTCATTTGGCTCCGATATGGTCACCGTGCACGTAGAGGTGGCACCCTTGGCATCCGTAATCGTTACTTTGTGGATGCCGGCGGATAGGGAACTGTTCACATCCCCGATGGTACCGTCCTCCCACATGTAACTGTAGGGCCTGTAGCCCCCGTTTCCAAATACCCTTGCGGAACCGTCGTTGCCTCCTTTGTAGCTAACATTCTGTATCAAATTGGTCCAACAGTAGAGTTCCTTGGCGACATCTATCTGGCATGTCGTCTCGCAGCCGTTGGCGTCCGTCACCGTCACCGTATGGATGCCATAGGTCAAGGTGGTCGCCGTCTGGCCCGTTTCGCCGTTGTCCCATAGATAGGTATACTGCCCGCTACCGCCAACGGGATAGACCGTGGCAACACCATCAGGAGACTGATGGTTGGTGGCAAGCACGTCCTGCTCTATGCTGCAACTCAATTCCCGCCATAGATCTACCATAAAGATCGAAGAACCGGACTCGCAAAAGTAGTCATTAGTCGTAGTTAAGGAGTACTCCACACCTGGTTGAAACCCTATTATGTTACCAATACCATCAACATCTGGGCCTTCAGGGACAAATGTGTAGATTAGATTATCATCATAGTTAGTTATCGAAACAGTTCCCTTTATTTCACAGGTTGAGTTAAAAACGTCAACCAAGGGATTTTCAGGGGCGTTCGGTACCGGGTCTATCGTTATCGGGCCGGTCTCGCTCATGCACGTCTCGTCATCCATACTGCGTACCATCACAGTATAATCGCCGGGGGCAAGGCCTGCGAACTCGACGCCAGCTTGCCATGTCGTCCCGCCGTCGGCGCTGTACTCAAGGTCGGCACCCAAGGGTACCGTCACGGTTATAGTTCCCGTGGGGACTTCGCACGTAGGCTGTACCACCGTAGTGGTCGCAACCTCGGGGGCGTCCGTAGCAGGGGCAACGTTGAAGGCGGCGGCATCCGAGGTACAGCTGTCCCCGCTCTGGGCAGTGCTCGAGGCAGTTACCGTATAGTCCACCCCGGTGTCGAAGCCGGAGATTACACCGCCAGCTCCTACCGTTGGCCCCGCAGGGGCGAACGTATAGGTCAGCGTGTCGTCGTAGTTCGTTATCGTAGCGGTACCGGCGGCATCGCAGGTCGCGTCCGTTACATCCAGCTCGGGGACCGCAGGGGCGTCCGTAGCAGGGGCAACGTTGAAGGCGGCGGCATCCGAGGTACAGCTGTCCCCGCTCTGGGCAGTGCTCGAGGCAGTTACCGTATAGTCCACCCCGGTGTCGAAGCCGGAGATTACACCGCCAGCTCCTACCGTTGGCCCCGCAGGGGCGAACGTATAGGTCAGCGTGTCGTCGTAGTTCGTTATCGTAGCGGTACCGGCGGCATCGCAGGTCGCGTCCGTTACATCCAGCTCGGGGACCGCAGGGGCGTCCGTAGCAGGGGCAACGTTGAAGGCGGCGGCATCCGAGGTACAGCTGTCCCCGCTCTGGGCAGTGCTCGAGGCAGTTACCGTATAGTCCACCCCGGTGTCGAAGCCGGAGATTACACCGCCAGCTCCTACCGTTGGCCCCGCAGGGGCGAACGTATAGGTCAGCGTGTCGTCGTAGTTCGTTATCGTAGCGGTACCGGCGGCATCGCAGGTCGCGTCCGTTACATCCAGCTCGGGGACCGCAGGGGCGTCCGTAGCAGGGGCAACGTTGAAGGCGGCGGCATCCGAGGTACAGCTGTCCCCGCTCTGGGCAGTGCTCGAGGCAGTTACCGTATAGTCCACCCCGGTGTCGAAGCCGGAGATTACACCGCCAGCTCCTACCGTTGGCCCCGCAGGGGCGAACGTATAGGTCAGCGTGTCGTCGTAGTTCGTTATCGTAGCGGTACCGGCGGCATCGCAGGTCGCGTCCGTTACATCCAGCTCGGGGACCGCAGGGGCGTCCTGCTCGTCGACGACCACGTCCGCACTAACAGCATCACAGCTCCCCGAAGCGGCTATCATATAGGTATAGGTCCCGGCACCGGCCAAGGTGGGGCTCCAGATCCCGTTCGTGTCAGGGTCGCCCATAAGGGCACCGAACAACTGCTCCTCGGTCACCGTTTCGCCAGCACAGATAGTCAACGTGCCGTCCATTCCGGCATCGGGGGCCTCCTGCTCGTCGACGGTAACCGTAGCTCTCGTATCATCACAGGCAATATTTGAATGTGTATACGTGTATAAACCTGCCCCTCCCAAAGTAGGTGTCCAAATTCCCCCTTGTTCTGGAGTTCCCAAAAGTGCGGCAAATAGTTCTTCCTCTGTAACTGTTTCTCCTTCACAAATGGTTAACGTTCCATCCTCGCCCGCATCCTTTTTTCCATATACATTGGCCACAAAAGAGTCAAAAGGCCTACACAGCGGATCCGTAAGGTCAGGGTCCGTAACATCCAGTATTGCATATATGTAATGCGTACCGACGGGCAGACTCCCCAACTGGACCTGAGCCCTTAAAGGTGAACCAAAAGGGGTTACAGCAGTACCCAAAGGGGTTCCTCCCGTGTAAGGATCCGTAGTGGGGGAAGGAAAAATCCTAAATACCACATCCACTACATCAGAATCAATAAAAAAAGAATTAAACGGGTCTACCTGATCCTCGCAAAAATTTAAAGGATCTGCAGCTGGTCCTTGAAATTCAGGACAAACAAAACAAATGGGAGTAGTAATTGATGTAGTGGTAGTGCAACCATCGGAATCTGTAACTGTAACACTTAAAATTTCTCCTTGAGGAACATTTTGGGGGTCCTCTTCTGAAGATGTAAATCCACTATCAAGACTTGTCCAGGTGTAAGAATAAGGAGCCTCCCCACCAACAATCGTCAAATCAACGTTAGCATCAGAACCTGAGCATTCAGCGGTGGCAACCGCACTTAAAGGAGGAGTAATTTCCAATGAAATACCGGGAGCCCCACATTTTGAAGGAGGGGGCGGATCCGAAGCTGGAATTGGACAATCAGGGTCGGACGGTACGGTCCAAACCAATAGTATATTGTCCAGGGTAAATTGAGATCCGCATTCAAAGGTTATTTCACCATAAGAGATTGTTTGAACACCATTTCCTCCATTCCCAACTGGAATATTATCATTAATATTTTTTTTGGGTATTATAGGACCACTACAGCGTGCGAACACAGTAGTCGTGCTATTACCATTCATATCTACCACTGTTAAATCACCCAATATTGCTAAGGCAGGCCTGTCACTATTTGTATTATGTCTTATTGTAATGAAGAGCTCTTCAGTAATGATTTCACCAGGAGTACATGTTGGGCATGCAGTGGATCCAAGCGATGCACTAAGAACTTCCACATCATTTGCAGTACAATTCAAACCGTCAAGCTCTCGTAGGTCCATTTGCTCCTGTGCTTTCAATGTCGAAAAAGAAAGACAAATCAAGGCGATGGAAAAATAGGTTGAAAAAGATTTTGAAAATCGAAGAGTAGAATTCCCCATATGTTTGGTTTTTAGTGTTTAGAACCAAAGCATACAAACGAGAAGTATCAAAATTAAGATGTGGGGCCTTAATCTGTGACTAAAAAATTCTTAATAAAAATACTGAGGGGGAATATTAAATGAAACTAGTCATAAATTTAACTTTTTGCAAAATTTTGTTAAATATTCCTGAAAAAATCGATGAAATGCACATTCTATCCTTAAAATTAACTTTTACTTCCTTTCCGAAACACTTAAGTTTCTAGAACCTGTTATTAGATTCGATTGGCTGCAAGACTCTTAGTGATGTTTTTTATGATTTGGCAACCTTCCCCCTCACCCCCATAAAAAAAGACTCATATTTTTTTCGGTCGGCGACTTAATCGTCAGTTGGCATTTGAGGCTCGTAAAACTTCACTTCTTTCTGGCCATAATCAAAGGCGACCATGACGATGGGAACCTTTGCTTGCTTAGCAATGTGGTAAAAGCTCTTATATAGAGGAATGATATGTGAATCATTATATCATTTTTATCTTACAAAATCATTGTGAGTACACCAATGCTTTTCAGAAACGATATTTATCCAGTTCCGTACTTAGGGCAATATTTCATTTTCCAGTTCTATGGTAACTAAAAAATTTGAATACACAAGAACCCTTTCTTATGGAAAATTATTAATAAAAATGGCCACCTTAAATAAGGTGGCCATTTTTCCATTTACAAAATACCTCATGGCCTGCGAAGCACCTTTAAGATCTGCTTGCCGCTACCGGTGGTAACATATACATAATACATTCCCGCAGGCAGTTCGTTCGTCCTTAGTCCGATCTCATTTCTACCTTTTTTCAGGTAGTAGTTTCCAAAAGTCTGGACTCTTTTACCGATTCCATCATATAGGGACAATTCGCTCTTCATCTCTCTAGGAGAAATCACCACGAGCGTAAAGTCCTCCTTGAATGGTACGGGATACCCTGATAGTTCCAAGGTAGGTGCCCGATATTTTGACACATTGTCCATAGGGCAGACCTCTGCATGAAGAATAACATAAAATATGTCGGCATCCCCTGTACCTATGTCATCGAAGGTATAGTTCGTGAAATCGGACCCGGGCTCATACTTGTGATCATACTGCCCCGGAGCCACAGTGAGGTTGCCGTTGTTCGGATTTGTAGGTATTAGGTCCGTGCCTACATGCAACTGGGCCTCGGTCATTTTATAGCCGTTCAGAACCGATACCGTAACATCTACGCTACCGTTGGAGTATACCACTTCCACGCTTCCCACCAGGGCCCCTTTGGAGATATCGCATTGGCCGGCCGCAGCATAAAGCTCCATTTGGTACGTACCGTTAATCGATGGGAACTCGTTGGTCCACCCCCATCGAGGTGATTTGAAATTTGGAATATCCTCAAAGCAAGTTGATGAGCCACTGCTCATTGCAAATGCAGTTTCACACTTATCAATAGAACCGCCGGCGCAGCTTGGGTCACCATCTTGGACGATGTCCCATTCACAGGTGTCAGGGTTCCATATTGCCGTTTCATAACAGAGGGTTTCCGGCATCTCCGGCTGTTCGCCCTCTATCTCCCATTCACAGGTGTCAGGGTTCCATGTTGCGGTCTGGTAACATTCCGTCTCAGGTTCTAAAGGCTGATCACCTTCAACATCCCAGCTACAGGTGTCTGGGTTCCATGTTGCTGTTTCGTAACATTCCGTTTCGGGCATTTCGGGCTGTTCGCCAACAATGTCCCAGCTACAGGTCTGAGCGTTCCACACCGCTGTTTCGTAACATTCCGTTACGGGCATCTCCGGTTGGCCGTCCACGATATCCCAGCTACAGGTCTGAGCGTTCCATACCGCCGTTTCGTAGCATTCCGTTTCGGGCATTTCGGGCTGTTCGCCAACAATGTCCCAGCTACAGGTCTGAGCGTTCCACACCGCTGTTTCGTAGCATTCCGTTTCGGGCATCTCCGGTTGGCCGTCCGCAATATCCCAGCTACAGGTCTGAGCGTTCCATACCGCCGTTTCGTAGCATTCCGTTTCGGGCATTTCGGGCTGTTCGCCAACAATGTCCCAGCTACAGGTCTGAGCGTTCCACACCGCTGTTTCGTAGCATTCCGTTTCGGGCATTTCGGGCTGTTCGCCAACAATGTCCCAGCGGCAATTATCGGGCTTCCAAATAGCGGTCTCGTAACAGGCAGTCTGTGGCATTTCCGGTTTTATACATACTACATCATCACAGGCATCTGGAATGCCATCATCATCCTCGTCAACACTATCATCACCATTAGGGCATTTATCATAACAGTCGGCAATACCGTCGCCGTCCTGGTCGAAGCCTTCGTCTATGTCACCGTCACCGTCATTGTCGATTCCATCACATACTTCCTCTGAGTTCGGTTCCGTTATATGCACACTACAAACAGAGGTGGCTCCCGTGGCGTCCGTGATCGTCACATAGTGGGTGCCAGTGGTAAGGTGGTCGTTCACCTCGCCGGTACTGCCGTCCTCCCATTCAAAGGTATAGGGCCTGTAGCCGCCGTTGCCACTTACCCTAGCAGAACCGTCGCTGCCGCCGTTGTAGCTTACGTTCTGTATCAAATTCGTCCAACAGTACAGTTCCTTGGCAACGTCTATCTGGCATGTCGTCTCACAACCCTTCGTGTCCGTTACAGTCACCGTATGGATCCCATAGGTCAGGGTGGTCGCCGTCTGGCCGGTCTCGCCGTTGTCCCATAGATAGGTATACTGGCCGCTACCTCCCGTTGGGTAGACAGTCGCCACACCGTCGGGAGTCTGGTGGTTCGTAGCCAATACGTCCTGGTCTATGCTACAGGTTAGGTCCGTACAATTTCCTTCGTTGGGCTCCGATATGGTCACCGTGCACGTAGAGGTAGCACCCGTGGAGTCCGTAATCGTTACTTCGTGGATACCGGCAGTAAGGGAACTGTTCACATCCCCGATGGTACCGTCCTCCCACATAAAGCTGTAGGGCCTGTAGCCGCCGTTGCCGAGTACCTTGGCGGAGCCGTCATTGCCTCCCTTATAACTAACGTTCTGTATCAAATTCGTCCAACAGTACAGTTCCTTGGCAACGTCTATCTGGCATGTCGTCTCACAACCCTTCGTGTCCGTTACCGTCACCGTATGGATCCCATAGGTCAGGGTGGTCGCCGTCTGGCCGGTCTCGCCGTTGTCCCATAGATAGGTATACTGGCCGCTACCTCCCGTTGGGTAGACAGTCGCCACACCGTCGGGAGTCTGGTGGTTCGTAGCCAATACGTCCTGGTCTATGCTACAGGTTAGGTCCGTACAATTTCCTTCGTTGGGCTCCGATATGGTCACCGTGCACGTAGAGGTAGCACCCGTGGAGTCCGTAATCGTTACTTCGTGGATACCGGCAGTAAGGGAACTGTTCACATCCCCGATGGTACCGTCCTCCCACATAAAGCTGTAGGGCCTGTAGCCGCCGTTGCCGAGTACCTTGGCGGAGCCGTCATTGCCTCCCTTATAACTAACGTTCTGTATCAAATTCGTCCAACAGTACAGTTCCTTGGCAACGTCTATCTGGCATGTCGTCTCACAACCCTTCGTGTCCGTTACCGTCACCGTATGGATCCCATAGGTCAGGGTAGTGGCCGTTTGGGTGGTCTCCCCGTTGTCCCATAAATAGGTAAAAGGCGCTTTACCCCCGATTGGGGTCACGGTTGCCACCCCGTCCTCGGTCAAATGGTCCGTGGTAAGTATGTCCTGCTCTATGCTGCAGGTCAAAGGCTCGTTGTTGGTGACGATGAAGGCCTCAGACGTGGTCTCGCACCCGAACTCGTTGGTCACCGTTACCGTATAGCTTCCCTCAAGGGCCGTAATGGTCCGCGTGGTCTGCCCGCCTGGTGACCAAAGATAGCTGGTAAAGCCGGCACCGGCATCCAACTCGACACCGTTCCCGTCATGGCAATAGCTGTCCTTGCCTGTAATCTCCACTTCGGGTAAAGGGTTCACAGTCAATGTCGCAACATCACTGATCACCGAACAATCGTCCGCAGGGTCGTTGGGCGTGCCGTTGTCACTGGTCACGATTACACGGTATTGGTTACCATTGGCTGCCAGACCAACCGATACACCAACTTGAACGTTTGGCGAATCACTTAAAACATCGATAAAACTTGATGTTCCAGGTGGTGCAAACTGCCATTGGTACGAAAGTGTTCCCGTGCCCGAAGCTTCTACCGACAGGTTCAATGGGTCAAACTCGCAAACGGCTGGATCTTGCGGTTGGATGTCTACGGAAACCTGACAAGGTTCTACATATGTGTTTATAAATTTTATTGAAACATTGTCTCCAGAAGCTACGTCAACCTGAATTTCATTATTCGTTTTTAACCTTATTGAAGACGTACCTTTCTCAGAAGTAAATTGAATGTCACTTATGGAATATTCATCGGGTAAGTTTTCTTCCCTCACTTGAATCAAGAAAGCGCCATTAAAAGAAAATGACCCTCCTTCCTGTTCAGGAGAATTAATACCAGATTCACTTAAGTAAAAATTACCCAACTCATTAGGTATAGAGGTATTGTAAAAGAAATAAAACTGGTCATCAGGATTTGAACCAACACCGATTACATCTTTTGTAACTTTTACAGTTGACAATGGATCAACCGTAATAATTTGAACACAACTAGAATTATTTGATTGTTCATCAGTAGCGGTCCATGTCCTGGTTATTGTGCCATCAGTAGCTACGATATCGGAAAAAGTAATAGTGACATCTCCTGCGCCACCAGTTGCAGTGGCAAGTCCGGTGTTGGAAGGATCTGTTGATTCACCCTCTTTAATGGTAATGTCTGGTGGGCAAGTTATATCGACACAGATGCCCAATGGATCAGTCACTGTAACTACCACATCATAAGGCGTTTGATTGCCATGTATATCCCTTACAAATATTCGTTGTGGATTTTCGCCAATATTCGCACAAGTAAAAGTATTTGGACCTGTTACTCCTACACCTCCGTCAACGCCGCAATTATCATCGGTACTTATTAAAGCACCTGTTAAAAATGGATTTGCGCTAACCTGTCCCTGATCATCCAGTTCTATGATAACATTTTGAACAATAGCACTAGGTGCTTCATTATCGGTTATCACGATATCTAAGCTACAACTGCCGGTATTACCTTCAGCGTCAACGGCAGTCCAAATAACGGTTGTGGTACCAACTGGAAACGTTTCACCCGCTAACGAAGAAGTATTGTTAAAGTCATTGGTCAAGGATACTACACCAACATTATCAGTTGCCGTAGGATCAAATCCGGTATCTGGCATGGTAAAACCACATTGCCCGGCATCATTGTTCCTAGCGCCATCAACTGACGTACAGTCTATAACTGGAGGGCTCTCATCCGGACAATTAAACTGAGTTTTGTCAACTTGAATATATGTCTCACAATAATCGCTATTACCATTGACATCTTCTGCCCAAATACGCACCAAAGTAATTTCTTCATCCTCACAACCCAAGGTTAGGCTCGGTGACTTTACGTCCGAACCGACACGAGATATCAAATACGTTACAGGACCACAAGCATCAACTGTTGGTGACGCAATAAAATCCGAAGCGAAAATTGTCCCAAGGCCTGTTGTAGCATCCAATTCTACCGTTAGGCCGTTGATACAAATGGGAATAGGTGCTTTATTGTCCTCAATGGTAAGGCCCATGTTACACGTGACAGAATTCCCTGCATCATCTGTGGCCGTAAAGACAATTACCGTAGTACCGGCACCATTGAATGTGGACCCTGCTGGGGGACTTTGCGTAATGATCGGTAAAGCGGTAACATTATCCGTTGCCGTAACCAAACCCGTATAATCTGGAACCAATACATTGCAATTGGAGTCTGCAATCAATATCTGGTCAGGAGGGCACGTTATTTCCGGTGGAGTGGTGTCACCTATTGGTTCAACTGTAAATGGTATTCGTAGTATGTTAATACAACTATTATTATCAGAATCAACATAGGTAAATTGAATGTTATAATCACCAGCATCTCCTATTGCTGGGGTGTAGGTTGCTATTGCTGTAACCGCACTACCTGAAAAACTTCCGCTAGGTGGAGATGGTAGCATGGCCACAACCCCTGAGGTCGCTGCCCCACCCAGTAGACCTTGAAAGTTAATCGGCGCTCCATCTTCGGCAACCGAAGATGGTCCCGTTATGCTAATATCGGCCTCTGGATAGACCACAATGGTTTCTTGGGCCTCGGCAACGCAACCTGTTGAATTCGTATGGGTATATACCAAAATATAGGTGCCGGCCCCTGCCGCTATCGGATTGAAAGTACCCGTACCGTTACCATTATCAACCAATGGGTTTGTAACCGGAATATCAGAACCAACACCCAAACTAAAGGTTCCACTACCTGTTGGATCAGGCGTTGAGCTACCCGTTAAATCTATAGTGTCGGGTGGTGAGAACGACAAACAAACCTCGGTATCCGAAGCTTCTAGCGTTGCTTCGCAGGGGGAAGAATTATTACCCGCCTGAATATCGGCAAAGGGCGTCTGCGAAGGGGTACCATTGGGCTGGCCATGATTCCAATTCGATGGGTTTTCCAAATCTTCGCGGGTGACCGTACCCCCTCGTGAAGTGGGGTCGTATTCCGTAAAATCTGGCTGGGAATCTGGAAAACCATCCACAACGATGGCATTTGGAAAGTCGTTTGTAGGATTTTCATCAGAAGGAATGCTACCACCATTTACACTGGGCGCTTCTCCACTACCCGTGTAGACCACACAAAATATTTCCGTAACGCCGTTTGTAGGGTCTGTATCACTATCCGAATATAAATAATGTCCCTCCCCATCTGTAGCAATCGCGAAATTACCCGATATAACCGTTGCACTTCCCGTACAACCATTAGAACAGCTAAAAGAAAGCACATTCATCGACGTCTCCGAAAGAACTATTATATTTCCTTTGGACATTGCAGAAGTAAGGCTAATCTGAACCACTCCCTCACCTGAAGCAAAGGCATTGGATGCATCACTATACTCAGAATCCGTATAATAAAATGTTTCACCCGAAGGAAGATCTTCCAAGGCTACAATGGCTATGCCATCTGGAGTGGTATGATTCATACCTACTATAGCCACTTTTTGCGCTATACCCAGAATGGGAAACGCCATAAGAGCGATGAACGATACTAAAAGAGTAATTTTTTTCATAATAGTGGAGTTTAGTTAGGTACAGATATATGGATTTTTCCAACCGGAGTACTGTATCTCCTCGAAGGTTTCGACAAGATCTATTGGTTCTCCTTTGGATAATTCTTCTATAACCGAATTGATATAGGCACTTCCGTTGAACTCAAATTTGCGCAACAGTTGTTTCTTTGGTTTCGTTTGATTGTTTTTACTGATAAGTATTTGACCGCGTGGGGAACCCTCTATAGTGGTATTCTTAATTTTTTCGAAAGTTATCTCACCATTATTTATAAGAGCATTTGCTATGAGTCCTGATTCATGCCCTAAAAGGGAAATAACATTTGGAACATTACCATATGTTGCTTTAAATGTTTCCATAAAGGTTACCATATTCGCTGAGCCATACTCAAAAGACCAAGAGGCCACCGATAGTGTTTTTGGTAAATTCCCAAAATCAGGGTACTGCATGCTTTCATCTGTCATAACAGGCGATGCCATTATAAATGGTAACCCTTCGGCATCTTGTTCAGAAAGAAATTCAAAGAAGTGCTTTGCCTCATTAAAACTAAAAAGGGAAAAAGCGACTTCTGCCCTATTCTCCTTTAGTTCTTTTAACATTTTTTCATAATTGCTGCTTCTATAGTCCATAGGAGATACATTATTATAGACTATAGTTCCACCAGCATCCAAATAACCAGTAACAAAAGAGGATGACAATTGGTAGCCACCGTCATAAAATGAAGACAACAAAGCACCCTTTTTTCCAAATTTTTCAGCTGCTATTGTCCCCGCCAAATATGCAGAATCACACAAATGCAAAGAATGGTGCAACACGTAAGGGCTGAAGTGCACCTTTTTTGGTATTGAGCCACCTAGGTCTACAAATAGTAATGGAATTTTATATTTATCGAATTTTTCAACCATGGCATCCAGATGAAAAATGCTACAGAAAGAAATGGTTAAATCAATATCTTCCTGCAACAACAACTTTTCCGCCACCTTTAAGACGTCTTCATTCGAGGCCTTTCCGATACTTTCTATGAAAAGCTCAACTTCAGCAATATTCTCTTGCACACCCAGTTTAAAGCCATTCAAAAAATCCTTGGCCAGAGTTGGAAACATATCGGAAGTAGGTAGTAGTAAAGCTATTTTCATATAACTAACTCCTTGAAGGGTAAACACCTACCAATGCTATACAAACATACATACCCAGATAAGGATTTTGTATAGAGATACTATTGGAACTGCCTACGTTCATAGTTTTTTCATCGCCTAGATTTTCAGAACCTGGGTCTTCATTGTAAGCCCCTTCATTGGATGCAACAAAATTACCCGAAGGGCTACTCAAATCGCCAACATCCGAAGATGCGTTAAGCTTTTGATTAAAAGAATGGTTGTGTTGAGGCATTTCAACAGTGGTTAGTGCAAGTGAGTCTCTCCCTGCCTTTTCTCCTGCTCGAATATTAGTTAATCCAGGGCCATTACCAACATGTCTTAAGGTTCTTCCCCTTAAATCGGGAAGACCAAAAGTGGTCCTTCCATCCCCTCCAAAAGTGGTACCCAATAATGAAAATAGTGCATCATTTTGGGAGATTGATAATAACTGTCCTTGACAAACGGCCCATCCTCTTGGTGCGAAATTAAACGCAAAAGCCTCTATTTGTCCTATAAATGGTGTTGCTGACATATCGTTTAATTTCTAGATGGAAATAATCCTTGTATTGCAATACATGCATAAATACCCAAGTAAGGGTTATCAATGTTTACCGGTAGATTCCCTCCAGTATTTGTTGTGGAAACAGCGGTACTTCCGTTTAGAGTAGCATTTGAAGTGGACTTGAAGCCATTGGTTCTTGCTGCAATATAATTGTTTGCCGGGCTGGATTCTTCCCCTGTTTCAGTGCTCACGGGTACCGCAATACCATGGTTATGAGATGGTAAATTACCGGTAGACAAAGTGATTTCGTTTGCACCACCTTTCTCCCCCCAACCTACACTGGCAAGGCCAGGGCCCGATCCGACACCCCTAATACTACGGCCCCGCAAATCCGGGAGTCCAAAGGATGTTCGACCATCACCTCCATATGTAGTTCCCAGTAAAGAATAAAGGGCTTGAAATTGTGAGATGGGCAAAATTTGCCCATCACATAATGCCCAGCCTCTAGGCGCAAAATTACCGCCGAACATCATTATTTGTCCTAAAAATGGTTCCATAGTTATTTAGATTTGTTGGTTTATTGAAATATTAAAATTGATTTTAGTTCTAAATAGTAATTTTTCCATTTTTGGAAAAAGTAGACTATCTTCCAAATTTTGATGGGCTTCCCAATGTTTTTCGGTAATAAAAACATCGAAATCCGAAAATTTCAGTTCCGTAACCAATTCCTCATTTTCCTTTGAGACCCTAAAGTGGATGGTCGTGTGCTTACCCATTTCTCTGGACGGATAATCAGTCCTTAAAAGGTATTTTCCTTCGGAATCCGTTATCAATAAGCCCTTGTGTCCAATTTGTTCCGAATTGGGGGAAAGGTGCCAGAATTCAACCTTCGCATTTTGAAGGGGAATCTTTCCTGAAACGTCGAATACCTGTCCAGAAATCTCCACTTGCTTGCCAAATAGCTTGGTCCGTATATCTGCCGTTGAAATTGAAGGGTAAGAAGATGATGATTCTTTTGCGAATAAATCGATCGTAGGCAAAAGCATGGCACCTGTGGATGCCAATACGGAACCTTTAAGAAAGTTCCTTCTTTTTTGGTTGTTTTTCATTTTTCCTTTGGTGATTGGTTACAATGACCATAGGAAGCGGTTTGGTTCTTTGTATTGTGGGGTTACAAAAACCAGCTAGATTCTCCAGCTAATAATTATGTTAATGAAAGTTAAAGGTTTGTGAACCTAAATAGTCCCTTATGGGATGAACGGTACAAAATAATGGATGAAATGCAAGAAAATACATAAATCTATGTTTATTTAACAACATAAATAAAGTAAACAAGTAGATTTAAAAAATTTTCGTTTTTCTAAGTAAAAAAATAACTTGATAAGTTATTTATAACAAATTAATTATGAATGCTTCCCCCTCACACCCATAAAAAAGGACTCATATTTTTCCAAATCAGCTGATTGATTTTCGGTAGGTATTTGAGGCTTGGAAAACTTCACCTCCTTTTTTCCATAATCAAAGGCGACCATTACAATGGGAACATTGGCCTGTTTGGCAATGTGGTAAAAGCCCGTTTTCCATTTATCCACTTTTCTGCGCGTACCTTCCGGGGAGAGGGCCAATCTGAATTTATCCCTGTTTTCAAAAATCCGTACAATGGCACTAACGGTGTCGTTACTTTTGCTTCGGTCTATAGGAGCACCGCCCGTCCAACGAAAAAACCAGCCAAACGGGGAATCAAAAAGGCTTTTCTTACCAATGTAGTTGATTTCCTCATTCAATATTTTTCTCACCAATAGCCCCAAGAGAAAATCCCACCAACTGGTGTGGGGCACGACGATTATGACAAACTTATCCAAATGGGAAGGAAACGTACCTGTCATTTTCCAACCTAAAAGCTTGAAGTAAATAAAACGCGAAAGTCTCTGCATCTGGGTTTGGGAAGGATTTCCTATATTTTTCTATAGATGGATTTCAATTTGGCCGGAGTAATGACCGATTTCCAATTTGGCCCCAAGGCATTTTCCCACAAGGGTTCCATTCCCATGGCGATGGATATCATTGCATCCAAGTCATTTTCGGTCAAACCGGCACAAACACCTTTTGGAAGATCGATTTGGTGTTTTTTTCGCATCTCGTTGAATATTGACACCCCCTCCGGATAAAATTCCTCCAAGTACTGAAACACCAAACAATTGCCCAAACCGTGTTTGATGCCCAATTGATACCCCAAGCCGTAACTCATGGCATGCGCCACGCCTACCTGCGAATAGGCAATGCTCATACCCCCATGCCATGACGCCATCATCAACTTGTTTCGGGATTCTTCCTCGGCAATATCGTCCAAAAAGACTTCCTTGCAGAGGTCCAACGCCTTTTCCCCATAACTCTGGCTGAAGGCATTCAAATAGGTCCCGTTCAGGCTTTCTATACAATGGATAAAACAATCCATACCCGTGTAGAACCATTGTTCCTTGGGTACTCCTTTGGTAAGCTCCGGATCTAAGATCACTTGGTCAAAAGTGGTGTAATCCGAATTGATGCCCAACTTTTTTTCAGGTCCCAAAAGCACCGTGGTTCGGGAGACTTCGGCCCCGGTACCGCTGATGGTAGGGATTCCGACATGGTAGACCGATTCCCTATGTACCAAATCCCAACCCTGATAATCGGCCGCACTTCCAGAATTGTTCAGCAGTATGGCTACGGCCTTGGCAAGATCAAGTAAAGTACCTCCGCCAATACCCACAATCCCGGACGGCATTTCCTGAAAGGATTCCTTGATTTGCTTCACCAAGGTATCTACTTGCTGGGTCTTGGGTTCCTCATCGGCAGAAATAAAAATAATTTGGTCCGAAAAAATCCGGGGTATCCTGGCATGCAGATCGGAATCCTCAAATACATCGTCCACCAAGAAAATAATGGGCGCGTCCGAATTTTTGCGTTTCGGTAACAAAATATCCCCCAATTGGTCAAAACTGCCATTTCCAAAGACCACTCTGGGTACCATGGGAAAGTTTCGAAACTTTTGGGATGCCCTTGTAGGTATATTTTTCATTTCCATTTCCTTGCTTGTCTCCATCCGTTCTATTTAAAGGTAATTCAAAACATCCGTAAGTTTCGATACCGTTATATATCCTTTTTTTTCCCTGGGCTCCGCCACCTCTTCATGCTGCCATGTGGTATGGAAGGGCACGTGAACCGCCTTTGCACCGATATTCACAAGCGGTAGAACATCTGATTTTAAGGAATTTCCGATCATCAAAAAATTCTTCACATCGATTTCCAAGTGGTCCAAAAGGTCCTGATAGTTTTTCTCTTTCTTATCGCTCAACACCTCAACATGATGAAAGTATTCCGATAGGTTGGAGCGTTCCAACTTTCTTTCCTGATCTAAGAGGTCGCCCTTAGTCAATACGATCAACCTGTATTTACCTTGTAGTTTTTTCAGCACTTCCACCACACCATCTAATATTTCCACCGGATGCGAAATCATACTTTTGCCCAAATCCAGAATTTTAGAAAGTGTTTCTTGCGTTACCTCATTATTGGACAGTTCCAAGGCCGACTCAATCATGGACAACATGAAGCCTTTTATACCGTATCCGTACAAATCCAAGTTCTTGATTTCCATCTTAAAGAGCTCTTGGTCTATCTTGTTCTTGGTCTCATAGGTTTCCAAAAGGTCCGCAAAGGCTTCCTCCGCCTCGCGGAAATAGGTTTCGTTCACCCAAAGGGTATCGTCCGCGTCAAAACCTATGACCTGTATGTCCTTAAAATTTATTTCCATGCCGCCTTTGCCCTTTCCAAGTCCTCCGGGGTATCTATCTCGATACCGGTTACGGTAGTCTCTACCATTTTTATTTTTTTTCCGTATTCCAAATAGCGTATAGCCTCTATTTTCTCAGTGGCTTCCAATGGCAACATGGGCAATCGTTGAAAATCCATCAAGGCGCTTTTACGAAAGGCGTAGATTCCTTTGTGCTTATAATACCGTGTGTAATCGCCTTTGGCCCGTGGATACGGGATGGGTGACCTGGAAAAATAGAGGGCAAAATTTCTATTGTCCACAATCACCTTTACCGTGTTGGGGTTTTTGATTTCCTCTTCATCCGTTATCCTGACCATTAAGGATGCCAAATCGATTTCCTTTTCAAAATCCTGCTTGAATACCTCAAGGACACCGTGTAGGCTCTCCCGATCCGTAAAAGGCTCATCACCTTGTACATTTACGATGATATCAACGTCCATATCCGTGACCGCCTCAGCAATCCTGTCACTGCCACATTCATGCTCCTTTTTGCTCATGAGTACATTCCCGCCTTCGGCTAGAATCGTTTGATAAATGATATCGCTATCCGTTACCACATACACGGCATCAAAAAGTCCCGTGTTCACCGCCGCTTGATAGGTCCTTACTATGACGGGCTTGCCCGATAGATCCTGCATCAGTTTTGCCGGAAACCTTGAGGCCGCATAGCGTGCCGGAATCATTGCAATTATCTTCACCTTTTTATGTTTTTGCCTTGGGCCTTAGACTTCTATAAATTCTAAAAATTACTATTAAAATGATGATGACCAGTACCGCGGCCAAAATGGGGGCGAATATGGATGCGATACTCACCACCGTAGCGGTTCCCGTTTCCACGGTCGCCAAAATGGGATTGGCCAGGCCTCCCGTTGTCGTAGAGGATGCCAACCTGCCCGTGGCGCCCGCCCCCCTGATGGCAGTAGCCGTTCCCCCGCCGGCAATAATGGCCAACGACCACGTTACCACGGGGTCTAAATCGGCCACCGTGGAGACCATTACGGCCGTACCCGCGATCGCAGCCAAGGGCACTGCAAAACTATCCAATAAATTGTCCACCCAAGGAATAAAATAGGCGAATATCTCCACCACGGTAGCTACTCCCAGGGTAATCAAGGCGGCCAAACTTCCGATCCATTGCCAGTTATCGTTCAATTCCCACACATTAAAATAAGCGGCCAAACTCAAAGCGAACAATGGCAAAAATACCCGGAAACCAACGGAAGCGGCGAGCCCAATACCGAGAAAAATACTGATGATGGTTTCTGATGTCATTTTGTTTCTTTCTTAAACTGGACTTTGAAAATCTTCGGTCTATTATATTCCAATACTAAAGTAACGGTTTCCTATTCAAGAAAAAAATCACTTTTAAAGCCGATAAGGTATAGCTTTTCCTTGGCCCTGGTTACGGCGGTATACAGCCACCTTAGGTATTCTTTGTCCGGACCGTTTGGCAGATAGGGCTGCTCCACAAATACGGTGTTCCATTGCCCTCCTTGGGACTTATGGCAGGTAATCGCATATGAGAATTTTACCTGAAGTCCATTGAAATATTTGTTGTTCTTTACGCCGAGAAACTTCTTGTACTTGGATTTCTCATGGGCATAATCCTTCATCACTTCTTGATATAGCCTATTGCCATCCTCATAGGAAAGGGACGGGGATTCCGCCTTTATGGTATCCAACAGTAAAACTGTCTCAAAAGGTTTCATATTGGGGTAATCGACCATTTGAACCTTGACTTCCGCAAATTTGAATCCATAAAGATCCTTGAAGGCAAAAATTTCCAATACCTCTATGATATCACCATTGGCGATGAAGCCCGCCTCAGAATTGGGCTTTAGCCAGAAATAGTTGTTTTTTACGACCATCATAAAATCACCCGCTGCCAACTCGTGCTCCAAGAACAGGATTCGCTCCCTAATATTGAGATTATACAGGTTCGCCCTTTTATTGGAACGTACGATAATCGCCGTTTCTTCTTTTCCGTTTTTTGAATAGGATTCGTCAATGGCTTCCTGAATGTCATGCCCGTCTATCAATCGGACAATATCGGAATACGGGCCCACATCAAACTGAAAGCTGTCAAAATAACTTCCATTCAACTGCTCCCTTAGTATGGTGGCGTTCTCCAAGATTCCTGAATCTTCGGCTTGCCTCACAACTTCATCCAATTCCAAGCGAACTATTTCCTTATTATAATTTAGGGCAAGTTTGTCCTCGTCCAAGGCCGGGCTCAATTCCAAGTGGACGGGCGGTAATTGGGCGGTATCACCAATCAAAAGTAATTTGCAGTTATGACCGGAATATACGAACATGAGCAGATCATCCAATAAGGAACCATTTTCGAACAATTTGGAATCTGCCGGGGTATCAGGAATCATGGAAGCTTCATCCACTATAAATATGGTGTCCCGATGTTTATTGGGTGCCATCACAAATTGAACCCCGCCCCCACTTTGCTTTTTAGGGAAGTATATCTTTCGATGGATGGTAAATGCCTGCGTTTTCGAGTAATTGGACATGACCTTGGCCGCCCTGCCCGTGGGTGCCATCAAAACCGATTTCATCCCGGTCTTCCATAGGCTATTAACCAAGGTACCAACCAAAGTAGTCTTTCCTGTACCTGCAAAACCCTTTAAAACAAAAACCTCGTCCTTCTTTTTGGAAAGGATAAAGTTGGACAGTTTTTCAAGGGCTATTCGTTGTTTTAGGGTCGGCTCATGTGGAAACTTGGTTTCCAACTCTTTAAAAAAAATAGCAGGTGTCTGTAACTTCATGGAGCCCCAAATATAAAAGGATTTTTAGGGCAAAAACTTTTGCGATTAAAAAAAAATTGTAGATTTGTGACAACCACTAAATTAAATTAACACTTAAGAAATGAAGACCATAATACAGATTGTACTTTGGATTGCATGTATCGGTTTAGGCTATTTGATTTACAAATCGGTAACAGGGCCAATCGAGTTTAACGAGGTTAAAGTTGAACGTTTTGGCAAAGTTATAGCGAAACTAAAAGATATTAAAAATTCTCAGGAAGCCTATAAAAGTGCCAATGGTAAGTATGCCAACGATTTCCCTAGCTTGATTAAATTCATAGACACTGGTAGTTATGTGATAACACAGCAAAGGGATTCTTCTTTCATGCGATACGATAAAACGTATCAAATTGACCTTCAGCAAGATACTGTTATTGTGGATACTTTAGACTTTGTTTCTGTTAAGGATTCACTCTTCAAAAGTGACACAAGGTATAAGGATTTAGCAACCGTACCTACTGCTCCAAATGGCGAAACATTCACAATGAAAGCTGATATTATCGAAAAGAGTGGTTATAGGGCACCTGTATATGAAGTGAAAGTTGCCAAAAGTGTTGTTTTATATGACCAACCAAAGGATTTATTGGCAAAGGAGAATTCTTTAATGAGTGTGGAAGAAGTGAGTGGATCCGAAATAAAGGTGGGTTCCTTGACAGAAGTTAGTACCAGTGGAAACTGGCCTCCTATCTATGACAAAAAAGGCGATCAATAAGGATATTGACATAGCAGATAAAAACTTTAAGAAATTGTCCATTCAAGTGAGCTTGAATGGACTTTCTTTTTGTATTGCGGATACTGTTTCGCACAGGGTACTATTATCCGATAGTATTTTATTTTCCGAAGAACAGCACCCCGAAGCATTACTTAAGGAGGTAAAAACACTTTTGGGAAAGCATACATTGACGGGCAAACAATTCGATGAGGTAGTCGTTGTTCATTCCAATATGCTGTTTTCATTGGTACCGAAGCCCCTTTTTAATGAAGAATCCCTTTCAGAATACCTGAAGTTCAATACCAAATTATTGGCTACGGATGCGCTTGCCTTTGACATGTTGGAGGGTTTTGATATTGTCAATATTTATGTTCCCTTTACGAATGTAAACAACTATATCTACGAGCTTTTTGGCGAGTTTACATTTCTGCACAATGGTTCCGTACTGATCCAATCCTTATTGGATAACTATGGCAATCAAGGAGAGAGTGTCTGTTATGTCCATGTGGGTCAAAGACAAATGGATATTACCGTTTTAAAACAAAAAAGTCTAAGCTTCTATAATAGTTTCCCTTACCAGACCAAGGAGGATTTTGCCTACTATCTCCTTTTTGTGCTGGAGCAATTGGATTTGGACATGGAAACCACGGCGGTCAGATTTTTCGGTACTATTGAAGAGGACGATGAAATATTTCAATTGTGTTACTCCTATATAAATGATTTGACCATATTTGCGCCCTCCTCGCCCAATCATTTGAATTTGGGAATACCGGAAACTTCGTCCATAGACTTTACCGTTATCAGCACCCTATAATGCGAATAATCTCAGGGAAACATAAAGGCAGGCAGTTATTGGCACCAAAAAACCTACCGGTCAGACCTACCAAGGACATGGCCAAGGAAGGGCTATTTAACATCCTAAACAACCGATACTATTTTCCAGACCTTAAAGTGCTGGACCTATTTGCGGGAACGGGCAACATTAGTTTTGAATTTGCCTCACGGGGCGTAGACGATATTCTGGCCGTGGACATGCACTCCGGTTGTATCAATTACATCTCAAAAATAGCCAACGAACTTGAAATGGATATCAAAACCGTTAAGAGTGATGTCTTTTCCTTCCTTAGTCGCAATACGGAGAAATTCGATGTCATTTTTGCCGACCCATTTTACGATATGGAACTTGGTGAATTCCAAAAACTTCCCCCTTTAATCTTTGAAAACGAACTCTTGTTGGAAGATGGCGTACTTGTTATCGAGCATTCAAAACAGACCAATTTGGAATCAATTCCCCATTTTGATAATTCAAGGAAATATGGCAACAGTGTATTTAGTTTCTTCAAAACCTAGAATTGAAGAAACACATGAAGCAAGCCAAAATACATATTTTCTGAGCCTAAAAGGAATTACGAATCGGCCTATATTTAAGTTTTCAAAATACCCATGAAAAGGTTCCTGGTACGGTATCGTAATAGTAAATTTCGGAGATTTATCCGTAAGCATGGAAAGTATGCCCCTTTACTGTTTTTTATAGGAGGGTTCCTATTTGATGTGCTTACCCTTGGACGCATAGACCGTACCTACGATTTGGTAATGCTATGCCTTCACATGACCAACCTTAGTATTACTTTATATCTCTATAATTTAGCCGATGATGGCACTTGGAATAATACCTTTTTGGAACGTTTTGAGGAATACTTCCCATTGGCCATCCAGTTTTTCTTTGGGGCATTATCAAGTGCCTATGTGATTTATTTTTCAAGGAGCGTATCCCTTTCAAAGACCGTTTCATTCTTTTTGATCCTCATGGTCCTATTGGTTGCCAATGAATTTCTAAAACAAAGGATATCCAACAAATACTTACAGTTCAGCGTCTACTTTTTCCTGAGCTTTACTTTCTTCGCCTTCATGATTCCGGTAGTTACAACAAAAATGAGTCCCCAAGTATTCTTTATTTCTGGATTCATAAGTCTTGGCTGTACCCTAGCCTTGATAATTTTGATCTATGTTATGAGCCCCAGCACACAAAGGGAAATACATATAGGCAAGTTGCTTTCACTCATTATATCCATATACGCCTTCATAAACCTGTTTTATTATTTTAGATTAATTCCACCTGTCCCCCTTGCACTCGATGAAGGTATTGTAGCCCATTATGTTGAAAAAAAAGGGGATACCTATACCGTTGCCTACGAGAAAAACGACACATTCATTTTTTGGCGGGACCATAGGACAAAATTTAGCTTTAAGCCGAACGAAAACGTGTATATTTTTTCTTCCGTTTTCGCCCCGACGGATTTGGAAAAATCCATCCTACACCGATGGAAATGGTTCAATGAAGAATCTTTGGAGTGGGAACTGGTAGAGGATATCGGGTATGAGATAAAAGGCGGTAGGGACGATGGTTTCAGAGGCTATACTTATAAAAACAATATTTGGCCGGGCCAATGGAAGGTAGAGGTCATCACTACGGAGGAATTGGTATTGGGCGTCATCGATTTTGAAATATCCATCGATGAGAATCTTGAACCTGTAAATCTGGTGGAACGCAAATTCTAAAAAAAGCAGGCCATAAGCCGGATTCTGTTTTCGTTGAACGAAACCTTATCATTTATCTAGACCATGGGTTACCCCATGGTTCCAACCGCCTACCCTTCGGCTCGAGCGTGCAGCCCTCAAACACCGATTTACATGACGTTTCACCGTATAGAGTTTACCTGATTTCACTACAGCCTAACTGTACTTGCTTTCTGTTGCACTGGTCCTCGCCTTACGGCGGACGGGCGTTACCCGCTATACCGCACTATGGTGTCCGGACTTTCCTCCCCCGATATAAATCGGGAGCGATAAGGTGGCCTGCTCAGCGCAAATGTACTCCAATTGTTGATAACTAAAGATGATCTACGATGTAAATCCACCATCAAATAAACCGCTATTTCTATATTTGTAAGCATACAAACTTGTCTATATTTTGGAACCGTTCATAGTTTCTGCCCGCAAGTACAGACCCCAGACCTTTAAGGATGTTGTGGGGCAGCAGGCTATTACAAATACGCTCCAGAATGCCATAGACAACAATCACTTGGCACAGGCCCTTTTATTCTGTGGTCCAAGGGGCGTAGGAAAAACGACGTGCGCCCGTATTTTGGCCAAACAGATAAATTCTGATGGCAGCGAACGCGAAGATGAGGATTTTGCATTCAATATTTTTGAACTGGATGCAGCTTCCAACAACTCCGTGGATGATATTAGAAACCTAATCGATCAAGTGCGTATCCCGCCCCAGGTTGGAAAGTATAAAGTTTATATCATCGACGAGGTCCATATGCTTTCCCAATCGGCTTTCAATGCCTTTTTGAAGACCTTGGAAGAACCGCCAAAGCATGCCATTTTTATACTTGCCACCACGGAGAAGCATAAAATAATACCTACCATACTTTCCAGATGTCAAATATTTGATTTTAAAAGAATTACGGTAAACGATGCCGCAGAGTATTTAAAATACATTGCGGAAAACCAAGGAATAGAAGCTGAGGAAGACGCCCTACATATCATTGCACAAAAGGCGGACGGTGCCATGCGGGATGCCCTCTCCATTTTTGACAGGGTCGTTAGTTTTTCCGGTAAGGAACTCACCAGGAAAGCGGTGACGGAAAACCTGAACGTGCTGGACTACGACACTTATTTTGAAGCGACGGACCTCATCCTGGACCATGATATTCCCCGCGTATTGATTCTATTCAATAAGACACTTTCCCTGGGCTTTGACGGTCACCATTTCATAGCCGGTCTTGCCTCCCACTTTAGGGATTTAATGGTGTGTCAACATAAGGATACCATTTCACTTTTGGAAGTTGGAGAGAACGCCCAAGAAAAATACCGGGAACAATCCAAGAAGGCCTCCCCAGGTTTTCTCTTACAGGGACTTGATATTGCCAATGACTGCGACCTAAAATATAAGTCGAGCAAAAATCAGCGACTTCTCGTAGAACTAACTTTAATGAAATTGGCCTCCATCGACTTTGATGGAGAAAAAAAAAATCCTGAATCCCTAGCCCTTCAAAACAGGACAATCGATTTTATCGCACCGGCCGAGTTTTACAAAAATTTCCAAAGAAATCCGGAAGAAAGAAAACCGATAGCCGTTTCTGTCTCCACCAATATCGCAGGCAAAAAGGAAGAATCCCCATCCTTACCTTTAGAAAATGTATCGGATGAAAAAGAAAATCGGCCCACCTTATATGATACCATTAAAGAAGAAATAAAAGAGGTTGAAACCGATGTAACGCAAGCTGTTCAAGAACCGGTATCGCAAAAAATCCAAATTAATCCCTCTAAAAAAAGAGTTTCTGGATTATCGCTATCCAGTTTAAAGGCCAAGAAGGAGCACGAACTCAACAAAATTGAAGTGGTCATCGATGAGGAGGATTTACCCAAGGATGATTTTACCGAGGCCGATCTACAAAGACATTGGTCCGATTTTACGGAACAAATAGACAAAAAAGGGCAAAAGATTCTGGCATCCAATCTAAATACGGACGTTCCCAAACTTGGAAAGGACTTTACCATACATATTGAGCTTCCCAACGGTACGATGAAGAAGGAAATAGAGCGTGAAAGTTTTGAGCTCATGGGCTACCTGAGAACCAAACTTAACAATCACTTCATCCAATTGATTATAAAGGTAAATGAATCCAGTGCCAAGAAATTCGCCTTTACACCTGAGGAAAAATACGAGAAACTACGGGAGAAAAATCCAGCAATCGACCTATTGAGAAAAGAGTTTGACCTAGATCTTTAACATCCTTCGTAACCTCACGGTATAGAAGAACATCACCAGGGCAATTATCAACAATCCAAAGGCTTCACGGCCCAATTCAACGGTTTCAATGGGACCGTCCTCCAATCCAAAACCTTGGAAATCGGTCGGGTATAGATACATAAAGCCTATAAAACAAGCTGTTCCCAATACCAATGGAACCACGGCTCTCAATCGGTTGAGGGAAAAAAGTACGGATATGATAGCCGCCACCGCATAAATCAAAATCCAAAGGAAAGAATCAGGGTCATTAAATTGGACAATGGCACCTACCGCAAAAAGTATCGCAAATACATATCCTATCGTCTTAAAAAATAAATTCATTACAAATAAATCAGCTTACTACATGGTTTTTAATTAGGTCATAGACCTCTACGGCCGCTACTTCATGGGTATCAATTTTAGTTGCCCGATTGGTTATAAATATGGGGTAATCCTCCTTATCCTCAGGGAGCCTGCCATGGGAGCCTTTGATCAGGGAGGCGTCCAAGGGAATGATATCCAAAACGGTTCTAAATCCCAATTTCTTTTTCAAAAGTTTCCAAGCCACTTTTACCATAACAAGTTTATCCTTGGGGTCCGTCATCATTTCTACAGGGTCGTACCCGGGTTTTTTATGGATATCCACCATTCTGGCATAATCCGGAGCTACGGCATCATCCAACCAAAAATAATAAGTAAACCAGGAGTTGGCATCCGCAACGGCAACCAAATCACCACATCGTTCGTGGTTTAAATGCTCGACAGCAATTTCTTCTTTTGACAGTACCCTTTCAACACCGGGAACTTTGGCGATCAAGTTTTTGATAGTTTCCAATTTGTTTTTATCCTTTACATAAATATGGGCGACTTGATGGTCCGCCACGGCAAAGGCTTCACTGGCGCCGGCATCCAATAGTTCCAAGCCCCTCTCTATTCTCACATTTACAAAGCCTTCACGTCTCAAAACTCGGTTTAGGTGAATGGGGTTTTTTACATTGGTAATTCCGTATTCAGACAATAATATAATGTGGGCACCCAGTTTTTCGTAATGATGTACCAATTGTTCGACCACTCCATCGATTTCATTTAAATCCTTTGAAATTTTGCCGAAATCCAAACCATGACGCTGCAAGTTATAATCCAAATGCGGAAGATAGATCAGGGTCAAGGTGGGATCGTATTTTTCATCGGTTTTTATGGCGCCGTTCGCAATCCATTGGGAGGAGTTAATGGTCGTGCGAGGTCCCCAAAACTCGAACAGCGGAAATGTACCAAATTCCTTTTGAAGCTCATCTCGCAATTCAGCCGGATAGGAATAAATATCGGGGATTTTACGTCCGTCCGCCAAATAATTGGGCCTTGGTGTGATGCTATAATCCACATTGGAATACATATTGTACCACCAAAAATGATTGGCACACGTAAAGGAAGTATCCTTTTGCTTTAACGCATCCCAAATTTTGGGTTGTTGCACCAACCTATTGGATTGTCGCCAAAATTTTACTTCCAACTCGTCCTTAAAATACCAACCGTTTCCCACGATACCGTGTTCCGATGGCCATTTTCCTGTTACATACGTTGACTGAACGGAACAGGTTACGGCTGGCAACATGGGTTTTATAAACGTATGTCCACCATTTTCCAAAAACGTTTTTATGAAGGGTGTATGCTCACCTATAAGGCGTTTGGTCAGTCCAACAACATTGATGACAACTGTCTTTTGCATGTTATATGTGCGCTTTTAACCATTCTATTTCACGGACGATGGAATGGGAAAGATTTTCCTTTAACCCTTCCGGCAGTACATCCCACGTATAGGTTTCTATTTCCAAATGTTCCGTCAATGAATCCTTTTTTAAATAATCTAAGGTATCCAAAATCTGATCTTGGGTAGAGTCCAACGCCCCAAATCGCTCCAAAAAGATAGGCACATGATAGTGGGCCCGTAGTTCGTCCACCTCCTTTTTTGCCTCCAATACGATAGGCAGATCGTTATAGGTTTTTACCCGCTCCCCTATTTTTTCAGTTACCTGATGCAAATAGACCGGTTCGTTGAATTTTTCCAGAACCTTCCATACCTCCTCCCGATTCTTTCCTGTGAACAGAATCTTCAGTGCGGCACTCACCTGGATTTTCCCAACTTGGATACCCGCTTCCTTAAACTTGGCAAAGGTTTCACTGGGATGCTCATACGCCAGGGAAAAATGGCAAATGTCATAACAAATGGTAATATATCGTTTTACCAATTCTTCCAATTGGTAAGCGTTTTTATCCAACGTCCTGGATAATTCCTGTTGCGCGATGGGAATTAGATAGTCCGAATAAAATGAAAGGACCTCCTCCGTATTTTCCAAAAATCCATCAGGTTCCGGTTCAATGTCCAAATGGAGATAGGTACCTGTCCTTTGTTCCAGTTCAAAGAGTTGAATTGCGATTTGGACCATGTGCTCGGCTCCTTTTTTAAGAGCGGTATCCTTTTCCATTTCCGAAGCAAACCAATGCTTATAACTAATTGGCGATGTGGATATTCCGCCATTGATTCCTTTTGGAAGCAATGCCGCCAATTGTTCAAACAATCGTTGGGTATATGTCAAACGTTCCTTGGTGGTCCAATCCGGCGTGTGGACATCGTCCTTTACACGTTCATTGTGAAAATTTCCATAGGGAAACCCGTTCATGGTGAAAATATACACATCCTCCTGCTGCAACCAATTCAAGAATTCCGTCATATGGTTTCCCAAAGCTAGTTCCTCGCTCGCCTTGTTTGAAAGTCGTAAACCAAGACCAAAGGGGCTATCCGGTGAAACCGACTTCTTAATACCTGGAACATGTTCCTTTATACTGGAGAAGGTGCTTTCCCAATCCTGACCGGGATGTATGTTCGTACAATAAGAAAGGTGGTATTTGTTTTTTATAAACATAAGGGGATTCGCTATTTAAGGGCCATCTGATGATTAAGCTGCTCAATGGACCGTTTCATTATCGACCTGTCAATTTCATGGACATCATGTTTCTTTCCCAATCCTGAAATTAATGTGATGGTCAATCTACCGCCCAAATGTTCCCTAAACTCCTCGATACCTGCCAAAAGCTGGTCCACTTCCTTTTCAGAATGCAGTGGCAAGGATAAATCGAAACCTATTTCCTTCATAACATCAAGAATAATCCTCAATTCTTCCTCGGAAATCAACCCGATCAACTGTGCATAAGTAACGTCCAATGCAATTCCCTTAGCTACGGCCTCGCCATGTCTTAACTCGTAATTGGTCATAAACTCCAATTTATGGGCCGCCCAATGACCAAAATCCAGCGGCCTGGAGGAACCGGACTCAAAGGGGTCACCTCCCTGTGAAATGTGTTGCATGTGCATTTCTGCACATTTATAAATTACATATAGCATAGGTTCCAAATGCCCTTCCTTAAGGTCAATGGCATGCTTTGCAATAAATCCGAAGAATTCCTCGTCCTTGATCAAGGCAACTTTTATGGCCTCGGCGATTCCGGCTATCCAATCCCGCTGCTCCAAGGTTGCCAAGAAATCACTATCGTTGATAATGGCATAAGGCGGAGCGAATGTCCCCAGAAAATTTTTCTTCTTAAATATGTTCACACTGTTCTTTACGCCTACGGCGGAATCGTTCTGAGAGAGCACCGTAGTTGGAATCCGAATCAATTTTACCCCCCTATGGGCAATGGCCGCAGCATAGCCCACCATATCGATTACCGCACCGCCTCCGATCACCACCACAAAGGAGTGCCTGCAGATAGCATTTTCATTAATCCCTTTCAGCACAAGGTCAATATATTCTGCATGATTTTTGGACTGTTCGCCTCCGTCGATCACCAAAGTATCGGTACAGATCAGGTTCCCGGAATACAAACTGCAATAGGCGGAAATATTGTTCAAGAGATTTGAATGGCTGTCCGCCACTCCTTTGTCGACTACAAAAAACAACTTTACAGGCTCGTAGTCCTTGTACCCTTTTATAATATTGACAAACAGCGGGTTATCAACATGAAACAAATCCTTTGTAAAGTGGAGTTGGTACTCATATTGAACTGAAAACGACTGCTTGATAGGTTTTAATTCCATAGCACTAGGTAACGGCAAAAATTCTTGAAAGTAACAAAGATAAAGGCAAAAGTAATAAAACCAGCAGTCCCACATACCAGTGGCTAAAACCGGCTACCCAACAGGCATCCATAACAATGAGGGACAAAACCCCGGCCATGACCGCCTTTTTAATATTCCTTGGGGAGTTTTCCCTGTAGGCTCTTAATAAAGGCCTAATCACCAAAAACCCAAATAGGACAATAAAAGGTAGGGAAATAAGTATTGTATCGGTATTCAAAGTAATGGTAATCGCAATAAAAGCCAGTACCAAAATATATAAAAAACCGGCGATCGCAATATGGTTTTTGTTATCGCCATGGACCTCGCCCCTACTGATCAGCGTGATGGCGAAAATATAGATCATGGGTACCACGGAAACCCACCATACCTCCAACTGTCCCAAGATGGACATCCCCAACAATAGGTTCAATCCCCTGCAAATTCCCATGACCAAGGGCCCAAAAAAGGAATGCTTTTTGGCCAAGGCATCGTAGACAAGAATTGAAAATATCAAAATACCTGCAATACTGCCACTTACCTGATGCACCGAAAATGCCAAGTAAAGCCCGATGAAAAATAAAAACACCCCCCATAGGGCAGCCTGGTTTTTAGGTATGAGTCCGCTGGGAATAGGCCTTTCCGGACGCTCAACGGCATCCAATTTGGCATCGAAGACATCGTTGAAAACCACACCTCCGGCGTACAAAAACACCGATGCAAAAACCAGGGAAAGAAAAGCAGTCCCGTTCGCCGAAAAAAAATCAGGAATTGCTATACCGGAAGAAAAAAGTGCCAAACTTATACCGGCAAAGATATCCGCTGCCGCCGTAGGTAAATTGGCAGGCCTTGCCAGTCTGGCAAAACCCATGATTTTTTTCATCATTCTAAGAGATTTGTTCGGAATCTATCCGAGGTGTCTGCCCTCTTAAAACGCTATTATCATTAAAAAGTTGTGATTGGTCGATGCCTTTTGGCTTTAACCAGTGTTCCTCCTTCATGCGTCCATTTTTGCTAAACGCATCCAAGGCGTTTTGGTAACAGGTCTTCACTACATCTTCACGTGAAATCCCCCTTTTAAGCATTAAGGAAGCAGTTTTTGGCACGGCCAACGGATCACTTACACCCCAATCCGCGGAGCTGTCAACTATGATATTATCGCTACCAAACTTTCGAACCACCTCAACCATACGCTCGTTGCCCATTTTTGTCTTGGGATAAATGGTAAATGCGGCGATAAATCCCCTATCCAAAACCTCCTTTACAGTTTCTTCATTATTATGGTCAATAATTACATTGGCGGGGTCCAACCCGTGTTCCAGACATACTTCCATACTCTTGATGGTGCCCGCTTTTTTGTCCCGATGCGGTGTATGCACCTGTACGGTCATATCCAATTCCTTTGCCAGTTCCAATTGCATCCTAAAATATTTGTCCTCTGCGGGAGTTTGATCATCATACCCTATCTCTCCAATGGCGACCACATTCTCCTTATGCAAATACAACGGCAGAAGTTCCACCACTTGTTCTGCCAAGGCCTCATTATTGGCTTCTTTTGAATTTAGTCCGATGGTACAATAGTGCTTAATCCCAAACTGGCTGGCCCTGAAGGGTTCCCAGCCTACCAGGCTACTGAAATAGTCCTGAAAGGACCCGACCTGCGTTCTGGGTTGACCCAACCAAAAAGAGGGTTCAATTATGGCTACCACACCCGCCTGCTGCATGGCCTCATAGTCATCCGTTGTTCTGGAAGTCATGTGTACGTGTGGGTCGATTATCATTAAATTATTCTGCATATTCTGTTAATTCTTTAAGTTATTCCAAGTTAGTTTTCCTACTGCTATCTGCTGTTTCAAGTCGGGTCTACGATTCAAAATTTCCATGGCTTCGGTAGTGCCGGCATGATAACAGCACAAAGCCCCGGCTTTATTCTCCACGGCATCATCGCTCCCCATCAAATGTTCCATATCCTGAAGCAACACCGGATTCATAAAGCCAGAAACAGGCCTCCAGAACATAGGGTCTATTTTTCGTGAGGCAGCCCACCGCTCGTGGGCATAATCCGATATGATCCTTGCCAAATCCACGTTGGCACGTTCCGCTACCGATGGTATTTTCGAGAGATCTCGCTCCATAAACGCAGCTTTTAGATACATCTGGTTCCACTGCTGGTCGTTGAAGTATTTGGCGGGATATGGATTGTTCAACGTAATGGCATCAAAAATGACGGATATGTTCGTTCTCAAGGCTTCTACGGCCGTAAATAGGAACATTTTCGGGTTTGGCAATAGGTCCAGAAACTTTAAGAAGGTCTCCAGTTCCGTTATATCGGCCACCTGGATGATATTGGCCACTTTGGGCCCATAAAATTCGGTGTCGATTTCCAAAACCTTGATAAGCAGGTAAATTCTGGCTACCTCCAACAAGTTTGCATCTCGGGAGGTTAAAAATTCGAGTGTTCCTTCATCGGCATTTGCTACCTTGAATGTAGTGCTCTTGTCAAATTTTGAAGCCAAGAGGCTGTACGTCATGAACAGGTCCCGTACGGATTTATCCGATTCCAGTTTTTGGGTTTTTTCCGTCAGCCATTGCATTGAACCTGAATCCGCTTGGACTCCTAGCGCTTCCTTTATCCGTTCGCTTACCTGCATTGTCGTGTATTCTAATTTCTCTCCTCCCAAAAATAATTATTAAAACCCACAAAGCCTTATTTTTACATCGTAAACAAGGTAAATAAGCGTTAAAATGATGTTAGGTTTAAAATTACCCACCGATCCAAGATGGGTAAATATTGTGGAAAAGAATATCGATGAAATCTTGACGGACCATGCCTATTGCGAACAAAAGGCCGCCAGTACGGCCATCTCCCTGATTGTCTCATTTCCAGAATACACGGAATTGGTTGAGGAAATGGTGGCATTGTCCCGTGAGGAAATGGGGCATTTTAAAATGGTGCACGACCTGATTTTGGAACGTGGTCAAAAATTGGGCAGGGACCGAAAGGACGAATATGTTTTGGAACTGCTTAAATTTTTTCCCAAGGGCGGAAGCAGAACCACCCAATTGGTGCACCGACTTTTATATGCAGCGTTAATTGAGGCCCGAAGCTGCGAGCGCTTTCGACTTTTATCCGAAGAACTTCCAGATAAAAAATTGGCCGATTTCTATCATAAACTCATGATCAGCGAAGCGGGGCATTATACGATGTTCCTAAAATTCGCCCGCAAATATGGGGACCGAAAAGAGGTGGATGCAAAATGGCAGGCACTGTTGGAATACGAAGCGGATATCATGAAAAACCTCAGCAAAACAGAAAAGGTACATGGGTAAAGTTAGGAGGCATTTACTTCTCCTTTAACTTCTTTACGTAGTAATCGTACGTTTCAAACTGCGAACGGTGTTTAGGCGTTTTGGCCTTTCTGTAAGCGTTGTCCTGTTTCTCGGAAAAAACCCTCGCTTTAAGGTTATCGCGCCAGCAAATTTCAAAAGTATCCATCAGTTCCTGCTTGATATCCTCATCATAGATGGGGCAACCAACCTCAACCCTATAATCGAGGTTTCGGGTCATCCAATCCGCAGAGGAGATATAGACTTTTGGATTTCCTGCATTGGCGAACACGAACAGCCTGGTATGCTCCAAGAATTTATCGACAATACTGATGGCCTCAATGTTCTCGCTCATTCCCTTTACGCCGGGAACCAAACAACAGATTCCACGAACGATCAATTGGATCTTAACCCCTGCCCTACTTGCTTCGTACAGTTTATCCACCATCTCGTAGGAAGTGAAACTGTTCATCTTTATTTTGATGTAGGCCTCTTTTCCCACGATAGCATTGGCGATTTCCTGTTCAATAAGCCTATGAAATACCTTTTTTGTATAATGTGGCGAAACGATCAAATGCTTGTACTTATTTATCTTGTAGGTCGTTTCAAAGAAATCAAAGACCTTGTTCAACTCCTTAAGAATTGGTGCATGGGAGGTAAACAAGGTATAATCGGTATAAATACGCGCAGTGGACTCGTTGAAGTTTCCGGTACTGATAAATCCATATCTCTTTAGACCTTCGTCCTCTTCGCGTTCTATCAGGCAGATCTTGCTATGGACTTTTAGTCCAGGAACCCCAAATATCAATTTTACACCTTCCGCCTGCAACTGCTCTGCATACTCAATATTTGCCTGCTCATCAAACCTAGCCTGCAACTCAATTTGTACCGTCACCTGTTTTCCGTTCTTTACGGCATTGATAAGCGACGCGGCCACTTGGGAGTTATTCGCCAATCGGTATACCGTGATTTTAATGGTGCGCACTTTTGGGTCCAAGGCAGCTTCCCGCAGAAACTTGAGGATATAGGTAAAGGTATGGTATGGTGTGTATTGTAGGTAATCCTTATGGGTTAGACTTTCCAAAATACTCCCCTCGATGCTGAGTCCCTTTACGGGGAGTGCCTTTATTTTATCGTACAGTAAATCGTTCCTGTCCAAACTTGGAAAACCCATATAATCCCTTTTGTTGTGGTACCTACCACCGGGAATCACACTATCCGTATCCTCAATTTGCATTTTCTCCTTCAGAAAGGCCAAGGTGTCCTTCGCAATACTTTTGTCATAAACAAAACGTACAGGGTCGCTTATTTTTCTATGTTCCACACTGGAGGAAATCTTCTCTATAAAACTCTTGCTCAAGTCATTGTCCATATCCAGTTCCGCATCCCTTGTAATCTTGATCATGTGGGCGGAAATGGATTCATATTCGAACATGGTAAAAATATTGCCCAGGCAATACCTGATCAAATCGTCCAGGATTATGATATAATTTTTATCGCCTTCCTTTGGCAGTACCACAAATCTGTCCACTCCTTTTGGAATCTCAATTAGCGCAAAGCGCTTTTCCTTTTTCCCGTTGTCCCCCTTTATTATCATTTTTACGGCCAAATAAGCGGCGGTATCCTTTAAAGTAGGGAAGCGTGTAAGGTCGTTGAGGATGATGGTCATTAGCTGCGGACTCACATTCTGGAGAAAATACTCCTTTACAAATTCCTTCTGGGTTTTGTTCAAGGCGGTTTCCCGAATGATAAAAATGTTCTCCCGCTCCAGTTCTTCCTCAATATGCTTTAGGATTACCAAACTTTTACTTTGCTGACGGATAACAATCTCCGTAATCTCTTCGAGTAGGTCCTTTGCCTTTTCACCTCCCAAAACACTTTTACCGGTCTTGCCCGCTTCCACGATTCTTTTCACCGTGGCATATCGTACCTTGAAGAATTCGTCCAAATTGTTCGAAAAAATCCCCAAGAATCGTAAACGCTCAATGAGCGGGACATTTTTATCCGCACTTTCCTGCAGTACTCGTTCATTGAACCATAACCAACTTATCTCTCTATTTACGTACTGATTGTTGAATTTCACCATTATTTTAAGTGCTTAGGAAAAATCGTTTCTACTGTTTTGCCCTGGGAAATGCTCGCCCAAGAATCTTGCTTAAACCGTATGTGGACATAACCACTGGTTGGAACGTTGTCAATATAGGAATCTCCAAGGGAATTTACCAAATGGGTAAAGGCATGATTATGTCCAAAAATCATGACCGTACCCAAAGAATCATTCATTTTTTTCACAAAATCAAGTACTTGGTTCCCTGAAAAATCATAAAGATCCGTTGCAATTTGAAACTTGGTCATGGGAAATTTCAGGTTCCGCAAACATATCATGGCCGTATGCAAGGCTCTATTTGCGGGACTTGAAAATACGAAGTCCGGATTCAGATTCGCTTTTGAAAGGTTATTTCCCACCCTATGGGCATCCGTAATGCCCCTTTGTGACAAAGGCCTGTCCTGGTCGCCAACATCAAGGTCCCATGATGATTTGCCATGGCGCATGAAAAGTAGATTCTTCATTCTTTATTGCTTAAGGTGCCAAGCGTTCCATTTTCCAATCCCAATCCTCTTGCAAGGTAAACCGGATCCTATCGTGTAACCGATTAGGTCTTCCCTGCCAAAATTCAATGGATATGGGCCTCACCAAATAGCCGCCCCAATGATTTGGTCGTGGCACTTCCTTATTTTTGTAGGTAACCTCAAGTGTTTTAAGTTCCTGTTCCAGGACATCCCTAGAGGCGATAACACTGCTTTGGTTGGATACCAAGGCTCCCAATTGGCTTCCTTTTGGCCGGGATTCAAAGTAACCATCGGATAGATTCTCGGCAACCTTTTCCGCTTTTCCCTTTATGATAACCTGACGCTCCATATTGGGCCAAAAAAAAGATATACAAATGTTGGGATTCGCCGCAATGGCCTTACCCTTTTCACTGGTATAATTTGTGTAGAAAATAAATCCCTCATGGTTGAACCGCTTCAACAAAACCACCCTGCTTTTGGGAAAGCCATCCAATCCAATGGTAGATACGGTCATCGCGTTGGGTTCATCGACACCATCTGACTGCTCCACTTCATGGAACCATGTTTTAAAAAGCTGCATGGGATTATTGGATATACTATCCTCCATCAAGGCGCTTTTCTCATACGATTTGCGATAATTCCCTAGGTCTTTCTGCATGCTAAAAACTAAAAAAATCAAGATACTCAAAGATCACTAAAAATAACAAGACCCCAAAAGCTTTAATCACCTTTGGGGTCTTATTAAACAATTAATTTTAATCTATTCCAACCTTTTAAAACTCATTTGTGTCTGTACTGGTGCATCGGCAGGATATGAAATATAATACAAGGTCAATGTTTCGTTCTTTATGGTAAACCGATTCCCATAAGCTTCTCCATTCAATAAGATGGTCTCGGGCTTCGGCTTAAATCCTTTTTCCCAAGAAGTATTTTCAAAAACCCTTATAAAAACACTATCATTGTTAACTTCAAAAGTTCCTATATTTTCAGATTGCCCCATTAGTTCATTTGGGTTCTCATCCCTAAAATCATAGTAATTCACTTTATAGGTGTAGGTTCCATCCAACTCAAAGGTGTGCAAAGTCTCTACATCGAAATACCGATATTCCTCCCGTATACCGCCACTAGGTATTTCATCGATACGGTTCCAAGTACCCATGATGGCACTACCTCGTAACTCAGCGTTTATTCCATCTTCTTTTTCACAAGAAATTGATAGAATAAGCACAAAAAATAAACTAGGTAAAAATGAATATTTCATGATAGGCTTTACTTAAGGATATTCGAGCTGCCTAAAGGTTGCGTAGAAAGATTTAACCTATTTGGAAAGATTTACCATCATCTGCTAATTCAACTGGTTCGAATACCACAGATGCTTCCTTTCTAAATAACTCCAAGGAACTATATCGTGTTGAATAATGGCCCAATATCAATTTACCAACGGAAGCTTGTTTTGCTATTTCGGCGGCCTCTTTGGCCGTTGCGTGTTTTGTCTTTTTGGCCAAATGAACTTCGGATTCCAAAAAAGTGGCCTCGTGGTACAAACAATCCACCTCCTTTATCAGGGGAACAATACTGGGATTATAAGCCGTGTCGCTGCAAAAGGCATAGGATGTCGGTTTAGGTGGATCGAAAGTCAATTCCCTGTTGGGAATGATTTCGCCTATTTCGGTAACAATATCCTTTCCTTTTTTGATATTATTGAAATATGCTTTGTCTATTTCATAATATCGAACGGCCTCTATGTTCAAGGTGCGTTCCCTCTCCTTTTCCCTGAATAAAAATCCATTGGTATAGACCCTATGATCTAAGGGTATCGTTTGTACGATTACTTTTGCATCCTCAAAAATAACCTGGCTATCCACGGAGGTCAATTCATGAAAACACAAGGGATAATTTGTCCAGGAATCCCCCAATTTTAACAACATGGTAATAGCTTCCTTTATCCCTTTAGGGCCATGAATATGGAGTTCCTTTTCCCTTCCCAATAACCTAAAGGTGGAAACCAGGCCCGGTAGTCCAAAAAAATGATCGCCATGTAGATGCGAAATAAAAATGTGGCTGATGCGGGAAAATTTGATTCTGTGTTTCCTAAGCTGGACTTGGGTACCTTCCCCACAGTCGATCAAAAACATATGGTTTTTGACTTCCAGTACC
This sequence comes from Maribacter sp. C-4077, assembly GCF_055378385.1. Lineage (NCBI taxonomy): Bacteria > Pseudomonadati > Bacteroidota > Flavobacteriia > Flavobacteriales > Flavobacteriaceae > Maribacter > Maribacter sp. C-4077. Next base: position 424,700 of record NZ_AP038807.1, read on the forward strand.
TGGGAGGTTGGATTGGTCAAAGTTCTGGGAGTGGCGGCATAACACCCTAGGATGGTCAACTTCAAAGCTCCAAATCTCTTTCAATTTCCTCCATTTCAATGATGTCCTTCGCTTCTTGTAATGTAGGGGCCACGATAATTTCATCGGGGACGTCGTCATACGAAACCTTATCCGTAACGATTACAAAGGATTTGCCCGACTTGCGATGTCTATTGGAAATGTCCAAAAACTCCATGACATCCCCAGAGGTCAATGTATCAAACGAAAAAAGATTGATTATGAGGTTGTCATTTTTGACTTCCGAATATTTTTCATCCAAGTTTTTCAAAAAGATGGATAGTGATTTTTTTTCCTGATATATTAGGGTCGTAGTTCCGTCCTTATCAAAAATCATACTTACAATTATTTAATTTTTGAAGCTAACAAATAAATGACCGCCATGCGAACGGCCACACCATTTTCTACTTGATTGAGTATGATGGACTGTTTGGAATCTGCCACATCACTTGTTATTTCCACGCCCCGGTTGATGGGACCGGGGTGCATTATTACGATTTCCTTGTCCAAACTGTCCAGCAATTTCTTATTTACCCCAAATTGTTGGGTGTACTCCCTGGTTGTTGGGAAGTAGCTTATATCAAGTCGTTCGTTCTGTATACGCAACATATTGGCAACATCGCACCATTCCAAGGCCCTTCTTAAATCCATCTCTACCCCTACCCCTAAGGATTCTATATATTTGGGCATCAAAGTTTTTGGTCCGCATACCTTTACATTTGCGCCTTGCAGTTTTAGCGCAAAAATATTGGAAAGTGCTACCCTGGAATGCAAAATATCCCCAACGATGACCACGTTCTTTCCCGCAACATCGCCCAACTTTTCCCTAATGGAATAGGAGTCCAACAAGGCTTGGGTAGGATGTTCATGGGCTCCGTCCCCAGCATTTATTATGGAAGCCTTGACATGTTTGGCCAAAAAAATACCGGCCCCAGGATTGGGATGTCGCATGACCACCATATCCACTTTCATAGAGAGGATATTGTTTACGGTATCGATAAGTGTTTCGCCTTTTTTAACCGAAGACTGGCTTGCCGAAAAGTTCAGGACATCGGCGGAAAGTCTTTTTTCGGCCAATTCGAAGGAAAGCTTTGTACGGGTACTGTTTTCAAAAAAAATATTGGCGATGGTAATATCGCGCAAGGAAGGAACTTTTTTAATGGACCGATTGATTACTTCCTTAAAATGATCCGCAGTTTCAAAAATGAGCTGAATATCCGATTCTTTAAAATATTTGATTCCCAACAAGTGATTTACACTCAGTTCGCTCATTTGTACTATCTATTTATCAAATAAATTATGTCTTCCCCATCATTTTCCTCCCACATCACTTTTACCTTTTCGTTGTCTATGGCATCCACCTGTCTACCTCTGTAATTGGGCTGTATGGGCAGATGTCTGCTGAATCTTCTGTCAATCAGGGTCAACAGCTCAACTTCCTTGGGCCTTCCAAAGGATTGCAAGGCCGTTAAGGCTGCATTGATACTACGACCTGTGTACAGCACATCGTCAATTAGAACCACCTTTTTATCCTCTACCAAAAAATTGATTTTCGTCTTGGTCGCCTCCAAGGTTTTTTCCCCTCTTCTAAAGTCGTCCCTGTAAAAAGTGATATCCAAATAACCAAGGTCTATATGTTTAACCTTGTATTCTTCCAATAAAATTTTAGTAAGCCTTTGGGCTACGTATATCCCTCTGGGCTGTATTCCGATTAATACAGTATTTTTGAAATCCTCATGGTTTTCAAGCAGTTGACAGGCCAAACGGTGAAGGATAATATTGATTTCCTTTTTGGAAAGTAGGACTTTTTGACCCATAATTCGTCACACATGCTTTAAGCAAAGCAAAAATAGGGAATTCTCCCTAATTATCTTTCCTAGTTTTTAGAAACAAAAAGGCCCGGTAAAAAACCAGGCCTTTGAATATTTAAAAGTCAAATGTATTACTTCTTCTTTTTGGAATCCGCTTCCATTTTATCCTTTAATGCTTGTAGCGCATCATTGGCATCCCCTAATGTTGGTTTTGCCTCTTCTGACGCTGCAGACTGCCTTTGGGCCGCTGCTTTTACATTGCGTTGTTCCTCTTCCCTGAAGATAGCAGTGTGGCTAGCTACAACGCGTTTGAAGTCTTTATTGAACTCAATAATCTTGAATTCTGCCTCATCGCCTCGGCCCAGTTTTTTGCCATCTTCCTTTTCAAGGTGACGCTGTGGAACAAAAGCCGTAATATCCTCGTTAAAGTCAATAGTAGCTCCTTTATCCACTACATCGGTTATGGCAGCTTTGTGAACCGTACCAACGGCAAATTCCTCTTCGTACTTATCCCAAGGGTTTTCAGTAGTTTGCTTGTGACCCAAGCTCAACTTACGTCCTTCCACATCCAATTCCAACACTTCAACTTCCAAGGTATCACCGACATTGGTGAACTCGGAAGGATGTTTGATTTTCTTGGTCCAAGAAAGATCGGAAATATAAATAAGACCGTCAATACCTTCTTCCAACTCAACAAAAACGCCAAAGTTGGTAAAGTTACGTACGATACCTTTGTGTCTGGAACCTACAGGATATTTGGAAGTGATATCTGTCCAAGGGTCCGGAGTCAATTGCTTGATGCCCAAAGACATCTTACGATCTTCCCGATCCAAAGTCAATACAACCGCTTCAACCTCATCCCCTACCTTCACGAAATCCTGAGCGGAACGCAAGTGAGTGGACCAAGACATTTCAGAAACGTGGATCAAACCTTCAACACCTTCAACAACCTCAATAAAGGCACCGTAATCCGCAATAACGACAACTTTACCTTTTACTTTATCACCGACCTTAATTTCATCGCTTAGTGCTTCCCAAGGATGTTTCTCCAATTGCTTAAGACCTAGTTGGATCCTGGATTTGTTTTCATCAAAATCAAGAATAACAACGTTCAATTTCTGGTCAAGCTCAACAACCTCGTTCGGGTGGTTGATCCTGCTCCAGGAAAGGTCTGTAATATGAACTAGTCCGTCAACACCACCAAGGTCGATAAAGACACCGTAGGAAGTAATGTTCTTGACAACACCTTCCAATACCTGTCCTTTCTCCAACTGACTGATGATTTCTTTTTTCTGTTCTTCGATATCGGCTTCAATAAGCGCTTTGTGCGAAACAACAACGTTCTTGAACTCGTGGTTGATCTTGACCACCTTGAACTCCATTGTTTTGTTCACGTATTGATCGTAGTCCCTGATAGGCTTCACGTCAATCTGAGAACCTGGTAAGAACGCCTCGATACCAAAAACATCGACAATCATACCTCCCTTGGTTCTACACTTCACATAACCGGATACGATTTCCTCCTTGTCATGAGCGGCATTCACCCTATCCCAAGCTTTGATGGTACGCGCCTTCCTGTGAGACAATACCAACTGTCCGCTTTTGTCTTCACGGATATCAATCAATACCTCTACCTTGTCACCTACCTTTAAATTAGGATTATATCGAAATTCGTTCAATGAGATGACACCTTCAGACTTGGCATTTATATCAATAATTGCCTCCCTATCGGTCAAATACACTACCGTTCCTTCCACTACTTCCTCATCGGCAGTATCAACGAAATTTTCGGCAACCAATTCTTCGAATTCCTTTAGCTTGGAATCGTCTACTCTTTCGATTCCTTGCTCGTACTTTTCCCAGTTAAAATTTTCCAAAAACTCCTGTGGGTCCTGCTTTGGGGTCTCCTGTGCAGTTTCTTGTGTAGTAGCTTCCATAGTTTCTTCTACTTCAGCCGTTGTTTTTTCTTCAGCCATGTGCTGATATAAAATTTGTATTCCATAACCCAATCAAGATGTAAGCAATGATCATGAAAGTTATTATTGATCTATTTTTTGTCCCTTTTCCATCTTGATTCGCTTGCTAAAAAAGGAGTGCAAAACTACAACTAAATTCCTTAATACACAACATGTTGAAATCCTTGCTATGCGCTGATTACAGTATTTTGTGAATTTGGAAAGGTTTTGAACAATAATTAGTACCTTAACCGCATAAATATTAACCGTTAAATTGAAATTAATTATGAGCGTAAAGGCAAAGTATCAACCCGTTTTGGACCTGGGGGAACAACTTGGTATCAAAGATGGAAATGTGACCGTTGAGGGCGATGTCCTTAAGGTTAAAGGAATGGCGAAGACCCAGTATGAGAAAAACATCATTTGGGACAAAATAAAGGAAATAGGTGGCGAAAGTCCGTCCGATATAAAAGCGAACATTACCGTAGAAGATGACTCCGTGTATCACAGGCATACCGTTAAAAGTGGGGAATCGCTTAGCAAAATCGCCAAGCACTACTATGGAGATCCTATGAAATACAAGCAAATTTTTGAGGCCAATACTGGCATTTTGAAGAATCCGGATCTCATCCATCCAGATCAGGTTTTGGTCATTCCAAATTTGTAAAATCAAAGAATCAAAAAAAACCGTCAGGAAATCTGACGGTTTTTTTATTTATTTTTTTCAATGACCCTAAGCGCATGTTCATAAATGCGCTCAAATTGTTGTACCAATCCCATATCACTGTTATCGAATTCAATGGCACCTTCCGCCTTTGTTAAAGGGGAATTTTCCCTGTGCGAGTCTATATAATCCCTTTTTTGAACATTTTCCAGGATATCCTCATATTTTACATCCTCGCCCCGATCCAGCAATTCCTTGTAACGCCTTACCGCCCTTTTTTCGGGGCTTGCGGTCATAAAGATTTTGAGTTCGGCATCGGGAAAAACAACGGTTCCAATATCCCTACCGTCCATGACCACACCTTTATTCTTGCCCATATCCTGCTGTAGGGCGACCAGTCTGGTCCTTACTTCCTTGATTTCGGCGATCTGACTCACATAATTGGAAACTTCCAATGTCCGAATTTGTCTTTCCACATTTTCACCATTCAAATACATTTCGGCAAAACCCAAATCCTGATTAAATACAAATTTCAACTCAATACTATCCAAATCCTCAATAAGACCTGCTGTATCAATTTCACCATCTACTACAAAGCCATTATTCATAGCATATAACGTTACCGCCCTGTACATGGCACCGGTATCTACATATATATACTCCAATTTTTTGGCCAGTTGCTTTGCCAAGGTACTTTTACCCGTGGAGGAAAATCCATCGATGGCTATGGTAATCTTATTCATTGAATGTTTTTATTGCCGATTCCATTTTCCAAGAGGATACAGAAATAGATTATAATTTTTTGGCATTTTTTACTTTCTGATTTGTCAACGCTATGTCGATTACTTCAGACATTTCAGTGACATAATGGAATGTCAACCCTTTTAGATAGGATTCCTTGATTTCCTTTACATCCCGTTCATTATCGGCACAAAGTATAATTTCCTTGATCCTTGCACGCTTTGCCGCCAATATTTTCTCCTTGATACCGCCAACGGGCAATACCTTGCCCCGAAGCGTAATCTCCCCTGTCATGGCCAAACTTTTCTTGATTCGTTTTTGAGTAAAAAGGGATACCAAGGAAGTCAACATGGTGATTCCGGCACTTGGCCCGTCCTTTGGGGTAGCTCCTTCCGGTACGTGTATATGCACGTTGTACTTCTCAAAAATAGACGCATCCAAACCAAACCTATCGGCATTGGATTTAATATACTCCATGGCAATTGTGGCCGATTCCTTCATCACCTTGCCAAGGTTTCCCGTAATACTCAGGTTCCCCTTACCCTGAGACAGAATGGATTCAATGAATAGGATATCCCCACCAACACTGGTCCAAGCCAATCCCGTAACCACGCCGGCAACTTCATTATTCTCATATTTGCTGCGTTCCATTTTTGGAGGCCCCAGCACTTCCTCAATATCCGCGGTGCTGATCTTTACATTATAGTCTTCCTCCGTTGCGATTGATTTGGCCGCATAACGCACCATTTTGGCAATTTGTTTCTCCAGCGATCGTACCCCGGATTCCCTAGTGTACCCCTCAACGATTTTCTCCATTTGGGGTTTACCGATCTTCAAATGACCGGAATTCAAACCATGTTCCTCCAGTTGCTTGGGTAGTAAATGCCTTTTGGCAATTTCAACCTTTTCCTCTATGGTATACCCGCTTACATTGATGATTTCCATACGGTCCCGCAACGCTGGCTGTATATTCCCAAGATTGTTCGCGGTAGCAACGAACATGACCTTAGAAAGGTCGTAGCCCATTTCTAAGAAATTATCATAAAAATCATTGTTCTGTTCAGGGTCCAACACTTCCAACATCGCCGATGATGGATCGCCTTGATGACTGTTGGACAATTTATCAATTTCATCCAATATAAAAACAGGATTCGAAGTACCCGCCTTTTTGAGGTTCTGAACGATCCTGCCCGGCATGGCACCAATGTAGGTCTTTCTATGACCACGAATTTCCGCTTCGTCCCGCAGGCCTCCCAAGGACATGCGGACATACTTTCTACCCAAGGCCTCCGCAATGGATTTTCCCAAAGAGGTCTTACCTACACCTGGAGGTCCATAGAGGCAGAGAATGGGGGATTTCATATCGTTACGCAATTTTAAAACTGCCAGATATTCTATAATACGTCGCTTAACATCTTCCAATCCGTAATGGTCACGGTCTAAAATACGTTGGGCCCTTTTTAAATCGAACTTATCCTTGGAGAATTCGTTCCATGGCAAATCCAAAAGCAGGTCCAAGTAGTTTCTCTGAATGGAATATTCCGCTACTTGGGGGTTCATACGTTGCATTTTGGCAAGTTCCTTTTCAAAATGCTCCTTTACTTTTTTGTTCCATTTTTTCTTCTTGGCACGTTCGCGCATTTCCTCAAATTCTTCATCATAGGAAACACCACCCAATTCCTCTTGGATGGTCTTCATTTGTTGATGAAGAAAATATTCGCGCTGCTGTTGATCCAAATCGCTCCGCACCTTGGACTGAATATCATTCTTCAGCTCCAGTTTTTGAAGCTCAATGTTCATGTATTTTAAGGTAGCCAAGGCCCTGTCCTGCAAACTCCCGATTTCCAATAACTCTTGTTTCTCCTTTACCGCAAGATTAAGGTTGGAGGAAACAAAATTTATCAAGAAGGAATCGCTCTGAATATTTTTGATGGCAAAAGAAGCTTCACTTGGAATATTTGGATTGTCCCTAATAATTCTCAAGGCCAGATCCTTGATGGAATCTATGATGGCCATGAACTCACTATTGCCCTTTTCTGGCCTAAGTTCCTCGGTTTCGCGAACAGTAGCGGTTATGTAGGGCTTTTTGGTAAGCACTTCGGCTATTTCAAACCGCTTTTTTCCTTGTATGATTACCGTGGTATTTCCGTCGGGCATTTGCAATACCCTTAAAATACGGGCCACGGTACCCAAAGTGTTGATATCCTTTATATCCGGGTTCTCCGTTTCCTCGTCCTTTTGGGACACCACCCCGATCACTTTACTACCATTGTTCGCATCTTTTATCAATTGGATGGACTTGTCCCTCCCGGCGGTAATAGGAATTACCACGCCTGGAAAAAGGACCGTATTCCTAAGGGGTAGGATTGGTAAGGTTTCCGGCAATTCCTCACTGTTCATTTGCTCCTCATCCTCTGCGGTAAGCAATGGTATCAACTCGGAATCCTGATCGATGCCCTGTAAGGACATATTGTCAAAATTTGAAAATTTAGAATCTCCCATACTCATATATCGGTCATTCTGTCATTAAATTAGACAGCAATTTTTTTATCGTTCAAATTTAAAAACCCTTGAAAGACCTTGCTAACAGGGTTTTTATCGTTTTTTAGTCTTTACTTCACCTCTATATTTCAATTCCTATGCCATACCTATAACAAATAACGATAGAAGTTTGGGATTAGAAAACATTATAGCTCTCTCAGAACCTTGCACGGATTACCTACGGCAACCGCATTGTTTGCAATACTCTTGGTAACTACACTTCCTGCACCAATGGTAACATTATGGCCAATTTCAACCCCGGGACAGATAACACTATTACCGCCTATCCATACATTGTCCCCTATAGTAACGGGCATACTTGAAGTAACGTACGAAGCACCATCCGAATTTTCAACTATCCTGTCCGAAGCCTTCAACGGGTGTGACGCAGTATAAATTTGCACATAAGGCGCGATGAGCACATTCTGACCGATACTGATGGCATTATCGTCCAAAAAGGTACAGTTCATGTTCACAAAAGTGCCATCGCCAATGGATATGTTGTTGCCATAATCGCAGAAAAAAGGAGATTCTATCCATACTCCCTTGCCGATATTCTTAAAAAGTTCAGACAACACCCGATATTTTTCCTCGGTCAATTCAGCATCCAAATTGTTGAATTCCTTCAAAAATCTTCGGGCACGGAAATACATTTCCAATAATTCCGGATCCCGGGAATTATAAAGCAGGCCCTGAAGCATTTTTTCTCTTTCAGTCATAAACTAAAAATTGATGAAGCATAAATACCGCTCAATTTAGAAAAACTTTTCGGCCAAAACTGTAACAATGGGTAAATTGGATCATCTCTTAGACAAACCAATCACTTTTTGAGCCAAAGTAAGGTACATATTGATGATTTATTGCAATCGTGCAAGGAAGGTAAACAAAGTGCGCAACTGGAGGTTTACAATCGGTATTACAAAGCCATGTACAACACGGCTTTACGGATCGTAAAACACAGTGCCGAGGCCGAAGACATTATGCAGGAATCGTTTTTAAACGCGTTTACGAAACTGGATACATTTAGAGGCGAGGTTACTTTTGGGGCATGGCTGAAAAGAATCGTTGTGAACAACAGTATTTACCATTACAAAAAGCAACTGAAAAAGAATGAAGTTGCGCTGGACGATTTAATGTACAAGGTCGAAGATAATGACGGAATTGCTTCGGATCATGTGTTTGCTGAACAAAAGGCTCAAAAAGTAGTGGAAACCATGAAACGCTTAAAAGACAATTACAGAATTTCTTTGACCTTACATTTGATCGAGGGTTACGACTACGAGGAAATTAGTTCCATAATGAATATGAGCTATGCCAATTGTAGGACCACCATTTCCAGGGCGAAGGAAAGTCTTAGAAAAGAATTATTAATTGCGAACTGATGGAAAAAGATAAACTAGAGGATTTGTTCAAAACACTCCAGGACCGTTTTGATACGGAAGAACCAGCTTTGGGGCACCAAGAACGTTTTTTGGCCAAACTGAACCAATCTAATGGCACCGTTTCAACGGCCAAAACTAAATTCAACTGGTGGAAGCCCTTGTCCATAGCGGCCTCCTTGGCCCTTATGGTCGCTTTGGTGTACCCCCGGTTAGACCTGAACAAATCCATAGAGGAACAAGTTGCCGAGATTTCACCCGAGGTTGCCAATACCCAGTTTTACTTTGCAAGTCTCATCGAGCAGCAAGTAAAGGAGTTGGAAGCTGAGGAAACCCCTGAAACAAGAAAAATAATTTCAGACACCATGGACCAGCTTAAAAAACTGGAACAGGACTATAAAATGTTGGAGAATGAGTTGTTAAACGGGGGTAACAGCAAATTGATCCTCAGTGCTATGATAACCAATTTCCAAACAAGAATCGATTTATTGAACGATGTTCTAAATCAAATTGAAACTATTAAAAATTTAAAAAATTACGATGATGCGAACTATACTATTTAAATACGGCCTACTTGTACTTTTGCTTTGTCCGTCCTTTTTATTGGCCGAAAACGGTGGAAAACCAACCGGAAAGTACACTAAGGAAAAAACCATAAAAAAGGAGTTCAATGTTAATGCCGATGCCCTTTTAAAGGTGGACAACAGTTATGGTAACCTAAATATTACCTCGTGGACAGAAAAGAAGGTCATGATCGAAGTCCATATTAAAACGAACGGTAACAACGAGGAAAAAGTACAGCAAAAGCTGGACGAGATATCGGTATCCTTTGATGCCAGTAGTTCCATGGTGTCCGCCAAAACGGAGTTCAACGACAACAAAAGCAGTTGGGGCTGGAGCTGGGGAAGAAACAACAATGTGAACATGCAGATCAATTACACCATAAAGCTTCCAATAAAAAACAGTGTTGACTTGGACAATGATTATGGTTCCATACTTCTGGACCGGATCGATGGGCACGCAAAAATTAGCTGTGATTATGGAAGGCTGGAAATTGGGGAACTACGGGGTAGAAACAATCAGTTGAATTTTGATTACACCTCTAATTCCACCATAGGATTTATGAACAGTGGCGAAATCAGGGCGGACTATTCTGGATTTACCCTTGAAAAGGCCGGAAACCTAAAAGTAATCGCGGATTATACCAACACCAAAATAGACCAGATGGAAAATTTGGATTATAGCAGTGATTATGGAAAAATGGAAGTTGGAAACGTGCGGAATATTCAAGGAAACGGTGACTACATTACCGTAAAATTGGGAAGTGTGCACGGTAATGTGGATATAGCATCAGACTATGGTTCCATACGTATTGAGGAATTGTCCGAAGATGCAGGGAATGTCAATATACGATCAGATTATACAGGGGTAAAAATTGGTTACAACGCCAATTATCATTTCGATTTCGATATTACCACTAGCTATGCAGGTGTGAGCGGAAAAGACGATTTTGTTATCAACATCAGTGAGGAAAAATCAACCTCCAAGCATTATAAAGGGTATTTTGGAAGTAAGGGAAGTGGAAATATGATTACCTTAAATAGCGATTACGGCAGCATCAGTTTTACCAAAAATTAATATCAATCAAAAGCTGAACGATGTTCAGTTCAAAATCAATTAAAAAATGAAAAAAATCACAACACTAGCCATTGTTTTGGCCATGACAGTTTCCTGCTCTGCACAATGGGGCAAAAGAATTAACGGTAACGGGGAACAGGTTACTATCGATAGAACTACCAGCGACTATGATGCCATTGGTGTATCGGGTTGGTTCGATGTGCACTTGGTAGAAGGAAATGAAGGTAAATTGACACTTACGGGAGAATCGAATTTATTGGAATATATTATTACAGAAGTGAAAAACGGAAAATTGGAAATCAAAACCGAAAAAGGGGTCAACTTAAAGCCTTCTTCTTGGAAAAATGGTATAACAATAACCGTACCCGTAGAAAGTGTTGATGCCATTGCACTCTCTGGTTCTGGGGATATTGTAGGGAAAACGACCATAAAAACGGACAATTTGGAAACGGCCATGTCAGGTTCTGGCGACATTATTTTGGATGTGGATGCCAACTCCGTACACGCAAGTATGTCGGGATCAGGGTATATCACATTGAGCGGTAGCACTAAGGATTTTCAGGCAACCATTTCTGGAAGTGGTGATATCAAGGCCTTTGATATGGAGGCCGATAATGTGGATGCTACCGTTTCAGGTTCGGCTGACATAAAGGTAACGGCCAATAAGATGTTAAAGGCAAGGGTTTCAGGTTCAGGGGATATTACCTACCGCGGAAATCCTGAGAAAATAGACACGAAAACGTCCGGTTCCGGGGACGTTTCAAAAGGATAAAATCAAATAGCGAACAATCAACAACTGTGAAAAGGCCTCTAATCAAAGGGGTCTTTTTAGTTGTTTCACCCTTGTAAGTAGCAACATACCCACCATGAAAAATATTCCCAAGAAAATAATGGCATTACGCATACTGCCGGTAAATTGGGCGATAAAACCATAAAGGAAAGTTCCTATGATAATACCTATTTTTTCGGCAACATCGTAAAAACTAAAAAAGGAAGTGGTATCCTTGGTTTCAGGAATGAACTTGGAATAGGTGGAACGGGACAGGGCCTGAATGCCGCCCATGACCAATCCTACGCATCCGGCAGCTATATAGAAATCCATCGGTGTAATCAAAAAATAGGCATATACACAGATAGCGACCCAAAGCGCGTTTACCACGATCAGGGTTTTTACGTTTCCAAAATTTTTGGAGGCCCATGCCGTTACCGAGGCCCCGAGAATGGCAACGATTTGAATGACCAAAATACTTACGATCAAGCCCGTGGTGCGTTCAGAATCCGATCCCCAACCTATTTCTTCCTCCCCAAAATAGGTCGCGATCAACATAACGGTCTGTACGGCCATACTATATACGAAGAACGCCCCTAAATACCTTTTTAATCGGGTTTGATTCCCTAATTGGTGCCAGACACCCTTCAACTCCCTAAATCCGTTCAGGATAACATTGGTTCGAGCCCCTTCACGTTTATTACCTTTGGGTAAATAGTAAAAACTATATTGTGCGAAAAGTATCCACCAGAACCCAACCGAAACAAAAGAATATTTCATGGCCTTGATTTCGGCTACTCCACCATCACCGGAAGTGATTCCAAAAACTTCTGGTTTCATCACCATGGCGAGGTTCACCAATAACAGAAGAACGCTCCCAATATATCCTAGGGAAAACCCTTTCGCACTAACGGCATCCTGTTGTTCCGGATAGGCCACATCGGGCAAATACGAATTGTTGATGGCAAAACTTACCCAAAACCCCACAAGTCCAAAAAAGTAACAAAGCAATCCAAAATAGATGTTCTCCAAGGAAAACCAGTTAAGGCCAATGCAGGATAGACCGCCCAGGTAGCAAAAAAACTGCATGAACATTTTCTTGTTTCCAAGATAATCCGCAATGCCCGAAATCAAAGGGGTGATTATTGCTATAAATACAAAGGCCAAGGATGTGGTATAACTAATTAGTGGAGCCCTTGCGATTTCTATTCCAAAGACGGTCAACTTTTCTATCTCGGCCACCCTAAAAAGTGCCCCATAGAATATGGGGAAAACGGCTGATGAGATAACCAAACTATAAACGGAATTGGCCCAATCATAGAACGCCCAAGCGTTCAACAGCTTTTTACTTCCCTTTAAGACCAAGGTTCTTGCCATTCTTGTAAACTAACTCGGGGCAAGCCCACGACACATTTATTGGAATAAGTATAAATTTCTCGGCAAGCATCGGGGCATTATACCCTTTGGCGGTGCCCATAAAATAAAAGCCGTTTCTAAGAACGGCTTGAATATACAATAAAAAGTATGTATTATTTGAAACTGGTCACCCCAAATTTAGCGGCCTCAGCAGCAGCTTCGGGAGCCCAAGCCGTTAGGTTGTTAATCCTGGTATCGTTTGACGGATGGGTACTCATAAATTCCGGTGGCGCCTGTCCACCGCTCTGTGACTTCATGCGTTTCCAAAGCTCAGCGGCTTCATAGGGGTCATAACCTGCAATGGCCATAATTTGCAACCCAATACGATCTGCTTCGGTTTCATGGCTTCGGCTAAAGGGCAACATAGCTCCCAATTGGGAACCTATACCGTATGCCTGGTTGAACATATTTCTTTTTTGGGGATCCTGAATGGCTATATTTCCAGCGACCGCACCCAATTGCTGCAAAGTACCCGCACTCATTCTCTGGGCTCCATGGTCTGCCAAGGCGTGTGCAACCTCATGTCCCATAACCACCGCTACACCGGTTTCCCCATCACAAATGGGCAATATTCCCGTATAAAATACAATTTTACCACCGGGCATACACCAAGCGTTTACGGTTTCGTCCTTAACCAGGTTGTACTCCCATTTATAATCGTTCAAATACCCTGGGTATCCGTTGGCCGACAACCATCGCTCCGCGGCCGAGGAAATTCTTTGTCCCACCCTGGTAATCATATGTGCCTCGGAAGTTCCCTTAACTACATTGTTTTCACCCAAAAACTGGTCGTACTGGGCAAAGGCCATTGGAAAAATTTGACTATTGGGATAAAAATTCAATGTTTTCTGACCCGTAAAAGGATTGACCTTGCAGGCAGAGACTGCCAGAAACAGGGTCAATATCAATAGTATTCTCTTCATGGTTTTAGTGTTTTACTATGTTGCGAAAATTACAAAATTATTATTTCGAGGTTATGTGCAAAAGCGTAAAGTTTTTGTCGATGAGCATGGAATTGTCCCCATTGGAACGTACAGTTTTCAAATTTACTTCCTCATTGTCCACCTGCACTTTACCAATTTTAAAAGGCAGTCCGTAGATATTGAACCTAAATTTTTCATATCCAGTTACAAAGCTACCGTCCTTGAATTGTTGGATGGTCAAAGACTTTTCCTTTCCCGTCAATTTAAAGTTCCGCAATGAATACCTACCCTTTTTATAATCGTATCCATCCTGTGCATCCTCATAAACCTCAGAAGTCTCTACCCCAACAGTAAAATAGGTTTCCAATACCAATTCCTTTAATTTTAACTGACCAACATATTGTTGAACGGGATACTTTGGTATTACGGCACCGGCCTTAACATAGATGGGGATCATATCCAGTTCTGCGGTCACCCAACGTTCCTTACCTCCATTCAAACATTCTTGGGTCCAAAAATCATACCACTTTCCTTTTGGAAAATACATTCTCCTACCTTGGGCATTGGGTTCCTGAATAGGACATACCAATATTTGGTTTCCAAAGATAAACTCATCCGTTCTAAAATGTGTCTGGGTATCCTCTTGGTCGTAATACACCAAGGGCTTAAGCATGGGTATATGATCTTTGCTATACTTGTAAAACATCGTATATAGATAGGGCAATAGCTGATATCGTATCTCCACAAATTTTCGAACGATATCCGTAATATCACTACCAAAGGACCAAGGTTCCTGATCTCCATGGTCACCACTGGAATGCACCCTACAGAAGGGATGAAAAACACCCAATTGGATCCATCGTGCAAAAAGCTCGCCATTGGGCTGCTCCGCAAATCCACCAATATCAGAACCCACAAAGGAATAGCCGCTCATACACATGCGCTGTACCTGAACGTTGGCAATCCATAGATGCTCCCACGTCGCCACATTATCCCCGGTCCAAGTGGATGAATACCTTTGCGTACCGGCAAAAGCGGCCCTGGTTATTACAAATGGCCTTTTGGGATAAACATATTTTTTGACTCCCTCGTAGGTAGCCCTTACCATCTGCATTCCATAGACATTGTGCGCCTTTCTGTGCGTACAGGGGTGACCATCGTAATCATGCCGGGTGTCCAGCGGAGCGGTCTTGCTGGGAACTTCCATAACGGCTGGTTCGTTCATATCGTTCCACACTGCATGCACCCCAATATCCGACATGAATTCCTTGTACAGTTCCGCCCACCATTCACGCACCTCTGGATTTGTAAAATCTGGGAAATTACATTCCCCTGGCCAGACTTTCCCGTGCATCAAGGGACCGTCTCCACGTTTGCAGAAATAGTCGTTTTCCAAGGCCTCTTGATACACCCAATAATCGCGATCGATCTTTATACCTGGATCTATCATCACAACGGTCTTGAAGCCGTCCTGCTCCAATTCGGAAATCATTCTTTTTGGGTCGGGAAAATGGTTCTTGTCCCATGTAAAACATCTGAAACCATCCATATAATCGATATCCAGATAAATGGCGTCACAAGGGATTTTGTGCTCCCTAAATTGATTTGCAATTTCCTTCACATTACTTTCCGGGTAATAGCTCCATTTGGATTGATGAAAGCCCAAGGCCCACAGAGGCGGTAGCTCCGGGGTACCCGTTAAATTGGAATAGGCCGAAACGACCGTGGACATATCCGGACCATAAAAGAAATAATAGTCCATGGCGCCCCCATCCGCCCAAAAACTCGTAACGGTTCTTTTCTCATAGGCAAAGTCAAAATGCGTCTTGAAGCTATTGTCAAAAAAGATGCCATAGGCCCTTCCCCTATTCAATCCAATGTAAAAAGGTATTGCTTTATAAAGAGGATCCTGATCCTTCCCGTAAGCATAGGAATCCGTCACCCAATTCTCCACCCGTTTTCCCTTTAAATTGCTATGGGTGGATTTATCGCCCATACCGTAGTAGCTTTCACCGGTAGGGGTCATTTTACTCATCTTTACGGTATTGCCCCCATACTCATAGTTTTCCTCCCAGTGGAAGCCTGCTTCGTCCTCATTGATGATAGTTCCATCGAGGTCTGAGATCTGGGTGCGTAGGGACATTTTATCCACCAAAAGCTGTAACCTGGCGGTCTTTACCAAATACTCGGTATCGTTTTCAGCCACTTCCAGGATACTATATCCCAACGATGCCTCTTCGTCTATGGCATAGGAGAAATCGGGCTCAAAGACATGGTTTGTTGCGTATCTGAACCGCAGTACGCTGCCGCGTAAAATAGTTACTTGAAGGATTACCCCGTTTTCCGTGGTAAAATATAGCTTGTCGTTGTCCTGTTTAAATTCGACAATATGATTGGGATATAAATTTCCTTTATATTCCAGTTCCGTATTCGTAATCATATCATTTTGGTTATTGATATCCGCAAAAGAAGAACAATATCGGATAACTTAAAAAACTTTATTTTAAAAATATACCGAAAAGATTGCCTCCTTTAATCGGCGTTATTTCATGATTACTACACCCAAGGGAGGAATTGTAATCTCCACCGATTTTTTATGACCGTGCCACGGTTTGTTCGAAGTCTTAATATTGGGATTCACTTTGCCCGTTCCACCGTATTTAACATCATCACTGTTCAATACCTCTTTCAACTTCCCTTTTTTTGGCATACCGATTCTGTAATTATCCCTGACCACCGGGGTAAAATTACAGGCGATAACAAGGTCGTTTTCGGCATCATGACCCTTTCTGATGTAGGTAAGCACGGAGTTCTCATGGTCCCCATAGTCTATCCATTGAAAGCCTTCCGGACTAAACTGCTTTTCGTACAAGGCCGGGGAGCTCTTATACAGTGCGTTCAGGTCCTTTACAAATTGCTGTACGCCCGCGTGCACCTGGTATTGTAACAAGTGCCAATCCAGACTGTTCTGAAAGTTCCATTCCGCTGTCTGGCCAAATTCTCCGCCCATAAACATCAATTTGGTCCCCGGATGCGTAAACATATATCCAAACAACAGTCTTAAGTTGGCAAAGCGTTGCCACTCATCCCCAGGCATACGATAAACTAGGGACTGTTTGCCATAGACCACCTCATCATGTGAAAATGGCAGCATAAAGTTCTCGGTAAACGCATAGGTCATGCTAAAGGTAAGGTCGTTCTGATGGTGCCTTCTGTAAATTGGCTCTTTCTTGAAATACTCAAGAGTATCGTGCATCCAGCCCATCATCCATTTCATCCCAAAACCAAGACCCCCGTATTCCACCGGCCTGGATACACCGGAAAATGCCGTAGATTCTTCCGCTATGGTCTGGACCGCTCCCTGAAAACTTGCCTGCACTTCTTGATTGAGTTCCCTTATGAAGGACATAGCCTCCAGATTCTCGTTGTTGCCATACATATTGGGTTCCCATTCGCCGTCCTCCCTGGAATAATCCAAATACAACATGGAGGCAACGG
Source organism: Maribacter sp. C-4077 (assembly GCF_055378385.1). Lineage (NCBI taxonomy): Bacteria > Pseudomonadati > Bacteroidota > Flavobacteriia > Flavobacteriales > Flavobacteriaceae > Maribacter > Maribacter sp. C-4077. Next base: position 442,092 of record NZ_AP038807.1, read on the forward strand.
CATCTACCCGTAAGCCATCCACATGGTATTGATCGAGCCAAAAAAGTGCATTGCTGATCAAAAAGGCACGTACTTCATTTCGGCCATAGTTAAAGATCAAACTTTTCCAATCTGGGTGGTAGCCCTTTCTTCTGTCCGGATGCTCGTACAGGTGAGAACCATCAAAGAAGCCCAATCCATGGGCATCTTCGGGAAAATGGGAAGGTACCCAATCCAAAATGACCCCAATATCATTTTGATGGAAAGCATCGACCAGAAACTTAAATTCCTCAGGGGTGCCAAACCTGGAAGTTGGGGCAAAGTAACCCGTTAATTGATATCCCCAAGAGGGGTCATACGGATATTCCATCACTGGCATAAACTCCACATGGGTATAGCCCATTTCCTTTACATAGGAGACCAGTTCCTTGGCCAATTCCTTATAGCTAAGCACATTATTACTTGCATCCCTTTTCCATGAACCAATATGTACTTCGTAAACGGAATAGGGCCTGTCCAATCCGTTTTTGTCCTTCCTGTAGCCCATCCAAGCGGAATCCTTCCACTTGTAATCGGCAGACCAAACGATGGAGGCCGTTTTTGGGGGATGCTCGCACAATCTGGCAAATGGGTCTGCCTTCTCTGTCCAGATGTCATTATTGTGCGAATGAATTTTATACTTATAAATGGCGCCTTTTGCAACCTTTGGGATAAAACCTTCCCAAATTCCACTGGAATCCCATCGAACGTTCAATTTATGTTCATCGGAATTCCAATGGTTAAAATCCCCAACGACCGATACGGATTTAGCGGAAGGGGCCCAAACGGCAAAATAGGTACCCTCAACACCGTCCAATTCTATGATATGTGATCCCAATTTATCATATAACCTATAGTGCTTACCGCCTTTAAAAAGGTTTATATCAAAATCCGTAAATAGCGAATGTGGTATTACTTTGGACATATGCGAGCTTTTGGTTTTCCTGTAAATCTAATCAACTTTACGTTAAAATCTAACGAGAAATGTTTTGAAGACAAATCCAGAAACAAAATTTAACTCCTTTGGTTTTATATTTTAGAGGACTACGGACTGTCAATTAAGTGAAAAAATTTGGTTCTATCAAAAGGATATTTATGTAAACACCAAAAATGGAACGCTTTTTGAGTAACTAGGTTAAATTAATAATGGTGAAACAATAAAATTAAACATCATGAAGAAAACAACGATTCTACTCAGCTCAATATTGGCATTTTTATTTATGGCCTGTGAAGGACCCCAAGGCCCTCCGGGTTTCGATGGTTTGGACGGTCGTGACGGTCGTGACGGTGTCGATGGCCAAGACGGAATAAACATCTTAGGCAAAGTAATCGACATTGAAGGTACTTTTGATGCTGGAAACGACTATTCCATATTCTATGAGTTTCCGCAATCCATAGAGGTTTTTGAAACCGATGTTGTTTTGGTGTACCTGTTATGGGACCAAACCGAGGATGGCAATGGCGATCCCGTAGACATATGGAGGTTAATGCCGCAAACCAGAATCATCGACCAAGGCCTACTACAGTACAATTATGATTATACGTTTTTTGACGTGAGTATCTTCTTAGAGGCCGATTTTGATTTGGCAACCCTACTACCCGGCGATACAGACAACCAAGTATTTAGGATAGCCGTTTTACCTGCCGAAGCTGCACAGAGCGGAAAATTGGATTTTAGCAACATACATTCCGTAATGGGCAGACTTGGCGTCACCGAAAAGGATGTGCAAAAAGTGATTTTAAAATAAATGCCAATATTATAGATATAAACCCCGATAATTCGGGGTTTTTTATTTTAATATATTTAGAAAAACTTAACGAACCTGTAATTATTTGTATCCTATCTTTGAAAGGAATCCATCCAATTAGAGACCCAATGTAGGTGCAAGCAAATTCTTGCGAACAGTAAAAAGACACGATTATTCACCAAAAAAATAATGAAATGAAATTTACAGTTTTAATAGCGGTCCTAGCGGTAATGACCAGCTGCAAAGGCATTTCACAGGAAAAAGATATGGCCAAAGATAAGGGTCAAGAAAAAATGAAGGAATTTAAGGTCCAAAAAACGGAGGCGGAATGGAAGGCAGAACTCACCGATGCCGAATTTTACGTGCTACGGAAAGCGGCCACCGAAAATCCCTTTACCAGTGAACTTCTGGATAACAAGAAAAAGGGGACCTATGTCTGTGCAGGGTGCGGCACCCCTCTTTTCAAAAGCGAGACAAAATTCGATTCGGGTACCGGATGGCCCAGTTTTTATCAAGAGATTGAGGGAAATGTTGGGTACGATGTCGATTACAAGATTGGATACAAAAGAACCGAGGAACACTGCGCTACCTGTGGTGGGCACTTGGGCCATGTATTTGAGGACGGCCCTGCCCCAACGGGTCTAAGACATTGTATTAACGGAGTGGCCTTAAATTTTGTAGAGAACAAATAATTGTAAAGAATACCAAATTACCAAAAATGCGGCACCTTACATATGTCTTTTTCTAGATAAAATAATAGTATCCGAAAATTAATCAGCAAGGTCCAAATACCACAATGGAATAATTCTTCGAGGCGCTGACAAAGGCTTTGGATTTGAATAAATGGGAAGATACCCTTTAGGTTTTTTAGTCCTTACAATAACCTATAACTTTCGAAATACCCTAATGACTACTACTTTAAACAAGTAGGCTTTTAGAATTTCTTTATTTCTCTTCAAGGCCAGAATTCCGATTTGGTTTTGTATTTTTGCACCTCAATTTTCAACCTCAAAAAGAAATTTATATGAGCACTTTTGATGTCATTGTTCTGGGTAGTGGACCAGGTGGTTATGTTACCGCAATTAGAGCTTCCCAATTAGGTTTTAAGACCGCCATTATTGAAAAGGAAAACCTAGGAGGTGTCTGTCTAAATTGGGGATGTATACCAACCAAAGCATTGTTGAAGTCGGCTCAAGTATTCGAATACCTACAGCACGCCGGGGACTACGGTCTCAAAGCAGAAGGTGTGGATAAGGATTTTGGCGCCGTTATCAAAAGAAGTAGAGGTGTTGCCGATGGAATGAGCAAAGGGGTTCAATTCTTGATGAAAAAGAATAAAATAGAGGTTATAAACGGTTTTGGTTCCTTGAAACCGGGTAAAAAAGTTTCGGTAACATCCGAAGATGGTAAGGAAACCGAATATAGTGCGGACCATATCATAATTGCAACCGGGGCCCGTAGCAGGGAATTGCCCAGTCTGCCACAAGATGGAAAGAAGATAATCGGTTATAGGGAAGCCATGACCCTTTCAGAGCAGCCCAAGAAAATGATCGTTGTGGGAAGTGGGGCCATTGGTATCGAGTTCGCCTATTTCTACAATTCCATGGGCACCGAAGTTACCGTTGTCGAATACTTGCCCAACATAGTCCCCGTTGAGGACGAAGACGTTTCCAAACAATTGGAGCGCAGTTTCAAAAAGGCGGGAGTAAAAATTATGACTTCTGCGGAAGTAACATCCGTGGATACCTCCGGTAATGGTGTAAAAGCGACCGTAAAGACATCTAAAGGTGAAGAGGTTTTGGAAGCGGACATCGTCCTTTCCGCCGTTGGAATCAAAACAAACATAGAAAATATAGGTCTGGAGTCGGTTGGTATCGCTACGGACCGGGACAAGATTTTGGTAAACGATTATTATCAGACCAATATTCCTGGATATTATGCCATTGGGGACGTGACCCCTGGACAGGCCTTGGCACACGTAGCATCGGCAGAAGGCATATTGTGTGTTGAAAAAATCGCTGGAATGCATGTAGAACCCTTGGATTATGGAAACATCCCCGGATGTACCTATTGCAGCCCTGAAATTGCTTCCGTAGGACTTACGGAAAAACAGGCCAAGGAAAAAGGGTTTGACATCAAGGTTGGCAAATTCCCCTTCTCCGCAAGCGGAAAAGCAAAAGCCTCAGGAGCTTCAGACGGTTTTGTGAAAGTTATTTTTGATGCCAAATATGGTGAATGGCTAGGTTGTCATATGATCGGGGCAGGTGTGACCGACATGATTGCGGAGGCGGTAGTGGCCAGAAAACTGGAAACCACCGGTCACGAAGTCTTAAAAGCGGTACACCCACACCCAACCATGAGCGAAGCGGTCATGGAGGCGGTGGCGGATGCCTACGACGAGGTAATTCACTTATAAATAACTTGAAATGCGAAGTGCCCTTGCACTTCGCTTCTCTTCAATTTTTCTTTTGGTATGCTCAAAGCCTTTAGAATCACTGCCATTTTAGAAGGAATATCCTATTTGGCCCTATTTGGAGTAACCATGCCCTTGAAATATTGGGCGGAAATCCCGGAACCGAACAAATGGGTGGGGTATGCGCATGGCTTTTTGTTCATCGCCTTTATACTATTGGCCATAGGTGTTTGTTACACCAAAAAATGGGGCTTTAAACGATTGGCCATTTTTGGAATTGCCTCACTTCTTCCTTTTGCCACTTTTTATGTGGAGGAAAAATATTTACGGTAGACGTTGTTCTACGATCTTGTAAATTTTACCATCGAAACTACAAATATATAGTTCGTTGTCCTGGTCCGTTCCAAAGGAGGCTATGGGCAAATTGGTTTCAAACAATAACTTGTTTGTAGGCGTAGCACCGGATACATTGTCCAAAGCCCATATCCTGCCTGAAATAAAATCCCCATATATATAATAACCGTTCAGAGAGGGATTTAAGCTTCCCCTGTACACATATCCACCGGTTACGGAACGGTCATTGTTTCCATGACCATACTCGAAAACTGGTGCTATGGTTCCGGCCGAATCACACTCCTGGGCATTGTAACACGATGTGCCTTCCAGGATATTCCATCCGTAATTACCTCTCTTTTCTATAATATTGATTTCCTCCTTTTCGCCTTGGCCTACATCCCCGGACCATAAATTCCCGTTCTGGCTATCAAAAGAAAAGCGCCACGGATTTCTAAGACCATAGGCAAAGATTTCAGGTCTTGCATTTTCTATATTTAAAAATGGATTGTCGCCTGGTATGGCATAATTCAGCCCGTTAACTGTATTGTCAACATCAATACGCAAGATTGCTCCCAAGAGGTTTTCTAAATTCTGCGCATTTCCATCAGGGTCTCCGCCGGAACCTCCATCCCCGGATGCAATGTACAGATAACCATCGGGTCCAAATCCCAGCTGGCCTCCATTATGATTGGTGTAAGGTTGGGGAATTTGTAGTAACAAGGTCTCACTATTGGGGTCGGCCATATTTGGGTCGTTATCCATCGCTTTAAAACGGGAAACCACGCTTAAACTGCTCGATGGCGTATAACAAACATAAAAGAAGCCATTCTCCTCAAAATTAGGGTGAAAGGCAAGGCCCAACAACCCCAGTTCATCGGAACTGGTGACACTGCCACTTATATCGAAAAAGGTGGTGGCATCAGCAACATCGGTATCATTTTTAAAAACTTTTATGGTACCCCTTTGTTCCACCACAAAAATCCTATTGGTATCATCATTGGGACTTTGCAAATCCAAGGGCCTTGAAAAGGAAAGATTGGGAAAGGCATTTACTATTGATATGCTTTCGTCCTCGATCGGTGCAAGATTTATATCATCGGAATTACTGCAGGATGAAAGGAGAACTATAAGAATAAGGGTTAAATGGGGAAATAAATTTTTCATAGCATAATTTTTAATTATGTACGAAAAACTAGGTGCTCTTGGATCGACTTTACGGATTTGATTTTATAAAAAACTGCAGATGGCCAAATCGTAGCTTTGAAGTCCGAAGCCCAATATCACCCCTTTTGCCCCAGGGGAAATGTAGGAAACATGCCGATAATCCTCCCGATTGTACGTGTTGGAAATATGCACCTCAACAACAGGTGTATTTATTGCCTTTACGGCATCGCCCAATCCAACCGACGTATGTGTATAGGCCGCGGCGTTTAAAACGATGCCATCGTATTCAAAACCTACCTCCTGTAACTTGGTAATCATCTCACCTTCAATGTTGGATTGAAAATACTCCAATTCCACTTCCTTAAAGCGAAATTGCAGTTCTGAAAAGTAATCCTCGAAGGTTTTGTGACCGTATACTTCGGGTTCCCTTTTCCCTAGAAGGTTTAGATTGGGACCATTGATGATTATTAGCTTCATGCCGCTAAAAGTACTAATTATTTGAACAAAAAAAGTGGCATTCCATGAATACCACTTTCACTTATATACTTATTAAACGCAATTAAAACAGGAACAAATACCCCAAAAGCACGGTGCCAAAGGTTACGTCGTCCGTAACGGCCATATAGGATATATTCAATTCTGAGGAACCCCCACTTAAATCGATACCAATGGACGGCCTGTAGTAAAATCCACCGTCATTGCCTTCGTTTAAGCCGATAGCAAACCCAGCATCCGCGCCAAATTTGAAGCCTGAAGTTGGATAAATACGTACCGATGCACCCGCTGGAATAAATTGATAATTATCAAATTCCGTTTCTACAGATATACTACCATTAGAAATGGTTTGTTTTTCTCCAAAGGCATTCATAAATCCTGTAGTAAGACCCAAGTCAATCTCCCGGGAAACACCCCAGTGGTGGTAAATATCCAAACCTAGGTTTAGGCTATAGGCTTCAGAAAAGTCGCCTACCACGATACCACCAACCAGACCTGCCCTAAAATTTGTTCTGTCAATATACTGCGCACTACCTAAGTGCCCTATTCCCAGTAAAAACAAAATCGTAAGCAATCCTTTCATTGTTGTTGTTTGTTGATTAAGCGTTAAACTTAACTCCATTTTAACAATTGACTAATTTTAAGTTGTGACAGATAAAATAATGGTGGTAAAAAAGGGAATAATGAAGGTTTTGGATTCAGTTCCAAACCCAAAAATGTTTGATTTTTCTTGGGACAAAAAAAGGCGAAGGAAGTCCTTCGGCCATCTAAAAATAGACTTTGTCCTTATAAAAAATACACCACGGAAAGTGCAAATACCCTGTTTTTGGTCTTTAGGTCCTCAATGGCATTGATCAACCCAGCAGAATACCGTGCCTGAAGGTAGAAATTTTCATCCAGACGATACCCGGCACCTATCCCCAAACCTAAGTCAAGTCCGTTTGTCTGATCAAAGGTCTGTCCGCCCACAAAGGTATTTCCATCGAGGTTATTTGACAACATCAAACCCAAGTAAGGCCCTGCCTCAATGTACAGTTCGTCGAACACATTATACTTGGCCATTACGGGAATATTCAAATACCAAAAATTCAAATCGTCCTGAAAAAAACCACCACTTCCCTGTAGGGAAATAAGTGCTTCCGGTTGAATGATAATATTGTCACTAAATGGAATCTCCAAAACCCCGCCCAAATGAAATCCCGCCTTTGGGTCAAAACTATAGAGTGCATCCCCTCCCAAGGTTGAAAGGTTCAATCCGGTTTTGGCCCCAAATCTCGTAATATCCTGTGCGTTCATCGCGTAGCATCCCATGAGTACGAAGGACACCATAAAAACTACTTTTTTCATGTTCAATTTGTTTAATGGTTGCTTTCAAAGATATGAATCTTTGATAATTTAGTTATCTACTATATTTAAAGAAGAGGACGTAATTATAAAGAAACCTATTCTAGGATTAAATGTATCTTTAGGTATGAAGTGGGAAAAGGCCTTAAAAGACTATGGACATTACTTAAAATTGGAGCGTGGATTGGCCCATAATTCCATTAAAAATTACATAATGGACGTGGAAAAGCTTATTGCATTTCTTGAAGATTATCAAATAAAGGAATCCCCAATAAACATTTCAAGGAATATCCTACAACAGTTCATTTACGAGGTTGCCAAAGTTGTAAATCCCAGATCGCAGGCACGTATCATATCCGGATTAAAAAGTTTTTTCAATTATTTGGTATTTGAGGATTATAGGCAGGACAATCCGCTGGATTTGATAGAATCTCCCAAAATAGGAAGAAAATTGCCGGACACCCTTTCCGAAGCGGAAATTAACAAGCTTATAGAGCATATTGATTTGAGCAAACCCGAGGGCGAACGAAACCGGGCCATGCTCGAAACGTTGTACGGTTGTGGCCTTCGCGTATCGGAACTTATCGGTTTAAAATTATCCGACCTTTTTTTTGATGAGGATTTTATTAAAGTTACGGGGAAAGGTGATAAACAACGCTTTGTACCCATAAGCGATATCAACAAAAAATACATTGATATCTACCGAAATGAGGTTCGTGTACACCAAGAAATAAAAAAAGGATTCGAAGACACTCTATTCCTGAACAGAAGGGGAAGGCAATTGACACGGGCCATGGTCTTTACCATTGTTAAAAACCTTGCCGAGAAAATAGGCCTGCGTAAAAATATTAGCCCGCATACTTTTCGCCATTCCTTTGCCACCCATTTATTGGAAAATGGTGCCGATTTAAGGGCCATCCAACAGATGCTGGGTCATGAAAGCATCACGACGACGGAGGTATATATGCATGTTGACCGAAGCCATCTGGCAGCCGTGCTGAATAAATATCATCCAAGGAAGTAACTTAAAATTTGAGCTTTCCTTTTAGTGTATATACTTGAGGCATTGGTATCAATGGTTCCCCAAAGGCTCCCACGGAAGAACTGTTTATTTGGAAGTTGCCCCTTGCCTCCACTTTAAAATTTTTATTAACCTCATAACCGATTCCAGAGACAATACCAATTCTTGGAGGAACCTGTTTTTGGGATTCTAAACCAGGATACTTTTTAATGCTGTATTCTGCTTCCATGCCTGAAAACAAATACCAGTTTTCATTCAAATAGTGCTTAAGTAGTATGTTGGATCTAAATCGATTGGAGAGCACGTAAGTGTCGTAAAAAGCACTGAGATCTGCCGAAAAGGTGTTCGTAATCATATAGCTTAAACGAAAGGACGCATGTTGCTCTCCACCCAGAAAAACAGGGTACCCAAATGATTCCAACTTCAAACCATCTGTTGGTTTGGGCTCGTTTGCCAATCCAATTGTCTGTGAAGAACCTAGGGAGCAAATAAAAAGGAAAATTATAAAAAGATAGCACTTCATAGGATTCGCCTTTTCTTTAAAGGAAAAGAAAAATCCCGTTTAGAGTTCCCAACTTATGAAAAATTTAACGCAGCCCGTTGAAAATCAATCCCTGAACTGATCGTAGTTTCTTTTAAACGGTCGGATAATGAGTCGGGCCTCCCGGTCAAATCGGATATAATTATACACCCAATTCACGAACACCACTACCCTATTTCTAAAGCCTATCAAAAAGAACAAATGCACGAACATCCATACGAACCAGGCAAAGACACCTTGAAATCGAATATTTTTTAAATCGCAGACCGCTTTGTTACGCCCAACCGTTGCCATACTGCCTTTGTCTTTGTAAATAAAGGGTTCGAGCGATTTTCCGTTTATTAGTCGTATCAAATTTTCGCCCAATTTCCTGCCCTGTTGAATGGCAGGTTGCGCCATCATGGGATGTCCTCTAGGTGCCTCTTCGGTCTGCATACATGCAATGTCGCCTATGGCAAAAATATTTGGGAATCCAATCACCTGGTTGAACTCATTGACCGAAAGTCTATTACCACCAGCAATCAGTTCCTTGGCATCCAGACCCTTTATGGTGGCCCCTTTTACGCCGGCGGCCCAAATTAAGGTGGCGGTCTCGAAGACTAAATCGGTTTTGGTCCGAACGGTTTTGCCGTCATATCCGGTTACCCTCACATTTTTCCAAACCTGTACGCCCAGATCTTCCAAAAATTTCTCGGCCTTCTCGGACGCCTTTTCGCTCATCGCATCTAGAAGTCGGTCTCCTCCTTGAACCAAATTTATCTGTGCCCTACGTGTATCCAGATCGGGATAGTCTTTGGGCAGGATACCTTTTTTTATTTCGGCCAAGGCACCCGCCAGTTCCACCCCGGTAGGCCCGCCTCCTACTATGACGAAGTTCATGAGCGCATCACGTTCGTGGTATTCATCCGTGAGCAGTGCCTGTTCAAAGTTCTCCAAAATGAGGCTTCTTAGATTCAAGGATTGCGGGATGGACTTCATGGCCATGGCATGCTGCTCCAATTCCGTATTGCCAAAGAAATTGGTCTCTGAACCCGTAGCGACCACCAAATAATCGTATGAAATCTCGCCAATGGTGGTTTTTAACAACTGTTTATTAGGAAGTATTTCTGTTACCTCGGCGAGCCTAAAAAAGAAATTATCATATCCAATCAACACCTTACGCAGGGGATAGGCAATGGAATCCGGCTCCAATCCGCCTGTGGATACCTGATACAACAAAGGTTGAAAGGTATGGTAGTTGTTCTTATCCAAAAGTACCACCTGTACTTCTTGCTTCCGAAGTTTTTGGGCCAGGGAAATTCCACCGAAGCCCCCACCAATGATGACAACTCTAGGATTATTGGAACGAGGTATGTTCATATTCAAAAAGTAAGTTGCAAAATTAAACAAACGGGTTTCGAATAGAAAAGAATATAGCGTTTTTAGTAACTTTAAGGACTAATTCAACTAAATCACTCCAGCATGCAAAAAATTACGATTATGTTCATCGTTCTGTGTACCTCCGTACTCACATTGAGCGCCCAAAAAACCAAAAAGGAAGTATTGAAATCCTTGGATCAGAAAAGCGAAACCTACGGAGAAATATCGCAGGAAATATGGAACCTGGCAGAGATGGGATACCAGGAAGTAAAAAGTTCCGCATTACTACAAAAAACCTTGGAAGAAGCAGGTTTCACAATTGAAACCGGCGTAGCGGGCATTCCAACGGCCTTTATTGCCGAGTATGGCAGCGGTAGCCCTATCGTGGCCATTATGGGCGAGTATGATGCACTCCCCGGTCTATCGCAAGAGGCCGTGGCCGAGAAAAAATCGGCCGGAGGTGCAGCAGGTCATGCATGTGGGCACCACCTGTTCGGCACCGCTTCCACCGCTGCAGCCATTGCTACAAAGGACTGGATGGTGGTCAACAATAAACAGGGTACGATACGCTTTTATGGAACCCCGGCCGAAGAGGGGGGATCCGGAAAAGTGTACATGGTTAGGGCCGGACTTTTTGACGATGTAGACATTGCGCTTCATTGGCATCCTGGCGCACAAAATGCATCGAACGCAGGGGCCGCTTTGGCCAATAAATCGGCCAAATTTCGTTTCCATGGATTTTCTGCACACGCAGCGGCCGCTCCTGAGCAGGGTCGTTCCGCTTTGGACGGTGTAGAGGCCATGAACATGATGGTCAATATGATGCGCGAGCATGTCCCATCTGATGCGCGAATTCACTATGTTATAACCTCTGGTGGTAAGGCGCCCAACGTAGTTCCAGATTTTGCCGAAGTCTATTACTATGCGCGCCATGCAAAAAGGGATGTGGTCATCGATATTTTTGACAGGATCGTGAAAGCTGCCGAAGGAGCTGCTTTGGGAACGGGAACTACCATGGACTATGAAATGATCGGGGGTACCCATGAATTGTTGCCCAACCTAACCTTACAGAAAGTAATGTTCGACAATTTGACCGAAGTGGGTGGTTTTGATTATACCCCCGAGGAAAGGGAATTTGCCGATAAAATTGCAAAATCCCTAGGCAAGGATCAGGCCGATATCAGTGTTGCCCAAAATATCCAACCCTACAAAACCGAAGCAAAACCGGGAGGTTCCACGGATGTTGGCGACGTAAGCTTTACCGTGCCAACCGTAGGAATGAGCGCCGCCACGTGGGTGCCCGGAACACCGGCGCATAGCTGGCAGGCCGTGGCCGCGGGCGGTACTTCCATTGGAAAAAAAGGCATGATGGTCGCCGCAAAGACCCTGACCTTGACCGCTATCGATATTTTTTCCGATAAAAAATTAGTGGACGCCGCCAAGGCCGAATTTCAGGAAAAACGGGGAGCCGACTTCAAATACATCCCACTTTTGGGCGATAGGGAGCCTGCTCTAGATTATAGAAAGTAGTATCAATGGGTTATTAAAAGAGGCTGTCTAAAAAGTTTTATTTGCCTTATTGTCAGAGTGAGCCTGTCGAAACCGATTGCTAATTTCAGTAGGTTAGAATATTTCGACAAGCTTCATATGACATGCGGGACTACTTTTTTAGACGGTCTCTGTTATTTTATTTTCAACCCATACTGTAACAAAAGCTGATTACATACTACTAATAGCTTAACAACAGCCAACCATTTGTGAATAAAGAACTGGAACATAGTTTTGTGACAGAGCTTGAGGCCAATCAAAATATTGTCCACAAGGTTTGTACGCTATACACAAATGATAGGGAGTCGCACAACGACCTGTTTCAGGAAATTACTATTCAACTATGGAAGGCCTACCCCAAATTTAGGGGAGAATCCAAGTTCAGTACTTGGATGTACCGGGTAGCGTTGAACACCGCGATTACCCTTTACAGGAAATCCAAAAGAAGAATAGATACACAGGATTATGAATCGGTCTTATTCAAGATAAAGGCCGATGAATATGATGAAACGGAAGAACAGCAGTTAAAACTGATGTACAAGGCCGTACGGCAATTGGGCGATATTGAAAAAGCCTTGGTATTTATGTACCTGGAAGATAAAAATTATACGGAAATAGCGGAAACACTCGGTATCACGGAAGTAAATGCCCGCGTAAAGATGAACCGTATCAAAACAAAATTAAGAACCATTTTGAACCCCTAGGTTATGACGGATGAGTTGGAATTATTAAAGAGGGATTGGCAGAAAAAGGAAGTAAACCTGCCCAAACTTTCCTATGAGGATATTCATAAAATGATTTGGAAGAAATCCTCTTCCATAGTCAAGTGGATATTGATTATCAGTATTTTGGAGTTTGCCGTACCCCATTTGCTCTATCTCTTACCTTCAATGCAAGATGGAATGGAAGTTTATAAAAAGATTGGAGTGTCCAAATATTTATTTTGGGCCTCTGCTTTGACTTATGCGGTTATTTTCTATTTCATCTTCCAGTTTTACAAGCGTTTTAAAGAGATTTCAGTTTTGGACAGTTCCAAAAATTTGATGCGTAAAATCATTCGAACTAGAAGAACGGTGAAGCATTATGTCATATTTTCACTTTCCATGGTGTTGGTAAACGTATTGATTATGGTTGTGGGTATCGCCCTAAGCGATAATGTTCTAAGTGCATTTCCAGATTTGAAGTATAAACTTGACAACATTTCTCCGGAAAAATTAAAACTTACCCTTATGTTTTCTGTTGGGATTTTTGGTATAGTTCTTACCCTATTCATGGGAGGAGTGTACTTTCTTTTATACGGTCTGTTGCTAAGAAAACTCAACAAAAACTATCGGGAACTTAAACAGCTGGAAATTTAATTGGTTTTTCGCCAACGACGTTGTTTATTCTCTTCTTCGTAGGCCAGCAACTCCTCCTTGGGAATGACCTTTAAGAAAGAAGGATGTTGCTCTATGGCATATTCCAATTTTTCTATGATGGATTCCGTGGTTTCGTTATCGTAATCGATTTCCAAGGGCTCTTTGATGACCATGGACTGTAAAATGCCTTTCTTTTTAACCCGAAGTCCCTTTTTATCAAAAGAGCGTCTGAATCCGTCAATGACGACCGGTACTACAATGGGCTTGAACTTTTTAATGATATGGGCCGTGCCCTTTCTAAGGGGTTTCCAAGGAGTGGTCGTACCCTGCGGAAAGGTAATTACCCAACCATCCTTCAAGGCAATGCCAATATTGGAAATATCGCTCATTTTTACCTGCCTGTTTACTTCCTTTCCCTCGGAACGCCAAGTTCTTTCCACGCTAATGGAGCCTGCATAGGCCAAAATCTTGGTCAATAGGCTTTTTTTCATTGTTTCGGCCGCGGCCACGTAATACATGTTAAGCTTTGGCTGCCAAATGTATCCTACGTTCTTGATGGAATCCTCCCTACCGCTCAAACTGGCATTGAACACATGGAACATGGCCACTACATCGGCAAAGTAGGTCTGGTGGTTGCTCACAAAAAGTACATTGGTATCTGGCAAGCTTCGAATAATTTCGGAGCCGTCGATTTCCAACTTGTTAAATCGCTTATACCTTTGATGGGACATTAGACCTAATATCCGTATCAGCCATTTTTTTAGAAAAAGGTTATGCCCAAAAGGGTTTTTCTTAAACAATCCCATAGTTGCTAAAATACTAAATACACTTATAACACCTGCTTCAAAAGATCTTTAATCTCGCTCAACATCATGGCCGTTGCCCCCCAAATAATATAATCGTTTAGTTTAAAGGCCGGTACGGCAATTTCATCAGCGTAGGAGGTCTTCATTTTTTTTGTGGTCAGGTTGATATCCTCCAAAAAATCGGCCAGGGAAATTTCCAAAATTGAGGCCACTTCAGATTCCTGTAGCTTGAAAGGCTTTGGTTTTTTGTACAGACCGATGAAAGGCTGCACCTCAAAATTACTGGGCGGTATATACACTTCAGATAGTGTTCTTACCACTTCCACATCCATTGGGTTCACACCAACTTCCTCATAGGTTTCCCGTAGGGCGGTGATCTTTAGGTTCCCATCTTCCTTTTCCGCCTTCCCTCCAGGAAATGCCACTTGGTTGGAATGGACACCCTCGTAGGTCTTGCGTAAGATGCACAAAAACTGCGTCCGGTTTCCCAAATCCGGATAAAAAAGCGCCATGACCGCCGCTTTCCTTGGATTTTTTCTCGGAAACCTGCCTTCCATAAGTTCTTTTATCCTTTCCTGGGGCGCCATTTTATAATGGGAAATTTCGCCCGGGAGCGGTAAATCCTTTATTTTTGAAATCCGTTGTTCAAAAAAGTTGAAATCCATGCGTTTAAAGACTTTCTACTATTTTTTTATAATTCTTACGGTTCCATTTATAGGGTGTAAAGATACGCCCCAAAAGCCTGAAACCCCATCGAAAAAAGAAATAAAAGATGTGGATTCTACTGTCGTTGCGGCCAAAGAAACTACGGAAGTAGAAGAAGATACTTTTGAACTTACCGAAGAAAATGCCATCGATTTTTTCTTCGATTATCAAAAAGACCTAAAAGCCAACAAGGTAAAAATGACCACAAAGTTTGGAAGCTTCATAATCCAACTTTATGACGATGTTCCCTATCACAAGGCCAACTTTATTTATTTGACCCGAAAAGGTTATTTTGACTATACCCAATTCCACAGGGTCGTCAAGGATTTTATAATACAAGGGGGCAGTTCAGACGATCAAAAAACGGCCGACAAACGATGGGACATTGGCCGATACCTCCTTCCGCCAGACACCAAAAAAGGGTACAGCCATCACAGGGGCACCGTCTCCATGCCCAGTAGCGAAATGGACAACCCGCACAAACTGGCTTCGCCTTACGAGTTCTTTATCGTGGTAACGGACCCAGGTTCCTATCATTTGGATGGAGATTTCACACCATTTGGAAAAGTAATCGAGGGAATGGACGTAGTGGACAAAATCAATGCCCAACCCGTTGGCAAGGGTGATTGGCCACAACAGAATATTTACATCACCAAAGCGGAGGTTATCGAATAAACGCTCATTTCCTATAAATACTGGGTAAGGCTATCTTAAATTTCACTGCCAAAAGGCGCAAAACTATGATGCAGATAATTCCCGTGATGTAGGGAATATCTGGATTCACGGGAAATTGAAGGATTAAAAAATAGATACCGCCACCTAGAATACATACGGTCGCATAAATTTCCCGCCTGAAAATAACGGGGATTTCATTGCACAAAATATCCCTAATAACCCCTCCAAAACAAGCGGTCATGGTCCCCAATGCGATGCACATGATGGGCAACAACCCGGCGTCCAGTCCTTTTTGTATTCCGATCATTGTGTAAAGACCTATTCCTATGGTATCAAAAAGAAACAGGGATTTTCTAAAGTGTTTCAACCTTCCTGCAAAAACAATCGAAAAGATCACGGTAACGATAATAATAATTGTATAATTGGGCTGGGTCATCCAGCCTACGGGCGTATTCCCAATCAATACATCCCTTAGCGTACCTCCACCAACAGCGGTCACAAATGCGATGATAAAGACCCCAAAGACATCCAATCGCTTGTCCATGGCCACCAGTACACCTGATATGGCAAAGGCAATGGTTCCTAGAATGTCGATAAGGGAGTAAAGCATTTGATTTTAGGAAAATTTATTTTTGTGATGCTGAAGAATCTCAACAAACTGAAGTTGTGTTATATTCAACTCTGAAACGCTTATCTTTTTTAATCCGGATGAAATTGTTACAAT
The DNA here is from genome assembly GCF_055378385.1 of Maribacter sp. C-4077. NCBI lineage: Bacteria > Pseudomonadati > Bacteroidota > Flavobacteriia > Flavobacteriales > Flavobacteriaceae > Maribacter > Maribacter sp. C-4077. Next base: position 458,347 of record NZ_AP038807.1, read on the forward strand.
TAAAATTTCCTTTTCTGAAGACCTATCGCCTTTGCCATTGATTATTCCATAATCCAAAATATCCGACCAATAAATAAAGTCACCACGATTGTCAATTCCATTTTGATGAATCTTGATTAAGGTAGGGTATTCATAGAAATAACCTTTATAAACAAAGTAAAACGAACCTATAAAAATTATTAGCATGGCTACAACATTCATCGAAGTTAAATCCCATGCCAAATCATTTTTAAAATTACCCCAAACTAAAACCAAAATAACTATCCATGAAATCACTATTAAAGACTTATCTCTATTATTGTCCTTTTTAATTTCAAATCCATAAGTTTTTTCCGGAATAGCAAATCTTTTGAATAAAACCTTTGGAACTCTTTTGAACTCAAATTCTGAGAGGGCTCCTTTCAAACCAGATTTAGGATATTGATCTTTTATTTCATTTTCATACCTATCTTTTAAATTTGCCAATTCATTATTATCAAGTTCATAGGTTGGGCAATTATTCTCAAAATTTGGTTCTTGACCTGTAAGACTACAAATAATACCCTTTTCTAAACTTAGTTTTCGATTAATGCAAACTCTACAAAAAGATAGATGGAATTTTCTTTGATCAGAAATTAACATAAGAAACTTCTACAATTGCTGCGTATAATAACTGTAATCCTTGATAACGATGTCCACAAACTCCATGGGCTGTAAATCACTGGTTATATCCGTGACTTTTTTTATTCGGTTGTTCAGGGATAAAATTACCTTGTGGTTTCCATTTCTTCGGGCGTTATCGTATAGATTTTTGATGGTCTGCATTTCATTGTCCTTAAAGACCGTAACCTGAGGAAATTTTGGGGTATAATCAGAGGGCAAGTCCCGTAAAAGCGTATCCCTCAAGAACACCCTTCGTTTTTCGCTGATTACGGTAGTTCCCGCCGCAATGTCCCCCACGCGTTGTCCCTTACCGCGTATTAAAATGGTAAAAACGGCAACACCGCCGGAGGTCAAGGTAATGTCCAACATCCGTAGTATCCATCGGATAAAATAACTGGAAAATCCGGGTTTGGTTCCATCCAGTTTGACCACCCTAATGCCCATAAAATGCTTTCCTATGGTTTTCCCGTCCATGAAGGTCTCCATCAAAAAATAATACAGAAAGGCAGGTAGGCTCATGAGCAAATAAATGGCCCAAGAATCGCCCGGTTCCACATCCAAGGCCAATAGTAGCCAAAACATCAGCACGTAATAAATAACGATGATAAGGGTATCAATAATGTAGGCCAAGATGCGGTCGCCAAGGTGTGCCGTATTTTGGGCAATGCTTATATTTTGGGCTGTTTCTATTTGAAATTGTTCCATTCTTTTGTTTCTTTGGTATAAACCAAGTAGTCAATGCGCGAAGCCGCCTTTGTAAAGCAAAATAAGGACAAATGGTCAACTTTTGAAAGCGCCTTGGCTAACAAAACGAATCTGGACCCAAATGTATTGTCCGATTTATACATAGAGGTTACGGACCATCTGAGCTACGCCAAAACCTTCTACCCTAAGAGCAATACCGAGTTTTATCTCAATTCCCTCGCCTCACAGGCACATCAAAAAATATACAAGACAAAAAGGGAGTCCAAAAGCCGCATCATAACCTTTTGGAAAACGGAATTCCCCCTAATGTTCAAAAACCATCACCGGGAGCTGCTCATCGCTTTTCTGGTGTTCCTGTTCTTTTCCTTTGTAGGTGCTTATTCGGCTGCAAATGAAGGGGATTTTGTCCGTTCCATATTGGGAGATGCCTATGTGAACATGACCCTTGAAAACATCGAAAAGGGCGACCCCATGGCGGTTTACAAGCAAATGGGTGAGTTCAATATGTTCCTGGGAATCACCATCAACAATATTAGGGTAGCCTTGATTGCCTTTGTATACGGCATCATGCTGGGCGTAGGTACATTGGTGGTCATGTTACAGAATGGGATCATGCTGGGCAGCTTTCAATATTTTTTCTACGAGAAAGGATTGCTGTGGGAGTCAGTGCGTACGATTTGGATCCACGGCACCATTGAGATATCGGTCATAATTATCGCTGGTTGCGCCGGTCTCGTCCTTGCCAACGGTATGTTGTTCCCCGGCACCTTTACCCGACTGGAATCCTTTAAAAGAGGGGTCAAAAATGGACTTAAGATCATGGTAAGTACCATTCCTTTTTTTGTAGTCGCGGGTTTCCTGGAAGGTTTTGTAACCAGACACACGGAAATGCCGGACTGGCTGGCCATCTTGATTATTTTAGGGTCCCTTGCACTAATTCTCTTCTACTACGTTATATACCCAAACCAAATAAACAAAAGACATAGATTACATGAAGCCAAATTACATTGAGTTCAAAAAGCAGCGGGATCTTGGGGAAATTATCTCGGACACCTTTGCTTTTCTTAGGGCCGAGTTCAAACCCTTTTTCAGTACTTTTTTCAAAATTGTAGGCCCCTTCCTTGCTGCGATGATCGTTGCCCTAGTAGCCTACCTATATTTTATTGGGAATGGTTTCACTTTTATGCTTCAAAATGAAAGCGGCGCGGCAAGCATTGCCACCATTTTCGTGGTTGGGCTTGTATATGTCCTATCGATTATCGTATTGTACACCATGTCACAATCTACGGTACTGCACTACATAAAATCCTACACCAATGGTAAGGGCACCACAGATTTCAATACCATACGAAAAGAGGTTTACGGAAGCTTCTGGAGTTTTATAGGATTGGGCATCATGGTTGGCCTTTCCATACTAGTAGGCCTCATGATCTGTATTTTACCAGGAGTCTATCTTTACGTACCCTTGGCACTGTCCTTCAGCATCATGGTCTTTGATAAAATGGGCGCATCGGATTCCTATAGCTACAGTTTTAAGTTGGTAAAGGACGAATGGTGGATATCCTTTGCCACCATCTTCGTCATCGGGATTATCCTATATATAGCGGCCTTGGCCTTCTCCCTGCCCGCGGTGGTGTATCAATGGGCAAAAATGGGCATTCTTTCGGGGGAGGTGGACGCCGAAAACGTCTTTGAAATGACCACAGACCCTATATATATACTTTTTAATATCATAGGTACCGTAGCCCAATTTTTGTTGAACCTTATCAGCATCATTTCCCTGGCACTTATTTACTTCAACCTCAACGAGAAAAAGAACTTCACCGGAACCTTTGAACAAATAGAAAATCTAGGAAAAACAGCCGAAGAATAATATGCCGAAACGGGTCCTATTGGTACTATTTTTATTTCTGACCGATTTTCTATTGGCCCAGCAGGATTCTTTGGTCGTACAATACGACACCATGGAAATCGCTCCTATAATCATAAGCGATTCTGATTTGGAGTCCTTTCGGGACAACCCAAAGTTCGATTATGAAGTCGTTGAAAAGAGCGCTCCGGATTGGTGGATTTCTTTCAAGAATTGGTTAGGCAGGATATTCATGAAGTTGTTCGAGTGGATTTTCGGCATCGAAAAGGCCACCGGGGCCTTCAATGCCTTTCTTCAAATTCTCCCGTATCTCCTTTTGGGAATCCTGATTTTTATCCTGATCAAGTTTTTCCTGAACGTGCATGCGCGTTCCTTGATCCATACTAAAAACAACAATTCTTTGGTGCATCTGTCCGAAGAGGAGCAAATCATCAAGAACGAGAACATAGAGTCCTTGATCGAAAAAGCCTTGGCCGAAAAGAATTACAGGCTTGCGATACGCTATAATTATCTATGGATACTAAGGTTGATGACCGATAAGGAAATCATTCAATGGGAGTTGCAGAAAACCAACGAAGACTACCTAACTGAAATAAACTCAACGGGTTTAAAGGATGCCTTCAAAACCACCACAAATTTTTACAATTACATTTGGTACGGTGATTTTCCATTGGACGAAACCAAATACAACCGTGTGGCCAATGCCTTTATTGCGCTAAAAAAACAGGTCTCCAATGCGTAAAAAAGGAATTTCCTACATAGTGACCGCCGTAATCCTGGTTGCCGGGTTGCTGCTTTTGCAGTACAACAAACCAAAGACCATAAATTGGTTCGAGTCCTATGTAAGTACCCACAAAATTCCCTACGGTACTTTTGTTCTAAATGATTTGATGGAAAACTTGGTTTTCAAGGAAAAAGTGCAACAGGTCCATGTCCCTCCTTTCGAGTTTTTGGCGGATATGCCATCCAAAAAAGGCATCTATGCATTTGTGAACAATGGCGTATTTTTTGAGGAAGCCGAGCTGAACCGACTCTTGGAATGGACCGCAGAAGGCAATACCTTGTTCATTGCTTCTGAAGGTTTTGAGGAAACCCTTAGGGACACGTTAGGATTTGAACTCGGAACCCGATATGCCGGTTTTGAGGTGACCCAGGATCAGGAACATCGATTGGAAAATCCTAACTTAAAAAGTTGCAAAACCTATGCGTATAAAAAGGAAAGCTTTGTGACCGTCTTTGAAGCAATCGACACCATTAACTCCGTCGCATTGGCCACCGTGGAACTACTCGAGGAGGGAAATGATAAAAAATCCAGGGATGTAACGGCCATAAAAAGTCCGTTCGGTAAAGGAGAAATTATACTATCCACCTTTCCCAAGGCCTTTACCAATTACTTTATTCTGGAGGATGACAACAGGGAGTACACGGCTGGTTTACTTTCCTATTTTGGACAAGCGGAGCATATTTATTTGGACAACTATTACAAAAGTGGAAAGTCCTTCTACACCTCGCCCATGTACATATTTTTGAACACCAAAGAATTGAAATGGGCCTATTATCTCGTACTTATTGGAGGGCTGATCTACATCATATTTGAGGGAAAAAGAAAGCAACGCCCCATACCCGTTGTGAAACCGCTTCAAAACCAGACGCTTGCATTCACCCGAACCATTTCGGACATGTATTTTGAAAAAGGGGACACAAAATCCATTGCGGAGCATAAAATCAATTATTTCCTCCACGATATCAGGAGTCGGTACTATCTTGGAAACGTTACCAAGGAGGAGGAATTTTACAAAAGTGTATCGGCGCGAAGCGGAAACTCCCTTGCCGATACCAAGTCACTTTTTAAGCTGATGGACGAGCTAAGATCGAGCGACCAAGTATCGGAACATCAACTCAAACAACTCAATAATCTGATTCAGAAATTTAAATCTAAAAATGATGGAAAATAACGAGGAGCAAAAGGAAGAACTTGGTTTTGACAGCCGGATTCCCTTGGCCGAGCTGCAAAAGGCGGTAGCCGACATCAAACAGGAACTCTCCAAGGTAATCGTAGGTCAGGAAAACTTTATAGAACTCTTGATCGTGTCACTTTTGGTGGATGGCCATGTCTTGATTGAAGGTGTTCCCGGGGTTGCCAAGACCATTACGGCAAAGCTCTTTGCCAAGACCCTGAAAACCGATTTCAGTCGGATCCAATTCACGCCAGACCTTATGCCCAGTGATATCCTGGGGACATCCGTATTCAATGCAAAAACTACCGACTTTGAGTTTAAAAAAGGTCCAATATTTTCGAATATCATATTGATCGACGAAATAAACAGGGCGCCCGCAAAGACCCAAGCGGCCATGTTCGAGACCATGGAGGAACGGCAGGTGACCATGGACGGCACTACGTATCCCATGGCGGCCCCGTTCATGGTGTTGGCCACTCAAAATCCCATTGAACAAGAGGGAACCTATGCCCTACCCGAAGCGCAATTGGACCGTTTCCTTTTTAAGATTAAAATAGACTACCCAAAAACAGAGGAGGAAATCTTGATTTTAAAGACCCACCACGAACGCAAGGGGTCACAGCCCCAAACGTTGATAAAGGATATTCTCGACCCAAAACAATTGGCGATTTTCAAGGGACAGATTCAGGAAGTGGTTGTGGAGGAAAAGATTTTCAAGTACATCGCTGAGGTCGTTGCCAAAACCCGAAACCATCCACATCTGTATCTGGGCGGTTCACCAAGGGCCTCGATTGCCGCCTTGAACAGCGCCAAGGCATTTGCGGCCATTAACGGCAGGGATTTTGTTACCCCGGAAGATGTGAAGAAAGCCATGTTTCCGGTTTTGAACCATAGGGTCATCCTAACCCCGGAACGGGAAATGGAAGGCATGTCCACGGAGAATGTCGTGCAAATGATCATGGAAAGCGTGGAAATACCTAGGTAAATGAACTTTATAAGGTCCTTTTACATACATAACATCTTTTTTAGGTACCTCGCGGTCCTTTCGGGCTGTTTTGTGCTTTCCTATTGGGTCAAACCTCTCTACCCCATCGCATGGCTTTTGACGCTACTGCTTATTGGTCTATTTCTTTTTGATATTTTTTTATTGTATGCATCGGGTCAGAACATAAAAGCCGAAAGAAAACTTCCCAAAAAACTCTCCAACAGTGACATAAACCCAATAAAAATCACCTTCGAAACAAGATATGTATTTAGGACCTATGTTTCCATTATTGACGAATTGCCGCTTCAATTTCAAAAAAGGGATTTCGAATTTAAAACGTCGCTCATCAAGGGTGAAAAAAAACAGTTCGATTATGAGGTACGCCCAGTGGACCGGGGGGAATATATTTTTGGAAACCTGATTGTCTTTGCTTCCTCGCCTTTGCGCATCATCAAAAGAAAATACAGTTTTCAAAAAGACCAAATGGTGCCTGTGTATCCCTCCATCATACAGATGCAGCAATTTGATTTTTTGGCCATCAGCAAAAGACTTACGACCATCGGCCTAAAAAAGATTCGGAGAATAGGGCATACCCAAGAATTTGAGCAGATAAAGGAATATGTACAAGGGGACGATATTAGAACCTTGAACTGGAAAGCAACGGCGAAACAACATCAATTGATGGTAAACCAGTATCAGGACGAAAAATCGCAGCCCATCTATTCCATCATTGATACGGGAAGGGTGATGAAGATGCCGTTTAACGAATTAAAACTCTTGGACTACTCCATTAATAGCTGTCTGGCCTTTTCCAATGTGACCCTCAAACGAAATGATAAAACCGGGTTGATCGCGTTTTCAAAAAATATTGAAACCTATGTACCGGCCGTTCAAAAGATTACCCACCTTAACACCATACTGGAAAAACTGTACAATATTGGCACCGCTTTTACGGATTCCGATTTTGGATTGCTCTACGGACACATAAAACGAAAGATAACCCACCGAAGCCTTTTGTTGCTGTATACCAATTTTGAGCATATTTCAGCACTAAGGAGACAACTGCCCTACCTCTTGGCGATGGCAAAAAAACATGTACTGGTGGTCATCTTCTTTGAAAACTCCGAATTGGAAAAACTTATCCATACCGATGCCGAGGATATGCAGGCCATTTACCATAAAACCATTGCAGAAAAGTTCTCCCTGGATAAAAAATTGATGCAAAAGGAACTGGAAAAGTATGGTATACAGACCATTTTGACCAAACCTGAAGAACTGACCATAAAGGCCATCAACAAATACCTTGAAATCAAGGCGAGGGGAATTTTATAAAACCTTAGAAGTGGTTCAAATTTTTTGAATTGAATCAAACCTTCCTGCGGATGGCAGATAGAAATTAAGGGTTTAATGGCCCGATAAAATTCATAACTCCGGCGGTGACCTTGCGTAATCTTATGATGGTCGTAGATTCGATTGTGTTTTCGGGTTTGGAACGGCGGGGCGCAGAAATAGAGAGCGACGGGCTGAAATTGCGGTGCAAAGCACGACGCATGCAAGCCCCTAAGCGAGCGGTGCGCAGCAATTTCCTCGTCCCGTCTTGATTTTTTGCTTCGTTTTTCATCAAGGAAAAATGAAGGAAAGAAAAATAAAAAATCCGTTTTGATTTAGATTGGCTCCGAATTGTTAAAACCATTCCCCCACAAAACGATATAGAACCCTTTTTTATCTGCATGGCAGGGCTAAGGAGCAAGAAATAGACCGCAGCTTTTAATAGATAGCCCCGTGTAGCTTTTGAATAAAGATGCCAAACGATACCTGGGAGACACAAAAAGTCTATTTTTATTCAATTTAAAGAAAAGGCAAAACAACTTCTTATTCCAAAAAGAAGGATACTTGAATTTGGGATTGAATATCTCTCGAGCTTTTTTCCGAAACAACAGGTATAAAAATAGGGGTCGCATTGTTTGAACCGTCAGCAACAAGACAACCACATCCCTTTCCGGAGCGACCATTTCTACGATATGTATTTTTAAACAAGAGTTCCAAGGCCAGTCCGGATATTACCCCGCCCAGTGTGGTATACAACACATCATCTGTTTGCCATAAACCAGAATTGGACTTGTCATACGTTTCCTTGGCAAGACCGGCGGCCAAACTCGAGCCAACGGCACCTGCCCAGGTCCAGCCCCGTTGGCCAGGAAAGATTTTGTGGGCGGTATAGCCACCTACTCCACCAATGACCACTCCGGCACCAACATGTTTTGCGGCATTATTAAAATCTTGTCCAAAGGAAACGGAAAGGTTTAAGCAAAAAAACAAAAGAAAAAGTTTAAATTTCATAGCCTAAATTCTTGTTTGTACTTTACAATCCCCAAACGAAAAAATCGATCATTAATTTTATCGTGAAATCAATCTTCAACAAGAAAACAATCTAATTTGTGGGCACCCTACTTAAAAACACAAATTTTTGACCAGAAGCAAAAAAAGGGGCCGAACGGAGGTATCGAGAAGTAATGGACATTGTAAAAAAAACGATACTTTTTCGACTAAGGTGAAAAATAACTACACATAAAATGAGCCATAACAAGCCTTGATACCTACCGACATGTCCAAAAAGTTATTGGGATGGAGAATTACATGTGACCTATAAAAAACAATAAAAATTAACACATGAAAACGATATTACATAAAGCGGACAGCAGGGGCCATGCCGATCATGGCTGGTTGAATTCGTATCACAGTTTTAGTTTTGCCAATTATTTTGACCCCAATCGCATGAATTTTGGAGCATTGAGGGTCTTAAACGACGATACCGTGGCTGCAGGTCGCGGATTTGGGAGGCACCCACATAGCAATATGGAAATCATCTCCATACCCTTGCAAGGCGATTTGAAGCACATGGATAACATGGGCAATTCCACGGTAATTAGGGAAGGTGATATTCAGGTCATGAGCGCAGGTACCGGCGTGGAACACAGTGAATTCAACAACAATAAGGATTCGCTGGTCAAATTCCTACAAATTTGGATCATCCCTAATAAAGAAAACGTGCAACCCAGATATGACCAGATTTCGCTATCCGACCTAAAGGTGAAAAATAAGCTTTATCAGGTCCTCTCCCCAAATCCGGAGGACCAAGGTGTATGGATACATCAAAATGCATGGTTCCATATGGGCGATTTTGACAAAGGGCAATCGGAAACCTACGCTTTAAAATCCGAAGAAAACGGGGCCTATATTTTTGTTTTGGAAGGCGAGGTGAGTGTCGAGGGCACAACCTTAAATGCTAGGGACGGATTTGGGATTTGGGATGCGGACTCTATAACGTTCCAGGCATTGAACGATGCCAAATTCCTGATTATGGAAGTACCGATGGAGTTTTAATTTTGATAGGATTTCAAAAACCATCATGAATGTTAGACCTGACAGGTTTACGAAACCTGTCAGGTCTGTTAATTAAATTATCATAAGCTCAATTTAAGTTTGGTATCTTTGGGGAAAAGCCATACCGATATGAAAACTGCATTTGTGATAATTATTTCTCTGCTTCTATACGTTTCTTTATCCGCCCAAGAAGAACCTTTAAAATTAGGTATCGCCGGTCTTACCCACGGACACGTCGGATGGATTTTAGGCAGGGAACATAAATCGGATATCAACATGGTGGGTATTTACGAGAAAAACAGGGAATTGGCCCAAAAACTTTCCGAACAATATGGCTTCTCCATGGACATCGTCTACAATAGTATGGATGAAATGCTAAAAGCTGCAAAACCGGATGCCGTAGCGGCCTTCGGCAACATAAAAGATCATCTTTCCGTAGTGGAAGCCTGTGCCCCAAAAGGGGTTCATGTAATGGTAGAAAAACCGTTGGCCGTTAGTCTCGAAGATGCAAAAAAAATGGAAGCCTTGGCCAACAAACATGGTATTCATTTGTTGACAAACTATGAAACCTCTTGGTACGAGACCAATTTCAAGGCAAAAAGCCTTTTAGAGGAAGGTAAAATTGGTGGCCTACGAAAAGCAATCATCAGGGACGGGCACAAAGGCCCCAAGAAAATTGGGGTTTCCAAGGAATTTCTGGAATGGCTTACGGATCCCGATCTAAACGGTGGTGGTGCAATTATGGATTTTGGTTGCTACGGGGCTAATTTAATGACTTGGTTGATGAAAGGTAAAAAGCCGAATTCCGTGACTGCAGTGACCCAACAACTACAACCCGAAAACAATCCAAATGTAGACGATGATGCCACCATAATTATCACCTATGATACTGCCATGGCAATTCTGGAACCCTCATGGAATTGGCCCATTGGAAGAAAGGATATGGAACTCTATGGCGAAACGGGCGCCCTGTATTCTGAGAATGCCAATCAGTTGCGTATTAGACTTTCTACAGGCTACAGTTCTTATACTGAGGAAACACTGTTCTTCAAGGACAGGCCAGTTCCTTACGATGACCCTTTTTCGGTACTGGCTGCCGTAATCAACGGAAGTTTGGTGTTGGAGAGATATGGTCCGTATACCTTGGAAAACAACATGATTGCCATGGAAATTTTACAGGCTTCGGTTGATAGCTCCAAGTCGGGAAAAACGATACATCTGGAGTAGTGCTCGCTTCTTCTTTGCAACCCTATTGAAAATTCTAAAATTATTAGGTAACTTTCTCAGAATATCTATCAACACCATTATGAAATATACCATTACTTTATTGCTACTGTTCATTTTTGTTTCGTTTGGAAATGCCCAAAATTCAATCCTGGGGTTTTCCGAAAAAAGTGCCATCGAACAACAGGCACTTGAAAAAGCCTTTGAAGAAAAACTCAAGGCCACCAACATTGACAATTGGATACAGAAAATGAGTGCCGAACCCCATTGGGTAGGCACCAAATTTGGTGAGGAAAATGCCAAATGGATGCGGGACCAATTCAAGTCTTGGGGATACGACGCCAAAATAGAAACCTACCATGTCCTGTTCCCTTATCCCACGGAAAGGGTTTTGGAGTTGACCGAACCTACGCAGTATAAAGCAAAACTGACAGCGGTTCCTGTGGAGGGCGACCCCTACACTGCCCAAGGTGATGCCCTACTGCCCAGCTACAATGCCTTTTCAACGGATGGTGACGTGGAAGGCGAACTCGTTTTCGTAAACTACGGTATTCCCAAGGATTATGAGGAACTTGAAAAACTGGGTATCAGCGTAAAGGGTAAAATTGTAATTGCAAAATACCAGGGAAGTTGGCGCGGAATTAAACCAAAACTGGCCGCCGAAAATGGGGCGATTGGATGTATCATTTATTCGGACCCACAAGATGATGGCTATGGACGTGGGGATGTATATCCAAAGGGTGCCTTCAAAAATAAGACGGGAGTACAGCGTGGTTCCGTAATGGACATGCCCACATATCCGGGAGATGTTCTGACCCCTGGTTATGGCGCTACCAAAGATGCCAAAAGGCTAACGAAGGAGGAGGCTCCCACGATTACCAAAATTCCGGTGTTGCCCATTTCCTATGAAGACGCACAACCTTTATTGGAAGCTCTGGAGGGGCCCATTGCCCCGGAATCTTGGCGTGGTGGTTTGCCCATCACCTACCACATTGGGCCGGGAAAGGCCAAAGTCCATTTGAAGCTGAAGTTTGACTGGCAACTCGTTCCAGCACACAACGTTATTGCCACCATGAAGGGAACTGAATTCCCAGATCAATGGGTGGTACGGGGAAATCATCATGATGCATGGGTACATGGTGCCAATGACCCCGTAAGCGGTATGGTAGCCCTTATGGAAGAAGCCCGTGCCGTAGGGGAAATGGCAAAAAAAGGACAAAAACCTAAGAGAACCTTGGTGTATTGTGCTTGGGATGCGGAGGAACCTGGACTTATAGGTTCTACGGAATGGGTAGAGGATCACAAAAAGGAACTTCAGGAAAAAGTGGTAGCTTATATAAATACCGATGGCAATGGCCGCGGCTTTTTGGGCGTGGGAGGTTCACATTCCCTGCAATCGATGGTAAGCGAGGTTGCCGGAGCGGTTACGGATCCTCAAACAAAGGTTTCCGTCAAGGAACGGAGGATAGCCAGGGATATGGTAAACGGTGGCAACGATACTTTTGAACTCTATGCCCTAGGTTCTGGGTCTGATTATACGCCCTTTATCCAACATGCCGGTATCGCTTCGTTGAATCTAGGTTTTGGTGGGGAAAACGAAGGAGGCGAATACCATACCATTTACGACACCTATCCCCATTACAAAAGATTTAAAGATCCCGAGTTTGCCTATGGGGTTGCCCTCGCCAACACCGCCGGAAGGATTACCTTACGATTGGCCAATGCGGATATTATTCCCTTGGATTTTTCCGCATGGTACAAAACAGTATCCGGTTATTTGGAGGAGATTATGGAAGAAACCTCAAAAATGCGTACATCTGTAGAAAAACATAATAAACTCATCGACAGAAATGCGTTCGAATTGGCTTTGGATCCTAGAGAGAACATTAAAGCCCCTGAGCGAAAGGAACCTGTTCCCTATTTGGACTTTTCTCCGCTACAAAATGTGCTGAGCGAACTAAAATCAACCATTGATGCGTATAGCTCCATTGATTTACATAAACTGTCCAAGGCGGAAAAGGAGAAACTCAATGCGCTGTTGATGGATGCCGAGCACAAGCTTACTTCAGAAGATGGATTGCCCAGAAGGCCCTGGTTCAAACATCAAATTTATGCCCCAGGATTTTACACGGGTTATGGGGTGAAAACCCTGCCTGGGGTTCGGGAAGCGATAGAACAGAAGAATTGGTCCGAAGCCAAGGAGCAGATATCGGTTCTTAGTGGAACTTTAAGTAATTTTAATGAACACTTAAAGGCTATAATCGGTACTGTAAAATAATTGTTATAAGCGCCTTTGGGGGACAAGTTTGATTAAAATTTTAAATCAAATAAGAATATGGAATCGGATTATATAAAAGTATTTGGAGGAAATGTCAACGAAAGTAACCGTGTGGAACAATTATTACAGAAAAATGATATAAGCCCGATTGTCAAAAGTGAAAGTGAGTCGGCCAGACTAGCGGGTTTTGGCACACCTTTGCCCCATATCTCGGAAATATATGTACATAAGGACGAAGAAGCAAAAGCATTGAAAATAATATCCCAGTTGGATTGGGAAGCATAAAAAAAGCCTCCTTTAGTTGGAGGCTTTTTACTTTTACCTATTTCGCTGTTATCGGTGTAATTTCGATAGCTTTAAATTCTATGGGACCGTGATCACCCTGTATCATAATGGGGCCTGCTTCGGCTTCATGATTGTCCAAAGCGCCACCGGTCATTCCCAGGATATTCTGTCCGTCAATGACCGTTTTGCCATTGGCAACTATAGTCACCCTTCTGCCAATTAACGTGATATCAAAACTTTGCCACTCCCCTGCTTTCATGGCGACGTTTTCATTGGGTGTGAGTAGTCCATATACGCCCCCAAAATAAATCGACGCCGGGGACAGTCCAATATTGTCCGCAATCTGGACCTCATACCTTCCTCTTAAATAAAGTCCACTGTTACTACCTTTTGGATATTTGAACTCCACATGTATTTTAAAATCCTTGAATTTTTCCTTCGATACCAAATTCACCCCAGATGCATTGCTCGTCAAGATACCATCAACCACTTTCCATTGATTACCTTCTTTAATCTCCCAACCATCTAGATTTTTTCCATTGAACAGGTCTATTTTCTTGCCCATTTTTTGGTCATCATAATAAGGCAACTCTGGTGCTCTTTGTCCTGTCCAAGAATAGGTTTTACCATTGGTATATACCATGGTTCCTTCCAATCCTTCACCTATCATTTCAAATTGAAATTCCATATCGGCCGCTCCAGGTTCCCATTGTGGCGGAATCTGAAATTGGAATACATCCCCAAATTTTTTGACTTCGGCTACCGGTCTCGCACTTCCAAAAGCATAGGTAAACCTACCAATTAAAGTGTTGTTTCCAGAATGCATGACCTCCAACCAGCTTGGCAAATCAGTACCTTCTTGAGAGATGGTGAGGTTCCACCTACCTTCCAACGGGTGACCTTCTTGGCTCCAGACCACAAAAAAACAACTAAAAAGAATCGGGAAAAGTAATACTCTTAATTTCATAAAGCAGTTCATTAATTTATCAATTTATAAGTAAACTACCTCGGGGCAAGCCCTCGAGGCATTCTTTGAAAAAGAACTTTTAATTCGAGTCCAGCCTTGGTGTATTAAACCCTTTGGCGGTGCGAATAAATGCAGTCTCAAATATAATCGATGCCCAGCGTTTTGTACTCATGGAAAATGGGGAAAATTCATGTATTTAGGCAATAATCGGTACATAAAATTATAAATTTCAAATTTTCGCATAGGTTAATTTATAAATCCACATACTTTTTCCGTTAGTTTGAATTTGATAATTACTATTTTTAGAGCTTCTAAATCTGTAAAGAATATCATGCGATTCCTTTTTAAAGCCCCATTAATTCTCGTTGTATTAGTAGCGATTAATTCCTGTCAAAATAACAAACCTGTTGAAACTCCGGTAGTGATCTATGAAGACAGTACGGCCATAGCAGAAAAAATAGAATCAGCAAGGGCAGGGGTTTCCGCCATCGTAGCCGATGGCCTAAAATTAAGTCTTTGGGCCACCGATTCCCTAGCTCCGGACCCTATCGCCATGGATGTAGATAACGAAGGTAGGATATACATTACCCGATCCAATAGAAATAAAAATTCCGAATTCGATATTCGTGGGCATCGGGATTGGATGACCGCATCCATAGGCCTGCAATCCGTTGAAGATAGAAGGGCTTTTCTTAGGGAGACCTTCGCACCAGAAAAAAGTAAGGAGAATCAATGGTTTCCCGATCTTAATAATGATTCCATTCATGATTGGCAGGACTTGGCGGTTCAAAAGGATGAAGTTTGGATGTTGGAAGATTCGGACGGAGATGGCATTGCCGATGTATCGACCCAAATCCTCAACGACTTTGATGACGAAATCAATGATGTTGCCGGGGCGCTTTTGATACGGGACGAGGATGTTTTTGTGGGCATTGGACCGGATATGTATCGCCTAAAGGATACCAATGGGGATAAAATCTTGGATGAAAAAACAAGTATTGCGACTGGTTTTGCCGTACATATCGGTTTTGGGGGACACGGCATGTCCGGGGCAACCCAAGGACCTGACGGCAAGATTTATTGGGGCATTGGAGATATTGGCGCGAACATTACCACGGTTGATGGTGTCAACCATAAATACCCCAATCAAGGGGTCATCGTACGTAGTAATCCGGACGGAAGCAACTTTGAAATATTTGCCCGTGGGCTACGAAATACCCATGAATTTGTATTCGATGCCTATGGAAATATTATTTCCTCCGATAATGACGGGGACCACAAGGGCGAGAGCGAGCGATTGGTCCATATTGTGGAAGGCTCAGATGCCGGGTGGCGTGCGAACTGGCAATATGGCAAGTATACGGACCCAAACAATAATGGATATAATGTTTGGATGGACGAAAAACTATATGTGCCAAGATGGGAAGGACAAGCCGCTTATATCATTCCCCCGATCCAGAATTTTCACAATGGCCCAACCGGAATGCTCTATAACCCGGGAACGGCCCTGGGAAAAAAATGGTTGGACAAATTCTTTTTGGTGGAGTTCGTGGGCGATCCCAGCAGGTCCCATATTTGGTCCTTTGACCTAAAGCCGAAAGGAGCATCTTTTGAACTGGGTTCGGACGAATCCATTTTAACAGGAGTTCTGCCCACGGGTATCGCCTTTGGACCTGACGGAGCCTTGTATCTAGCCGATTGGATCAATGGATGGGGATCTAAGGATTTTGGTCGGGTTTGGAAATTGGACGTTACGGAGGCGGAAAACGATTTGGAACAACAACGTTTGGAAACCCAAAGGCTTATGACCCATAATTATAGGGATGATGACACGGAAAACCTCATCAAGTTATTAAGTTATGAGGATATGCGTATCAGGTTAAAGGCCCAGTTTGAACTTGCCAATAGGACATTTTGGGGATATCGGGCCTTGGAAAAGGCCATAGTGGAAGAAGAAAATCAATTCGCCCGGATCCATGCCATTTGGGGCATCGGCCAAATTGCCTCGGAGAATCCAAAAAAAGCGGAACCTTTGGTGACTTTGTTATCGGATAACGATCCTGAGATTATTGCCCAAGTGGCCAAAGTTTTGGGCGACGTTCGGTACCCAGATGCATCGGATACATTGCTATCCTTACTGACCCATGAGAACGACCGGGTGAAATTTTACGCCGCGCAGGCCATGGGACGTTTAGGCTATGAACCTGCGATTGAGCCATTGATTCAAATGCTTGCTGCCAATGATGACCAAGACCTCTATTTGAGGCATGCTGCGGTTCTTGCCCTTTCCAGAATAGGGAAGGTAGAACCCATGGTCGCCTTGGCAGGGCATGAAGATAGAAGTCTACGTTTGGCCGCCGTACTGGTGCTGAGAAGACTTGAGAGTCCGGAAATAAGCGTATTCCTATCAGATCCGGACACCTACATCGTTACGGAAGCGGCCAGGGCCATCAACGATGATTGGTCCATAGAAGCTGCCTTGCCAAATCTTGCCGCACTACTGAGAAGCGAAAAGTACAAATCTGAACCCTTGTTGAGAAGGGCCATCAATGCGGCGTTGCGTGTGGGAAGTGACGAGGCCTTACAGGACCTGATCGATTTTGCGAAAAAGGAGAGCGTTTCCAATGTTTTGAGGGGCGAGGCGCTATCGGCCTTAAGCACATGGAACAAACCATCTGTTTTGGACCGGGTCGATGGTAGGTATAGGGGCGAAATCATCAGGGACAACAGTCAATTAAAAGACCGGTTGGAGAAGGAAATCCCCATTTTTCTGGAGCAAAGAAATCCGGAAATCCTCATTGGGGTAGCAAAGGCTTTAAGTGCTGTGGGTATCGATAGCTACAATGACAAACTCTTCAACATTTTCAGGAATAGTAAAAACCCTGATGTTAGGGCCACTATACTATCGGCTTTGGGAAATCTGAACTACGGAAGAATGGAGGTAGCCATGTCCTTGGGCATGAAAGATACCAACGAGGAAGTGAGAACTGCGGCGGTGGGATTATTGGCCCAATTGAACCTACCCAAAGAAAAGCTTCCCACCTTGGTCGACCCCATTTTTCAAAATGGTTCTACAAGGGAACAACAAAGTATGTTAAATGTATTGGGCGATTTGCCAAAGGATAAAACCAATGCCATCTTGAACAGTCTCATTGACAAAGCCAGTAAAAATAGGTTGGGACAGGATATCATCCTCGATTTGATGGAATCAGTATCGGCAACCGAAGATTCGGTTTTAATCGCTAAAATGGACAAGTTGAATGAAGTGGGCTACACGGCCGATTCTTATCTGGAGACCTTGTACGGCGGAAATCGATGGAACGGAAGGGATGTTTTCAATAGCAATCCAACGGCCCAGTGCGTACGCTGTCATGCGGTAAACGGCTCCGGAGGAGAGGTAGGTCCCCCGCTGGATAATATCGCGAATATTTTGACCCGTGAACAAATTTTGGAAGCCCTTATTGAACCCAGTGCGAGATTGGCGCCCGGATATGGAACCGTAAACCTCACCCTAACCGATGGGCAGGTGGTCTCCGGCGTACCTTTGGAAGAAAATAACAAAGAATTGTTGTTACGTACGTCTGAAGCGGAACCTATGCGCGTTCCAAAAGGAAGAATAAAAAAGAGGGAGAACTCGGTATCCTCCATGCCCGCCATGGGCCGTCTCATTACCAGAAGGGAGCTACGGGACCTTATGGAGTACTTGGGTAGTTTGAAGCAACAGGATAAAGGAGCTTAAAGAAAATACTCCATTAAAAAAGTCAAACATCTTAGGCAACCTTTTTCAATAAGCGCATCTTTTCAAAAAAGAAGCCTTATGAACTTACATGTTTTTAAAAATTTGGGAGTTGTCGTACTATGCATGCTATTCGTTAATTGTGATTTAAACGAGGACCCTGTAGAATGTCCATCGCCTTTAACCGGAGATTTGTTGGAAACGGAAGTTACGCTGGTAGGAACCTGGAAAATCATTGGAATAACGGCGGATACGGAGGTGGATATAAGCAATGATTCCGAAGACAATCCAAGCACGGATATTTACAACCAGTCCAGCGATTGTTCCAAGGATGCATTTTACACGTTCAACGAAAATAGGACCTATACCTATAACACGGGTACACAAACGGATGGCTGCACGAAGAATACCACATCAGGGACTTGGCAATTGAATCAAAAGGATCTTTTATTGGTAGTGTCCTGTGGCTCCAATGTTTATAATGTCTCCTTTAACGAGGATGATTCACAATTTTCATATACCCTTTCCCTAGACGTTCAGGAAGTAAATGGCGTGTTGACCAGTGCAAGGATAACGTTCACTTTTTCAAAGGAAGAAAATTAACTTAAGATTCGTTTTAATGAGGATTTCTATTTCCCGTTGCAAAGTAGTTTAAGACATCCATTGTATTGATCGATGATTTCCTCCATGATTTCCTTGGCAGGTTTTATATCATGGATAATGGATGAGACCTGACCTATTTCGAGTTCGCCCTCTTCCAGGTCACCTTCGAACATACCTTTTTTTGCTCTGCCCCTTCCTAATAGAATCTTGAGTTCTTCCGGTTTGGCATGCCTAGCATAAGCGGCCTGCACATCGGAATAAAACTTATTCTTTAATAGACGAACCGGAGTCAACTCCTTCAAGGTCAATAGCGTGTCCCCTTCTTGTGCCTTAACCACCTGATGCTTGAAATTTATATGACTGGACGCTTCATTAGTGGCCACGAACCTACTTCCAATTTGTACGCCATCGGCACCAAGAACCATGGCAGCAAGCATACCAGCCCCAGTGGCGATTCCGCCAGCAGCTATAACAGGAATTTGGATTTTCTCCTTCACCAAGGGTATAAGGACAAAGGTAGTTGTCTCGTCCCTACCGTTGTGTCCACCCGCTTCAAAGCCCTCGGCCACAATGGCATCCACCCGGGCCTCTTGGGCCTTTAGGGCGAATTTTAGACTGCTAACAACATGTACAACGGTTATTCCACGTTCCTTTAAATACCCCGTCCAGGTTTTGGGGTTTCCTGCTGAAGTGAAAACGATGCGTACTCCTTCTTCTTCGATGATTTCAAAAATCTCTTGAACATTTGGATAGAGCATTGGAACATTTACCCCAAAAGGTCTATTGGTAGCATTTTTGCATTTTTGGATATGTTCCCTAAGTACCTCCGGATACATGCTTCCTGCACCCAAAAGACCCAATCCACCTGCGTTGGAAACAGCGGATGCCAATTTCCATCCACTGGCCCAGACCATCCCTGCCTGAATGATGGGATATTTTATTTGAAATAATTCGGTTATCCTGTTTTGCATCCCTTATTTACCAATTTAATGCTTGACGGAAAGTTCACCTACGAAATTACCCCAGAACCTACTAGCTCCTCACCAAGATACCAGGCAACGAACTGGCCTTCCGTGATGGCCGATTGTTTTTCCTCAAAATCCACATACATACCACCTTCTATTTTATAAAGGGTGGCTTCCTGAAGTTCTTGCCTGTATCTAATTCGTGCCTTCACCTTAAGGCTTTCATCGGAATGCAAGCTTAAATCTGGTCGGACCCAATGAATTTCCTCTTCCTGTACGAACAAAGTTCTCCTATAGAGTCCGGGATGCGACTTTCCCTGGCCCGTGTAAATGATATTCTGTTCAACATCCGTTTCAATTACAAATAATGGCTCCTTGGTCCCTCCCACATTAAGCCCCTTACGCTGTCCCTTGGTGAAATAATGGGCCCCTTGGTGCTCCCCTACTATCTTTCCGTCTTCAAGGGAGTACTGAGGTTTTCTGGCAAAAAAGGCAAGTTCCGATACTTTGTCGTCAAAATTGGGAACTGTAAGCTCAAATTTATTTTCACTTGAAGGAACCTCAACAATTTTACCTTTTTTGGGTTTGAGTTGCTGTTGCAGGAATTCTGGCAATCGTACCTTACCAATAAAACAAAGACCTTGAGAATCCTTCTTATCGGCCGTAATCAAATGCATCTTTGCGGCAATCTGCCTGACTTCAGGTTTGGTCAATTCCCCAATGGGAAATAAGGTCTTGGACAGCTGTTCCTGTGAAAGTTGGCACAAAAAGTAAGACTGGTCCTTATTTGTATCCTTACCGGCCAATAACTGATAGGTTTCAGTTCCATCCGCATTTGTAATGGTCCCTTTTCTACAATAATGCCCGGTTGCAACAAAATCCGCACCTAGCTGCAAGGCTATCTTAAGAAAAACATCGAATTTTATTTCCCGGTTACACAGCACATCTGGGTTTGGCGTACGCCCCATTTCGTATTCACGGAACATGTAGTCCACGATGCGCTCCTTGTACTCAACGCTCAGGTCCACTGTTTGAAAGGGAATACCCAACTTTTCCGCAACGATAAGGGCATCATTGCTGTCCTCCAGCCAAGGGCACTCTTCAGAAATTGTTACGGAGTCGTCATGCCAATTCTTCATAAAGAGTCCAATGACATCATAACCCTGTTCTTTTAAAAGATAGGCTGCCACACTGGAATCCACACCGCCAGAAAGTCCAATTACAACTTTTTTCATGATGACTGCTTTGTCGCTACAAAAGTACAAAATTACGGTACCGGTACATCAACAACTACATTATTGAAAAGTTGGCCAATCCAAATTAATAATTGTCATCCAAAGCTGGATAACGATTTCTATTACAACTACCAATCTGAATCATCTTAAAAACAATCAATTATGTTAAAGTTTGATAAAATTTTCGATATGGAAATGGTCCTTGCTTTAATTAATATCAAGAGATTTTATTACACTTCATCGATGAATGGCATGTAAAAAACCATCCTCTCAGACCCTAAATTTTAACAAAGCTTTAAATACGAACATTTCATATTGTTTAACTTTATTTAAAATTACTTAAACAAAAATAATATGAAAACAATTACTACCTATTTTAAACCTATTCTGACACTATTGGTGTTGGCTTTTGCCTTTTCCTGTAGCGAGGACGAGAATGAAGAACCCATAGTTGTGGATTCAGCTACTATTGTTGACATTGCCCAAGATGAAGATGCTCTGACATCCCTCGTGAGCGCACTAACTACTGCAGATATTAATGAGGGAACCGATTTGGTTGGAACATTGAGCTCCGATGGCCCTTTTACCGTATTTGCTCCTACCAATGATGCCTTCGCAGCGCTGTTAGGGCAATTGGAGGGTTTTGATTCCTTGGAAGATTTTGATACGGATGAAGAACGTGCCCTACTTGCCAAAATTCTAACTTATCATGTGGTAGCAGGTACGGCCGCCGCCTCTACAGACTTGACAGATGGTATGATGGTCACGACCGTTCAAGGAGAGGAGCTTACCATTAGTTTGGAAGGTGGCGTTTTTATTGATGATGCTACTGACATGAATGCCCAAGTAATTATTCCTGATGTGACAGCTAGCAATGGAATCGTTCACGTTATTGATAAAGTATTGCTGCCCCAAGAAATTATCGATGCCTTGAATGCGGGCGAAATGGAAAATGAAACTGGTACCTTGGTAGATATTGTGGTGGATACCGAAACACTTTCCATTTTGGAAGCTGCAGTAATCAAAGCCGATTTGGTCGCTACTTTAAGTTCTGATGGCCCCTTTACCGTTTTTGCACCTACGGATGATGCTTTCGTGGCTTTGTTGGAGCTTCTTGGGGACGACTACAATAGCTTGGATGACTTTGACACTATGGAAGAAATGGCCCTCTTAAAGGACATCTTGTTATACCATGTAATAGCTGCTGAGGTTAAGTCGACCGATTTAGCCCCCGGGGAAGTACCAACTGCCCTTCCAGATAACAGCATAGAGGTTATCGCTTCAGGGGATACCTTTGTAATTGGGGATGCTTCCGGTACGGACGCCAATATTACCGGGGTCGATATAATGGCATCCAATGGTGTTGCACATACGATTGATAAGGTATTACTGCCTCAAAGTGCCATTGATTTCGTAACCCAAATGCAATTAAAGTCCATAGTGGATATTGCTGTGGAAACAGACAATTTAAGCCTTTTGGTCGGGGCTCTAACCCAGGCGAATGCCGGTCTGGTGGAAACTTTGAACGGCGATGGTCCTTTTACCGTTTTTGCGCCAACAAACGAAGCTTTTGCCGCGTTGTTGGATACCTTAGGGGATGATTATAATGGTCTGTCCGATTTTGATACCGATGCCGAAAAGGATTTACTGGTAACCATTCTGACCTACCATGTTGTTGCCGGAACGACTGCTTTTTCAACAGCATTGAGCGATGGACAGGAAATTGAGACATTTCAAGGAGAAAACGTGGCCATTAATATAAAGGATGGCACCGTTCACGTGGCCGATGCCACTGGAGAAAACGCGACGGTAACAATGCCTGATGTTGAGGCAAGCAATGGCGTTGTACATATTATCAACAAAGTATTGTTACCTCAGGCAGCTCTGGACGCGTTGGTACCTCCCGTGCCCAATATTGTAGAAGCTGCCCAAGCTACAGAAAGATTGAGTTCCCTAGTAGCTGCATTGATTCAGGCCGATGCTGGTTTGGTAGCTACCTTAAGTGGCGAAGGTCCATTTACGGTATTCGCACCAACAAACGAAGCATTTGCGGCCCTGTTGGATAGTCTGGGTGAAAACTTCAATAGCCTGGAAGATTTTGATACCGATGAGGAGAAGGCGCTGTTGGCCCAATTGCTTACCTACCATGTAGTTGCAGGAGCCGCAGTGGCCTCTACTGACCTATCCGACCATGAGGAGATTGTAACCGTACAAGGGGAATCCCTATTCGCTATTTTAAACCACGGTGTACAGATTAGGGATAAAACACACGTTGATGCCAACGTAACAATGCCAGATGTAATGACCAGCAACGGTATTGTACATATTATAGATAAAGTACTTTTACCACAGGAAATTATTGATGCCCTACATTAATTTTTGAAACGTAACTTTGATAAAAAGCCTTCCTTATTCTAGGGAGGCTTTTTTTGTATGTTCTCAAACATCATATAAACAACATTTAGCATACAACTAAAGACCCTTTGCAACTAAGTTTTTTTTTATCTGTGAACAAGTCGCAATTTTACATTCCCAAATCTTACCAAACCAAACCTTAATCAATGGCAAAAGCCTCTACGAACTACGTAGAGGCTTTTCATTTTATAGTCTTAAACCCGGTATTTGCATTAGGGAACCTCGTGAAGGTGAAAAGCGCAAAAAAATAAAGTGGTTTGGAAATTTTAGCATAGCACCGCTATGGTGAAATTGAAAACACAGCGCAGCGATTTATTTTGAAGCGATATTTAGCTGTAGCAGCTTTTCTAATGTATAATCCGGGTTAAAAAAAGGGTTATTTCTTTTTCTGTGCTTCCGCTTGCTCCATCATTTCACGCATTTTACGCTGAAACTTGTTTTCCTTTTTAGGCTTCTTTTTATTCTCCTGTATCTGGGCATGGATCTTATCATTATCCAGAATGAAATTCTTGATAACGAGCATAATTCCAATGGTGATCAAGTTGGAAATAAAGTAATACAAACTAAGACCACTGGCATAGTTGTTAAAGAAGAACAACATCATAAAAGGCATCAAGTACATGATAAACTTCATGTTGGGCATCCCAGGTTGGGTGGGCATATTTTGTCCCGTGGTCATCATCATGTAAAAGAAGATGGCAATGGAGGCCAAAATTGGAAAAAGGCTCACATGGTCGCCATAGAATGGTATGGAGAAGCCTTCCGGAAATTGATAAATGGTATCAAAGGAGGAAAGGTCGTCCGCCCATAAAAACGACTTTTGGCGTAACGCAAAGGACGTGGGAAAAAACATAAATAGGGCATAGAAAATAGGCATCTGTAAAAATGCCGGTACACAACCGCTCATAGGACTAACACCTGCCTTTCCATACAATTTCATGGTCTCCTGCTGCTTTTTCATGGCATTGTCCTTGTACTTTTCGTTCAATTCATTGATTTCCGGCCGTAGTACCTTCATTTTTGCCTGGGACAAATACGACTTATAGGTCACGGGAGACATGGCCAAACGCACCAGAATGGTCATGATGATGATGGCGATTCCATACGGGAAGTAGGTACTCAAAAATCCATAAAAAGGAGTAAAAACATATCTGTTTATCCATCCAAAAATTCCCCATCCAAAGGGTATGGAGTCTGCGAGGCCAGCCTCCTTGTATTGGGAAAGTACTTCCAAGTCCGTGGGACCATAATAGAGGTACAAATTTTTGGCAATTTCCCCTCCCTTAATTTCCAACGGGAGTTTGGATGCATAATTTTTGGTAAAGCCAAAGGTCCTACTTTCCTCCTCTACCAAATCTTGGGATTTCAACTCCCCTGTTTTAAAGGGTTCATCGGTACCTAAAATGGAGCTAAAGAAATGCTGTCTGTAGGAAATCCATTTGATGTACTCCTCGGTTTCCTCATCATCGCCTCCGGCGGAAAGTTTACTTAATTTGCCATCCTCATGATGGTAGGTTAAACGGGTATATCTATTTTCATATTCGATACTCTTGGAATGCCGGATACCTTTCATCTTCCAATCCAGTGTAACAGGCTTGCTACTGTTGAGGATTCTGTCCAGCCCTTGGGTACGCACTGTGAAATCCACCAAATATTCACCGGGCTTCATTTCATATCGATATTCCAAAAACTGGTTGTTGGAGGTTTTGGCTTTCATGGAAAGCACTTGGTTGTCCCCAGATTTGGTCAATGTAGGTTCAAAGAATAGGTCCTTTGTATTCAAGACCCTGTTATCCGTGGTGGAAAAATCAATGGAATAGGCTGAGTTGCCATCCTTTACCAGATAAACGGGGACCGAATCATAGGTGACAAAAATTTTCATTTTTGCCTCTACCACATGACCTCCTTTCTTACTTATCTCCAAATAAAGCACATCATTCTCCAAGACCGTGGTTCCCCCTTTTGGCGTGGTAAATCCAAATGCACCTATTTGACTCTTGTAGCCTGCAACGGCTGTAGAATCATTTAGGTTTACGGCCGGCGTATCGTCGATTACAATATCCTCAGGAGATGACTCTTCAGCGGCCGCTGCATCCATTTGTTCCTGTTTCGCCTTCTGTGCCTCCAATTCTTCCGGGGTAGGTTTGTTTTGATAGAACATGAAAATCAAGATTCCAAAAATCAAGACAAACCCAATGATAGACTTTACATCTAATTTCTTCTCTTCCATTTAAGTATACTATGTGATGGTAAATGTTTGGTTCTCAAGGAGCAAATATATGCCCAAATACGTAGTTTATGCCATACTGGCATTAGTTTGTGACTTTTTGTGTACCAAGGCGGCCTTTACAAAACCAACGAACAACGGGTGCGGATTGGCCACGGTGCTCTTATATTCCGGGTGATATTGTACTCCAATAAACCAAGGGTGGTCCTTCAATTCTACGATTTCTACCAAATTAGTTTTGGAGTTGGTTCCCGATGCAACCAAACCGGCGGCATCCAGATCCGCTTTATATTTATTGTTGAATTCGTATCTATGTCGATGTCTTTCGGATATTTCCGTGGCACCGCCATAGACCTCCTGTACCAAACTTCCTTCTTTAAGGAGACAATCCCAGGCACCCAATCGCATGGTACCTCCTTTGTTGGTAATGGATTTTTGCTCCTCCATAAGACTGATTACCGGGTCCGGGGTATCCAAATTCATTTCGGTGGAACTTGCTTTCTTAAGTCCCAATACATTTCTTGCATATTCTATAACGGCCATTTGCATCCCCAAGCATATCCCCAGAAATGGGATTTCGTTGGTTCTAGCATAGTTAACGGCCTTTATTTTCCCTTCGATACCACGTTCCCCAAAACCCGGGGCTACCAAAATGCCATCCAATCCTTTCAGCTTGCTTTCCAGGTTACCGTCCGTAATGTATTCCGAATGTACGGAACGCACATTGACCTTTACCTCATTTTTGGCACCTGCATGTATAAAGGCCTCCAAAATTGATTTGTAGGAGTCCTGAAGTTCTACGTATTTACCCACCAAACCGATCGTTACTTCGTTCTTTGGGTTTTTATGCCGTTCCAAGAATTCCTTCCAATTGGTAAGATCGGGTTCATTGGTATCGGGTAAGGCCAATTTTTGAAGGGTTACGGTGTCCAATCCCTCCTCTTGCATCAGAATGGGGACATCGTAAATGGTGGACGCATCGATACTTTGAATGACCGCCTCCCTTTTTACGTTGCAAAAGAGGGCCAATTTATCCTTTATATCATCGGAGATTTTATGTTCCGTCCTGCATACCAAAATATCGGCCTTTATACCACTTTCCATTAAGGTCTTTACTGAGTGCTGGGTAGGTTTGGTCTTTAATTCACCTGCGGCGGATAAATAAGGTACCAAGGTCAAATGCACCACAATAGCATTATTGTCTCCCAATTCCCAAAGCAATTGACGCACGGCCTCAATGTAGGGCAGGGATTCGATATCCCCCACGGTTCCGCCAATTTCGGTTATGACAATGTCATATTCACCACTGTTGCCCAATACCTGTACCCGTTCCTTGATTTCATTGGTGATGTGGGGAACTACCTGAACGGTCTTTCCCAAAAACTCGCCTCTTCGTTCCTTATCGATGACACTTTGATAAATCCTGCCCGTGGTAACATTGTTCGCTTGGGAGGTACGGACGTTTAAAAAACGTTCATAGTGTCCAAGGTCCAAATCGGTTTCCGCACCATCATCGGTAACATAACATTCACCATGTTCGTAAGGGTTGAGTGTACCAGGGTCTACATTGATGTAGGGATCTAATTTTTGTATGGTAGTCTTGTAACCTCTTGACTGAAGTAATTTTGCCAAAGATGCGGCAATGATACCCTTTCCAAGGGATGAAGTAACGCCTCCCGTAACGAAGATGTATTTGGTTTGTGCCATTTTTCGATTTCTATGTTACGGGACACAAAGGTACAAATTGAGAACAGAACTAACCGACTTTACTTTGGAAAATGTTTTTGAATTCCCCGAATTAGGGATTCCAAATTATTTGTCTTTATTTCAAGCATAGAACGCAATAATTCACCCAATTTTCCATTTGGAAAACCCTTTTGCTGGAACCAGACCAAATAAGCCTCTGGCAAATCCACCAAATAGCGGCCCTTGTATTTTCCAAAAGGCATCCTGTAATGCGCCAATTCTATTAATTTTCGGTTATCGGGCTTTAATTCCATTTTTAAATCTAAAAAAATTATCTTTAGGAAATCAACAATTAAAAACCATTATGAAACGACGGGACTTTATAGGTACTTCTGCGGTGGCATCCGTAGGTTTTATGGCTTCCGCTAGTACAGGTACGGGCGCAAACCTTACTGAGAAACCATTTAAATTAAAGCATAATATCAACCATAGCGCTTGTTATTGGTGTTATGGTTCCATTCCCTTTGAAACGTTTTTGCAGGAACTGAATAAATTGGACATTAGGGCCATCGATTTGGTGGACGCGGAACAGTTTCCTTTGTTAAAAAAATATAACATACACGCCTCCATGTGTTGGGGAGCCGGTCTTGGTATCGAAAAGGGGTGGAACGACCCACAATATCATAAAGAACTCATTGAAGATTACAAAAGGGTCATTCCTTTGGTAGCCGAAGGAGGATATACCAACCTGATTTGTTTTAGTGGGAATAGAAACGGTATGAACGACATGGTGGGCCTACGCAATTGCGCCAAAGGGCTTAAGGAAATAATACCGATGGCCGAAGAGCACGGCGTTGTCATTCAGATGGAGCTTTTGAACAGTAAGGTAAACCATAAGGATTACATGTGCGATACCACCCAATGGGGGGTATCCCTTTGCGAGACCATTGGTTCGGACAACTTTAAATTATTGTACGATATCTACCACATGCAAATCATGGAGGGTGATATAATTAGGAACATACAGGACTACCATCAATATTACGGTCACTATCACACGGGAGGAAACCCGGGCAGGCACGAGATTGACGAAACACAGGAGATATTCTACCCAGCGGTCATGAAAGCTATTTTGGAAACCGGATATACCGGACATGTAGCGCAGGAGTTTGTGCCCAGTTGGGAAGATAAAATAGCCGCTTTGAAACAAGGTGTGACCATCTGCGACGTTTAATATCTTTGGATCATTACTTAAAATCCCTTTTCTTTGAAAAGGGATTTTTTATTTGGACCGATTTGACAACCATTAAAAGCCCGCATACTTCAAGAACTGCTTTCCCCTTTTAAAAGACTGTTTATTTGCTTTTGCCATAGTTTTTGTTTCTCGATATTTCGGGAAAAATCGGTTTCCAAATCGTAGCGCCGCTGGAATACATCCAACTCCTTTAAAATACGTTTGTAAAGCACGCGTACTTCCTGTTTGATGTTTTTAGTAAATTTTGTTTCGGACATTTCACGATCCATTTTTCTGGCAAATACTTCGGAAATATCAAAATGCAACTGTTCGTGGAGCAGGGTTATATCGTTGCAAATTTGGGGCCTGTACCAAGATTTGGCGGGATAAAAAAATGCCTGCACTTGGTAATCCACTTTCATCTCGCCCTTTTCATAAAAAGTGGAAAAACTGTAACTGATCCCGCTAGCCGTAGTGGCCGCTGCTTTGGCGCCTAAGGGAACATCCCCTTTAAAGTCCTTCCATTCCAATTTACCTTGGGGAGACCATGGAACCTCTTCCTGAGCCCTAATAAGGGAGCATGACATTGTAAAAAGTAGTATGAATACCGATATGCATCTCATCCTAATTACTGGGATTTGGCGATTTATCTTGGTAAAATGACTAAGAATTGAAATGGTTTTTTACTCCAATTCCTTGATATACATATTGTCATACCCCATGATGTAGGAAGCCTTGTTGAAATATCCAGAAGAGATATCCTTTTCATAGTCAAATTTACTTCCACTATATTGGGTCTCCCCTATGAATTTTGAAACACCCAACAAATCGTTCTTATATGCCAGTTTTAATAGGAGATCAAAGGTAACATCGAAACCTCGCACCGCGAATCTGTCCGGCACGACCCCGTATTTTGCCTTATATCTTCGCTCAAAGGCATCTGAAGGGGCTTCCCTGTAGACGGATGGATATGTAAATCGTAGATTGGACAAATGGGTACTTGAGATTACGTCGTTGTCAAAGGCATTGTTCTTATCGGTCGTAAACATGCGAACACGGATTTTTTTCGCCTTGGGGTCCTCCATATCCAAAACGGAATTATGGAAGGAATTCAAAATAGAAACCACACTGGAAATCAGTTTAAAATTATCCGACTCTACAAAAACCCAGTTCTCTGTTTCATTGGACAATTGCAGTTCCAATTTATCACGGTTAATACCAATGTTTTCTTCCTCTTCCTTTACGGTGACCAATTTCGCCGATGGAAATTTGCTTAAAATAGAATCCTTTACAACCCTGTTTTTGGCATCTGCGATAATGATAATATTCTCGTCCTCCCGTTTATCCGATATAAATTTCAACAGGTGCTCCCGTAAGGTCTCCTCTGGCGTGTAGGAGAAAAATACATTGCCTAGACTTATATCGCTTTTTGCGGGTACAGGTGCGATAACGGGCAAATTGTAACTGGCCGCCTGCGTTGAGGCCTCTTTTAGGGACAGAACATCCAAAGGACCAAAAATGGCATTGTAGGACCCTAAATTTTCGCGTTGTAGAATTTCCTTGGTCCTTTGAAGGTCCAGCCGATTGTCAAAGGTCTTCACATCAACCGATACCCCAAGGGATTTTATGGAATCCAGCGCTACCAAAGCACCTGAATAGAGACCAAGACTGTATTTTAGACTATTCCTGTTTTGTATGGTCCACTCAACTGTTTCGGTATCGTTCAAATCCAATTTATCCAATCTAAATGGCAATAGGAACATGATTTTGGGCCTGTTTTCCACATTGATACTATCCAGAAGATTTATCTTATCCAATACAAGGGAGTTTCGTACCTCAAAATCGCCCACTTGGTTTTTGGGCAATTTGAGTACCATTCCTGCCTTAAGCCCATCCCTAAGTTCTGGGTTCAGCTGAATCAACTCTTCCCAGCTCATTCCAAACTTTCGGGTCAATCGAAATTCGTTCTGCTTGGGTTTAACTTCGTAAAAAATATAATTATCCGTATTAATTTCCCCTGGATCCAATCTTCTTTCTGGCAAACGGATTACCATACCTTCTTTAAGCCCTCCACGCTCCGTAATCTCGGGATTTAAGCGCACGACCTCATCGGATTTGACCCCAAATTCCTTTTCAAGCCTGTAAAAGTTCATTTTTGGTGGTACCGTGTAGGAAGTAAACAGTTGTGTCTCCTGATTCTCCACTGTGGAGCCGGCTATTCGCGGTAGCAACAGTTCGTAACCTTCCTGTAAGTAGTTGGATGTTTTGGACAGCGAGGGGTTCAGCACCAACATACTATCTATGGTAATTCCGTACTTATGGGCAATACTCCACCGTGTCTCCTTGGGCGCCACGATATATTTCTCAAAATCCCCGATATCAATAGTGTTTTGAGGTTCCGTTGGTTTTCTGTATTTGGGGATTCTTATCACCATTTTACGGTCCAATTGAGCAGCATACAATTGGGTGTTGTACTTTTTGATTTCCTCCTCGGTTACTCCATATTCCTTTGCAATACCATACAAAGTTTCTTTTTTCTTGACCTTATGTTCCACAAAACCTATGGGCTCCCTTTTGGCAACGGAATCGTTCATAATTCGATTGACCAGTTCCTCCACTTCCCCGTTTGCGACCTGGCCCTTTTCCTTTTGGTTTGGCTTGGTATTGGTTACGGCACCGCTTGAACTGGGAATTACCAATATGGTATTGATGCTCAAGGACGCTCCGTTTTTAAGCTCTTTGTTATATTTTAGGATTTCTTCCTGTGAAACACCGTATTGTTTGGCTATACTGTATAAAGTTTCATTTTGCTTTACCGAATGGGTCGTAAATTTTTGGCCAAGGGCCTTACACCCCAAAAACGTGCAAAAGCAAACAGTTAGAAAAACCTTAATAAATCCTCTCATAATTATTCCCATTCAATGGTGGCCGGCGGTTTGGAGCTAATGTCGTATACGACTCTATTTACACCGGGCACTTTATTGATTATATCGTTTGAAGTTTTTTGCAAAAACTCGTACGGTAAATTTACCCAATCCGCGGTCATACCATCCGTACTTTCTACGGCTCTCAAAGCGACACACTTTTCATAGGTACGCTCATCGCCCATCACCCCTACACTATTTACGGGCAAAAGCATGGCTCCGGCCTGCCAAACCTGGTCATAAAGACCCCAATCCTTCAAACCTTGTATAAAAATATGGTCTACTTCCTGTAATATGGCAACTTTTTCCCGAGTTATATCTCCCAAAATTCGTATTGCCAAACCGGGTCCTGGGAAGGGGTGCCTTCCTAATAGGTTTGGTTCCAATCCCATACTTTTACCAACTCTTCTCACTTCGTCCTTAAAAAGCATTTTTAGGGGCTCCACTACCTTAAGCTTCATAAAATCTGGGAGACCACCTACGTTATGGTGACTTTTTATAGTAGCCGATGGTCCTCCCGTTGCGGAAACCGATTCTATAACATCTGGATAAATAGTTCCTTGTGCCAACCACTTTGCATTTTCAAACTTATGTGCTTCGTCATCAAAAACTTCAATAAAAACCCTACCAATGGTCTTTCGTTTCTTTTCCGGGTCACTTTCCCCTTCCAACGCGTCCAAAAAGCGTGCCGAAGCATCCACTCCCTTAACATTCAGCCCCATGTCCTTATACTGATGCAGTACATCTTCAAATTCGTTCTTCCTGAGCAGGCCGTTATTTACAAAAATACAGTGCAAATTATCGCCTATGGCCTTGTTCAAAAGAACGGCGGCCACGGAAGAATCTACCCCACCGGATAGTCCAAGGATTACTTTCTCATCACCGATCTTAGCCTTCAGTTCGGCCACCGTGGTTTCCACAAAAGCGGCAGGTGTCCAAGTTTGCGCTACTTTGGCTATGTGTACCAAAAAGTTTTCCAAAATCTGTTTTCCATCCGTTGAGTGATATACTTCTGGGTGAAATTGTATTCCGTAAGTATCCTCCCCTATAAACTTAAACGCAGCATTTTCAACATCGTGTGTACTGGCCAATAAAATTGATTTTTCAGGGAGATTTTTTATGGTATCTGCATGGCTCATCCACACCTGGCTACCTACCTCAATATGCCTTAAAAAGGGGTCTTGTTCGTACAATTTAGCCAACTTGGCCCTCCCGTATTCCCTGGTATTGGATTTTTCAACGTTACCGCCATTAAAATGTGCCAGATACTGGGCTCCGTAACAAACTCCCAAAAGTGGTTTCTTGCCCTTAATATTACTTAAATCAGGATGCGGAGCATCTTCTGCCCTAACGGAGTGTGGCGACCCGGAAAGGATAACGGCCTTGTACTCGGTTAAATCATCCGGCAGCTTATTGTACGGTTTTATTTCACAGAAAATATTCAATTCCCTAACCCGTCTAGCGATGAGTTGTGTGTATTGGGAACCAAAATCCAGTATAAGAACATTATTTTGCATGGGCAAAAATAGCAATTTGAAGTTTTTTGAAAACTATCTTTTGGTATATTTATCAGAATTTAAAGACAATTGTTTTGAAACATATTTCAGCGATAATCTTTGCGGCCGCCATCGTAATTGCAGCATTTTTCTTGGGCAATGCGTACGTAAAAAGGGCCAATCCGCCACAGATAATTTCGGTTACGGGGTTGGGCAATGAAAACTTTACATCAGATCTAATTGTCTGGGAAGGCCAGTTTTCGGCCAACAGTACGGATCTTAAATCGGCCTTTGACCAATTGAACAACGATAAAAGTATCGTACGGGACTATTTGACCTCCAAGGGCATCAAGGACGACCAGATTATTTTCAATAGCGTGCAAACCATTGAGCAAAGGGACAACAAATACGAAAACGGAAATTATATTGGCAGCATCTTTAGGGGGTACCAACTTATGCAGACAGTAAAAATAGAGTCACAAGATGTAAGTCTGATAGAAAGCGTCTCTAGGGAAATTACGGAACTTTTAAACAAAGGGGTTCAATTCAATTCCTATCCGCCAAGGTATTATTACACAAAGTTGGCCGACCTTAAAATAGAAATGATTTCCAAGGCCACCGAAGATGCCCGGTTGAGAGCCGAAAAAATTGCGGAAAATTCAGGTAGTAACTTAGGTGAATTGGTTTCCGCTAAAATGGGCGTTTTTCAAATTACGGGTCAGAATTCCGGGGAGGATTATTCTTGGGGCGGAGCCTATAATACCGATTCAAAAAACAAAACGGCCTCCATTACCATGCGACTGGACTACAAGGTCAAGTAGTTTATTTATCAATTCAAATAATTAGATACAATCAACTGGAAATAAAATAGTTGAATCAATTCCTACAAATTGAACTTCCCACTTAAAATAATTATGGAAAAGCAAAAGCCCGGCGAATACCGGGCTTTCTCAACCAACCTAATTGGAATACAATACTGAAAAATTTCTCTTTCATAGCACTTTGCATTCCGCATTTTTAGTCGTTAAAAATTCACAAACCTTACATTTTAAAAAAGAAAAGCTCGGGAACCACCCCGAGCTTACTAATTAAAATCAAAAACCAACCTAAAAATGAATCATTAACTAAATCTTCTTTTTCATAGCAATTTGTATTTATAACAACCAAGGCATAAAAAACCCTACCCTGATTTTGTATTTTTATTAAAAAAATGATGGATTACTTTTGGAACGAACTTCAGGACGAACTTAAAAAGGGCGTTGAGGAAAAAGGACACCCCTTTAGATTTGGGACATTTGCAACCGTGGGCGTGGACAAATTGCCAAGATTGCGCACCATAGTTCTAAGGCACGTCTATGAAAACGGGCATCTTTGTTTTTATACCGATAAGCGTTCCAAAAAAGTCATCCATATTACGGAAAACCCGAACGTTAGCCTTCTTTTTTATCATCCCGAAAAACTTTTACAGGTAAAGATCGAGGGACTAGCTTCCGTAGTCACCGATGAAAACAAACTTCAGACCATGTGGAAGGACATCCCCGAAAGCAATAAAAAGGATTACACGACCGATACTGCACCGGGAAGCACCTTAAAAAATCCGGATAACTTGGAATACCTTACCGGAGACCATTTTTTCTCCATGATTGAAATTGAACCTTTTAGAATCGAATACTTAAAGTTAAAAAGACCTAACCATATTCGAATAGCCTATGCGAAGGAAGACAATTGGAAAGGTGAGTTCTTGGTTCCTTAGTGGCAACTTATTCCATACTTTTTAGAATTTCCTCAATATCGTTTTTCGTCGTATCAGGATTTATAAAGCAGAAGCGGGACACCGTTTCATAGCCATCGCCGGATTTCCATTTTGTGGGCGTTACCAAGGCAAAACCGGCGGCATGGTTTTTATAGGTCCAATTTCTATAATCCTCGGCAGACCATCCGATCCTGCGATAAAGCACACAGGAAAGACTGGGTTCCCGCACCAGCTCCGTAAATGGATTTTTTTCGATAAGCTCGCCCGCTATTTGTGCCAGTTTTATCCCCTGCTCTACGGCCCACTCGTATTTTTCCGTACCATGGGTGGCCAAGGAAAACCACAATGGGAGTCCCCTAAGTCTTCTGGTGAGTTGTATTTGGTAGTCGGAAGGATTAAACCCAAAAGCCCCCTCATCCTTAAAAATTTCCAGATAGCTGCCTTCTTGGGCATGTGCCTCCTTGGCTTCTTCCAGGTTCTTATAGAGCACAGCACCACAGTCGTAAGGTGAAAACAACCATTTATGTGGGTCGATGGTAACACTATCGGCCTTTTCTATGCCTCTAAAAAGATGTCTGACCGACTTGGATGCCAAAGCACCGCCGCCATAGGCCGCATCCACGTGAAACCAAATCGAATGGGAGCTACAGAAATTGGCTATTCCTTCCAAATCATCAATAATACCCGCATTGGTGGTACCTCCTGTGCCCACCACCGCAAAAACCCGATCTTTTTGGGAGGCCGTAAGGTTTTGATAACAGTGTTCCAATTGAGTCCCGTTCATGGCATCTTCGGAAGGTACCAAAACCACATCCGCGTCAATTACCTTGGCCATGGCCTTGATGGACGAATGTGCGCCTATGGAGGTTATCAACAAGCCTTTCTGATTTATATTTTTTGGGTTTTTTCTCCATTTTTCCCTAGCGGTGACAATAGCCGATAAATTTGCGGCCGTTCCCCCGCTGGTGAACACACCAAAAGCAGGTTCTGGCATCCCGGTCAGTGAAACCAACCATTTCATGGCCTCGTTCTCACAAAATATGCCCCCTGCCCCTTCCATCCAATACGCACCGTGGATACTGGAGGCGGAAGTCACCAGATCAAAAAGAATGGCAGCCCTAGTGGGGGCTGCGGGTACAAAGGCCAAATGCCTGGGATGATCAATAGGTACCGTTGCCTTGACCAGTACTTGCCGAAAGAGTTCAAAGGCCTTCTCGCCCCCAATACCAGAATTGGTGACCGTCTCCCCCACCAGTTTCCTGAGTTCGGATTCGGTTTTTGGTTTCCCTAGTTCTGGATTGGTCTGGGTAATTCTGTTAATGGCATACTTGACCACGTCCAAGGTCATTTCGACCATGTCTATATCTATATCGTGCATTATTATGTTTTGAATTTCCCGATTCGACCCGGGAAGTTAATTTATTTTACAGCCTTTGGAAGCTAAGAATTACTTTATGGAGAGTACCAAAAAATTCAAATCCAATGGATTTAAGTGTTTTAGAAGCATTGGTATCAATTCCTCACCATGTTCCAAATACAGTTCTGAAAAGTTCAATTGGCGTTCCTGAAGGGACTGACATGGAAAGAGTTGGTTCTGAATATCCGTCAACCGAACCACATGGTCCTCCAATTTCCTTTTTTGGGCCTTTAACAATCGTTTTTCCAATTTATCAAGGCCTTTCTTCTGCTTTACTTCCTGGGCCTTTACCGCTCCCAAAAAGGACTTGTCCGTCTGTTCGGCCAAATCGTACATCCTCTTGAACTGTTCTTCCAAAAACTTTTTCTGCGGTGAAAAATCTATGTCTATGTTCGATACCTCCCTGATTTTCTTATTGATCAAACTGTGCAGTTTTAAAAAAATGTCTTCATGGCTTATGTTCAATTTGTCCAGCTTTTCATTCTGTTTTTCGGTAATTATCAAGACCGAATTTCGCAATAATAGTATAGGAAACGGTACTTCCATGGCTTGGAACGAGGCCTTTAACTGTAACCAATACGCCAGTTCACCGCCCCCGCCTATATAGCACAAATTGGGCAATATTACTTCCTGATACAAAGGTCTTGCCACCACATTGGGCGAAAATCGTTCTGGATACGTTTGGAGCTCTTCCAGTAATTCCTCTTTTGTAAAAGACAATTGGGTATCGTTGATATAAAATTTGCCATCCCTTTCCACAATGCGCTCCCTAATGCCATCCTTAAGGTAGAAGTAGTTGATTTCCCTGGGGTTCACCTGGATACCATAATCTGGGTCCATTTGCTGTATTTCCGATATTTTTTTTGATACCGATGTAAAGGAGACTTGTTCGAATAGGTCCTTTTTAATATAGGGAACCAATAATTTCTTCAAATGATGATCGTCACCATCTACTATTACCAGCCCCTGCTCCTTGAACAATTCATTTGCCAAATAGCGTGTGGCCCTTGTCAGATTTTTATGTTTCAGGTAGGCTTCCGTGAAAAGATTTTTTAGGTAATCGGCATTTTTACTTCCTCCGATGGTATTTGAAAATATCTCGAAGACTTCATCGAGACCTTCCGTGGAAAGATGACCAACCGCCCCCGATGCATTTTTGTTCCACTGTATCTTCTTCCCTTTAAAATTGAAATAGTTGATCTCCTCAAAATCGTGGTCTTCTGCCGCCATCCAATACACGGGAACAAAATTATAATCGCCATAGGTCTCCTTTAAAACCTTGGCAAGGTTGATTGTCGAAACGATTTTATACAGAAAATACAAAGGTCCCGTGAAGAGATTAAGTTGATGCCCTGTGGTTACCGTAAAGGTATTTTCAGCATGTAAGGATTGAATGTTTTCCGATGTCAAACTGGAAGTTTTAACGTCCACGTATTGTGCTTTCAGGCTCTTTACCAAAGT
The DNA here is from genome assembly GCF_055378385.1 of Maribacter sp. C-4077. Taxonomy (NCBI): domain Bacteria; kingdom Pseudomonadati; phylum Bacteroidota; class Flavobacteriia; order Flavobacteriales; family Flavobacteriaceae; genus Maribacter; species Maribacter sp. C-4077. The sequence continues at coordinate 495,797 of NZ_AP038807.1, forward strand.
CTTCCTTCCGGAAACCGAAAAATTTGCGTTTTTCTCCCGTATCTGCCTTTCAAAATTTTCCAGTTTTGGAAATTGACCGTAAAGGGATGTAAGTGTTTCTTTTTCCTCTATATAATCACAAATCAGTTTAGAAAAATAACCGGTCTTTCGAAAAGGCAAACAATCAATTTCCATATAAAATGCTTAGTACGCGTAAATATAAAACGTTCCTACTTTAGAGTTCCAAAAAATACGTTAATTAGCCCAAATGAAACCCTCATAGAGGGATTTGCAATGGTAAGTTAAATAACTCTACAAAAAGAAATGTTTAAAAATCTAACTATTGACCTAAATTTAAAGGCTTGGAATAGCCCATATAATCGTCGAAAACCCCATTTCACATGATAAAAATTATCAATAATTTGGTAGCTTTGAGACTTTTGGACACTTTAGAATCACTATATGAAAAAATTAGTACACGCTTTTCTCTTTATCTTGCCCTTGGCGTTAATTGGCCAGCTGAAATCACCCTCGGAATTTTTAGGTTATGAATTGGGCACCCAATTCACCAGGCACCATCAAGTTGTGGACTATTATCAATATCTGGCCCAACAGGAACCCAAGCGGATGCAATTGATGCAGTATGGTGAGACCAACGAAAGAAGGCCCTTACTATTGGCCTACATTTCTACGGAATCCAATATGAAGAATTTAGAGGAAATCAGGAAAGCGCACTTGAACAATATTCATGGGGAAGCATCACCCAACAAGGCCATTGTCTGGTTAAGTTACAATGTTCATGGGAACGAAAGTGTAAGTACGGAGGCCTCTATGCAGACCATTTATGAACTATTGACCAGTAAGAAGGATTATCTGGAAGACCTTGTGATCATCATGGACCCGTGTATCAATCCAGATGGTAGGGACCGATACGTAAACTGGTACAACCAATATAAAAATTCGCCCTTCAATGTGGACCCAAACAGTAAGGAACACCATGAAGGTTGGTGGAGTGGCCGAAGCAATCACTATATGTTCGACCTCAACCGTGATTGGGCCTGGCTTACCCAAGTGGAGAGTCGGCATCGATTAAAACAGTACAATAAATGGCTGCCCCACGTACATGTCGATTTTCACGAACAGGGCGTGGACAATCCTTATTACTTTGCCCCGGCAGCGGAACCCTATCATGAGGTCATTACCAATTTCCAACGTGATTTTCAGGAAACCATAGGGAAAAACCACGCCAAGTATTTTGATGCCAACGGGTGGTTCTATTTCACCAAAGAAAGGTTTGACCTCCTCTACCCTAGTTATGGAGATACGTACCCAACCTACAATGGCGGTATTGGAATGACCTATGAACAAGGCGGAAGCGGCAGGGCCGGTCTGGGAATCATCAATCGAATTGGCGACACACTTACGCTTAAGGACCGTATTGCACATCACCACACTACCGGACTATCGACTGTGGAGGTAGCCAGCAAAAATGTGGAAAAGTTGAACACGGAATTCAGAAAGTTTTATAGCCAAAAGAATTTTACCCATCAGAATTTTATTCTCAATGGAAATCCGGATAAGCTGGAAGCACTGACCAATTTATTAGATCATCACCAAATAAAATACGATAAAGGGACCAATTCAAGCTACAAGGGATTCCATTATGCCACCTCTAAATCCGGCACCCTTAGGGCATCGGAAAACAGCCTAATAGTTTCAACGGACCAGACCAGGGGAACCTTGGCCAAGGTCCTGTTCGAGCCCAACGCAAAATTGAGCGACTCCGTAACCTATGACATTACCGCGTGGTCCTTGCCCTATGCCTATGGTCTGGATGCCCTTGCTACGGAAGGCAATGTTCAGAAAACTGCCTACCAACCATCCAACAGCACCTATGGAATAGGCGATACCAATAGCTATGGGTATTTAGCGGATTGGAACAGTATGAAGGATGCGAAATTCCTGGCGGAACTTCTAAACCATAAAATACGGGTACGATATGCCCAAAAACCCTTTAGTTTGGATGGAGTAAATTATGACCGTGGAAGTTTGATCATAATAAGTGCCGATAATAAGAATGTTCCGGATTTTACACAAATACTAGACCGAGCCTCCAAAAAATTTGCAAAAAGTCTAACCCCCGCCAATACCGGATTTGTGGAAAGCGGAAAGGATTTTGGATCAAGCTATGTTGAAGTGCTCCAAGAACTAAAAATTGCCGTTTTGTCCGGTGAGCCAACATCCACCCTACGGTTTGGGGAAATCTGGCACTTTTTTGAGCAACAGCTCAATTATCCCATTACCGTATTGGACGAAAGTTATTTTAACCGGGTGGACCTATCTAAATATGACATACTCATTTTACCCGACGGCTGGGGCTACTATAGCTTTGTTACCGAGAAAGTGGCCCAAAAGATCAAGGACTGGGTAAGCAACGGTGGAAAATTGATCGCCATGGGCGGTGCTGTGGACGGACTGGCAAAACAAAAAGGATTTGGGGTCAAGGAAAAAGATTACCAACGGGACAGTACCGCGAACCTTCAGGCATTTGACACTTCGGAGCGGGAGTATATCAAATCCACCATTTCGGGCGCTATTTTTAAGACTACGGTCGATACGACAAACCCTTTGGCTTATGGATATGAGGAACCTTATTTTACACTAAAGCTTGGTGATCGCTCATACGAGTATCTGGATGGTGGAAACGCCGTATATCTAGCCGAAGGCCAGAACGTACCAGTTTCCGGTTTTGCAGGTAGCGAGGCCAAGAAGAAAATTGCCGAAACCCTTATTTTTGGAACGGAACGAATGGGAAGGGGTCATGTAATCTACATGATAGACAACCCGCTGTTCCGTGGTTTCTGGGAAAACGGTAAATTATTTTTCGCCAATGCCCTCTTTATGGTTAATTAGTCTAAAATCAATACTATTATGGCCGATTATAAGGTAGAGACCCTCATCTATTACAGCAAAATTACGCTGGATACGAAACATATCGTAAAATCCTCCCAAAAGGAAATCCAGGAAAAACTGGATGCCCATTCAAAAGACGGTTGGAAGTTGACCTCCACGGATGCGGTGAGTTTTGGGGCGGCGATTTATATCTATCTGTATTTTGAAAAGTAATATTTGTGACCTCATCACCTCTGTACCCCGCTCGAGGTGACATTACGTGGAAATAAACCTAAGAGATATCACTCTCCATTATTTATTGTTATTAAACGGCTCCCCGTACAGATCAAAATCGGCCGCATCGGTTATTTTAAGGTCTACGAATTCACCTTGTTTTAGATAGTGTTTAGTAGCATCTACCAAGACTTCGTTATCCACATCCGGTGAATCGAACTCGGTCCTGCCCACAAAATAGTTGCCTTCCTTTCTGTCGATAATGCATCGGAAGGTCCGTCCTATTTTTTCCTGGTTCAATTCCCACGAGATTTGGGACTGTATCTCCATAATTGTATTGGCACGTTCCTGCTTCACTTCTTCGGGAACATCATCCACCAAATTGTAGGCATGGGTATTTTCCTCATGGCTATAGGTAAAACAGCCCAACCGCTCGAACCTCATTTCCTCGACCCATGACTTTAGGGTTTCAAAATCGGCTTCCGTCTCGCCTGGATACCCAACGATCAACGTAGTACGGATGGCCATTTCGGGTACCGCTTCCCTAAAATCCTTTAGTAATTGTGTGGTTTTTTCCTTGGTAGTTCCCCTGCGCATACTTTTAAGGATGCTATCGGAAATATGCTGCAACGGAATATCCAAATAGTTGCAGATCTTGGGTTCCTCTCGCATCACCTCCAGAACATCCATGGGAAATCCCGTTGGAAAGGCATAGTGTAACCGTATCCATTCAATACCTTCAACCTTGACCAACTGCCGCAATAGTTCTGCCAGGTTTCTTTTCTTGTAGAGGTCTAACCCATAATAGGTAAGGTCCTGGGCTATAAGAATCAATTCCTTTACGCCTTTACTGGCAAGTTTTTCCGCTTCCGTGACGAGTTCCTCGATCGGTTTGCTTTTATGTTTGCCGCGCATTAGGGGTATGGCACAAAAGGAACAGGGCCTATCGCACCCTTCCGCAATTTTTAAATAAGCATAATTTTTAGGCGTTGTGGTCAAACGTTCGCCAATAAGCTCATGCTTATAGTCCGCCCCCAAAGCCTTTAAAAGATTGGGAAGTTCACTGGTTCCAAAGTATTCGTCCACATTGGGTATTTCCTCCTGTAAATCTGGCTTGTAACGTTCGCTCAAGCATCCGGTCACAAAAACCTTGTCTACCAAGCCTTCTTCCTTTTTTTGGACGTATTCCAAAATGGTATTTACGCTTTCCTGTTTGGCATTGGCGATGAATCCGCAGGTATTAATGACCACCACATTGCCTTCCTCCTCGTGTACCACTTCTTTGTCATTGGCACGTAATTGGCCCATAAGTACCTCAGAATCGTAGACATTTTTGCTACATCCCAAAGTTACTACATTGATTTTATGCTTCTTTAGCGTCTTTGTCCGCATGACCTATCTTACTTTATCCCTTTTTTACAAGGCGGGTGCAAAAGTACGATTTGGAATGTTAAAAATGGGCTTTAACCAACTATTTCTTCGGATTTTAGATGTACCCAAAGTCCGTGAAAAAATTGAATGGCAACTTTTCCTATTACTCAATTTTCCGATACTTCTTAAGTATTGGCAACACCTCACCCAACGGCAAGGCTTCTATTTGATGTCCGTCCCTTCCGGTCATGGTACTGGCCGAAAATAAGGAATTCAGTATGGCTTCTTCCGTTGCCTCGATGGCGGCCAAAAACAAGGGTGACATTTCATCGTTTCGCAACAATTCCATGGTATTAAACCTACGATTACTGGTATGGGCTATCCTCACAGCCTCATTGGTGGAAACCGCCATGACATAATCCCCACTTCCATTGGAGGCGATACCACCGGTTTTCGCCAATCCCATCATACCTCTTTTGGCCAAACGCTCCAGGTTTCTGGCGTCGAGTGGGGCATCGGTCATAATGACAATCATACAGGAACCATCGGCATCGTTCATAATTTTGTCCCGATATGGATATGTATTCAGTTCCTTCCCAACAGGTGCGCCATTGATTTCCAACACGCCGCCAAAATTCGTTTGCACCAAAACCCCAACGGTGAATCCGCCCAAGGATTTTGGAAGTACCCTTGAAGAAGTCCCAATTCCGCCTTTATATCCAAAACAAATCGTTCCTGTGCCGGCACCCACATTTCCCTCCTTAACCGGGCCGGAAGATGCGTTTCTTATGGCACTCATTACGTGTTCCCGTTGTACATGTCTGCCTCGAATGTCGTTCAGCCAACCGTCATTTGTTTCCCCTACTACCGAATTTACGGAGCGCACGTCTTCATTGCCGGGTAAATCCAAGGTATAGGAAATCAAGGTCTCGGAGGCTGTAGGAACGCTCAACGTATTGGTCAAGATGATCGGGGTTTCAATAGTCCCCAATTCCTTTACCTGAGTATAGCCTGCCAATTTTCCAAAACCATTGCCAATGTAAATCGCCGCGGGAACCTTTGATTGGAAGATGCTCCCGGAATGGGGTAGAATGGCCGTAACTCCGGTCCTTATATTTTCACCTTCCACCAGGGTTTCGTGCCCCACTGAAACTCCTTCAACATCCGTAATGGCATTGAATTTTCCGGTTTTCAAGACCCCGATATAGATTCCGTAATCCCGTATTCGTTTCTGTCCATTCATGATGCCGACTTGAATTAGAAAAAGTAGTATAAAAATCCTGAGGTTCATAAAACGCCTGTTTATTGATAATCCTTGGGCATTTTCCTTTTTGGAAACGATGTTTCAAAAGCTTTTCCAATCCGCAGCAAATGTGCCTCTGAGAAAGGCTTACCAATAAAGGTAAGGCCAATGGGTTCCCCACTTGATTTATACCCCATGGGTATGGTCAAGGCCGGGTATTTTGCCACGGCCGCATATCCCGCGTGGTAATTGTTGATGGATAAAATAGCATCAAGATTATGTGCATCCATCGCCGTGTCAAAAAAAGTCCGTCCACTATTTTCCAATTTGGCATTAATTTCCTCCAAACCTTCCGCCGTGGTGGAGTCGGCCAAAATACCCTCAAACAGCTCCTGACCGTAGGGAATTCGGGTCAGGGAATCGGTATTGTTAAAAACAACTGCATCGGCAACGGAAGATATTTTTACAGATTCAGGGTTCGAATACGCCTTTAAGTATTCAGGTAAGTCATTACGCATGTCAATGTTAAGAATGCTCAAAAAACCATCCATATCCACCTCAGGCGGCGTAAATTCAACAATATGGGCCCCAGCCGATTTTAACGCTTCAATAGTTTCCTTATAAATGCTGTCCCGTTCCATCAAAGGTACCATGGCGCCAAGACGCATAACGGAAAAATCTTCCGGCTGTAGACCGGCCGAAAGTATCCCGGGAAATTCTTCTCTGACAGATTTTGTATCCGATGTATCAAATCCCAACATGGCCGATAACAATATCCCATTATCGACTACATTTTTGGTCATGGGACCCGGGGTATCCAAGGTGCTTGAGATAGGAACAATTCCGGATCTGCTTAAAAGTCCGATCGTAGGTTTTAAACCGACGACAGAATTTTGACTGCTTGGCGAGAGGATAGAGCCCGAAGTCTCCGTTCCTACGGCCGCAACCGCATAATTTGCGGCCACCGAAGTACCACTTCCCGAGCTGGAACCACCTGTTTCAAATATCCTTCTTCCATACGGGTTCAAGGTCTGCCCACCCACGGCACTATACCCCACGGGACAGCCGCTGCACAGGAAATAGGCCCATTCACTGAGATTTACTTTCCCTAAAATCAAGGCACCGTTTTCCTTTAAACGTTGAACTATAAACGAATCAGCTACCTCATTATCCATCAGCGCGATACTGCCCGCAGTGGTTTTCATCCCGGTCGTATTGATGTTGTCCTTTAACAGGATGGGCATCCCGAAAATAGGATGTCGAACTACGGGGAGAGTCCCCTTTTTCTTTTGTTCGTCCAATTTTCGAGCTTCCGCCACAACCTCTTTATTTAGTGCAATTACCGTGTTCAGGGTTGTTTCATTGTTCAACTCGTATTTATAAATCCGATAGAGATAGAACAACACCAGCTTTTCGTAAGACAGGGCATTGGCATCAATGTGTTTCTGGATACTGAAAATATCCTGCTCCAATATCAAAGGCTTCAAGGCCCCATACTCGGTTTCCGTCATTTTGGAAACCTCATGATATAGGGGTAGAAAAACATCGTTCTTGTCCAGCACTTTGGATTGGATGAGTTTGTAGCGCATTCTGGATATCCCATGGTCCGCATTTGCAGCCACTTCGGCGGAATCATTGTAGGGCTCCCACAGTACTATATCCTTCTGTACCGACTCATTTTTACACGATAAGAGAAGTCCAATAACAAAGAGCATACTTAATTTCTTCATAACATTACTTTTCAATTATTCTTCAGTTCTTCTTGCCAGACCTTGATATCCTTCTGATTGAGCCGCACAAATTCATCCTTATTTTCCTTTTCGGCTAATTGAATTGATTTTTTGGTGGATTCAATGGTGGCCGCATAATCGCCCAAATCACCTTCAACCAGGGCCTTTACCCTATAAAAATAATAGGTTTCCCCATGCATTTGCAAGGCCTTTTCCAAATAGGTTAAAGCATCAACAAGGCGTATTCCTTGCTCCTGGTAATAGCGGGCAATCTCATAATAGGTTTGGGCAGATGGATTGTCCTGTAACTTCTGCTGAATTTGCTTTTCCATCATGGACATGGTATCAAAGGAAATGGAAACTTGAACTTTTGTGCTGGCCCAGTGAATTATCAATTGGGCAGCGTCATGCTGAAGTTCATCAAAATATAGCAATAGATTTTCCTGAAAAGCCAAGGTTTTAAGGGGAATAACAGAAACCCTCAATGCATCTTCCTCCGGATTATAATTATCCCTTCCGTCCCCCCAATGTGAGGTGTTTTTATGGAAAACGATTTCCCATTGGTCTTCATAGGGGAAGATATAAAGCGCATAGGTTCCTTTGGACAAGTGTTTACCTTCTATTTTGACATCGGAATCAAAACTTATTTTTGTGGATTCATTGGCACCCACGCGCCAAATTCGACCAAAGGGAACCAAAGCTGGCATTCCATCCGCCTGAATACCAAAGACTTTTCTATTTCTGGCAGCCGGTCTGGAGTATTCCAAAGAAATCTTTGAGAGGCCCACTACCTGTTCTGTTTTGGTAAATGGACTTGCTTTAGGGTGTGTTATCTGTGACCAAGTAATCGTGGTCCATAGCGATATAAGAACAAATAACCCTACTACTTTCAATTATTGATATTAAAAAAGGAGTCCACAAATTCATATTTGTTGAAAACCTGAAGATCTTCCATGCCCTCTCCTACCCCAATATATTTTACGGGAATCTTAAATTGGTCCGAAATACCAATGACGACACCTCCTTTTGCCGTACCATCCAATTTTGTGACGGCCAAAGAAGTTACTTCGGTAGCTTTTGTAAATTGCTTGGCCTGCTCAAACGCATTTTGGCCGGTGGAACCGTCCAATACCAAGAGTACTTCATGCGGGGTATTCTCCACCACTTTTTGCATGACCCTTTTTACCTTGCTAAGTTCGTTCATCAAATTGACCTTGTTGTGCAACCTTCCTGCCGTATCGATGATGACGACGTCCGCATCCTGCTTTACGGCAGAGCTAAGGGTGTCAAAAGCGACCGATGCGGGGTCACTTCCCATCTGTTGTTTTACAATGGGTACCTCTACGCGATCTGCCCAAACCTGCAATTGGTCTATAGCGGCCGCCCTGAATGTATCTGCCGCACCCAACACTACCTTAAGTCCCTGTTTTTTAAATTGATAGGCCAATTTTCCAATGGTAGTGGTCTTACCAACCCCATTGACGCCCACGACCATGATCACATAAGGTTTTTTATCTGATGGAATATGAACTTCAGAGTCCTCACCGGAATGTGTCTCAGAAAGCAATCCGGCAATTTCCTCCCTTAAAATCGTATTAAGTTCATCAGTGTCCATGTATTTATCCTTGGCGACCCGGGCCTCGATTCGTTCAATAATTTTTAAGGTTGTATTTACCCCCACATCCGAAGTCACCAACACTTCCTCAAGATTGTCCAATACGTCATCATCTACCCTGGATTTACCTGCAACGGCCTTTCCTAATTTGGTAAAGAAACTGGTTTTTGTCTTTTCCAGTCCCTTGTCCAAGGTTTCCTTCTTTTCGGAAGAAAAAATCTTTTTAAATAAGCTCATCTTGTATGCAATAGATTATCAAATATAAAAATTAAAAAACCCCTTTCGTAGGGAAAGGGGCTTTTAAAACTTTTCAAAAGTTGGTTATTTTTTATCCAACCACTCATTGACCATTTCAGGGGCCATAACCGATTCAACAAAAACGTAGGCACCACTTTTTGGTGACTTAACCATTTTAATGGCTTTTGTCAATCTTTTTGAACTTGTCTGTAAACTTGCTACCGTCTTCTTTGCCATGGCCTACTTATTTAATTTCTTTATGAACTGTCATACGCTTCAAGATAGGATTGAATTTTTTAATCTCTAATCTCTCAGGAGTATTTTTTTTGTTTTTTGTAGTAACATATCTAGAAGTTCCAGGTTTTCCGGACTCCTTGTGCTCGGTGCACTCTAAAATTACCTGTATTCTATTACCTTTCTTTGCCATTATACTCTATAATTATAGGTTACTTTACCAACCCATTAGCTTTTGCATCCTTCAAAACGGCAGAGATACCTTTCTTGTTGATAAGTTTTACCGCTCTTGCGGAAACTTTCAAAGTAACCCATCGGTCTTCCTCCGGAATGTAAAATCTCTTTTTGGAAAGATTTACATCAAACCTTCTTTTCGTCTTATTGATGGAGAAGGAAACATTATTACCTACCATCGCCTTCTTTCCCGTAATTTCACAAACTTTTGACATTATGCCGAATTTTTTCTTTTAAACAGGGTGCAAATTTATATCATTTTTATCTTTCAGCCAACAATACAACTCACATTTTTATAATTTCTTTTTGAAGCAACTCAAGTGCTTTGTTTACAGACTTTTGCACTATCCTTTCCCGTTGGCTTCCCATGGTGAATTTAAGGGCAAAAACATGGGTGGGCGATGCAATACCAATGTAGACTGTTCCAACATTGGCATCTGAGTCACCTTTTGTGGGACCGGCATTGCCCGTAGTTGCAATAGCAAAATCAGTATCCAACAACTTTTTAACGCCTTGCGCCATGGCCATGGCCACTTGCTCGCTCACGACGGAATAGGTATCCACCAATGCTTGGGGTACGCCTAATACGTTCACTTTTGTCTCCGTGGCATAACTGACCACGCTCCCTTTAAAATAGGCCGAAGCTCCCGGTATGGCCGTAAGATGGCTGGCGATGGTCCCTCCTGTAAAACTTTCGGCAGTGGACAAAGTCAACCCTTTCTCGATCAACAGTTTAGAAATTGTCTCTTCCAGCTCCTCGTCCTCTTCAGAGCCTAGAATGATATCTCCTATCAATGGAAATAGTTTCTGTGATTCCAATTCTATGGCACTTGAAAGGATTGAATAGTCCGTCCCTTTGGCGGTAAGCCGCAACCGTACCTTACCCAAACTGGGCAAGTAGGCCAATTTGACGAAATTTGGAAGGTTATTTTCCCATTCCTCTATTATTTGGGCAATGGCGCTCTCTCCCATTCCGTAGGTATGAATGGTTTTATGGATGATATGCGGTCTATCGTAGAACCTGACCAACTCTGGAACCACTACTTCCCTTATGAGGTGTTTCATCTCAAAAGGAACCCCTGGCAGCGAAATAAAGGTAGTCCCATCCTCATAGAACCACATGCCGGGAGCCGTTCCGTTTTCATTGTGCAAAACTTTTGCCTTGCTGGGAACCCAGGCCTGCTTTCTGTTCAAATCTGAAATTGGGGTATTGGAAATATACTTGGCGAACAGGTTTTCAACATGTGCCAGAACCTTTTTGTCCTCTACAAGTTCGTCATTGAAAAATTCACAGAAGGTATGCTTGGTGATATCGTCTTTGGTAGGGCCCAACCCCCCGGTAACGATGACGATGTCCGCATGGGCCTTGGATTCCACCAAAGCCTGTAGTATGTGTTCGCGATCATCCTGAACCGAAGTAATCTGGTATACGGAAATACCAATTTTATTGAGTTCCTTGGCAATGAACGCCGAATTGGTATCAATAATCTGACCAATGAGTATTTCATCGCCAATGGTAATGATATCAGCGAACATTAGAGCTCAAAGTCGTTTTTTAACTCCCCGATGACCTGATGGATATCGGTTTTAAGAATAGGAAAGGTTTTTTCAATAGCTTCCCATGGAGCACTTTGTTTCCCTAGGGTCTCCACTTCCAGAGCTGCGGCCCTAGTCTGCTCCATACCCAACAAATCCACATTGGGCTTTATCTTATGGGCCAGTTGGTAGGTCCTTTCATAATCCCGCTCCTGTATAGCGGCTTCAAGTCCCTCCAAATCCTCGGGGACCTCGTCCAAAAAAACAGAAATGACGGATAGTATAAATTCCTGGTCCCCATCTGCCATCTCGTTGATCTTGTCCAAACTATATATCATTATCTTATTTTGACGTTAAAAAGTTCCGCTTCTTCCAAGTAACCTGTAAGGTAGTCATTTGCACTTACTTTGCCAACTCCGGCAGGTGTTCCCGTGAAAATAACATCTCCCTTTTTCAGCATAAAGAACGTGGACACATAGGATATTATTTCGTCTATTTTCCACAACATCAGCGAGGTATTTCCCTTTTGAACGGCCTCCCCGTTCTTCAACAAACTAAAATTTAGGTTGTTCAGGTCCTTAAAGTTGGATTTTGGCATCCATTCACCAATGACGGCAGCACCATCAAAACCTTTGGCCTTTTCCCAGGGCAAGCCTTTATCCTTCAATTTTGACTGTAGGTCCCTTGCGGTAAAATCGATTCCTAAACCTATTTCATCGTAATAGGTTCCCGCGAATTCCTCCTTGATATGTTTCCCTATGCGCTTTATCTTGACCAACACCTCCACTTCGTAATGTACATCGTCTGAAAATTCCGGTATATAAAAGTCCTGCTCTTTGGGAAGTACTGCGGAATCCGGTTTAATAAAAATGACGGGCTCCGTAGGTTTTTCGTTTTTGAGTTCCTCGATGTGCTCGGTGTAATTTCTACCGATACAGATTATCTTCATAATTATTCTACTAACTAAGCTTATTGTTGAGTTTGCTCAACTTTATCTGGGTAAGAATCTTTTTGGTGTACAGGGGAAAATCGGCATTTAGAATCCACCCGAAATATCCAGGCTCCTTATCGAGTACATCATGGACTTTTCTTCCCTTATGTTTTCCAAAGGAAAAAATTTCATCGCCATCCTCGTCCAATGCAATAAAACCGGCAAAGTCCACGAACTGCTTCCTTTTGGAGAATTCAGAAAGCTTTTTAATATTGTTTTCAAGATCCGGGTAACGCTCCAGTTGGGAAAGCAATACTTCATAGGTTGCGGTTGTATCGGCCTCCGCACTATGGGCATCGGTAAGGTCCTTATCGCAATAGAACTTATAAGCTGCCTCCAAGGTCCTTTTCTCCTTTTTGTGGAATATAGTCTGCACATCTACCGAAACGGTGTTCTTCATATCAAAATCGATATCGGCCCTCAAAAGCTCCTCTGCCAATAAGGGAATATCGAATCTATCGGAATTAAAACCGGCCAAATCACTGTCCTTTATCATGCGATGAATATCCTTGGACAATTGTTTAAATGTAGGTTCATTGGCCACCTTTTCGTTTGAAATGCCATGGATGGCTACTACATCTTCAGGAATTTCCATTTCCGGATTTACCAACCAGGTCCTGCTTTCCTTATTGCCATTGGGAAAAACCTTCAGTATGGATATCTCCACGATCCGATCCTTGGCCACATTGGTTCCGGTAGTTTCCAAATCAAAAAAACAAATAGGTCTGGTAAGCTTTAGCTCCATGAATTCCAATTTATGGCAAATATAGGTTTTAAGAGTTAGGCCCTAGAATGCCCGTCACCTCTTTTTTATAAAATTTATAGTCTATTGTTGATAATATTATTGAACGCAGAACCGAAAGTATAGCTTAATCCCACCCTAAAACCAAGTTCAAAATCCGTAGCAATCTGTTTTTGTTGTAGTAAAACATCCTCAATGGAAGCATCGCCTGCAGGCAAATTGATTTGATCACGGATTACTTCAAAATTACCAGAAAAGGTGACACCTAGACCTTTGAATATACGAACGGAAAGTCTTGAAAATAATTGAATTCTATTTTTATTAAAATCCTTTATGAAAGTCGAACCCCTTAATCTTGTGAAAATATTACCCCATGGTTGACGATATCTAAGTTGAACATCCAAAGAGTGGTCTAATACACCTTCGCTATCTTTCTCAAAAATAGTTGTATCAATATAGTTATTGTAAAAGTAGCCGATACGATATGCGAAAACCAGTTCCCGTTGTAAAACCTCACGATAAGGAAAAATATTATACTCTATTGCCGGGCGTATATAAGTAAAAAGATTTTGATTCGTAAAAGTATTGTGACGTGCACCTGCGAAAATACCCGCCGACCAGTGATCTGTCAAGCTTCTAACTATACTACCATCTGCAGAATAACGAAGCCTATCACTAGTGAACGTTTCATTATTCTGCTCAAACCTGCTCGTGGCCTGGTTTAGTTCCAAATCCGCACGAATTCTCCATTTTTCAGTTACCCTATCACTCTCAAATCCGACTTCATATTCGAACTCATTCCTACTGGACTCCTTAGAGAGCTCAGCTTCACCATAAATTTCAAAAATCCAATTGTTCCATGGATCTTCAACACTCATCTGCTCTATTGTACTGTTACCCTTTCTATTTATGGAATATGTAATTTCATAGGCCAAATCAGATTCTAGAAGATATTTAAGCAAACCCAGTTTTATTTTGGCTACCAAACCTTTCCTTATCTCATCCGGGGTCATATTGGGAGTGGTTTCATAAGAAATCTCACCTTGAATTTCGGTATAGTTTTGTGCTCCTTTAAAATCCAATAAATAAGTCCGCCCTCCGCTTCCGTTGCCAACATCATAGATAAACAATTGTACGTTTGCCAAGGATTGATCCCTGACATGGTCAACGAATGGAATTTCCTGCCTTACATAGTTTCTATCACAATTACAATCAATGAAAAGCCTCATTTGAGTCTCTTCCTTCTTGATTTCTTGAGCAATTGTAGAAAATGGAATCAGAAAATAAATAAATAAATAAACTAGGATTTCAAAATGATGTTTGAAAAATAAGGATAATGGTCTTAACATTTGTGGGCTTGGTAAGACACAAAGCTAAAATCTAATGAATGAAAAAGATGTTAGTTTTGTGTTAATCCTAACATTTTATTTAAAATACTAATTACTTTCAGATTTCCCTGTCTACCTCCCAAGCCTCGAGGTAATCCGCAACTGCCTTGGCGAACATACTGCCCAAAGCTCCGTTTACCACCCTATGATCATAGCTGTGAGACAAAAACATCTTACTTCTTACGCCAATGAAATCACCTTCCTTCGTTTCTATTACTGAAGGAATCTTTCGTATTGCACCCAGGGCCATGATTCCTACTTGCGGCTGATTGATTATGGGGGTCCCAAAAACACTTCCAAAGGTACCTACATTGGTCACGGTATAGGTACCGTCCTGCACCTCATCCGGTTTTAAGGCATTTTTTCTAGACCGCTCCGCCAAATCATTGACTACCCTGGCCATACCTACAAGGTTTAATTGGTCCGCATTTTTGATTACGGGCACTATCAAGTTGCCATCCGGCAGGGCGGCCGCCATCCCTATATTGATGTTTTTCTTTTTAATCACATTGTCCCCATCCACGGAAATATTCATCATGGGGTATTTCTTCAAGGCCTTGGCTACGGCTTCCATGAAAATAGGCGTAAAGGTCAGTTTTTCACCTTCCTGCTTTTCAAAGGCATCCTTCACCTTGTTTCTCCAGTTTACGATATTTGTTACGTCTACCTCTATAAAACTTTGAACGTGCGCCGAAGTGGAGACGCTGTCAGACATATGCTTGGCAATCAATTTGCCCATTCTTGACATGGGAATAATCTCGTCGCCTGCCCCAACTTTTATCTGTGATTCCTCCTTTTCCACAATTTTTGGTGGTGCCGATACCTCTTCCTTTTTGGTTTGGACGGGCTGGGGGGCTTCGGGAGTTTTCTTGGGTTGGGTCGCGACCTGGGCCCCATTGCTTCTTCCCGAAATATAATCCAAGATGTCATTCTTTGTTACCCTTCCCTCTTTCCCGGTACCGGATATGGCCTCCAGTTCGGCAAGGGAAACCCCTTCCTCTTTGGCAATGTTCTTTACCAGCGGTGAATAAAATCGCTCTGAAGAAGTATAGTCGGGAACGGGACTCCCAACCGTTTCGCGGGCCTTCACAACGGCCTCTTCGGCCACGGAGGCCAGTTTCTCATCTGACGTTTCCTCCGTATTGTCCGTATCTTCAACTAATCCGTCTGCTTCCCCTGCAATTTCGATTACAGCGACTACCTGCCCTACTTTGACAATATCATCAACTTCAAATCTTTTTTCGATAAGCACACCATCCACCTCACTGGGAACCTCACTATCCACTTTATCCGTTGCTATTTCAAAGATGGCCTCATCCATTTCAACCTTTTCGCCTACTTCCTTTAACCAAGAGGTCAATGTAGCCTCGGCAACACTTTCACCCATTCTTGGCAATTTCAATTCAAATTTTGACATATCAATAATCTAAGGTCTATTTTTTATACTGTTTTTGCAAAAATAATAAAATACAACACCCTTTACTGAATTTATATCAGAATTAAGTGGATTACTTGTTACTAAAACTTCCTTCAAACGGAATCCTATTTAAAATACTTCGCCCCAAGGTAACCTCATCAGCATATTCCAACTCGTCCCCTACGGCAATCCCTCGGGCAATGGTAGAGGTTTTGACCCCTGTATCCTCCAATTGTTTAAAGATATAGAAATTGGTAGTGTCCCCTTCCATAGTAGAGCTCAACGCAAGAATCAACTCTCGTACTTCCCCTTCTTTCACCTTATTTATCAAAGAGGATATGGTCAAATCCTGGGGGCCCATGCCTTCTATGGGTGAAATCTTACCGCCCAACACATGATACAATCCCCTATACTGGCCAGTATTTTCAATGGCCATTACATCCCTTATATCTTCTACCACACAGACTAGGGAGGCATCCCTTTTTGGATTGGAACAAATTTCACAAAGTGCCGTATCACTAATGTTATGGCACTTCTTACAGAACTGCACCATAGTTCTCAATTTCGTCAAAGCATTGGATAGATTTTCTGTCTGGCGCTCCGGCTGCTTTAGCAAGTGCAACACCAATCGTAGCGCAGTTCGCTTACCAATTCCAGGCAATTGTGACATTTCATAGACGGCATTTTCCAGTAATTTGGAAGAAAAATCCATTGCTTTGAGTTTCCGGTAAAATTACGCACTATTTTTACTTTTTGTACTTTGACCACAAATAAATTCCCATGACTGCATCCCATATTCTGCTTCTTATAGGAAGCTATTTTGCATTACTACTCCTGATTTCCTACTTTACGGGAAAGAACGATTCCAATGAGGATTTCTTCAAGGCAGGAAAGCAATCCCCTTGGTATTTGGTTGCATTTGGAATGGTGGGCGCTTCGTTATCGGGGGTTACCTTTATATCCGTTCCAGGGTGGGTGGACGCATCCAAATTCAGTTACCTACAAGTGGTTTTTGGTTATTTGGTGGGGTACTTTGTAACGGCATATGTGCTGCTTCCCATCTACTACAGGCAAAATTTGACCTCCATTTACGAATATCTGGATAGCCGGTTCGGTTTTGTAAGTTATAAAGTTGGGGCGATTTCCTTTTTTGTATCCCGAGTTTTGGGTGCCGCCTTTCGACTCTTTCTGGTCGCCATCGTTTTGCAGCAATTCGTATTCGACGCATGGAACGTGCCGTTTGAAATTACGGTTACTCTTTCCATCCTATTGATCTGGATCTATACTTTTAAAGGGGGTATAAAAACCATCGTTTGGACGGATACCTTGCAGACCTTGTTCATGTTGGTTTCCGTTGGGCTTTCCATCTACTTTATCCTAAACAAACTAGAATGGAGTTTAGGGGATTTTCTACAATCCGAAGAACTTGCCAAATACAGCCAGACCTTTGTCTTGGATGATCTCTTTGCCAAAAACCACTTTCTAAAATCCTTTATCGGGGGGATGTTCGTGACTATTTGTATGACCGGATTGGATCAGGACATGATGCAAAAAAACCTCACCTGTAGAAATTTGAAGGAGGCTCAAAAAAACATGGTGTCCTTTAGTTTTGTCCTTGTTTTTGTGACCTTTCTATTTATGCTCTTGGGAGCCCTTTTGTTTATCTACGCCGATAAATATCAAATTGAAATGCCTCTAATGGACGGTCAACAAAAGACCGACCTACTTTTTCCTGAAATTGCCCTGAACAGCGGATTGGGAATTACCGTGGCCATTACTTTTATGCTAGGCCTTATAGCTGCGGCCTATAGTAGTGCTGACAGTGCCCTGACTTCATTGACCACCTCCTTTTGTGTAGATTTTCTGGGGACGGCAAAAAAATCTGAAGTAGCGGCAAGGAAAATTCGCAGGCGAACACATATTGGCATGAGCATCTTGTTGATTTTGGTGGTAATTACCTTTAAATACGTATTGGATAGAAACGTTATCGACGGATTATTGACGGTTGCTTCCTACACCTACGGACCCCTACTTGGATTATTCGCCTTTGGAATTTTCACCAAACATCAAATAAAGGATAATTTTGCTTGGGCCGTGGCTTTGGTTGCGGTATTGATAATAATCGGTTTGGCGAAAATACCGACCGACTATTTAGGTGGCTACGAATTTGGATATGAGCTACTGCCCTTGAACGGACTTTTAACCTTCATTGGCCTATGGCTTATCAGAAAAAATCCTGATACGGATACTATAAGCAATTAAATTAACCTCAATATTGACCGGTCGCCAGCAAAACCAAAGTACAGGCAACTTGGGCCTCTATACCTTGGGATTCCAGTAATCTCTGAAAATCAAGATTCTCAGTGCCTGGGTTAAAGATTACGCGCCTTGGACGTAAACCGATAATGGCATCGTAATATCCTTTTTGATTATTTGGATTTAAATAAAGAGTTATGGTCTGAATATTTTGGAAATCTTCTATTTTGGTTTTAACTTGCACTCCCCCGATAATTCCAGATTTTAAACCGAAAGCTTCGGTTTTTATTCCATGACCGACCAATCTATGAATTGCCAAATTACTGTAACGGTTTGGTTTTAAGGATGCTCCAAATACTAGTGTTGTATCCATCTTTATCAGGGTGTTAAATTTTATAAGTTCTGTAACTTTTTAAAGTAATAATAGTCTTTAAATTGTTATACTTCTTACAAGAAGGTTTACATTTATTTGTAGCAAAATATTCAAGACGTTGATATTGCTATATATTTATAGTTAATGGTTAGTGTTTAGTATAGCTTATCAGCAAGAAACCCGGGCTTTTGTCCGGGTTTCGCATTTTTACGAAAAACCCAATCATTAATTTATATAAGTACCTGTAACATTAAACCAGTTTACAAGTCTATTAGTATAAGGAAATACTCTTAGATAGGGAATTGGTTGGTTTTCCCCCAAGGGTTTATCCTGAGGAAAACCCGTGGCCTAGGTTGCGGGTTTTTTATTCTATATTCAGTGTTTACAAGCCTTCCCAGCTTAATCCGAGGAAAAATATCTTGGTCTTCAACTACACAAGCCAAGAAGTTGTTAGAAGTGGCTTATCTACCATCTGATAATGACACTGCCCCACGTAAAGCCGCTTCCAAATGCGGCCAATACCACCAAGTCCCCAGAATTTACCTTTCCAGCTTCCCAAGCTTCGGTCAGCGCGATGGGTATAGAAGCAGCTGTTGTGTTTCCGTAACGCATAATGTTGTTGAACACCTGATCATCGGTAAGGCCAAATTTATTTTGGATAAACTGTGATATCCTAAGATTCGCCTGATGCGGAACCAATAAATTTATATCCGTTGGTTGCAATCCATTTTTCTTAAGGCCCTCCATGATAACTTCGCTAAAACGTACCACGGCATTTTTAAATACGAATTGTCCGTTCATATAGGGGAAATAAGACTCATCGTTTGGGTCGTTATCGGCAATTATGTCAGAAACCCATCTTTTTCCCATTCCGGGCGCAATTAGTGAGAGTTCTTCTGCGTGTTGTCCTTCTGAATGCAAGTGGGTCGAAAGTATTCCCTGATCCTGACCTTCTGCCCTACTCAAAACGGCGGCACCGGCACCGTCGCCAAAAATTACGGAAACAGCCCTACCACGTGTCGTCATATCCAATCCGTGGGAATGGAGTTCTGAACCAATAACAAGAATATTCTTGTACATTCCGGTTTTTATGTACTGATCCGCCACCGAAATCGCATAGACAAACCCGGAACATTGGTTTCTCACGTCCAAGGCACCAACGGTCTTTATCCCCAAATCTCGCTGTACCAAAACCCCTGGCCCGGGAAAATAATAATCCGGACTCAAGGTGGCGAATACAATAAAATCAATTTCATCCTTATCGATTCCGGCACGTTCAATTGCAATTTTGGCCGCTTTTACGCCCATGGTCGTGGTGGTATCCTCGCCCTTTATGACATGCCTTCGTTCCTTGATTCCCGTCCGCTCCTGAATCCAAGCGTCATTCGTATCCATTATTTTGGATAAATCGTCGTTGGTTACCACATTTTCAGGAACATAATATCCTAGACCTGTAATTTTTGAATTGTACATAGTGTAAAATTTAGCCGAATTCACTGCTGTTCAGGCAGTGCAATATAACAACAATTCCGAATTTCGCATTCATTTTGGAAAAGCTTGTTACACTATAAATACTTTTGAAAATGATTTACATGAATTTCAGCCTTTAGGTCATTGAGGAGATTATAGAGTCCAAAGAAGGTCCGGTTCATATATAAAAAGTGCTTGGAACCCCGGTTTCCGTTCATTTTACGTATCTGTTTATCTGATGCATATTGCTCACTAAGTGCCGCAATTTTCCCCCAGAAATCGGCACTGCCAAAGTCAAAGGTCTCCTCATGGAACGGCGATGTGAAGAGGCTCAACATTTCGTAAAAAAGATTCTTGAAAAAGGTTATTTCGGTATCGGTATCGGAAGGGGTCAAAATTTCGAGTTCATAGAGCTTTTGAGTGAAAATGGCGTCGTTTGAAATATTCTCCTTCTTGGCCAATTCAAAATAGGGATTATAGAAATCGTCCGGCACTTCTTTGATACAACCAAAATCGATGACGACCAACTCCCCATTGGCATTTACCAAAAAATTACCTGGATGTGGGTCCGCATGCACTTTGCGCAAACCGTGAATTTGAAACATATAGAAATCCCAAAGGGTCTGGCCCAATTTGTTACCCATTTCTTGAGAAAAATTGGTCTTTGTGAATTCCCCTAAATGGGTACCCGTCATCCAATCCATTGTGATGATACGCTCGCTGGAAAGTGCCTCGTAATAGTTGGGAAATCGTAAGTTTTCTATATGGCTACACTTCTTGGTAATTTCCTTGCTTTGCGCAATTTCCAAAAGATAATTGGTCTCTTCGAGTAATTTATCCTCTACCTCTTTGAAGTATTTATCCGAATCCTTTCCCTGAAGGTTGAACATTCGCAAAGCCACTGGCTTTACCAAGGCCAAATCACTACTTATGCTTTGAGCCACTCCGGGATATTGTATTTTAACTGCCAAGTCCTTCCCGTCCTTTTTGGCTCTGTGCACCTGCCCGATACTCGCCGCGTTGACGGAATCCTTTTCAAAGGAATCGAATACTTCCTCCGGATATTTATCCAGGTATTTTTTAAACGTTTTTCGCACTAGTGGAGCGGATAAGGGCGGTACGGAAAACTGTGAAAGTGAAAATTTTTCTACATAGGCATTGGGGAGCAGGTTTTTCTCCATGCTCAACATTTGGGCGACTTTTAGGGCACTGCCCTTTAGACTTTTGAGTCCGTCGTAGATGTCCCCGGCATTATCGTTGTCGAGTTCGTCCCTAGTCAAATCTGGATTTACGATTTTCTTTCCATAATATTTGGCATAATTTCCGCCAATTTTTACACCGGTCTTAATCAGTTTGCTGGCGCGTTCAATTTTTCCGGTAGGGATTTTATCGAGAGTCTTCAATTTTAAATGAAATTAGGTTAAGCAAATGTTTCCTTGTAAAGAAATTTCCCAAAATCTACGATGTTGTCCAATGGAGTATTGTCAAAAAGGTCAAATACCGTATTTACGGATTTTTCAATGGCCAAATCCGTTTTTTCGAATCCTTGGGATTCATCGTTCATCCAAAATCTTAACAGAAAAAGGAATTGCACCCAAGTTCCCTCCGAAAAAATAGAAGGATTGTGCTTGGCTATTTTATACGTTTTTTGCTTATTACCATCAGCAATCAACTCTTTGGCAAACTCCTTCAAGTGCTTTCGCAATCCCTTTAGTTGCTCCATGTTCTTAAGCTGGTTACCGCCTTGGTTCAATGTAAAGAGGGCATAACTTCTGTTGAGGGTCAACATCTCGAAAAATGTGTAGAAAAACGTCAACAATTTGTCCCTATTTGCAAAGGATTCATAGTCCTTGTTCTCTTGCATCAATGCAAGCGTATTGGTGAAAAAGGTGTCCCAAATACCCTTCTTGATAGCGGGAATGGAGGCAAAGAATTTGTAGAAATCCGCTTCCGGAATTTCATGCTGCTTACAGAATTTATAGACCGTTTTGGGCTCCTTTTCCTGTTCCAAAACATAGTCCATGTACTTTGAAATAATTTCTTCCTTGGTAATCTTTTTATTCTTGGTAGCCATAATATGTAGTATTGCGTGTAAAGATTTATAGCAAAAAATGTATTGATTTTAGACTAAAAAACGTGCCTTCGGGGGGAAAGCACGTTTTCAAACAACCTAACCAATAAATAATCAAACGTGATTATGATTAAAACTTTTTCATAGCATTTTCTTTCCTAATCACAAGTAAAATTAAATAATGTTTAATGTTTATGAAAAATAATTAAACAAAAGTTTTGTTAAAGTTTTGTGCTCTACCAGGGTGTCAGTTTGTCACCTTCTTTAAGTATGGTATTTTTTTTGTCCAAAGGTGTTTGCAACTAATATAAAAATTCAAAATAATGGCTACAGGTAAAATCAATGTTTCGGTAGACAATATATTTCCGCTCATAAAGAAGTTTTTGTATTCCGATCATGAAATCTTTCTTCGGGAATTGGTATCCAATGCTACGGATGCTACCCTTAAACTAAAGCATTTAACCGCTATTGGAGAGGCAAAAGTGGAGTATGGCAATCCGTTGATCGAAATTAAGGTCGACAAAAAAGGAAAAAAACTTCACGTCATTGACCAAGGTCTGGGTATGACCGAGGAAGAAGTTAAAAAATACATCAACGAGGTTGCCTTTTCCGGTGCTGAGGAGTTCATCAACAAGTATGAGGATTCCGCCAAGGATGCCGGTATTATTGGGCACTTTGGACTCGGGTTTTATTCCGCCTTTATGGTCGCCCATAAAGTGGAGATCATCACGAAAAGCTATCAGGACGAACCGGCAGTGCATTGGTCCTGCGACGGTTCACCCAACTTTACCATTGAACCATCGGACAAAAAAGAACGCGGAACGGAAATCGTACTTCATATAGCCGACGATTCCACCGAGTTTTTGGAAGACAGTAGGATTCGTGAGCTATTAAGAAAATACAATAAGTTTATGCCGGTCCCCATTAAATTTGGGACCAAAACGGAGACCTTGCCCAAACCCGAAGGTGCCAAAGAGGACGATCCCGCCCCTACCAAGGAAGTGGACAATATCATCAACAATCCAAATCCGGCGTGGACCAAACAGCCAACGGATTTAAAGGACGAAGATTATAAGAGTTTTTATAGAGAGCTGTACCCTATGCAGTTCGAGGAACCGCTGTTCCACATTCATTTGAATGTGGATTATCCCTTTAACTTGACGGGAATCCTATATTTTCCGAAGCTTACGAACGACCTGAACATACAAAAAGATAAGATTCAATTGTACCAGAACCAAGTCTTCGTAACTGACAATGTGGAAGGTATTGTACCGGAATTCTTGACCATGCTGCGTGGTGTCATCGATTCACCGGATATTCCTTTGAATGTCTCAAGGTCCTATCTACAGGCCGATGGTGCGGTTAAGAAAATATCCTCTTACATTACAAGAAAGGTTGCCGATAAGCTGACTTCCCTTTTCAAAAACAACCGTGAGGATTTTGAAAAGAAATGGAATGATATTAAAATCGTCATTGAATACGGTATGTTGTCCGAAGACAAGTTCTTTGAAAAAGCGGACAAATTCGCATTGTATCCAACCGTTGATGGTGCCTATCATACTTTTGAGGAGCTACAGGAGAAAATCAAGGCCAACCAAACGGACAAGGACGATAAATTGGTCATTCTGTATGCTTCCGATAAAGAGGCGCAGCATAGCTATATAGAGACCGCCAAGTCCAAGGGTTATGAGGTATTGTTGTTGGATTCGCCCATTATCGGCCATCTGATGCAGAAACTGGAAACGACCAAAGAGAAAATATCCTTTGCCAGGGTGGATGCGGACCATATCGACAAGCTGATTCAAAAAGAGGATACCCAAATCTCCAAATTATCCGATGAGGAGAAGGAAAAGCTAAAAGCTGACTTGGAGGCTGTTTTTGGTGAAAAAAGCAATTATACCATACAATTGGAGGCCATGGATAGCGATGCTTCCCCATTCGTGATCACGGAGCCGGAATTCCTGCGCCGTATGAAGGAAATGCAACAGACCGGAGGCGGAATGTTCGGGATGGGCCATATGCCGGAGATGTACAACCTCATCGTAAACACCAATCATGAATTGATAGGCGAAATCCTGAATACCAAGACCGCCAAGAAAAAAGAGCGTTTGATCAATCAATCCTTGGATTTGGCCAAACTTTCCAAGGGCCTTTTAAAGGGTGCGGACTTAACGAACTTTATCAAGCGGAGTTATGAAATGGTGAAATAGGAGCCTCTCCCAAAACTGCCATACAGTTTTGACCTCTCTAAAGGAGAGGTAAAGTAGGAAACATAGCTATAAAAAAGGGCCTCAATGATGAGGCCCTTTTTAATTTTTCAATTATAATTACCAATAAATAGGCCCTTTACCCAAATATTTTTCGGCAATGGGCTGGTAGTACTCCCGCACATCCTCTAGATCATATATCTTTTGACTTTTTGTATACAAATCATATTTATTGAAATCCTTGATGATCTCAAGATATTCCTTGTCCTTTTCATTGGTCAATTCCTTGTAACTACCGCCACTATGCCACGGATAAAAAGAATGATATCTGATCATCACCATTGCCTCGTCGGGTAATGAATTCTCCTTGTGGTTGTTTAGTACCTGATACAGGTACTCATCATGTCCCCAAGCAAGTTCCAGATTGTCCAACCCACAGCCTTCTTCATAGATACCGGTAGTTGTATTGTAACGTGCATCGGTCATATCAGGGTTTAAGGCATTGAATTCGGGATATACGCAGGAAGAAGGCAACTTGCATCCCACAACGAATACATCGCCCACCATGCCCCATTGCTCGGCCTGACTTGTCCCATCGGCATCACTGCCCCACATGAACATGATCTTACCTAGATCGTGGATAAGTCCGGTAAGCTGCATCCAATCGGGTCTATTATCCGCCCTAATGGCCTCCGCACTCTGAATCAGGTGCTGTACATTGGGAAGATCGAGATCGGGATCGCTCACATCTATCAAACTGTTCAAGTGTCCCATGGCTTCCCAAAGGTCCATCGGCTTATCAAAAGTGAGGTGTTTTTTATGCATGCGCTTCACATAATCGTAGGTCTGGTTTTGACGCATTTTTCTATAATGTTCTTTTACGGCCACGGAGACATCGGGCGCATCGTAATTCCTGAATGTTTTTTCTTCCATAATATCACTTATAAATTAGATCTCGCATCTCGACTCCACTCGATATAACAGCTCAACCGGTTGTACCGTTTTTTTTCGAGATTATTAAATTTGATACAACAAATTACTCAATTCTAGACATTTCCCAATAAAAAATAAATAAGAACCGTTACTAGGACAAGAAAAATGCTGAAAGGTTTGGCATATTTCCATGGTTTCAAATCCAAGACGTTGGCATCCTGTATTGAAAATCGTTCTTTTGTAGGCCGATACAGAGAAGCCAAATGCATAATGCCGATATTGAGTACAAACTCAATGCCCCAAATATGAACGAAATGTAGGTTCACCTCCAAAATGAAGTACATGAGGACATAGAAAACAAGTCCGAAACAGAGTCCCACCTTGGCCCCAAACGCTGAAACCCGCGGAAAAAGAAAGCCGGCCGTAATGACGCTGGCAATGGGAATAAAGAAAATTCCGTTCAGTTGCTGTAGGAGCTGGTACAGACCGTCAGGTGCATTGGCCACAAATGGAGCAATTCCAATTGCGAAAACGGCCAGCAGCAAGGAGGTCCACTTCCCGATGCCTACCAACTTTTGGTCGCTGGATTCCTTAAAAATGTAACGCTTATAAATTCCCAAACTAAAAACGGTAGCCGCACTGTTCAAGGCACTGTTGAAGGTACTCAAAATAGCGCCCATCATGACCGCCACAAAGAAACCGGTCAGCCAAAGGGGCATCACTTTTTTTACAAGTATGGGATATACGCTATCCGGATTGTCATAGTACGAATCCCCAAAATAATAAAAGGCAATCAGCCCTGGCAATACAATGATCAGCGGTACCAATATTTTTAACAATCCCGTATAAAGCAATCCTTTTTGTGCTTCCTTTAAGCTAACGGCCCCTAACACCCGTTGAATTATCGACTGGTGCATGGTCCAGAAATAGATTTGGTTGACCATCAGTCCCGTAAACAGTACTTCAAAAGGTAGAATGGCAGACCTTGCCCCTTCCCCCACTCCGGATTCCGTGCTGATTACATTGAACTTCTCCGGGCTATTGTTGAAAACCTCACCCAAACCATGGAATAAATTTCCTTCGCCAATGGCCAAGAGTGCCAAAATGGGAACCAACAGACCAGCGACCAACAAACCAAAGCCGTTGATGGTATCCGTATATGCTACCATCTTGAGTCCCCCAAAAATGGCATAGATGGCCCCAATAGTGCCCACTATTAAAATGGTCACCCAAATACCTTGCGACTTACTTAGGTTCAATAGGTTGGAAATATCAAAAATAGCCTCAATGTTCAGCGCACCTGTGTATAGAACTATGGGCAATAACGTAGCGACAAAAGAAATAATGAGGAGCATGGCCACGATGGTCCGAGTTAGGCCGTCAAACCGTTTTTCCAAAAATTCTGGGATGGTCGTAAGTCCCATTTTCAAATACCGAGGAGCAAAATAGAGCGCCCCAATGACCAATGCGAGTGCTGAGGTTACCTCCCAGGCGATGATTATGGCCCCATTTCTATAAGAGGAACCGTTCATACCCACCAAATGCTCCGTAGAAATGTTGGTCAATAACAAAGAGCCCGCAATTACGATGCCTGTTAAGGACCTACCTCCCAAAAAATAACCGTCCTTGGTATTTAGTTTATCCTTACGAAGTTGGTAGGTCGCATAGAAAGCGACAAAACCGGTGAAGAGTAAAAAGGATAGGAAGGTCATGGATTTAAATGTAGTAATAAATTTTAAATCCCCATATTTAGATTATCACCCTGTGTTTAGAAAAATAATGCTTTAAAAAAAGAATTTGAAACAAGATAAAAATGACGAATCCTAGCACAGCATAACTGGACGAATTCCACTTGATTTCTCTCAATCGGACATCAAAAAAATCTAGATTACCAATTGTATTGTATTTTAAAGAAAAAAGCCAAAAGTTGGTATTTGGCTCCATAATGAATCCAAATCCTAAAAGGCCTATGAGTACAAGCGCAAGTGAGAACCACACTGTTTTGGATATTAAAGGCTTGTATTTTAATTCCTTTGTATTTAATTGTGCTATCCTTTGAAACAGTCTTTCATTAAAATTTTCAGAAACTTCTTCAGGTCTTAGCTCTTTGATTGCGTTTTTTAGGAATAAATCCAATACTTTATCTTCTTGTTCTTTCATAGCTATGAATTGTTTCCGGTTCTAGTGAATTTCTTAAAATTAATGCCAATTTTTTTCTGGCCCTATGTATTTTCACCTTTACGGTGTTGGCTTCAATACCTATTATTTCGGAAATTTCAACAAGGGAAAGCTCCTGATAATAAAATAGGGTTATTAATACACTATCTTCATTATCCAGTTCCTCTATAGCCCTTTTTATTGTCTTTCTTCTTTCTTTTATTTCTATTTTATTCCATATTTCCGGAGATAGGTACAAGGCAGATGTATCTTGCATATCAAAACCTTTCGTTTGGGGCTGCGATTAATGTTTTTTAAGACAATCAAGACCCTTTCTATAGGCTATTTTATATAACCAGGTAGAGAACTTGCTCTCTCCTTTAAATGTAGTCAATGCACTATATACCTTTATAAAGGTATCTTGTGCTACCTCTTCCGCATCCTCCCTATT
Source organism: Maribacter sp. C-4077 (assembly GCF_055378385.1). Taxonomy (NCBI): domain Bacteria; kingdom Pseudomonadati; phylum Bacteroidota; class Flavobacteriia; order Flavobacteriales; family Flavobacteriaceae; genus Maribacter; species Maribacter sp. C-4077. The sequence goes on from NZ_AP038807.1 coordinate 523,558, forward strand.
TCCAACCAACCTTAGCGCCAAAGTAAAGACCATATGCTTATATCTATCCACTAATTTTTCATAAGCGGATATATCCCTTTTTTGGGCACGTTCTATCAATAGTTGGTCGCTAGGCTTGTTCATTTACATTTATTGGACGAACTGCTTTAGGCAAAGGTTACAGTTTTAAAGAAAAACTAAAAAAATTGTAACCTATGGAAATTTATCGTCGTCAAAGAAGTAAACAGTTTATTTATCAATTAAAAAACAAATCAATGGGAGGAGAAGTAATTATTTTCACGTTAATCTTTGGGGTTATTTTTGGAATAGCCTATTTATTCTTTTCAACTAGAAACAAAGAACGCATGGCTCTTATAGAAAAAGGTGCCGATGCCAGTATTTTTGTAAAAACAAAAAAGGAACATGCCGCGCCCTTTTGGAAAATCCTAATTTTAAACCTTTCCCTTCTGCTCATAGGAATTGGTTGTGCAATCTTTTTAGCTTCGATTATGGTCTACAGTTTGGGAGTCGAAGAGAGTGTTGCCTATCCCGGATCCATATTTTTAATGGCCGGAATTGGATTATTGTTAGGTTTCTATCTTACCAAAAAGTTGGAAAAGGAAGTATAGCAACTATCCAGTAAAATTGTAAACCACCAGATTTCTTCTGGTGGTTTTTTTTATCTTCACACAATGAAGATAATCTCCACCAATATCTGCAACGAGCCTAGAACCTTTGTTTGGAACGGCACCGAAGAACAGACGGGCATTTTTAAATTTCCCACATCTGAAAAATTGTTCTTGACCAAAAGCGATGTTCAGAAGGATACGATTATCAATAGGGTAAACCATGGGGGGGAGAACAAGGCCTGTTATCTTTTTTCCGCGGATCAGTACCCTTTTTGGAAGGTAAAATACCCTAACCATGAATGGAATTGGGGGATGTTCGGGGAAAACTTGACGATTACCGGATTGGATGAGTCCCAAATACGTATAGGGAACGTTTATAAAATGGGTAGTGCCCTGGTTCAGGTTTCCCAGCCCAGGGAACCATGTTACAAGTTGGGAATCCGCTTTGGCACCCAACAAATCCTGAAAGAATTCATCGATCAGAATCACCCCGGAACGTATGTGAAAATTCTGGAGGAAGGGGAAGTACGTATGGGCGATGAACTGAAATTGATTCAACAATCGGAGAACACCTTAACGGTCCAGGAATTCTATGAACTGATGTTCCTAAAAGAAAAGCCGAAGGACTTGCTGCAAAGGTTTATGGACAATCCGGCAGTACCCCTGTATAAAAAGGAAAGAATGCAAAAATACCTTTAATGGAACTTCATTTTCCTTGGCACTTGTACTTGATGGCCGCGCTATATGTGTTCGCAGGCCTCATGCATTTTATACGGCCCAAAATATACTTGCGGGTCATGCCCAACTATCTACCCTCTCCAAAATTTTTGGTACTCCTAAGTGGCGTATTTGAAATCCTTTTGGGCATTGGACTATGCTTTCAGGAAACCAAAGATTTAGCTATTTATGGAATTATGGCCATGTTATCGGTTTTTTTGTTGGTCCACTTTTATATGCTCAAGGGCGAAAAGGAATCGGCCGGATTTCCAAAATGGTTATTATTACTGCGCATTCCGTTGCAATTCCTTTTGATGTACTGGGCGTACGCTTACCTAAACGTATAAAAACAAAAAGAGGGCTCTCCAGCCCCCTTTTCTTGAAATTAACTTAAACCAACTTAATTAACAACAAATTCTTCACTGTAAGTTTTGGTATCATCGGATACTACTACCATATAACTTCCCGGATAGGCTCCTTGAAAGTTAAAGGCCTTTTCTACAATAAGTTTATCAGATACGGTTTCGGAGAACACCAATCTATAGTTTTGGTCATAAACTTTTAAGGAAATCTCAGATTTATCCAAGTTCAAAAAGTTCATGAAGACCCTATTTTCTGTTTTTCTAAAAAAAGGTTTGGCATCTACCTCAGAGTCGATGATCTCGATGATACCATCCTTCAAGGAAATGGTGTACATGTTGCTTTTTAGTCCGCTTTCGGCTACCAAATAATAATACCCATCTACCAAATCTTTCAAATTCAGTTTTTTACTGAAACGACCTTTTGAAAGTTTTTCGAAATAGATACTATTAGAATCCGAATCCAAAAGCCTAACAGTGACACTTTGGTCCAGTGCGTCCAAGGTCAATAGGACACTTTTGGAGTTACTTAGGGTAACAACGTCCAATTTGGGCTCTCTTGCCATACCCGCTACTGTAGCGAACATAAAGGCAACTACGGTTGTGATTTTTACAATTGTTTTCATAATAAATTACTTTAAAGGATTAATTAATAATTTACGATACAAACATACACCCGTTATGTCGTTGCCACTACAGCGGATTTTTCCGATTTATGTGCTATTTTACCAACCTTAACACACTTTTAATATAGTAATGTTAATTTTCCACATATTTGGGTTAATTTTGCAAAGTGACCTGCAAAAAAGGTTATCTAACTTTACATTAGTAAACACCAAATAGATGATTACACAAAAACCTACGTTTGAGGCTATTGAACCAGATTTTGGGCATTCGTTTACCTATCAAAGGTTCGATGAGCACCGCGTGAACAAGAACAATGTTTGGCATTACCATCCAGAATTGGAACTGGTCTATGTAAACGGCGGTTCCGGTAAGCGCCAAATTGGAAGCCATGTTTCCTATTATACCGATGGCGATCTGATATTGATAGGCAGTAATCTTCCCCATTGCGGTTTTACCGATGCGCTCACGGGCAATACCAGTGAAACCGTAGTACAGATGAAGCTCGATTTTTTGGGAACCGACTTTTTTACCATTCCCGAAATGAAGAAAATCAAAAAGTTGTTTGAAATAGCGAGTGGAGGAATCGCCTTTTATGGGAAGACCAAAAGAAAAATAGGCGATAAAATGGAGGTGCTGGAATATCAGACCGATTTCCAACGTCTTTTGAGTATTCTGAACATTCTGAACGAATTGGGCGGTTCACAAGAAATGAAACTCCTGAATGCGGATGGTTTTTCCTTGGCAACCGATGTCAAGGACAATGACCGCATCAACATCGTTTTCAATCATGTAAAGAACAACTTCAAGGAAGAAATAACGCTGGAGGAAATATCTTCCATGGTGAGCATGACCATTCCGTCTTTCTGCAGATATTTTAAAAAGCTTACAAATAAAACCTTTGTACAATTTGTAAATGAATACCGCTTGGTGCATGCCTCTAAATTATTGGCGGAAAAACCCATGAGCATCACGGAAGTCTGTTTTGAATGTGGATTCAACAACTTTTCCCACTTTAATAAGTCGTTCAAAGCATTTACGGGACAGAATCCCAGTGAATATAGGAATGAGCTAAAAGCCGTTTTGGTCTGATGCCAGAAAACAAGGAATACTCACAATTGGATTTGCCCGATTGTGATATACGATATTACCCAAATTTTATTCCTAGTAAAATTGCGGATACCTATTTCAAAAAGTTAAGGTCTGAAACACCCTGGCAACAGGATGATATTAAAGTATTCGGAAAGTTTTACGCCCAGCCAAGACTTACCGCATTGTATGGAAATAATGGAAGGCCCTACTCCTATTCCAACATTACCATGAAACCCCATCGTTTCAGTAAAGTTTTATTGGAAATAAAATCGGAAATAGAAAAGTATGTTTCCCCAGAATTTACTACTTGTTTACTAAATCTATATAGGGATGGCAAGGATAGTAATGGTTGGCACGCCGATAATGAAAAGGAACTGGGTAAAAACCCTGTAATTGCATCAGTGAGTCTAGGTGCGGAACGCATGTTCCATCTAAAACACAACATAGACCCTTCTGAAAAGCACAAAATGATATTGGAGCATGGCAGTTTGTTGGTGATGCAGGGTGAGACCCAACATACTTGGAAGCATCAGATTCCAAAAACGGCCAAACCTATTGGGGAACGGATAAACCTGACGTTTAGGATAATCAAATAAAAAAATCGGCCCAGAGGACCTATTTTTTATGCCTTTTTGTAGACCGACCATCTTTAATACCAGGGCATACCAATACTAATCTGCTCGTTGGGGTTTCTACCTAAGCAACATATTTTCAAAGGTCATGCCAAACCCTTTTTGCCTTAGGCTTTGTATATTTGTATTGTTATGTCAAAGGAATTTACAGAAAGGGAATTGGACCGAATCATAGAAATGGCCTGGGAGGACCGTACTCCGTTTGAGGCCATCACCTTCCAGTTTGGTATAAGTGAACAGGAAACCATAGAGATCATGCGCAGGGAAATGAAACCCAGTAGTTTTCGCATGTGGCGTAAAAGGGTTCAGGGAAGGGCCACCAAACACCGAAATTTACGCGAAAATGTGTCCGGACGATTCAAGAGCTCCCGTCAGAAGAACATTAGCGGAAACAAAATTTCAAAAAGATAGTTTAGTTCTATTTGAAAATATCATTCAGGACCGCCGCCAATCGTATGCCCCCTTTTAACAATTGGTTTTCAACAGTGTCCCACCATCGGTAACTATATTGATACCCCAATTTCTCACCCACTGCTACGGAATCATAGACTTCGTTCGTAATTTCCTGGGTCTCCTCGATCCAATCATAGATATCGCCCTGCTGAATTTGCTTCACCTGCTGCTTGGTAAGCTTTGGTAAGGAGTTTGAAAGCTCCGTAAAACTCATTCCATAGTCGTCAATCATATTGGAATCCCATACCCGATGTAGGTTACTGCCCCTTCCAAACCATTGCAACTGGATGTCGTTTCCTCCTTTGTCCTCTAGCCTACCAATATGCATCGGTTGGTGCAAATCCCCAATAAGGTGCACCAGAAATTTCAAGTAAAAAGCCTTGTCCTCCTTGGAACTTTCCTGCGAAGTCAATATTTCAATGCACTTGTTGATTCCTATGACCAAATCCCCATATTCACTGGGTTCAACGTCCCTGTATTCCTTGTCCGCTGGGAAGTTGACATAATGCCAGGCACTGTATTCACTGTATTTTCTATCGGCCTTGATCTCATCGGCAAAATTGGAAACGGCTGCCAAATTTTGGCCATCCAGTAGGGCATCAATGGCCTTTCTTGCCTTTCTACTCAAATAGTCCTGGGCCACATCGCCCACCACCCGATGCCCGGTTTTGGACCAGATTGCGTCATTGGCGAAAGCGGATTGTATAACGACCAGTAAAATGAACGTGAACTTCTTCATGGAATTCGGTTTTGGCAAAAATAGGGCAACAAGTTTTAAGGTATTGTTAAAAGTCAGGTCAGCTTAAATTTAAGTGGGAACTTGCACCCATGCAGGGAATAAAAAAGATACTAAGTAAAATCAAACCGCCGTTTCTCAGGTATTTTTTTGTAGGAATCGCGGGATTCCTGGTATTGACGGTAATTTTTGTGGGTAGCATCTATTTGGGAGCTTGGGGAAGTGTCCCCAATAAAAAGGAACTCTCCAATTTTCAGTACCAAGTGGCTTCAGAGGTATTTACGGCGGATAGCGTCTTGATCGGAAAATATTACCTCAACGACAGACAGCCCATTACTTTTGATGAATTCCCGGAACACCTTTTACAGGCCCTCATTTCCATTGAAGACGAGCGCTTTTATGAACATTCCGGAGTGGATTACCCAAGTCTGTTCAGGGTAGGTATAAAGACCATACTTTTGGGTGACGAATCGTCTGGAGGAGGAAGTACCATCAGTCAGCAATTGGCAAAAAACCTGTATCCTAGGAGGGACAGGAAGCAAACAAATATCGTGGTCGATAAGATCAAGGAAATGATCATTGCCGGCAGATTGGAGGATATCTACGATAAAAATGAAATCCTTACCCATTACCTAAATACCGTTTCCTTTGGCGACAACACCTTTGGCATTGAAAGTGCCGCTTTAAAATTTTTCAATACCCGAACAAAAAACCTATCGGTGGAACAAGCAGCTACGCTGGTAGGCATGCTGAAGGCTACCTACGGTTACAATCCAAGAATATTCCCGGAAAAAAGCAGGGAACGCAGAAATCTGGTCTTATCCACGATGGTCAAGAACGATTTTATTTCGAAAACGGAATATGATGCCCTCAAACAACTGGATATCGGTTTGGATTATAGGGATTACGATTATAGTTCGGGCTTGGCACCTTATTTTCGGGAAGAAGTACGCAAGCAATTACTGGAGTGGACCAAAACACAAAATGAGGAAGGAAAGGAATACAACATTTATACATCGGGCCTAAAAGTGTATACCACCCTAAATTATAAAATGCAACAACTGGCGGAGCAAAGTATGGTGGAGCATATGGGCCGATTGCAAAGCGATTTTGAAAAAAGTTACGGAAAAAATGCCCCATGGTTAACGGATAAAAACCTCATAAAAACGGTAGCCCGAAGAAGTACAGCTTATAAAAACCTAAAAAAAGACGGCTTCACCGATGATGAAATTTTTGACAGCCTGCAACATAGCAAACGAAAAATGACGATAACCTCCTGGGAGGAAGAAACGGAAAAGGAATTAAGTGTCATGGACAGCATACAGCACTACATGAAGTTTTTGAACACAGGCTCCATATCCCTTAATCCCAAAACCGGTGAAGTGCTCACATGGATCGGCGGGGTGGATTTCAAGCAGTTTAAGTACGACCATATTTCCCAGAGCAAACGCCAAGTCGGTTCCACGTTCAAACCGTTCGTTTACACCGCGGCTCTAGAACAGGGGATAGAACCCTGCACTTATTTTTCAGCTCAGGAAGTAGAATATGAAAATTTAAAAGGTTGGTCCCCAAGTAATTCCGGAGACATCGATGAGGCCTACCTCAATTATTCCATGGAGGAGGGACTTAGCAAATCCGTTAACACGATTGCCGTGAAGGTTATGGAAAAAACAGGTGTCGATGAAGTACTTGCCCTTGCGAAAAAAATGGGAATCGAAGAAAGACTACCGAGCGAACCCTCCATCGCCCTTGGTACGGGAGAAATCAAATTGATTGAATTGGCAAAAGCCTATACCAGTTATATGAATGAGGGTAGATCTGTGGAACCTTTATTGATAAAAACCATCACTACCCAACAGGATTCCCTTCTGGCAAGCTTTGAACCGAAAAAAAGTGAAAATGCCGCCTTTTCGGCCGAAAACGGACAAATTATGATGGAAATGATGAAATCGACTATAAATTCCGGAACCGCTTCACGGATTCGGTCTACGTATAAACTATCAAACGATATAGCAGGAAAAACGGGAACCACGCAAAATAATAAGGATGCCTGGTTTGTTGCCCTTTCTCCAAACCTTTTGCATGTAACATGGGTAGGTCTGGACCATCATGAAATTGGATTTAGGAATACATCTATCGGCCAAGGTGCCAATGCGGCATTGCCAATGTACGCCCTATTATTGCAAAAAATGAACAAGGACGAACAATTCAACCACATAACCCGAGCAAGATTTCCCGCACCAAGCGGGCGCGTTCAAGAAATGTTGGATTGTGAACCAATAAAACGGGATGGCTTCTTCAAAAGACTCTTTAAAAACCCGAATAAGAAAAAGACCCGGAAATTTAAAGGGCAAGATTAATTGGAAAAAAAAGGCCGACTTTAATTTTTTTTGATATATTTATGATATCATTTTAATATCATGTACCATGTCAAACGAAAAAAACTATAGCCCTATCAATGGCTATGTAATGATTTTAGTTGTTCTAGGGCTTATCATTGGGGGCATTGCTCTATTGAGAATTTACTTGGGTATTTTTCTAATTGTACTAGCAGTCCTAAGTCTTGGTGGATTTGTTTTGGTGAACCCCAATGGTTCCAGGGTCCTGTTGTTGTTTGGGAAATACGTGGGCACCATCAAGAAGAACGGATTCTTTTGGGTAAACCCCTTTTTCACCAAAAAGAAGATTTCCTTACGCGCCAGCAATTTCGATAGCGAACGATTGAAGGTGAATGACAAATTGGGGAACCCCGTAATGATCAGTACCATTTTGGTCTGGAGGGTAACGAATACCTACAAAGCCGCTTTTGATGTGGACGACTATCAGAATTTTGTGAGGGTACAGACCGATGCCGCCGTACGAAAATTGGCAAGTATGTATCCGTATGACAACTTTGCCGACGAAGGTTTGGATGAGGATATCACCTTACGCTCCAGTGTCAACGAAGTGAGCGAAGCTTTGGAAACGGAGGTACAGGAGCGGTTGGCCATGGCCGGTATCGAGGTGTTGGAAGCACGTATAGGTTATTTGGCCTACGCCCAGGAAATAGCCAATGCCATGCTAAAAAGACAACAGGCCACGGCCATTGTGGCGGCAAGGCATAAAATTGTGGAAGGTGCCGTAAGTATGGTAGAAATGGCGCTGCATGAACTGAGTAAAAAGGAATTGGTAGATTTGGACGAGGAACGCAAAGCCGCTATGGTCAGCAATTTGATGGTAGTCCTATGTTCCGACAAGGATGCATCACCCATCGTAAATGCTGGTACGTTAAATCACTGACATGTGTTTTTTCTGAATATTATTGTGTATTCCCGATAGCTAATGAATATTAATTTTATAGTTATAATTGGATGTAACCAACTAATCATATACTCACTATAATGTCTGGTCGAGCGCAGTTGAGACCTCATATTGGAGCAATAGGTTAATTACCTCTTGACTTTTGTTTATCCTGAGCATTGGGTGAAAAGAAAACATGTTTTCTTTGAACGCACCTTGCGCAGCAAAACGAAAGGCTCGAGGCCAAACAAGGTTGTGATTTATAACTAATAGTCAATTTATAATATTAATCAGGGAATTACTAAAATTTAAATTTGTGAAAGAATATAAAGTAATAAGCTGGTCCGTAGGCCTAACCAATAATAACCAACGTTTGGAGGACACCCTGAACGAATATGGCAGACAGGGATGGAGGGTCGTAGATTTGGACCATGACCGGAGCCGTATCGTATTTGAAAGGGACAAAAACCGATGAAACCCTCATCGAGGGATTTGTCATGGTAAGTCAAATACCTCTATAATAGTAAATGTGTAAAGATTAAGCTATTGACTTAATTTTGAACGCATTAAGTTTGAATCAAGAATTTGAATATCCCAAGGGTCATTTTATTTGCTGATGGACAGTAAACAGGAATATGAGTAAGAAAAAAGCATTTGCATTGCGGGTAAACGAGGACATGCTCAACGCCATCGAAAAATGGGCCGCGGACGAGTTCCGTAGTACCAATGGTCAAATTGAGTGGATGTTGATGCAATGCCTAAAAGATGCGAAAAGAGAACCCAAGAAAAAAAAGGAATAGTTTTTTAGGGTTTTTTTAACGGTACAAACCTTTAACTTTGTTAGCCAAAGTTTCCAAACCAAAATGACCAAATTAAAAAGTATAGTAGCACTGTTGCTTACAGGCGCTTCACTTTACGCCCAAACTCCAGAAAAATCCTTCACTGTAAAGTACACGAACGAAAAAATACAATTGGATGGTATTTTGGACGAGCCTGTATGGACCTTTGCGCAAAGCGCGGGCGAATTTCAACAGTATTTCCCATCGGATGATGTACCGGCCCAATACCAAACAGATATCCGTATGCTAACGGATGACACGACCCTCTATATAGGTATGACCGTTCACACCCCGGGCTCAAATTACGTAATACCCTCCCTGGAACGTGATTTTAGGGCAGGTGGAAATGACAATATAAGCTTGGTCTTTGATACCTTCAATGATGGAACAAACGCTTTTCTTTTTGGAATAAACCCTTATGGTGTTCGTCGCGAAGTCCTTATTTCGGGAGGTGGGCAGGACCTAAGCGGCTTTACGACCTCCTGGGACGTAAAATGGAAGGCTGAAACAAAAATATACGATAACTATTACACCGCCGAAATGGCCATTCCCTTGACCTCCCTAAAATTTGCCGAGGGTGAGACCAAGTGGCGTTTCCAAAGTTATCGCTTTGATATGCAGTCCAACGAGCGCAGCAATTGGTACGTCATCCCACAGAACCAAAGTGTTATCAACTTGGCCTTTATGGGCGATATGTATTTTGAAAAGCCCTTGGGAAAATCCAGGACCCCATTGGCATTGATTCCCTATGTGAACCTCTTGTCAGATAAGGATTTCAATTCAGATGTCAGTAATACAACGTTGAAAGTTGGCGGCGATGCCAAAATAGCCATAGGGAACGGAATGAACCTGGATGTTACCGTAAATCCGGATTTCTCCAATGTGGAGGTAGATGCCATCATCACCAACCTCACCCGTTTTGAGGTATCCCTGCCAGAACGGCGTCAGTTTTTTATAGATAATAATGATCTTTTTGGGGATTTTGGCAGTAGAAGGCATTCCAACGCATTTTTTTCCCGACGTATCGGTATCGCCACGGACCGCTTGGGAAATTCGGTGCAGAACGACATTTTAGGTGGCGTTCGGCTCAGTGGTAAACTGAACAAGAACTTGCGCCTAGGCCTATTGAACATCCAAACGGCCAGAAACGAGGAACAGGAAGTGGCATCCAATAATAATATGATGCTAGCGCTACAACAGAAAGTGTTCGCGCGATCTAACATAGGCATGTTCTTTCTTAATAGGCAGGCCTTTGGGGATGAACCTTTTTTATCGCCGGATGATGCCTATAACAGGGTCCTTGGAGTGGATTATAACTTGGCCAGTGCGGACAATGTATGGTCTGGAAAATATTACCTCCATAAATCCTTTCAACCTGGGGATAATGAAGGTAACATTTCCGCCGGAGCCCTTCTGAGCTATAATTCAAGATATTGGAACTCGTTTGTAGATCTGGCCTATATCGATGCCGATTTCAGATCCGATTTGGGTTTTATTCCCAGAACGGACATCATAAAGGCCGTTTCAGGTCTTGAACGCCTATATTGGCCCAAAACGGGTACTATCAACAACCATGGATTGGAGCTTTTTGCCATTTCCAACTGGCGCACCTCCCTGGATTACCAACTGGCCGATTATGATCTACAGGCCAATTACAATTTCGTATTGAAGAATTTCACGGAGTTTGGTGCGGGCTATACCTCCAGTTACATATACCTATTTGAACCGTTCGACCCAACAGGGACCGAAGGTGCCATAGAACTTCCAGGCAACCAGGAATATAGGTTTGGAACCTTTACGGTAGGTTACCAATCCAATGAGGCAAATGTTTTTGCCTTTCAGGGAGAATCCTCCTTGGGGAATTTTTTCAACGGGGAACGGTTTTCCATTGGCGGAGAGGCCACCTTACGTATCCAGCCCAAAGTAAGAATTGGCCTGAACGTGAATTATGACAAAATCACCTTGCCCGACCCCTATCCCAGTGCGGACCTATGGTTGGTAAGCCCTAGGTTTGGGTTTACGTTCAGTAAGTCGGTTTTCTGGACTACGCTATTTCAGTACAGCAACCAACGGGACAACTTGGGCATAAATTCAAGGCTACAATGGCGTTTTGCACCGCTTTCAGACTTGTTCATTGTTTATAACGATAACTACTCGGTAAATATCATCGAACCAAAATATAGGTCCATCAACTTAAAACTCACCTATTGGTTGAACATATAACGGGTCGTGCCCGGTATTTTCTCCAAACCGATTAAAAACCGAAGAATGTCCAAAAATTCTACCAAAAAATTTACGCTAAACTTTCTTGTATGTATCATTTCGATGTATGTCTTGGGTCAAGACCATACGAAACAGATCACCGTCAAGTTCATTACCGAGGAAATCACTCCTGATGGCCTATTGGACGAACCCATTTGGGCCATGGCCGATGCGGCGGAAGATTTTTGGGAGTATTTTCCTTTGGATTCCATTCAGGCCAAAAAGCAATCCCAAATAAAGATTCTGTATGACGAAAGGAATTTATACGTAGGAATCAAGGCCTATTCCAGCGGAAAAAATTATGCCACCCAATCATTGCAGCGAGATTTTAGAGGAAGTGGAAGTGATAGCTTTACGCTCGTTTTTGATACCTTCAATGATGGCACCAACGCTTTTTCTTTTGGAATCAACCCTTATGGCGTACGCCGTGAAGGTCTCATTGCAAACGGAGGTGCTTCGCAGGACGATTTTAATCTGTCCTGGGACGTAAAATGGAAAGGCAATGCCAAGATTTATGATGATTACTTCACGGCAGAAATGGTCATTCCCCTCACCTCTCTAAAGTTTGAGGAAGGTGCTACCAAATGGCGCTTCAATTCGTACCGCATTGAAACGCAATCCAACGAACGCAGCACCTGGACAAGGATTCCCCAGAACCAACTTATTTATAATCTTGCTTTTATGGGAGAAATCCTTTTTGAGAAGCCTCTTGGCAAATCCAGGACTCCTTTTGCGATTATACCCTATGTAAACGGAATTAGTGCCAGGGATTTTGACAATGGGGAAAACCTGGACAATTTTAAGGTAGGTGCAGATGCCAAGGTCTCCGTTGGAAACAGCTTAAATCTGGATCTCACTATAAACCCCGACTTTTCCACCGTAGAGGTGGATAATTTTATTACCAACCTCACCCGTTTTGAAATTGCTTTACCGGAGCGTCGTCAATTTTTTATTGACAACAATGATCTCTTTGCAAGTTTTGGAAACGGTTTTGATTTTAGTCCATTTTTTTCAAGACGTATTGGTATCGCTAGGGACACCGTTGGGAATACCATAGAGAACAATATTATTGGTGGGGTACGGCTTAGCGGAAAGCTGACCAACGATCTCAGGGTTGGGCTATTGAACATACAGACGGCAGAGGATTTGGAAAATGAAATTCCATCGAACAATAATACGATGCTGGCATTGCAACAGCGTGTTTTCTCACGGTCTAACATAGGAGTATTTTTTATAAATAAGGAATCGTTCAAAAATTATGATTTTGTAGAACGGGAAGATGAATACAATCGTGTTTTAGGAGTGGATTATAATCTGGCATCCAAGGATAATACTTGGAATGGATCATTCATAACCCATAAATCCTTTCAACCTGATGATAATGTGGGAAACTTTGCTTCTAGTGCTCTAATTCGATATAATACCAGAAAATTAAATGTATTCGCCAAAGGTACTTTTATAGATGAGGACTTTCGTTCAGATTTGGGTTTTGTGCGAAGAACCGATCTTTTTAAGACGCTCTTTAGTTTAGAGCGGGTATTCTGGCCAAGAAAAGGTATTGTCCAGAACCATACGCTACGGTCATTTACAAATATACGTTGGAGCCCCAGTATGGATTTTAAAAATACGGATTATGACCTTCAATATAGCTATCAAGTCCAATTCAATAATCAATCGCAGGCACAGATAGAATACACAAACACGTTCACCTTCCTTTTTGATACTTTTGATCCAACGCGGACCGAAGGTGCCATACCGCTCCCGGCCAATCAAAACTATCATTACAATAGTGTCCAGGCCGGCTATCAATCCGATCAGCGAAAGCTTTTCTCCTACGACTTACAGTCTACCATAGGCCGGTTTTTTAATGGAAACCGATTTTCCATGGAAGGCTCCATGACCATGCGGTTTCAACCAAAGGCATCCATTTCTCTTCAATTCAATTATGACCAAATAAATCTGCCGCTGCCCTATTCAAGTGCCAATATTTGGCTGGTTAGTCCACGGATGGACCTTACCTTTAGTAAATCCATATTCTGGTCAACCTTGGTTCAGTATAGTAATCAGCGGGATAACTTGGGCATCAATTCCCGGTTACAATGGCGATTCGCACCCCTTTCAGACTTGTTTATAGTATACAATGATAACTATGCCGTAAGTCAATTCGAGCCAAAATTCAGGTCTGTAAATTTAAAATTATCTTACTGGTTAAATATTTGATATGAAGTTCAAATTGCTTTGCTCTGATCTGGACGGAACCTTATTGTCCACTAAAAGCGATGTTTCAAAATACACCATTTCCCAATTCAGTAGAATCAAGGAAATAGCCAGAATCATTTTGGTCTCGGCAAGAATGCCCAATGGCATGTACTACATCCAAAAAGACCTGGGCATCTTGGAACAGCCCATTGTCTGTTTCAACGGCGCACTGGTGCTGGATGGGGATGAGGAACTGCTCTCGGTAACCATTCCAATGGATATGGTAGGTAAAATCCATGAAGTTTGTGAAGCGAACAGGACGGAATTGGGCCTATATGCCTTTGACGAATGGCATGTACCCAGAATGTCTGAAAGGGTCGAAAAAGAAATAAAATATACCAAGACCAGCCCGGTATTTCAACCGACCCAAACCACTCTGGAACAATGGACCACCCAAAAAAGTGGGGTACATAAAATCATGTTGATGGGTACAAAACCCACCTCTGATGCATTAATGCCAATACTACAAGAAGATTTTGGGAAAGAAATTAATGTATACCGATCTAACGATACCCTTATCGAAATTTCACCTAAATCCGTATCCAAACTAACGGCCATACAAAAACTGTTGCGTAACGGGGAGCTTTTGGAGGATGTCATTGCATTTGGCGACAATTATAATGATTTGGAAATGTTGAGCAACGTGGGGTGGGGCGTTGCCGTATCCAATGGAAGGGAGGAAGTAAAACAAATCGCAAAGTTTGTTACCGCCAGCAATACCGATGATGGGGTCGCCAAATACATTGAACAACATCTACTAATTTAAGTATATTTGGTGCTGAAGGAATAGTATTATGGAAAACCCCATACCCCAGCCCTTGATCGTGAACGATACCGTAGTTTTTGGTCTTTTGGCCCTTGCGCTTGGATTTATATTTTTTACTTCAGGCATCAAGACCGGATTTTGGCAAAAATTCTATTCCGTCGTCCCGGCCGTGCTTATGTGCTACCTTTTACCGGCACTTATGGCCAGTGCGGGATTGATTTCGGACGATATTTCCAATCTTTATTTCATGGCCAGTAGGTATCTTTTACCCGCTGCCCTGGTATTGATGACCTTAAGTATCGACCTTAAGGCCATCAGTAATTTGGGTTCAAAGGCAATGATCATGTTTTTAACGGGGAGTTTGGGCATTGTAGTAGGCGGTCCATTGGCTATTTTGCTGGTTTCCATATTTTCTCCGGAAACGGTGGGCGGAAACGATTTTGACGCCGTTTGGAGGGGGCTAGCTACTATCGCCGGAAGCTGGATAGGAGGCGGGGCCAATCAGGCCGCTATGCTTGAAATTTTTAAGTACAACCCAGAAAAATATGGGGGAATGGTTCTAATCGATATCGTAATCGCCAATATCTGGATGGCGGTCATTCTTTTAGGTGTGGGCAAAACGAAAAGTATCGACAAGTGGCTTAAGGCCGATACATCGACCATTGAGACCTTAAAGCTAAAGGTAACGGAGTTTACGGAAAAAATTACCCGTGTACCAACACTACAGGATTATATGATTATGTTATGTATAGCATTTACAGCTGTGGGAATTTCCCATTTTTTTGGAGACCATATTAGCGAATTCCTAACATCAAATTTTGAGGCTATAAGCGACAAAAAAAGTTTTCTTTCCTTTTTGGGATCGGGATTCTTTTGGATGGTAGTACTATCTACCTGTGCGGGAATTGCCATGTCATTTACAAAAGCTAAGAACTATGAAGGTGCCGGAGCGAGTAAAATTGGTGGTATGTTTATCTATATTCTAGTGGCAACGATTGGCATGAAAATGGACTTGGGTAAGGTTTTGGAAAACCCCGGCCTTATCGCCATCGGCTTTGTTTGGATAGCTATCCATGCCTTATTGCTAATTTTAGTGGCCAAACTTATAAAGGCCCCTTACTTTTTCTTGGCGGTAGGTAGCCAGGCCAATGTGGGAGGCGCTGCTTCTGCACCGGTTGTTGCAGCGGAATTCCATCCGTCCTTAACGTCGGTGGGTGTTTTATTGGCCGTTTTGGGCTATGTGGTAGGTACGGCAGGCGCACTGTTATGTGCCTATCTTATGGAGGTAGCTTCCAGTTTGTAGTATTTACTTTTTGAATTGTATTTTCTTTGAAAATTTAATGATATTTGCCCCCTGAATCATTTTGAACGGAACATCCATGTCCAAGAATTGGAATCGATAGTTATGGATGTTTCAACTAACCTAAAAAGAATAAAATAACACGTGAAAAAATTAGCCTATATCTTCATTGCTGTATTTTTTGTTTCCTGCGGAAGCGATACGGAAGCCAACCTTGTGGTAAATGGAAAGGTTCGAGGTTTAAAAAAGGGAACGCTTTATTTGCAGCACCTGATAGATACAACGCTTGTAACGGTGGATTCCCTTGAAATTGATGGTGAAGGAACTTTCAGTCTTTCAGCGGAATTGGAAAGTCCGGAAATCTATTATCTGTATCTAAATAAGAAGGATAACAATGTGATCAACGACCGGATAACTTTTTTTGCCGAACCAGGTACCATTACCATTAATACGGACTGGAATACTTTTGACACTACGGCCGAAATAAAGGGATCTCCAACGCACGAAAAACTCGAGGAATATCAAAAGGCACTATCCAACCTTAATTTAAGGAATATGGAGATTATGCTGAAGGCATCGCAATTACAGGCAAATGCAGACCAAAATACCATTGATTCCTTAGAACGCGTAGGTACCAGAAACACTCAGCGCGCGTATGCCTATTCCATAAACTATGCTTTGAACAATACGGATTCCTACATTGCCCCATATATTGCGGCAAAAGAAATTCCCGATGCAAACATAAAATATCTGGATTCCATTTATAGAAGTCTTCCTCCCGAAGTGGCCAATTCCAAATACGGCAAGGACTTGAAGCAATTATTGGATTCGGATCAATAATAAAAAAGCATCCCTTAAGGATGCTTTTTTATTTAAGTTAGAAGGAATCTATTCAGCCATGCTGTTCAATTGGTCGACCAATTTATTTGCCTTAGTTTCCAATTCTGTTCTGATACCATTAAAATGTACCTTTTTGTTCTCAATATCGGCTTGATTTACCTTGGCTATCAATTCATCAAAAGTGCTAATGGCACCATCGATAATGGCAGTTCCCTCTTTTGAAGGTCCACCACCGTTCGTTGCTTCCACTATATAAACCCCTTCAATAATATCCCCAAGGACGTTATTTATATCTTTTTTCAAATTTTTAATACTTGCCATATCTTATAATTTTATACAAAAGTACAATTAAACCGTTGAATAATTGTATTTGCCTAAATTGTAACTTCCAATAGTTTGGTGCCTTTGGTACGTATTTCGATTTGATCCGAATTGGCCGGTAGCAAAGTAGTTTCCCCTTTTTGAATAGTTACTTTACCAAACGCGTTCCCAATCGTGGCCGTACCCGCTACGCACATAAAAATGGTAAAGGTATCCCGATGCTTTATATCAAAAACAATATCCTTGTCCAAATCCAAAAAGTTGGTCTTAAAGTACGGACAGTCAACCATTGCGTTCACTGCATTCCTTTCCTTTGGGTAGGACACCTTAAAGTCGTCCTTCTTTTCATAATCGATGGCATCAAAGGCCAGTTCCGTATGTAATTCCCGTAAGTTGCCTTCTTTGTCCTTTCTATTAAAATCGAAAACACGATAGGTAACATCAGATGTCTGCTGGATCTCGGCCAAAAGAACCCCTGCGCCAATCGCGTGGATTTTACCGGTATTTATGAAAAACGTATCTCCTTCCCGGACTTTTTCATAGTTCAACAAATCCAACAAATTGTCATTTTCCAGACTATTTTCATATTCCTGCTTTGACACGTCCTTATTAAAGCCTACGATCAATTCGGCTCCGGGATCGGCATC
Source organism: Maribacter sp. C-4077 (assembly GCF_055378385.1). Taxonomy (NCBI): domain Bacteria; kingdom Pseudomonadati; phylum Bacteroidota; class Flavobacteriia; order Flavobacteriales; family Flavobacteriaceae; genus Maribacter; species Maribacter sp. C-4077. The sequence goes on from NZ_AP038807.1 coordinate 541,292, forward strand.
CATAATGTACCACATTTCCGTTTTGCCAAAAGAGTTATGCCGTTCCTTTGCCAATGCGTCGTTGGGGTGCAACTGAATGGAAAGGTCCTGTTTGGCATCTATGAATTTGATCAGTATAGGAAAATCCGTTCCAAAACGTTCCACAACACTTTTCCCTAAAAGCTCTGTGGGATATGTATCGATCAATTCCTGTAAGGAAGTACCTGCAAAATCACCGTTTGATACAACCGAAACATCTCCGGAAACAGTGGAAAGCTCCCAACTTTCCCCTGTAATTTCACTTGTACTGGGTTTCCCAAAGAGCTCTTTTAATTTGGTTCCTCCCCAAAGCCTTTCTTTGAGTATGGGATTAAATTTTAAGGGGTATAAATTCATTTTTTGATTAAAAAGTTTCCATTATCGTAACGAAGGGAACAACTAAATTATTTGAAGAAGTAGGAAAAAACTTAATAATTCAATACTGTATTATGGATTACGTTTTGAAGGCAAGCCATTATCCGGTGTATGTGACAAAATTTCTGGGCGTCTCATAGAGCACAACCTCCAATTCCTTGTTGTCTTTTATACTGGGTCGCAACCTGTTCCATATAACAACGGCAATATTTTCTGCGGTAGGATTTAATTCCCTGAACTCAGGCACTTCCACGTTCAGATTCTTGTGGTCGAAAGCATCTTCGATTTTTTCCTTTATAAGGTCTTTCAACTCCTTCATATCCATTACAAAACCAGTTTCTGGGTCGATTTCCCCGGTAACGCTAACAATCAATTCATAGTTGTGCCCGTGAAAGCTGGGATTATTGCATTTTCCAAACACTTCCCAATTTTTGGAATCTTCCCAATCCGGCCTATAAAGCCTATGGGCCGCATTAAAATGTGCTTTTCGGCTTACCTTAACTTTCATTTTCAACTAGATTATCGATTAAATGCTGATAAAATTTCTCGAAAATTATCTTAAACCAAGCCGTGTAGATTTCCGGGTGCTCCACCATATCCAATTTAATCGCTTTGGGCGTCATCCATTTCCAATCCGCGACTTCATCTTTATTGATATTTGGAACATCATTAAAATATCCGATCATGACATGATCAAGTTCGTGCTCCGTCAATCCATTATCAAAAGGTGCTTTATAGATAAAAGAAAAAAGTTCCTTTAAATTGGTTTCAAACCCCATTTCCTCTTGGAGCCTTCGCTTTCCCGCTTGCAAATTAGACTCCCCTACCCTTTGGTGGCTGCAACAGGTATTGGTCCATAACAATGGGGAATGGTATTTATGGGCCGCCCTTTGCTGCAACATAATTTCATTTTTGTCATTGAGAACAAAAACGGAGAAAGCCCGGTGTAACTCGGCTTTTTCATGGGCTTCCATTTTTGGCATGGTTCCCCTTGGATTATCGTCTTTATCAACTAGAATTACTTCTTCTTCCTTCATTCAGTAAAAATAAGCCCTTTGCGCTATACTGTTCGAAGGCTTTAGGAAAAAAATAAGAAATGAGACTTAAAAAGTCTTAATGCACGCCGAGATGGCTATTGACGAAATCGAAGATTCATGAACACCCATGTAAATAAAATAGAATTGATTTGAATAATTACAATCCTGTGTTGACCATAGCCGAAGCATGGCCTATAAAAAAAATAATCAGATGCAAGAAAGCGCGAAAAATTCGGTTTTAGAAGAACCTTGGAGATTTAAGGTTGTTCTTACTTGAAATGAAATCATATCTAAGGATTACTTCGAATGAACCGTCATTGAACGCCGCATTTCCAAGTTCCGTAGTTTCGCGGTCATAGGCTAGACCTATTAAAAAATTGCCATTTATATTAAATCCTACCATACCACTGAAAGCGGCATCCCATCGATAGGCACCTCCTAAAATGAACCGTTCATTCAACATGAAATTGGCCGAAAGGTCTACCTGTAACGGCGCTCCTTGAACGACCTTGGTAAGTAACGTGGGCTTAAATTTCAACATGGGGTTTAAATCCCAGACGTACCCCGTAATAAAGTAAAAGTTCATTTGCTCTTTGGCAGTACTCAAAGATGATTCCTGAAAATGGGATGTTTCCAAAATTCTGGGAACGGAAAGTCCAGCGTAGAATTTTTCCGTGTGATAATAAATACCGGCTCCAACGTTTGGCGAAAGTCGATTGTCTATATCTTGCTGAAGTGTCTGGTCCGTCGTAAACTGGTTGAGTTCCGAAAAACGAATATCCAATAAATTGGCACTTGCCTTCAATCCGAAACTTAATCTACTTTCCTCGGCCAATGTGAGCGTATAACTAAAATCGATATCAAAATTGGTTTCTGAGGTGGGGCCAATTCTATCGTTAACGATGGATAGTCCCAAGCCCAATCCATTGTAACCAATAGGAGAATGAATGTTGAAAGTTTGTGTTGTGGGAGCCCCCTCCAATCCCAACCATTGGGAGCGGTGCAAGGCGGCAATACTTATTTGACCCCTAGACCCGGCGTAACCAGGATTCACACTTACCGTGTTGTACATATATTGGGTATACTGGGCATCCTGTTGTGCGAACAAGGAGTTCCCGCTCCAAATAAATACTAGGATTAAAAGACCTTTTGGTAAAAAGCCACGCTTAGGTTTTAAAAATTTAATGTCCAACATCCTTCTATCTATTAATATATATGTAGCCTGAGAGCTGTTTCATGGTACCGTTAGGCTCTTCGTAATCCAAGATGTAGAAATACGTTCCTACTGGTAACCTGTTACTTTGATCAACAGTAACCCTACCTTGGGAAGTTCCGTCAAAAACATTACCCTCCGTGTTGTAAGCCCTTGTGGTAAAGACGGATACGCCCCATCTGTTATAAATTCTGATGGTATTGTTGGGGAAATTTTCTAGACCATCTATACGAAGCACATCGTGTACACCATCACCATTGGGTGTGATAACGTTGAATACTTCTATCTGTTCCGATAATTCGCCCAAATCACTATCCAAATAGTTTGGCGTACCGTCACCGTCCGAATCATCGTTGCTATAATCACCGTCACCATTCAAATCCTCGTCGATGGTTTCGATGCCATCGTCATCATCATCGGTGTCACGATAGTCGGATTCCAAATCACTATCCGTATTTGGTAATTGTCCATAAGGATCATCCAACTCATCGTTCACGTCTATATCATTGACATTGCTTCCTTCGTAACCATCGTCCAGACCGTCTCCATCCTGATCGGACCCGAACAAGGTTAGATCGGCTATACCGTCATGGTTTTGGTCGTGTGCTTCGATACTATCAGGTACGTTGTCATTATCACTGTTATCGTCCAAGTAATCGGGCAGGCTATCCCCATCGGTATCTATTGGGAACAATCCTAGGTTTCCACCAGTCTCATAGGCATCGTCCACACCATTTCCATTGGCATCGGTACCACTTGGGGAGATGTATCCTGAAGTTGTCTGTGCTTCCACATTGTCCGGGATACCGTCATTGTCACTATCGATGTCCAGATAATCGGGGTAGCCGTCCAAATCGGTATCCGTTGGATTGGTAGCGGGATCATTATCGGCGTCCAAGTTAAGGTCCTCAAAACTATCGAGTATGCCGTCGTTGTCACTATCCAAATCGGTATTGGACGGACTTACGATCATAGTAATCGTTGACGTACTGCAGTTTCCTGCATCGTCGCATAATGTATATTCGAAAGCATCCGATCCTACAAAATCATTGTTGGGGAAATAAGTAATGGTATCGTCCGATGGATCATTGGGCGTACCATTATCATCAATAGTCGCAGATCCGTTTGTAGGCTGTGTAATACTGAAAGTTCCTAGCGTTGGAATATCGTTGTCGTTCAATGCCCACTCATCGATGACCCTAATTTCGTTCACCAAAATGGCGATAGTATCATCAAAAGTATCCACAATAGGGAGCACATCTATAGTCACGGTCGCCATACTACAGTCGCCAAAACTATTGCAGACGGTGTAATCAAAACTGTCCGCACCATTAAAATCTGGGTTCGGCGTATAGGTTAGCACATCGTCCAAAGGATTATTGGGTGTGCCATTGTCATCTATAGTGACCGAACCATTGGATGGCGACGTCGTGGTCAAAGTACCCGGATTGGGTAAATCCGAATCATTGGCATAGATATCCACTATTACCGATGTATCCTCGTCCAAGGAAACGACATCATCTACCAAATTTGCGGCCTGGGGCAGACAAACAACGGTAAAGTTGGGCAAGGCAAAATCATTACCGGCCTTGGTCACCGTAGCCGTATATTTCACCACGGCATCCGTAGCCGTAACGATGGGCCTTGTGGGGTCTCCACTGACCGCAGGCGACCAGCTTACCGTAGCCCCTCCACTTACGTTATTGGTGATATCCAGGGTTACCTGATTATCTGGATTGTTACAATCCGTAACAATGAAATAGCCTGTGGCATTGGAGCCGCAAAGCGTTCCATCATAGGTGGCAAAGTAAATACCCGGTGCGGTTACTTCGTAGAAAAAATCCGTACCCAAAACGGTACCGGTATCCGAGGCCTCGTACCAGCGATAATTGTTCTCATCGGTGGAGTTGGGTGCCTGTAGCAAAAACTGGGCATTGGACACCAACATCCCGAACATTGTAAAAACAATGCCCAGGAATATGGCTGTATGTTGATTGATTATTTTCAAACCGATTCGGGTCTTTAGCTGATTACTTTACTACGAATACCACATTGATCAAGGAGTTGTAATCCGGAGGTGTACCAATTACATCGTATTGCATGTTACCGTTTGCATCAATAAGATCGATGTTGAGGACTGCCGGATCTGCAAAGGTTACATAGTAATATAGTTCTGTTCTTCCGTAGGTAGGAACAGTTCCTGGTGCACCTGCGCTCGCGGTAAAGTTTGCTGCCGAACCACCGTATTGATCTAGATATTCCTGATAAAGGTCTACTGTTGCATTATTCACTAATACAGAGGCATCAATTGCTATAGAGGGGGGATAGAAAATCCGTGCTGCCTTCGATGTAATAGGTGCGATTGCTTGTATTACATCTTCAACTGTATCATCTGTCACACCGTCTCCATCTACATCCACTGGCGCATCAGAATCCACTTCCGAAGCTAATTGGTCATCGGTGCTGGCTGCCGCCAATTCCGATAAGGCTCCTTCTACGTCTGTTGCAGTAAAATTGCCCCCAGCGTCCGAGATAGTCACCTCAGACGCAGTTTGGTCATCGGTATTGTCCAAATAGCCGCTTAAATCAACCGTTGTAGCATCACTGCTTAAACTAAGTGTATTACCACTGATGCTCAAATCCTGTATCTCGTTCGTGACGCTACCATCCACCTCCGTGAAGGTGTTGCTTACCACATAAGGGTCGCCCGATGTTCCGCTTCCAGTTACGTTGATGTTCGTGCCACTGTTCACTATCGTCTCAGAACCATCGGCCGTTGGCAATGTGATTGTATTACCGCCCGTGATGGAAAGGTCGTTGCCCACGATGCTCAGGTTCTGATTGTCAGTGTTGTCCAAATAACCACTTAGGTCTACCGTAGTCGCATCACTGCTCAAGCTAAGGGTATTTCCACTAATACTTAAATCTTGTATCTCATTGGTTACGCTGCCGTCAACTTCCGTTCCAGTAACGACATACGGGTCGCCCGATGTACCGCTTCCCGTTACCACGTTGATACCGCCTCCGTTCACTATCGTCTCCGCTCCCGTCGCCGTTGGCAATGTCACCGTGTTTCCTCCAGCAATCGATAGGTCGTTGCCGGTAATGCTCAAGGTCTGGGAATCTGTATTGTCCAAGTAGCCGCTTAAGTCAGCGGTAGTATCAGCACCCGTCCCGTTGGATAGGGTCAACGTGTTCGTGCTCAAGCTTATCTGCTGGTTGTCCGTGTTCACGAAACCGCTCAGGTCAACGCTATTACCGTCGGCAATGGCCAAAGTATTTCCTGTCAGGCTCAACGTTTGGTCATCCGTATCCGTATCTATGCTACCGATATCTATGGTATTGCCTCCGGATATGGAAAGATCCGTACCGCTAAGGCTCAAAGTCTGCGAATCCGTGTTCACGAAACCGCTCAGGTCGACACTATTGCCGCCCGTCGCAGGATTCGTCAGTGTCAACGTGTTTCCGCTTAGGCTTAAGTCCGTAAGCTCGTTCGTGACGCTACCATCCACCTCCGTGAAGGTGTTGCTTACCACATAAGGGTCGCCCGATGTTCCGCTTCCAGTTACGTTGATGTTCGTGCCACTGTTCACTATCGTCTCAGAACCATCGGCCGTTGGCAATGTGATTGTATTACCGCCCGTGATGGAAAGGTCGTTGCCCACGATGCTCAGGTTCTGATTGTCAGTGTTGTCCAAATAACCACTTAGGTCTACCGTAGTCGCATCACTGCTCAAGCTAAGGGTATTTCCACTAATACTTAAATCTTATATCTCATTGGTTACGCTGCCGTCAACTTCCGTTCCAGTAACGACATACGGGTCGCCCGATGTACCGCTTCCCGTTACCACGTTGATACCGCCTCCGTTCACTATCGTCTCCGCTCCCGTCGCCGTTGGCAATGTCACCGTGTTTCCTCCAGCAATCGATAGGTCGTTGCCGGTAATGCTCAAGGTCTGGGAATCTGTATTGTCCAAGTAGCCGCTTAAGTCAGCGGTAGTATCAGCACCCGTCCCGTTGGATAGGGTCAACGTGTTCGTGCTCAAGCTTATCTGCTGGTTGTCCGTGTTCACGAAACCGCTCAGGTCAACGCTATTACCGTCGGCAATGGCCAAAGTATTTCCTGTCAGGCTCAACGTTTGGTCATCCGTATCCGTATCTATGCTACCGATATCTATGGTATTGCCTCCGGATATGGAAAGATCCGTACCGCTAAGGCTCAAAGTCTGCGAATCCGTGTTCACGAAACCGCTCAGGTCGACACTATTGCCGCCCGTCGCAGGATTCGTCAGTGTCAACGTGTTTCCGCTTAGGCTTAAGTCCGTAAGCTCGTTCGTGACGCTACCATCCACCTCCGTGAAGGTGTTGCTTACCACATAAGGGTCGCCCGATGTTCCGCTTCCAGTTACGTTGATGTTCGTGCCACTGTTCACTATCGTCTCAGAACCATCGGCCGTTGGCAATGTGATTGTATTACCGCCCGTGATGGAAAGGTCGTTGCCCACGATGCTCAGGTTCTGATTGTCAGTGTTGTCCAAATAACCACTTAGGTCTACCGTAGTCGCATCACTGCTCAAGCTAAGGGTATTTCCACTAATACTTAAATCTTGTATCTCATTGGTTACGCTGCCGTCAACTTCCGTTCCAGTAACGACATACGGGTCGCCCGATGTACCGCTTCCCGTTACCACGTTGATACCGCCTCCGTTCACTATCGTCTCCGCTCCCGTCGCCGTTGGCAATGTCACCGTGTTTCCTCCAGCAATCGATAGGTCGTTGCCGGTAATGCTCAAGGTCTGGGAATCTGTATTGTCCAAGTAGCCGCTTAAGTCAGCGGTAGTATCAGCACCCGTCCCGTTGGATAGGGTCAACGTGTTCGTGCTCAAGCTTATCTGCTGGTTGTCCGTGTTCACGAAACCGCTCAGGTCAACGCTATTACCGTCGGCAATGGCCAAAGTATTTCCTGTCAGGCTCAACGTTTGGTCATCCGTATCCGTATCTATGCTACCGATATCTATGGTATTGCCTCCGGATATGGAAAGATCCGTACCGCTAAGGCTCAAAGTCTGCGAATCCGTGTTCACGAAACCGCTCAGGTCGACACTATTGCCGCCCGTCGCAGGATTCGTCAGTGTCAACGTGTTTCCGCTTAGGCTTAAGTCCGTAAGCTCGTTCGTGACGCTACCATCCACCTCCGTGAAGGTGTTGCTTACCACATAAGGGTCGCCCGATGTTCCGCTTCCAGTTACGTTGATGTTCGTGCCACTGTTCACTATCGTCTCAGAACCATCGGCCGTTGGCAATGTGATTGTATTACCGCCCGTGATGGAAAGGTCGTTGCCCACGATGCTCAGGTTCTGATTGTCAGTGTTGTCCAAATAACCACTTAGGTCTACCGTAGTCGCATCACTGCTCAAGCTAAGGGTATTTCCACTAATACTTAAATCTTGTATCTCATTGGTTACGCTGCCGTCAACTTCCGTTCCAGTAACGACATACGGGTCGCCCGATGTACCGCTTCCCGTTACCACGTTGATACCGCCTCCGTTCACTATCGTCTCCGCTCCCGTCGCCGTTGGCAATGTCACCGTGTTTCCTCCAGCAATCGATAGGTCGTTGCCGGTAATGCTCAAGGTCTGGGAATCTGTATTGTCCAAGTAGCCGCTTAAGTCAGCGGTAGTATCAGCACCCGTCCCGTTGGATAGGGTCAACGTGTTCGTGCTCAAGCTTATCTGCTGGTTGTCCGTGTTCACGAAACCGCTCAGGTCAACGCTATTACCGTCGGCAATGGCCAAAGTATTTCCTGTCAGGCTCAACGTTTGGTCATCCGTATCCGTATCTATGCTACCGATATCTATGGTATTGCCTCCGGATATGGAAAGATCCGTACCGCTAAGGCTCAAAGTCTGCGAATCTGTACCCATCAAACTCGATAGGTCTACAGTGGCCGAGGTTCCGCCCTCGATGTCTATCTGTAACTGGTTGCTTCCATCCAGTGTGGCTCCCGTCAAGTTCTGGTCATCGGTACTACCAGCGGCAAGTTCAGACAAAGCGCCCTCAACGTCCGTGGCCGTGAAATTACCTGCCACATCGGCGATGTTCACCTCACCTGCAGTCTGGTCATCGGTTCCGACAAGTCCGGATAAATCCACAGTTTCGGAAGTACCTCCCTCAATGCCGATGGTAAGTTCGTTCGTAGCCCCGTTGAAGCTCGAACCACTGATATTCTGGTCATCGGTTCCGGTACCATCTTGAAGTCCCGAAAGGTCAATCACAGGATCTATCTGGTTTGGAACGTTTAATGTAAGGTCGGTACCTGATAGAGAACCTCCGGTAACGAAGTCGTTCCCATCTGAACCGCCAGCAAGTACAAGCGCATCTATACGAGCATCAATTTCTTCGAGTACTCCCTCTACCTGGTTATTTGCGAAGTTTCCTCCTACATCTGCAACGGTTACTTCAGCTGCAGTCTGGTCATCGGTTCCGACAAGTCCGGATAAATCCACAGTTTCGGAAGTACCTCCCTCAATGCCGATGGTAAGTTCGTTCGTAGCGCCGTTAAAGCTGGAACCGCTTATGTTCTGGTCGTCCGTACCGACCAAACTCGATAGGTCCACAGTGGCCGAAGTTCCGCCCTCGATATCTATCTGTAACTGGTTGCTGCCGTTCAAGGTGGCTCCTGTTAAATTCTGGTCGTCTGTATTGGTTGCCGCAGCTATGTCCGCCAAGGCCAAGGTTACCGTTCCTCCGTCGGAATCGGTCAATATCAAATTGGTACCGTCCTCCGTCAAACTGGCGTTCGTGGTGTTCGTGTCCGCCAATGCCGCGATGTCCGCAACTGGGACGCTTACCGTACCGCCGTCGCTGTCGGTGATGACCAGGTCCGTACCGACCACAGCGAAGGTCGCGTTGGTCGTATTCGTGTCCGTCGCCGCGGCCAAAGCTGCCAGGGAAACGGATAATATGGTGCCGTCGGAATCTTCAAGTTCCAAATTGGAACCATTGATCTCCAATCTATTATTTGTAGTATTTGTATCAATATCAGCCAATGGAATGGTCACCGTGCCGCCGTCGCTGTCGGTGATGACCAGGTCCGTACCGACCACCGCGAAGGTCGCGTTGGTCGTATTGGTGTCAGTGGCGGCTGCCAAAGCTGCCAGGGAAACGGATAATATGGTGCCGTCGGAATCTTCAAGTTCCAAATTGGAACCATTGATCTCCAATCTATTATTTGTAGTATTTGTATCAATATCCGCCAATGGAATGGTCACCGTGCCGCCGTCGCTGTCGGTGATGACCAAATCGGTACCCACCACCGCGAAGGTCGCGTTGGTCGTATTGGTGTCCGTCGCGGCGGCGATGTCCGCCAAAGCTATCGTTACCGTTCCTCCGTCGGAATCGGTCAATATCAAATTGGTACCGTCCTCCGTCAAACTGGCGTTCGTGGTGTTCGTGTCCGCCAATGCCGCGATGTCAGCTACGGGGACGCTTACCGTACCGCCGTCGCTGTCGGTGATGACCAGGTCCGTACCGACCACAGCGAAGGTCGCGTTGGTCGTATTGGTGTCCGTCGCGGCCGCGATGTCCGCCAAGGCCAAGGTTACCGTTCCGCCATCGGAATCCGTCAAAATAAGGTTGGTTCCATCCTCCGTCAAACTGGCGTTCGTGGTGTTCGTGTCCGCCAATGCCGCGATGTCCGCAACTGGGACGCTTACCGTACCGCCGTCGCTGTCGGTGATGACCAGGTCCGTACCGACCACCGCGAAGGTCGCGTTGGTCGTATTGGTGTCCGTCGCAGCGGCGATGTCCACCAAGGCCAAGGTTACCGTTCCTCCGTCGGAATCGGTCAATATCAAATTGGTACCGTCCTCCGTCAAACTGGCGTTCGTGGTGTTCGTGTCCGCCAATGCCGCGATGTCCGCAACTGGGACGCTTACCGTACCGCCGTCGCTGTCGGTGATGACCAGGTCCGTACCGACCACAGCGAAGGTGGCGTTGGTCGTATTGGTGTCCGTCGCAGCGGCGATGTCCGCCAAAGCTATCGTAACCGTTCCGCCATCGGAATCGGTCAATATCAAATTGGTACCGTCTTCCGTTAAACTCGTGTTCGTGGTGTTGGTGTCCGCCAAGGCCGCGATGTCCGCTACCGGTACGCTCACCGTACCGCCATCGCTGTCGGTGATGACCAGGTCCGTGCCGACTACCGCGAAGGTCGCGTTGGTCGTATTCGTATCCGTCGCAGCGGCGATGTCCGCCAAAGCTATCGTTACCGTTCCTCCATCACTGTCAGTCAAAATAAGGTTGGTTCCATCCTCCGTCAAGCTCGTGTTCGTGGTGTTCGTGTCCGCCAATGCCGCGATGTCCGCTACGGGGACGCTCACCGTGCCGCCGTCGCTGTCGGTGATGACCAGGTCCGTACCGACCACGGCGAAGGTGGCGTTGGTCGTATTGGTGTCCGTGGCCGCGGCGATGTCCGCCAAAGCAATCGTCACTGTTCCGCCGTCACTGTCCGTCAAAATAAGGTTTGTTCCATCTTCGGTAAGGCTCGTGTTCGTGGTGTTCGTGTCCGCCAAGGCCGCGATGTCCGCTACCGGTACGCTCACCGTACCGCCATCGCTGTCGGTGATGACCAGGTCCGTGCCGACCACGGCGAAGGTGGCGTTGGTCGTATTCGTATCCGTCGCAGCGGCGATGTCCGCCAAAGCTATCGTTACCGTTCCTCCATCACTGTCAGTCAAAATAAGGTTGGTTCCATCCTCCGTCAAGCTCGTGTTCGTGGTGTTCGTGTCCGCCAATGCCGCGATGTCCGCTACGGGGACGCTCACCGTGCCGCCGTCGCTGTCGGTGATGACCAGGTCCGTGCCGACCACGGCGAAGGTGGCGTTGGTCGTATTCGTATCCGTCGCAGCGGCGATGTCCGCCAAAGCTATCGTTACCGTTCCTCCATCACTGTCAGTCAAAATAAGGTTGGTTCCATCCTCCGTCAAGCTCGTGTTCGTGGTGTTCGTGTCCGCCAATGCCGCGATGTCCGCTACGGGGACGCTCACCGTGCCGCCGTCGCTGTCGGTGATGACCAGGTCCGTACCGACCACAGCGAAGGTCGCGTTGGTCGTATTCGTGTCCGTTGCAGCGGCGATGTCCGCCAAAGCTATCGTTACCGTTCCGCCGTCACTGTCCGTCAAAATAAGGTTCGTTCCATCTTCGGTAAGGCTCGTGTTCGTGGTGTTCGTGTCCGCCAATGCGGCAATATCCGCCACAGAGACGCTCACCGTACCGCCATCGCTGTCGGTGATGACCAGGTCCGTACCGACCACAGCGAAGGTGGCGTTGGTCGTATTGGTGTCCGTCGCAGCGGCGATGTCCGCCAAAGCTATCGTAACCGTTCCGCCATCGGAATCGGTCAATATCAAATTGGTACCGTCTTCCGTTAAACTCGTGTTCGTGGTGTTGGTGTCCGCCAAGGCCGCGATGTCCGCTACCGGTACGCTCACCGTACCGCCATCGCTGTCGGTGATGACCAGGTCCGTGCCGACTACCGCGAAGGTCGCGTTGGTCGTATTCGTATCCGTCGCAGCGGCGATGTCCGCCAAAGCTATCGTTACCGTTCCTCCATCACTGTCAGTCAAAATAAGGTTGGTTCCATCCTCCGTCAAGCTCGTGTTCGTGGTGTTCGTGTCCGCCAATGCCGCGATGTCCGCTACGGGGACGCTCACCGTGCCGCCGTCGCTGTCGGTGATGACCAGGTCCGTACCGACCACGGCGAAGGTGGCGTTGGTCGTATTGGTGTCCGTGGCCGCGGCGATGTCCGCCAAAGCAATCGTCACTGTTCCGCCGTCACTGTCCGTCAAAATAAGGTTTGTTCCATCTTCGGTAAGGCTCGTGTTCGTGGTGTTCGTGTCCGCCAAGGCCGCGATGTCCGCTACCGGTACGCTCACCGTACCGCCATCGCTGTCGGTGATGACCAGGTCCGTGCCGACTACCGCGAAGGTCGCGTTGGTCGTATTCGTATCCGTCGCAGCGGCGATGTCCGCCAAAGCTATCGTTACCGTTCCTCCATCACTGTCAGTCAAAATAAGGTTGGTTCCATCCTCCGTCAAGCTCGTGTTCGTGGTGTTCGTGTCCGCCAATGCCGCGATGTCCGCTACGGGGACGCTCACCGTGCCGCCGTCGCTGTCGGTGATGACCAGGTTCGTGCCGACCACGGCGAAGGTGGCGTTGGTCGTATTCGTATCCGTCGCAGCGGCGATGTCCGCCAAAGCTATCGTTACCGTTCCTCCATCACTGTCAGTCAAAATAAGGTTGGTTCCATCCTCCGTCAAGCTCGTGTTCGTGGTGTTCGTGTCCGCCAATGCCGCGATGTCCGCTACGGGGACGCTCACCGTGCCGCCGTCGCTGTCGGTGATGACCAGGTCCGTACCGACCACAGCGAAGGTCGCGTTGGTCGTATTCGTGTCCGTTGCAGCGGCGATGTCCGCCAAAGCTATCGTTACCGTTCCGCCGTCACTGTCCGTCAAAATAAGGTTCGTTCCATCTTCGGTAAGGCTCGTGTTCGTGGTGTTCGTGTCCGCCAATGCGGCAATATCCGCCACAGAGACGCTCACCGTACCGCCATCGCTGTCGGTGATGACCAGGTTCGTGCCGACTACCGCGAAGGTGGCGTTGGTCGTATTGGTGTCCGTCGCAGCGGCGATGTCCGCCAAAGCTATCGTAACCGTTCCGCCATCGGAATCGGTCAATATCAAATTGGTACCGTCTTCCGTTAAACTCGTGTTCGTGGTGTTGGTGTCCGCCAATGCGGCGATGTCCGCTACCGGGACGCTCACCGTACCGCCGTCGCTGTCGGTAATCACAAGGTTCGTACCGACTACCGCAAAGGTCGCGTTGGTCGTATTCGTATCCGTCGCAGCGGCGATGTCCGCCAAGGCCAAGGTTACCGTACCGCCATCACTGTCCGTCAAAATAAGGTTCGTTCCATCTTCGGTAAGGCCCGTGTTCGTGGTGTTGGTGTCCGTTAAAGAGGCTATTTGTGCCAATGGAATACCTACCATATTTCCTTCTGAATCCACCATGACCAAATCTGTTCCCATAACCAAAAAGGCGTTATTGGTGGTATTGGTGTCTATTGCCGCGGCAATTTCAGCAAGTGCTATCGTTACCGAATTACCGTCAGAATCGGTCAATATCAGGTCCGTTCCGTTCTCTGTAAAACTAGCATTTGTAGTATTAGTATCACTTGAGGTCAATTCCCAGGAATCACCATCCCAAAAATAGATGGTTCCCGTATTGGTATTCACATATAAATCGCCGAGGTCAGCTCCTGTAGGAGTTACAGATCCAGCAGCGGTAACTGCCGTTCCCTGTAATACCTCACAATTGCATTGGTCTTCAAGTGTTACCGTGGTTTGTGCGAACGTGATTCCGGACAGGAATAAAAATATCCACAAAATTCTTTTATCCATCGCCTTATGTTTATTTAAATACTTTGTCATTTTAAGATTGACCCTTTTGTTAGTGTTATTCAAATCCATAGTTGGTCGGTATTCCCTTTCGACCGTAGATACACCACGGCATGTTAATTCTTTACAAAATTAGATTTACACCTAGCCCAGTGAAATAATTGTTGTGTAAATGGATTTTCGCACGGTCTACGTCCTGAAAAATGAGGTTTCACCCTTTAAAATTTCTTAAAAAAACAACGGTACTTCATCGATTAACCCCATATTTACAGTGCTTTTAAAGGGGTGATAAAAGTGAATATCTTTGAATGGAAACGGCTGAAGGATTAGTATGTTTTTTGGAAAGAATTGATCAATTCTTCCTTGTATAAATTAGGAATCCGAAACTAGATTTGAACCACTTCATGTAAATCAAGAAGGTCGTTATTTTAATTGTATCACTAGTATCTTGAAATACCTTAATACCTACCCTAATTGTATTACCAATAAGTGAATCCACGCTTAAACCTGAGGTTATTGATGCTATATCCTATTTGTTTTAATAGCATTTTTGAAACAAGAATTAAAAAAAAGACAGCCAATATGGCTGTCTTTTTAATGCTAAATCTATATTAGATTCTATTCAAAAATAATGAATTCAGACCTTCTATTGACGTCATGATTGGCCGCAGAGCATGGAACTCCATCGGCACATTCGTTCAAAAGCTTAGATTCACCGAATCCTTCGCTCAATAATCGGTCTTTGGAAATACCCTTATTGATCATGTAATTTACCGTTGATTCCGCCCTTTTCTGTGACAGCCATAAATTATAGGCCGCAGGCCCCCTACTGTCCGTATGGGAATTGACCTTGATTTTTAGACTGGGATATTTTTCCATGGCCGCGATTACCTTTTCAATCTCGACTTCGGAGTCTTTTCTAATATTGTACTTATCGAAGTCGAAATAGATGGTACTCAATTGTAGGAGTTTTGCCAAATCATCGCCGTAACCTGCTGTCACCCTATCCCTTTCCAAATAAAAGTCGATGATTTTTGGTTTGCCATCGGATACGCCAATATACTCCTCATGGGGAGTATATCCTTCCATCAAAGCCCGTACAAAGTTGCCTTGGTTACAATCCAATACCAAACTATAAGTACCCTTGGAATCCGTAATCGTGGACAAAAGTTCTTCGTTGTCCTCATTGATCACTTTTACCGTGGCTCCCACCAGAACCTGATTTGAAATTTTGTCCCTAACCGTACCTGTAACCTGTTGTATGCAATCAAAAACCAAGGGTTCGTTTTCAATAAAGGCGTAGATATCGTCATAGCCCATTCCGTCATCCCTATTGGACGCAAAATAGCCTTCTCTGTTCTCCTCATTAAAGATAAACGTAAAATCGTCCTTAACGCTATTTACGGGTTCACCCACGTTCATTATGTTCCCGTTGAAGTCCTTCCTTTTTATTTTTGTTCCGAAAACATCCAAGCCACCTAAGCCCGGGTGGCCATCCGATGAAAAATAGAGAATTTCCTCCTCAGTCACGAACGGAAATGTTTCTCTAGCCTCCGTATTTATGTTACTCCCTAAATTTACGGGGGTACCAAAAGTACCGTCCTTATTGATTTCTACCATGAAAATGTCCGAGGCGCCGAGGGTACCTGGCATGTCCGAAGCAAAATACAATGTTTTTTCATCCGGACTCAGCGCAGGGTGCGCCACAGAATAGGAGTCGCTATTAAAAGGAAGTTCCTCCACCTCGCCCCAAATGCCATCATCCATCATTTGGGCCCTAAAAATTTTTAGCCGAATAATACCCTCCTCATCCTTTTTATATTTTCCCTCCACGATATTGTTTCGGGTAAAATAAAGGGTTTGGCCATCTTTAGTGGTTATGGAAGTGGATTCATGTAGCCGGGTATTCACATAGTCGTCCAATTTTACCACCTTGCTTCGTGTAGCACTATCGGCATTCACTTTATACAAATCCAAAAAATCCTTGCCGTTCCAGGTGTGCCTGTTTCGGGCAAAGTTTCCGGTGTCCCTATCAGAAGAAAAAATTAGACCTTCCTTGTAAAAGGATGGGGCAAAATCCGAATAGGGTGAATTATATTCAAAAGTTTTCAATTCATACCTTCCGGAGTTCTTTTTTATTTCTGCCAGGTAATCTTCCGCACTCTTAAATTGACGGGCCCTGACATCGTTACCCGTTATTTGGGTAAATTTGTTCATTACCTCACCCGCCTTTTCATATTCCTCCAAGGATTTTAAGGTTTGGGCGTATTTGAAATAATCCTCCGCACTCACTTCGCCTTCAAATTCGTTCACCAATCTATTAAAGGTTTCCCCAGCTTCTTTGTAATCCGCATTGTAATAATAGGAATTCCCCAATTTTCTTAGCAAATCTGCGGAAACATAACCTTTGTCCAAGACTTTTTTATAAATATCTATGGCAGGACTAAAGGAATATTCCTCGTACTTTTCATTTCCTTTTTTTAAAAACCGTTCCTGGGCAACCAAAGTTCCCGAAACCAATTGGGCCATTATTAGCAAAAAAAGGATATGTACTTTTTTAAACATGTGCATATTTTAAAAAAATCGGGGTGATACCAAACGTTGAAAAGATCTGACCAATTCAAATCTTAAAAAGACCTCAAAAGAACCGTCATTGAACTGGGTTCCACCAAGTTCCGTCGTTTCCCTATCGTAGGCCAGTCCCAACATGAACTGTTCAGATACTTGAAAACCTACCAAGGCACTAAGCGCGGCATCCCAACGATAGGCCGCACCAAAGGTAAATTTATCATTAAACATGAAATTGGCGGACAGGTCCACTTGTAGAGGGGCTCCACCCACCACCTTGGTCAATAAAGCGGGTTTGAACTTTAAGTTGCCGTTCAGGTCAAAAACGTAACCTGTTATAAAGTAAAAGTTGATTCTTTCCTGTGAAACAAATTGAACGGAACTTGCGTCCCTGTTGGTATTATCAAAATATTCCGTCTGCAACAAGTTGGGGGCGGATAATCCAGCATAAAAACTATTGGTGTGATAGTACATCCCCAATCCGAAATTTGGAGAAAATCTACTGTCAATATTATCGGTACGAACCACCTCGTTGTCAAAATTTCTAAGCTTGGCAAAATCTAGACTTAAAATGTTTCCTCCAGCTTTTAATCCGAATGAAAGTTTTGCGTCCCTTGAAACATCAATGGTATAGGAAACCATGGCATCCAAATAGGTCTCTTGTACGGTTCCATCACCAATTTCGTCATTTACAATGGACACCCCATAACCCAGTTTACTATTTCGTATGGGGGAATGAAGGTTGAGTGTAAACGTACTTGGGGCACCTTCCAATCCCACCCATTGGGAACGGTAAAGACCTGCCATACTTAATTGACCCCGAGATCCCACATACCCCGGATTCACGGTCATCGTATTGTACATGTACTGTGTATATTGTGCATCCTGCTGCGCACTTGCCCCCTCTAGAAAGATAAAAGTAATAGCTAAAAAAGTTAGTATCCTGTATCTGATATTCATATAGTTATGCTTTTATCTGCTGATGTAAATATACTCACTATCCACAACATTCTCTCCGTCCAAAGTGGTGTAATTAAAAATGTAAAAATAGACTCCCGATGGCAAATATTCTTCCACACTTAAGGTTGATCTACCTCTAGAACGGCCATCAAAAACGTTGTTTTGGTTGTTATAGTTTTCCCCTTCATAAACCAAAACTCCCCATCTGTTAAAAATTCTCAAGGTACTTTGTCTGATATTTTCTGTACCACGGATGAATAGAAAATCATTGCGTCCATCCCCATTAGGTGTTAGCATTTGATTAACTTCCACTTTTAGGCTCGTAATTTCCTCCACGGTAATACTGACTGTTGCCGTGTCGCAGTTCCCATCCGTATCGCAAACGGTATACTCGAAACTGTCGGTTCCGCTAAAACCTCCCCGTGGAGTATAGGTTACCGTATCATCTGAAATATCGCCCGGGGTTCCGCCGTCGTTAATTTCCACTGTTCCGTTTGAAGTGGCAGTTACCGTTAATTCTCCATCCATAGGTATTCCTGAATCATTGTTTAGAATATCAATTTCAATGGAAGTATCCTGTGGCGTGGAAACTTCATCGTCCACCGCATCCAACATTTCTGGTACGCCCACCATTATGTTTACCGTAGCTGTGTCGCAGTTCCCTTCCGTGTCGCAAACGGTATACTCGAAACTATCAGTTCCGTTGAACCCGGCATCCGGGGTGTAGATAAGTACATCATCCGTGATATCGTCCGGAGTTCCATTATCGTCAATCGCTACGGTTCCGTTACTAGGTTCGGTGACGGTTAACTCCCCATCCGAGGGAATTCCCGTGTCATTGGCCAACACATCGATATCGATAACCGTATCCTGTGGCGTGGAAACTTCATCGTCCACCGCATCCAACATTTCTGGTGTGCCCACCGTTACGGTTACGGTTGCCGTATCGCAGTTACCGTTGGTGTCGCAAACGGTATACTCGAAACTATCAGTTCCATTGAAACCATCTTCTGGAGTATAGATCAATACATCATCCGTGATATCGTCTGGAGTTCCTCCATCATTTATCGCTACTATTCCATTGGTAGGTTGGGTCACAGTAAGTTCCCCGTCTGATGGTATGTTCATGTCATTCTCCAATACATCAATCTCCGTTACAGTATTCTCAGGGATTGAGACCTCATCGTCTACAACATCAACTATCTCTGTCGTTGGATCTAAATAATCAGGCGTACCATCACCATCTGTGTCGTCGTTGGTTGGGTCGCCATCCCCGTCCGCATCCTCATCGGGCGTGTCGATACCGTCCCCATCATCATCGAGGTCACGGTAGTTCACGTCCTCGGTCCCGTCCGTGTCCGGAAGGTCGTTGGCCGGGTCGTCGATTTCGTCGTTCACATCAAAACCGTCGTTTACATCGCTGCCCTCGTAACCATTATCCAGACCGTCGCCATCGGTATCGACACCGGTAAATGTCTGGTCCGGGATACCGTCGAAATTGAAGTCGTTGCCTTCATTGTTGTCCGGCACGGAATCATTGTCCGAATCGTTATCCAGATAGTCCACCTCGTCAGTACCGTCCGTGTTCACAGGGGTAAGACCATCTGGATAGGCACTGTTTACGCCATCGTTGCTTGCATAGGTAGCCGCGTCGTCGTCGTTCGGTACTATGTAACCGTCCGTGGTCTGCGCCTCCACATTGTCCGGGATGCCGTCGTTGTCGCTATCGATGTCCAAATGATTTGGGTATCCGTCACCATCGGAATCCAAGGGATCTGTCAGCGGGTCGTTGTCACCGTCGAGGTTTGGGTCTTCATCGGTATCCAAAATCCCGTCATTGTCATCGTCCAAATCGGCGCTATCAGGGACCCCATCACCATCTGTGTCCGTACCTGGGGAATCGGGGTCAAGATAATCGGGCGTACCATCACTATCGGTGTCGTCATTGGTTGGGTCGCCATCCCCGTCCTGATCTTCATCGGGCGTGTCGATACCGTCCCCATCATCATCGAGGTCACGGTAGTTCACGTCCTCGGTCCCGTCCGTGTCCGGAAGGTCGTTGGCCGGGTCGTCGATTTCGTCGTTCACATCAAAACCGTCGTTTACATCGCTGCCCTCGTAACCATTATCCAGACCGTCGCCATCGGTATCGACACCGGTAAATGTCTGGTCCGGGATACCGTCGAAATTGAAGTCGTTGCCTTCATTGTTGTCCGGCACGGAATCATTGTCCGAATCGTTATCCAGATAGTCCACCTCGTCAGTACCGTCCGTGTTCACAGGGGTAAGACCATCTGGATAGGCACTGTTTACGCCATCGTTGCTTGCATAGGTAGCCGCGTCGTCGTCGTTCGGTACTATGTAACCGTCCGTGGTCTGCGCCTCCACATTGTCCGGGATGCCGTCGTTGTCGCTATCGATGTCACGAAAATCTGGAAATTCATCCAAATCTGAATTTATCGGAGTAATTCCACTAGAGCCGTAACTATCATCCAAACCATTAAAGTCATTGTCAAAACCACTAGGCAAAACGTATCCTGACGAAGTCTGACTTTCTATATTATCTAAAACTCCGTCATTATCAGAATCCAAATCCCTAAAATCAGGAATACTATCCAAGTCAGAGTCAATTGGGGTCAAACCCACTTCATAAGCATCATCAATATCGTTACCATTAGCATCTCCAATGGGAGCGATATAACCTGAGCTAGTTTGTGCTTCCAGCTTATCTTTAATACCATCACCATCTGAATCGAAATCCCTAAAATCTGGATATTCATCCATATCTGAATTGACTGGATTTATTCCAAAACCATACGAGCCTTCATAAGCATCATCCAAACCATTGGAATTATCATCTAGACCGGAGGGAGGAATAAAATTTAAATAGTCTTGCGCCTCAACATTATCTCGTATACCGTCAATATCAGAGTCCACATCTAAAAAATCGGGTATTAAACCATTTCCTCCAAGCCCAGAATCCGAATTTACCGGAACAATACCAAAGCCAAAGGAGCCTTCATAAGCATCATCCAAACCATTCATATTCGCATCAATTCCAGAAGGAGCAACATAGTTTGCAGTTAGCTGACCTTCAACATTGTCAAGAATTCCATCATTATCCGAATCGATATCCAAATAGTTGGGAATACCATCATTATCTGAATCCGTTGGGTTTGTAGTAAAATCGTTATCCCCGTCAAGGTTCAAATCTTCGATGGAATTGAGAATTCCATCATCATCCAAGTCTAAATCGTCATTTAAGTTTAAAAACTTTGAATTAGAATCTTGGACGGTATATCGGGCAAATACTTCCATATTCCAAACGAGACAAACGAAAATATAAACTGCGAAAAGACTTTTCGAGTATGTTTTAGAAAGTAGTGTTCTTTCCATGCTGGGACAGTTATTGTTAAACAATTGTCATAGCATTTTCTGAAAAGTAAAGTAGGATTTGGGATTTCCTTAGCGAAAATTATGCGCAAGATACTTTATAAATATTCAGTTGTTGGGTAATTCGGTCAAGTTGTTAATAATTCTCCATAAACTGTGAAAAAGTTTATCTTCCTAGTATTTATAGTATTGATTAAGACACCTTTAACCTTTTTAAGGTCACAAAAATTCGCATTATTTTTTACTACAAATGCTATTGGCTCTTAGATATTTAAATTAGCTTATTTTTGCGCCAAATTTTAATGCATGAGCTTTAAGAAAGAGATAGAAAGAAGGAGGACATTTGGCATTATTTCGCATCCGGATGCGGGAAAAACTACCCTTACGGAAAAGTTGCTCCTTTTTGGAGGGGCCATTCAAGAAGCCGGCGCCGTAAAGAACAATAAAATAAAGAAAACTGCCACCAGTGACTTCATGGAAATTGAACGACAACGGGGTATTTCCGTGGCAACTTCTGTCTTGGCATTTATATACAAGGACAAAAAAATCAATATCCTGGATACCCCCGGTCATAAGGACTTTGCAGAGGACACATTTAGGACCCTAACCGCAGTGGACAGTGTAATCGTAGTAATCGATGTTGCCAAAGGTGTTGAGGAACAAACAGTTAAATTGGTAGAGGTTTGCCAAATGCGGAAAATTCCCATGTTGGTATTCATCAATAAGCTCGATAGGGAGGGACAAGATGCCTTTGACCTTTTGGATGAACTTGAGCAAAAACTAGGGCTTACAGTTACCCCTCTTAGTTTTCCCATTGGCATGGGATATGACTTTAAGGGCATTTACAATATTTACGAAAAGAACATCAATCTCTTTAGCGGCGATAGTAAAAAAAATATAGAAGAGACGATTGCCTTTGATGATATTGAAAGTCCTGAACTGGAAAAAATCATTGGAACCAAAGCGGCGGAGAACCTTAGAAGTAACCTAGAATTGGTATGGGGCGTATATCCGGATTTTGACAAAGATCTTTACCTAAAAGGGGAACAGCAACCGGTGTTTTTCGGTTCGGCCTTGAATAACTTTGGGGTGCGTGAATTGCTGGATTGTTTTATAGAAATCGCACCCTCGCCAAAATCAAAAATGGCGGAGGAACGTCTGGTGAATGCCGATGAAAAATCCTTGACAGGATTCGTTTTCAAGATTCATGCGAACATGGATCCCAAACACCGGGACCGATTGGCTTTTGTGAAGGTGGTATCCGGAACTTTTGAACGGAACAAACCCTACTTACACGTTAGACTGGATAAAAATCTGAAGTTTTCTAGTCCGAATGCTTTTTTTGCCGAAAAAAAGGAAATTGTGGATATCTCCTACCCAGGCGATATCGTGGGGCTCCATGACACCGGAAATTTTAAAATCGGGGATACCTTGACCGAAGGTGAAGTTCTCCACTATAAAGGCATCCCAAGCTTTTCTCCAGAACATTTTAGATATATCAATAATGCGGACCCAATGAAATCCAAACAACTAAATAAAGGTATAGACCAGTTGATGGATGAAGGCGTCGCACAGCTTTTCACTTTGGAGATAAACGGCCGTAAAGTTATTGGGACCGTAGGTGCCCTACAGTTTGAGGTCATTCAATATCGACTGGAGCATGAATATGGTGCCAAGTGTAGCTACGAAAATTTTCCGGTCTACAAGGCTTGTTGGATAGGCACGGAGAATAGGAAAAGTGAAGAGTTCAAGGAGTTTATCCGAGTAAAACAGAAGTTTTTGGCTAAGGACAAGCGAGGGCAATTGGTTTTCTTGGCAGATTCACAATTCTCGCTTCAGATGGCGCAGCAAAAATATCCCTCCGTAAAACTGTATTTTACTTCCGAGTTCGAATAAAAAAATCCACCAAAAGGTGGATTTTTTTATGCTTCTCCCGTGGGCCCAAAATTCATTGGTATTGCTGGCTGTTCGTAATCCCTAATGGTTCCGTGGGCCTTCTCAAAGCGCTGTACATTTTCATTGAGCGCCTTTAAGAACTTTTTGGCATGTTGTGGCGTCAAAATAATCCTACTTTTGACCTTGGCCTTTGGAGCACCCGGCATCATACTTATGAAATCTACAATAAATTCAGAAACAGAATGATTTATAATGGCCAAATTGGAATATGTCCCTTCGGCGGTCTTTTCATCCAGCTCTATATTGATTTGCTTTTGTTTTTGATTTTTAGTTTCACTCATACTTGTAAGTAAAAAAATAACAATTAAAAAAGCCCTCACATTAACGAGGGCTCTTAACTTTAAAATCTCAAGGCCTCTTTTCTGGCCATTATCTCATCATATTCTTCCTTAGATCCAACTATGATGTTCTCATAGTCCCTCATACCTGTACCTGCTGGTATTTTATGTCCTACAATTACATTTTCCTTCAATCCTTCTAAGGTGTCCACCTTACCACTCACAGCAGCTTCGTTTAGTACCTTGGTCGTTTCCTGGAAGGAAGCAGCGGATATAAACGATTTAGTCTGTAAGGAAGCACGGGTAATACCCTGCAAAATTGGCGTTGCGGTTGCCGCGATGGCATCCCTAGCCTCTACCAATGCCTTGTCTCCACGTTTTAAAATGGAATTCTCGTCACGTAGTTCGCGAAGCGTAACGATTTGACCTGGTTTAAGGTTTTCTGAATCACCGGCATCCATCACCACTTTCTTACCAAAAATCTCATCGTTCTCAATAATGAAATCATCTTTGTGAATCAATTGGTTTTCCAAGAAAATAGTATCTCCCGGATCTTCGATTCTTACCTTACGCATCATCTGCCGTACGACGACCTCAAAGTGTTTATCGTTGATTTTTACACCTTGCAAACGATATACCTCTTGTACCTCATTTACCAGGTATTGCTGTACTGCGGATGGTCCTTTGATAGCCAAGATATCCTCTGGTGTAATAGATCCATCGGATAATGGCATACCAGCTCTAACGTAGTCATTTTCCTGAACAAGAATCTGGTTAGAAAGTTTCACAAGATATTTTTTTATCTCGCCCAATTTTGATTCGATAATGATTTCTCGGTTACCCCTTTTTATCTTACCGAAAGAAACAACACCATCAATCTCGGAAACAACAGCCGGATTAGAAGGATTACGTGCCTCGAACAATTCGGTTACCCTTGGAAGACCACCGGTAATATCCCCAGCCTTGGCAGATTTACGTGGAATCTTAACCAAGATTTTACCTTCTTTTATCGTATCGCCATTGTCCACCATAATGTGCGAACCAACTGGTAAGTTATAGGAACGTAGCGTCTCTCCTTTAGTATCCTGAATAAGAAGCGTTGGAATCAACTTTTTGTTTCTGGATTCGGAAATTACCTTTTCTTGGAATCCTGTCTGTTCGTCAATCTCAACTTGGTAGGTAACACCTTGCTCTATGTTTTCGTATGCAATTTTTCCAGGGAATTCAGAAACGATAACGCCGTTGTATGGATCCCAAGAACAAATCAAATCGCCCTTTTGAACTTTACCGCCATCCTCAACAAAGAGTTGTGAACCATAAGGTATATTGTTCGTGCTCAAGGTAATTCCCGTTTTAGCATCTACTACCTTGATTTCAGTCGTTCTGGAAATTACGATATCTACAGGTTTACCTTCTGAATTTTCACCTTTTACGGTTCTCAAATCCTCAATCTCGGCGATACCCGCGAATCTAGCTTCCAACTTATTATCCTCAGAAATGTTTCCGGCGATACCACCTACGTGGAAAGTACGAAGCGTTAACTGCGTACCTGGTTCACCAATGGACTGTGCAGCGACAACCCCAACGGCCTCACCTCTTTGAACCATCTTATTCGTAGAAAGGTTCCTTCCATAACATTTGGCACATATACCTTGTTGCGCCTCACAAGTCAGTGCAGAACGAACCTCAATCGTTTCAATAGGTGAAGCTTCAATTTTCTTGACATCGGACTCCATGATTTCCTGACCGGCCTTCAATAACATCTCCTCAGAAATTGGGTCATACACATCGTGCAAGGATACACGACCAAGTATTCTTTCTCCCAAGGACTCCACTATTTCCTCGTTTTTCTTCAATGCCTGAACCTCTACACCTCGTAAGGTTTCACAATCCTCGATATTGATAATAACATCTTGGGAAACATCCACCAAACGACGCGTTAGATAACCGGCATCAGCTGTTTTAAGAGCCGTATCCGCAAGTCCCTTACGTGCACCGTGCGTAGAAATAAAGTATTCAAGAATTGAAAGACCTTCCTTAAAGTTGGAAAGAATCGGGTTTTCAATAATCTCTCCACCACCTGCAGTCGATTTCTTCGGCTTCGCCATCAATCCTCGCATACCTGTCAACTGACGAATCTGTTCCTTGGAACCCCTAGCTCCCGAATCAAGCATCATGTACACAGAGTTAAAGCCTTGCTGATCTTCCCTGATACGCTTCATGGCCAATTCGGTCAACATTGCGTTCGTGGACGTCCACACATCGATTACCTGATTGTAACGTTCGTTATTGGTTATAAGACCCATGTTATAGTTGGCCATAATACCATCAACCTGACCGTTGGCATCATTGATCATATCGTGCTTTTCTTCGGGGATAATGATATCCCCCAAGCTAAAGGACAATCCGCCTTTAAAAGCGAACTCGTATCCCATAGTCTTGATCTTGTCCAAAAAATCCGCAGTAGTTGGCACATCGGTAACGGAAAGAATGTCACCAATGATATCCCTTAGGGATTTCTTGTTCAATACCTTATTGATATAACCGGCAGCTTCGGGCACTTCCATGTTGAACAATACCCTTCCCACGGTAGTTGGAATAATCTGGTATACCAATTCTCCTGCTTCATTAAAATCCTTCGCCCTAACTTTAATACCGGCGTTCAACGCGACTTTTCCTTCGTTGAAAGCGATTTCCACTTCTTCTGCGGAATAGAAAGTCAAACCTTCACCTTTTACTGGAACTTCCGGCGTAGATTTACGCTCTTTGGTCATATAGTACAGACCCAAGACCATATCCTGGGAAGGTACCGTTATTGGCGAACCATTAGCAGGGTTCAAAATATTATGGGAAGCCAACATCAACAATTGTGCTTCCAAAATGGCCTCAGGACCCAACGGAAGGTGAACCGCCATCTGGTCACCATCAAAATCCGCGTTAAAGGCGGTACAAACCAATGGGTGCAGACGAATGGCCTTACCTTCAATCAATTTGGGCTGAAATGCCTGAATACCCAATCTGTGTAATGTAGGGGCACGGTTCAGCAATACCGGATGTCCTTTCAGGACATTTTCCAAAATATCCCAAACAACAGGCTCTTTCTTATCTATTATTTTCTTGGCGGACTTCACCGTTTTTACAATACCCCTTTCAATCAATTTCCTAATTACGAAAGGCTTGTATAGCTCGGCAGCCATATCTTTTGGAAGACCACATTCGAACAATTTCATTTCAGGTCCTACAACGATAACCGAACGTGCGGAGTAATCCACCCGCTTACCAAGAAGGTTTTGACGGAAACGACCTTGTTTACCCTTCAAAGAATCCGAAAGGGATTTTAAAGGTCTATTTGATTCCGTTTTAACCGCCGATGCTTTTCTTGTATTGTCAAAAAGAGAATCCACGGCTTCCTGAAGCATACGTTTCTCGTTTCTTAGAATAACTTCCGGTGCCTTTATCTCAACCAACCTCTTTAAACGATTGTTTCTGATAATAACCCTTCTGTAAAGGTCGTTCAAATCGGAAGTTGCGAAACGACCACCATCCAAAGGAACCAACGGTCTTAATTCTGGCGGAATAACCGGAATAACCTTCATGATCATCCACTCTGGAAGGTTCTCACGATTGTCCTGGGACTCCCTTAAGGCCTCAACAACTTGAAGTCTCTTTAGAGCCTCGGTTTTTCTTTGTTTGGAAGTCTCCGTATTTGCCTTGTGCCTCAATTCAAAAGATAGTTCCTTTAAATTGATTCTGCCCAAAAGATCTATCAAACATTCCGCACCCATCTTGGCGATAAACTTGTTTGGATCGGTATCCTCCAAGTACTGATTCTCTTGTGGAATTGACTCCAAAATGTTCAGATATTCCTCCTCAGTCAAGAAATCCATTTTTTGGATTTCCTCTCCCTCTGGACCTTTGGCGATACCAGGCTGAATTACTACATACCTTTCGTAGTAAATGATCATATCCAATTTCTTGGAAGGCAGCCCTAACAAGTACCCGATTTTATTCGGTAAGGAACGGAAATACCAAATATGTGCGACAGGAACCACTAAATTGATATGACCTACCCTATCCCTACGTACCTTTTTCTCGGTAACTTCAACACCACATCGGTCACAAACAATACCTCGGTAACGGATTCTCTTATACTTTCCACACGCACATTCGTAGTCCTTCACAGGTCCGAATATACGCTCACAGAACAATCCGTCACGTTCCGGTTTGTGGGTTCTATAATTGATTGTTTCAGGCTTTAAAACCTCACCTCTGGACTCTGCCAAAATTGCTTCGGGCGAAGCCAATCCGATTGAAATTTTATCAAACCTTTTTACTTGGTTATTATCTTTTAATCTAGCCATAATAGCGTACTGATAATGATTTTAAATGTGTTTAAAACAGCCTCTTAAAGACCATCGTTATTCTTCCAACCTGATATCCAAGCCTAATCCCTTAAGCTCGTGCATCAATACGTTGAAAGATTCTGGCAAACCAGGTTCCGGCATCGTCTCACCTTTTACGATGGATTCGTAGGTCTTGGCCCTTCCGATAACATCATCCGATTTAACGGTCAATATTTCACGTAAGGTTGCCGATGCACCGTATGCCTCCAAGGCCCAAACTTCCATCTCCCCAAAACGCTGACCACCAAACTGTGCTTTACCACCCAATGGCTGTTGCGTAATCAAAGAGTAAGGTCCTATGGAACGTGCATGCATCTTATCATCTACCATGTGACCTAATTTCAGCATGTAGATAACACCAACTGTTGCCGGCTGGTCAAAACGCTGCCCTGTACCACCATCATAAAGATGTGTATGTCCAAATCTAGGGATACCGGCCTCATCCGTATAGGCGTTGATTTCATCCAAGGATGCACCATCAAAAATTGGGGTAGCGAATTTTCTACCTAATTTCAATCCGGCCCAACCCAACACGGTTTCATATATCTGACCAATGTTCATACGGGAAGGTACACCTAACGGGTTCAATACAATATCAACCGGTGTTCCGTCCTCTAAGAAAGGCATATCCTCCTGACGCACGATTCTGGATACGATACCTTTGTTACCGTGACGGCCCGCCATTTTATCACCTACTTTAAGCTTACGTTTTTTGGCAATATAGACTTTGGCCAATTTCATAATACCCGCTGGTAGTTCATCCCCAACGGAAATCGTAAACTTATCCCTTCTCAAGTTTCCTTGAAGATCGTTCAACTTGATCTTATAGTTGTGAAGCAAATCGGCAACAGAATTGTTGGTATCCGTATCCGTAGTCCAGCTTCCGCTCACCAAGTGCGCGAAATCGTCCACGGAGTTCAACATCTTCATGGTATATTTCTTACCTTTTGGCAATACCTCCTCACCCAAATCATTCAATACACCTTGGGAAGTTTTTCCATTTACCAGGGTAAACAACTTCTCTACCAGAATGTCCTTTAATTCTTGGAATTTTACTTCGTATTCCAATTCCAATTTGGAAAGTTCCTCCTTGTCCTCTGAACGTTTTCTCTTATCCTTCACAGATCTTGAGAAAAGTTTTTTATCGATAACTACACCGCTTAAGGATGGTGAAGCCTTCAAAGAGGCATCTTTAACATCACCCGCCTTATCGCCAAATATGGCACGTAGCAATTTCTCCTCTGGAGTAGGATCGGATTCTCCTTTTGGCGTAATTTTACCGATAAGAATATCTCCTGGCTTTACTTCAGCTCCAATACGGATCATACCGTTTTCATCCAAATCCTTTGTGGCCTCTTCTGAGACGTTTGGAATATCATGGGTAAGTTCCTCTGCACCTAATTTAGTATCACGCACTTCCAAGGAATACTCGTCCACGTGGATGGACGTAAAAATATCCTCGCGTACCACTTTTTCGGAAATCACAATGGCATCCTCAAAGTTATATCCCTTCCAAGGCATGAATGCCACGGTAAGGTTTCTTCCCAAGGCCAATTCACCTTTTTCGGTGGCATATCCTTCGCATAATACTTGGCCTTTTTTGACCCTATCCCCTTTCTTTACGATGGGCTTCAGGTTAATACTAGTACCTTGGTTCGTTTTTCTGAACTTCACCAAGTAGTATGTTTTTTCATCCTCGTCAAAAGAAATCAATCTTTCTTCGTCCGTTCTATCGTACTTTATGGTGATTTTTTCAGCATCCACATATTCAATGGTACCATCACCTTCGGCATTGATCAATACCCTGGAATCTGATGCTACCTGTCTTTCCAGACCGGTACCAACAATGGGTGATTGAGGCTTTAGAAGGGGAACAGCCTGACGCATCATGTTTGAGCCCATCAAGGCACGGTTCGCATCATCATGCTCCAAGAACGGAATCAAGGATGCGGAAATGGATGCGATTTGGTTTGGTGCAACGTCCGTGTAGTGAATCTCTGCCGGATCTACTACTGGGAAGTCACCCTCCTCCCTTGCAATAACCTTATCCGTATCTATCTGTCCATTTTCCTTCAAAGGAATGTTTGCCTGGGCAATTTTCATTCCTTCCTCTTCCTCTGCACTTAAATAGGTGTAATTTTCCAAATCGACTTTGGAATCTTCTACCTTTCTGTAAGGTGTTTCCAAGAAGCCCATAGGGTTTACTTTGGCGAATACCGATAAAGAGGATATCAAACCAATGTTTGGACCTTCCGGGGTTTCGATAGGACATAAACGTCCGTAATGCGTGTAATGAACGTCACGAACCTCGAAGCCTGCCCTTTCCCTGGAAAGACCGCCTGGTCCAAGAGCCGATAACCTTCTTTTGTGCGTAATCTCCGCCAACGGATTCGTCTGGTCCATGAACTGCGATAACTGGTTGGTACCAAAGAAGGAGTTGATTACGGAAGATAAGGTCTTCGCATTGATCAAATCGATCGGTGTAAATACCTCATTGTCCCTTACGTTCATTCGCTCACGGATGGTCCTTGCCATACGGGCAAGACCTACACCAAATTGTTGCGACAATTGCTCACCCACGGTACGTACACGACGGTTTGAAAGGTGGTCGATGTCATCGATCTCCGCTTTGGAGTTGATCAGCTCGATCAAATATTTTATGATGGTAATGATATCCTCTTTGGTCAAGACCTGCTTGTCCATTCCAATATCAAGACCTAACTTCTTGTTCATTCTGTAACGACCCACCTCACCTAGGTTGTAACGTTGATCAGAGAAGAACAATTTGTCAATAATACCCCTTGCCGTTTCCTCATCGGGCGGCTCGGCGTTACGTAATTGTCTGTAAATATGCTCAACAGCCTCCTTTTCAGAGTTTGTTGGGTCCTTTTGTAAGGTATTGTGGATAATGGCATAATCCGACTGTGCATTGTTTTCTTTGTGCAAAAGAATGGTCTTCACATCAGCCTCCAAAATTTCGGCAATATGCTCTTTTTCCAAAACAGTATCACGGTCCAAAATGATTTCGTTCCTTTCAATGGAAACTACTTCACCCGTATCTTCATCCACAAAATCCTCGTGCCAAGTGTTCAAAACCCTTGCAGCGAGTTTACGACCCAATACTTTTTTAAGTCCGGCATTGGAAACCTTTACCTCTTCAGAAAGGTCAAAAATTTCCAAAATATCCTTATCCCTTTCAAAACCAATGGCCCTGAATAAGGTGGTAACCGGTAATTTTTTCTTTCTATCGATATAGGCGTACATAACACCATTGATATCGGTAGCAAATTCAATCCAAGAACCTTTGAAAGGAATTACCCTGGCAGAATACAATTTTGTTCCGTTGGCGTGAAAAGATTGCCCAAAGAATACACCAGGAGAACGGTGCAACTGTGATACAACAACTCTTTCCGCTCCATTTATAACAAAAGTACCACTAGGTGTCATGTAAGGAATGGTCCCCAGATAAACATCCTGTACTATAGTTTCAAAATCTTCGTGTTCAGGATCGGTACAATACAATTTCAACCTTGCCTTTAAGGGAACACTATAAGTAAGTCCACGCTCGATACATTCTTGGATGGAATATCTTGGCGGGTCAATAAAATAATCTAAAAATTCCAGTACGAACTGATTACGGGTATCAGTGATAGGAAAGTTTTCCATGAAGGTATTGTACAATCCCTCATCACCTCTCTGGTCAGATTTGGTTTCAAGTTGAAAAAAATCTTGAAAGGATTTAATCTGAATGTCCAAGAAATCCGGATATTGCGGAGTATTCTTAGCGGATGCAAAATTTATTCTTTCAGTCTGATTTGTGAACATCTACGGACAGTGTTTTGATCGTGAGTACTATTTGGGTGGTATACCCCTTGATATACCTAATTCTATAAAAAGGCTTAGGTCTAACCGCAAAAAGCGAAAAGACCTAAACCAAAAGTAATATGGTTAAAGCTATTATTTAAGCTCAACTTCCGCTCCTGCTTCTTCCAATGATTTTTTGATACCTTCCGCTTCGTCTTTAGCGATACCTTCCTTAACAGCTTTTGGTGCGCTATCAACGATATCCTTAGCGTCTTTCAAGCCAAGTCCGGTCAATTCCTTAACCAATTTAACTACAGCTAGTTTGGAAGCACCTGCTGATTTCAAAATTACATCGAATTCTGATTTTTCCTCAGCGGCCTCACCAGCTTCAGCGGCACCACCACCAGCAGCAACAGCTACTGCAGCAGCAGCGGGCTCAATACCGTATTCTTCTTTTAATATATTGGCTAGTTCGTTTACTTCCTTAACAGTAAGGTTAACCAATTGTTCTGCGAAATCTTTTAAATCTGCCATTTTCTATCGTTTAATAAAATTTTAAAATATACTTAGTTTTTAGTGCGTACTTATTTTTCTGATAATGTCTTAAGGATACCGGCAAGTTTTCCACCGCCAGATTTAAGTCCGGAAATAACGTTTTTCGCTGGAGATTGTAACAATCCAATTACTTCTCCAATCATTTCCTCTTTAGACTTAATGCTTACTAAAGCATCCAAAGTTTCATCACCCACATAAATTGCTTCCTCAACAAAAGCACCTTTCAATAAAGGTTTATTGGATTTTTTCCTGAAATTCTTAATAAGTTTTGCCGGAGCATTACCTACTTCAGAGAACATTAAAGAGGTATTACCCTTTAATACTTCTGGAAGCTCACCAAATTCCTTTTCGGAAGCTTGCATTGCTTTCGCAAGCAATGTATTCTTAACTACTGCCAGTTTGATATTTGCCTTGAAACAAGCTCTCCTCAAATCGGAAGTTGCTCCAGCGTCCATTCCGGAAATATCCGCTAGATATATTATGGAATTTTCACCCAACTGCGTAGTTAAATCCTGTATAACCGTTGCTTTTTCTTCTCTTGTCATAATTGATATTTTTAACCAGCAGTGCTTAAACTGACTTTGGGTCTAATTGAACACTTGGGCTCATGGTGCTGGACAAGAAAATACTTTTCATGTAAACACCTTTAGCAGCGGTTGGTTTCATCTTGTTCAAGGTTTCCAACAACTCCTTTGCATTTCCTGCAATCTTATCTGGAGAGAAAGAAACTTTCCCAATTGCAGCATGTACGATACCAGTTTTGTCAACCTTAAAGTCGATTTTACCCGCTTTAACCTCAGATACGGCTTTGGCAATATCCATAGTCACAGTACCTGTTTTTGGATTGGGCATTAAACCTCTTGGTCCAAGAACACGTCCTAAAGGTCCAAGTTTTCCCATAACGCTTGGCATAGTGATGATAACATCAACATCTGTCCAACCATTTTTTATTCTATCCAAATATTCGTCCAATCCAACATAGTCAGCACCTGCTTCTTTAGCTTCGGCTTCCTTGTCAGGAGTAACCAAAGCCAATACTTTTACATCTTTACCGGTTCCATGGGGAAGTGTAACCACCCCTCGTACCATTTGATTCGCCTTACGTGGATCTACACCCAAGCGCACGGCTATATCAACAGATGCGTCAAACTTAGTGCTTGTTATTTCTTTTACTAAAGCAGAAGCCTCTTCCAAGGAATAAAGTTTATCCTTTTCTATTTTAGAGTGCGCTTCCTTTTGCTTCTTTGTCAACTTTGCCATTTAATTGCTTTTAAAGATTTTAAAAAGGTCTTTTACCTGCAACCTTCATACCCATGGAACGAGCGGTACCAGCAATCATACTCATTGCTGATTCGATCGTAAATGCGTTAAGGTCTGCCATCTTATCCTCGGCGATTGCCTTGATTTGATCCCAGGTTACACTACCCAATTTTACTCTGTTAGGTTCGCCAGATCCCTTTTTAATCTTAGCCGCTTCCAATAGCTGAACTGCCGCTGGTGGTGTTTTAACGACAAAGTCGAAAGACTTGTCCTTATAAACGGTGATAACAACAGGTAATACCTTACCTTGTTTGTCCTGGGTCCGGGCATTGAACTGCTTACAGAACTCCATGATGTTAACACCGGCAGCACCTAAGGCGGGTCCAACCGGTGGCGATGGATTCGCTGCACCTCCCCTAACTTGTAGTTTAACTACTTTACCTACTTCTTTTGCCATTGTTTAAAATTAAATTGAAAGTGTGTTAATGGAAGCAACACTACTTTTAAATATGTAACAATTATCTTAAATCTTTTCTACTTGCATATAGCTCAATTCCAATGGTGTCTTTCTTCCGAAAATCTTCACCATAACTTCAAGCTTACGCTTTTCCTCGTTAATTTTTTCTACGGTACCGTTAAACCCATTAAATGGCCCATCGATAACCTTTACAGTCTCACCAAAAACGAATGGTATGGCCACACTGTCCGTATTCACGGTCAATTCATCAACCTTACCAAGCATCCTATTGACTTCAGACTTTCTAAGAGGAACAGGGTCACCGCCTTTAGTTTCACCTAAAAAACCAATTACATTGGTTATGGAACGGATTATATGGACCATTTCACCTCCTAAATTGGCCTTAACCATTATATAACCAGGAAAATAAACCCTTTCCTTGTTAATTTTCTTTCCATTTCTAATTTGAATCACCTTTTCGGTTGGAACAAGAACCTCCTCCAGATAATCCGAAAAACCATGGCGCTCTACCTCACTCTCGATGTAGCCCTTAATTTTGTTTTCCTGACCACTTACAGCCCTAACTACGTACCATTTCTTTTCCAATACTTCTGACATAGAGCTCAAATTAGTTTAATACATAATCAAAATACAGCTGAACGACTTTACTAAAGACCGTATCCACACCCCAAGTTGCCAAAGCGAACAATATGGAAAAAACAGCAACCACTACCATAAGGTTAGAGGCTTCCGCCCTAGAAGGAAGGGTAACATTATTCCTCAATTCTTCAACGGATTCTTTTATGTATGTAAGCATTTCTACTGTATTAGATTTCAAAAATTAGGATTTGTTTACACGACCAACTTCTTAAAACACGGAAAGGAAAATTGCCCTCAACTTCGCTCAGGCAAAACGTCACTTATCCTGATTTTTCTTTGTTCAGCACGGGAGGAGAGACTCGAACTCCCGACACCTGGTTTTGGAGACCAGTGCTCTACCAACTGAGCTACACCCGTATTTGCGTACCACCAAAACTTTGGATGACACGCCTTTATATTTACATTTAAAGGTATCCGTCAATAGACGGACACCCTTAAAATATATAGTACCTTAAAATATTGGATTAATCCAAAATCTTAGTTACCTGACCAGCACCTACTGTTCTACCTCCTTCACGGATAGCGAAGCGTAGACCTACGCTAAGAGCGATGGGCTGAATCAAATCAACAGTAATTGTAAGGTTATCACCAGGCATTACCATTTCTACTCCCGAAGGAAGGGAAATGTTACCGGTAACGTCAGTAGTTCTTACATAGAACTGTGGACGGTAGTTATTATGGAATGGCGTGTGACGTCCACCTTCTTCTTTTTTCAAAATATAGACTTCAGCCTCGAATTTAGCATGTGGCTTAACAGAACCTGGCTTACAGATAACCATACCTCTTTTGATATCTGACTTCTCAATACCTCTCAACAAGATACCAACGTTATCACCAGCTTCACCTCTATCCAAAATCTTACGGAACATCTCAACCCCAGTAATGGTAGAGGACAATTTCTCAGCTCCCATACCAATGATGTCAACAGCATCACCAGTGTTGGCAACACCTGTTTCAATCCTACCGGTTGCCACAGTACCACGACCAGTGATCGTAAATACGTCTTCAACAGGCATCAAGAAAGGTTTATCCACATCCCTAGTAGGCAATTCGATCCACTCATCAACAGCATCCATCAAAGCCATAACGGTATCAACCCATTTTTGCTCACCGTTCAAAGCACCTAGGGCAGAACCAGAAATTACAGGTCCATTATCACCATCGTACTCGTAGAAAGAAAGCAATTCCCTAACTTCCATTTCAACCAACTCCAATAATTCCTCATCGTCAACCATGTCAACCTTGTTCAAGAAAACAACGATTCTAGGAATACCTACCTGACGACCTAATAGGATGTGCTCACGAGTTTGTGGCATAGGACCATCCGTAGCGGCAACCACCAAAATAGCACCATCCATCTGGGCGGCACCAGTAACCATGTTCTTCACGTAATCCGCGTGACCAGGACAGTCAACGTGCGCATAGTGACGGTTAGCTGTTTGATACTCTACGTGCGATGTATTGATTGTGATACCTCTTTCTTTTTCCTCTGGAGCGTTGTCGATAGAATCGAAACTTCTCTTTTCAGAAAGACCTGCGTTAGACAGAACTTCTGTGATAGCAGCAGTCAATGTAGTTTTACCGTGATCCACGTGTCCAATAGTACCAATATTTAAGTGCGGTTTGGAACGATCGAAAGTTTCCTTTGCCATGTTTATTGAATTTTAATCTTAGTTTATATTAGTGTACAAATTTATACCTTAATTGAGCCAATGACGAGATTTGAACTCGTGACCTCTTCCTTACCAAGGAAACGCTCTACCCCTGAGCTACACCGGCGTAAAGTGTCGAATCTACCTAAATGGTAAATTCCTGCCTTCGCAGGAATGACTATAAAGTCAAGAAAACAGGGCCAGGACAAAATTCCGTCCCAACATAACCCTGTATAAACTTAAGACCTATTAAAAAGGGCTTCCAGTTTATTTTGAGCGGGAGACCGGGTTCGAACCGGCGACATTCAGCTTGGAAGGCTGACGCTCTACCAACTGAGCTACTCCCGCTTGTTTAATTTCAAAATTTCAATTTAATACCGATGCTAAAGCTATGTGGGGAGAGCAGGATTCGAACCTGCGAAGACATAGTCAGCAGATTTACAGTCTGCCCTCGTTGGCCGCTTGAGTATCTCCCCGCCTTATCAGTATTTTAAGAACTTTGGAGCCGATGGAGGGACTTCCTTCGACTTCGCCCAGGATAAACTTCTCGCCCCAACAAACAAAAGCATTTTTTAATCGCTTTTTGGTTGCATCCTGATGCTTTTTCACTATTTCAAGAGCCGATGGAGGGACTCGAACCCACGACCTGCTGATTACAAATCAGCTGCTCTAGCCAGCTGAGCTACATCGGCACTTTTAATGCTTTTTTCGGCACAAAAAAGTCCGCTATTTCTAACGGACTGCAAATGTATAGATTTATTTGTTTTTTCAAAATAAATTTCGAAAAATTTTAATCAAGCATGTGCCCTTAATTTTTGCTTGTTCTTGATCAATTTACGCTCCAAGGAATTACATGCAGTATCTACCGCTTCCTCAAAGGATTTGCACTGCTTTTTTACTACGAAATGGTTCTTTGGAACATTTAACTTAATTTCCACAATCTTGTTCTCTTTGGAACTGGTATTCTCCACCTTTAAATAAACATCGGAACTTATGACCTTATCATAAAACGTCTCCAACTTATCCAAACGGGTTTGCAGAAAATTTATCAGTTTAATATCTGCATTAAAATTCACGGATTGTGCGTTTACTTTCATAAGCTAAAAAATTTGAACGCCCCTTTATCTAGACCAGGGACCGGATTTAACAATCATTTGTTTTTCCCTCTAGGGTGGGAAGAAGCATGTATTCTTTTGAGTTCCGCTATGCTGTTATGCGTGTAAACCTGAGTTGAGGCCAAACTTGCATGCCCCAGTAATTCCTTCACCGAATTTAAATCGGCTCCCTTATTCAATAGATGGGTTGCAAAGGTATGCCTAAGAACATGAGGGCTTTTTTTAACCTTAGCGGAAACCTTTCTAAAATACTTATTTATAATTCTATAAACAAGGGTTTCATATATTTTATTGCCCTTATTGGTCAAGAATAGATAGTCGGTATTTTTAGCTTCGGCGATTGTGTTTCGTTCAGCTAGATAATCGTCAATAAAACGTATCGTCTCCGGTAATAGGGGAATGATCCGTTCCTTGTTTCTTTTTCCCAAAACCTTTACTGTTTTCTCCCCAAGATCTATATCCTTTACTTTAATATTTACCAATTCTGCCCTTCGGATACCCGTAGTATAAAGAATATGGATAATGAGCTGATCCCGCAAACCGTCAAAATCCTTGGAATACGGAATTTCGTTCAAAACTTGTTGCATCTCATTTTCAGAAAAAGGCGTCTCCAATTTTTTAGGGGTTTTCAAGGCCTTGTGCTTCAAAAGAGGACTCACCTGTAGTATGTCAATCTTTTGAAGGAATTTATAATAAGCTTTTAAAGAAGCAACTTTTCGATTGATCGTACGGTTTGAAATGCCGATATCGGACATGGACACGATCCAACTCCTTATTATGGTATAGGCGACATCATCGATATCCCCAATGGAATATTCCGATTCACAAAAATCCCGAAATTCAATAAGATCGGTTCCGTAGGCCTGTACCGTATGAACGGAATACTTTTTTTCCAGGGCGAGATAGTCCGTGAATTGATTTAAGTGCATATACCAAAGTTAGGAATTACCGAGAAGAAAACGTCAAAAACAAAAAATCCCGCAAAGTGCGGGATTTAATGCTGTATGTATAAAAGTCTAAATTTCCTCTTGGTCCCTTAGACTTTGAATATACTGTGCTTTCTGTATTTGGGCTCTGCGCTCTACGGAAGGCTTGGTAAACTGCTGACGTTTTCTCAACTGCCTCATTGTACCTGTCTTGTCAAACTTTCTTTTGAAACGTTTTAAAGCTCTATCTATGTTTTCTCCTTCTTTAACTGGTATTATTAACATGGGCTACAACCTCCTTTCTTTTGTGATTAAGGCCGCAAAGATAATAACTAATTTCACATGGACAACATTAATGCCTAATTTGAACAGGAAATTGTCATTAATTCGTTGTAGGCCGATATTCTTTTTTATCTATGATGATCTTTGCAATAATTTCCCGCAATATCTCAGAGGTTCCACCACCAATAGGGCCCAATCTACTATCCCGTAACAAACGGGCCATGGGGTAATCCTCAATGTATCCGTAACCACCCAGAAATTGCAGGCATTCATAAGCGACCTCATCGGCCATTTTTGTGGATTTAAGCTTGGAAATGGTCGCCTCCTTTACAACGTATTCCCCTTTGTCCAATCGGCCTGCCACAAAATAATTATAATGTTTACAAATTTCCATATCGGCATGAAGGTCCACGATCCTATGACGCAAAGCCTGAAATTGATCGATGGTCTTGCCAAACGCCTCCCGTTCGGACATATATTGCAAGGCATATTCCAAGGCATATTCCGCCCTTGCATGTGCGTTGATTCCCATAACAAGACGTTCGAGTGCGAAGGCTTCCATAATATATGAGAATCCCATACCTTCCTCGCCCAATAAATTTTCTTCAGGGATTTCAACATTGTCGAATGCTAGCTCGGCGGTATCCGAAGCCCTCCATCCTAGTTTGTTAAGCTTATTTGCAGTTACGCCCTCCGCTTTTCTATCGACGACAAAAATACTAATCCCTTTATTCCCTGCCGAAGCGTCCGTTTTGGCTGCCAGGATAATATAGTCTCCATAAACACCATTTGTAATGAATGTTTTTGACCCGTTTATTACATAGGTATTGCCCTTTTTTATCGCCGTGGTTCTCATACCCGCGACATCACTTCCGCCATAGGGTTCAGTTACACCAAGACAACCGATCAATTTACCAACCGCGCTGGGCTCAAGATATTTTTTCCTGATATCCCCTTTTGCCCTCTTGTTCAAATACGTCATGGCCAGATAAGCGTGTGCCCACATTGCGGCCGCGAAACCACCGGAATTTATCTTTTGCAGTTCCTCTAAAAATATAACCGTATAAAAAAGATCCAGGCCTAAACCGCCATCTTCTTCCGGTGTAGCGAGGCCAAAATATCCCATTTCGCCAAACTTCTCCCAAATAAATCTTTCGATGGTACCGGTCTGCTCCCATTTTTCAATATGCGGTACTACTTCTTTCTGCAAAAAATCCTTTAGGCTTTGCCTAAATAAAAGATGTTCTTCAGTGAAGTACATATTCTCCATAGCTTTATTTTTTGAGCGACAAATATAAAGGAAATCTATTTATCCGATTGGTTGGAAAATTCTCGATTTGTCGCAATTCATCGAAGGAAGTTATTTCGCCGTTCTCTTCCCGAAACCTGACAATTCCCTCAGCGAGGCTTCTAGAAATATAGCCTATTTTAGATAATTCCCGTGCGCTGGCGGTATTGATGTTGACCTTTTCAATTTCTGGTGCTTTCAATACCTTATATCTTTCAATGACACGTGCGGCAACCTCGTGTTCCAGTCCAAAAACATCGTACAATTGATCATCCAACAAAAACCCGCCCAATCTGTCCCTGAACTTTATGATTCTTTCAGAAAGTAAATTTCCTACACCGCGTATCTCCATTAATTCTTGAACGGTAACTTGGTTTAAATCCTTCAGCGCAATATCAAGGGGGATCTTACTTTTTTCGATAACCTTGGGATTCCTATCAGTGATGCCACTATTTTTGACCCACTCCGGAAACTTGAAATATGGTGACAGCCTATTCAAAAGAGAATCCGAAACCCCCGTTACCTCTTGAAATTCTTCCGTGTTGTTTATAAACCGATTTTGCTCCCTGAACTCGTGAAGACGATCTATCTCCTCTACAGACATCCCCAAGGTGTAGCCTTTATAGTCCGAAATAAAATTTGGATTGAAGGGGAATATCACCAAATTATCCCGCTTTTTGGTTTCCTCTTTAAGCGCATCTATCTTACCTTGGATTTCCTTATCCAGATGTAAAGAATGGGTAGCCACACTGGAAGACCGCTTGTAAAACCAAAAGGCACCTTGAACAATGATGATGATCAACAACAAAAAGAAAATCCCACTTCGCTCTTGTTTTGTAAACTTTATGTGGGATTTTCTCAATGTTATTCAATTAATCACTATTCCGTAACTGCTTTTACTTTGAGCCTTATTGCGTCCATGTATCTTTTTAACTCTCCTTTTACTTTTGGCGCCAAGATTACTATCCCTATCATATTAGGCACCATCATACCAAAAATCATGGCATCTGAAAACCCAATTACGGAACTCATACTCGCGGATGCTCCCACGATAACGAATAAACAAAAAATGATTTTATAAGTGTACTCCGTTTTCTTAGTTCTCCCAAAAAGATATGCCCACGCCTGATAACCATAATAAGACCAAGAAATTTGCGTACTAAAGGCAAAAAGGACCACGGCCACCGTTAATACATAGGGGAACCAACTAATAACGGAACCAAAAGCACCGGAAGTCAATAAGATAGCATCTGCATCGTTCAACCCAGCATTACCTGGATCTACATTTCCAGTAATGATAAGTACCAAAGCGGTCATTGTACATACTACCACAGTATCTATGAAAGGCTCCAAAAGAGCAACAAGGCCTTCGGAGGCAGGGTATTTTGTCCTAACTGCAGAGTGGGCAATTGAAGCTGACCCAACACCTGCCTCATTGGAAAAGGCGGCCCGTCTAAATCCTTGGATCATAACACCCACTGCCCCACCAACAATTCCTACAGGTGCAAAGGCCCCTTGGATAATTTCATTAAAGGCCCAACCGATCATATCAAATTTGGCCACAAGGACGAAAATAGATGCACCCACATAAATAATGACCATAAACGGAACGATTTTATCCGTAACCTTGGCAATGGATTTGATACCTCCTATTATTACAATACCGACCAAGATGGCCATAACAACACCGAAGGCCCATCTGTAGCCATATAAGAAAGATTCCGTACCTCCGGTCATATTTTCAAAGAGCTGTACCGCTTGATTCACTTGAAACATATTTCCCCCACCAAATGAACCACCAATGCACATTATAGCGAAAGCACCAGCCAATATTTTTGCTAAAGTTTTGTTTTTTAAACCTTTATTTAAATAATACATAGGACCACCAAATATGGTTCCATCCTTACCTACGTCCCTGTACTTAACTCCCAAGGTACATTCCACAAATTTGGAGGCCATTCCCAAAAGTCCGGCTATAATCATCCAAAAAGTCGCACCTGCACCGCCTATTGAAACTGCCACGGCAACACCAGCTATATTTCCCAAACCTACTGTTGCAGATAGCGCCGCAGTAAGTGCTTGAAAATGGGAAACTTCCCCACTCGAACTCTCATCCCTTATGGTATCCAGAATATCTCCGTCAACCACAATTTCATCCTTGTTGTCTGCCAAGTGCTTGTCCAAACTTTCCACTTTGTTCATATCTACACCTGCGGCAATACCCTCTTCCCCATATAATTCCTTGGCACCGTATTTTTCAATATCCTCATACTTACCCATTACCACCTTTATGGCAGTCCACACACCAGTGAAATTGATAAATTTGAAGTAAAATGTAAAAAAACCTGCACCAAGAATAAGTGGAAACAATACCCAATAAATTTTTATGTTCTCAGAAAAAGGTATTTGATAAAAAATAAAGTTTACGAACCAACCAGTAAGATCTCCGAAAACTTGATCAATTTTTTCATCTATTCCAATTTCTTGGGCCTCTTGGGCCATGGATATAAGTGGTAATAGGAACGTACAAAAACTCAGAAGTCTATACTTCATATTCTTTTTTGGATTTTTTAGTTAGTTAGTTTGGCAATATCACAAAAAAAATGAACCCAATCAAATTATAACGTTGAATTAACTCAACTCAATATGGAACATTTCGTTCAACTTTCGAATTTGCTCTGGCCGGCCCAAAACAATCACCTTACTTTTTGGCTGTAACGGAAGGTCTGCTTCCGGATTTATTATATATTCGCCATCAGGTGCGATGTATCCAATGATGGTACACCCGGTTTTTCTGCGCAAATCCAAATCTCTTAAGGAGCTACAATCCATCTGATCGGAAAAATCCTCGATGGCAACTTCCTCCAGATTCGTTGTATGCTCCCCTTCCACGGAGAGTTTATCCATAAACGTTATAAGATCGGGCATAACGACCAATGAGGCCATATGGTCCCCCCCTATTTTATCCGGCATTATCACTTTATTGGCTCCTGCCAACTGTAGTTTCCGTTGAGAGGTTACCTGGGAAGCCCTGCTAATTATAAAAAGGGTGGTATTTAATTGCCGTGCCGAAAGCACCACGAACAGATTGGCCGCATCGTCCGGCAAGGTGACAATCAAGTATTTTGCCCTATCAATTCCTGCCGCTAGCAAAACCTCATCTTCGTTGGCATCTCCCTCCATAAAAAGAATATCGTCATCGTATTTTTCCAAAAGCTCCTTGTCCCGTTCGATTACTACGAACGGCTTTTTGTAGGCTTTTAGCCTTTCTGCAGCCTGCATTCCGTTTCGACCAAAACCACAGACTACTACATGGTTTGATAATTTATCGATCGTATTTTTCACTTTTTTCAATTTTAATTTTTGCGGACTGTTTCTACTCAAAAGATATTCCGTTATAACGGAAATGGCAAAACCAAAGATAAAAACACTGGTGACTATTAGGAC
Organism: Maribacter sp. C-4077; assembly: GCF_055378385.1. Taxonomy (NCBI): domain Bacteria; kingdom Pseudomonadati; phylum Bacteroidota; class Flavobacteriia; order Flavobacteriales; family Flavobacteriaceae; genus Maribacter; species Maribacter sp. C-4077. The sequence continues at coordinate 584,395 of NZ_AP038807.1, forward strand.
GACGGTGAAAATCTTTCCTTCGATATCCATGGGGCGTACTTCGGAAAAGCCAACTGTCGTCACCGTAATTATGGTCATGTAGAGAGCATCTATCCATGAATAATCGGCTATATACCGGTATCCCAAAACCCCAAAAAATAGGACCACTACCATTAATAATAGGGCTACATATAGTTTGGAACGAAAGAGCTTTATCATGATTATAAATCAAATACGGAAGTTCTTTTGGTATAGATCAAATCCTTAATCTTTAACCAAAATGCCAAAAACAAGTACAGGGCAAATCCAAATCCAAGGGTTACGAAGGTCAGGTAAATGAAGGAAGTTCGTACCACCCTTGCCCTAATTCCGAGTCGGTCCGCAATCCTTCTACATACCTCAAAACCCCTTTTCTGAAGATAATGCAACAAATTATATAAAATGTCCATAAAAGTAAAATTAGGATTTTAAATTCAATAATCTGTTCCCAACGGCACAGTCAAGACATTTATTCTTGGTACAATAATTAGTGTACAGTTGTAGGATTGCCTGACTTTCAAAAGCCGTACCCACATGAACGCCCAAAAGTTTGAAATTCCCAATGACACCATTTTTTTCTTCGCCTAAATCTTTCATTATGGAAAGTAAGGAATCTGAATTGTAGTTGCCCTTATGTCTGAAATAACAGAACCGTAAGGGAATAATCGTATTTATAATCAAAAGGTCCACAAAACTTTTCGATATAATTTTGGGCGACTTTTGGGATTCCTTGCCAAAATTGTAATGGGTATCCCAATAGGAACTGGCCTTTACCTTGAAGAGGCCATAAAGTTCGATTTCAGGAATATGTATTAGGTCTTGGAACAAATTATGGGAAGAGGCATACAACATCGCAAATTGGGACAAGCGTATGGTTGGAAAATTTGGCGGTCTTAATTTAAAGAAGGAAACGTTTGAAATTGGAATATTCCCCAATTCATATTTGGCATTTAAAAACCTGTATGTAGTCTGCAGTTCCTTATAATAAAAGTCTAGCCCTTCTTCAGATTCCAATAGCCCTGCCATCCCAAATAACAAGCTTTCCAATTCCAAGGGTTTACCCAGTAAGTGCCTTACCTTGGCAAAATCCAAATTCTGGCCTAACTGGAAAAAGGCGTCTCCATTTATTTTTGAGCCGAAGTTTTTCAACAACAAGGTAAACAATACTTTTTCCCAGTCATTTTTAAAGGTTTGAAGAAGATTCTCGATTACCTTGGATTTTTCCTCCAAGCGTTCCAGAAACATACGCTCCAGCCAATTATTGAATTCGAATTCCGGGATTTCTGCAATGTTCTTTTCGCAATTGATAAATTTCCCTGAATTGGCCTTCATCAGTTCCCGATATGTTGCCATCAAATGGGTATCTATTCGATTTTTTAGTTCTAAGGTAGGTATTTCCGTACCATCTTTACGGTATACCGATATATCATCGTTCCAAACAACATGTAGTATAACATTATCATAATTCGAATCCTTCTCATGATGGTGCGCGTACCAGTCCGATGCATTTATATGGATTTCAACGTTCCCCGCCCAAAGCTGATCTCCAATCCGTACCTGGGCATTAAAAAAATCGGGGCCACGCAAATGATTGTGGGAACCTGTATTGATTATGGAGAGATTATCCCCATTCGTGGTCCTTAATCCCTGTTGGGGATACTTTTTAAAATTCCAGATGTAGTGCAACAGGTCTTCGCGCATGATAGAATAAAAAAGACCCGCTAGATACGGGTCTCCAAGTTAAGAATTTAAATCCATTTTACTCGGCCACTTCGCCTTCCCAATTCATAAATCCTCCCTCCAGATTAAAGGCGTTTTCAAAACCGAGACTGTTCATTATGGCACATGCCTGACCAGATCTGTTGCCGGACCTGCAATAAACGTAGTAGTTCTTTGATTTGTCCATCTTTTCAAGTTCATCTATAAATCCTTGACCTTTGTAAATATCGATATTGACCGAATTGGGTATAAACCCTTCCTCAACTTCGGTATCGGTACGTACATCCAAAATGATTGCATTGTCGTCCTGCTCTAGCCTAGAGGCCCATTCCTCTTGCGATAAGTCTGCCATAATAGTTTTTTTCAAAAATAACGGATCTATTTGAAATCGGTCAAAAATAATTTTAACAAAAAATTAAATCGGTTGGATTAGGATAATTCCTTTGAATCAACATACATTTGTATATACAAATATTGTTTGTACATGAACGTTGAGAAAATCATAAAAACAAAAAAAGAAATTCCCTTGGAAGCGAGGACCATCATCCATCTGACATTGGTTACCAACAAGATCAATGAAATGATGTCGGCCTCGTTAAAACCCTTTGGAATTTCCATTCAACAGTTCAATGTGTTGCGCATTTTAAGGGGCCAGGAAAATAAGCCTGCCAACCTATCCACCATAAATGAAAGGATGGTCACGAAAATGAGCAATACTACAAGGTTGGTTGACAAATTGTTGGCCAAAGATTATGTCATCAGAAAAATATGTCCGCAGAACAGAAGGAAAGTAGAAATCAAAATCACTACAAAGGGTTTGGATGTTTTAAATGAAATCGATGGCATAAAATTTGAAATGGAAAAGGACATTCTTAAGAACTTTTCTACGACCGAGTTAAAAGAGTTAAATAGTCTATTGGATAAATTTTAAGGAAATGAAGGACATTATACATGATTTGAATTGGCGCTATGCTACCAAAAAATTCGATACAACCAAGAAGGTTAATTCGGAGGATTTGGAAACACTTTTGGAAGCAACTAGACTGAGCGCCTCATCCTATGGCCTCCAACCTTACCATATTTTCGTAATCGAAAATAAAGAACTCAGGGAAAAATTAAAACCTGTCACATGGAACCAATCACAAATAACGGATGCCTCCCATGTCATCGTGTTTGCCAACAAAAATTCTTTTGGTGAGGATTTGGTAGACGACTATTTGGACAATGTGGTTCTGACCCGGGGCATTACCCACGAAGCCGTTAAAGGGTATTCGGATTTTATGAAGTCAAAACTAATGGGACTCCCCAATGAACACAAAAATAGCTGGACGGCCAGGCAGGTATATTTGGCCCTTGGTAATTTAATGACCGTGGCCGCCTCCATGAAAATTGATACTTGCCCCATTGAAGGTTTTGAGAATGAAAAGTACAATGAAATATTGGGGCTGAAGGAAGCCAACCTAAATGCTTCGGTCGTATTGGCCATTGGCTACAGGGCGTCATCCGATGAAACCCAGCACCTACCAAAAGTTCGTTACCCAAAAGAAAGATTATTCACCCATTTATAAACAAAAATTAGTATTCAAACATTTAAATTAGAAACATGAAAAAATCAGTTTTAAGCATTGGATTGGCTCTAGTATTCGGATTTTCCGCAACGGCCAACTCCCCAATCGACGGAGAGAAGAAAGAAGTGAACGTTAGCGAAAGTAAAATTACTTGGAAAGGGTATAAAGTGACCGGTTCCCACGAAGGAACGATCAACCTTAAATCCGGCCATTTGGAAATGGACGGCAACAAACTAACGGGCGGTGAGTTTGTGGTGGATATGACTTCCATTACCAACTTGGACATGGCCGCAGGTGAAGGAAAGGAAAAATTGGAAGGACACTTAAAATCTGACGATTTCTTTGGTGTTGAAAACCACCCCACCGCAAATTTGGTAATCACTTCCGCAGAATCCATGAACAAGAACTCCTATTCCGTGAAGGGAGACTTGACCATCAAAGGAAAGACAAATCCTGTAACCTTTGTGGTTTCTATTTACGAAAATAAGGCCACCGCTACCCTAAAGGTAGACAGGGCAAAGTATGACGTTCGTTATGGTTCCGGAAGCTTTTTTGACAATCTGGGAGACAAGGCAATTTACGATGAGTTTGATTTGGTTGTTGACTTGGCCTTATAAAATGTAAGACACCTATTTTATATTAAAATCTCTTGGGAAGTTTTTCTTGAGGGATTTTTTTTAAAGAAAATTTGAGACTTTCATTTTCCTTTCTATATTTACACCCATGTTAGTAACAAAAAATATCTGGTGGTGGAACAACTTACGACGGTATTCGTGAGCTGGTTCTCCATGTAAAAAATATAGAGGCTTGTCATCACGACAGGCCTTTTTTAATTTTCAATCGTATCATGTCATTTAAAATTCAGACATTCTCAAAAAAAATTCTTGCGGATACCATAACCCCCGTAAGCGTCTACTTAAAAATAAGGGATAAGTTTCCCAACAGCATCTTGCTGGAAAGTAGCGACTATCATGCCAACGATAACAGTTTTTCCTATATCTGCTGTAATCCCATTGCTTCCATCAAGGTTCAAAATGAATGTATTTCAAAAGAGTTTCCAGATGGTTCCAAGGAAAAGGTTGAAATCGATGCCCATGTGGATGTCATCCATGAAATGGACACATTCGCAAAAAGTTTCAACACCACAAAACAGGATTTTAAGTTCATTACAAACGGTCTTTTTGGTTTTATGGCCTACGACGCCGTTCGCTATTTTGAGGATGTTGAAATTTCCAAAAAACCAGATTCCGTTGAAATTCCGGATATTTTTTATGCCGTTTACAAGAATGTAATCGCCATCAACCATTTTAAGAACGAGGCCTACATCTTTGCCCACTGTTTTGAATCCGAAAACAACATTGCCGAGATTGAGAGACTATTGAACGTTCGCACATTTGCATCCTATAATTTTTCCAAGGAAGGCGATGCCAAAACCAACCTGAAGGATGAAGAGTACAAGGAACATGTGGAACTGGCCAAAAAGCATTGTAAACGGGGCGATGTTTTTCAGTTGGTACTTTCCAGAAGGTTCTCCCAAAAATTCAAAGGGGACGAGTTTAACGTTTACAGGGCTTTACGCTCTATAAACCCTTCACCCTATCTGTTCTTTTTTGATTATGGCGATTTCAAGATTTTTGGAAGCTCCCCTGAAGCCCAACTTATTGTTAAGGAGGGAAAGGCCGAGATACATCCCATTGCCGGTACCTACAAACGTACCGGAAACGACGAAAAGGATGCGGAACTCGCCAAAAAATTAGCCCAGGATGATAAGGAGAACAGTGAACATGTCATGTTAGTGGATTTGGCCAGAAATGACTTGAGCAGAAATGGAAACTTGGTCCAAGTAGACACCTACCGGGAAGTACAATATTTTTCACATGTAATCCATTTGGTTTCAAAGGTAACTGGGATGAAAAAACCGGATATTTCAACGTTGAAAATAGTTGCCGATACCTTTCCGGCCGGCACTTTGAGCGGTGCGCCAAAACATATGGCCATGCAACTGATAGAAAAGTATGAAAAAACCAGTCGGTGTTATTACGGCGGAGCCATTGGTTTTATGGATTTTAACGGAAACTTTAACCACGCCATTATGATCAGAACCTTCCTCAGTAAAAACCATGAACTTCATTTCCAAGCCGGTGCAGGGCTCGTAGCCGCATCCGATGCAAATGATGAACTTCAAGAAACCTATAACAAATTGGGCGCATTAAACAAGGCCCTAGAAATTGCTGAAACTATCTAAATGGCACGGAAGATTTTAATGATAGACAATTACGATAGTTTTACCTTCAACCTTGTACACTATCTTGAGGATTTGGGCCGCGAAGTAATCGTAAAAAGAAATGACCAACTTAGCTTGGAGGAAGTGGATAACTATCAGGAAATAGTACTTTCACCCGGTCCGGGTATCCCGGATGAAGCAGGGCTATTAAAACCCATTATTGAAAAATATGGCCCCTCCAAACGGATTTTTGGGGTATGCCTAGGTCAACAGGCTATAGGGGAGGTTTATGGGGGATCCCTTATAAATTTGGACCAGGTTTACCATGGAGTGGCTACTAAAATAAATATTATTGTTGATGACTATATTTTCGATGGACTTGAAACGGAAATAGAAATAGGAAGGTATCATTCTTGGGTGGTGAACCCTAAATTACCCGAATGTTTGGAAGCAACCTCCCTTGATGAAACTGGACAAATTATGTCCCTAAGACATAAGGTTTACGATATCAGGGCGGTACAGTTCCACCCAGAGTCGGTTTTAACTCCAAACGGAAAGAAGATATTAGAAAACTGGTTAAACGGCCAGAAAAAGAAATAAGATTTTTAGACCTGTCAGGTTTTAAAAACCTGACAGGTCTAACCAACATAAAACAATAAAAAAAGCCCTCCCCCTTGGGGAGGGTTGGGAGGGGCTTATGAAAGAAACACTAAATAGACTCATCAATCACGAAATCCTTGAAAAAGAGGATGCCAAGCAAATATTGGTCAACATCGCCAAGGGCGATTACAACACCAGTCAGATCGCGGCCTTTCTGACAGTGTACATGATGCGAAGCGTCACTATTGAAGAGTTGGAGGGATTCCGTGATGCGCTGCTGGACCTTTGTTTGGCCGTCGATTTATCAGAATACAACCCGATCGATCTTTGTGGAACCGGAGGAGATGGCAAGGACACGTTCAATATTTCCACTTTGGCCTCCTTCGTTACCGCTGGAGCCGGTGTAAAAGTGACCAAACATGGAAATTATGGGGTTTCTTCTAAATGCGGTAGCAGCAATGTCATGGAATTCTTGGGCATCAAATTCAGTAACGAGCCCGACTTCCTTCGAAGATCCATCGATGAGGCCGGAATCTGTGTGCTTCATGCACCACTCTTTCATCCGGCCATGAAAAATGTTGCGCCAATTCGAAGGGAATTGGCGGTAAAGACCTTTTTCAACATGTTGGGGCCCATGGTAAATCCGGCCTTTCCAAAGAACCAAATGGTGGGGGTATTCAATTTGGAATTGGCTAGAATGTACGGCTATCTATATCAAAATACTGACAAGAACTTTACGGTTTTACATGCCTTGGATGGGTATGATGAAATAAGCCTGACCGGCGAAACAAAGACCATATCAAATGGTTCCGAGAATATTCTAAAGCCTTCGGACTTTGGTGTATCTGAAGTGAAAGCCACGGAAATTGAAGGAGGCGAGGACATACCGGAATCGGCACAAATATTTTTGAACGTTCTAAACGGCAAGGGAACGGAAGCACAAAACAATGTGGTATGTGCCAATGCGGGAATCGCTATAAGTACGGTCAATGGGGTATCCCCAAAACAGGGATTTGAATTGGCCATGGAATCCCTAAAAAGTGGCAAAGGACTATCGGCATTAAAGAAATTACAGGAAATAAGCCGATGCTAGATGTTAGATGTTAGATGTTAGATGTTAGATGTTAGATGTTAGATGTTAAAATATATACTTTTCTAATCGATTTTTAAACCATGTATCAAAAATGTATTAATGAATATTCTGGATAAAATAGTGGCGGATAAACGCAAGGAAGTCGCTTTGAAAAAATCGGTACTACCTAAAGCACAGTTTGAAAAATCGGTTCTTTTTGATAGAAACTGCAATTCTTTGGCTGAAGCTTTACGTAACAGTGAAACCGGTATTATAGCGGAACACAAAAGACGTTCTCCTTCAAAATCCACCATCAACCAGAATACCAATGTGGGACAAGTAGCACAAGGTTATCAAAGGGCTGGTGTGTGCGGAATGAGCGTACTAACGGATATAAAATATTTTGGAGGTTCTATTGAGGATCTTTTGTTGGCCAGGGCCTCGGTGGATATCCCGCTCTTGCGGAAGGAATTTATTATCGATGAATATCAGCTCATGGAGGCCAAGGCCTATGGTGCCGATGTTATTTTATTGATTGCCGCCGTTCTCTCAAGAGAAGAAATCAAGAACCTATCCGAATTTGCCAAGTCCCTAGGGCTCGAGGTCCTTTTGGAAGTGCATGACCAGGAGGAATTGGAGAAATCGGTCATGCCCAGTTTGGACATGTTGGGGGTCAACAACAGAAATCTAAAAACATTTGAAGTTAGTTTGGAAACAAGCAAGGCACTATCGGTATTGATACCTGATGACTTTGTAAAGGTTTCGGAAAGTGGCATTAGCTCCATCGAAGCAATAAAAACGTTAAAGGAGTTTGGATACCAAGGTTTTTTAATCGGTGAAAATTTTATGAAGACCGATAATCCAGGAAAGAGTGCCGAAATGTTTATAAAAAGCCTCCTCTAAATCCTTCAATGAAAGAGAATCACAAAAATATGGATACCAGCAAATACAACACAAGCAAAACTTCCTCCCCTTTGGGGAGGGCCGGGGTGGGGCTTAAAATTTGCGGTATGAAATACAATCCTATGGAGGTTGCCACCTTACGACCCGATTATCTGGGATTCATATTCTGGGAACCATCGGCGAGATATTTTGATGGGGAAATCAAAGCTATACCACCGGACATAGAAAAAATTGGGGTGTTTGTAGATGCGGATATATCCTATGTTTTGGACCAAATTGAAAAGTATGACCTTCAAGGGGTGCAATTGCATGGAAATGAGACCCCGGAATATTGTAAGGAGCTTGTAGAATACACCGGAAGACCTGACAGGTTTTTAAAACCTGTCAGGTGTATCAAGGTTTTTTCGGTAAAAGAGAAGTTTGACTTTTCAGTTCTAAAAGAATATGAAGAGGTTTGCGATTATTTTTTATTTGACACCAAAGGAAAACTTCCGGGCGGAAACGGGTATACTTTTGACTGGTCTTTATTGAAAAACTATCCATCCCAAAAACCCTATTTTTTAAGTGGAGGGATTGGGCCGGAAAATGTGGAAGAAATTAAAAAGTTTTTGCAAACACCCGAGTCAAAATATTGTCATGTCCTTGACGTAAACAGCAAATTCGAGGACAGGCCAGGGTTGAAAAATATTGAGAAATTAGAGGAATTTATAAAGGCGTTAGGCATTAGGCAAAAAAGAAATAAAAATTAGCTCATGAAAAAATCTGGATATGATTCCCTATTTGGGAGCGGAGGGAAGTTTCACGTAAATGAAAAAGGCTATTACGGAGAATTTGGAGGCGCGTTCATCCCCGAAATGTTATACCCCAACGTAGAAGAACTACGCCAAAAATATTTGGAAATCATGAACGAGGAATCCTTTCAAAAAGAATTCCATCAGCTCTTAAAGGATTATGTGGGGCGGCCCTCACCATTATATCTTGCCAAAAGACTTTCGGAGAAGCATGGTGCAAAAATCTACCTAAAACGAGAGGACCTCAACCATACCGGGGCCCATAAAGTGAACAATACCGTTGGCCAGATATTGATGGCCAAAAGACTGGGAAAGACCCGTATTATTGCGGAAACGGGAGCGGGGCAACACGGTGTGGCCACGGCAACCGTTTGTGCCCTAATGGGTATACACTGTGTGGTATATATGGGCGAAATCGACATTGCCAGGCAAGCTCCCAACGTGGCCCGTATGAAAATGCTCGGCGCCGAAGTTAGACCGGCTACTTCCGGGAGCAAGACCTTGAAGGATGCCACGAACGAGGCCATTCGCGACTGGATCAACAACCCCGTGGATACCCATTACATTATTGGATCGGCCATTGGGCCACACCCCTACCCAGACATGGTAACCCGTTTCCAATCGGTTATTTCCGAAGAAATAAAATGGCAGTTAAAGGAAAAGGAAGGCCGGGAAAACCCGGATTATGTGGTAGCTTGTATAGGTGGTGGCAGTAATGCCGCCGGGACCTATTACCACTTTTTGGATGAACCTGAAGTAGGCATTATTGCCGTAGAGGCGGCCGGAAAGGGTATCGATTCCGGGGAAAGTGCCGCTACATCGGCCTTGGGGAAAATCGGGATTATACATGGTTGTAAGACCATGCTCATGCAGACCGCGGATGGTCAGATTACGGAGCCCTATTCCATATCAGCAGGTCTGGACTATCCCGGGGTTGGCCCCATGCATTCGCATTTGTATGTATCGGGGAGGGCGGAATTTTATTCCGCCACCGATGACGAGGCTATGACGGCAGGTCTGGAACTCTCGCAATTGGAAGGAATCATTCCTGCCATCGAATCCGGGCATGCATTTGCCATTTTTCAGCACAAAAAATTCAAGCCGGACGATGTGGTAGTCATGAGTTTATCCGGAAGGGGCGATAAGGATTTACAGACGTATATAGATTATTTTAAAATATAGATGTTAGACATAAGATATTAGAAGTAAGACCCATAATGCCGGTCAAACAATATCCACAAAGCTAACATATCATTTCTAGCATCTCATATCTCTTATTCATGAACAGAATACAACAAAAATTAAGGGAAGACAAGAAACTATTGTCCATCTATTTTACCGCTGGATATCCAGCGCTAGACGATACAGTAGAAATCATCGAGGATTTGGAAAAGAACGGCGTGGACATGATAGAAATTGGTCTACCGTTCAGCGATCCGTTGGCGGACGGACCCACTATCCAGGAGAGCTCCACCGCAGCTTTAAACAACGGAATGACAACGGATGTTCTGTTCGATCAATTAAAGGATATAAGAAAAACTGTGTCCATACCCCTTATCATCATGGGCTATTTTAACCCGGTACTTCAATATGGCGTTGAGAAATTTTGCAAGAAATGCCAGGAAATTGGTATCGACGGACTCATTTTGCCCGATTTACCTTTGGATGTCTATGATTCCGATTACAAAGCGATTTTTGAAAAATATGGATTGTTGAATACGTTTCTCATTACCCCGCAAACGAGCGACGATAGAATCCGCCAAATTGACAAAGCCTCCAAAGGGTTTATCTATATGGTAAGTTCCGCAAGTGTTACGGGTTCAAAATCCGGATTTGGTAAAGAACAAGAAGCTTATTTTGAGCGGATAGCTGCGCTTAAGCTCGCTAATCCACAAATTGTAGGCTTTGGCATCAAGGATGCCGAAACATTTGAAAAGGCCACTCGCAAGGCCAAGGGAGCGATTATTGGGTCGGCCTTTATTAAATTCCTAACGGAAAATGGCACAGGAAATATCCATAGTTTTATACATAAAATACGATGAGCTTCATAAACGATTGGCGGGTCATTATACTCTTATGTTTGACCCTTGGCCTGGCCCCCTTTTTTCCTGAACCACATCTTTGGGGCAAAATACGGTGGATACTGGGAGGGGCCAAAGGAATGGCAATTATGGATTGGTTCGATGTACTTTTACATGGTTTTCCTTATGTATTGTTGCTTCGGAAAATTGTACTTTCTCTACTAAAAAAGTAGTTTCATTTCAATTGGTAGCCCTATCTTTAGGCTTCACTTTTTCAATTAGTCAGCTACTACTATATGATAAGAAGCGTTATAACCTTCGTATTTTTCATTGCCACCATAACCAATATTCTGGGGCAGGATTCCATCAAATTAAAATCCCAGGTGCGTAAAACCATCGATGAACTAAAGGATTTTGTGGCCCTACCCAATGATGCCCTAAATCCGGAAGATATAGATAATAACATTATTTGGCTTCGGAATAAATTCAATGCCCGTGGTTTTAATACGAGTATTCTAGAAACGGAAGGACTGCCCCTATTCTTCGCAGCGCTCCCCATGGACGATGCCAAACCCACCATACTTTTTTACATGCATTTTGACGGCCAATCCGTTGATGCGTCCAAATGGAATCAGAAAAACCCCTACGTTCTGGAATTAATGTCCAATAAGGAAGGGCAATGGCAGAAAGAATCCTTTGATGCCTTGGATACCGATATCAATTACGACTGGCGCCTTTTTGGCCGTTCCACTTCAGATGACAAAGGGCCAATTGTAATGTTTTTGAATACGATAGACCTGTTAAAGGAAAATGGTGTTACCCTTCCTTTTAACGTAAAGGTGATATTGGATAGTGAGGAGGAAAAAAGTAGTGCCCCTTTACCAAAAGCGGTGAAAACCTATCGCGAACTTTTGGAGGCCGATTTTCTGGTAATAAATGATGGGCCGGTACACGCATCGGGCAGACCTACGGTGGTTTATGGATGCCGAGGTATCACCACCTTGTCACTTACAGCATTTGGCCCAATTCATCCGCAGCATAGCGGGCATTATGGGAATTATGCCCCAAACCCGGGTTTTATACTCTCCAAATTATTGGCTTCCTTTAAGGACGACGCAGGTAGGGTCATCATCCCGGGATATTACGATGGGATAGTTTTGGACGAAGACACCCAGACTATTTTAAAAAGTGTTCCGGATAATGATACCGAAATTAGAGAAAGACTTCAATTTAATTCTGCCGATAAAGTGGGGGCATTCTACCAAGAATCCTTACAATATCCTAGTTTGAACATCCGAGGACTGGGCTCCGGTTGGGTAGGTGCCGAAGCGCGGACCATAGTACCAGCATTGGCCACGGTGGAATTGGATTTGAGATTGGTACCGGAATCGGATGGAAACCGACTCAAAAAATTGGTGAAGGATTTTATCAGGGATCAAGGTTTTTACGTAACGGACACGGTACCAACGAAGGAAGAACGTTTAAAGCATGAAAAAGTAATCATGGTAACCGAAGGTTCCGTTACCGATGCCTTTCGCACAGATTTGAGCGATCCTTATGGAAACCACATTGTAAACACCTTAAAGGACACTTTTGAACAGGATGTAGTGCAGATCAGAATCATGGGGGGAACGGTACCCATTGCCCCTTTTGTGAACGAACTTCAGATTCCCGCATTCCTAGTGCCCTTGGTGAATCCTGATAACAACCAACACAGTCCCAACGAAAATCTAAAAATCGGTCAGATTGCCTACGGAATTCAAGCCTTTTATGCGCTGTTGAGCACACCCATGAATTAACGGCTATTTTTTTAAATATATTAGAAATACACCATTGGCTCCCCTTGAGCCATATAACGTCGCATCTTCACCTTTCAATAATTTTATGGATTTGACTTCCGCTGGATTTATAAAGGATATGCTTTGCACAAAACTATCATCTACCAAAAACAACGGTGTAGTATCCCCAAAAGAACCTTTACCCCTAACGACAATATCCGATCCATTGACCACTATACCCGTGAACATTTCCCTTATCAATTGGTAGATGTCTGCATAATCCTCAAATCTTGAAGGGTCAATGGTTCCCTTTCTATAAGCGGTAGTATTGAATCCTAAATCCTCCAATTGACGCTCCGTTAAGACAATATGCTCCTTGGGAAAAACAAATTCTACACGCTCTTCCCCATCATAAAACAGGGTAGCCATTCCATGCTCAGTTGAATATATAGAAAGCGTTTTGGTTTGATTTGAAATCTTTGTTTTGAAAACACCCTTTTTATTGGTTTGGACAAAAGTCTTAACCGAATCCTTATAAAGAATGGCCCTTTTTATAGGAGAGCCAAATCCGTCCAGTATAATACCCTCTATATGTATTTTATCGGATGAGCGCCGTTGTGATTGTAAGAAACCTGAAATCAATAGGAAAAAGATAAATAGATATTTCATATAAAAGTTATAAGATACTGGTTCAAAGACTAGTAAACAATTCAAGTAATTCCAAAACAACTAGATTCAAAAAAAATGGAAAGCAATGATGACTATTTGGTCGTTCTAAAGAATAAGATACAAATTTGTACCATATTAGGAGAAATAATAATTATTATCCAATTGAATTAGAACCTATTTCTCAAGACTTTAACATCCAATAACAAAGGTTTAATGGGGCATTAACGGAGTTCTCGACCCATATTTATTATCTTTTAGTTGAATCAAGAAAACAAAAAATATGGGAATAATTAAGGATAAAAGAAAATTTAAACGAACAAAGGAACAGGAAAATCCTACAAATCCGACTGGCAATACAAGAATCGATACCAATAAATTCGATATCGAAGAAAAGACAATAAAAGACCAGCAGAACAAAAAATAATTGTCTGAATAATCATAATACAAAATCCCGGCTGCTATGCCGGGATTTTGTATTATGAATTTAAACCTAGTTTTATGCAGAATTCCTACTCGCGTTGATATTCCCGTAAAGTGACCGGGTTACAATCTTTTCATAGAGTTCCTTTTGCTCCGCCCCTTGGCTTATTTTCTGAAGCGCATATTGCTGGATGACCAATAATGGCAATACGATATCTTCCCTGATTTTTATGGATTCCCTGGATATGGCCTCCTTCTCCATGAGGACTTCCATACCGGAAAGTTGCAATAGCATCTTTTTGGAAAGCTCGTACTCCTGCAATAAAATCTCCCAAAAAGCCCCATATTCCTTATCCTCCTTCATGTAGCTTGTCAGTTCAAAATAACACTTGGAAAGGCTCATCATACTGTTCATCATCAACGCCTGAAAAAATGGGACCTCGTCATATAGTTTTTTGGCCTCATCGAATCGGCCTTCATCTTCCAATTTTTTAAGGGCCGTACCTATTCCAAAATATCCGGGAACATTCTGTTTCAATTGGCTCCAAGAACCCACAAAGGAAATCGCCCTTAAATCTGACAGTTCCAATTTTGCCTTGTTCCCACGTTTGCCCGGCCTACTCCCAATATTGGCCTTTGTATAGTATTTCAAGGTACTCATGTTTTCCAGATAAGGCATGAATTTATCATGGTGCTTTAAGGCGTCGTACTTCTCAAAGCTCAAATCGGAAAGTTCCTCGATCAAGGCCCTGGATGCATCGGAAATCGTAATCTCCTTACCTAGAATGGAATTGGAAAGTCCGGCCGTCAACAATTGTTCGCTGTTATAAATAAACTGCTCCTTGGTGCCATAGGTACTGGTGATCGTCTGCCCTTGGATCGTCAATTGAATTTCATTATTGGCCACTTTGCTGGTCTGTGCCGCATAAAAACGATGCGTCTTACCACCACCCCTAGCCGGTGGACCTCCCCTACCATCAAAGAAAATGGCATCCACACCATTTTCTTCACAGACCCCTGACAAAGACTCTTTGGTTTTTAAGATGGACCAGTTTGCCTTGAGGTAACCACCGTCCTTGGTTCCATCTGAAAATCCAAGCATAATGGTCTGCTTGTCTCCCCTGTTGGCAACATGTTCCCGGTATTTCTTCAAACCGAACAACTTCTGCATGGTGGTTTCGGAATTGTCCATACCTGACATGGTCTCAAATAAGGGTACGATATCAAAGGTTATTTTTCTATCGGCCCAACCGCACCATCTGAATAATCCATAAACAAACAGCACACTGAAAATATCCTCGGAGTTGCTTATGATATATCTATTGCATCCTTCCTCCCCATTTTTTTCCTGAATCGTCTTCAATTGGGAAATATTGACTATGGTATCCTTTACGATATCCTCGGAGAAATCCTTTGCCGAAAGTTCAAAATTCTCATAAAGCAAAATCCTGACCAGTTCATCTTCGGACAATTCGTTCAAGTCCTCTTTAATAAATTCTTTTTGTTTCAGCACTTCTGTCATTACCTTGGTGTGCATGCTGTGATCTTGACGGATATCAATGGTCGCAAAATGGGTCTTAAAGATTTTTACCTTATCGATGAACTTATCCAAGTCCTTTAAATACAAACTGTTGTACTTGTCGATCAAGGCTTCGCGTATTTGGATCAATGGATTTATAATTTCATCATAACCAACATCCTTGGTACTATCGAACATGGCCGTATAGAGATTGGAACGTAGTTGGTTCAAGGGATCTTGGACGGCTTTAAACGTCAATTTATGCTGCAATCGCTTTAGGTCATTATAGTAGCACTTCATTAAGTTTAAACGAAGTTCGTTCATGACATCCTTGGTAATTTCCGCGGTTACAAAGGGATTACCGTCCCTGTCGCCCCCAGGCCAAAACCCGAGTTTTACTATATTGTGGTTCTCGAACTTCTTTGAACCTGTACTTCCCTTTATATAGGAATAAAGGTCACCTATGGCATCATAATACACATGTCTCAAGGTGTAAATAATGTTCTTGGCCTCATCCAACGGGGTAGGTTTTTTTGCATTTATCAAAGAGGTAAGGCCCAATTGTTGTAAGGCCACATCGATTTCATCGATACGATCCTCGAGAATCAGCGTCCGTAAATTTGTAATGATATCAAGAACCGCCGGTGTGTAAAATTGGGTAGGGTGCGCCGTCAATACAATGCGCGCACTAAAATTATCCAGTTTTTCACCAATTTGGTCCCAGGCCCCATTGCGTTCCACCAATTGAAAATAATCCTTCAAGGACAATGAACTGGAATGTTTGTGCAATTTTGGAAAAGCGGCATCCTCCACACTGTCGTACAGTACTACTTGGCGTTCCACATACTGGATTACACGGAACATAAAATCGATTTTTTCCTTTTCCGTTTCCAAACTACCGAACTTTTCGAAGAACATATCCAATATTTCCCTTGGGTTAAGGCCCTGTTTTAGACCTTTTTCAGATTGGTCCATCAGTAAAGGAATCAACATGCCCACATTATCGATATTACTGTATGGCAAATTTAGAAATAGACTATTGTAAACATTGAACTTATTTTCAACGGATTTTTTAAATTCTTCCAATCTTTCCGACTGCTGCATATTTCAAATAATTTTTTCAATTAATAAGATTGCCTTCCCTCCTTCCTACATCCATAAAGATCGATATTCTATGGAAATTGAAAGCACGAAAATGCTTAAATAACAAAATAGATTTCCTTCACCACAAAAACAACAGTTTTGACAACAATAATTAATCCAAGCCAAAAAACCGACTTAATTTTACATCGTAATCAAGTAAATAATTTTTTCATTTTCATATAGTGTTCTCGTAAAAGAGTCTTGCCGCAAAAGCAAGGCTCTTTTTAGTTTTAAGGGTTTAGAAATGTTTGGCGTACTGGAGCACCCTAAAATCTACTGTATTAAAATTGGGGTTGGCCGCTTTCATTTCTTTGTATTCTGGAATACTGCCCACTGCGCGATTTGCAGCGCCGGATGGTGCGATCAAGGATACCGTTTTAATTGCATTGTTGGTTTTAGGATGCACAAATTCATGTATCCTTGGAACTTCATTCGATTTCAACTTCAATTGCAATCCATGGTCCTTCAAGTGTTTTCTAAAAAAGTACTCCGGGCCGTTCTTACTGTTGCCCCCCGTGAATAGCAATGTTTCCACGGTAGGATATTTTTCCAAATAAAAGAGAAGGTTTCTAAGTTTGATATTTTGCATTCCCAAATCAGAGGCATCTACTTTTTCTCGTTCCGCCGATGCAACAATATCACAAATCCCTATTCTGTTCCTGATCAAAAATTCCTTTCGTTGCACAATAGCCCTTTCAGAGGTTTCAAAAAGTAGGTCCAGTTTAAAGATTTCGTTCAAAATAGGCCATAACTGTCCATCTCTGCTTCCATAACAGAAATTCACATCGCCCTCCCTTAGGGCTCCTGTAGTGAATCTTGGTGGCGGTAGGGTACCAACGATCAATTTTTTTACGCCTTCAAAAAGAAAAGGTTCATAGGGATGTGTATGTAGAAACAAACTATTGGATATTGAGATTAGGAAGCCAAATCTATTGAAATAGGCGTTTAACTCCAATTTTGTAACTTTAGGAAGTAATACCATTTCTGGCCTAAGCGACCAAAAACATTTGGAGCTAGGCATCCATGTGCGTGGAAGCACAACAGGAGTTTTAAATTTTATAAATAAGTAAAGTTCCTTGGAGCACGTCCGCAAGGCGTTCGATGGAAACGAACTTTTAATCTTGAGTTAAACATCTGGGTACAATAACCGTTGGCTTTGCCAATAAAAACGAAAATGATATGGGAAAAGGGGACAAAAAAACAAAGCGCGGAAAAATTGCCAATAATTCATACGGGGCAAGAAGACCTAGAAAAATAAAGAGAAAACCCTCCGTTGAGGAGAAAATTAAAGTCGGGAAGAAGAAATAGGTTTAATAGTCTATCCTAAAGTTAAAATCAATTTGGTTTTCATCATCAAGACCCAATTCGTAGGTATAAAAGCCTACTGGCAATGAATCTATAATGAGAACCCTAGGGGTATATTCGAAAGTTGCTGAATCTGACACAATGGTCAAGCCCATTTCTTCCGGAGCCGAATCAAAAGCATAATATTCTGAGAATTCACCTGCCAGTACATTTTCGTAAATCGTATCCTTTTCGGTCACCCTGACTTCGCTGAAATTGAAATCCGTATCGTTCTTTATACGGATGTTTACCTTGTTCACATCATCGTCGCGATCGGTACATGATAAAAGGACTGCGGAAAATATAGCGAAAACCAGTAGGAGCCTTTTCATTTTTTTTAGAGTAAGAATAAACTATACTAGCAGAACGAAAAGAAGGAAAATATATTATTACCGGATAAAGACAGGTTCGTTTTCCTTAACTGTATGTTCCTGACTGAATTGATAATCATCCAAATCGAATCCTTTGATATCTTCTAGAGTCGATGCCTTGGAGTCCAGAATATAACGAACCATGGAACCACGGGCTTTTTTGGCAAAAAAGCTTATGACCTTTAATTTATCGTTTTTCCAATCCTTAAAAACGGGACTGATGACAGGAACTTTTAACTTCTTGGTGTCCAGTACGCTAAAATATTCGTTGCTGGCCAGATTCACGAACAGCTCCCCATCTTCCAATTCATTGTTCAAGTGTTCCGTAACCTCCTTTTTCCAAAAATCATAGAGGTTCTTTTTCCTACCTACTTTTAAGGAGGTACCCATTTCCAATCGGTACGGCTGAATTAAATCGAGGGGTTTGAGAATACCATAGAGTCCGGATAATATGCGTAGGGTATTCTGTAGGTCATCAAGCTTTTCATCCCGGATGGTATACGCATCCAGCCCTTGATACACATCACCATTGAAGGCAAATACTGCTGGTCTAGCATTTTCTTTGGTGAAGGGAACGGAAAAATTTTGATTGCGCTCCCAGTTCAATTGGGCCAGATTATCGGAAATTGACATCAATTCTGACAGGACCTTAGGTTTTTTCTTGGCCAGCACTTTATTCAGCTGCTGGGCTTGCTTTAAAAAATAGGGTTGGGAAAATCTATCGGTAGGCAAGGTACTTTCAAAATCCAGTGATTTTGCAGGAGATATTACTATCTTCATAAGTTTAAAATTAGGTAAATAAATTGATTTTCAAACACTTAATTACGTATAGATATTTTACTTTCCACAACAAATCCCTCGATGAGGGTTTCATTTGTTTCTGTTGTTTCCGATGGCAAACATCAATTTCTCAGCTTCAAAAATATGTGATTTTTGTCCGTTCAAAAACCGATATCAAAAAAGAGTTTTGATAGTCCTATCGACTTACTCTATAAACCGGATTTAGCGTAGCTGCGCCACTTTTCTATGCACGTCTGCATATCCTCAGGGATAACGGAATCAAAGCGCATTTGCTGGCCCGTCACCGGATGGACAAATCCCAATGTTTTGGCATGTAGTGCCTGTCTGGGTAAAACCTTAAAGGCATTTTCTACAAACTGTTTATACTTGGTAAAGGTGGTCCCTTTCATGATTTTGTCGCCCCCGTAGCGCTCGTCGTTAAAGAGGGTATGGCCTATGTACTTCATATGGACCCTTATTTGATGGGTCCTACCGGTCTCCAATTTGCAGGATACCAAGGTTACATAGCCAAGACGTTCCAACACCTTATAGTGGGTGATTGCCTCCTTGCCATCGGAACCATCAGGAAAAACGTGCATCTGGAGTCGGTTTTTGGGATTCCTGCCAATATTTCCACGAATCGTTCCTTCATCATCCTCCACATTTCCCCATACCAATGCGATGTATTCCCGCTCAGAGGTCTTGTCAAAAAACTGTTTTGCCAAATGGGTCATGGCCGTTTCGGTCTTGGCGATTACCAATAGCCCTGAAGTGTCCTTGTCGATCCTATGGACCAACCCCGGTCTCTCGCTGCTATTTGTGGGTAAGTTTTCAAAATGATAGATCAGGGCATTTATAAGTGTACCGGAATAATTCCCGTGCCCAGGATGTACCACCATGCCCGCGGGCTTGTTCACCACCAAAAGGATATCGTCCTCATAGACAATATCCAAGGGAATATTTTCCGGCACCAATAAAAATTCATGGGGCGGATGTTCAAAAAGTACCTTTACCTCATCCCCTGCTTTTACCTTATAGTTACTTTTTACAATCGCATCGTTTACCCAAACATGGCCGTCCTTGGCGGCTTGCTGTATCTTGTTTCGGGTGGCGTTTTCAACAAAGTTCATCAAGAATTTATCCACCCTCAATGGATCTTGTCCCTTGGAGGCTACAAACTTGTAATGCTCAAAAAGATCGTCGTTATCCTCTTGCTCCGAATTTACTATTGAAGTCATAATTATTCCGGATCATCCTCAATGACAACACTTCCCGGCACGTTGCCGTTACCGCAAATCAACTCAATTTTAGAGGTTTTGGGCAGCTTATCCCCTGGCTTGATATCCTTTCCCTTATATTTTATGTAGTAGACCATATCCTTTCCCAATTGGTCTATATAGGTTACACGTTGGACATCCAGACCAACGGCTTTTAACATGGACGATGCGTTTCGCTTGGTTACTTGGATAATTTTGGGCACGGTCACCTTTTTATATCCGGACGGATTTACCGTAAAGTATATCTTTCTATTGCTTTTGACCTTGGTACCGGCGGATGGATTTTGCTCAATAATCGAAAATCTTGGATAATCTGGATTATAATTGGCCGAGTCCACAACTTCATAGCGCAAACCGGCACTTTCCACTTTTTGGCGCATTTCCATTACCGATAGTTTTGAAAAATCCGGTACTTCTACAAATTCCCCATGGTTGGTGGTACTGTTAAGCCATCTTAAAACCAAAAAGATCAGTATCAACAAGATACCTAAGGCGAGGCCTATTTGTATCAGGAAAGTTTTGCTCTTTAAAAACCTTAAAAAATTTCTCATGTATTTTTAAATTGGTACAAATATAGTAAATGCCGTTTTACAAATAGGGTACATCATTTTTGATAAATAATTGGCACTCGCCGGCATACTGGTCTTTTTTCTTTTATGGGAATAATCCATCTTTGTAGCCTAAACTTCTATTTCATCCATGAAGAAAAATATAGCGATTATTATGGGCGGGTATTCAAGTGAATACAAGATTTCCTTGAAGAGCGGCAACGTGGTCTACGGTTATTTGGACAAGGAAAAATTCAACTGTTTTCCCATTCATATATTCAAGGATAAATGGGTGTATGTGGATGAAAAAAATGAAGAAACCCCGGTAAACAGACACGATTTTTCCATCGAAATAAACGGTAATAAAGTGAATTTTGATTGTGTTTTCAATGCCATCCATGGTTCACCAGGAGAAAACGGACTCTTGCAAGCCTATTTTGAACTGTTGGATATACCACAGACCTCCTGCGATTTTTACCAATCGGCACTTACCTTTAACAAGAGGGATTTATTGAGTGTTTTAAAGCCGTATGGCATTAAATGCGCCCCATCCTTTTATTTGAACAAAGGCGACGCCGTGAATGAGTATGAGATCATTGAAAAAGTAAAGCTTCCCTGTTTTGTAAAGGCAAATAAATCCGGTAGTAGCTATGGAATCTCAAAGGTTTACAAAAAGGAAGAATTGAAAAAAGCGATTGAAGTGGCCTATGAGGAGGACGATGAAATAATCATTGAAGGCTTTTTGAGCGGCACTGAGGTATCCGTAGGGGTTATCAAATATCAGGGAAAGACTAAGGTACTTCCGGTTACCGAGATTATCTCAGAAAATGATTTTTTTGACTATGAGGCAAAATATGAAGGTAAATCGCAGGAAATAACACCCGCAAGAATTTCAGAAACACAGGAGGCGAATGTATCAAAATTGGCAAAAAAAATCTATGAGGTTTTGAAAATGAAAGGATTTTCAAGAAGCGAATTTATTTTTATCGGAGATGAACCGTATCTCTTGGAAGTAAATACCACACCCGGTCTTACCACGGAGAGTATTCTGCCACAACAGGCCGCCAAGGCGGGAATATCCCTTTCAGCTCTTTTTGAAAATGCCATCAATGAGGTTTTAGGATAAGCTGTTTCAGGGCAAGTCCGTTGGCTTAGGCTGAAAACTATTTTAGTTTTAGGATAAACTCCTGGGTCTTGAAACCTTTGGCGGAGGCAATAAAATGAGTATTTTTAAAATGAATCTTAGTTCCATTTTATGAGGCGCGCAATTTTTCCAGGATCTTTTGACCCACTTACACTAGGCCATCATGACATCATCATGCGTGGCATCACGTTGTTTGATGAACTTATTATAGCCATTGGTAAGAATGCCGAAAAAAAGTACATGTTCACCCTCGAAGAGCGGGTTACCTTCATTGAAAAGGCCTTCGTGAACGAACCTAAAATAAAGGTTTTGACCTATGAAGGCCTAACCGTGGATTTTTGTAAAAAAGTAAATGCAGGTTTTATTTTAAGAGGTCTAAGAAATCCGGCGGATTTTGAGTTCGAAAAAGCCATTGCGCACACCAATCGGAAACTTTCCGAAATTGAGACCGTATTCCTGCTAACCTCTTCCGGAAAATCCTATATCAGCTCGTCCATCGTGCGGGATGTAATCAGGAACGGGGGAGATTATACCGGCCTAGTCCCTGATTCTGTCAAGGTTTCAAAATAAAGTTTGCCACTTAGTCCAATGCTTACTCTTTTAAAAAAATTTTGGAATCAAGCCACAAATCCCTTTAATTTTTTCCAATTGTAAGAAAATACCACAAAAATTCATATGTTCACAACATTTATAAAATAAATTTAACATCAACCGATATTTTTGTAAGAAATTACATATATGTTGAAGGGCCTAAAGATTCAATCTACTTCGTACTTAATAAAGCAACTACCTACACTAACAGTATTTGTTGATACGGATTTTAATATCATCCATGCTTCGGACAAATGGCTTTTTACTTTTGGAGAGAAAAGCACCAGTACCATAGGTGATAGTCTTTTTAGCGTTTTTTCTGAACTAAATTCTAAATGGAAGAAGGTATTGATGGGGTGCTTTGAAGGAAAATGTAGTCCCATTGGAATTCAAAAATATACAGATATATCCAATCAAGTTAAGTGGTACAAGTGGTCCAACACTTGCTGGTATGATGAGAATGAGAATATTATTGGCGCTATCATTCAGATGAACGATGTAACTGATGCCGTAGAAAATGAACGAGAATTAAGAAAAACAAAAGTACAGTTAAAGCAACATTCCGAAATTTCTAAAACCGGTAGATGGGAGTACGATATTCAAAAGGACGAAATAACTTGGTGCGATACTACAAAGGCAATCCATGAAGTACCCTCAAGTTTTGTCCCCAGATTGGATACCAGTATTCAATTCTACAAAGAGGGTTATAGTAGAAATGCTATTTCCATGGCCGTTTTTGAAGGTCAGGAAAAAGGAAGGGCATGGAGCCTAAAATTACAGATCATTACAGCAACAGGAAAAGAAAAATGGGTGTTGGCTACCGGAAAACCATACTATGAAAAAGGAAAACTTATAGGTTTCACCGGAACCTTCCAAGATATAGACGAACAGGTATTAGCCAACAATGAGATCAAGAAAAGTGAAAAACTATTAAGAACATTAATAGATAACCTTCCATTGAATGTCTATGTAAAGGATATTAACTCCAAAAAGATATTGGTCAATAAAGCGGAGTGCATCTATTTAGGGGCCAAAAATGAATCAGAACTTATTGGGAAAGATAATTTCGACATTTATGATATTGAGACGGCAAAGAAATTTACGGAGCAGGATATGAAAGTAATGTCTGATTTAGTGCCTATCCTAGGAGAAGAAGTGGTAAGTATTGACAAGAATGGGGTCGAAACGACCTTTTTGACATCCAAAATTCCCTTGCTAGATGAAAGGGGACGGGCAAATGGACTTATAGGTATCAGTGTTGATATAACATCCATAAAACAAAAGGAAAAAGAATTAAGAAATCTCATAGACGTAACTTCCTTGCAAAATAAAAAAATTATAAATTTTGCCCATATTGTCTCTCATAACCTTAGGTCCCATAGTGCTAATTTTTCGATGCTCCTTGACTTTTTACGACATGAAAACGATGAAGATGAAAAACAAAAAATTCTGGGAATGCTCAACAATGCATCAGGTAATCTCTTAGAAACTATTGAAAATCTTAATGAGGTATTGGCGATAAACACCAACATTAATGTTGAAAAAAAGGTAATCAACCTTTTTGATAAATTAAAATCAGTTGAGAAAAATTTGGCCAATGTTATTTTCGAAAACCAAGCGCAAATTGAATCGGATTTTCATTTAGATCAAACCATAAAGACAGTACCTGCATATTTGGAAAGTATTTTAATGAACTTTATTACCAATGGGATAAAATATAAACACCCAGAAAGAAAACCCGTTATTTCACTGAGTTTGGAAAAAGGCAAACTGGTTTCCATATTAACAATCAAAGATAATGGACTGGGAATAGATCTAATGAAATATGGAAATAAGCTTTTTGGAATGTACAAAACCTTCCATGCTCATGAAAACGCTAGGGGTATGGGACTTTATATTACAAAAAATCAAGTTGAGGCTATGGGTGGTAAAATAGAAGTTGAAAGTAACGTCGGAGTTGGAACCACATTTAAGATTTTTTTTAATGAGGAAATTTAAATTTATAAGCATAATAGATGACGATCCAATAACTATATTCGGTATTAAAAAATTGCTAAGCTGTGTTGTGGATTGTGATAGTATTGAAGCGTATAAGGATGGTAAAATAGCCTTTGATACAATTAGAAAAAAGTTCGAGCATGATGAGGATATTCCAGAGGTAATTTTTTTGGATATTAACATGCCCATTATGGATGGATGGCAATTCTTAGAAGAATTTATTAAGTTACCGATTAAAAAAAGGATAAGGATTAATATCGTAACATCTTCAATTGATCCATTTGACAAAGAAAAATGGAGTTACTTCAAGGATAGCACACACCACGTTATAACTTATAATAACAAACCGATAAACCGGGAGGAAATAGCAGAAATGACCAAAGAAGCTTAATTCTGAAGTTGGATGTTTTTGGCTATTTTTGCAAGAAATCCATTGAATTATAGTAATTAGTGATGTAGTTTTTTGCTATGAAGAAGCGTTTTATACTACCTATCTTATCCCTTATATTTCTTGCCTGTGAAACCAAGACAACAAATGTTGCCCTAGACCTCCCTACTACATTTGAAACATCCAATGGCACAGAAACGCCTACTTATGAAGAAGTAATTGATTTTTACTTGAAGTTGGCGAAGGAATTTCCTGAAATAAATATCCAGACTATTGGTAAAACGGATAGTGATCGGCCGCTGCACTTGGTTACCTACAATAACGATAGAGATTTCAATTTCAGTAAAATAAACAAGGAAAAAACAGTTTTATTCATCAATAACGGAATCCATCCAGGAGAAAGTGATGGC
Source organism: Maribacter sp. C-4077 (assembly GCF_055378385.1). Lineage (NCBI taxonomy): Bacteria > Pseudomonadati > Bacteroidota > Flavobacteriia > Flavobacteriales > Flavobacteriaceae > Maribacter > Maribacter sp. C-4077. The sequence goes on from NZ_AP038807.1 coordinate 609,691, forward strand.
ATTGATGCCACGATGCTGTTGTATCGGGATTTGGCGAGCGGGAAACTATCGCCACCCAAAAATACCGTTTTGGTAACAATACCCATATACAATGTTGGCGGCGCGTTAAACAGAAATTCCACCTCCAGGGCTAATCAGAACGGACCTAAATCCTATGGTTTTAGGGGAAATGCTCTCAATTATGACCTAAATAGGGATTTTATTAAGTCCGATACAAAAAATGCAAGAACTTTTGCCCATATTTTCCATTTGGTAAAGCCCGATGTTTTTATTGACAACCATGTTAGCAATGGGGCAGATTACCAATACACCCTGACCCATCTGTTTACACAACATAACAAACTTGGGGGCGAATTGGGTCCCTATCTCCATGAGCGGTTCATGCCGGCCCTAGTGGACTCTTTGGCCAGCGATAATTGGGATATTACACCTTACGTGAACGTTTTCAACAAGCCACCAGAGGTTGGTTTTACCCAATTTATGGACCATCCCAGATACTCCACAGGCTATACGACCCTATGGAACACTTTGGGCATGATGGTAGAAACGCACATGTTAAAACCGTACAAAACAAGGGTAGAAGGTACTTATGAGCTAATGACAAAAATGCTTGCCCTAAGCGAAATTGAAGGCGCCAAGATCAAGGAATTAAAGAGCAAATCCAACGCGGCTTTTTTAGAGAAAGACCATTATCCAATTCAATGGGTTATTGATAGTACAAAAATCTCTAAAATTGATTTTAAGGGCTTTCAAGCCGATACGGTCATTAGTGGGGTCACCGGATTTAAGCGATTGAAGTTCGATAGGGAAAAACCCATAACAAAGGAGGTTACCTATTACGATTATTACAAAGCAGAGGACTCCATACAAATCCCCGAAGCATATATAATTAAAAAACAATGGAAAGAAGTTATTGACCTATTGAGCACAAACGCAATTAAGTTTAGTGTTGTCGAAAAGGATACGGTCAAAAATGTGGAATCCTATACCATTGATAGCTTTGAGACTCGGAACCGACCTTATGAAGGGCACTATCTACACTACAACACTAAAGTATTGGCCACAGTTGAAAATATTTCATTTGAAGCCGGGGATGTATTGGTACCTACACAGCAGGAGGGCATCAGATATCTATTGGAAACCCTGGAACCAGAAGCAGTGGATTCCTTTTTCAACTGGAACTTCTTTGACACCATATTACAGCAAAAAGAAGGGTTTTCACCGTATGTTTTTGAAGATACCGCCCTCTTAATGCTACAAAACGATTCGGTATTAAGACAAGAATTTGAGTTTAAAAAACAGAATGATACGACATTTTCAGAAAATTGGTACACCCAACTTGACTGGTTGTTCAAGAAATCCGAGCTCTATGAAAAAGCCCATAATCGATATCCAGTATACAGGGTCTTGAAAAAGTGATGTAGTTTACCATTAGTTCGAACAGCATTGGCCTAATCCCCTTCGAACAAAATTTTAATGTTCACATAGGAGTTCTGTAAGGCCTTTTGAATCTTTTTGGGTCCTTTCCATTTCACCTTAACGATTCCCTCCTTTTTTTCGGGTTTCAGTTTTCCTGAATAATCGGTCTTCATAGCATACCAATGCACCTGCTTAAGTGTTATGGCGCCATTATTTTTGAAAATGTGGTAAGTCGTCCTAAGAAAATTCTCTACTCGTAAACCCTTTACACCGGTTTCTTCCATAACTTCCCTTACTGCACAGTCCTCAATGGATTCTCCCTTGTCCAGCTTACCTTTGGGCAAATCCCATTTATCGTTCCTATAAATAAACAAGACCTTTCCCAATGGATTCGTGACCACACCCCCGGCAGCAACGACCAATGGGATTTCCTGTGTAAATTTTTTTAGGATTTCTTCCGAATTGGGATGATAGATGTAGGCCTCAGTAAGCTTTTTCTTTTTTAATGCCTTAATGGCACTGTTGATAGATTCTTGATTCAGAAGAAAATACTCGCCACCAGCTGTTTCGGAGAGTTTATTTGTTAAAATCAGAGGCAGTTCATTAACAAAAACTTTATACATTTGCGACATGGTTTTAAACAAAAACACGGCTAAAAAAACAGCTGAGCTTCTGCTGCAAATTAATGCAATTAAATTGAAACCCGAAAATCCTTTTACATGGGCTTCAGGCTGGAAATCCCCTATTTATTGCGACAACAGAATCTTACTTTCGTATCCTAGCATTCGCAACTTCATAAAGGACGAAATGGCAAAACAGGTAGAGTCCCATTATGGGAAACCCGATGTAATCGCGGGCGTAGCTACAGGGGCCATTGGAATGGGAGCATTGGTAGCGGATGCCTTGGGACTCCCCTTCATTTATGTGCGACCGGAACCTAAATCCCACGGTAGGCAAAACCAAATTGAAGGCTACCTGGAACCACACCAAACGGTCGTGGTAATCGAGGATTTGATTAGTACCGGAAAAAGTAGCTTAAATGCCGTGGATGCCTTGGAGGCCTATGGTGCTAATGTAAAAGGAATGTTGGCCATATTTACCTATGGTTTTGAAACTGCCACCTTAAATTTTGCGGAACGAAAAGTGGAACTCTACACTTTGAGCAATTATGAGTATTTGATCGAGCAGGCATCTGAAACCAACTACATCAAGGACGAACAACTAAACACACTAATGCAATGGAGGAAGAATCCTTCAAAATGGTTACAATCTTAATATGTTTATAGAATCGCCCAAATCAAGAGTATCCAAGAGTAAGGAAGAAACTTTCAAATTTTTGAACGACCTGGCCAATTTTGAAAAATTGATGCCCGAGAATATCGACAAGTTCGAAGTACTGAACGAAAACAGATTTCTATTCTCCCTAAAGGGAATGCCGGAAATCGTTCTTGAAAAAAAGAATCAGCAACCCTATTCCAAACTTGTTTTGGGCGCGGCCAGCGATAAACTGCCATTCACCTTGACTGCAGATATCCATGAGCTGGAAGCGTCCAAAAGTGAAGTAACGCTGAGCTTCTCCGGAGAATTTAATGCCATGATGGCCATGATGATAAAATCGCCCATTACCAACTTCATGAACACCTTGGCAACCAATTTGGAAAAAATTTAGTAAAGCAGGGTAATTTCCTTTATATCATATTCCGCAAGGCTATCGTTCTCCAACCGTATCCTTAACTTTCCCTCATTCCCAACTCCTTGTATAATGCCGTTGAAAGTTGGTCCATCTCCAGATTTAAAGGTGCTCGCAACGCCTTTTCTGAACAGATTTGAATGATATTCGTGAAGAATAGCTTCCCCTTCACCCATTTGGAGCATTGACAAGGCTAGCTTTAAATTTTTAATCAAACTTTGCAATAACTCCTCCAAATCATAGACGGTACCCGTTTTGTTGTATAAGGAGGATGCTTTGGGGTTCCCAGGAAAATGGGACTGGTTTACGTTCAACCCAATTCCGATAATTACCGATTTTAAGGAAGTACCCACAATACTGTTCTCAATTAAAATCCCGCAAATTTTTTGGGAACCTGACATAATGTCGTTCGGCCATTTTACGGCAATCCTAGGGATTTTCAACACATCCAAAGTCCTAAAGACGGCCAAGGAAACGGCCATATTGAGCGCAAAATGTTTAGAAAGCTGGAATCCCTCCATTTTCTTCAAGACGCTGAATGTTAGGTTTTTACCAGGTTCGGTACACCAATTTCCATCCATTTGTCCCCTACCCCTTGTCTGGTTTTTGGCCCAAACGACCGTAAAATCATCTAGGTCGCCGCTTTTGGCCAATTCCTTTAAAAAGGTATTGGTAGATGCCGTGGCATCAAGTTTGATTAATCGCATATATATTTGCTAAGGGCCTATCTTTAATCTATTGTTAAAAACTAAGCCTAAAAGAGCAAAAAAACAATAACTTTGTAAAAACTAAAACTTTTGAATGCAGAAAAGGAAAACTAGTGCAGATGAGCTAATTGCATTGATTTTACAGGGAATAGAAGAAGTAAAAGGACAAAATATAAATTTACTCGACCTAAGGGAAATCGAAAATACCGTTTGTGACTACTTTATTATTTGTAATGGTACCTCCAACACGCATGTAAACGCAATCGTAGGTTCTATCCAAAAAACGGTCAGTAAGGCAAGTAAGGACAAACCTTGGCACGTAGAAGGTACGGAAAATGCGGAATGGGTTTTAATGGACTATGTAAATATTGTGGTCCATGTTTTCCAAAAGCACATCAGGGAATTTTACGATATAGAAGGGCTATGGGGTGATGCAAAATTCACTACCATAGAAAGTAGCGTTAATAATTAATAAAATAGAATGGCAAAAGAGAATAATACGAGTCCCAAAAAACCAAAATTCAGTTCTTGGTGGATTTATGGATTGGTAGCGGTATTGCTTATAGGGTTTCAATTGTTCAGTAGTGACGATTTGGCAAGTACCAAAAAAACGACTACTTCAGAATTACAGGAATATTTAAGAAATGGGGATGTTCAGAAAATATTGATCATTACCAATACCAATCAGGCAAAAGTATTCTTGACGGACGAAGCGATGACAAAGGAAGTCCATAAGGACGTTTCCGAAAAATCCTTTTTGCCAACATCGGGAAGTGTACCGCAATACACGCTGGATTATGGGGATTTACAGATTTTCCAGAACGAGATTACCGAAATAAAGAAGGACAACAACCTGGATACTATCATTGAATTTGGAAAGGAATCCACGGCCATTTTGGACTTTTTGCTATCCCTGTTACCATTTGTACTGATTATTGGTATATGGATATACCTAATGAGAAGAATGTCCGGTGGTGGAGGCGGTGGTGCCGGAGGACAAATCTTCAACATTGGAAAATCCAAGGCCAAATTGTTCGATGAGAAAACCGATACACGAACTTCGTTTAAGGATGTAGCCGGATTGGAAGGGGCCAAGGAGGAAGTTGAGGAAATTGTAGAATTCCTGAGAAATCCGGACAAGTATACATCACTTGGTGGTAAAATCCCAAAGGGAGCCTTGTTGGTTGGACCTCCAGGTACCGGTAAGACGCTATTGGCAAAGGCCGTAGCCGGGGAAGCCAAAGTACCTTTCTTTTCCCTATCCGGTTCGGATTTTGTGGAAATGTTCGTAGGTGTTGGTGCATCTAGGGTTAGAGATCTATTCAAACAGGCAAAGGACAAATCCCCCGCAATTATATTCATCGATGAAATCGATGCCATTGGTAGGGCACGTGGTAAGAACAACTTTACAGGTTCCAACGATGAACGGGAAAATACACTGAACCAGTTGTTAACGGAGATGGACGGTTTTGGTACCAACACCAACGTCATCGTCTTGGCAGCTACCAACCGAGCCGATGTGCTGGACAAGGCCCTGATGCGTGCCGGTAGGTTCGACAGGCAGATTTATGTGGACCTCCCGGATATTAGGGAACGAAAGGAAATTTTTGAAGTACACTTAAGACCGATTAAAACGGCCGAAACTTTGGATTTGGATTTCCTTGCAAGACAAACTCCGGGATTTTCTGGTGCGGATATTGCCAATGTTTGTAACGAAGCAGCATTAATAGCTGCCAGAAAGGAACAAAAGGCCGTTAGCAGACAAGATTTCTTGGATGCCGTGGATAGAATCGTTGGAGGTCTTGAAAAGAAAAATAAAATCATAACTCCGGGAGAGAAGGAGACGATTGCCTATCATGAGGCCGGTCATGCTACGGTAAGTTGGATGTTGGAACATGCCGCTCCCTTGGTAAAGGTGACCATAGTTCCTAGGGGACAATCCCTAGGTGCCGCATGGTACCTGCCGGAAGAAAGATTGATTGTTAGGCCAGACCAGATGTTGGACGAGATGTGCGCCACCATGGGCGGTAGAGCGGCAGAGAAAGTAATTTTCGACAAAATTTCGACCGGTGCGTTGAGCGACTTGGAAAAGGTCACAAAACAAGCCAAGGCCATGGTTACCATTTATGGTTTGAACGATACGATCGGTAATCTTACCTATTACGATTCCTCAGGTCAGGATTCCTACGGATTCTCCAAACCCTATAGCGAGGAAACCGCACGGAAAATAGACGAGGAGATTTCAAAGATTATTGAGGAACAATATCAAAGAGCCATTAAAGTCCTTACCGATAATAAGGACAAACTTACAACCTTGGCCCAAAGGCTTTTGGAAAAAGAGGTTATCTTTAAGGAGGATTTGGAAAAAATATTTGGAAAACGAACATTTGACAAAGACCTAAAGGAAGAGGAACGTCAAAAGTTGGAGACCTCCGAGTCCAAAAAAGATGCGGAAGAAGACGAGAAAGTAGCAGAAAATAGTTAATTATGTAATTCGATTTTGTATCGCAAATGAACGTTTGGACTATTTGGTAGATTAAAAATTACATGGGGCTTTTAGATATTTTATTTGGTGGGGGGAAAAAGAAAATTTCCAAGGAAACTGCGGAAACGCGAGGTGAGCATATGCCAGATTTAGCCCTCCCAGTAGATGAAAAATTTACCATCCACTTCAAAAAGAACGGCGGCAAGTTTATTTATTGCATATCTGATCAAGAAGTACTAAAGGCCATTCAAAACATTATCGAAGAAAATGGCTGGGAAGACCATCCGTTTTTTGCAATGAATCCCCAGTTGGTCAAAAAGTTCTCCAAGGAGCAAATCTCCTTTACCGAAAAAATATCGGAAAGCGAGGTATTCCTGACAACCTGCGAACACTTGATCGCCCAAAACGGAAGTATTTTGGTATGTTCCAATCAGCTGATGGAGAAAAAAATAAATGAACTTCCAAGCAACGTAATCGTTTATGCCACCACAAGTCAATTGGTGGAATCCATTGGGGAAGGACTTAAGGCCATAAAAAAGAAGTATGGTCCTGCCATTCCGGCAAATATCACCACGTTAAAACACTTTAAGGCCACAGAAGAAAATTCGGATGATTTTCTAACATATGGCAGTAGTACTAAAAATCTTTATCTTTTATTGCTGGAAGATTTATAGTATGGAATTCCCATTAGTAGAATATATAAATCACACTGACCATTTTTATTGGCGCATTACATCTGACTTATTAAATACATTAAATAATTTCAGATGAAAGAGGTTCTAAGAAGATCACTTACGGGCGCCGTGTATATTATACTATTATTATCGGCTGTATTTCTAAGCTCGGATGCCTTCGATTTTCTCTTTATGATATTCGGCCTTGCATGTCTCTATGAATATAAAAGACTCGTAAAACTTAAGGGGTATTATATTTTTTTGGCCTACCTCTCCCTTTGGTGGGCCTATATTTATCTTATACACGACCAAATTTTGATTAACATTTTAATGTTTATCACGATTTTTATCGATATGTATTTATTATTCTATCTTTTTTCAAAAAAACAATCAAGTTTTACACCATTGTTTAAATTTTTGGTGGGTTTGTTCTACATAGGTGGTGGATGTATCTTTCTAACGATGATTCCCTATAAGAACGATGCGTTTGCCAAGCTATTGATAATGGGCATATTTATATTGATTTGGGTAAACGACTCTTTCGCATATATCGTTGGCAAGACCATGGGTAGGACCAAGTTATTCCCTGAAGTTTCCCCCAAAAAAACTGTGGAGGGAACGGTTGGAGGTTATATCTTTGCCCTTGGTGCGGCTTATATAATGGGTACCCAAGAACAAATTATAGGCCCCATACAATGGATGCTGCTAGCCAGTGTCATCGTTGTAACGGGTAGTTTGGGTGACTTGATCGAATCAAAACTAAAAAGGTCCGCAGGTGTAAAAGACAGTGGGGCCATATTGCCGGGTCACGGTGGTATGCTGGACAGATTGGACAGTTTGGTTTTTGCCGCCCCATTTGCTTATTTAACGTTAAATATTTTTACCTATGTTTCATAGAGAAGGTCAAAAAATAATCTTAATTACCTTTTTTATTACGGCACTGGCAGTTTTGCTGGCCCACTTCTTTGTGAATATACCTTGGATAAAACTAGCGATCCAAATTACCGCTTTGGTCATTCTTATCCTCATACTCCAATTTTTTAGGAACCCTAAAAGAAGATCCAACAAATCTTTCAATGAAATTTTGGCCCCTGTTGATGGTAAGGTTGTAGTTATAGAAGAAGTTGAGGAAACCGAATATTTTAAGGAGAAGCGCAAACAGGTCTCTATTTTTATGTCTCCGATCAATGTTCATGTAACACGGTATCCCGCGAGCGGAAAGGTAAAATACTCCAAATACCATCCTGGCAAATATCTAGTGGCCTGGCATCCCAAATCCAGTGAGGAGAACGAAAGAACGACCGTTGTAATTGGAACTCCAAAATTTGGGGATATCCTTTTTAGACAGATAGCTGGGGCAATGGCAAGACGTATCGTAAATTACGCCGAAGTGGGTGAAAGCGTGCAGCAAGGGGAAGATTCCGGTTTTATCAAGTTTGGCTCTAGGGTTGACGTATTTCTTCCACTCAGTTGCCAAATAAACGTTTCCTTAGGACAAAAGGTAAAAGGAGCCATTACCTGTATAGCAACGTATGTTGACCCAAATGAGCAAGAAGAATCTACATACTGATTTTCAAGAAGCGGTGGCGTTCGTAAGCAATTATGAATTTCCCATTCCTGCGGATATTTTATTGAAACTTTATGCCTACTATAAAGTGGCCAATAAAAATTTCAGTAATCCCGGAAGTAAGACTCCATTAATCAATGCCTTTAAGGCGAACGCATTGATTCAGGCACAAAATATCAGCATTGAAGATGCCATGAAAGAATACATAAACTTGGTAGAAAAAGAGTTGAAACCAGACGGTAAATAAACTCATCCAACAAGTTAGGCTACTCGTAAAGATCCTCCAAATCGGCATCGCACAAGTCCACAAATAGGTTACTAACTTTCGCGCAAACATCCCTAAAAAACCGTGCGCCCTTTTCTTTGGTGGCCAATTCCGGATTTCCAGTTCCAGTATCTTCCGTTATTTTTGACCATTCACGTTCTGCCCATACACCCCCTTGGGAAAAGGCCTTTATCTTGAACTTTTTGTGGTCGCCCCTACCCCATTTTTCCTTTGGAAGTACTAAATCCTCCCGTAAATAGAGCATGAGACTCGTTTCCATTTCATCGGCATGGTCGCCTTGCTTTTCAAAATATTGGTACTTCTCCAGCATCTGTGGAAAGAAGCAAAAACTGATGAACATTTTAGGGAAGAGTAGTCCCAACTCGCGTATCATCGGTTTAAAGTCGTTACCTCCATGTCCGTTAAAAAGAAGCAACTTATAAAGCCCTTGATTATTTAGCACGGTGATGATATCCTTTAAAATGGCAAATTGCGTGCTTGGATTTAGGTTAATGTCCAAGTAGATATCCTTCTGGCCGGTATTCACACCAAAGGGAATGGTGGGCAGCACAACCACTTTTTTTCCTTGCTCCCATGCGATTCTTGCCGACTCAGCGACCATAGCTTCCGCTTGAAAGTTGTCCGTCGCATAGGGAAGATGGTAATTATGGGCCTCCGTTGCGCCCCAAGGTAACACGGCCAATTGAAATTGTTCGTCCTTTAGATGTTTCCAATTAGTTTCGGCCAAAATGTAAGGTCGTATCATACCAATATTCTTTTCTTTTTAAACAGATTCGTAAAGTAAACTATCTTTGGGCAAGCATACGAGTCATACTTCGAAAACGAATTATTATTTTCGAGGTAAGCCTTGGAGTTTAAACCCTTTGGCGGTGCCAATAAATACTTCCTATTATGGTCGACAAAAAGTAAAGAAGTATGAGCGTTTTACCTGCCGAAAAATAGGAATTCAATCCGAACCAATCCCCAGTAGATAAAATAATCGTACAACCCAGCACCCCCCGGAAAACTTCAATCCATACGGCATAGGTATCACCATCCATTAAGGAAGTGTATCCATAAATTCCCAGAAAAACCAAACCTCCGTACCACAACAACTGATTGACCTCCAAGTTTCCAAAATTTGCGAACATGAACAGCAATAATAGTAGTGAAATGACCAATTGAAAAATCAAGTATGCATTGAATGCCTTGCTCGTTGGTGTGACATAACGTTCAAAATTGTACACATCGGTTATAACGTCCGTGGGATATTTGTCCTTGACATCACTGGGCCGCCAACCTGTTGGCATAAACCAAATCCTAATTTTATCCCAAAGATTTTTGGTCCTCCACGCATCTAACGACAACATCCACAGATGTTGAAAGTTGATTCTTATAGGATTCCAGGTTCTTGCAGGTTTCAAAATTCCATATTGTGGAGGAACATCTGGTAATTCTTCCTGAAACGTTCCGAACATTCGATCCCAAATACAGAAAACCTGACCCAAGTTCTTATCAATGTACTCGGGATTAATGGCATGGTGTACCCTATGCTGGGATGGCGTTACGATAATGTATTCCAACCATCCCATTTTTCCAATATGTTGTGTGTGATACCAAAATTGGGCAAATAGTTGTATGGGAGCCAAAATAGCGATGACCTCGTTGGGAACGCCCAAAAAGGCAGCAGGTAGCAACAAAAACGGGAAATAACCCAATACGTTGGAAACCGATTGTCGTAAGGCACAGGCCAAATTGAATTTCTCACTACTATGGTGGATCACATGTTGGTTCCAGAAAAAATTGACCTTATGGCTTAACCTGTGGTTCCAATACCCCGCAAAATCTATGGCAATAAAACCAATGACCCACGTAAGCCAGGTAGGTTCAATACTGGTAATGGCCAAATGTTCGAGCAAAAATGGGTAGGATATCAGTACCAAGACGATTCCTAGCGAGTCTTTAATAATGTTGGTAAGTCCGGAACTTATGCTGGAAACTGTATCCAACACCGTGTATTTTTGGTCCTTTAGAAAATGACCATAGGCCATCTCCATGATTAATAAGAGAATAAAAAAAGGTATGGCGTATAACAGTGCGGTTGCGTAGGTTTCCAAAACTCTCTATTTAACACTTAAAAGATACAAACTCCTTAAGAATGCCCAAAAGGCATATTGATTCTTATGGTTCAAATCGAAAGATATAGCCTTTGCCATGAACATTTTCGATTTTAATAGAGGCATCCTTTTCCAAAAATTTTCGCAATCGGGTAATGAATACGTTCAAACTTTTCTTGTTGAAATAATCATTTTTGCCCCAAATTTTGATGAGAATATCCTTGTGGGGACACAATTGGTTCTTTTTTTCGACCAAATATTTTAAAAGCTCACTCTCCTTCGTCGTTAGATTTATCTTTTGTCCGCCAACTAACAATTCTTGGTTAAGGGAGTTAAAATGATAGAGACCGATTATGTATGACTCGACTTCCTCTTTTTTAGGGATGGGTTTTTCCAGTCTTGAAAGAAGGTTCTCAATTCTAATGACCAACTCTTCCTCATCGATGGGTTTTTTCAGGTAATCCACTGCACCCAAATAAAACCCTTTAAGTACGTCTACTTTCAAGGACTTTGCGGTTAGGAAAATAAAGGGGAGTTCAGAAAAATTTTCATTTATTTTTTCTGCCAATGTAAACCCATCCATTTCCGGCATCATGACGTCCAATACGGCCAAATCGAATTTAGTTTGGTCCAATTTCACCAAAGCTTCCTTGCCGTTTTTTGCCCAAATGACCTCGAAGCTTTTCATTTTCAAGTATTCTGATAATAAATACCCAACCGCCTCGTCATCCTCTACCAAAAGGATCTTTTTCTTTTCTTCCATCATGATACTATAGGAATTGTTAATCTAACCTTTGTGCCTTTTTTCTCCTCACTGCTCATTTGAACCTTACCCCCGTGTTTATTGATCACTTTTCTAACATAACTCAGTCCCAAACCATATCCTTTTACACTATGAAGGTCTCCATTTGTAACTCTGTAAAATTTCCGAAACACCCTTTGTGATTCCTCCTTTGAAATCCCAATGCCATTATCGGTCACTTCCACTACGAGCCTATGGCTATCCTTATAAGCTTTCAAATGGATTTCGGGCTCAGGGGAATATTTTTTTGCATTGTCCAGAATATTATTGATGGCGTTTTCCAAATGAAAGACTTCCGCGTTAAGTATATAGTTTTCCCCGGCCAAATCATAGTTAAAAATACCATTTTCAATGGCGACCAGTGTCTTGAATTCGGCACAAAGGTTTTCCAAATATGGTTTAAAATCCACTTTGGTCAAGGTAATCACACTTTTACCGGATTCTAGACTGGCCAACTCCAAGACTTTTTCTATGTGACCGGACAAACGTCCTACCTGTTGCCTGATTATTCCCAAAACAGGTTTTTGTTTTTCGTTCGCTGATTCATCCAAGATCTTGGTTGCCAACCCAATAGAAAATACCGGGGTCTTTAGCTCATGCGTAAGATTGTTGATAAATTCATTGGTAGTCGTAATGACATTACTTTGCCAATAGTAGGTACGCAATACCCAAAAAATAGTCGCACAAATCCCTATCAAAAACAATATGCTGGGAAATGTAAGGCCGTTTAGCTTCGCTAAAAAATAATTGTGAAGATTTTCAAATTTAAGATCTAACACAACCGGTTTGCCCAATAATTGGGGGAAATAACCCTCCAAATCAATGGGATAAGAATCAACATCGTCCATCCCTTCAAAGGAATTGGTGGAATGCAGTACATAGCTACTATCCTTGGTAAAAAGGGTATATGTAAAATCAGATTCAATACCTTGGTTTAAAAGTTGGTCCCTAATAAAATCGTCCAAAAACATGTTTCCCACATTTTGCAGGCTATCCACACTGACCTTAAAAAATGAGGTGTCCCTTCGAATGCCTTCTCCTATTAAATACGTGAGTTTGTTTTCTTCATTTAGACTGTTCGCCACCAAAGCACCCACTCTATCTATTTTAGAATCGAACTGAACTTTTGCCAAACTTAGGCCTATACGTAAATACTGGTATTGTACAATTGCCAACCCCACAATTGAAACCAAAAACACCCCTATGTAGATATATCTCTTTTTCAAAATCCCTACGAAATAACTTAAATAAATGCGTTTATTAATGAAAATTAATATTCCGTTAATTGCATTAAACTTTCCTTAAACCTCTTTACCCTACCCTTAATGCTTCTGGATACCTTATTCCAGTAAGTTTGTCAATGTTAATAAATTAATCTTGAGATAAGTTCATGTTTCATAACAGAATGTTTTAAAAGCCAACTCTTTGTAGCGTGGAGTTGGCTTTTTTTTACCGCTACTATTCCCAACGACCAACTAAATACAAACCCAATCATGCAGAGAAATCCATACTTCATCATTCTTCTATTTTTATTTTATCCATTAATCTCACTTTATTCACAAGGTTGTGTAGCAATACGGCATTTTTCCTCTTGTGTAGGCAGCAATTTAGAGAACAATTTATTAAGCACCGGAGATATTCAAATTGGGGTCAATTATCGGTATTTTAAATCCTTTCGACATTTTAGGGGTACGGAGGAAGAACCGGATAGACTCGCCAATAATACGGAGGTAATCAATCATTCCCATGCATGGGATTTTTTTGCCACTTACGGAATTAACGATAGACTGTATACCAGCATCACCATACCTACGGTAATAAATACAAGATCCTCACTCTATGAACATGGTCGCAATGAAAGAAATGTAACTTTTTCAAGAGGGCTTGCCGATATACGGTTCGGGTTTGGCTATTGGGTGTTCGATATGGAAAAATCCCCCAATGGAAACCTTGCCTTGGGGCTAGGTGTAAAGCTGCCAACAGGTAACTACAATGCATCGGATATCTTTTATAACGTGGGACCTAACGGGGAGCCTCAGACGAGACCGGTAGACCAGTCCATTCAACCAGGTGACGGGGGATTTGGGGTTACGGTCGACTTTCAATTCTATAAAAAAATAACCACGGATGTTTTTAGCTATGCCAGCGGGTTTTATTTAATTAACCCCAGGGAAACGAATGGCGTGAGGACCTTTAGGGAGACCTTGAGCCCAATTTTGCAAAATGAATCCATCATGGCGGTGCCGGACCAATATTCGCTCAGGGGAGGGCTTAGTTATAATATCTCGCCCACCATATCATCCTCGCTTGGCGCCCGGTTCGATTGCGTGCCCGTCAAGGATTTGATCGGTGGAAATGAAGGGTTCAGGCGACCTGGAAACGTACTATCCGTAGACCCAGGGGTAAGTTTTATGAAAAGCAATTTTGTAATAAACCTGAACGTACCTTTCGCGGTTCGTAGGGAGCGGCCTCAAAGCATAACCGACTTGCAGACCGAACAGCTTACAGGTACCCCAAGGAATGGGGATGCCGCCTTTTCCGACTATGTTATAAACTTGGGTGTTACCTATCGCTTTGCCAATAACAAGGTAAGACTTGCCCCTGAACTTGAGAATAATTTCAAATAATCAATTCAAATACATACCAAGTGAATATTCAAAACATTAAGAGACGCTATTTACAAATATCCATTGGACTGGTCTATCTATGGTTTGGGACCCTTAAGTTCTTTCCCAATTTGAGTTCGGCAGAGGAACTTGCGAAAAACACCATTGGAGAGCTTACCTTTTCATTGATACCATCAAATATTTCAATATTGCTCTTGGCCCTTTGGGAAGTTCTCGTGGGACTGTTTTTCCTTTTCAACCTTCAAAAAAAGACAACCATAAAAGTGGCCGTTATACATATGGTTCTAACCTTTACGCCGCTGGTTTTTTTCCCGGAACTGATATTCAACAAGAACTTGTTAACGCTCACCTTGTTAGGTCAGTATATCATTAAAAACCTTATTATCCTAGGAGCCTTGGGTGTCCTTTGGATAGAAGTGAGTCAGGAAGCTTCCGCTTTCAAAGAGATCAAGGAAGAACTTACAGGGTCTGAAGAAGTAAGCCTGAAACGTATTTTTAGATTCAGATAATTAATTGGGACCTACCATGATGTGGGCCCTGTGGGTACCGGGGTCCATCAACCAGGGCATTCCTTTGGCATGGGGTTTATCGGGTAGACCCGTGGATTCCGTTGTGGCATAGGGAATGTAAATCACATATCTAAATTGACCGTTCGCCAATTCCCCTGTAGAGGCATTATAATCGGCATCCGTGCCATAATATACATACATCATACTGGGTTCCCTTGGCATATCCAATGTACCGTTGGCAATCTCCTTGCCCCTAATTTCACGGATTTCCATAATTTCCTTTCCTTCGGCCCTGAGTTCTCGTCCACGTTTCATAAAAGGTTCGAGTTTTTTGGAATAACAGGAAACACTGATACCTTCCTTATGGGGGTCATCGGCCAAACAAACCAAATTACTCGTTCCCTCCCGTAGTACTACAAAATCCCCATTCGCATCGTATCCATAGACCATAGTATCCGTACTGTTACCTTCCGGTACAGGTAAAATGGCAGTCTTAATTTGGATTTCCTTAGACAAAATAGTTCTTTTTCCGCTCTGAGAGTGTAGACAGGTAAATGATAAAAGCACAAGAAAAAATAAAGAGTACTTCATAATTAATGGATTTATTTCTAGTAAGATACGAAATAATATATTTTAAGTTTATACCTAGAACCAGTGTGTAAAACAAAAAACCAATCCTAGAACTAGGATTGGTTTTTATTTAATTCTAAGTGAAATCTTATAAGGGTTTTCGACCTGAAATAATATTGTACAGTACTACAATCACGGCAATAACCAACAATATATGAAGTAAACTACCAGTTGCCAAGCCTGGTACCACGCCCAACATACCCAGCAACCAAATGATAATACAAATAACTGCAACTAACCATAATAGACTTTTCATAATTTTAGTGTTTTTGATTTGAATGGAAATTAGCTGATAATGAATCAACTATCGTCCTTTAACACTATGATTATTAACCCATTTGGTTGGCAAACGAGGTACTTTTAGCCCAAACTGGCGAGGCTTTTTTCCAAGGTTTCTATCTTGGCCTCGGCATCGGATTGTTTTTTACGTTCCATTTCGATCACCTGCTCAGGTGCGTTGTTTACAAATCGCTCATTGGAAAGTTTTTTCTGTACCGATGTCAGAAATCCTTTTATATACTTTAATTCGTCCTCAATTTTGGCCTTTTCGGCCTCCACATCAATGGCTCCGCTCATCGGAATAAAATATTCATTGGATTTCACCCTGAAGGACAAAGCTCCGTCCACCGTTTTATCCACATAGGAAATGGAAGAAAGATTTGTCAACTTCTCGATAACGGAATCCCAATCCCGAACCAAATTTTCCTCATTCAAAACCGATAGTTCCAAGCTTTCCTTCATGGGAATGTTCTTTTCCTTTCGTATGGTTCGGATACCGGCGACTACCTCCGTAACAAAATCAAATTGACCAATAAGGTCTTCATCAGCGGTATAGGGTTCCGGCCATTTTGAGATGATCAAAGCTTGGGAAGGGTCCCGCTCCGAAATATGCTGCCAGACTTCCTCCGTTAAAAACGGCATGAAAGGGTGCAATAATTTGAGGTTTTGCTCAAAAATTTGGATGACGGCCTCGAAGGTTTTTTTATCGATCGGTTGTTGGTAGGCCGGCTTTATAATTTCGAGCAACCACGAACTATAATCGTCCCAAACCAGTTTGTAAATGGCCATGAGAGCATCGGAGATTCTGTATTTACCAAAGTGGTCCTCAATTTCCCGCAAGGTCTGGTTGAACTTCGCCCTGTACCAGTCTAAGCCAATTTTGGAGGCTTCGGGCTGGGGAATATCGGCCACTTCCCAACCCTTTAGGAGTCGGAATCCGTTCCAGATTTTATTTGCAAAATTCTTTCCTTGTTGGCATAGGTCCTCATCGAACATTAAATCGTTGCCCGCGGCGGAGCTTAATAGAAGTCCGACCCTCACCCCATCTGCACCATATTCCTCGATAAGTTTTAGAGCATCGGGAGAGTTGCCCAAGGATTTGGACATCTTTCTACGTTGCTTATCACGGACCAGGCCTGTAAAATATACGTTTTCAAAAGGCCTAATATCCCTGTATTCATATCCTGCAATGATCATTCGGGCTACCCAGAAGAAAAGAATGTCCGGCCCCGTAACCAAATCATTGGTGGGGTAATAGTATTTGACCTCTTCATTCTCTGGGTCAAGAATGCCATTAAACACGCTTATGGGCCATAACCAGGAAGAAAACCAAGTATCCAGCACGTCTTCATCCTGTTTTAAATCGGCCATGGTCAAATTGGGATTCCCTGATTTTTCCCGGGCCCTATCCAATGCAACTTCGGCATCAAAGGCCACTACAAAATCATCTTGTCCATCCCCAAAATAGTAGGCGGGAATGCGTTGCCCCCACCAAAGCTGTCTGGAAATGTTCCAATCACGGATATTCTCCATCCAATGCCTATAGGTATTGTCAAACCTTTTAGGGAAAAACTTGATATCGTCCGACTCCAAAACTGCCCTTATGGCAGGTTTTACCAATTCCTCCATTTTTAAGAACCACTGATCGGACAGCCTGGGCTCTATGACCGCCTTTGTACGCTCCGAAGTTCCCACTTTATTCAAATGCTGTTCGGTCTTGACCAAAAAGCCCTTTTCTTCCAATTCCTTGGCGATTTCCTTCCGTACTACAAATCTGTCCTTGCCTTCATAATGCAGACCATAGGAATTCAGCGTTGCGTCGTCATTAAAAATATCAACGGTTTCCAAATGATGCCTTTCTCCCAGCGCTTTGTCATTTATATCGTGGGCCGGGGTCACTTTTAGGCATCCGGTTCCAAACTCTATGTCAACATACTCATCCTCAATGATTGGAATTACCCTATTGCAAAGCGGTACAATGGCCTTTTTGCCCCTTAAATGCGCATAACGCTCATCATTGGGATTGATACAAACGGCGGTATCGCCCAGTATGGTCTCAGGTCTTGTAGTTGCAATGGTCACCTTTTCATCGGAGTCTTCTATTGAGTACTCCAAATAGTACAAAAGCCCCTGTTTTTCTTCATAGATTACCTCCTCGTCAGAGAGGGTGGTTTTGGCCTCCGGGTCCCAATTGACCATTCGGTAACCTCTATAGATGAGTCCCTTTTCAAAAAGGTCAATAAATACCTTGATTACACTGTCATGGCGTTCCTTGTCCATGGTAAAGGCAGTTCTGTCCCAGTCACAGGAGCATCCCAGTTTTTTTAACTGTTCCAGGATGACCCCGCCGTATTCATGGGTCCAGTCCCAGGCATGTTCCAAGAATTCCTCCCTGGATATCTCGTTCTTATGGATTCCCTGTTCCTTAAGTTTTGCCACTACCTTGGCTTCCGTTGCTATGGATGCATGGTCCGTACCCGGTACCCAACAGGCATTGCGCCCTTTGAGACGCGCACGTCGTATCAAAACGTCTTGTATGGTATTATTGAGCATATGCCCCATATGCAGCACCCCGGTTACGTTTGGAGGCGGAATAACGATGGTATAGGGTTCCCTGTCATCTGGCGTGGAATGAAAGTAATTGTGTTTCATCCAATAGTCATACCAGCGCTTTTCAACCTGATGCGGCTCATACTTAGAGGCTATTTCCATTTTGGAACAGTTTTTGAAATACATTGGGTGGAAAAAATAAAACGGAATGGATTTTCAAAAATCCGTACCGTTTTTCCACTATTAAAATACGAAACAAAAATAAGTAACGTTAGAGTATAACAAAAGGATTTTGGAGTTGTTCTGAAAAGAATTAATTTTGAGATTCATCCTAAATTAAGAATGATGAAAAAAATTGTACTTGTATTATTTGTCGGATTGCTTGGAATGAGCCTAAAAGCCCAGAATAGCGCGGCAAAAATTGAGTTTAAGGAGGAAACCGTGGATTACGGTGAAATCGAAAAGGGTTCGGACGGTGTCCGGGTGTTCGAATTCACGAATACAGGAAATTCGCCTTTGATAATTAGCGATGTACGTTCAAGCTGTGGATGTACCATCCCTAAAAAACCGGAAGATCCAATTATGCCTGGAAAAACGGGGGAAATCCAGGTAAAATATGACACCAATCGTGTTGGCCCCATTAGAAAGGCGATAACCGTTACGTCAAATGCGGAGACTCCAACAAAGATTTTGAAAATTAAGGGAGAAGTAAAAGCTCCTAGCGGAACTAAGTAATACGTTTCCCAAAAATTTGATTGCCCTCCACAAAAGAGGGCTTTTTTATTGGAATGGCCTAAGGATTTATTTACCAAAGTTTTAAAAGCAATCAAACATTCGTAAACTGCAAGAGCCTAAAAGACTTTCCTCAAAGTAGTTTACTTGAAAAGGTCCTTGAGCACAAAACTGAACAACAAATTGTTATTGGCCCTTTCCACGAGCACCTTCACCCGCTTGCCTTCCTTTTCATTGAGCATCTCCATTATTTCTTGGATTTTATATCGATGGATTCGCTTGCCGTTCACGGCCAAAATAATATCACCTTCCTGTAAACCAGCAGAATGTGCCGGACTACCGGACCTGATACCGGAAACCACAATTTCTGGGACAAGGCTCAATCGGGTGGCGCCTTCCAACAAAATCTGAACGTTTCCGTACGTCCTTTCGCTACTTTCAACGATACCGTTAACATCGGCGATCCTTTCTGAAACATAACGAACTCCGGCATGTTGCAGATCTATACCGCTTACGTTATAATGAAAAGGTTTTTTGAAATTCGAATTTTTCCTGAGACTGATTTTTCCGTTGGGATAATCGAATACGATGTTAAATCGCTTTAATATTTCCCCTCCCAAACTACCATTTCTATTGCCCAAGTCCTTGATGGTGCTAAAAGACAGCATATCCGGGAATGCGGCCTTTGCATCGTATAGTTCGAAACCCCCAATCTGGATTCCTTCCACCTTGGTTCTTTTTCCATAGATGTCCCCGGCGAGACCTTTTCCCAAATAATCCTCGTAATATTCCTTGGGCAATTGGATACGTTCGTCCTCAAAGAGCCAAATAGCGTCACTACTACCGGTATCCAATAACATTTTTACAGGAATAGCTTTCACACCCTTCAGCGAAACGGTGGCATCCATATAGGCCTTTCTGTTAACAACCTCAACTTGTAAGGTCTCATACCTATTTCCCAATTTTGGCGCATCAATTTCGGGGTTATAAAATTTAATGGTATTGGCAGAATAGTTGATGTCCACAATAAAATCCCTGAACAGATCGTAACCGATGATGCCATGAATGGGAACGCCCAAGCTTGGGGAGAAATTGATACCTGCGTCCATCACAACATATAGTTTTTGGGAAAAATTTCGGACGTTGCCCAACTTAAAATAATTTCCTTGGGAACTCAAGGCATTTATCGGTTCCCCTTCGCCAAGCCCATTGATGGTGATTTCGGAAACATTCTTTAGCTCTAGGGAATCCTGATTGGAAAGATTGAACAAAATAGGTGTACTGACCCCAGAATCTAGTACAAACGATAATTCCGTACCATTGACATCGATAGGGACAACGATCAAATTATTGATCAATTGGAACCGAATTTTTTCGAACTTTTGATCTTCGGGCAACGAATACCCTTGTGCACTACCAATTATGGGCAGTGCCATCAATAGCAACAAAAATTTCAAGCGCCTTATTAACATGTTCGTTTCCAATAGTTTGACCAACATTAAGATACGGAATTTTTCACCACATCGGTATATTTTAACATTTCACAAAAACTTACTAGCTTCGGAAAGGAAAGATTTAATGGGTTATCTACCCAGGGGCAAATCCACGAAGAATCCATCGGCAATAATGAATGGATAGTGAGTGAAGCCTAGTATTTGTTTACCGATTATGATTACCAATAAATAAACAGCCCATATATTGTAGATTCCCCAATCATTTGCCACTTTTGTCAAAAAGTATTTGACATGCCTAAAATTTCCCAAAAAGGGCTTGCGATGCCGCAATCCCCCATTAGAAAATTGGTCCCCTTTGCGGAAAATGCCAAGAAAAAAGGTGCCAACGTAATCCACCTAAACATAGGGCAACCGGATATCAAAACGCCACAAATAGCCTTGGATGCCGTAAAAAATAACCAACTGAATGTTTTGGAATATAGCCGAACCGAAGGCTCAGAAGCTTACAGGGAAAAAATGGCGGCCTATTACCAAAAAAATAAAATATCGGTCACTGCCGATGATATCATCGTTACCACAGGGGGCTCCGAAGCGCTCGCCTTTGCCATGGGCAGCATTGCCGATGCCGATGACGAAATCATAATCCCCGAACCATTTTACGCCAATTATAACGGTTTTGCCACGGCAAGTGGCGTGAAGGTCGTTCCCGTAGTATCCAAATTGGAAAACAATTTCGCGCTACCTCCCATTGAGGATTTTGAGAAATTGATTACCCCAAGAACAAAGGCCATCCTCATCTGTAATCCGGGGAATCCTACGGGATATCTTTACAGCGAGGAGGAAATTAGGAAACTGGCCAAAATCGTTCTCAAACATGATTTATTCCTTATTGCCGACGAGGTGTACAGGGAATTTGTATATGATGACAAGGACCATTATTCAATTTTGCAGGAACCTTCTTTGGAGCAGCACGGAATTATCGTGGATTCCGTTTCCAAGAGATACAGTATGTGCGGGGCCAGAATAGGTTTTTTGGTTTCCAAGAACAAGGAAGTGATTTCAACGGCCATAAAATTCGCGCAGGCGCGACTTTCCCCGCCGACCTATGCGCAAATAGCTAGTGAGGCAGCCCTGGAAACCCCTCAAAATTATTTTGACGAAGTTAAGACCGAGTATGTTGCCCGTAGAAATCTTTTGATTTCCGAACTTGAAAAATTGGACGGAGTAAAAGTGGCCAAACCACAGGGCGCTTTCTATTGCATTGCGGAATTGCCCATTGAGGACGCGGATGATTTCGCACAATGGTTATTGGAGGACTTTAGGGTAAACAACGAAACCGTCATGGTTGCCCCGGCAGCAGGCTTTTATGCCACGGAAGGACTGGGCAGAAACCAAATTAGGATAGCCTATGTACTGGACCAGGCCTCCCTAAAAAGGGCGGTTCATATCTTGGGCGAGGCCCTTAAAACCTATATCGGTTAGGGAAACCTTCTTTGAAGAATCATTATTGCCATCCGCACATTGGTAATAAGGATGTGTTCAATAAGCCAATTGCTGACCTAAATTACAAAGCATGCAAATACACGAAAATTATTCCCTAAAGGACTACAATACCTTTGGCCTCGATGCCAAGGCGAGGTTCTTTGTAGCAATAAATTCGGTAGCGGAACTTCAGCGGATTTTGGCCGACAATTCCTATCCAAACAAGTTTATTTTGGGCGGAGGCAGCAATATGTTGATAACCCAGGATATCAATGCCTTGGTCATCCATATCAACATAAAGGGCATTTTTATCGAAAATGAAGATGATTCCCGTGTTGAACTTAAAGTGATGGCCGGTGAAAACTGGCATGAAATGGTTTTATGGACCTTGGAACGGGATTTTGGTGGGCTGGAAAATATGTCGTTGATCCCCGGAAATACGGGAACCGCGCCCGTACAGAACATAGGTGCCTACGGGGTTGAATTAAAGGATGTTTTTGTGGGGTGCGAAGCCGTACGAAGGGCCGATCAAGAATTGGTATATTTTTCAAAAGAAGACTGTCGGTTTGGGTATAGGGATTCATTTTTCAAAAATGAGGGCAAGGATAAATATGTAATTACTTCGGTAATACTAAGGCTTACCAAAAAGAACCATGCTATAAATACCAGTTACGGTGCCATAAACGAAGAATTGGAAAGAAACCATTGTAAATCACCTACCATAAAGGACGTCTCCAACGCGGTTATAACTATTAGAAACAGTAAATTACCAAATCCCAAGGAACTGGGTAATAGCGGAAGTTTTTTTAAGAACCCCGTAATATCCAAAGAAGTGTTTGAGGAGTTCATCGCTAAATACCCGGAGGCTCCCTTTTATAAAGTTTCGGAAGAAGCCTATAAGATTCCGGCTGGATGGCTGATTGAGCAAAGTGGTTTCAAGGGGAAACGTTTTGGGGATGCGGGAGTGCACGTGAAACAGGCCTTGGTTTTGGTAAATTATGGAAGCGCGACCGGAAACGATATATTAAACTTGGCCCATATGATTATTGAGGAAGTACGAATTAAATTCGGTATTACCATTGAGCCCGAAGTCAATCTCATAAAATAACCCCTGAAATAAAATCCCAGGGGCTATACCAAACCAAACTAACCAAAAACTAAGTGGCAGTTACCAGCTGCTCACTTATAAGATAATATTTTAGATAACGCCGCTTTAGCAATCAATTTTATAAATTAGCGTTTATGGATATACGGACGAACAACCTACCTTGGATCTTGCACCCCAAAAAAAATTAAGCATCCCCGCTAGGCTATGAGCATACTACTTGAAAAACATATTGTTGAGCTATTGCAGGAGCGGAATGACAAGGCCATTTCCCTATTGTACGACAATTACGGGGACACACTTTTGGGGGTTGCCAATAAGGTACTTAGAAACGAGGAATTGGCCCAGGACGTCTTGCAGGAAAGTTTCGTTAAAATTTGGAAAAAAGCCGATTCCTATGACCCCACCAAAGCAAAACTTTTTACTTGGCTGTTCAGGATAACCAGAAATACAGCCATTGATAAATTAAGAAGTTTAAATACAAAAACCGATAAGGAAATCCAAATAGACGTTTCAGACGTATATAATTTAGGAATTGAAAGTACAAGACCTGAATTCATGGATGTTCAAGAACATCTGGACAAGATCGAGGAAAAGTATCAAATCGTCCTGGACGCTTTGTTTTTTCAGGGAATGACCCAACAAGAGGCCAGTGAAGAATTGGGGATTCCCCTTGGAACGATTAAATCCAGATTAAAAATTGGATTACGCGAATTGAGGAAAGTTTACGGACCGGCAGTGCTTTTGCTTCTCTTAAATATGATATAATTATGAAGGATAAAATTAAAAAGTTCTTGGAAACGGATTTACTGGAGAACTATCTTCTTGGGACTACCACAGATTTGGAGGCTTCAAAGGTAGAGCAGTACATTGCCATGTATCCTGAGGTACGGGAAGCTTACAATGAACTACAGGAAAGTTTGGAGATTTTTGCAAAGCTCCATGCCATCAAATCCCCGGAAGGGTTGAAGGAAAAAATCACCGCCCGCATAAAATCGGAACGGGTGGGAAGGAAAAAATTCTTCAGGTTTGCGATCGCGGCCAGTATCGTGGCAATGATCTTCGCGGGTTCTTCCTTTTTCTTCTGGGACCAAAACCAGAATTTACAGGAAGAAAATTCCATGGTAAGCAACAAGATAAAATTGTTGGAAGCGGATATGAAACAACAATTGGAAGATGTTCGAAACCAATTCATTGTACTAAACAATCCAAGTACAAGAAAATTCAATGTTAACGGAAATAAAAAAGCGAAGGAACTGAAGGCGGTCGCATATATAAATCCTGTTAAAAAATTGTCCTATATCAATGTAAGTAACCTCCCTAATTTACCGGAAAACCAGTGTTTCCAAATGTGGGCCGAGGTGAATGGCGAAATGTTGAACTTGGGTATTATTGAAGAGGCAGGAGATAGTCAGAAATTATTGGCACTTCCATATGCTGAAAATGCGATGGGCTACATCACCATTGAGCCCCAGGGTGGCAATGAAATCCCTACGGTGGACAATATTGTGGCGAACATCGCATACTGATGTACCCATATTATAAAGAAGTCTTAAAGCCCCAATTTGGGGCTTTATTTTTTTACCTTTGTAACGGATTAAAAAATCAGGATTCTGAACTATGGAATCTTGGGGTTGTTCAATTAGAAATCAGGATCTATAATAAAATCACATACATGAAACTAATTCTTCTTACCGTTGGGCTTTTAGCTTTGGCTATCGCTGGCATAGCCATAAAACTATGGGCCAAGAAGGACGGAAAGTTCGCTGGAACATGCGCTAGCCAAAGTCCCTATTTAAACAAGGATGGCCAAGCATGTGGCATGTGCGGTAAACTTCCAGAGGAACAGGATTGCAAAAAGGAGGCCGTTACCTCCTAGGTACCTAATAAATTTTCACCATCGTATTGACAGAGGACGTTCATGACATTATCATTAAAGCCAAAGAAGGTAATCAGATAGCATTCAGTAGATTACTGGATAGGTTTTGGAATGAGGTCTATGGTTTTCAGCTAAAACGCACCGAAAACGAAAATGACGCCGAGGATATCACCATACAGACATTTTCCAAGGCCTTTGACAAAATTAATACGTACGACCCTCGATTCTCATTTAAAACTTGGCTGATAACTATATCAAAGAACATTCATATTGATTTGGTCAGGAAGCGGAAGAAAAGTCTTCTGGATTCGCAACGAAACGATGATGCCATAAAAGGAGTACATGACGATGCGCTTTCCATGGAGGACCAACTCATCCAAGAACAGAATTTGGCCGATTTGCTTCGGGATATCAAAAGCTTGAAACCCCATTATCAGGAGGTTATCAACCTTCGCTATTTCAATGAACTTAGTTATGCCGATATCGCAGAGAAGCTGAACGAACCCATCAACAATATCAAGGTGAAAATTCTTCGGGCCAAAAAGCTACTGGCCGAAATCATACGCAACAGAAGATAGTTCCGTTTATCCCTAAATATACATATTAGGAGCGCGTCGTGAAGATAAAAAGCATAAATAATGTGGTTTGGAAATTTTGGCATAGCACCGCTATGGTAATATTGAAAATACAGCTTAACGTTTTATTTTGAGGCGATTTTTAACGGTAACAGCTTTTCCAGTGCATAATCCGGGATTATTGGCATATGGGCCATTCAGTAAGAATATGGCACACCCCTTTCAAGATTGAACTTTAGACTATTTACTTCGTATATTTGTAAAAAAAATTTGCATGTCCGAAGCAGTTAAAGAAAATGTAGCTCCTCCCAAAGGAAAACCAAAGTGGTTAAGGGTTAAACTACCTACCGGAAAGAAATATACCCAGCTTAGAGGTTTGGTGGACAAATATGATTTGCACACCATTTGCACATCCGGTAGTTGTCCAAATATGGGCGAATGCTGGGGCGAGGGTACAGCGACCTTTATGATCCTTGGTAATATTTGTACACGGTCCTGCGGCTTTTGCGGTGTTAAAACAGGACGTCCGGAAAATGTAGATTGGGCAGAGCCGGAAAAAGTAGCGCGTTCCATTAAGATCATGGGTATAAAACATGCCGTTATCACATCCGTGGACAGGGACGACCTCAAAGATATGGGTTCGATTATTTGGGCGGAAACCGTTAAAGCCATTCGAAGAATGAATCCCCAAACAACCTTAGAAACATTGATCCCCGATTTTCAGGGAATTGAAAAACATTTGGACCGAATTATATCAGTTTCCCCCGAGGTTGTTTCGCATAATATGGAAACGGTAAAGCGGTTGACACGCGAGGTTAGGATACAGGCAAAATATGAGCGTAGTTTGGAAGTCTTACGATATTTGCGTGCAAATGGTGTGAACAGGACAAAGTCTGGCATCATGTTAGGGCTTGGAGAATTGGAAGAAGAGGTCATCCAAACGATGCGCGATCTAAGGGATGCCAATGTAGATGTGGTGACTATTGGACAGTATTTACAGCCTTCCAAAAAACACCTTCCGGTAAAGGAATTCATTACCCCGGACCAATTCAAAAAATACGAGGAAATTGGACTGAAAATGGGTTTTAGACATGTAGAGAGCGGGGCTTTGGTTCGATCTTCCTACAAGGCGCATAAACATATTCATTAAAACGTATATTCTTGGAGACGTTGAGACCTAGAAAGATTTCGGTTAAATTGGGGTAACAATGAGAAAAATCAGAATAGGAATCAATGGTTTCGGGAGAATTGGCAGAACATTTTTCAGACTCGTTCAAAACTATCCAGACCTACAGACCGTTGCCATAAACGACCTCGCAAACTCAGAAACGCTTGCCCATTTACTCAAATACGACAGTATTCACGGTGTATTTAAAGGCACGGTAGCTTTTGAAGAAAACACGTTGATCGTAAACGGAACTAAAATAGCCTTAACGAACAATTTTCATCCAAAAGATATTGACTGGGGTCAGGACCAAGTAGATTTGGTCCTAGAAAGTACGGGGAAATTCAAAACCAAGGAGACTTTATCCCATCACATTAAAAACGGTGCAAAAAAGGTTATTCTTTCTGTACCACCCGCAGATCAGGATATAAAGATGGTGGTCTATGGTATAAATGAATCGGTCTTGACCAAGGAAGACCAAATTATATCCAACGCATCCTGTACAACCAACAACGCGGCCCCAATGATCAAGGTCATCAATGATCTTTGCGGCATAGAGCAGGCATATATTACCACCATCCATTCCTACACATCGGACCAAAGTCTTCACGACCAGCCCCACAAGGATTTAAGGAGGGCACGGGCGGCGGGTCAATCCATCGTTCCTACGACCACAGGAGCGGCTAAAGCCTTGACCAGCATTTTTCCAGATTTGGAGGATGTAATTGGCGGTTGTGGTATACGCGTACCGGTCCCAAACGGCTCATTGACAGATATTACCTTCAATGTTAAAAGAAATACCACAATAAAGGAAATTAATGATACTTTTGAAAAAGCGTCCAAAAATGAACTAAGAAACATACTTTTTTATACGGAAGATCCCATAGTCTCCATTGATATAAACAATAGTTCTTATTCTTGTACGTTTGATTCACTAATGACCTCCGTTATTGGAAAAATGGTCAAAATTATTGGTTGGTATGATAATGAAACAGGGTACAGTAGTAGAATTATCGACCTCATACACTTAATGGTAACTAAAAAGTACATTTGAGAAAGACATACTTTCATAAAAAACTTTTAAATCTACTACCACTTTTTGCTTTCTTAATAGTGGGATTATCCCTCCATTCCCAAGATTCAGTTCCCGTAAGGGATATGGATCCATATTTTGATGAGGCGCGAAGACTGAGGAATCAGAACAAGATTGATCAGGCCCTTGAAACATTGGACAGAGCAGCGGAAGAAGCCGAAAAGGACGAGGATATAAAAGGGCTGATAGATTGTTACCATGAGCTTGCAATTCTCTACCTAAAGCTGGATAGGGAAAAAGATACTCAATTTTATTGGGACCGAACCAGTGTACTACTTGCCGATATTGCTTACCCTTATGGTGATGCCATTCACAAATATATTGAAGCGATCTTACTTTTTAGGGCGGATCAAAGCTATCAGGCATTGTTTATGTTGAACGAGGCAAAACAACTCAATAACGACAGAAATTTCTTCAACAACATTTTACTGACCGAAGCATTGATCTACCTTAGGTTGGAAAAATATGAGAGTGCCGCAAAAAACCTGAATTCTTTGGTAGTAAACTCCGATATTTACGAAAAGGACTACCTGTCCACACGTGGTTATTTAGGACTGGCAGAGTTACATTATAAAACCGAAAATTTTGAGGAGAGTGCCAAAAATGGTGAAGAGGCCCTGGCCCTTGCCAATACCAATGGTTTCTTTTCCGAAATTAGACAGTCTAATGCCCTGCTGGCAAAAGTCTATGGAAAGTTGGGCGCTTATGAAAAGGCGTTAGCGAATAGCACAAACTTACTGGACATTCAAGATTCGTTGTTCACAATAGAAAAAGTTCGTGTCGAGGCAAAAACAGCGGATAAAATTAGGGACGATTACAAAACCGAAGAAATAGCGCGACAACAAAATACCATACAGGAATTGAAGGAATCCCAAAACCGTTCTGAGCTAACGGCTATTTTAACCTCTGCATTTCTTATTATAATCTCTTTATTGGCGGTTTCCCTCTATAGAAACAATCAGATCAAATTAAAGACGAACGACCTCTTGCAGACAAAAAATAGGGAACTACAAGTAGCCAGGGATGGGGCCGTACAGGCCATGGAGGCCAAAACCAACTTTCTATCAACGGTTAGCCATGAATTGCGCACACCGTTGTACGCTGTAACTGGGCTTACCCATCTATTATTGGAAGAGAACCCCGCCGAACATCAAAAAGAGCACTTAAAGGCCTTGAAGTTTTCCGGGGATTATCTCTTGAACTTTATTAATGACATTCTTCACATCAATAAAATCGATGCCAATAAACTGGAGCCCTTACACATGGAGTTCAATCTGAAAAAGGTCATCAATGAAGTGATGGATTCCCTGCAACAGAGTGCCAAGGAAAACAAGACAAAATTGATTTTGGATTATGATAGTGATATTCCAAATCATTTGATGAGCGACCCGCTGAAGCTTTCCCAGGTGTTTATGAACCTTATTGGCAATGCCATAAAATTTACCCGTGGGGGTATTGTGGAGGTCATCTGTAAACTCAAGGAGAAAAATGGGGAGGATGTCACCCTTTATTTTGAAGTAAAGGACAACGGAATTGGTATTTCCAAAGAAAAACAGCAAAGTATTTTTGATGGCTTTGAGCAAGGCTCCATTCAGATAAATAGGGAATACGGTGGTACCGGATTGGGACTTACCATTGTAAAAAGTCTTTTGGGTCTTTTTGAGAGTAAGATTGAGCTGCGGAGCAATTTGGGCGAAGGAAGTTCCTTCAGTTTTGAAATCGATATGAAAAGTAAGGAAGAGCTGGAGGATGAGATCGCTTTTGAAATTACCAAAGGCGAATATGATTTCAAGGGACTACACATCTTGGTGGTGGAGGATAACAAGATCAATCAGGTGATTACCAAGAAAATGCTCAATAAAAAGGAGATCAGCTGCGATATTGCAGGTAGCGGGGAAGAGGCCGTTGCACTCGCCAAGGATAATGAGTATGATGCCATATTAATGGATATTCACATGCCGGGCATTAGTGGGGAAGAGGCGACCATTCAAATTCGAAAATTCAACCAAACCACCCCCATCATTGCACTTACGGCCATCTCTCTGGACGATAGCGTGGAGAGCTTTTACGCCGCTGGGTGTAACGATGTGGTAACAAAGCCCTTTAAGCCAGAAATATTCTATCAGAAAATAGGGGAAAACATCTTTGATAAAAAGGTTAGGACCTCTCTTTCATAAGTTTGGTAAGGGCATCATAGATAATATGCTGACCGTCGCCCATAAACCGATGCATTACAGGCAGATAATACAGGTTCGATACGTGATTTCGCAACCGAACAAAATCCTTTTCCGTAGTAATGATCAACCGTTTCCGGTTCAGCAAATCGATTTCCTTTTGGGTGAAAAAATGATGGTCCTTGAACGCCAAATGCTCAAAGGTGAGACCCTTGGATTTTAAATAACCTACCAAGGGCGCAGGATTGGCAATCCCTGTCACCAAGGTAATTTCCTTTCCGTGCAGGGCCTCAACTTTCATCTTTTCCGATAGTCCGTGAAAGGCATCGTCATAATCCAAAAAACTAAAAAGAACGACCTGATGTTTGTGTGGTTTTAGCTTCTCCAAAATTGTACCTTGCTCGGTCTTTGTTATTTTCGAAGGACACTTAGTAACAACAATAATATCCGCACGTTGGGCCGCTTTTTTGCTGTCCCTCAAATTACCCGTTGGCAGATACCAATCATCCGTATACAAATCTCCATACGGCGTCAGTAAAAAGGAAAAATGGGGCTTGACCTTCCTATGTTGAAACGCGTCATCAAGGATAATCATTTGAGGTTTTACAGCATCGGACAATAACCGGATTCCCTCCCTCCTATTGGCATCAACGGCAAGGGCTACCTCGGGGAATTTTTGATGTATCTGAAAAGGTTCATCGCCCAGTGCCTCCACGGTGGTTTGTTCATCGGCCAATAAAAATCCATCCGATTTGCGCTTGTAACCCCTACTCAGCACGGCCAATTTATAATGAGGCTTCAATAGTTCTATAAGGAATTCCGTCATTGGGGTCTTCCCTGTTCCGCCAACGCTTAAATTCCCTATGCAAACAATGGGGACATCAAATTTTTGGGATGAGAAAACACCTTTATCGAACAGGAAGTTCCGCAAATGGACCACGAGGGCATAGATCAACGAAAATGGGAACAGAAGTTTTCTCAAGAGTTGCATTAGAACGAAATTATAATATTTTATCTTTGAAAACCTTATAATTCATTGAAAATGACGGTTAGATCGGTTGCCCAAATTCTGGAAGAACTTGCTCCTTTGGATCACGCGGAGGATTTTGATAATGTCGGACTTTTGGTAGGCGACAGTTCCATGGAGGTAAGCGGAATTTTGGTGACCTTGGATACCTTGGAAATTGTAGTGGACGAGGCAATTGCCAAGGATTGTAACCTCATTGTTAGTTTTCACCCCATTATTTTTGGGGGATTAAAAAAGATAACCGGTAAAAACTATGTGGAGCGCACCGTATTAAAGGCGATTCGGAACAACATCGCCATTTATGCCATCCACACGGCCCTAGATAATTCCTTTAACGGGGTCAATGCCAAAATATGTGAGGTCTTGGGCCTTATCAATAATGAGATACTGATACCCAAAAAGGATACAATCCGTAAACTCACGACCTATGTTCCATCGGCGGAAGCGGAGAACCTCAAGAAAAAACTTTTTGAAGCGGGCGCCGGAAATATAGGGAATTACAGCCATTGTAGTTTTACGCTTGAAGGAACCGGGAGTTATAAAGCGGGCGAAAATAGTAATCCCACGAAAGGGGAAATTGGAAAGACGCATTTTGAAAGGGAAACAATGGTCCATGTGACCTACCTAAAGTCCTCTGAACGAAATGTTTTGGATGCTTTGATGACAAACCACCCGTACGAGGAAGTGGCCTATGAAGTATATTCCTTGGAGAACAGAAATCAACAGATAGGCATGGGAATGATTGGTGAACTTGAGGAAAGCATGTCGGAAACATCCTTTTTGGAACACCTTAAGAAGACGATGAAGGCCCAAGTGGTAAGACATTCCAATTTGAGGGATTCACCGGTAAAAAAAGTGGCGGTTTTAGGGGGAAGCGGGGCGTTTGCCATAGGAGCCGCAAAAGCCGCGGGAGCCGACGTTTTCGTTACGGCCGACGTTAAATACCATCAGTTTTACGAAGCAGAAAATAAAATGGTCATTGCGGACATTGGACACTTTGAAACTGAGCAGTTTACAAAAAACCTTTTAGTTGATTATCTTACGAAAAAAATTCCTAATTTTGCAATCCGTTTATCGGAAAGTATAACAAATCCTATCAAGTATTTTTAAATATGGCAAAAAAAGAAGAATCGTCTGTAGAAGCAAAGTTAAGGGCGTTGTATGACCTTCAATTGATTGATTCCAGAGTAGATGAAATAAGGAATGTACGTGGAGAACTACCCTTGGAAGTGGAAGATTTGGAGGATGATGTGCTTGGCCTAAAAACAAGATTGGATAAGCTTAAGACCGATTTGGAAACCATCAATTATGAAATTGGCGCCAAGAAAAACATTATTGAGGAGGCAAAAGCCTTGATAAAAAAATACAATGAGCAGCAAAAGAATGTAAGGAACAGCCGCGAATTCAACTCCATAAGCAAGGAATTGGAATTTCAGGAGTTGGAAATCCAGCTTGCTGAGAAAAACATCAAGGAATTCAAGGCACAGATTGAGCAGAAGAAAGAAGTGATCGCCGATACCAAAGAGAAGTTGGCAGAGCGTGAAGCGCACTTAAAGCATAAAAAAGGCGAATTGGACGCTATTTTGGCAGAGACCGAAAAAGAGGAGAAAGCGCTTTTGGAAGAATCCTTGAAATATCAGGATTTGATTGAGGAACGTTTGGTAAAAGCCTACGCCCGTATAAGGGGCAATGTTAAGAACGGATTGGCCGTGGTACCTATTGAAAGGGGCGCTTCCGGTGGTTCTTTCTTCACCATTCCTCCACAGGTTCAAGTGGAAATCGCTTCCAGAAAAAAGATTATAACAGATGAGCACAGTGGTCGGATTTTGGTAGACCCTGCCTTGGCAGACGAGGAACAGGAAAAGATGCAAAAACTCTTCGCTAAATTATAAGAGCGATATTGCAACTTAAGTTTTGAAAGCCGTCCCAAAAAGGACGGTTTTTTTGTATCTTCCTTTAGATGAAAATTTTAGCAGCCATAATTACACTACTTATGTCCACAAACACGGGATACACCCAAAACCTTTCCGATTATCAATGGAAAAATAGGGTGTTAATCCTTTCCGGAGCCACTGAGGAGGAAAGCCTGTCAAACTCCGCATTTAAAAAAGTGACTAACCAAATGGAAGCTTGCGATGAAAGGGATGTGATCGTCCTCTTTCTTAGAAACAACGAATTGACAACTCCAGATGGCCAAAAAATGAGCTACAAAATCAGCCTTCCTACTGAATTCAATGGCTACCTGCTGATCGGCAAGGATGGAGGCATCAAAATGAAAGGAGACTATCCCCTTGATTTGGAAAAGGTCTTTGACCGTATCGATGGTATGCCAATGAGAAGGGCAGAAATGCGAAATAACGATTAATGCGAGGAATCCTTGAGGGCTTCCAATATTTTGTCCTCGACTTCTTGGCTATCCCAGATCGTCTCAATATTGGGCATTGCGATGATATCTTTCATAATTTTTTCCTGAAAATCACCTTCGGCCAAGGCCTCGGCGTAAGGTCGGTCTGAAAAAGTAACCCTGCTGTATGCCGGTATCCATTTCTCTGGATGCTTTTCAGCGAAACGCTTTTCGATTTTCTTTTGCAGTAAAAATAGAGGATCAGCCGTCCTACTGCTCATTTCCATAAAATTTCGGTAACTCAATTCTGCAATAGCATCGGCGTTGGGCTTTCGCATTTCCTGATAGTTCCTGAAAATGGTCTCCCAATCGTCCCCGTTTGTACGTATGAGTTCGTTTAACACGTAAATATCCTCAAACCCGGCGTTCATGCCCTGTCCATAAAAAGGCACAATGGCATGGGCAGAATCGCCTACGAGCGCCACCTTGTCCCAATAGGTCCATGGAAAGCACTTCATGGTTACCATGGCACTGGTAGGGTTCTTGAAAAAATCATGGGTCAAATTTTCAATATCCTTACGTACATTGGGAAAATAGGTGCTGAAAAATTGAATGGCATCTTCCTTCGTTTTTATGCTTTCAAAGGAAACTTCCCCCTCAAATGGCATGAACAAGGTACAGGTAAAACTACCGTCCAAATTGGGCATGGCAATGAACATAAACTGACCCCTGGGCCAAATATGGAAGGAGTTCTTGTCCAGTTTGTGCGAACCATCCTCATTGGGCGGTATCGTTAACTCCTTATAGCCAACATCGATAAAATCCTGGGAATAATCAAACCGACTCCGTCTCTGCATTTTGTGACGTACCCGGGAAAAAGCCCCATCACAGCCAAATACCAAATCAAAATCATAGGCCTTCCATGCGCCTTTTTCCGTTTCTCCGGTAAACACTTGGGCATTGGGCAAATCCACGTCCCAGACCTTTTCCTCAAACCTGAACTCCACGCCGGCCTGCTCTGCCAAGTCGATCATTTTTTTGTTGAGCACGCCTCTGGAAATGGACCAAATCGCCTCCCCTTCCTTCCCATACTTTTGGAAGTATTCAGGTTTACCTATAACATGCATGGCCCTTTTATCCAAGGGTATCCCTATTTTACGTATTTCATCTTCTATCCCCACTTCCCTTAGGGCCTTCCAACCCCTATTGCTCATGGCAAGATTAATGGACCTACCGGAGAATTCCACCTCACGAATATCGGGCCTTCTGTCAAAAACGGTAATCGTATGCCCATACTTTTTAAGATAAATAGCTAATAAAGAGCCTACTAGCCCTGATCCTATGATGGCAATATTCTTTTTAGTCTGGGTCATAAATGGTATGCTTGGTCTATTTTAACGGTATTCGGGAAGGTAAAATAGAAATTAATTTAGGTTTTAGTTTAATATTAACTGTTTTTGTTTAGCCAATATTTAATTTTATTAAACATAAATAAAGAAGGAATGCATTTTAATCTTTCGGATTTAAAAAACCTCCCCAATAGATTTAGGGCAAATTTAATCAATAGTTCCACAGGGTACAGACCTGGCAACCTTTTAGGTACAAAATCGCCAGAGGGCGTTACAAATCTGGCGGTATTTAATTCCATATCGCACATTGGGAGCGACCCTGCCCTGCTTGGTTTTATCCTAAGACCGCTTACGGTACGCAGGGATACCTATAGCAACATGAAGGCGACGGGCATTTTTACCGTCAACCATGTAAACGCATCCATTTTGGAGCAAAGCCATCAAACCTCGGCGAAATATGGGGATAACGAGTCGGAATTCGAAAAAACTGGCTTGACTGAGGAATATCTCGACGGATTTCAGGCACCGTATGTAAAGGAAAGCCATATTAAACTGGGCTGTTCCTACGTAAATGAATACACAATCGCTGAAAACGGCTGCGTCCTGATTATTGGGGCCATAGAACATATATACCTTCCGGATGAAGCCCTGTTCGAGGATGGCAGCATCAACCTAGAATTTGCGGAAAGTATCGCCAATATTGGTCTGGATGGCTATGCCCTTCCAAAACTCCTGAAAAGATTCGCTTATGCGCGGCCAAATGAGGCAATAGAAGAAAAATAGATGGCCCATAAAAAACAACATTTACCTTCAAAAACCTGTCCGGTTTGCGGACTTCCATTTAGTTGGCGAAAAAAATGGGAAAGGCATTGGGACGAGGTACGATATTGCAGTGAAAAATGTAGAAAAAACAAAAACAATTTGCATGACTAATTTAGTCTGGTTCAAGAACGATTTACGGGTACAGGACAACACCTCACTTCTAAAAGCAAGTCAGGGCGAAAAGGTAATGGGCGTTTATTGTTTCGATCCCCTTTATTTTGAAAAGGGGGATTTCGGTTTTAAAAAAACGGAACGGTTTCGCGCCAAATTTCTGATAGAATCCGTGCGGGAATTACGGGAAAATCTCAAAAAATTCAATATCCCGTTGTTCGTCTATGTGGGGAAATCAGCGGAACACATCCCAAAACTGGCAAAAGAACATCAGGTCCATAAAATATATCTCCAGAAAGAGTGGACGCGCGACGAGGTTTTTATATCGGATTCGGTAAAAAGGGAGGTGGGCGAAGCCGTACAGTTTGAGGAAACCTACGACCAGTTTCTTTTTCATCCAGAGGATATTCCATACAGGGAGTTTGAGAACATTCCTAAGGTTTTTACCGAATTCAGGAAAAAATGCGAAAAGTTTAGCATGGTTCGTCCTGAAGTTTCCTTTGAAAAGATATTCCCCATTACAAACTATGTGGAAAACCATACGAAGTTACCTTCATTGACAGATCTGGGTCTATCGGAACCGACACCGGACAGTAGGTCCGCCTTTCCTTTCCAAGGAGGGGAAACGCAGGCCTTACGGCGCATTGCCCATTATTTCTGGGAAACCAAAAAATTGGCCTATTACAAAAAAACCAGGAACGGCTTGGTGGGTACGGACTATAGCTCCAAACTTTCTGCATGGTTGGCAAACGGCAGTATTTCTGCCCGTTCGATTTACTGGCAAGTAAAGAAGTTTGAGAAAGAGGTCAAAAAAAACGAGGATACCTATTGGTTGGTTTTTGAGCTGATATGGCGAGATTTTTTCAAATATGTATCCCTAAAACATGGCCCCAAAATCTTTCGGCTTAAAGGAATTTTGGACAAGCAGTACGACTGGCAACTGGACCAGTCAAAACTGGACCAATGGATAGAGGGAAATACCCCCGATGCTTTTGTCAATGCCAATATGAAGGAGCTGGAAAAAACCGGATGGATGAGCAATAGGGGCCGACAGAATGTGGCGAGCTATTGGGCCAAGGAACTGGAACAGGATTGGCGCTTTGGAGCTGCTTATTTTGAGAGTATGCTCATCGATTATGACGTGCACAGCAATTGGGGCAACTGGATGTATAACAGTGGTGTTGGCAACGACCCAAGGGACCGAAAATTCAACACCAAATTACAGGCAGAGCGCTATGACCCCAATGGAAAATTTCAAAAACATTGGTTACAAGGAAGTTTGTTTGACCAATAACCTATAAGACATTGTTTTCGCTCTTTGAGAATCCGTAACTACGGATTGTACAATTAGCCAAAGAAAAGGAAAAAAAGCATAATAAAATATTGACATTCAGTAAATTAATAATAAAAGATGACTAAGGACAACTCTTCTCCTTCGGGGAGGTCGGGAGGGGCTACTTTGCGATTGATATTGGGCGATCAGCTCAACCAAAAACACCGTTGGTTTGATTCGGTAAATGATAATGTTACTTATCTCATGGCCGAAATGCGGCAGGAGACGGACTATGTGAAGCATCACATCCAAAAGGTAACGGCCTTCTTCTTGGCCATGCGAACCTTTAAGGAAGAACTGAGCGAAAAGGGACACCAATTCATCTACCTAAAAATTGGAGACACGGAAAATCCACAAGACCTGGCCAAGATTGTAGAAAAGTATTGCGATGCGACAAATGCGGAACGATTTGAATACCAATTGCCGGACGAATACCGCTTGGACGTACAGTTAAAACAAATTGCGAAATCCCTGAAAATCGACACCCATGCCGTGGATACGGAGCATTTCTACACGAGTCGGTACGAACTGAAAGATTTCTTTTCGGGGAAAAAGCAATTGTTGATGGAATCCTTTTACCGGATGATGCGCAAAAAGCATGGCATCATGGTGGAAAATGGCCAACCCGATGGCGGAAAATGGAACTACGACCAGAGCAACAGAAAAAAGTGGAAGGGAACACCGGAAATTCCCCACGAACGCGGATTTAGAAAGGACGTTACCGATTTACTGAAGGAAATAGAGCAAGCCGGTGTAAAAACCTTTGGGGAAATTGATCCGGAAAAGTTCAATTGGCCCGTAAGTAGGGCGGATTGCCTTTCGGTCCTGAACTATTTTTGCAAGGAACTGTTGGTTCACTTTGGCGATTATCAAGACGCCATGCATACAGAAGAGAAATACCTTTTCCATTCCCGACTGTCCTTCGCCATGAACGCCAAAATTATAAGTCCGAAGGAAGTCATTGACAAAGTATTGGAACAGTATCATGAAAACAAAGAAAATATCGATATTTCACAGGTTGAAGGCTTTGTACGGCAAATAGTGGGATGGCGTGAATATATGCGAGGCATTTATTGGAAGGAAATGCCGGACTATGCCAAACTGAACAAACTCGATAACCATAACCCCCTTCCCGATTTTTTCTGGACGGGCAACACCAAAATGAACTGCTTGAAACATGCCATTGGTCAAAGCCTTTCTGATGCCTACGCACATCATATTCAAAGACTTATGGTCATTGGAAATTTTGCCCTTTTGGCCCAACTGCATCCGGATGAAGTGGACCAATGGTACCTTGGGGTTTACATTGACGCCATTGAATGGGTAGAAATCACCAATACCAGGGGCATGAGCCAATTTGCCGATGGGGGAATCGTGGCCACCAAACCCTACGTGAGCAGTGCCAATTATATCAACAAAATGAGCGATTATTGCGGTTCCTGCCACTACAAACATACCCAAAAACAAGGGGACAATGCCTGTCCCTTCAATTTCCTCTACTGGAATTTTTTGGATGCAAAAAAGGAACATTTCAAGGACAATCAACGCATGACCATGATGCTCAGTCTGCTTGAAAAGAAAAGTGCCTCGGAAATGGAATACATCAGAGAAAAATCAGCCGAAATTATTAAAAATCCAGATACGTTTTAACAAATAATTAAAGGTGGAAAAACATCCAATGAAGTATCTTTAAGCGTCTATTAAGGGACTATTCCGCGAGAGCGTCTATATATATCCAAGAAGCTCCTTCACAAGAAAATTGTGAAGGAGCTTTTTTATGAAATAGGATATTTTAAAACATTTGACGCTTCCCTAGATTTATTCCTTTGAGATGTGCATTAAAATCCAATAAATAGAGCTTTTTATCGATACATGAACTTTTTCAGTTAAGGCCATTCATCCTTGATAAGTATTCTTTAATCGACATTCTATCCTTCCATCGAATAATTTATCTCTTAAACAATATTCTTAAAAACTCAATGAATATGTAAATATTTTTGAAATAGAAATTGACCCAATTCTTACATATTAAAACCAATTAAAAAACTTGGAAACCTTTAAC
This sequence comes from Maribacter sp. C-4077, assembly GCF_055378385.1. Lineage (NCBI taxonomy): Bacteria > Pseudomonadati > Bacteroidota > Flavobacteriia > Flavobacteriales > Flavobacteriaceae > Maribacter > Maribacter sp. C-4077. Next base: position 648,719 of record NZ_AP038807.1, read on the forward strand.
CAAAAAATTCAAAGCGGTTTCCATTACCTACTAGCTATTCATGAATGTAAACTACCCCCAAACAAACTATTTTTTACCCAAACTACCATCTTTAAATTTAATAGGCCTTTTTGTTACTATTCTTTTTACAATCGGAGTTGCAAAAATCTATGGGCAAGGTATTTCATCTGGTGTAAATTTTAATTGGCAAGACACCCAAACAAACATTTGGGACCAGGCGACTCTGGAGTCGATTGATATTAATGGTGAAAACTATAACACTTTTGTGGTTCCTTCCAGTTACGAAATGACCCGGGTGGGTCCAGGTGGACATTCAGAAAATCATATTTGGTCAAACGGTGCCATGCTTATGGGCAGTAGTAATGATTATAATTGGGATTTAGAAGCCATAAATGCCTACCAATCCCTAAACCTTAATCATTATTTTGAATCGAATAGCAATGGAGTCAATTTTTGTGAAAATTATGGTGCCGCAGCATCCGTGGATACCCAAATACAGACTATATCCTACAACCCTGGTATTCCATCCAATCCAGATGGTGTCTTGGCAGTAACAGAACGTGGTGGCAACAATTGTCAATATCTCGAAATATATGGTATACCTGCCAATAGTTCTACTGAAGTTTTACTAGGTGCAACCTTTGTAAGAAGTCAAGGTAATTTAACAGGTATAAAACCCCAATCACCTCCGTTACCCAATTCCGATTATTGGTCCAGTGGAAGAAATAACGATAATGGTCAAATTATAGGTATTGCCCTTTTTAAGTTATCTGACTTAGCTCCAGTTGGTTCCATTATAACTTCAATAAAATATTTGGCAGCTACTACAGATAATGGAGATGGCAAGTTCTTTTTGATGCAAACCTATGCGGTTGATGATTATTTTGAAACAAACTTCAAGGAAAGTTTAAATGCCAATGTCGCCACCAATGACAACCTTCCGGATTTCTCTACATATTCTTTGCTTAACGACATGCAACCTTTATATGGTAGCGTTACTGTTGAAACCGACGGCACATTTATGTACACTCCAAATAATGACTTCAAAGGAATGGATCAATTTGAGGTTCAAGTTTGTCTTCCATACCCCAACGAGCACGTTTGTGAAACGTCGACAGTAATTATTAAGGTTAGGGAAGATAACAAACCCAATGCCCAAGATGACCATTTTTTAATAGTTCAGAACACGGCTGATATAGCATTAACCATTTTGGACAATGATACTTTTGGAGTGGACGGACCTAATGCAAACCTTGCTTTAGAGATTACCAGTTCCCCAAGTAACGGAATTTTGGCAATAGGCAATAATGGCACCCCTTTGGATAAAGCGGACGACTATTTCGTGTATACTCCTAATGCCGATTTTATAGGTTCAGACGATTTTACATATACGATTATTGATGGCAACGGAACCAGAGATACTGCCACTGTAACACTGACGGTTATAGAACTCCCTTCAAATGTTACCGTTGAAGTCTGTAACCCTACTCCCGCTGCTGATTATAATCCATCCTCAGGCACTTGTCCCATAGACACTGTTCTTACCGAGAGTATAAATGGCAACAATGACAATTGTCCTACGGAATATGTAATTACAAGAAATTGGACCTTTACAGATTGTGTTGGTAATATCATAAACCATGAACAGGTGATTACGATAGTAGATACAACCGCTCCTACTTTTGTTGAACCATTACCTCAAAATGAAACGGTAACCTGTGATAAGATTCCATATGCAGAGACCCTAACCGCGATAGATTCCTGTGAAAGTGACATCATGGTAAACTATACCGAAACCATATCAATTGATGGCAATTGCGCTACAGGATATGAAATTACAAGAATGTGGATAGCCAGTGATTGTGCAGGGAACACGGAAACCCATACCCAAACGATAACAGTAATACCTAACGGACCAATTATGGCAAGTCCCTATGAGGAACAAGTCACCATACTTTGTGGAGATGAAATACCTGAAGTACCTAATCTAACTTTTACTGGAGGTTGCGGTAATTATTCCGTTGATTTTAATGAGCAGCGAGAAAATGCTGACGATTCGGAAGATTATATGATTGTACGCTCTTGGAATGTAATAGATTTATGTGGAAACACCGCACTTTTTGAGCAGTTTATATTCGTAATGCAACCTCAACTTCAAGAAGTGACAATCGAGCTATGTATTGAAGATGAAGCAATAGACCTTATAAATTATTTGCCTTTTGGTTTTAAAACTGATGGAACGTTCAATGCGATTACTCAAGGTACGCAGATAACCGGAAGTATTTTTGACCCTATGCAGCATCAAACACAAACATATGTCGTAGAGTATAGCTCTACATCTGGGGAGTGCAACTACTTTGTGGATTTCACTATTGCTGTGAACAATAAATGTGTGCCTTGCTCCGTAGATAATTTTACGGTCTCAAAGGCAGTAACGGCCAACGCCGATGGTTTCAATGATTTCTTCGAAATTAAAGGAACCGAATTTTGTGATAATACTTTCGACGTGATGATTTTTAATAGATGGGGAAATAAAGTATTTGAAGCGAAAAACTATCAGAACAATTGGGGAGGAAGCTCTCCAAATAATTCCCTGGGCAACTCTGGATACTTACCTACCGGGACCTATTATTATATTATTAATTTAAATGGAGAACAGAGTCAACAAATCAATGGTTACATCTATTTAGGCTCGGAATAAACATTTCGTGATACACTAATTGCTTGCACCTATATTTTCATCAAACCCATTGCCAACAAACGAATAATCAAAGTAGTTAAACGGCTTTATACAAATATCAGCAAGCTACTGATTTAAATTTGCCAAACGTAAATGACCTACTTATTAGATAATGTTTTAACTCCCCGATTTATGAACGTTTACAAGAGAATTCTTGTATTGGCTATAACAATGTGTGCCACTTCCGTTAGTGCTCAACAGCTACCACAATTTACACAATATATGTACAACACCATTTCCGTAAATCCAGCGTATGCCGGAAGCAGGGAAACTTTGAACATAACGTTGCTACATAGAAACCAATGGGCAGGCCTAGAAGGAAACCCGAGAACAAACACTTTTTCCATCCATAGCCCGTTAAGAAACGAACGTATTGGCCTAGGTCTGTCCTACATAAATGATAGATTGGGTTTTGAAAGTACCAATTACGTATATGGAGATTTTTCATATACGGTGCCCTTAACCCAAGAAGTTAAAATGTCCTTTGGACTTAAAGCGGGGTTTACAAATTACAACTTGGAGAATCCTGACAGTAATGATCCTTTTTTCAATGCCAATTTTAATAGTTGGAAACCCAATTTTGGCGCAGGTATATTCATGGGTTCAAATTTATGGTATATAGGTGTCTCCTCACCTAGAATTGCAAATACGGATTTAAATCAGGGAGAGTTTAAAGCTTTGGAAAGAAATAGTTATTATGCAATTGGAGGGGTAGTGATGGATTTGTCCTATAACTTGAAGTTTAAACCGACGGTTATAGCTAAAATTACAAATGGAGCCCCGGTGACCTATGATCTAACGGCTAACTTTTTGTTCAATGAAAAACTCTGGTTAGGAGCATCCTATCGCTTCAACGATGCCTCAAATTTTGGCGGGATGGTCGATTATCAGGTAACGCGAGATTTTAGATTGGGATATGCCTACGATTTACCTACTTCAAGGGTTAAACCTTATACTGGAGGAACCCATGAGATTATTTTAATCTATGAAATGTTTAAAAGAAAAGTGGGGGGTATTAAATCACCCAGATACTTTTAAACCCACTTAAATTTCAACCTTGACAATATGTGATAACTAAAAAGTCCCGATAGGAATCTATAAGGACTTTTTGCAAAGATAACCAAATGTTATTCCAGAATCCCGTCGACAATACCATATTCAATGGACTCTTCGGCGTTCATCCAGTAATCCCTATCAAAGTCCCTCAATACCCTTTCATAAGACTGGCCACAGTTATCGGCCAAAATTTTTGCGCTCAATTCCTTGGTCTTGATAATTTCCCGGGCTTGGATTTCTATATTGGAAGCCTGTCCCCTAGCACCACCACTGGGCTGATGGATCATAACCTGTGCATGGGGCTGTATGAATCGTCTTCCCTTTTTTCCAACGGATAACAAAATAGAGCCCATGGAGGCCGCCAGACCGGTACATATGGTGGAAACCGGACTTTTTAAAGATTTTATGGTATCGTACATGGCAAAACCAGAAGTTACATAACCGCCAGGGCTATTGATGTACAATTGTATTTCCTTATGGTTTTGCATATCCAAATACAGTAACCTATCGATAACATGTTTGGCGGAATCGTCATCTACCTGTCCCCAAAGAAAGACCTTTCTTTCGGCCAACATTTTTTCGTCGATAGCTTCCTGTATTTTTCCCTTTTTAGAACTCATATGTATGTTTTTTAATCAAACCCAAAATTAAGGAATAAATTATGATTCCTTCTTATTTTGATTCCTGCAAAAATTCAGTCGCTCACCTCAACGGTACTGTCCACAATTTTCTTGATGGGCACTACCAATTTACCGGATTTGGTCTTTACGATCATGGAGATATTATCGATAGCCTCCACCTTGCCCTCAATCTTCCCAATTTTCACTTGATCACCCACCTCATAGATTTTTCTTGAGTAAAAGGTCCGTAAAAGATCGCCCACTACTTCCCTGGCGCCAAGACCCAAAGCCAAGGCGAAGGCCAACAAAAAGGCACCGAGTACCAAAGTGAAATTACTCGTAATGATTTGGGTTTCAACGCCCGCTTGATTCAAAGCCGTAATAGAAACGAAAAATACGATCAAATAAAAAAGGGTGCCACTCACCATTTTAGATCCGCCCACGCCCATAGAATCGAATAGCTTTAGCGTGGCTTGTTTAACGACCGTGGCCAAATAAAGCCCTCCTATAAGAATCAACAGGGCACTGATAAATGTTGGCAAATAGCCTAATAACGAATAAATAGCATCGGAAATGGCATTCAATTTCAACATTTGGGCAAGTACCACCGTAAACATTAAAATAAGAAGGATCTTGGTGGCGGACAGGGTTACCTTGAGCAAATCTATTTTAAGTTGTCTGTCCCCAAATAATTTGGCATCGGCGACGCGCTGGGATAGCACATCTATCTTGGCCGCTTTAAGAACCCGTTTCAGGATGAAAAGAATGATTCTTATAATCAACCAAGCGACGATCAAGCCTATAATTCCCACTACGATTTGCGGTATCATTTCAGCGGCGGACTCCAGTAAACTACCAAAACTGTCCGACAAAGTATCTTTGAGTTCAGTAAGTGTTTTCATAGTTCAGTTATTTAGATTTCTTGGTTTTTAATAAGCTTTCTATAAGACTGCCATAGTTGGACGTGAACAGGGTGGCCATTTCCATGATAAGTTTGGCCATGGCCACATCGTTCATCACTTTTTGACGTAGCTCTGGTGGGACATCCTTAAGGTCTCCCTGCATTCTCTTAAACGGATTTTGATCCTGTTCAAACATTAGGGCAATGCATTATATGCTTCTATTACTTTGGCCTTGGCTCTCTTTAATCTCATTTTTACGGCACTCGTACCCAATTCCAGGGTGGACTCCAATTCTTTAATGGAAACACCGTCCTGATATTTAAGCATCAGGATGGTCTTGTCCTCACCGGGTATCATTTCCAATGCTTTTTTCAATTTCTCCACCTGCAACTCCAATAAATGCTCGTCCGTTACTTCTTGGGACAATCTATATTCCTCATCACCAATATCATTGGAGCGATCGCTTATTTTCCTTCCCTTATCCCTGTTCACATAATTAACGCAAAAATTGTACGTGAAAGAATACAGCCAGGTTGAAAATTTTGAGTTCCCCTTGAAGGAGGCCAACTTCACGAATACCATCAAAAAAACGTCCTGTGTTAGGTCTTCCGCCTCCTTTTGTGATTTTGCAAATCCATAACACTTATTGAACACCATTTTGGCATAACGATCATAAAGGACCCCAAAAATCATGGAATCCTTCTTCGCCACTATTTCCTTCACCAGATCTTCATCGGTGATGTCCTTGTATGGATCATTGGCACCCAATACCTTATTGAATTGATTGCCCACAATGATTAGACACAGTTTGCGTAAGAAGGTCACCTTCAGAAAATTATTATGCAAAACAAAAATAGGTTAAAGTTTCTGTTATTAGTACCTTGTTACCTAAATGATACCCACCATGAAAAAATGCTTATTTGTGCCGATGCTCTTTTTGGTTTTATTTGGAAGTTGCAAAAACGAAGAGAAAAAGCAGGAAGAAACCATTGAAAAAGAAAGAACCGTATTGGAGAAAATAGCCGATGCCAATGGCTACGAAAATTGGAAAAATATAGAGCGCATCAAATTCACGTTCAATGTGGATAGGGATTCGTCCCATTTTGAACGCACGTGGCAATGGCATCCAAAAACCAACGATGTCGTTTTTATGACCCATGAGGATACGCTCCGTTACAACCGTATGAAAATGGACAGTGTGATAGCAAAAACGGATGCCGGTTTCATCAACGACAAATATTGGATGCTGGCCCCCTACCAATTGGTCTGGGACCGGAATAGCTTTCAATACACGCATACCGACTCTGTACAGGCGCCCATGAGCAAGGATACCATGCAACAACTGACCATTGTGTACGGAAACGAAGGTGGCTACACCCCCGGGGATGCCTATGACTTTTATTTTGGGGACGATTATATCATCAAGGAATGGGTCTTTAGAAGAGGCAACCAAGAGGAACCCAATATGATAACCAGTTGGGAGGACTACAAAAAAATGGATGGCCTCAACATCGCCACCATGCACAAAATGGGGGAAGGCAATTTCCAATTGTACTTCACGGGGATTGAAGTGGAGTAAACAAAATTTCCATTGAATTATGGGGGCCATGGGAAAGTACCTACTACTAACTTTTTGTTTATGTGGGGTGGTTGTGCACGGCCAATCGGAAGTTGGTGGTATCATAATGGATGCCGATGAAAAAGTTCCCTTGGAATTCGTGCATGTATTTAACAGGAAGCATAGCACCATTAGCAATACGGATGGCAGGTTCCTATTGAAAACTTCACTGGATACGTTCCTATTCTTTAGAAACGGATACGAAAAAAAAGCGCTTTCATTAAAGGCCCTTAAGGATACTATTTACCTAGAAAAGAAGGTAGTGGCCTTGGACGAAGTGGTGGTGACCAATGCCAAGACTATTCTTCAGAAGATCAAGGATTCCATCAATTCCAATTATTTATTGACACCACATACGGAAACGTTTTTCATCCGGGCCTTGCTCCGTAAAAACGACACTTTGGTTCGGCTACAGGATATGACAGGTACGCTACTGCGTAAAACTTCCATTTACGGCAATGGTCTGGAAATGGAAAAAAAGGATTACCAAGTAGAACTGGCGGAAATGCGGCAATTGGGAATCATTAGGGACGTGTACGGCGTTAACGTTAAGCTTCCCTCGCTGTACAACATTTTCGGAGAATTCATGCGGTTGAACGCCATGGGTCCGGAATTCGACGTAATTGAAAAGCCCTATGAGAATAGTGAGGAGATACGGGTAGAATTCAATTCGTTACAAACAGAGGATGGCAGTAGTGCAAAAGGTCACTACATTATTAACGAAGAGGATAATGCCATCTTATCTTTTGAATTATTTCTCAAAGGGGCTCAAAAGACTTCTAAAACAGATTTGGATATATATACCCATCTATTAAAAGCTAGTTCCTCCATGTACTTTAAAGAAGATATGGAACGAGGACTGTATTTTATGCACAGGGCAAAACGATCCTTCTCCTTGGAAGTGAAAACGGAAAAACATCCCGCACCGGATGTTTACGAAATAGAAATTACCTTATACACCCCGGATAGTTTTGGCAATGAAAAGGTGAAAAGCAATGTCAACGAGCATAAGGACATTTTTATGTTAAAACATCCGTATAATGAAGCCTATTGGCAAGAACAGTCCTGGCTTCCGGTAACGGAGGAAATCAAGGAGTTTATACAAACTATTGGAAAGGGAACTTCGGGGCTAAAGACGAAAGGCAACATGAACTAAGGTTATCGGACCAACCAAATTTTCCCCTACCCCCGCCTCTTTTTAAGGATTGCCGTCGCACCCAATATAAACATAGCCACGCCCAACAACACGATAAAACTTGTTTTGAGGGAATAATTGTCCGCAAGAAAACCCAAAATAGGGGGCGCACATAGAAACCCGGAATAGCCGGCTCCGGCTATAAACGAAACCCCCTTGGAGGAATCCACACCTTTGACGTTTCCACCGATTCGAAAGAGCTCCGGAACCATTGCGGAAAAGCCCAGCCCACAAATAGCAAATCCTACGATGGCCAAATAGGTGGATGTTGTCAGTACCAGTACATAACCGATAATACTTAACAACGTACCCAAGGCCACCATTTTTACGGAACCGATACTCGCGCTGATCCCGTCACCCAAAAACCGACCTAAGGTCATCGTCACCTGAAAACCTAAAAATCCGGCACCCCATAAGGCTTCAGGGGCCAAACTGACTTCCTTTAGGTAGAGTCCGCTCCAATCCACAATGGCGCCCTCGCTTCCCATGGCGATAAAGGAAATAAGCCCTAACAAAAGTAGCGGTTTAAAAAGTTTTAGGCTAAAGGTTTCCTTCTCGATGGTCGCCGCAATCTCGTTGACGAAGTTTTTGTAGAATATGAAATTAACGATGAAAACTAACGCAATGGCTATTCCCATATGCAATACAGGATTGTCCAAGGGACCAATCAAAAAGCTGCCCAATCCTGCCAAGACACCGCCCAGACTAAAAAAACCGTGGGAGGCCGACATGAATTTGGTGTTATCTTTTTTCTCCAGTTCGGTCACTAAGGTATTCATGGAAATATCCGTAAACCCGTTGGAAGCCCCAAACAAGAATAGACTGCCCATCAACGCGTAATAACTTGGGCTCAGAATCGGAAGGATGGCGGTACAACAACTGATCAGCACCCCATACCAAGTGGCTGTTCCTACCCCAATCCGATTGATAATGGAGGAAGCAAAAGGAAATACGATAAATACGCCTAAGGACAGGCAAAAAATGGCGATTCCCAACTGGGACTTGTCAATCCCAAGATTTTCCTTTACGGTTGGAATATAAATGGCCCATGTCCCAAAAAGGATGTTGATACTTGCAAAAACCCATGAGGGTCCAAAATATCGGGCATTGGAAAAAATCAATCCGAGCGATTTCATCTAACTTATCGAGTGTTTTTTAGTATACCCTCCTTAAGTATCTGTCCAAATCGGTACATATCCTCATACGAACAATAAAATGGGGCCGGTGCCAAACGGATTACATTCGGCTCGCGCCAATCCACGATCACCCCGTTTTGCATCAGATAATCGAACAAGGCCCTTCCCTGGCCATGCAAGAAAACGGAAAGTTGACAGCCCCTATCCTTTGGGGTGATGATTTCAAAACTACTGTCCACTTCGGCATCGATTTGCTTCAACACGAATTCCAAGTACCCCGTAAGCGTTTTCTGTTTTTCGATGAGGGCGGGCATTCCTACCTCCTCAAAAAGTTCCAATGAGGCCAAATAGGGTGCCATGGACAATACGGGAGGATTGCTCACTTGCCATGCATCCGCATTGGGCATGGGTTCAAAGTGGGGCTTCATTAAGAAGCGTTCTTCTTTTTTAGTTCCCCACCAGCCCTCGAACCTGGGAATTCCCTTTTGATTCAAGTGACGTTCATGTACAAATACGCCCGATGCATTTCCCGGACCGCTGTTCATATACTTATAACTGCACCACGAGGCAAAATCGGCATTCCAATCATGTAATTTAAGCGCCACATTTCCAACGGCATGCGCCAAATCCCAGCCAACATTGGCACCTACTCTTTTTCCGGACTTGGTAATAGATTCCATATCCATCACCTGACCGTTGTAATAATTCACCCCGCCAATGAGCACCAAGGCCAGCTCGTCCCCTACTTCTTCGATTTTGGCCAGAATATCCTTGGTCCGCCAAAAATGCTCGCCTTCGCGCTTTTTTACCTCCACAATGGCATCCTCTGCATCAAAACCGTGAAAACGCACCTGACTTTGAAGCATGTATTGGTCGCTGGGGAAAGCCTTTTCCTCACAGAGTATTTTAAATCGGTTTTTTGTTGGGGTGTAGAACGATACCATGAGAAAGTGTAGGTTTACGCTCAAGGTGTTCATAACCGTGACCTCTTCGGGTTTTGCGCCTACAACTTTTGCCAACGGCGGAATCAAACGTTCGTGATAGTCCCACCAAGGTTTATCGGCATAAAAATGGCCCTCCACGCCCAACTCGGCCCAATCCTTCATAATTTCGTCCACAAAAGCTTTTGCCCGTTTAGGCTGAAGCCCAAGTGAATTGCCGGTAAAATAAATGACCTCTTCCCCATTTACTTTTGGGTAAACGAACTCCTTACGGTACTTCGCCAACACATCCTTTTTGTCCAATTCCTGGGCAAACCCCAAGGTATTTTGAAATTCCATACTTCAATTTTATCCGATGAACTACCTCGGGGCAAGCCCACAAGGCATTAAACCACTTCATTAAGAGAAACAACATTTTTAGGTTTCAACGCAAGCACCTTAGTAATTAATCTCGATTATCGAGTAAAAATAGGGATATACGAACAAAGAAAAACTATGGTTTAGGTCCGATTTCAGGTTTTGGCCTCAGTAACCAATCGCATTTCTATGATGTGTCTTTTGAAACCCACTTTTTCATAGGCCGATAAGGCCGGTTCGTTATCGTCGTAGACGGTTAACCTAATTTCGGTAAGGCCCTTGGACAATACCCAGCTTTTAAGTCCCTCGATGATTTTTCCGTTGATACCTTTGCCCCTAAATTCGGGAAGCGTGTACATAAAACCCAAATAACCATAATGCGTATGGTCCAAGTAATGTCGGGCCTCTTTGATAAGGGCATATCCACTGGCAACTACTTGTGATCCGGAACAGGCGACAAGCACTTGGGCATTATCGGAAGTTATCAGTTCTGCAAGATCGTAATAATTGACCTTGCCCTTTCGTATGGTTGGATCCATGGGACGCTCCGCCAAAATGATTTCCTGTTCGAATTTCAAAAGTATGGGCAGGTCCTCAATTACCGCTTCGCGAATGACAATTCCGTTATCCATGTTACCGATTTACATTCTTTATCCCAAATTATGCATTAGGACTTCGTGATAAGGGTTTAAATATACTGCCTAAAAAGTTATTTTTGTAAAAAGAAAACCATGCATTTTTTATCGCAGGTCCTGGAAGATTACTTGACCGAACACTCCCAGGAAGAACCCGAAATCCTACAAGAATTGACCCGTGAGACCCACCTCAAGGTCATACAACCCAGAATGTTGACGGGCCGCTTTCAGGGAAGGGTGTTAAGCGTGCTTTCCAAAATTATCAATCCCAAATATATCTTGGAAATAGGCACCTACACAGGATATTCCGCCCTATGTCTGGCCGAAGGTCTGCGGGAGAACGGTGAGTTACATACCATTGACATCAATCCGGAACTAGGGGAAATGCAGCGCACTTATTTCAATAAAAGCGGTTTTGGAGAACGTATTCACCAACATGTGGGCGATGCCTTGGAAATCATTCCTAAGTTGGACCATACCTTCGATTTGGTATTCATCGATGCCGAGAAAAAACAATACGACAACTATTTGGAAGCGGTATTGCCCAAAACAAGATCCGGCAGTGTCATTTTATCCGATAATGTACTTTGGTCCGGCAAAGTTGTGGAACCCCTTAAAAAATGGGACAAGGCCACCAAGGTTCTATTGGACTACAACGCAAAACTGAGCAATCACCCAAAATTGGATACGGTGTTATTGCCCATTAGGGACGGCCTAACGCTAAGTAGGGTGAAATAAGCAGCAAGTACAATTTGTGAAAAAGTAACGCCGATAGTATTCCGAAGAAAGCCCCTGCAAGAACATCCGATGGATAATGCACGCCCAGGTAGATACGGCTGGAAAGGAATAAAATAGGCCAAAGATAAAAAAGGTAACTCCACCTAAAACGTACTCTAAGGATAGCATATACAAAGGTGGTTACGGAAAAGGATATGGCGGCATGGGCCGAAAAAAAGCTATAGCTCGAGGGATTTGCCAATACCCGGATCCATGGTTTTATGTATGCATCATTATTGGGGCGTAGCCGTTCCACAACTACTTTGGTAAGGTTGGTACAGGTCTCCACAAAAAAGACCAAAATTCCCAGCATCAATAAGAGCACCAAGGCTTCCTTCCAAGGTCTTGACTTGAAAATCAGGAAAAGAAAAAGGATAAAAAGAGGTATCCAGGTTGGATATTTTGTGATGATCCGCCAAAAACCATCAAAGGAGGTTGACCCTAAATTATTGAGGAATATCAGTATTTCTTGGTCCCATTGCAGCAATTGGTCCCACATAGACGCGGCTACTTTCTTTTAACGGTTCCGGATACGTCGCCAATTTTCTTACCGACCTCACCAAACTCCTTTTTAATGTCCTTGGTAATGCCAGTGTCAATACTCTTTTTGACATCGTTAATATCCTTTTGGATATCCGTAATGACGCTGGTATCTATTCCTTGTTTATCCGCACTGCGTTGGATCTCCCTTTTGATATCATCCGTGGCGTCCCTAAGCTGTCGCATACCCTTGCCCAATCCCTTGGCAATGCCCGGAATCTTATCGGCTCCAAAAACCATCACCACAATAAATAGGATGAAGAATATTTCGGCACCACTAATGAATAAAAAATACGTTGAAATCATAGTACAAATATAATCAAGTTTGGATGCGCAATAAAAAAGCCCTGTTAAAGAACAGGGCTTTTTTTCAAAATTATAGTGGATTATTTTCCCTTGATATTTTCCTTGAACTGATCAAAGTCGTTTTGTTCTTCTTTTTTCGGCCAGGAATTGTTAGTGGTATCGATATCCGCCGTTTCCATTTTTGGGTCTACCACGATACCTGTCAGTTCGGTGGAAGAAGAGACAACTATGCTCACCTCGTCATCGTTCTTTCTCCAGATTTCCGCTGGGTAGGTAATATTTTTCGTAGTCCCGTCTGCATAAGTATACTCTACGATCAGCGGCATGGGGATTCCTCCCGGCTTATCATACGTGATCTCATAGAAATATTTTGGCTCCTTTACGGCAGCCCTTTCTTCGGCGGTCATATTGTCCATCATAAACTCCTTTAGGGTCTGGGAACTTTCTGAAGGTGATTTTCCTTTCAGATTGGGGTCAAAATCCTCGCTATCCTCTTCGGCCAGATATACCAAGGGTGGGAGATCGGCTTCGGTCATGTTACGGGCCGCCATATATTCCTGCATTTTCTTGGTGGGCTTGTCCGTCACATAGTACTTCTTGATACCTTTTACTCCAATATCCACATAATCCGTGGTATAGAACCAACCTCTCCAAAAGTAATCCAAGTCCACGGCGGAGGCATCTTCCATGGTCCTAAAGAAATCCTCTGGGGTTGGGTGCTTGAACATCCATCTTTGGGCGTAGGTCTTGAAAGCGTGGTCGAACAATTCCCTTCCCATCACGGTTTCCCTTAGAATATTCAAAGCCGTTGCCGGTTTGGCATAGGCATTTGGACCCAACTGGTACACGTTCTCCGGATTGGACATGATAGGCGAAATGGTACTTTGGTCCCCGCTCATATAGGGAACTATCTTGGCAGGGTCGCCCCTTCTGGATGGATATTTATCGTTGGGGGCAATGGCTTCGGGGTAGGCTTCCCCAAATTCCTGCTCCGCCATGTACTGCATAAAGGTATCCAGACCTTCGTCCATCCAGCCCCACTGGCGTTCATCGGAATTAACGATCATGGGGAAGAAATTATGACCTACCTCATGGATAATCACGCTCATCATTCCGTATTTTACCCTATCCGAGTACGTTCCGTCCTCATTGGGCCTACCATAGTTCCAACAAATCATGGGGTATTCCATTCCCTGATTCTTTGCGTGAACGGAGATGGCCTTGGGATACGGATAATCAAAGGTATGTGCGGAATAGGACCTTAAGGTATGGGCAACTACCTTGGTGGAGTATTCCTCCCACAATGGGTTCCCTTCCTTGGGGTACATGGATACCGCCATGACGTCCCTATTTCCAATCTTTACCGCCTGCATGTCCAAAATGAACTTTCGGGAGGTGGCAAATGCAAAGTCACGAACGTTTTCGGCCTTTAATTTCCAAGTCTTTGTTTTATTTGAAAATCCCTTTTCAGCGGCCTCTATCTCTTCTTGGGTTACGATGATTACGGGCTTATCATAGGATTTGGTAGCCTTCTCGTATCGCTGCATCATTTCCTTGGTATAGACCTCCTTGCGATTTTGGAGCACTCCCGTACCGTCCAGAATATGGTCCGCGGGCACGGTAATATCCACCTCGTAATTTCCGAAAGTTAGGGCGAACTCACCACTACCCCAGAACTGATGGTTCTGCCATCCCTCTACATCACTGTATACGGCCATTCTAGGGAAGAACTGGGCTATGACATAGGCGCGGTTACCATCCTTAGGAAAATATTCATAGCCGGAACGCGCACGGTTTACGGTATGATCGGGAATGTTGTAGTTCCATTTTACGGAAAAGGTATATTGCTCACCACTTTTTAAAGGTGTTGGAATATCCACGCGCATCATGGTAAAATTGATGGTGTAGGGCAAGGCCTTTCCCGACGCGTCCTTCACATAGTCAATATTGAAGCCACCGTCAAAGGGTTCACCCATATATTGGGAAGCGAAAGAGCCAGGCTGTTCGGCCAGGGGAACTCCCCCACCGTTTCGCAAAGGTGCCTTGGAATCCTTGGCACGCACGTTCTGATCCAATTGCAACCAAAGGTACTCAAGGTCATCTGGGGAGTTGTTGGTATAGGTGATGGTCTCTTCACCATAGATTTTGGCATTCTTATCGTCCAAGGTAATGTCCATTACATAATCCGCCTGTTGCTGATAGTAATCCGGACCCGGAGCACCCGAAGCCGAACGATAGTTATTTGGGGTTGCAAATTCCTCATACAGTTGCTTGAACTTGCTCTGGTTGTAATGGCCTGGCTCCCTTTTCTGTTGCTCGGTTTCCTGTGCGAAGGAAACGGCGCCTACCAAAAACAAGAGCGAGGCAAAAGTGTACTTGAATAGTCTCATTTTAGTGTTCATTTTAATGCGCGGGAAATTAAAGTTTTTAAAAGAATTTCTTAACATACGTTACAAATTTAACATTCCTTTAGTATCGGATTTTATGAGGACGAAACTCTTCTTTTGACCGTTGATCTTGAAATGGACCACGTTCTGTTGATCGTCGAACAAATCCGTAAGGACTTCATTGGTTATGGCAATGGTAGAAACTTCAGGGAGGTTTATCTTGGGAACTTCTATATAACAGATGACCATATCCGTATCGTATTTCTTGCCCAAAAAGGTATACTCCACCTTTTTGCCGTCAATTTCAACAATGAATTTGGAGCGAAGGTACTTCTCCAAATACTCCCGGTCCATCTCGGATTCAGCTGCCGTGCCCAACTGTGTATCGATACCATAACGCTCCTTTAGAACAGCGTTCATATCGTCCAAAAAAACACGGGTAATGACCTGAAGGGCATCGTCCTTTTCGGAATACCCCACATTGGTTACGCTAATGTAAAATTTATGGGCAGCCGTAAAGGCCAGTAAGGGTAGGATAAAAAGAAACAGTCCTTCTTTAAGGTTCTTCACTTTTCTTGCTTTTTTATTAGGTCAATAGCTTTATTCTTAAACATTTCCTTCTGTAGTGGTATTGGACTTGCCATAACAAATCCCTCGATGAGGGTTTCACATTTTTATTGCATTTGAGCAAAGGACATGCCAAAAAGGCGCTAATCCAGATCATTGTTCTTTCGGTAGACCAAACTTCTTCGCTCAAGATATTCCCAAATCCGAATCAGGTCATGGCTATCCACTATGGTTTGAAAAGCGGAATCCACTTCACAAAAATAAAAAAAGTCATCCGTTCGATCCTTGGGAATCTTCAGTTCCGTTTGGTAGAGGGAATCCGCATAAAATTCCCGAACCCGACCGGTACGGCTGTACAGATTATCACGCGCTACACGTTTTTTAAGCAATTTGGTCCTTCCGGAAATTCCATTCAAAATAGGGTTCAAAGGTATACCTATGCTTCCCGAGGTGGCCTCGTACAATTCCCGCTCCGCCTTGGTAGGAACTTTTACAAAAGCATTTGGCAGGCCCAAGGTGGAAGCAGTTACTACGGGCTGCGTATTCAAAATTTTCAGGTCCTTGGAAATATCCCCGGATAGGTTGTACGGGGTAACGACCACCTCGTCCAATTCTTCCAAGGCCTCGTCCAAGGGCACTTCTATATTGGAACTGCCAAAAATAGCGGGTGTGATTACAATTTGTTTTTTCTTGAACTGGACGGCCGAAAAAACCAAGGTATCGTTCACACGCACCGGGATGCTAAAAAACCCATTGACATCCGTGATACTGGCCTTTTGCGTGCTGATGTTCAACACGTGCGTGGCGGCGACATCACCATCCCTACTGGTAACCCTACCTTCCAAATTTTTGGTTTCCCCGGTTTGTGAAAAAACGAGAGCGGGAAAAATGAACACTAAAAGGAACTCACTCCTCATTCGAGGTCTCTCGGAAAGATTTACTGAGATTCACAAGGGAATCGATCAATTGAAATTCGTTCTCCTTGCGCAAGAGGGACCGTGCGGGTAATTTTTGGTCACAATAGGTCAAAAAGGGTTCGATCTGACTCTGTTGCAATTGCAGGTCCTCCATAAAAAAGCGATTGTCATAGATCCTGCGTAGCACATCGCTCACCGCTACCTGCGGGCCTTCATCGGGCGCATCTGCCTTGGCCTTGAATATGGCCTTAAAGATGTTCACAAAGTTAAGTCCGTCTTGCATGCCACGGTCCGTTTGGGAAAGGGCGATATTTTCAACTTCCGTACCCCTATCAATTTCATATTCCACCTCTTTGAACTCCTCGTTCCGCAATTGCAAAAAGCGCTCCTCGTCTTCGGGGGTGACAACCACCTCGTCCAGTTCCGTAATCTTTTCGTTTACGGTCACGATGATTCTATTTTTTTCCAGAATCTCCGGCGTAATCTTTACAATCTGGTACTGGTAGTTTACTGCCGTAAATACCAACTCGTCACCTTCCTTCACCCGAATGGCGAACTCGCCGTCCTCGTCCGTTTCCGTGGCCTCCTCACTGGTAGAATTGATTACGTATTCATTGGGCACGTCCACATTTTTATACAAAACGTGTCCGTAAATAATTCTTCTACCATCGTCTTGGGCATACGAATAAAAGGTGGAAAAGAACAAAAGCGCTGCAAGTAAACTCTTGGCCATAATATATAAGTATGAACTTGTCAAAGATACACAAGTCCTGTTTAGTGCTCATAAATTACGTACATGTGCACATTTTAAAAAAAATCCAGCAAATAAACTTTTGTTAATTTATTGGGTCGTAGGAGGGATTCCATGTGCCGAAGCTCGCCATGATATGACAAATATCTTTCGTTCACATATTTTATGGGCTTTTTCCAAGATAGTTTACGTGGGTTTCCTTGGGAAGCATCCAAACCGCTCGGCCTATACATACTATTATTAAGTTCCCTTAAACCGAATTAATGTACCTTTTAACCGTACGGGCTATCTTTTTAACTATAAAAAAAGGTTTGGCCTAGAGATAATCCTATTTTTGTTTTTCCACTATTTTCAAGTCAAATAGCGCTATATGAAACGTCTCAGTATCCTATCCCTTGTTTTGTCAATGATTAATTCCGTAGCCATGGCACAGATAAAAATTGGCGACAATCCACAGACCCTAGACCCGAGCTCCTTATTGGAATTGGAAAGCAATTCCAGGGTGTTGGTCATTTCCAAGGTAAGCACGGCCCAGATGGAGGCCATTGCCCCACAGCGCGGGGGTATGGTCTATAACACGGATACGGAATGCATCCATTATTTCAATGGCGCCCAATGGGTAAACCTATGCGATGCCGTAAGCTTTACCATTACGAACGATCCCATTGAAAACCTTAGAAGTACCATTGCCATTACCCAGACCCAGGGCAACTACAACCTGGAAGTGGCAACCAACAGTATACGTACGGAACAAATTGCCGATGGTGGTATTAATGGCGTGGATATACAGGATAACTCCATTGGAAGGAACAAACTGGGGGATGCGGCCGTAGGCCCGGATGAACTGGCAACGGAATCCGTGGATTCTGATGCGATCATAGACGGAACCATTCTGCCCCGTGATATTGGGTCCAGCGTACCCAACCACGTGCTCGCCACCGATATCAACGGGACTGTATTTTGGCAAGACCAGAACGACGTTTATGAGCTGAGTTTTGACAAGGATACCAATACCTTGGCCATTGTGCCGGCGACGGGCTTAGGGAGCAATAGTATCAATTTGGAGGCTTTGGTAGGGTCAGATGATCAAACCTTAACACTAACGCCGGATAACCGTTTGCAGATTGAAAATGGTAATGAAATCGATTTGAGTTTTTTTAACAATGCCGGTACGGACAACCAAACAATTTCAACGGACGATACCCCTGGAAATATTGCAATTCTGAATGGCAATGAAATTACCTTAAACGTTAACGATGCGGATGCCGAACCCGATAACGAACTTCAAAATATCAATGAAGTTTTAGCGGACGGGAACGATGCGGGTGGCTTATTAATCAAAAACATAGGTACACCAGTGGATGACCAAGATGCTGTAACCAAAGCTTATGTGGATGGTGCAATAACGGGAGTTGGAGGAAATATTGTAAGTACGCAGCCAGGTAACCTAATCGTAAATAATGCCGGTGCATTTTATGCTGACCCAGATAATGATGCGACCAACGAGATTCAGGACCTGGAACTTACCACCGACATACTTACGATTACAAACAACGCGGCGGCGACTCCGATTGACCTCAGCCCGTACCTTGACAATACTGACGATCAGAATGCAAGTGAGGTGGAGGTAACAGCAACGCCAACTAACTACTCAGCAGGAACTCCAGACGTTGAGGCGCACTTGGCCGGTATCGACGCAGCCCTTGGAGGTGGTGGGGGTTCTACTGAATTAGCCGATCAAATTACAATTACGGGAGATGGAACTTTAGGAAATGAATTTACAGTAGGTACTATTGGTTCAGCTCAAATTACCAATGGCACTATTTTATTGGAAGATATCAATCAAAATGGGGCAGCAGACGGTCAAATAATTAAATGGGATGCTACGGCCAATGCAGGTATAGGAGGTTGGATTACAGCCGATGATAGAACGGATGGTACCGGTATTCCGGCATTAACAAATGGCACCATATTGATAGGTGATGTCACGGACTTACCACAAGAAAGAGTATTAAACGGTGATATTTCCATGGATAATACCGGTTTGGCAACCATTGCAGTAGACGCCGTTACTTCAGCAGAAATCGCTGATTTGTCCATTGCTACGGAAGACTTGGCAGATAATAGCGTAACCATAGAAAAAATAGCTGAAGGATTGGATGGACAAATCCTTACAACCGATGGCACTGATGTTATCTGGGCTGACAATACCTTAACAATTTCTAATTTGGCAACTGACGATCTTACCCAAGACAATGAAGATCGCATTTACAATTTTGGTGCCAATGCCCTAACTTTTATTGGAACAGGAACCATTGGGATTTCACAGAACCCTGCTTTTAATGCCTCCGCAGCATTACATGTAGATGGAACTACTTTGAGTAATGGTTTCGCAACAGCTAGTCCCCTAGGTTTTTATCTTAATGGCGATTTGGATACGGGACTACATTTTGATGAATTTACCCCGGATTTGGTAAGTCTTACGGCTGGAAATATAAGGGCTTTGACTGTTACAAATACAGCCGGAACCACGAATGTTTTGGTTCCCGAACGTCTACAACTGGGTGGATTGGTAGCCGATAATACAAATGCCATTGGAACAAATGGGCAAGTTTTGACCTCTACCGGAACCGGGGTGGCATGGCAGGATGTACCC
The DNA here is from genome assembly GCF_055378385.1 of Maribacter sp. C-4077. NCBI lineage: Bacteria > Pseudomonadati > Bacteroidota > Flavobacteriia > Flavobacteriales > Flavobacteriaceae > Maribacter > Maribacter sp. C-4077. The sequence continues at coordinate 668,820 of NZ_AP038807.1, forward strand.
GGAAGTTTAACAGGTATTACCGGATCAATATTTTTTGCCGATGCAACTGGTGCGCCTACTGAGAATAATGTACAATTGTTTTGGGACACTGCGAACAATTATCTTGGAGTTGGGACAAATACCCCCGACAGAAAACTTGATGTAGAAGGTGAAATTAGAGGTAATCAATTTTCTTCAACAGGAGGAACAGAAGCAGAACCAGCATATAGTTTTAGTACAGGGGATGATGCCAATACGGGTATGTTTAGACCAGCCGCAGATGAAATTGGCTTTTCAGTTGGTGGAGAGGAAGCCCTAAGAATAGAGGAAGACGGAGGCAATACGAACGTTACTATATTTCAAAGTCTAACCTTGGACAACCTACTTTTGGATAAAGATGGTGATGCCGGAACTCCGGGCCAAATATTATCTTCAACAGGTACTGAAACGGACTGGATTGATGCTCCCACGGGAGGAACCGTAAATACTGATGCCACGCTTACAGGCGATGGGCAAACTGGAACACCTCTTAGTATCGCGGACAATTCAATAAATTCTGCAAGGATAGCGGATGGCACAATCGCCAACGAAGATATCGCTGCAAACGCCATTGAAACAGCCAACATTCTGGACGCCAATGTCACAGAGGCCAAAATCGCTCCCGGTGCAGACGGGGAGGTATTGACCACGGCAGGTGGAGTCGCCACATGGGCGGCACCGACCGCAGGTGCGGTGATCTCAGATGCCACACTCGATGGAGATGGACAGACTGGCACACCATTGAGCATAGCAAACAATTCAATAACCTCGACAAGAATAGTCGACGGGACAATCATAAACGCAGACATCGCAGCGAACGCCATTGAAACGGCCAATATCCTTGACGCAAACGTGACTGAGGGCAAGATTGCGCCAGGGGCAGACGGGGAGGTATTGACCACGGTAGCTGGTGCCACCGCATGGGCGGCACCGACTGCAGGTGTAGTAATCTCAGATGCCACACTCGATGGAAATGGACAGACCGGCACACCCTTGAGCATTGCCGATAACTCCATAACCTCGGCAAGAATAGTGGATGGGACAATCGCCAACGCCGATATCGCAGCGAACGCCATTGAAACAGCGAACATTCTGGACGCCAATGTCACAGAGGCCAAAATCGCTCCCGGGGCAGACGGCGAGGTATTGACCACGGCAGGTGGAATCGCCACATGGGCGGCTCCGACCGCAGGTGCGGTGATCTCAGATGCCACACTCGATGGAGATGGACAGACAGGCACACCATTGAGCATCGCAAACAATTCAATAACCTCGGCAAGAATAGTCGACGGGACAATCATAAACGCAGACATCGCAGCGAATGCCATTGAAACGGCCAATATCCTTGACGCAAACGTGACCGAGGGCAAGATTGCGCCAGGGGCCGACGGGGAGGTATTGACAACAGCAGGTGGAGTCGCTACATGGGCGGCACCGACCGCAGGTGCGGTAATCTCCGATGCCACACTCGATGGAGATGGACAGACGGGCACACCATTGAGCATCGCAAACAATTCTATAAATTCCGCAAGAATAATTGATGCTAGTATTAACGCGGATGATTTAGCTGATGACTCCGTCGAAACTGCTAAGATTTTAAATGGAACCATAATAAATGAAGATATAGCTCCTGGTGCAGCCATAGATGGTTCGAAAATCAATCCTGATTTTGGAGGAAATATAATAACTACAACTAGTAACATTCAAACAACCGGAACTGGTAATTTTGTGGCCGCAGGGGCTGGTTCTTTTTTCAAGGGAGCAATTGATCAGCATCCAGATTATGTATTTGAAAAATATTTTAAAGGTTTTTCAATAATTGATCCATCTTATAATTTCATTACCTTAAATGAAATTGAAGAATTTTTAAGGAAGAATCATCACTTGCCAGGTATTAAATCGGCAGAAGAAGTTAGAAAGGATGGTATTTGGGATTTGGGAACTTCCAACCTTCAAAACCTCGAAAAAATCGAAGAGCTCTTCCTTCATACCATAGAACAGGAGAAAAAGATAGAAGGGCTACGGGAAGAAAATTTGGAACTTTCCAAAGAGCTGGAAGCATTAAAAACCCAAGTGGAGGCCATCAAAAAAATGCTCTCCAAAAAAGAATAACCCATGAGAATTCTTGTTTTCATATCGGTACTTTTTGGATTGGGAGGTCTAACTGCCCAAACGGCCCTGTACAATAACGGGAACCTTCGTATCCATGACGGGGGTACACTAGGTTTTCACACCGACCTCATCAACGATGCCCCATTTGATGAAAACCGCGGGCTTGTTGGGTTTTACGGGGACAATATCTCGGTCTTTGGCACAGTGGTGCCGCTGTTCTATGATGTGGAGGTAGCGGTAGAAAACGACCTTATTCTCACTTTGGGTCTGGATACTGGCAACAACACCAATTTCATTTTCGGGGATGTTTTTACCCCAAAAGCGAACCCGGCCGTGTACTATAATTTCTTGTCCGATGCCTTTTACAATGGGGAGGACAACCTGCGGAAAATAAACGGCTACGCCGCCATTACGAACAAACAGGATTTAATGTTTCCGGTGGGGAGCAATGAGGCTTTACGGCCCCTTACCCTAAATTCCGAGAGCGTCAACCTCTTTGCCAAATGTGCCTATTTTTTCCAGAACCCGGGTTCACAGTCGGTCATACCGGGCGACTTCAACATTGAGGTATTGGACGTGGACATTGCCGCCGTTTCCAATATGGAATTTTGGCGTTTGGAAGGCAGCGTTCCTTCCACCATTTCCATCTCTTGGAACCGGGAAAGCAACATGGCCAACCTAACCGATGATGCCACGACCATCATTCCCGTGGGGTGGAGCAAAGTGTCCCAACGGTGGATCAACTTGGAGGCCACTTTTGTTACGGGCGATTTGGAGCAGGGGTTTACAACCTCGGCGACCTTTGTTCCCAACGATTATGAAATCATAACCCTTGGCGTGTCGCAAATACCTTTTGAACCTTTGGAAAAAGAGGTGCTCACCTTGGACAACTTTTTTGTTTCGCCCAACGGGGACGGTATCAACGACCGCTTTTTTGTGGAGGAATTGGCGGAATCGCCCAACAATATGGTGCGCATCTACGATCGTTTTGGGCTAAAAGTGTTTGAACAGGCGAACTACGTGGATGAATTCGAAGGGTTTTCCAATGTTGGCAACATTGTATTCGGTCGGGAAGATGGCCTACCCATTGGGGTTTATTTTTACACGATAGACATGTTGGACCTTGATTTGAAGTACCAAGGCTTTTTATACCTCGCTAGATAGTTTCGTAATCTTTCCCAATTGCTATTTCAGAAATAAAAAAGGTAATATTTCGAAGGCTTTGTACGTTATGTATTCATTGTGTTGTTCGATGAAAATCGGTCCGCACACTATTTTTAAGTAATTTTAGTGGGTATCGTTAACCCATCGGAAAAAAACAAAAAATGAAGAGAAGATCCTTTATCCAAAAAAGTAGCGGAGCTGCCTTGGGGCTTTCCTTGCTTCCAAACCTTATCATGCAGGACATGGGCTATTCCACGGCAGAATTGATGGGAAAGGCGAACATTGAACTATTTGGAAAGGATATCAACCTTCGAAAAGAAGCGCACGACGCTTTTTTGGAAATGAAAAAGGCGGCCTATTCAGATGGCATCGACCTGAAAATAGTTTCCAGTTTCCGGGATTTCAGCAGACAGGAAGGTATTTTTGAACGCAAGTACATTACCTATACCGATGAAGGTATGGAACCCATGGCGGCCATTGAAAAAATAATCGAATATTCGACCATTCCCGGGACCAGCAGGCACCATTGGGGCACCGATGCCGATATTATCGACGGCTATAGAAAGGTGGACGGCGATGTGCTCGACCCTGAAAAATTTGGCAACGGCGGGCCTTATGAGGACTTTAAGTTATGGATGGACGAGAATTCAGAAACCTATGGTTATTACTTGGTCTATACGGACGACCCAAAAAGAAGGGGATTCAAGTATGAGCCCTGGCATTATAGCTACGCTCCTTTGTCCATACCCATGTTGGAAGCCTACCGGGGCATCAATGTGGTAGCCCTACTTGAAAAAGAGGAGTTTTATGGCGCGGAACACTTTACACGGGCCTTTTTGCGCAGTTATATCCAAAACAATATTTTGGACATCAATAGAGCACTTCTGTAACTCTTTTGTATATTAGGTTCTACTATAGAACACTAACATTATGAGAAGAGGAAGTTGGAAAATCCGAATTTTTATCGGTTTGGCCATAGTGGCTTTCGCCTTTATCCAAAAATGCAACAACAAGGAGGAAAACCCTTATACTGGCCGTACCCAAACCATTAACATGTCCCCGGAGCAGGAAATCGCCATTGGATTGCAAAGCGCTCCGGAAATGGCCCAACAGCACGGCGGACTCTACCCCGATGAAAAATTACAATCCTTTGTGGATGCCGTTGGAAACCGTTTGGTGAATAACAGCATCGCCCAAGAAACACCCTATAAATACGATTTTCACTTGTTGGCCGATGACCGCACGATCAATGCATTTGCCTTGCCCGGCGGACAGTGTTTTATTACCTATGCCCTATTCAGCCAATTGAACGAGGCCCAACTTGCGGGGGTTTTGGGCCATGAAATTGGGCATGTGATTGGTAGGCATTCCGCCGAACGGATCGCGGAAAGTACCTTCTGGCAAACAGTGACGATGGGAGCCTCCGTAGGTGCGGATATGGGCGATATTGTAGGCAGCATTGGACAGAATACCCTTTTGACCAATGGTAGGGACGACGAATTGGAAAGTGACGAACTGGGCGTTTTGTTCATGATACAATCCGGCTATGACCCCAATGAAATGATCAAGGTCATGGAAATATTAAAGGCGGCCGCCGGGCCAAACCGGGTCCCTGAATTTCAGAGTACACATCCCGACCCGGAAAACAGGATCGAAAAAATAAGGGAAGCCATAGAAAAATATAGGAACGAAGGTTAAACGTTAAATTTTGCGTATAATCGGATTTATATACTAATTGCCCTATCCTTTTTACTATATTTATTCTTCCCGAATCGCTTTAACTACTAAAATTTGACCCTTATAGCTTTGATTTAGTAATACATGCCGATGTTTATTGGTATCTAAACAAGACACTATAATGGGAACACTTACACACTTCAAGAATCTTTATGTTGGCGCATTTGAAAACTGCAAACCGGAAATATTGGTGGTGATCTTAAAGGTCTATTCAGTATTCTGCGCCCTGATGTTATTTATGGCCATTTATGCCTTCACGCATAGGGCTTTAAACGGTTTTGATTTTTAATTGGTACTCTTTTACTTGAACACTATTTAGAGTATATTATGAATAAAAAGGCCCATCGGTTTCGATGGGCCTTTTTCTAATTCAAATAATACCAATAAATTAAGAATTGGAATTTAGTACTTCCAATACATCCGTAGCCTTGGACATTTCCGCATACTCCTTTACCGTATAGCCCTGGTCGCTTTTTATGTTCAAATTGGCCTGGTTCAACAATAATACCTTCATCACTTCCGCTTTGTTGTACCTTGCCGCGTACATGGCAGGTGTCATACCCAAGGACTTTTCGTTTACGCTTTCACCGGTGGCGATCAAGCTTCTTACTTTGTCCACATCCCCTTGCATGGCCGCTTTACATAATGAACTGATATTATCGTTTACGGGCGTCACGATTGTATGGTTTCTAGGGGCGTCTGCATGGACTTTTGCATAGGAGCTGGAAAAACCCAAAACTCCCAATGACATGGTTAATACAATTATTTTTTTCATAATAAGGTTATTAAATTGTTATGCATTTTTATAATATCCGTAAAATTAAACATCTTATTTTACGGATATTTCATTTTAAGAAAACAATAATAAAAAATTAACAATGGGAAACTTTTTCTTAACACCGCGCTTATAATCGCAATTCCCTTTTTAAAAAAATTGGATATGACCGTTCGTTTTTGGCCGACCATTAAACAAAACATCATTTTTAGGAAAGAAAAAAGGCCTGTTCCATCCAATAAAGGAACAGGCCTTTCGTCTTTTGATTGATGGTTTGTTGCACCTTAGCTACCGCTAGCGCCCTCCAAAACAGCAAGTGCATCGGTGGCATTTGAAAGTTCCGCATACTTGGCCACGGAGTATCCTTGGTCACTCTTTGCGGATAAATCGGCCCCGTGATCAATAAGCAATTGAAGTACTTCCGCTTTGTTGTAACGTGCAGCGAACATTGCGGGAGTCATGCCCAAGGATTTTTTGTTAACGTCCTCTCCCAATTCTATCATTCGCTCCACGGTTTCAATGTCTCCCTGCATGACCGCTTTACAAAAAGAACTAAGGTCATAGTTCGCTTTGCTTTTTTCCAATTTGATTTGATTTTTGATTGGCGTAGCGTTGGCCAAAAGACCAGTGCCCACGAACATAACCGCCATGGACAACGTTAGGATTGTTTTTTTCATGATGAATGAATTTTTAATTGATGAATAGATTGTTTTTATATATTTATAGACGTGCCTTATAAGCTTATGTTACAGGATTAACAGTTATATAACTAAATTTTAACAAAAGCCGCAAATTAAGGTAAGACTCTCTAACAATTCCGCATTCTCTTGCAAAAAGAGTATTCAAGTTCTAGTTATACTTAGGGAATCCTAGTATTTTTGACACACACTATTTAACGACCTACAGATGAACAAGAAAGTTATCTTAATGATATTGGATGGATGGGGCAAATCTCCAGACCCTAAAGTTTCGGCAGTTGACAAGGCCAACACCCCTTTTATCGACAGTTTATATAAAGATTATCCCAATGCGAATTTACTCACGGACGGGATGAACGTTGGGCTTCCGGAGGGGCAAATGGGCAATAGCGAAGTAGGGCACATGAACTTAGGAGCGGGTAGAATCGTCTATCAGGACTTGGCAAAAATTAATTTGGCCGTGAAGGAGAATTCCTTAAAGGACGAACCGGCACTGAAGGATGCCTTTCAATATGCGAATACGAACGATAAACCAATTCATTTTTTGGGTCTTTTGAGTGATGGTGGGGTGCATAGCCATATTGACCATTTGAAGGGGCTTATATCCGCAGGTTCGGAATCCGGAGTAAAAAATATGTTTATCCATGCCTTTACGGATGGTAGGGATGTAGATCCCAAAAGTGGTAAAGGATTTTTGCAGGATTTGGTTTCGTTCTGTTCAGGAACAAATGCGCAATTGGCATCCGTTGTTGGTAGGTATTATGCCATGGACCGTGACAAACGCTGGGAACGGGTAAAAAAAGCCTATGATGTAATGGTCAATGCCGAAGGGGAAAAATCCATGGATATTGTTCAAAGCATTCAAAAATGCTATGACAACAATGTTACGGACGAATTTGTGGAACCCATCGTTATGGTCAATGATTCAGGCCATCCTGTTGGGCAAATCAAAGAGGGCGACGTTGTCATATTCTTCAATTTTAGAACGGACCGAGGTAGGGAACTTACCCAAGTGCTCAGTCAGGAGGATATGCATGAGCAAAACATGCACAAACTCGATCTTTACTACGTGACCATGACCAACTACGATGATTCCTTCAAAGGCGTCCATGTAGTATACGACAAGGAAAATATAAAAGAAACGTTGGGAGAAGTACTTGCTAATGCCGGCAAGACCCAGATACGGATTGCGGAAACAGAGAAATACCCCCATGTGACATTTTTCTTTAGCGGTGGTAGGGAAGTACCCTTTGAAGGAGAAAAGCGGCTGTTATGTCCTTCTCCAAAGGTAGCCACCTACGACCTACAACCGGAAATGAGTGCTTACGATATTCGGGACGCCATTGTACCAGAACTTAAAAAAGGGGAAGTTGACTTTGTATGCCTCAATTTTGCCAATCCGGATATGGTTGGCCATACCGGGGTTATGGAGGCAGCGATAAAAGCTTGTGAAACGGTGGATGCATGTGCCAAGGATGTTATTACCGCAGCCATCGAAAACGACTATTCCGTGTTGGTCATTGCCGATCATGGAAATTGTGAGACGATGATAAATCCGGATGGAACACCCAATACCGCCCATACCACCAATCCTGTACCATTAATTCTGGTAGACAAGGATGTTAAGCATATCAAGGACGGTGTTCTTGGGGATATCGCCCCCACCATTTTAAAATTGATGGGTGTAGCACAATCCCCCTTTATGACCCAAAAATCCTTGGTGGACTAGCTTAATCCAAAATAAGCGTACTTTTGCACTTATGGTAAAAATAAAATCGGCAGAGGAAATAGAACTCATGCGCGAGAGCGCCCTAATCGTATCCAAAACATTGGGCATGTTGGCATCGGAAATAAAACCAGGAGTCAATGCCCTTTATTTGGATAAATTGGCAGAAACCTTTATTAGGGACCACGGCGCTTCCCCAGGCTTTTTGGGAATGTACGATTTCCCAAATACCTTGAACATGAGCCCAAACGCACAAGTAGTCCACGGAATCCCAAATGGTGAACCGCTTAAAGATGGGGATATTATTTCGGTGGACTGTGGTGCCCTAAAAAATGGATTTTATGGGGATCATGCGTATACCTTTGAAGTTGGCGAAGTGGCCCCAGAGGTTAAGCAATTATTGAAAGTGACCAAGGAATCGCTTTACATTGGTATTCGCGAATTCAAAGTAGGCAACAGGGTGGGCGATGTAGGTTTTGCCATTCAAAATTATTGTGAAAGCCATGGGTATGGTGTGGTACGTGAACTTGTTGGCCATGGACTGGGCAAGAAACTGCATGAAAGTCCGGAAATGCCCAATTATGGAAAAAGAGGGCGCGGGAAAAAGTTTGTAGAAGGTATGACGGTGGCCATTGAACCTATGATCAATATGGGGACAAAAAACATTAGACAGCTTAAGGATGGATGGACCATTCTCACTGCAGATGGAAAACCCAGTGCGCATTTTGAGCATAATGTGGCCATTGTAAACGGAAAACCAGAGCTGCTATCCACATTCCAATACATTTATGATGCTCTGGGTATTGTATCAGATGAGGAGCTTGAGTTTAGGCAGGCTAAGCTACAATCTTAAATATTATTAAAGAGCAATTTAGAGACAATCCGATTTCTATTGGAAAATACCAACGCTCGCTTTTCGGGTAGATGAAGAAAATTTTCAAATTTTTTCTGAACCTTATACCAAGACCAGTGCTTATCAAGCTCAGCTATTGGGTACGGCCTATATTGTCCTTTTACTATTCCGGGAATACGTACCAAGATCCCATAGATGGGAAAACATTCCGTAGTTTCCTTCCCTATGGTTATGAAAATCCTAGGGAAAATGTGCTTTCTCCCTCTACCCTTTCATTGGAAAGACACAGACTTTTATGGCTTTTTTTGAAAAACGACACCAATTTTTTTCAGGATACCCTAAAGGTATTACACTTTGCCCCGGAACAGGCCTTTTATAAAAGATTTAAAAAGCTGAAAAATCTTGCGTATACCACAACCGACCTAAACTCCCCTTTGGCCGATGTTAAAGCCGACATCTGCAACCTACCTTTTGAAAGTAACAGTTTTGATGTTATTCTTTGCAATCACGTGCTGGAGCATATTCCAGATGACACCAAGGCCATAAATGAACTTTTTAGGGTTTTGAAACCGGGCGGTTGGGGTGTTTTCCAAATACCCCAAGATTTAAGTAGGGAAATAACTTTTGAAGACCATTCCATCACGGACAAAAAAGAAAGGGCTAGAATATTCGGTCAATACGACCATGTACGCATCTATGGTAGGGACTTTTTTGAAAAGTTAAAGTCTGTAGGTTTTAGGGTTTACGAAATAGACATGACCTCTAAAATGCCCCCAGAGGACGTCGATAAATACAGATTGGCCCAGGGAGAAATTATCCCTTTGGTCAAAAAATAACTATTCCACCAAAAGTTCCTTAAATCCTTTGGTGAGAAATTCTTGGGTAACTCCCTTTTCATCCAAATAAATAATATACGCTTCAAGGTCTTTGTTATAATTAATGACTTTAAAGGCCTCGTGCAGGTCCATCGCCATAAATGCCGTGGCGTAGGCATCTGCCGTTGCACAGTCATTCGCGAGAATGGTCACCCCCAGTGTATTTGAATTTTTAGTGTAACCTGTGATAGGGTCAATAGTATGGACATATTTTTTTCCAGAAATACTATCCACCCTGTATTTCCGATAATTTCCGGAGGAAGCCAAAGCCCTATCGGACATATTTATCAACAATTTCATTCGTCTGCCCATTTCCGCTTGGGGATCATCGATACCCACCACCCAGGGTTTTTCCTTTTCAAGGTTAATCCCTTTTGCCACTACTTCCCCACCAACTTCCACCAAGTAATTCTCAATACCTTTCTTGTCCAACATAACGGCCAACCTATCAATTGCATATCCTTTGGCGATGGCATTAAAATCGAAATAAATATTCGGGTTTTGCTTAATGACCCTATTCTGAGGTGAAATGGATACTTTATTGAAGCCTACATATTGCAATAAACTATCCACGGTAAGGCTATCCATGGAAATCTGTTGCCCAGGCCCAAAGCCCCATGCGTTTACCAAAGTACCTACCGTTGGGTCAAAATATCCTTTGGTCTGTTTGTGTACCTTTCTGGAAAGCTCAAAAACCTCTTGGAACATTTGATCTACTACAACCAGGCTATCACCCCGGTTTATTCTCGAAATATCCGAATCAGGAATATACGTCGATAAGGATTTATTGACCGCTGTGAAGACGGAATCGATTTCAGCTTGGAAGTCAAGCTTTTCATTCCCCAAATAAATAATATTGTACGTAGTTCCAAGGGCCTCTCCCCTAGTCTGATTCCTAACAATCCCTCCCCTGCAGGAGAATAGTAGGAGCACTCCTGCCAAACACATCCATTTACCCATTATTCAATTTCAATTAAACCGTCATAATCCACGATATATTCCTCGTTCAGGTACACCGGTAGATTGTAATCCTTTGCATTTACCAAGCCCACCGGCGCATAAAAGGTTTTCGCTTCAAATTTTAAGGCATGGTCCCTCATTTTGTTTAAATCGGCCCTAAAAAAATCCAAATCTTGCGGATCTCCTGGGTACTCAATGGCCTTCACCACCACAAAACTCATTTTTGTTTCCTTTATACAAACGAATTGAGGGTTCTTTCGAAGTTCACTGTTGACCGCTAGAAATTCGTATCCATCTTCCACAAGCTGCTTCCCCACCAAATTCATGGCTAAATTATGAAGTTCCTGTTCCGATAATGGTTGCATGTATTCAAAGTTTTATTTCTCCTATTTGAAAGTTATTTTCAATGGCATTTCTAAAGGTAATGAACTATGTGTTTTTCCGATTACGAAGAACCGATAAATCCCACCCCAAAAAAAACCGACATGCATGCATATCGGTTTTTACATATTCTTGTTTTCCTTTTTTACTAGCCTCCGAAATCGTCGAATCGAATGTTTTCATCAGGAATACCAAAATCCTCGCCCATTTTCTGAACCGCTTTGTTCATTAGCGGGGGACCACAGAAGTAAAGTTCAATATCCTCGGGTGCCTCATGCTTACTCAAATAATTGTCGATCACACAATTGTGAATAAATCCAACGAAGCCGTCCCCTGGTGCATCGATATCTTCCTTGACCTTCCAATTATCCTCTTCCAAAGGCTCGGAAAGGGCTAAATAAAATTTGAAATTTGGGAACTCCTTTTCCAACTGGTAGAAATGGTCTAAGTAAAACAACTCTCGCTTAGACCTACCTCCATACCAATACGATACCTTTCTTTTTGTCTTCAATGTTTTGAAAAGGTGATATAAGTGGGAACGCATCGGGGCCATTCCTGCACCTCCACCAACATACAACATCTCGGCATCTGATTCATTTATGAAGAATTCTCCGTAAGGACCTGATATAATACAGTCGTCACCTGGCTTCAGGTTAAATATGTAAGATGAAGCAATCCCGGGATTTACATCCATCCAACCATTTTTATTGCGATCCCATGGCGGTGTGGCAATACGGACGTTCAGCATAATTTCGCGTCCTTCAGCCGGGTAGGAAGCCATTGAATAGGCCCTTTCTACCGTTTCCGGATTTTTCATCACCAAAGGCCATAGATTGAACTTATCCCATTCTGCCTTGAACTTATCAGGAGTTTCATGTTCCTCTGGGTGGGCCGTGATATCGATATCCGCATATTTGACTTCACACTCCGGAATCTCTATCTGAATATAACCACCAGCCTTATAATTCATATCTTCGGGAATCTCAACCACGAATTCCTTGATGAAAGAGGCAACATTGTAGTTTCTGACCACCTTGGCATTCCATTTCTTAATACCGAATACCTCCTCAGGTATGGTAATTTCCATATCCTGTTTTACCTTCACCTGACAGGCCAAACGGGCTCCATGATTCAGTTCCTTCTTTGAAAAATGAGGTGTCTCGGTCGGTAGTGCTTCACCTCCGCCGGATAGCACATGGCATTCACATTGAATACAAGTTCCACCACCACCACAAGCGGATGGTAAAAATATTTTCTGATTTCCCAATGTAGAAAGTAAAGAACTACCCGATCCCACTTCTATCTTTTTTTCACCATTGATTGTAATGGTTACGGGACCTGAAGGGGATAATTTTTCCTTGGTGAACAATAATAAAGCCACTAATATCATCAGTAGAATTAAAAAAGCGACTACTGTAATCAATATTGTTCCGCCTGTGCTTGCAGCTAAAATCATGCTAATTATTTTACGTCGTTATAGGAGATTTCCTTTTTGTCGATCTCAGAATTATTTTCAGTTACCTCTTGGTTGGTCACTTCATTTTCTTCGCTCTTTGGAGTTTCGATATTTACGGTTTCCTGAGCATCTTCGGCTGCGTCATCCCCACCGGTCAACATACCACCGAAACTTTGAAAACCAATTCCCATTAATCCGGTTATGATAAAGGTTATCCCCAATCCCCTCAATGGTGCTGGAACATTGGAATAACGGATTTTTTCACGGATGGCCGCGATGGCTAAAATGGCCAAAAACCAACCGATACCGGAGCTTAATCCGTAGTTAAACGCCAACCCAAAAGTTTCTATTTGCCTGGACTGCATAAAAAGTGATCCACCAAGTATGGCACAGTTTACAGCAATCAACGGCAAGAAAATTCCCAAGGAATTGTAAAGTGACGGTGAGAATTTTTCCACTACGATCTCCACAAGTTGTACCATGGTTGCAATGGTAGCAATGAACAAGATAAAGGAAAGAAAGCTTAGGTTATAATCAGCATACTCAGGTCCCAACCAGGCCAATGCTCCATCTTGTAATAAATATTTATCCAAGAGCCAGTTCATGGGAACCGTTACCGCAAGTACGAAAATGACCGCTGCCCCAAGACCTACGGCCGTGGCCACTTTTTTGGAAACCGCCAAATAGGAACACATCCCCAAGAATACGGCGAATACCATATTATCGATAAAAATGGACCTAAAAAATAATTCTATATGCTCTAACATAATATTGGGTGTAAGTGTATTCTTAATTCTCTTCTACCAATGCAGGATTTCTAGATCGCTGCACCCAGATAATAATTCCAACAACAATGAGGGCCGCAGGAGGGATAATCATGAATCCATTGTTTTCATAGCCAATGGAATAAAGACCGGTCTTTTCAATTGGATCTCCCAAAACTGGAAATCCAAATAAGGTTCCTGAGCCCAAAAGTTCCCTAAAGAAACCTACGATTACCAAAATAATTCCATAACCCAAGGAGTTCCCTATTCCATCCAAGAATGATCTCCATAGACCATTTCCCAAGGCAAAGGCTTCAAAACGTCCCATGATGATACAGTTGGTAATAATCAATCCTACAAAAACGGATAGTGTTTTACTTAGTGGATAAGCAAATGCCTTTAACACCTGATCCACTACGATTACCAAGGTGGCTACCACTATCAACTGTACGATAATTCTAATCTTGGAAGGGATTATATTTCTCATAGCCGAGATAACTACGTTCCCCACACCCAAAACGAACATAACCGCAATAGCCATAACCACGGAAGCCTTTAGTTCTGCGGTAATTGCCAAAGCCGAACAGATACCCAATACCTGAATAGTAATCGGGTTGTTATCCGCTAGGGGATCTTTTATAAGATTCGCATCCTTTTTTGATAAAAGTGCCATATTAATTGGTTCTAATAGTTTGTAAATAATCTTTGTATAGATTTACGGTCTCCTTAATCATAGCCGCAACTCCGTTGCCGGTAATGGTTGCACCTGCCAAAGCGTCTACTTCATTATCGTCCTTGTCATTGTTCAGGGGATCATTGTTTCCTTTGGCAACATTTATACCCGCATACCTAGTACCATCCATAATACTTTCACCTGAAAAGTCATCCATGAAATAGCGTTGGTTAATATTGGCTCCTAATCCGGGAGTCTCCCCTTTATGATCAAAGAATACCCCTTGAACTACCATTTCACTATCCAAGGCGATGTAACCCCAGATATCATCCCAAAGACCTTTTCCGTACATGGGAATCACATAAAATTTCCTTCCTTCCTTTTCACCGATAAACAATGGCAACTCCGGAGTTTGACCCTTTTTAGCCATGGCTAGTTGCTTTTTCATATCAATCAAATAAGCCTCCTTGTTTTCAACGACCTCATCCCCTTTGATAACAATTTGCTCGGTTATGTATTGGGAGAACTCACTCTCAACTTCATCTGTTGGGACAAAATTAACGCTTCCTTCGTCAGCATTTTCATTGACACCCATGGCATAGAGTATATTTTGCTGTTTCTCAAAACGCATATTTTCGTTGATCCTACCGCTTAATCCTGTAGCTAGAAAAGCAAGTATTGAACCTACAATGACCACCATGACCGAGGCAAAAACCACGGTGTACACATTTTTATCTGTATTTATTGCCATAATTAAACCGTTTCTACTTTTAATTCTTCAGCCTTACCGTCCGTATCTTTTGGTAGTACAACGGCATTCTTAAATCGCTTCATTCTTCTTTTTACGTTTGCCTGTACCACGTAGTGATCGATGGTCGGCGCGAACACGTTCATCAACAATATCGCCAAGAAGACACCTTCTGGATAGGCGGGATTGAAAACGCGAATCATTACAGATATAAAACCAATGAAGAAGCCATATATCCATTTACCGCGATTGGTTTGGGAACCTGTAACAGGGTCAGTGGCCATATAAACAATACCAAAAGCCAGACCGCCCACGATCAGATGCTTCCAAAATTCAAAGCTCATTAAACCATAAAACTTACTGGTTTCGGTAATCCAACCCATTTCGACCACTTGGTTGAAAATTAGACCCATAACCAAAGATCCAATTACGGCACTAAGCATTATCCTCCAGCTGGCAATCTTACTGAAAATCAAAAAGAGGCCTCCAATCAATATCAAAAGTGTGGAAGTTTCGCCAACAGAACCCGGAATAAAACCGAAAAACATATCGGACACTGAATAACTCACCTCGGCATTTTGGGCCAAGGAACCTAAGATTGTTTCACCTGAAATGGCATCCGGACCACCTGCTCGTTCCACGGCACCATGCACCCAAACCTTATCACCACTCATCCATGTAGGATACGCGAAAAACAGGAATGCGCGTATTGTTAGGGCAGGGTTCAAAATATTCATTCCGGTACCCCCAAATACTTCCTTGCCAATTACAACTCCAAAAACGACGGCAACGGCCAACATCCACAGCGGGGTATCAACGGGAACAATCAGGGGAACCAACATTCCGGTTACCAAATAACCCTCTTCGACCTCATGCCCTTTAATTACGGCAAAAATGAATTCCACAATAAGTCCTACCCCATAGGAAACAACGACCAAAGGCAAAACTTTGATTATGCCAATCCAGAAATTGTCCCATGTCAAAAAGTTTTCGAAAAAAGACAATGACCTTTGAGTTCCATTGGCCGCATCAATGGCTGCATAATGCTGATAGCCCGCGTTGAACATGGAAAACAGCAACACAGGAATAAGCGCCATTATCACAGTGTTCATGGTCCTCTTTAAGTCGTCAGCAGCCTTTACATGCGTACCGCCATGGGTAGTTTCATTGGGAGTGAACAAAAAAGTATGAAAGGCATTGAAAGCAGGCGCCATCTTTTTGCCTTGATACTTCATTTTCAACTCATGCATTTTACTTTTTAAACTCATATCTTATCCTATTTCTTTTTGCAATAAATCCAATCCTTCACGAATAATTTTTTGATGGGGTTGTTTGGAAATACAAATGAATTCAGTTAGAGAAAAATCCTCAGGTGCAACTTCATAAAGCCCCAATTGTTCCATTTCATCCAAATCCTTCACCATACATGCTTTTAGCAATTGTAGGGGAAAAATATCCATTGGAAAAACTTCCTCATATTGCCCTGTTACCACAAATGCCCTATGTTCACCATTAGTGTTTGTGGTCAAATCATATTTCTTTTTAGGCTGTAACCAAGAAAAAGTCAAGGCCCTGGTAGTTGAAACTTTATTAAACACAGGCTTGTTCCATCCGAACAACTCATAATCATTACCTTCCGGAATCACAGTAACCGTATTATTATAAAAACCTAAATGACCATCTGGGGCACTTTTGGATCCGGTTAGCACATCACCGTTAATGACTCTAAAGTTTTCATCGTTTACACCACTAGCATAGAGGAACGTAGAGATTTCAGCACCGATTTTAGTACTATAATATTTAGGAGATTTAACGGACGATCCAGCCAATGCCACGATTCTTTCCGCATTGAATTTACCCGTATTGAGATACTCCCCGATGATGACCAAATCTTGGGGAGAAACGGTCCAAACCAACTCGCCTTTGTTAATAGGGTCAATTTTGTTTATCTGTGTCCCGACCAATCCAGCAGGATGTGGGCCGGATACTGTATGTAATTCGATTCCTTTTAAACCCGACAATGGCGAATTTCCGGAAGCACCCACGGAAACATGTATTTTTCCGGGAGTAAGTTTACCTAAAGCAGTTATCGCTGTCTGCAACTCCTCCTCCTTGCCTTTCAAAACATAATCCAAATCAGCGGCCAATGGAGCCGTGGCATAGCCAGAAATAAAGATAGCTTTTGGAGTAGTGTTAGGGTCGGCTATAACATCATAGGGACGTTGTTTTACGAAAGGCCAACAGCCGGATTTCAATAAGGCAGCCTTAATATCTTGACCAGAGGCCTTTACCAGATCCAGTTTTTTGTGCTCAACAACTTCTTGGGTCTTATCGGCCAAAATCTTCAACCTGAGTATCCTTCTACGCGCGCCCCTCTCAATTTCCACCAATTCACCACTTACCGGAGAAACGAACAACATTTTCTCATTGGCTTTACTGTAGAACAATGGCTCTCCAGCTTTTACCTCGGCCCCTTCCTTCAACAACATTTTAGGAGTTATTCCGTGAAAATCATCAAGCTTTATTGCGTAAACATTGCTTAGGACGGCTTTTGAAGTAGACAACTCGGAAGCTCCTACCAAATTGATGTCCAGTCCTTTTTTAATTCGAATGTCTTTTGACATATTATTGTAGACCTTAGGTTAACAAAATTTGCTGCGAATTTACTACTAAATGAAAAGTTTTCATAATAATTAACCATAAATTAGGCATTCTATCGAGGTAAATTTTTTAGGCATCCTTTTTGTTTACCTTTAACCCAAATATTAATTGTTAAATGCGATTTTTCCTTAAACAAATAATTGTTGGCCTTCTCTGTATTCAAGGCGCGTTGGCCCAGATACAAGAGGAAATCAATCCCCCGGACCATATTAAGTCGGTCATATTTAGAGGACCTACGGACGATCAATTTCCTGTAGTTCAGATTGGGGAAACCCTTCGATTGGAATTCGATGACCTATTGGCAAACGAACAGGATTATTATTATAAAATAGTCCATTGTGATTATGACTGGACCCCATCGGACCTTCTTAAATCCCAATATCTGGACGGTATCGATAATCAACGAATCATAAATTACGAAAATAGCTACACAACGTTGGAGACCTATTCCAACTATCAGCTTACCATACCAAATGAAAATGTACGTTTAAGGGTTACCGGTAACTACCTAATCGAAATCTACAACAGTAGTTACGAGCTCCAATTCTCAAGAAGGTTCATGGTTTATAAGGATGTCGTAAAAGTTGGTGCCGAGGTAAAGCGTTCGCGGGATTTCAACTTTTTAAATGAAAAGCAGGTGGTTCATTTTAGGATCAATCCAGGTAATTTTCAATTGGTAAATCCAAAACAGGAAGTCAAAGTTGCCATTATCCAAAACAATTATTGGGAAAATGCCATCTACAATATAAAGCCACAGTTCACCTTGGGGGCTGAACTGGTGTACCGGTATGATCAGGAAACCGCATTTTTTGGGGGCAATGAATATTTGTTGTTCGACACCAGTGACCTAAGGGCCCCGAGTTCCCAAATCGCAAGAATAGAAATAGGGGATCGCCTTTACAATCATTATCTATTCAGTGACAATTTTAGGGCGAATGAACCCTACACCTACTTTCCGGATATCAACGGGGACTTTGTGGTTAGGACCTTGCAAGGGGACGATGCCTCTAGGGAAGCGGAATACACCAAGGTCCATTTCAGCCTACCATATACAGAAGCATTAGGACTTGACGATGTATACATTTTTGGGAAATTCAATAACTATGCCCTATCCGAGGAAAATAAAATGACCTACAACGAGAATAACGGAATGATGGAAGCCACCTTGATTTTGAAGCAAGGTTTTTACAATTATAAATACGTTACAAAAAACGAAGCTGGCAAAATAAATTTGAATACCGTTGGCGGAAATTTTCATTTTACGGAAAACAACTACATGATCTTGGTATATTACAGAAATTTTGGAGACCTTTACGATAGTATTATAGGAGTGGGCTCCGCAAATTCCAGAAACATCAGTAACTGATTTTATCGGGTCCCTGTAATCTAACATATTCCATGGAGACCAAACCAAGCGTTAATACAAAAGGGCGTTACCAGCTTCGGTACAGGGGAGTGGAATGCCTTAATTGTGGTCACCCTTTGGACATAAGCGATAAATACTGCCCACATTGCTCGCAGGCAAACAGCACTAAAAAACTAACCTTAAAGGATTTTTTCGAGGAGTTTTTTTCCAACATTATTTCCTACGACTCAAGACTACTTAGAACCCTAGCGGCTTTGCTTTTACGGCCCGGTAGGATTACCGCAGACTATATCATGGGCAAAAGGATGTCCTATACCAATCCATTTAGGTTTCTGTTAAGTTTGGCCATCATTTATTTTTTGCTCATTGGACTTTCGGGTAATTTTGATCAGTTGAACCGTTACGGTTCCAACTCCAAGGACTTGCCTATAAATTTTGGTAGTTCCATGGTAGAAGATTATGATTTTGGGGATAATGAGGCCGATAAAAAAGAAGTCATGGCCCAGCTGGATTCCCTGAACATAAATGGACTTATTTCGGAAAGGATTAGGATACGGGATTCCATCATTATGAAAGATCCAAAAAAGCAAGTGGAAGCGGCCAACCAGAAACCATTTTTTGAATCACTTTTTCGGAAACAGGAAATTTTCACAACGTTGATCGAGAAGGATACTTTTTACATATTTGAAGAAGCAAAGACAAAATATGGGTTAGAGGACACCTGGCACAATAATTTTTCCTTCAATACAGCGCAAAGTTTGATACGGGTAAAAAGACAGCCGGGGGCCTATATAAGTTCCGTTTTTTCCAAATTGCCTTTTACCACATTTTTCTTTTTACCGGTCTTCTCGCTCTTCATTTGGTTGGTATATATCAGAAAAAGATATACTTATACCGATCATTTAATCTTTAGTTTTCACAATCAATCATTGTTCTTTATCTTGCTCATTATTAGCTATATGATCGATGCCGTTTTTGGAATTGACACTAGTGCTATATTTATCCTGATTTTCGCCGTTTACCTCTATAAGGCAATGCGGAACTTTTACCAACAGGGCAGATTTAAAACTATTGTTAAATATATTTTCCTAAATACAATTTTCGTTATTTTAGCTGGTATAGGAGCTGCACTATTGTTTGCAGGTAGTATGTTTACCTATTAGATATTATGACAACACAAGTTACCAAAGGCATTAAGATTTCCGTTAAAACGAATTTTGAAGGTACTTTCTTCAAAAATTACAAGATGCATTATGCTTTTGGATATACCATTACCATCGAAAACCAGAGCAAGGATTCCGTTCAACTTACGTCACGCCATTGGAGAATCTATGACTCTTTGAACGATGTGGAAACCTTGGATGGTGAAGGGGTAATAGGGAAAAAACCTGTTATTAAACCCGGTGAGTCGCACACCTATAATTCGGGATGTCTTCTAACCTCCCCAATTGGAGCTATGAAGGGACATTACAACATGATAAACTTTACCACCACGGAAAATTTTAGGGTGTATATCCCAACATTCAAGTTTAGTGCCCCATTTGCCCTGAACTAAATAGGTTTTAACCTCAATTTAGTTTTTATAACAAACCCCTTTTAGTACTTTTGGTCAACTACTAATTTTAAAAATAAAAATTGACCATGGGCAAAGGATTTTTCCAAGTACCGGCCGCCATAAATGAGCCAATAAAAAGTTATGCTCCAGGAACTCCTGAGCGCGAACAGGTATTAAAGCAATACAAAACCTATTACACTAGCACGGTAGATATACCAATGTATATTGGCCCCAAGGAGGTGCGTACCGGAAACACCAAACCGATGTCGCCCCCACATGATCACCAACATATTTTGGGCAACTACCATCTTGCTGAAAAAAAACACGTTCAGGAAGCAATTTCCAACTGCCTAGAATCCAGGGAGGCTTGGGCAAACTTGACATGGGAGCAGCGTGCTGCGGTTTTCCTAAAAGCGGCCGAACTTATTGCAGGTCCTTATCGTGCAAAAATAAATGCCGCGACCATGTTGGCGCAATCAAAAACTATACATCAGGCCGAAATTGATTCGGCTTGCGAACTCATAGACTTTTTGAGATTCAATGTGGAATATATGTCACAGATCTACGAAGAGCAACCCTATTCGTCCGAAGGCATTTGGAACCGCGTGGAATATAGACCTCTCGAAGGATTCGTATATGCCATTACACCCTTCAACTTTACGGCAATTGCAGGAAATCTGCCCGCAAGTGCGGCCATGATGGGCAACGTGGTGGTATGGAAACCAAGTGACAGCCAAATATTTTCCGCAAAGGTCATCGTAGATGTATTCAAGGAAGCAGGACTACCGGATGGGGTAATCAACGTTGTCTACGGAGACCCGGTAATGATAACGGAAACGGTTTTGGCGAGTCCAGATTTTTCCGGCATTCATTTTACGGGATCAACTCATGTATTTAAGGAACTTTGGAAACAGATAGGAAACAATATTCATACCTACAAAACATACCCTAGAATTGTTGGCGAGACCGGCGGAAAGGACTTTATCATTGCGCATCCCACAGCAAAACCTCAACAAGTTGCCACGGCGATTACGCGGGGCGCTTTTGAATTTCAGGGGCAAAAATGTAGTGCGGCATCCAGGGTATACCTACCTAAATCCACGTCTAAAGAAATATTGGATTTGGTTAAAAAGGATGTGGCCTCTTTTAACAAACCAGGATCGCCCGAAGACATGGGGAACTTCATCACCGCTGTCATTCATGAAGCCTCATTTGATAAACTTGCCAAATACATTGACCAAGCAAAAAATGATAAAGAAGCGGAAATTATCGTTGGAGGTGGTTACGACAAATCTAAAGGCTACTTTATAGAACCGTCGGTTATTGTAACGACCGACCCACATTATACCACCATGGAGACCGAGCTTTTCGGGCCTGTGGTAACCGTTTATGTTTATGAGGATGCGGACTGGTCCAAAACGCTAAAGTTGGTAGATAGCACTTCTGAATATGCCCTAACGGGAGCCGTACTTTCACAAGACCGTTATGCGATTGACGAGGCTACCAAAGCCTTACAAAATTGTGCAGGGAATTTTTATATAAACGATAAACCTACGGGAGCGGTCGTGGGCCAACAACCTTTTGGTGGAGCAAGGGCATCCGGGACCAATGACAAGGCGGGCTCTGCTCAAAACCTATTGAGATGGGTATCCCCACGCCTGATAAAGGAGACTTTTGTGACCCCGGAAGATTATCGATATCCTTTTTTAGGTTAAGTGTCTGAATTTTAACAAGCTAAAGTTACAGTCACAAAGATTTTGATTACTTTTAAGGGTGTTCCCGGAAAATCCGGGAACACCCTTCACTTTTAAACAGCACTAAAATGAAAAAATTAATTTCAATACTCTGTCTGACAGGTTGCGTATTGGGTATCCAAGCACAGGAAAACCTAACACAAAATACCATTCAGGGATTGTTACAGGGAAATCAAGATCAAGTAATCCAGTTGGCGGAGGCCTTTTCTGAGGAACAATATGATTGGAGACCTATGGAGGGCGTTAATTCGGTAGCGGAAGCATTGCTCCATGTAGCTGGAGCCAACTATTTCATTGGGTCCAAGATGGGCTTTGCACCTCCAGAAGATGTCGATATTATGGGGCTGACCAAAATAACGGGTAAAGACAATATTATTACGGCCCTAAAAAAATCCAATGCATGGGTGTTGGACAAAGTAGGTGAAGTGGAAAGCGGTGAATTGGGAAATGAAGTTGATTTTGGGTTTATGAAAATGAACAAGTTAGGAGGTCTATTGATCATCATGGAACATAATGGAGAGCATAAGGGCCAACTTATTGCTTATGCAAGAACTAATGGCGTGGTGCCACCCTGGAGCGAATAATCTTTTTCACAAACTAAATTTAAAGCGCCTTACCGGCGCTTTTTTATTTCCAAAAACATCCAATTGAACAATTTCAATGTAAATTTAACGTTAATTAATTGTAAATTAAATGTATTTTGTAGAATTTTGAATGGATATGAACTTGATTTTCAGAACATATAAGCATTGTAGGATGTACATACTCTGTACTCGGATACATTATTGGAATCGGTTAAAGGAATATGCAAATAAAAGTCGGAAGGTTTATAAGACCATTTATAGTCTTTAGCCTTTAAATTTCATGGGAAGATATACGACCTTTTTGGTATCAAAAAAATCCTCCTCAAAATAATCAGTAAGGTCAAATATTTCAGCTGTGCGATAGCTTTCCAATTCCTCCTGTAAATCCCCTCCCTTCAGGTACAGAATACCGTTTCTTCTTTCATGTTGCGACTCCTTTTTTATTTTTCCCTTTACCCAATGTACGAACGTAGGCATGGCCGCGACCGCCCTACTGACTATAAAATCAAATTGATTTGGAACCTCCTCCACTCTTGAATTAACGGTTTGGACATTCGTGAGGCCAAGCCCCTCCACTACCTCATTGACGACCTTTATTTTTTTTCCGATAGAATCCACCAGGGTAAAATTCACTTCAGGAAATAAAATTGCCAAGGGAATACCCGGAAATCCACCCCCAGTACCTACATCCAAAATTTCAGATCCATCCTTAAATGTTTGGACTTTGGCAATCCCAAGCGAGTGGAGCACATGTCTTAGGTACAGTTCGTCAATATCCTTTCTAGAAACCACATTGATCTTTTGGTTCCAATCTTTGTAGAGCTCCTCTAATGAATTTATTTGTTTTTGCTGCTCTACTGTTAAATTGGGGAAATATTTAAAAATGGTTTCGGCTGTCATGCGTATATTTGTAGAATTAGAAAAAGAATACATTATTTTTTGCAAAGATTTCTATTTTGGGCAACCTACCCAACAAATAAAAATTTATTTGCTCGATTTTTTAAAAAAGATTATCGGTTATGGAGAACAAAACCATCAGATTTCCCCGAAGAGATTCAACACAATTTTTCAAGACCCTGAACGCTAGGGTCAATGATTATTTTAAGAACAACAAGATCAAGAAAACAGGCAACTGGAAATTGCACTTAAAGACCCTAGTAATGTTTACCCTATTCTTGGCTCCCTATTTCCTAATTTTAACCTTGGGACTACCAACTTGGGCCAATATATTGCTTACCATTGTCATGGGCGTTGGAATGGCCGGTGTGGGCATGAATGTAATGCATGACGGAAATCATGGGTCTTATTCCAATAAAAAATGGGTGAATAAAATCATGGGAAGTAGCATTTACATTCTTGCTGGCAACGTTTACAATTGGCAGGTGCAGCATAATGTGCTCCACCACACCTATACCAATATCCATGAACACGACGAGGATATGGAAGCAGGAAGGATATTGCGCTTCTCCAAACATGCGGAATGGAAGCGCTATCACAAGTTCCAACATTATTATTCCATCTTCCTTTATGGGTTATTGACCTTTAACTGGGCCATAACTACAGACTTTATGCAGATGTATCGATATATGAAGCGTAAACTTTCCTATGGCAAGTTGCCCAGCGCGACCATCAATTGGAGTACTTTGATAATCACCAAAATCCTTTATGTGACGATTTGGATCGTATTGCCTATGTTGATTTTGGACATCGCTTGGTGGAAAATCCTCATTGGATTCTTTCTGATGCATTATGTTGCAGGAGTAATTTTAAGTGTGGTTTTCCAATTGGCACATATCGTGGACCATGCCGATACGCCCCTACCCGATGATCACGGCACCATGAAAAACACCTGGGCCATCCACCAACTGTTTACAACCGTGAATTTTAGCACCAAAAATAGGATTGTAAATTGGTTCACCGGTGGTTTGAACCATCAAGTGGAACATCATATTTTCCCGAATATCAGTCACATCCATTACACAAAAATTTCAAAAATTGTGAAACAGACTGCAAGGGAATTTAATTTACCATATCACGAATATGAAACTACTAGAAAAGCTATAATTTCGCACTTCAAACATTTAAGGGAATTAGGCAAGCAGCCTACTTTACAGTACTAGTAATTTTATTGATATGAACAATCAACTTTCGGAAAGGATAAATAGCCTTACTCCTTCCGCTACACTTGAAATGGCCGCGAAAGCCCGTGAACTTAGGGCGGCTGGAAAAGATATTATCGGGTTGAGTTTAGGGGAACCTGACTTTAATACCCCGGAATACATCAAAGATGCCGCTATACAGGCAATCAACGACGATTACAATGCGTACAC
Source organism: Maribacter sp. C-4077 (assembly GCF_055378385.1). Lineage (NCBI taxonomy): Bacteria > Pseudomonadati > Bacteroidota > Flavobacteriia > Flavobacteriales > Flavobacteriaceae > Maribacter > Maribacter sp. C-4077. The sequence continues at coordinate 694,010 of NZ_AP038807.1, forward strand.
CCCGGTGGATGGATACGTGGAGCTAAAGAAGGCCATCATCACAAAATTTAAAAGAGACAATAATCTTACGTACGAACCCTCCCAAATCGTGGTTTCTACAGGAGCCAAACAATCCTTGTACAATGTTGCGCAAGCGATGATCAACAAGGGCGATGAAGTAATTCTACCCTGCCCCTACTGGGTCAGCTATGCGGATATTGTTCAGTTATCCGATGGTGTTCCAGTGGAAGTGCCAACTTCATTGGAGAACGATTTTAAAATGACCCCAGAGGAATTGGAAGCCGCCATTACGCCAAAAACCAAAATGCTCTGGTACAGTTCTCCTTGCAACCCTAGTGGTTCTATCTATAGTAAAGAGGAGTTGAGGGCATTGGCCGATGTACTTCAAAAATATCCACAGATTATTGTGGTCAGCGATGAAATTTACGAACACATAAACTACGGTGTTACCAAACACGCCTCCATGGCAGAATTCGAGGACATGTATGACCGTACCGTTACGGTAAACGGGGTAGCGAAAGCCTTCGCCATGACAGGATGGAGAATTGGATACATTGGAGCTCCTAGCTATATTGCCCGGGCGTGTAATAAATTACAAGGTCAGGTGACCAGTGGTGCCAACTGTATTGCGCAGAGGGCCGTAATAACCGCCTTGGAAGAATCTCCCGACCGAATTCAGTATATGGTGGATGAATTCAAAAAACGCAGAAAGCTGATTCTGGATTTGCTGAACGATATCCCAGGATTTAAATGCAATGAACCGGAAGGGGCATTTTATGTATACCCAGATGTAACCGCCTATTTTGGAAAAACCTTGAACGGAACAAAAATCAATAATGCTTCGGATTTTGCCATGTACTTATTGGAGAATGCAAATGTGGCCACGGTCACAGGTGACGCTTTTGGCAATGGAAACTGCATCAGGATTTCTTATGCGGCATCGGTCAAGGAAATAGAGGAAGCGATAGCAAGAATTAAAAAAGCACTTTTATAAATCTAACGAAAAGGATATTTACAAAAATCCCGCATTTTCATAATACGGGATTTTTGTTTTCAAAAGAGTTGATCAATAGTTTAAGTCCTTTTCCAAAAATAAGGATTCAATAATATCAAAACGGTAAAAAGTTCCAACCTACCGGCCAACATCAAAAACCCGCACCACCATTTTGCCAAAGCAGGCAGGCTATTAAAATTGCTAACGGGATTTAAACTGCCCAAGGCAGGACCCACATTGCCCAAGGATGAAGCCGACCCACCAATGGCCGATTCAAAATCAAGACCGAGCATCCCCAATACCAAGGCCCCAATAATGAACAACAGCATATACAGCACAAAAAAGCCAATGATATTGTAGACAATCTTTTCCTTTACCGTTTTGTTGTTGTACCGTACAGGGATGATGGCATTGCTGTGCAAGGTCCTTTTGAATTCCAATAGTCCATTCTTTATGATCAAAAGATGTCGCATGATTTTGATACCCCCGGATGTAGAACCTGCAGATCCTCCCATGAAGAACAAACCGAAAAAGAATATTGTCAAAAATGGGGTCCACTGGGTAAAGTCGGCACTAACGAATCCGGTTGTTGTTATAACGGAAATAACCTGGAACAGGGCATGCCTAATGGAACTTTCCGCTTTTCCAAGTACCATGGGATAACCCGGGGTATCCTGGGTAATATTAGCCTGAAAATAAATGACCCCAGCTACGACTATGGTGAATATCAAAATAGCGAGCGAATAATATTTCCATTCCTCATCCCTTAAAATTCGCTGCACCTTGCCCTTAAAGGCAAAGTAGCTCATTACAAAATTGCTTCCGGCCAAAAACATGAAAAGGATAATGATATACTGTATCAATGGCTGATCGTTCCAATACGCAATACTGGCGTTCTTGGTAGAGAAACCTCCTGTGGAAAGCGTTGCCAAGGCATGGTTGATAGCATCAAAGAAGGACATTCCAGCCAACTTCAAAAGTATAGTTTCCGCTATGGTATATCCCAAGTAGATCAACCACAACCTTTTTGCGGTATCCGTAATTCTTGGATGTAGTTTATCGGCACTAGGTCCGGGTGCTTCGGCCGAAAATAGCTGCATGCCTCCAATACCCAAAAGAGGCAAAATAGCTATGGCCAATACAATGATACCCATACCGCCGATCCAATGCGTAAGGCTTCGCCAAAAAAGGATTCCTTCTGGCATGGATTCAATATCATCCATGATAGAGGCCCCGGTAGTCGTATAGCCCGAAACCGTTTCAAAAAAGGCATTGGTAATATCTGGCACCGCACCGGAAAAAATATAGGGAAGCGTTCCTGAAATGGACATGACCAACCATCCAAAAGTAACTATGATATAGCCTTCCTTTTGCTTTACCTCTTTTCGGTGTCCCCTCGTGTAATACATGGCAAAAACCCCTACAAACATGGTTGCCACGGAAGCCAAGGTAATACTAAGGGTCGCCCCGTCATCGTAGATGCCACTTACCAAAGCGGCCAAAAGCATAAATCCGCCATTGCAAAGAAGCAATAGCCCCATCAGATGAAAAATAATTCTTGAATTCAAGCGCATGCTAGAGGAACATTCGTTCTATTTTAGGGATTTGCTCCGGATGGCAACAAACGACCACCCTGTCCCCAGCTTGGATCGTAAAACCACCCAAGGCAATGATTCCTTCACCGTCCCTTACCACACCACCAATCGTGGCATCTTTGGGAAAGTTCAATTCCCGGATGGTGGAACCGGTAACCTTGGAATCCTTTTTTACGATAAACTCCAAAATTTCCGCATTCAGGTTGTTCAAGCGCATCAAGGCCACGACTTCGCCCTTTCGTATATGACGGAAAATATTGTTGGCAGCCAAGAGTTTTTTGTTGATCAAGGTATCGATACCAATGGAATGGGACAGCTGAAAATAATCCATATTCTCCACCAAGGCGATGGTTTTCTTGATATGTTTGGATTTAGCCACCAAACAGGACATGATATTGGTTTCTGAATTTCCAGTTACCGCGATGAAGGCATCCATGGACTCCAGACTCTCCTCGTCCAACAACTCCACATTTCTTCCATCTCCATTGATGACCAAGGCATTGGGAAGGTCATCGGCCAAATCAAAGGCCTTTTCCTTGTTTTTTTCTATCAATTTAACATTAAAACGTTTGGAGCATAAATCCCGGGCTGTTTTGAACCCAACCTTACTCCCACCAAGAATCATAACGTTTTTAATTTCCTCCTTTTTCTTGCCAGTGAGCTTATAGAGCTCGTCCACCCCTTCCTTAACCGTTATAAAGTAGACCTGATCACCTTCCTTGAAATAGGTGTCACCACGTGGTATCACCGTATATTGTGTCCCCAGTCTTTGGAGGGCGATTGGCATGAAGTGTAATTCCGGAAATACCTTGGCAGCCTCCTTGACCATTTTACCAACAAAAGGTGCCGACTTGGGCAGGGATACCCCCACCATTATCAACTCCCCGTCTTCAAATTCGTAGGTGTCGTTAAATGCCGATTTGTTCAACAATAACTGAATCTCTGTAGCGGCGAGCTCTTCCGGAGAAATAAGCTCATCAATGCCCAATTGGGAAAATTTCAACAATTCCTTGTTATCAACGAACTCCGTATTGGAAATTCTGGCTATGGTTCTTTTACAGCCCAATTGTTTGGCCAACATACACAAGGTCAAATTCGTGGTCTCCGAAGATGTTACACCAATAACGAGCTCGGAATCCTGTACCGATGCATCCTTTAAAATTGAAATGGAAGTGGCATCGCCCCTGAGCACCCTAATGTCCAAATGGTTGTCCGCATATGCCAGACTTTCCTTATCAGTATCGATCAAAGTAATATTCTGGGATTCGTAGGAGAGTAATTTCGCCAAATGAAATCCAACCTCACCAGCTCCAGCAATTATTATTTTCATTTAAAATCTTAAGCTAGCTTCCCTGGAAACGTGTCTTCACCTCCAGGTCCTAACCCTCATTGGGTCAATAGCTATGTTCTACAAGTAAGTGAATTAATGGGTACAAAATTACATAATTTTATGAGGTTTCAATTTATTTTCAAGCTTTTAAGAAGGATTTAATCGATACCTAAACCAACCTTATTGTTAGTCCTAATGGCATTTAAAGAAAAAGAATCTCGGTCTTGAAACGGTATTGGATTTCCATGCGCTTCGACGCTACCAATGAATTCCGTAAAATTTGAAAGAACCTCTTGCTATATTGTATCTTTGCCCAAAAATTTGCAAATGGCCAAAAAGGTTACCCCATATAAGGACTCCAACTTAGGGAAAAAAGAACAGGTCACTAAGATGTTCGATACCATTTCTACGGATTATGATGGCCTAAACCGCGTAATTTCCTTTGGTATAGATGTAAAATGGCGAAAAAAGGTAGTGGCTATTCTAAAGGAGGAAGCTCCCAAAACCATTTTGGATATTGCAACAGGAACCGGGGATCTTGCGATAGCCATGGTAAAAACGGGGGCAAAAAAAATTGTGGGTTTGGATATTTCCCCAGGCATGCTTGCGGTTGGAGAAAAAAAAATCAAGGAAAAAAACCTATCCCCCATTATTGATATGGTGGTGGGCGACAGTGAAAACCTGAGCTTCGAAACCAATTCCTTTGATGCCGTAACCGTCTCCTTTGGGGTCCGTAATTTCGAAAACCTTGAAAAGGGTCTGGCCGAAATCCTGCGTGTTTTACGACCTGGTGGGACTTTGGTTATTCTCGAAACGTCTATACCTACCAGAACACCTTACAAACAAGGGTATAAAATTTACTGTAAATACATACTTCCTTTGATAGGAAAACTGTTTTCAAAAGACAATTCCGCGTACGGCTACCTCAGCGAATCTGCAGCCGCCTTTCCCCATGGAGAAAACTTCAACAATATTTTACGGGAAATCGGGTTTATAGATGTAGCGAACAAACCTCAAACTTTTGGCGTATCGTCAATTTACATCGCCAAAAAACAAGGGTAGCACAACGATTGACATTTGAGTAAATGAAAAAATGGTTTTTCACATGTTTGGGTGTACTAATATTGACCCCGGCCCTTTATGGCCAGTTCAATGAAAATCCCGTACTAAATAAGGAGAACGAAGATAAAAAATTCCTGAACTGGGGATATTTTTTAGGTTTGAACCAGTATGACTTCAAGTTTGAATACGAGGACGATTTGGGGTTCGATGCCAACGGCAAGGATCTTACCAACGTACAAGTTGCCAAGTCATTGGGATTCAACGTAGGATTAATTGGGGAAATGCGTATTAACGAATTTCTGGACGTACGGTTGGAACCGGGCCTTCACTATACTTCAAGACTTTTAGGTTTTCCCTCCCCATTATTGGAAGAAGAAAGGGATGCACTTAGAGAGGTAAAATCGACCTACATAAACTTTCCGTTACTTTTAAAAGTAAGCACCCGAAGACTAGGTAACTGGAAACCGTTTTTAATAGGTGGTGGTTCAGCGTCCCTAAATTTGGGTAGTAACGAAGCTAGCTTGGACGATAACCTTTCCCGTACCTTTAGAATGACCAAATGGGTCTATAATTATGAGTTGGGCTTTGGTATCGATTTCTATCTGGAGTATTTTAAATTCAGCCCGTCCATAAGAGGGGTATTTGCACTTACCGATGAATTGATAAGGGACAACGATCCCAACAGCCCCTGGACCGGGAATATCGCCTCCATGAAATCCCGAGGCATCTTTATCAATTTCACCTTTGAATAGAGGTGGATAAGTTTGCTACTTGCGTTTAATTTCATTCAAAAATATGGCCGTGGCAGTGGCCACGTTCAAACTTTCGGTGGTTTTTTTCCCGAATTGCGGAATACTAACTTCATAATCACACAACTTTCGAACGGTATCTGAAATACCGTTTCCTTCATTTCCAAGAATCAGGATGCCATTTTCCGGCAATTTTGTTTTATGGATATTTTCACCTTCCATGAAAGTGCCGTATATAGGTACTTTGGTAGCGTTTAGAAAGTTTGTCAAGTCCGTATAAAAAATAGTGACGCGGGCAATGGAGCCCATGGTGGCCTGCAACACCTTTGGATTATAGCAATCTACGGTCTCTTTGGAACAAATGAGGTTCTCAATCCCGAACCAATCGCACAACCTGATGATAGTACCTAAATTTCCGGGGTCTTGTACACCATCCAAAACGACCGTCCACCCATCCACCTTTAAATCGGTAGTTATTTTCTTATGGAAAACCCCCAAAACCCCGTTCGGATTTTTTAAACTGCTGATCTGCTTCAGTTCCTTCATGGATATAGGTGCTACTTCAAAAGCCTTTGCTCCTTGCAATTCTTGTCCAGTCGTAAAGATATTATAGGCCTTAAATCCAGACTCCAAAAGTTCCTCCACCGCCTTTTTACCTTCCATCACAAAAAGGCCATTTTCATTTCGGTATTTTTTTTGCTGTAGGTTTTTTATAAGTTTCAATTCACTTTTTACAACCATTCAAATGATGTATTTTTGATTTCTATGAAGACGGTAGCATGCTATAAATACCACATAGCTAAAATAAGCTTAATCTTGCTACTGGCAATAGGTTCCACATCCTGTAATTCGCTCAAAAAGGTTGAGGAAGACGAGTATCTGATCGTGAAAAACACCATCTTGGTGGATTCTGTGAAGGTAACGAACGAGGACGTTCAAAGTCTCATTTATCAGAAGACCAATACCGCTATTTTAGGATATCCCTTGCGACTGAACCTCTATAACCTGGCAAAGGAAAATCCGGATTCCCTTTATCAGGCTTGGCTCAACAAAAAACCGAATAGGGAGAAGCGACTTGAGAAACTGCTCTCCAAAAAACAAGTGGACCGATTGGGCGAGTCCTTTCTGGTAAAGGGTCTAAGTTTATGGCTCAAGGATGTGGGCGAGGCCCCGGTAATTTTGGACACCACCCAAACCAGACGAAGTTTGGAACGGCTGAGTGCCTTCTACAACAGCAAAGGGTATTTTAACAACAGTACCACCTACCTCATTGATTCCACGAACGGAAAAAGAAAGGTGGCGGTAGATTATAGGATCAATTTGGGTAAGCCTTATTACATCGATTCCCTTTCCAATGATATTTCCTCAAAAGCGATCGATTCCCTTTATTTTTTACATGCTGATGCATCCCTGGTGAAGAAAGGCGAACAATTTGACCTCAACAATTTTACCCTGGAGCGGGAACGTTTGACGGGCATTTTTAGGAACAGTGGCATTAGAAATTTTCAGGAAAGTTCCATCACATTTGATATTGAAAGGGATACCGTAAGGGCATCGGACGATCAAAAGATGAATATCAATCTCAATATTGGCGATTTAAGGAGACGGGGCGAAAATCAGGTTACCACATCGGAATATAAGGTAGAGAAAATCAACAAAATCAATGTTTTTACGAATTTCTTATCGAGTGTGGACAGTGCCCCCTTGGATTCCGTTCAATACGAGGACCTGAATATTTACTACTCCGGAAAATTCAAAATCAGGCCAAAGACCCTGGCCGATGCCATTTTCTTTGAAAAAGACAGTATCTATAGGGATCTGGACAAGATCAGAACATCCAGACAGCTGAACAGTCTTAACATTTTTAAATATCCCAATATTATTTTTGAGGAGGACAGTATCCAAAATTTGGTCAACACCATTATCTATCTCGCACCAAAATCAAAATATTCCTTGGGCACGAATTTTGAAGTGAGCCGGTCGAATTTACGTCGCATCGGTGTGGGTATGGGTGCCTCTTTGTTGATACGGAACATTTTTAAAGGCGCGGAAAATTTAAGTATTTCTGCCGATGGCACCTTTGGCCTTTTAAGTACCGATATTTTCCCCGATGATTTTTTCTCCGAAATCGGTGGGGACATTTCCCTCGATTTCCCAAGAATATGGTTTCCGTTTGTAAACAAGACCAACCTAATACCCGATTATTCCCTACCAAAAACAAGAATTTCAGTGGGAACCAGTTTTCAAAAAAATATTGGTTTGGACAAACAAACCCTGAATGCCATCTTGGGTTACAATTGGTCCCCCAACGATTTTAAAAAACACGCCGTTGAACTATTGAATATCCAGTTCGTTAGAAATGTGAACCGGGATCGTTTTTTTGATGTGTACAGAACAACCTACAATCAACTAAATGCAATAGCGGCCGATTCCGATGTTGTCAATCCAGATTATTTTGATGAGAACGATAACCTCTCCACCGTAACCACGAGCACTAATGATACCATTGGTACTTCCAGCTTTATAAGGGACGTAATTTCAGGTGAAATAAACGATCTCAACCAAGAACAAATTGGCGATGTGAGAAGTATCGCAGAGCGGGAACAACGGTTAACGGAAAACAACCTAATTTTCACCACCAACTATACCTTCAATAAGAATAACCGAAATGGTATTTTGGATAACAATTTTTATCAGTTCCGATTCAAGGTTGAAAGTGCCGGGAACTTACTCTCCGGTTTTTCCAATTTTATCCCTTTTAATGAAAATGATGATGGACAACTTTTGGTTTTTAACGTACCCTTTTCACAGTATATAAAGACCGAGTTCGACTATGTGAAATATTGGGACCTGTCCCGTTCCAATGTATTGGCGGCCAGAACCTTTTTTGGTATCGCTATCCCCTATGGAAATTCGGACAACATACCCTTTGTGCGTAGTTATTTTGCCGGAGGCTCGAACGACAACAGGGCCTGGTTCCCCTATTCCTTAGGGCCGGGGCGTACGTCTGCCCTAAATGACTTTAATGAAGCTAATTTAAAATTGGCCTTAAACCTGGAGTATCGGTTTCCACTTTTTGGCGATTTAAACGGCGCCTTATTTGCGGATGCCGGAAATATCTGGAATGTTTTTGACGATGTGGAAAACGAGGATGCCACCTTTAACGGACTGGAATCCTTACGGGATATTGCCTTGGGCTCGGGTTTTGGGCTACGCTATGATTTCACCTACTTTTTATTCCGGTTAGACCTTGGATTCAAGACCTATAATCCCGCTGAAATTCCTTCAAAAAGATGGTTTCGCGATTATAATTTTGCCAATTCAGTTTTGCAAATTGGCATAAACTATCCCTTCTAAGTATATTTGTTTTATTACTTTTGTTGCACATTTTTAGAAACTAATTAGACCCACAAAGATTATGGCTCACAATATTAAGCCGGGCGTAGCTACCGGAGATCAGGTTCAGGAAATTTTCAAGTATGCAAAAGAAAAGGCATTTGCATTACCTGCAGTAAACGTAATAGGTTCCAACACCATAAATGGAGTACTTGAAACCGCCGCAAGCTTGAACGCACCGGTCATCATCCAATTTTCAAATGGTGGTGCCCAGTTCAACGCAGGAAAAGGGCTTTCCAATGAAGGGCAGAAAGCGGCCATATTAGGAGCGGTTGCCGGTGCCAAACATGTACATCAATTGGCTGAAGCGTATGGAGCCACGGTAATCCTGCATACAGACCATTGTGCAAAAAAACTATTGCTATGGATCGATGGACTTTTGGACGCCAGTGAAAAACATTATGCCGAAACTGGAAAATCCCTGTTCAGTTCGCATATGATAGACTTATCAGAAGAGCCTTTGGAGGAAAACATCGAAATCTGCAAGCAGTACTTGGAGCGCATGAGCAAGATGGAAATGACCTTGGAGATAGAATTGGGAATTACCGGTGGAGAGGAAGATGGTGTGGATAATTCTGATGTGGACGATTCTAAACTGTATACCCAACCGGAAGAAGTAGCATACGCTTATGAGGAGCTCTCCAAAGTAAGTCATCGATTTACCATCGCAGCGGCCTTTGGGAACGTTCACGGTGTATACAAACCAGGAAACGTAAAGCTTACCCCAAAAATCCTTAAAAATTCCCAAGAATTTATTTCGGAAAAATACGGCGTTGGGCACAACCATATCGATTTTGTATTCCACGGTGGATCCGGTTCTTCCGTTGAGGAAATCAGGGAAGGCATCAGCTATGGGGTGATAAAAATGAATATCGATACAGATTTGCAATATGCCTTCTTGGCGGGCGTACGAGATTATGTCCAGGACAACAAGGATTATCTACAATCCCAAATAGGGAACCCAAAAGGTGCCGATGAGCCCAATAAAAAGTTTTATGACCCAAGAGTTTGGTTGAGAAATGGCGAGACCTCCTTTGTAGAGCGCTTAAAGAAAGCCTTTGAGGATCTCAATAACGTGAATACGCTATAATTTTAGTCGATAACTTTTTAAATGGAAGACATGACGGCTTGGTTTAAAAGAAAGGAAAAAGGAATCCAGACTTCCACAGAGGAAAAAAAGGACACCCCTAAAGGACTTTGGTATAAATCCCCTACCGGTAAAATCGTAGAATCTGAGGACCTTGCCAAAAACTTTTACGTAAGTCCGGAAGATGATTACCATGTACGTATTGGCAGCAAGGAATATTTCCAGATTTTGTTCGATGACAACAAATTCACCGAATTGGATGCCAAACTTTCTTCCAAGGACCCATTAAAGTTTGAGGACACCAAAAAATACGTTGACAGGTTAAAGGCCGCCCAAAAGAAAACAGGTCTTACCGATGCAGTTCGTACCGGGTTCGGTAAATCCTTGGGAAAGGATATCGTAATCTGCTGTATGGACTTTGCGTTTATTGGTGGATCCATGGGTAGCGTCGTAGGTGAAAAAATCGCGAGGGGAATCGATTATGCCATCAAGAAAAAGGTTCCCTTTGTCATGATTTCAAAGTCTGGGGGGGCCCGAATGATGGAAGCTGCCCTTTCCTTGATGCAGTTGGCCAAAACCTCGGCCAAACTTGCGCAATTGGCAGACGCTGGCCTACCCTATATTTCGATTTGTACGGACCCAACTACGGGTGGCACCACGGCCTCCTATGCCATGTTGGGCGATATCAATATATCGGAGCCCGGGGCCTTGATCGGCTTCGCGGGACCAAGGGTAGTGAAAGATACCACAGGTAAAGAATTGCCGGAAGGTTTCCAGTCCGCCGAATTTGTTTTGGAACACGGGTTTTTGGATTTTATTTCACACCGAAAGGACTTGAAGAAGAACATCAATCTATACATAGACCTCATCCAAAATCAACCCATCCGAAAGGCAAAAGCCTGAGCATTGTAAAAATGTTCGTCGGGTAATGAAAAAAGACCTATCTTTGCACCCTGATTTACAAAAAATCGGATACATAAAAATCATTTAAAACAATATTGGAATGTATTTAACCAAGGAAATTAAGGCCGACATCTTTAAAAAGCATGGCGGGAAAGCGGAGAACACAGGTTCTACCGAGGGACAAATCGCTTTGTTCACACACCGGATCAATCACTTGACCGGACATTTAAAAAACAACCACAAAGATTATAACACCGAGCGGTCTTTGGTAAAATTGGTAGGTAAGCGTAGAAGCTTGTTGGACTATCTTAAAAATAAGGATATCGTCAAGTACAGGGAGCTTATCAAAGAACTTGGTATTAGAAAATAAACACAAAAGGGGATGGTTGACCATCCCCTTTTTTTAAAATATACTCCATGTCCAAGGAGCCAAAAAAATAGACAAACACAAAAAGCTACACACAGTTTTTCATTGGTCCACACAACAACACAACAACACCCGACCATACAAAACGTCGGAGAGACCATTGTTTAACGAACCTGAAATGATTCGGGTTTTAATCACATTTTATGATTCCAAAAGTATTTAGAGAGGTCATTGACCTTGGGGACGGTAGGGAGATTTCTATCGAAACCGGAAAATTGGCAAAACAGGCACATGGTTCTGTTGTTGTTCAATCTGGAAAATGTATGCTGTTATGTACAGTTGTTTCCAACTACAAGGCAAGCGATGTGGATTTCTTGCCACTAACGGTGGATTACCGTGAAAAATTTGCCGCCGCGGGGCGTTACCCTGGCGGATTTTTCAAGAGAGAGGCCCGTCCCAGCGATGGAGAGGTTTTGACCATGCGTTTGGTGGATAGGGTTTTGAGACCCTTGTTTCCAAAGGACTATCATTCCGAAACTCAAGTAATGATTCAGTTAATGTCCCATGACGAAAACGTAATGCCGGATGCTATGGCCGGTTTGGCAGCTTCTGCTGCTATTCAGTTATCTGATTTCCCTTTTGAATGCCCAATTTCAGAAGTACGTGTAGGAAGGGTCAACGGTGAATTCGTAATCAACCCTACGTTAGCTCAATTGGCGGAATCCGATATCGATATGATCATTGGCGCATCTGCCGATTCTGTAATGATGGTGGAAGGGGAAATGGATGAAATTTCCGAAGAGGAAATGACCGAGGCCATTAAATTTGCCCACGAGGCCATAAAGGTACAGTGTGCGGCCCAGGTTCGGTTGGCAGAGGCATTCGGAAAAAAAGAAACCCGTGAGTACGAACCGGAAGCAGAGGATGAATCGTTGGCGAAAAAAGTGCACGATCTTACTTACAGTAAGGTGTATGAAATAGCGAAAGCCGGTTCTGCTAAACATGAAAGAAGCGCAGCTTTTGAGGCAATAAAAGAGGAGGTGAAAGCCTCTTTCAGCGAAGAGGAGCAGGAAGAATTTGGTGGATTGATCTCCAAATATTTCTATAAGGCCGAAAAAGCAGCAGTAAGAGACCTTACTTTGAACGAAGGTCTGCGATTGGACGGTCGAAAAACTACGGACATACGGCCTATTTGGTGCGAAGTGGATTATTTACCATCCACACATGGTTCTGCTATATTCACCAGAGGAGAGACACAGGCATTGGCTACGGTCACCTTGGGTACTTCTAGGGATTCCAATCAAATAGACATGCCGTCTTTTGAAGGCGAGGAGCGTTTTTACCTACATTATAATTTCCCTCCTTTTTCAACGGGAGAGGCTAGACCAATCCGTGGCACTTCCAGAAGGGAAGTCGGTCATGGCAACTTGGCACAAAGAGCCCTAAAAGGCATGGTTCCTGAGGATTGTCCATATACAGTAAGGGTAGTATCCGAAGTGTTGGAGTCCAACGGTTCTTCATCCATGGCAACAGTTTGTTCGGGAACTATGGCACTAATGGATGCCGGTGTCCAATTGAAAAAACCCGTTTCAGGTATTGCCATGGGATTGATTACCGATACGGAATCAGGTAAATATGCCGTGCTTTCCGATATTTTGGGAGATGAGGATCACTTAGGGGATATGGACTTTAAGGTAACCGGTACGGCCGATGGTATCACTGCTTGCCAGATGGATATCAAAGTAAAGGGACTTTCTTATGAAATCTTGGTCAAGGCCTTGAAACAAGCCCGTGACGGACGTTTACATATATTGGAAAAATTGGTGGAAACTATTGAGGCACCAAGAGCGGATGTCAAACCGCATGCACCTAAAATGGTTACACGAATCATCCCGAACGAGTACATAGGTGCCTTGATCGGACCCGGTGGAAAAGTAATCCAAGAGCTTCAAAAAGAGACCAAAACGACGATCGTTATCAACGAAGATCCGGTTACAGAAGAAGGTATCGTGGAAATTCTGGGTACGGACCAGGCGGGAATCGACGCAGTAATTGCAAAAATCGATTCTTTGATGTTCAAACCTGAAGTGGGTAGCGTTTATGAAGTGAAGGTCATTAAAATGTTAGATTTTGGTGCCGTTGTGGAATATATGGAAGCACCGGGCAACGAAGTATTGTTACACGTTTCGGAATTGGCATGGGAGCGTACTGAAAATGTATCCGATGTGGTAAACATGGGCGATGTGTTTGATGTGAAATACTTCGGTATTGATCCAAGAACTAAAAAGGATAAGGTTTCCCGTAAGGCTCTTTTGCCAAAACCTGAAGGTTTTAAGGAAAGGCCTCCACGCGATAACAATCGTAGGGACGACCGTCGTGGAAACGACAGAAACCGCGATCGCGATAGAAAACCAAGAAGGGATTAAAAATCCTTAAAATTTAGAGCCCCGACCATTTGTTGGGGCTTTTTTATTCACTTAATCGATTATTTGAAGTTTTTTATACCCAATTGTAACATTCTGGAAAAATCTACGTATAAGTATATGCAGTCTATGCAAATTGAACTTAATTTACTTTAATGAGACAGCTTAAGATTACAAAACAGGTCACCAATAGGGAGACCGCATCCTTGGACAAGTACTTGCAAGAAATTGGAAAAGTGGACTTGATTACCGCTGATGAAGAAGTAGAGTTGGCACAACGCATCAAGGCAGGCGACCAGATCGCTCTTGAAAAACTAACAAAGGCCAACCTCAGATTCGTGGTATCGGTTGCGAAGCAATACCAAAACCAAGGGCTTACTTTACCGGATTTGATCAACGAGGGAAACCTTGGTCTGATCAAAGCTGCACAGCGTTTTGACGAAACGCGGGGATTTAAGTTTATCTCCTACGCCGTATGGTGGATCCGTCAATCTATATTACAGGCATTGGCGGAACAGTCTCGTATCGTTCGTTTGCCTTTGAATAAAATTGGTTCTATTAACAAAATTAACAAGACGTTTGCCTTCTTGGAGCAAGCGCATGAACGGGTACCCTCTGCAGAAGAAATTGCCAAGGAATTGGATATGACCGTTGAGGACGTAAAACAATCCCTGAAGAACTCTGGTCGTCACGTATCCATGGACGCCCCTTTAATCGATGGAGAGGATTCCAACCTGTACGATGTTTTACGTAGTGGTGAGTCCCCAAATCCGGACAAGGAATTGCTACATGAGTCGCTTCGTACAGAAATTGAACGCGCATTGGAAACCTTGACTCCAAGGGAAGCCGATGTTATCAGACTTTATTTTGGCCTTGCAGGGCAACACTCCATGACCTTGGAGGAAATTGGTGAAACTTTTGACCTTACTAGGGAAAGGGTACGACAAATCAAGGAAAAAGCCATTCGTAGGTTAAAACACACCTCTAGAAGTAAGATTTTAAAGACCTATCTAGGTTAAACGTAAAAATTACACGTGAAACTTATGTTAAATTGCAAATTTGGCATATAAGTTGTAATTTTAAGGTTACAAACAGTTTATCATGACTGTTCGTTTTTTGATTGATGAATAAACTCCGGCTGATTACCGGAGTTTTTTCATTTTAGACACTTTCCTTAATAGTGTAACCCTACTATATATTTTCTATCTTGTTAAAAAGAATTCTCTTAATGAAATACGTTTTTATCCCTACCATTTTGATGTTATTGACCACTTCTTGCCGAAAGGGTTTTGATAAATCCGACTACCACGCCTACCCTACCGCACAAAGGATAGACCTTTGGCCTAATTATACAAAAGAAGCTACGGAGTTTAAACTATGGGCACCAACGGCGAAGGGAGTAAAAGTCAATCTCTACGAAAACGGCAACGAATCCCCAATAAAGGAGAGCCACTTGATGGAAAGTTCAGAGAATGGCGTTTGGATAAAAAAACTAACAGGAGACCTGAACGGCACGTATTATACCTTTCAGGTTAAAACAGATTCGGGATGGTTGTTCGAAACCCCAGGTATTTATGCCCAAGCGGTTGGAGTCAACGGTAACAGGGCCATGGTACTAGATTTGGCAACTACCAACCCTCAAGGCTGGGAAATGGACAAAGGGCCCAAACTTGAAGCACCCAATAAAGCGATAATCTACGAGCTGCATGTACGGGACATGACCCTACATCCACAATCGGGAGCGGAACAAAAAGGAAAATTTCTCGGGTTGGTGGAACAGGGCACCAAGGGGCCGGGGAATATAAAAACAGGTATTGATCATCTACAGGAACTTGGTATTACCCACGTACATTTATTGCCTTCCTTTGACCACTATTCCATTGACGAAACAAAACTGGATACACCTCAATTTAATTGGGGCTACGATCCCAAAAATTACAATGTACCGGAAGGTTCTTATTCGACCGACCCTTATGACGCATCGTTGCGAATCAAGGAATTCAAACAAATGGTGAAATCCTTTCATGAAAACGGTATCGGGGTGATTCTAGATGTTGCTTACAACCACACGGGCAAGACGGAGGAATCGCTGTTCAATCAGGAAGTACCCGGCTATTATTACCGTCATAACGAAGATGGCAGCTATTCAGATGCGGCCTCCTGTGGGAATGAAACGGCATCGGAAAGAATCATGATGCGAAAATTCATGCTGGAATCCCTTTTATATTGGACAAAGGAATACCATATCGATGGTTTTCGGTTCGATTTAATGGGCATCCATGATATTGAGACAATGAACGAAATCGCATCGGCCCTAAAAAAAGTAAATCCAGACATACTCTTATATGGCGAAGGCTGGACTGCCAAGGACTCCCCGTTACCCGAGCAAAAAAAATCCCTAAAAAAAAACATGCAACAACTGCCGCAAATTGCGGCCTTTAGCGATGATATTCGGGACGGTTTAAAGGGTTCGGTCTTTGAAGATTTGGACACCGGTTTCGTAAATGGGGGAACCAAAAAGGAGGAATCCATAAAGTTTGGACTTGTGGGCGGCATCCAACATCCTCAAATCGATTATGGTAGTGTCAACTACTCCAAGGCCCCGTGGACAAATGCCCCTTGGCAATCCATATCCTACACCTCCTGCCACGATAACCACACCTTATTTGATAAACTGGAAATTTCGAATCCGGCCGCTGGTCAAGAGGAATTGATCGCCATGCACAAACTGGCCAATGCCATTGTTTTGACTTCGCAGGGCACCCCGTTTTTACACGCTGGTGTTGAATTTTTGAGGTCCAAACAAGGTGAACACAATTCCTATAACCTACCGGATAGTATCAATCAAATCGATTGGAATTTGAAAAATATACACCAAGATGTTTTTACGTATTACCAAAATCTAATTCGTTTACGAAAGTCGCATCCAGCCTTCTCCATGTCCAATGCCAAGGCGGTCAATGAAAACCTAAAATTTCAATTCGTAGCCGATGGCCTTATTTCATATACTCTGGAGAATTCCTACAATAATGACTCTTGGGAGGAGATTCTGGTCATTTATAATGCCAAAAAAGAAGCTTTTCGGTATCCATTGAAAGAAGCCTATAAATTGGTAGTATATAAGGATATGTTTGATTTCAGCGGCTCCAAAACCATACAGGAATACATCGATGTTCCTCCCATATCCATGTTGGTAGCCTTTAAATATTAAAAAATAATGGAACAAAAAAACAACCCACTACATGGTGTAAAATTGGTCGATATCCTAGAACACCTTACACAAATTTACACTTGGGAAGAATTATCGAAAGAAATAAATATCAACTCCTTCAAGAATAATCCATCCATAAAGTCGAGCCTAGTTTTTCTAAGGAGAACGCCGTGGGCCAGAGAAAAAGTAGAAGCTCTTTACTTAAAGAGTCTGGCCTAGATACTGCAATTTTTTAGGCCCTTTTAAGGTGGGCCCAAATGTGGGCAACATTGTGGTAAATATTCTTTAGTAAAATGGGCAGTTCAAAAAAATAACTATTGAATTCTTTAGTGCAAGTTTTGTATCTTTTAGCTATCTAAAAGACCAACTTTTAATCCATGAACAATTCTTTCTTAAAATACATCGCAATAATGGCATTTGTTGCGACAATGATTGCCTGTAAGGACTATACCCAAAACGAAGCAGCCACACCAGCTTCAGAAATCAAGTTCAATATTCCCGATGGATTTTCATTAGAAGAAATCTATCATCCCAGTGCCAATGAGCAAGGATCTTGGGTCGCCTTGGCCCAAGGACCCAATGGCATTATCTATTCCTGTGATCAGTATGGCAAAATTTTCTCCTTTACCCCTCCTAAAAATGGGGAAGAACTTTCCAAAGAGGATGTTTCCCCGTTGGATATTGAAATAGGACAGGCTCACGGTCTACTTTGGGCTTTCAATAGCCTGTACGTTTCCGTGAATAAAAGATGGGAGGAAGATTCGGACTATGGAAGCGGCATCTATAGAATTTTAGATACCGATGGGGACGGAGTTCTGGACCAAAGCACCATGCTTTTAAAATTGCAGGGCGATGGGGAACACGGGCCCCACAGTCTGGTCCTTTCGCCCGATGGAAATGAAATTTACTTTATTGCGGGCAACCATACCTTGGTTCCAGATGTTTTAAAAAACAACAGCAGGTTGCCCAACAACTGGAACGAGGACAACCTATTACCTACCTATTTGGATGCCAGGGGCCATGCAAACGATATCAAGGCGCCCGGTGGCTGGGTCGCAAAATTTAATGCTGATGGTACGGAATGGGAGTTGCTATCGGCCGGTTATAGGAATCCATTTGATATTGCCTTCAATAATGACGGGGAATTGTTCACGTATGATTCGGACATGGAATGGGACATCGGAATGCCTTGGTACAGGCCCACGCGCATTTGCCATGTGGTACCGGGAAGTGAGTATGGATGGCGTACCGGATCGGGTAAATGGCCAGCTTATTATCCCGATAATTTACCGGCAGTTCATAATTTGGAGCAAGGGTCGCCCACGGCCGTCCTTTCTGCCGCTTCCCTAAATTTTCCATCGAAATTTAAAAATGGACTTTTGGTCATGGATTGGAGTTTTGGAACGGTATATTTTATTGATTTGGTTCCAAAAGGTAGTAGCTACGAAGCCAATAGGGAACAGTTTTTTTCAGGGACTCCCTTACCGTTGACCGATATGATCTCCGGCTCGGACGGTAACCTCTACTTTGCTACCGGAGGCAGAAATTTGGATTCCCATTTTTACCGGTTGACCTATACCGGTGATGCTATTTCCGAAGCGGATATTACCGAAAATGCGGAAAACAAAAAATTGAGGGACCTAAGGCACACCTTGGAATCCTTCCAAAAAAGCGCAACGGAAGAAGGTCTTTCCCTTGCGTGGGAAAATTTGAACCATGAGGACCGATTTATTCGTTATGCTTCGCGCATGGTCTTGGAGCATTCGAGTTTCGATGCTTGGAAAGACAGATTTACATCAGAAACCGATGCTACAAAACTTATCAATTCAAGCATCGCCATTGCCAGAACGGATGACCCAAAGAACCAACAACTGATTTATGAAAAACTGAATCCCATTCAGCTGGAAACACTTACGAAAGAAAATCAGTTGGCCCTCCTACGCGCCTACTCACTATCCTTTATTAGGATGGGCAAACCTGCGAATGCCATGGGAAATGCCATAGCTAAAAAACTGAACAACCACTTTCCCAATGCCAACAACAGCGTGAACAAGGAATTGAGTCAGATTCTTCTATATTTGGAGGCAGATGGCATTACAGAGGGATTGGTCAATCAATTGATAAAACATACGGAAGAAAAGACGGTTTCGGAAGGGGTTGAGCTTTTAGATGAAGAAACCACCCTTAGGAGCGAACAATATGGGGAAATCATTAGGGAGATAATCGCACAAATGCCTCCTAGCGAAGCTATTTATTACGGGATGCTTTTGAGCAATGCAGAAAAAGGATGGACGAAAGATTTAAGGGAAACCTATTTTTCTTGGTTCTATGACGTCCTTGGAAGCAAGGGTGGAATGAGCTTTAAAGCCTATATGGAAAATGTCCGCCAACGGGCCATGTCACATGTACCTGAATCTGAAAAAGATTATTTCAAGGAAATTTCGGGCGAATATTCCCCAACGGATGCCGTGGCAGATCTTCCCCAGCCCATGGGCCCTGGAGGCACCTATACTGCAGGAGACATACAAGATATTGTATGGAGTGAAGAAATGAAAGGGGGTGAATTTGAAGCGGGAAAACGAGCCTTTGAAGCGGCCATGTGTGTTTTATGCCATAGAATACGGGGCGAAGGAGGCGCCGCAGGACCTGACCTTACCCAAGCCTTTACGAAATTCGGCACGTATGACCTCATCCATGCCGTTGTTAGTCCCAACGATGAAATATCGGATCAATACGCCCATACTTTACTTGAGCTATCGGACGGAAAAAATCTGGCGGGTAGGATAAAATCGGAAAATGGGGACGAAGTTGTTTTAATGCCCAATCCCTACAATGAAACCTATTCCGTTTCTATAAAAAAAGATGAAATTGTACAGCGAGGACCTTCCCCTATTTCACCCATGCCGGGAGGTTTATTGAACCGACTCAATCCGCAAGAAATTAAGGACCTGTTCAAATATTTACAATCGGGAGGGGATAAAAACCATGAATCCTATAATGAAACCGAAAGTGAGGATTAAAATAGTTTTCCTTTAATTTCAAGTTATAAAAACAATTAATAGAAACGCATTCATTTTAATGCTACAAGAATAATTAAAATCAACACCCTTATGAATCCGAAGTACAAAACTCTACTACTCGTTATTTTTATTTTCTGCATTACCTCCGCTTTTTCTCAAACGGAAGAACTGCCCATTGATCCATCATTTTACGAAAAACTGGAATGGCGCAATATTGGTCCATCGCGTGGTGGTAGATCTTTGGGTGCTTCGGGAAGTCCATCCAGACCCAATGAATACTATTTTGGGGCCACAGGGGGAGGTTTATGGAAAACGACGGATGGTGGCAACGAATGGAAACCCGTTACGGATGGGCAGGTTACCAGTTCATCCGTAGGTGCCGTAGCCGTAGCCGAAACCAATCCGGATATTGTATATATCGGTATGGGCGAGGTACAGTTACGGGGTAGCATTACACAGGGAGATGGTGTCTATAAATCTACGGATGCCGGAGAGACTTGGAAACATCTAGGACTTAAGGAAACCCAAGCGGTTGCCCGGATCAGAATACATCCTACGAATCCTGATGTGGTCTACGTGGCGGCTTTAGGCCATCCCTATGGCGATAATGAGGAACGCGGGGTTTTCCGTAGTAAAAACGGTGGCGAAACCTGGGAAAAAGTATTGTACGTGAGTCCAAAAGCAGGTGCTGTGGACTTGATTATCGACCGCAATAATCCAACTGTGCTGTATGCCAGCACTTGGGAAGTACAACGAAAAGCTTGGAAAATGTGGGGCGGTGGTGGCGATTCCAAATTATGGAAATCCACGGATGGAGGAGATACCTGGTCCGATCTTACCAGCAACGAGGGAATGCCCGCACCACCGATCGGAAAAATAGGTGTTACCGTTTCCCCTGTGGATTCCAACAGGGTTTGGGCCATCGTAGAGGCCAATGAAGGCGGTGTTTTTAGGTCCGATGATGGTGGAAAAACATGGGAGAGAACCAATGACGAGCGAAAATTGCGGCAACGTGCCTTTTACTACTCTAGAATTTATGCCGATCCGGTGGATAAGGAAACGGTCTATTGCCTAAATGTCGATTTTTGGAAATCTACAGATGGTGGAAGAACCTTTGATACCGAAATAAAAGTGCCACACGGGGATAACCATGACCTATGGATCGATCCAAATAATCCAAATCGAATGATTTCTTCCAACGATGGCGGAGGAATCGTAAGTATTAACGGTGGAAAGACCTGGACGGAAGAAGATTATGTGACCACACAATTTTATCATGTGATGGCCACCAGTGATGTCCCCTATCACGTAGCAGGTGCGCAACAGGACAATAGTACCTTAGCCATGCCCAGCGATGGCTGGGACCACATGCAGGCCCGCGGACCCAATCATGGGTGGTACTATGCCGTGGGTGGCGGGGAGAGCGGATGGATCACACAACACCCGGTTAACAAGGATATTTTTTATGCAGGTAGCCAAGGTGCCCTTTTAACACGCTACGATAGAAGCAATGGTCAAACCCGGGATATACAGGTATATCCAAGGTTTTTCTCGGGCGAACCGGCAAGTGCCTTACCGGAACGTTGGCAGTGGACCTTCCCCATTATGTTCGCTCCCCAAGACCCCAATGTCATGTATACCTGTTCCCAACATGTTTGGAAAACGACGGATGATGGCCAGTCTTGGGAGAAGATAAGCCCGGATCTAACCTATGCCGACCCATCCACTTTGGGAAAAACGGGCGGTGTCATTACCATGGATATGAACGGCCCCGAAATTTATGCCACGGTTTTCGCCCTTGCACCTTCAACCCATGACATCAATACCATTTGGGCCGGTTCGGACGATGGTAAAATTCATATTACTAGGGATGGCGGAAAAAATTGGGAGGATATCACGCCGGAAGGCCTCCCCAAATTCTCAAGGGTCAGCATTATTGACGAGTCAGTTCACAACCCCGGCACCTTGTATGTTGCGGCAAACCGATATCAGGTGGATGACAGGCAACCTTATGTTTTCAAGACCCATGATTATGGAAAAACATGGAAGAAGATCATCAACGGAATTTCGGACGGACATTTTGCAAGGGCAGTACGTGAAGATCCGGTTCGGGAAGGGCTTTTGTTCCTTGCCACGGAACATGGCGTTTACTTCTCAATGAACGATGGGGAATTATGGCAAAGTCTACAGTTAAAACTGCCCGACACCCCTGTAAGGGATTTGGTCATTAAGGACAATGATGTAGTACTTGGAACCCACGGGCGTGGATTTTGGATATTGGACGATATACAACCTTTACGACAGTACACCCCTGAAATGAAGGATCAAGATGCCGTTCTCTTTAAACCGATGAACGCCATTCGCGGCATCACCGATGCAACCATCCAATATTATCTCAAATCGGAACAAGACACGATTACTTTTGAAATATTGGACGCAACTAATAAGATAATCGACACTTTTACGGGAAGTAAGCCAAAATATGAAAAAGATCCGGACGCACCTTGGTGGGAACGAGGTGGATCGTCCAAACCCACGACGGCAAAAGGCCTGAATACGTTCACATGGGACTTGCGCTACCCTGGTGCAACCGTTTTCGACGGAATGATCATTTGGAGCGGACGCCCTCAACGAGGACCTAAAGCTCCCTTAGGGACATACAAGGTGAAAATGAAAACGGGCGACTATGAAGAAATATATACTTTCGACATAGAAATGGACCCTAATTTAAAGGGTATAACCAAAGCAGATCTTCAAGAACAATTTGAACTGGCTAACAAGATTATGAATAAGACCAGTGCCGCCAATGAAGCTGTCATTAAAATACGAAAGGTTAGAGAACAATTGAATGCGCATAAAGAGGCCTTTTCGGGTTCCACTTACAAGCGGAAAGTCGCTCCATTTTTGGATAAGTTGACAGCCATTGAAGAAGAACTATATCAAGTAAAGAACCAGTCCCCACAGGATCCCTTGAATTTTCCGATCAAGTTAAACAACCGTTTGGCCTCCTTACGTAGAAGTGTTGAGTCCGGTGATGCAAAACCTACTGACGGGGCATATAAGGTCTTTGAGGAGCTTTCTGCGGAACTTGAAACCCACTTGTCTAATTTGAATAAAGTAATGGATTCTCAATTGCCCGAGGTAAACGCCATTTTAGATAAAGCCGGGAAAGACGCGGTTCAAATTGGGGAATGAACATGAATAAATTCAGAATAACAGTAGGCCAGGCATTTTTGCTCTTGGGTTTTTTGATGGTTCTTTCAAGCTGCCGAGAAGTTAAAAAAGGAAAAACTGACGCTCTGGAAGCAATAACCACTAGCTCAGAAACATCTGATCGATTCACAACGCCCTTGGGCAAGGAATTCAGCATACCTGAACCTTCCGAAAAAATGATAGCCCAGTACGAAGAGGCCAAACAAGCGTATGAAAGCAATCCAGATAGCGCTAATGCCCTAATTTGGTACGGCAGACGGACCGCCTATCTTGGAAAGTATGAAGATGCCATCGATTTATACTCCAAAGGAATCGAGAAATTCCCTGAGGACGCCCGTTTTTACCGACATCGCGGACATCGATATATCTCGATACGGGAATTCGAAAAGGCAATCTCAGATTTGGAGTTGGCGACAAAACTCATTGAAGAAAAGCCCAATGAAATAGAACCCGATGGAATGCCCAATGCCATGAACATTCCGGTAAGCACACTACACGGAAATATCTGGTATCATTTGGGTTTGGCTTATTATCTAGAGCACGACTATGAAAAAGCATTTGATGCGTATCTAAACTGCAGGAAATCAGGAGAGCTTGATGATAATATAGTTTCAAGTACACATTGGCTATATATGATACAACGAAGGCTTGGAAACGAAACATTGGCAAATGAAATGCTGGAACCAATTACCCAGAAAATGGATATTATTGAAAACCAAAGCTATTACGAACTCTGTAAACTGTACAAAGGATTGATTCCCATAGATTCCCTTCTGCGAACCAAATCTGGAAATCCATCAAACGATGCAGTGGCCTACGGACTTTCTAACTGGTATTTTTATAACAACGATAATGAAAAAGCCAAAGAGATAATGTTGGATTTAGTGGATAGCCCTTCATGGAGTTCTTTTGGATATATAGCGGCTGAAAGTGATTTGATACATTACTTTGATAAAATAAAACCGTAAAGTGAATCACCTTGGATTATGCAAAACTCAAATCACTATTTTTGCATGATCATTTAGCAGTTACAAAATGCAAAACACAAAAATAGCCCCATCACTACTTGCAGCGGATTTTGGAAATTTACAACGTGATGTTGAAATGGTGAACAACAGTGTTGCCGATTGGCACCATATCGATGTCATGGACGGCGTTTTCGTTCCCAACATTTCCTATGGAATGCCCGTTATCAAGGCTATTCAAAAACATGCTAACAAACCCTTGGACGTACATTTGATGATCATTGACCCTGACCGCTATATTGATAAATTTGCAGAACTGGGAGCCACAATTCTAACCGTTCATTACGAAGCTTGTACCCATCTACACCGAACCATACAGGCCATTAAGGCAAAAGGGATGAAAGCTGGAGTTGCCTTAAATCCTCATACCAATATCAATCTGTTGGAGGACATTATCAGTGATATTGATTTGGTATTGATCATGAGCGTGAACCCAGGTTTTGGGGGGCAATCCTTTATTGAAAATACCTACGAAAAAATTAAAGCCCTAAAGGAACTTATCCAGCGTAAAAATGCTTCGGTCCTAATTGAAATAGATGGGGGCGTAACCACGGAAAATGCCAAACAATTGGTTGATGCCGGTGCGGATGTATTGGTAGCGGGCAGCTTCGTTTTTAAAAGTAAAAACCCTATGCAAACAATTTCGGAACTTAAATCGGTAGCAGACGGAAAATAAAAAACGAAAGGTGGCCAATGTATCACAATGATTTTGACCACCCTTTGCGTAACCTAAAACTAATACTGCTCCAAAAGGTATTTTATCAAATCTGTAGTGGTAACAATACCTACCAATTTTTCGCCATCAACTACGGGAAGCGCATGAAATTCATTATGCGCCAGGATTTCGGCCACTTCCTTTATCGGGGTATCCGAAGAAATACTCTTAAGATTTTTGGCCATTACCTGTGAAATGGTGAACATATTGTAAACGATGGTTTCCACATCGGCATCCTCTTCGTAGGCGCCATCGGCAAAACTGATTCGAAGCAAATCCGTCAAGCTCAACATTCCAATAATGGCATCACCTTCCACAACGGGAATATGGCGAATATGGTTCTCCTTAAAAAGGCGTTCCGCAGTTTCCAATTGATCGTTACAGTTTAAGGTGATGATCTTTTTTGTCATAATTGTTGAAACGGGCACTCTATGTCTTAGACTCATAACTCTGGTTTTTAAATGCTGTTTAAAGTTCGAGTTAACAACGTTCATAGAGCATGATAAAAATCATAGATACCAATTATTTTCAACCCTTTTCAATCGCTATCCAGGTCATTTTTGTTAACTAAAATGTCTAGTTTTGTAGAGAAACACAAAGAAATTTATTCCGATAAAATAAGGATAATGGGGTTAATGGATATTGCAATCATAGGAGGTGGACCAATCGGTATCGCATGTGGGCTGGAAGCCCAGAAAAATGGCCTGTCCTATGTTATTTTGGAAAAAGGGCCCATTGTGAATTCCCTTTTCAACTACCCAGCAAACATGCAGTTCTTTTCATCTTCGGAGCGATTGGAAATCGATGAAATACCCTTTATAAGCAAAGAGGCAAAACCCAAACGGGACGAAGCCCTGGAATATTACCGAAGAATCGTGACTTCCAACAAACTGAATATACAGCTTTTTGAAAAAGTGTTGGAAGTTGAAAAGGCTAACGATATTTTTCATGTAAGGACAAACAAGGGACAGTACCAAACAAATCACGTTATCGTAGCCACGGGTTTTTATGATATTCCCAACCTACTGAACGTACCTGGGGAAGATTTGCCAAAAGTCTCCCATTACTATAATAATCCCCATTATTATGCCGGTCAAAAGGTAGCGGTCGTAGGGGCCAGCAACAGTGCCATAGACGCTGCTTTGGAATGTTGGAGAAAGGGAGCGGAGGTTTCGTTGATCATTAGGGGTCCGGAAGTAGGACAACGCGTGAAGTATTGGGTACGCCCGGATATCATCAACAGAATCGAGGAAGGTAGCATTACGGCATACTACAATAGCACCGTAAAGGCCATTCACGAAGATTCCTTGGAAATTACCGATGAAAAGGGAGCGACCCAAACGATTCCCAATGATTTTGTACTGGCCCTTACAGGCTACAAGCCCAATTTTCAGTTCTTGGAAATGCTGGGTATACATATTTCCGAAGACGAAAAGCGATTACCGGAATACGACCCGGAAACTATGGAAACCAATGTGGAGAATCTTTATTTGGCGGGAGTGATTTGTGGCGGTATGGAAACCCACAAATGGTTTATAGAAAATTCAAGGATCCATGCAAAAATGATTGTTGCGCATATTCTGGACAAAAACCATAAAAGACATCCTTAATTCCAGCCTCCACCCAAAGCAAGGTATAAGTTTACCACGGCTTGTAACTTATTGTTTTTGGTAGAGATAAGGTCCAAATTTGTATTCAGCGCATTTTGTCTTGCGTTCAATACTTCCAGATAATTAGCCAAACCATTATCCAATAGTTCTTGGGAATATTCCCGAGCCATTGTATAAGCTTCATATTCCTTTTTCTTCACTTCAATTTTTTTCATGGCCGCATGGTAGGAATAAAGTGCATCGGATACTTCCTTAGAGGCGTTTAGCAAGGTAAATTTAAAATCCAACATAGACTGTTCTTGTTGGGCCTGACTTACTTCATATTGTGTTCGTATTCTCCTACCATTGAACAATGGCTGTGTAAGACCCCCAACTACGGATGCAAATAAGGAATTTGTATCAAACAATGTATTAAAATCCAAACTTTGAAGTCCTCCATTGGCGGTTAGGGTAATGGATGGATAAAAATTACTTCGGGCTACATTGGTAAGTTCAAAAGCATTTACCAGGCCATACTCGGCGGATATAACATCGGGCCGGTTTGCCAAGAGTTGGGTGGGTACCCCAATACTCAGTGGTGTATTTATTTTTTGCTCTTCCAAGGTACTTCTTACAATTTCCTTTGGTTCATCACCCAAAATCAAGGAAATGGAATTTTCCAAAAGGTTTACTGAATTTTCCAAGTCGATCAACAAGGCTTGGGCCGTATACAATTGGGCCTCCGTTTGTTTTACGGCGACCTCCGTAACATTTCCCGACTCTTTTAAAGCTTTGGTAGTCTCCAATCCGCTGGAACGGGTTTCTATGGTCAATTTCGTAATCTGGATTTGCTCGTCCAAAGACAATAGTTGATAATAGAGAGAAGCTATATTTCCCACCAAGGTACTTTTTACTGCTTTATGGGCGGCGACTGATTGTAGGTAACTCGCCTCGAAAGCCCTTTTATTACTTCTGATTTTACCCCAAATATCTGCCTCCCAAGACAGTCCACCACTTACCTCGTATTGATCCAACCTACTAAAAAGACCTCCAAACTGACTATTCCCGGAAATCTCCGTATGGGTATATTTTGGGTTGAGATTCAGGGTAGGAAAATAGCCGGCCTTTCCCTGTTTCAGATAAGCTTCAGAAATCAAAATGCGTTGAATGGCCTTTCTAATGTCAATATTATTTTGAAGACCTTCTTCTATATAACCTTGAAGATATGGGTCTGTAAACAATTCCTTCCATGAAATTGTTGCCAGGGAAACACTATCCCTCTGTAAGGAATCCGTTCTAAAATATTGTGACTCCAATACCACATCCTTTGGTCTTTCATACGTTTTGGCAGAAAAGCATGAAACCAAGATTATTGGCAAAAGTACCGTACAACCAATTTTTATATATTTTGACAATCGCATACTATATTAGTTATTCTATTTTTCTACCGTTTCGAATTTTGGCCCTCCGGATACTTTTTCCTGTAACCACTGAAAGAAAATGAACAAAGTGGGAATAACGAAGACACCCACTACGGTACCAATGAACAAACCTCCTACGGCACCAGTACCAATAGACCTATTTCCTTCTGCCCCTACTCCACCTGCGAGCGCCAAGGGCATTAAACCCAATATGAAAGCAAAGGAGGTCATCAAAATTGGACGTAGTCTTGATTCTGCACCTTCCACGGCAGCGTCTAGGATTGATAACCCATGCTTTCTTCGCTGCAGGGCAAATTCCACAATTAAAATCGCGTTCTTGGCAAGAAGACCTACTAACATGATTAAGGCGATTTGGAAGTATATATTATTTTGCAGTCCCGCCAATTGTGTAGTGAAGTAGGCACCAAAAACACCTAAGGGCAACGAAAGCAATACAGAAAAAGGTATTAGATAACTTTCATATTGCGCCGCAAGCAGGAAATACACGAAGACCAGTGACAATAAAAAGATGGTCGTGGTCTGGTCTCCGGCATTCACTTCTTCACGTGTCAGGCCAGAATACGCAATTGAAAACGTTGTTGGTAAGGATTGGGCCACTTCTTCCACGGCCTTTATAGCATCTCCCGAGCTATATCCTGGATTCGTGGCGGCCGTAATTTTCGTGGAGTTGAACAAATTAAACCGTGTTACGGATTGTGGTCCATACACCCTTTCCAAACTGATAAATTCCGTAATGGGGGTCATGACACCTTCGGAAGTTCTAACGAACATTTGGTCCAGATTGTCGCGATCGGCCCTATCCTCTGGAAGCGCCTGAACATACACACGGTACTGTTTACCAAAACGGGAAAAATCCGCAGCAAAGATACTCCCGATATACCCCTGTAGGGTAGCAAAAATACTACTTATGGATACCCCAAGTTCCTTGGCCCTTGGCACGTTTATTTCAAGCTCATACTGTGGATATCCCGTATCAAATGAGGATTGTGCGTACTGAATCTCCGGCCTTTGGGTCAAGTTGGCAATAAATTCCTTGTTCACCTTATCCAAATCTGTAAAAGAACCACTGGCGCGATCTAATAAATTTACCTCTACACCCGAAGAACGTCCAAAACCTGGAATACTTGGAGGGGCAAAGAATACTATATTGGCTTCAGGAATCGTTGCCGCCGCTCCAAACATTTTTGCGGTTATGGCTTCCATAGACAAGGTATCTGCTCCCCGCTCGTCCCAATCCTTAAGACGAACAAAACCTAGACCATAATTACTGCCTGCACCACCCAAAAAGCTACGCCCCTCAATAACGGACCCATCCAAAACCCCTGGTATCTGCTTGATTTTAGAATACAACTCTTCGTTGACCTCATGGGTTCTGTCAATGGAGGAACCCGGGGGAAGCTCAATGTTCATAAATACGATACCACGATCTTCATCGGGAACAAAACCAGTCCTGACCATACTTGATGACCACCAGATACCAACAAAGGCCAGGACAAGAATAAATACGGTTACCCACTTATGTTTGTACAGAAAATGAACGGAACGGCCATATTTCTGGGTAGTAGCCCTAAAAGCGCTATTAAACGCATCGAAGAATCGCTCCTTAAAATTTTTCTTTTTTCCTTCATCCTTCTCCGTATGCGGCTTTAAGAACAATGCACAAAGCGCCGGGCTCAAGGTAAGCGCATTAATTGCAGAAATAATGATAGCCACAATCAAGGTTACACCAAATTGTTCATAAAATACCCCTGTAGGTCCCGTAACAAACGTTACTGGTATAAATACGGCCGCCATGACCAGAGTGATGGATATAATCGCGCCCGATATTTCGTTCATAGCCGTTAATGTTGCCTGCTTGGCATCCTTGGCTCCCTTATCCAATTTGGCGTGTACTGCTTCCACAACAACAATGGCGTCATCCACCACAATACCAATTGCCAATACCAAGGCAAACAAAGTCAACAAGTTGATGGAATAACCAAAAAGATTCAAGAAGAAAAATGTTCCAATTATGGAAACAGGAACGGCTATGGCAGGAATGAGGGTAGACCTAAAGTCCTGTAGAAAAATAAAAACGACGAGGAATACCAACAAAAAGGCCTCTACCAAGGTACTGGCCACCTTTTTTATAGAAGCGTTCAAGAAATTGTTGGTGTTATACGGAACAAAAACTTTGATACCAACCGGGAGGTCTTCCTTAATTAGTTCTAGCCTATTTTCAATTTCAAGAATTATTTCCCTGGCATTAGAACCTTTGGTTTGATAGATTCCCATATTTACTGCCGGATAGCCTGACGTCATGGAGCTTGCCGAATACGATTGGGCACCTAATTCTATTTCGGCAATATCTTCAAGCCTCAGAAAACGTCCATTATCCAAAGCCTTTACCACAATATTACTGTACTGTTCCTGCGTTTTAAACCTTCCTCCATATTTTATTACATAGCTAAAGGCCTCACCGTCGTTTTCACCTAGGGAGCCTGCTGCAGCTTCTAAACTCTGTTCGTTCAAGACGGCTACCACATCCGAAGGTATTAATCCATAGGCCGCTAATTTTTCGGGCTGCAACCAAATTCGCATGGCGTAATCCTTGGAGCCAAATACATTGACATTACCAACACCATTTACCCTCTGAATCTCAGGAATTACATTTATTTTAAGGTAATTCTGCACAAAGGTTTCATCATAATCCGGATTGGTACTATAAAAAGACATAAACATCAGCGCACTGGTCTGTTGTTTTTGTGTAGTAACACCTGTCTGTATAACGGCCTGTGGTAGAAGTGAATTGGCCCTAGCTACCCGGTTTTGAACGTTTACCGCCGCGATATCGGGACTTACATCTTGGTCAAAAAATACGTCAATAGTGGCAGTACCGCTATTGGTGGCCGTGGATGTAAGATAGGTCATCCCTTCCACACCGTTAATTTGTTCCTCCAAGGGAATAATTACACTTTCCAAAATAGTCTCGGCATTCGCACCGGGATAGTTGGCACTCACGCTAATAGTAGGAGGCGCAATGTCCGGATATTGGGTAATGGACAGTGACGTAAGACCCATTAATCCCAAGATGACGATTATAATCGAAATTACGGTTGAAAGTACTGGCCGTTCAATAAACTTTTTTAGCATATTCTAATGTGTTATCCGCAGTTCTACTATTATCTGAATAAAATTTTAATGGGCTTTGCAACGCTATCGAAGGCAACGGATTTTGGAATAATCTTGGTGTCCCCCCTTAATTTGTCAATCCCTAGACCCACAATTTTATCACCTTCTTCGATACCGCTTTCCACCATGTAGAGATTATCCACCTCGTTAATAACAGCTATACTCTTGGATACGGCCATACTATCTGAACGGACCTGGTATACATATACACCGCCCTGTCTGTCAAAAGTGCTTTCCTTGGGAACTACCACAACATTCTCAAACTTTTTGGGTATTCTGATCTTAGCGCTGTTACCATTGGTCAAAATCCTTGAAGGGTTGTCAAATTTGGCCCTAAAGGTGATAGCACCCGTAGCGGCGTCCACTTGTGAATTTATGGTCTCGATTTTCCCTTTTTGATCATATACCCTTCCATTGGCGAGAATTAATTCAACTTCGGGTAAGTTCTGTATCTTTTCGTTTATGGTATTGCCTTTCGTATCTTGAATAAAATTCAGATAATCCTTTTCGTTCATGGAGAAATAAGCATACACTTTACTGATATCCGCAACAATAGTAAGAGGCTGGGCGTTGTTTGGACTGACCAAAGCTCCTCTTCTAAATCTGATGGACCCTACAAAACCATCAACTGGACTTTTAATACTCCCGTAGTTGATGTTGGCATTGATGGAATTATACGTGCTCTTTGCCTGTTGCAACTTTGCCTTTGCAGTTTCCAGCTGCACACTGCTGATAATATTCTTTTCAACCAAAGGTTTTAATTTATCCACTTCCACTTGAGCGGCATTGACGTTTGCCAAAGCAGCAGCGGCATCCTGACTTAGGGATTGGGTTTCCAATTTAAAAAGGGTCTCTCCTTTTTTTACCTGTTCCCCCTCATCCACCAAAACATCCGTAATATAACCTGAGATTTTGGCCCTAACCTCACTATTAACAATGCCCTCAATACTTGCCGGATAGGTAGTAAAAGAAGTGACATCCTTGGTGGGTATTTCTATTACCTGAAATGAAGGGGCTGCGGATTGATTACCCGAATTTTCATTGGTTTTACCTCCACAGGAAATTAAGATCAGAGTTGAAATTACAAATAGGAGCGTGTAGATTTTCTTCATTTTGAATAACTAAATAGTTTTTAATTTTGTTCTTTGAAATCCCTTATTCGTTGTAAGGTCTGTTCAATATTCAATTTTTCCTGCTCTAGGAAGTCGTGGAATATATTTCCGATATACCCCTTTTTTCTATAATTTTCAGGATTGTTCTCCTGATTGAACTTATTTACTTTTTGGGTAAGTTCTAGATCAGAAATTATCGTTTCAAACCGCTCTTTTAGCATGTTTTGCAAAAAACTACCAGAACTCCTAAAATATCTTTTCCGCTTACCGGGCCGTGTATAGTATTCCAAGTACTTTAATTGCAACAGGAGATTTAAATTTGTGGAAACAGAACTTTTACTGGCCTGGGTAATCTCCATGAGCTCTTCAAAAGAAAAGCCCTCTTGAGAGGATAAAACCATTATCGCATAGATTCGGGCGGCCAATGGTGGCAAATTGTGGCGCCTTTCAAAATAAAGCCCCAATTCCTCTATCAACATTCGTTTATGTTCTGAGCATAGCCCCATAGTACAAATTCTGTAACAAAGCTACCTTACAGTTCGTTTTGTTCCGAACTAACTATAATAAAATTTCGTTAATTTTTTAAAAATAGAATCGAGAGAATTGAATGATATTTGTGGAATACCAACAAAAAATCCAGATACATTTAAATGAATCTGGATTTAATTAGTGACCGCGGAGGGATTGGCTGCGCCTTTCCCTCAAAGCTCCGCTTTGAAAATAGTCCAAACAAAAAAAAGCTCAAGCAAGTTTGGCGTTTTTTCTTTTTGAACTATTTATTCGTGACCGCGGAGGGATTCAAACCCCCAACCCTCAGAGCCGAAATCTGATGCGCTATTCAGTTGCGCCACGCGGCCTTATTTAATAATATGAGTAAAAAACTCAAATTTACCGTTACAATATTCAATTCACAAATCCGATGCTGGATTCTCCCGGTAGCTATCGGGAGTGCCACTCGGTCATTATATTATAAACTAAGAACTTAATTTTTGTTTTACGATGGCTGATATGGTCTTACCATCCGCCTGACCGGCCAACTCCTTGGACACGATTCCCATTACCTTGCCCATGTCCTTCATGCCAGAAGCACCCGTGGCATCAATGGTTTGGACCACAACTTTTTCAATTTCTTCCTCAGTAAGCTGTTCTGGCAAGAACTGCTCGATTACGGCAGCCTGGGCCAACTCCGGTTCCGCCAAATCCTGTCTTCCTTGTTCCACAAAAATAGCGGCACTGTCCTTCCGTTGCTTAACCAATTTCTGCACCAGCTTTATTTCATCCATTTCGCTTAATTCCTTTCCTGAGCCGCTGGTACTTTCCAACAAAAGAGCGGATTTGATGGCCCTTAAAGACTCCAAGGCCACCGTGTCCTTGGCCTTCATAGCGACCTTCATTTGCTCCATTACTTTTGCCTGTAAACTCATCGTTTGTGGTTTTTGGATTGCAAAGATAAATAATAAACCCGAAAACAAAATTTGTTTTCGGGTTCAAATAGATATCGAAATAACACTAATCTACATTATCGTGCAAGAACGAATTATTGGACCGCAATTGAATCTCATCGTTACTATCGTCACTTAAGGTCGTTCTTGAAATTTTTTTTTCCCTAGGGTTTTCGTTCAAATTAACGCCCTGCCTCTTATAGGCAGGCTCTTTCTCAATTTCATCAATATTGCTCAAGCTGTTTTTGAACTTGTAATTGAAATCCTTTAACTTTCTCCTTCGTTCGTCCGCACGCTGTCTAAGCAATTCCTCAATTGGGGTCTCCATGGGATCTATAGAGGTTTCATCCCTATTATGTTCCTTTGGGGCAACCGTTCTTTTTTCAAAAACCAGTTCGTCCTCTATAATTTTGGGTTCAAATTCCTCTGCTTTGGATTTGGCCCCGGTTAACCTATTCTCCAATTCCATATAATCGTCCAAACTGTATCGAGTCTCTCCTTTTTTATTGTACTCCAAAACAGGGATTATCTCCACGCTATCGTTTACGTCCAAATCCTTGATTTCATCATCCAAGTTAAAGACTACAACATTGTCCTTTTCATCATCCTCCAAGGGCATTTCAAAACTCATGGCAAATTGTTCCTCTTCTTCCCTTTCGTACCTTAAAACTTCAGGCTCTACCACTTCGATATCCCTAATTTTGGCCGTTGCATCTATAATTACAAAATCATCCTCGGACACACATTCGGCAATTACCTCGTCATAGAAGACGTTAAAATTCCGGATATAATTGGTAGTAGGAATCAAGTCAAAATCGCCCGAATCCAAAAACTGATAGCGCTCCTGGGGTTTTTCAATCTCCTCCTCTTCCTCTTCAACTTCCAAGGTATGGACAGTACGTTTTGTAGTTAAGAGTTCAGCTTCCGCCTTTTGGTTGTCCTCCAATGTATGGATGATTTTTTTTGACTCGGTGTTTACGATATCATCCTGTTGTTCCACGTTAAATCCCGTGGCGATAACGGTAACCGCGATAGATTCGCCCAAGGACTCGTCCTCACCAACACCCATAATGATATTGGCACCATAACCCGCTTCAATTTGAATGTGATCGTTGATTTCCCCAATTTCGTCAATCGTAATTTCCTGCGCCCCGGAAACAATAAGCAACAATACGTTCTTGGCACCGGTAATCTTGTTATCGTTCAATAATGGGGAATCCAATGCCTTCATAATGGCCTCGTTCGCCCTTGAGGAACCTGAAGCTATGGCTGAACCCATGATTGCTGTTCCGCTATTGGAAAGAACGGTCTTGGCATCGCGCAAGTCGATGTTTTGTGTATAATGATGTGTTATCACCTCTGCAATTCCCCTAGCAGCGGTTGCCAAAACCTCATCGGCCTTTGAAAAACCTGCCTTAAACCCAAGGTTTCCATAGACCTCCCGTAATTTATTATTGTTGATAACAATCAAGGAATCTACATTCTTCCGCAACTTTTCTATACCCTGATGGGCTTGATCACAACGCATTTTACCTTCAAACTGGAACGGCATGGTAACAATACCCACCGTTAGAATATCCATTTCCTTGGCAAACTTGGCAATTACGGGAGCAGCACCAGTTCCTGTTCCCCCGCCCATACCAGCGGTAATGAAAATCATTTTTGTCGTACGGTCCAGCATTCCTTTGATATCTTCCATGCTCTCCATAGCGGCCTGCTCACCGATTTCCGGATTGGCACCAGCTCCCAATCCCTCCGTCAATGATACGCCCAATTGAATCTTGTTGGGTACCGGACTATTGTCCAAGGCCTGTGCATCCGTATTGCAGATGACGAAATCTACCCCGTTGATACCGGCCTGGAACATGTGGTTTATGGCATTACTGCCCCCGCCACCCACTCCAATGACCTTAATGACATTGCTTTGATTTTTTGGAAGATCAAAAGAGATACTATCAAATTCGTTGTGATTACTCATACTATTATTATTACTGGTTATTATGCGCTTATTCTAGTTCTTATTCGGCGTTATCCAAAAAATCCTTCAACTTTTCGGACCATCGGTCAAAAACGGATTTCCGCTCCTTCATAGGTTGATTCACCTTAACCTCTTCTTCAAAACCGGCCATGACAGGTTCCTCCTCCTTCTTGATCTTATTTTTATTGATGGCCGACTTCCTTTCTTCGTTCCTAATAGCGTTCATTAACAAACCTACGGCCGTGGCGTAAAGTGGACTGGCCACTTCCTCGTCTGAATCCCCTGCCAAATGCTCGTTGGGGTAGCCTATACGGGTATCCATTCCCGTAATATATTCCACCAACTGCTTTAGGTGCTTCAATTGACTTCCACCTCCTGTAAGTACGATGCCCGCAATCAATTTCTTTTTTTGCTCATCATGACCATAGTTCTTGATCTCTACATATACCTGCTCTATAATTTCGACCACTCTGGCATGTATGATTTTGGAAAGGTTCTTTAAGGTGATTTCCTTAGGTTCACGGCCCCTCAAACCTTGTATGGATACGATTTCATTGTCCTTGTTCTCCCCGGGCCAAGCGGAACCAAAACGTACCTTAAGACTTTCGGCCTGTTTTTCTATGATGGAGCAGCCTTCCTTAATATCCTCGGTTATAACGCCGCCACCAAAAGGAATCACGGCCGTATGGCGAATAATCCCATCTTTAAAAATGGCCAGGTCCGTAGTACCGCCCCCTATATCGATCAAAGCTACTCCCGCTTCCTTCTCTTCCATGCTCAACACGGCATCGGCAGATGCCAGTGGCTCCAGGGTAATGTTCCCCAAGTCCAATCCGGCACTTTTGATACAACGGCCTACGTTCTTGATAGAGGAAACCTGGCCCACCACAACATGGAAATTGGCCTCCAGCCTGCCCCCGTACATTCCGATAGGCTCTTTTATTTCGGCCTGGCCATCCACCTTATACTCCTGTGGCAATACATGAATGATTTCTTCCCCGGGGAGCATAATCAGTTTATAGACCTGATTGACCAAGGAATCCAAATCGTCCTCATTGATAACTTCCTCTGAATCCTTTCTGGTAATGTAGTCACTGTGCTGCAGGCTTCTGATGTGCTGACCGGCAATCCCTACCACAACGGAACCTATTTTTAGTCCGGAATTGGTTTCGGCCTGTTCCACGGCCTGCTGTATGGATTTTATCGTTTGCGTGATATTGTTAACAACGCCCCTGTGCACGCCGAGACTTTTGGATTTACCGATTCCCAAAATCTCGATTTTGCCGTACTCATTCTTTTTTCCGATGATAGCCACAATCTTAGTGGTCCCTATGTCCAATCCTACCGAATAATTTCCTTGTTCCATGTTGTTATATTTTAGTGCACACTACCTGGTTATTGAATTCCAAAGTTACTTCCGCAAAATCCTCCAAGGTATTATCCTTGTTGGCCTTGGCATAAAAGGCCTTAAAATTGCTGAACTTCCCTTCCAAATTATCAATACCCCCTAAATTCACCACAAACTGGTTCAGCCTAAACTTCAATTGGTAATCATCCTCCGCCTTTATATGAATACCTATCACGTTCTTTCGTAAAAAATCGTCCTTGTTTATAAACTCTAAAATCCTGTACACATCCTCGAGGCTCTTACCCGTTATATTGCCTGTTATAATAGGCACCCTAGCCGAATAATTGGATGAAAACGGCATACGTTTTCCTTCATCATCCAGATAGAACTTTGAATCCCCCTCAATGCGTCCGATGGGTTTGCGTTGAACAATTTTAGACGTTAGCTCACCGTCTATAGTGACATAGACTTGGGCACTTTTCACCATTTCATTGGCCTCAAGGGCCTTTTCTATAGTATTCAAAACTATATTTTCTTTAGGCACATTTTCGAGCCGCCCATAATTTTGTATTAACAATTTATTAACCGCTCCCTCTGTAATATAGAGGTTTTGGTCACCCAGAAATTCCACTTTGGAACGGACTACGTTCTTCTTATTGCTCCTATTGTTAGAAAACGCGTAAAGCCCCATTATTACGAACAATAGCGCAACTATTTTCAATAAGTTCCAATCAATGCGCATACTCCAATTCTTTTGTTACTTTCATAATTTCCAACCCAATATCACCTGCACCCATCATGACGAGCACTTCTGGATTTTGGGCTTTTATTTCCGATACCAAATCCCCTTTTTCCACAACTTTTGTTTGGGCGTTGGTCATCTTTCCCATCAACCAAGCAGCATCAATTCCCTCCATGGGCTCTTCCCTGGCCGGATAAATTTCCAATAGCAAAACACTCGGAAATTTTGATAGACTTTTTGCAAAATCATCCCCAAAATCCTTGGTCCGACTGAACAAGTGTGGCTGAAAAATGGCCAAAATCCTTTTGTTGGGATGCATTTCAACAATGGCATCATACACGGCATCTATTTCAGTGGGGTGATGGGCATAGTCATCGATGAGGACAAAATCCTCGTTCTTGATACGGTAGGAAAATCGTCTCTGAACACCCTTGAAAGATGCCAAAGCTTCGGCCAGGCGATACGGTGGGGAACCTGCTTGTATCGCCATGGCAAAAGCGACCAAACCGTTCAACAGGTTGTGTCTTCCCGGTTTGTTGAATCGAACCCCGGTAAATGTTCCTTCCGGAGTTCCCAAATCAAAAATGTAGGTACCATGTTCTATTTTTAAATTCCGGATGCAATAATCCGAATCATCCTCTATCCCATAGGTTATGCCGTTTAAAGGCAAACCCTTACGAACAAAAAGCTTTCCTCCAGGCTTTATTCGGGCCACAAAGTCAAGAAACGACTTTTGTAGTTCCTGGGCATTCCCATAAATATCCAAATGGTCCGCATCCATAGAGGTTATACAGGCCACATTGGGCGACAATCTCAAAAAGGACCGATCGAACTCATCCGCTTCCACCACGGAATACTCGGTTCCCTCTAAAAGAAAATTGCTGTTAAAATCCTCCGAAATACCGCCCAAAAATGCCGTTAACGGAGTTCCCGTTTCACGAAGCAAATGAGCAAGAATGCTTGATGTGGTCGTCTTTCCATGGGTGCCCGCAACGGCGAAACAGAAGGAATCCTTGGTAATCAAACCCAAGACTTCAGAGCGCTTTTTGATGACAAAATCGTTCCTTAGAAAATATTGATATTCTGAATGTGTACTTTTTACCGCCGGCGTATACACCACCAAGGTTTCCTCTGGGTTTAGAAACGGTTTGGGAACCAATTCCAAATCATCCTTATAATGCACGGAAATAGCATGGTCGGATAGTTCAATGGTCAGAGGAGTTTCGGTCTTATCGTAACCAGCCACTTCCTTCCCGATAAACTTGAAATACCGGGCCAATGCGGACATACCTATACCTCCGATACCAATGAAGTAAACCCTATGTATATCCTTTATTTTCATGTTGGCTAATTCAACAATTTTTCAATTTCATCACAAATGTCCTTCGTGGCATTGGGCAGTGCCAAAGCCTTTATATTTTTAGAAAGTCGTTCCCGTTTTTCTTCCGATTCGAAGACCGACAAAAACTCTTCTTTAAACTTTTCTTCCAAATCACTTTCCTTAATCATGACGGCGGCATCTTCGGCCACCAAGGCTTGTGCATTTTTTGTCTGATGGTCCTCCGCCACCACAGGTGATGGAATAAAGATGGTAGGCTTTCCTACCAAACATAACTCCGAAACCGCTCCCGCTCCAGATCTGGAAATGATCATATCCGCCGCGGCATAGGCCTTTGCCATATCGTTCAAAAAGGCATGTACCTTTACATAATCCGAATTTTCACCTTCGTACATCTTTACATACCCCTTTCCACATTGCCAGATCAACTGAAGGTTCAAGGATTTGAAAAACTCCAGGTTATCCGCAATCAAGGCATTGATTCGCTTGGAACCCAAACTGCCCCCTAGCACCAAAAGGGTTTTCTTTTGCGTGTTCAAACCAAAAAATCGTAACGCATCAGACCTATCCTCCTGTAAGGAAATTAAATCGGCCCTTACGGGATTTCCGGTTTTCACGATTTTATCGGCAGGAAAAAATCGTTCCATACCATCGTAGGCCACACAAATCTTGGCCACCTTGTCCTTAAGTAGTTTGTTCGTGATTCCGGCAAAGGAGTTTTGTTCCTGTAGTACACAAGGTATTCCGCTGCTTGTAGCCACTTTCAATAAAGGACCACTGGCAAAACCGCCCGTACCCACTACGGCGTGGGGCTTAAATTTGCTTACTATTTTACGTGCCTTTATCAAACTACTTATCAGTTTCAATGGAAACATTACATTTTTTAGGGTCAGTTTCCGTTGTATCCCCGTTATCCACAATCCCTCAATTTTGTATCCCGCTTGCGGGACCTTCTCCATTTCCATTCGGTCTTTTGCCCCAACAAAAAGGAACTCCGCATTGGGATGTCTTCTTTTAAGTTCGTCGGCAATTGAAATCGCCGGATAAATATGTCCCCCCGTTCCGCCACCGGATATGATAAACCTATAACTGCCCACTCAATACTTCTAAAGGGTTGCTTTCATCAATATCCACGGTACTTTCCGTCGTCTGCTGCATGCTTTTGTTACTGGCACTTAGAATGATGCCTATCGCCAGACAGGTCATCCAACTGGAAGTTCCCCCACTACTGATCAATGGTAAATTTTGACCCGTTACGGGAAACAGCTCCACGGCCACTGCCATATTGATCAAAGCCTGAAAAACTATGGGCAAACCAACACCTAGCACCAACAATTTGCTAAAAATGGTGGTACAGCCATTGGCGACCACCACGATCCTGAACAACAAAAACAGGTAAAAAAACATAAGGGCAAATCCGCCCAATAGCCCATATTCCTCTACAATAATGGCATAGATAAAATCCGACGAACTCTGGGGAAGGAAATTTTTCTGTACGCTTTTCCCAGCACCTTTGCCCATAACACCGCCCGTAGCGATGGCTATTTTGGCCTTTTCTATCTGATAGTTGGCCTCGGTATCCTCCGGATTGCTAAAACTATCGATACGGCTCATCCAGGTATCGACCCTATTTGGGAACAAATCGGGTGCCGCCTTGGCCACCAAAATGAACAGGGCCAAACAGGCGATGCCCGTTCCAACGATACCCAATAAATATTTTATGGGATATCCCCCCAAAAAGCAAAGCATCAAGACCATAGAAAAAATAATCCCGGCCGTAGAAAAATTTGCGGGCAGGATCAACACCACTACCAAAAAGACGGGCAACCATAAGGGTACAATACTTTCAGAAAAGGTAACCTTTACATCCCGAACCTTGGAAAGATACCGGGCAACATAGATCATCAAAACTACGGCTGCCAAGTTGGAAGGCTGAAACCCGAATCCTACCAAGGGTA
The DNA here is from genome assembly GCF_055378385.1 of Maribacter sp. C-4077. NCBI lineage: Bacteria > Pseudomonadati > Bacteroidota > Flavobacteriia > Flavobacteriales > Flavobacteriaceae > Maribacter > Maribacter sp. C-4077. The sequence goes on from NZ_AP038807.1 coordinate 735,221, forward strand.
AACGAATCCAACGGCTTGCATTGGTTTCCCCCGCAGTAGTCCCCTGGGCCAGCACAAAGATCAAGAGCACGATGACAATTGGCATGGCTATTAAGGAAAGACCCTTGAAAAAATGGGTGGGTATTTTATGTACCCCGTAAATGATACCGAAACCTAAGAACAATAACAAGGCATGCTTCACTAGATGGCCAACCGTTGTGCCATTACCCACTACATAGACCAAATTACTACTGGCACTGTAAACGGGCAAAAACGAAAACAACGCCAAAAGTGCCGCAATGGCCCAAATGGCTTTGTCACCGTTGATATTTTGCAATAGGTTTCGCACGGATTATAGGTTTTTTACACAGTTTTTGAATTGATTGCCCCGATCTTCATAGTTCTGAAAAAGGTCAAAGCTTGAACAGGCTGGGGACAACAATACCGTATCGCCCCTTTCCGCGATTTTATAAGCGACCTTTACAGCTTCCTCCATGGCAAAAGTTTCCACCAATAGGTCCACTACGTTACCAAAGGTTTCCTTTATTTTTTCATTATCGACTCCAAGACAGATAATGGCCTTAACCTTCTCCCTCACCAAGGGCATCAACTCCTTGTACTCGTTGCCCTTATCAACACCACCAACAATCCAGACAACGGGAGTTTTTACGCTCTCCAAAGCATAGTAAGTGGCATTTACATTGGTGGCCTTGGAATCATTGATATACTGTACATGGTGTATTTTCAATACCTTCTCCAACCTATGGGGAGCTCCCTGAAAATTGGAAATGCATTCCCGAATGGTTTCTTTACGGATACCCACCAATTTTGCTACCATAGCGGCTGCCATGGTATTCTTTAAGTTATGCTGGCCTTCCAATGCTAAGCTGTCTGTCATCATTTTTATCGTGTATTCTTGAGTTGTTATTTTAATTTCATTTTTATCTAAACTGGCCCCTTCCTTCAATGTTCGCTTCACCGAAAAAGGGAGTAATTTGGATTTGATCGGGTGCTCGCTCAGCCAACTGCCAATAACTTCATCATCTTGGTCATAGATGAAATAATCGGCCGAATCCTGGTTTTTTGTTATCAGGAATTTGGAGGCTATGTAGTTCTCGAATTTGTACTCATAGCGATCCAAATGGTCTGGGGTAATGTTCGTTAGGACGGAAATATGCGGTCTAAAATCTTGGATTCCATCCAACTGAAAACTGCTGATTTCCAATACATAGTAATCAAAGCTTTTCTCAGCGACCATTTTTGCAAAGCTGTCACCTATGTTACCCGCCATTCCTACGTTTAGTCCACCATTTTTCAAAATGTGGTAGGTAAGCATCGTGGTGGTAGTCTTGCCGTTACTTCCGGTAATCCCTATGATTTTTGCATCGGTATATCTGGATGCAAATTCGATTTCGGATATTACTGGAATTCCCTTTTCGACCATGGTTTTTACCAATGGAACGGTATCCGATATTCCCGGACTCTTCATGACCAAATCGGCCTTTAATAGTTTGTCCTCAGTATGCTTGGATTCTTCCCAATCGATTCCAAAATGTTCAAGAACGTTCTTATACTTTTCCTTTATTTTCCCTTTATCGGAAACAAAAACCTCATAGCCTTTTTGCTTCCCTAAGATGGCCGTACCCACGCCACTTTCTCCACCGCCAAGCACCACCAAAAATGCCATCTATCGTATTTTTAAGGTAACGATTGTGGCCACGGCCAGCATAATCCCAACAATCCAAAAACGGGTCACGATCTTGCTTTCATGGTAGCCTTTCTTCTGGTAATGATGATGCAAAGGGGACATCAAAAAAATACGTCTTCCTTCCCCAAATTTCTTTTTGGTATACTTGAAATAGGCCACCTGCGTCATTACCGATAGGGACTCCGCGAAAAAAATACCGCATAAGACGGGAATCAAGAGTTCCTTTCTAACGATGATGGCGATAACCGCAATCACCCCGCCTATTGTCAAACTTCCCGTATCACCCATAAAAACTTGGGCGGGATAGGTATTGTACCAAAGAAAGCCTACCAAGGCACCAACAAATGCTGTGATGAATATTAGCAACTCTCCTACCCTTGGGATATACATGATATCCAGGTATTCTGAAAAAATGATGTTACCGGAAACCAGGGCGAATACCCCCAATGTAAATACAATAATGGCGGAAGTCCCTGCTGCCAGACCGTCAATACCGTCGGTTAAATTGGCACCGTTTGAAACGGCCGTAACGATCAAGATGATAATAGGAATGAAAATCAACCAGGCGTACTCCTTGGCGCCTTCTCCCATCCAACCAATAAAACTGCCGTAATCGAATTCATTGTTCTTGAAGAAGGGAACCGTGGTCATGGTCGATTTGATTTCCTCACCTCGTACCTCTTCAACCGTAAATTGCTCCGTAATAATGGTCTTATTATGGTCTCGCATGGTAACTTCTGGATGAAAGTATAGTACCGCACCCACAATGAGGCCCAAAACGACCTGACCCATTACCTTAAACCTACCTTTTAAACCTTCCTTGTTCTTTTTGAAAACCTTGATATAGTCATCGATAAAACCGATAACCCCCATCCATACAGTTGTAAAAATCAATAAAATGATGTAGATATTCTCCAATCTGGCAAAAAGTAGCACAGGGATCAAAGTGGCCATGATGATGATGATTCCCCCCATTGTAGGAGTTCCTGCTTTTTGCTTTTGCCCTTCCAGACCTAGGTCTCGGATGGTCTCGCCCACCTGTTGTTTTTGAAGAAAAAGTATGATTTTTTTACCGTAAGCTGTAGCGATTATCAGCGAAAACAAAATGGCCATACCCGCACGAAACGTACTGAACTGGAACAGGCTCGCCCCAGGTAGCTGGTATTGTTTCTCCAAATATTCGAACAGGTAGGTTAACATAATTTATTCAAGTTCAAGCGCAAGTGTCAAGTTCAAAAAATATCGAATCAACGCTTAACCATTAATTTTCGTTTTCTTATTTATCCAAGCTTTGCAACAGTTCCTTAACTATTTTAAAATCATCGAAATCAATGCGTGTACCATTGGTTTCCTGATAGGTTTCATGCCCCTTTCCGGCAATCAAAATGATATCATTGGCATTTGCCAGTTGGCAGGCGGTCTTAATGGCCTGCTCCCGATTCTCAATAGATAAAATTTTTTTGGTGTTCTGCGGCTCAACCCCTGCTTCCATTTCGGCGATAATGGCGCTTGGCGATTCCGTCCTTGGATTGTCCGAAGTGAAAATTGCCGTGTTGCTCATTTCCGAAGCGATATTGCCCATTACCGGACGCTTTGATCTGTCTCTGTCGCCACCACACCCCACAACGGTGATGACGTTTTCATTTCCAGTCCTCAACGTGCCGATTGTCTCGAGCACATTTTTTAAAGCATCCGGCGTATGGGCATAATCAACTATAGCCGTTATTTTATCCTTTGATATATAATATTGAAATCTTCCATCCACATTTTCCAATTCGCTCAGCAAACGCAGGCATTCCAACTTTTCAAGCCCCAACAAATCAGCCGCGGCGTAAATGGCCAAGATGTTATAGGCGTTGAAATGACCTATTAGCTTTGTCCACAATTCGTTATCGTCTATTTTGAGCAATTGCCCGTCGAATTGGTTTTCCAAAATCTGCGCCCTGTAATCAGCATAATTTTTTAAGGCATAAGTAAACTTTCTTGCCTTTGTATTTTGGAGCATTACCAAGCCGTTCTTATCGTCAATATTCGTTAGTGCGAAAGCCTTTTTGGAAAGGTTGTCAAACAATTTCTTTTTGGTATCCCGATATTCCGCAAAGGTCTTGTGGTAATCCAGGTGATCATGGGATAGGTTCGTAAAAATGGCCCCTTCAAATACCAATCCCTCCGTTCTCTTCTGATGGATTCCATGGGAACTTACCTCCATAAAACAGTACTCTACGCCAGCATCGTTCATCAACTTAAGATGCTTATTGATGACCAGGGCATCTGGAGTGGTATGGCTAGTTGGGTATTCCGTGTCATCGATCATAATCTTAATAGTCGATAGCAAGCCCACTTTAAAGCCGGCCTTTTTGAACAGTTGGTACAAAAGGCTGGAAACGGTCGTTTTTCCATTGGTCCCCGTTACCCCTACCAGTTTTAAGTTTTTGGATGGCGTATCGTAATAATTGGAAGCCATAATGGCCAAGGCTTGTTGGCCGTTTTCTACGGCAACATAGGTAACGCCATCCACCATTTTCTTGGGAAGTTCCTCACAAATAATGGCCCTCGCCCCAAGCGCTACCGCCTTGTCCATGTATTTATGTCCATCTGTGACCGTACCCCTAGTGGCAACAAAGGCATCCCCATTCTGTACCTTTCTGGAGTCAAAGCATACCGAGGCCACTTCACAGTTCGTGGTACCACTTACTGCGGAAATATGCACACCGTACAATATGTCCTTCAATACCTTCACGATAGTTCCAATACTATTTTTTTCACCTTCTTTAAATCGGTTCCTTTGGATATGGACTGATTTTTAACTTTTCCGTTCCCTTTCACCTCAACTTCCAATCCCAGATTTTCCAAAATGGAAATCGCATCCATTCCGCTCATGCCACGCACGTTGGGCACTTCCTTATATTCCTTTTGGATATTGGCATAATACCCCTGATAAGCATCCTCCAACCTCGTTTCCAACACCTCCTTAACATCAACTTCATCAATCAATGGGGAGGTGGCATATATTTTTTGAGCGATGGACTTAAAGACAGGACCGGATACATCTGCCCCATAATAGCCAACACTTTTATCTGGCTCGTGTATAACCACGATACAAGAGTATTTTGGGTCATCCGCTGGAAAATAACCTGCAAACGAAGAGATGTATTTTAGCTTGTCCGGATCTTTGCTCACGTAATTTTTCTGGCAAGTGCCAGTTTTTCCAGCCATTGAGAAATTGGGAGAATACAGCCCATGGCCGGTTCCATGCTTCTTCTCTACCACATCCTTTAATAGCTGTTGTACCTTTTTGGCAGTTTCCATGGAGCAGATGGACGGGTTCAACACTTCCTTATCAAATTTCTTGACAGTTTTGTTCCATTCTTTTACCTCCTTGATCAAGCGAGGCTTTATCAATTCCCCATCATTGGCGATGGCATTGTAGAAAGCCAAGGTTTGTAAAGGGGTCATGGCCACTTCATATCCGTAGGCCATTTGCGCCAAGGATAGTCCGGACCATCCTTTGTCCCCAGGATATCTCAATACAGGCTTGCCCTCACCTTTTACTGGGAGGCCCAACTCTTTATGGATATCCATGCTCATGAGTCGGTTTACATATTTCTCCGGGTCTTCCTTGTAATTGTTATGTATAATTTTGGCAAAGGCCGTGTTGGATGATACCTCGAAAGCTTCCGCTACGGAAATTTCACCATACCCGCCATTTTTTGAGTCCCTTACATAATGGTTATAAATTTTCCATCTTCCTTTTTCCGTATCTACCACGGTACTGGTATCGACAACCTTATCCTCCAAGGCAGCCACCAGATTCACCAATTTAAAAGTAGAACCTGGTTCATGGGATTCTCCAATGGCATAATTAAGACGCTCATAATACTTACCCTCTGAAGTCCTGCCCAAGTTGGAAATGGCCTTTACCTCTCCTGTTTTGGTTTCCATAACTATTACAGTTCCATGGTCTGCCTTGTACTTTTCCAGTTGCTTCAAAAGTGCATGGTGCGCAATATCCTGGATATTGATATCAATGGTGGAATAGACATCGTAGCCATCCTTTGGTTCTACGATATTATCATAACCAATGGGTTTCCATTGGTTTTTCGCAATCTTTACTTTGGACCTTTTCCCTTCAATACCACTTAAGTAATCACTAAAGGCGCCTTCCATTCCCACCCGGGTTCTGTAACCGTTTTCGTCCACGCGTTCGTAACCTACGCTTCTCTCAGCTATTTTCCCAAGCGGATGTTCCCGTTTTGTGTTTTGGTCGATAACGATACCACCTTTAAAGGGGCCTTTGTTGAAGAGCGGAAAACTTTTCACCGCCATATACTCCGAATAATCCAAATTTCTGGCGATCAAGGCGTACCTATTTTGATTCTGCCTGGCCTTTCTTAGAATTTGTTGGTAATAGGAAGACTCTTTGTTAAATAGTTTTGCCAATGCATCCGACAAGGGCTTAACATTTTCCTGAAAATCCTTTTCACTTACGGTAACCGCATCGAAATGTATGTTGTACTTTGATACGGAGGTAGCCAGTAGACTGCCATCATCGGAATAAAGATTGCCCCTATTGGGAGCTATGGTGAACATTTTGGTGGTTCTGGTTTCGGCCAAGGCCATATACTTCTCACCATCAATCACTTGTATGGAAACCAATTTGAACAATACCGCACCTGCAAAAACCACAAGGCATGCCGCAACGATATACAATCTGGACAATATGGATTTTTCAGTTACCGGCATTGGTTAATTAGAAGCTTTTAATGATTTTACCTTTATTTTTTTTGGAGGTGTTTCCGATGGATACAAACCCTTTTCTTCCACCGTACTTGTTATGGTGGATTCCAACTTTAACTTTTGCAGGTCTGACCGAGCGTCCACAAACTCATTTTTCAATTCTTTGACACTTTCGTTCAGAGCGGCGATTTTATGCACTTTCTTGTCCGCACTATGCGAACTGCTTATCATGATTGCCGCTAAAAAGGAGGTGAAAATGATGAACCTCCAGTTCTTAAGCGAATCCCCATCCACTAAAAACTTTCCCTTCAAAATGTCTAGTATGCCTTTTTTTACTTTCATCAATCCGTAATTATATACGTTCAGCGACTCTAAGCTTTGCGCTTCTTGCCCTATTATTATTAGCTATTTCCTCCTTTTTTGGGACGATAAGCGATCCTACTTTTTTCAAAGGCACATTGGTGTTGCCGTAAAAATCCTTTTCGGGCTCTCCCTCAAACTGCCCGGCCCTTATGAACCTCTTCACCAAACGGTCTTCCAGTGAATGGTAGCTGATCACACTCAACCTACCCCCTATATTCAAAAGATCCGGCACTTGCTCCAAAAACTCTTTGATGACCGCCACCTCTTGGTTCACCTCAATACGAATCGCCTGGTAGACCTGTGCCAAAATTTTGTGCCTTTTGTGCTCCGGCAAAAACTTCTTTAGCACCTCCTTCAATTGTTCCGTAGTACTTATAGGTTCACGCTCCCTTTCTAACAGTATGGTGTTCGCCATAGCATTTGCATTTCTCAAATCCCCGTACTCAAAAAGCACGCGCCTCAACTCATCATAGGAATAACCGTTAACCACTTCTTTAGCGGATAGGGCGTTGCGCTTGCTCATCCTCATATCCAAGGCCGCGTCAAACCTGGTGGAAAAACCTCTTTCCGCTTCATCGAACTGGTGTGAGGATACCCCGAAATCCGCCAGGATCCCATCCACTTTCCGTATGCCATAGAACTTTAAAAACTGGGTCAGATACCTGAAATTTTCACTGATCAACACGAATCTACCGTCATCCAACCGATTCAATTGCGCATCCTCATCTTGATCAAAAGCAAACAACTTTCCTGTTTCGCCCAATCTTTTCAATATTTCACTTGAATGCCCACCACCGCCAAAAGTCACATCCACATACACGCCACCTTCCTTGATTGCCAGCCCATCCACGGATTCTTTTAGCAAAACTGGATTATGATACATCCCCTTCCGGCTTTTCTGCATATTTCACCTGGTAGGCCAACTGCTCCCTTTCCTCTGGGGAAGATTCCACATCCCCGTCATAAGTGGCCTTGTCCCAAATCTCCAAGTGCCGGTCCATTGGGGACAACACCACGTCCTTTTTTATATCCACAAGACCTATTACATCCTTGGGAATCAACAATCTACCCGCCGAATCTATTTCCACCTGCCTTAATCCCGAAGTAAATTTTCGCTTAAACTCACGGTCCTTCCTGCTGTCCCCTAGCTTTTCATTGAGCTTTTTGACCTCAGATTCCCACTCGTGCTTTGGATACAGTTCCAAACACTCATCGTAATAGGACTTTTTAATAAAAAAGCCATTTCCCAACATTGGAGCCATTTGATTCCTAAGGGATATAGGTAGCATTACCCTTCCCTTGGCATCCGCCTTGCAGTTGTAAACACCTGAAAAATAGATTTCCAAAATTGTTGGCCTTTCTTATATAACTCAAATATATAAATATTATTACCACATTTTACCACAAAAAACCACTTTGTTAATAAAATAGCTAATTTTTGCGGCATTTTTGACACAAGTTGATTCCAAATCACCACTAATGACATTTTCCAACAAAACTTTAATCGCATGAACTGGCCGTGACCCTGCATTTTTGGATGGTATATTAATACCACGCTATTCTATCTAAATACCTATATTTGCCCAAATGTCAGAACCCTAGTAGATGGATGACGAAATAATCAAAGACGGGAAGTTCAGGTATATTGAAAAAGGGGAAGGAACTCCCATCATTATCCTGCACGGTCTCATGGGCGGCCTGAGCAATTTTCACGGTGTTACGGATCATTTCCCTAAAAAAGGGTATAAAGTTCTGGTTCCAGAACTTCCAATATATGATATGCCCATGCTCAAGACCAATGTAAAGAACTTTGCCAAATACTTGGAAAAGTTCATTGAATTCAAAGGCCTTAAAGACGTTATTTTATTGGGAAATTCCTTGGGGGGCCATATTGGTCTGCTACATACCAAATTATATCCGGAAATGGTAAAGGCCTTGGTCATTACCGGTAGTTCTGGGCTCTATGAAAGTGCCATGGGCGACGGATATCCCAAAAGGGGCGATTATGAATTCATCAAAAAAAAGGCGCAGGATGTTTTCTACGACCCGGAAGTAGCTACCAAGGAAATCGTGGACGAGGTCTATGCAACGGTTAACGACCGCATGAAATTGGTCAAAACACTTGCCATCGCCAAGAGTGCCATTAGGCACAACATGAGTACTGATTTACCCACAATGCATACTCCCACGTGTATTATATGGGGCGAAAACGATACGGTAACCCCACCCGATGTTGCTGAACTCTTCCACGAGCTGCTACCGGATTCCAATTTGTTTTGGATCAAGGAATGTGGCCATGCACCTATGATGGAACATCCGGAGGAGTTCAATTCCATATTGGAAAAGTGGTTACAGGAGCGTAATTTTTAGACCAAACCAAATGAAAATTTCATCGGCGGAATTTGTGATGAGCAATTCAGAGGTTGCCAAATGCCCCAATGAACCCCTGCCCGAATACGCCTTTATTGGAAGGTCCAACGTTGGAAAATCGTCCCTGATCAATATGTTGACGGACCGAAAAAACCTGGCCAAGACATCCGGCAGGCCTGGAAAGACCCAATTGATAAACCATTTTAAGATCAACAATAATTGGTTTTTGGTGGATCTTCCCGGTTACGGTTATGCCCAGGTTTCCAAAAAGGACAAAAAGACCTTTCAAAAATATATCACCAACTATTTTCTAGAGCGCCAACAACTGGTATGCTCCTTTGTCTTGATCGATATCAGACATAAACCACAGACCATTGATTTGGAATTTATGCAGTGGATGGGCGAAAACGGAATTCCCTTTTCAATCATTTTTACAAAAGCCGACAAGTTAAGGCCGATGGCCATTCAAAGACAGGTCGCGGACTATATAAATTATTTACAAAAGGATATGTGGGAAGAGGCACCGCACTATTTCATTACATCATCTAGCAAGAAAGCAGGAAGGGATGAGGTTCTGGCGTATATCGACACCATAAACCTAGAATATTTTGAGGCGCAGAAAAACAGGCCGATTTAGTAAATCCTAATAACAACTATTTTTTGAGTTCCAATTTTTCCGCAAAATAATCGCAGAAATCCTTCATGGTGGCCGTCATTTTCTCATCCTGGGTGGCCCTCATAAATGTATCCGATAATGAAACCAAGGTCTGATGAAAAAATACTTTCATTTCATCTACAGGCATGTCCTTGGTCCAAAGGTCAATTTTAAGGGATTCCCGGTTTTTACTGTCCCAAACGGAAAGTAACATGGCTTTGGCTTCCTCATTATCTATGCCTCCGTCCTGAGCGGACCATGAAAGTGTTTCTGGTACTCGGTTTTCGTCAAGCCCCACTTTCAGGGTAATTTCCGACTCATGTAAATCTGCCATCTAACTTCTTGGTTTATAATTCGATTTCTTGAAAATTTCCTCTGCCGGCATGGTCAGCAATTGTTTCAAATTGACCTCGTTGTTTTCCATGAAAGCCCGCACGATCTGCCAACCAATATATCTACCTAAGCGTCCAGGGGACTCATTGTCCAGTTCCAGACCAAATTTTGAAAAAGGAGCCGGATCCAAAAATCGTTGGTTCAATCGGGTTTCCGTACTATATAGGTATTCGTTCTCAATAAAATTTCTCCAGATGGGTTCTTCATTGGCCACGGCCCAATCCATTTCATCTGCTGTATATCCGATTTTGAGCTCGTCCTTGGCATAAGGCATCAATTTGTCCTTTAAATAAAGTTCCTTCCCAAAATAAATCATTCGGGCCAAATAAGTCCGGTCCCTAGGTCTGGGAACCACTTTTTTGGCAAAGGCACTTGCTACATCGCTCACCATGAACTTTCGGTCCAAAATTTTTGCAACATACCGTTGAAAACCACCGTAGTATTTATGTTGGGAACCTAGATAATTGTCCAAGCCAATAAACAATAAGGTATCTGCCAAGATGATCCGGTTATCGTAGTCAACGTCATTGGTAACGGTGATGATTTTAGGGGTTTGCTGTTCGGGAAAATAATACTTGATATGTTTGAAAAGATCCGCCAGCCCTTCTTCCTCGTCCTCAAAACTATTGAAGGTATTACCTACCTGTTGAAACAGCTCAATTTGTAGTGAATCCTTCATCTTGGCAACCCAAACACTGTCAGGGGCAGGGAAAAGGTAAGGATACATTTTGCGCAATTTAGGGAGGCCTTCTTCCCCGGCATCGGCAAACAATCGATCAAACCTTTCTATTTTAAGGTCCATAGGAACTTTTGAAATTTCCTCTTCGATCTTATCGCTGTCATTACATCCAATAAAAATCAGTAAAATTGATAAAACGATAAAAATGGGTTTTCTCATACCAAGTATTTCCGAATACATTTTATTTTTAAATAAGGACAACTTATTTTTAGGCAAAGTTAATCGATCCAAACAAATTTAATACGGGTATGCAAACGGAAAAAGTTATCGATCACATAGTAGGTTGGCTGAAGGATTACGCAACGAATGCAAACCAAAAAGGGTTTGTAATAGGTGTTTCCGGGGGGATAGATTCTGCAGTCACTTCGACCTTATGCGCCAAAACGGGTCTGGACCTTCTTTGCCTAGAGATGCCCATACACCAAGCGGCCAATCAAGTGGACAGGGCTTCCAACCACATCGATTGGTTGCAAAGGAATTTCCCCAACGTGAGCAGACAACCCGTGAACCTCACCCCTGTTTTTGATAGCCTCGTAGCAGCATTTCCCAAAGTGGAGAACGAGGAGGAGCGCTTTATGTCCTTGGCAAATACCCGGGCCAGGTTACGTATGACCAGTCTTTATTATTTCGCCGCATTGCATAAGTATCTGGTGGCCGGAACGGGCAACAAGGTGGAAGACTTTGGTGTTGGATTCTACACAAAATACGGGGATGGCGGTGTCGATTTAAGTCCGATTGCCGACTTGTTAAAGACCGAAGTCTATGAGATTGCAAAAAAAATGGGCGTTAACGAAGAAATTATTAAGGCGGCTCCCACCGATGGACTTTGGGGCGATGACAGAACGGACGAAGACCAGATTGGGGCGTCCTACCCAGAACTGGAATGGGCCATGCGGATGAAGAACGAAGGCAAAACCCTGGACGATTTCACGGGAAGGGACAAAGAAGTTTTTGCTATCTTCACAAGATTCAATACCATGAACCGTCATAAAATGGAACCCATCCCAGTTTGTATAATTCCAGAATCCATTAAATAACCACTCACCTATTAATCAGGTTAATAAATCGAATAATAATTCGATTTTGATCGCGTTTTAGAAAAATAGTACATCTTTGCTTTCTAAATTTGATATTTTAGTCCTACATTGCATGTACTCTTTTTCCTTAAAAAGCTAAACCGACTAAACTATCTTGAAAAAACAACATAATGATAAAAGTTTTAATTGCGGACAACCATCCTATCATCCGAATGGGAGTAAGGGCGGTTCTGGATTCCGCTAATGGTTTTGAAATGGTGGACGATGTTTCCACCACTGAAGAGCTTTTCCAAAAACTACAGATTGTAACCCCCGATGTTGTAATGCTTGAAATGGACATTCCGGAGATGAACGGAATTGCCGCTTTAAGAAAAATTAAAAAAGATTATCCCAACGTAAAAGTACTTATGTACAGTGGACAATCTGAGGATGTCTACGCACTTAGTGCCATTAGGGCAGGAGCTTTTGGATATCTATCCAAGGCCTCTGATGTGGATTATATCATCTCGGCGGTGAAAAAAGTTAGTGAAGGTAGTATGTTCATAACCAATGAGTTGGCCCAAAGATTGGCCTTTGATGAAGGAACCAAAAAACCAAGAAGGTTCTTCCGTAAACTATCCACAAGGGAAATTGAGGTGCTTAAATTGTTGGCCAGTGGAAAAAGAAACAAAGAGGTTGCCCAAGGTTTAAATCTAAACGAAAAAACCGTAAGTACCTACAAAGCTCGTTTAATGAAAAAATTGAACGTAGACAATATGGTAGATTTGCTTCAGCAAGCCAAAGCCTTGGAACTCTATTAAAAAATAGTTTGACATTATAAAGAAGACCCGCCATTAATGTGGGTCTTTTTCGTTGAGTACCTTACGATAGTACCCTATTGAGCTTTTGGTTCAACAGCTTATTTAACTGTAGGTAGTTCATTATTTCCTCCAAAATTTCCTTATTGTCCTGCTCCGGGGTTTCGGTTTCATTTTGCAGGGCCTGCATCCTTTTTTTTATCAAGAAACAACGTAGGGTAAGGATGGTCTCACTGACCAATTGGGCGATACCACTCCCCTTTTCCTTTGGGTAGATATCCTTACGTTCCCAATTATGTAGGGCATATTTTTCCTCTTCCATGAGAATGGACGATACTTCATTGGCCATTTCCTGTTCCAAGGCGGCGATAAAATCACTGACCTTAAAATCCTCATTTTCATTCAGTGCGGCAATCAACTTGTAATATACGTCCCTAAATGTTGGGTTTGCCAACTCTATCTCATCTTCCTGTAAATCCAAGTACACTTTTTCGTAGACTTTGATCTCAAGCGATTCCGGTTCCAAAACCAAGTCTCCGCTTTCGTTTTCCTTTAAAACCAGGTCTTCAAACTCCTCTTTCCTATTCCCATATAACAAAAGGCTTTCAATAATCTTGCGTTCCAGTTCATATTGCACATCCAATTTTTCACCAACCGGCTCACTCCGCACCACATCAAAGGCCTTCTGCTTCTGTTTTTCCTGCTTTAGGGCATCGGCTTGGTCCTTTTTTCCAATTTGCGCCAAGGTACTGAAGAGCACACTTTCTGAAATGTTCATGATCTGTGCACATTCCTGCACATAGATTTCCTTTTTGATCCGGTCCGGAATCTTCGAAATACTGTTTACGATATCGCGTACGGTATCGGCCCTTTTTATGGGGTCATCCGATGCTTCCTTAACTAGCAATGAGGCCTTGAACCTTATAAAATCCTTGGAATTGTCCTTTAAAAACTGTTCTACCTCGTCCAATTCATTGTTCTTGGCAAAACTATCCGGATCCTCACCTTCTGGAAACGTACAGATACGCACGTTCATTCCCTGTTCCAAGATCAAATCCACACCCCTCAACGAAGCCCGTAAACCGGCGGCATCCCCATCAAAAAGTACGGTAACGTTTTTCGTCAACCGGTTTATCAATCGGATTTGCTCTGGGGTCAAAGCCGTACCACTGGACGAAACCACGTTGTGGATTCCACGTTGGTAAAACTGGATAACATCGGTATAACCCTCCACCAAAAAACAATTGTCCTCCTTGGCAATGGCCTGTTTGGCATGGTAAATACCATAGAGCACCTTGCTTTTGTGATAGATATCGCTCTCCGGCGAATTAAGATATTTGGCCGCTTTTTTGTCATTGGTCAGGATACGTCCGCCAAAACCCAAGACCCGGCCACTTAGGGAATGAATGGGAAACATGACCCTTCCTTTGAACCGATCGAACTTTTTGGGGTTGTTTGGGTTATTGGTATCCTCTTTGACTATGGTAAGTCCCGTTTTTTCCAGGTATTCCAATTTGTAACCTTGATCGAGTGCCGCCGTGGTAAATCCGTCCCATTGGTCCAGACAGTATCCCAAACCGAATTTTTTAATGGTTTCCTCCGTAAAGCCTCGCTCCTTGAAATAGCTAAGTCCTATGGCCTTTCCCAATTCCGACTCCCAAAGTATGTTCTGGAAGTAGGTACTTGCATATTCTGAAACCAAATACATACTCTCACGTTCATTCGCCTGCTCCTTCTCCTCGTTGGACTGTTCCGTCTCCTCAACCTCTATATTGTATTTTTTTGCCAGATATTTTATAGCTTCCGGATAGGTAAAATGTTCGTGTTCCATTAAAAAGGCCACCACGTTACCTCCCTTTCCGCTACTGAAATCCTTCCATATCTGTTTGACCGGGGAAACCATGAAACTCGGGGTACGTTCATCGGTAAATGGGCTGAGTCCCTTAAAATTGGAACCGGATTTTTTCAATTGCACAAAATCTCCGATCACTTCCTCCAAACGGGCCGTCTCATAAACTTGATCAATCGTGGTTTTGGAAATCATCTAGAATCAGTGTTTTTGCTCCTTGAGTTTAAATGGGAATATCAAATGTATCAAAATGAAGTGAATATTCTTCCCTTCGAGGGTAATGGGAACTACTACAATTTTAAAAATTACGCCTATTCCAAAAAATGGAAACTAGTAGTACCTTAGTACTATCTCTGAAAATAAAAAAACATGAAAAAATCATTTTTGCTTCTTCTGTCCTTTTGCTTTATTAACACAATTCTAGCACAGGAAACCCCAAACTCCATTAACGTCAATGGAGCCTTCGAATACGAAATTGAACCTACCTATACCAGTAGCATGATCGTAAGCCTCAATAACGTCTACTACGACACACAAACGGTTAGCCTTGAAGAGTTAATAAAAACTTATAAGGACAAACTGGGGCAGGCAGGTTTGGACGTGTCAAAACTGAAAAATGACCCTTTGTCCTACGCATTGATGGGATATGAAAAAGATGGA
The DNA here is from genome assembly GCF_055378385.1 of Maribacter sp. C-4077. NCBI lineage: Bacteria > Pseudomonadati > Bacteroidota > Flavobacteriia > Flavobacteriales > Flavobacteriaceae > Maribacter > Maribacter sp. C-4077. Next base: position 750,508 of record NZ_AP038807.1, read on the forward strand.
GTAATCTTGACCTTCACTACGGATTCTTTGGAAGAGATGCAGAATTTTCTTCAAGTTAGGGCCTTGGGCGTATCCCGTTCCGAAACGTCCATGAAAGCGACTTTGACCGATAGCCAAATGGCCGACTATGCACAGAGAGCCTATGAGAACGCAAAACAGAAAGCAGAGGCCATCGCCAAAAAGATAGGACGATCCATAGGAAAGGCTGTCTATATAAGCGACGGAAACAATCAGGAAATAAACGAATCGCTTTATTACGGCAACACGCTGAAGAAACGCACGTACTTTCTTCATGCCTCTTTTGAACTGCTTTAGATACCTTTGACATGATTCTTTTCTTTGGTACACGGCCCGGAAAAACAGAAATCAAAAACCTGGATAACCTAACCTGCCCTTATTGCAATCAAATAGGGACCTTAACCGCTTATATTTCAGGAAATTACTTTCATGTTTTTTGGATAAAACTTTTCAAGATTTCGGCATCGAAAATGGTGGAATGTAGCCATTGCAAACGAGTGTACTACCCAGATGAATTTTCAGAGGAAATGAAAAGGCTCACAAATTAAAAAAGGGCATACCGTACAGGTATGCCCTCACCAATTCAAATAATCATATAATTTAGAGATCGAAACGCAGACCCAAGGACACGTTTCTTTGTTCAATGGCCGCATTCTTGAAAATTGGATTAAGGTCATATTTGAGATATAGCAACACACCGTCAAAGCCCGCGTAGGCACTTATACCATAAATAAGGTTGTTGGTATTGTAATCCCTTTTCAATTTATCTTTCACACTGCTGCCATCTTGGTCGTATTTTAGTTTTTGCCTTGTACCGATGTTAAAACCTCCATAACCCCCTATTCCCAAACGAAACTGATTGCGAAGGGAATATCTTATGGTTTTCTCCGTTTGTTTTAATTTTGAGGGACCGAATTCAAAATGAACGGGAAATACAAGGTTGTCCATCCTAAATTTGGATTTGTCAAGATCAAACTGAAACGGTTGAAGCTCGGCAACACCTTGGTCGTTTAGAACAAGATACTGATTGTCCTTCATCTTAAGACCGTTGAACTGGAATGAAAACCCATAGTTCAACCTTAGAAAATTGGTATTGTCAAACACCCTGGTCCGCCACTGCCAACCCATTTCAAAAAACCGACTCCCTCCTAACTGATATGGAGAATCGTTCAGGGATTGACCGTCGATAATGGCATTGTTAAAGCCTGCTGCAAGAACAAAATCAGAATACGTACGTCTATCATATCTCAAATCCCGTTTCCAATAATTGGTGTTAAAAACGTAGCTTTCCGCAGGCTTTCCCCCAATATCAATACCTATTCGTATTTGACCCTCGGGTACGGAATCTACTTGGATATCGTTGAACAAAATCCCTTCATTACGTTGCAGTAAGGAAATCTGATTATCGATAATCGCGAGCCTGTTTTCTATATTCAAAGCACGCTTTTCTGCCGCTTCCTCTTTTAGTTTTTGGGCATCCTCCTCAGAAATTATTCCATCCTCAAGTCGCTTGTTTATTTCCGAAACCTCTACTTTCAAGGCCTCCTTTTCCTGTTCGGTTACTTTTTCTTTTTGACTCTTCAGGGCTTTGACCTTTTTTTCATAATCTTCCTGTGCGGAGATTGATTGAACCACAAACAAGGTGATACATAGCAAGACAAATGTTGTAATTGTTCTCATTTCTTTTTTCGATTTTGATTTTGATTGTTGATGAATAAAACTCCAGTCCCTGTAGTAAAATACAGAGCTCAATAAATAATAAATGATTAAATGATTTAGTCGTTCCTGTCGGCCACGGCCGTTCTAACCTTCAGAAAACCGGCCTTTAAGGTTTCAAATAGTTGATCTCGGAAGGATTGATCAAGTTCTTCCTCCACCTCGGTCAACAAGGCTATTGCATTGACCGTAGTATTGTTTTCAACTAATTTTTGTCTCAGGATTTCCTTTTGTGCGTTCATTAAAAGAGAATCTACTTCCGCATCTGTTATATTTCCATTTAGTTCCATGATGTTTACTTGAGCGATGACCTCAGCGATTTTTGCATCCAGAATTTCTACGGGGACCGTTGGAACAGTTTCATCCTCCAAAGGTGCCTTAGACGTATTTGAAACTAGCATCTCCATATCTTTAGCCGATTCCTGTTGGCTTTTAGACGTTGACCGTAGGATTTCATCCTGATTCCCTTTTGTTTCCTCATTTTTAGTTACTACAATGGCTTCGGGCGGTGTAACTTCAAAAACAGTGGAGTCCTTGAATTCCGAGTTTTGTTCAATGATTTTGGGCTGTTCTACATCGACCACTATATTCGGGGATATCCCTTCAATTTCTTCAGATCGGGTAAAGAAAAAAAGCGAGGCTCCTAAAAGTAGGATAAAACTTGCCGCTATTCCCATCCAGAAATAACCGTTTTTTGGTTGCTCCTTTGAGCTTTCCAATTGACCTGAAATCCTTTCCCAAGCCCCATCCGAAGGAGCGATTCTCCTTTCTTCCAACTTGCTTTTAATATACTTTTCAAATTTATCTGGTTCCATATCCAATGATATTTTGTTCCTGTAATTGCTCTTGGAGCATTTTCCGGGCCTTAAAAAGTTGGGATTTGGAGGTGCTTTCCGTAATATCCAACATTTTGGCAATCTCTTGATGTTTGTATCCTTCTATGGTATACAGTACAAAGACCATTTTATAGCCTTGTGGAAGGGCGTCTATAAGTCTTTGGATGTGTTCCGTATCCAAATCGGAAACGAGTTCGGACGAATTGGATTGATTCTCCACATACACTTCATCGTCATAAACTACGAATTGCTGTTTTCTAAGGAAGGAAATACTCTCCCGAATCATAATCCTCCGCACCCAACCTTCAAAGCTTCCCTCAAATTTAAAGGTGTCCAATTGTTTGAACATCTTTACAAAACCTTGAATCATCACATCCTCAGCAAAATGTATATCCTTTATATATTGTCTACAGACACTAAGCATCTTTGGGGCATGATGGGTATACAAAACCTTTTGGGCTTCCCTATTCCCATTAATGGCCTTTTGTATCAGTTGCCGTTCGTTTCTATAAAAGGGTATAATTTTCAAATCCTTTATGGTCTTCTATTTACATAGACGCTTACCAAGTCTATTTGGTTGCCCAGAAATCAAAAAAAAATTAAATAAATCGATAACTATCGTTTAAAATAAACCTTGATGGGCTATCACACCTTTGTTGTCTAAACCTGACAGGTTTTCATTCTCAATGGAGCATGCCAACCATTATAATTCTTATTAAGTAGTACTAAAATTAAAATAGGATCTCAACTACCTGTCCAAAAGAAAATTTGATTCATGTAGAGGTACGGTACTTTAATGGTTCATTAATTTGTACGGGAGTCTTGTTGTTAATGGATATCCAGATTACAAAGTAGCCAAAATAGAAATTACTTTTTACGCTCTACCACATAATTTACCATCAGTTCCAAGGAATCCCGGTAATCTGATTTTGGATATTGATGCAGCAAGGAAAGGGCTTCGTCTTTAAATTGGAGCATTTTGGCAACCGCATATTCCAAGCCGCCCACTTGTTTGACAAAGGCGATGACCTCCTTTACCCGCTTTTTGTTTTTATTGTGGTTCTTGACCGAATTTATCAACCAGCCCTTTTCCTTTTTAGAACAGTTGTTCAAGGCATAGATCAACGGAAGGGTCATTTTTTGCTCCTTGATATCGATTCCGGTCGGTTTCCCTATTTTCTCCTCCCCGTAGTCAAAAAGGTCATCTTTTATCTGAAAAGCCATACCACATAATTCTCCAAATTTCCTGAAAGTTTCCACATCGGGACTATCGGGTTTTACGGAACAAGCGCCAAGGCTGCAACAGGCTGCGATCAAAGTTGCGGTTTTTTGCCGTATGATATCGTAATATACATCTTCGGTAATATCCAATCTTCTGGCCTTTTCTATTTGTAGCAGTTCTCCTTCGCTCATTTCCCTTACGGCAACGGAAATAATTCTGAGTAGATCAAAATCACCGTTATCAATGGAAAGCAACAGTCCTTTAGACAAGAGGTAATCTCCCACCAAAACGGCAATTTTGTTTTTCCAAAGGGCATTGATAGAGAAAAAACCGCGACGCTTGTCGCTTTCGTCCACCACGTCATCGTGGACCAAAGTAGCCGTGTGTATCAATTCGATAACGGAAGCCCCTCTATACGTCCGCTCGTTTACCTCCCCTTGGTTCAATAATTTGGCCGTGAGAAAAACGAACATGGGTCGCATCTGTTTGCCTTTCCTGTTGACGATGTAATACGTAATTCTATTGAGGAGGGCAACCTTAGAGGTCATGGAATCCCGGAATTTGGTTTCAAAGAGATCCATTTCCCGGGTGATCGGTTCCTTTATTTGAGATACGATTTTCAAGCAGTCTGGCTTAGAATGTCAAAATTAGGGAAAAGAGGGGATTAAGCAGTAATTAGGGAATAGGAATTAGGGGTTAGCTGTTTGCAAAAAGACTTTTCATTTCTCACTTTTAACTTTTAACCTCCCGACTTATTGGCCAACTGTCCGCAGGCCGCATCAATATCCTTACCCCGGGACCTTCTAACCGTCACCGTGATTCCGTTTTTCTCCAAAGTTTCTACGTACATCTCAATGGCTTTATTGGAGGCCTGTTGAAAATCACCGTCATCAATGGGGTTATACTCGATCAGGTTGACTTTGGACGGGGCAAATCGGCAAAATTCGACTAGGGCATCCACATCCTTTCGCTGGTCGTTAATACCTTCCCAGACAACATATTCATAAGTAATCCTGCTTTTGGTCTTTTGGTACCAATATACCAGTGCCTCCCTTAGGTCGGCCAATGTAAACGTCGCATTAAAGGGCATTATGGACGTTCTGGTTTCGTCAATGGCGGAATGCAGAGAAACAGCCAATTTAAACTTCACGGCATCATCGGCCATTTTTTTGATGAGCTTTGGAACGCCTGAAGTAGAAACGGTAATCCGCTTTGGGGACATGCCCAATCCTTCTGGAGACGTTATTTTTTCAATGGCCTTCAATACATTGTTGTAGTTCATCAACGGCTCTCCCATTCCCATGAATACGATATTGCTCAAGGGCCTGTCAAAATACAATCGGCTTTCATTATCTATGGCAACTACCTGATCGTAGATTTCATCTGGATTCAGGTTTCGCATCCGTTTTAAACGGGCCGTAGCGCAAAATTTGCAGTCCAGACTGCAACCTACCTGACTGGATACACAGGCCGTAGTTCTTGTTTTGGTAGGAATCAAAACCGACTCCACCACCAAATCGTCATGCAACCGAACCGCGTTTTTTATAGTTCCGTCGGAACTGCGTTGCATTTGATCTACCTGAATATGGTTGATTACAAAATTCTCCTCCATCATATCCCTGGTCGCCTTGGACAAGTTGGTCATTAAATCAAAAGAATGCGCGGATTTTTGCCATAGCCATTCATACACTTGATTGCCCCGGAACGCTTTGTCTCCTTGGGATACAAAAAAATCCCGAAGCTGTTCCCTGGTCAATGCCCTTATGTCCCTTTTCTTGGTTTCCATATGAAAGTTGTAATGCCTATCGACAAAAATCCCGCTTTTCAACGGACTGATAAAGCGGGATTTACATCGTCGGTCTAAACTATTTAAGGCCTATTACCGTAAAATGAGCATGGCATCGCCATAGGAATAAAACCTATAGCTTTCCATAATCGCCTCTTTATAAGCCTTTTTCATTAAATCATGGCCCATAAAAGCCGATATCATCATCAGCAACGTAGATTTTGGCAAATGAAAATTGGTGATCATCGAATTGGCAATGCTGAACTCATACGGAGGAAAAATGAATTTATTGGTCCACCCTTCAAACGTATTCAAGGTGCGATTGGAAGAAACTGCACTTTCCAATCCTCGCATGGCAGTGGTTCCAACGGCACAGATTCGTTTTTTCTTGGCAATGGCATTATTGACTACTTCAGTGGCCTTTTCATCAATGATCAACTCCTCGCTATCCATTTTGTGTTTGGATAGATCTTCTACCTCAACCGGGTTAAATGTTCCAAGTCCAACATGTAAGGTTAGTTCGGCAAAATTTATGCCCTTGATTTCCAACCTTTTCAACAAGTGTTTTGAAAAATGAAGTCCCGCCGTTGGAGCGGCCACGGCACCTTCATGCTTGGCATAAATGGTCTGGTACCTTTCCTCGTCCTCAGGCTCCACGTTCCTTTTTATGTATTTGGGTAACGGGGTTTCGCCCAGTTCCCTAAGTTTTCTTCTAAAATCCAAATAAGCACCATCGTAAAGGAACCTCAATGTCCTACCTCGGGATGTGGTGTTGTCAATAACCTCGGCGACCAAGGTTTCATCATCTCCAAAATACAGTTTGTTTCCAATTCTGATTTTTCTGGCAGGATCTACCAAAACGTCCCAAAGGCGCTGCTCTTCGTTGAGCTCGCGCAAAAGAAATACCTCTATACGGGCCCCTGTTTTTTCTTTGTTACCGTACAATCTAGCCGGAAAAACTTTCGTATTGTTGAGTACCATTACATCGCCCTCATCAAAATAATCGATCATATCCTTGAACATTTTATGCTCAATTTTACCAGTTTTGGTATCTATGACCATTAATTTGGATTCATCCCTATTCTCGGACGGATGTTCTGCTAATAGCTCCTTGGGAAGCTCAAAATTAAAATTGGATAGTTTCATTCGTTTAATATTAGGTCAATAGCTTGATATTTAAACATTTCCTTTTGTAGAGGTATTTAACGTATCATAACAAATCCCTGGATGAGGGTTTCATTTAGCTATTTATTGTATAGCATTTTGCGGCTGCAAATATACGACCCATAACAGGGGGTTGTCAAGTAAAAGATAAATTATAATTCCCGCACCTTAAAATGCAGTTTTTGAAGATCGTTCCAAAAATCGGGATAGGACTTTGTAACCACCATGGCATCGTTGATGACCAATGAAGTTCTCAAGGCCAAGGGAGCAAAGGCCATGGCCATTCTATGGTCATTGTAAGTATCTATGGCAACGTCCCTGTTCATTAGGGTTGAAGTCCCTAACGTAAGCGTTTTGTCCGTTACTGAAATATCCGCTCCCAGTTTTGTAAGCTCGGTGTTCAGGGCTTCCAATCTATCGGTTTCCTTGATTTTTAGTGTGTGAAGTCCCGTCAGTTGGCAACCGATCCCCATTCCAAAACACGTAACAGCGATGGTCTGTGCGATATCCGGGGCATTTGCCAAGTCATATTCAATAAAGGAGGTTGGATTATTGGGAACTTTTTTTAATGTAATCCGGTTTTCTCCGAAGGAGGTCTCCACACCAAAAGCGGTATAAATCTCCTTAAGTATGCTATCGCCTTGGAGACTATTTTTTTTGTAGGCAGATAATGTAATTTCCGTCCCCACCTCCGATAATGCCACGATACTGTAAAAATAAGACGCTGAACTCCAGTCGGATTCCACTACCAAGGTAACAGGGTTGACCGATGCTTTGGGTTTGACCGAAATCGTATTCCCTTGAAAATTAGTTTCTATTTCAATTTCATTCAGTAAACCCAAGGTCATATTTATATAGGGTACAGAGGTTATTTTCCCAACAAGCTCCAGCTCAAGACCATTTTCCAAACTGGGTGCTATCAACAATAGTGAAGAAATATATTGGCTACTAATATTGGCCGGCAGACGTACCCGGTTTTTGGATAGCTTTTTCCCTTTGATGCGAAGAGGCGGATACCCTTCTTCCTTCTCATACGAAATGTTGGCCCCGAGTTCGTCCAAGGCATCGACCAAAATCTTAATAGGTCGTTCCGTCATTCTTTTAGAACCGGTCAGCACAACATCGCTCCCTTCAAGGGCCGCAAAATACCCTGTCAGAAAACGCATAGCGGTACCCGCATGGTGAATGTCCACAGTACCTTCTCGCTTAGTTAGCCCTGCTTCCATGACTTGGGCATCATCTGAATTTGAAAGGTTCTCTATTTTGATACCGGGATATAGTGCCGATAGTAAAAGTGAACGGTTGGATTCACTCTTTGAACCCGTTATTTTAATCGTATCCTTAAGTAAATTATTCTCTGGACCGGAAAGGTGAAGTTTCAAGATAAATGAAATTAAAAACGAAGGCCAAAGATACTATTATTTCAACTTTTTGTTGTTGTGATGGCGATCATGATCGCGCTTCGTTTTCAAATCTAACTTTTTATCAAAAGCCTGTTGTAAATCTACACCGGTCTGGTTCGCCAAACATAGTACTACAAAGAGGACATCCGCCAGTTCCTCACCCAAATCCTTGGATTTATCGGACTCCTTTTCGCTTTGCTCACCGTACCTACGGGCAATAATACGGGCTACTTCACCCACCTCTTCGGTCAATTGCGCCATATTGGTTAGTTCATTGAAGTAACGGACACCGTGTTGCCGTATCCATTCGTCGACCGCCTTCTGTGCATTTTTTATGTTCATTATTCCTTGTTTTTTGTATCGATGATAATTGTCACGGGGCCATCATTTAGAAGATCTACCTTCATGTCCGCACCAAAAATGCCCGTTCCTACTTTTTTACCAAATTCCAACTCCATTTTGTAAACGAATCTTTTATAAAGTGGGATGGCGTTTTCAGGTTTTGCTGCCTTAATGTAAGAAGGTCGATTGCCTTTTTTGGTCGATGCGTGCAAGGTAAACTGACTTACCACAATTATTTCGCCACCAATATCCAATATGGATTTGTTCATCACTCCAGAACCATCATTAAAAATCCGAAGATTTAGAACCTTTTTAACTAGCCAATCGATATCCTCATCGCTATCCTCGGCAACAATACCTAGTAATAAAAGAAGGCCTTCTCCAATGGATGAAATGACTTTTCCCTCAACGGTTACACGTGCCTTGGATACTCTCTGAATGACTGTTCTCATTTTCTCTCCCCGTACATGTCCATCCTATAAGTATCGTCCTCGCCATTGATCATTTGCAAATAGCTTTTATAGCGGCTCCAGGAAACCTTCCCCGCTTCCAATGCTCTCTTTACCGCACAATGGGGCTCATCCACATGAATACAATTGTTGAACTTGCAGTCCTGCTTTAGGTTAAATAGTTCCGGAAAGTAATCCCCTATTTCTTCCTTTTCCATATCCACGATTCCAAATCCTTTGATACCGGGCGTATCTATGATCTGGGCCCCAAAACTTAAATCGAACATTTCGGCAAAAGTGGTTGTATGCTGTCCCTGTAAGTGCTGTTGGGAAATCTCCGCGGTCTTTATTTCCAAATTGGGTTCTATGGCATTGATCAAGGTAGATTTTCCAACACCGGAATGTCCGGAAAACATGGAGGTTTTTCCTTTCATCATTTCCTTGATTTTGTCCACGTTCTTTCCGGTCTTCGCCGATATTCCTATACAGGTGTACCCAATTTCCCGATACAGGGACGCCAAAAACTTTATCTCATCGGTTTCTTCTTGGGAATAGGTATCGATCTTGTTAAAGACCAATACAACTGGAACATCATACGCTTCAGCGGTTACCAAAAACCGGTCAATGAATATCGTGTAGGTAATCGGGTTATTCAATGTAATCAACAAAAAGACCTGGTCAAGGTTGGCGGCGATGATATGGGTCTGTTTGGAGAGATTTACGGATTTACGGATGATATAGTTTTTCCGGTCTTCAATACTATGGATTACACCTACCTTTTCATCACCCTTGTCATCCAATTCAAAATGGACATGGTCACCAACTGCTATGGGGTTGGTACTTTTTATACCCTTAATCCTGAATTTGCCCTTTATTCGGCATTCATAAAAAGAACCGTCCGCACCTTTTACGGTATACCAACTTCCTGTTGATTTATAGACTTTTCCTTTCATTTTGTTCATGTTTCCAGCTACAAAGAAACGACAATACTTTTAGAATCCATTTGCATACATCTTTTAACCCCACTACTAATTTTATTATGCCACCTAAAAGTAGTTTACAGTAAATTTGGTATGTATGAAAACTAATTATTCATCCACTTAAAAACCAAAATCATGAGAAAATTACAATTTACCCTTTTTGTTACTTTTTTAGTGGTAACCGCCGTACAATCCCAGGAATATAAAATAATTACCACCGTAGAATCCATAGTACCCAGTGGATTGGGAAGATCTAGAATTATTGACGGAAATGCAGATAGGGATTACAAAGAATTTTCATCCATACAAACAGAAGAGGACAATTCTAGGAATAAAGCGGACCGCTCCGATATACGGGTAAAGGATTTTGAGGAAACCAAATTGCTGAATTTTTACAATATCGCCGGAATCAGGTTCCAAAACATTGCCGCAAACGATGCGCTCATTTCTTCCAAACTAACCGCCATGGCCGCCGAGGGTTGGGAACTGGTTTTTGTAACCAGTGGTGTAGAGGCCGATGCCGGTGATAAGGACGGACAGGGTATTTTTATAACCCGATATGTATTTAAAAAAGTAAACTAGCCCATGAGGTCTGTGCAGAAAACAAACTTTTAATTTCAAGGAATGCCTCTAGGTTTTATATCCTTTGGTGGTGACAATAAAAAAGCCCCGATGAAACGGGGCTTTTTTTAGTTCTATCCATTTACAATCTTTTCCTGATGGTTGATGGACTCTTGGTGAATCGCCTTGAACATTCTCAAAATAAACTCCTCACTAAGACCTTTACTTTCGCCTTCCAAAATCATGGCACCCAAGATTTGGTTCCAACGGTTGGATTGTAGCACGGCAACGTTACGCTCCTTTTTCAATGCCCCGATACTATCGGAAATCTTCATACGCTTTCCTAGGATATCTATCAATTGATTATCTATTACGTCAATTTGGGCGCGTAGATTGCTTAATTTAGAATTATACTCCGCCTCAACATCGGTCTCCTTTCTAATCTTCAGATCTTTCATAATCTGGATTAGCCTTTTTGGTGTTACCTGCTGGGCGGCATCGCTCCAAGCGTTATCGGGATCGTGGTGCGTTTCGATCATCAAACCATCAAAATTAAGATCTAGGGCGGTTTGGGATACATCAAAGATCATATCCCTTTTTCCTGTAATATGCGATGGATCGTTAATCAATGGTAAATCTGGAAACTTGTCCTGAAACTCGACCGCCATTTGCCACTCCGGGATATTCCTATATTTGCTTTTCTCGTACGTGGAAAAGCCACGGTGAATGGCGCCCAATTTTTTGACTCCAGCGGTATACAATCTTTCTATACCTCCCAACCAGAGGGCCAAATCCGGATTTACAGGATTTTTTACCAAAACGATTTTGTCGGTTCCCTCCAAGGCATCGGCCAATTCTTGCATGATAAATGGACTTACAGTGGAACGGGCCCCGATCCACAACAAATCCACATCATACTCCAGCGCCAATTCCACATGCGCCCTATTGGCAACTTCGGTGGCCGTTTTTAATCCGGTTTCCTCACGTACTTTCTGTAACCATTTAAGGCCCAGGGCACCTACTCCCTCAAAGTTCCCAGGACGTGTTCTTGGTTTCCAAATACCTGCACGGTAATAATTTACATCGGTATCCTTTAATTCATGTGCGATTTTTAAAACCTGCTCTTCTGTTTCAGCACTACACGGTCCTGCAATTACCAGCGGATGGCTCAAGTTCATATCATCCAACCAGGATCTCATTTCTTTCTTGTTCTCCATTACTTCTTATTTATCGGTATTCCTTTTAAAATTGATTTTATTTTGTTCGTATTGTTCATTTCATTGTAAATACCCTCAAAATCATCCTCTTTCAACAATTCCCTAAATTCCATCAGGTTTTGAATGTATTCGTCTAAGGTCTCTATGACGTTTTCCTTGTTCTGCTCAAAAATGGGCGTCCACATGGCAGGTGAACTTTTTGCCAAACGCACGGTGCTTTCAAATCCACTGCCTGCCATGTCAAAAATATCGCGTTCATTTTTCTCTTTTTCAATTACCGTCTTTCCTAACATAAAAGAGCTTATGTGTGACAAATGGGAGACATAGGCGATATGCTTGTCGTGGGCCTTTGGGTTCATATACCGAATCCTCATTCCCAACAGCTGAAAAATCTCCAAGGCCCTTTCCTGCAATTTAAAGGCGGTCTTTTCCACTTCACAGATAATATTGGTTTTGCCCTCGTACAAGCCCAGTACGGCTGCGGATGGCCCTGAAAACTCAGTACCCGCTATGGGATGACAGGCCAAAAAATTTCGTCTTTTGGGATGGTTGGCTAAGGCCTTGCAAATGAGTTCCTTGGTGGAACCAGCATCGCATACCACACAATCATCATCAACAACATCCAAGATTCTTGGCAATTCCTTCACCATTTCGTTCACAGGAATGCTTACCAGAACGAAATCCGCTTTGGGCAAATCCCCATAGTTGGCCTTATGCTCTATTAGCCCCAGAGACAGGGCCTCCTCCAAATGGTCCGGATTCGCATCTATACCAAATACCATAGCATCGGGCATTATTGCCTTAATATCCTTTACAAAGGAACCTCCAATTAGACCTATTCCAATTACAAAAACGTTCATAGGTCTCCCTTTGCCCCTCCCAAGGAGGGGAATTTTGATGTTATTATCATGTTTTCTAACCTGTACATCTACTATCTATTCAAATCTTGAAATAGCCTCCTGAATCTTCTCTTTTGATACGCAGAGGGAAAATCGGATATACCCTTCCCCGTTACTTCCAAAAATGGTTCCCGGTGTGATGAAGATATCCCTATCATATAAAATATTGTCTATAAATGCTTCTGCCGAGGTAATACTCATGGGCAATTTGGCCCAAACGAACATACCCACGGCATCTTCATCATAACTGCAGCCCAATTTTTTCGCCAATTGGAAAATAAGTTGCCTGCGCTCCCTGTAAAGCTCGTTGAGGTCACTATACCACGCATCCGTGCTTTCCAAAGCGGTTATGGCTCCTTTTTGAATACCATAAAACATTCCGGAATCCATGTTGCTCTTCACCTTTAGCACGGCCTCCAAAAATTCTGCATTTCCCAAAACGAAACCAACGCGCCATCCGGCCATATTGAATGTCTTGCTTAACGAATTCAGTTCCAAGCATACCTCTTTGGCTCCATCTATCGAGAGCATACTTTGCGGATTATCGTTCAGTACAAAACTGTAGGGGTTATCGTTCACCAAAAGAATATTGTTTCTTTTGGCAAAGGCGATCAATTTTGAAAATTGTTCCCTAGTCGCGGTTGCCCCGGTGGGCATGTGCGGATAGCTTACCCACATCAACTTTACTTTTGAAAGGTCTTGGGTCTCCAAAATGTCCAAATCCGGGAACCAACCGTTACCTTCCGTGAGATCGTAATTAACTGGCACCGCTTCCACCAAGTTCGTAACGGATGTATAGGTAGGATACCCCGGATTGGGCACCAACACTTCATCGCCCTTGTTCAAAAATGCCATGCTTATGTGCATGATTCCTTCCTTGGAACCCATTAAAGGTAGTATCTCGTTTCCAGCATCGACCGTTACCCCGAATTTCCTTTTGTAGAACGCGGCAATGGCATTTCTAAATTCGGGCAAGCCCTGATAGCTTTGGTATTGATGTGCGCCATCGTCTAGAATAGCCTTTTGAACGGTTTGTATAACTGCATCAGAAGGAGCCAGATCCGGACTTCCAATACCCATGTTAATAATGGGCCTACCTTTGGCCATAAGCCCTCTTACCTCCCTCAATTTCTTGGAGAAATAATATTCCTGAACCGATTCCAATCGTTTGGCAGTTCGTATCATAACATGGCGTTTTTATATTCTCCCAATATCTTTACCTCCTCCAACATGATATTCAAGAGTAATTTTGCTTTATCAAAATCCTCATATTTGTTAAATGTCACATCCACAAAAAAAGAATATTTCCAAGGTGTTTCGATTACGGGGAGGGACTGAATTTTGGTCAGGTTTAAATTACAGTCGCTCATCACGTTCAGCACTGTGGCCAAACTACCGCGTTTGTGGTCCGTTAAAAACCGTAATGACGCCTTGTTTATCTCTTCCTTGGATAGTTCCTTGTTTTTTGTTTTGACAATGATAAAACGGGTAGAATTATTTTTGATGGTCTGTATATCGTCCGCTACGATGTCCAAATCGTATAATTCTGCCGCGACCTTGGGAGCGATGGCCGCAATATGCCTTAATTTCTTATCGTGGATGCGCTTTGCCGTTTCTGCCGTATCCACATCCTCCACCAGTTTAATATTGGGATAATCCTTAAAGAACTCCTTGCACTGCAATAATGCCATGGGGTGGGAACTTACCTCCCTAATATCCTTGAATTTCTGACCTTTCAACACCATGAGATTATGATGGATATTCAGATAATATTCCCCTATGATATGAAGGTTGTTCTTATGCACCAAGGCATAGTTTGGAATGATGGACCCGGCGATGGAGTTTTCAATGGCCATGATACCCTTGTCCGCATTCTTTCTAAGTAATTCATCCACTACGGCATCAAACGAAAGACATTCTACCAAATCCACTTGCTCATCAAAATAATCCTTGGCTACTTGATGGTGGTTAGACCCTTTAATTCCTTGTATGGCTACTCTTATTGGCACGACTTTTTTCTAAAAAAAAAGTCCCGTTTTTCACGGGACCTTTCGTATTATTTTGTTTGCAACATACTACAACAGTCCCGTACCTCTCTTAAAAAAGAAGTAAAAATAAAAACCATTCCAGAAATATTGCTTTGTCATAATCTTTAAAACCGGGGCTAAAGTAATAATTATATTCAAATCTCCAAGTGAAGTCCCCAGACTTTTTTAAAAAATTAGATAAAACATTGAAAAATTGATGCCTAAAACTTCAACGCCAACCCAACGCCTCTATCCGAGGGCACCAACCTATAAGTCGTTTTTCCCAGACTGTCGTTGAATTCCAATATGGCATCTTTCTTATTCTTTTTGGCAAGGCAATAGAAGATGGATCCCACGACCGCCGTACCTGCAAAGCCAATTATTGGCGCTGTGGTATCATTGTCATTGTTCTCATTGACCAAGTACCAAATCCCAAAACCTAGGTTGGCGGTCGCTGCCGCGAAGGTAACGCCGAATTGCTTTTTGGCCTTGGACCAATATACTTCTGAAGCGGGATTTGAATCCATGGCCATACCAAATTCTTTCCAGGTCATTTTATCCTTGTCCTGATAAAACTGATCTCCCCACATTCCTTGAAAAACGGTTATCTCTTGGGCAACAGAATTTTGCAGTGCGAACGTGAGCGTCACTAAAGTTACAAACTGAAATATTTTTGATGAAATCATAGTATTTTTTGTTTAAAGATAAATAAGAAATATTGGACAAGAATAAGTCGTGTATCCTTTAACATGTTTTTAATATGCAGATAGCGTACATCGGTTGGAAACGGGTTCCAAAACTAGTCCCTAAAGACCAACCTTCCGTTGAAGATTACGGATACGTCCACGGTGTTCGGTCGGTTATAGGAAATAACATCCCCGTACCCTCTTATGACCCCGGAAATGGATTCCTGCGGATTGACCAAGATATCATTACTTCCCCTATGATTTATGGAAACGTTTTGGGAGACCAATGCTTGCGCTTCCACCCTGGAATCCCCTGCAGCTATGTTCACATTCAAATTTTGGGTGTTTCCCCTTAATTTAAAATAGGCTATCCCGTTTACGACAATGCTGAGGTCTCCCGTATTTAGGTCTAGGTAGAATTCGCCGTCCGTGGTTTCCGCTTCAGGAACCAAAAAACTTTCAGAAAGCAACGTAAGGCTTGGATAGGAGAGCACACCATCGCTCGTTATGGCCAATCCCGTGCTACTTCTGATTTCACTGATATTGGGCGAAGTTACATATACGGTGGTCAGCCCGTACTCCCTAAAAAAATTACACCCATTTTCATTTCTAAGTATGAGTCGGTCACCCTCAACCGCAACAGATAATTCTTCCCACAAATTCTCCCCTGTCGCTACCTCCACCTTCTGGGAATCTCCTTGTTTCAAAACCAAGGCAATTTTTTCAAAAACGGTTATCTTATCGAATTCAGGCACTTCAACTTCCTCGCGTATGATTTCACCTGAAGTTTGTAAGCAATCGGGTGCATTTTCGTTACTACAAGACGTAGGCACTAAACAAATAATGAAAATCACAAAGCAATGATGCAACCATTGCTTACATTTATTTTTTTGATGATTTTTGTTCCTAAACATTTTCTATAATCGTATTCCCATTCCAAATTCGACGGCTTCGGCAGCGGCACCATGCGATTTCAATGTAATGGCACCAAACCATTGCTTTCCAAAATAGCGTTTTAAACCAACTCTATTATACACACGTCCTTCAAAATCAAAGGGATAATACACATAATAGCCCAGCTGCGTGATAACAGACACTTTATTGATGAACAGTTCATGACCCAAGAAAACGCCAATTCGTTTGTAATCATCATCGGGCTGGACATCCATTTCGGGAAATGACGTGGCCTGAAACCGAATCAGTTCCTTCAAAAAATTCGAAAAAAACACATCGGCCCCTACCTGAATGGCACTTTTCCTTCCCAATCTTTTATCGGCATATCCAGAAAAAATAAAAAACCCATATTGTCCGGAACCTATTACATCGCTTTCGTTGAGTCCCCCGCGCAATATCAGATTATAACGGACCGGTTCCGTCACTTTTTCACGGTCGGGAGTCCTTATATAGGCCAATTCCTCACCACCGTCCAAATCATAGGTCAGCCCCAAATTGAGCGCAAAGGTATTGGTGGACGTATTGGGTGCCCTAAAATTTCCATTGGAATAATGGATGACAGAAACCCCAGTCTTCAAACCCAATCCAGAAATAATATTCTCCTTGTGATAATTGAGCATCAAGAAGGTGGAACTCAGAAAATCCGACCCATATGCGTTGTTCCTAAAGTTTTCCTCCCTGTCGTACGGTTTGGTGGTATACGCAATCCCTTGCCCGATCCTAAATTGGATGTTCCTTTTTAAGAAATAGAAATTGTAATGCGCGTATAGCCCGTAGTTCTGTCCCAAGGTTGGATTGTTCATGTCCTGATATATGAAGGAAGCCCCATAATCCGGATAATTATAGAGTTCCTCCCATTCTTTGGAACCGTATGTTTTTCGGTTATAACCTAAGATAAATCCCCCAGGGTGATTGGTAATTAAATGGGAAATGTCGGTGTTATGAAGCATAACCGAGCCATAGAACTGACTTAGGTCCAAGGTATGCTTTTTGACCTCCGCATCTTGGGAAAAACATAAAGTTCCCAAAAGGGATAAAAACAAAAAACATTTCCAATTCATGAATGGCAAAGGTAATGAAGTTGTGGACAGTTTATAGTTATGTGTTCTTAGTTGAAAGTTTGTAACGAATATATCAAAGACCGTTTCCTCTTCTTTAATTTAAAAAAAAGAAGTCGGTGCCAACTGCTAACTGCTAACTGCTAACTGCTAACTGCTAACAAACTTAAAAAACCTCTTTCGCTATGGCCTTGATATTGTCCGATTTTCCCATGGAATAATAGTGCAAAACGGGTACACCGGCCGACTTCAATTCCTTGGATTGCTGAATGGCCCATTCTATACCTACTTGTCGTACATCTTTGTTGTTTTGACAAGCTTCCACCGAATCTATTAAATCCTGAGGAATATCGATCCGAAACACCTGCGGCAACAATTGCAGATGTCTTTTTACCGCAATTGGTTTTATTCCAGGGATAATGGGGACATTGATACCTATGCTTTTAGCGGCCTCCACGAACTCAAAGAACTTTTGATTATCAAAAAACATCTGTGTCACCACGTAGTCCGCCCCGGCATCCACTTTTTCCTTTAATCGTTTTAAATCGGTTTGCAAAGAAGGAGCTTCCAAATGCTTTTCGGGATATCCGGCCACGCCTATACAGAAATCAGCATTATCATCAGAGTCAATGGTTTCATGCAAATATTCCCCACGACTCAGATTCCGTATTTGGGAAACCAATTCCTTGGCATAGCAATGGCCCCCTTCCGTAGGCACAAAATATCGTTCCTCTTTCATGGAATCCCCCCGGAGCGCCATTACATTATCAATACCCAGATAATGACAATCCACCAACACATATTCCGTTTCCTCCTTGGTAAAACCGCCGCACAACAGATGCGGAACCGTATCCACATGATATTTGTGCTGGATGGAGGAACAAATCCCCACCGTACCGGGCCGCATTCGGGTCACCTTTTTCTCCAAAAGTCCGCCTTTGTCTATATATACATATTCCTCCCTGGAGGTGGTCACATCGATAAATGGCGGTTTGAACTCCATCAGCGGATCTATATTATCATACAGTTCCTGAATGCTTTTGCCCTTCACGGGCGGTATCAGCTCGAATGAGAACAAGGTTTTACCCTTGGCTTTTTTTATATGTTCCGTTACTTTCATGGGCCTCTCCCCCGCCCTCTCCCAAGGAGAGGGAGCTTAATCGGGGACTCTATTTATTATTTTAAAATTTCAACCTTCCACAATTAATATGACCGATACTTTTATTCCCTCTTTGGGGGCTAGGTGGCCTTTCATTTTTTGGGCGTTCGGGCGGGCTTTCAGCTATATATTTATAAATCTACAATTTATAAAAGATGCCGCTTCAATCCCTAACGCATATCAATCATCGGCAATATTTGGCGCGAGCCATTTTTTGGCCTTTTCCAAACTGATTCCTTTTCTTTGGGCAAAATCTGCTACTTGGTCTTCCTTAATTTTTCCCAGTCCAAAATATTTCGCTTCCGCATTGGCAAAATAATACCCTGAAACCGATGCTGCCGGCCACATGGCCAGACTGTCCGTTAGCTTTACCCCTATTCTTTCCTCTACTTGAAGTAATTCCCAAATGGTCAGTTTTTCCAAATGATCAGGACATGCTGGGTATCCCGGGGCCGGGCGTATTCCTTTGTACGATTCCTTGATCAATTCCTCATTACTTAAATTTTCATCCTTGGCATAGCCCCAATAGTTGATTCTCACCTCCTTATGCAAATATTCCGCAAAGGCCTCGGCCAAACGGTCCGCCAATGCCTTGACCATAATTGAACTGTAATCATCCAAATTCTTTTCAAATTCCGCAGCCAATTCAGCGGTACCAAAACCTGTGGAAACACAGAAAGTCCCAATATAATCCTGGACACCGCTTTCCTTTGGTGCAATAAAATCGGCCAGGGCATAATCTGCAACGCCTTCCCTGCGCTGTAACTGTTGTCTTAGTGTCCTAAACTCATAGGTATTTCCATCATCAGGATTCCTGACCTCGATATCATCAGCATTTACGGTATTTGCCGGAAACAATCCAAATACAGCTTTTGCTTTTAGCTGTTTCTTGTCTAATATATCCTTGAGCATTTTTTTCGCATCAGAAAATAAATCTCTTGCTTGTTCCCCAACCACTTCGTCGGTCAATATATCGGGATATTTCCCATGTAATTCCCAACTTCTAAAGAAAGGGGTCCAATCAATATAGGAGACTAATTTATCCAGCTCTTGATTTTCTATCACCTGTATCCCCATCATATGAGGTTCCTTTATTTTAGCGTTGCCCCAGTCGATTTGAAACTTATTCTCACGGGCCTGCACTATGGTTTTATATTCCTTCTTTACGGAACGCTTTAAAAATTTGTCCCTAAAGTCATCATAGTCTTCCTTAATTCTGATTTTGTAAGCCGCCGAAGTTTCTTTCTGTAGAAGATCGCCAACGACGGTTACGGCCCTGGAAGCATCGTTTACATGGACCACGGCCTCCGTATATTGGGGATCAATTTTGACTGCGGTATGGGCCTTGCTCGTCGTTGCCCCTCCAATCAGTAATGGGATATTAAAATTGTTTCGTTGCATCTCCTTCGCAAGATGTACCATTTCATCCAAGGAAGGGGTGATCAATCCGCTCAGGCCTATGATATCCACATTATGGTTTATGGCTTCCTGTATTATTTTTTCCGGAGGTACCATTACCCCCAAATCAATAATCTCATAATTGTTACACGCCAGCACCACACTGACAATATTTTTTCCAATATCGTGGACATCCCCCTTCACGGTCGCCATCAATATTTTTCCATTACCTTCGGAGTCCCCTTCCTGCGGATTGGCCAATTTCTCCTCTTCAATATAGGGCAACAAATAGGCAACGGCTTTTTTCATGACCCGCGCCGATTTCACTACTTGGGGCAGGAACATTTTACCGCTCCCGAATAAATCCCCTACCACGTTCATCCCGGTCATCAAATGTCCTTCAATGACTTCAATAGGTTTGTCAGATGCCTGTCTGGCTTCTTCCACATCCACTTCAATATACTGATCGATTCCTTTGACCAATGCCCTTGTAATTCGTTCCTGCAAGGGTTCCTCTCTCCAAGAATTATCCACCTTGCTTTCCTTGCCCTTACCTACAACGGATTCCGAAAATTCCAGGAGCCGCTCCGTTGCATCTTCTCGACGGTTTAACATTACGTCCTCTACGTGCTCCAGAAGGTCCTTGGGAATATCGTCATATACCTCCAACATCGTTGGGTTTACGATACCCATGTTCATTCCGGCCTTTATCGCATGATACAAAAACACCGAATGCATGGCCTCCCGAACTGGATTATTACCACGAAATGAAAAAGAAACATTACTTACGCCACCACTAACACTGCAATAGGGTAAGTTTTCCCTAACCCATTTCGTAGCTTTTATGAAGTCGAGCGCATTCAATTTGTGTTCGTCCATCCCCGTAGCTACTGGAAATATATTCAGGTCAAAAATGATGTCCTCTGGAGGAAAGCCCACTTGGTTAACCAGAATATCGTAAGAACGTCGGGCGATTTCAATACGTCTTTCGTAATTGTCCGCCTGGCCAACTTCATCAAAAGCCATAACGATGACCGCAGCCCCATATCGCTTAATCAATTTGGCGTGATGTATGAATTCCGCTTCGCCCTCTTTTAGACTAATGGAATTAACAACACATTTACCTTGAACCACTTGCAGACCTGCTTCGATAATCTCCCATTTGGAACTATCGATCATGATGGGGACACGCGCAATATCTGGTTCGGCAATGACCAAATTCAAAAACTTGACCATGGCTGCTTTACCATCGATCAGTCCATCGTCCATGTTGATATCGATTATCTGGGCTCCTCCTTCTACCTGTTCCCTAGCAACATCCAATGCTTCTTCAAATTTTTCCTCTTTTATCAGTCGCAGAAATCTTTTGGAACCAGCTACGTTGGTCCTTTCTCCTACGTTAATAAAATTACTTTCTGGTGTAACCACTAAAGGTTCCAGACCGCTTAGTTTAAGGTATTTTTTTTGTTTGCTTTCCATATCTATACCTGCTCTACCATTAATGGCCTTGGCTTGTAATCCTTAACCAAATCAGCAATTGCTTTAATATGGGCGGGCGTAGTTCCACAACAACCCCCAATAATATTAATCAACCCTTTATCCAAATACTCCTTAATTTGACTCGCCATTTGTTCCGGATTTTGGTCGTATTCCCCAAAAGCATTGGGCAGTCCGGCATTGGGATGGGCCGAGATTCCGAACTCACTCTTCTTGGAAAGGACCTCTAAATGGGGCACTAAGTCCTTAGCTCCCAAGGCACAGTTGAATCCTACAGTTAACAAAGGAATATGGGATACGCTAATAAGAAATGCCTCCGCGGTTTGACCCGTTAACGTTCTGCCAGATGCATCCGTAATGGTCCCGCTTATCATGATTGGAACGTCTATATTTCGTTCCTCCTTTACTTCTTCTATTGCAAATAAAGCGGCCTTACAATTTAAGGTGTCCGTTATGGTTTCTATCAACAAAACATCCACACCACCATCCAAAAGGGCTTTTACTTGTTGTTTATACGCTATGCGTAATTCCTCAAAAGTAATGGCCCTGTAACCTGAATCATTTACATCTGGGGACATACTGGCTGTTTTATTCGTAGGTCCCATACTACCCGCAACGAAACGTGGTTTTTCAGGTGTTTTCAACGTGTACTCTTCGGCAACTTTTTTAGCAATGACGGCCGATTCATAATTAAAATCATAGACAAAATCCTCCATCTCATAATCTGCCATGGCTATGGTGGTACTGGAAAAAGTATTGGTCTCAATGATATCCGCCCCAGCCTCTAAATACTTACGATGCACTTCGGCCAAGGCTTCAGGTTGTGTCAACGCCAACATATCGTTATTGCCTTTAACATCAATATGCCAATCCTTAAATCGTTCACCACGAAAATCCGCCTCTGTAAACTTATATCGCTGCAACATGGTGCCCATCGCACCATCCAATACCAAAATCCTTTTTTGAATTTCCTCTTTTATATTGCTCATTTCTGTTTCATATTGGACGTAATAACCTCCTATTTTAAATCATTTAAATGTAATGTAAGGAATCAAGAATAGGAATTTGGGCTAAGCCTTTTGGGGTTATCTTTCCCGATGGCATTCGGGATAGAACGTAGCACCTACTTACCTACTGACCAAATCAGACTAGACCAAGGGTTGCCAAGGCTTCAATGGGTCTATTCCCTCCACCTTTCTTGATAACAATACAGTTTTTAAAAGAACTGGGGCAAAGTAACGGCTCTACCCGTTCAAAACCAAATAATCATTTTTGTAAAGACTTTTCCATAACAAAAAACCCTTCAATTAGTATTCTTGAAGGGTTCCTTAGTCGTTTTAAAGATTACTATGATATACTTTGAACCACTTCTTTTTTAGCCTCTTTTTTGGAGCCATCAAATCCTTCTACCCCACCCACCGTAGTATATTTCATCACATATCGTTTGCCAGGATTGATGATTTGATAAGCATACTGACACATTACCGCCGCTTCATGAAAACCGGAAAGAATCAATTTCAACTTCCCCTCATAGGTATTGACATCTCCAATGGCAAAAACTCCCGGTATATTTGTCTGATAGTCCTTGGCATTGTTCACCTTTATAGCATTCTTCTCAATTTCCAATCCCCAATTTCCGATAGGACCCAATTTCGGTGAAAGTCCAAAAAGCGGAATAAAATTATCCACTTCTAGGTAGGTTTCACCCTTTTCGGCGTCGTTATGTTTGATGACAACGGCTTCCAACTTCTCATCGCCATATAATTTTTTAACCTCGGCTTCCGTGAATAATTTTATTTTACCCAATTTGGCCAATTCCGATGCTCTCTCAACAGAGTCCAAGGCTCCTCGAAATTCATTTCTACGGTGAACCAAGGATACTTCCGAAGCGACATCGGCCAAGAAAATGGCCCAGTCTAGGGCAGAATCTCCTCCACCGGCAATAACCACCTTTTTACCACGATAGACCTCCGGGTCCTTAACCATATAGGCCACGCCTTTATCCTCAAAATCCACAATATTGGAAATGGGAGGCTTTCTTGGCTCGAAAGAGCCCAAACCGCCTGCAATCACCACAACGGGTGCATGGTGCTGTGTACCTTTGTTCGTGGTAACTATATAGGAGCCATCTTCTTGTTTGTCCAAGGTTTCCGCCCGTTCTCCCAAGGTAAATCCGGCTTCAAATGGCTTTATCTGTTCCATAAGATTATCCACTAATGTACCCGCCAATATTTCCGGAAAAGCTGGAATATCATAAATCGGTTTTTTGGGATAAATCTCCGAGCACTGACCACCAGGCTGTGGCAATGCATCGATAAGATGGCATTTTAATTTTAGCAGTCCTGCTTCAAATACGGTAAATAATCCTGTTGGGCCTGCACCTATGATTACAATATCTGTTTTTATCATACTTCTTAATTAGGATTTAGTGGTTAGGAGTTAGCTGTTTAGGTAAAAAAATCTTTTATCTATTCACTTAGAACTTTTAACTCTTTACTATTTACATATCGTTTTTTTATTTCGACAAGCTTTTGCCGATGTCCAACCACTTCACCAATAATAATAATGGCAGGATTGGACAACCTATTCTTCTTTACTTCGTCTTCTATATTGGAAATAGTCCCTACCGCTATTTTCTCGTCTTTCCAAGTACCATTTTGGATAATGGCAATAGCTGTTTCGTCCTTCCCTTCCTTTTTAAAAAAAGAAACAATTTCGGGTAATTTGGACATTCCCATGAGAATGACAACCGTAGCATTACTTTTAGCTGCCAAGGCTAAGTCTCCTGATAATTTATGCTGTTTTGTAGTTCCCGTAATGACCCAAAAACTCTCCGAAGCCCCTCTTTTGGTAACTGGGATATTTTGGTAGGCCGGCACACTTAAACTGGACGAAATTCCAGGAACCATTGCCGTTTCCAGACCGTGGGAAGCTGCAAATTCCATTTCCTCCGCACCACGGCCGAAAACAAAGGGATCACCCCCTTTTAACCGGACTACGTGTCCGTGGGATTTTGCTCTGGAAACAATCAACTCATTTATTTGGTCCTGTTGATAGGTGTAACAACCTTTTCTTTTTCCAACGAATATCATTTCTGCCTTTGGGGCATATTGTAAAAGCTCTTCGTTAACAAGAGCATCATACAAAACTACATCGGCGCTTTGAAGGGCATTTATTGCCTTAACGGTAATCAATTCAGGGTCACCTGGTCCTGCTCCCACAACAGTTAACCTCCCCCCCGTTTGGAAGGGAGTGTTTACTGCCGCTGCGATTGTTTTTTGATTGGTTTGTTTATTAAACTGCATTTTAAACCTGCGCTAATTCTCGTTCCCTATACTTTTCAACGGTTTCTAAAAACAATCTTGCATTTTTCAAATAGGAAGTCGCAAATTCTTTCGTGGGCTCATTTTTGTTGATTTGCAAAACCATGTTCTCAAAACCACCCGAAACCTCGATTCTACCATTGGCAACAAACTTCTCATCGAAATCCTTGATAATACTGGCGTGGGTGTTCACTTTGGTATTTTCTGACGTCAATAAGGCCTTGGCCGAATTAACCATAGAGGAATAAGCATAATAAATACTGGCCGCCCATTTTTCCTCCTCAAATTTCTCCTGGGCATTCTGAATCTTTTCCTTACTTTCAAAAAGCAATGTCGCAATCAAATCGATGACTACCCCGGCACATTCTCCCACACCGATAGCTTTCTCATATCTTTCGGTATTTCCCCAATCAACAAAATCATCGGCAGTTAGATCATCGACATTGGATAAATGGGTCAAGAAATCGTAGAAATACATTTGTCCTTTTTCGGCATAATAATCGGGAAAGGATTTTCCATTGCCGTTAGCATCAAAATCGTCCAATATCAATCGTAAGGCTTCAGGTCCT
This sequence comes from Maribacter sp. C-4077, assembly GCF_055378385.1. NCBI lineage: Bacteria > Pseudomonadati > Bacteroidota > Flavobacteriia > Flavobacteriales > Flavobacteriaceae > Maribacter > Maribacter sp. C-4077. The sequence continues at coordinate 775,772 of NZ_AP038807.1, forward strand.
CGCTTACTAGGCACCTTAACTACTTTATCCGCAAACCGTCCATTTCCATTTCCATCGTTTCCACCTCCCAATAATACCTGTAAGGCAGGGGCCACCAATTTATCCTTAGTTCTAACGGACATTCCTTGGAAACCAATATTGGCCATATTGTGCTGTCCACAGGCGTTCATGCATCCGCTTATTTTAATGACCACATCTGGATTTTCAATATATTGTGGATATTCTGCTTTTATTACCCGTTCCAACTCCTCCGCTATTCCCGTACTACTCGCAATACCCAGATTGCAGGTATCCGTTCCGGGACAGGCGGTAATATCCAAGGCCTTATTATAACCGGCTTCAGCAAAGCCTAGTTTTTTTAGTTCCGCGAAGAAAAATGGAATGGCATCCTCTCTTACATAGGGAATCAATATATTTTGGCGCAAAGTCAACCGGAATTCACCCGCAGCATAGTTCTGTACCAAATCCGCTAACAATCTGGCCTTTTCCGTATAAAAGTCTCCCAAAAGAACCTTAATTCCTATCGCCACAAAACCATCTTGTTTCTGTGGTAGGATGTTGGTAGACTTCCATTTTTCAAATTCCTTGATATCGTCAATTTCTACTTTTGGAGCTTCGAGCTCGGAAACTTTTATTTTAGGGTATTCCAAGGCATCAATGGGATAGGTTTTAAAGGGAATTGCCTTGCATTCTTCATCGATCAGTTTTCTAAAACCATCCAAGCCTACATCTTTTAATAAGAACTTCATTCTGGCTTTTGCCCTGCTTTTTCGTTCTCCAAAGCGGTCAAAAACACGGACCACTACTTCCATCAGAGGAATTATTTTATCCGAAGGCAAAAACTCATATAAAACATCTGCATGCCTCGGTTGTGACCCCAATCCCCCACCAAGCATCACTTTAAAACCTTTAATACCTTCTTTGATTTTGGCAATAAAACCAAGGTCGTGCATGTAGGAAAGTCCGGTATCTTCATCCGAAGCGGAAAAGGAAACCTTAAACTTTCGTCCCATTTCCTGACTCACGGGATTTCTCAAAAAATATTGAAAAAGGGCGTGGGCATAGGGCGATACATCAAAAGGCTCGTTTATATCGATGCCTGCGGTTTCACTGGCCGTTACATTGCGTACCGTATTACCACAGGCTTCCCTGAGGGTAATATCATCCTTTTCCAACTCCGCCCAGAGTTCAGGAGTCCTGTTCAAATCCACATAATGAATTTGGATATCCTGTCTGGTCGTAATATGGAGCCTACCTCTGGAATACTCGTCCGAAACCTCACAAATACGATGCAATTGTTTAGATGTTACCTTTCCGTAAGGCAACTTAATCCTGATCATTTGAACCCCTGGTTGACGCTGTCCATAAACTCCCCTGGCCAAACGAAGACTTCGAAATTTCTCCTCATCCAACTTACCGCCGTGGAACTCATGAATCTTTCGTTCCAACTCTAGGATGTCCTTTTCAACAATCGGATTTTCTATTTCTGTTCTAAAACTTTGCATTGCTATTTTTTATATGATCTTGTCCTGCTGCTTTAATAATAATATAAATCCTATCGGATTAATATGTTTTAATTTAAAATTATATTCAACATTTAATTCAGGATTACGACTAACTTATAAACCCGGCTCCTACCGTATTATTTGATTGTGTATCGATGAGAATAAAAGAACCATTGGTCCTATGATTTTTGAACTTATCGTAAAAAATAGGTTTGTTTAACCTAAAACTCACCTCCGCAATATCGTTCATACCCAACGACTGGGCTTCGGCATCCACTCCGGAATAATCCGGTGCAATTTTATGATGCACCTGATCAACCTTGGCCAATACCTTATTGACCCCATGCTGAACCACATATTTGTTCCCTGCCGCCAACGGCTTGGAATCCATCCAGGAAATGGTAGCTGTAAATTGCTTTTCTATTGTTGGGAGGTCATTGGCCTTGACCAACATATCACCCCGGCTCAGATTAATTTCGTCTTCCAACGTAATGGTTACAGATGACCTTCTGGAAGCCGTTTTATATTTTTTATCGTAAACATAAATGTCCTTGATTTTAGACCTTGTCTGTGAAGGTAGGGCAACTACCTCATCACCCACACTCAACTCACCTCCGTAGACCTTACCTGCAAAGCCCCTAAAATCATGATGCTCCTCTGTTTTTGGACGGATAACATACTGCACGGGAAAACGAGGCGTGCCCACATTGGAAACCGCTGCAAGATCCAAAGCTTCCAAATGCTCCAATAAAGTTTCCCCCTTATACCAAGATGTATTTTCGGATTTATTTACGACATTATCACCCTTAAGGGCACTGACCGGAACAAACGTGATTTTTTGATCGGCATAATCCCGTTTCTCCATCAGTTTTTCAAAATCGGCCTTAATTTCATTGTATCGTTCCTCCGAAAAATCGACCAGATCCATTTTATTGATGGCCACCACTACTTCCTTTATACGTAGAAGATTATTGATGAAAAAATGCCTGTTGGTTTGCTCAATGACCCCTTTGCGGGCATCAATCAAAATGATGGCCGCCTGAGAGGTAGAGGCACCCGTTACCATGTTTCGGGTATATTCAACATGTCCTGGGGTATCGGCAATAATGTAGCTTTTCTTAGCCGTGGAAAAATAGATATGGGCTACATCTATGGTAATTCCCTGTTCTCTTTCAGCCACTAAACCATCCGTAGCCAAGGAAAAATCCAAATAATCGTATCCTTTTTGCTTACTGGTCCTTTCTATGGCTTCGAGTTTATCCGAAGTCAAGGATTTGGTATCGTAAAGTATCCTTCCAATCAAGGTACTTTTACCATCATCCACACTACCTGCCGTTGCTATTTTTAGTACTTCCATTTTTATGCGGTTAGCCATTAGGTTTTAGCTGCTGGCCATTAATTATTATTTGATTTATATCCGATAGCTATTAGCCAACGGCAGAATTTTCAAAAGAAAATTCTAAAAATATCCTTGTTGTTTTCTTTTTTCCATGGCCGCTTCGGAACGTTTGTCGTCTATACGGGCACCTCGTTCTGAAATGGAAGAATCCCTAATTTCGGCTACCACCTTATCTATACTAATGGCATCCGAAAGAACGGCCGCCGTACAGGACATATCACCTACCGTTCTAAAACGAACCATCCGTTCTTCCACAACCTCATCCTCGTCCCTGAATACAATTCCATCTTCGGCCGACCATATCATACCGTCCCTAAGAAAGGTCTTGCGCTTATGTGCAAAATAGATGGAAGGAATCTCTATTCCTTCATCCTTTATATAGGACCAAACATCCAGCTCTGTCCAATTGGAAATAGGGAACACGCGTACGTTCTGACCCAACTCGATCTGACCGTTCAACATATCGAACAATTCCGGTCTTTGGTTTCTTTCGTCCCATTGTCCAAAATCGTCACGAACAGAAAATATCCTTTCCTTGGCCCTTGCTTTTTCCTCATCCCTACGGGCACCTCCAATACAAGCATCGAACTTAAACTCTTCAATAGCATCCAACAGCGTCGTTGTCTGCAAACTGTTTCTACTGGAATATCTTCCAGACTCTTCCTTGACCTTTCCTTGGTCAATGGAGTCCTGGACATTTCTAACAATAAGTTCCAATCCCAGTTCCTTAACCAAACGATCTCTAAATTCTATGGTCTCGGGAAAATTATGTCCGGTATCAATATGCATCAAGGGAAAAGGAATTTTAGCGGGCCAGAAGGCCTTTTGGGCCAACCTTACCAAAGTAATCGAGTCCTTTCCTCCCGAAAACAATAAAACCGGTTTTTCAAATTGTGCCGCTACCTCCCTCAAAATATAAATGGCCTCATTTTCTAGGGCATTGATATGGGCGGTATTCTCACCGATTTCAACTGGCACTTCCAATTCTTTTACTTCCATAGGTATTCTTTATGTATGTAATCCGCACTCCCTATTGGCCAAAACCTTGGTGGGATCAAAATAGTTATGTTCATTGGGAAGATCGAACTTCCTTAAATAGGTGTCTAATTGGGTGTCATTATAATGATAGAAAGGACTCACTTTTAGCACCCCGTCCTTGCTCAAACTTAATATATCCAAACTATCACGCAAAGCTGTCTGACCTTTGCGCAAGTTCGTAAACCAAACATCTGGTTTAAAGTCGGCCATGGCCCTGGCGAAAGGTTCCAATTTCACTTGCTTGGTAAATTCCTCATGTCGTGGATCATCTATTTGTGGAATTCCCATTATGGCATCCCTATGGGCAGAGGTCTGTCTGGGAACATATAATTTGATGTTCAATTGTAACCTTTCAATTAGCTCCTCCGCGTGTTTGTAAGTCTTTGGGGTATTGTACCCCGTATCACACCAAATCACGGGAATGTCCTGACTTACTTGGGATACCGCATGTAAAATAGCGACTTCATAAGGCCGAAAATTGGTAGTAACCACCGGGGTATTACCGTGTTTCACGGCCCAAGAGATTATTTCCTCTGGTGGTATACCCTTGAATTGGGCGTTCAATTGTTGAATTTGAGATGTTGATAATGCCATACCTTTTTTATTTGCCCCATTTTATTAAGTTCCACAACCTTTCATGAAAAAAATAGAGAATCATTTTCGTGACAAAATCTATTGACGCTATGGATGCCGCAATTGAAATCTTACCTGTAAGAATGTACGAAATAACAAGTGTGTCCAGAGTTCCTATGATACGCCAGCTAAATGCCTTGGCAATACTTCGTATAGGCTTTTCGGATTTTTTATCCTCCGCGTAGGTCGTTTTTGTGGTTTTCTTATCTAAAACAAGTTGATCTGCAATCATCTTAAATTGTAAATTTTATTACCCTACTTAATTAGTAGAGTTTTCAAAAATAGAATTTAATTTTTACCTATCACCAATGAAATCCTTAAAATTTATAATTACCCTATAGAATTAGTAGATTATTAACAAAACAGGGGTTAAATTGAGATATTTCCAACAAGAGGTTTAAATGGGCAAGCTTATTTCTCGTCTTTGGGTTGATTGCAAAGAATATCCTGTAAGGTATTGTTTCGGTATACCGCCAAGGCACTGTCCCTAACTTGGAGCATCAATTTGTGGACGGAGCATGTCCTTTCGTCCGGGCAATCGTCACAGCTTTCGTAAAAATTAAGGCTTACACAAGGTACCATGGCAATAGGCCCTTCCAGTACCCGCATAACATCGGTCATATATATTTGGTCTGGGTCCTTCAAGAGGTAATATCCACCACCCTTACCTTTTTTGGAACTCAAAAATCCAGATTTACGTAGGCTTAGGAGAATACTTTCCAAAAACTTTTGGGATATATTCTCATGCTCCGCTATTTCGGAAATCTGGACGGGTTTTCGATTTTTTTGGTTTCCCAAATATGCAAGGGCCTTTAATCCGTATTTTGTCTTCTTGGAAAGCATATTTCAAAGATAATTAAAATTAAGGTTGAGAAATTTGGTGTAGCGATTTAGTCGATAGAAACGTAAACTGAAATAACACTGATAGCCAGTTACGTGTGAGTTCAGTTAACAGACTCTTTCTATGGCCAATATCAAAATAAAAAAATGTTAATCTAAGACAATACTTGTTCCATTACATATAAATATTTAGTAACTTGAAGCATCCGATTCAAAACAAACTCACTATGTCAAAATTCAGCTTAAAGATAAATGGAAAGACCCTAGAGGTCGATGTAGACGATAGCACACCCATGTTATGGGTGCTCAGGGACCATCTTAAATTGGTGGGAACAAAATATGGTTGCGGCATTGCCCAGTGTGGTGCCTGCACTGTTCACTTGGGAGATAACGCGATTCGTTCGTGCCAATTACCTGTTTCCTCTGTTGGCGACCAAGAAATTACAACCATAGAAGGACTTTCTGAAAACGGCGATCATCCAGTACAAAAAGCATGGCTAGAGATAGATGTTCCACAATGTGGCTACTGTCAAGCCGGTCAAATCATGAGTGCAACGGCCCTACTAAAGCGAAATCCTTCCCCCAGCGATGAAGAAATAGAAACGGCTATGAACGGAAACATTTGTAGATGTGGAACTTATGTACGCATCAAGAAAGCCATAAAAATGGCAGTCTCAGAGACTCAGAATGCATGACTCGTACAAAGCACCAAAAAAATCAAAAAAAATGACACTCGTAAAAACAAAAATAGGAAGACGATCTTTTATAAGAACTTCGGCACTTGCCGGTGGTGGTATGATGGTGGGTTTTAGTTGGCTCGCCTCTTGTAAAATGACCCCCGAAGAAGTGAACAGCCTTCCAAAAGAATGGTTTGACATCAATGGTTTTCTAAAAATTGGTGATAATGGATTGGTAACAATCATGTCTCCCAATCCAGAAATCGGACAGAACGTAAAAACGGCCATGCCTATGATTGTGGCCGATGAATTGGACGTAGATTGGAAAAACGTCATTGTGGAACAGGCGCCGCTAAATTTGGATGTTTTCCAGAGACAGTTGGCCGGCGGAAGCCAATCCATCCGAGCAGGATGGGAAGGGTTGCGTATGGCTGGTGCTACAGCGAGAAAAATGTTGAGACAGGCTGCTGCCAAAGCTTGGGAGGTCCCCTTGGAAGAGGTGACCACATCCAACGGAACGCTCTACCACAAAGCTAGCAACAAATCGGCCGGTTATGGTGAAATGGCATCTGCAGCGGTGGGTGTAGCTTCTCCCAATGACCCACCAGAAAATATTGAAGTTCCGGAAGAAGTTGAGTTAAAGGACATAAATGATTTTACGATAATAGGTACGGACAGATTAAATGTTGACGGACCAAAAATAGTTACTGGAAAACCATTGTTCGGAATCGATGTCCAAGAGGAAGGTATGCTTACAGCCATGATAGTGCATCCTGAGGCTTTTGGGCAAACCTTTAAATCAATGGATGCCGAATCAATCAAATCCATGCCGGGAATTATAGATGTTTTCCCTGTTGATGTATATCCAGAAGGGGTTGAAAAACAGTGGTCCGATGGAGGTGGAATACCACAACTAGTTGCAATTGTGGGTGAAAGTACGTGGCAGTGCATGCAGGCCAAAAAAGCTTTAAAAGTGGAATGGGAAAGCCCATCTAACTTGGAAAGTACCGAAAGCTATGAGGACGATCTAGCAAAATTGTTGGATGCTCCCGCAAAAGAACCAGCTCGTAGCGATGGGGATTTTAACAAGGCCATTAAAGGTGCGGCCAAAGTCATCGAGCGAACCTATAGTGCTCCATTTTTGGCCCACAATACAATGGAGCCCATGAACTTTTTTGCTAACGTAACTGCGGATAAGGCCGAAGTCAAAGGTCCTATACAGACTCCTGAGTTTTTGGAAAAGACCTTATCCTCTGTGTTAGGATTGCCCATTGATAAAATAGATGTTGGCATGACTCGTATGGGTGGTGGATTTGGACGTAGGCTCTACGGACACTTTGGTGTAGAGGCAGCCGTTATTTCCAAAAAAGTACAGGCTCCGATCAAATTGGTGTATACCCGAGAGGACGACATGACCCAAGGAACCTACCGCCCTGCCTACAAAGTGAGGTTCAAGGCAGGATTGGACAAGGATAACAATCTAATAGCTTGGTCTGTGAAGGGAGTTGGAACTAATGATGATTTAGTTTTTGAAAATAGATTCCCTGCGGGAGCGGTAGATAATTATTTAGCTGAAAAGACAAGCCTACAGACCAAAATTACGACAGGGGCATGGAGAGCACCTAGGTCTAACTTTATGGCCGGTGCAGAGCAGTCCTTTATGGACGAGGTAGCCGAATTGGCCGGTAAAGACCCTATCGAATTCCGTTTGGAATTGTTCGACAAGGCGATAAAAGACCCCGTTGGACCACCTGAGAAAAATGATTACGACCCCGAACGCTATGCCGGTGTTTTAAAATTAGTTAAGGAAAAAGCCAATTGGGACGGTTTGGATAATGGTAAAGCCAGGGGAGTATCCGCCTATTACTGCCACAATTCCTATGTAGCCCAAGTATTGGATCTTACCATGGACGGTAACAAACCTATGGTAGAAAAGGTTGTTTGTGCCGTGGATTGTGGAATCGTAATCAATCCAATCAGTGCCAAAAATCAGATTGAAGGGGGTATCATAGACGGTATTGGACATGCTACTTATTCTCAAATGACCTTTGAGAACGGGGTTCCGCAGCAGCAGAACTTCGACTCCTATCATTTAATTAGAAATAGCGAGGCGCCCAAACAGATAGAGTCCTATTTTGTTGATAACGGTATAGACCCTACCGGACTTGGAGAACCTTCGTTGCCACCTGTTATCGGGGCATTGGCGAATGCCATGTATAAGGCAACCGGAAAACGCGTCTACAATCAACCCTTTATTCTTGAAAAGGAAATAGTGGGATAGTATATTGCTTAGCCTATAATTGCTAGGTATTACCGTTACGACCCCACGGCCGTAAATTTGAAAAGTGTTATCGAAGTTTTTTTCGGTAACACTTTTTTAATTCCACGCCAACCAAAGCTAAAAGTCATATAACCTTCTTTATTTTGAACTTCCCTACCTTAGTTTTCCCTTTGTATATCAATATTTTGTAATTTCAACAAGAACAACAACTTATCAAAAATTATGGCAGCATTCTCATTAAAAATCAACGGTACGTCTCAGCAAGTAGATGTAGACCCATCAACACCCATGCTTTGGGTCCTTCGCGATCATTTGCAAATGGTAGGAACCAAATACGGCTGTGGTATTGCCCAATGTGGGGCCTGTACCATTCACCTAGGCGACAACGCGGTAAGGTCATGCCAATTACCCATATCCTCTGTTGGTGACCAAGAAATCACCACCATAGAAGGGCTCTCAGAAAATGGAGACCATCCGGTACAGGAAGCTTGGTTGGAAGTGGATGTTCCCCAATGTGGGTATTGTCAGGCAGGTCAGATTATGACAGCTTCTGCCTTGCTCAAGAGAAATCCTAACCCTTCGGACGTAGAAATTGAAAATGCCATGAACGGAAACATCTGCCGCTGCGGCACGTATACACGAATTAAGAAAGCCGTTAAAATGGCTGCCAATAGCACTCAAACTTCATAGGACCATGACACACATAAAAACAACATTGGGAAGACGCGGATTTATTAGGAATACCAGCGTCGCTGGAGGCGGCCTTATCCTTGGATTCAGTTGGTTGAATTCCTGTAAACCAAAAGGAGCTGAGGCCGTGGCCATGGCCATCGAACCTGAAATGCCAAAGGAATGGTATGAAATCAATGGCTACTTAAAAATTGGGGACAACGGGGTAGTTACCATCATGTCTCCCAATCCCGAAATTGGACAAAACGTTCGGACCTCGATGCCCATGATCGTTGCGGACGAACTGGAGGTTGACTGGAAAAATGTGGTCGTTGAGCAAGCACCCTTAAATACAAATCTGTATAGTTGGCAGGTGGCCGGCGGCAGTAGATCGATAAGCAGTTCTTGGCAAAACCTACGTATGGCGGGAGCCACCGCCAGACAGATGCTTAAAAATGCAGCGGCACAGGCGTGGCAGGTGCCCGCTGGAGAAATTACCGCTATTGCAGGTGTTCTTTCACACGAAGCAAGCGGCAATTCCGCCGGATATGGCGAAATGGCTTCAGCTGCGGCGAGCTTGGAAGTGCCCGAAGAAATAGAATTAAAGGAGATTGCAGATTTTTCCATTATCGGAACATCACGTAAAAATGTGGATGGCAAAAAAATAGTAACGGGCCAACCCCTATTTGGATTGGACGTACAGCGGGAAGGTATGTTGATCGCCTCATTGGTTCATCCGCCTGCCTTTGGCATGAAACTAAAATCCTTTGATGCGGAGTCTGCCAAGCAGATGCCAGGAATTCATGATATTTTTTCCATCAAACTATACGATGAAGATTACAAAAAAAATACCTTTCACTTTACGGCCTTCAATGAGTTGATCGCTGTGGTAGGGGAAAGCACTTGGCAGGTATTTCAGGCCAAGAAAGCTTTGAATATCGAATGGGAAAACGCTTCCGATATTACAGAAACCGTAACCATGTTCGGCAATGATATGGAAGTTAACTTTCCCGCCGGTATGGAAGATTCGGAGACCCTTACCACCAAATTAAAGGAATTGGTGACTTCCAAAGGAAAGGTAACACGCAAAGATGGCGATCCTGAAACCGCCTTTAAAAATGCCGCCAAAATTATTGAGCGGAGTTATAGTTGTCCGTTTTTGGCACACAATACCATGGAACCCATGAATTTCTTTGCACATGTAAAGGAAGACCATGCGGAGTTATTAGGTCCTACACAAACCCCAGAATGGATGGAACCCGCCGTTTCCGAAGTTTTAGGATTACCCTTGGAAAGCATTGATATTCAAATGACGCGACAAGGAGGTGGTTTTGGTAGGAGGCTTTATGGCCATTTTATGGTGGAGACCGCCTTGATATCCAAAAAAATGAAAGCTCCCGTGAAATTGGTCTATAGTCGGGAAGATGATATGACGCAAGGGATTTATCGCCCAGCGTATTATGCCACCTATCGTGCGGCCTTGGACGCAGATAATAAATTGATAGCCTTTCATGTAAAGGGAGGTGGAATTCCGGAAAGCCCAGTATTCGCCAATCGATTCCCTGCCGGAGCCATTGACAATTATTTAGCTGAAGACTTTACCCTTAATTCCAACATTACCACCGGTGCATTTAGAGCGCCACGCTCCAATTTTATCGCCGGGGCGGAACAGTCCTTTTTGGATGAACTGGCCGAGGAAATGGGCAAGGATCCCATCGATTTCAGATTGGAACTACTAAAACGAGCCCAAGAGAACCCGGTCGGGGAAAAGGAATCCAACGATTATGACGCGGCCCGATATGCAGGGGTGCTGGAATTGGTAAAAGAAAAAGCGAATTGGGGCCAATCCGAAGCGGGAGTTCACAGAGGGGTTTCAGCCTATTTCTGCCACGACAGTTACGTTGCCCAGGTATTGGATATGGTCATGGAAAATAACAAACCCGTCGTTCAAAAAGTTACGGCTGCCATCGATTGTGGTATTGTGGTAAACCCCGATGCGGCATCGAACCTATCCGAAGGGGGAGCTATTGACGGAATTGGCCATGCTATGTACAGTGGCCTTACCTTTAAGGACGGTACTCCAGAACAGAACAACTTTGACCGTTATCGATTGATTCGACATAGCGAAGCACCAAAATCCATTGAAACGCACTTTGTGAAAAATGACATAGACCCAACAGGCATGGGCGAACCGCCATTTCCTCCCATTATGGGGGCCTTGGCGAATGCATTGTATAAGGCTACGGGCAGAAGACATTATCATCAACCCTTTATAACGGACAAACCGCCATTAGTAGGATAATGCTCAAAACGAATCTAAAATATCTGAATAAGTGACCATCGTTAAAACCAAAATTGGACGTCGATCATTTATAAAAAGTAGTGCCTTGGCCGGTGGTGGAATGGTACTGGGCTTTAGCTGGTTAGCATCCTGCAAAATGTCAGCGGAAGAAGTGAACCAACTACCAAAGGAATGGTTTAAAATCAACGGATATTTAAGAATAGCGGACAATGGTCAGGTGACCATTCTATCACCTAATCCGGAGGGAGGTCAAAATGTAAAGACCTCCATGCCCATGATTGTTGCGGATGAGCTGGGCGTGGATTGGAAGGATGTAATCGTGGAGCAGGCACCCTTGGATACGGCGGCTTTTACACTTCAATTTTTGGGTGGAAGCCAATCCATTCGCAGGGGTTGGGAAGGGCTGCGTATGGCCGGTGCCTCCGCTAAGGCCATGTTGATTGCTGCGGCGGCCCAAGATTGGCAAGTACCATCAGAAGAAATCAGTGCACGTAATGGCATTTTAACACATACCGAAAGTGACAAAAGTGCTTCCTATGGCGAAATGGCATCCGCTGCGGCAACTATGAATGTGCCCGAAGAAGTGCAATTAAAGGAAATCAAGGATTTCACCATTATTGGTACATCCCAAAAAAATGTGGACGGCCACAAAATCGTTACGGGTAAACCTTTATTTGGAGTAGACACCTATAAAGAGGGCATGCTGACCGCCATGATCGTAACGCCAACGGCATTTGGGCTCAAACTAAAATCCATTGATGACAGCGAGGCAAAAAACATGCCCGGTATCAAATCCATCTTTACCATCAAGGTATTTAATGACGACTATGAGAAAGCCTTCTTCGATACGCGAACGTTCAACGAGGTAGCGGTTGTTGTTGGAAACTCTACTTGGGAGGTGATGCAGGCCAAAAAAGCACTGAAAATTGAATGTGAACCCATTGAAGGTATTACGGAGACCCGAAACCGGTTTGGCAGAAAATGGGAGGAATACACCCCGGGCGGACTGGAAAGCACAGCCAAACACTATGCTGAGATGGAAGCCATCGCTTCCAAAAAAGCGACGGTGAAACGTAGGGACGGAAATCCCGAAAATGCCTTTAAGAATGCAGCCAAGGTTATCGAAGCAACCTATACGGCCCCTTTCTTGGCGCACAATTGCATGGAGCCCATGAACTTTTTTGCAGATGTTTCCGATAATAAAGCCTTGCTCATTGGTCCGTTGCAAAAACCTGAACTAACGGAACAGACCCTTTCGGCCCGATTGGGCATGCCCATTGAAAATATAGAGATACAGATGACCCGTTTGGGCGGTGGGTATGGCCGAAGGTCCTATGCACATTGGCTCGTGGAAGCGGCCCTTATTTCCCAGAAAATGAAGGCCCCTGTAAAATTGGTGTATTCCCGCGAGGACGATATGACCAATGGTATTTACCGACCCTCCTACAGGGCTACCTTTCGGGCGGCACTGGATGCCGATAACAACCTCATTGGCTTTCACGTAAAAACGGGTGGAATTCCTCAGAGTCCCCTGCATGAAAACCGTTTTCCCGCAGGAGCCGTTGAAAATTACCTGGCGGAAGATTGGACCATTGACACCAACCTGACCGTAGGTTCCTTTAGGGCACCCAGCTCCAATTTTATCGCCTGTGCAGAACAGTCCTTCCTGGATGAAGTGGCCGAAGCCGCTGGTAAGGACCCCATAGACTTTAGGTTGGAACTATTGGAACGCGCCCAGCACAATCCCGTTGGGGAAAATAATGATTATGAGGCCCACCGCTATGCCGGCGTATTGAAACTCGTAAAGGAAAAGTCCAATTGGTCCAATAGGGACGGCGTGGCCCGAGGCGTGGCCGCCTATTTCTGCCATAATTCCTATGCGGCCCAGGTATTGGACCTGACGTGGGAAAACAATGAACCGGTCGTTCAAAAGGTAACCTGCGCAATCGATTGTGGAATCGTGGTCAACCCGGATGCCGCAACGAATCTGGCCGAGGGCGGTATCGTGGACGGAATAGGCAATGCCCTCTACGGGGAAATTTCCTTTAAGGACGGTGTGCCGGACCAACGGAACTTTGATACCTATCGCATAATCCGCATGCGCGAGGCGCCCAAGGAAATCGATGTGCACTTTGTGGAAAGTGACATCCATCCTACGGGATTGGGGGAACCTTCCTTCCCTCCTATTTTTGCCGCCTTGGCGAATGCCATGTACAAGGCGACCGGAAAACGCTCGTACAAACAACCCTTTTTAAAGCAACGGGAACTGCTGGGGTAATTAGCGGATTACCTCCTAGGGATTGGAATACAATCGAAAAGGCGTTTCTTTGTTCGAAGGCTGCACGGTGCCGATCTCCGAAAAACCCAGTTTTGACAGCAGTTTTTGGGAGCGTACATTATTGGATGTTGTCACCGCCAGCACTTTTGGGAAGTTCAGTGCCGATACACCATAGTCCATGACGGAGCGGCACGCTTCCAACATATAGCCAAAGCCTTCAAATTGGGGTAATTGGGCAAATCCGATATCGGGTGCATCGAGATAATCCCTTTTTAAAAATCCGCAGATACCCAAAGGCACATTGGTATCCTTTACAGAAACCTTCCAAAGTCCGAAGCCATAATCCCGATAGGATGCCAACAAGCTATTTTGAATATACGCCTCCGCATCGGCAGAAGTCCGTATCCCCCGATTGCCAATGTGTTCCAACCACGTTGGACTGTTCAAAAGTTCATAAATGAAATCGGCATCGGCTAGGGTTGCCTCTTGGATATGGAGTCTTTGGGTTTCGATGGGTATCATGTACATCAACTTCTAAAACGCTCATAAGCCGCGCGTTCCAGTTCCTCCCTATGGTCCGGATGTGCAATTGCTATGAGCGACTTTGCCCTTTCCTTCAGGTTTTTCCCGAAGAGATTGGTGGTACCATATTCCGTCACTACATAATGCACGTGGGCGCGGGTGGTGGTAACGCCGGCCCCTTGCTTCAAATACGGGGTGATTTTGGAAATTCCCTTGGCCGTCACGGAGGGCATCGCAAAAATGGGTTTCCCTCCTTTGGAAAGGGAAGCGCCCCTAATGAAATCCATTTGTCCCCCTACCCCGGAAAATTGTCGGTTTCCTATGGTATCGGCGCAAATCTGTCCGGTCAAATCGATTTCGATAGCACTATTGATGGCCGTTACTTTTGGGTTTTTTCGGATGATCGCCGTATCGTTGGTATACGCCGCTTCCTTAAAATGTACCAATGGATTGTCGTCCACAAAATCATACAGTTTTTGTGAGCCTACGGCAAAACAGGTGACGATCTTGCCCGTTTTTACCTTCTTTTTTTCGCCTGTAATTACACCCTTTTCGATTAGGGGCAAAATACCGTCCGTAAACATTTCCGTATGGATGCCCAGATGTATGTGGTTCCCCAAATTGTTGAGAACCGCATTGGGAATACTCCCGATGCCCATTTGCAGGGTAGCCCCATCCTCGATGAGTGCGGCCACATGTTTTCCTATTTCTGCCTCCACGGGGGAAACCTCGGTGAGCCTATGAATATGTATGGGACTTTCCACGGCAATGGCACAATCGATGTCCTTGATATGGATAATACCGTCGCCATGCGTCCTGGGTACAAAAGGGTTTATCTGGGCGATTACCTTTTTGGCCGTTTCAATGGCCGAGAGGGCCACATCGACCGAAACACCAAGAGAGCAATAACCATGTACATCTGGAGGGGAGACCTGCACGATGGCCACATCCAAGGGCAAAATTCCTTGACGGAACAGCAGATGGATTTCGCTCAAAAAAATAGGGATATAATCGCCCAAGCTACTGTTTACGGCGCTTCGCACATTCCGCCCCACAAAACAACTGTTCATCTTAAAACTTTGGCTGTAGGGTTCCACGGTATATTTGGCATCCCCTTCCGTATGGATGGAAATAATCTCTACATCTTTAAGTTCCAAATACCTGTCGCACAGGGCATCGATGAGGGTAATGGGTGTCATGGCGGCACCCTGTATAAAGACTCGGTCCCCAGATTTTATGATTCCAACGGCTTCTTCCTTACTTACTATGTTCATGGATTCTGTTTTAAGGGCACAAAGATGGCCCTGATACAGCATTTAAAACATGAGAAAAATCATGCATTGAGAATTTATCGGTCTGGGTTCGGACCTAAAATAAAGCTTTAGTTTCGATCAAAGACAATTGCATTTAATCTGTCATTGTAATAAATAAAAAGCTTACCGTTTTTAATTTCAAACTCTTGTGCTGCACCTATGTTGTACAAGGATGTCCATTCAGGTTCATTGGCAAGCGTGGAAGCAATGAAACCAATGGTCAGTTCCCCATTACTTTTCGCCGTATAACTTCCAGTATAGGAGTTGCTTACTGAGGTCCCCGATAATGTTCCCTTTGCTTTGCCATCAGGCTCACCGAATGTTGCAGTGATTTCTCCATCGTTAACTTCTGGCCAAGTGGGATTATCATCCTTGGTAATTTTAAGGTCGCCGTCAGTAATAAAGTACGCAACCGTCCAACTGCCTACCGGTGCATCGGAACTGTTGTCATCGTCTTTGGAACAACCTAAGAAAAATATAAATGAAAGAAAAATAAGGATGTGGTTCTTTAAAAAATAGCGGATTGGCATCTTAATGATTCTTTTCAATTTAGATGTACTTTTCTTTAAATGGTTGCGTCAGAGTTCTATGGAAACAAAGATTCTTTATGCAATTGTCCCATCTATATTTTTTTCCAATTTAAAGCTCCAGGACAGCAGTAAGGTCTGAAGAACGTACCGGGGCCGAAATATGTTGGTGGACTACCTTCCAACCACCATTTTCCTTGGTAAAACCGACCGAAATCCTATTGATCATTTCCCGCAAAACCCTTCCATCCGGTGCAATAGCCTTGAAGGAAATATACCCACTGGCAAAGCCAAGGGCATCCGACTCATGATGCCTGATACGATCAAAATCCACTTGAACCCTTTCCTCGCCCAGGGAACCCAACCATTGCTCCATTTCTGGAATCCACTCCTTCAATGAACCATAAAAACCTTGGTCCCACATATCAAAGGCCACCATTTCTGGGCTATATAGGTTTATCAATGCCTTGGCGTCCTTCTTCCAAACGGCATCCTTATAAGTGGTGAAAAAGTTCTTGGTTTCGGTCATAATTTTCAACGGATTGAATTTCGCATTCTAAGATAAAGATACGTCTTCCAAAGAAGATAAACATGCAGTGACCACCACTATAAATGAATAAAATACGTAAGCACAAAGGTTACACCAGTTATGGTTTGAAAACAGGCCAAAATTAGCGTCGTTGCCATCTTCTGCGCCGAAGCTGTTGAAATAAAAATTAAAACAATTAATAGTAAAAAACAAGGAACTAGTCCCCTAATCCCCTCAAATACTGCTCAATATACGCCTCCTTTTGTTTGAGTTTATACTGAACAATGTACCTTGGATGGTCAAAGACCACAAAAGAATCGAACAGCTTGGCCTCATCATTGATCTTCTTGAAAAATTTGGCATTCTTCTTTCCCAGAATGTAACAGACCGAGGTATCGATACCAAAGGCAATCTGTTCCTTTAGGGTGGTGATGATAAAATCTTTGGTGGCTTCAAACAGTTCCGGGTAATCGTAATAATTGCAATTGACCCAATTCCCTTTTTTGTTCTTTTCAATGAATCCCAACGGGCAGATGGAATTGATGTAATAGTGGCTATAAAATTTTTCACTACCGCCATAGGCCCTGATCATATCGTAGACAAAGACCGAAGACGGCTCATGCGTCTGGATGGCTTCCGCTTCTATGCCACAATCCTCCGCCAGGCGTTTGGTGTCCGTAAAGGGAATGCCCGTGGCCCCGGCTCCCAGCCTACCCGGGTTGATTCCCAAGACGATACGTCGAGACAGAGTATCCCTAAAAAATTGGGTATAGAATTGCTCCAATATGTGGAGCACCGCTTCATTTTCCGAAAAGGGGTTCATCACCTGGATGTTTTCCCCCAGGGGCGCGTCAAAGCATAGATATTTATGAAAGGAGATTACTTTCTCCGCAAACGTGGTCATGTTAGGATGATTTTAGCCGACAAACTACAAAACGATCCGCAGTTCCCCAAAGCAACTCGGAATTTGAGATTTTAGTCTGCCTAAAAAAATTGAAAATACCCGTGGAACAATTATTTCCATAATTCAAAACCATGGCCTACGAACCAGTAGTTACCTTGTTTCTTTATTAATGGTCTCTTTTAAGACCATACGATTGGAATCGTGAGGGAGCGAGAGCTATTGGCTGGGGATAGAATCCGTTGCCTGCATAAGCATGGGTACGGAACTTACCGGGGCATCCCACAGAACCTTCCAATCATCATCGATTTTTTCCCAAAGCACCACATAATTCCCCATGTCCTCCATGGCCGGAATGGGAGAATTCTCGTTAGGACTAAAGGTCAGGGAATAGGAGCCGTATTCCGTAGCTAAATCACCACTGGCTTTTACCTTTTCGGTGTTCAGGTCAAATTCCCAAGTACCGAATTGCATGTTCTGCTTCCAAGCCGCTTTATAATTTTCATTTCCAATGATAGCCGGTTGGTTGGGCGGTAACTGGATACAATCCTCGGCAAAATGGGTCGCTGCCGAGTCGATCATTCCCTCCGCATACAACTTTTCTATTTCGGCGTTCTTCGCCATGATGATTTCCTTGATTTCCTCCGAATATTCTTTTCCAGATTGCATTTCCATTTCTTGGGATTCCTTACAACTCCAGCATTGGGAAATTGCACATAGAACGACGATTGCGTGCACGAATTGCTTTTTCATGGTTACATGTATTTAGTTTAGTATTGGTTACTTCTTTACGTTAAAACCTTTGGAATAGGATTAACCATCAGACCATGACAAGTATACAGATTTGTCAATGCTTTTTGAATCCAAAGTTTAAAACAGGGGGAATCCTTAAATATAGTTTTTTTACCAAAAAAAAGTAACCATTTATCCTGAAAAAAAGGAAAATTATAGGCTGTGGTTCAAGCCTCTGGTGTTCTCCAAACGCACTTCCTTCACCACCCCAGAACCCTCAAAATGAATGGCAAGACACTTTTATCACTACGAGTGAAATCGCATTGTAATTTTGTATCGAGAAGGACACGTTTAAATCAAAATGTTCTCGATACTATTTTCTAGTGAAAATCACTCGAACTGACAATTTTGAAGAATTTGTAATTACCCCAACGCCTGGGAAATATCGGCAATTATATCATCAATATGCTCCAGACCTACAGAAATACGGACCATACCTTCGGTAATACCACTGGCGGCACGCTCGGCCACGGACAGCTTGCTGTGGGTAGTCGAGGCCGGATGGGTCACGATACTACGGGAATCCCCCAAATTGGCGGAGAGGGACAACAGTTTTATGGAATCGAAGAATTTTCGGCCAGCTTCCAGTCCGCCCTTTACCTCAAAGGCGACCACACAGCCACCGGCCTTCATCTGCTTTTTTGCGACATCGTATTTTGGGTGCGACTTTAAGAAGGGATATTTTACCCAGTTTACCCGGTCGTGCGTTTCCAAAAATTCGGCCAATTTAAGGGCATTGGCACAATGCCGATCTACCCTTACTGCCAGGGTCTCCAAGCTCTTGCTCAATACCCAGGCGTTAAACGGGGAAAGGGCAGGACCCGTAATACGGGAGAAGCGGTAGACCTTGTCCATCAGTTCCGCCTTACCCACGGTAATACCTGCCAAGACGCGTCCCTGACCATCCATTAGTTTGGTACCGGAATGAATGACCAAATCCGCGCCAAACTTAATAGGTTGCTGCAAATAGGGCGAGGCAAAACAGTTATCGATCACCAACAAAACGTTATGTTTTTTCGAAATCTGGCCCAACACTTCCAAATCCAGCACATCCACACCTGGATTGGTAGGAGTTTCGGCATAGATCAATTTGGTATTCGGTTGAATGAGTCCTTCTATGGAATCCAAATCATGTACATCAAAATAACTGTGGGAAATATTCCACTTTGGAAAAAAGTTGTTGAACAGGGAATGGGTAGACCCAAAAATACTGGCTGCCGAAACCACATGGTCGCCACTCTCCAACAAGGCCGCCAATGTCGAGAATACGGCCGCCATACCCGAGGCAAAGGCAAAGCCCTGCTCCGCCCCTTCCATTTGGCAAACCTTATCCACAAACTCATTGGTATTGGGATTGGAATAGCGGGAATAGATGTTACGCTCCTTCTCCTCGGCAAACGAGGCGCGCATGTCCTCTGCATCCTCAAAGACAAAACTGGACGTTAAGTACATAGGTACGGAATGCTCCAGGTTTTCCGTGCGTTTCAACTGATTCCGTATGGCGTTTGTTTCGAATTTTTTGTTCATTGGTTGTTGGCTTTTAGCGATTAGCAATTAGCGATTAGCGATTAGCGATTAGCGATTAGCGATTAGCGATTAGCGATTAGCGATTAGCGATTAGCGATTAGCGATTAGCGATTAGCAATTAGCAATTAGCAATTAGCAATTAGCAAAAAAACACTTTTCATTTTTCAATTTCCATTTTTCTCTTCTCTCTTCTCTCTTCTCTCTTCTCTCTTCTCTCTTCTCTCTTTTCTCTTTTCTCCTCTCTCTTTTCCTTTTCTCCTTAAAAGTCAGCTTTTCTCCGCAATCCGTAAAATATCTCCAAAAACCCCACGGGCGGTCACCGCGGCACCTGCACCGGCACCTTGGATGACCAAGGGGTTTTCACCGTAAGACTCGGTATAAATTTCGATGATGGAGTCAGACCCTTTTACCTGCCCCAAGGCACTTTCCTTGGGTACGGAAACGAGTTTCACATCCAAGATACCTTTTTCCTTTTGCAAATCCCCATGCAGGTCGCCCACATAGCGCAATACATGGTTCGGTTTTTGGTTCCTTTTGATTTCGTTGAAGGTATCGTCCAACACCTCCATATGCTCCATAAAGAAATTCACATCTCCTTTTTCCAAGGTCGACGGAATCAGGTTTTCAATGTTGATATCAGTAAATTCGTTGCTCAGATCCAATTCCCTTGCCAGAATTAACAGCTTTCGGCCCACATCGTTCCCGGAAAGGTCTTCCCGAGGGTCAGGTTCCGTAAAGCCTTTTAGTTTGGCATCCTTTATAATGGAGGAAAATGGGGCATCCACCTCAGAAAAGGTATTGAAAATATAACTCAAAGACCCTGAAAATACGCCTTTGATACGGGTGATATTTTCGCCCGACAAATGCAATAATTTTATGGTATCAATCAGCGGCAAGCCAGCACCTACATTGGTCTCGTACAGGTATTGCTTTTGGTGTTTGTCCAATTCTTCACGCAATAATTGATAGTAATCGAATCCAAGGGTATTGGCAATTTTATTGGAGGAAACAACATCGAAGCCGTTCTCCACAAAATCGAAATAATGGGCCACAAAATCCCGACTAGCGGTGTTGTCGATGACGATCAGGTTTTCCAGATGATTGCTTTTGGCAAACTCGATGACATCCTTGACCTCATAGGATTTTCCCTTGCTTTGGATGTTGGTCTTCCATCGACCTGTTACCCCGTTAGCGTCCAACAATACCTTTCTTGAATTGGCAATGGCGAAGACTCTCAAATCGATACCTTTTCGGGCCTCGATATTTTTGGCCGATTTCAAGATCTGGTCGATCAGTGTTCCTCCAACGTTTCCGTGACCGAAAACCGCCAGATTTACCTTTTTGCTCACCCCGAAAATCTGCCCATGCATCACGTTTACTGCCTTGGTCAAGTCCGATTTCCGCACCACCAAACTCACGTTTTTACCCGATACCGTATTGTTGAACAACAGCGGTACGATCTGGTTTTTGATAAGGGCATTGAAAGGTTTGTGGAAGGTGCTCAAATCCTGACCTACCACGGAAATGACCGATACGTCGGCTACCACCTTGATCATATTGATGTCCTGACTCTGGAAATCGCTCGAAAACTCGTTCTCCAAGGCTCGCTTGGCGCGTTCCGCCTTGTCGCGCTTCACCACCAAACCGATTCCCCGCTCCGAAGAACCCTGGGAAATAATGCTTACACTGATGTTGATGGCCTCCAAAGTCTTGAAGATACGGGCATCAATACCCACTTTCCCCAACAAACCGCGCCCTTCCAGGTTGATCAAGGCCACATCCTCAATGACCGAAATGGAGCGGATACCTTCCTTGCTGACCTTGGCACTGATCAAAGTGCCTTCGTTATCGTCGTTATAGGTATTTAGGATCCGCAACGGAATGTTCTTTTCAATCAACGGAATAATCGTCTTGGCATGCAAAATCGTGGCTCCAAAGTTGGCCATCTCGTTCGCCTCTGCATAACTCAAGTTGCTGATTCGCTTGGCCTCCTTCACATAATCCGGATTGGCAGTAAAAATTCCATCGACATGGGTGTAATTCTGCAGTTCCTCCGCATCCAGGAAATTGGCCAAAAGGGCCGCGCTGTAATTACTGCCGTTCCTTCCCAGCGTAGTGGTTTCCCCGTCCTCGGTAGCGGCAATAAAACCCGTAATGATGGGAACGGCATCGTGGGGCAATTCCGCAAACTTCAACAACACCTTTTCCTTGGAAACATGCTCCAGCACCTTGGCATCCCCAAAAGTGGCATCGGTGGTAATGAGTTCCCGTGAATCCAAAAATCGGGCATTGATGCCTTTACCGATCAACAGTTTGGTCACCAATTTAGCCGAAATCAACTCCCCATGCGCCAAAATCTCATCCTTAATCTTGGCGCTGTAATCGCCCAATAAGGAAACCCCTTCGAACAACTTGGCCAAGCTCATGAATTCCTTAGAAAGGTTTACATTGCCGTACGTATGTTGCTGGTAGTTTTCCAGTGCCTCGAAATCTTCCTTGTACGGTTTTCCTTTGGCGGCCTTATCCAACAGACTTTCCAATTGATCTGTCGCCTTTTCACGTGCGGATAACACCACGGCAATATTCTCGCCGGAATTCACCTTGGAAACGATGACGTCCAACACGCGTTCCAATCCCTCTCCGTTGCTCAAGGACTTCCCCCCGAATTTCAAGACTTTTACCTTTCCCGATTTTCCATTTGTATTGAAAATGGAACTCAGCAGTTTTTCCATTTGCTCGAACTCGATCAGAAAGGCATCATGACCATGGAGCGATTGTACCTCGCCATAGGTTACGTTACTATTGGCCTGGGCCAACTGTTTAAAGGTATCCTTGTTCTCCTTCGCCGTAAAAAACAGGTCGGAATCCACCCCAATGATATGGATATTGGTAGCACTATTTTGAAGTTTGATGAAGTTCTCTTCGCCGTTTCGGGTCACATCGATGGTCTTCAACAATTGGTTCATCAGTTTATAGGCCGATAATTGAAAGCGTTCCTGTAACTTTTCCCCGTGGTGCATCAGCCAGCTTTCCACATTGAACACCTGAAGCTCCTCGTTCGTACTGCGTTTAAACCGCTCCTTGAAGGACTCGGGGGTACGATAGCACAACATGGCGTGCATACGGGCGTCGTGTACGGGCTGTTTGGAATTCACCAGAAACTGTTCCTGGATCTGACAATTGGCGATGAGCCAATCGGTCGATTTCCAGTCAGACGCCACTGGAACCAGATGCTCCGTCAAATTGGGATTGATGGCCGCCATTTCCCAAGCAATACCCCCTCCCAAAGAACCCCCGATGATGGCAAAAAGCTTTTTAATGTTCAGTTTTTCCAACCCCAACAAGAAAATGCGGGCTATATCCCCGGCCACAAAATCCTTATAATTTTCAATGACAAACTTATCGTATCCGTTTCCGGGGATGTTAAAACAAAGGATGGTATACTTTTTCGTATCGATGCATTTTCCATCGCCGATTAAGGCAGACCACCAACCGTTTTCTCCCGTAACGTTGGAATTCCCTGTGAGGGCATGGTTCACCAAAATTATGGGAGCCGTATGGAGCTTGGCCCCAAACAGTTCATAGGACAGTTCTATATCCTGGGTTACTCCAGAAAGCGTGGTATATTCCCTTATATGTAAATGATGTAGCATAGGATGCCAAAATTATCTATTTATCAGCGTTTTGCCGTGTATTGACTCGTTTCTTTTACCGCTAGATATTGGCTGCGGCAAAGGCCTGTTCCAAATCGGCCTTTAAATCTTCTATATCCTCTAGGCCAACGGAAAGTCGGATCAAATCCTGAGAAACGCCCGCACCCAGTTGCTGTTCTTGCGTCAACTGCTGATGTGTGGTACTCGCCGGATGGATAATGAGGGATTTTGTATCGCCAATATTTGCCAAAAGCGAGAATATTTTGGTGGCATCGGTCACGCTTTTGGCCGCTTCAAATCCTCCTTTAACCCCAAAGGTAACCAAGCCGCTTTGGCCTTTGGGCAGGTATTCCTGGGCCAAATCATAATAATCGTCGCCCTTTAATCCGGGATATTTTACCCAAGCGACCTCGTCCCTGCTTTGCAGCCATTCTGCAAGCTCCAAGGCATTCGCACTATGTTGCTTAATACGCACGGGTAAGGTTTCCAATCCCTGTATAATTTGAAAGGCATTGAACGGACTCAAAGCACCGCCAAAATCCCTAAGACCTTCCAAAATCAGTTTAAAGGTAAAGGCTGCAGCTCCCAGGGCTTCATGATATACTAAACCGTGATACCCTGCGGAAGGTTCCGTAAATTCCGGGAATTTTCCATTGGCCCAGTCGAAAGTACCCGCATCTATAATGGCACCGCCCAAAGATGTACCCTGACCCCCAATGTATTTTGTCAAAGAATGGATGACCAAATTGGCGCCATGTTCAATGGGGTTTAATAATGCCGGAGTGGCTACCGTATTATCCACGATGAACGGAACGCCCGCTGCTTTGGCTTCCTTGGATATAGCCTTTAAATCGAGAACGTCCAGTTTTGGATTTCCCAAAGATTCCACAAAGATAGCCCTGGTATTTTCCTTTACGGCCTTCCCAAAATTTTCGGGTTTTGAGGCATCTACAAAGGTCGTATGGATTCCCAAACGTGGGAGCGTCACATTCAACAGGTTGAACGTACCCCCATATAAACTGCTGGAGGCTACAATATGGTCCCCGGCCTTTAAAAGCGTCAACAACCCCGTAGAAATGGCAGCCGTTCCCGAGGAGAATACCACCGCACCGATACCACCTTCCACAGCGGCCAAACGGTCCTGAAGAATCTGGTTGGTAGGGTTGTTCAAGCGGGTATAAATAAAGCCCAATTCCGCCAAGGAAAATAGATTGGCCGCATGTTGGGTGTTATTGAATACGTACGACGATGTCTGATAGATAGGTACGGCCCTAGTACCTGCGGATTGTGTAGTGTCATGCCCGGCATGAAGTGCGTTCGTTGCTAATTTTTGATTGCTCATGATTTTTGTTTTTTAATGGTTAAGTCCTTGATTGATCGCGGACATCATAAATTGATTAAAAAAGCCAAACCCGAACCTGCCGACGATGCGGTTCGATAAAATCAAAAAGTTATAAGAAAGTGAATCGAAGAAATTTCGATGACTGTTATCCTTCCCCAAACGGGGTAGAATGTAGCACCTTCTTGTTTCCGATAATCGGGTGAACAAGGGTTGCTAAGGCTTCAAAGGGTCCAATCCCTCCACCTTTCTTGATAACTATTCAATACGTGTTTGAACTTAACGGGGCAAATATAAGGGCAGGAACTTTTAAAATCCTAATCAAATCCAAAAATTTAACAAAACCCTAGTGAAACGATAGGTTTAAACCTCTTTCCCTTTACGGCAAACCTTAAAAAGCTCCTCCCTTTAAAAAAGGGAGGTGGCGCGATACGGAGTATCGGGTCGGAGGGATTGTAAAAAATTAATTAAAATCCCAATCTCCCCGACTCGGCATGGCCGAATCACCCCTCTTTGCAAAAGAGGGGAGCAAATTTTATAGCAAACAAGTGAAAATTTAAGTTCCAAAAAAAGCTCCTCCCTTTGGAAAAGGGAGGTGACGCGATACGAAGTATCGGGTCGGAGGGATTGAAATACTTACGGTAATACCGTAAACTCAATCTTGGAATCCGTGAAAACCGTATGGGTCTGGGTCTTAAAGTCGGTTTCATCCGCCTTAAAAATATTTTCCACATACGTTTGGGGGTTCAAATCTATTAAAGGAAACCAGGTGCTCTGCACCTGAATCTGTAATTTGTGTCCCTTTTTGATTGTATGGAATACATCCTGAAGCTTAATATTTACAGCCGTTTTTTCATAGGGCACAAAGGGTTCCGGGTCTGAGAAACTGTTCCGAAACCTTCCCCTTAATACCTCACTACGCACCATCAAATGGTAGTTGCTCATTTTAAGATGGTCCTGCATCTCCTCATGATTTTCGGCATCGGCAGGGTGCACATCGATTACTTTTACGATCCAATCCGCAGCCGTTCCCGTGGTGGCAACATTCAAATTCGCCATAATATCGCCTGCCAAGGTAAGGTCCTCTGTCAAAACATCGGTCTCAAAAACCAATACGTCCGACCTTCTTGCGGCGAATCGTTGATCGTCCGTCATATATTTTCTAGGGGTGAAAACCGATTTAATATCCTCCGAATACGGTACCGGTTTTTTAATATCACTAACGAACTGTATTCCTGTTTCGCCCCGCTTCTCCGTGGTCAATTCCTGATTTTCGCTCAGATACATATCCTGCTTCTCGACCCCGGCAGGTGGCCAGGTATCGTATTGTTTCCACTCCTTCCTACCGGAATCAAAGACATAGGCTTCGGGGAGTCCACTATTCATGCTTCCATCGCCTTTGAGAAAATGATGGAAAAACTTCGTCTCAATGTTTTCCTGAAAAAATTCGGAAATACCATCCCCAAAATAATAATTCCCTACGATGTTCTTTCCCCTGCTTCTGGCCCATCCGCCATGGTCCCAAGGACCAAATACCATGGTGTTGTAGTTGTCCTTATTATATTTTTCAATGTTTTTGTAGGTTTCCAAGGGACCGTACAAATCTTCGGCATCGAACCAACCCCCAACAATCATGGTAGCTACATGGCTTTTTACATCCTTCAAGTGTTGGATAAGTCCCCGGCTTTGCCAAAGCTCATCGTAATTGGGATGTTCCTTTAACTCGTTCCAAAAGAAATCGTCCGTCTGGCCGTCCATGGCCATCCTTGGGGTATCCCCGGTTTCGTACTCAAAAAATCGATCTAAATTTTTTAAGGGCCCTGCATCCAGAAAAAACTGATACTGGTCTTCCGTTCCTAGGTCCGGAAGGTCATACCATGCCGTATCAATGGGCTGATCCCCATTGGGCCTAGGCGTCCCGAAAACGCTCGTCGCCCTAAAATAACTCAACAAATAGGCGCCGTTGTGGTGGAAATCGTCAAAAAAGAAATCGCCGATACACGCCTGGGGCGAAGCCGCCTTTAAAGCCGGGTGCGCATCCACCGTGGCATAGGTGGAATAAAACCCGGGATAGGAAATGCCCCAAATTCCTACCCTGCCATTGTTGTTTTCCACATTGTTCACCAACCATTCTATAGTATCGTAGGTGTCTGAACTTTCATCGATGTCTTGATCCGATTTCTTATTGGGAATAAAGGCCCGCATATTTTCATAGTGGCCCTCGCTCAACCACCTGCCCCGCACGTCTTGATATACCACGATATACCCCTCCTTCATCATATGCTTATTGGGTGCGATAGCTTCCTTGAACTGACCTTCACCATAGGGTCTGGAACTATAGGGGGTGCGTTGCATAATGATGGGATATTCTACGGAAGTATCCTTAGGGGAATAAATGGTGGTGTGTAGCTTAATACCGTCACGCATTTCAATATCCACCTCCTTTTTGGTGTAATTGTCGGCTACATAGGTATCCGAAACCTCAATGGTCTCCGTAGTTTGGTTCGTTCTTTTGCAGGAATACGCAAAGGAAGTAATAATGAACAATGTCAGTAGATACTTTAAGGTAGATTTCATTATGGTTGAATTAATTGTCCTTAAAGCTAGGAAAGAATGGTTATTCCTGAAAATAAAAAAGAGCCATATATGGCTCCTTTATGTAAATAGTATTGAAAATTTGTTATAGCCCAAAGGCGACTTTTACCTCCTGCACCATATCCAATTTCTCCCAGGTAAACAATTCTACTTCCATTTCAACCCGACCGTTATACGGGGATTCGAAAACTTTGATCACTTTTTTGGATTCCTTACCCATGTGACCATAGGCAGCGGTTTCCAAATAAATGGGGTTTCTAAGCTTTAGGCGTTCCTCGACCGCAAAAGGTCTTAAATCGAACAATTGCCTTACTTTTCTGGCAATTTCACCGTCGCTCAAATTGACATTGGACGTTCCATACGTTTCCACAAAAATGGACGTAGGTTCCACTACCCCAATGGCATAACTTACCTGAACCAAAATTTCATCGGCGACGCCGGCAGCAACCAAATTTTTGGCTATATGACGCGCCGCGTAGGCCGCGCTACGGTCTACCTTGCTGGGATCCTTACCACTAAAGGCTCCTCCACCATGGGCTCCCTTGCCTCCATAGGTATCCACGATAATCTTTCTTCCGGTCAAACCGGTGTCCCCATGAGGCCCACCGATGACGAATTTTCCCGTGGGATTGATATGATAGGTAATCTGGTCATCGAACAATTGCTGAATTTCCTCAGGCAATTGGGATTTCACCTTAGGGATAAGGATGGATATGATGTCCGATTTAATCTTTGACAGCATAGCCTCATCGTTGGAATCAAAGGCATCGTGCTGGGTGGACACCACAATGGTATCGATACGTTGCGGTACATTTTCATCCGAGTACTCGATGGTTACCTGTGCCTTGGCATCCGGTCTTAAGTATTTTATTTCCTTCCCTTCCCTACGAAGTTCCGCCAAGGTGTGCAATATTTTATGGGAAATGTCCAAGGCCAAAGGCATGTAATTCTCCGTTTCCTTTGTGGCATAACCGAACATCATCCCCTGATCCCCGGCTCCCTGTTCCTCTTTGGAACCCCTGTCCACACCTTGATTGATGTCTTGGGATTGTTCATGAATCAAGGAAATCACGCCACAGGAATCGCCACTAAATTGGTACTCGCCTTTGGTATATCCTATTTTATTGATGACCTCCCTTGCAATATTCTGAACGTCCAAATAGGTATGGCTTTTCACTTCTCCAGCCAATACTACCTGACCCGTAGTGACCAAGGTTTCACAGGCCACTTTACTTTCTGGGTCAAAAGCCAAAAAATGATCCAACAGGGCATCGCTGATTTGATCTGCCACTTTATCCGGATGTCCTTCACTAACGGATTCCGATGTAAATAAATACGCCATTTCTTTTTCTTTTAAAAAGGATTTGGAAGTTGCGCGACTAAAGGAGGTATTGTTTCTCAGGAGAGCGCCGGAAACGATCCCGACACAAAACTGCTTTAGCATTTTTAACGAGGTTGCAATCAGTCAAATCCTTCCTCTTTGTTTTGGGCAAAAGTATAAAAATAGTTTCTTTTTAAAATGATTTAAATACTTTTTATGATTCCAATTCCTGGCATGGAAAACTCCAAAAATATTGTAGGCATTTCAACCACTATTTTTTCTGAAAGTTAATATACTTCGTATATTGTACGCTACAACTTTTTCAGAACAACTAACCGTTAAATAACACCAAAATGCACATTGCCGTAGCAGGAAACATTGGAGCAGGTAAAACTACATTGACAAGATTACTGGCCAAACATTATAAGTGGGAAGCGCATTTTGAGGACGTTGTGGACAACCCCTACCTCGATGATTTTTACACCCAAATGGAACGTTGGAGCTTTAACCTCCAAATCTATTTCCTAAACAGCAGGTACAGACAAATTGTCCAGATCCGGGAAACCGGTAAGGACGTCATACAGGACCGTACCATTTATGAGGATGCCCATATTTTTGCACCCAACCTTCATGCCATGGGCCTTATGACCAATAGGGACTTTAAAAATTATTCCAGTCTGTTTGAATTGATGGAATCTTTGGTGGAACCCCCTGAACTTCTTATCTATCTTAGAAGTTCCATACCCAATTTGGTAAAACAGATACACAAACGTGGCAGGGATTATGAAAACAGTATTTCGATTGATTATTTGAGCCGGTTGAACGAACGCTATGAAGCGTGGGTCCACGGTTATGATAAGGGTAAATTGTTGATCATTGATGTGGACGAAATTGACTTTGTGGACAAACCCGAGGATCTTGGTAAAGTAATTAACAAAATAGATGCGGAAATAAACGGGTTATTTTAATTCTTCTCAAGTAAACTACCTAGGGGCTAGGCCACAAGGCATTCGAAGTAAGCGACCTTCTAATTTCGGGTCAAGCCTCGGGAAATAAAACCCTTTGGCGGTGCCAATTAAATAAAACCTTGTTCCTTGGCGTGGGCAATGGCTTCTTCCGTTTTATTTACCATTAAAAAGGGAATGTTTTTGTGGGCCGAGAACAAATTGGATACCCTGGCCATTCTTCGGCCGTCCGATACACTCCTCAAGTAAATGGCCTTTACCCGGTTAGGAAACAATTTTGCAATTTCAATGTAAATATCCGCGTCCTTTTCGCCACTATCACCAATTAGAATGAAGGAAAGCTGCGGATAAGTATTTAAGATTCCCGTGATTTCCTTTTGCTTTTGGGGTTTCTCACTTCGTTTTCTTCGGGTAAAACTGGACATACTTCGCAGTAAAATGGGACCTTTTGGGAATTTGTTGATCGTAAGAAAAAGTTCCAAATATCGGTATAGGTTCCAAGGACTATGGCTTACATAGAAAATAGGGTTCGCCTCTTCCTCAGCTTTGCCTTGATGAAGTAGATGATAAAATTCCGCCGCCCCTTCCAAGGGCCTTCTGCTTGTCGCCCTTTTAAACATGGTATTGATAATCACTTTCCACTTTAAGGAAGAGACCACGCCCGTATGCAAGATGGTATCATCAATATCACTAATGACCCCAAATTTTGCCTTAGCACTGGGAATCAACATTTCCCCGGGAAAGCGGTTTTGGTTTATTATTTCCCTTTTTAGTTTGGTGTCCTGAAAGGAGATTTCAAATTTCACCCACCCTTCCTCGTTCACATATTCAGAAAGGTTCTCCACTTGCTCGTTCACCAAATAATATCCTTCATGGTCCGTCTTTCCTTGAAGGATGATGGTATCGCCAATGGCAATTCGTATTGGGGTGTTTTTAATCTCATCGGTCTCGAACCGTTTCCAAGTATTAATCAATAACTTAAAAGCGCCTTTATGCCCCAGGTCGATATTCTCATCTTCCAGCGCCCTACCACGGACATAGAATCTATGAGAAGTCCCATATCCATTAAATGCGATAATCTGAAGTTTATCCTTTTTAAGAAATCCCATATGCTCAAAAATACATTCATTTTCCATTGGGCATGAAAAATTTTACCGTAAAAATACCGCTAGTAGATTTTCACTCATTCAAACAGACCCTTCACTCATTGGCCATTTTAAGACCGAGTCCTTTAGTATAGCTTTAGTTCATAACAAAACGATTGTATAATCAGGCTTGCACCATGGAAGCCACAATTTTTTAAAAGATGAAACCAAAAAAGAACCCGAAAAAAGACCTCAACAAAAAAAGTGGCCTTTTCTTTGTTTTAGGACTCATGCTAGTACTAGGGCTGGCATTTGTTGCCTTGGAATGGAAAACGTATGAACCTAACTCCATCTATGACGTTAGCATGAATGTTGCTCCAATTGAAATAGATGAAGAACCCGTAGAAAAATTTAAAATTGAACAACCCAAAATTAAACAAGTGCTTCCCCCTGAAATAAAAGTGGAAGACAACGATGTTGAAATTGATGAAACTGAAATATTATCTACAGAAGCTGATACCGAAACCGAAATAATTGAACCTGAAGATTTAGTGGTTGAAGAAATAGAGGAAGAGGTCAATGTAAACTGGATAACGATAGAAGATGTGCCCGTTTTCCCAGGTTGCGAAAATGCCAAGGACAAACGGGAATGTTTTAACGAAATGATGCAAAAGCATATCCAAAAAAACTTCCGTTATCCAGAAATGGCCCAAGAAATGGGGATTCAGGGTAGGGTCAGTACCCAGTTTGAAATCAAAAGCGATGGATCTATTGGAACCATACAAAAAAGAGGACCCCATAAAATTTTGGAGGAAGAAGCTATTCGAATTCTTTCAAAACTTCCTAAAATGACCCCAGGAAAACAAAGAGGAACTCCTGTAAAGGTCTCTTTTAGTATTCCCATTCATTTTAAACTTCAGTAATACTTCGGCATACAAAAAATAAAACGGTCTCGCCAATAATGGCAGGACCGTTACTATTTTAGAAATAATTAAATAAAAAGGTCTTACTGAACTTCTTCCTTAACCTCTTCGACTACTTTTTCGATTTGGACTTTAACACCTTCACTAGATTTGTTGAAGGCCTCGATTTTGGCTTTCACTTCCTCCTCAGTTCCTTCAAAAACTTGCTCGCTTATGGACTTTTGACCATTTTCGGTTAAGGTAGTCACCACAGTAGCCTTTACCATGGTATCTCCAGTTTTTTCCATTTTTACCTCAACTTGTTTTTCAACTTGCTTTGCAACAACTTCGGTAGCGATTTTCTCTTCGTTATAAGCCGTCATGCTGTCGCCGCTCATTGCAATACTTGGCGCAATTACCAAAGCCACAACGGACATTAACTTCAAAAGAATATTCAAGGAAGGACCTGAAGTATCCTTGAAAGGATCTCCTACCGTATCACCTACAACCGCCGCTTTATGGGCGTCCGTACCTTTACGTCCGTCACTTTCTATGGTTTTTTTAGCGTTATCCCAAGCACCACCGGCATTGGACTGGAAGATGGCCATCAAAACTCCACAAGTAGTTACACCTGCCAAAAGTCCGCCCAACATTTCGGCACCACCTATAAAACCAACGGCAACAGGAACTGCAATGGCCAAAAGACCTGGCAATACCATTTCCTTAATGGAGGCCTGTGTAGAAATGGCCACACACTTATCATATTCCGCAACACCATCGGCTGCATCAAAAGTAGCTCTTTGGGCTTCGGTGGCTTTGGACATATCGGAATCCACCGCTCTCATAACCTCCAAGGCAGCCTTTAATTGGGGGATATCCCTAAACTGTCTACGAACCTCCTCGATCATGGCCATAGCCGCACGGCCCACCGCATTCATCGACAATGCAGAAAATACGAATGGTAACATACCACCAACCAGTAGACCGGCCATTACAGTCGGTTTTGAAACATCGATTGCCGTTACATTAGCCGTTTGCATAAAAGCAGCAAAAAGGGCCAAGGCCGTCAAGGCTGCAGAAGCAATTGCGAATCCCTTTCCAATAGCTGCCGTAGTGTTTCCTACCGCATCCAATTTATCGGTACGTTCCCTAACCTCGCTAGGCAATTCGGCCATTTCGGCAATACCACCTGCGTTATCGGAAATGGGTCCGTAGGCATCCACGGCCAATTGGATTCCCGTATTGGCCAACATCCCTACGGCAGCAATCGCAATACCGTATAATCCCGCAAAATGATAGGAAACCAAAATAGCAGCGGCAATCAAAAGAATAGGGAACATAGTGGACATCATACCCACACCTAATCCAGAGATAATGTTCGTAGCAGCTCCAGTTTCGGACTGTCTTACAATGCTATTAACAGGTTTTGTACCTGTTCCCGTGTAATATTCGGTAACCTTACCTACGGCAAGTCCGGCCACGAGTCCGGCCAATACGGCTATGAAAACACCTATTGAACCATACTCTACACCCCCAAAAGTCCAGCTTTCCGGTAACATATTGGTAATTATAAAATAACAGGCGACCAACATCAGACCAGCGGATCCAAATTCCCCAATGTTCAATGCGGTCTGTGGATTTCCGCCATCCTTTACCTTAACGAAGAAGGTTCCAATGATGGACATAATGATACCGACAGCTGCCAGTACCAATGGAAGGTACACAGCACCAAGACCATCGAATGAACCTGCAAAAGCGGGAATCTGAACAAAAGCGGCTCCCAATACCATGGTACCGATGATAGAACCCACATAGGACTCGAACAAATCCGCGCCCATACCGGCAACGTCCCCAACGTTATCACCTACGTTATCCGCAATGGTAGCTGGATTCAAAGGGTGATCCTCTGGAATACCCGCTTCTACCTTACCAACCAAATCCGCACCTACATCCGCTGCCTTGGTATAGATACCGCCACCAACACGGGCAAAAAGCGCAATGGAAGATGCTCCCAAAGAGAAACCTGACAATACGTTCAAAACTTCACCCAAGGACCAACCTTGACCACTATATATCATAAAAAGACTGCTCAAACCTAATACTCCCAATCCTACAACACCAAGTCCCATAACGGCACCGCCTGCAAAAGCAACCTCCAAGGCCTTTCCTAAGGAAGTCCTAGCGGCCTGCGTAGTCCTAACATTGGCCTTGGTAGCGACCTTCATTCCAATGAATCCGGCCAAGGCGGAGCATATAGCACCTACAACAAAGGATACGGCCACCATACCGTTGGAGCCAACTTCATTGGTCCCCTTAAAAAACAATAAAACTGCCACGGCAGCTACAAAAACGGCCAAGATTTTGTATTCGGCCTTTAAGAAGGACATTGCTCCATCCGCAATGTTTTTGGCTATTCTCGCCATCTTTTCACTACCTACATCTTGCTTGGAAACCCAGGAGCTCTTAATAAAAACATATGCCAGCGCCAAGAGGCCAAAAGCAGGTAAAAACTTTACGATTAAATCCATTTGATTAGTTATTTTTTTGTGGCTGCTAAAGTAGTAAAATAGAATATAATAAAAAAAGCCCCCTTTTATAATAATAAAGGGGGCTTTACATTCCTTAAAATAGCTATATCATAAAGGTGCGCTTATCCTTATGCTCGCTCTCCTGATACCTTGTAACACACTCATGATAGATTTTAATAGCTTCTTCATGATTGCCCCAGCCACCAGTGTCCACTTTCTTTTTTTCCAGATCCTTGTACACCTGAAAGAAGTGTTCTATTTCCTTGAGCCTATGCGGATTCAAATCGCTAATGTCATCCCTCTTGCTCCAAATAGGATCCGACACGGGAACACAAATGATTTTCTCGTCCGGTCCTTTTTCATCGGTCATGTGAAATACACCTATGGGCTTAACTTCCATGACCACCATAGGGAACGTTGGTTCCGTGCCCAAAACCAAAACATCCAGTGGGTCCCTGTCCAAAGCAAGGGTTTCCGGCACAAACCCGTAATCCCCCGGGTACATCATGGAAGAAAACAAGGTCCTATCGAACCGTATTTTGTGTAAGGTAAAATCATACTCATATTTGTTCCTGCTCCCTTTGGGAATCTCTATCAAAACATCAAATGTTACGTCTTTTTTATTGGCCATGTTCGTGTATAAAATAAATTCTGTTTGTTTTAGTAACGAAGCCTACTTCCGATAATTGCCCTGAAAATCAAAAACTAAATCCGAAGCTTCCGGTAATACCAAAGGGTCTGGCATCTGGATTGTCCAAGTAGTTGCCCCTAAAATTAAAGTCGATCCTGAAAATCCGAAAGATATTCCCTATTCCCAAGGAGTATTCATAATATATTTTCTCCGAAGGCGCCCTTAGCGGCGTATTAACGTTCGCCGGAGCACTTAGGGCAATATTTTCGTCCGATAGGCTTCCCCAAACACCCCTGAGTCCCACAATCTCCCTGAGGTTCAATTTACGTAAAAACGGTATCCTGGAGAAGAGTCTTCCATTAAAATTGTGCTCCAAATGCACCGATGCATAGGTATCGGTAACAAATTCATAA
The DNA here is from genome assembly GCF_055378385.1 of Maribacter sp. C-4077. NCBI lineage: Bacteria > Pseudomonadati > Bacteroidota > Flavobacteriia > Flavobacteriales > Flavobacteriaceae > Maribacter > Maribacter sp. C-4077. The sequence continues at coordinate 810,937 of NZ_AP038807.1, forward strand.
AAATCGAGATTGGGGAAAGTTCCATAATTTGAGAAAAAGGTCTGGTTTCCGGGTACCACGCTCAACAAGCCTAAAGGAACTTCCCCAAAGGTCTTGCCCAATTCCACAGTGCTCATCAATCTTCCAAAACCACCCAATTGCCAAGGTTGGCTATAGGAAAATTGTAATTTCTGATAGTTAAAATCACTGCCCAGGACACCCTCCGTTCCTTTTGTATAATTGAGCAATAGCGTACTATAGGTATCGTTTACATCGCGCCTTTCCACGCCATAGCCTATCGTTTTTTTCCCGGGTGTATAGATCAACAAGGTATTGAAGTCGAACTGCCGTATTTCGGATGATACACCACTGGGGGCATCTGGGTCTATATAATCCAGACTAAAATCGTTGGGCAGGGCAGAGCTCAGGGTCCTGAAGGTTCCGCCCAAGGAGATCCTAAAATTGGTAATGGGTTCCATTTCAAAATTAAGGGCGCTCAAATTAATATTCGTCAGTCTGTTATTTGCCCCCACCGTCAACAACGAAGAAGAAGCGATGCTACGGCCAAGCACATCACGGGTCGCCGTGAGGCTAACACCCAATTGCTCAATATCGCGCCTGTTTCCACCGGAAACTATCAAACGGGTCTTTGGGTCGATCAGAAACTTACCGCTCAATCCATGTTTCACCTTTTGGTCCGTAAATCCATAGGCCATGTAGCCCTCCAAGCGCCATAGGTCGTTCTGGCCCCTATAGGTCCTTGCTCCCAACCGCAACCTTGGTCCTTCCGCCGGATTGAACCCAAACACATCGTACACATTACCAATATCCAAGTCCCATGTATCGATCTCCACATATCCGGACCCAAGTATGCTCACCAAATTATAGTAGGATTTGAATTTTGGAACCGTTTTTAGGGTATCCAGCAGGGTGTAGATTCCCGCTTCATCCTTATTTAGGGATTCCAATCGGTTTTTCTGCCAGAATTCATCGTCCCTAACGATCAAGTTGATATCCAAAGGATTTTGGTCCTTTCGGTAAAAATCCTTCGGCTTTTTGTCGTTGAACACGTAATTGTCATAGACCGTGGTCCGTTTGCCATAAACACCTCTAGATTCCTCCTTTTTTTGAAAGCTGAAATCGCTCAGCATATAATCTCGCTTCAAAAGAAAAAGGGAATCGTTGACCACCTCAAAATCCTGCTCAATATATATTTCCTTGACCCAGTTGATGTTGGCACTTTTGGTAACTTCCAGATTAATGTTCTTGATAGCCCAGGTAGAGTCGTTCACCCAAAAATCGCCCTTAAACGTTAGCTCGTTTTTACGTCTGGGATAGTACACTATATTGTAGCACCACTTAGTATCGATAAAGGCACTATCGCGCAACGCGTAGTTATAGGTGTCTATTCCCGTTCTTGACAGCGGACTCGTAAAACTCTTGTCAAAAAACTTGAGATAGTTATCATAGATATCATAGCTCTGGTAAAGGTCCTGAACGAAGGCAATGATAGCTTGATTATTCTCAAAGCCGGAATTTTTATTGCCCAACACGTCCTCTTTTTCTTCGTTGATGATATTATCGCCATACACCTTTGAAAACGTTTCGTTCAAAAAGATGGGAAGATAGGTTTTACCCGTGATGCGGGAGGTATCCAGATCCTGAAACACGAATTCCAGCCCCTTGAAAATCTTCCTTTTCATCAAGGCACTATCAATGGTGTTCAAATCGAACTCCACCTTTTCGTATTTATCAAAGGCATACTGGTCGAATTTGCGAATACCGTTTTCCCGCTTTTTGGCCCATATCTTTCGTAGGATATCCACGGCGGGATTATTTTTTTTGGATTGCTTTCCCGATATCAAAACTACCTCGTTGAGTTGCTCGGCAGCTTCGGAAAGGACAATTTCCATGTTGAAGTTTATCTTGGAAGTGAGCGAAATCTCCTTGTTCTCATACCCAATGAACGAAACCACCAACACATCATACGTATTGTCCGATTCCAAATAGAACCGACCATTATCATTGGTTATGGTACCTTCCGTAGAACCTTGGAACAGTACATTGGCGAAGGCCACAGGCTGACCGCTTTCATCAGAAACGATACCTCCAACCTTTGTCTGGCCTAGAACACCTAAGGTAAAAAGAAGAAAAAAATGGAAAAAGAATCTATTCATGTATATGATGTACCATTAGGCCCCTGTACAAATAGCGTACCAATAAAAAAGCTTCTTCGACCTATGTCGAAGAAGCTAAGATACTTTACAAAAATTTCCAATTATTTATATAACACTTTTTTAACTGCCTTGATAACATCTTCGTGGTTGGGCAGCCATTCCTCCAATAAAACTGGAGAGTAAGGTGCAGGTGTATCCGCCGTATTGATTTTTATGATGGGGGCATCCAAATAATCAAAGGCATTTGCCTGAATATGATAGGTGATTTCCGTGGCTACATTACCAAAAGGCCAAGCTTCCTCCAAGACGACCAAACGGTTCGTTTTCTTTACAGATTTAACCACCGCATCGTAATCCAAAGGCTTTACGGTCCTTAGGTCGATTATTTCGCAGCTGATGCCCTCTTTTTCAAGTTCATCGGCCGCTTTGTAGGCCTCCTTAATAATTTTTCCAAAGGAAACGATTGTGACGTCGCTACCTTCTCTTTTGATATCGGCCACACCAATAGGAATGGTGTATTCGCCCTCGGGCACTTCGCCCTTATCGCCATACATCTGCTCGGATTCCATAAAAATGACGGGGTCGTCGTCCCTGATAGCAGATTTCAATAATCCTTTTGCATCAGCCGGATTTGAAGGAACGACCACCTTTAACCCGGGACAGTTGGCGTACCAACTCTCAAAGGCCTGGGAATGCGTTGCCGCCAATTGACCTGCGGAGGCCGTAGGTCCCCTAAACACGATTGGACACGGAAACTGTCCGCCGGACATTTGCCTAATTTTGGCAGCGTTGTTTATGATTTGGTCGATTCCAACCAATGAAAAGTTAAAGGTCATGAATTCCACGATGGGCCTGTTGCCAGTCATGGTGGAACCTACTGCCACCCCGGCAAAGCCCAATTCCGCAATAGGCGTATCTATAACCCTTTTGGGTCCAAATTCGTCCAACATACCTTTGGAAGCTTTGTAGGCACCGTTATACTCGGCAACCTCCTCGCCCATTAGATAAATGGACTCGTCCCTACGCATCTCCTCGGACATCGCCTCCGCTATAGCTTCTCTAAACTGTAATGTTTTCATGTCATTAAGAAATAATAGTCTTTAACCTTTCAATTGAAAGCAAGCAAAAATAGGAAAATATATATCAATTAATGGGATGGCCGTTTTAAAAAAAGTAATAAAATTTACTATGCATGCATAGTAAATTTGGAAAATATTGGTTATCTTCGTCTCCAACACAAAAAAGAATTTATTCAATGAAAGTACTAGTTTGTATAAGTAATGTACCGGATACTACTTCCAAGATAAACTTTACTGATGGCGACACCAAATTTGACACCAACGGGGTGCAGTTCGTTATCAATCCAAACGATGAGTTTGGACTTACCAGGGCCATGTGGTTCAAGGAACAGCAAGGTGCCACCGTACATGTGGCCACCGTTGGGGACGCAAGTGTTGAACCTACCATGCGAAAAGCCCTTGCCATTGGCGCCGATGAGGCCATACGGGTAAATGCAACGCCCACAGACGGATTCTTTGTGGCCCAGCAACTCGCCGAGGTCGTAAAGAACGGCGGATACGATTTGGTAATCGGTGGAAGGGAATCCATCGACTATAATGGTGGGATGGTACCAGGGATACTTGCTTCCCTTCTGGACATGAATTTTGTCAATACCTGCATCAAACTTGATATCGATGGCGATAATGTAACGGCCATCCGCGAGATAGATGGAGGAAAGGAAACCTTAAGTACTTCGCTACCCTTAGTTGTGGGCGGACAAAAAGGTCTGGTAGAGGAAAGTGATCTTAAAATACCCAACATGCGTGGCATCATGATGGCCAGACAAAAGAAATTGAACGTCGTAGAACCTATTGAAGGTATCAAGGCCACCCAAGATGTAAAATTTGATAAGCCTGCACCAAAAGGCGAAATAAAACTTGCCGAAACCGTTGACGAGCTTATTTCGTTACTTCACAACGAAGCCAAGGTAATTTAAAAGGTACTCTAAGCGGTAAACAAAAAAATAAAAGAAATGTCAGTTATAGTGTATACAGAATCAGAGAACGGAAAATTTAAAAAGAACGCTTTTGAAGTCGCTTCCTATGCTGCGGAAGTGGCCAAACAAATGGGTACCACGGCCACGGCGGTTTCCATCAATTGTACGGAAAATGAGAGTTTGGGAACGTATGGTATTTCCAAGGTGTTGAACGTTCAGAACGAAGTCCTAAAACCTTTCAATGCAAAGGCCTCGGCAGAAGTAGTTTCCAAAGCCATAGAAGCCGAGAACGCTACAGTGGTCATAGTGAGCTCCAGTTCAGATGCAAAATATATGGCCCCTCTTTTAGCGGCGCGACTCAAAGCAGGCTATGCCCCAAATGTGGTAGCGGCTCCAGAAAGCCTTTCCCCGTTTCAGGTGAAGAGAACGGCTTTTAGCAACAAAGGATTTGCGCATACGGTTATCGATACCGATATAAAGATCGTTGGGGTGTCCAACAATGCCTTTGGAACAGTGGAGACGCCTACCGATGCATCGGTGGAAGATTTTAATGTATCCTTGGATTCGGAATTTAATACCAAGTCTACGAACATCGATAAGGTGGTAGGGAAGGCGACCATCGCCGATGCGGATATCGTCGTATCCGCAGGAAGGGGGCTAAAAGGACCAGAAAACTGGGGAATGATCGAGGAATTGGCCGATGTTTTAGGTGCTGCCACAGCGTGTTCCAAACCGGTATCGGACCTTGGATGGAGACCGCATGGCGAGCATGTAGGTCAAACAGGTAAACCTGTTGCGAGCAATCTGTACATTGCGATAGGAATTTCAGGTGCCATACAGCACTTGGCGGGCGTAAGTGCCTCAAAAACAAAAGTGGTCATCAACAACGATCCAGAGGCACCATTTTTCAAGGCCGCGGATTACGGAATCGTGGGCGATGCGTTTGAAGTGGTACCTGAGTTAATCGAAAAATTAAAGGAATTTAAAGCTCAAAACAGCTAATTTTTGTTAATTTGTGCCCCACAAAGGGCTGTTCGAATAGTTGGGGTCCCAAGTGTTTGAACAGCTTTTTTAGTTTATACGATTTATGAGTTTAGTACGATTGAAAATAAAGGGGATTTCTTACAGCCAAACGCAAAATGGCGCTTATGCCCTTATATTGAACGAAGTAGAGGGAGACCGTAAATTGCCCATTGTCATTGGAGCTTTTGAAGCGCAGTCCATAGCCATTGCCCTTGAAAAGGAAATTAAGCCGCCAAGGCCCTTGACACATGACCTTTTTAAAAATTTTGCGGACCGTTTTGACATCGTCATCAAACAGGTAATCATCCATAAACTGGTGGACGGGGTTTTCTATTCCAGTATTATCTGTGAGCGTGATGGCATTGAGGAGATTATAGATGCCAGGACTAGTGATGCCATTGCCTTGGCACTTCGGTTCAATGCCCCCATTTTCACGTACAAGACCATTTTGGACAAGGCGGGTATCTTCTTGAAGTTTTCCTCCAAAGAGACCGAAAAAAAGGAGAGCGACGATAGTATCGTTGTAGATGAGATTCTGCAGGAGGGCGAAACCGTGGAAATAGATTCGGGTGCTACGGATGGCTATACGGAATTGACCATAGACGAACTCGAACAAGAACTCAAAAAGGCCGTGGCCAACGAAGATTACGAGAAAGCGGCAAAGTTACGGGATGAAATATCCAAAAGAAATTGATTGGACAAGCCCTAGCGCATGAAAAAAAATCCCTGCCTTCAACTTCTCTTTTTTTTCCTTTTTCCAGTACTATTGTTTTCCCAAACCCCGGATACATCCGAGACGATACTAAATTCCGTTGATAGTACCGTCCTAAATGATATAGCCGATAATCAATTGACCTCCGCCATCCCCAACGAAGGTTTTTCTTTCCACAGTTTGTGGCGGGGCATCCTGGGCATGCTGGTATTGATCGGTCTGGCGTTTTTGTTCAGTTCCAACCGAAAAGCCATCAATTGGAAGACCGTGGGAATAGGACTTGCCATCCAATTGGCATTGGCCATTGGTATATTAAAAGTTCCGTTTATCCGGGCCATTTTTACTGTACTCGGGAAAATATTCAACGAGATCTTAAACTTTACCGTTGCCGGAAGTCAGTTTTTATTGGGAAATCTCATGAATCTTGACAACCCTAATATCGGGTACGTATTCGCCTTTCAGATTCTACCAACGATCATCTTTTTTTCGGCTTTGACATCCGTACTTTTTTACCTGGGAATCATTCAGAAAATCGTGAAGGGCTTGGCGTGGCTGTTGACAAAATCCCTAGGAATCTCGGGTCCCGAGAGCCTTTCGGTAGCAGGGAATATATTTTTAGGGCAGACCGAAGCACCATTGATGATCAAAGCCTATTTGGAGCGCATGACCAAATCTGAAATCCTATTGGTAATGATCGGCGGTATGGCCACGGTTGCCGGGGGCGTACTTGCGGCCTACATAGGATTTTTGGGAGGAAATGACGAAGCCCTCAGATTGGAATTCGCCCGTCACCTGATCGCTGCATCCGTCATGGCGGCTCCAGGGGCCATCGTCGTTTCAAAAATACTTTGTCCACAAACCGAGGAGGTGGATACGAACATAAAGGTTTCTACAGAGAAAATTGGGACCAATTTGCTCGATGCCATAGCCAACGGTACTACCGAGGGACTAAAACTGGCAGTGAACGTGGGCGCCATGCTTTTGGTCTTTGTAGCCTTTATTGCCATGTTGAATGGTATTTTTGGGTATGTTGGCGATCTAACCAACATAAATCAATTTGTAGCGGAGCATTCGTCATTTGAAAAACTTTCCTTGGAAGCCATTCTTGGAACCATTTTCGCGCCATTGATGTGGCTCATTGGCGTGGCGAACGAGGACATCGCGTTGATGGGCCAATTGTTGGGCATCAAATTGGCTTCCAGCGAATTTGTGGCCTATACCCAATTGGCCGAGTTAAAAAATGTAGCCATTACCCCAAGCCTGTCCTACCAAAAATCCATCATTATGGCTACCTATATGCTTTGTGGCTTTGCGAACTTTGCTTCCATCGGTATTCAAATTGGGGGAATTGGCTCCTTGGCCCCGGGACAGCGCAAAACCTTGTCGGAGTTTGGAATGAAGGCAGTTTTGGGTGGGTCCTTAGCTTCCCTACTATCGGCCACTATTGCCGGAATGATTTTGGGGTAAAGCCCCCTAACCCCCAAAGTGGGAACCACAATTTGCCGTTAATAAATTTTAATAAAAGCCTAGAGTGATTTGGACAAAGAACAATGGGCATTCCTTATTTTTACAAAAATAAACCAAAGGGAATTCCCCCTTTGGGGGTTAGGGGGCTTATGAAACAATACCACGACTTACTAAAGCATGTTTTGAACGAAGGGAACCAAAAAGGTGATCGTACCGGTACGGGAACGTTGAGCGTTTTTGGTTATCAGATGCGGTTTGACCTGAGCGAGGGATTCCCTATGGTCACTACCAAGAAATTACATCTAAAGTCCATCATTTATGAGCTGTTATGGTTTTTGAACGGTGACACCAATATAGCCTATTTGCAGGAAAACGGGGTGCGTATTTGGAACGAATGGGCCGATGAAAATGGGGACTTAGGTCCGGTTTACGGACATCAGTGGCGAAACTGGAACGGCGACGAAATCGACCAGATAAAGGAGGTCGTGGAAACCTTAAAAAACAACCCAAATAGCAGACGTATGTTGGTATCGGCCTGGAATCCAAGTGTCTTGCCAGATACCTCCAAATCGTTTTCAGAAAACGTAGCCAATGGCAAAGCGGCCCTTCCCCCTTGTCATGCGTTTTTTCAATTTTATGTGGCGGACGGAAAATTATCCTGCCAGCTTTACCAACGCAGCGCCGATATATTTTTGGGCGTACCCTTTAACATTGCTTCCTATGCCCTTTTTACCCTGATGATGGCGCAGGTCTGCGGTTATGAACCCGGGGAATTCATTCATACGTTTGGTGATGCCCATATTTATAACAACCACATGAAACAAGTGGAATTACAATTAAGTAGGGAACCTCGGCCTTTACCAAAAATGGTCCTAAACCCCAACGTAAAGGATATATTCGATTTTAAGTTCGAGGATTTTACCTTGTTGGATTATGATCCGCATCCACATATTAAAGGGGTTGTGGCGGTTTAGAAAAGAACAATTAAGTCAAAAAGAAATAATCGATTGGTTTTTTGCCGTTGGAAACAAAACAAAGCCCGAACTTTTAAAGGTTCGGGCTTTTTGGCCGTTGGATGGTATGATACCATCAATTTTTTAAAATTTTCTTTTTCAATCGGCCATTGCCATTCTGGTAACTTGGATGGAGTTTGAGAAATCATAGAAGCCATCCAAATCCGCTGTATTCATGCCAGGCTCCAAGCCCATTAGTCCATCACTATATGTTAGGTGCCAAATAAAGCAAATACCTACGCCAGCACCATCAAAATCGACCCCTTCAACGGCTTCCAAGGTTGGGGGCAAGCCTAATATATTACCGCTATCATCCGTAATGACGTAGGTTTGTTTCATTCCGTTCAAATCGGTTTCATCCAAGGTAATCCCAGAGACCATATCCGGTGTTCCGTCCACCGTGAACATAAAGGGACCTCCTTCCAAGGCACCGGCATTCAGTGCATTTCTGGTGACCATGATGGAATTGGAAAGGGCAAAGTTGCCTTGCAGGTTTCCGGCATTGGCTCCTGCTTCCAATCCCATGATATCGTCTTCATAGGTGATATGCCAAATGAGGCAAATTCCTTCCCCGGCGGCGTCAAAATCGACCCCTTTAGCGGCCTCCAAGGTTGGGGGCAGCCCTAAAATGTTCAAATCGGCATCGGTAATGATAAACCTTTGATTGCTTCCATTAAGACCGGAGGCATCCAATGAAAGTCCGGTTGCCATATCGGGCGAGCCATCTACCGTAAACTCGTATGGACCGCCTTCCAATTTTCCTGCATTCAAAGCCAATCGATTTACCTCAATCGAGTTTGAAAGTGCGAAAACACCGTTCAAGGCCGCAGCATTGCCGCCTGCTTCAAGCCCCATGAGCCCTTCTTGATAGCTTATATGCCAAATGAGGCACACTCCTACCCCTGCACCATCAAAATCGACTCCTTTTACCGCCTCCAACGTTGGGGGCAATCCCAAGATGTTCAAATCTGCATCGGTAATCACAAAAGAGGAAAGTTCACCGTTTACATTCGACCCGTCAAAAGAAAGGGAAGTTACATTGTCGGTTTTTCCATCGACCACAAATTCATAGGGTCCGCCTGAAAGTAGTCCGGCATCCAGACCCACCCTATTTACCTCTATGGAATTGGATAAATCGAATTCACCCTGAAAATCGTTGATATTCATACCCGCTTCCAGGCCCATCAAAGTTCCGCTGTAGGTCAAATGGTATATAAAACAAGTACCTTCGCCAGCACCATCAAAATCAACGCCCAATACGGCCTCCAACGTTGGGGGCAATCCTAAAATTCCACCCATATCATCGGTAATTACATACGTTTGCATATCCCCGTTCAACTGTGAGTCGTCCAAGGATAACTCCGTAACCATATCCGGGATACCATCGACCAAAAATTCGAAGGGCCCACCTACAAGGGTTCCGGCATCCAACCCACTTCTACTCACCATTAAAAAGTTTGACAGTGCAAAATCACCGTTAAGATTGTCCAAATTCATACCTGGCTCCAAGCCTGACAGCCCTTCTTCGTAGGCCAAATGATAAATATAGCACGATCCGACACCCGCCCCATCAAAATCGACCCCTTCCAAAGCCGCCATATTGGGCGGAAGGCCCAGGATATTCTTACTATCATCCGTAATCACAAAAGTTTGTAAACTTCCGAAAAGATTGGTGGCGTCCAATGTGATATTGGTGACCATGTCCGGGATTCCATCCACGGTAAATGAAAAAGGTCCGCCCGATAAGGTACCGGCCGTAACCGTTGTTGCAATGGGTTCATCCTCATCATTCTTACAGCCAACCATAACCATGATAAGGGATAGAAATAATAGTGTTTTTAGTGTTTTTAGTGTTTTCATAATCAATTGTTTTTTAGATTCTTGGCAAAGGAACCCGTTAGCTGTAACAGAAAAGTCACGGAAAAATCAATTTTTAAATACTGTTTTTCCCTCACTCGTGAAATTTTTTCGAAAAAATGAAAGTAAAAAAGGCTTATACCGACCCAATTACCTACAATAGAGTGCATTCCCAATGCTTGTGAAGGTTTCGTGATAACTATTCCTTTATTTCGCTGTTATGAAAAGAGTTCTGATTATAGAGGATGATATCGAAATCGTCCATCTTCTGGAAATACATTTAAAAGATTTAAACTGTGAGGTAGTATCCTCACAACGGGGAGATGAAGGATTCATCAATGCCTTGGAAAAGGATTTCAGCCTAATCATCCTGGACATTATGCTGCCTGGAATGGACGGCGTGGAAATATGCCAAAAGCTAAGGGCCAAGAATATTGAAACACCCATCATCATGCTCACTTCCAAATCCGAAGAGATTGACAAGGTACTGGGCCTGGAAATTGGCGCGGACGATTATCTGACCAAACCCTTTAGTGTACGGGAATTCATTGCCCGTGTCAAGGCCATTTTCAGAAGACAAAAAATGACCTCCCACACTACCGATGAAAGTATAGAAAAAGTGAACCATTTTGGCCAATTATCCATAAACATAGAAACAAGAAAAATAACCTTGGACGGACAGCGGGTGGACCTTTCCCCAAAGGAGTTTGAGCTATTGGTACTATTATCCTCCAACCCCGGAAAAAGCTACGACCGTAAAAAACTCTTAAACCTTGTCTGGGGCTATGATTTTGATGGGTATGAACATACGGTCAACTCCCATATCAATAGGTTACGTTCTAAAATAGAGCCTGATATGGGCAATCCAAAATACATATTGACAACATGGGGTATCGGGTACAAATTCAACGAAGACTTATGAAGGCCTATTACGGACATTGGTCAGTTAAAGGTAGGTAAATAACAAGATATTAAACACTTAAACCATAGGTTTATAATAAAATATAGATGAAAAATTCCCTTCTTTCCATTTCCTTGATTCGGAAACTAATCCTCTCCTTTTTGGCCATATTGGTGGTGGCCGGAATTGCATATACGATTTCTTCAGTATACCTATCGGAAAAATATTATGCGGAAACCACGCAACGGTTGCATGCCAACTTGGCCCAAGATCTCATCGACGAAAAATTCACCAATGAAAGTCCGTTCCAAGGAAACGGGGAAATCAACAAAGCCTTGTTTGGTGATATCATGCACGATATGATGGCCGTAAACAGAGCTATTGAAGTGTATTTGTTAAACCCTGAAGGAGTGGTTCAATATTCCATAGTATTGGACCATGAGGCCCCTGAGACCAACAACATGAAGATTTCCTTAGAACCTATAAATACGTTTATTGAAAACAAAGGCCAAGGATACTTTTTGGGAGAGGACCCAAAGGACCCGTCCAAAAAACAGGTTTTTTCAGCAGCCAAATTCCAAAAAGAAAATATGGAAGGATATATTTATATTTTACTGGCGGGCAGGGATTTTTTAAACACTAGGGAATTGTTGTTTGGAAGCTATATCCTAAAAATGGGGCTTGGCAACTTGATGTTGACCCTATTGTTCACTTCGCTTTTGGCCATACTCTCAGTATGGTACCTTACCAAAAACTTGCGGGAACTGGTCCATGCCACAAGACGGTTTCAACAAGGCGACCTTCAATATAGAATAAAGGATGCGGAAAAATCGGACCTTGCTACGGTCACCACTACCTTCAACGAAATGGCCGATACCATCCTTGAGGACATGAACAAATTGCAATCCATTGAAAGTTTACGAAGGGAGCTAATCGCCAATATTTCCCATGACCTCAGAACTCCCCTTGCCATTATACAGGGATATATTGAAACCCTACAGATGAAGGGCAAAGAACTTACACAGGAACAAAAAGACCATTACCTGAACACTATAGAAAACGGTAGCAAACGATTGGCCAAATTGATTACACAGCTTTTTGAATATTCCAAACTGGAAGCCAATCAAATCGAACCAAAAAAGGAACCTTTTCTAATAAGTGAACTGGCCAACGACATTTACAGCAACTATGCGATTTTAGCACAAAAAAAGAATATACATCTGGATTTAAACATGGATGATAACCTTCCATTGGTTTTTGCCGATATCTCACTCGTGGAACGGGCCATTCAGAATCTCATGGACAATGCCCTGAAATTTACGCCAGACGATGGAACGATTACCATTGGTATTTTAAAGAAAAATGAGCATGTGGAAATTCACATCAAGGATAGTGGTCCAGGAATACAAACCGAGAACCAAGCCCTAATTTTTGAACGGTACAGACAAACAAAATCCGGGAAGAAAAATGAAGGGGCCGGACTGGGATTGGCCATTGTTAGAAAAATTGTGGAACTCCACAATTCCACCATCAAAGTCGACAGCACTCCCAATGACGGTGCCAAGTTTACGTTTACCCTTCCCGTACATGGGTTGCAGCAGGCCATGCCTTTATAACAAAAAAAGGGAACTTAAAAAGTTCCCTTAATTATCTAGTTTAAAATTATTTACAACTCCAATACCGCATTTTCAGAACCGGCATAATCGTTCCACTGGTAACGGTCCGCCTCAGTTTCGTTTACATAAGTGCCGTCTACCAAGTATTTAAATTCGAACGTACTTTCCTTTGGAAGGTCAAAAGTTCCCTTAAAAGTTCCGTTTTTTAATTTTTTCAATGTGCTTCCCTTAGGGCTCCAATCGTTAAAGTCACCTACTACGGCCACTTTCTTAGCATCCTCTGCAGGAACTGTAAAAGTTACCTTACAAACCGGTTTTGTCTTTAGATATTGTTTTGCGATTGCCATGATTTTAGTTTTTAAATTTAGGGCAAAGCTACGGCATTAAACTCCTCATTGTCAACGGTTAATGTCATTTTTATGAAATTGGCAAAAATTTAGCTGAAATTAACGACTGTCCAAAAATAATGTCTTTCAAATGTTGCAAGTAGGTAATTATCAATAGGATGTTTTTAAGACTTTTATAAGATGTTCAAAGTCATCCATTCCATTATAGAAGTTAAAGCTCACCCTAATTCCGTCTCCCCGCATAGCGCACAATATGTCATTGTCAGACAAGGTCTTAAACACTTTTTGACCTGCCTTTATATTAAATATGGTACTATGGGCTTCCCTGTCGACTATATGTTTCTGTAATAAGCCCATGCCATTTAAAGCTTCTTTTAATTTTTTGGACATATTTTGATTATGCTGAGTAATCTGTTCCATTCCAATGGAGTCCAAAAAATCCAAGGAGAATTTTAGACTTCCAAAGTTCAAACTGGACAAATGACCAGGCTCAAACTTTTTTGCGAGGGCCATGGTTTCCTTATTGTCGAAATTTCCATGCGCTGCATTAAACCCTGTAGTAGGTACCTTGAGCTCGTTCTCCAGATTGTCGGCAAAGAGCATAAACCCATTTCCATAACCGGACAGGAGCCATTTATAGCCGCTAACCCCCAAAACATCGATTCCCGAAGCTTTAAAATCAAAGGACATGGCTCCACAAAACTGTGTACCATCGGCAATAATCAAAAGGTTTGGGTTGTCACGTTTTAGTTTTTTGATGAACTCCAAATCGATTAAAAATCCGTCCAGCCATTGCACAATGCTAAAGGCAAATACATCGATATGCTTTTTTTTGACAGCCTCTGCTATTCTCTCCTCAAGGTCGGAAGTAATACCCAAGGTTGTAATAGCAAACTCCCGACTCTCAAAGGGCCAGTTCACGGAAGGATAGTCGTTCTCCAAAAGCAGTACATTCCTTTTTGCCTGTAACCCCTCCAATAATAAGTTCATTCCCAAGGAATAATTATACACCAAAGCGACCCTTTCCCTGTCGCAATTAAAAAATTGCCCAATTTTTTCACGTGTATCGGACAAGGTTTTAAGTGTTTGTTCCCACATTTCACTACCATGTAATAAAGCATCCAAATCATGTTCCTGTCTCCAATCGATCAAGGAATCATATAATGGCCCAAAAACGGCCGTATTTAAATAGGTACACTTTCTTAGCAGGGGAAACTCCATTTTTATTTTATCCATTAATCGATTCTTTTTTGGAACGCATTTGTTCGCTTTTTAAAACAACAGCTATCTCTATGTACAAATCCGTAACTTTGAATTATAAAGATAGCCATAGCAATTTATATGGCTCGTTTTTTGTTCAAGCATAGCTACATGAAGGCCGAAAAAATTATAATAATGATTGCTGCCGCAGGTGAGGATGATTCCCTTGGAAGGGATAATGATTTGCTTTGGCATCTTCCCGATGATTTCAAGAGGTTCAAACGATTGACCTCCGGACATAAGATTATCATGGGTAGAAAAACATTTGAAAGCTTTCCGAAGCCCTTGCCCAATAGGTTGCATATTATCATTACCCGTGACAAAAACTACAAGGTGTCTTTTCCCGATTGCATCGTTGTGCATTCCTTGGAAGAAGCCCTGGACCTAGTCAACGAAGAAAAAGCATATATTATTGGTGGCGGAGAAATATATAGACTTGGAGAAAAATATGCCGATGGTATCGAACTCACTAGGGTTCATGGTACTTTTAACGCAGATACCTTCTTCCCGCCTATCTACGCTACTGTTTGGGAGTTGGTGGCCGAGGAATACCATCCAAAAGATGAGAACCATGAATACGATTTCACCTATCGTACCTATACGAGAAAAAATAACGAAGCAATAAATTTAGGAGATTCTAACAATTAAAAGTCCAAGTATTGGGCCGTTACGTTAGGAGCAGCGTTTAAGACAAACCTTTCCAGCACTTCCAAATTTCCATTTGTATAAAATTGATACCTGCCAAAAGCATTCAAACTATTTTGGAGATGTTGTTTGGCCAGGATTGCTTTGGTCTGCCTTGCCACGGCCTCGCCAGAATCGATTATCTGTACGCCAGGGGGCAATATTTCCCTTAAAATCGGTATTAAATATGGATAATGGGTACAGCCAAGTACTAGGTAATCAATGCCTTTCTCCAACATGGGTTGTACAAACTGATTTAAAAGCTTTTTTAAGGAACCACTTTCCAAATCGCCTTTTTCGATCAATTCTACCAATCCCTTTCCTTGTCTTTCAATGACCTCTATCCCAGCTGCATGATTTTGGCTCGTACTATGGAACAAGGCACTGGACAAGGTTCCCTTAGTGGCCAAAATTCCAACTTTCTTGGACTTGGAGTTTAAGGCCGCAGGTTTGATGGCCGGTTCAATCCCTATAAATGGAATATCGTACGAGTTCCTAAGATAATCGATGGCGTTTGTTGTTGCGGTATTACAGGCGACAACGATCAACTTGCATCCCCGTTGAATCAAATACTCGGTATTCTTAATACTCAGTTGTAGGATTTCCTCGTTCGATTTTTCACCGTAAGGAGCATTTTTACTATCTGCCAAATAGATACAATGTTCATAAGGCATAAGGGTTTGTATTTCCTTCCAAATGGAAGTACCCCCAATACCGGAGTCAAAAATACCTATGGGATTATCGTTCATGACCCTATTTATTCCAATACCTCTGAAAGGGGCTTTCCTGTTGTTCCACTGGGAAAAGCGATTCCCAACAAAGCTGAAATTGTAGGGGCGATATCTGGAATTTCGGTTCTCTCCACAGTACTTCCCTTTTGTATCCCCTTTCCAAAGAACAGTAAAGGTACGTGGGTATCATAAATTTGGGGCGATCCATGGGTGGAACCCGTTTTAGGATAGGTAATGGTTCCCGGTTTTAGGACAAGAAGTACATCCCCTGATCTTTTTTGGTTGTACCCGTTTTGCAGAATATAGGGAATACCGGAGGAATAATTATTTTGCCACATTTGATAGCCGGTATACACGCGATCCACGTAATCATAGCTTAAAAACTCCTTGGCTATAGCTTCCTGCACATCCTTGATTTCCAAATCCAGATTTTTTACAATCTTATGATCCAGAAAAATTTGATAGTTTGAAAAATTCTTTACGATTTCCTCGGTTCCATAGGTATATCTTAAAAACTCCGTAAACTTTTCCTTTGTAGTGCTATTGTCCACATAACCGGCGGGAATTCTTGTCGATATTAGATATGATGGCACGTCGATTGCGGCGTGGTCTGCCGTCAAAAAGACGGTGTACTCCCCTTCGCCCACATTTTTATCCAAGGCCTTGAAGAGTCGCGCCAAATCCAAATCCAAACGGATATAGGTATCCTCCACTTCCTTGGAGTTTACCCCGAACATGTGCCCTACATAATCCGTGCTTGAATAGCTGACCGCCAAAAAATCAGTAATCTCGTCCTGACCCAATTGTTCACGTACTAGGGCCTCAATGGCAAAATCGGTCGTGATGCTATTGCCGTAGGGAGTTGCCTTTATGATCTCAAAATTATTGTTTTTGTCCAACAGGTCTTGAGGGTTGTGAGGGAATGACGACGAGGTTTCACCATCAAATAGTCCTTCAAAAGCATTGTCGTCCACGCCACTTTCTACATAGGTACTTATATCCTTCAAGGTGTTCCATCCTTTTTTATAGGATTGGGCGACTCCAGAACTATTAAAATCTTCCACCCATTTTGGAAGGGCATCCATATAGTAGCTGCTCGTAATCCACTTACCCTCATTTTTGCCATGAAACCAATACGCGGCATTGGCGGTATGTCCGCCAGGGAGTACGGCTCCTCTATCCTTAAGGGCGATGGCGATGGTCTTTCCCCTCATTTGCGTATGTAATCTGAGTTCATCCGTTATGGTCGTAACGGTCATTCTATGCGGGGACATTTGGCCGGCATCTGAAGTGGTACCCACGGATACATACCTATCGTCCGATGCACAATACACATCCACATCATTTTCTTTGTCGTACCATTCATTGCCAATAATACCATGCGTAGCCGGAGTGGTGCCGGTATAAACCGATGTATGCCCAGGTCCCGTACTGGTTGGGGCATAGTTAAAATGGTTGTTCTTACAGTTGAAACCCTCTTCCACCATTCTTTTAAATCCCCCTTCTTCATATTGATCATAAAAGCGGGTCAGATAGTCGTACCGCATCTGGTCCACAATAATCCCAACGACCAATTTAGGCTTGGTTCTCAATGCATCAGGCTCCTCAACCTTGTTCTTACGTTGGGAATAGCCTTGGAAACAAATCAATAGGATGGTAAAAATACTGGGTAATACAGTTGTGAAACGAAAGGTCATGCCTAAAATATTAAGGCGTAAAAATAAAGAAAATAGCCCTGAAAAAATTAATTGGAAGTTAAATCAAATCCATTATTGTTATTTTTACCGTAACAAATCTATTTTAAAGGGATGAATTATTTAGCGTCGATTGGCAGCTATTCCATGATGGTCGTAGAGGTTTTTAAGAAGCCCACCAAATGGCGCATAATGAAATCCCTGATTTTAAAAGAAGTAGATGAACTAGTGTACGGATCACTTGGCATCATTATCTTCATTTCCTTTTTTATTGGCGCCGTTGTTGCCATACAGACCGCACTGAATCTCACGAATCCCATCATTCCAAGAAGTCTCATTGGATTTGCCACAAGGCAGTCCGTTATATTGGAATTTGCACCTACGTTCGTATCCATAATCATGGCGGGAAAAGTGGGTTCTTACATCACTTCGAGCATTGGAACCATGCGGGTCACGGAACAAATAGATGCCTTGGAAGTCATGGGCGTAAATTCTTTGAACTATTTGGTATTCCCAAAAATCATTGCGATGCTCTTTTACCCTTTTGCGATTGCCATTTCCATGTATGTTGGAATTTTTGGAGGTTGGCTCGCTGGGGTGTTTGGCGGATTTTTAACGAGTACCGACTTTGTGACCGGGCTTCAGACCGATTTTATTCCCTTTCATATTGCCTACGCGTTCATTAAGACACTGATCTTTGCATTCATCATAGCCACCATACCTTCCTTTCATGGATACTATATGAAAGGCGGGGCCCTGGAAGTAGGAAAGGCCAGTACCACGTCCTTTGTCTGGACCAGCGTGGTCATAATCATTTTGAACTATTTGCTAACCCAACTACTTTTAGGCTAATGATCGAGGTGAACAACATACATAAATCCTTTGGTGACGCACATATTTTAAAAGGTATCTCCACCACCTTTGAAAATGGCAAGACCAATTTGATTATAGGTCAGAGTGGCTCCGGAAAAACGGTATTCCTCAAATGCCTTTTGGGGTTGTTTTCTCCGGAAAAAGGAAGCATTGTCTACGACGGAAAAAAATATTCAGACCTCACCGAAAACGAGAAACGCGATTTAAGGCAGGAAATGGGCATGGTCTTCCAGGGAAGTGCCCTGTTCGATAGTATGACTGTAGCCGGCAATGTGAAATTTCCTTTGGAAATGTTCACAAAACAATCGGCATCTGAAATGGACGATCGGGTAAATACCGTTTTGAAACGGGTAAACTTGGTGGATGCCCATAATAAATTTCCGGCAGAAATTTCCGGAGGAATGCAGAAACGTGTCGCTATTGCCAGGGCCATCGTTATGAACCCCAAGTACCTATTTTGTGACGAACCCAATTCTGGATTAGATCCAAAGACGGCTATCCTCATCGATGATCTTATCAAGGAGATTACGGAAGAATATAACATTACTACGATAATCAATACCCATGACATGAATTCCGTAATGCAGATTGGAGAAAAAATTCTATTCTTAAAAGATGGTCTTAAGGAATGGGAAGGCACAAAGAACGAAATATTCAAGACCGAGAACGAGGCGGTCACCAATTTTGTCTATTCTTCCGATCTTTTTAAAAAAGTACGGCAGATGTACATTGAGGAACGAAATTAATCCTCCATTACTTCCTTTACCTGAATATTGTCATTGTTCAAACGAAGCTTGAGCCAATTCAATAACTTTTGGGTATCCTTGACCGTTTGGTTTCTCCTGGCTTCCTTTTTCCAAGTAATTTCGAAAACCGGTATGGTATCCGTCTTTTGGAAATCCGTTGCTATTAAATAAGAATATCCCAGGCGTTCCAAATTCTCATAATTTGTTTTGGCTTCCATACTTATTTCTTTAAACGGAATCTGACCTACTGCCCCTTTGCTTAATCTTGACAATTCACTTTCCAAAAAGGCAATTTTTTCGTCCTTGCTGCTCAGCTGGTTCTTCTGGGTCTCGTACAGTTCATTAATGTATTTGAGCTGGTTTACCTCCTCGCTTTGCCCACCTTGTATAATCTGCAGATCGGTGTCCTTCAGTCGGGGGTTATCCGCTAATTGGGCACGCCAGGTAGCAATTATATTATCGGGAATGACCTCATTGCCCATAAAAACCAGTTCTATTGTAGAATTCTCCCCGTTGTTATATTCCAAATCCGTGAAATTCTCCAAAAACCTTCCCTGACCTGAAAATTGATAGGGCACCACATTCTCATCGATAAAAATAGTGGCCTGTTTCCTGAACAAAGATTCCTGTAACGCGTTCCAAAACGTGATGCTCGCGGGAATCATGACCGCAATGGCCACAGCAGAGGCCAGCCTTGCGATGAATTTTCTTCGTTTTGAGTTGACATAGCGTACCATTGGAAAACGCAACAACTTAATCACCAGAAAGGTGGCCAGTGCAATGAAGATGGTGTTTATGGTGAATAGGTACATGGCCCCACTAGCATAGTCCCAATTACCAATTGCCAATCCAAAGCCAACGGTGCATAATGGAGGCATCAAGGCTGTCGCGATGGCCACACCAAAGATGACACTTGCAATGGTTCCTTTTTTCGCCCTTGCGATTACCAATGCCAATCCACCAAAAAATGCGATCAACACGTCCCGTATATCCGGGGCCGTTCTTGCCAAAAGTTCAGAAGACTCGTCCCGCAGCGGAAAGAACCTGAAAAAAAGAAAAGCGGTCAGCACGCTTAAAACCACCATCACCCCAAAATTCTTTAAAGACCTTTTTAGGGTATCGATATCATTGATACCTACGGAAAGCCCAATACCTAAAATTGGGCCCATTAGGGGAGAAATTAACATAGCGCCAATAACTACCGCAGTAGAGTTTGCGTTCAACCCTATGGAGGCAATAAAGATGGAGCAAACAAGGATCCATGAGGTATGTCCCTTAAAGGGAATATCTGCAATGATCGCTTCCCTAGTGGCGTCCTGGTCCGTGTTGGTCCTTATGTCCAGCAATTCCAGAAGAAACTTTTTTATACTGCCCAAAAGTCCCTGAAAGTCCCTTTTTACCTCGTCCCCGCTATCCGGGGTATTGTCCGTTGGAGTAACGTTGTCCTGACCGAATTTATCCTGCATAGTTACGCGTACTTATCACCAAAATTTTCCTTGACCGAATTTAGTACCTTTTTAATATCCTGCTCCTTGGCTTTTGGATAAATTAACAATACTTCTTCCTTGTCCACTATGATGTAATCCTTCAGCCCGTCAACAACTACTATCTTGTCTTTAGGGGTACGGATCATATTCCCTGTGGCATCCTCGGCCGAAAGTTGGGCGTTGACGACTGCGTTGCCCATGTTGTCCTTGTTCAATTTATCGAACAAGGAACCCCACGTGCCAAGGTCGTTCCAATCAAATGTGGCTTCTAGAACAAAAATGGCACCGGACTTTTCCAAAATAGCATAGTCAATGGAAATATTTTCAGCTTTCGGATAATTTTCGGCAATAAAAATTTTTTCTTCGGATGTATTCAAACAGGAAAGCCCATCATGGAATAAATGGAATTGGGTTGACTGATACTCCTTAAAGGCATCTACGATCGTTCTAACGCTCCACATGAAAATACCGGCATTCCACAAAAAATTCCCCTGAACCAAAAATTCCTTGGCCGTTTCATAATCGGGCTTTTCCCTGAATTGATTTACCTTTTTGATTTGGTTATCATCGGATTTATCAAACTCGATATATCCAAATCCGGTATTGGGAAATGTGGGTTTTATACCCAATGTACAAAGCACTTTTTCCTTTTCACATTTATCGAAGCAAGCCGTAACGTCCGCGGCAAAAGCCTCTTCGTCCTCGATCCAATGGTCGCTAGGCGCCACGATCATTACCCCATTGGGGTTCATTTTCTGAATCTTGAGGGCCGCGTAAAGGATACACGGAGCGGTATTTCGCATGGCAGGTTCCAAAACCACCTGCTCTTGAGATACCATGGGCAACTGTTCCAAAACCAAATCGTTGTAGCGTTCATTGGTTAAAATTAGAATATTCTCGGTTGGAACGAACTTATTCAGCCTTTGAAAGGTCTTTTGAATGAGCGTTTCACCCGTGCCCAACATATCATGGAATTGCTTGGGATAATCCGTTGTACTTATGGGCCAGAATCTTGAGCCCACACCTCCTGCCATTAAAACGGCATAATAATTTTTGTTCATGTTAACTGGTTATAAGTTCTACCTCCGCATTGGGCTGAAAAAGGTATACCCTTCCCGTCTTGACCTCAACGCATTCAAATCTCTTAACTCTTTTATTGCCTTTCTTGAATAGCTTTCCATTATATATCCTGAAAACACTTCCAAAAGGTAATTGAAAAACGTATGTTTTGTCATTTTCTTGCGCATCAAATTGCTGTAAGGCCATTGACAATCTTGCATCCGTACTACTGCTTGCCTTGGGGTTTTTAAAATGGATGGCCAACAAGGGCAATAATTTGGACGGAAAAATTTCCGGTCGTAAAAAAGGTAACATTAAATACTGAAACGTTCTTTTCCACTCCAACCCGTGCGGTTTAATCCTGCGGCCATATTTTTCAAAAGCGACCAAATGTGCAATTTCATGAACCAAGGTAATTAAAAACCGATATTTATTGAGGGTAGCGTTTACGGTAATGATGTGTTTACCATCGGGAAGCCTCCTATAATCCCCATGTCTGGTAACCCTTTCGTTTACAATTTTAAGATGCACACCATTATCCTTAATGAGTTGCAGACAGGGATTTACAGATCGTTCCGGCAAATATTTACCCAAAATAGCTTCCATTAAAACAAAAATACCCGAAAAATTAAGAATTGAGCGGAATTGATTTTAATTAACAAAACACCAGTGGACATAGCCTTAAAGCCATCACTATTTAGGGTGTAGAATTTGAAACCTGAAGTAACTTCCCATTGAAGAGGGTGTGGCCGCCAAGCGCAAATCCCTTGATATATGTTGCCATTTCCAATGCCGTTACCGGGGCTTTGTATCCCGGAAAAGCTTCCTCCAGCATTTCGGTCTGGACAGCGCCCAAGGCCAATACATTGAACGAGGGACCTGTTTCCTTGTATTCCTCCGCCAGCAATTCCGTAAGTGTAATAACGGCACCCTTACTCGAACTATAGGCCGATAAGCCCGGAAACTTCATACTTCCCTGTACTCCTCCCATGGAACTGATGGTAATCACATGTCCCGTTTTTGACATATAGGGCACTACCAATTTTATCATGGCCGCCACCCCAAAGACATTTACATCATATACCTTTTTAAATTCATCCAAAGAAGTCTCGGCAAAAGGCTTGTTCAAAAGGGCACCTGCATTGTTGATCAGGACATCCACTTTCTGCCATTCCTTTTTTATAAATTCTTCAACTTTTACAAAATCCGAAGCACTGGACAAATCGAACGAAAACCCGGTAATGTTTTTATTTTCAAGGCTTTGTATGGGCTCCTCATTTCTGGAAAGTGCCAAAACAGAATGTCCTTCATTGGCAAACAATTGGGCCATTTCAAAGCCTATACCCCTGCTTGATCCTGTTATGATTACGTTGGCCATTACTTATATTTTATTTCCTTAACCGGCGAATTGGCGATCCCTTCTACAATGGGTATCATTTTGTTCACGATAGTGGCCATATGTCCATAATCCATTTCGGAGGTTTCGTCGTCCACTTTGTGATAGTAGGGGAAGTTCGTAAAGTCAAACGTACTGTACGTTTGGGAGGGAATATTGAACTCTTGATGGAAGGCATAGTTATCCGATCTTTTAAAGAGATTGAATTCCTTGGCCTGGGGCAAGAACCCAACTACCTTTTCCCCGGCGTAGGCGTTACTAACCTCGGCCATGTTCGATAATTCATACCCGGTGAGATACACCAAATGGTCCTTGTCCACCATGGGTACGCCCACCATTTCATAATTCAACATGGCATACATATCCAATCCTTGATCTTTCAGCTTTTTGGCCAAATGCCTTGAACCTAAAAGTCCTTTTTCTTCCGCACTGAACAATGCAAAAATAAGACTTCTTTTATTCGTTTTTTCCTTGCCAAAATATCGGGCGAGTTCCATGACCGTTGTGGTTCCAGATGCATTGTCATTGGCGCCGTTTGCAATATCGTCCCCATTCTCAGGACTTACAATCCCAAGATGATCATAATGTGCGCCCAGCATCACATATTCGTTCTTCAAAGCTGGGTCGGTACCCTCCAAAACCCCTACAACGTTGAACGCTACTCCTTCAAAGTTTTCCAAGGTATCCTTATAGGTCGTAAAATAAGGTGCGATGCCACTGGATGAAAATCGGTCTTCTATAAAGTCGGCCGCCATTTCGATGCCTTTGGTACCGGATCCTCTTCCCTCTAATGCATCGGATGCCAAATAATCCATAATTACGGCGATATCCTCCGAAGTTGAAAAAACAACCTCCTTGCCACTGAATTTTCCCGAATCGTTCATGGAAGTCTTAATTTCCTCCGAAACCATTCTTCCTTTAAGTCTCTCAGGACCATCTGGGTTCAATACCGTTTCATTGTTTATCTTTTTGGACCCACAGGAAACCAAAATCAGGACGGAAAGAAAACTTGTCAGCGTTCGTATCATATAAATGTGTTTGAGTGATAAAGATAAAAAAAAGCATCTCCGTTAAGAGATGCTTTTACACTATATTGTTCTGGGCCGATTAGGCCAACATGGTCACAGGGTTTTCCACATAGTACCTAAGCGTCTGTAAAAATTGCGCTCCCACGGCACCATCAACAGTTCTATGGTCGCAGGCCAAGGTCAATTTCATGGTATTCCCTATCACGATTTCCCCATTTTTGACCACCGGTTTTTCAACGATGGCCCCAACGGAAAGTATGGCGGAATTGGGTTGATTTATAATCGATGTGAATTCCTGTATCCCGAACATTCCCAAGTTGGAAACGGTAAAGGTACTTCCCTCCATTTCGGCAGGAGCAATTTTCTTGTTTCTCGCTTTACCGGCCAACTCCTTCACTGCTGCACCGATCTGCGTAAGACCCAGTAAGTCCGCATGCTTGATTACCGGCACAACCAACCCTTCGTCTACAGCTACGGCAACACCCATATGGATATGTTTGTACTGCTTCGTGGTATCACCGTTCCATGTAGTATTAACCTGAGGATGTTTTCGTAATGCCATGGCACAGGCCTTTAATACCATGTCATTGAAAGACACCTTGGTATCTGGCAAGCTATTTATCTGGGCCCTTGAAGCGATGGCGTTATCCATATCCACCTCAATGGTCAAATAGAAATGGGGTGCGGTAAACTTGGAATTCCCCAATGCCTTGGCGATGGCCTTTCGCATATTGGAATTCTTGCTTTCCTCCACACCTTCCTCACCAGCAGGAATTGCCATGGAAACAGCAGGCGCACTGGCCTTTTCCGTTTTTGAAACTTCCGGTGCAGCTTTTGGTGCTTCCGCAGGTTTGTAGTTTTCTATATCCTTTTTAATGATTCTCCCATTATCGCCCGTACCGGACACCTTGGAAAGGTCAATTCCCTTATCCTCTGCTATTTTCTTTGCCAAGGGCGATGCAAAGATTCTATTGCCATCCGAAGTTACGGAAGTAGATTCCTTACTCGATGTATCTTCTGTTTCGGAAGCCTTTGATGCTTCTTCTTTTTTCACTTCTGTCTTTGTACTTTTTTTGGAGCCTGACTTTGCGTTCAAAACCGCATCAACATCGGTACCATCGGGCCCTATGACGGCTAAAACAGCATCAACGGGCGCGGATTCCCCTTCCTGGATTCCAATATGAAGTAACTTTCCGGAATAGAAAGACTCGAATTCCATGGTTGCCTTGTCCGTCTCGATTTCGGCCAAAATATCACCTTCCTCAACCACGTCTCCCACTTGTTTCAACCAACTGGCTACGGTTCCTTCTTCCATGGTATCGCTTAGGCGCGGCATCTTCACGATTTCAACTCCTTCAGGAATTTCAGTGGCCGATGTGTCGCCTTCTTCATCCTCCGAATCATCCGAAGTTTCAGCGCTCTTTTCTTCGGCTTTGTCTTCCGAAGCATTTTCTTCTTTCTTTTGACTTCCCCCACCGTTCAAAAGTCCGGAAATGTCCTCTCCTTCTTCACCGATAATCGCCAACAATGTATCTACAGGAGCCCCATCACCTTCCTCAATACCAATATGAAGCAATGTACCTTGGTAAAATGATTCAAACTCCATAGTAGCCTTATCCGTTTCGATTTCGGCCAAAATATCGCCTTCTTCTACCTTATCCCCTACGTTT
The DNA here is from genome assembly GCF_055378385.1 of Maribacter sp. C-4077. Taxonomy (NCBI): domain Bacteria; kingdom Pseudomonadati; phylum Bacteroidota; class Flavobacteriia; order Flavobacteriales; family Flavobacteriaceae; genus Maribacter; species Maribacter sp. C-4077. The sequence continues at coordinate 836,653 of NZ_AP038807.1, forward strand.
TTCAACCACTTTGCAACGGTACCTTCTTCCATGGTATCGCTTAATCGCGGCATATTAATTACTTCTGCCATTTAATTACAATTTATGTTGAACGAATGGAAAATCTTCTTGCTCGTATACCATATCGTATAATTGTTGTACGGGCGGATACTCTGATTTCTCCGCAAACTCTTCGCATTCCTTAACCAAATCCTTGACCCTTTTGTCGATCTTCTTGATTTCCTCGTCTGTTGCGTATTTATTTTCCTTGATAATATCCAAGACCTGGGTGATCGGATCAATTTTCTTGTATTCCTCTACCTCCTCCTTGGTTCTATAATGTTGAGCGTCTGACATAGAGTGACCCCTATATCTATACGTTTTCATTTCTAGGAAAGTTGGACCACCTCCAGAACGTGCCCGTTCAATGGCCTTGCTCATCTCTTGGGCAACGGTTACCGGATTCATTCCGTCTACCGGACCGCAGGGCATTTCATAACCCAATCCCAATTTCCAAATATCGGTGGAAAAAGAGGTTCTGGCCACGGATGTTCCCATGGCGTACCCATTATTCTCACAAACGAAAACCACGGGCAATTGCCAGAGCATGGCCAAGTTGAAAGTCTCGTGAAGCGACCCCTGCCTTACGGCACCATCTCCCATGTAACATAGGGTTACGGCATCACTACCGTGGTATTTATCACCAAACGCCATTCCTGCCCCTAGTGGAATTTGTCCACCAACGATACCATGGCCTCCGTGAAAACGATGCTCCTTTGAAAATATGTGCATGGATCCACCCATACCTTTGGAGGTTCCGGTCACCTTCCCATATAATTCGGCCATCACCTTTCGTGGGTCCACTCCCATCCCAATGGGCTGAACATGGTTCCTATACGCCGTAATCATTCGGTCCTTTGTCAAATCCATGGCATGCAAGGCTCCCGCCAATACTGCCTCCTGACCATTATACAAGTGAAGAAAACCTCTTACCTTTTGCTGAATGTACACGGCAGCAAGTTTGTCCTCGAACTTGCGCCAAAACGACATGTCCTCGTACCATTTCAAATAAGTTTCCTTGGTGATTTTTTCCATCGATTTTAAAATTTATTACAAATTAATCGGACTCCGTAGCAATGTTCAAGAAGCACATCACAAGAGAACAAAAATACACATATAAATGAATGGATAAAAATAATAGAAATAAAAGCGAGAAGAAATTACACCCTTAACAAAAAAAGGAATTTACGTGTTTAAAAGGTCTTCTTAAAACCTATATAATCATAGATAGGTTTTATCAAAGCCCAAGGGTAAAATAGCGGCAACCGATGGACATTCTACGACCTTTCCTTGGGCTCCCATCATCAATATCCGTATGGGCGATTTTTGTCGGTGTTCATATTCGAATAAGGACTGCCTGCAATTACCGCACGGAGCGGCCGGTTCCAACACCTCACTGTTTTTTGATTGTACGGAAATGGCCAATGTTTTGATCGCTACATTGGGAAACTTCGCCCCGGCATAAAAAACGGCCACACGCTCCGCACAGAGTCCGGAGGGATAAGATGCGTTTTCCTGATTGCTCCCTATTACGATTTCACCATTTTCCAGTTCCAAGGCAGCACCTACCTGAAAATTGGAATATGGGGCATAGGCGTTGCCCCTGGCCTCCATGGACTTTTCCAACAAGGTCCTGTCACTTTTCTTCAAAGCTTCAAAGGAATCATATATAAGGATATCAAACCCGATTTTTTTCTTCTTTGCCATCTTTTGTTTTTCCTCTTCGAAGATACAAAACAAAAAAACCCGCAAAATGCGGGTTTCTATTTATTACGTTCTGAAATCAATCGTTATAAAACTCTTCGCCCAAACTAAAGGTCAACCCAAAGCGTAGCGTGTTTTCCAAAGGGTTTCTAACTTGGGAAGTAGAGAACAAATAGGATAAGTCGATTTGTGCCGACTTAAACTTGAATCCCGCTCCCAATGTAAAAAACTTTCTAGAGCCCTTTACCTCGCTTTCGTTAAAGTACCCTGTTCTTACCATAAAGGAATCTTGGTATACGTATTCAGCGCCTAAGGCCCAAGTCATCTCTTTTAGTTCCTCACTGAAACCATCAGGGGCGTCACCAAAGGAGCTGAAAATTCCACCAAAACCACTTTCATTTTGGTAAATATCGTTATCCGCAGAATCGATTACCCCATCACCATTTTGATCTTGCGGTGTTGGAACCAACAATTTGTTAAATTCTGAAGTAATTCCAATAACGTTGTCCTGATCTAAAATAAAATCAAATCCAACCCCAAATTTTAGGTTGCTGGGCAAAAAGTTTTCCTGACCACCCTCATCATATTGTATCTTACCTCCAATATTGGAAATATTGAAACCTGCCCTCCAACGCCCATCAAAATTATTGTAGGCAATTTCCCGGGAACGATAGAATCCGGCCACATCCACTGCAAAAGAGCTCGCCGCTTGGGAATCTACGGAACCGCTCTGTTGCGGCAAACGTAGGTTGGAACGAATGTACCTACCAGCAACCGCCATGGAAAAAGTTGGGCTTAGTTTTAGAGAGTAGGAACCATCCAAAGCCAGTTCATTAGGTTTTGCCAAAGTACCAGGGTCATTCGCAAATTGGCGCAATTCTATTTCCCCTAATGTAAAGTATCTCAAACTAACGGCAAAAGCGCTCTGCTCATTAATTTTATTATAGTAACTACCGTTCAATAAAGAAATGTCTGTAATGATACTTTCTAGATATGGTGTATAGCTAAGCCCTATTCCCATTTTGCGCTCCGCAAATGCAAATTTTGCAGGGTTCCATTGTTGTGAAAAAGCATCGGTAGAAGTTGCGACCCCCATATCACCCATACCCGCGGAACGAGCATCGGCCGCAATAGTCAAAAATGGGACCGCCGTAGTTATAACCCTATTATCGTCTTGCGCATTGGCCTTCACAAAAAAGGCAAGCATTAAAATAAGTGTAAGTTTTTTCATTAATTCAATAGTTGATATAAAGTGGGCCAATTTAGTGTTTCGATGACTTTGGTCCACATAATTTTATATGTAAACGCTGTTTTCAACGTTATCTTGCACCATTAAGTATATATTTTTGGTTTTTTTTAATACTCGTGCGAAAGCCAAGGCATTCTCCCTTTTTAGTTAAGCCTCGAATATACTATATCCTTTTTTGCTGCGTTATTCCTCATAGAACAAAATTGCTATCAAAAATTTTTTAAGGCTGGATTTGCCAAAAATATTTTAAACGATAAAATATAATAATCAAAACATCGTTTTAACCAGCAAAAGCGATAAAATTAAATTAAAATCCAAATCAAATTAGACTAGCGAACTATTAGTTTAAACAGATTGAACTCAAGTCCTAATTATGAAAAAACAGTTTTTTAAAGTTGTACTCTCATGCACCGTGATTGCGGGAGGTTTTACAGTTACCAGCTGTTCCAAATCTACATCCTCCAAAAATGTGTCCAGAGCTACAGGTTGGAAGATAAATGAAAAGGAAGGTGGTTTTCAATACAATACTGACTTCAAAGAGCAAGAGACCGCTCCTGGACTAGTGTTTGTTGAAGGTGGAACTTTTACGAAGGGAAAAGTACAGGATGACGTAATGCATGATTGGAACAATACCCCTACTTCACAACATGTTCAATCCTTCTATATGGATGAGACAGAGGTCACGAATGTCATGTATCTGGAATATTTGGATTATCTAAAAAGCGTTTATCCTCCTGAAAATCCCAAATACGCTAACATTTACAAAGGTGCCTTACCTGACACCTTGGTTTGGAGAAACAGATTAGGTTTTAACGAAACCATGACCAACAACTATTTAAGACACCCTGCCTATGCAGAGTATCCGGTAGTTGGAGTAAACTGGATCCAAGCTACCCAATTTGCGGAATGGAGAACGGACAGAGTAAACGAAATAATGCTTGAAAGGGAAGGTTATTTGGCAAAAGACGCAAAATATCAAGCTCTGAATGGCGAAGTTGCCGGAACTTTTAGTACGGAGGCTTATTTAAACAGACCGGAATCCGTTTACAATGGTCAGATCGACTCCCTACAAGGGAAGATGAAAAAGGATAGTGTCCCTGCCTATGCTAAAAGAAGTAGCGGTATTATTATGCCAGAATATAGGCTCCCTACGGAAACTGAGTGGGAATATGCCGCACAGGCACAAGTAGGACAAAGGGAGTACAACAACTACAGAGGTAGAAAAAAATATCCTTGGGAAGGTGACTATACCAGAAACGGACAGCGAGTTGGACGTGGCGATCAATTGGCCAACTTCAAGCAAGGAAAAGGAGATTATGGCGGAATCGCCGGATGGTCCGATGACGGTGCCGATATTACCGCAGAGGTTATGTCCTACAAGCCCAACGACCTTGGTCTTTACGATATGGCCGGTAACGTTGCTGAATGGGTAGCCGATGTTTACCGACCCATAGTCGACGATGAAATAAGCGACTTCAACTACTACAGGGGAAATATCTACATGAAAACAGCCATTGGCGAAGATGGAAAAGTAAATATCCTACAGGATTCGATTGTTTACGACACCTTACCAAATGGAAAAGTAGTTGCCGTTAACCTACCTGGCGAGATTAAAATGGTTCCTGTTGATGAAGAAGAAACCTATTTGAGAACAAACTTCTCTTCCAGTGACAATAGAGGATACAGGGACGGTGACCCGGGATCTTCAAGATTCTTTGACAGATTTAGCGATGAGGAGGAATCTGAAGAACTATCCATGTACAACTCTCCAAAACATAAAGTTGAAAGAGATTCAGCCGGTAACCTCATCAGACAGTACGATCAGTCAAATGATAGGACGTCTTTGATAAACGATGAAGTACGTGTATACAAAGGTGGTTCATGGAGAGACAGGGCATACTGGTTAGATCCTGCACAGAGAAGGTACCTACCACAGTATATGGCAACGGATTATATAGGATTTAGATGTGCCATGTCCAGAGTAGGTTCTAAATCCAAGACAAAGAACAAAACTGTTAGAGGACAAAAAGCCAAATAATTTTTGGCATCCAAATAAGATAAAGCCCTTTGAAAAAAGGGCTTTTTTTTTATCTTCGATTTCATGAAAGTAAAAGAGCTGCACAACCTTTTTTTAAACTACCCTAGCGTTTGTACGGATACCCGAAAAATCAAACCAGGAGATCTATTTTTTGCCCTGAAGGGCGATAATTTCAACGGGAACGAATATGCAGGGGAAGCTTTAAAAAAAGGAGCCGCCTATGCCATTATCGATGAAGAAAAGTTTTCCGGTAAGCAAAGAATCTTGGTTGCGGATGTGCTAAAAACACTCCAGGACCTAGGTACCTTTCATAGAAAATTTTCCAAGGCAACGGTGATTGCCCTGACTGGAAGTAATGGCAAGACCACTACAAAGGAACTTATCAATAGCGTGCTTTCCCAAAAATACAGGACCATTGCAACTTCGGGCAACCTCAACAATCATATAGGAGTGCCATTGACCTTGCTCTCCATTAAAGAGGACACGGAGATTGCTATTGTGGAGATGGGTGCCAACCATCAAAAAGAAATCGCTTTTCTAAGTTCCATTGCGGCACCGGATTTTGGCTATATAACGAACTTTGGCAAGGCGCATTTAGAAGGTTTTGGCGGCGTGGAAGGGGTTATAAAAGGGAAAAGCGAACTATACGATTTCCTGATGGCCAACAACAAAGGGATCTTCATGAATGCCGATGACCCCATTCAAAAAGATAAGCTCAAATACTACATCAAAAAATACGGGTTTAGCACCTCCGACTCCAAATTCTATCCAATTTCACTAATAGAATCGAATCCATTTGTAGTCGTAAATGTTGAGGAAAGCATTATCAGGACCCAACTCATAGGCGCATATAATTTCTCGAACTGTTGCGCCGCGATTATCATGGGGAAATACTTCAATGTACCATTGGAGAAAATTAAAGTAGGGCTTGAAGGTTATATTCCATCGAACAATAGATCCCAGATCATTGAAAAAAATAGTCTAAAGATTGTCCTGGATGCTTATAATGCAAATCCTTCAAGCATGTCTGCCGCTATAGAAAATTTTGCAAAAATGGCAGGAAATACTAAAGTCCTGTTTTTGGGCGATATGTTTGAGCTGGGGCAAAGCGCCCATGAAGAGCATCAGAAAATAGCCGATTTGACCAAGGAACTAGGTTTTGAAAACGTTTTTCTAATCGGTGAAAATTTCTTCAAAGTAACGAGTGAATTCAAAAAAATGAAATCGTTCGACCAATTGAAACAAAACCTCCAAACCGATGAGATTCAAAATGCCCTATTATTTATAAAAGGTTCCAGGGGAATGGCCATGGAAAGAATTCTTGACCTCCTCTGAATTACTTCTGGATATCAAACCAAATACAAAAAGAGAGTGGGATATACTGGATTCGAACCAGTGACCTCTGCCCTGTCAAGGCAGCGCTCTAAACCAACTGAGCTAATATCCCATTTTGGAGGGCTAAGGTACTACTAAATTTTAGTTCGATAAAGGAATAAAATCCAATTTGGATAAAATTTAAAGATCCGTTTAGTCCATACTTTGGAATCCAAACCAAACTTCGTTCAATGTTTTTTTCAAAAAAAAGTGTACATTTAAGGGAGTAACCTCGATTCCTATATAGATGAATTTCAAGTATTTCGTATACTTCGTTCTTGCCTTGCTACTTTTTGCATGTAAATACAATCTTCCGGAGGAATTAGAGGTTGCCTATTCGGACCTACCTGAAAATATTGACTTCAATTACCATGTAAAACCAATTTTGTCTGATCGGTGCTATGCTTGCCACGGTCCGGATGAAAATACGCGTAAAGGAGGATTGCGATTAGATATTGAAGAATCCGCATTTCAGATACTTGAATCAGAAAATACCGCATTCGTGAGAGGAAATCCGGGTGATAGCGAATGTATTCAACGTATCCTAAGTGACGACCCGGAACTTCAAATGCCTCCACCGGAGTCAAACCTATCACTTACAAAAAGGGAGAAGGCCCTATTGATCAAATGGGTAGAACAAGGAGCCAAGTGGAAAAATCACTGGGCGTTTCTCAAACCAATGAAACAAGCAGTTCCTTCACGTATAAACAAGGATTGGCCGTACCAAAATGAAATAGACGGTTTTGTGCAGGCAAAGCTTATAACTAAAAAATTTGCTCCCTCACCAGAGACCGAAAAGGAAAAATTGATTCGAAGGGTAACCATGGATTTGACGGGACTTCCTCCCACCCTTGAGGAAATCGATGCTTTTTTGAAAGACCCAAGTGATGATGCTTATGAAATAGTAGTGGATAGGTTGCTTCAAACCGATGCACATGCAGAACGGTTGGCCTTGGATTGGTTGGACCTTGCCAGATATGCGGATTCCCATGGACTACACGCCGATGGTGCCCGCTTGATGTGGCCATGGCGGGATTGGGTCATAAACGCTTTTAAGGACAATATGCCCTACGACCAATTTGTTACTTGGCAATTGGCGGGAGATCTTTTCCCAAATCCAACGAGAGAGCAGAAGCTGGCCACGGCGTTCAATAGAAATCACCCAATGACCGCTGAGGGTGGAGCTATTGAGGAAGAATTTAGACTAAACTATGTCTTTGACCGCACGGAAACCGTTTCCACCGCTTTTATGGGACTTACCGTAGCCTGTGCAAGATGCCATGATCATAAGTTCGACCCCATAAGCCAGAAGGACTACTTTGAAATGTCGGCTTTCTTTAATAATGTAAAGGAATTGGGAATGACCGGCGACGATGGTAATTATGGGCCTATGCTTGCTCTCCCCAATAAAAATACGGAGGCCAAGTTGAACGACCTCCAAAATGAAATTGCCAAAAAGGAAAAAGAGCTCGCCCTAACAAAAAATGAACTCGCCCAACTTGAGGAATATATCGAAACCCTACCGGATTCCTTCATCGAGACCGGAAAGTTGGATTACTATCCTTTGGACAAGCTCTCCAACTCCAATAAAGGTCATATTGCCGACCAAAATAAGAATGCTACCACAAGGGAGGCCCCAAAAGTAGTAGAGGGCATAAAAGGCAATGCTTTTCTTTTCAATGGGGAATATGACGAATTATATCTTCACAATATTCCAAATTTTGAATGGATGGATTCCTTTTCGGGAAGTCTATGGATCCAAACCACAAAAAGGGATTCGGCCAAAACCCAGACCATCATGGGTACATCCGGGGACAAAAACAACTTTTGGCGTGGTTGGGATTTTTACTTGGATGGGACCAATCGACTGAACGCGAGACTCATACACTCCCTACCCCATAATTATATTCATGTTAGGTCCAAGGATTCCATCAAAACTAACGAATGGAATCATGTGGCCTTCACCTATACGGGATCATCAAAAGCAAAAGACCTCAACCTGTTTATCAATGGTGAAGAGGCAGATTCAGAAATAGTTTTCGATAATTTGTATAAAAGCATAAAGACAATCCGAAGTGGGGACCATTCCGCTTACCACGCTCCGGTAAGGGTGGCAAAGAGTTACAGAGGTTTTACTGGCGAAAATGGGATTTTTCTTGGTAAAATTGATGAAATCCGATTATTTAATAGAGGCCTATCCCCTATTGAAATAAAAAGATTGGCCTCGTTACAAAACGAAACCGGCACACCTCCAATAGACAAGACATATTGGATACAGCAATCCGATGCAGTTCAAAACCTGGAAAAGGAATTACGAACGTTACGGGCAGATTGGTTAACAGCCATGGAACCTGTCATGGAGGTAATGGTTATGGAAGAAATGCCCACAAAAAGGAAAGCCTTTTTATATGACCGTGGAAATTATGACCAACCCACCCAAGAGGTCGAAGCGAATACCCTATCCATTTTACCAGAATTTTCGGATGATTTGCCAAAAAATAGATTGGGTCTCTCAAAATGGCTATTTTCAAAAGAACACCCTTTAACTGCCAGGGTAACGGTCAATAGATACTGGCAACTACTTTTTGGGAAAGGATTGGTGGACACGCCTACGGATTTTGGTGTACAGGGATCGCTACCCAGTCATCCGGAACTATTGGATTGGTTGGCCATTTCGTTTATGGACAGTGATTGGGATGTAAGGGAATTACTAAAAAAAATGGTGATGTCACATACCTATAGGCAATCTTCCAAGGTATCTGAGGAATTGTGGCAAAATGACCCTGAAAACATATACCTGGCAAGAAGCAATACCTACAGGTTACCTGCGGAGCTAATACGGGACAATGCATTGGCAGCCAGTGGCCTATTGGCAACAACGGTTGGCGGGAAAAGCGTTAAACCGTATCAACCCGCCGATCTCTGGATTGAAAAAACAAGCTTTTCGCATGAACTGATGCGATACAAAGAAACCAAAGGCGATAGCCTGTACCGGAGGAGTCTCTACACATTTGTTCGACGCACACAGCCCCATCCGGCTATGATAGCTTTTGATGCCCCATCCAGAGAGGTATGCACCATATCCAGGGAAAATACCAACACACCGTTACAGGCCTTGGTCCTGTTAAACGACAAACAGTTTGTTGAAGCATCCAGGGTCTTGGCAGAAAGGATTCAAAAGGAAGCCGGGGACACTTTGGATAAACAAATAACCCATGCTTTTAGACTTGCGACAAGCCGTAGGCCCAAAAAAGAAGAATTGCAATTGTTAATAGAGTTTTACGACCAGCAAAAAAAGAGGTTTCAAAAAAATCCGACTGAAGCCACCAAACTTTTGTCCGTTGGGGATAAAATTGTCGATAATTCACTGGACATGACAAAAACCGCCGCCCTCACCATGGTGACCAATACTTTATTGAACCATGATGAGTCATATACCAAAAGATAATCCAAATAGTTATGTGCAACAACCATAATAAAAATTATACACGAAGGGATTTTTTGATCAAGACATCTTTGGGCATGGGAGCACTTAGCCTTGGTTCCCTAATGGACTCCTCATTGCTTTTTGGAAATACCCCAAAAACAGTCCAAAGAGATTTCGCAAATGGCGGAGGGGTTTTGGGTCAACCACATTTTGCGCCAAAGGCCAAACGAATCATTTATCTTTTTCAGAGTGGTGCCCCGTCACAGTTGGACCTGTTTGATTACAAACCCCTGTTGAACAAGATGCAAGGTCAGGATTTACCTGAAAGCGTGCATGGCGGACAGCGATTAACGGGGATGACCTCCGGCCAGGCCTCCCTGCCCTTGGCGGGAACCTTATCTACTTTCAATCAATTTGGGGACAGTGGGGCTTGGATGACAGACTTAATGCCGCATACTTCCAAGATAGTGGATGATCTATGCTTTATCAAATCCATGTATACGGAAGCCATCAATCACGATCCCGCCATTACCTTTATGCAAACAGGTTCCCAATTACCGGGTAGGCCCTCCATGGGTTCATGGCTTAGTTATGGTCTTGGTACAGACAACAAAAACCTTCCAGAATTTGTAGTACTCGTGACCAAAGGAAAAACGGGGGGACAACCGTTATATTCCAGATTATGGGGTAATGGATTCCTGCCTTCACAGCACCAGGGTGTACAATTTAGGGCAGGAAAAGATCCAGTGCTTTACTTAACTAATCCACCAGGTGTGGATTCCCAAGGAAGAAGGGAGCAATTGGATTACCTACAAAAGTTGGAACAATTGAACCAAAAGGATATTGGGGACCCGGAAATAATGGCACGTATGGCACAATATGAAATGGCCTTTAGAATGCAAACCTCCGTACCTGAAATTATGGATACTTCAGACGAGCCTGAATATATCTATGACATGTACGGCGAGGACAGTAAAGTACCAGGAACTTTTGCAGCTAACGCCTTATTGGCAAGAAGGTTGGCCGAAAGAGACGTGAAATTCATACAATTATACCACCAAGGATGGGACCAACACGGAAATTTGCCCAGTGCCCTAAAGAGACAGTGCAAGGATACGGACCAAGCAACGGCCGCCCTTATAACAGACCTTAAACAAAGGGGGATGCTTGAAGACACCTTGGTCATATGGGGCGGAGAGTTTGGCCGGACCAATTACTCCCAAGGCCAATTAACGGCGACGAATTTTGGCAGGGACCATCATGGTAAATGCTTTACGATTTTTATGGCAGGTGCTGGAATAAAGGGAGGAATGACCCTAGGTGCCACGGACGAATTTGGGTTCAATATTACACAACGGCCCGTTCACATCCATGACTTTCAGGCTACAGTAATGCATTTACTGGGTATAGATCATGAACGCCTAACGTTTAAATTCCAAGGAAGAAGATATCGCCTTACGGATGTACATGGAGAGGTTGTAAAGGAAATTTTGGCCTAAAATATATCGGTATATGAAAAATAAGAGACGAATATTTATAAAAAATACGCTTGCCGCTACTACGGCAAGCATGATCGTACCAAAGGAAACTTTCGGTATTCTAAAATCCAAAAAATATATGGACGGTATTGTTGGACATGGTGATTTTATATACAAAGTGGATAAGGAATGGGGAGTTCAAGACCCTTCCAAAATACCTGTAAATGATTGCCATGAAATGGTAATGGACAGCCAGGGAAGAATATTGATGACGACTACCGGTGCAAACAATGATAACATCATCGTTTATGACAGATTCGGTAAGGTATTGAAATCATGGGGAAGGGAATTTCCCGGGGCACACGGACTTTCCATCATGGGAGAGGGAAGCGACCAATTTCTACTCATTACAGATCCGGAAACCCATAAAGTCCATAAAACAACCTTGAATGGCAGGATTATATTGACCCTGAAGCGACCTAGGGAAGTTTCAGGATATCAAAGTGATGAACAGTTCAAACCTACGGAAACGGCAATTTTACCCAATGGGGATTTCTACGTGGCCGATGGCTATGGGGAAAACTACATCATCCATTACAACGAGAAAGGCGAGTACTTAAACCATTTTGGGGGAAGCGGTAATGGGCCGGTCGAATTTAACTGTTGCCACGGAATTACCCTTGATACAAGGGACGCCTCCAACCCAACGCTTTTGATTACGTCCAGGGCGAGTCAGGAATTCAAAAGGTTCTCTCTGGATGGCGAACATTTGGAAACCATTAAGTTGCCAGGGTGCTCCATTTGTAGACCTGTCATTCATGAGAATCATCTCTATTTCGCGGTGATCGTAACCAAAACATGGGACACTTGGGACGGTATGTTGGCGGTACTGGATGCAAACAATAAAGTAGTTTCCCTACCTGGCGGAAGCGCTCCAGAATATGTAAACAACATTCTGGTAGAACCTCAGTACGACGGTAGCACTTTTAGAAACCCCCATGACGTCTTGGTCGATGCGGATGGTAACCTTTATGTTCCGCAGTGGGCTTCGGGAAAGACGTATCCCATCAAACTCCATCGGGTTTAAATCCCGACCATTAAAATGACATTGTTCCTGTTTACAGACTTTACCTATTTTTTGGGTCGGTTTCATCCTGTTTTGGTCCACTTGCCGATCGGGTTTCTTTTGCTGGCTATCTTACTGGAATGGTATCAACGTATCAGAGGAAGAAAAATAGGTCAATTAATAGCCTATGCTTGGTTATTGGGCAGCCTTGGCGGCTTGGCATCCATCATTTCCGGATGGTGGTTGGGCGATACGGGATTATATCTGGAGGACGATCTGTTTTTTCATCGCTGGCTTGGAGTCTCCTTGGTGTTTATGGGTTTTATAGGCTGGTGGCTTAAAAAAAATTGGAAACGCTATGCCCCTGGAATTCAGAACACCATAAATATCCTCGTCCTATTGGTGATTTTTATAGAGGGACACTTGGGGGGAACGTTGACCCACGGACCGGACTACCTTTTGGAATATGCCCCTGCCTTTATCAAAAACAAGTTTGCCGAAAAGGAATTTGGTAAAACCGATTTTTCAAACCGGGATTCCATAGTGGTTTACGAAGATTTGATAGCACCTATTTTACAGGAAAAATGTTGGGCATGCCACAATGCCGAGATCCAAAGGGGACACTTAAATATGGAACACCCGGATTCACTGTTCAAGGGCGGTGAAAGTGGTCCAACTTTAATAGCCCGTATCCCTACCGAAAGTGAACTTTTTAAAAGGGTTACCCTATCCCCAAAAAGTCAAAAATATATGCCACCCGTAGGGGAGCCCCTTACTTATACCGAAATTCAATTATTGGATTGGTGGATTACCAATGGGGCCGATTTGACAATGAAAGTTGAAGAAGGAAACGCCATAGGTCCCATAAAATCGATATTGTCTAAAAATTATGGAATCGATACCACCCCAAAACCTTGGTACGAAATGGTAAAAATAGAACCGGTGGATTCCCTTGTAATTGATAAACTCATTAATCAAGGTTTTTCGGTCAAAAAATTGGGACAAGAAAATTACCTATTGGATATCAAATACAACGACCAAGAACTAACAGAAGAAAAATTAAAATCATTGTTGGAAGTGTCCGATCATATTACATGGCTATCGTTCGCCAAAAGTAATATTTCCGATAGCCAGCTCAATTATATATCAAAATTCCCCAATCTTACCCGGCTTCAGTTGGAAAAGACCCCCCTCACCGATACAGGAATAAAACATCTTTCGACACTTAAGCACTTGGAGAGTATCAATCTATATGAGACCAATGTTTCGGAAAAATGTTTGGAGGACCTCTCCAAAATTTCAAGCCTAAGACGCATTTATCTTTGGAATACAGCGGCAGACAAAAAATTAGTTCAGGAATTCAAAGTGCAAAACCCCAAAATGGAAATAATTTTCTAGTAAAATCAGGAAAAAGTAATTCTTTGTCCAAGCAGAAACAAAAAACCCGTACTATGTTAAGTACGGGTTTTTTTTTAATCCGTGGGCCCTACTGGATTCGAACCAGTGACCCCCTGCTTGTAAGGCAGATTTTAATTAAATTCATATAAATTAAAAAGTCAATGAATACGGGAATTTTCAGAGATTAGTTGTATCTTTTAGTACATTTAAGACCATAAAAAACCACTTTTTGCGTGCAAACTGCGTGCAAATTTGCACACAGACTTTAACATTTGATATGGCTACATACATAAAGCTCTCATTGGATAAACGAAGGAAAGATATCAAAATATTCCCATTAATTTTTCGATTGACCCATAATCGAAAATCCACAAGTATAGGTACAGGATACAAATTATCAGTTTCCGAATGGGACGATAAAAGGCAAAAAATCAGGCCATCCTTCAAAGGCACAGAATCGCCTTCCCGTCTGAACAATCTTCTGCAAAAGAAAATGGCACGTATGGTCGATATCCTTACTAAATTGGAGGAGGGGGACAAATTGAAATATATGAGTGTAACCGAAGTCAGGAGCCACATTACCCGTACTACAAAAAAGGTAACTTTTTACCAGTTTGCCGAAAAGCAGATAGCAGACCTGATAAAAGCGAACCGCATTGGAAATGCAAGGGCTTACAAACATGCATTGAAAGCGGTAAAGAATTTCAGAAACAACAAGGATTTCACATTTGATGAACTGAATCTCGAATTCCTAAACCGATTTGAAAAGCACCATTTGGCCAAGGGAAATAAACTGGGCGGCCTTAGTGTCTATTTGAGAACCATTCGGGCCATTAACAGGAAAGCTATAAAGGCGGGGGTCGCAGACAAGGAAGGTTATGCCTTTGATGATTATGTGATACGTAGCGGAAAACCTGAAAAGCGGGCCTTGCCCATCGATGCCATTCGGAAAATTGCTTCGCTTGATCTTGAAGAAGGCACTGCTATTTTCAGGGATAGAAATATTTTCATGATGAGCTTCCTGCTCAACGGCATGTCCTATGTAGATATGGCTCATTTAAAGTTGTCTAATATTGTTGACGGTCGGATAAAATACTCTCGTAAAAAAACAGATCAACCTTATAATATTAAAATCCACGACCAACTTACACCCTTACTATCCTATTTTACAGAAGGCAAGAAAAAAGTTGATTACCTTTTGGATGTTGTCAAAAGTGAAAATCCAATCGAAAGTTATAATCAAATTGTTTGGGCCAGAAAACGTTATAACGATAATTTGAAAAAGCTTGCTGAACTTGCAGGTATAGAAGAAAACATCACGAGCTACGCCACACGCCATTCATTTGCATCCGGGGCAAATGAAATGGGAATTCCGCTTACCGCAATTTCCCAAATGTTGGGTCATAAACGGATTAGCACGACTCAGGCGTACCTAGCCAATTTGAGAAAAAGCAAAATGGATGAATACCAAGACGAAATTTTCGGACAACTATCAGATAAATAGGAGCTTTAATTGAGTTATAAAACGTTAAAGCTTCATGTCTTTCCTTCTTCTCCCTAACCAAAAAAAGGCACCCGTAGGGTGCTTTATTTATATGGTATGCCAAATTACAGTGAAGGCATTTAGTTCCATAAAAGGCGAATTACCGGAACTACTAAAAAGAACATCAAATAGGACTACAATTCCATTATTCCGTAGTATAAATATTCAGTGCCATAAAATTGCCGATTGTCGGAACTACAGTTAACTCCCCTTAGTTATTAATATTTACCGAACATTCAAATTGGTTTATAAGTGTAGGTAATTCAAACAAAGTTGTCGTTTTTGCATCTATGAGGCCACTACCTAGAAATCATCGAAGTCGTAAAATTACTTCTTTACTGCAATATCCCTCAAGGTGCCGATAAGTATACCCTTTAGGTCAGTTTCCTGAGAATCTCAAAGGTCTACCAGCCGATATCGGCGCGCTCGACCTTGCAATACTCTCCAATTGTTTCGGCTTTTTCGACAATTCCATGAAAGCACATAACCCTAAATAAACATCTTTGAAAAGCAACCAAATTTAAAATATGCGTCTTATCTATTAGAAGCAAAGGTAGGAATTAAAAAATTTTATGTAAAGTATTTTCCTACATTAATTGAAATTTAGTTAACTTAAACCAGTCAAAATATGAAAAAAGAAATCTCCAAAATGAAAATAAGCTTCCTGTTTCTTCAGATAGTTTTCTTTATGTTCTCTTGTTCAAACTATAATCCTGAACCGGGCTGCTATCAGGACATGGGACTAAAAATCATTGAGACCATAGAAGAAGAGAGCGGAATCATATACGCACCAGGGGCAACAAGGTGCCCGACCACTTATGTAATAGAAACAGAGGATAAAAAGGCCAGCCGCCCTTTAGGGCTATTGGAGCCTTGCAATTTAGAAAAGGAATTTGAATTGGACAGTGTCAGGGTAATCTATAGCGGATACGTTTATGAAAGGCTAAATGACGGAGACCAATGTGCCGATAAATTTGAAATAACGAGCATAACCTTTGCTAACCCTTAAACTTAAATACATGAAACACATTTACTTTTTAACAGCCATTTTTTGTTTAATCTCCTTCTCTGCTTTTTCACAAAAAAGGATTCCTTCGGAAATAATCCCGGCTACCGCCTTGGAAAAACAAGAGCTATCCAAGTTGTTTAGGAATTTCAAGGTAATACGACTCGATTTAAAACAGCTGAACAGGGAAGTTTCCGGAAACCGCCCGCAAAGGGTCATTTTGAACGTAGGCGGTGCCAAGGATGTGGATATGGAGATATTTCCACATGACATTATCTCCACTGATTTTAGGGCGGTCATTGTTGACGATGAAGGAGAAAAGGAGGTCGAATTAATGAGCAGGACCTTCCAGGGGCTGGAAACAGATACTCCCCACGAAATACGTTTGACCCTTTCGGACAATTTTATTTATGGCGGCATCGAAACCGACGAGGGCATGCTTATGATATCCCAAATAAAGAATACCCTCAAAGACAGGGCTATAGGCCCAAACAGGTTGGTTGTTTATAGGTCTACAGACGTTATTGAAAATGATTTGGGTTGTGGTACGGACGACCAAATCAAAAGCGACGGATTTATAGAAAATAACTTGATGGCCAATTCATCCTCCTCTGGTTGTAATATTGTGGAATTAAATTTGGATTGCGACACCGAATATTGGAATTCGTATACCGATGCATTCGACCAAATGTTGGCAGAGATCAATTTGATACAGGGGGTCTATGAAAACCAGTTGAACACAGTTTTAAGTGTTTCAAACATGCATGCTTTTATCGGAAGTATGTATTCCTCCACAAACACCGCCACAATCATTAATGAGATTAAAAGTATTTGGTCCAGTTCTCCATATTCTTACGAGTTAAGGGATATGGTCCATCACTTCACAGGGAAGACCACCAATTATTTAGGTCAAGCATCATCTATAGGGGCGACATGTAACGAAACAACCCCAGCAGTAGTAACAATGGATAGAACAAACATGCATCAAACACTAGCCCATGAAATTGGTCATATGTTAGGTGGAATTCACCCTGACGGGGAGAATTGTGGCACTCCATTTCAAAGGACAATTATGTGTCAAGGTCTTGATAAACAATTGAGTTTTTCAACTGCTTCCATAAACAGGATAACAAACTTCGTTGATCCAAAATCATGTTTCAATTATAATTCCGTAAACATAAGTGGCGATAGTGAGATGTGCATAAATAATACGAGAACCTATAGTTTGACACATTTTGAACAGACCGCAGGGACAACGGTTACCTGGAGTACAAACAGTAGATTGAGTATCCAGTCGGGACAAGGAACCGCAAGCGTTGTGGTTAAAGGCGTTTCAAATGGTACAGGAACATTAACGGCAGTTTTGAACTATCCCGGCTCATGTGGTTCTGTAACCGAAACGAAAACAATCAAGGTCGGGCCTCCCATTATAGGGATTTCAGTTAGCGGACCGGATCAATATGGTTGGATTAGTGCTACTGCCAATTCCGGTTCTTCTCCTTGGACTTGGACTTTCAATGGAAGTACCACTTGGACATCAACCAGTGCTACGACTTCGAAATATGTAGGTTGTAATGGAGGTTATCTATATGTGCAATCCTCTAATAATTGTGGACAGGGAAGTGGATCAACATTTGTCTCCGGTTGCTCTGGCGGATATTATACGGTAGTTTATCCAAATCCCGCTACTTCGGAAATTACAATATCAAGAAAAGCTGATTCCAAGACCTTAAGTGGTAGTGCTTTTATGTTTGAGGAAAACCTTAAAATAGATCTTTTTGACTTTAGTGGCAATAAGGTAAAATCTGTAAGGGCAAATAAGAACACGGCCGATATAAAAATTGAATTAAATGGGTTTCCAAAAGGAAATTATTTTCTGAAAATCAAAGGGCGAGATATAGATGAGACCCATTCCATTATTGTTGAATAGTACTATATAACATAGTGAATAAAGTGCGGGATTCATCCCGCACTTTATCTTTTATTAAGGTGTTTAATGATATTGGTAACCACGCCCATATATTGAGCGTGGTATCCCCCGATATTACAATGGCGCGGTATTAGAATATTCTTACCCTGTTCTTTTTTGTTGCGTTTCACAGTAAAATGGCAATTATTGCGACCCATTGCGAATAAAGAATATATAAATTACTTTAGTTAGCCCGTCTAATTTTAGTGCTCTTATCCCAAATAACTTTTATAATTCCTTCAAATTTTCGATATTGGCCAAAAAGCCAAGAATTTCAACAGTATTGTAAACTGAACGTTTTCCGAAACTAGAATACCAAGAAATAACAGGAGAATCCTACATCGAAATCCCTCTGCTTTTATACTTCGTAAAATCCGTAAACTCGTCCTTGAACCCGTTGTACATTTCCTCCGTTTTGTTACCGCTACCGCCCAATAACGAATTAATGGCGTAAACACCCTTTTTAAGCAAACGGTTTTGTTGGACACTTGCTTTTTGTTGGATTATATGGTTCATACATTTTCGAAGTCCGTTGTCCATTTGGTGCCGGACCATTTCCCCATGAAGGTTGGGATAAACGTTTTCAACTGTCAACATAAAAGAGGCCTTGTCGTACATACCTCTTTCAATCAGATGCCCCGCCCATAGATTTTCGAGTTTGTTTCTTTCCTCTGCAATAAGGTTATTCATGACGGGTGGTTGTCCTTGTAATGTTGTCGCCAAATCGGGAATCGAACATAAATACTGGCTCGTCCTTTTCGGCAACGGACAACTTGTTGTGTTGTCCGTATAAATAGATTTGACCTCGATTCCTTTTTCCCCTTTGACAAAATAGAACCCTTTGGCATTGAAAAGGGCAATATAATCTTTCGCCGATTTCTCGAAAGGCGCATGCATATGTACGGCATGCTGTACATAAGCACCCAACGCGACACTTTCATACTGCTTTTTGTAATCGGGATTCATTCGTTTATAAAGATTTGGAAATATCATCGGCAGGAAAATGGCAGCTGCCCCCAGCTTAAGACTATTTTCAGAAGACTGTTCCGTCAACATTTCCAACATCAAATGGTTCTGGCGGAGAAAACCCGAGGACAGATATTTTGCCATTTCCTTCGGAAAAGGTAGATTGCCCAATTTAACAGGTATGGTATGCTTGTTGGAATTGGTAAAAGACAATTGATTGTCATGATACTTTAAACCCAAAGCTTGGAATAAAAGACGGATACTTCCCTGTTCCGTGCCGACATTGAAAATCCTTTTTTCCAATATGTTTCCTATAAGTTTGAACTTGTCATCCAATAGGGCTTTCTCCTTTTTGCTCTCCTGTTCGTACATGTTATTTCTGACCATGGGGAATTCATTTTCCATGGCTTTTCTGAACTCCACCCTTTGGTTCCGTGGAACATAACGTTCCAAGAATTGATACCTTTCCGAGGCCGACAAGTTCGTAACGATATCCTTGAACTTCATTTTACGGATATGTTCCGATAGCAACCCGTTCTGTTTTGGGGATTTTAGATAAGATGACTTCAATGCCTCTTTGATAGCTTTTTGGACTTCCAGTTGGAACTGCTTGCTTTCAATATTGATTTTCGTGGGTTCGTCCCCATTGCCAAAAATTTCCAAACGGTTCTTCATCCGTATATTTTTGCCAAGTTCCCTTGCCTTGAATACATATCGTGATTTGTCATAGATGGTATACCCTTCTATAACATCTTCCTTTATGTCCAGTTTGATGTCGATGTCCTGATATTCCTTTAGCACGGCTTCCAGGTCATGCGGACGTATGGTCCGGAAAAGGTCGTAAGTGGTCTCTATTTGCTTCAAGAGGCGTTTCCGGTACATCGGCAGCAGCTTCGATTTGGAATGGATATCGAATACCTTTTGAAGTTTTGGGCCGCTCAACCCTCTATGCACCTCGGAGCCATTGATAAATCGGGTTTTATACCCTTTTTGGTTGTTCAATCCATAGGCGACCCCAATCCTTCCCGTTTTGTTCTTTGTAGTTCTTATTTCTATATGATAGGGCTTGACCAAACGTGCAAGTTCATCAAAACTGCGCACCTTATATTTTTGGTTAATGCTGTTCAGGACATCTTGAAGATAGTACTTCGTTCCCTTTTCCGCTTCCATCCCGAACTGTTTTTCCGGTAATCGGTATATCGGTAGTTGGCTTTTCTGTTTTATGGTCGGTGCAGGTGTAAGTCCGTACTTTTTTTCGAGGCGTTGCCGTATCGCCATACTCCTTTTATGGCTATTGAAAATTCCGAGTACTTTTCCGTCTTCCTTTACTGTGGTGGTTACAATATGAACATGCTCGTGCTTGGTATCGTTGTGGCGCACCACTACATAGGGTTGATTTCCAAAGCCCATATTTTCCATATACTCTTTGGAGATTTTATAGAAGGTTCTATCGTCCAAATGTTCACCATGGGGAAGGTTCAAACTTATATGGGCATACCGGTTCTTGGTGGCGTTGCGCTGTCCCTGAAAATACAGCACGCTCCCGAAGAATTTTGGCGATATGCTTTGTGAAAATGTATTGCCGTAGCCTAGAATTTGCATATCTTCCTTTCCGAAGACATAGTTCAATGTTCCGGTACAGGTTTGGCCGTAAATAATCTTTGCTATCATGCTGGTTTTTCTACCATCGTAATTTTCAAAAGTGTGCAAAGCAATTCGTTCGTTTTTTGTATCTCGTTCTGCAAACTACTGTTCGGACTTCTCAGGTTCTTGTGGTGTGCTATCTTGACCAATTGGTTGATGTTGTTTCCGATTTTGTTGATTTGGTAGGCAAGGTTCGAGGTGTCGGGAAGCCTATCCTTTTCTTCGGATATGCTTTGCAAAACCAATCTTCTCAAGAGTGGACTTATCGTTCCCCTTTGCGAAATATCCAGATGATACGATTCGCAAATCCCCCTCAATTTATCATATTCCGTATCGTTGAACCTTAGCATTACATTATGGTATCGCTTCTTGTTTCCCAATCGTTTCCGGCCTCTTTTCTGTTGTTCCATTTTAGTTGCTTTTTAAGCAAAACACTTCGCCAGAAGTAGACAATTCTAAGTTACTTAGAATGCACCTCGCTATCCGTTTCACGGATAAATATAGATAATCAAAATAAAACATAACTAATTAATAATCAATATTTTAATACGTTAAATCATATAAAGCCATATAGGTTTAAATGAGTGCAAACATGAAATTAAAATGGTCTAATATGGTGTTTAAAATTTGGAAGAAATATGGAAGCGTTCAAGTTTTTTGTGGGTAGGGAGAAAAAAGGTAAAGCGGCTTTTCTGCCGCTTTTGCTTTTGAGCGGCCTCGAGGGTGTCGGGCAAAACTGGAACGGAAAGAATTCATAGTCGGACCTGCGTAGCGTGTCCGAACGGAAGGATTGGAGTGGAAGGTTTGTGCGACTTCCGTAGGGCGGAAGTATAAGAAGACTAACTTGATAACATAGAAACATTGATTGTCCTACTATAGCTTTATAGCTATATTCCTATAATCATATGCTCATTTCATCATTTGGCCATATGAAGGCTTAAAAATGGGAAGGTTGGCTTCTTTATTAGTAGCTAACCCTTAGGGAAACAAGGTCTAATAAATCCGGGCTTATAGATTCAAAGTCCTAAACCTTTGCCCTTTCTACCTTTTTCATTTTTTTCTACTGAATTTTGCTGTCTCTTTGTTTTTGACAGTTTGGACTCTTCAATAAACTGTTGCATACCCAAATGCATAGGGTTTTCGGGTATTATTTTTTCTTGGTTATGAAGCAACGGAACTTTGAGATTTAGTTCGGCCGCTAGTCGGTAGCCAAGGTTAAAGGATTTTTTAAACGTTTCATCTACTTTGATATCTTCTTCCATAGTCAAAAAGTTTCTCGGGCGTGTTTTTCGATATATTCCATAATTGATTCCCTATCGTAAAGTATGATTTTCTTTTGGGGCTGGGAGAACCTTATTTTACCTTCATCCCTCAATTTTTGGAGTGTCGTGGTCGACTTGATCCGTAAAATGGACATGGCCTCTTCACCATCGATCCATCTGTCAAGTGTATCCCGCCTTTTCGATTCTACATGTTCGATAACCTTTGTGAACAGGGCATAAAAGGCTTCTTCTTGTAGACAGACGACTTGCATAGGTTCTTGAAAAGCAAATTGATTTTTTAAGTTACCTTATTTCTTGTTTTGGGAACTTCCATTTCGACCAGTCGTTCAATAATTCGTTGTGAAGCTCTTTTATCAAGTGTTTGATGTAATCCAAGGTCTGAAATGGTTTGTTTAACCACCTCATTTTTAAAACTATGAATGGCCAAATAATTATTGTCTTGATCCTTTAGGTGGGGATTTTTATCAGAAATAGGGAACCTAAAATTTATCCTGCAATTTATACCGCAATTTAATCCGCAGGTTATCCCGCAACTTTATCCATATTCGTAATGTCCAAGATTTGTTTAATAGTATCCTTGAGAAAATACCCTCCTGTCTTTTTACTGCCCCTGTATTCAATAAAATCTCCGAGCCTTTTAATATCAGATGTTATCGTTCTTTCGGATACATTAAGTACTTCTTGTAGCTCAGTCGATTTAATGCCGGGGTTACTATAGGTTTTGGCAACAAGCGTAATCAAACGGTTTTTTACTCCCCCAGTTACTCCCTCAATTACTCCTTCAATTGCTCCTTCAATTACACCCTCATTAGCTCCACTAGTTTTTAGGTCACCTGCTCCACGAATAGGAACAGGAATTATAGTTTTAAAAGTAGCTCCTTCAATAAATTGAGGGTTATCCTTTCCCGAATATGCTTTGATGTACTTATTAACATTTAAAATACCAGACCCTAATTCATCGAACCTGCCCAATTGCATAAAAAACTTCGCGATGGACGGGTTTTTGGGAAAAGGCGAAAAATCAATCGGTGAGATAACCCCTTCTCCATGCGGATTGTTCGCATTCTCGGTTTCGACCCTATCCCTAAAAATAATGAAAGTGGCCGGCTGAGCATTGGTATATTCGCGATGCACAATCATATTCACGATAATTTCCCTGAAAATGATTCCTCGCAAACTTCTTCGTTGTGTACCTTCTAAAAAGAAAGGATCCGAAAGATGTTTTTCAACGAAATCCATCAATTCGTCATATGCATCAATTAGATTGGTGGTACAGTATAACCGATCGTCATAACGCTCAACATTATCTTTGCGTACCAAAGCATCGATTTTATAGTGTGGTAAAATTTGCTGTATGGTTTCGTCTTTACCAAATAGCAAAATGGCTGCCAATGTGTACCCTTCTTTACCAGTGGCATAGTCCTTTTTCCAAAGCCCTGCTTTTTGCAACAATTGTTCGTCCGAGAGTGATAACCACGGATGGTTTTGATTATTCCCCCGAATCAATTTCCTTGCTCGCATGAACAATTTCGAATTAAAATCAGAAAGCTGAACAAATGGATAAATCGTACCCTCAGAATAATGGTTGCGTTTGCTATTATAGATATCCGCAATTAATTGCGGCTCGCCCACCTTAAAATCCCCATCACTACTTCTGTCAAAAATATGTCCTGCGCTTTTGTGCATTTGGGAACTTGCTGGCACCTGGATATGAATTACCGTTTCATTCCCAATTTCATATTCTTGGGGGAATAGTATAAAAGGAGGTTCCAATTTATTGGCATTGTTAGAGAGCGTGATCAAATTACTTTTGAGTTCTTCGACCTTCATTTTATCTACTCCAGTAACAACACCGCTATCATTTACGCCCAAAACAATATCCCCGCCGTCTCTATTGAGCATGGCGCAAATGGACTCAAATAGGTTTTTGGGCAGCTTTGACCGAGATTCCTTGAATTCGGTTCTAGTACCCTCGCCCTGCTCGATAATATGTTTTAGCCGTTCTAGAAGCACTTTGTATTTCAGTTTTGATAGTACAAAACTAGCTATAATTTATTGTTGTGTCTATAGCCGCAGAAGTTAGTGTAGCTGAAATGTAAGGCTGTTTGTGATAAAAATATGCACCTCAGGTGAATTTTTTGATAATTAAAGAATTTCAGTAACCACTAATAGATTACTTAAGCTTAGTTGAGATGCAATTGTCTCTCCATCAATTGATTATTACTAATTTACCAAATTAGATAGATGGAAAAAATATACCCTCTACATGCGTGCAATCTACGTGCAATAGGGTGAAACAAAAAAGCCTCCACATCTGTGAAGGCTTGATTTTACTAGTGGGCCCTACTGGATTCGAACCAGTGACCCCCTGCTTGTAAGGCAGGTGCTCTGAACCAACTGAGCTAAGAGCCCTAAAAGGAGTGCAAATATAGAATAGTTTTATTTACACCAAAAGAAAAAAATAAAAAATTTAAACAACTTCTGCCACTACAAAAGTACTGCCTCCCACAAAAATAAAATCGGATTTTGTAGCAGCTTGTTTTGCAGCATTATATGCTTTTGAAACGGTATCAAAAACAGTCCCATGTAAATTATAGTCTTCGGCCATTTCCTTTAGTAAATTGGCAGGGAGACCACGAGAAATATTCGGCTGGCAAAAGTAATAGACGGCATGGACTGGAAACATGGGGAGTATCGATGTTAAATCCTTTTCCTTTACAAAACCTAGGACTATGTGCAATGTTTCATAAACCTCTTCCATTAGCTGATCCAAAACCAACTGCAATCCTTCCTTGTTATGTGCCGTATCACATATAATCTTTGGCGCTTGTCCCAATTGTTGCCAGCGACCCATCAGGCCCGTATTTTCGATAACCTTATGTAATCCTTTCGCAATATTTTCATTTTGAATGTTAAAACTTGGCAACGCCGCAATGACCGCCAAAACACCTTTGATGTTCTTAGTTTGATATTTTCCTTTTAACGATGTCTGGTACGTTTCAGAAATTTCCTTTTCCGCAAATATCAATTTAGCATTCCTTTCTTTAGCTATTTCCATAAACACAGGTGCGGTTTCATCGTGATATTCACTAACGACGACAGGAACATTTGTCTTGATGATTCCTGCTTTCTCAAAAGCGATTTTAGGAAGGGTATCCCCTAGCATTTCCATATGGTCAAAGCCAATATTCGTTATCAAGGAAATTTCAGGTGTGATGATATTTGTAGAGTCCAATCTTCCTCCCAGTCCTACTTCAACCACGGCAATATCCACCTGTTGTTCCGAAAAATACCGAAATGCCATACCTACAGTCATCTCAAAAAAGGATAGGTGTCGGTTATCAAAAAAATCCCGATTTTCGGAAATAAATTTTGTTACGAAGCCTTTTTTGACCGGTTTTCCATTGATCCTGATACGTTCTCTGAAATCCTTAAGATGGGGCGATGTATAAAGACCCACCTTGTATCCTGCTTCCTGTAGAATGGACCCGAGCATATGGCTGCTCGACCCTTTACCATTGGTTCCCGCTACATGGATACTTTTAAAGGTTTTGTGTGGATTCCCTAGATATTCTGAAAATTCTAGGATTCCATCCAATTTTGTGTTGAACGCAATCTTGCCCTTTTGCTGGTACATTGGAAGTTGTGCGAACATCCAATCCAAGGTCTGCTGATAGGTCACTCCCCTAGTTTAAAGTTCACTACTACAAATCCGATCTGTTGACTTGGTGCATTGGAATCAAGGTTCCATTTGTGCATAAAGGCCGTTTTTCTGGCGGGTTCCAACAGGCATGGGTTATTATTGGTGGTACCTCGTACACCTGGCGTTGCGGAAATTACCTTACCGCTCCTATCAACCACAATTTTGACCACAACCCGTCCGGATTCGTTACAATCTTGGGGTACTTTTCCCTTATCCACCAAAGAGCGTCCATTAAGGCCGTAACCTCCAGTTCCACTACCGGAACCCGGACTCCCATAGTAACTAGTTGCATAAGGGTCTCCATCTGGGCTGCCTTTATCACCGGCCCTGTTGTCATCGCCCTCACTCCCGGAAGCCGTTCCGTCAGATTTATTTAGTCCGCCCATAAGTTCGTCCAACTTACGTTTTTTGGCCTCCTGTTCCTGCCTGGCTTGTTCTTCGGCTTCCCGTTTTTGTTGTGCAATTCGTTCCGCTTCGGCCTTTGCTTTTTGTTCGGCGGCCTCGGCCTTTCGTTTTTGTTCCGCTGCAGCGGCATCTGCCTTTCTCTTGGCCTCTTGGGCCTGCTTTATCCTGATAGATTCCTCATCCTCTTGGGTAAGCACTTTTTCTGATGGTGCCTCCTTGACCTGTTCTTCCTGTACTTTTTCCGGAACCTTTTCAATAGCTTCCGATACTTCTTGTTTTGTAGGTTCTACCGGAGGAGTTTCCAAAGGTTCCGAACGTACGCGCTCCTTAGGTTGTACCCTTCCGCTACCAAAATCGGTCGTGCCAAAATTCACGGATATTCCGTTTTCAATCGGTGGATCCATATAGGTCAGACCAATGTAGAAAAGCACCAACAACAGAATGCTCAAAAGCAAAGTTGTTAGTGTAAGGGATTTTTTCTTGTGTCTCGTGTCTAAAAATGCCATTAGTTAGGCCGCACCGCCAAAATGACCTTGTAATTATTCCTATTGGCGATATCCATTACGTTTACCGCTTCCTTTATGGCAACGCTCTCTTCTGCCCTTAGGATAATTGTAGGCTTTTCCTGGCCTTCCAGTGCTTTTTTTAATTCAATTTCAATGTACTCTCCGTTAATTCTCTGGTTGTTCACAAAGTACTGCAAGTTCTTGTCGATACTCACGGATACATTTTGTGTATTAGTGGACTTTCCCTTTGCCTTTGGTAATAATAAATCCAGGGCATTAGGAGAATTGGCCGTTAGCATGAAAAATATCAACAACAGAAATACGATATCTGTCATGGACGACATGCTAAAGTCTGGACTAACTTTATTCCTTCCTTTTAATTTCATATTGAAATATTAAAGTGGTTCGTTCAATAAATCCAGAAACTCTACGGCATTTGCTTCCATTTTATGGACCACCTTATCCGTTCTGTTCACCAAATGGTTGTAACCCATATAGGCGATAATACCCACGATCAAACCTGCAACGGTAGTGGTCATGGCAGTATATATTCCAGAGGCCAAAGAGCCCATTTCTGCCTGGCCTCCGCTACTTGCCATTTCATGGAATGCCAAAATCATACCGATCACGGTTCCCAAGAAACCAATCATTGGTGCGGCCCCGGCAACTGTGGCCAAAACACTTACATTTTTTTCCAGTTTATACACTTCCAGTGTACCAGCATTCTCAATGGCGGTATTGATATCATCCAAGGGTTTCCCAATGCGGGAAATTCCTTTTTCAGTCAATCTGGCCACTGGGGAATCCGTCTGGGCACATAGAATTTTGGCCGCTTCCAATTTTCCGGAAGTGACATGATCCCGTATTTGGTTCATGAAATTCTTATCGATTTTGGAAGCGGCATTGACGGCCAAAAGCCGTTCAAAGTAAATGTAAAGGGCCACGCCCAACATCAAAAACAATACGGTAATGATAACGACGCTACCCGTACCGCCATTAAAAACCAAGTCCATTACGGAAAGTGTTTTCTCTTCGGAAATCACTTCGCCCATAGCCGGATCTTGTGACAAATCTTGTATTAACAACATAGTATTCTATAAATGAAATTTGCCATTATAACGGTGAATTGCAGATTAAATTATCCGTGCAGGACAAAATCTCTTAATAAAATGAACACTCCGGCACCTGCGATAAACCCAACAAAAGCAAGCCATGCTATTTTTTTCAAATACCAGAAAAAGTCGATTTTTTCCATGCCCATGGCAACAACCCCTGCCGCAGAACCAATTATTAACATACTTCCGCCTGTACCAGCAGAATATGCGATAAAATGCCAAAGAGGATTATCCATAGATTCCCCGAACATTCCCATACTAGCGGCAACCAAAGGCACATTATCAATTACTGCAGATCCCACACCAAACAACATCACCACGATATCCGTATTGGGAATAGCCTGATTCAAACTTTCGGCATAATGGAAAAGCATTCCCAGGGATTCCAAGGCGGCAACGGCCAAAAGGATTCCCAAGAAGAATAAAATACTGGGCAATTCTATTTTTGATAAGGAGTGATGCACGGGGCTATGGTGTCCTTGTGTATCGCTGTGTTCCCCATCTAAAGAAGTAATACTAAACTTTTTGTTACTATAAATCTCTGCGAACGTCGCAACCACGGCCAAGGAAAGCATCATACCAACGTATGGCGGTAGATGTGTAATAGTCTTGAAAAAGGGTACAAAAACTATGGCTCCAAGACCTAAATACAACATTGTAGAACCATACTTCGATTTTGGCGTTTCTTCTTCAAAACTACCTTCTATATTTCCTTTAAAAGCACTATTTGTTCCCGCGATAAGTGTGGGGACTACCATACAAATTATTGAAGGAATCAATACATGTATTACCAACTGCCCAGCAGATACCTTGTTGGCTATCCACAACATGGTAGTGGTAACATCACCTATTGGTGACCACGCACCACCGGCATTGGCGGCGATGATTATCATACCCGCAAACCAAAGCCGTGTATTTCTATCATTGATGACCTTTTGCAAAATTGTAATAAGTACAATAGTAGCCGTAAGATTATCAATAATGGCAGATAGAATAAATGCTAAAATAGAAAACAGCCACAGCAACTTTCTTTTACTCCTAGTTCTTATGTATCCTTTGATGGTGGCAAAACCGTCAAAATAATCGATAATCTCAACAATGGTCATGGCTCCCAAAAGAAAAACCAAAATTTCCGCCGTCTTGCCTAAATGGTGGAGCAAAATCTCATCCAAGTGTGTCGGCTCCAATTCCCTTAGCTCCGCATTCACTTCAAAAACGGGCATATGGTTCAAGGCGATGAGCGCCCACAATATGGCCATCATGGCCAAAGCTGGAATCAGCTTATCGATTTTTAAATTATGTTCCAGGGTAATCGCGAGATATCCCGCTAAAAAAACAATGATAATAATGGTTTCCATGCGCTGTTGGTTTTTAGTTTCCTCCTATGTAAGGTATCAAATATAAGTCTCAATTATAAATTTTGAAATTCCCTAAAGATATCCAAAATTGTCAATCCTACCATAGCCAAAAATAGATTATCCTAAAGGCGTTTGAAAGTCAATCCATTACATCGCATTTTTTAACAAAATTATGTCTCTCGGTAGAATTAAGTCGGTAGATATCGTAACATAGAATTGAACTGATTCAATATCAGATTAAATAATTAAATAGTATAGGCTTATATTTGTTGATATACCTTTTTAAAAAAGTACGATGGATTTTAAACTTACCGAAGAACAGGAGCTGATTAAACAAGCGGCGCGTGATTTTGCACAAAACGAATTGCTTCCAGGAGTTATCGAAAGGGACGAGCAACAAAAATTTCCGAAAGAGGAAGTCAGAAAAATGGGAGAATTGGGCTTTTTGGGAATGATGGTGGATCCAAAATACGGAGGAAGTGGATTGGATACCCTCTCGTATGTACTGGTGATGGAGGAACTATCCAAAGTCGATGCCTCCTCCTCTGTAATCGTATCTGTAAACAATTCATTGGTCTGTTGGGGTCTTGAAACCTATGGGACCGAGGAACAAAAGGAAAAATATCTGCATAAACTGGCAACGGGGGAAATCATTGGGGCGTTCTGTTTATCCGAACCCGAGGCGGGCAGTGACGCCACATCCCAGAAAACCACTGCCATTGATAAAGGAGACCATTATCTTTTGAACGGTACCAAGAATTGGATTACCAACGGTGGAACGGCAGGCGTATATTTGGTCATCGCCCAAACGGATAAGGATAAAAAGCATCGGGGAATCAATGCGCTCATTGTAGAAAAGGGAATGGAAGGTTTTGAAATCGGCCCCAAGGAAAACAAATTGGGTATCCGTGGTAGCGACACACATTCCTTACTTTTTAACGATGTAAAGGTGCCAAAGGAAAATAGGATCGGTGAGGACGGATTCGGGTTTAAATTTGCCATGAAAACCTTGGCGGGGGGAAGAATAGGGATTGCCGCCCAAGCTTTAGGCATTGCCGCAGGTGCGTATGAATTGGCCTTGAAATATTCAAAGGAAAGAAAGGCGTTTGGAACAGAGATCAGCAATCACCAAGCCATTGCCTTTAAACTTGCGGATATGCATACCCAAATACAAGCGGCAAGATTGCTGGTTTATCAAGCAGCAAAGGAAAAGGACAATGGAGCGAACTATGACCTTTCGGGTGCCATGGCCAAATTATATGCCTCACAGGTAGCCATGGAGACCACCGTTGAAGCCGTACAGATTCATGGAGGAAATGGATTTGTTAAGGATTATCATGTGGAGAGACTAATGCGTGACGCCAAAATTACACAAATTTATGAGGGCACATCTGAGATCCAAAAAATCGTTATTTCACGGTCCATCTTAAAATAAACCTTTTTCAAGTTAGTAACACCCTATAGAAATTAGGGTGCAAGCAATAAAAAACAAATCCCATACCTGTTACCCATAACATAAGTAGGGGTGAAATTGTGATATACCTTCATTTCAAGACCACGACCCCCAATATAGTCAATGGGCTTACTTAATATTATCATACATTTATCAATATGATAATTTGACCTACTCAAAAATTATGATTTAAAGATATTTTAAGCTTTATTTAAAAACGTTAAATATTTTACTTGATTACCCTTTATTCACTGATTATAATTTAAATAAAATAATATTTTTGAAGAAATACGATAAATTATGAGATTGAAGAAGCAAGGACTTTATCTGCCAGAATTTGAGCACGACAACTGTGGTGCCGGTTTTATTTGTAGCCTTAAAGGAAAAAAATCCAATGATATTATTCATAAGGCACTTGAAATTCTGGAACGGCTGGAGCATAGAGGTGCTGTAAGTGCAGATGGCAAAACAGGGGATGGTGCAGGTATATTGATAGATATACCCCATGTCTTCTTCAAGGAGGTTTGCACTTTTGAACTTCCAGAACAAGGTGAGTATGCTGTTGGCAACGTGTTTTTCCCACAAAAACAGAATCAGCGGGAGTATTGCATTCAAGTATTCGAGGAAAACATAAAGAAACAAGGGCTTAAATTACTAGGCTGGAGAAACGTTCCGGTAAACCGTTCAGTACCCGGAAGAATTGCTGCCGAAACCGAACCTTTTGTAAAACAAGTTTTCATAGCAAAGGAGAACAAGGAACAATCCTACTTCAATTTCAATTTGAAATTGTTCATAGCCAGAAAGGTCACTGAACACGCCATTATAAAATCAAAACTTTCCGAAAGTAAGTTTTTCTACGTACCCAGCCTATCTACCAAGATTATAATATTTAAGGGGCTTCTGATGCCCATGGACATCAGTCTTTATTATTCCGATCTCATGGACCCAAGGGTCGTGACAAGATTGGCCTTGGTACACCAACGCTTTTCTACCAACACATTCCCAACATGGGATTTGGCACAACCATTTAGGTATATGTGCCACAATGGTGAGATAAACACCTTGAGAGGAAACGTTTCAAGGATGTTCTCCAGACAGGAGCTACTGGAAAGTGAAATGTTCGGCGATGAAATTAAAAACATACTTCCTATCGTTTTACCGGGCAAATCGGACTCCGCCACTATGGATATGGTCGTTGAGTTATTGCTGATGACAGGACGCTCATTACCAGAGGTCATGATGATTTTGGTTCCAGAAGCTTGGGAAAAAAATACGGAAATGTCCGAAGCGAAAAAGGCATTCTACGAATACCACTCCTGTATGATGGAACCATGGGACGGCCCTGCCTCCATACCCTTTACGGATGGAAACTACATTGGTGCATTGCTTGACAGAAATGGGCTTAGACCTTCCAGATACTCCGTTACAAAGGACGATTATGTGGTGATGTCATCCGAAACGGGCGTCGTTGAAATCGCACCTGAAAATGTGGAATTCCATGGCCGTTTGGAGCCCGGAAAAATGTTCTTGGTGAACATGGAGGAAGGTCGTATCGTAAATGACGAGGAAATCAAAGAGGAGATAGCCAAAAAACATCCGTACAAAAAATGGTTGGACAAAAATCTGGTCCATTTAAAGGATATACCTTATAATGATTGCCCATTGTTCTTGGGAGAAGCTTCTTTGGAAAAGCGTAAATCGGTTTTTGGATACACCTTGGAAGATATCAACACCATTATACTTCCCATGGGAAAAACGGGTAAGGAACCAATTGGGTCCATGGGTTCCGATACTCCCATTGCCGTGTTGTCAGAAAGGCCACAACTTATCTACAATTATTTTCAGCAGCTCTTTGCCCAGGTAACCAATCCGCCTTTGGATGGTATTCGTGAAGAGCTGATTACTGATATAAGTCTAACCTTAGGCAGTGACCATAATATCTTTGAATTTTCGGAACTGCATTGCAGGAAGTTAAAGATCCAGAACCCGGTTATTTCCAAAGAGGATTTGGACAAGATTAAGAATTATGACGCCAGTCCGGATTACAAGGTGGTTTCCATTTCCATGCTATATCCAGTGGAAAAGGGACATAATGGCTTGGAAGATGCCTTACAGTCCATATTGACGCAAGCCTCGCAAGCTGCGGACGAGGGGGCGAATATTATTATTTTATCCGATAGAAATGTGAACAAGGAGAACGCACCCATACCGGCGTTGTTAGCTTGTTCCTATATAAATAGCGGACTACAAAAACTGGGCAAACGTTCAAAACTTAGCATCATAATAGAATCAGCGGAACCAAGGGAAGTACATCATTTTGCCTTGTTGTTCGGGTTTGGGGCAAGTGCCATCAATCCATACTTGGTAAACGAAATCATAGGGGAACAAATTGAGGAACAGGATATCCATGAATTTACCTTTGAGGAGGCCATTAAGAATTACAACAAGGCCATTGGAAAAGGTATCTTAAAGGTCATGAACAAAATAGGAATCTCTACCTTGAACTCCTACCGTGGCTCACAACTTTTCGAGTGTATAGGTATCAACACAAAAGTGGTCGATAAATATTTCCCCAATACACCTACAAGGATTCAGGGAATCGGCCTTTACCAAATTGAGAAAGAGGTAGCAAAACGCCACCAAAAGGCATTCTCCACCAAGGAAGTCGATGCCAATTTGGATCTGGAAATTGGAGGCGAATACAGATGGAGGAGAAATGGCGAAAAACACATGTTCAACCCATTGACAATCGCCAAACTCCAAAAATCCGTAAGAAACAACGAACCTGAAACGTATAAGGAGTTCTCACAAATGGTGAACGAGCAGGCCAAAAACTTGATGACCATCAGGGGACTTTTCGAGTTTTCAAACTATGACCCAATTCCGCTGGACGAGGTTGAACCATGGACAGAAATCGTAAAAAGATTTAAGACCGGGGCGATGTCCTACGGCTCCATAAGCAAGGAAGCCCATGAGAATTTGGCCATTGCGATGAACCGAATTGGAGGTAAAAGTAACTCCGGTGAAGGAGGTGAAGATGAGGAGCGATTTTACAAAAATGCCACCGGGGATTGGCGTAACAGTGCCATAAAGCAGGTTGCTTCGGGCAGATTTGGGGTAACATCCAACTATCTCACCAACGCCAAGGAAATCCAGATTAAAATGGCCCAGGGGGCTAAACCAGGGGAAGGTGGACAATTGCCGGGACCCAAAGTAAATCCCGCCATTGCCAAAACTCGAAATTCCACACCGTATGTAGGGCTGATCTCGCCACCACCGCACCACGACATTTACTCCATTGAGGATTTATCGCAGCTGATATATGATTTGAAATCGGCCAACAGGAAGGCCAGGATCAACGTAAAACTTGTATCGGAAGTAGGTGTTGGAACGGTCGCAGCCGGGGTTGCAAAAGCCAAAGCCGATGTAATTTTGGTATCCGGTTTCGATGGTGGTACGGGAGCCTCTCCCCTCACCTCCTTGAAACATGCCGGGTTGCCATGGGAGCTTGGTATTGCCGAGGCACAACAGACATTGGTACTCAACGACCTAAGGAACAGAATTGTTTTGGAATGTGACGGACAGTTGAAAACGGGCCGCGATGTTGCCGTAGCCTGTTTGTTGGGGGCGGAGGAATTTGGCTTTGCCACCGCACCTTTGGTCGCATCGGGTTGTATCATGATGCGCGTTTGCCATTTGAATACCTGCCCGGTTGGTATCGCAACACAGAATCCAGAACTGCGTAAAAAGTTCGAAGGAAAACCGGAACACGTGGTCAACTACATGTATTTCATAGCTCAAGAATTGAGGGAAATTATGGCTCAGCTTGGCTTTAGGACCATTAACGAAATGGTAGGGCAGGTGCATAAGCTAGACCGAAAAAAGGCCATAGATCATTACAAGGCCAATGGCATCGATCTGACCCCTATATTGCATCAGGTCGATGTACCAAAAGGAACCAAGTTCTATAATACGGAAAAACAAAAGCACGATGTATTCGATTCCATCGAATTCGACATCATAGAAAAAGCAAATCCGTCCTTGTTCCGAAAGGAAAAATTGACCTTGGATTACCCCATTAGCAATACGGACAGGGCCGTAGGTGCAATTATTAGCAATGAAATATCCAAAACTTATGGTGCGGAAGGTTTACCGATCAACACTTTGAAGCTTAACTTCACAGGTTCTGCAGGTCAAAGTTTTGGCGCCTTTGCCACCAGAGGCTTGACCATGATCGTCAATGGTAACACCAACGATTATCTAGGAAAAGGGCTTTCGGGGGCGAAGTTGGTAGTACGGGTTCCGGAAGGCTCCACCATCGTTCCGGAAGAAAATGTCATCACAGGGAATGTGACCCTTTATGGCGCTACTGCCGGTAGGGCCTATATCAATGGTAAGGCGGGCGAGCGTTTCTGCGTTAGAAATTCCGGCGCAAAGGCTGTTGTGGAAGGTATTGGTGACCATGGTTGTGAGTACATGACCGGCGGAGTTGCCGTTATTTTGGGAGAAGTTGGAAGAAACTTTGGTGCCGGTATGAGTGGCGGGATCGCATACGTACTCGACGAGAAAAAGACATTTAGAAACAGATGTAGCGGGGAAGGTCTCAATCTTTTAAAAGTAGAAGAAGACCAGGACATCAAACAATTGAAGGATTTGATTACAAGCCATTACAATTCCACAATGAGTCCATTGGCCCAACGTATTTTGGAAAATTGGGAAGCTTATCTACCTAAATTCATCAAGGTGTTCCCAGAGGAATATAGACAGGCATTGATCCGCTTGGAGAAAGAAAATTTACAAACAATATAAAATCGGGAAATGGGGAAGATAACAGGATTTTTGGAAATCGATAGAAAGGTAGAATCGTATGCTCCCGTGGAGGAGCGTATCAAAAACTATAGGGAGTTTACGCTGCCTATGGAGGAAAAAGATGTTAAGGACCAAGGTGCCAGATGTATGGATTGTGGAATCCCGTTCTGTCATAGTGGTTGCCCTTTGGGAAATTTGATACCGGATTTTAATGATGCTGTTTATCGTGGTAAATGGGAAAAAGCCAGTGAAATACTGCACTCCACCAATAATTTCCCAGAGTTTACAGGTAGATTGTGCCCGGCTCCTTGTGAAGAAGCATGTGTTTTGGGTATCAACGAAGACCCGGTCACCATTGAGAATATTGAAAAAAACATTGCTGAGACCGCATTTAAAAAAGGATGGATTACCGCAAAGCCTCCTTTGGAGCGAACAGGTAAAAAAGTGGCCGTGGTAGGTTCTGGACCTGCAGGTTTGGCCGCTGCGCAGCAATTGAATAGGGCCGGACATCTGGTAACTGTTTTTGAAAGGGATGAAAAACCGGGTGGTTTGCTGAGATATGGTATCCCAGATTTCAAAATGGAAAAGCATGTAATAGACCGAAGATTGGAGGTATTGAAAGAAGAGGGAATCGAATTCAAATGTGGTGTGCATATTGGTAAGGATATTAAAGCAGGTTCCCTAAAAAATGATTTCGACGCTATTGTGCTAACAGGTGGCGCAACCGTAAGAAGAAAGTTACCCATTGAAGGAGCCGATTTAAAAGGTGTAGTGCAGGCCATGGACTTCTTGGGACAAAACAACAGACGTGTTGATGGCATCAAGGATTTGGGTGAAGAGATTTTGGCAACGGATAAGGATGTCGTCGTTATTGGTGGTGGGGACACTGGTTCAGACTGTATTGGGACCTCGTTTAGGCAGGGGGCCAAATCGGTTTCCAATTTCGAGATTATGCCCATGGGCACACCCGATAGACCCAAGGACCAACCATGGCCATTCTGGCCGATGCGATTGAGGACCAGTTCCTCCCATAAGGAAGGGGCCGAGCGTTTTTTTAGTATATCGACCAAAAAGTTTATAGGCGATGAAAAAGGCAACCTAAAAGGGTTGATAACTTCTGAAGTAGAATGGGTCACCGTACCCGGACAAAGACCGCAATTAAAAGAGGTTGAGGGCACAGAAAGGGAATGGAAATGTGAATTGGCATTGCTAGCACTTGGTTTTACAGGTTCTGAGAACACGATTGCCGAGCAACTAGGTTTGGAGATGGACAACAGAACCAATATTAAAGCCTCTGAAATCGATTATAAAACAAATGTCCCTGGAATATTTGTTGCAGGAGACCAGCGAAGAGGTCAGTCCCTCATCGTTTGGGCAATTTCAGAAGGTAGACAAGCGGCGCACCATGTCGACAAATATTTGATGGGGGAATCGGCATTGCCATTAAAGGGCGATGGTGATTTGCCAAGGGTTTAACCCAAATATTATGCATCTGGACTACGTCATGAGGGTTCAAATTCAATAAAAACAGGTGTTTTCTTGATGTTAGCATAGCATGGCTATGGTTAAATTAAAAAACAGCTAAAACATCGTGTATTTGAAGTAGTTTGAAGCCGTAATACCTGCTCGTCCGTTCAGGCGGGGATTTTTTATTGCTCATTTTGGGTTTTAGAAATCCTAACAGTATAGGGAACCGTCTCGTTCTTGAAATGAGGCGGTTTTTTTTGCTGTACTTGGCTCAATTTTTGATTCAAAAAAGATAGGTCTAACGGCCTTTATAAAATCGCCACTGGACTAAATACCCTCAAAAAGAGCATATGTCAAAATATTTAGTGGTGATGTCCTTGCTTTTAATCAACTCGTGTATCCCAATAAGAATCGCTCCATCTATAGAGGATTACACGATTTCAAAAGGTAAAAAGTTTAAAAGACAACTTCCAAAACGACAAATGTATATTTTTGAAGACCCTAAGCAAGCGAATGAATTTTACAATTATATCAATATAAAATATTCTTTAAACGATGTAGATGTCTGGCTCGATGTTCCCTTTACCATTGAAGACAAGGACTTTCTATTTTCATTTTATGAAGTAGAAATACCAACAAAAACGGTCAATTTGGTACCCCTTGCTATTGATGGGGTTTTGCTTACTGCCGAATTGGATCCGGTTATGGGCAACCTCTATGAAACAAGAAAAGGAAATTGGTATATCGCTATTGAAGTATACGACCAAAATTACAAGGATTGTCTATCGGCCGAATTTGACTATAGGAAGGAAATTATTGAATATTTAGTCTTGCTGAAAAATGAATACTTGGTAACATCCAATTATAACGAAGTTCTATTTAAGGATTGATGAATTGAAAGATACTTTCCAAACCGATATTCATTTTATAAGTATGACTTCTTTAGATTAGAAGAAAATCATACTATCATTTACAGACATAAAAAAAAGCCCCCTTACGTTATGTAAGGGGGCTTTGAGGAAGGCGGCTACCTACTCTCCCACTTGGTATAGCAGTACCATCGGCGCAAACGGTCTTAACTTCCCTGTTCGGAATGGTAAGGGGTGTGCCCCGTCGCCATGGCCACCTAAGTCTTCAATGTTTTTATGATGACATAATAATGGAACAGGTACCTTAAAAAAAGGAATCACGATGCTTTCGCAAAAAGAAGGCGGTAAAGAAAAAAAGGAGGGCTCCCTCCCGGTGTACGGGAGGGGCGTCGTGGCGCAAGCCTGACGGGCAATTAGTACCACTCGGCTACGGACGTTACCGCCCTTCCACCTATGGCCTATCGACGTGGTCATCTCCC
>NZ_AP038807.1:877500-3042500 GCF_055378385.1 Maribacter sp. C-4077
TTCTCCCGAAGTTACGGGTCTATTTTGCCTAGTTCCTTAGCCATGAATCTCTCGAGCGCCTTAGAATACTCATCCCGACCACCTGTGTCGGTTTACGGTACGGGCCGCACATCTCGCTTTTCTTGGAAGTCGATACGCTGGATTATCGCCTTGGCCGTGGCCTCGGCGTACTATCGGGGCGTTGCCGCTCCCTTCAACGTGCAATTCCGTCTGCACGCACCAACTTCTCGCCTCCGTCGCTTTCGGCGATGTGCGGGTAGCGGAATATTAACCGCTTGTCCATCCACTGCCCCTTTCGGGTTCGCGTTAGGTCCCGACTGACCCCCAGCTGATTAGCATAGCTGGGGAAACCTTGGTCTTTCGGCGTGCGGGTTTCTCGCCCGCATTATCGTTACTTATGCCTACATTTTCTTTCGTGCACGCTCCAGCGCCCCTCACGGGTACACCTTCGGCGCGGGCACGATGCTCCCCTACCACTCCTATGGAGTCCATGGCTTCGGTAATATGCTTATGCCCGATCATTATCCATGCGGAACCGCTCGACCAGTGAGCTGTTACGCACTCTTTAAATGAATGGCTGCTTCCAAGCCAACATCCTGGCTGTCAATGCAGTTCCACCGCGTTTTGTCAACTTAGCATATATTTGGGGACCTTAGCCGATGGTCCGGGTTCTTTCCCTCTCGGACATGGACCTTAGCACCCATGCCCTCACTGCGTCACATCGTTTCATAGCATTCGGAGTTTGTCAGGAATTGGTAGGCGGTGAAGCCCCCGCATCCAATCAGTAGCTCTACCTCTATGAAACTAATAACACGCTGCACCTAAATGCATTTCGGGGAGTACGAGCTATTTCCGAGCTTGATTGGCCTTTCACCCCTACCCACAGGTCATCCCAAGACTTTTCAACGTCAACGGGTTCGGCCCTCCACTATGTGTTACCACAGCTTCAGCCTGCCCATGGGTAGATCGCACGGTTTCGCGTCTACTACTACCGACTAAAGCGCCCTATTAAGACTCGCTTTCGCTACGGCTCCGCCCCTGAAGGGCTTAACCTTGCCGGTAAAAGTAACTCGTAGGCTCATTATGCAAAAGGCACGCCGTCACCCCGAAGGGCTCCGACCGCTTGTAGGCGTATGGTTTCAGGATCTCTTTCACTCCCTTGTTCAGGGTTCTTTTCACCTTTCCCTCACGGTACTGGTCCACTATCGGTCTCTCAGGAGTATTTAGCCTTGGCGGATGGTCCCGCCGGATTCATACAGGGTTTCACGTGCCCCGCACTACTCAGGATACCACTATCTGAATGTTCTTTGCCTATACCGGGCTATCACCGTCTATGGCCGCTCTTTCCAAAGCGTTCTAGTTCATCACATCTCGAACAGCGTGGTCCTACAACCCCGTTATTGCCGAAACAACAACGGTTTGGGCTAATCCGGTTTCGCTCGCCGCTACTCCCGGAATCACTTTTGTTTTCTCTTCCTCCGGCTACTTAGATGTTTCAGTTCACCGGGTTCGCTTCCTTGCGGATGACATGTCTTCAACATGCCGGGTTGCCCCATTCGGATATCCGCGGATCATATCGTATGTGCCGATCCCCGCGGCTTTTCGCAGCTTATCACGTCCTTCGTCGCCTCTGAGAGCCTAGGCATTCCCCATACGCCCTTTTCCAGCTTGTCGCCTTTCCTTTTGTTCTATTCTACTTGTACTCTTTACTTTATAAAGATTCGTGTTTCTTTCTTTTTAGGTATATACAACAACATCACATGCCGTTGTATTCCCTGTTCCAATATGTCAATGAACCTGTCGCCCCTAAAGGGCATGTGGAGAATATCGGAGTCGAACCGATGACCTCCTGCGTGCAAGGCAGGCGCTCTAGCCAGCTGAGCTAATCCCCCATATACCAGTAGTTGGCACATAGTAGTTAGTAGTTAGACCATAACCACTACTCAACTTCCAGAATTTCCAATACTTCATACTCAATGAACGTTCCCCCAAAAAACGGGGCTCGTAGTCCCAGGCAGACTTGCTTCGACTGCGCTCAGCACAGGCTTCTCGTCGGACCTTTGGCCTACTTTGTAGTCCCAGGCAGACTCGAACTGCCGACCTCTACATTATCAGTGTAGCGCTCTAACCAGCTGAGCTATGGGACTGTCCCTACTTCAACGCCAGTTAAGGCGCTTCCGTATTTGTTATATATCATGATTGCGGAGATTTTTTTTTCAAAGAACATAAATAAATCGAAAAAACGGGACCGAAGGACCTTCGAAGGCCGCCGGGGACCGTCCCTTGAAGGGACAATCTCTAGAAAGGAGGTGTTCCAGCCGCACCTTCCGGTACGGCTACCTTGTTACGACTTAGCCCTAGTTACCGATCTTGCCCTAGGCCGCTCCTTGCGGTGACGGACTTCAGGCACTCCCGGCTTCCATGGCTTGACGGGCGGTGTGTACAAGGCCCGGGAACGTATTCACCGGATCATGGCTGATATCCGATTACTAGCGATTCCAGCTTCACGGGGTCGAGTTGCAGACCCCGATCCGAACTGTGACAGGTTTTATAGATTCGCTCCGCCTTGCGACGTGGCCGCTCTCTGTACCTGCCATTGTAGCACGTGTGTGGCCCAGGACGTAAGGGCCGTGATGATTTGACGTCATCCCCACCTTCCTCACGGTTTGCACCGGCAGTCCCGTTAGAGTCCCCATCATGACATGCTGGCAACTAACGGTAGGGGTTGCGCTCGTTATAGGACTTAACCTGACACCTCACGGCACGAGCTGACGACAACCATGCAGCACCTTGCAATCCGTCCGAAGAAAAGTCCATCTCTGGACCTGTCGAACTGCATTTAAGCCCTGGTAAGGTTCCTCGCGTATCATCGAATTAAACCACATGCTCCACCGCTTGTGCGGGCCCCCGTCAATTCCTTTGAGTTTCATTCTTGCGAACGTACTCCCCAGGTGGGATACTTATCACTTTCGCTTGGCCGCCCAGGCCTCAAGGGCCCGGACAGCTAGTATCCATCGTTTACGGCGTGGACTACCAGGGTATCTAATCCTGTTCGCTCCCCACGCTTTCGTCCATCAGCGTCAGTACATGGTTAGTCACCTGCCTTCGCAATCGGTGTTCTATGTGATATCTATGCATTTCACCGCTACACCACATATTCCGGCAACTTCACCATGACTCAAGACCGGCAGTATCAAAGGCAGTTCTATAGTTGAGCTACAGACTTTCACCCCTGACTTACCGGCCCGCCTACGGACCCTTTAAACCCAATAATTCCGGATAACGCTCGGACCCTCCGTATTACCGCGGCTGCTGGCACGGAGTTAGCCGGTCCTTATTCTTACGGTACCGTCAACAGGGCACACGTGCCCCTTTTTCTTCCCGTATAAAAGCAGTTTACTACCCATAGGGCATTCTTCCTGCACGCGGCATGGCTGGATCAGGCCCTCGCCCATTGTCCAATATTCCTCACTGCTGCCTCCCGTAGGAGTCTGGTCCGTGTCTCAGTACCAGTGTGGGGGATCCCCCTCTCAGGGCCCCTACCCATCGCGGTCTTGGTAGGCCGTTACCCTACCAACTAACTAATGGGACGCATGGCCATCCTCTACCGCCCGAAGGCTTTAACCATCAAACGATGCCGTTAAATGGTACCACGGGGCATTAATCCAAGTTTCCCTGGGCTATTCCCCTGTAGAGGGCAGGTTCCATACGCGGTGCGCACCCGTGCGCCGGTCGTCGGCGGAGCAAGCTCCCCGTTACCCCTC
Source organism: Maribacter sp. C-4077 (assembly GCF_055378385.1). Taxonomy (NCBI): domain Bacteria; kingdom Pseudomonadati; phylum Bacteroidota; class Flavobacteriia; order Flavobacteriales; family Flavobacteriaceae; genus Maribacter; species Maribacter sp. C-4077. Next base: position 881,265 of record NZ_AP038807.1, read on the forward strand.
GACTTGCATGTGTTAGGCCTGCCGCTAGCGTTCATCCTGAGCCAGGATCAAACTCTTCATCGTTGTTCTTTGTTTACTCGTCCCAACGACCTCCGAAATATGACTCCCCGGCCCCGATTCTCTCGATCTAATTCTTTATATTCTCTACCATCGCATCCCCTTAAAAGGACGCGATTCTCTCCACAATATTTCAATGAACCAATTAATAAAAGCGCCGGTCGCCCGACCCCTTCATCGCCCAGTGCCTCACTAAGCGGGTGCAAATATACGCACCGTTTTCGTTTCTGCAATAGCTAAAGCAAAAAAAAGTGAAAAATTTTTATTTTATTTTTTAAGTATCTATTATTCAATCATTTAAATTAGAAATAATTTTCAAAACAATGGCCAAAAACAGTAAGGCACTGTATATCAAATAGCTATTGAAAAGGCCTCAAAACTGAAAAAAAGTCAAGTGCCTATCTAAGAGCTACTTAAAATTGTCGTTTTTTATGAAAAGAAGTTCCAAACGAGGCCAAATCGAATCACAAAATCGCGATAGGGATAATTTGGTGCCGCGTAAAAATTGTATCCACTAAAGGATGAATTGAAATGTTCAGCCTTTAAAAAAATCCTGGTCTGCTGGATCCGGGCATTTATAAAGAAATCCAATAACGGAAAACCACCGAGCTCCTCGGTATCCTGAACAAAAAATTCACCTAGAACAGGGTTGTAACCGTTCATGGTATATTTTGAAAAATACTTCAAGGTGATGCCGGTTTGCAAATACATGGCCTTCTTGAAAACATCTGAGGAAAAATAGAGACTGTTCCTGGTAACCAATTGGGGAAGGTTTAGGACATTGGATTCCTGGGATACGGTTTGATACATGACCGTATTGTTCAATGCAAACTTGCCAAGCCTAAATTCCTTGGTATACTTTAGCTTTATATAGGAAATGCCCGTGTCTTCCTGAAAGGGCCTGATGGTAGCTTGCTCCGCTCCTTCCGTCACTTCTAATAGGGGGTCTGCTGCGAAATATGCGTAATTGTCCAAGTTTGTGTATTTGGCCGATAAACTTCCTATCAATTCCGAATCAAAGCTTGCTTCCAAACTATTGACCCTTTCCTTTTTAAAACTGGCCGTATTCTGCCAGTTATAATTAAGGTATTCGCTTTGATACAAAAGAAAATTAAAATCGGGCATCCTAGAAGATGAATGCAAATGAACTTTGAACCGATTCTTATCGTTGAATCTGTAGCCCGCCGAAGCATCCAGAATATTACCCGATAATTCACCGGATAGATTGTATCTGAATGCACCTTCGAGTTCAAAACCACCGATTGTCTTTTCATAATCGGCACCCAAGGCCAATTCCGTTCCATTAAGTCGACTGACGATTTCCTGTCCGCTTTCGGTAAAAAAAACACTGTTAAAAAAATAGTTGTAATGGAAAATGTTCACATTGCCCTGCAACCTGCCCAAAGTCCTATTATAAAATTCAAGGCTCAACTGGTTGTAAGCTGTCTTTAAATTGGCCTTGTCATTTACCGGTGTCAGGATAAGATCACCAAAATAGGCATCCCCAGAGGTATGCAAAAACTGGTAGTATTTGGTCTCATATCCAAAAGTGTGGCCCAAGGACAGGGAAGTCTTTTCCACATAACTGGAATCCCTGTTCCTTCGGATCAATTTATAGGCGTGTTCCAAATAATAGCGCTTACCGAGTACGACGTTATCGGCATCGTCAAACCGAACGTCAACTTTTGGCCTATCACGAAATTCTGGATCACCGGCCTCAAACTGGAGCTCCTTTTCCAAAAGCCCACCGTTTTCTTGGGATTTGATATCCTGTGCGGCAATATGCGCCCTCAAAGTATACCTTCCGTTCCTAGATTGGTAATTTGTTGTGGTGGTAAAATTACCGGAACGAATCTGATTGGAGTTGTATTTGCCCAAGGAGCGATGTCCTTTGTATCCAATGGAGAAATTCAGTCTTCTAGAGGTATTGAAGGTAAGCATGGCATCCAATAACTGCCCCTGTTCCAAGGTTGTCTTAAACAGGATATCGGTCATGGGAGTGGCTACATTATAATAAGGTATATCCTCCACCTCCCAATAGTTAAAATGTTTTGCCTTGGCGCCTAGGTTTGGATACATAGTGGCCCTGTCAAAATCCATTCCGAGGCTATTGTAGGTTTGCCCAATATTCGAAAACGGCATCAACTCAAAATCATCCCTTCTTAAATAGTTGTATTTGTACTCCTTTTGAATTGTCAGGGTGGTATCCAAAAAGGTCGTGTCCCTTTCAAAGGATATGATTTTATAGTTCTTTATGGTAATTTCATTGATGCTATCCCTTTTGGGTTTTTCCTTCGGCAGGGGCTTTTCCTTTTTTTTTATCGAAAGGGAATCGGTTTGGGAAATGGAATCCTTGACTTTTACGGTGCTATCCTCTTGTTGGGCACGTAGGGAAAAGGTAAGACAGCCAAAGAATACTATGAGGAAATACTTCATGCGTACTTATATCAGGCACAAAGTTAATTTTTTTGTTCCTAACTAAATGTGAAAGTTTTGGGCAATAAAAAAGCCCCATTTCATGGGGCTTTTCCAAAAAGTTATTTTCCTTTATTCAAAAGGAACTACCTGATCGGAACTTTTGTTTGCTATTAAAACTTCATTTAAATCAATGACAGTTGTTGCAACACTCGAGCCAGGCTCATAATTAATGGCATCCAAATCACTAACTACAGCCGCTATAAAAGAAGGAATTACAGCAACCGTTCCAGGATCACCTTCATTGATGTTTTCGTTAAGCAAAATTTCATTTTCATCAATGACTAATTTTACTCCCATATCTACTAATCTGATTCCTTCTGCGATAAAGACCTCCTGACGTGTCCTATAAAGAAGTTCTAATCCTGCATCATCATCTTGCATAGCCGCAATGTCATCTGCCGTTAAAGAGGTTCCGGATACGGATGGAATATCAACATTGCCATCCTGACGGCTTAACACCAGTCCAGACCTACCATTAACAACGATTGAGGAATCATCGGGCCTAGATCCTTCATCCACCTGACTTCTCTGCTCAATTGAGTCATCAATACTACGTACCTCTCTTGTTGCAATCAAATCCAACAATGAAGTTAAATTAGTTCTTGCAGATGCGATATCATTATCCGCTAAAGCCGCTTCAGCCAGAATAAGATATGCCTCTTCCGCTTTCATATAATGTACGGGTGCATCTTCATTTGGACTCAAAAAAGAATATTTCGGATCTAAAAAATCCAAAGTTGGAAGCGGTTGTAAATCATCAAAAGTTGCCCTTTCATACAATGCATCTTCAAATGTATTACTCGGTCCATTAGATTCATCGAACCTTACAGTTCTATCAAAGGAATTATCCAAGGCCAGCGCCGCCGTGGCAGCAGTAACAGCACCCGATTGATTTCCTAAATAGTAATTTGCCCGTGCTTTTGCTAAATGATATTCCGGCTTAGCATTAATAGCAATGGCGGTATCAAAAGAGGATATTGCATTTAAATAATGCTGCTCAGACGTGACGGGTACACCTACAGGTTCAGCTGGAAGAGCGGAAAAATACATTCCAGAAAACAAATAGGCCAGACCCTCAAAGTAATTGAATTCTGCCTCAGTCTCCGCATCATAATTTGGATCACCAGGACCAACCTCATTGATACCAAAAATAGCTAATTCTCTTAATCTTTGAATATCACGTTGAGTATCCCTCATATCTGGATCGGTAATTTGAATTGCCAATCCATCCATAAATTGGTTGAAGAATGTTTGTGTATTCACATAATTATCAGAACCTAATTCAGCTAAAATCAAGGTTTCTTGAAAAACTAGAGCCAATTGCCTTTCAAGACCAGAAAGCCATATTGTGGCCGAGTTTGGTTGTCCCACAACCGAAGCTTCAGAAAGATTGGGGTTTTCCACTTCCTTGAAGTCAACAACGTCCCCAAAATCACCAGTACAGCCAAATATTAAGGCAGCCGTAAAAAATATTATAAGTTTTTTCATCTTTCTCATCTATTTTTAAAATTCAAACCTCATGGAGGCAATATATGTTCTTGGAGCCGATTCAGTACCATAGGCGAAGCCACCACTTGCAAAACCATTCTGAGCTGTAATACCAGACCCTGTAGTTTCTGGATCAAAAGAACCAGCAGTCCAGTTGAATGGATTTGTAACGTTAATACCCAAACGTATATTACTGAATAAAGGCTTGGCAATGTCTCCCAAATTATAGGATGCCCCAATGTTTCTAACCTTCAAGAAATCATTGTCAAATACAAAGAAGTTTACGTAATTAAATGGAGAAGTAGTTCCAATTAATTCCTCGGGAATTCCAGTATTATCCGTGCCTCTCAAGTGTCTTAACAAGAAAGACAAATCTGTAATCTGTCCACCAAACTGATAATCAGCAGTAGCAAAAAGGTTAAAGTCTCCCCATGTATAATTTATGCCCATTGAACCAAAATTTGGGGCAAAAGTATCCCCCAAGGCCGTGTTGGGCTCAAAAGCATAGGTCCCGTCGTCCTGCAATACAGCTGCAGTACCTCTTAAATAACCCAGACTTTGACCTTCTTCAACAACAGAACCTAAAACTGTAAATCCACCAACTACAAATGCAGGTGCACCACCAGAATCCGTAACTAGGTTTTCATTTGTATTATACGATAAGTTAATACTTAAGTTATGTTTTTCAGTTTGAATAGGGGTAGCTGTTAAAGCAAACTCATAACCTTTGTTCTCAACCTCACCAATATTTTGAATTTGATTGGCTTGACCTGAAGATGGTGGATCCTGTGGGGTAAACAAGGCATCTTCGGTAATTCCTATATATCTTGTACCGCTTAAGAACAATCGATTACTAAAAAAACCAAGTTCCACTCCAAATTCCGTTGTCTTAACACGTTCTGAAACCAATTCATCATTTCCTTGGTTATCAAACGTAAATGAAGGACCACCTAAAAAAGGGTTTTGGGCAAACGTTCTATCCTGAGAGAAAGGTTGTGCAAAATTAGTAGCTTCCCCGTAGTTCGCTCTCAACTTAATGGTAGAAAGAATATCCTTAAAGCCAGAGTTTATATAGAAATCATGGTCACTAAAGTTATAAGTTAAACCAACTTTAGGCAGCAATAAGGGATCGGTATTTGCTCCTGAAGCGGTATTTTGGTCCAATCTACCACCAAACTCTAAAAAGGCAACATCATAAATACCTATGTTCTCTAAAAAGTAAAGACCGTAATTGGCATTTTCCAAAACAAAATCAGAAAATGTTTGCTCTGAGAAATTATTCAAAGAACGTGTTCCATCAACACCTCCTGAACCATTCAACCTATTTTGTCTATCTGAAGTCCTAAAAAATTGACCTCCCAAAATAGAAACAAATGAAAAGTTCTCTGTATTCGCTCTATGGGTAATATTTACATCAGTTGTTAAGGTAAAGGCGGACCTTAATACCCTTGTCAATGCTCCTTGGTCCGTTGTACCCTCTGCAATAGACCCCAGTGCCACTTGTAACTCATTACTCAACAACTCTTCCTGTACGGTATTTCTATTGTCAATGCCAATAGTAGCATTTACTTGAAGTGCATCATCAATATCATAGATGAATTTGTTGGAAGCAGTTATACGGTTTGTTGTATTAGTGATATCCACTAATCGACCAATATTTCTGACTCTGGCCAATTCGCCTTGCCATTCCTCATCCGTAAATTCGTCTGTGGCTCCACGTGCCGAGCCCTCTAAGTTGGAAAATCTCGAGAAACTCGTATTTGCGTTATAATCAAGGTTTGATTCAAAATTCACGAAAGAAAAAGAACCTTGATATTTCAATTTATCGGTAACCTTGGCTGTAAGACCAAAAGTAAAAGTTCTTCTGATTTGTTCATTAATATCGTTAAAACTATCGTCTTTATAAAGACTACCTCCAAAGTTATAGGAAAACTTTTCCGAACCTCCATTTAAGCCCACACGATACTCTTGTGACCAACCTGGTTCAAAAATCGCCTCTGCAGTCCTATCGTAACGGAGAAAATCTGTAGTAGCTTTAATTACACCTACGTTACTTTCAAAATATGCTGAACTTTTTCCGTCTTTACCTTTTTTCGTAATAATTTGAATAATTCCATTTGCAGCATCCGCTCCATATAAAGTTGTAGCAGCACCCCCCTTTATATACTCAATTCTTTCAATTGACTCTACTGGAATATCAGCCAAAGCAGAAACGTTTGCCCCACCAGTAGCAATACCCAATTGAGGATTAGAGTTTAGATTATCAACACGTACACCATCGACAATAATTACAGGTGTCGCAGATGTAGCAGCTGAAATTGGACCCCTAGTCCTAATAATTGCCGATGTTCCTGGCTGTCCGGAACTCAAACGAACTTGAGCACTAGGTGTAGTAGACTGAAGAATTTGGTCAATTTGATTTGCCGGTAATTTGTCAATATCCTCTGAATCCAAAGCATCTACCGTAGTAGATAGTTTTCTTCGAGCAATACCAGAACCTTGACCTGTTACAACAACCTCTTCCAACGCCTGGGCATCCTCTTGCATTTTTACATCAATGGTATTTCCTGCACCAACAACCCTTGTTACTGTTTTTTGACCGATATAGGAAAATCTAAGCTCATTACCTTCTTCGATAGTAATGGAATAGTTTCCATCAAAATCTGTTTGGGTACCATTGGTCGTTCCCACTTCAACTACGGATACCCCCGGCAAGGGTAGCCCTGTTTGATCGGTCACGGTTCCCGTGATATTTTTTTCCTGTGCATAGGAAAATGTTATGCTTAAAACCAGTAATGGCAAAAGCATCCATTTAAACTTCTGTTTCATAGATTTAGTTTTTGAATTAGCAGACGCCAAAACTCTTTAAAAAAAGGAACTATTCCAAAGTGATTCTTAACTCAAAAACTAAAACTGTTAAAATTGAGAGGCAAAATTGTCATATTTTTATAACTTTTGCACTTTTTAACAATGAAATACCAAATATTTAACCTTTAAATTATTCTAATAAAACAACTAGTTTTGTTAACGAAATATTAATTATTGGAAAATTTTTATCTTTTTTTTAACGAATGTGGAGCTGATGAGGCGGGACGGGGTTGTTTGGCCGGACCAGTAACAGCGGCATCGGTGATTTTGCCTGAGGTTTTTGTCAATACATTATTGAACGACTCCAAGCTTTTATCGGGTAAAAATAGGGAACTTTTAAGGCCTATCATTGAAGCACAAAGCCTGGCCTACGGTGTTGCCCATATCCACCCCAAAAAAATAGATGAAATCAATATTCTGAACGCCTCCATCTTAGCCATGCACAAAGCCATCGGCCAACTAAGAGTGATACCACCGCATATAATTGTAGACGGTAATAGATTCAAACCTTATGAAAATATCCCACATACCTGTATCATAAAAGGGGACTCCAAGTATATGAGCATCGCCGCAGCATCGATTTTGGCAAAGACCTACAGGGACGACTATATGGATAAAATACACCAGGAATTTCCAATGTATAACTGGAAACAGAACAAAGGGTATCCAACAAAAGAGCATAGGGCTGCCATTAGGGAGTTTGGAGTGACCAAATACCATAGAAAAAGTTTTAGGCTATTACCGGAACAACTTACGCTGGATCTTTAAAAATCCTAAATTTGCCAAAAGGCATTTCATGAAGGTAAGGCTACTGCTTGCAATCCTAAGTTCCATTTTATTGATCAATTGTGCTACCGAATTGGATAACAATGCTACCTCTTTGGCACTTATTCCAGAGAATGTCCCCGTTATCCTAAAGATCAATGATTTGGATGTCTTCCTATCCGAAGTAAAAGGAAACGAAATACTTAAGCGTATTCAAGGTACGCAAGAAATAGGTTTGTTGGCAGACCGATTCAACCCTTTAAATTATGTCAATTCCCCAATGGGAGGGTATCTAGGCCTCATGGAAGCCAAGGACAAACCTTTGGATTTTGTATACATCCCATTTGATAGCGTTCCACAAATTTCTTTGGATAGCACCCTCAACAAAAGAGTGGAAAGTATTACCAAAGGGGACTTTAACTACAAGAAATATGAGATGGATGGATGCATTTTCTATGCATCGGTTCTTCAGAAAAAGGAAGTTGTGGCATCTTCCCAAGCCACCTTGGAAGCGGTTTGGAAACAAATCGAAAATCAAAAGCCCATAAAAGAACAGTTCCTTAAATTCGATGCAATGCCAAATCCGACAAAATCGGCACAAATATGGATCGATGTTAAAAACGCTCGAAATCTCTTCAATACGGCATTGGGAAGCAAAAATGACACGCTGGATAACAACTATTCCGATTGGCTTTCCTTGGATATATCCCTAAACAACGATGCCCTTTTACTTAATGGTATCGCCGTTGTGAACGACTCCCTAAAAAATTACCTTGGGCTCTTCTCCCGGACCAGCCCGATATCCAATAAAACGAAGCTATTGGCTCCCAACGGGACGGACTCCTATATTTCCTATACGTTTACGGATTACAAAAATTTCAGCAAGAACCAAAAACGTTTTTTTGATGATAGAGGAGAAAGGGATTCCATCTTTTCTGCTGTGGAGGAAATAGGAATCAGTCAAATGGGCGATGAAAAAGTTATCCTTTTGAATACGTATGGTACCGCCAATATTTTGGATTATATAAATGGGTTACAAACGAACTCTTTGGAATATCAGGGCAGTGAGATCAAGGAGTTAAAAAAAGATAGCCTTCTACTGCAAAGTTTCCATCCGTTGGTACAAGGTTTTGACCCCATTTTTGCCAATGTTCTAGAAAATACATTTGTTTTTTCCGCGTCCCAGGAAACCTTGGAAAGGTTTATAAACGCTAATAAATCTGGACAGACCTTTGACAAATCCTTATTGTTCCAAAATATCCAAGACCATATTACGGATGAATCTACCCTTTTATCGGTGGCGAGCGGTAAAGGTCTCGAGAACAATCTAGGTCAAACAGGGCTAGGTAGCCTAGCCCACCTCTTTAATAACATCGATTGGGGCGATTATTTATATGGCTCCCAAGTGGTCGCCGATGCCGGTTTTCTTCACACAAATTATTTTATAAAGAAAATAAATGCTTCCGGGAATACATCGGGCGCCGTGGAAATGTTCAAGGCACAACTGGACTCCGATATTTTTCTGAATCCCCAGTTTTTCACGAACCACAGAACCAATAGAAAGGATATCGTGGTGCAGGACCAGGACAACGTACTTTATTTAATCAATAATAAAGGGACGATTATTTGGAGAAAAGAACTGGAAAGTGCGATCCAGGGAAAAATCCACGAAGTGGATATTTACAGGAACGGCAAGTACCAATTGGCCTTTACGACCAATAATCGGTTTTACATCATTGATAGGAACGGAAAGGAAGTGGCGCCTTTCACCTTTAAATATGAAGGCGGCAACCTCAACCCATTGGCGGTTTTTGATTACGCCAACAATAAGAACTATCGTTTTGTAGTCACACAAGGTAGCAAGGTTTTGATGTACAATAACGAAGGGAAAATCGTAAGCGGATTTAAATATACCAAAGCGGAAGACAACATACTAGGGGCACCTCAACACTTTGTAATAGGGACAAAGGATTATCTGGTGTTCAAGTTGGCCAACGGCAATTTAAAAATATTGGACAGAGTTGGAAGGGAGCGGGTAAAAGTATCGGAGAAAATAACCTTTTCTGACAACGATGTAAAAGTTCATCAGAACAAATTTGTTGTGACCTCCACCGAAGGACTTATCTACGAAATCGATGCTCAGGGAAGAATACAGAAGTCGGACTTACAACTAAATACGGACCATGGTATGGACGCGACTTCCAGGACCTTGGTCCTGATGAACGATAATGTACTGTCCATAAGGGGAAAAGAAGTGACATTGGACCTGGGGGTCTACACCAAACCAACTATTTTCTATTTGAACGATAAGATTTATGTTTCGGTTACGGACATCCAAAATTTAAGGACTTATTTGTTCGATAGTCAGGCCGAAGCCATAGCCAGATTTCCCGTATACGGAGCCTCCTCTATTGATATGGCGGATATGGACAGCGACAACAAGCCAGAATTGGTACTTAAGGACCAAGACAACTCCTTAGTCGTTTACAAGATTCAGTGATACATTTACCTAAGTTGTCCGTACTTACTAAGCAACCAGTCATACATTTACAGTTGCTATTTACACCATTTTCCCATAATTTTAATTGAATCTCTCTAAGGGAGAATTCACTGTATAAGAAATTAATTAACACTATTATGAAAATCATGAATTTGTCCCAAAAGTTGGTTTTGGCGACGGGCATTTTATTTTTATGCACCGTTTCCTCCAACGCACAATTCCTTAAAAAGTTAGGAAAAACGGCAGAGCGGGCAGCAGAGAGGGCCGTTGAAAGAAGGGTCGACAGGGAGGCCACGGAAAAAACGGACCAGGCACTGGATAGCATCCTGGAACCGGGTTCCAAGAAAGGGGGAAATACCCCTGTTCCTAATGGCAGGAAACCCGAAGAAAGTACTTCTGAAAATGGCGATAGCTCAGAAAACGCCCCAATGGCTAGCTCAGAAGGGCCAAAGAGTCTGGAAGTTTATAGTAAGTTCGATTATGTTCCAGGCGACGAACAATTGTTCTTTGATGACTTTGCCAATGACTTTGTGGGCGACTTCCCATCAAAATGGGATACCAACGGAACAGGTGAAGTAGTTACAATTGGCAGTTCAAACGAAAAATGGTTTGAAGTAAAATCTAGCAGTGTCTACTTTCCCAACATATCCAATCTTCCCGAAGATTACACCATTGAATTTGACATATTGACCCTTGGATTGGATGACCAAACCTCAAGCACTGCAAAACTTAACATAAACCTTGAGGATGAAAAAACCTATGATTATTACAGGGCAGGAAAGAATGCGGTCAACGTCAAAATACCCTTTGCCCAGTATGCAGATATTGATATTAGTATTTGGAACAAGATCAATAATGAAACGTTAATCAATAACAACGTTCAAACTGATATAAGAAAAGCGGTCCTGAACAAACCGCATATTTCAATTGCGGTGAATGGGCAAAGGTTCAGATTGTGGGTCAACGAGACCAAATATGTGGATGTTCCCAAACTGGTCGCCCCAGGCGGGGTTCTCAACTATATCCGCTTTGAACCAGAGGGTCTCAAAGACGGTAAAGACCGTATTTTCATTGGAAATCTGAAAGTTGCCAAAGGCGGTAAGGACTTAAGGAGAAAGCTTTTGTCCGAAGGAAAAATATCGACCAATGCCATACTTTTCAATTCTGGTTCTGATCAATTAAAGCCGGAATCCATGGGCGTCATTCGGCAAATATTCCAGGTTTTGGAACAAGACTCCAGCATCAATCTTAAAATAGTGGGGCACACGGACAGCGATGGCGCCGAAGATACGAACATGAAGCTTTCAAAAAACCGTGCCGAGGCCGTAAAAAGTGCCCTTGTTTCCGTCTATGGGGTGGATGCCGGTAGGCTATCCACAGATGGCAAGGGAGAATCCGAACCCGTGGGAGACAATAGCACCAGTAATGGAAAATCACAGAACAGACGAGTAGAATTTATCAAACTTTAAACACGAGAATAAAATGAAAATCAAGTTTCTTTTTTGCTTTATCTTCCTTTACGGTACTTCACTTATGTTGGGCCAAAATGCCTGTAGTAAATACTATCCCATGGAAGAGGGCAGTACTTTTCAATACACCATGTACGACAAAAAGGATAAGGTAGAAGGTGTCACGGACTATGTTGTTTCCAACGTAGAAAATGATGGCGGCAATACCATGGCGACCATGAAACTGACCTATACGGATGACAAGGGTAAAAATGTTATTGAGTCCGATTATAATATCACCTGTACCGGTAACGGTGTCAAAATAGATTATGAAAGTCTGTTCCCTTCAGAAATGAAAAAACAATATGAGGATATGGGAATGGACATGGTGATTACCGGTACCGATATTGAAATACCCAATGATCTTTCCGCTGGGCAAACGCTTGATGATGCAAACCTAAGCGTTACCATGGATATGGGTGCCATGAAGATGAAAATCAACGTGGATACCTTTGACCGAAAAGTGGAGAAAATAGAATCCGTTACCACGCCCGCTGGTACTTTTGATTGTTATTTAATTACAGAAAAAAGTAAATCCAAAGTGATGATGGCCAATGTGGAAATGAGCAATAAAGTTTGGATTTCAGAAGGTGTGGGCATGATAAAACAGGAATCCTACGGTAAAAACGGCAAGCTTATGAGCAGGATGGAGCTGACCAAGTACAGTAAATAGATTGGGCGTATAGCATTAATAAGAGGCTATCTAAAAAGTAAATTCTGTTGTCAATTCGAGCGGAGTCGAGAATTATAGCTTATGGGTTTTAAATGCATCTCGACTGCGCTCGATGTGACTTATGAAGGGATTTGTGACTTTTTAGACAGCCTCTTTTTTCATTATCTGCGCCTCAAAAAGCTCTGCAAAGTGTATTAACAGCTTTTCCTTTACCTCATCCATATCCACAGTTGCTTTTCCCAATTCAACGTTCAAAGAGGTAACTGCCTTGTCCTTTATCCCACAGGGAATCATCAAATCAAAATAGCCTAGGTCCGCATTCACATTTAGAGCAAACCCATGCATGGTCACCCACCTACTGGCACGAACGCCCATGGCACAGATTTTTCGGGCGAAGGGCGTTCCAACATCCAACCATACCCCTGTTTCACCTTTGGAACGTTCGGCCTTCAAACCATACTCCGCCAAAGTGAGAATGACCATCTCCTCAAGAAGTCTTAGGTATTTGTGAATATCGGTAAAGAAATTATCCAAATCAAGAATGGGGTAACCTACGATCTGGCCAGGCCCGTGGTAAGTGATATCCCCGCCCCTATTGATTTTATAAAATTTGGCACCTTTTGCACTAAGCTCATCCTCGTTTACCAACAGGTTTTGGATATCCCCACTTTTGCCTAGGGTATAAACATGTGGATGCTCCACAAAAATAAGATGGTTGGGGGTTTCCAAAGCAGTCTCCTCCCTCCTGTTTCTGATTTTCAAATCCAATATTTGCTGAAACAAAAGTTCCTGATAGTCCCAGGTCTCCTTATAATCCTTGACGCCCAAGTCCTCCAAAAAAACGGTTTTGTTCATGGTGCAAAGATACGAATAGGAAAAGGTTCCTGCCTACTTTTCCAGTTCCACTTCAATATTGATGGACTCTGGATCCTTGAGCATGTCCAAAAAGTTCACCTCATAAATTAGGGTCTTCCCATCCATGGAAAAAGTGGCGTCCTCCACATTGGTAGATTTTACTCTTTTCGGAAAATGATATTTAAAGGTATAGGTGGAACCGCTCAAAAACATTTCAGTGCCTTGTAGGCTATCCAGGCTCTTTTGGAACAATTCCTGGTCCTTGATTTTAGCTTCCCTAACGAAACGGTCCCCGGAAAAGGAGTAGGAAACCTGGGTGGGATCTTCGGCGGAATTTTGGGGAATGGGCTGGTCTGCAGAGGAAGGACCAATTTTACCTGCCATCTGAAAGGCGTTGAATGCATTGTTGACATCGGATATATTCTTAAAATCCGAAAACATCTCAAAATTCATAGTACCATTAGACCCGTCCACGAGCATGTGTATGCTAAAAGGTTCCAATTTTTTCAATTTTTCCTGTTCTTCCAAGGGCAATTGGGCGATACTATCACGTTTTTCTCGCAAAAGGTCCTTGAAAACGATCGTGGAGTCCATAACCTCCTCCATTTTTAGGCTATCGTTATCGGGTAACATGGACATCATTTCGCTTCCATCAAAACCGATACTCATTTTCCCGGAGCCGTCCGCATTGAAATAAATTTCTTCGGTAAAATTACAGGCAACGAACAGGACCATTATCATAACTGACCACAATACCCTTCTTGCTCCCATATAAAGAAAGTTTTAGTTTGGATTGTTTAAGATAACCAATGCAGCGATAACCCCTGGTACCCAGCCACAAAAAGTTAATAACAGCACTATTAAAAAGGATCCGCAACCCTTTCCCAGAACGGCCAAGGGCGGAAAAAGAATGGCCAATAAAACCCTAATTAAACTCATTTTACTTTTTGATTTTTGATTGATGTACCTATTAGTTGCTAAATTATCAGAATTGTTACGATCGCGTACCCACCCTTTTGAATCAAAAAGGATGATACCTATTAGATTTAAATATTTGATTCCGATTTAAGTGAAACCATAACCCAAATATTTCGTAACTAGTATATTAAAAATACAAATTAGCAAAATGAATACTTTCAAGATTATAGCGCTCATTCTATTATTTTTCAATTGCACATCGAGCGAAAGTGAATTTCTTACGGGCTCCGAAGAAATACGCTCAGAGTATCAAAAAGAATTCAAATATTTGGCTTTGGGCGATAGCTATACGGTTGGAGAAAGTGTTGCGTCAAATCAAAACTTTCCTATGCAACTATCAGAAAGACTTGAAAGCGAATTAAATACAAGTGTCGAAACAAAGATAATTGCGAGAACCGGTTGGAGAACAGATGACCTTCAAAACGGTATTTCGAATACAAGAATAGACAAGCCTCAAGATCTGGTCACCCTCTTGATTGGCGTCAACAATCAATACCAAGGCAAACCTTTTGAACAATATAAAAAGGAACTTCCAGAACTTTTAATCAATGCCCTTGACTTTGTGGAAGGTGATGCCGAAAAGGTGTTGGTCATCTCCATCCCGGATTATGCGTTTACCCCATTTGGCCAATCTAGGGATGTGGACAAAATATCAAGGGAAATTGATATGTATAACGAGTTTGCCAGGTCCATTGCAGTTGAAAATAAGGTTCGCTTTGTTGAAATTACGGATATTACAAGAATGGGCTTGGAGCAGCCCCAACTTGTGGCCAGTGACGGTCTTCATCCCTCCGGGGAGGCATATAGTAAATTTGTAGATCGCATCCTGCCTTTGGTGGAGGAACGTTTTAAAGATTAGCGCATTCTTACCTATATTTGCGCCTTTAAATAAATCGAAATGCAATTATCCGAACAAGAGGTCATTCGAAGAGAGAAATTGGGGAAATTAAGGGAATTGGGCATCAATCCATATCCCGCCGAGTTATATCCTGTAGACAGCACATCCAAAGGAATCAAAAATGATTATGAGGAAGGCAAAAAGGTGACCATTGCGGGTAGATTGATGTCGCGCCGGATACAAGGAAAAGCTTCCTTTGCCGAAATTCAGGACAGTGAAGGTCGCATACAGGTCTACTTCAACAGGGATGAAATTTGTACCGGGGAGGATAAGACCCTATACAACGAGGTTTACAAGAAACTGTTGGACATAGGTGATATCATTGGTATAGAAGGGGAACTTTTTACCACCCAAGTGGGCGAGAAAACGGTCATGGTCAAGAACTTTAAAATGTTAAGCAAGGCCCTTAGACCCCTTCCCCTTCCAAAACAGGATTCCGAAGGAAAGGTGTACGACGAATTCAATGATCCCGAATTGCGCTACCGCCAGCGCTATGTGGATTTGGTGGTAAACCCAAAAGTCAAGGAAACCTTCATTAAACGGACAAAGATTACCAACAGCATTCGGGAGTTTTATAACAGTAGGGGTTATTTGGAGGTGGAAACGCCCATTTTACAGCCCATTCCGGGCGGTGCGGCCGCAAGGCCATTTTTGACCCACCACAATGCGCTGAACATACCGTTATATTTACGTATTGCCAACGAATTGTATTTAAAGCGACTGATCGTTGGTGGCTTTGATGGAGTGTACGAGTTTTCCAAGGATTTTAGGAACGAGGGGATGGACCGTACGCACAATCCGGAATTTACCGTGATGGAATTGTATGTGGCCTACAAGGATTACAATTGGATGATGGATACCACGGAGCAATTGCTGGAAAAAGTAGCCATGGATGCCAACGGGTCCACAAAAGTTACAGTGGGTAATCACGAAATCGAATTTAAGGCGCCGTATCCCAGAGTGCCTATTTTGGAAGCGATAAAAACCCACACAGGAGTCGATGTCTCCCAAATGGAGGAGAACGAATTGAGGGAAACTGCCAAAAGTTTGGGCATTGAAGTGGATGACACCATGGGTGTTGGTAAATTGATCGATGAGATTTTTGGGGAAAAATGTGAGCACCACTATATACAGCCCACTTTTATTACGGATTATCCCAAGGAAATGAGCCCTTTGACCAAGGAACATAGAACAAATCCAAGACTTACGGAGCGCTTTGAGCTGATGGTAAACGGTAAGGAATTGGCCAATGCATATTCTGAGCTGAACGATCCAATCGATCAGCGCGAACGCTTTGAAGATCAATTGCGACTCTCAGAAAAAGGGGACGATGAGGCGATGTTCATTGACCAGGATTTTCTAAGGGCTTTGGAGTACGGCATGCCACCGACTTCGGGTATAGGAATAGGTATTGATCGGTTGGTCATGTTGATGACCAATAATTCCTCCATACAAGAAGTACTGTTCTTTCCACAGATGCGGCCGGAGAAAAAGGCCGTTCAACTTTCCGATAATGAGAAGGCCATTTACTATATCCTTAAAAAGGAAAAAAGCATGTCCTTGGATAGCCTAAAGACCCAATCCGGGTTAAGCAACAAGGCATGGGACAAGGGAATCAAGGGTTTGACAAGTCAAAAATTGGCGAAGGTCCAAAAGGAAAACGACGCGCTATTGGTGTCCTTAATGGAATAAGAGTTTTTATTTTATAATGTAAATTCTTCGGAACAATTATTCTTAATAATTCACATAAAAAATCATAGTTTAGACCCAACTTGAGAAAACCCATGGGACTAAGCAAAAAATGGGGGCTTTTTCTAGGCCCCCTACTTTTTCTACTTCTGATCAACCTTCCCGTTATTTTGATTTCAGAACGGGCGGATGCTGTAATAGCCGTAGCCCTTTGGATGATCGTGTGGTGGATTACCGAAGCGGTTTCCATATCCGTCACGGCACTACTCCCATTGTTATTGTTCCCTATCCTTAAAATCATACCCATGGAGGATGTTGGCGCCAATTACGGGAGTCCGATCGTATTCCTATTTTTTGGGGGATTCGTCATGGCCCTGGCCCTGGAAAAAGTAAACCTTCATAAACGCATTGCTCTTTCCATCATCCGTATCACGGGAACCACACCCAACAAAGTCATTTTAGGTTTTATGATCGCCACGGCCACCTTGAGCATGTGGATTAGCAATACGGCCACTACCGTGGTCATGTTGCCCATTGCCATGTCCGTTATACAACTATTGATAGATGATGCCAACGGATTTACAAAAAGCGACCGCAATTTTGCCCTAAGCGTGATGTTGGGTATTGCATTCTCCGCAAATGCAGGCGGCATAGCCACGGTCATTGGAACCCCACCCAATTCGGTACTCATCGGGTTGTTGGAAAATGAATACCATATTGAAATATCTTTTTTGAAATGGATGGTCATCGGGCTACCCTTTTCGGTGATTATGATAACCCTTTGCTATTTGGTTTTGGTAAAATTCATGTTCCCCAATGGGGCCCTGAAATTCAATGCCTCCAAAAGCATTATTGATCAGGAACTGAAAAAACTGGGGCCTACTTCGGCAAAGGAAAAAATGGTTTTGGTCATTTTTGGCATTACGGTTTTCCTTTGGGTTTTTAGGACCGTCATCAATTCCATTTTTCCATTTTTAGGCCTGTCCGATGCCATGATCAGTATGTTCACCGCTATTTCACTTTTTGCGATCCCCTTCAATGTGAGAAAAGGCGATTTCATTTTGGAATGGAAGGATACCCAGAAACTGGCTTGGGGTATACTCATACTATTTGGTGGGGGATTGGCCCTGGCGGAGGCCATGTCCGTTACGGGGATTGTGGACCTTGTAGCGGGAACCATCGCCGAAAGTGAGATCAGTGCACTCTTTACTGCCGCCCTATTGATATTTTTGATGTTGTTCATGACGGAACTGATGAGCAACGTAGCCCTTGTTGCCGTCTTGGCACCTGTGGTTGCGGGCATTGCCCTTGGCTTGGGAATACCTATCGTACATTTATTGATACCCATTACCATAGCGAGCAGTTGCGCTTTCATGCTCCCCATGGCCACGCCTCCCAATGCCATTGTTTTTGCCAGTGGCTATATTAAAGTGCATGAAATGGCAAAGGCAGGCGTGATGCTAAATCTGCTTGCTGTGGTACTTTTAATAGGAATGTTCCAATTTATCCTCCCTTTACTTTTCTGATTTGCATCATAAAGTGGTGCATAGACCTGTAGAACAACACAAAAAGATAAAGCCTCTGCTGGCGCAGAGGCTTTATACCTAACTAATTCAGTCCCGATTGCTATTCGGGTAAAAATGATATTCCTACATAACAGACGCTGAAAAATCCAGAATGTTACAATTTATACCAATTCAATTTTCAAAACCATCTAAAGAAAATGAATTGTTTTCTTGGATTAAGAAAAAGAAAAAGATTGCGCAGCCGTTGTTGCGGAACTTTTTTATTTTGAGGTAAGGTGAGAAAAGAAACTTTTTATCCGAAGGGATTGAATGTTGAATTGGTATTCGGCTTATGATTTCGTTAACAAGTCGTTAAAATAATTTTTCGGTTCTTTGAAAAATTGACCAAATTCAAAAAAATAGATGCATAAAAAATTACTTTTCCCGCTACTAGCGATAGCATGTTTATTAAGTTACCAAACTACCGAAGCCCAAATTTTCAAAAAGAAAAAAAAGAAGACAGAAACCGCTGCGGAAAAACCCAATAAGGACAAAATTCAACCGTATGACAAAGTCATCACCAAGGAGGCAAAAACTGATGCTGGGCTCTTCGATGTCCATATAGTTGACGACAAGCATTACTATGAAATCCCGGATTCACTCTTCAATAGGGAAATGTTAATGGTGAGCCGCATTTCAAAAACAGCTTCTGAAATAGGTTTTGGTGGCGGAAAGATTAATACCCAAGTCCTAAGATGGGAGAAAAAGGACAAGAAAGTACTGCTACGCGTTGTATCCCACGATGTCGTCGCGGCCGATTCCCTTCCGGTACATGAAGCCGTCGTAAATTCAAATTTTGAGCCGGTCCTTTACGCATTTGACATCAAGGCCTTTAAAAAGGATTCGCTGAGTCCGGCTACGGTCATTGAAGTGGATGATATATTCACTAAGGACACCAAAGCCTTTGGAATGCCGGAAACCTACCGAAAACGATACAAGGTTTCACGTTTGGATGATGGCAGAAGCTTTATTGAAAGCATAAAAAGTTATCCCTTGAACGTTGAGGCCAGGCATGTAAAGACCTATTTGGCCGGGGAACCGCCCAGTAATGGTAGCCTGGGATCCATATCGATAGAAATCAACAATTCCATGGTACTCTTACCAAAGGAACCAATGAAAAGACGCTATTTTGACCGAAGGGTGGGGTGGTTCGCCAGGGGCCAGGTCGATTATGGCCTGGATGCCCAGGAAAGCAAAACGATTACCTTTTTGGACCGATGGAGACTGGAAGTGAAAGATGAGGATTTGGAAAAGTTCAAAAACGGGGAACTAGTAGAACCTAAAAAGCAGATTGTCTATTATGTGGATAGGGCAACGCCAAAACAATGGGTGCCGTACATAAAGCAAGGTATCGAAGATTGGCAAGTGGCCTTTGAAGAAGCAGGATTTAAAAATGCCATCATTGCCAAGGACCCTCCAACTCCGGAAGAGGATCCGGAATGGTCCCCGGAGGATGTTCGTTATTCCGTGGTCCGATACTTGGCATCTCCCATACCAAATGCCAATGGCCCGCACGTGAGCGATCCGCGCAGTGGAGAAATATTGGAATCGGACATCAACTGGTACCACAACGTTATGAGCCTTTTACGCAACTGGTTCTTTGTACAGACAGCGGCGATAAATCCGTCCGCACAAGGAGTGCAGTTTGATGAGGAAGTGATGGGTAGGTTGATCCGTTTTGTCTCTTCGCATGAAGTGGGTCATACATTAGGTTTGCCCCATAATATGGGTAGTAGTGTTGCCTATCCGGTGGATTCATTACGCTCGGCAAGTTTCACTAAAAAATTTGGTACGGCCCCTTCGATTATGGACTATGCCCGTTTTAATTATATCGCCCAACCCGGTGATGAGGGCGTTGCTTTGATGCCGGACATCGGTGTATATGACAAATATGCCATTAAATGGGGATACAGGCCCATTTTGGATAAATCAGCAACAGAAGAAAAACCCATCTTGGACCAATGGATTTTAGAGCGTGCGGGAGACCCACTGTACCGATTTGGCCATCAACAGGTGGGCGACATCGTAGACCCCAGCTCCCAAACGGAAGATTTGGGCGATAATGCCATAAAGGCAAGCGAATACGGCATTGCCAATTTGCAAAGAATCGTTCCTAAATTGATTGAATGGACCCAGGAAGACGGTAAAAACTACGATGACCTTGAAACCCTCTACCGACAAGTCGTTGCTCAGTACAACCGCTATATGGGCCATGTGTCGAACAACATAGGAGGGGTCTATGAATACCATAAAACCTATGATCAGCAAGGTGCCGTGTACACGCATGTAGATGCCGAACATCAGGAAAACTGTATGGAGTTTCTCCAGGAACAACTGTTCCAAACCCCGGAATGGTTATTGGATCAGGATATTTTTGGAAGAATCCAGTATTCCGGTTTTGTGGAGCGTATCCGTTCCATTCAGGAACGTACCTTGAACAATATCATGAGTCTTGGTAAAATGGCGCGTTTGGTCGAAAACGAGGTGGCCAATGGTACCGAGGCCTATACTTTAGTGGAAATGATGGACGATTTAAGGAAGGGAATTTGGTCCGAATTGTCCTCCGGAAGAAAGATCGATACGTACCGAAGAAACCTTCAAAAAGCCTATGTGGATCGTTTGGCCTATTTGATGACCGCGGAGGACCAGAAAAAACTACCGGACTTTGGCGGCTATAGAAAATCGACCGCGGTGAATACGAGTCAGTCAGACATTCGTTCCGTGGCCAGGGCAGAATTGAATCTATTAAAAAGGGATGTAAGAAATGCCATTGGCAGGATTTCCGATAGAATGAGCAGGTATCATCTACAGGATGTAGAGGAGCGAATTGACCACATTTTGAACCCTGAATAAAACATTGGGTTTTTCACCTTCATCGACGAAATACCAATAAATCCGATGAAATTATTCGTTTTACAACAATTAGATATAATTTGACATCAAATAAAGCCCATTTCACAACAATGGGCTTTTTCATACGTTACTATTTTATAGTTTAGACTCACAAATCTAAAAACCCCCAAATCATGAATAATAAAGTCAAAAGCCTAATCTACCTAAGTTGTTTTATCGTTGCAGCCGTATTCTATCATTTTCAGATCAATGGAAAATCCAGTCAATTGCTCCCAAAAAATGAAGAAATGGCCAAAGCGGATATTGTTGTAGAACCGTTTACCGAAAATATGGCAACGGAAGCCGTACAATAAGAACACCTCAAAATACTATAAAAGCGCGACTTTTCCGGTCGCGCTTTTTTTATGCCCGATCTGGACCCATGTAGTTAAATTCCTCTTAAATACCTTCTCCCGTTTAAACCTTTGCCACTCCCTTAGGTCCTAATACTAAAACCCATAAAATGTAACGTGATGAGAAAATTAGTATTGGCGGCCCTTTTATTGATTGGCATTACCGCAATGGCGCAGGAGAAAAATAGAAAAGAAGGCAGGAGACACATGGCCGATTTCACTCCAGAGCAAATGGCAACCTTGCAGACCAAAAGAATGACCTTGGCCTTGGACCTTACAGCAGATCAACAATCCAAGCTACAGGAAATGTTCACAAAAAATGCAGCGGAGAGAAAGGCCAAGATGGAAGCCCACAAAGCCCAAAGGGAAAGCGGGGAATCTTTATCAGACGATGAAAAGTTCGCCCTACAAAACGAACGTCTGGATAACCAGATTGCCCATAAGAAGGAAATGAAAGCGATCCTTGATGACACACAATATGCCAAATGGGAAAAAATGCGTGCGAAAAGGGGAAAACATGCAAAAGGAAAAGAACGTCAGCATAGAGCGCAAAAGAAATAGGTTGTTTAGTTAGTTGATTGTTAGGAAAAGACCTTGTTTTTACAGCAGGGTCTTTTTTTATGTGGATATTGAAAATCTATGGTTTGCGATAGTTCGAGACTGATTTAAAATCACTTTTAAAAAGAACTAGGTTTCTTATGGAAGCTAAAACTATGTCATAGGTTTTTAAAAAATGTAACAAAAGGGTTTAGTGTGCGTCCAATCATCAATTACATTCATCAATCAACCAATCGAACAATCATGATATTCACAAGAAAAAACAAGTCCAAGATAATTCTTGGAGCACTGATTTTTACTTCTTTATGTGTGCTATGGGAACACTTGAATGGTGGTGTGATCACGCACCATCTACTTGCACGGCAAGATATGCCGGGAATTTCCAATTGGTGGGGATTATTGACCCTTCCCACATTAACATGGATTTCCTTCTCCCTAATCCATAAACGACAGCGACAAAATCCAGAACTCGAAAAAACCATTATTAGGAGGTTTATTGCCGCATTCGTTTATGGGCTTATAGCATCCATATTATGGGAATTGAATTTAGATGAAATTCTCCCATTTTACATCCTTTTGCCTCTGCCCATTGCATTCTTCATACCACTTCATCGACCGGAATATCTACTGGGTTTTGTTCTTGGCATGCTTTTCACTTTTGGTGGTATACTTCCTATTTTGGTAGGCTTGGTCTTAACATTCCTGTGTTTTTTCCTTTTTACACTAGTGCGGATTTTAAAATCATTAATTTGAATTGAGGAAAGCCCAAAAATACGCGTATAAACAAAAAAGACAGAATGATGAAAGCAATAATCTGCCCTAAATATGGCACACCGGAGGTTCTGAAAATCTCGACCCTTGCCAAGCCGATCCCAAAGAAAAACGAAGTATTGGTCAAAATAATGGCAACTACCGTTAATTCCGCCGATGTAAGGATACGGGGTCTTAAAGTTGATGGTCTTATGAAGTTGGTCATGCGTCTGGTCCTTGGTTTCAACAAACCCAGAAAACCGATTCTGGGGACGGTTTTTTCAGGAATCATAGAACATATTGGCACAAACGTCAGTGATTTCAAGGTAGGCGATAACGTCTTTGGAATGACTGGATTAATGTTTGGAACCAATGCCGAGTATATCGCCATCAGTGAAAAAGACAATATAACTTTGGCCCCGATGAATGCGACGCATGAAGAGTCCGCTGCCATTGTTTTTGGCGGGCAATCTGCCATTTATTTTTTGGAGAAAGGGGGCATCGCGAAGAAACCGAATGTAAAAGTACTAATATATGGAGCCACGGGTTCCGTAGGTGCAGCGGCCGTTCAAATCGCAAAATCACATAATGCCCACATTACGGCGGTGTGTAGCACCAGAGGTTCCAAACTTATGGAAAGACTCGGTATTACCAATGTTCTTTTTTATGATCAAGGGCAATTCGAAGAACATCGATCCAAGTACGATATCGTCTTCGATGCCGTGGGCAAGGCTTCGAAAAAACAATGCAAATCCCTACTCAAAGAAGATGGGGTGTTCAAGACCGTTGAAGGTTTGGAAGTGGCATCAGAATCAAAAAGGCAACTGGAAATACTTAGGGAACTATTTGAAAACGGCTGCTATGATGCAACGATAGACAAGGTGTTTCCCATGGACCAAGTGGTGGCAGCCCACCACTATGTAGACCAGGGCGGCAAAAAGGGCAATGTGGTGTTGACCATTGGTACGAACGATACTAATCCTTAAATCACAAAATGGAGTATTCACTATTCGGAAAGAATCATTAAATTGAAAGGGATAACAGTTTTACCAAACACCTCCTAAATTACCCGATTTGCTTTCTCACAAAACCAAACGAAAATTTAGCAAAATTCTATCATTTGGTATTATTTGGACCCTTTTGGGGTTGCTCTTCATGTTCATTGAACAAACTGCGGTTCTTGGAGCAGGTATCACTCAAAAAGAAGCCATTAGTTTAAATTTTCAAGTTTTCCTATTTGCGACCGTAGCGGTTTTCTTGGTCGGTTGTTTTGTTGGATATCTGGAACTGACCTTCTTGAACAAGTTATTTATCAAAAAAACCTTTTACAAAAAGGTCTTGTTCAAACTTGTCTTTTATCTGGTGCTTTTTTCCGCAATAATGATGGTTCTGTATCCTATTGCCTCCAGTATCGAATTACGGATTCCACTATTTTCAGGTGAAATTTGGCAACGTTATTTGGATTTTTTGGTCAGCACAGTACATATGAGTACCATGGTCCAACTATCGGCCTCTTTATTTTTTTCCTTAATTTATACCGAAATAAGTGATAATTTGGGGCATAGTGTCCTACGAAACTTCATCATAGGCAAATATCATCGACCCAAGGAAGAGCATCGTATTTTCCTATTTACCGATATGAAAGACTCCACCGCCATAGCGGAACAGTTGGGAACCAAAATGTACTTTTTATTTTTAAGGGATTACTACAAATCCCTTGAAGATGCCATTATACAATTTGGTGGGGACGTTTATCAGTACATTGGCGACGAAATCGTCATCACTTGGGAATTCAATGTCGGCTTACAGAACAACAACTGTCTGCATACTTTTTTCGAAATGAAAAATGCCTTGCGACATAAGTCCGATTTTTTCCTGAAAACCTACGGATTTGCACCCAAATTTAAGGGAGGAATGCATTTTGGGGAGGTCACGACCGGGGAAATTGGGGCGTTAAAAAAGGAAATTGTCTTCTCTGGGGATGTTTTGAACACTACGGCCAGAATACAATCCGCCTGCAACACCTTTAAAACCGATTTCCTTGTTTCCGATAGTCTGATCAAAAAACTGAATATTGACGAAAATTTTGTTGTAACGGAAATTGGCGAGGTTACCTTACGGGGAAAGGATGCGTCCTTGTCCTTGGTGAAAGTTGAACAGGTTAAGCAGGAATTTTTATTATGAACAAACTTTTATTTGTTTCCTTTAAAACTACTTTAAAAACCTCCCCTCCCAAGAGGGAAAAAATAGGAGTATATGATAAAATTCTTTAGAAGAACAAGACAAAAACTATTGGCCGAAAAAAAAGTGGGTCGGTATTTAGCATATGCCTTGGGAGAGATCGTCCTGGTGGTCATTGGAATCCTGATTGCCCTTGCCATAAACAACCGAAACCAGCGGAACATTGACGCCAAAAATGAGCAAACCTATCTCTTGGGGCTACAGGAAGAATTCAATATTAGTAAGAACAAATTGACCGAACTCATAGCCGTGAACAGGGCGAATATAGAAAGTGCCGAAAAAATAATAGGGCTGATGAACCAAAAGGACTCCCTACCCCTAGAAGAGGATTTATCCCAATTGCTATTGAATACGTTCATTTCCGATGTTGCCTTTAACCCGAACAATTCCTTGTTATTGGAAATTATCAACTCCGGAAACCTAAAGAATATTTCCAATCCTGATTTAAGAATCATGCTCACAAACTGGATCGCCACCATGGAGGATATTTCCAGACAGGAAGAGGATTTGCGCCATGAACGCGAAAACCTCCTCGATATTTTTAGAACGGACCAGTATAGCATCAAGACCGTATTGCAACAAACAGGCGTCTTAACAAGCCTTAAGACATCTCCAGACGGTGAGAGGGTCAGTAATTTAGGGGTGCTGTCCTCACAGGAGTTCGAAAATAAGCTGCTTCTATTTATAGTGACCTGTCATGCAACGGAAGACAACCATTATTCGCCACTGATGGGGTATATAGACGACATCTTAGAATCCATATCGTCCGAAATTCAGGAGAAATGACCAATTAATCCAATTGTAATTTTTCCACCGCCTCTATGGTTTCGTCCAAGTCCTCATAGGACAAAGCATCGTTCAGGAAATAACTTTCAAATGCGGACGGTGGTAGATAGATTCCCTGATCCAACATTCCATGGAAATACTTTTTAAACGTTTCGTTGTTTCCAGTGGCCGAAGATGCAAAATCCATCACCGGGCGGTCCGTAAAATGTACAGAAATCATGCTGCCAAAACGATTGATCTGATAGGGAATTCCTTTTTTATCCAGCGCTTTGGAAAGGCCGATGTGCAAATGGGCCGTTTTTTCCTGAAGGCTGGTAAATATCGCTGGATTGTTATTAAGTTCGGTCAACATGGCCAAGCCGGCACTCATGGCCAACGGGTTTCCACTTAAGGTACCGGCCTGATATACCGGTCCTTCGGGGGCCAAATACCCCATGATTTCGTTGCTGGCAGCAAAGGCACCAACGGGAAGTCCACCACCAATTACCTTTCCAAAACACAAAATATCCGCCTTGATTCCCAAGGCTTCCTGGGCTCCTCCCCTTCCAAGCCTGAAACCGGTCATGACCTCATCAAAGATCAAAAGGATATCATTTTGGGTACAGAGTTCCCGCAATCCACGGATAAAACCATCGGTTGGGATAATGCAGCCCATATTTCCGGCCACGGGCTCAATGATGACCGCCGCTATTTCTCCTTTATTGGCCTCTATAAGCTGAGTAACACTTTCCAAGTCATTATATGAGGCCAATAGGGTATCCTTGGCCGTACCTTGGGTAACACCGGGACTATTAGGACTTCCAAAAGTAACCGCACCGCTCCCTGCCTGAATCAAAAAGGAATCGGAATGGCCGTGGTAGCAACCGGCGAATTTGATGATCTTGTCCTTGCCCGTATAACCCCTTGCCAAACGAACGGCGCTCATACAGGCCTCCGTTCCACTATTAACAAATCGGATTTTATCGATATTGGGAACCATGGAAACGGCCAACTTTGCCAGTTCGGTCTCAATTTCAGTAGGCATACCAAAGGAAGTCCCTTTTTTTGCCTTCTCAATGATGGCATTTAAAACAGGTTCATGCGCATGTCCCAAAATCAAGGGACCCCAAGATGCTATGTAATCTATGAGTCGGTTTCCATCTACATCATATAAATAGGCCCCTTTGGCCTCCTTCACAAAAATTGGGTCGCCGCCTACGGCCTTAAAAGCCCTCACCGGTGAGTTTACACCGCCAGGTATGAATTGTTTGGCCTCTGCAAAAAGGGCACTACTTCTTTTATAAATCATGTTCTATCTATTTACGGAGGTGGACTTGACCAAGAGCTTTTGGCCAATGGATAGACCGGAGTCCCTTAAATTGTTCATGCGCATCAACTCGTCCACGGAAACATAATATCTTTTTGAAAGGGAATACAGGGTGTCCCCTTTTTTCACAATATGAACGGCTTCACTTTCGGTAAGGACGACACGATCTTCGTCCTGGCCCGTATCCAAAACACCTCCGTCATATTTATATAGCTGATGTTTTTCTATCAAATAAATCAGTTTCTGAGGATAACGCTTATCCGTTGCATAACCCGCCTTTCTAAGACCGTGGGCCCACTTGCGATAGTCCGTTACCTTATAATCAAAAAGAAACGCGTACCGACTCCGAGTGGTCAAAAATATACTATGGTCCCTGAAGGAATACATGGGATGATTGTATTTTCTAAAACATTCGCCCTTGGCATCGTCATCGTGGAAATCATAGTCTCCCTGCCATCCGGTATGGCATTTTATACCAAAATGATTGTTGGTCTTCATGGCCAAATCCCCTTTACCATAGCCACTTTCCAAGAGCCCTTGGGCCAAGGTGATGCTGGCGGGAATTCCATAGGCCTTCATTTCCAGTTGGGCGATTTCCGAAAAAGTAGCGATGTATTCATCAATAGTTTCAATCCGAAACTTTACGAACTCACCCGAATCCTCAGGCATGCTGGGGTCCCTATCTTTAGCCGCGTTTGAAGGTTTCCCATGACTTCTCCTACTTTCGGCTTGCACCTGTTGGGTACGGTTTTTATCGGACAAAGATTTCTTGGATTTACACCCAACAACCCCAACGAGCAACAAAAAGAGTATTATTATTTTCCGTCTCAAAATAAAATTAAGTTCAATTTTATAAGGTTTAAACGTTGTTCTTCATAGAAGTAGTAAGCTTTCCATACAAAATCCCCCAAGGAGGGTCATATATCCAACAAAGGTAAATTTTTCTTACGCAACACAAGGTTAATTCCGAAAATGCCCTGCAAGCCTCCCGTATGTATGGCCAAGATTCGCGTTCCCGGTGCAAAATTATCATTCCTTACCATATCCAACAACCCATACATCATTTTTCCCGTATACACGGGGTCAAGAGGGATGCCCGTTTGTTGTTTAAACCGATTAATAAAATGTACCAATTCTTCATTTATCTTGGCATATCCGCCAAAGTGATATTTTTGGTTCAAGGTCCAATTCTCCTTTCCAGAAAGCTTTTTTATTTCGGCCGATAGAAATTCGCCATTTAAAACAGGGAACCCCAGAACTTGCTGATTATTGCCCGACGCATTTATCAACCCCGCCATAGTACCACCTGTACCCACGCAAACACAGATAAAATCGAATTCCGTATCCGATGGATTAAGGATTTCCTCACACCCCTTTATGGCCAAGTCGTTGGTTCCCCCTTCGGGTATTGGGTAGAAATCCCCAAATTCATTTCGCAAGGAAATTAAAAACTCCAGTTCGTCTCGCTGTCTGTAAATTTCCCTGGAAACGAATTTGAAACGCATTCCGTTTTCATGGGCCCGCTTTAGAGTAGGGTTTTCACGCCACGTATGTACCAGTTCCTCCCCTCGAATGATACCAATGGCTTTTAAATTAGTAATTTTGGCTGCTGCCGAAGTAGCAGCGATGTGATTGGAAAAAGCCCCGCCAAACGTCAAAATCTTTGTGTGTCCAGATTCTTGGGCCTTTAATATATTGTATTTGAGCTTTCTAAATTTATTTCCTGAAATGAACGGATGTATCAAATCCTCACGCTTTATGGCAAGAACAACCTGCTTTTCCCTTAGAATTGGGAGTTTTACGTATTGATTTTCAACCTGCAAATTGATGTATTACTTATAAAAAAAGTATTTCATAAAAGTATAGGGCCTTCTATTCTCCAAATAATCCGGTTTATGCTCGTTCCTATATGCTTCACGTTCAAAACTTAGATTTTGGTAGGCCTTGTAGGTATCCAAATAGTACAGTGATCGAATTGCCCATTCAAATACATATAGCACGTAAAACGGAATTATCAAAAGTTCCCGTTGTTGTCTTAAGTGAATTTTTTCATGATTGATCAAGTCCTTGTCGTTCTTGAGTGTATCATGTTTTAAAATAATGAATGGCCAAAGGGAGAGACCCACATAGTTTTTATAAAAGAAGTGTTTAAAAACCAATATCATAGACCTAATTGTTCTATTCCAATCAAAGATACTTGTAAAAAATAAGGATTAAAAGGATGTCCTTTGATGTTGCCAACAATTGTACCGTTTTCCCAACCTATGCTAAATCTCCGTTAAACAAGGACATTTAAATCGTAAAGGTCACAGGTTATCAACAGAATTATTTTAATTTTATTCTAGATTGGACAATAAATTTGGGAGTTTTGAGGGTTGCATTTTAACGCATTTGATGAAAAAAATTATTCCGATAGAAGATGGAGATTTTTATTGGTCGGACGAAGGTTATAGGGTTTTTACACGACAGTATCACCTAAAGCGGGGCTACTGCTGCGAGAGTGGTTGCAGACACTGTCCGTATGGATACGACCCCAAAACGAACCGGCAATAATCGGTTCTTCGGCATGATTTTTGAAGCTATTTTATAAAGAAATAATTCCATAAACAGATAAATCGATTGCTATGAAAAACTTAAAATTTCTATCGCTGATACTATTGGGATTGGTGTTCTTGAGCTCCTGTTCTTCGGTGCGAGTACTTTCGGACTACAACCAAGAAGCCAATTTTAACGAATATAAATCCTATGCCTTTTATAAAACAGGAATCGATAAGGCCCAAATATCCGATTTGGACAAAAAGAGAATCCTGTATGCCATTGAGGACGAAATGGCCTCAAGAGGTTTCGTAAAATCTGAAAATCCTGATTTATTGATCAGCATTTTTACAAAGGAAGAGGAACGCGTTGATGTCTACAACAACAACTTTGGTTGGGGTTGGGGCGGCGCCTGGGGCTGGGGACCTGCTTGGGCCTGGGGTCCAGGTTGGGGCTGGGGCTGGGGAGGCTGGGGCCCGAATGTTAGCACCCGAACCCAAGGTTCCCTCTACATAGACCTTATAGACACTAAAAACAGGGAACTGGTATGGCAAGGAAAAGGCGAAGGCACACTGGCCAATACGAAGAACATTGAAAAGAAAGAACAGCGCATCAAGGAGTTTGTTTCACAGATTTTGGAACAATATCCGCCCAACTCCGTGGCCGTTCGATAGGAATTATTTCTTTGGAAAATCCATGCCCTTTCCTGTAAGTGAAAGGGCTTTTTTTATGAAGTGATTTAAAATTTTTGGATTGAAGCGAAAATTGAAAAAGCTTAAACCACTTCTATAATAAAGGAAAGTGCTGACTATTCTTCGCCTCGTTCAGCACAAAGGCACTTTTTACAGCCCCGATATTCGGTAAGGTAGCAATCCTCGTTTTTGCAAAATCATAATAGGCATCCAAGCTTCTTACGGTTATCTTCAGCAAAAAATCAAATTCTCCACCCACCACATAACATTCCGTTACTTCATTAAAGAGTGAAACGTTTTCCAAAAAATCGTCCATAAGACTTCCTTTTTGGGCATCCAAGGAAACAAAACTGAAAACCGTAATGCTAGGTTCAATTTTAGAGGTATCCAACACGGCCTTGTAATTCTTTATAAAACCCTCGGATTCGAGCCTTTTTATACGCTCGTATACAGGAGTTTTTGTCATTCCCAATTGGTCGGCAATCGTTTTGGCCACGGTTTTGGCATCCTTTTCCAAGATTTTTAAAATCTGTCTGTCAATGGTATCCAGTTTTTCCATGATATTTTTTCCTTTTGTTGATGGTTCTCCATGCATCAAAAACCAACAATTTCCTATAATAATAACAAATAAAGGGAATATTCACGTAGATAATAAATTTTAACAGCTACTTAAACCTGTATATACTAATTTTATTAGTACCCGGTATAAGAACTCGTTAAGATAGAATACCATGAATTACGAAAGCAATCCCATACTGGACAAACTGCCCAAACATTTAAAGCAGTACATAAAACCACAACATTATGAGCACTACACGGCCATCAATCAGGCGGTTTGGCGGTACGTAATGCGAAAGAATGTGGATTATCTCAGTACCGTTGCCCATGAATCCTACACACAAGGTTTAAAGAGAACTGGGATTTCCATAGAAAGTATTCCCAATATGTACGGCATGAACCGTATTTTAAAAGACTTGGGCTGGGCAGCGGTCGCCGTGGATGGTTTTATTCCTCCGGCAGCCTTTATGGAATTTCAGGCATATAATGTTTTGGTGATTGCTTCGGACATCCGGCAACTGGAAAACATTGAATACACCCCCGCACCGGACATCATCCACGAAGGAGCGGGACATGCACCCATAATTGCCAATCCAGAATATGCCGCTTACCTAAGAAGATTTGGGGAAATTGGTAGCAAGGCCATCTCGAACGCCAAGGATTTTGAACTGTACCAAGCTGTTAGACGCTTGTCCATCATCAAGGAAGCCAAAGGATCGGCAAAGGAAGAAATAGAGAAAGCTGAAAAACGTGTGGACGAACTCCAACAAAATATGGGTGAACCCAGTGAAATGGCACTGATACGGAACCTGCATTGGTGGACCGTTGAATATGGCCTAATAGGTGCTCTAGAAAATCCGAAAATCTACGGGGCCGGGCTCCTATCGAGTATTGGGGAGAGTGCCTGGTGTATGACGGACAAGGTTAAAAAAGTACCTTACTCAATAGAAGCGGCACATACTCCCTTTGACATTACCCAACCACAACCACAACTTTATGTGACACCCGATTTCGCATTTTTAAGCCAAGTATTGGAAGATTTTGCCAACACGATGGCTCTTAGGACCGGAGGTCTGAGCGGAATTCAAAAGTTAATCGATTCCAAGGATTTGGGAACCATAGAGCTTAGTACGGGACTACAGGTATCCGGTAATTTTGTAAGTGTCATTTCACACAATGGCGAGCCTATTTATTTTCAGACCAAAGGAAAATCGGCCTTAGCATACAGGGAAAAGGAGTTGGTGGGTCAGGATACCATGCAGCATGAATCAGGGTTTGGATCTCCTGTTGGCAGGTTAAAAGGCATCAATATTGCCATTGAGGATATGAGCCCACGGGATTTAAAGGCCTACGCTATATATGAAGGAAATACGGTTACATTAGATTTTGAAGGCGGCATTAGTGTACATGGAAAAATCGTAACCGGCACCCGAAACCTGCAAGGACAAATTATCCTGATTACCTTTGAAAATTGTCAAGTCACGTATAACGGAAAGGTGTTGTTCGAGTCCAATGATTCTCTTTACAATATGGCCATTGGGGAAAGAATCGTTTCCGCTTTTCATGGCCCTGCGGATGTGAAGAGTTTCGACTTACTGGACCATCAATTGAGCAGTTCCATCTCCGAGACCGATAACAGCAAAGCTGATGAATTGGAAAGTCTATACCAGCAAATACGCGAATTTAGAAACGGAAAGAACACCACAATCTCCAGAAATAAGGTATTCCAGCAATTAAAGGAAAAATATCCTACTGACTGGTTGCTCTCCGTAGAACTCTATGAATTGGCGATGGGTAACCATGACCAGGGTTTTGCAAAGGAGATCAAGCAGTATTTGGAATCCATAAAAATGGAAAATCCCAAGCTGGGACATCTGATCGATGACGGCATTGCGCTGACGGACGCCCAATTCATTGAAAAATAAACTACCTCAGAACAAATTTACGAGACATTCGTAAGAAACGAACTTTTTGTTTCGAAGTAAGCTTCGGGTTATTAAACCTGTTGGCGGGGCCAATAGAAAAAGCCCTTGACCAAAGATCAAGGGCCTTTAAGGAAAACACCAAACTAATTATAACAAAAATCTCATAAAAACCTCATGTGTTCCCTGCTCAAGACCATCGATAGGTCGCTGCCAGGCGTTCTCATAGGCATAGCCCAATTGGAATCCGTTGGAAACCTTAAAGAGAAAAAGTCCGCTTATGCTTTCATTATACCGATATCCGGCACCAAGGGTAAATCTCTCTGCTAGGTCCAAAAGACCTGTAAGTTCATAGGAAAGCGGAGATGCATCTACATATCTAATCATACCCAAGGCCTGCAATTTGGTACTTCCACCCAAAAGGAAATCGTAACCACCTCCAAGATAAGCGTGCATCCTGTCGGCGCCAAGAAATGCATTTCCATTGGCTTCCTGAAGCCTATCAGGTGTCAAAATCTTTGGCGCGGAGAGAGATATAAAATACTTTTCATTTTTTAGATAGATACCAGCACCTACGTTCGGTGTAAAACGGCTTTCAAAGTTCATCAACGATCCGTCCTGACCAACGCCGTAGGTCAAAAGACCTTGGGTATTGGCATCGTAGGAGTTAGCGCTTGCCTTTAGTCCAAAATACAACTGGTTATCTTCATCAAGGTCGATGTGGTAGGAAAAGTCCACCGCCATCCATGTTTGGGTCTCAATAAAGGTTTTGTCATTTAGGATGCTAACGCCTAAACCGACCTTATTGCCCACGGGCATACCAAAAATGGCACTCTGGCTTTCTGGGGCACCTTCTATACCCGCCCATTGGCTCCTGAGCCCAAGAACAAACTCCACACCTTCTGAACTTCCTGCAAATGCGGGATTGTAAATGTTCATGTTATACCGATAAAAGGTGTAATTTGGATCCTGTTGACTCCAAGCCCTAACTGAAGAAAGCAGCACGAACAGGACAATAATTGAATTTATAATTCGTATCATTTTTACTTTTTTAATTTGTTAATAATTGATGAACAACCATCCTTGGATGGGTTTTGAACCATCGCCCAAGTCTATGACATACATATAGGACCCTGAAGGGAGTTTCTCACGGTTGTCCTTGTAAAAACCCTCCCAGTTATTTTTATAGGAGTGTATGGCGAATACTTCGTGTCCCCATCTGTTGAAGACTTTCACCACGTTGTTGGGGTAGTTGTCGATTCCTGGTATGATCCAAGCATCGTTGTTACCGTCGCCGTTGGGCGTAAAAGCCTGGGCAGGTACCAATAATGGTTCTTCGTCCGTTGGGAATGCGTCATCGAAATCGGAAACGTCGTCGTTCTTTTCATCTTCGTCCATGGTATCGGGAATACCATCACCATCGGTATCCAAGGGTTTACTTGACGCATCTGTTGGATCTGTTCCTTCAATAAGTTCTACCTCATCAGAATATCCATCGTCGTCATCATCTGTATCCGCATTGTCGCCAATACCGTCTCCATCGGTATCGGTATCTTCAGATGAATCTTTCGGGAAAGCATCCTCTGTATCTAGAGTGCCGTCGTTGTCATCATCATCATCGGCATTGTCGCCTGTTCCGTCACCATCGGTATCGGTATCCTCGGATGGATCTTTTGGGAAAGCATCCTCTGAATCCGGAGCACCGTCGTTGTCATCATCGTCATCGGCATTGTCACCTGTTCCGTCACCATCGGTATCGGTATCCTCGGATGGATCTTTTGGGAAGTCATCCTCTGAATCTGGAGTACCATCATTGTCGTCATCAGGATCGTTGGTATCACCAATACCATCGTTATCGGTATCCAAATCATAAAAAGTACCATTCACAAACCCTAGGGGCAAGGAAAGGTTTCCAGCAGCATCACGGGCAATACCATAATTCTCGTTAAAGAATACCAATTCTCCCGGAATCAATGGGGTAACTTGGATATTGTAGACCAAGCCCTGGCTTACTTCCTCAAGGGCTCCAATATCGGCCATGGGCTGTCCATTTCCGTTTGGAACTATTATGACTGGATTTGGTGCCAGGTCGTAAACTGGTTCCGAAAACTGGAGCTGCATGGTAAACGGACCAAAGTATAGGTTTTCAGCGATGGCCAAACTTGGTTCTGGCGCAGTAGTATCAATGGACACAGTGCTCCCGTCCGTGGTTGTCGTTGAAACGATTCGTTCCCTATTTGGATTTAGCGTAACGCTCAGGGTCACGGCTCCCTCATCATCATTACCGTCCACTGTTACCCATGCTCGATAGGTGTTGATATCCACCGCTGTTGCGGCGGTTACCATTATCGTACTACCCATAAACTGGATGGCAGCTTCTTCTATTTCGCGATTGGTGACTAGTTCCACATATACCCTGTCCCCCACTTTGGCCAAATGGTCACGTGGATTGTCCGAATATAGGGTCAAGGACTCTATTTCAATTGCTTCGAGTTCATGGTTGGTGTTGACCACTTGTGCTTCTGGGTTGCCCAAATTATCTTGATAAACCAAGGTAACATTATAGGCAACACCGTTGACAAGTTCGTTATGACTTGATGATACCACTTCTGCGACCGCTGCCAAATCCTGCACATCCAGGATAAAATTGTTCTGTTGTCCAGCAATC
The DNA here is from genome assembly GCF_055378385.1 of Maribacter sp. C-4077. Classification (NCBI taxonomy): domain Bacteria; kingdom Pseudomonadati; phylum Bacteroidota; class Flavobacteriia; order Flavobacteriales; family Flavobacteriaceae; genus Maribacter; species Maribacter sp. C-4077. The sequence continues at coordinate 916,848 of NZ_AP038807.1, forward strand.
GGATCTGCCAATTGTAGGGTAATGGGCGTGTTCGGATCTTCCACAGCATCAAAAATCAAACGGACGCTATTGGCCAGTGGGGCCTCGGGAAGCGTATAGCTGAGCATCAGTTGGTCATAACTACTTCCATTATCCGCAGGAGAGGGCATTATGGGAGGCTCCGTCTTGGTATCCTTCTGTTTGGTATCCGTGGAAGCACTCCCCTGGTTTCCTGCAACATCGATCAACATAACCGATAAGGTTATGGTTCCGTCACCCAAACCGCTAAGATCAATACCAGTAACCTGTTCGGAGGCAGTAGCTATGATACCGGAACCTGTAATTGTTTCCCCACCCCCATCACTACTTATCGTATAATTGTAGCTAGAACCTACCTCTGCCATGGCAAAGGTAAATGATATAGCATCGTCATTATCTGAAATAATGGGGTCTTGATCTATGGAGACGGTATAGCCTTCGGGGGCCGTATCGTCAACATCCGTTACCGTAATGGCAATGGCCAGATGAGTCAGGTTATCGCTCATACCACCATCATCCGCAGTTACCGTAAGTTCATAGACATTATCCGAATTAACATCCATCGGGTTCTCAAAATCGGCCGCTACGTTAAAGTGCAACACCCCGGTATTGGCATCCATGGTGAACAAAGCGGCGTCGATTCCATTGATACTATAGGTAACATGGGTATCGGCTGCTCCTCCATCCCCATCCGTAGCATCAAAGTCGGCAACGGCCGTCGTGTTCTCAACAGTGCTATAAGCTGTAGGGGTACCTATACCATACGCATATATCATGTCGTTTTGGTTGCCTACCAGATAGAATGCGGTCCCGTTGGCATTAAATGCAAGACCCGTGGACCAGCTATCCTGTCCGCCTATAGGCAATGTGCTGCCCGAGGCGGAAGCCGTTGAAAGGTCATAGGGAGTCCCTAGGTTATATTCGTGCACCGCACTACTTCCGTAACCGACCACAAATAACTTGCTGCCGTCTTCGTTGAATACAACTCCACCAGGATTGGTTTCCTCTGCCGATACATTGAGTGAGGTGGTATAACTTGCTGTTGAAACATCAAAATTGGTGGCCAAAGCATATTCGTGGACCGAATCACTGACTTCACCAACCACGTAAAGCTTACTTCCTGTGGCATTGAAGGTAAGTCCACTAGGGGAAGTTTCTTGCCCGTTGACACTCAATCTTTCACCAAATCCTTGGTCCACGGCCGTACTCAGGTCGAATGCCGTACTTAGATGGTATTCATGAACCGCATCTATACTTGAACCAGTGACAAATAAACGGGTGCCGTCAGAGCTAAAGGCGAAACCTGTTCCATTGCCTGCAACTGTCAAGCTTTGTACCACACTGGCCGTAGCTACATCATATGGTATTGTTAAATCATATTCAAATAACTGGTCGCTGCCCGCATTGGTCATCACAAATAACTTTGTGCCAGTGGCATTAAAGGCCATATCCATCGGGGATGACATCTCGTTACTTACATCAAAGGTGGCAGTAACATCCAGATATTGCGCTATGGAAATATCATAGGCATCACCAAAACTAGGAGGATTATTCTCATAGATATCCGTCACTTGTAACCGTAACGGATGATTTGTGCTTCCATCCGAATCGGTGGCTATTACAGTCAGTTCGTACATATTATCGGCATTGGTGTCCAAAGGGTTCTCAAAATCAGGTGCGCTTTGAAACCGTAAAACCCCTGTAGCCGCATCGATACTGAATAGATCGTTATCCCCGCCACTAGCAAGGTCATAGGTAATCCCAATATCGGCAGCACCCCCGTCGCCATCATTGGCATCTGCATCAACAACTGGAGTTATTGCATTTTCCTCAAAGGTGAGCGGGGCCACTCCCAAATCGAATTCAAATACTTGGGACTGCCCATAATTCAATACAAATAATTTATCCCTATCCGTACTGAAAAAGATATCCGTCGGCCTATTGGGCTGAGCCAGCACTAGACCGTTATTAGGTTGTAATGTTGCCGTAGTGATATCATAAGGAACACCAAGATCGTAGCCTATGATATAGTTGGCATCATTATACCCTCCTATATACATTTGGTTACCATTGGAATTGAAGGAAATACCATAAATACTCTGACTGAACCTAGCTGACAAATCGATGCTACCTAAGCTGGAAGCACTTGAAACGAGAAAGGGCGTGCTCAACTCAAACTGTAAAAGGGTTTCATCATGATTGACTATGTACAATCTGGTACCGTCGGGATTAAAGTCCAATCCATATACGTATACATTTCCAAAAGTGGTAACATCGAGACTATCCATACCGATGGTCGCTGTGGATAGATCAAAAGCCTCGGCTAGATCATAGGCGTAAATTGTCCTAGTGGCGCCGCTGTAGACATATAATTTAGATCCATTATCATTAAATGCCAATCCCATGGGATATAGACCATTGCCCGAAACATCCAATTCAAAATGAAAGGATGCCGTGGTAATATCAAATGGGGTGGAGAGCACATATTCGGTAATTAGATTATCATCGAACCCCAATGAAAACATTCGTGTACCGTCCGTGGAAAATTCAAGACCTAATTTTCTAAAGGTGCTTGTATTGGCATTTAAGTTAAAACTCGCGGAACTGGTGGCCCCCGCTACATCTTCCAGGGGCTGGGGCGCAGTGAAGATAGGGGGATTGGGCGGCGCAGAAACCGTCAATTGGTATTCGGCCCCATAGCTTGTCCCTACGCCATTGGTGGCAAAAGTCCGCACGTAATAGGTACCGGGCTCCAAGGCAGGTGTATCTACTGAAAACGTACCAGCTCCACTGCCTTGGCTTACTTTGTTTTGGGCAAGGGTAGGCTCCGTAGCCGTTCCATATACCAAGCCCCTGTCCGTTACCGTACTGCCATTTTCATCGGTAACCTCACCTGCAACCGTAATCACACTTCCATTCAGCGAGGCATTCGTTGTAACCACAACAGGGTTGCCTTCAGTCACAACGGTTCCCCCTCCCTCCAGTTGAATGGAATAATTATCAAAATGTGATACGCGCTGCCCGGAAAAGCTGAAGTAACTATAGATAGCCGAAGCCGACGTAATACTGGTATTGGCCATTCCATTCAATTCAAAAATAGCATCCGCTTCCGTAGGTCGGATAAGGCTGCCATCTTGATTGGCCGACCATATCTCAACCCTAAGGTCGTACGCAGTAATGGATGACCTTTCGATAGTAAAGACAACCCTATACCAGTCATCAGGTGAACCGTTGTTCAATAGGTCATTTATGCCGCTCGACTTCACAGCGGTTATGGAACCAGAGCTTCCGCTTCCCCAGCTTCCGCTGTAATCTGTGGTACCATTATGAAATACAAAACCACCGCCATGAACGGAAATTCCAAGGGCATCATTTGGTCTGTATGGATGGGCACTACCGGGTGCCGGGGAGGCTGGCGCAAAGCCCAATCCACTGTAACCGCTATTGTAGACACTTTTCACAAAACTCTCAAAAGTATATCGGCTGCCGACCGGTCCAAGACTATAGCCATCCTTTGTAGTAAAAATCGCGTTGGTTGAAACACTCCCCACAGTTATCGAGCCAGAGTTCCCTATCCCTCCCGAAGTGGATTCGGATACGTTGGCGACATCTGGTCCAGATTCATTAAAAACTGTGTTTAGTTGACCAGCGGTATTAAAGTTATAGGTTACAGTGGTTTGTGCATTCAATGCACACGGAATCAATAAAATATAAAGTGCACTAACAGAAAAAATTATTTTTCTTCTAATTTCAAAGTTTTGTAAATCCAAAAACAATGATTCAAATACGAATGAAAATTTTTTAGATTTGGTTGTTTTTTTCATGATTTTTTAAGATTTCTTTAAGTCAATTTTACTCCTCTATAAATAGGCCAATTAGAATGACCCAAAAACGGCTCAGCCTTCCATTCTTTTAGGGGTAACATTTAGTATTGAGAAGGGTTTATTGATAATAGTTCTTGTTAGAAAAACCTTATGGTTGTTTTTTGTATTATCTTATCTAATGTAATCTTGGCCATAGTTAAATATTCCCCTCCAGTAATCCCCTAATGGGAGTAGAGCTACAAATCCAGACAATTTTCTCCTTTCAAGTGCATATTGATTAGATTCTAGATTTTGATTGTAGTGCTGTACTGTAAGCTATAATTGAATATTTTCACCAAATAAAATAAGGTATTAAGGTTTTGGTTCATAAAATTGCAGTGGGCACTTATGTGCGTTCAAATAGCACAAAAAAAGTATTGCAAATAGAAATTGTCTTGAATGGAATAGTTTGGTCACACATAATTATTTATTAAGAATTTTCTTATTTCAAAGAGAAAGTTTCTTAAATAATCAGAAAAATAAATGTTGTATAACCGTCTTTAATTATTGTAAATAATAAATATTTGTGGGTTTTTTCTTATTTATAAAATTGATTTGTCTTCAAATATGAATGATAAGACTCCTTTTCAAGTGAAGAAAAAAACCTGAACTACTGGAACGAGCAAAGTTGCCCCATGAAGCAACCTATACTCATGGTTAGACCTATACCGAAAATTTAGGGCAATATTGAGAAGTCACTGGGAGAATCAATGTTCCTATCTCCATAAACCAAATTCCAGCCCAAACTATTGGTAAGTACATACATTTTTTGAAGCTCGCTCAACAATCTGTTTTGGGCATTGGTCTTCAAAGTAGAAGCCTCCACTTTCCTTAAAAGGGAATTACGCACATTGTGTTTAATGGTGTTATAGTCTCCTGCGTCAAAGGGATTCAGATAATCTGCTGTGACATCGTAATATTCAAAATCTGGGTTCAGCTTGATTTCGGGTTCCGGGATACTGGTTATTTTGAGGGTTTTATTGGGTTCGTCCAGCTCAAAGGTAACCTTGCTCAAGTCATAGGAGATGCTCACAGCGGCATTTACTACCACCAATGCTTTCTTATCCGCTGTAAGCAAAGGGCCAAAAAGCTCTTTTGAATCCTTGTAATTATACACTTCTGCAAAGTGACCTTCGGTAACAATGAGCTTGGAAACATTTTCAATTTGGGTTTGTATAAGCATGGAATTCTCCTCCAAAATAGCTTTGGAGGTCTTTTCGTCCTTGCAGGACCTGATGATGAAAACTATCGCCAAAGTTATCAGCACGCCGGCTAAAAAACGTTTCATGAAGAAGAATTTTCAAAATTCATAAAGGGATATCTCTGTTTAATATACGCAATTTTTTGGTCGAGGGTTTTTAGGAATTTCTGATGCGCCTCCGATTGTTCATCGAAGGGTCTGTGCGCCAAGCCTTTTTGGATTTCTGCCACCTTCGCCATCGCACCGCCTACCTCCTTCGAAATCCAAACGCTTCTAAATTTCTCCCAGATATAGTCGATGGCCAACACATTGGGGTGTACCATATCCTCTTTATAAAAACGATAGTCCCTAAGTTCATCCATCATGATTTCGTAGCTGGGGAAATAAAGCTCCCTAGCCCCCAAAGGGGGAACTCCAACCGTTGCGTGTATGGCTGATATGAGTACCGATTTACTTCGTTGGTTTTCAATAAAACCATCCTTTAAATGGCGTACGGGGGAGATGGTAAAAATGATCTCTGCTTTTGGGTTTACGGCTTTGATACTGTTAACGGTAGCGGTTATGGAGGTAACTATCTCATTTTCTTTCAGCAGTGTTTTTTGAAATTCCCGTTGGGGCACCTTATGGCAGTTGGCCACTAAAATATTTTTTTCTAAATGCCGATAGACCCAAGCGGTGCCCAAGGTAATCGCAATGTGGGATGCTTCACTTACGTATTTGTTGGTCTCCAATACCGCCGAATTCAAACGCTCCAAAAGTACCTCCTTGTTACTTGAACTCAGTTCCGAATGTGCCTCAAAACATTGCCAACGTCCCTGGAACTGAAAAATATCCCTTTCCGTGTATTGATATTTGTCGACCGCTTTTTTGACAAGATTTTCAATGGCCAGGGGATGAAATAAAATACCAAAGGGGTTTTGCAAAACCGGAAACTTGAAATACGCCAATTTATCCCCCATATTCTGGGAAAAACAAGACCCTAACATCAATATCTTGCTGGAATAATCTATAGGATTATTTGCTTTTGATAAAGGTATTTGTGTCTGGAGTTTCATTTTCTATAGTTTGATTTCCAATAGTTTGATCAGTATTGGAGACTCCAAAGGTTTTAAAAACCTTTGGGGTCTTTTTACTACTTATTGTTACCGGCCAAAGGACTCAGTTTATGAAAGACCTGGTAGGGATATATTACATAATATACTTGATCCTCGTTTATAGTATTTTCCCTGTTTTCCTTTGCCATTCTTAAAGCAAGTTCCGCCTCGTCTTTATTTCCCATTTTATAGTGAGAAATTCCTTTATAGTAAAGTGCATCACCAAAATTTGTATATACTTTCAAACTCGTATCAAAAAATTCTACTGCTGATTCATACTCTTTTAACTCATAGGCAGCTACCCCTAAATAAAACCAATCCAGATAATGGCATGCCTCTTCGGGAGGTTCGTTCGGAAAATCTTTAAACTGCTGGTCCCTACTTCGAATTAGAAAGTCTTTTGCTTTTATAAATTGGTTCAATTGTAGGTAGCTAATCCCAATATAGAAATTGTATGTGTGGTCCATTACATAGCGGTCACCAAATTTATTCTTAGCCTCCAAAAACTCTAGAATGGATTCCTCATACTCTTTTGAGAACAAACATTTCACGAATGCGCTGTAATCCAAATACTTGACCGAATCATATAGGACGGCCTTCGCTAAGAAAGGTTTGCCCAATGAATATTTTCTTTCCTTATATAGGGGCATTGCCTTTTGCTGCCAGATGTAGGCGGTATCTGGCTTAATCAACAAAATGGAATCAAGATATTTTTGTCTTTCTTGGGAATATACCCCTGATTGATTCGCTTTTGACCAATAGTCCTGAATTCTTAGTGAATCTTCATTAGAAATAGGTGGTGATTTCTCGTAAACGGATTTTTCTTTGTTTTTGGAAATAGGCTCTGAACAAGATGAAAGCAGCAGAAGAAAAACAATCAGAATCTCATATTTCATTTATTTATTTTTTATAGGAAGATTATACTGAGCATTCTATTATTATTTTCCAATCTTTTCCATGCCCCCAAAGGTTTTAAAAACCTTTGGGGTCTTACTATCTGGGCTTGCGACTTATAAAAAATATTCCAACTGGGACCTATTGGTTTCAGAACTTCACATTAGCCCAAGTATTCCAAAGCCTTCTCCATGGCGTCGGGAATTCCTGCCGGATTTTTCCCTCCCGCCGTTGCAAAGAAGGGCTGGCCGCCGCCACCTCCTTGAATGTATTTGCCCAATTCCCGAACAATGGTACCTGCATTCAGATTTTTGCTTGCAACCAATTCTTTGGAAATATAACAGGAAAGTAAGGCCTTTCCATCCTGCTCCGTGGCAAAAAGTAAAAATAGGTCGGATTGGTTTTGTCCCATTTCAAAACTGAGGTCCTTGATGCCCGCGGCATCCAGATCAAGCTTCTTGATTAGATATCGCACCCCGTTTTTCTCCTGTAGTTCACTCTGCAAATCGCCTTTAAGGTTTTTTGCCTTGTCTTTTAAAAGCGCAGCGATCTGCTTCCTTAAATCGGAATTCTCGTCCTGCAGACTTTTTACTGCTTTCACGGCATCCTGCGGATTTCCTAGTGCTTCGGTTATTTCGGTCAATGATTTATTGCTTTCGGCATAGAAATCCTTTACGGCGTCACTGGTAATCGCTTCTATCCTGCGTATTCCTGCGGCCACCGCTCCTTCCGACTTAATTTTAAAATGCCAGATATCAGAGGTGTTCTTCACATGGGTCCCCCCGCACAATTCAATGGATTTCCCAAAACGGATGGTACGTACAGCATCGCCATATTTTTCCCCGAACAGGGCCATCGCCCCATTTTCCAAGGCTTCCTTTATAGGTACGTTCCGCTGTTCCTCCAGCGGCAATTGGCCCGTTATCCTCGCATTGACAAAGGATTCCACAGCCTCCAATTCCTCCTTGGTCATTTTGGAAAAATGGGAGAAATCAAATCGCAGGTATTTGGAATGTACGGCGGAACCTTTCTGTTCCACATGTGTTCCCAAGATTTCGCGCAATGCCTGATGCAGCAAATGGGTCGCTGTATGATTGGCTTCGGTGCGCTGACGTTGTTTGCTGTCCACGACCGCTTTAAAGGTTCCTTCCAATTTTTTGGGAAGGTTTTTGGCAAAATGTACGATTTCGTTGTTTTCCCTTTTAGTGTCAACGATATACACTACATCGCCATCGGGGGATTCCAAATAGCCCTTGTCCCCTACTTGACCGCCACCCTCTGCGTAAAAGGGTGTCAGATTAAAGACAATTTGATACTGCAACCCTTGTTTTTTGGACTCCAACTTTCTATATTTTACTATTTTTACATCGGCCTCCAACCTATCGTACCCTACAAACTCCTGCTCAGCATCGGACTGTAAATTCTCCCAATCACCCTTAGAAGTTTCCGAAGCCGTTTTGGAACGGGTTTTCTGTTCCTGCATGGCAACATTAAAACCATCTTCGTCCAAGGAAAAACCTCTCTCACTTAAGATCAAGGCGGTAAGGTCTATTGGAAACCCATAGGTATCGTAAAGTTCAAAAGCCTTTCTACCGTCCACTGTTTTACCCTTGGTTTTTTCAATGATGGTATCCAACAGCACCAATCCCTGATCTAAGGTTTTTAAAAAACTATGTTCCTCTTCCTTGATAACATTTTCAATGAGCTGCTTTTGTTCTGACAGTTCTGGAAATGCCTCGCCCATACTTTGGGTAAGTACATTTACCAAGCGGTACATAAAAGGTTCCTTGGTCCCTAAAAAGGTAAAACCGTACCGCACTGCACGGCGTAAAATACGTCTAATGACATAGCCTGCACCTGTATTGCTGGGCAATTGCCCATCGGCAATGGAAAAGGAAACCGCCCGAATATGGTCGGCAATGACTCGAATGGCAATATCCGTAGGTTCGTCCCTTCCATATTTGGCATCGGTGATAATCTCTATTTCCCGTATCAGGGGTGTAAAAACATCCGTATCGTAGTTGGATTTTTTGCCTTGCAAGGCCATACAGAGTCGCTCGAACCCCATGCCCGTATCCACATGCTTGGCCGGTAACGGTTCCAGGGAACCATCGGCCTTACGGTTGTATTGCATGAAAACCAGGTTCCAGATTTCCACGACCAAAGGGTGGTCCTTATTTACCAAACTTGCTCCGGATACTTTCTTTTTTTCTTCATCGGAACGCAGATCGACATGAATTTCGGAACATGGGCCACACGGACCTTGGTCGCCCATTTCCCAAAAGTTGTCCTTTTTATTGCCCATGATGATCCTATTGGCAGGAACAATCTTGTTCCAAATGGCATAGGCCTCAGCGTCCTTTTCCAGTCTATCGGCATCCTGGCTTCCCTCAAAAACGGAAACATACAGACTGTCCTTGTCCATTTTGAAGACTTCAGTCAACAATTCCCAGGCCCAGGTAATGGCCTCCTCCTTAAAGTAATCCCCAAAACTCCAATTGCCCAACATTTCGAACATGGTATGGTGGTAGGTATCCTTGCCCACCTCTTCCAGGTCGTTGTGTTTTCCACTCACGCGAAGGCACTTTTGCGTATCCACCACCCGGGTGTTTTTGGGTTCGTTGATTCCCAAGAAAAACTCCTTGAACTGGTTCATTCCCGCATTGGTAAAAAGGAGGGTTGGATCGTCCTTTATGACCATGGGCGCAGAGGGTACAACTTTGTGTTTTTTACCTTCAAAAAATGTTAGGAACTGGGTTCGTATATCCTTGGAATTCATCTAAAATGCTAAGCTTTTACAAATTTTAACTGTTTGTAGAAAACAATTTTTATATTTGTTTGTTATGTTAAAATAAACTACAAAAATAGGATAAAATAGCTTCATGTCTAAAGTAAAGTACTATTACGATCCGGATACGCTTTCCTACAGAAAGATCGAGCCTGAAAAATCGAAGCGATACAGAAATATCGCGTTTTTCTTTTTAGGTTCCTTCCTTTTTGGAATGCTCGGGTTGATTTTACTCTTGAACACGAATGTTATCAATACCCCTCGCGAACTTTCCTTGCAACGGGAGGTTAAGAACTACGAACTTCAGTTTGAGCTCCTGAATAAAAAAATGGAACAGATCGAAGATGTTCTGGCCAATATTGAGGATAGGGACAATAACATATACCGATTGTATTTTGAAGCGAATCCGATTCCAGAGGAGCAACGACGAGCGGGCTTTGGAGGTGTAAACCGATACAAATCCTTGGAGGGATTCAACAACTCCGAAATGGTCATTGCCACCACTCAGCGATTGGACATCATTAAAAAGCAGATGGCCATCCAGTCCAAATCTTTGGACGAGATTACCAAACTAGCCGAAGAAAAAGAAAAACTTTTAATGTCCATCCCTGCCATACAGCCCATTAACAATGAGGACCTTACCCGTATGGCCTCTGGTTTTGGATGGCGCTCTGACCCATTTACCAAAGCCCGAAAAATGCATTACGGAATGGACTTTACCGCTCCTAAGGGGACCCCTATCTATGCGTCGGGCAATGGAGAAGTGACTCGGGCAGACAACAATTCGTCCGGGTACGGAAAGCATATCCGTATTGACCATGGCTATGGATACCTAAGTCTTTATGGGCACTTGAGCCAGTATAACGTAAAAGTTGGACAAAAGGTAAAAAGAGGGGACCTCATTGGTTTCGTTGGTAGCACCGGTCGTTCAGAAGCCCCACATCTGCATTACGAGGTTTGGAAGGACGGCGACCGTATCAACCCAATTAATTTCTACTACGGAAGCTTGTCTCCGGAGGAATTTGAAAACATGTTGAAATACGCCAACCAAGAAAACCAATCCCTGGATTAATGCAAGTAGAACTTCCTGAAAAAAGATATTACGGGATTGGCGAAGTGGCCAGGGCATTTGGTGTAAACACTTCTTTGATTCGGTTTTGGGAGAAGGAGTTTGACGTGCTACAGCCCAAAAAAAATGCCAAGGGTAACAGGAAATTCACCCCCCAGGACATTAAAAACCTGCAATTGATCTACCACTTGGTAAAGGAAAGGGGCTTCACTTTGGACGGTGCCAAAATACACCTAAAGGAAGAAAAACAAAAGACCCTGTCCAATTTTGAAATCATTCAAAAACTGGAGCGCGTAAAGGCGGAGCTAATCAAAATAAAGGAACAGCTCTAAAAGCTGTAACAAAAGCTTTCTTTGGCATACTAACTGGATAACCATTATAAACACTAATACTATTGACAATGAAAAAAGGATTAATTGCCCTAATTGTGCTTGCCGTACTTGCCTTTGGAATCTACCAATGGGCGGTTGGTTTTAACAACACGGCCATTGCACTCAAAGAAACCTCCACCAAAACGTGGGCGAACGTGGAGAGCGCCTATCAACGAAGAAACGACCTTATTGGAAATTTGGTAAAGACCGTACAGGGAGCTGCAGACTTTGAACGCGGTACCTTGACGGACGTAATCGAAGCACGTGCAAAAGCAACCTCCGTGAACATTGACCCTACCAATATTACCCCAGAACAATTGGCGAATTTCAATGAGGCACAAAGTGGACTTAGCGGTGCCTTAAGTAGATTATTGGTCACCGTGGAACGATATCCGGACCTTAAGGCCAATCAAAATTTTCTGGAGCTTCAGTCCCAATTGGAAGGAACGGAAAATAGGATCAATGTGGCCAGGGACCGTTTTAACGCCACGGTTGAACCCTACAATTTGCACATCAAGAAATTTCCAAATTCGATTTTGGCAGGAATTTTCAATTTTGATGAATTGGCTTATTTCAAGGCCGAAGCAGGATCGGAACAAGCACCCGATGTGAATTTTGAATTTGAATAAAAGCCGATGTCCAAAGTAGAGGATTTTTTGACCCAGGCCGAAGAACAGGAAATTGTAGCGGCCATCTTGGAAGCGGAAAAAGATACTTCTGGAGAAATTAGGGTGCACATAGAGGCACACACAAGGGAAAACCATTACGAACGTGCCAAGGAAATTTTCCACCTATTGAAGATGGACAATACCAAGGAAGGCAACGGTGTGTTGTTCTATGTTGCCGTACACGACAGAAAATTTGTCATCTGCGGGGACAAGGGCATTAACGATGTTGTACGCAAAGGCTTCTGGGACTCTACCAAGGACATCATTGAAACACACTTTAAAAAAGGGCAATTTAAACAAGGGTTGGTTGCAGGAATTTTGGAGGCAGGAAAGGAGCTAAAGGTACATTTTCCTTGGCATGCCAATGACACAAACGAACTGAGCAATGAGGTTTCAAAAGGATAAAAAGCCTCCCCTAACCCCTCCAAAGGAGGGAAATTCCGTTAAGTGCACGGGTGCGTTAAGTTTTTTAAAAAGCTTTCCCCAAAAATTACTAGCAGTCTTCTTAATTTTTGTTTCCTGTCTTGCATATGGACAGTTCGAGATACCGCCGAAACCTTCCCTGCAAACCAGTGTTTACGATTATGTGAACCTGTTGCCCGAAGGGCAAAAAAAGGCATTGGAACAGAAATTGATTCGGTATTCGGACAGTACGTCCACCCAAATTGTTATGGCCATCATTGCCAGCACCGAGGGTGAAAACATTAACTACTTGGGGGCGCAATGGGGTCAAAAATGGGGCATCGGGCAAAGTAGTAAGGATAATGGAATATTGGTCATTCTTGCGAGGGACGATCGTAAAATTGCCATAAACACAGGATATGGCGTAGAAGGCTCCCTGACGGATGCCATGTCGCGCCGCATAATTCAGAATATCATTATCCCTGAATTCAAGAAAGGAGACTATTATCAAGGACTAAATTTAGGTGCAGATGCCATTTTTCAAGTCCTCAATGGCGAGTTCAAGGAGGATAGAACTTTTAACGAAACAAATGCACCTCCACTTTCCTCCTTTTTGCCATTCATCATTTTTCTGGTCATACTTTTCATTCTATGGAGTCGCAAAGGTGGAAATAATGGTCGTGGAGGTGGAAGGCGTGGATTAAGCCCATGGGATGTAATCATATTGAGCAATATGGGAAGAAGCGGGTCTTCCGGCGGAGGATTTGGTGGTGGAAGCTTTGGTGGAGGAGGTTTTGGCGGTGGGTTTGGCGGCGGCGGATTTGGCGGTGGAGGTGCCTCTGGAGGTTGGTAAGTTGGTTGTTTGAATTCGCTAGAAGCTATTCGCTACACGCTGTACCCTTTACATGAAATTGTTCACGGGTTAATAATCGATACAAAAAGGTACTTGTCCATTGTTGAGATAAACTCAAAAATACTCTACTTATTGACAACTGGACTACTGCTAATGACTTATGAACAATAACTTTCAATCATTTGGTGTTTAGCTTTTAGCAAAAAAAAAAACACTTTTCACTTTTCATTTCCTTGCTCCTAACTCCTAGTAAATCATTTCTTCCTCATAAAAACGGTAATGGGAACACCCGTAAAATCAAATTCTTCACGAATCTTATTTTCCAAGTATCTTTTATAGGGATCCTTCACATACTGTGGTAGATTACAAAAAAAGGCAAATTGCGGATAAGGCGTAGGTAGCTGGGTACAGAACTTAATCTTAACATACTTGCCTTTATGGGCAGGTGGTGGATAATTCTCGATCAAGGGAAGCATGACATCATTAAATTCCCGCGTCTTGATCTTTTTGCTTCGATTCTGATATACCTCGACGGCTGTTTCGATGGCCTTAAAAATACGTTGTTTGGTCAATACGGAAATGAACAAAATTGGGACATCCGTAAAAGGCTCAATAGCCTTTTTGATAGCTTTTGTGTATTCCTTTATCGAATTGGTTTCCTTATCGGCCACCAAGTCCCATTTATTGACCAGAATCACAATTCCCTTATTGTTCCTGGCGGCCAACCAAAATATATTTTCAACTTGACCGTCAAATCCACGCGTGGCATCCAATAGTAACAAACACACATCGCAATGTTCAATGGCTCTTACGGAGCGCATCACGGAATAAAATTCCAGATCTTCCTTAACCTTCGATTTCTTTCGAATACCGGCCGTATCCACCAAATTGAATTCAAACCCGAATCGGTTATACTTTGTATCGATACTGTCCCGGGTAGTTCCAGCAATATCGGTAACGATGTATCGTTCTTCACCAATTAGGGCATTGATAAATGAAGATTTTCCTGCATTGGGCCTTCCAACAACGGCAAATCTTGGAAGTTCACTTTCTTCCTTTACGGATTCAGGCAGTTTTTCTACCAAGGCATCCAGCAATTCTCCTGTGCCGCTTCCATTTATACTGGATAATGTATAGAAGTCGCCAAGCCCCAAAGAATAAAACTCGACGGCATCCTCTTCGCGCATGGCATTGTCCACTTTATTGACGGCCAAGAAAACAGGCTTGTTTACGCGTCTCAATAATTTTGCTACATCCTCGTCCATTCCGGTCACACCGGTTTCCACATCGACCATAAAAATGATGGCATCCGCTTCTTGTATGGCCAATTCTACCTGCTTATCGATTTCCTGCTCGAAAACATCATCGCTTCCCAGCACGTAACCCCCTGTATCAATAACAGAAAATTCCTTTCCGTTCCAGTCGCTTTTCCCGTAATGACGATCTCGGGTCACCCCGCTTACGGCATCCACGATAGCCTCCCTGCGCTGAATTAATCGATTAAAAAAAGTCGACTTACCCACATTAGGCCTTCCTACAATAGCGACTATAGCACCCATAACATTTATTTGGGGGCAAAGGTAGTAATTAAAGTACTGAGAAAATTATAAGAAATTATTCCTCCCACTTGTAAAGAGGGATGACGTCCAATCTGCCTTTTCTGCCGGACATGTAAGGTTCGCCTATGCCCCTTACCCTTATTTTCTTTGCCGGGGAACCAAATGCCAGAATGTTACTTTCCAAATTTCCCACCACCAAAGAGCCCGCACCAACTACGGTATGATGTCCAATAGAAATAGAATCGATAACATTGGCTCCCAGACAAATGGCGGAATACTTACCCAAAATGAGATTTCCTCCCGTACACGTTTTTGGGGCCAAACTGGAAAAATCCTGCATGAAACCATCATGTCCTAAAGAACTATTGGTATTTAAAAGACAAAAATTACCTATGATGGCATTTGCATTTACAATGACTCCGGGCATTATCACGGTTCCTACTCCAATCTGTACTTCCTTACCCACCTCAGCACTAGGGTGAATAACTGTGACGTATGAAAAATTGGGTGAAATTTTATTGATTCGTTCTACCATGGAATTACGAATCCAATTGTCTCCAATTGCCACGATACCTCCACGGATCGTATACTTATCGATTAAAAATGGTAGATCAAATTCGGTTCCTAGTATCGGATATCCGTTCACCATGGCACCTTTTTTCTTGAAGGAATCGATGAAACCAACCACCTTGTACTTACCTTCCTTTTCAATGCAATCCAAGACAACACTACCATGGCCAGAAGCACCAAATATGACTATATTTTGCATTTTATCGGTTTTTTTTGCGTTTCATCGATATCAAAGATATGTAAAGATCTACACCATCTGGCAGAAAAAGCAATTTTTTCGATAAAAGTTTTAATGCAGAAAGGAAGTATTATTGCTTCAATTAGAGTATGAAAGATGTAAAGAACTCCAGGATAGTGGGTTAGAAAAAATAAACTTTTTATGTCACCAAATTAATTATTATAGCCAAATCTTCTTAGCTGTCTGCTATCATTTCGCCAGTTCTTGTTCACTTTCACAAAAAGTTCAATATGGACCTGTTTGTCAAAGAATTTTTCCAAATCCTTACGGGCCTCCATGCCTACTTTCTTTAAGGCACTTCCTTTATGACCAATAATAATTCCTTTCTGGGAGTCACGCTCTACCATAATCACCGATCGAATTCTAATAATTTCCTCGTCCTCCAGAAATTCTTCGGTTTCTACCTCTACCGCATACGGAATTTCCTTTTTGTAGTTTATAAGTATTTTTTCACGAATGGTCTCATTCACAAAAAAACGCTCAGGCTTATCGGTCAACTGGTCTTTTGGATAGTATGGGGGCGAAGCTGGCAACAATTCCAAAATCCGTTCGAATACACCTTGAACATTAAAGTTTTGAAGCGCGGAAATAGGATGGATTTCAACCGAGGTAAGTTCTTGCTGCCAATACTGTACCTGTTCCTCCAATAGTTCCTGACTCGCTTTATCGACCTTGTTCAATAGCAGTAAAACCGGTATTTTGGAATTTTTAATCTTGTTAAAAAATTGCTCATCCTTCAATGCTTTTTCACCAATTTCCACCATGTACAAAAGTAAATCGGCATCCTCAAAGGCCGATTTCACAAAATCCATCATAGAAGTCTGTAGGTCATATGCAGGCTTTATGATTCCCGGTGTATCGGAAAGAATTACCTGAAAATCGTCCCCATTAACGATACCTAAAATCCTGTGTCTGGTAGTCTGTGCCTTCGATGTAATTATAGAGAGTTTTTCCCCAACGAAAGCATTCATTAGGGTCGACTTGCCCACATTTGGATTACCGATAATATTTACAAAACCTGCCTTATGTTCGTTCATTCTTTAATTTTTCAAAATAAATCCTAGAAGCTGCATTTACCTTGGGTGCCAACAAAAGTACCGCTATCATATTGGGAATCACCATAAGGGCGTATGATAAATCAATAAGATTTTTCACCAGTTCCAAGGAGGCCACGGCCGCAAAAACGATCATGACCACAAAATAGACATTGTACAAACGACCGATTCTGGCATTGGTCAAATAGGAAAGACATTTTACCCCATAATAAGAATATGTAAAAAGGGTGGAAAGTGCAAACGCAGAAACTATGACCATTAATAGTTCATCCCCAAAACCGAAAAGGGTCTTTTGGAAGGCGTTCAAGGTCATTACGATACCGCTGCCTTCCTCCAAGTAAGCACCGCTAAGAATAATGACGACCGCCGTAAAGGTGCATACAAGAATGGTATCTATAAACGGACCCAACATGGCCACCAAACCTTCCCTAATGGGCTCATCGTTTTTGGATTGCCCATGGTACATGGGAGCACTACCCAAGCCTGCTTCATTAGAAAACATGGCCCTTCGGACCCCTATAATTACAAGTCCCCAAAAACCTCCTGTAAATACCGATTTAAAATTCCAAGCCTCTGATAGTATCATTTTTAGTGAGGGCAACACCTGTGAGGCATTCATAACCATAACAATGATTACCGCCACCAAATACACCATGACCATAAAAGGAACTATAGCGGTCGCCACTTTCGCAATCTTTTCCAACCCTCCAAAAATGACAAAGGAACTTACAATGGCAAGTACAAAACCAATAGTCAACTTCCAGTTGAATTCACTCATTTGGGCTATGGTATCCGAAGGATTCACCACGCTCATAAAAGTTTCCGTAAACTGGTTGGCCGTAAAAACACCTAAAAATCCAAAAAGACCGGCAAGTGCAAAAAATACGGCCAGCGGCTTATATTTCTTTCCCAGACCTTTTATAATGTAAAACATGGGACCTCCCTGTAATTTACCTTCGGAATCCTCTCCCCTGAACATGATGGATAAACTACAGGAATAGAATTTGATACACATACCAATTAGTGCGGTCATCCATATCCAAAATACAACGCCAGGACCCCCATCGTGAATGGCTATGGCAACCCCAGAAATATTTCCAAGACCTACAGTGGCCGCCACAGCAGCAGACAGGGCTTGAAGGGAACTTACATCCCCCTTTGCATTGACATCGTCATACTTGCCCCTGGTTATGGCCAAAGCATGCCCAAAATAACGATAGGGCATCAGTTTGGAATAGAGCATTAAAAACAATCCCCCTCCAATCAATAAAACAAACATGGGCCATTCTGTTCCAGAAATTGCCTTGACCAAAAACTCGTTTAATTGCTCCATAGTTTCGAATGTAGCTATTTATGACGAAAATATCATTTTGAAATCTAAAAACGGTGTAACCTCTGACAATTAAAACTTTCTTTTTGATATTCTTCAAATCTAATCGGTTCTTATTTGGAATTTACCTGAAAACAATTGTATCTTTGTCGTCCACATCGCGGGATAGAGCAGTAGGTAGCTCGTCGGGCTCATAACCCGAAGGTCACTGGTTCGAGTCCAGTTCCCGCTACTAGCGAACAAAGGGCTTTCAAGACATTGAAGGCCCTTTTTGATTTTCCACCTAAAACATACCTAAAACAATTCTGTTAAATTTCCCTTATGAAATCTACACTGGAAAAAGTCAAATCATCACGCAATTATGAAGTATTTGGCCTTTATTTCTTTTCTCCCCTTTCCACAAAAGGATTTTATTCATAAGAAACAATCTCAAAATACATTTTTGAATTTAGTTTTAATATTTCACCCTCCACGGGTCAAAACATTCATCCTTTAAAAATTTCGCTTCCGATTTTTTAAGCTCTAATAATTTGGCGAATCTCGAATATTTTTAAGAATCAGTCTTTTTTCACTTCGATGAAGTAGACAGTTTTGCGACCCGCAAAACATAACTTGCTATCCGTTTCACGGATGCATTTTTTATTGATAATTCACCTTTCAATATTCCAATTGTAAAAATTGAATTAATCGGACAAATGAGATAAGATATTGAACCTATTTAAAGTTTTGATTGATACTGTGGTTTATAAGGAAAAATTTAAACCTTGAGAATGAATATTTGTGGGAAGGGGAAGGTAAGTACTAAACAACCTTGAATTGATTTATTTATTAGAAATTAAGGTAAACGACAGAACCACTAACCGGCAATAAGCATTTACGAGCTCAATATCTGTTAATTCCTATATTTTAAATTACCCAAATAAATAAAAGCGTGGACATACCACGCCTTTATCTAAAAAAACTAACTCAACTAAACAACAATATTTCTAATATGAACTCTTCTGCCAAGGAACTTCTCCCCCTTTCTGAATGTGTTTCATTAAAAGAAAATTTAGTTCTTGATATTTTTCAATATCACTATCTATTCGGTTCATTTGTTCAAGAGGGTCTTCCTTTAAATTGTACAACTCATATCCTTCATTAGGAGAATTCTGTAATAACTTCCAATCACCCTTACGAAGAGCATAAATCGCTTGACCGCCATATTTTGTACCACCTTCCCTTCTTGTAAAGTAAAATGCTCGGTCGGGTTCAAGTGAAGGTTCTGATTTTACCAACTGGGAATAAAAACTTTGACCCTCTATTTTATTTTTGGGTTTTACGCCTGCAATTTCAAGTAGTGTTGGATACAGGTCCATAGAAATTTGCACTTCTTCGGAAACACTCCCTTGTCTTATTTTCCCAGGCCAGCTAATTGCCGTTGGGACTTTTAAACCACCTTCATACATACTTTGTTTACCATCTCGAAGCGGGCCATTATTTGCCTTACTCGGTAAATGTCCTCCATTGTCACTTGAAAAAACAATCAAGGTATTATCATATTGACCACTTTCTTTCAATGCTTGAATAACCTTACCAATACCATTATCCATATGTTCTATAAAAGCGACCAAATTAGCTCGAGTTTCCTCAATTCCTTTTTCCCTTTTCTTTACTTTTTCAAGCCAATCCTCTGGAGGTTGTACCGGAAAATGTGGCGCATTGTAGGCTAAATACAAAAAAAATGGACGATTATCGTCTGCTTGACTTTTGATATAATCTACGGACCAATCTGTAAAAAGATCGGTAGCATGACCTTTGGGGTCAATGACCATCGCATTCAAACGCATATAATTGATATCATGTCTACGATGATCCCAATAATCATCCATCATATCCCCTAGCCATCCATGGAAGAAATCAAATCCTCGTTCTATTGGTGTATTGGGGGAATCTAGACCGAGGTGCCACTTGCCAATCAAGGCTGTAGAATATCCCACCATTTTAAGCTCTTCTGGCAACAGTGTTGCTTTTGGATCCAAATATCCCCAATTATTATCGGGATTAGTTCGAATTACACCGGGAACACCAACATAGTCTTGATAGCGACCCGTAAGCAATGCAGCTCGTGTTGGTGAACACACAGGAGCGTTTGCATAAAAATTGTCAAAACGCATACCTGACGCAGTAATTTGGTCGATGTTGGGGGTGCGGATATCTTTGGTGCCATAATATGATACATCATGATACCCTTGGTCGTCAGTTAAAATCAATAAAATATTAGGTTTCTCAACAATACCCAAAGAGTCCTGACCCGAAATATTACAACCAAACACCGAAGCAATTAATATGCAGAGGTATTTAAAATAGACCCTATTAAACATAGTGATATCTTGGATTTAAATTAATCACCTCTTTCTGCAAGTTGATCCTTCCCTTTTACCATTTTGTCATTATGGTCTTTTACTACTCGATTAATATTGGCAATTACATCCGGATTTTCCTTTGAAATATCATACTTTTCCGAAGGATCAATACTTAAATTGTACAATAATGGAGAATCATGTTCTGTTATTTCAGTACCATAAGCATCTTGAGTTATGAAATGAGCTTTAAAATCACCAACACGTACGGCATATAATTTATCGCCTCTATAATAGAACATATCCTTTCTCGCGCTACTCTCCTTATTAAAAAGCACGGGGGCAAGGTCCACACCATCAACAATCCTGTCCCGTGGTATATCAACGCCCGCTATTTTGCTAAACGTAGTAAACAAATCCATGGTACTGCCCAAATCGGTAACAATACCAGGAGCTATTCTACCGGGAGCCCAAAAAATACAGGGCTCTCGCATTCCACCTTCCCAGGTAGAACCCTTTCCATTTCGTAATAATCCGGCGCTACCACCTTCTTCGTTCATTATCAGCCAAGGACCATTATCTGACGTGAAAACTACAATCGTGTTTTTATCTAGTCCTGTCTTTTTTAATTCATCCAGGATTTGGCCAACACTATGGTCAATTTCCTCTACCACATCTCCATAAATTCCCCTTGGACTTGTTCCTTGAAAATCCTTAGAAGCGAACAAAGGGACATGAGGAAGGTTATGGGCCAGATATAAGAAGAAGGGTTCATCCTTTTTATCATTTATGAACTTTATGGCCTCCTCGGTGTATCGCTTTGTGATGGTATGTTGATCTGCTGGACGCTCGATAATTTCCGTATCCCTCATCAAAGGAACATTGAATGTATTGATGTCCTTTCTTTTCTCGGATTTCCAAAATTCAAAGTAACCTCCAGCTGACCTGAACGGCACTATATTGTCCATATCATTGCTATAGGGTATTCCGTAATAGGAATCGAAACCGTGGTTTGTGGGCAAATATTCTTCCTTGTGTCCCAAATGCCATTTTCCTATAGCTGCCGTAGCATAACCGCCTTTTTTCATCTGTTCTGCCAGAGTTACTTCAGACTGAGGCAGTCCATTATGGGAATCAGGAAAAAGTACACGATTTACGGAACTTGCCATTCCGCTTCTAACCGGAAGCCTTCCAGTTAACAATGCAGCCCTACTGGGAGTACATACACTAGCACCCACATAAAAATTGGTCCATTTTTGACCTTCATATGCCATTTGGTCAAGATTGGTTGTTCGAATGGTGGGGTGTCCATAGGAACTCAAATCCCCATAACCCAAATCATCTGCAAAAATGATGATTACATTGGGTTTTTCCTTCTTGGAGTTATTGCCCTGGGCTATAGCGATAGTATTGAAAATCAATATGATTCCCAAAACAAGATAATACCTTCCAGAGGATGCAAGAACTAAATTTAACAGCCCACCTAGTTTTAAACTATTCATAATATTCAAATTAAAAAATTATTAATAACCTGGATTTTGTTCTAGTACAGGATTTGCATCCAAATTTGTTTGTGGAATAGGGAACAGTATATGAAAGTCTTGCGCGTTCTTGCCTCTTGCCTGAGCTCTTGAAATCATAACGCCATGGCGAATCTGATCCTCTCTAGAATTTCCTTCAAAATAAAACTCCCATTCCCGCTCATTCAAAATGGCATCACGTAAGGAATCTTTTGTGAAACCTGATAATGTCAAGAGAGATGCCTCGGCACGATCACGCACTTCATTTATCAAATCAATAACCTCTTGGGAAGGTCCTGAAATTTCATTAAGGGCTTCCGCTCTTGTCAATAGGATATCCGAGTAACGAATTACCGGTATGTCATTACCTGCGTTCGCACCTACTGCATTTGGATCCCAAGGCAGTTTAAATGGATGTGTTTGGTCATTTCCAAGACCCTGAACGACCGTACCGTCTGCTAAGGTGTATTCCCTGATCATTTGAGATACCCTAGTGTCGGACGCCTCAAATGAATTTACAAAATCGTCAAAAAGATACGTTCTTGCGGCAAAAACTGCATTGTTAGAAAATGGTCTGGGGAAAGCTGGTGGAAAAATCAAGGCATTGAGTAAATTACTTGCAGTACCTGATGTAGCCAATTTAGGGAGTGTCCAAATTAGTTCTGCATTACCCTCATTTTCTATGGCAAAGACATCACTGTAATTTGGTAAAAGAGCGTATTGACCCAAATCTATTACCTGCTCAGCAGTATCCGCGGCTTTTTGCCATTGCTTTGTGTTCAAATAATATTTCGAAAGTACAGCTAGTGCAATTCCTTTAGATGCTTTACCAAAGGCTTCCGGTTCCAATGGCAATGTTTCTATGGCAGCGATTAGTTCTTGTTCAATAAAATTTCTAACATCTTCTTCACTAGCCCTTGGCTGTAAAGGGTCATCCGTAGGAGTTTTGTACAATGGCACCCTACCGAATAGTTTGTATAATTCAGAATAACACCAACCTCGTAAAAAATGGACCTCCGCTTCCGTTGTTTGAATAAAGGCATTGGAAAATGCTTCATTTTCCAGATTGGCCAAAACTAAATTAGCATCTCGAATTGAATTATAATACGTATTCCACATGGTCAGAAAATGATCATGATTACTTGTCCATGTATAGTTGATGTATTGTACCCACAATTCTTCTATGGATCCACCAGCTCCCCAAGCTTCACCAGTAGTCATGGTGCCCATATGGTATGGCGCCCAAGCTGCAACTGCACCTGAACGATGCGCATAGGTATATGCAGAATTCATTAATGAAGAAATTCCTTGTTCTGTGGTAAATAGGGTAGTTGGTGATAACTCAGAAAAAACTTCTTCATCCAGGCGTTCTGAACAACTTAACGTACCTATGCAAAAAAGAACGGCTATGATTTTATTTTTATATGATTTCATTTTTATATTTTTTTATTAGACCTTAAAAGCTAGCAGACAAACCCATGAGATAAGTTCTGGCTAATGGATAACTACTGTAATCCACCCTTACATTACTACGTCCAAATGAATTTGCTTCTGGATCAAAACCTATGTAATCAGTGATAGTAAAAAGATTTTGACCTGTTAAATAAACTCGCAAGGAGCTTAGGAAATCTATAGATTCTGTTGGTACATTATAGCTAAGCTGAACGTTTTTGAGTCTTATGTAAGAAGCATCTTGAATAGTAAGAGTATTTACTTTGCTTGGGCCATAGGAATTCGGGTTAGTTGCTGATGGCCATTTTGTATCGGTATTTTGAGGCGTCCAACGATTTAAGATTGGTTCCGATAAGCGGTTTCTTCTAAAGTTTGCAGGATAAATAGATTCAATTAAATTGATGTTTATCAAATCAACTCCAGATTGACCTTGGATAAAAAAATCCAGTTGTAAATTCTTATATGAAAAAGAATTTTGAATTCCATAAGTAAAGTCCGGATAAGGATTCCCGATGATCGTTTGGTCATCCGGATTTATCACTCCATCGCCATTACGATCTTCAAATATCGGAAAGCCTGGTTCAGCAGTTGGTTGAGCAGAATTGGTAATGTCATCACCTTCTTGAAAAATCCCTGTAACTACATATCCATAGTAAGATGAAAGTGGAGATCCTCTTTGAATAATTGCCGTATTTCCCACGGATTGAATATTACCGGTTACAATACTTTCAATTCTGCCTAAATCAAGAACCTCATTTCTAATAGCGGCAAAATTCAAGGATGTACTCCATTTGAAATTATCATTTATGATGTTCGTAGAATTTAGAAGAAATTCAAATCCTTTATTTTTAACCTCTCCTACATTACTTAGGACAGAGGAATAGCCAGTAGCGCTCGGTAATGGAAGGTTAAACAACAAATCCTTCGAGCTTTTGGTAAAATAATCAATGGTTGCGCTGTAGCGTCCTCCTGAAATTCCTATATCCAAACCAACATTAAACTGTTCTGTGGTCTCCCACTTTAAATCAGGATTGGCGATACGGCTTGGTATAATTCCCACTTGTGCGGTACCATCAAATATGACTTCTGGTCCTGTACCAAATGTTAGCTGAGAAGCATAATTTCCAATTTCCTGGTTACCAGTCTGACCCCAGCTAGCCCTTAATTTTAATTGGCTGATATTATCGGGAATGAAGTCTTCTTCTTCTAATTTATAACCTACAGCAAAAGAAGGAAAATATCCCCATTTGTTATTGGCTCCAAACCTAGATGAACCATCAGCACGAACTGAGCCTGTCAAAAGAATTTTATTGAACAAATTATAATTAACACGCCCCAAATAGGAGAGAAGCGTGTTTTCTTCCTTGCCACTATTAAGATTGTCGGTATTAGTATTTCCTAAAGCAAGGTTGTTTGTAGTCAAATTATCAGTTGGAAAACCACTAATATCACCTGCAAAAAATCTAGTTGCAAATTTTTGGTAGGTTGCACCTCCAAGAATAGTAAGTGCATGATTTTTATTAAATTCCTTATTATAAGTCATTGTGTACTCGAACAAATAATTTGATCTTTCCAAAGTATTGATAGCAGCAATACCACCTGCTGCACCTCCTCGTAGAGTATTTTTATTGTTATATATATCCCTACGGGAATTTTGCCTATCAGTACCAAAATTAAATTTACCGGACAGTGCATCTGAAAAGTTATAATTTATAAATGCACTGCCAAACGTACGGTTTGTCTCGTTTAAACTGGTTATACCTCTTATTAGAGTTACAGGGTTATTTACAGTCAAATTCGAAGATTGGGAAAAAGAACCATCTGGATTAAAAATTGGCTCGGTTGGGTCATACAACAAAGAAGCGTAGATTGGTCCAGCATTTTCATTTGTGTTTAAACCATCTATACTGTTATTATCCTTGATTAAACTTGTATTAAAGTTTATCCCTATTTGTGCTCGTTCTCCAATTTTAGTGTCTAAATTTATTCTTCCAGTATATCGCTTAAGACCTGAATTTTCAACGACACCTTCTTGGTCAAAATAATTCATTGAGGCATAGTACGAAGTTTGCTCGTTGGCTCCGCTAACGGAAAGTGTATGATTGGAAATAGGAGCAGAACGAAAAACCTCATCTTGCCAATCAACCCCAACACCTATGCTTTCTATATCTTCACTTGAAAAAACCGTATTATTTCCTTGCGCTATTGATAAATCATTTATTGCACTAATGTATTCTGCAGTAGACAATACGTCCAATTTTTTTACTACACCCTGAACACCACCATAAACATCATATGTAACGTTAATCCTTCCTTGCTTTCCTTTCTTAGTAGTAATTAAAATAACCCCATTTGCACCCCGAGATCCATATATAGCGGTAGCAGATGCGTCCTTTAAAATCTCGATAGATTGTATATCTGCAGGATTAAGAGCATTTAGAGGGTTTCTAGGACTTTGATTGTCACTTACTTGGGCCACGCCTCCAGAACCCAAATTAGGGCTATTGTCAATAGGAAAGCCATCAATTACATATAGTGGTTCATTACTTGCATTCAATGAATTTGAACCCCTGATGCGTATTGCTAGTCCTCCACCGGGTTCTGAGCTCGCTTGATTAATTTGTACCCCGGCAGCCCTTCCTAACATTAGTTGGTCAACGGAAGCATTCGCTCCAGGATTTAAATCATCAGGACTAAGAGAGGCCACAGCCCCTGTTAAATCGCTTTTCTTTTGAGTTCCATAACCTACTACCACAATTTCATCTAAAGCAGCAGCACTCTCCTCAAGGGTTACATTTATTATTGATTGCCCTGATATTGCAATCTCTTTAGTCGAAAAACCAATATAGGAGAAAATTAAGGAGGCATTTTCATTATTAACATTTATACTATAATTACCATCAAAATCGGTCTGGGTTCCATTAGTGGTACCTTTTTCCACAATATTTGCTCCTGGCAGAGGAGTCCCTAAATTATCCAATATTGTACCAGAAACAGTAAAACTTTGGTCCTTAAAATCAGTTTTTAATGGTTCCATGTGAATATTTGCCAATTTATAGATTGTAACCTGTCTGTCATTGACATTAAATCCAAGGTTAAATTTTTTAAAAACCGGCTTCAGAATAGTTTGCAAAGTAGCATCCTTTTTAGCTACCGATACTTTTTCTCCCTTGGGCAATACGTCATCTTTATAAAAGAAGATATATTCACTATTTCTCTGAATTTCATTAAGTAAATATTCTAATGGAACTTCATCCACTTTAATGTCCATTCTAGTTTGGGAATAAGAATCATTTGCCATCACCGTAGTCAACCCTAACGTTAAAAGTAATACGATGGTTCTCATAACTGTTTTGATGATGTGCTTTTTGGTAATATTACCCGAATACGGAACACATCTTAAGTATTTATTCATAATTTTGTAATTCAATTAGTTAATTATTGTTAGTCGATAATTCTAATGTTTAGCCAGTAAGTGTTGGCGCGCTTACTGGTTTTTTATTTGTTTTTATTTCATTGGCATATGTTTTATTATTGTTAGTTGGTTAAAATTATTTTACCATTATCTTTAATTACCCTCATTTTAGTTGCCTCATTAAGAATATTGATGACTTTGTTTATATCATCTTTTAAGTCCAACTTACCGGAGAAGGTTTCTTTGGATAATTCTTCATCAAAAATCAGTATTTCAATATTATAGTATCGTGATAATTTTGCGACGATATAATCCAATGGTTGTCGTTTAAGGCTTAAGTAACCATCCCTCCATCCAAAATAGTCATCCACATCTACTTTGCGTCTTTCAACTATTAGGCTTTTTACGTTCAAGCTTGCAAGGGTTCCAGGTGTTATTTTGAATGATTTGGATTCATCTTCCAGATAAGTAATTTTAACACTTCCGCTTTTTAGCACGGTATTTAATTGTTCGTCTTCCAAATAAGCAGAAACATTAAAAATAGTTCCTAGTACCTCAATTTCTTGATTTTTGGAGAGTACCTTAAAGGGTTTTTCAGCATTATGCGCAACGTCAAAAATCGCCTCGCCTTCCAAATAAACTTCTCTATTTTCCCTATTAAATACCGCAGGATATATCAATTTTGAACCTGAATTAATCCATACTCGTGTTCCATCGGACAAGAGAACATCAGACTTTTTTCCATAGGGGACTATTATAGTGTTATAAATAGGTTTTTTATCAATTAAAGTTTCTTGGTTAAATGTTTTCCCTTTGCCTAAAATAACATTGGCTCCATTGGGAGAATATTGAACCGTATTGTTACTATCAATAGGAATATTCTCACCATCCCCTAGAACTACCGTTACTTCACTTTGTGTTTTAGGATCTACCCTTGGGGTTTTATTCACAAATTCTTGTAAACCTTGTTTCTGGTCATCATAACTGTAAAAAAATAATCCCATTAAAAGAGCAAGACTAGCTGCAGCGGCAAAAACGACATAATACTTTTTACGCCTATTTTCTTTTTCAAAAGCCGTTGCCGAGTTCATTATTTGTCTTCGCAAGGCCCTTCGTTCCTCATTGGTTAATATTCTACTTTTATTTGATTTCATATAGTATAGTCTGATTTATAAAACCAGATAGTAATAAATAATTTATTGTCTTATATTAATAAGAGTCTCTAAACTCTATTATATAGACATACAATTAGAAAAAAATTAAAAAAGTATTGTAAATGCCGAATTACGTAGTGTTTTTATTGTCCTATACAATAAGGTCCGGGCTGAAGAAACTGAGAGGTTGAAACATGTGGCTATTTCTTCATAAGATAAATTCTGAGTGAAACGCATTTCCAAAATATTTTTTTGATGTTCAGTTAAATTGGAAAGTTTTTTCGCTAACTTATTATTGCGCTCATTTACTATTTCTGAGGATATAATTTCGTCTTCATGAGAGGATACCAATTTTAAATCGTTGGGGAATACATTCGATTTACTCTCCCAATTAATATTGACATGTTTGACTTTTAGGGTATTTTCTTTATAAAGCCTTCTCTTATAACAAGTAATTATATATCCCTGAATATTGTTTACATCTGAAAGATTCTTATGAGTTTTATAAAAATCCAAAAACAAATCATGAATTTGATCCTTAACAATTTCACGATCTCTAATAATGTTCATACCTATGTAAAAAAGCTTGTCCACAAATAAATCATAAAGCTCGCCGAGAGCATTGATATCTCCCTTACGTAAGTCTCTCCAAGCTTCTTTCTCGGCTAGATTTTCAATATTTTCTATCTTTTCAGCCTTTTCCATTTAAAAATAGTTCAGCCTTTTGGCTATATAATTTAATGCGTATTGATATAATTATTAAATAGGTATTTTGATGCTTTATTTTTTATCACATAGTTATCAAATATACTATTTTATTGAGTATATAGTAATCAACAAGTGTTTTTGTTAATTTTTACATGTTAGATTTTTTAAAAAAAATCCAATAAATCTGAGTCTAAGAGAATTTCTTTATTCTTAATTCCCCAAAATATTTTAAATAAATTCTGAATCTTTTTTGATTTAGATGTCTATGCATTGTTCATTTTCTTCTCATTCCATTATAGACCAATAATATGGTTAGAATGAGGTTTCTTCTTTTTCTTTTGAAAAGTATTACTATACTTTTTTGCCTTGGATTTGCTGAAATGATATTAGCACAAACCAAAACAAACATTGTTTGGATTGTCTGCGAGGATATTTCACCCTTTATAGGCGCATATGGTGACCCCATAGTTAGGACACCAAACATTGACAAGCTTGCTTCTGAAGGTATTCGATTTACACATGTCTACACTACAGCTGGAGTATGTGCACCTAGTAGATCATCTATAATAACGGGCATGAATCAAATCAATATCGGTACTATGCACATGAGAACGCGCAATAGACCCGATTTAATGCCCGAGGGTGTACCAAGCCATTCCGCGGTATTACCTGTAGGAGTTAAAGCATTTCCAGAGTTTTTGAGAAAAGTGGGGTATTACACCACAAACAACGCAAAAGAGGATTATCAATTTGAAGAACCTGTAACAGTTTGGGATGAAAGTAGTGTTGCTGCATCTTACACAAACAGAGAAGGAAACCAACCATTTTTCAGTGTATTCAACTTGGCAATTTCACACGAGTCACAAATCATTTCGCCGCCCGATTCATTATACTACGATGTCGAAAAAATGAACCTGCCACTGTATTATGAAAATACCAAGATGATGCGGCATGATATGGCAGCAATGTATACCCGAATTGAACAAATGGATGATGATGTAGGTGAGGTCATTGCGAAATTAAAAGCAGACGGAGTATACGAAAATAGCTATGTATTTTTTTTTAGTGACCATGGGGGTAATTTACCTTGGATGAAAAGGGAAATTTTAGAGAGAGGTACCCATATCCCTTTCATTGTTAAATTACCAAATGGAAAAAGTGCAGGAACAACGAACAATGATTTGATAAGCTCAATTGATTTTGCCCCAACCGTATTGTCCATAGCAGGTATCAAACCTCCAGAATACTTAGAAGGTAAAGCTTTTCTTGGGGAGTATAGTACTTCCGAAAAAAATAAATATGTATTTGCAGCAAGGGACAGAATGGCTAATAAATATGATCGGGTCCGTTCAGTTTCCGATGGAACCTTTAGATATGTATATAATTTTCATCCCGAAGTCTCAAAATATCAAGATCTCGCTTACCGAAAACAAATGGGAAGCATGCAAGAAATCTTAGACCTTAGGGATTCTGGAAAAATAAATAATCCTTATTTAGAAGATTGGTTCAATACACCAAAAGAAGTTGAAGAACTGTATTATACAACCAAAGACCCTGACGAGATAAACAATCTAGCCAAAAATAAATATTATCAAAGCAAGAAGGATGAATTGAAAAAGGCTTTATTTGATTGGTTGAGCCGTATGGATGATAAAGCTCAAGTTTGTGAATCTGATATGGTTATGAACGACTGGTGGAAGGGCAAAAATAAACCACTTACAACAAAAAGTCCCAAACTGAAGAAACTAAAAGAAGGTATTCAAATTACAAACCAAGAACCTGGGGCATCAATTGGATATC
This sequence comes from Maribacter sp. C-4077, assembly GCF_055378385.1. Lineage (NCBI taxonomy): Bacteria > Pseudomonadati > Bacteroidota > Flavobacteriia > Flavobacteriales > Flavobacteriaceae > Maribacter > Maribacter sp. C-4077. Next base: position 947,212 of record NZ_AP038807.1, read on the forward strand.
GCATATTTGATGGCCAGGTAAAGGATACGGTAATAACCAAAAAAATGAAAAGTTGGGATTTCGCCTACGTAATGGGGAATGGCAATAATACAAAAGTTAAAGTTTCAAAACCTTGGAAAGTTTACTTGGGAGGTACAATACCTTTAAAAAAAGGCCAAATTCTTCAAATAAATACACAAAGAATAGGATACAACCCTTCTGAAGATTTAATTAAATTCTAATCAAACACCTTGCTTTAATTACGTTAGGTATAAAACCAGGAACAGAGAATGAAAATTGTAAAATTAGTTTTAGTGTTATTCCTTTTTGCCTCCTGCGGAGAAAAAAAGGATGTAGCTGAGGAAAGTTTAGAACCTAAAAAAAGACCTAACATAGTTTTCATCATCAGTGATGATCATGCCTATCAGGCCATCAGCGCCTATGGAGGCAGGTTGGAGCAGATAGCGCCAACACCTAATATAGACCGTATTGCGGATGAAGGGATGCTGTTCAATAGGTGCTTGGTAACGAACTCGATCTGCGGACCATCCAGAGCGGCGATACTGACCGGAAAATATAGCCACCAGAATGGATTTATAGACAACACCATAGGTTCCAAATTTGATTTTGACCAACAGACCTTCGGGGAACTTTTGCAGCAGGCTGGATATAAGACAGGTGTATTGGGGAAATTGCATTTAGGTCAAACGCCTACTAAAGGTTTTGACTATATAGACATTCTTCCGGGTCAGGGTTCCTATTACAACCCCACATTCGTTAATGAGGAAGGGCAATACCAATTGGAAGGTTATACGACGGATATCATTACCGAAAAGGCTATTGATTGGATAGATTCGGTAAAGACCCAAGAACAGCCTTTCATGTTATTTTTAGGCCATAAATCCCCTCATAGGCAATGGCAACCAGGACCTGAAGAACTTGGTATGTATGAAGGGGTTGAAATTCCAGAACCTAAAACGCTATTCGATGATTACTCCGGGAACAGGGAAATAGCAGGGATGAACTATATGTCCATTTCCGATGCCATGAAAATGGCGCAGGATTTGAAGATTACGGATGGTCCCCAAGCGGGTCTTACCGAGGAACAGCAAAGGAAATGGGATTTCATCTATAAGCCTATCAACGAGGAATTCAAAAAAGCCAACTTAAAAGGGGATGACCTTACCAGATTTAAATACCAGCGTTATATGCGAGATTATCTTGCATGTGTTGCAGGTGTGGACAAAGGGGTAGGTAATGTGCTAGATTATTTAAAAGAAGCTGGACTTGATAAGAATACCATTGTCATTTATACTTCGGATCAAGGATTTTACTTGGGAGAGCACGGTTGGTTCGATAAAAGGTGGATGTATAAGGAGTCTTTACGTACGCCTTTAATAGTTAAATGGCAAGGAGAAGTAAAACCGGGTACGGTCAATAACGATTTGGTTTCTAACCTAGATTTTGCCGAAACCTTTTTGGATATCGCCCAAACCGATATTCCAGATGATATGCAGGGTAAAAGTTTGGTACCTATATTAAAAGGAAATACGCCAAAGGATTGGAGAAAGGCACACTATTATCATTATTATGAACATCCCTCAGAACACGATGTAAGAAGACACTATGGGATAACTACGGATAAATATAAACTTATCCACTTTTATTATGACCTGGATAAATGGGAACTATATGATTTGGAGAAAGATCCTAGTGAAATGAACAATATCTATGGAAATCCAGAGTATGCCCAAATACAGGAGGGATTGCATAAGGAGCTTGAGGAGCTTCGGAGTAAATATGGGGATAATGATTCATTGAACCAGCAGTTCATTGAGGACTATAATGAACGTGTCAAGGAAAATCCGTTTATTGAATATTGGAAGTTATCTCCTGAAGAGATGAGGAAGCTATACGAGGATTATCAAAAAAGTCAGAAATAAAACGATAAGATAATTTAACCTATCTGAATAAATTATTTAAAGCTTAACTCATGCATTACTCAAGGTATAAACACAAATGTGTAACTCAAAATGTTTTAATTATCTCAACATTTGGTCTTATATTCTTTTCCTGTTCTAATAAAAAATCTGAAAAATCTGAAAATTTTACCCATAACATTGAATTAAATAACCAAGAAAATTCGGAAGCACCAGAAGGAATGGTCTGGATACCTGATGGGATTTTTGAACAAGGAGCTTTATTTGGAGATAAAATGGCAATGCAACATGAAAGACCTAGTCAGACAGTTAAAATTGATGGGTTTTTTATTGATCAAAACGAGGTGACTAATGAACAATTTTCTCAATTTGTTGAGGAAACTGGTTATATAACCATAGCAGAAAGAGAAATCGATTGGGAGGAAATTAAAAAACAACTCCCTCCTGGAGCAGTGAAACCACATGATTCAATTTTACAACCTGGATCTTTGGTGTTCAAGAAAACTAAAACTAGTGTTCCAAATTTGTTCGATTACTCACAATGGTGGGAGTGGAAAATAGGAACTAATTGGAAACATCCAAATGGACCAGATTCCAGTATAGATGGAAAAGAAAATTATCCAGTAGTTCATATCTCATATGAAGATGCTATGGCATATTGTAATTGGGCCGGCAGAAGACTACCAACAGAAGCTGAATGGGAATATGCAGCAAGGGGCGGTCAAAACGAAGCTTTATTTTATTGGGGCAATGAACTTAAAAAGCTTAACGAATATGCAAATACTTGGGAGGGCGAATTTCCTGTATCCAACTCCAAATTGGATGGTTTTGAAAGTCTGGCCCCTATTCAACAATATCCAAAAAATGATTTTGGGCTATTTGATATGGCCGGAAATGTCTGGGAATGGACGAGCGATTGGTACAATTCTAATTATTATGAAAACTTAAAGTCAACCAATCAAATAACTCTTAATCCTAAAGGCGCTGAAAGCCCCTATAATAAAAATAATCCCATAGCTCAAGAAAAAGTGATTAAAGGAGGTTCTTTTTTATGCAGTGAATCATATTGTGCAAGCTACCGTATTTCTGCCAGAATGGCTACAAGTATCGATTCTTCCATGGAACACTTAGGGTTCAGAACGGTTGTTACTAGAGATATGTTAGATTCTCAAAATTGAATGAACTAAACATTACAAAATAAATGGAAAATTGAGTCATTTCAATATATCCTACATTCAAAAAAAATTCATTTCATTATGAGTTCAGAACGGCATCCAACGCATCATCTGCATCTTTGTGAATAAAATTGGCTTGATACATTATGGTTGTTTTTAAATCGCTATGACGATATAATTTTTGCAACATTAGAGGAGAAATGGTATCGCCAGCAATGTTTCCAAAAGAATGGCGAGCAATATGATTAGAAAGGTTCTTGGTTATATTGCATTTTTTAGCAAGTTGTTTAAGATATTTATTAAGAACAGCGATTCCATTACGTGTCTTTACAAATATGTCCCTTTTGCTTTTTTGGTCCGCATGCTTTAAATAAGGAAGAATGTAATCATCCTGAGAGCGTTGAGATGGTCTATAAAAATTCAATATTCCTTCGGCATGTTCGGGTATTTTTAGACTTAAGGGCTTTTCATTCTTGTTCATCGTATAATAGAGTCGGCCATCCATTAAATCCGACCATTTCATTTGAAGTACATCAGATATACGGATCCCGGCAAAATAGAACGAGAATAACCAAACATTACGAGTGTGCCAAATGGGACTATCTTTCTTCAATGATACCTTTTCAATTCGTTCAATTTCCTCCCTGGTCAAACCAATTTTCTGGGTAGGTTTGATTCGTATTCGTTCCTTCTCTCCAGCAAATGGATAGTGTTTAGCTTCTACAATTCCCTCCTTAATTGCAGCATTAAAAAGTGTACGTATATAAATAAGGTGGTTTGTAACAGTCCGGGTCTTATGTTCCAAATAAGAAATACAGAATACCTTGAAATTACTTAAAAAGGCTTCTGTTATGTCTTCAAAATACAAAGAATTATCTCTACTAAACTCCTCCTTAACATGCTCAAGGAAATTATAGCCAAATTTACGAGAGCTTCCAACTCTAATTCGTCGCCTTTCCTTAATACCATTAATTACCAATTCTCTTTCTTCAAAACGATTCCACTTTAAAAACTCGTGTACATTGATTAACATAGAAAGTTCCCCTTTACATGTAGAAAATTTCCCTGCCTGATATCTATTGGTAACCCTTTCTGCTCCAAACTGGAAAAAAGAGACAGTACGACCTTTATGTTTTGCTTTATTCTTTATTTGTTTACTAGAAATATACTCTTTGGAAGCATCGGCTTCCAAAGCAATACTATCTACCTCTGTCAATTTTTTTAGTAAATAATTGTTCAGTCTTGCCGAATTTATATGGGACTTTTTGACCCTGCCCAAAACATTATCCCAATCCTTTTCCAAAATATATTTTCCAGTAAAAATGTATCTCGTTTTTCTATTCTGGGTAATTCGAATGGCTAAGTACCGTCCTTTTTTGATCATGTTTCCAAAGAACTATCTTTATTGAAGCCATTTTAGGTGGAAATATTGCTTAAGTAACTACAATGTAAAAATTTTACCTAAAACATTTTGAGGGTTTTTATGATTTTTACTGATTCTTTAAAAAAGTTAAGTAACTGATTATTAGACATATGAATACATATGAAATCATATAAAACCAGTTCTTCTTTGGCTCATAACCCGAAGGTCACTGGTTCGAGTCCAGTTCCCGCTACTAGCAAACAAAGGGCTTTCAAGAGATTGAGGGCCCTTTTTTTATATAATCTTTATCCAAGTCCAAAACTGGACGAGAGCTTTATCCTGAATGCTGTCAAAGTGTTTATTAATATACTATCTCCAATTCCGCATAGGAAACTGGCGAAGTAATATCCGGTCTTTGTCCCAAATTGCCCCTATAGATGTCCTTGCTGATCGGCCAAGTCTCCAATTCCTCATCGGGTAGATCATCCTCGATCACGTTTATAATTTCTGCCTCTTTCAAGTTGGGGTCCAGCCAAACCTCAATATCCATTTCCTGTAAAATTACCGGTCGCCTGTTTTTTTTATTGTGGATTTTTTGGAACAATGGGGTCGCGCTTTTTGTAAGTATGGAGAATGTAACTGTGCCGTCGGAGATGGTAGTGTAAATCCCCGCCAGACTGAGCGGGCTATCGTCTTTTCGCTTAAAATAAAAAGGGATTTTAAAATTATTTCTTGCGGTGTGGGGTTCAAAAAATCCCTTTAGCGGTACAATACATTTCTTGAAGCCTTTGTAATTGGCGGAGTTGAAAAGTTTTTCTGATTTCGCGTTCAGCCCAGACCCATATTTTATCGTATCCTTATAATATTCTTGCGGTTCTACATGGAACTTGTAATGGGGTATGATTCCCCATAGGGCATTGGTTAATATGTTCGGGTTTTCCTCCGTAATGATCCAGGACCGATTGTGCGCGAATCCATTGTTAAAATAACGGTTGTATTCATTTTCAGGTTCGGCATACACATAGTTGTGATCCAAACGGTAATAGGTCTCTACCAATTTTACATCGCCAAACTCTTCCGTTGAAAAACACATCGTCCAAGACTTATAACTTTCTATTGGGTGTATAGGGTGCCTTTAATTCCTCCAAGGTTTTTTCAAAAGCTTCCATGGAACTATTTAATTCCTTCAAGGCTTGTTTGAAGGTATTGAACTCTTTTGAAGCGATTTCAATGTTCGTCACTTGTGTTTTGGTAGGTTCCTGTGTCGTTTCCCAATGAGCCCCTGCTACCTGTCCTACCCTAGATCTAATGGAAGGAGGCGTGGGCTCGTCCAAGGATTGTTTTACGGGATTGCCATATAAAGCCTTTCGTAGGGAACTTATCTCAAGCCCTAACTCCTTCAACTGATTGAAATGGGTCTCCTTGGCCAAAGGGGTCTTCAGCAAGGCTTCCTTCATGTGCCTGATCTGATTACCGTATTCACCCAATTTTTCGCCCGCATTATAAATTTGTCTGGAAAGCTCCGCCGTTCTATCCTGAAAAAGCTGAATGTCCCCATGTGCCATATTTTCCCTTTCATTGTGTACGGGTACCACCTTAAAGCTTTCCGGTGTTCCCTGGGGTTGCAATTCCCCGTCAAACAACACATACATTTGAACGCTGTAAGTGCCCGGTGAAACCAAAGGACCTTGGTCCTCTCCCGCCCAAGGCGGCCTAAAATCCGGAACGGACAAATCTATGGGGTTGGGCGCCGAACGCCTCAAATCCCACGTGGTACGTTGTAGCCCTTTACCGGACTTGCCTTGCAACCATCGTACAGGTTCTTGGTTTTGGTCCGATATCAAAAAGAGCACCTTGGCATCTTCCTGTCCCTTTTCTTCTTCCAGGGCTTCCCAGCCTGGAAAGGGAACCGACATATTCTTCGACCTCAGCTCCTTTTCCTTTTCGCTTCGTAAGGTCTTGCCCGTTTTTGGCACATCTTTTATCCAGTAAGAGAATGTGGCACCAAAAGGCGGATTGTCCGTGGCAAAGCTTGTGGATCCCAAAGTGGGCATGCCCTTGGCCTGCATAGGGACATTTGGTACGTACCACCACGCATCCCGTACCGGGAATAGTTGATTGTTTTTATCCGATATTTTTTTACCCAATCCCCGTAACGGGGTGTAATCGTCCAGTACAAAAAATCCCCTTCCAAAGGACGCTCCCACCAAGTCGTTGTCCCTTGGGTGCAATTCGATGTCCCGAAACGGAATCGTGGGCACTCCTGATTTTAAGGGAATCCAATTTGTCCCTTTATTCGGGGAGAAATAAATGCCATATTCCGTGCCAATGAACAATAGGTTTGAATCGACATAGTCTTGCTTTATAACCCATACGATGGTCTCCTTGGGCAGGTCGCCCACTATGGAAGTCCACGAACGGCCACGGTCCGTACTCATGAACAAATACGGGGTGTAATTCCCTATTTTATGGACATCCGCGCTAACGAACACAACATTTGGATCATGAGCGGATGCTTCGATATCGTTTATAAAGGAAAGCTCAGGAACTTTGGGCAAGGCCCCACTTTTCCGCCAGGTCTGGCCTCCATCCTCGCTTACATAGATCAATCCGTCATCGGAACCCGTATACAATAAACCTTCCTGTTTAGGAGATTCTGCAATAGAGGTCAAAGTGGCATATTTGGACATGGCTCCCGTGTCATACAGGGCATCCACGCTCCAGACCCTGCCCATCATATCCAATTCATAACGTACTCGATTGGTCGTTAAATCATCGCTTATCGGTTGCCAGGAATCTCCCTTATCGTCACTACGCCACAATCGTTGCGAGCCGTAATATATCCTGTTGTTATTGTGGGGGCTGATCAATAACGGACTGTCCCAGTTCCATCTGTCGGCCATACCATCGGTTGACTGGGGCTGAATATCCATTCCCTCCTCCGTTTTCCTATCATGCCGATACAAATTGCCTTCCTGGATTTCCATATAGACGGTATTGGGATCCGTGGGGTCGAACGCATTGTCGTAACCATCCGCGCCCAAAGGCACATACCAATCCTGATTGCGAACGCCCTCAGTATTCATCGTCCGGGAGGGGCCGATCAAGGTGCCTAGATCCTGCGCGCCTCCCACTATATTGTAAAAAGGACGGGCATTATCCAAGGAAAGCTTGTAAAACTGTGAAATGGGCAGGTTTGGAAAATGCCGCCATGTACTGCCCTCATCAAAAGTTTCGTAAAGTCCGCCATCTGTTCCTGCGAGCAAATGCCTGCCATTGTTCGGGTCGATCCAAAGAGCGTGATTATCGCTATGCTTTTCACGACCTGTGCCCAAAACCTTAAAGCTTTTGCCGCCATCCCGGGTTACCCTAATGAAGACATCCATTTGATAGATCAAATCGGGATTCGTTGGTGACGCCTCGATCTCCTGATAGTAATGTGGTCCCGTTCCTCCGGATATATAATCGTTGCGTTTTTCCCAACTTTCTCCTTTATCGGCCGAGCTGTAAAATCCCTTTTCGGCAGCATCCGCTTCAATGGTAGCATATACCAGATTTGGATTTGCGTGTGTAACTGCCAATCCTATTTTGCCCATATCCCCTTTGGGCAGCCCTGTGGTCTTTTGGGTCCAGGTGTCACCGTTGTCAGTGGATTTATAGATTCCTGATTTTGGTCCACCGGATAGCAGGGCCCAGATGTGCCTTCTTCGTTGGTAGGCCGCGGCATAGACAACATCTGGATTTTCCGGGTCGAACTCAATATCGGTAACACCCGTATGCTCGTCAATTTTAAGGACCTGGTTCCAAGTCTGTCCGCCATCGGTGGTTTTAAAGACACCGCGGTCCCCGCCCGAAGACCACAATGGGCCTTCAGCGGCCACCAATACCACATTGCTGTTTCTGGGATCCACCAATATTTTACCTACATGCTCGGAATTTTCCAGACCCATGGATGTCCAGGTGGCACCTCCATCGTTCGATTTATAGATACCATCTCCCCAGCCTACATGTCTGCCGCTTACGTTCTCACCGGTTCCTACCCAAACAGTCTGGGAGTTGTTGGGGTCAATGGTCACGCAGCCTATGGAATAGGAGGACTGATCTTCAAAAACGGGATGCCAGGTTATTCCGTTATTTTGCGTTTTCCACACACCGCCGGACCCCACGGCAACATACCAGATACTTGGATCCTTTTGGCTTACGGCAATATCCGCAATTCTTCCACCCATAAGTGCCGGACCAATAGCACGGAACTCCAAGCCATTTAGGTCCTTGGCAATACCCGAAAAATTGGGGTTTTGGGAATGGATAAGGTTAACATTGATAAGCAATAAAAAAAGGAGCGCTTTAACGGAGTTTTTGATATACATGGTTGAACCTTTAGTATGTTTGGAATGATATGGAGTTCTAAAGTAAAAATAACGAACCCTGATCAAACATTTGGGTGCCTCCAAACAATTTTTGGACATATTTTTAGGACCGATGGATTTCCTATAGAAAAAACATAATTCTTTTTGAGTTAGTAATTAAACGTATTGCTGTACCTAGGAATTCTATTCGATGATATCTTGCACCCAATCAAAAACTAGGAATGCATAAATGAGCCAGACCATACAAAGAATCTATTTGGCGGACGATGATAGTGACGACAGAGCATTTTTTTCCGATGCCTTAGGTGAAATTCCTATTGCCACTACAATTGAGGAGTTTAGTAACGGGGTAGACCTCATGTCCTTTTTATTGAACAGTGAGCACCAAAAACCCGATGCCATTTTCTTGGATTTAAAAATGCCCATGATGGACGGATTCGAATGCCTGGCCGACATTCGGGATTTAGAGTCGTTCTCGAATATTCCAGTAATCATTTACTCCACCTCTTTTCATGAAAAAGATGTAGAAAGACTAAAAAAAATGGGAGCTACCCTTTATTTAAAGAAACCCTCTTCATTCAATCAATTGAAGACCTTACTGCATAAATGTCTTTCTCATTTAGCTCAAATGTCCAAAGGTACGACCAAAATTGAACCTCAATTTCTAATTTCAATTTAGATTGTTTTAAAGTTTTCTCTTGTAGGATTGAGATAAAGAGAAAATCTTATTTGTTCAATGAACACATTCGTTCAATTTTTGGGTCAATAAAAACTTCCGAAATACGTACGTTCCTACCCAAATTTATATTACTTTGGGCGTCAAAATCCATTGGCTAAATGCACGAACTAACCTACACTTCCCAGGCAAAAAAGAATGTTTCTCTTAAAGACCTGAACGATATTCTTAAAACCGCCAATGAATTCAACAAAACCCACTCCATAACCGGTTGTTTGGTATACCACAACGGACTTTTTGTACAGACGCTGCACGGGGCGAAAAAAGGAATTTTTGACCTCTTGAAAAAAATTCAAGGGGACGAAAGACATACCAATGTAAATCTTGTATGGGAAGGTCCCGCAGAAAAAGAAGTATTCAAAGGGTGGCACATGGCCTTCTTCTCACCTAAAACTTCCGGTAAAACTTCTGAAAGTCTGATAGATTTTGAAAGGAACCTTATAACGCTTTCTACATTTTATAAGGCAGATTCAGCATCGGTACGGATATTTTGGTCCATTGTGAAGGATTTATGTTTGAACGAGGCACAAACACACTAATCAACTACACAAGATTAGTAATTAGACCGCTTTCCTAAAAAAGGACAAGCCTTCATCGGTTATTTTGATACCTATATAGGACATGGCCGTTTTTAAAGTTTCCACTTCCCTTTCCGCATTGTCGTTCAAAACTCCCAAAGAGCTTATTATCAAGGAATTCAATTGTCCTCTTGCCCTACCATTCAAATCTTGGTTCTCTTCAATATAAATGGCATCCCTTAATTTTATGTTTTTTGAAATAGCCTCATCTATCTGTAATATAAGATCTTTAATCTCATCGATAGGGTTCTTCGACAGGATTAAATCGAACTGTGTGCGGATACTTTTCTTCCATAAATTCAAGAGTTGTAATCTGGACTCAATATCCTTTTTAACCTCAACGAAGAGGCCGGCTTTTTTATGCTGCATTGATTCGCTCATCATTTGATAATTTAATTCAAAGTTATCAGTCCTTTTACCTGTTCATTATCCCAAAAGTTTGAAATAATTGTCCATATAGATTTAAACCAAAACACATTGTTTCAATCCTTCTAAAAAAAATTAGGCCGAGAGCTTGGTGCCACGCGCTTTCGTCAAATACACTTTAGGAGAACACTTAAAGCGTTTGTTAAATATTTTCGAGAAATAGCTACGACTGGAAAAACCAATGGTGTAAACAATTTCGGAGACGTTAAGGTCCGTTTCCTGAATTAATTTTTCAGCTAAATCCAAACGTTGGTTCTTAATGCAACTTGCCACTGTTGAGCCTGTAAACACCTTGAAACCAGATTGCAATTTTGCTGCGGACAATCCGTACTTTCTAACAAAATATTCTATAGAGTAAGGAAACTCCGGCTTTGTCCTGATTTCCGCAATGGCATCCTCTACGCGCAACATCTCTCGCTTCGTTAATGTGGAATCATGTAAGGATTTTTTAGAATTATCACTTTTATAATGTAGAATCTCCAATGCCAAAGTAAAGTGAACTAGCCCTTCAATCAATAATTTTCGGACCACACCAGTTTGGGAAATTGACTTTATTTGAAGCAAGTGCTCCTTAATCTTTAGATTGACCGTTCCAACATATTCATATTTTTTGTTCTTTAAAAATTGGGAAAAAAGCTGATTTTTTAATTTTTCGGTTTTCTCCACTGAAGTTTCGGAAGTAAAATCATCAGAAACTTGAATAACTGAAAAATGGACCTTCTTTCCAGGTTCCAATTCGATATTCACTTCCTCTTCCATACCCCCAAGAATTACCGTCCTTAAAGAATCCACCTCAATGGAAGACTTACTCGCAGGTAACTTTAGGGTAAAATTTCCTTCTAGGCAATAAATGAAAAACAAACCGCGTGTGGAAGGGTTTTTCAGGTTTAAATTGACTGTTTCCATAGTCTTTAAATCGAATTGGCTATACCCTATACCTGATTCCAGCTCCACGGACTGGACGCGTCCTGTTCCTTTATGGTTATCGAACATTAATATACGTTCCGTATCGAATATCGAAATACTTCCTCCTAGACTATTATTAAGCTGATTTAATTTTGCGTGTGTAGTGTTCATGGTTGACTGATTTAAGATTTTAAAAAGTGATGTTAGAATCACCTATTATTTTGAATCCCAAAAATCTTGATTAACCGATGATTTATGTTATAACATTTTCAGTTTTTGTTATAACATTTCATTCCGTTATCACTTAAATGGGGAATGGCGCTATTTAGATAACGAGGGCAAATAAACCGTGAATACGGCTCCTTCGGTATTCTTGCTGGTCGCCGTAATTATTCCATTGTGCGCTTCCACGATTTTTTTGCAAATGGCCAATCCAAGTCCGGTACCTGAATATTCATTTTTACCGTGCAGCCTTTGAAAAATCTCAAAAATCCTTTCCCCGTATTGGTCATCAAAGCCAATACCGTTGTCAATAAATTCCAACTTGTGATAGGTTCCTGCTGTAAGCTTGGGGATTTGGTTTAAGGCGTCAACCGTTATGCTGCTGTGCTTAATGGCAACCACTGGAACGGTTTCTGCTGCCATGTATTTTAAGGAATTTCCAATAAGATTTGAGAAAAGTTGTTCCATCTGAAATTGAACCCCATTAATTTCCGGAAGTTTATCCGCCTTGATGGAGGCATTTGTTTCACAGATCCGTTCGCCCAAATCTTCCAACACATCGTTTAAGATTTCGTTAAGGTCGATTTTTGCGGGCTTGTCCTCCACATCCTCTATTCTGGAGTAGGACAATAAATTGGAAATCAAATTTCGCATTCGCTCCGTTGAAGAAGTTATCTTTTCAAGATAATTTTGAGATCTGGGCCCCATCCTTTCCCTTTCTTCCACATTCAATCTACTAATGAACATCTGAATTTTTCGCAGGGGCTCCTGTAAATCATGGCTTGCAATACGGTTAAAGGCCTCCAAGTCAGAATTTATCTTTTTCAATTCGGCATTTTTGGCTTGCAAAAGGGATTCGTGTTCTATCTGTCTGGTGACATCCTTAAAAACACCTACCATGTACCAATTATTTTGGGTTGGATAATACTCCCCGATCGTATTGATATATTTTACCTCCCTTGTTCTGGTTTTGACCTTAAAGGTTATATCGATCCTTTCCTTGGTTTCCTGCGTTTTTGCTATGATCGACCTGACCCATATCATATCCTTTTCATGCACAAATTTCAATATGGTATCCAGGGTTGGATTCGCAGCAAAAGGAGCGTCGTAACCCAAAAGTTTATAGACGTTCTCGGAAAGGGACAACGTGCCATTGGTTAAATCCCATCGAAAACTGCCCGTGCTTGCAACATATTCAGCTTTTAGGAGCAACTTATTCTGTATCTCCAATTGCCGCTCGTATTCCTTTTCTTTGGTAATATCCTTTAAAAAATTGACCACCCCATTCTCTAGTTTAACCAGCCTAGCACTGAACCATACCGCCAAACTTCCAAAGACAAATTTGGCCGTATAATTGATAGTTTCCCCAGTGGAATAGCATTTTTTGGCCCTGTCAAAAACGCCGTTTTCCATAACCTGTTGGTCATAATCCAACCATCGCAAACCAATCATTTCATTGACTTTCAAGTCTGTGATTTCCTCTATACGGTTGTTGACATACTTAATGGTAAAATCCTCTATATCACCCCTATCATTGAAAAGTGGTTCTAAGTAGGCAATAACATTATTGCTACGATCCAAGATTTTCTCCCTAAATAAGTTGGACAGTTCCAACTCTGAAATTCGGTTCCTCAGTTCAATTCTGTCCGGCATATCATTGGGAAATTTATTGGGTAACTTGTAATTTGTCCATCTAAAAGAATTCTCAAGGACACCTATTAAATATGGGTTTTTAAATTCTTAATAGAAAGTTTTCCTTCTTAAAATCATCCATATGATAGGCCCAATTCATTTTTATCACTTGGGCCAGGGATTTCTTCAAGTCCTCAAAACTGGAAGGTTTTTTGATGTAGATATTGGCACCGTTCAGAAATGTGCGTTCAATATCCTTGTCAGACGACGAAGTGGAATAAATTGCAATGGGCAAATCCTTCAGCAACGGATTCTTTCGAATTTCGGTCAAACACTCAAATCCGTTCATTATCGGCATGTTAAGGTCTAGGAAAATTAGATTGGGTAAATTCTTCATTTGCTGCCTTAAGTAATCCAAGCAACTTTTCCCGTTGTCCAATTGCTCTAATTGGGTATTTAAGTCAACTCCTACCAAGGCATCGGCAAAAAACTCCCTGTCGTCCTCATCATCGTCTACCAGCAAAATTTTCATTTTATTCATACAATTTTCCGTTAAATGGTGTTTATAGTGTTATTTCTTATTTTCAAATATTGTGTTGTCGTCAAACCGGTAACCTTCTTGAATTGGCCGGATAAATGAGGTACACTGCTAAAATTTAGGCTAAAAGCAATATCGGACAATGTTTTATCTTCTTGCATTAATAGATCCTTCACTTTTTCAATGCGGATCAACACATAAAAATTTTCAATCGTAGTAAAGGTTTTCGACGTAAAATGGTTGGATAGGTATGAATAACTATAACCCAATTCTTCCGAAAGCATTTTGGATATAGAAATATTCCTATCATAATCCCCTCGAACATATTTTTTTATAAGGGCCTTTATTTGATCCAGTAATGACAATGTATTGCCGGCATTGATCTTTATTCCATAGGGGGCCAAACCCTTGGAAAGTGCCTGCATCTCCTTTTCCTCGATTTCCCCAGATAGTATAATCGAATCTTCATGAATTCGTTCAACTGGGATATCCATGGAATCCATGGTCCTTTTTACCACTTCCATGACAACTTTTTCAACTTCATAAGTGAACTCAAATTTCACGTTTCCAATTCAAATTAGATAAACCTCTAAAATATTTACATTCCATAAATCCGAATAACAAAATACAGTTTTTCTTTAACGATTTTTGGCAACGGGCGAACTTTACATCCCACTTTGTAAGCTCTAAATATATACGCCTTATAAATGTACCTCGGATTACAACTGACTTTGATTAACAATTCTTTAGGAATTGAGATTAGAATCCATAATTTTATATAAAAGATTACATTTCAATCAATTATAGCTTATTCTCATTAATAAAATTGCATTTAGCCCCAAGCTGATTTTAAAAATCAAAATCTGTCAAAGAAGTAATTGAACTGATTTCCAAAATCCGAAAGTACTCGATTTAAAGGATGAAAATTATAGTTAAGTATTTTTGATGATAGCCTACGGCGGGCCACAGGAGGTATTTCAAAAAGCGATCGAATTAAAAAAATTTTCCTTTCATGAGACGATTATTACAGACCAAAACTCATAATTTAAGAGCTATCTTGGGGGCTTGACGGAAAATTTGGCAAACAAACATTCCAAATATGCTTTATCTCCATTGGCACTAGCTGCATATATCAATAGAATGCAGATTGTGAGTCTATTATTGAAATATGGTGCGTCCTACCTGACAAAAATGAAAAAAGGATAAAGCCCACAAAATTTGGCAGAAAGGGAAGGGTATGATAAAATCTATGAATGTCTCTCGAAAGAATTAATTGACCGGAAGCAATCGGGCCACCACAATAAATTTTATACTTTTAATTGATAGGAATTAAGTAACGACCAAAACCTTCATTTTAAATAAAATAACCATGTCCGAACCTAACGAATTAGATAATTACTTGGACAACCACTATATACACCGTAGCAATTGGTTACGAGCGGCAGTTTTGGGAGCCAATGACGGCATTCTTTCTACAGCCAGTATTGCTATTGGCGTAGCTGCGGCCAGTGAAATAAGGGAACCAGTGGTTTTGGCAACATTGGCGGGCCTAGTTGCCGGGGCTTTATCAATGGCAGCCGGCGAATACGTCTCCGTAAGTTCACAAACCGATGTGGAAAAAGCGGATATAAAAAGGGAAAAAGAGGAATTAGAGGAAATGCCTAATTTGGAACTAAAGCGCTTGGCACAAATCTATGAGGAAAGGGGTTTAAAGAGAGAAACTGCCCTAACGGTAGCCAAGGAACTCACGGCACATGATGCCTTGGGAGCCCATATTCGTGACGAATTGGGAATCAACGATATTAGTGCAGCCAATCCTTTACAGGCAGCCATGGCATCAGGCGCCGCATTCACCATAGGTGGGATACTTCCATTCTTAGTTACACTTTTTCTACCCTTGGAAAACATGGAGTATTACTTGTATGGATTTGCCATTTTTTTCCTGGTGCTTTTGGGGGCCATGGCGGCAAAAGCAGGTGGTTCAAGCATCCTAAATGCGGTTGCCCGGGTAACCTTTTGGGGTACCATAGCCATGGGGTTGACCGCCTTGGTAGGACATTTTTTTGGGGTTAGCGTCGCCTAAATCTTGTATTGCTTAGTTGCTATCGATTAAAAAACGCTTAACGAAACTTTTTTTCAATAATCCTCTGGCGCTGGACAAAAGGTTTTCTGTTTCCTCCAAGGTGGTATTCCTCATATCTGCAATTTCATCTGGTGTGAAACCTTGATCTGTGTATAATTCAAATACGCACCTCATGGGCAAGGACATTTTACCCAATACCATATCCATATGCCTTTCAACCCGCTCCTTGTCCAAACTTTCATCCAGTTTTTGCGCAAGGCCCTTTTCCTCTTCGGTTATAAAGACATGGTCCAATGAATAGTTGGTCCTGTCCAAGGAACTATCGTCCAACTCTTCCAATAGAACCAAATCACCATCACCATCGGTACTAAAATCTTCCTCCATGGCATCCCACTCCTTTTTGGAATAGGTGTCAATGTTTTCAAAAAATATGTGATCAAATTCCTCTTCGGTCAAACGATCATCTAACAGGTCATCTACTTTTTTAAAAAGAAAAGGGCGAAGGCCATATTCATTTTTCACAAGTTCCCAATTGTCATAAACTTCAATAAACAATTGGTCCGTAAAGTCATTGGGATCGAACATTCCCTTATTTAATTTACCGGCACGTATTGCGTTCTTCAACCTTATAGCAACATAATTTTTAACCTGTGGCATCAAACGCAATAATTCCTTATTGAAAGCCTCCCGGTTTTCTTGGTTTTAAAAATCAACCAGATTATTATAGGTCTCCTGAACCATCCAAAGTATGGTACCCATAATTGCTTTGTTTTCTTTTGTTCTATTCATGGCTTAACTGTTTTATTCATTGAATGTACGTTGATATGAAAACAAAAAACATGATTTATATCATTAAAAATCAAATATTTAAAGCGTGTCTTATGAAGGTGCCTATGTATATCGCATGATAAATGTCATACTTTTAAAAATGGGAAACCATTAATTTTAAAGGTGTTAAATCAAGAGCAATGAAAAACATTCTTATCCCGACCGATTTTTCTGATAGTGCCGAAAATGCCATCACTTTTGCATTAGACCTATTCAAATGCGACCGCACCAATTTTTATTTGATGCATGCGTATGCCGATGAGCTCTACGCAATGAGCCCCGATTCAGAGGGAATTGATTTTAAGAAGAAAAAGTTCCATGAAGCTTCGGAAAAAAAGCTTGGGGAAATAATTTCAAAGAATATAAAAGAAAAACATAATCCAAGGCATCGTTTTGAGTCTATTTCCGTATTCGAATCTCTCGTAGACGGTGTTAACGACTTTGTCAACTTAAAGAACATTGACTTGGTATTAATGGGAACCAAAGGGCAAACAGCTGACAAGAACATCACTTTTGGAAGCCATACCGTTCAGGTCTTTAAATATGTAAAGTGCCCGGTTTTGGCCATTCCTAGTGATTATACATTTTCACAGCCAAAAAAGATATTGTTCCCATCAGATTATATGGTTCCCTATAAACGAAGGGAACTAAAACTATTGGATACTTTGGCCGGCCGATTTAAGTCCGAAGTCCATTCGCTCTACATTTCGGATTTTGAGGATTTGAGCCATAGGCAAAGGGACAATCAGTTGTTCCTCAAGGGATCACTGCCCAAGGCCAAACTAAGCTTTATTAGAATGGAAGTGAAGAACAGGGGAATCGCCATAATGGACTACGCCCATGAACACAAAATGGATATGCTGGTCATGGTAAATTCCAGACATTCTTTTTTGGAGGATATGCTCTACCGCTCCACCGTGGACCAAATTGCCCTAAACCCGGTAATTCCGTTTTTGGTATTGCAGAACTTACCTCGTTAATCATAATATTTTAGCCATGAAACCCTCATTAAGGGATTTGTTATGAAAAGTTGAATGTCTATACAAAAGTAAATGTTTAAGAATTAAGCTATTGACCTAAATTTAAACATATGAAAAAAATAATTCTACCTACAGATTTTTCTGAAAATGCCTGGAACGCCATCTTTACGGCCCTAAAGATCTATTCCGATGTCAAGTGCCATTTTTACATCGTGAACGCCTATGAACCAGGTGTTCTAAAACCTTTGGGCACTGAAAGTCACAAAAGATTGGACGTGATTTACGATTCCCTTTCACAGCACTCAGAAAAGGAATTGGCAGAAATACACACCTATCTAGACAATAACCATCACAATCTACAACATAGTTTTGAGACGGTTTCCTTGGGAAGCACGCTTGAAGAAGCTATGCAAAAAATAGCAAAGGAAAAAGATGCGGATCTTATTATCATGGGTACCCAGGGAGCTACAGGAGCCAAACAGGTGTTCTTAGGTAGTAATACGGTAAAAGTGATCGATAAATTACCAAATATTTCCATCTTGGCCGTACCGGATTCCTTCAATTTTCAAAAGTTGAAAACTGTCTTATACTCTACGGATTATATGAAGGGATACGACAAATTTGAACTGGACAGTCTATTGGAACTTGTAAATATTTGGAATGCGAACATTGAAATAATACATGTAACGGAAGAGTTCTCCCTGAACGAAACACAACAAACCAACAAAAATATATTGGAGGAACGGCTTTCCGGTTTAAACTTTACATTTGTTGATCTTCCTTTCAAATCCAGTACGGCATACACTATAGGACAGTATACCAACAACAAGACTTCAGATATATTAGGTATTACAAGACACCATCATACCTTTTGGGAAAAAGTCATTGGTGAACCGGTAGTGAAGAAATTGGCATTCCACTCAGAAATCCCTTTGCTAATCCTCCCGGAAAAATAGGCTTTTGGCAAGCGGGAGCGATTCCTAAGAAAATTCCCTGATTACTTCAAGGATATCGTTCTTTTGAAGTACCCCGGATTGCCGCCATACCTGCTTGCCGTTTTTGAAGAGCATCATGGTAGGCACGCCCCTAACATTGTACTTTGTGGCCAATTTTTGGTTTTTGTCCACATCTATTTTTACGATTTTCAGACGGTCCCCCATCGCATCCTTCACTTGCTTAAGAATGGGAGCCAACATTTTGCAGGGCCCGCACCAATCAGCATAAAAATCTATGAGCACGGGAATTTCAGAATCTACTATATTCTTAAACGAGCTCTTCATTTGTTACTAGTTTTTGTTTTGAAAAGACACCTTTAACATTCATGGCAATACTAAATCCGCATTAAAAAATTTAGTTAAAGGATGCTTCAATTTTAAGCGTTTTAACACCCAAGTTACTAAATTCAAAAGAATGAAGAATTGATATTTATCATGGATTTTGGGCAAAAGTTTGTGTACCTTAAATACATAAAATCAAAGGCTATGAAATCAGCCATAACAAGTCTTGATACCCCCAAGATGTCCCGATAGCTAGTCGGGATGGCGAAATCGAAGATTCATGAACGCCTATGGCAAACAAAATGAGATGATGTGAATAATTACATCTGACCCATGTAAAACAATAAAAATAAACAGATGACACGTATTCTTTTACCCACAGATTTTTCGGATAATTCATATAAGGCGATTTCGTATGGAGTTTCGCTATTTAAAGACACACCCTGTACCTTTTATCTCTTGAACACCTATATGCCCCCGGTATACCATACGGAGTACATCTTGGGAAGCCCGGGACAAATTGGTCTTGGGGATATGATACGCGAGGAGTCCAAGAATAACCTCAAAGAGTTAAAGGAAAAGCTGGAAACAGAGTTCAAAAATCCATTGCACTCCTTCATTACGCACTCCGCGTTTAACATGCTCACCGAGGAAGTAAGCCGAATGACGGATGCAGAGAAAATTGACTTGGTCGTTATGGGTACGAAAGGTGCCACAGGTGCCGAGGAAATATTGTTTGGGACCAATACGGTACATACCATTAGGAAAAGTAAATGTCCAGTCTTGGCAATTCCCAAAGAATATAATTTTAAACCACCAAAATCAATTCTATTTCCTACGGATTATGAGGTTTCCTATTCGGAAAAGAAGATTTCCTCCCTTTTGCGAATTGCGAATAAACAGGATGCCAAAATTCATGTTATGCATGTTTTTACCCAATTGGAACTGGATTCCGATCAGAACGAAAATCAGAATGCCCTTAAGGGAATATTAGGTAAAAACGGTGTATTTCATGAAGTGGAAAATGATGAGATCATAACCGCTATCAACAAATTTCAGGAACATACAGCGGTTGATATGTTGGTCATGATACAAAACAAACATACGTTCTTGGAACGACTTTTTATTGAACCCACTATCAAAAAAATAGGCTTTCATGTAAAGGTTCCGTTTATGGTCATTCCACAACTTTGACCTTATGAAGACCCTTAAAATACTTGTGCCCACTGATTTTTCAGATGAGGCCTATAATGCACTTTTCTACGCTACCAAGCTGTTGGCAAACCAGTCTTGTATTTTTTATATACTACATGTTTTCAAAAAACCGACGGGCATTCTACCAAAGTCACATCATCTTACTGATAAAAAAATCAGCCTATTGGAAAACGAGTCCATGGAGAATTTAAAAAAGACGTTCCATAAAATCCACTTGGATGATAAGAATGTTTTGCATGAATTTAAAACGCTATCCAAGCAAGGGTTTCTAAATGAGGCCATTCATGAAACCATAGGAATTTTTAATGTTGATTTAGTGTTCATGGGCAACAAGGGAACTACCGGGTCCAAGGAAATTTTTATGGGGAGTAATACGGTACAAACCATCAGGAATTTGACAAAATGCCCTCTCATGGCCGTTCCCAAGCAAGTAGAGTTCAAACTACTAAAAAAAATAGCCTTCATTACAGACTTGAAAAAGGGCTGCAATCTAAAAACCATAAAACCTCTTTTGCAATTGTTAAAAATCCTTGATGCATCACTACATATCGTACACATTATAGAAGAAGAGTTTCTGTCTTCCCTGCAAACATCCAACAAAAAGTTATTGCAAATTTCCTTTAAGGATTTGAACCCTAGTTTCACCTCAATTTTTGAGTTTACGGATAAAGCACAGGTTATTGACAGTTATGTAAAAAATAGTGAGGTAGATTTTTTCTCCTTGGTACACACCAAAAAGAGTTTTATTGAGCGGATACTTAAAAAACCGGTACTTATGGATTTAAGTATGTATTCAACAGTACCTTTTCTCATTCTACCGCATAGGGAATGACAATTATCATACTTTAAATACCTTATTTAACCTAACTTAAAAGAAATTAAAATTATGGAGATGAAATGAGCCATAACAAGTCTTAATACCCAATGAGATGGTTATTGGCGAAATCAAAGATTCATGAACACCTATGTAAACAAAATAAAATGATGTGAATAATTGCATCTGTCCTATGACAAACAATAAAAACAAACAAATGAAAAATATAGGTATTTGGTTGGACAGTAAATATGCTTTGATCGTACGTTTGAATGAAAACGAAGACTCTTTGAAAAAAATAGAATCCGGTGTTGAATTTTTCAATAGAACCAGCACCTCTGGGTCAAGGGTCAAATGGGGTGGAACGCAAGATATAACACATGAAAAAAAATATTTGGAAAAGGAAAAACAGCAATTTAAAACATATTTCAAGGAGGTGGCCCATGCAGTAGCCGACTGTGATGCACTGGCACTTTTTGGCCCTGCGGATATTAATGAGAAACTAAAAAAGGAACTGGAAGAAAACTATCCAACAATCGGTAAAAAAATAGTTGCCGTAGAAAAAGTGGATAGTATGACCGAAAATCAAACTAGGGCTCTCATTAGAGACTTCTTCAACAATAGATAAACCGATTGCCAATGGAACATTTTCTTACGGTTTTTGAGAATCCCATGGTCCAAAAGTTCATAAAACTTGCATTGTGGATCTTGCTCATTATCTTCATCATAGGTTTACTAAGAAAAACACTTAAAAAGCGAATTGAAGACAACTCCATTAGATACAAAGCTCAAAAAGGTGTAGAAATCCTTGGCTACTTTCTGATTTTGCTTATAGTCTTCATGGCATTCACCGTGGATGACATTAAGGACTACACGCTTGTCATTGGTTTATTTACCGCTGGGATAACCTTTACCCTCCAGGAACTTATTCTAAGCATGGCAGGTTCATTTTATATTTTCTTTGTGCGTGTCTATAAACCGGGTGATAGAATTGAAATTAATAATATCAAAGGTGATGTTATCGATATAGACAGTATTTACACAACCCTCATGGAAATAGGAGAATGGGTCAGTAGCGACAATTATTCCGGAAGAATAGTAAAAATTAGCAATGCATTTGTCTTTAAAGGCCCCATTAAGAATTATTCCATGGATTTTCCCTTTGTCTGGGATGAGCTTAATGTTCTTATTACTTACGGCTCCAATATGGAACTTGCCCAATCCATTATATTGGAAAAGGCAAATGAAATATTATCGGACTATACCGAAAAATCCATGGCACAATGGCAAGAGATGGTAGAACGTTATTATATTGAAAATGCAACGATAAAACCCACCCTGGCCGTTCAACTTACCGATAATTGGATAGCCTTGAACTTACGGTACATTACGGACTACAAACAAAGAAGGGATACCAAAAACAGATTGTTTTCAAATATTGAAAAGGCGCTAAAGAAAACAGAAGGTGAAGTAACTTTAGCCTCCACAACCCTTCAGCTTCTAAAAATACCCGAGGTTGAAGTTCAACTAAAAAAAGGATATGAAGGAGCCTAACATTGAGGAACAAAAATCCTCCGGGGAAAAAGTACTTTTCTCTATGGATAAACTAAGAAATTCGGTTAAACAAAGTGGGGCGAGCCATGAATTGGTGGAGGATATTGTGATGAAGGTAAGGGATGAAATTTATCCGGGAATCACTACCAATGAAATCTATAATCGTGCTTATGCCCTTTTAAAAAAGAGCAAGTCGATTTTTGCTTCCAAATACAAACTAAAAAAAGCTATCTATGAGTTGGGACCCACGGGATTTCCATTTGAACGGTTTGTAGCTGCCATTCTAAAATACTCGGGGTACCAGGTTGAAGTGGGCGTGTTTTTAGAAGGCCATTGTGTAACCCATGAAGTAGATGTCCTGGCCGAAAAAAATGAAAGCACCACCATTATTGAATGTAAGTTCCATAGTGATAAAGGACTCAACTGCAATGTGAAAATTCCCCTCTACATACATTCAAGGTACAATGATATCAAGGAGCACTGGATAAACGGAAAGAGAGAAAAGAATACACTGGAAAAGGGTTGGGTGGTTACCAATACCCGTTTTACACATGATGCCATTAAATATGGTGTATGTGCCAACCTGTACCTTCTAAGCTGGGACTATCCCAAAAACGAAGGTCTCAAGGACCGCATTGACCGTTTGGGACTATACCCCATTACGGTTTCCACACTTTTAAGCAATCGAGAAAAACAATTTCTGCTCAGTAGGGATATAGTACTTTGCAGGCAACTTAGAAAGGATAAATTCTTCCTTGATCATTTGGGTATCTCCACAAACCGAAAAGCGAAAATATTGGATGAGATAGGTCAGCTTTGTAATCCATAAACCATGAAGAAAGTTAAAATTCATTTTCTTGGTGCCAGTGGTACCGTTACGGGTTCAAAATTTTATCTAGAAACCCCGGAAGTAAATGTTATGGTAGATTGCGGCATGTTCCAAGGTTTGAAAGAACTCAGGGAAATCAATTGGAAACCTTTGCCCATTGATGTATCAAAAATCGATTTTGTGTTGCTGACCCATGGACATTTGGACCATACCGGATACTTGCCAAGGTTGCTAAAAGAAGGGTTTAAGGGTAAAATTCTTGGAACCGCCCCCACTTTGGACATCGCACAGATTATTTTGATGGATAGTGGAAAAATTCAAGAAGAACAGGCCCAATCGGCCAATGAGGAGGGCCACAGTAAGCATTCACCGGCCCTACCCTTTTATACTGTTAAGGATGCAGAAAGAACCTTTACATATTTTCAATCCTGTGAAAAAGAGCAATGGATTTCCCTTTCCCAAAATGTAAGGGCCAGGTTTCAATACAACGGCCATATTATCGGTGCTACCTATATTGAACTGGAAATTTGGGAAAAAGTATTTGTGTTTTCTGGGGACGTTGGAAGAACGGCAGATATTCTTTTATCCCCTCCAGAACGGCCCAAATGGGCAGATTACTTGTTTCTGGAAAGCACTTATGGCAACAAATTGCACCCGGAAGAAGATATTACAGCAATTTTAAGTTCCTTGATAAAACAAACAATCCAAGAAAGGGGAAATCTTATTATTCCCTCCTTTGCCGTGGAACGTTTACAGTCCCTTATGTATACCTTATGGGTATTGTTCAAGAAGAACAAAATTCCCAATATTCCCATTTTTGTGGATAGCCCTATGGGCAACAATGTACTTTCCGTTTTTGAAAGGTTTCCTGCCTGGCATAATGTAACCATTGCCGATTACCGTGCCATGATGCACCATTTTAATATTATTTCCTCCTATGCCGATACTTGGAAAACCATTGATGACCCCAGGCCAAAAATTATCATTGCCGGTAGTGGAATGGTCACTGGTGGACGGGTCCTTACCTACTTGCAACAAATGCTTGATAGGACGACCACCCAAATTCTGTTGGTTGGTTTCCAAGCCGAAGGCACCCGGGGCAGACAACTTTTGGATGGAGCTCATGAATTGAAAATATTTGGAAAATATTATCCAGTAAAGGCAAAAATCCACTTTCTGGAAAGTCTTTCTGCCCATGCGGACCAAAACGAATTGTTGCATTGGACAGATACCATTGAAAACGTTCCGGAAAAGGTATTTCTTATCCATGGAGAGCCCAATGCCCTGGATGCCTTACGAGTAAAACTTAAAGATACAAAAGGCTGGAATTGCCATGTCCCGAAGCAATTCGAAACCACAGAAATTATGTGTTGAAAGGGTGAATGCCTATTCATACCGTCGTATGATTTTTGTCATTTTTAATGCAAGGTTGAAGGCATATATTTGATTAATGCTAAAATCATGTCATGAAAAAAATACTTTTCCTTTTCACCGTTCTTCTTATGGGATGTTCTTCCACCAGTTTAATCGAAAACTGGAAGGACCCAGATACCGTACTATTTAACGCGAACAAGGTCCTATTGGTTGGAATGACCCAAAACAAAGAAGCACAAAATGCCTTTGAGGGACAACTCCAAAAAGAATTCGAAAAAAGGGATGTGGAAGCTTGGAAAAGCTTGGATGTTTTTGATGTCACATTTACAAATTCCAAAAAAAGCGAGGAAGAGTTGGATAAGGTGGAGCAAAGCCTACTGGACAAAGGTTTTGATGCCATACTGTTTACTAAAATTACAGGCTCCGAAAACAGGGAAAACTTTTTGAAATCCATGTCGCGATGGGAAGATGGCCAAGTAAGGTTCAACGATGACTACTTGGAACACCAAGGCATTTATTTTGACGAAGCCTATTATGAAAACTTCAAAGTCTATTTTGCGGAGACCACACTTTACTGTATTTGCGAGGGAAAAGAAAGGGCCATGATTTGGCGGGGCATTATAGAGATCATGGACCCCAGTAATGTGAACAAAGCCATAAAAGACTATGTCAATTTAGTCGTTACGGCATTGGAAAAGCAAGATTTACTTTTTATTCAGGATTTCTAAGGGCCTTTTTCGGTTTACATTATACACTCAAAACAGGGGGCTGAATATTTTACCGATTCCTTCCTTTAGTTTTTTAATCCATGGGCGTTCAACATATTCATCATACGTCAACAAGTGTCCTGATCCACTATCTATTAAAAAATCGGATTTTAGCAATTCTGCAAACTCCTTTTCGTAGACAATGGCATTTACCTCATAATTTTGCTCAAAACTCCGATCGTCCAAATTGGCCGTGCCAATCGAGGAAATGGCATCGTCGCTAACGATGATCTTGCTGTGCAGGAATCCGTCCGGAAAGAGGTATATTTTTACGCCCGACTTTAAAAAGGTCTCAAAATAGGAGTGTACGGCCCAGCTGACCAAGCGGTTATCTGCATTTTCAGATACCAAGAGACGTACATCCACCCCACTCAATGCAGCGGTCTGCAAGGCTTTTATTAGCGCCTGGTTTGGTATGATATAGGGATTTGTGATGTATACATATTTTCTGGCGGCATTGATGATGGAAAAGTAGGTCTGCTCCAAAGCGGGAAAATCATCGTCCGGCCCCCCGGAAACGATTTGCACCATGGTATCGGCTTTTGATTTGGAAATACCCGCGAGGTTTTCAAGGGGTTCCAATAATTCTTGAGAGACCAGGTACCAATCCATCATAAAAACCTGATTTAAGTGGTTGGCGGCAGGCCCGGTTATTTTTAGGTGCATATCGTGCCACTTGCCCAAGCCGGGGTCTCCTTTTAGATATTTATCGGATATATTGATGCCACCCGTAAATGCGATTTGACCATCCACCACGATTATTTTTCTATGGTTTCGATAGTTCAGTGAGGAGAAAAAACGTCCGAATTTAAAGGGCAAAAAGGGGTATACTTTCACCCCAATATCCTGCAATTTTTTAAGATAGGACTTGCTCAGGGAAAAACTCCCAATACCATCATAAATCATTCTTACCTTAACGCCCAGAGCTATTTTATTTTTAAAAAGCACCCATAATTTGTCCGCCAACTCTCCATCCTCATAAATGTAATACTGAATATGAATTTCGCGCTGTGCCTGCTCCAATGCATTAAAAATGGCATCAAAGGTGGTCTTACCGTCCTTTAAAAGCTGTAAATCGTTGCCTCCAACCGGAGGAAAGTGGGAGGTGTTGTAGAAGAGGGTCATCAATTTCCGGTATTTTCCTTCAAAGGAGTTCACCAAGTCCGTTCCAGGTCTAGGAAGTTTGGCAAACAGATTCCTTTTTAAGGCTATCAGTTTGTTCTTTCTTCGGTTTCTGCCCAATAGAAGGTAAAGGATGATTCCACCAACGGGAATCGCAAAAATGGCCAATAACCAAGCCAGACTTTTGGAAGGTTTGGCCCCATAAAGCAGAATTGCAACAACAATGGACAACGTGATCAAAATATAAATACCCAGAATAATCGTCGTCCACATAGCAAGGCCAATTTTAATAATACATTGGATTCAATTTCTTAAAATAAATCAAAATTGCTTCGAAAGCAATGATTTTGTGTGCGAGCTCTGAGTAATTGAATGAGTGAATAAGATTCAGGTCTAGCCTAACGAATAAAATTAGGCACAAAAAAACCCTTGAAATTAAATTCAAGGGCTTTTTTATCATAGAATTTTTTTTACCAAGTTTCTATTTCCTTTTTAATTTCCTCTTTTCTTTTTCCTGTTTTTTCCTGAAGTCTTCCCAGCATTTCATCAAATTTACCTTCGGCGAAGGTGGTATCGTCATCGGTTAAGTTTCCGTATTTTTGTTTGAACTCGCCTTTCACCTGGTTCCACTTTCCTTCTAATTGTTCCTTGTTCATAATATCTATTTTTAAAAATTCGACTTGTTATCTCAAGATACCCATGAATTGTGGTTTGAAATGACGTATTCGATGGGTTTATTGATGCATTTCTAAAATAGGAAGCCTTGCTTCCCAGATTGTCCTATATTAAAATCTAATACGTTGTTATTGTATGGGAACAGTTGGAATTAAGAACAGCCAAAAACCTTAATGAAACTCTAATTTTTTCAATCCTTTAACAATATAACCCCCTATTTTTCAAGTATCTATCTATAGAATCAATAATAGAATTGATTACGGCAGGGATAGCTTTTCATTGCTCTTATTTTTGATGCGGGAATGAACGTTGATAGGTACAATCAAGAGACTCCATTCCACAATTTGTTAAACTAAAAACTTAATAGTATGAAATTTAAAACAATAATCGCTACCGTATTGATGATAGCTTCCACTAACATATTTGCGCAAAGCGATAAGGACAAACAAGTAATGGCCGATGCGGAAGAGGCCAAAATGGAACTTCAGAAAATGGACGGAATGGACAGATTCTTCAATAATTCTTCAGGATATGTTATTTTCCCAAATGTGGGAAAAGGAGGATTGATCGTGGGAGGTGCATCCGGTAACGGCGTACTTTACGAAAATGGTATGGTACAAGGAATGGCCAGTTTGAAAAAGGTGGACATTGGACTACAGGCCGGAGGACAGGCACTTACAGAAGTCATCTTTTTTGAGACCGAAGAGGCCTTGAACGATTTTAAGGACGGCAATTATGAACTCTCCGCAAATGCCACGGCAATCGCAATCGACAAGGGCATTGCAGCAAATGCCAATTATAAAGATGGGGTGGCCGTATTTACAAAACCAAAGAAAGGTTTGATGGCAGACCTATCCATTGGAGGGCAAAAGTTCGAATATGACGAAATGGACAAATAAGGGTCCATGAACTTTATAAAGCTAAAAACCGGGACAAGTCCCGGTTTTTTTCGTCTTTATATTCGCTTTCCGATTAAAAATAGTTGAGCACATAGCCGAAAATCCAGTAAAGTATCAAGAATACAAAGATGGTTCCAATACAACCACATTTACCGCCCCCAATTTTTCTAGCGCCGTACCACGCCCCGATAATCTGTATAAGTTTTTTCATGTGTTTATTTTATTGTTTTTCAACGGTCATACTTAGACTGCGCTCAGCACGTGCATGTAAAGCCATATATTATTGCCATGTGTCCGAAAACGTTTATGGATGTTTCATTTTTTAATTGATCAATCTTCAATTATAGGTTTTGGATGATGATTGAAATTTAGTGTTTTTATATCACCCGAACGAAAGCTTAGTATTCTTTTTAAGAAGTTTGTTCACGTGTGCCCAAAGGGTGATTTTGGAAGATCCAGGTGACTTAACGATTTCCGATCCATGAAAAACTTGATGGAACAACATTTTCTTATGCAGAATTTGGTCGGACTCATCGCAGAAGTTATTGTAAATGGTTGAAAATTGTGAAAACAAACGAAATTTATTTTCCTCCAGATTCAATAATATTATTTCATTATGTCTCTTATCCTTACTTATCCTTCCAAATAATTTGCGAACCATATTCTCCTCCCCTTCCAACATATGAATAAAGTGGCATCTGTGATAAACCAGACATCCTGTAATCTCGTTCTGTGCATTAAACCGACTAGCATTCCGCATTAAATCATGAATTTCATCATAGGTCAATCCTTCCGCTGCTTCTGATCGATATATAAGTGATAACATAGGAAATGTATTTCCCGTTAAAATTAAGAACGAGGAGAAATTGATATTAGCCCAAAAAGATAAAAATGTGAACTTCTTAATGCATAATCATATTATTATCAACCAATTAAAAGCAATTCTATAAATCTATAAAAGCCAAAAAATTCTTAAAAGAGTTAATTTTCTTAACTAATTGGAAATACATTTGTTGATAATCAAGTACAAAATGCAAAAGGAAAAAATCAATTATAAATTGCCATCAAAGGATAACTCAAATTCACCTTTGATTTTGACCATTAAATTTTCCATAGTGGTTGCAACAATTGGTATAATTTTCTGTGTTATCCTTTTGGCCAAAAACAATTTCTAAAACTCCTAGGAATTTATATCCATTTTTGGATACATAATATTCAAGCTGAATTTTTTAAACCCTACTTAATACTCTGCTTTATGTTCAAAGTTTTTGATGTTGAACTGGTAGCATTTTAGTATTGCCAAATTTTATTCGCTTGGTATTTCGGGCAACTCGATAACTTGCTCCGGACCATAAAATTTTAGTGCTACACCAAAAACGATCACAGATAAAATCATACCAATCATAAAGACCAAATAGGTCCACCTTAATAGACGATACTTTCTTTCCAGAACAATTCCCAAATAATATAAATCCTTGGTCAAGGATGAATAAATATACTCTTGATCTTTAATAACCTCACCAATGGCCCATTGATACTTCTCCAATTTCATTTTATGAAAGTTCCCAAAAAATAGAAGATTTACTCGCTTTTTCCTTACGTCTTCATCCGTAAATTCACCACTGGTCACATTTGGTTTGGTCGCCAAAATGGACATAATCATTGAGGCTATACTAAACAAGATGAATATAAAGGTGGGGTAAATTAGGTAATCATTGGCAGGGCTATCCAATTTGGGAACCAAATTTGCCAATGAAAGCGATATAATAATCGCGTTTACAGAAAGTAAAATATTCGCCTTTGTATCCGCTATATCACTAAGTTTAATGTGGTTTCTTAGCGTCACCCTATAAAGCGTCTGCACGCCCCGATCCGGAATCTGTCCTTTGAACTTGGCCTTTAGGCTTTCCTTTTTCACCAGCTTTTTACTCTTGTTTTTGGCCTTAACGAGTCGCTTGATATTCTTATCCTTCCCTTTCTGCCAATTTTCCCTTGCATGGTCCGAAAAATATCTATGCTTAACCCTTAAAAGATGAATATTTTCCTCACGCCAATCCTCTATCGAATAATCCTTTAAATTTAATTGCTTTAATTCCTCCCTAAGCAATTCAGAAGTCTGCAAAAAGGACTTCTTGGCAAAGTGGGAAGAATCCGCATCCCGCATGATTTTCTCCAAATGGTTTTTGGGCTCGTAGTTCATTTTAGTTGCCAATATCAAACTACAAACATCCGTAATGAATTCCTCCGGGCAATCCTGCTTCTCCAAAAACTCACGGGCCAACTGGCAGCTATGTTCCTCGTGGTTATCGTGTGATTTCAAATATCCAAGATCGTGGAACCATACGGCAACCATCAGCTTTTCCCGATCCTTGTCCCCAATCTTTTCGCCTTCAATAAGTTCCTTGGCACTTTTTACGACCCTTTCGGTATGTCGTAAATTATGATATAGATAGGTGGTATCAATTTCCTTGCCCAATTTTTGGGTCACGAAGCTTTCAGCTTTCGATACAATGGTATCCATGAGAATATAATTTTTCTATTTTTTTAAAAGGGGGCAATGAATCCAACTTGGACCATATTTGCCTCTTTGGAATTAAAATAACCGATGTTAAAAGTCAATGCTTTTAGACTACTTATCCATAAGCCTCCTCCCTGTGAAGTATGCCATGTGTTTGAGCTTTCGTTGGAACTCCATACCCTTCCATAATCAAAGCCCGCATACATACCGATAGTAACGGGAGAAACAGCTGTAACATAGCGTTTGATGCTCCATTTAAGGTCGGAGGTGTGATAAAAGGAAGACCTTCCGGTAAAGCGTTCGTCTCTAAAACCCCTTAGCCCATTATTACCCCCAATGGAAGGAATGTGGTAAAAGAATATATCATTGGATTTGGACACCGTACTATATTCCGCGGTACTACCTAGAACCAAGCCCCCGGATGAGATTATTTTATGGTTAAAACCAAGTTTAAGCGACCCGTAGGCAAAGTTATTTTCCTGAAGGTTAAGATTGGCTTTGTATCCCAATCTAAGACCTATATAAATAGATTTTGAAGGGAAATCATCCGCATCCTCGTTGTCATAATAACCCGATAGCTCGGCTCCCCCATAATTCTGATTTTGGAACAATTCCGGGGTCAAATTGCTGCGGTTAAAAAATCTTTGATCATTTTCATTGACCTTATAAGACTCAAAAAGCCCCCTTATTTTTAAGGTGTAATAGGATATTCCGGCAGCCAAGTTCAATTGCTTTAATCGTGCCCTGTAATAATCCCTTCCCAAGTTATCCTCATTGTTAAAAGTATCATTGCCTATACCAAAAAAATTCCTGGCGTATCTATCACTGGTATAAAATCCGTCCATAATAAAATTCCATTTGGGAAATATATTACCAATAGCTCCGGAATATTTTAGCTCCGTTGCTTGGAAATTAAAATAGTATTTGGCACTTAACGTATGTTTTTGCTTGAAATCGTTGCCATTTAATCCGTTAACGGTATAAGTATTGGATGCTCCAAGAAACACCCCGTCATCTGTTCTGAAACCCGTATTGGGCACAATGACGTTCGTATTGGGTTTAAAGTATCGCCAATGGTAATTATTGGTCGTATAAATATCGCTCAGTTGGGTTTTGGGTTCTTCCTCTTCAAATACGATTTTTTCATGTTCCCAATCAAAGATCTTTATCCGTTTCTTGTTTTTTATGGCATATACGTCCTCCCCATAGCCACCTATAATCTTTATTTTGATTTTTGGGTCTGCATCCCCCCAAACCCTAAAAATATCATCGTCACCCAGTCCATAAAGCCAAACCTCCTTAGTCTCCTCCTCTTTGAAAGTACGTTGAAAGAATATTTCGTTCTTCTCATCTGTCAACAACCTTTTTAGGGTGACGGACAACCCACCGTTTGGTAGTTTTTCCACTTCGAACAGGTCGTCCTTTTCCGTTCCTGTTACCGCCACCACCGTATTCAAGTATTCCGCATATTCCCGCGTTTTTTCCGGTAAGGTCTCCAGACGTTCTTGTAAGCTTTTTTTAATAAATTCTGAAGTTTCGTCCCTAACTTCCACCGGCAGTCTCATAAAAGCCTCGTCAATTACCTGGGACGTCATGTTTTCTTTAATGTACGTCGCCTCGTCCACCCAAGCATCCACCCCATATTTGTTCAACAATGCCCTGTCCAACTTATTACCACCCATGTTCTGCCATTTGGGGTTCTCTATCTCGCCGTCGAACGTCTGCCATCTTTTGGTGGTTGGAACGAAGAGTTTTACAAACTTTACGGCAAAACCATCGAACCTGGGAAATACATTATCCCGATCCCTAGGTACGGGCATAAACTCGCGTTCGCCATCTGGGGTTTCGTATTCTACCCATCGCCATTGATCTTGATGCCTGTCCCAATCCCCTATCAACATATCAAAAATTCGTGCACGGATAAAATTCTTCTGGTCTATTGCATAGGATTCGTCCCGCTTTATTCTCTCAAGCATATCGGTAGTGCTCTCAAAATCCTTTACCTCGCCCGAAACTTTGTCGATCGTTCTCCTGTATCCCTTGTAATTTAATTGTTCGTCGGAGGGCCTTCGTTGTATGAAATAGAGCTCGTCCCCAAAATTTTCATTATACTGCTCCAGTTGGGGTTGTTTGGGCACATAAAACAAATGGGTGTCCGAATGGTTGATATCGACGGATTCCGCCAGAGGATTCACGACCAATTGCATAAAGGGATGGGCTGTGGTGAAAAAATCCGATATGACTTCCTCTGTCCAGGTATCCCTGTAGTCATCAGAATTATAGGAAATACCGGGCAACATGAACTTAAGGAACTTGAGGGCGCTTTTTCTCAAGGAACGCATGGCATATTGCTTACCATCATCGTCTGCCAAACGTAAGGAAAATGATTGGTGCCCTCCCCCCTCCTTTACCACATGAAGTCCACCATAAAGGGTATCCAATTTCACCACTGGCGCTTCCACTGGTTTTCCAAAATAGGAACGGTAACGTTCTCCCCACAACCATTTATAAAACCCTTTTTTTTCATAATCCTCTGGATTATCAAGTATTGGCGTGGTATATGTTTTTCCTATACTTTCATCGAACCTATCAAAATTTTTTCTCTCCTCTTTAGGCTTTAATACATCAAAAGTTTTTTCTTTCTCCAAATCGGCTTCCGAAATAAAGGTCACTTTTGAACTTCCATCCTTGTAATAATCCAATCGGGCAAACCCCCTATCCCCGTACGCATATTCTCCTTGATATTTCATGGTGCCACCAATAGCTGTGATATGGTTTTTATCGATTTTAGTGGGACTTTTTGAACCCAAGGAACCGCTAATAATCTGACGTATACCACCTCCGAACAATAATTGCAGGTTTTCCTCGTGACCGGAAATCACGGTTATCCTATCATTTGCCTGGGCCAAGGCACTTACTGCAATCCTTAGGTAATTGTATCGCCTAGAGTTCAGGTGATCTGGATCAAATGCCCCAAGATCCATCACCGTATTGCGTAACGTTCCCAAAATAGGCAACGGAGTACTATGGGATTTGAAGGATTCCGTCCCCGCATAGGTCCCGTTGCTCATTACTGGATGGTGCATAGCTATTACGATGTTCTTTCCCTGACCGTCATTGATATAGCCTTCCAGTTCTTCCATGAACCTTCTACGAGTAACGATATTAGGGCACTTTTTGTTGATATCCACCAATCTGGACCAATTGGCAATGAACCACTTGGAATCCAACAAAATCAAATCCAAATCGTCATTTATGACTTTATACTCAATGGGACAACCATTTTCTGGAAATACGTCAATTCCCTCTTTATCTATTTCCTTAAGGTAATCCTCTACCCGTTCCATTTTGTCAAGTTCGTAGCTCTTCCATTCATTGTTGCCGGGAAGAAATATGGTCTTTCCTTTAAAATCT
Organism: Maribacter sp. C-4077; assembly: GCF_055378385.1. Lineage (NCBI taxonomy): Bacteria > Pseudomonadati > Bacteroidota > Flavobacteriia > Flavobacteriales > Flavobacteriaceae > Maribacter > Maribacter sp. C-4077. The sequence continues at coordinate 981,426 of NZ_AP038807.1, forward strand.
TTTACCAAAGCCATCTGTTCCGTTATCAAAGTGCTATCCTTGACCCAGGAATCCAGTTCCGTAGAAACATTGTCACCCATAAAAATAACGGTGCTGTTTTCCCCGCTTTTATTTATTTCTGACCGAAATCGTTCCAACAATTTGTTGTTGGATATGATTGAGGTATTGCCATATCCTCCAGCTAGAAAAAAGGTATAACTAGGCTCCTCTGTAGGGTCTGATTTGACCAAAGGTATTACCCTATGCTCTTTGTAGGTAGCACAGGAATTTAACAATAAGGTTACTACGCCCAAGACGGCGTAAAAAAAATAAATGGGTTTTTCCCTATGATTGTGAGGTTTTGTCATAAATGCTATTCTGTTATCGATTGGTCGCCTTAACTATTCAAAGGCTATTCCACTAAGGACCACTCCCAAAATCATGAGAATCAAGAATCCAATGACTATGGCAGTTCCTAGCTTGGTCTTTTTATCCTTTTGAAAAATATATCCTTGTTTTTCCTTTTCAGGTTCCTTAACGAATTCCGTTTTTTCTTCTCCTTGTTTCATCGGTTCAAATGTTTAATGTTAATAATATTTCAGATGTAATTCGCCAATCAAAATTGTTGATGTATATCAACATTGATTATGGTTTATTTTATATGTTCAGCTTTTAATGTAAACTGTTTTCTTGTTCACAAAAGCCAAAATGCCCTCGCGGGATAGCTCCCTGCCATAACCCGATGCCTTGGTGCCCCCAAAGGGCAACCTTGGGTCCGATTTTACCATGTCGTTGATAAAAAAGGCCCCATCCGATATTCTTGGAATCAAGTCCAATGCGCCCTCAATGTCCTCCGTGAACAACATAGATCCCAATCCAAATTTGGAATTGTTTGCCAAGGCAATGGCATCTGCTCTATCCTTGGCCCTGATGATGGCCGCTACCGGACCAAAAGTCTCCTCGTCAAAAGCTGGCATTCCTGGAACGACCTCGGTAAGTATAGTTGGTTGAAAATAGGCTCCTTCCATCTTGTTTCCCATTATAAGCTGTGCACCTTTCTCAATTGATTTATCCACTTGTTCCTTTAAGCTTTTTGCCAAGTCTTCCCTTGCCAATACACCTATATACGTTTCCTTTTCCTTCGGGTCCCCGGAAACGAGCTGTTTGGTAGTCTCCGTAAATTTTTGGACAAAAGTATCGTATAGCTCATCACATACTATGAAGCGCTTGGCCGCGATACAACTTTGCCCCGTATTTTGCATCCTTGCCTTTACCATGGTGTCCAGGTGCTTTTCTAAATCCGCATCCTCAAAAACGATGCACGCATTGTTGCCTCCAAGTTCCAGTACGGTTTTTTTCAGGTTCTTGCCAGCAGTTTGTGCGATGCCCCTACCGGCCTTTTCGCTTCCCGTGAGGGTCACGGCCTTAATGGTTTCGTTTGCGATCAATTTCTCAATTTCCTCGTGGCCGGCAAGGATACTTTGAAAACAACCTTTTGGATATCCCGCATCCAAGAAAAGTTTTTCAAGTGCTCTGGCGCATCCGGGTACGTTTTGGGCATGTTTTAAAATACCGGTATTGCCGGCGGTCAGTGTGGGTGCGGCAAACCGAATGACCTGCCAAAATGGATAGTTCCAGGGCATTACAGCTAGAATACAGCCCAAGGGGTCATAACTTATAAAACTTTCCTCGGCATCGGTCTCAATAATTTCATCGGCCAAAAGATCTTCGGCATTGTAGGCATAGAAATCGCAGGCCCACGCACACTTTTCTATTTCGGCAATACTTTGAGAAATGGGCTTGCCCATTTCAGAGGTCATCAACATGGCATATTCTTCCTTTCGTTCCAAAAGTAGCTCGGAGACATTTTCCAACAGCTCGCAACGTTCCTTAATAGTTTTGTTAAACCATTCCTCTTGTACGGATTGGATCAACTCTAATTTCTGCTTAATGGAATGGGACGTATCCTTTTCGTAAGACCGGATTTTCTCTCCCGTATATGGATTTTTTGACCAAATGGTTGACATAGTATATGGAATTGATATATAACTCTCAAATATAAATGCAACAAGAGGATGTCGTTGGTCCTTTTCCCCAAATTGTTGACCCTTTTACGTGTTCATCATTGCCGTTAATATTTAAATGGTTAGAGCAAAGCTATATTCCAGATAATTCTAAAATTTGTAAGGAAAGTGATGAACGACATCACATTGAATTTTAAAATCAATCATTATGAGTAATAACACTGGAAATACACTTTTAGCGATTATTGCCGGCTCCGCCATTGGCGCAGCATTGGGAATTCTATATGCACCGGATAAGGGAGAAATAACAAGGAAACGAATTGCAGACAAGGCAAATGAAACCAAAGATCACCTAACTGAAAACGCGATAAGCTTAAAGGATAGGGTAGCAAACAGTATTGCTTCTGAAAAACAATCTTTGGACCACAGAGTAGAGTCTTTAGTTTCTGATGTAAGTTATAAGACCGAGGATATAATCACTACCCTGGAAACGAAGTTGGCCGAATTAAAAGCCAAAAACAAAAAACTTCAAAAAAGCTCGTAAATGGGAATTTTTGAATCGCTTAACAACACTTCAAACAAGGCTGTTGACCTAAGTGAACAGTATTACAAAAAGACTCAGGAGTATTACAAACTCAAAGTCTTTCATCAATTGGCAACAACTACCGGAATGTTCTGTAAAATGGCCATTCTTGGTAGTTTGGCCTTTTTAGGTGTTTTATTCCTTGCCGTTAGCAGTATGCTATATTTGGGTGAGGTATTGGGAAGTATGGCCTATTCTTGTTTACTAGTAGCAGGCATAATCTTTCTTATTGTAGCCATTCTATATAAACTAAGAAGAAAAGTAGACAATGCCATTGTTAAAAAACTTTCCAAAAAATTCTTTAGTTAATTAGACGACCATATATGTACAACAATTTTGACGAAATAGAATTTGATTTGCAGCGACTGAATCTTGAAAGACAAATTGCAATGGAGGAGCTTAAGGGGCTTAAGCAGGAAGTCAAGGAAGATTTAAATCCTTACAATTGGTTGTCTACTGCTATTTCCTTGATCAAAAAATATGGTATTCTTTATCTCATTAAGAAAATTCTAAAGTGAAAAATTAGCTTAAATCACCTCCAAGTTTAAAGGTTTTTTCACATGTGCCTGAAATTCACTTGGACTGATGCCATATTTATTCTTAAAAATTTTAGAAAAATAGCTACGGCTACTAAAGCCAATGGAATAAACTACTTGGGAGATGTTCATATCAGAGTTACCAAGAAAATCCCTGGCTGCTTCCAAACGTACATGCCTTATGTATTCCGTCACAGTACGGGTATATAATAATTTAAAACCTTCTTGTAGTTTGGATTGGGACAGGCCACTTTCCCTAGCTAGTCGTTCCAAAGTATAGTCTTTGGAAACGTTTTTGGCAATCGAATTGGCTAAATCCCTTATTATTTTTAATTCTCTACGTAACAACGAGGTTGAAGGAAGGGAATTTTTGCTTTCCTTTTCATGTTGGGCTATATGCATAGCCAGAATCTCATACACCAATCCTTCAATTTGCATAATTCTAATCATTCCATTTTTACTTCGGACCTTTCTTAATGCAGAAATTTTATTTGCCAGTTTTAAATTGTAAGATCCAAAAAAAGCGAACTTCCTTTCATGGTCGGTGTCCATGAATACATCGTACAGTCGTTTATTTAGTTCCTGTACCCCGTTCAATCGTTTTTTAAGAAATTTTCTTCGGGTTATTAAAATCACATTCATGGAAAGTTCCACCCCCTTTTCAAAATACCCCAAGCTTGTCGTATTGTCCATATTCGCTATGATTACAGATTGAAACTGTTCCAGCTGTCTTAACTCGCTTTCCAATTGGTTGCCAAACCGGTGGCCACATTGACCTTTCAAACAATAATAGAATCGAATAGGGCTAAAATCGGCATAATTACTTTCAAAAATCACATCTTCATGGAAAGTAATATTGTACTCCAACATAGTAACTCCCCAGTCAAACGATATAAAGCGAATATTACCAGTAGCATTTTCGTTATTTATCAATAGTGTAAACTCGCCCCATCGCTCGGAAATTACACCTCCAATTTGTTCCTGAATTTGACGAACATTCTCGCGAGTGGAATTGCCCGTGGTTTTGATTGTTATCATACGCAACTAATGAGTGTACATCAATATAGTAAGGATTTCCTGAAATGTAGTAAAGCACTAGTATTCATTAAGCCACAGGATTTCCAGTTGCGGAAAGTTAAAACCTTTTGATCAGATAAAGACTCTTTAACAAAAAAAAGACCCTAAAATGGAGCTTTAAGAATTAACAAACTACTATTTACAATTGGTCTCTTGTATCCTTTGTCCATGCATCCAACATCCAACTAACCTTTTCCAAACTGGCAATATATCCTCCCATCATATCAATAGTTCCTTCATCCCCTGCTTCATCAGCTTTTTTAATCACCTTGTTCATCTGTTTCAGTATAGATTCGTGATTGGTCAAAATGTGCTCCACCATTTTTTGGTCGCTTATCAAGGAAGAAGTTTCCTTTACTTTTGACAATTTAAAATATTCCGTAAACCGACTTTGCGGATGGTGCCTTAGGGTCAGAATTCGTTCAGCAATTTCATCAATTTTTATTCTCGCATCCGTGTAAAGCTCCTCAAATTTCTCGTGAAGGTCGAAGAAATTTTTTCCAAGAACGTTCCAATGAAAGCCTCTTAAGTTTTGATAGTAAATATTGTAATCCGCCAAGAGTACGTTCAACTCCTCCACAACAGGTTTTACCTCTTTTGTATCTATTGCCAAATAGCTCATGTTTCTTTTTTTTGATTATTAGTTTAACGTTAGTTACAATATAATAAAGCGTTATAGTTTTCCTTGCCTCAATAACATCGACGCTTGACGCAATTCAAATTTTGACAATCATTTAACAATTCGGACACTATTGTTTTACCAAGGGCTTTAAATTAATATAGTGGTAATTGATTTTCCCTACATGATCGTACTCTGTAAAATTTTGCTTTAATGTTCCCCATTCAAATTCCTTGTCAAGGTCATGATCTTTGTAATAGTTAGAAAGGCCCTCGCTAATCAAAATATATTCGTCCATCCTAATTTTATTCTTCAAGAGCCTATGGGCAACAATTAAGTCCTCCCCGAACAATTTTATTCGATTGCCAACCTTGGTGGAAGCCACCTCCTTTCCATAATGAAGGATAATCTTTAGGCCCAAAACCTCTGGAATCCTGGGGGCGTCTTTCTCATCTTTGTATTGGTCCCTTAGCTTTTGCAACTGATCATAAAACTCGATATAAAAATGTTCGCACTGCTCTATCAGTTTTCGTACGGGTGGTAATTTTCCGGTTTTAAAGAACAGGACGGCATCGCCTTCGATTTCCGAAACTTTTAAGCCAATTTTATTGGAGTATATTATTTTGTTCAAAAGCGTGGGAATTACTTTTGAACTTAGGTCAAAATCGGTTCCGCTCATAAATTCCGTAAAACCGCTGATATCGGGAATACAAATTAATGTAGGGGTCGCTTTCATATATTTTTGATGGGATTTGGCTACCAAAAGGCAGCTTTGGGTTTCTTTTTGTTATTTCCTGAATGGTACAAAATAACCCTTTCTTTGGGGGTTTAGTGACTCAAAAAACAAAATTTTTGCTACGTACAGCAATCGTGGTATTCCGTCCAAAACCCTATGTATTCACGGCAAGAATCCTAGGGATACAGCAAAGGGAAACGGCAATGCCCCCTTACTTTTGTTATGAATCGAAGTAGAACAAAATAATTTAGAGAAATGAAAAAGTTGATATTGATTTTTGGAGTGGGAGCTCTTATTACGAGTTGCAATATAAAAAAGGAAGAAAAAGGTGAAATGCCAGAAGTGGACGTAGATGTAATGGCCGACGCCGGCGAATTACCGGAGTATGAAGTTAATTGGGCCGATATTGATGTAGGTACTACTACCAGAACGGTCAATGTGCCCAAAGTGGTAGTCGTGATGGAAGAAGAGGAAGTAGAGGTGCCTTTTATAGATTTTGATATGCCCGAAGGTGACAGTACTCAAGTTTCCGAAAGAACTATTATGGTAGAGGCGGAAGTAACTGATACCGAACACAACTTAGATATACGAAAAATTTATGCCTCTGGAAACAAGCTTTTTGTTGTTTCAGAACTGACAAGTACGGATACATCCATAGCGGATAAAACAATGCGCGTTTCCGACCAGGTAGTGTTGAAGGCCCCAGAACTGGATGTAAAATATTACATCGTCGGTCAAAGACCGGAGAACATGTTCAACAGCAAATATGAATATGTCAACAACATGTCTGAAATTGAAAAAGAAATGAAGGACAGCAAAGTTATTTACGAGAAGTAGAATATTGGTTGATTGGTTGAAAAATGATTCTCGTATGGTAAAACATACTTGGGTCATTTTTTTTTCGCTCTCACCTTTAGGTCTTAAAAAACATTACATGGCAACAAACCCAACCTATGATATTGATTTCATCGATAGGCTAATGAATCGGCCAAGTGAGGCCGCATCTCATTTGGACCTAACATATGTATCGAGGAAAAACCTGTCTATCTTAAGAGTCAAAAAAGGGAAAAAGTTCTCCTATTTACTTCATAAAAAACCCCTAAAGAAAAAATCAGAGCTGAAAAGAATCTCAGCATTGGTAATACCTCCAGCGTGGGAGGATGTAAAAATCTCATCTATTTCCAATGCTCATTTACAGGCAATAGGTTACGATCTTAAAAGCAGGTTGCAATATAAATACCATCCTACCTGGGTGAAGGTTAGAAACAGAACCAAATTTTACAAAATGCGGCATTTTGGCGAGACACTACCTAAAATTAGGGAACGAATGGAGAAAGATCTTTCATTAAATGGATGGCCAAAAAACAAGGTTATGGCATTGATTTTAAAACTCATGGAAGAAACCCATATTAGGATTGGGAGCGAGCAGTATGCCAAGAGAAACAAAACCTACGGACTATCCACACTTAGAAGAAAACACATAAAATTCTATAAGGAAAAACTTCGGTTCGAATTCACAGGCAAAAAGGGAAAAAAACATAAAATAACCCTTAACAACAAGAGACTGCAGAAACTGGTAAGCAAGTGCGAGGAAATACCTGGCTGGGAATTGTTTCAATTTTTTGAGAAGGATGGTACCAAAACCAGTGTTGACAGTGGTATGGTGAACGACTATATTCATGAGATAAGCGGCCATCTTTTTACAGCAAAGGATTTTAGGACATGGGCCGGAACCGTAATTTTCTATGAGACATTGATAGACTTGCCAAAAACTACAAACTCCAAGGAAATCAAAAGGAACATCTTGACCGCCTTTGACCAGGCAGCCAAGGAGCTGGGTAATACTAGGAACGTTTGCCGAAAATATTATGTACATCCTCTAGTGGTCAAGAAATATGAGCAAGGTTGCCTCAATCTTAAAATCAAAGAATCCAAAAGCCAAAACATTGCTACGGATCTAACTAATACCGAAAAGCAAATCTTAAAACTTATACAAGAGTACAAACCCTTAAACAATCTTTAAAACACTGAATATGAAAGAAAAATTTTCTGAAGCGTGGACGAAAATGTTGGAAAAACTGGCCAGTTGGTTCGATGCCTTGATACTCAATTTACCCAATATCATGATTGCCATTGTGGTTTTTATAATTACGGTAATAATATCCAGATACATCAGTAAAGGGGTCTCCAGACTGTTGGAAAAAACAAAATTGCAGGCATCCATGCGGAGTCTATTATCAAAAATAGCATCAATTACCATTGTTCTCCTAGGCCTATTCTTGGTATTGGGTATCCTTAATTTGAGTAAGGCCCTAAATACCGTTCTGGCCGGTGCGGGCGTGGTAGGGCTTGCGGTAGGCCTGGCGCTTCAGGGAGCTTTGGCCAACACTTATTCCGGAATTGTTTTATCCTATATCAAACATATAAAATTTGGGGACTGGATAGAAAGCAATGGCTTTGAGGGGGAGGTGATTGATTTGGACCTACGATCGGTAACCTTGAGGCAACCGGACAACAACCTGGTTTTTCTCCCAAACAAACTAGTAGTGGAGAACCCAATAAAAAACTATTCTACCACGGCACAGTCCAGGGTAATTTTGGAGTGTGGTGTGGGCTATGAATCAGATCTGACCTTTGTTCGGGATTTGGTTAAGAAAACCATTTTGGAAAAATTCGATTCCATAGAGAACAAGGACGATATCATATTTCTATACGAGGAATTTGGGGACAGTTCCATTAATTTTGAAACGCGTTTTTGGATAAAATCAACCTCCGCACTAGAGGTGGCGAAAGCCAAGACCACCGCCATGATCGCGGTCAAAAAAGCCTTTGATGAAAACGGAGTCAATATACCATTTCCTATCAGGACATTGGACTTTCCACAAAAATTAAAAATCGTTTCGGAGAATGATTCAGAGGTATGAGTTTAAAAGTTGATCTTACAGGTGGTGTTCTACCTCACTTTCGCTTTTGAGAACATGGTCACCATCCTCATGTTGAATGTACAGGGCTTTGTTGCCCTGTTTTCCTTTCCTCGTCACCTTAGTTCCTTTTATTTTCTTGGTGACCTCATATTCAAAGGTCTCCTTGACCGTGCCTTTGGCAAAGCCATTGCCCCATTTCCATTGTACTTCAGCTCCTTTTTTAATCATAATTTAGTATATAGGCTTTTGAACTTGTGCTTCCCATTGCCTCTTATTTTTTTGGAGAACAAGGCAATGGGAAGAAGGTTTTAGAAAACCCACAAATTCTAACCAATTTGGAATATTAACTATGGGTATGAAATTCTGAATTTTTAAGATGTAAGCCCATTTTTAGCGCGCCCTTTTTTAGCCCATTCGCTAGTTAAATTAGCCGCATCGATTTGAGCCAAAACTCAAATTTATTCAGCCAAAAGGCCCATGGGATACCATTTATATTTACAAAAAATATAAAGATGACAGCAATTGTAGAAATAATTGGTGCAATATCCATCCTAACGGCAGTTGGATTTCTTATTATTTATGTTAAGGAAAGCTTTATTGATCAACCCAACAAATCAGAATTAAATCTTCAAAAAACGGGTAACAACGAATCTTTTATCAACATGAATGTGGATAGCCTTATTAATGACATTTCCACAGAGACCAATCCAGAAGTAAAGAGAGAAAAAAGAAAACGATTGGAGTCCTTTCGACTTAGAAACAAGTTTTATTATTCGAAATAGGTTAGAGCTAGTTAGACTTAAGGGGCATGCTTATAAAATTAAATAAGCTCAAAAGCCAAGATTGAGGATAGAAAAATTCTTTGGCTGTGGCAAAAAAGGGTGTTAAATGGCCTACATCCCAGCAAAAAGGCCTATCACTTAAATAAAAAATGAAATGAGTACGTATACCGAAAAAGTTGGAGATAAATTGAACGACATCTTGGAAAAGACCTATGATGCCGAAAAAGGCTTTAAAAAAGCTGCAGACAATACGGACAACGTTGCCCTAAAGAACTACTTTAAGAACAAGGCAAAGCAACGCTATGATTTTGGACATGCCCTAAAGGACGAAATCGCGAGCTTTGGCCAAAAAGTCGAGAAGGGCGATAGTTTGACAGGCAAGGCACATAGGGCATGGATGGATATAAAAGCCATGTTCACTTCAGATGATGCGGAATCCATGTTGGAGGAAGCTATTAGGGGAGAAAAGGCAGCCCTTGAGGAATACGAAGACGTATTAAAGGAAACCTCATTGCCTAGTAGTACATCCACCGTACTACGAAGCCAAAAAATGGCCATAGAAAATGGTCTATCCAATATAAAAACCTTGGAAGACCTGGCATAGATAATCTTAAGGATTTGCTTTGAAAAAAAAAGAAGGCTAAGCAGCCTTCTTTTCTTTTTCCAATGCGGTTTTGTTCGCTCTTTTTTTATAGCTCTTGGGACTACAATTATATCTTTTCTTGAAGATTTTACAGAAATAACTTCTACTTGTAAACCCTATAGAATAGACTACCTGCGAAATGTTCAGGTCGGTTGTCCTAATCAATTCCTCCGCTTTGTCAAGCCTAACCAGCCGGATATACTCCCCCAAGGTGGCATCGTGCATGAACTTGAAGCCTAACTGCAATTTGGAAGGGGAAAGTCCGGATTTTTCCGAAATACTGTTGATACTGTGTTCGGCTTCGGGATAATTGTTGATGTAATCCGTAAGATCGCTGATCATCTGCAACTCCTTCTTCAAAAGTGTGGTAGCCGGCTTTAAGCCTTTTTCAAGGTCTTCTTCAAACTGCTCTATCTGCTTGGCCATAATCATGTGACACACGCCGTTAAAATAAGTAAGTGAAGAGATGGAATCCGCATATTTTGCATCCTCCAATTGCTTAATAAGCTCGCCAATTTCCAAATTGAACTTGCCTACGTGTAGCCGACCCATAATTTCCTTATCATAGGAGTTCAGTAGGGAAACCACGGTATCAAGTTCCGCTTCTTCTGCGCCTTTTTGGTATTCTTTCATGTCGACCCTTAGACAATTGAATATTACATGCTCGTCCCTTTTAAAGATTAATTTTGTGTTGTGTTCATTATCATCGAAAACCACCCCGGTCTGTAACTCCTCCAATTTGGTCACGATTTCATGACCACTGAATTTGTGAAAGCAATTGCCTTTAAGACAGTAAAACATAAATACGGTATCGTTGTCCGGTTTATCCATCGGGAGTTCAAAATCCTTATTTAAGGAAAGGTCGAATTCCATGGCCATAAGGCCATTTTCCAGATTTACTATATTAATTTGTCCTGAGCCAATGGATGAATCTACAACCAACACTGGAACTCCCTTGTCATTTGTAACTTCACCTTTAAACCTCTCATTCAAGAGGTTTAGCTCGTGCAAAGCATTTCTTCTGCGTGTTTTCATATTGGTACTATTTTTAAGATTGTGTAGGATTTTACCCTATTTTAAAATTAAACCTAATTTATTTGGACCATTGCCGAAATACCATAAATCTTTAACGAAATACAGTAAAACACCGCCTTTTTCATCCAAATAAGCTCCTTACTTTTAATGGGTTAGCTTTTTTGGTGATTCAATCAAAACCAAGATTAAAAAATAGCTTACTTGCATCTGTAAAATTGAGGAGGCATATGTATTTTAAACTATCGAATACAGCGGAGCGGGAGACATTGGAAAGAATGACTAAGGCCTCTTTTAAATATCCAAACCTTTACAAACAACAAGGTATCATACATGGATTAAAAGAGGTTTCCATTCCAATCATTACCATGGAAGAAAAAAGTGAACTTTCATTGGCCATCTGGGGACTTTTACCTGAAAGCCACACAGCAGACTGGAGTATATTTCAGAATAATTTCAACACCTTAAATTTTCATGAAACTTCCATGGATTCTGGATTATGGTATTCAGATGCATTGGAGGCTAGAAGGTGTTTGATACCTGTTACAGGATTTTTTACAACGTTCATTGAAAATGGCACAGCCTATCATTTTAAGGTAGGGCTCAAGAATGGCGATCCCTTTTTTCTCGCAGGTATCTACACTGTGTTGGAAGATGGGTTTATTACCTGCGCGCTTTTGGTTGGAAAATCCAACGACTTTATGAAAAAAATACAGAACGGTGTAGATAGCATGCCCATTAGCATTTCAATGGATGAAAAGGACGAATGGCTTGATGTAAAAACAACTCCTATGAGAACTCGGCAATTATTAAAAAAGCCAATACAGCAAGACTACAACGCCATATCCATATCAGAAACATATTATAACTATGATAATTTGGAGTACAACCCTTCTATTTTCTTAGGGAATTGAATTAATCAATCTTTCCCGTTTTTAGGTATTTCCGATAATCCGTTGGTAGGATTCCATAGGATTCTTGAAAAATTTTGGAAAAATAGCTTCTGCTTTTGATACCTACCAAGTAAACGATTTCAGAAACCGTAAGATCACTATTCTTTAAATAATCTTTGGAGACTTCCAATTTTAGTTGCCTAATATACTCGTTTACGGTTTTGGAATAGAGTAACTTGAAGCCCAATTGTAATTTTTTGGGAGTCAATCCAGATTTTCTTGAAAGTACCTCGATAGAAATGGTTCCCGATATATTATCTATAATATACTCTGAAAGCGTGTTTATTTTTTTGATGTCCTCCTTGGACAGTGATTCCATTGCACATTCCTTGGTTTCAAAATTGTGATGTTCCAATAGTTGTAATGAAAGAATTAGGTAAATCCTCCCTTCAATGGACAAGGTCCGCATTATGCCGCTCTCATGAACATTGTCCAACTGCTTTACCTCATTGGCTATTTTTAGGCTATAACTACCTCCATGGGAATAAGGAATAATGTTTTTTTCATCTTTGAATACGGACAATAACAGTTCATTTAAGTGACTGACATTATTATTCTTTTTTTTCAAATATTCCTTCTTGAAGATTCTAATCATATTCACCTTTAGTTCTTTATTAGATGGAAAAATGAAGTTTTTTTCCTGAAATCGTTCCGGTGAAATAATGATGTTTTGGAATTGTTCCAACTCCAATTTTTCGCCCAAATGGCCCTCCTTATATGTAAGTCCACCTTTTGAAATAAAAATGAACTCCAAGGGTGAAACTCCCTTTGATTTTACGGTAAGCTTAATGTCATCAAAAAAAGTAAGGTCCAAATCAAACAATGATACGCCCCAATCAAACTCCATACTCCTAATAATGCCCTTTCCTAGCTCATTATCAAAGGTAACTACACGTTCTCCCCATTGTTCTTGCAAAGACCCTTTAAGGTTCTCTTTGAAGCCAAGAAGCATATCTTCATCCCTCACACTATTTATAAGAATCTCTTTCATAGCTATTTAAACTTAAAAACAACTAATGCAAAGAAATTGGAATTATATAGTTTCGGTTAACAATTATGAAACGTTGATTAACACAATTGCGATGCTTTGGGGGTAAAAATTTTGTTAAAAAAATAAATGGAGTCACTATTTGCTCAACTGTGACTCAATAGATTAAGTGGTTTTAGAACGCTCTTTTTGAGGCTTTAATTTTTTTAGATACTGGGTGGGTGTCATGGCATAGCGCTCCTTAAATAGCTTTGAAAAATAACTTCTTGAGTTGATGCCAATTTTATAGGTAATCTCAGTTACGTTGAGATCGGTCCTTTCCATCAATCCCTTCGCCATTTCCATACGCTCGTTTCTGATGTAATTGTTTACTGACATTCCGTAAAGATGTTGAAAACCACTCTGTAAGGTATTTTGGTTAAGGCCGACCCTTTTGGCCAGCGCGATGATATTGTCTACCTGATCTAATTCACTGGAAATGATTTCCGCGGCCTCCTCCAACTTTTTAACGGTAGCCTGTCTTAGTATTTTTCTATTATCTGGATCTGAAGAATCATCCACATACTGTCTTAAGTGATGGGCCACAATTTCATAACACTTCCCTTCGATAAAAACACTCCTAGGAAAACCGGATAATTCGCACTGCTTTATTTCCTCAATGCACTTGGCGATGTCCAAACTATAATTGGCCTTATAAAAAAAAAGGTTGACCCCGTTCACATCCCTAAAAAGGGCTTCAAGGTCAGAATCCATATCCGGCAGAAAATCCCCTATTTTTTCCTCGAACCTTTTACGGTTGATTTCAATGTTAAAAAAACAAATAGGTTCTACCGCCGGTAGAATTACCATATTACTATGTTTTCCATTGCTGGATATCATTGCGCTCTCCAAATGCCGTATCTCATGGGCATCTTCCTTGCCGTTAAACCTATGGACAAAACTGGACTCTTTGTTATAGATAATTTCCAATGGTTGCACCAAAGATGGGTTGAGCTCAAAACGAACCTCCTCCTTTAATCGCACATCTAAATCCATCAATGCCACCCCATGGGAAAATGACATGGCCATGATGGTACCTGTACCGGATTCCTTTGGGATATCAATACAAATCTCATTGTTTTCGGTTTCGTAATCAACTTTTAAACGACCTGCAATATCCTTGACAACGTCTACTAGGCTAAGTTCCTTAAGTTCTTTTTTTTCGGCCATTAGTATTATGTGATATGCGTACAAGATAAAACAAATTTTAATCATGATTCGCTTATCAATTCAACTGTAATGAACAAGGTTAAAGGGTGACCAGCTCCAAAATAAATCTCTCAAAACACCAAAATAAAATATTATTTGAATGAGTCAAGGATAACGTTTATACAACAAAGACTATCAGACAATTAGTATCATCTTTGGGTATGGAAAAAAGGAGTGACCTTTTAGTACATTAAACAATAAATACACATATTATGTTAAAATGGACAATTATATTTATAGTACTAGCCATCATAGCAGGAATTTTAGGATTTGGCGGTATTGCGGCAGGAGCCGCGGGTATAGCGAAAGTACTTTTCTTTATTTTCATAGTACTTTTTCTTATTTCACTTATTAGAGGAAAAAAAGTGGTTTAAATTACCTAAAAACAACCTTTAACAGATTAATAACCCAAAATTAAAAACGATGAGAAAGTCATTATTAATGTTCCTGTTCTGTCTAATGACGGTTGGAATTGCATTAAGTTGTCGAGAAGAAAAATCGGCTGGTGAGAAAATTGAAGATGGCGTAGAGGAATTAGGCGAAGATATTGAAGACGGAGCCGAAGAAGTGGAAGATGCCGTAGAAGATGTGGCCGATGACCATTAAAATAAATTCACAAACTTAAAAGAGGGCCATGCCCTCTTTTTTTATGCCCTTTCACTTCCTTTTCCCACTTCCGGTAACCACATCAATTAAACCATCTTCCAAACCGATCCATAGATAATTGAAAAAAGACTTGTTCCGATTTCTTTCCACTTCCATTGTTCCATGTCGATAACCATCGTCATCAACCTTGGAACCGTCATTGATAAACAGATTACCTATAAATGACATAATCTTTTTTACGTGGCTTCGCTCTTTGTTCAAAAGTTCCAGTTTAAAATCCTCGTAGTTCATTTTGATATCGCCCTGTGCCATAAAATCCCCGCCACTTAAGGTAAAAAACATCTGATCTATGGTTCCCTGGGCCCGTAATCTGGCATTTGGCACCAAAAAATCGTTTAAAGTGGAAGTTTCCATATTGCTCAATCCGCCAGAAATGATGAAAGTATCCTTAGGGTCAAAGACATCAAATTTCCAGTCGAGGTCCAGTTCCCCATTTCCCATAAAGTTGGCGTTGATTCTAATATCCACGGTTTCCCCTTCATTTTCCGTATTTGAAAAATTACTAATATGCGCCCCAAGGTTTTCAAAGGTAAGGACACCCGGTCGTACATTGTTTGGGGCATCTTCTTCATAGCTGAGAAACCCGTTGGCCAGTTCAATACCCTTTATTTGAAGTTTTATGGGCAACTGCCGGATAAGTTGGGAATATAATGGCCTTATTTTTGGGTTTTCCATAAGACTTTTGTCCCTATAAACATTAAGAAAGGGCTCATAAGCCACCACGGTATCCATTTGCAATTTCAGCACTTCATCAATGACGGTTAGGTCGTGATTTTCTATTCTTATTTCGGGAACCTTTAATGAAACATGGTCCCTTTCGTAACTGATCTTTTCGCTGAGTTCCCTGCGTGTATATTTCGTTTTGAATTCAAGCTCCATAATTTCGATAGACTCGTTATCCATTTGATAAGACCCCACCTCAAATTCCTCAAATTCCCCGGACGGTCCACTTATCTGATTGAATGAAAATTGGTATTCCCTAAACTCCATAGGGATATAGTCCTTGATTTTTTCTGTGTCCGTAGCGACTTCCTTTATTACAAAATCCAGGGTGCCCACGTTCAACAATTGCTTTTCCCCGTTGGAGTCCCAAATTTCCATATGGCCATCCTCCAAAGTGATAGTGTTTACGGATATCGGCTTTAATAAATGAATGGGCGTATTCCCTTTGGATGCAGTCGTACTATCCGCAGGGCAGGTATTAAATGTAAGATTGGGTTTGGACAAAAGGATTTCGGTCGCATGGATCTCACCCTTAAGGAACAAGCGCCAATAACTGAACCCCTTGATGGCTATTTTTTCCATATTCGCTGAAATCTCACAAGTGGAGGTTTGCCTACCCAAATTGTTCACGACCGGATTTTCAAAATCCAGATTTCCCTTTATGAGGCTTATATCCAATTTATTATAGGAATATTGGACATGGGAAGGCACTTTCCGTTCCAAGAATTCTGCAATCGCCTTCTTCATCTGCCATTCAGCGAAAAAATAGAGTCCGATCGAAAGCATTAAAAACCCCAATAGCCAAACACTGATTTTGTTAACGTTCATTCGCTACTGGGTTGAAGATTCAGGTGATGGAATTGCCATACACCTTATACGATTACTGATCAGGATTCTTTAATCCGGCACTATCCGGAGCAATGAATTTTTTAAAACTCGCCGCATTTTCCAATTCTAAATACTGATCATCGTTCACGGCTATTGGATGTTTTAGAAGATGTGGTTCCTTTTGAAGGATTTTTATACAATCGTTTTCGTCCAGGTCCTGTCCCTGTTCCCCATAGACATTTAAAAAATCTGGATGGTCCATAGCGATCAAATCCTTGATATCCTTGTTCAGACCATCGGCCAATTCTACCCATTGGGTACCTGTGACCTTCGTTTTTGAAATATCTACGGCTAGATTCTTTTTTTTCGAAGACTGAACATAGGCGTGTATTTGTTTACCAATAGTATTTTCAGAACTATAGTATAAAGTAATTTGTCTTTTATCCATTGCGATGGTGCCCATTTTCTTTAATTTTTAAATTTAATATCCTATCCCGCCCTTGCTTGACCCATTTCAAATAAAAAGTGTCGGTAATGCTATCAGGGCCAAAAAACACTTAAAAAATACATTATATTGTTGATTCCTTTAAAGATACAAAATGAACACCTTTCTTTGGATAGGCTACTTTACCGTAACCATTTGGAGTATTGTCAACATTATATTCTATGGCCAGCGTTCCACGAAGATGATCAGTTGGTCCCTTGCCGTCATCATACTCCCCTTTTTAGGCCCCATTTTATACTACCTTTTTGGTATAAACCGCAGGAAATTTAAACTGTTCAAGCTTAAGCAGACTGAAAAGCGCAAGCTGTATTCGGAAACATATAAGGAGCTTAAAGGCGGGAAACAGAGTGTTCATGATTTTTCGAATTACAAACATGATAAGATTGCCTCCTTAATAAGAAAGAACAGTTATTTTGCCCCATATGAAAACAACACTATAGAACTCCTGAATGATGGGGAATCGGCATTTGGGGCCATTTTTGATGCTATAGAAAAAGCGGAAAAGTTTATACATATCCAATACTATATTTTGGAAAAAGGAGACCTTTTGGATAGGTTTTATGAATTATTCTCCAAAAAAATAACCGAAGGGGTGGAAATTCGCATACTTTACGATGCTTTGGGAAGCCATTCCATACGCGGGAAGGTAGTTAAGCGATTTAAGGATATAGGGGTCAAGGTTTTCTCCTCTATGCCCATAAGATTTGGCAATCTGCTGTTTACCTTAAACTATCGTAACCATAGAAAAATAGTAGTCATTGATGGAAAGGTAGGTTTTACAGGTGGCTTTAATGTATCGGACAAATACATCAAATCCATATCGGAACTGGGGGTGTGGCAGGACCTACATCTTAAATTACAGGGACCCGTAGTGAATAGCCTGCAACGGGTTTTCATCAAAGATTATCACTTTGCCAGTGATGAGGACCTTTTGTTACAGGACAAATACTTTCCAAAATTTGACGGTAAAGGGGAAAGTATCGCCCAAGTGGTATCCAGTGGTCCGGATTCCAAATATCCCGCCATCATGCAGCAATATCTGGCAATGATCAATAGCGCGAAAAAAAGCATATGCATAGCCAACCCCTATTTCATTCCTGGGATGCCCGTTTTGGAGGCCCTACAAATAGCCTCGCTCAGTGGTGTGGAAGTAAACCTCCTGACCCCCAAGGTTTCTGATTCGTTGTTGGCAAAGTACAGTATGTTCTCCGGTTTCGAGGCACTGCTTAATGTTGGGGCGAACATTTATCTGAGGTCTGATTTCTCCCATAGCAAGGTTATTATCATTGATGGCGAAATCGCATCGGTGGGATCGGGAAATTTTGATTACCGAAGTTTTGAGCATAACTTTGAAACCAATGTCCTAATTTATGATAAGGATATAGCCAAAAAAATTGAGGAAATATTCTTTGGCCATTGCAAAAAGGACATTCAATTGGAATTGGTTTCCTTTAAAAAGCGTTCCATTTTCATCAAGTTTATGGAGGGTCTCGCTAAATTCTTTAGCCCATTACTTTAATACCGAAATTTTGAACTTTATAGCCGCACTAGTACCGATCCTATTTATGCAAGCCACCCAGCCACACATCATACCCGAGGAAATTAAAGAGGAAGCCTTGATAGCCTTGTCCCACTATCCAGAACTAGCGAATACACCCATCGAGTTCAAGTTCAAAAAACATATTGAAAAATCTACCATGCAGGCGCAGCCCGCTTTTTGGAGTGTTTTTAGGCAAAAAAAGAAAAGGAAGTACAAAATTTTAATAAGCGAAAAAATCAAAATTGCCGATAGTGTTTATCTCACCAAGGACATTCCCTCTAAAATCATGATTGGTTGGCTGGGCCATGAATTGGGCCACATTATGGATTTTAGAAATCGCAGTGGACTCAATCTCATTGGTTTTGGTATCAGATACCTATCATCCAAAAGATACATTCGGAAGGCGGAGCGTAGGGCGGATTCCTTTGCCGTAATCCATGGTATGGAGGATTATATATTGGCGACCAAGGAGTTTATTCTGAAAAAGGCCGGACTCACTGAAAGGTATGTTAATAGGATCAAACGCCTGTACTTAAGTCCGGAAGAAATCATGCTATTGGTTGAGGAGCGGGATGCCGTTGTTGATTAAATCGAAAACTATAGTTCTTTTTGGACAAAGTCCTCCCATTCTTGGAATTTGTCCTCGTCCATGACACGCTCCATTTTAACCTGTCCGCCCTTTTTCTTGTTCCGATTGTTCCATTCGTAAAAAACATCGGGTTTCACGACAAATACCTTGACCCCTTGCAAGGCCTTTGAGCGTGCCACCTTATAGTTTTTGTTCGCATTTTTTAAGGACTCGTCCAGGGTAGCTGCCGCTTTCTTAGGGTCCAGTTGGGCATCGGTTCCCAAATACCACGTATGATAAAATCCGTCGTCGTACTTTTTTGCACAAAGCGTATATTCCGGTACCTCCACATCAAATGCATCCTCCAGTTCCTGCAGGGCATCGTCCAATTTATTAACCGAGAGTTGGGAACCAACGGTATTTAGAAAAAACTTGGTCCGGCCCGTAATCTTGATTTCGGCCCGTTCCACATCGGTAAATTCTATGGTATCCCCAATAAGATAACGCCAAGCACCGCTAACGGTACTAATGATCAACACATAATTTTGACCTTTTTCCACCTCAGCAAGCGTCACCGATTTCGCTTCTTGGCTTAGTGACCCATCTTCTTGTACCAAATCTGGGTCAAAGGGAACAAACTCGAAATAGATACCGTTGTCCGTCACCAACTTCATGGCATCCGTTTCCGGTCTCGCCTGGAAAGCGATAAACCCTTCAGACGCTAAATACGTATCAATAACCGTTATTGGGCGACCCATTAAGGCATTGAAACTTTTCTCATAAGGACCAAAAGCGACACCCCCGGAAGTGTAGACCTCCAGATTGGGCCAAATCTCATGGATGTTTTTGAGGTTATGTGCCTTTATGACCTCTTTCAACATCAACTCTATCCAGGAAGGGATACCGCTAAGTCCTCCAATATCCCAATTGGGAGCCTCGGCTACTATTTTTTCCACGCGTTCGTCCCAATCGTCTATCTTGGCGATTTCCTCACCAGGTTTGTAATACCCCCGGAACCATGAAGGGATATTACTGGCACTTATGCCACTTATTTCACCTTCCAAATGGTCCTTTTGTTCAATAAGGTCTGTAGAGCTACCCAGCATCAAAATACCCTTTTCAAAAAAATCAGATGGAAAATCAAAATTACTCAGGGCCAATACCTGCTTGATACCGGCCCAACGAATTGCTTTGATCATTTCTTCCGTTACGGGAATCCGCTTACTGGTCTTTCCCGTGGTTCCGGAGCTTAGTGCGAAGTAATCCGGATTGCCGGGCCAAGTGACGTTTTCCGCGCCTTTATGGAGCTTTTCCCACCAATTGACACTAATGGAATTGTAGTCAAAATAGGGAACGGTTTCCGCAAAAGTGCGCTGAATGTCCTCGGAGGAAAGGATTTCAGGAAATTTATAGGCGGTTCCAAATTGCGTTTCGGCTGCAGACTCCAATAGGGATTTAAGAACTTCCTTTTGTTCCGCAACAGGATCGGATTCTCCAGAAATTGTACCGGTAACATCTATAATACCTTTAATAACACTTCCAATGATTGGCATAACGTATACTTTTGGTTATTGATAAAATTAACACTCCTCCATCATCGAGCTTCCTCAAAAGGACTTTTGTTTGACTGCTTTGAAAGTTTGTTTTTTATTCATTATGAATCACCCTACTTGACAAAACGTTGATTATGTAAGCCCTTAAAGGAATACCATACAATCTTTTAAAAACTAGACCCCAAAGGTTTTTGAAACCTTTGGGGTCTTTTATATCAATGGATTATCCCGCTACCTACGGATTATGAACTATATCCCTACTGAATACACAAAAGCGCCAGGGCCTCCTCTGTCCGATTCTCGTCCAGCCATTGCTGGGCCAACTTATGGATTTTTACGGTATCCATGGAGCTTTCCAACAGTTCCTTGATTTCGGGCAAAGCCGCAATCCTATCGATGGATTCCTGTGTGGGAAGGGCCTCCAGGTTCCCCAATCGGCCTAAATTATTACCCGTTAAAACGATACTGTTCCGTACTTTTTCGGGCAGTTGATCCACGCCGATACCTTGGTTTCTGATGGGTTTTGGAATCTCAAAAAGCGATGTCCCACTGGAACGTGTGTACCAATTTCCGCCCATACGGCCCACAAGATCCAATTTCTGGGTATCCAATTGGGCGTCCTTGTCCAGATACTCCTCGTTAATATGCACCAATTCCACTTTTGCCAAAATCAGGTTTCCAGCTCCCGGTGTATCGGCCAATTCTATCACTTCCGTGACCGAACATTCAATGGCCACCGGCGCCTCCCCCACCCTGGGCGGTTTCACCTTTTCGCTGGGGACCTCCGTAAATCCCGCCTTCACAAATTCATTGACGCCCTTGTCGTACGAAGTACTGGCCAAGGACATTTGCTCCACCATGGGGTAGTTGACAATATTGATCACCACCTCCGGCACTTCCAGTACATTCTGATGGGAATGCTTCATGGATCCGTCACGTCCGCTTCGATTGGGTGAAAAAATCATGATGGGCGGATTGATACTGAAAATATTGAAATAACTATAGGGGCTTAAATTGACATTGCCATCTTTATCCACCGTACTGGCAAAACAAATGGGACGTGGCGCTACGGCCGATAAAAGATAGGCATGTAGTTCCTGTTGGGAAACCTTATTTGGATCAATCGTTTTTGTCATATTTCAATTTTTAGCGGAAGAATTTTTCCCGAAACTTCACCGAAGCCTACTTTTATAAAATCCCTTTCCGCAACCCCTCTTAGGGTAATGGTGTCGTTGTCCTCCAAAAAGGTTCGGGTTTGTCCGTTAGTTAGTTGAATTGTTTTTGTTCCGCCCCAAGAAAGTTCCAAAAGCGAGCCGTAGGCCGTTTCGTCCTTCCCGGAAATGGTACCCGAGGCCATCATATCGCCCACTTTCACATTACATCCGTTTACGGTGTGATGCGCCAACTGCTGGGCCATGTTCCAATACATGTATTTAAAATTGGATTTGCAAATGGTTTGGGATTCCGAATTTTCGGGAGCTAAGGTTACTTCCAATTGAATATCATAATTATGGGCACCCTCGATTTTTAAATAGGGAAGCACTTCCGGGTCTTGTTTTGGTCCCATTATCTTAAAGGGTTCCAAGGCCTCTAAGGTCACGATCCACGGGGAAATGGACGATGCAAAACTTTTGCCCAAAAAAGGTCCCAAGGGAACATATTCCCATTTCTGGATATCGCGGGCGGACCAATCGTTGAACAATACCATGCCAAAGATATAGTTCGATGCCTTATCCACAGGAATGGATTCTCCCAATTTGGTTTCCTTGCCCACAATAAACGCCATTTCCAGTTCAAAATCCAACCGAACGGAAGGTTTAAAAACGGGTGTTTCCGCTCCTCTGGGCAATACTTGGCCTTTGGGTCGATGTATGTCGGTACCGCTCACGACAATGGATGAAGCCCTACCGTGATAGCCCACGGGAAGGTGCTTCCAATTGGGAAGCAGCGCGTTTTCCGGGTCCCGGAACATTTTGCCTACATTGGTGGCATGCTCCAAACTGCTATAAAAATCTGTATAGTCGCCAATTTGGACGGGAAGGTGCATTGTCGCTTTGTCTTGGGGAACGAAGGCATCGGGCCTAATTTTTAGGGGAGAATCCTCCTCCATCAATAGCTTTTGTACCTCCAACCGAACCTTGTTGGTAATGGGTTTGCCGAGGGCGATAAAATCGTTCAGAGTGGATTGCAAAAAATAGCGCGGTTCCACCGCCAATAAATTGGCCTTGGCCAATACGGAAAGGTCCACGATCTGTTCGCCTATGGCCATACCGGCCCTAGGGTTTTTTCCATCAGCAGAAAATATCCCGAAGGGCAAATTATAAATAGTGAAATCCGAATTTTGTGGTACGTGTACCCAAGTGGTCAACGGCTTCATGTACGTGCTGTATTTATGAATTCAACCAAGAACGGTAGTAATCCCCGTCGTCCAGTTTTAGGGCATTTTCCGTAACCATCAAGGGCCTGAAGGTGTCTATCATTACGGCAAGCTCCTCAGAACCTTTTTGGCCGATGCTTCGCTCCACGGCACCCGGATGCGGACCGTGGGGAATACCGGCCGGATGCAAGGAAATATTGCCCGGAGCCACCCCATTCCTGCTCATAAAATCACCGTCCACATAGTACAGCACCTCATCAGAATCTATGTTGGAATGGTTGTAAGGAGCCGGAATGGATTTTGGATGATAGTCGTACAATCTGGGCACAAAGGAACAGATCACAAACGCCGATGTTTCAAAGGTCTGATGTACCGGTGGCGGTTGGTGTATCCTGCCCGTAATCGGTTCAAAATTATGAATCGAAAATCCGTAGGGATAATTGTAACCGTCCCATCCCACGACATCAAAAGGATGCCCTTCGTAGATCATTTCATGCAGCACCCCTTGTTTTTTGACCTTTATGAAATGATCCTCCAAATCCGTGAACGTTTCCAAATCTTGGGGGAGTTTATAGTCCCGCTCGCAGTATGGAGAATGTTCCAACAACTGCCCGAACCAATTTCTATACCTTTTCGGGGTGTAAATGGGCGTGAAGGACTCCGCGTAAAAAATCCGGTTGTCCTCAGAATCAAAATCGATTTGATAGATCACCCCTCTAGGAATGATCAGATAATCGCCATATTCAAAGGGAATATTACCAAAAATAGTTCGCAACGTACCCGTACCCTTGTGGATGAAGAGCATTTCATCCGCATCGGCATTTTTATAGAAATAATCCGTGACGGATTTCCGTGGCGCCGCTACGCCTATATGCACATCATTATTGATCAATAGGGGTTCCCGTGCCTCCAGAAAGTCGTCCTTGGGTTCCACATTAAAACTCACCAATTTTAGCGAACGAATGTGTTTTTCCAGGGCGATTTTTGGGGACATATCCGTGCTCTTTACAATTTCCTTGACCATAGTGGGCCTATTGTGGTGATAGAGCAGCGAGGACATGCCATCAAAACCTATGGTGCCGAACAATTGCTCCGAATACAGTTCCCCATCCGGCCTACGGAACTGCGTGTGCCGTTTTGGGGGTATGTTTCCTTGTTTATGATATATGGGCATCGAATTTTATTTTAATTGTTCCTTACTTTTAAAGTTAGTCATTTTAGTACATGTGGCATAAAAGCGGCAAAAGCCGTAAATCAGGACTTTACCACGATTCACTTTGTACTGAATGTTGTGACGACGAAGTCGGTATGGCTTTTGCGCCGGATAAGCGAAGCCAAAGCCCCGAAATTCAGCCAGGCATTGGCATGGCGCGGGGTTTGGCGAGCGGTTTTTGACTTGCTTAAAGTCAAAAATCCCACTCAAAAGTGTCGTTTGTTTTGGTTCGTTTTCTTTGGACAAGCAAAGAAAATGAACAATTTTACACTATGACCTTCACACTCACAACCACAATACTTTTATCCCAAGCATTGGTTTTACAAAGTACCCCTCAACTCTTGCTCCCGCTCAATGGCCTCGAACAATGCCTTAAAGTTTCCTTTTCCAAAGGAAGTAGCTCCTTTTCTTTGTATGATTTCAAAGAACATGGTGGGCCTTGCCTGTACCGTTTTGGTGAAAATCTGTAACAAATAACCTTCATCGTCACGATCCACCAAAATTCCCAGTTTTCGCAGGGAATCTATATCCTCGTCTATTTTACCCACCCTTTCGGTTAGCACATCATAATAGGTGGTGGGAACGGTCAAAAATTCCACCCCCCTGCTTTTAAGGTCGGATACCGTTTTCACGATATCGTCCGTAGCTACAGCAATATGCTGTACCCCTTCGCCTTCGTAAAATTCGAGATATTCGTCCACTTGGGATTTTTTCTTTCCGGGAGCCGGTTCGTTAATAGGGAATTTGATACGCCCGTTACCGTTACTCATCACCTTGCTCATGAGGGCCGTGTATTCTGTAGAAATATCCTTATCATCAAAGGAAAGAATCTGTTTGAAGCCCATGACATCCTCGTAGAACTTCACCCAATAGTTCATTTTTCCCTCTTCCACATTCCCTACCATGTGGTCCACAAATTTGAGTCCGGCGGACTCTGGCTTATAGTCTGATTCCCATTTCCGATATCCGGGCAAAAAGACCCCGTTATAATCCTTTCGTTCCACAAAGATATGGACTACCTCGCCATAGGTATGAATACCGGAACGAACCACTTTTCCGTGATCATCTTCCTCCACTTGGGGTTTCATAAAGCTTTTGGCACCTCGTTTTACCGCCTCCTCGTAGGCATAGGTGGCATCATCTACCCAAAGGGCGGTTACCTTAACGCCATCACCGTGTTTATCGATATGCTTACCTACCTCGGTACCACTTTTTAAAGGGGACGTTAATACCAAGCGAATTTTATCCTGTTGAACCACATAGGATTCAAACTCCCTACTCCCGGTCTCCAAGCCTTTGTAGGCCAAGGACTCAAATCCAAAGGCGGTTTTATAAAAATGGGCCGCTTGTTTGGAGTTGCTCACATAGAGTTCCAAATAATCCGTGCCGTTTATGGGCATAAAATCAGTTGCTTTATCCTGCTTCTTCTCTGCTGCTATGGTTGTTGACATATGTTTTTATTTTATTGTTGTTAATGCAACATAGTTGCGAAATTTTTTACGTTGTTACTTCTTTTTGTTTGATGACCGCTTCCAAGGCATCCAACATAGCGTTATTTGCCGCCCGGGTACCGAATGAGATACGGACTTTACCGGGGGCACCAAAATTACCCACGGGCCGCACCATGATTCCTTTTTGTTCCATCTGTTTTACCAACTCGGTGTCCGATATTGGGGGTTGGATCATGACAAAGTTTCCCTGGGTGGGCCAATATTTAATATGTAAATCCTTCAATCCATGCAACACAAAAGCTCGTTCCTTTCGAACCAAATCCACGGTCTCTTGTACGAATTCCCCATCTTCCAATGCCGCAATGGCTCCTTCCAAAGCCATTGAGGACAACAGGAACGGTTTACAGATTTTTCGCATGTAACTGCTGATGTGTAACGGTGCATAGCAATACCCTATACGAAGTCCGGCCAACCCGTAGGTCTTGGAAAAACTGTTGATCGCGATGATATTTTTGTTCTGTTTTACAAAGGGAAGCCCTGTCACATAATCCGGGGCATCGGCAAAATGCCGATACACCTCATCCAGAACCACGATTACATGTTCCGGAACTTTGTTCATAAAATCCTCTAAAACGTCTTTTGGAATAAAGGTTCCCGAGGGATTGTTGGGCGAAGCCAAAAAGACCAATTTGGTACTATCGGAAATAGCCTTCAAAATACCCTCAAAATCATATTCAAAATTCGTGGTCATAGGTACATTGATTGCCGTTGCTCCCATCCACCTTGTAAACGCAGTATAGGGTAGAAAGCACGGCTGACTCACAATGACGGTATCCCCTTCCCCAAGAAAGGCCTTTGAAATTAGGTCGATAATTTCCGAACCGCTGTTCGCCGTTATGAAATGATCTTCTGTAAGTGCTTGGTCAAAATCCTTTACCAAGGCCTGGCGCAAACGAATATCCGTATTGTCCGGATATTGGCTCAAATCATCCAACGAAGCAATCAGGGCCTGTCTCACTTTTGGGGAATACCCCAACGGATTTTCATTGGAGGACAGTTTATGGACATCAATACCTTGGGGCATTACAATTTTCTTGGCGCCACCTTTATAGGTGCTGTCCTCTAAAATATATGTTTTGAATTGTATCGACATGATGTTTACTTGGTTCATCAATCCGGTCTAAAACTACAAAAAAAATTCCATTTTGTTGCATTAACAACAATTTTAACGATTTTCTATGTATTTTTGTTCGACGAAAGGCGAAATATGGACCGTACCGAAGGATTTGGCGTATACATTGACCGTACCCTTAAAAAGGTGCAAAGTACTTTTTTACAAGTGTTCGATGATAATGATATTGACCTAACCATTGAACAGTGGGTCATTCTCCAACGGGTGCATTTAGAAGGTACCGATGCTTCCCAGGCAGACATTGCCAAATCCAATTTTAGAAATAGGGCGACGACCTCCCGCGTCATTAGCGGACTTTGTAAAAAAGGTTTGTTGAAAAAATCCCGATTCAGGGACGATCAAAAGCGCTACAAATTGGTGATGACAGAAGAGGGCCAAAAGCTCATGAAAAAAGTACTTCCCTTAATTCAGGATTTAAGGCGGGTCAGTACCATTCATATTTCAGAAGAAGCCTTTGAAACCTTCTATCAGGTCCTGGACCAGTTATACGATAACTTTGACAAATACGATGGATACAAAAAAACTTGACCCAACCCTTCGCTATTACCGTATTATCTTTTATTGATTTTGGTTTTAACAATATGGATTTTTTACTAAATTTGCACCCACATTTAAAAAACCCATTCTTTTAAATGTTCTATGGTCGCGTAGCTCAGCTGGATAGAGCATCTGCCTTCTAAGCAGACGGTCACACGTTCGAATCGTGTCGCGATCACGACACTCGAGAACCACGCCAATTGGCGTGGTTCTTTATTTTTAGGAGAAATGCAAACCTGTTTGCCAGTTCGAACAAAAATAAGGGCCCGCAGCGGTAGCTGCTAGGTTTTGTATTGGCAACTTTGAATGCAATCGTGTCGCGATCACGAGTAAATCTAAACAAGGTTGTAAACAAAGTAAGCTAAAACATAGCTTGCCTTTATTTTTTTGTAAGGATATTATAGCTAGCCACACTTGATTTTATAAATATTCATCGAAAGAAATGCAAAGACCGTTCCCGAGAAGAATTCTTCCTCGAAACGGACACTTTTAACCAAAAATTGTTGAATTTAGAGCTATATTAAATTGGGGAAGGTGTAATAAAGGTAAGTCTGTCATTAAGGGAGTATTATCCTATAACCACCCAAAAAAATTGTAGAGACTTGAAAAAATATGTTTTATTTTTTTTAACGTGCTTTTTTTGGCAAGGTTCTATCCTAGCTCAAATAAAGGACAATAAGGAAATTTCAGAGCTAATTTCAAAACTAAAGCAAGACATTCGTGGTCCCTATAAAGATATCCGTTGGTTCTGTACCGATGGGAGCATTCGCCAGCCGAAGGATCCCTGCCCTGATGAAATAGGCCCAGGCTGGCAACATGCCAGATATCGTGATGATGTTTTGGAGTTGGGCAAGTCAAACCATATTTATTTAGGTCAAATTCTTGCCTACACAGACCCAAAGGATTTTTGGGATTCTGAAAATGACCATGCCCGATTAAAACAATATCAATTGGAGCAGTATCTTAAAGGTGTCGATGATGGCTGGATTTTGCAAAAAGGACAGTATTACAGGGGTGCCGTTCAATCAGAAGACGAAGAGACTTGGGGAATTGATTTCTATAAAGATTTATTAAAAGATGATGAAAGTCTAGAGAAAAAATTCTTTTTGATTCGACAGTCATTAAAGGATGTGCCTCACAATGGCGATAGTAATATCGCTCAAAAAATGCGAAGTGAATCAAAGGTGTTGTCAGATGAATATGTCCCCTTTATGGAACTTCGCATCAAAATTCATGGACGCCCTGAACCTTCCGATATTCAAAAAGTGGAGCGGTTCATAATTAAACATCAAGATAAATTGACAGGTACCTTGAACGCTCAATTTAGGGAATTGCTTTCTACCATGCGTGAGTTTCACAGACCTATTGATTTGGGCTCTCTTACCAAAAATATTGGTAACCTTCAGAATTCAAAACTGAAAACTTTCCTAAACCAATTCGCGAACAATGGTAATCTGGCCAATAATCCGACCGAATTGATTCGTGAGGCATCCGATTTATTGTTAAAACTCAGAGAGGGAATTTTATTGGAGACAGATTCACAAGTTCGCTTGGAACTTTTGGATGTTTCACTAAAACTGGAAGGTTTGGTCTTTAAAAATGCATTGAATTGGGAAACCGATAGCTTACAATCCCTTTTGGAAAAAATATGTCACTTAGGTATGGCTTCCGCTGGTGCGGGATTTTTGGAAATATGGGAATGGAATCAGCTGCAGGGTTATCTTTCAAACTACGAATCGGAATACCTCTCATTGGCCGAATTGACCGAAACCCTGCAACAAGCGCGAAGTGGGGTGGAGTGGAGTGCCAGCATGGTAAAGTCCAATTATGACGATGTTGTCGAAACCTACGTAGGATTTGAGCCCATGGCGTCCGGTTTTATCGATGATAAAATCAGGGGTTCCGTAGCCCTACACTTGGGTAATGCCGTGGGTGAGCTTGGTAGTTTTATTGCTTCGGAATCCTCATTGACCAATCAGGTTATGGACGTTTCCAACCAAAGTACCGTTCGGGGGTTAAATCCTGGCTATGCTTTTGGAGAATTGGTCGTAATCGGAGGCAGTTCAGATGATATCGAAGTATCTTCGGATAAAATCTATGTGTTTCAAAGCCCCCCTTCCGACTTGAAGCCTGTGGCAGGAATTGCAACGGTAGCCGAAGGAAATATGGTTTCACATGTGCAATTATTGGCCCGCAATTTGGCAATTCCGAATGCGGCCCTATCCAATGAAAACCTACAACAATTGAAAAAGTATGACGGGCAACGGGTGTTCTTCGCTGTTTCTAACAAAGGAAATGTGATATTAAAACCCGAAGCGCAAATGAGCGAAATTGAAATAAACCTCTTTTCGAAAAAAGAGCGAAAGGATGAACGGATCGAAGTGCCCGTAGGTCAAATTCGTTTGGATGAAAAGGGAGTTTTGGATATGCGAAGCGTAAATGCCGATGACTCAGGGAAACTATGCGGCCCTAAGGCAGCAAATTTGGGACAGTTGAAAAAAATGTTTCCAGATTATGTGGTCGAAGGGTTGGTCATTCCCTTCGGGATTTTTAGGGAACATATGGATCAGACTATGTCTGGGCAAACCGTGAGTTACTGGACTTTTCTGAATAATGTGTTCATTGAGGCGGACCGAATGCGTTCAAACTCCATGGGAGAAAAAGAGGTGGAAAACTACCAATTACGCCAGTTGGAAATACTTCGCGAATCAATCAAGACAATGCCTCTTAAAACAAAATTTGTAGAAGCCTTGAAGGTGGGATTTAAAAATGTTCTTGGTTCAGATATAGGTGAGGTTCCGGTTTTTCTACGGAGCGATACGAATATGGAAGATTTAAAGGATTTTACCGGGGCAGGACTCAACCTTACCCTTTTCAACGTGGTCGAGGAGGAAAAGATTTTGGATGGCGTTCGTGCCGTCTGGGCTTCCCCTTATACAGAGCGCAGCTTCAAATGGAGACAAAAGTATTTGTTGAACCCAGAAAATGTCTTCCCTTCCATTTTGGTGATTCCCAGTGTCGATGTAGATTATTCTGGAGTTTTGATTACCAAGGGAATCGTTTCGGGCAACGAAAATGATTTGACCATTGCCTTTAGCCGTGGTGCAGGTGGTGCGGTGGATGGGCAGGCTGCCGAACAATACTTATTGAAGAAAAATGGCCAGAATATGTTGCTGGCACCTGCCCGTGAATCCTATTATAACAGCCTACCCAAAACTGGGGGAACCCTAAAAAAAAGCGCCACTTTTGAATCTCCCGTACTCAACCCAAAGAATCTTAAAGATATTCGTAGTATGGCCAAAACGATTCAAGAACGTATTCCAAAGGAAACAAAATCCGATTATCATGGGGCCTATGATGTTGAACTTGGTTTTAAGGATGATAAATTGTGGTTGTTTCAAATCCGTCCCTTTGTAGAAAATAAAAAGGCCCTGAGCTCTGATTATTTGGAATCGATTACCCCAAAAGTGGAATTAAACAAAATGATTTCCTTATCAAAAAATCTATAGCTATGGAAAAAATAGTTGCATTGGCGTCGATTTGTTTTCTGGTGATGGCCTTTACTGTATCGCCCTATCCCATTGACGGCTATGAACGAACCGGCATAAAGCGATTGAAGCGGTTGGAACTCATCCAAAGTGGCGAACTCAAGGATGCCTCAACCATCCCGTTGGGAGCTTTAAAATCTTGGGAAGAGATTTCGTTGAATTTAGCGTCAAGAAAAGAAGATAGTCTGGGGTCTTTTTTTCAAGTTGATGATGGTCTCCAAAGGGAAATAGGTGGAATGTTTCGTGGTCTTGACAGAAGCTATTCCATTGCAGTGCTTGATATTTCGAACTCTGACAGTACCCGTTACGCACAGCGAAATGAAACCTTGGGCTACCAACCTGGAAGCGTTGGTAAGTTGGCAGTGTTGAATGCCCTTTTCCATCAATTGTCCAAGATATACCCTGACTCCTTTGAGCAGCGAATTGAGCTCCTGAAAAATAAATCTGTTAAGGCAGGGGTTTGGGGCCTTACCGACGAACACACCGTTCCTATTTTCAATATCGAGAAAAATACCTTGGTAAAAAGGCAGGTCATCGCCAGTGATGTCTTTTCGCTTTTTGAATGGGCGGATCACATGCTTTCGGTCAGTAATAATGGTGCGGCAAGTATCGTTTGGCGTGAGGCCTTGTTGATGTCTGTCTTTTGCGAAAAATATCCGGAATTGACCAAGGAGGAGGCTGATGCCTATTTTAAGGAAACCCCAAAAAAGCTATTGACCGATATGGCAAATGATATTGTCAACCTTCCTTTACGGCAATTGGGTATCACCCATGAAGAATGGCGTCTGGGCAGTTTTTTTACCGGAGGGGCCAATACTTATGTTGGTGACAAAGGGGGCAGTATTGGCACCCCATTAGGGTTGATGAAATTTTTGGTCCAGTTGGAACAGGGCAAAGTGATTGATGAGGCATCAAGTCTTGAAATGAAGCGGTTGATGTATATGACCGATAGGCGTATTCGATATGCACAATCACCGTCTTTAAAAGAAGCTGCGGTATATTTTAAGTCGGGCAGCCTGTACAAATGTGATCGAAGCAAAGGAGAGGAATGTGGTAAATACATGGGCAATGTAATGAATTACATGAACTCGATAATCATCGTCGAACATCCCGATAATTGTAAATATATAGTCGCCTTGATGAGCAATGTGCTAAGGAAGAATTCGGCTTCAGATCATATGTATTTGGCCAATTTAATAGATAGGGCGATACGTAAAGGTTAGTTCGTTCAGCTATTGGTATATTTATAACTGTTCCGAGCCAATTGTTTCCAGCTTTAGACTGTCCGGCTGAATTATCGGACCACCGACACTGTCGAAGAAAACCTTCCGATTGATTGAATCTTGAATAATCGAATCTTTTATAAAAAGTTCTTTTAAATAAACAGAATCCGTAGAATAATGTGCCATAGCAGAAGCTGCATCCAGCTCAGAGTACGAGGGGCAACCAAAATGTTCCTGATCAAACTCAAAATTCGTTAGCATGGGTCTTTTCCAACTACTAAGACTCCTAAACGCGGAAGCGACCATGGGCATGGCCGTTCTTGCTCCGGAACCATAGCCCATTTGTACCCTTTTGTCCAAGGTACCCACCCAAGAACCGATTACAAGTTCCGGTGAGCATCCAATGAACCAACCATCGGAGTTGTTCTGGGTGGTTCCTGTTTTCCCGATTATGTTAAAGGGTACCCCGTATGCCTGAAAACCTTTCCCCGTGCCCTCTTGGGTAACCTCGAGCATCATTTTTTGTAGCGTTTTTACATTTTCCGTTGCGGAAACCCGATTCCCTATATTTTTTTTATCTGCGGTAAAAAGGACCGTACCATCTTCCTGTTCTATTCGTTCAATGATATAGGGCGTAACCGAACGCCCACCATTTGATATGGAGGCATAGGCTTTAACCATTTCAAAAAGTGAAATTTCGGCCGTACCCAAAACAATAGATGGTACATCTGGTATTTCAGTATCGATTCCCATTTTTTTGGCCAGCGCAATGACATTTTGGTTACCCGTTTTCAACTGAAGTTCGACCGAAACGGTATTGATTGAATTTGCCAATGCGCCATGCATGCTATAACTGCCCCCATACCTGTGGTCTGCGTTCCTTGGTGTCCAATCTTCAAACTTGGAGTATTTTCTTAAAATGTTGTCGTAGAACGTACAGGCATTTTCGTGGGAGTTCAGGGCAGCGAGATAAGTAATGGGCTTAAAAACCGACCCCACTTGTTTCGGTTCTTGAATATGGTCTTTTTGCGAAAAGCCGTAATCAATACCCCCGAGATAGCCCATAATCTCGCCGCTTCCGCTGTTCAAGGCCAAAATACCCGTATGCAATCTGGTCACCGCCTTGATTATGGAATCTTTTAAAGATTGGTCCACGTCGACCCATCCCAAGCCAAGCTCCCAGTACTTTCTATTTTGAATTGAATTTACAAATTCATCCAACTCAGCCTCGGTCTTCCCCTGCTGCCTTAATTTTTTTACCTGCGGATGGTCGGCCAATAGTCGTTTTACCAAACCCTCTTTACCCCCTTCAACTGTGGCACTGGTCCAAGCCCTATCCATATCGGCCTGCAACCGTTTCATTTGTTGGGTCATGGCATTTTCAAGGTATCTCTGTATATTGGGATTGAGCGTGGTATATATTTTTAGACCATCCAACTCTA
This sequence comes from Maribacter sp. C-4077, assembly GCF_055378385.1. Taxonomy (NCBI): domain Bacteria; kingdom Pseudomonadati; phylum Bacteroidota; class Flavobacteriia; order Flavobacteriales; family Flavobacteriaceae; genus Maribacter; species Maribacter sp. C-4077. The sequence continues at coordinate 1,014,916 of NZ_AP038807.1, forward strand.
CATCGTACTGTCCACCGTTACTTTTTGGATTTTCAAGTGCCCATTTATTAAATTCTCGGCGTATAAATTCTTTATAGTACGATGCAAAAGAGGATTGTTTTACAGGCGGCTGATAATTAAGTGCTAGGGGTTTTTTGGCCAAATTGGCTAAACTATCGTCGATATAACCATATTTAATCATTTGCTCAAGAACGATATTTCTTCTTTTTTCGGCTCTCTTGGGATGATTCCTCGGGTTGTAGAACGTTGGTGCCTTTAAAAGACCTACCAAAGTGGCACTCTCCGAAAGATCAAGATCTGTTGTAGATTTATTGAAAAACCGATGCGCCGCCTTTTCCAGGCCATATAGATTCTCACCAAAAGAAACCGTGTTGAAATAAAGCAATACCAATTCATCCTTGGTATAAATAGTCTCCAGTCGTTTTGCAATTATGATCTCTCTCATCTTATTGATCGGAGTGGTCAAAAACCTTTGTTTTTTACGTCCGAACAAATTCTTCGCAATCTGTTGGGTTATGGTACTGCCGCCCCCTGCATCTTGACCTAGCAAAACCGACTTGATTAGAACCCGGGCGTAGCTTTTATAATCGATGCCGCCATGGGAAAAAAAACGGACGTCCTCAGTAGCTACTAAGGCATTGATGATTTCATTTGTTAGCTCGGCTCGCTCAATATTCGACCTATTTTGAAAAAAAAATATACCTATCGGCTGTTCGTCTTTACCATAAATAGTAGAAGTTACCGGATTCTGAAGTGCTTTCAGTTCTTGTTTTGTAGGGATATGTCCAAATGCGCCAAAATAGGTTAACAGAAAAAATGAAAATACAGCGCCAAGGCAAGATGTAAAAAGGTATAGGGTAAATTTGATGGGGTGCTTTCTAATAAATCTTAGGGAACTTAAAATTATTTTTTTGGATTTTCGCAACAAAATTATGACCTGAATCATTAATCTGTGGCTGATATGTTCCACCCGTTCCTTCATTCGTTGCAAAAGATTAGTTTTCTGCATTTATCTCTGAAATGGCATTCAACGCAAAAGTCCTGATTTTTAAATCGTTTTGTTTTGACAAAGGCTCCAAAATAGGCAAATATTTTTTATCACCCTGTTTTCCAATAAGATAAAGTACTGCCAACTTCACCTTTAAATCGGGCATATTCAAAAGCAGTTCAAAACATTCCTTTTCAGAGGGGATTTTTGGTTTGATGCGCTGAATAGACTCTTCGGAAGAAAAATCCCTCATTACTTCTTCAATGATTGGAAAAAGCTGCTGTTTGAGGCTTCCGGTCAACAGATTGTCCAAAAAATCAATGGCAGTGGATCGAAGCTCTTCTTCATTACTTGTCAATCTTTCAAAGGCCAATAGGATATCCTCTTGGGCATATTTAAGCCCCAATAACTTAAAAATACGCTCCAAACCAGCATCCAGACGCCGTTCCAACAATTCTAAAAGTGAAGTTCTGGCATCCCGTTCCTTTTGCTGAACTTCTTGCCGGGGCCTTTTACGATTTCGGTACGAGATTATAATTTGGGTATGCATCGCGTTGAGGGTCTGGTGAAAAAGTTTACACTCTTCATAAATCTTGGAAGCCACTTCAAAACGGTTGAACTTTATTTCAGGATGCGATGAACGCAGGTTACTTAGTGAACGGATACTTTCCAATCGAACGCTAAGATCTACGTCCTTGAACAATTGAAATAGATACTGTATGGATTCTTGGTTGCCAAACGTTTCAATAACCCTTGGTATGAACCTACGCGCTTCCAAGCTTACCTTTTGTTCTTTTACCATCCATACCAAAACTGGCATTACTCCAAGTCCATAATTCCTTAGGGAAGCTATTACTGGTCCTCGATAGATTTTTTTTGGAAGCAATTCCACTAAATTGGGAACAAAAGATGATTCCATGCTTAACCCCATTGCTTCGATGGCTTCCATGTGTAAATCCACATTATGGCCATTCAAGATTTGGGTGAGTAGGGAGTGGAATTTTGTCAACCCGGCAATACCTATGGTCTTTATTAAATAAGGAGACAAATTTTTATCCGATTCTTCCACAGCTTTTTGAATACGCCTTTCCAAATGATATCGGTTTCGCATCCTTTGGTTGTTTATAGACTCCCTAGCCAAAGAAAAAAGTGCTGCACCAGCGATATTTTTATCCTTATGGTCAAGATAGTATGAAAATATGGCCTCAGGTTCGTTTCTTGAGTGCAACAGCAAAAAATCCATAGCCGCCAAGTTCAAATCCTCATCACCGATAAAAAGTAATTCGTTCATGTTCCACGGCATGGATACGCTATCCAAATAATAAAGATTTTTGATAGCCGATGTCTTTACCTTATTGGAAGGATGGTCCAAGAGGTTTCGAACATCGGGGGCGAAACGTTTATCATTAATTTCCATCAGCTTATCCAGCATAAAAAGGATTTGATTTTCATTTCCTTCGGAAAAGACCTTGCGCATACCTTTCAAGACGGAAACCTGCTTGACTACTGGAGCTGCCAATTCTTCGTTGGTTTGTCCCCTCAAGTTGGCCCTGAAGGTTTCATAATAAGTTTTGCGGACTCTAAAGATGAAATAGGCCCATAGTAACACCAATGCGATAACCAACCAAGTGACCTGATAGCTTTGCCACTCAAAACCTTTTATCAAAAACACCAATAAAATTCCCGCAATACCGGTGGCCAAACTATCGATGACGACATCAATGAATGATTTGGTCCTATTTTTTATTTCAAAGGGTAGTGGTAATGCCAGCAATTCAAAAGCACTTTTGTTTATCGATTGTTTTAGAGCACCGTCCATAGCCTTAATGACAACAACCGCTGAAAGCTCTGGCAGAAAAAGGAAAAATATGCTGCCAAGCAAGATCCCCAATGGTAACAATAGTAGGGAAAAACCAACTCCCCAAACACCAACAATACGCTGTGTTAGAAATAACTGTAACGCTAAAGAGACCAGATTAAAGGTCGAGAACCAAAACCCAAAAAAAGAGGACAGTTCATCGGGGTCGGAAATGGCATCGGCGGCATAATCGCTGAACAGGTAATCGACTAGTTTGGCGACCAAAACGCTTATACCCACAAGCATGGCAAGATTTCTTAAATGTGGTTCCTTTTTCACCAGCTGAAAAGGTTTTTCCGAGATTGTCGGATACGTTTTGCTCTTTTTGAATTCATTTAATTTCGTGACGCGAAAGCTCCAGATTCTTTGTAGTAGTGGGAGCAACAGAAGTAGTAAAAAGGCCGCTAGGAGCATCATGGTACCATTTCCAAACCATGGGGCCAATAACGAAGTCAGGTAACCGCCAAAAAGGCCGCCCATGATGGCTCCAGAACCGATAAATCCAAACAACCTTTTGGCGTCCCTCACATTGAAAACCAAGTTTGCCAATACCCAAAATTGGGAGGCCGCCAAAACTCCATAGATGGCTACCCAGGTATAGACGATGTAAAGCATCCATCCTTTTAAAATATCCAAAAACACAAAAATTCCTGCGGAAATCAACACCAAACTTGAAAAAACAAGTGTGTATCGAATGATAGTTTTTAGTCTGTATCTTGAAAGTAATTGCGAGTACCACAACGAACTCAGAATGGCTCCTATGGCAACCAATAGATAACCGAACGGGAGCTGCTCTGGACCAAGTTCTGAAAGGAAAAGTGCACTTACCGTTGGTTTTAGCACTAAAAGTACCGCTACAACGATAAATATGTAGCAGAACATAAAAATAGAAATGCGCAATTCCCCCCTGCGAATATCAAAGAAGTCCGAAATAAATTTTTGGACCATTCGTAAATGTTGGTTACTTGTTCGACTTTATCAAATAACGGGCTTTTTCAATACTTTCTCCACAGGTTTGACCAAGTCTCGGATAATCTGTTCCCCATTGGCGTCGTCAATCAAGGCAACTAATATATAACGCCTTTCAGGGTCCTTGCCCCAAACCAAAACAGAATCGGAGTGGTAGGTTTTCCAAGAACCTGACTTTCGGAAAAGTCTGGCATTTGGTGCAATCTGATCTAATGTATTGACAAACTTGTGGTGCAGTTCAGGGTTTTCCATAATGTCAAGCATCTGTTTTGAACGTCTTTCATTGACCAATTTACCGTGGGCCAAAAGATAGTAGAACCGGCATACTTGTGATACTGACGCGGCGTGGCTTAAGTTCTTTAACGGTTCACGATGCGTATCACCGCCGCCGCCATAACGCTTTCCTACCCAGAGACCGCCTCCAGTCTCCTCGTCATAAAAGGCATATTTGGAATCCGTCATAACCTCTTCGATTTTGTCATAACCCAAACGGTCAATCATTCGGGTAGAGGCCGCATTATCAGATTTACTGATCATCAGGCGCATATCTTTTTTAACTTCGATAGTTTCATTCAATTCCCCTTTTTCAATGGCGTCCATTGAAGCCAACAATATGGCAATCTTTGGCAAGCTCGCCGCGTACATCATATGGGTACCATTGACCCTGGCAAATCGTATATCTTCAGGATTACTTAGGTCAACGATACCAACCGCCATTTTTTTTGAATCGATGAGTTGTGCCCAATCCTTATTTTTGGTAAGCTCGTATTCTAGATTATTTTGCAATGATGTATCCACCATTTTATAAAGTGGTTTTATACTCTTTTCCAAGGTTTGTATAGGAAGTTGGGATAGAGCATTGCAACTCCATCCAATAGCCATTACGAAAGTCAATAATCTTATTCTCATCAAGTTAATTCGAATTCAATAAATCTGTGTGAACAACAAGGACTTAAGGACATGCCATTGAAATTTGGTTATCTAATATATCTTACCAATAAAAAAGTAGGTAAAATTATATAATCCATTTATGTACAATTTGTTAAATATTGTCAATTGTAACGTTTTTGAGGTATTCTTTAAACTTAATTTTATTTTTTGCCATATTTCTATTCTCTTAATTATTCAGATTCACTTTCCCATTCAAACCCTCTCAAATAAATCTCCTTTGTTCTTTCCATTTTATTTCAATTGCATTTATCTTGTGAAGCGATTCATTTTGACTTTTAAAACCAATCAAATGCCCACTATCATGAGAATCCCAGTCATTTTCAACAAGAAGTTTTCCTTCCTACTTCTAACCACATTTTTTGTTCTCTCTTTACATGCGCAAGACTCCGGCAGTTCATACGAGGATTTGACCGCTTTTTTTAAGGAGTGGAGAACCTTTGAAAACCCTCCTTTGCGGGATGGCGCACCGGATTACACCCAGGAAACCTTTGACAAAAGATGGCCGGCATTCCAAACCCTACATAAAAAGTTGCAGGAGATGGATACCACAGGCTGGTCCATACCCGATCAAGTAGATTGGCGTATCGTAAACGCAGAGATGAACGGCTACGACTTTAACCATCGCATCTTGAAACCCTGGCAGCGCGACCCCGCCTTTTATGCCACCATTTGGACGGCACGAAGCGATGTTCCCGCACACGAAGGGCCAACGCATCACGTCATCATAGATCTTTGGACCTATAATTTTCCGTTGGATAAGGAACAACGCACCAAATTATTGGCGCAGCTAACGGTCATTCCGCCCTTGAACGAACAGGCCAAACTTAACCTGACCGGGAATGCCAAGGACCTTTGGATTGCCGGAATTCGCGATATTAAAACCCAGAGCAAAAACCTGGAAGATATGAAGGAGCTCCCCGGAATATCAAAGGACCGAAAAATAGTAAAGGCCATAGAAGAAGCCATTGCTTCTACGAACAATTTAGCAAGTTGGTTGGAGGCCGAGGCATCCAACAAAACCGGGCCATCCGGTATTGGGAAGGAAAATTATACCTGGTACCTACAAAACGTGCATTTGGTGCCTTTGACCTGGGAAGATGAAGTCATGATCTTAAAACGGGAACTTTCCCGAGCTTGGTCGGCCTTAAAACTCGAGGAGCATCGCAATAGAAACCTACCCAAATTGACCGATGCCAATTCCCCCGAGGAATACGACCGTCGTGCCAAAGCTGCCGCAAAAAGCCTTCTGGATTTTCTGGACAAAAACGAAATGGTCACGGTAAAGGATTATTTTGAACCCGCATTAAATGCACATCTTGGCGGTTTTGTACCCCGGGAAACCCGCAACTTTTTCTGGATTACGGCGCATTATGACCAACGGCCCCTATACTCCCATTTTTACCATTGGTTCGAGCTGGCACGTATGGATACTGAACCGCATGCCAGTGAAATCAGGCGAACGCCCCTCTTGTACAATATTTTCGACTCCCGTAACGAAGGTACGGCCACGGCCGTAGAGGAGATGTTCATGGATGCGGGACTGTATGACGATTCCCCTCGCTCTAGGGAAATCGTTTATATTATGATAGCCCAACGAGCCGCAAGAGGACTTGGTTCCCTGTATGCCCATGCCAATATGATGACCATGGAAGAGGCCGGGGGCATTCATTCTGAATATACCCCACGCGGCTGGATGAAGACTGAAAAGGAATTGTTGCTTTTTGAACAGCATCTCTACCTGCGGCAACCTGGCTATGGCACCAGCTACATTACCGGAAAATATCTCTTGGAAAATACAATGGCCGAATACGCCCGAATGAAAGAAGCCAAAAATGAACCTTTTGAAATGCGCGCCTTCTTTGATGAATTGAATTCGGTGGGAAGTATTCCCATTTCCTTAGGCCGATGGCAAATGACCGGTGTAGAAAATTACTTAGGGCAAGAATAGCGATAACTGTAAATTTCCTATCGTAATGTTCAATGCCAAACCAAAGAAACTGGCCCGCCAAATGGGACTATTGGCCCTTACGGCCACGGGTGTATGTTCCATGTTAGGTGCTTCCATCAACGTGGTGCCCTTTATGATCCAACGAAATGTTCCCGGTATTGGGCCCTACGTTTTACCAGCCTTTGCCTTTGCTGCCATACCCGCATTGTTTGCCGCTTTGGCATATGGAATTTTGGGTTCGGCCATGCCACGGGCCGGTGGCAGCTACATTTACGCCAGCAGGGGTCTCAACCCTTACCTAGGTTTTATTGCCAGTTTTTCGCAATGGTTCGGGCTTTCGATTGTCATTGGGGTCATTGCCTATGTCACCGTTCCCTTCATCAGGGATGTCACCTTGGCCTTGGGTTGGGAAGGAACCTCCCAAAGTATGGAAATTGGATGGATCAGGGTGACCATCGCCTTGAGTCTCATTTGGGCCTTTGTAGCTATCAACATCCAAGGCATTAAGAGTTACGAGCGCATTGTCCTGCCTATGATGTTCCTCATGTTCGGTTTGGGAGGAATTGTCATCGTTGCAGGTTTGATTTATGATGCATCGGATTTCCTGCTAGCGCTTGAAAACAACACGGGAACAACTTTTGAACCGACCGAGCATACCGATTTTGACTGGCGCATATTCCTATCGGCCGCAGCCCTATTATTCTCCAGTTTTATCGGTTTCGACTCCATCGCCCAGGCAGGTGGGGAGGCCAAAAACCCGACAAAATCCCTTCCCACGGCCATTCTTCTAGCCATTTTTGGTGTGGGGTTGTTTTACTTTTTGTTCGCCGCATCGGTATACCATATCGTTCCTTGGAGCTATGTGGCCCAGGAAGCCATGGGTAAGGACATTTCCGCGCCGGGCCTTTTAAGTTATGTATTGCCCTCTGGTCTGGGAATCGCCATTTTGGCCGGAGCGGCTATTGCCTTGATCAATGACCTGCCGGCAATGCTTTTGTCCGTCTCCAGATTGATGTTCGCATGGGCGAAGGACGGTATTTTTCCCAAGGCCGTTTCCAAAATACACCCTAAAAAGCAAACCCCGCACATTGCCCTTTGGGCGGCAGGAGGCATGGCCAGCATCGGGGTTTTGGGCTCCCATTTTGCGGGCGATTTCTTTTTGGGCATCGATATCATGGTCACTTCCATGATGGTGAATTTTTTATTGATGTGCATTACTTTGGTTTCCATCGGAAAACTAAATCCTGAAATCGCAAAGCGAATTGGTGTCCTGAAAAATAGAACGATGCAGCTTCTGATAGGCTGGATGGGCATTATTACACTATCGGCCTTTTTGATTATCCATACCTATAAGGATATGATGGCGGAGACCAAAGCTTGGTATTTTCACTCCACCCCCATTTGGGGCATCGTCATGGGCGTGGCAAGTGCTATCTTTGTCTATAATTGGGTCCGACTGAAAAAAAATGAACCCCTTTTGAAAGAACGATTTTTACAACTTCCCGAAGAATAAAACATGCAAAAAACGATAGCGTTAGCGGATGGTCTGGAAATTTCACGTGTAGTGACCGGACTTTGGCAAATTGCCGATATGGAACGGCACGGAACTACCTTGGATCCCGTGGAAACGGCTAAATACATGCAACCGTATCTGGATGCCGGACTGACTTCCTTTGATATGGCCGACCATTACGGCTCCAGCGAAATCATTGCAGGTACTTTTAAAAACAACCTTACAGATAAAAACGCTGTTCAACTTTTTACCAAATGGGTACCCAAACCGGGGAAGATTACCCGAGCGGCTGTCCGTGAAGCGGTCAATACGGCCCTGGAAAGGATGCAGCAGACTTCCATTGACCTCATGCAATTTCATGCATGGTACTATCCAAATCCCAGTTGGTTGGACGGGTTAATCTATTTGAAGGAACTAAAGGACGAAGGGCTCATAAAACATTTAGGCGTTACCAATTTTGATGCGGCCCATTTGCGCATTGCCCTGGCCAGCGGTATTCCCATTGTGAGCAATCAGGTATGTCATTCCTTGATAGACCAACGTGCCCGAGGAAACATGTCCGCGGTCTGTAGCCAATACAATGTAAAACTATTGGCGTTTGGTACTTTGGCGGGCGGATTTTTGACCGATGCCTGGTTAGGCAAACCGGAGCCCAAACATGCGGAATTGAATACCTGGTCACAGATGAAGTACAAGCGCTTCATAGATGCCGCCGGGGGGTGGGAACCTTATCAGCACGTGTTGAAAGCCGTACGCAAGGTAGCGGACAAACACAAGGTCTCCATTGCCAATATCGCTACGAGGTACATCCTTGAAAATCGGGCCGTGGCCGCCGTCATCGTTGGAGCTCGATTGGGTAAAAGTGAACACATACAGGACAACCGAAGCATGTTGGACATCACCTTGGACCCTTCCGACATGGAAAACATCAAAAATGCGTTGGAGGAATTACAAATGATTCCGGGTGACTGTGGGGATGAGTACCGAAAGCCTCCCTTCTTGACCGCATCAGGCGACCTCAGCGACCACTTGGAAACCATTCCAAAAGCGTTTACGCCGATAAAAACCGGACACAATCGCGAACAGATTTTTAGCGGTACGGAATGGGAGGATTACGCCGGATACTGCAGGGCCGTAAAAGTGGATAACAGGATCCATGTTTCTGGGACGACCGCCACCCATGGAAATCTAATGATTGGCGGGAACGATCCAGCGGCTCAGACCCATTTCATCATCGATAAAATTGAAGGAGCTATTTCCTCTTTTGGAGGTTCGTTGAACGATGTAATCCGTACCCGAATTTTTGTGAACGAGTTATCCGATTGGGAAGCTGTGGCCCGCGCGCATGGAGAGCGGTTTAAAGACATCAATCCGGCAAATACCTTGGTGGAGGCCAAATTGGTGGGCAAAGGCTATATGGTGGAAATTGAGGCCGAAGCGGTTTTAAGCCAATAATACACCTATTCCATTTCCCAGTCCAAATCGGATTTTTTGATTGCCGATGCAAAGTCCTGCCACTGGGTATTCATAAAATCGTCCACGGCATCAGAAAAATCGGAAATCAACTGGGTTGCCTGCACCAAGTTCTCCCAATGCTGTTTGGATGGTTCCGTGGTCTGGGCGGCAGCGATCTGTAGGACTTCCCTAATTTTTGAATAGGCCGATATTTCAAAGGATTGCCAAGCCCCCACCTGACGTTCCGGTCTTGGGGTCTGCCCTTTTGCTTTTAAGGCTTTTAAATCCGTATTCATTCGGTCGATTTTTCGTTGTAAGGAAGCGTTCGATTTCCCCGATGCATCTGAGACTAGCTTAAGTAGCTTTTCCACCTTTTTCTGCTTTTCATTAATGGATGTAAGTTTCCCTGAAATCCGTTTTACTTGCTCATCGGCCCCTTTTCTGTAGTTGTACAACTGCCGGTCTACTTCCTCGTCCAAATCGAAACGTGGATCAGAGATTACCCTTACTTTTGTAGTATCGGATACATTTCCATACTTCAAGACGATGGTATAGTCTCCCGGCAGCACGGGGATATCCCTGGAAAAATCGTCCGTCCAGGAACCTGGTAAGGAACTTGACTTTTCGTCCAATTTCCAGAGCACGTAATTCAATCCAACTTTGAAATCTTTGGTTTCCACCGAATTGATGTTATTGCCTTGATGATCAAAAATATCGGCCTTAATTATTTCACCCTGCTTGGGTACTTCCGAAAGGTAAAAGGGGATTTCGGTTTTTTGAAAGACCTTGTTCTCGCCCTCAAAAGTGGTGTGGAACCCGGTCCAAATATTCCCGGGCGGATTTATAAATAGTCCTTTGACCTGTACGGCATCGTTCATGGGTAGGGCGGTCAATCCCTCTTTCAATCTGTTCCCGGCAATTTCACGTAAAGACAACAAATCGTCCAGCACCCAAATGGCCCTTCCAAAAGTTCCTACAATTAAGGCGGATTCCGTTTCCTGAATTTTTAAATCCATGGTGGAAACTGAGGGAAAACCGTTTTTAAACTGTGCCCATGTTTGGCCTTCATCGGCACTGATCCAAAGTCCGTGCTCCGTTCCCAGAAAAACCAAATTGGGTTCTACCGCATCCTGGATAACGGTGAGGGCATATCCACGAACCGAATCTCCATTTGCCATTCGCTGCCAGGTCTTTCCAAAATCATCGGTCCTAAAAAGATAAGGCGCATAATCGCCCTTTCTATAATTGTTCACCACCATCCAAGCGGTTCCTTTGTTATAGGTCGATGCCTGAATCTGTGCAATCCACCCTTCTTCTGGCAAATCGGTTACATTGGAAGTGAGATTGGTCCATGTCTTTCCACCGTCCGTGGTCAATTGCACCTGACCGTCATCGGTACCTGCCCAAATCAATTGCTTGTCCAGCGAACTAGGGGCAATCGTTAAAATAGAAGAATAGCGTTCCGCCCCGGAAATATCCAGGGTGAGTCCGCCGTAATCTCCTTTTTGGTATGCCGGATTATTGGTGGACAGGTCCGGTGAGACAACCTTCCAAGTGGACCCTTTGTCCGGAGTAAAATGCACGAACTGGGAACCGTAGTAGGCCGCATTGGGGTTGAACGGGTCCCGTGCAAAACCAGCGTTCCAATTAAAGCGCAGCTCAGTTTTTAGATCGGGGCCGGGCGGTTGAATGCTTACGTAATAGCCTGTCAATTTATCGTACCGATACAAATTTCCATTCTGTGAGGAACCGTAGCCAAATCGGGAGTTGTCCAAATCGGGCGAAATGTCAAAGCCATCGCCCCCCACTAAATATTGCCAATACAGGGTACGGATGCCCCCGCGTTTCCAGGTATAGGCCGGTCCGGACCAGTTGCCATTGTCCTGCATGCCACCATAGACATTATAGGGGCGGTCGTTATCCACACCTACATGGTAGAACTGTGCCACGGGAATGGTCTCCGGAAAATACCAGCTTTTGCCATGGTCATGCGTAATACCTAAACCACCATCGCCCCCAATGATAAAATGCTTTGCATCCTTGGGATTGACCCAGAAGGCATGAAAATCGGCATGGATTCCCTTGGTTTCGTCGGCAGGAATCATGGGAATCGTATCAAAAGTCACTGCACCATCATAACTGACGGATAAGGGCTGATAAATATTATAGACTCTATCTGCATCCTCTGTATCCACCGCCAAATCCTGAAAGTAAAAAGGTCGGTTATTGGCGAATTTGGGCGTATCATTGATGATTTCCCAATGCACTCCTCCATCATCGCTGCGGTAAATGGCATTTTTTTTCGCCTCTATCTTGGCATACATCCTATTGGGGTTGGAAGGGGCGATCGCCAGCCCGATTCGTCCCAAATCGCCAGAAGGCAGGCCTGCATCGGCAACCAATTTCCTCCAGTTTTTTCCTGCGTCCCCGCTCACAAAAAGTCCGGAACCTTCCCCTCCCGATGTAAAATAATACGGGGTGCGTTCGTGCTCGTACAAGGCCACGAACAATTTTTTGGGATTCCTTGGATCCATGACCATGTCCGCAACGCCCGTTTTTTCATTGGTATACAGTATTTTTTCCCAATGGGCACCGCCATCAACTGTTTTGTACAGTCCCCTATTTGGATTGGCCGAAAAAGGGTCTCCCATAGCACCAACATAGATAGTATTTGGGTCGTTAGGGTCAATGATAATCCTGTGGATGGTCTTGGTAGCTTCCAGTCCAAAATGCTTCCAACTTTTTCCTCCGTCCTCGCTTTTGAAAATTCCCATGCCCAAGTTCATGGAATTTCTAGGATTTCCTTCGCCGGTACCTACCCAAATCACATTGGGATTGCTTTGCTGTATGGCCAAGGCCCCAATGTTCTGTGTGGGCTGTTCATCAAAAACTGGACTCCATGCAGAACCACCATTCTCGGATTTCCATACCCCACCAGAGGCAGCACCTACATACATGATATTTGGGTTTTCAGTTACCACATCAATGGCCGTTATCCTGCCACTCATATTTGCAGGTCCCACATTCCTAATTTTTAGGTTCTGTAGTTTTGAAAAATCGATTTGTTGGGCAAAGCACGTAACTATAAAAAAAGTAGAAAAAAGAAGCGTAAAAATTGATTTGTTGGCCATTGGAATTATTGAGTTAAAAATCAAAAATAAATCATCCAAAACAATTCAGATGCACATTATTGATCTCCTAAAATAGGATTTCAGATTTAACTAAAGTAGACCTTCGCTTTTTAAGGTTTTTTTGAGTTGTGACTGGTTATCCCAAAAACGTTCCTTTATTTTTTGAATGGTCTCAGCGTACTCTGGATGGGTCTTAAGGGGGGCTATGAGCGGATCTTCTTCCAGAAACAATAATATCCAATATTGAAAATGGTCCTGTGTGGCAAAATTCTTAAGTTCGTCAATAGCTTCGTCAATTCTTCCGTCATAAGAATATTTCATAGCAATACTGGCACTTTTGTACATGGATACATCTTGTTCGCAATAAATGGCATAGGCATTATAAAACTCCCTTGCCTTTTCTTCCTTTCCCACCTTGGAATACGTTAAACTAATCTTCAGGTCTTCTTGTGGGTATATTTTTAGATTATTTTGACTCCTGGCTTCAACAAAGGCTTTATAATAAGGGTAAGCACCTTCATAATCCCTCTGAAAATAATGGAGCTTTGCCACTTCCTGTAGAATATCCAGACGGGTACTATCCTTTTCCAGTTCCTTTATCAAGCTTTTTTTGGTTTGCTCCATATCACCATTTTCGGCATACTTAATATAAGCCTTTAAATAAGGGGCATAAGCGTTCTTTGGATCAAATTCAAGGGACTTGACTATATATTTTGAAGCTTCTTTTATGAATCCTGTTTGTGCAAGTGCATTACTTAGTGTTAGGTAAATATAACTTTTGGCAACAGAGTCATTGGCAGCGATATCCAGTTGGATACCTATGAGGGCATATTTTAAATATTTGGCAGTATCCGGTATATAGCTGTTGTATAAAGTAGACAAAACCTGAACCACATCAGCCGAATTGGGATTATATTCCAACGCCTTTTCCAGATGGGGAACAGCTAACCTATATTCATCCGTATGCACATAATATAGAGCCTTGGCAATAAGGCTAACATCGTTTTTAGCATCGTATAAAAGGGCTTTATCCGCATAATTGTTGATGAGCTCCGTGTAGTTTTTCTGCCTTCGATTGATATCCAGAAAATAATAGGAGATGGCCAAATTGGCGTAGGCCAATGCAAAGGTTGGGTCATGTTCAACTGCCTTTTCAAACAAGGGAATGGCCTCCTCCAGACCTTCTTTGGTCTTTAAATAGTAAGGGTCTAATGCTCTCAAGTAATACTCGTAAGCCTCAAGGTTATCTGTGGGTTTCTTTTCAATTTGGGCCAACTCTGCGGGCGTTACCACGGCTTTGATAGCATCTGCGATCCGTTTGGCTACATCATTCTGTAGGCTAAAAATATCCACCACTTCTTGATTGTACTGTTCAGACCATATAGGGGTATCCGTTGTTGCATCTATCAATTGTATATGAAGCAAAATCGTATTTCCAACTCTTTGGCCACTACCCTCTACCAAATAGTTCACATTAAGTTCCTGGGCAATCTCCTGCACATTTTTTTGGGTTCTTCTATATTTTTCGACGGAAGTCCTGCTAATAACCTTTAAATCCTCAATTTTTTGAAGATTGTTCAAGGCAGATTCCATAAGCCCATTTACAAAATAAAGGTTGGTAGAATCGCTACTCTCATTTTTAAAGGGAAGCACGGCAATGGATTTCTCCAACATCACCGTTTGATTTGGCTCTTTTTTGGAAATAAAAAAATAAGCGGCCATGATTAGAAATACTCCAACAATAGCTATAACCGGCCAAAAATAAAGCCGTTGCCTAACGGTGTCCTGTTGTGGGGGCAAGGACAACTCTGTCTCCTTATGTATTTCCCCTGGAGAAAAACCATACTGTTCCCTAAAGCATTTTATAAAGTATGAGGTACTTCCAAAACCTACTTGATACGAAACCTCGGATACCGTTGAATCGGATTCGTTTAACAAGTTCATGGCCTCTTCCAATCTAATTTTACGTATAAATTGACTTGCAGATAATTGGGTTTCCTTTTTTATTTTCCGAAGCAAATTGGACCTGCTCATGTGCATGGCATCCGCCAGTTCGGATACCCCAAATTGTTCATTAGATAGGTTTTTGAGAATTATGTCCCTTGCTTCTTCTAAAAAGGTTGACCTGTTCACAGATTGGATAAAATACTTGTTTTTACTGCCCCTAAATTAGAAAAAATGTAGGGAACCAAGGTATTTCCTTGAATCGCCTATCATCACAGGCCAAACACCATATTGCGTCATATTTTATACCGTTGCGCCATAGTTTTTATACCCTCCTGAAACTTGATATGTTCTTCCGCATAACTAGTAAACCTTGCATCACAGCCTCATCGACCTTTGTAATATCAAAGAAATCATATAAAAACCTTTAAAAATTTATGCATGAAAACAATCAAAAAACAAATTATGTTAAGAATGGCCATTACTGCCCTTACCTTAATTACTACAATTTCTTATGCTCAGAAGAATTCAGCTTCTCATAACAATTTTACCAGAGATGGCTTTATGTTCGAATTTGGCCTTGGAGGTGGTGTTATTAGTATTGAAGATAGTGGTGGACTCCGAAACTTTGATGATAGTCAAGGTGGTGGTACTTTTCCGGAATTAAAGTTTGGTTACATGTTGAATAATAGTTTGGCGATTACCATTTCTTTACCTGGAATGATTTACACGCTTGATGAAAATGATAGGGACTTTGGTGGTATAATACCTTCTGTTCAGTATTGGATAAAGGATAGATGGTGGGTACATGGCGGCGCTGGTTTAGCCATAGATTCTCCTGCTCTCTACGATATCAAGGAAAATGTTAATGACGATTGGAATACAGGTATAGCGGCAATGGTTAGTACGGGTTATGAAGTCTACAGAAAAAACAAATTTGCATTAAATGTGCAATCCAAACTGCTTGTTGGTGGTGTAAAGCTAAACAATGACATTGACAGAGAGGTTGTGCAATTTAGTTTGGGAATTGGTTTTAGCTGGTTTTAATTAATAAGGAGTTTTAAAAAGTAAAGAAAATGAAAAGTCTATTTGTAATACCATTGGCATTAATGATTCTTAGTGCCTGCAATGACCAATACAATACAAAAACCGAACAACCAACACCGGCTGATTATACGGCAGGTGAAAAATGGATCTGGAAATACAAGGGTGTGACTACTGAAGGAGAAGTACGCTCAGAAGGAACAGATACAAGGGTAGTCGTAAGTTATGATGGAGTTTTAGGAATGACTATCGGTAAAGATACCATTCCAATTGCAGAAATTGCTAAACCAGATGACAGTAAAACACCAAAGTACGACTGGCCTCTTGAAATTGGCAAAAAGTGGAAATATGAGAATAATTGGACTAGTCAGGATGGAACTACCGGAAATCAAAGTCAAACTGCCGAAGTACTATCATTCAAAGAAGAAACAGTGGAAGCCGGAACTTTTATGGCATACACCATTAAATATTCTGGCAAGACTACCAATTCCAGGGGTTACAATGCAAATGAAACAGAAGTTTGGTTGTATGCTCCTGCCGTGAAAAATTTCATAAAACTAACCCAAGACCAAGGTGAATTTCACTACGTAGAGGAATTAATCGAATACTCAAAACCTAAATGAAAGCAAAAATGATTGTAAATAATGAACAAACACGTATGATTAAGATAGCGAGAACAACCGGTATATGGTATTTAATGATGGCTATTACAGGAATTCTAGGATTTATGGTCTTTCATTCTCAAATATTCGTATCCGGTAATCCTGAACAAACGCTATCGAATTTGGTAGCATTGGAATCGACTGCAAGAATTAGGTTAGTGTTAGAGTTTGCTATCGTACTATCACAGGCACTCACCGCTGTTTGGTTTTTCAAATTATTTAAGGACAATTATGAATGGGAAGCTTGGACGCTAGGTATATGGGGCATGGTGAATGCCGTAGCCATAATGATAAGTGCAATTTCAATAGCCTCAGCAATAGGTATTGCAAATTCCGATATAAGTATTACGGAAGACAAAGTTCTACTAATTCAGATACTTCAACATATGATTTCAAATGCTTGGGGAATTGGTGGTCTATTTTTTGGGCTTTGGTTATTTCCAATGGGATACATTGTTATTAAGTCAAAAAGGTTGCCTATCTGGTTAGGAAGAGTTCTTATTTTAGGTGGTAGAGGCTACCTGATTAGCACTGTTATACGCTACGCAGGAATTGATTTTAGCTTCAATAGATTTCTTATGCTACCCGCAACCATTGGAGAATTCTGGATGATAGGATATTTACTAATTTTTGGAATAAGGCCAATCAACGAGAAAAATTAAACTAAAATGGCATATAACATTGGTTAAAAAACAAACGGTTGAAAGTTTTAAGTAAAGATTGTGACATTCGACAAAAATCAGTTCTCGGATGAAAGATTTACGGTTCTAAAACCGTACTTTTCTTACTAGAGACCATTGCGGCTAATTTGAGTTAACCTATGAAATTATTTAGAAAAATTCGGCATAGGTTAATATTAGACAATAAGAAAACGCAGTATCTGAAGTATGCGTTAGGCGAAATCGTTCTAGTAGTCATTGGAATTTTAATTGCCTTACAGATAAACAATTGGAACCAGTCAATTAAGGATAAGGATTCCTTACATGAATATTTGACTAAAATTAAAACTCATACGGCTGAAGATATAGAACAACTAGCAGGATTAACAAAAGGTCGAAAACAAATTGCAGATATCTGTAAAGAAGCCCGCAATAGCATTTTAAATAAGACCGAAAAAGAAAATCTTTTTTTATTCAAAGTAAGTGGGGCTGCTTTTGCCGATTTCTATTTCAAACCAAATTCAGGGGGTATGAATCTTTGAAAAACTCTGGTTTTTATGGAAAAATAAATAATACCAAACTTGATTCACTATTGGCTAAATATCATGGTTTAGTGGATATCATAGCGGAAAATGAGCGAAATTACAATCAATATGCCGTGTACCAAGAAAATTATCTCGATTCGCAATTCGATAGGTCACTTATGTTGGCTTCTGCGTTTATGCCATTGGATTCCTTAGCAACCAAAGCCACACCTCTATCTGAATATGACGAAGCATTTATCGAGTTTACAGCAGAACCTGCTTATAGAAATGTTATAAGTCTAGCTGCGTGGCAGTTTGACACGATGATTGAACAATATAGCGAGTTAACAGAACTAGGACATCTCATAATAGAAGAAATTAATACGACAACCGGTGACTAAAAAAGAAAATATAATCAAAAAAAAAATGGGATACTGGCCACAAATTGAATACAATCTGTTGAATTATAAAAAACAACAACTGTATTGATGTAGCAGCCTACAAAAAATCATGAAGACACTCTTCAAAACAGAACAAGGAAAACAAGCTATTTTAAGTCTATATGATGAAAAGCTAAAGGAACTCAAAATTGCGCATAAATTTCTGAAGGTGAATACATCTTTTGGCGAAACAAACGTAATTGCAACTGGCAATTCAACTAATCCACCAATAATTTTGGTGCATGGCTCAAATGGCTGTGCACCAATAGCTTTAGAAACGTATCCAAACTTACATAAAACACATCGAGTATATTCTATTGATGTTCTGGCTCAACCAAATAAAAGTGCTGGCACCCGTTTGAGTATGAAAGATGATTCTTATGGAAAATGGATGATTGAACTAATCCAAAATCTAAATTTAGACTCAGTAGCAATGGCAGGTTTCTCCTTTGGTGGATTAGTGATTTTGAAAACGCTTGAATACGATGAAAGTAGGATTACCGGAGTCTATTTGTCCGCCCCAGCTTACATCGTAAATGGCAATCCATTAATAGCATTGTTCAAAATTTTCATTCCGATAAAACGATACATAAAGACTAAAAAACCAAAATACATTGAGAAGTTTTTAACGGAACTATTCACCAAAAGGGATGAATTTGCTTTCAAATTCCTATCAAAAGTGTTTTTGGAGTTTGACATGGACTTCACACCAGTACCTGTGATTGATGCTAAGAATGCTGCCAATATTAAAACGCCGATTACAATTTTTGCTGCCCAGCATGATATTATTTTTCCCGGTAAGAAAATGCTAAAAAGAGCAAAAAGGATTTTTCCATCCTTGACATTGGATAATTTACTAATTGATTCAAAACACGTTCAGAGCGAAAACCAAAACCGAATCATAGAAGAAGTAATAATTAAAAATCCAATTTAATTTACTTTGACCTATGCCTTTCTGGACGTACAGTATGGCTTGACCATTAGCATCGTATTAATTCAATTGGCGCTCAAACGAAAGAAACATTTAAATCATCAATCATACCGAATGTAGCAGAAGTGAAAAAAGACACTATCCCAATAAGTGTGCAAATAGAAAATTATGGGTAATTCCAGTATTTCCACTAATAGCTTGCCACCAGGTCATAAATCCTACTTTGCGTCATAATTTATATGAATTCACCATAGTTTTTATCCACTCCTGAAACTTGATATATGATTCCGCATAGCTTGTAAACCTTGCTTCATGACCTCATAGACCTTTGTATCATCAAATAAATCGATTAATAATCTTAAAACAAAAAGTCATGAAAACAAGTTCTTTCAAATCGTTTAAAAACAGAGTAGGTATCTCCGCTCTTATGTTAGTATTCTTAACAGGATGTGGTGAATCGGCCAACAAGGAAAAAGTAACAACAGCTGTTACCAATGAAAATAGCGTCCCGAAACCTACCATGGACCTACAGGCGGCTATACTATCAAATAATGTAGAAGTAGTAGAACAGCACATTGCTTCTGGAACGGACATCAACAAAAAAGACGCCATGAGTGGTTCCACACCGTTGATTACCGCAGTAACTTTTGACAAAGGAAATATCGCTGCAAAACTAATAGATGCGGGAGCAGATCTTACCCTTAAAAACAACGATGGTGCCACTGCATTACATGTTGCTGCTTTTTTTGGACGTGTAGAAATGGTACAACTCTTGATCGATGCCAATGCGGACAAATCCCTAAAAAACAATTTTGGAGCTACCGCTAGGGAATCGGTAATGGGACCTTATAATGAAGTTAAGCCCATTTATGAAATGTTACAGCAACAGTTGGCTCCCATGGGCCTACAGTTAGATCTTGCCGAAATAGAAAAAACACGTCCAGTCATTGCAATAATGTTGCAATAGGACATTTTAATCCACTACAATGAAAACACAAAGAAGATACGACATTGATTGGTTGCGGGTCATTGCTATAGGCCTACTTCTAATCTATCACATAGCGATTGTTTTTCAACCTTGGGCCATGTTCTTGGGATTTATTAGAAGTGAGAATTCATGGGAGGGTCTGTGGAAGCCCATGACCCTGCTCAATGTCTGGCGCATTCCATTCTTATTCTTCGTTTCCGGCATGGGTGTTTATTTTGCCATGAAAAAAAGAAATTGGAAGCAATTGGTTTGGGAACGTTCCAAAAGGATTCTATTACCTTTTCTCTTTGGAATCGTGGCCATTACACCGCTTCACATGTACATTTTTCAAAGCTATTACAAAATTTCCCCAAACTATTTTCCACATGTGGGCCACTTATGGTTTCTAGGAAATATCTTTTGTTATGTACTACTATTGATGCCGTTATTTTTTCTGCTAAGAAAACACGAGAATGGTACGTTTCAAAAAGTACTGTCCAAAGTGATGAATCATACTTTGGGACCACTAAGCATTGCCCTTTTCCTTATGTTGGAAACGTATATACTACAACCTCAACCCTTTGCGATGTACGCCCAAACTTGGCATGGCTTCTTTTTAGGATTGCTCGCTTTCCTTTTTGGTTTTATGTTTATGTACAGCGGTACTAGTTTTTGGAAAACCGTCTTACAATGGAAATGGGGGTATTTTGGCTTGGCTGCCATATTATATGCGATTCGATATTCCGTTTTTGCCACCGAAGCACCAGGGTATTTAATGTCCCTTGAATCTATAAGTTGGATTCTATGGGTATTTGGAATGGGTTATGGCTATTTAAATAAACCTAGCAAAACGCTTATATATTTAAGCAAAGCGGCATATCCAGTCTACATTGTTCATATGTTCGCTTTGTATTTGGGAGCATTATTAATTCTACCGCTGGATATACCTGTATCCGCTAAGTTTATTATCATTACAATATTCACTATGGCGGTCTGCTTTTTAATCTTTGAATTCCTAATACGTAGAATTCCATTCGTAGGGCCTTTATTCGGATTGAAATGGGATATGAGACCAAATCCGAACAAAAAGCTACCTGAAATACAAAACACTTTCGATAACGAAAACCTTAAAACGGGAAATGAATCCCTATCTTAAAGACTTATAGTTAAAATGATGAAAAAAAAGGCTCATACTATTTTTAGAATCGTATTGCTTACGAGTACTGCAATCTCCTTGTTTTTCGTACCATGGTCTATTGTTTGGGCCTGGATAGTTCCATTACCAAATTCGGTACAGGAACAAGTGGAAGAGGCTTTGGATAGAGGGTTCGATGGCATCATAGTCTATGTGGATAAAGCCGGAGAACCTCCAAAGACCTACACAGCTGGCTGGCATGATTGGGACCACACTATACCTGCCCGTAAAGATGCTTTGTTTAAAATTGCGAGCGTAAGTAAGCTTTACCATGCCGTAGCAATCGCTAAATTGGCAGAAGCCAAGCAGCTATCCTTGGATAACACCTTGGCCGATTATTTTCCAGAATTGGTTGGAAGAATCGAATATGCCAACGAAATCACGTTGCGCATGATGGTTCAGCACAGAAGTGGTATTCCTAACTATACGGATACCTATAATTATTGGGCAAACCCAAAGGAAACATCCGAAGAAAACCTAGCGTTAATCTTGGATCAACCGGCTACGTTTAAACCTGGCAAAGGGTACGAATATAGCAACACCAATTATTTGTTACTCTCGGAACTGATTAAAAAAGTAACTGGGGAAAGTGAATTTCATTATTTTAAAAGGGAAATCTTAAACCCTCTAAAACTTAAAAATACCTTTGCATCTATTAATGATGTGGATTTAGATGATGTTATGAGTGGTAGATATGAGGGTTACAATACCGACTTAAAAACGGATGACCAAGGAATGGTGGCCACTGCGCAAGACGTAGGTAAATTTTTAAGGGCACTTAACGATGGCTCCGTATTCAAGGGAGGGGAACGTGAAATATATGCATCCATATATGTGTTCAACCACACGGGATTGGTACCAGGATACCAGACCATAGCTAAATATGATGAAGATATGGATGCCGTAATCGTACAATTCACCAATACCACTAATTTTAAAGGGTATAACTGGAATATTTCCGAAGTCATATATAATCGAATCGTTAAATTAGTGCGTCGTGGACATACCGAATAAAACCTTGAAGACGATTACGGCTATTGCATTTGTTCTAATAGCGATTGTATTAGGAATCATTTTTTACATGGACGTAGAATTTCCTATCGGCCTATCAGACTATTTTAAAAAGGAATATTATGGTCAGTTTGGGCCTATGGCTTTATGTGTAGAATTGTTGGTTGCAGGTATTTATTTATTAAATGGAGATAAAAAGGTGAATTTCACCCTAGCCCTTTTTGGTTTTTCGGTCCTAATGGATTTTCTATTTAGTATACTGGGAGTCTTTCCAAGCTCTTTGCCGTTATATACCAAGGTTATCTTTCTAATTTGTGCGGCTTGGTCTCTTTGGTTAGCATTTACGGATAGCTTCAACCTTGGGCGTATTTCCATATGGGGTGCATTGGTTAGTTTTATTTTGGGAAATATTGTTGAGTTATTTTTTAACTTTTGGTAAAGCATCGGAATAAAAATCATTTATGACATATTTGAATTCCTCCTATTTTTTTGATTTTGAAACCCCAATAATGATAGAGGTGATAGAAGAATTTAATGCTTCCAATTTATCCCCTCAAGAAAAAGCCATTGGCCTTTATAACAAGGTAAGAGATCAATGGCTTTACGACCCCTATTCTATTAGTTTATCAAAGGCAAACTATAGAGCTAGCCATATTGCGAAAAAAACCACAGGAAACTGCGTTGAGAAATCCATTTTACTTATTGCTGGGTTACGTGGTTTGGGCATACCGGCCAGATTACATTTGGGCAAGGTAAAAAATCATCTTGCCGTGGAGCGTTTAACGGAAAAATTTGGTTCCAACGAGTTAACACCCCATGGTATGGTCAATGCGCTTCTTGACGACAAATGGCTTAAAATGTCCCCTGCCTTTAACAAGTCGCTCTGTAAAAAATTCAATGTAGAACCCTTAGAGTTCGATGGCAATAATAGTTCCTACTTGCAGCAATACAACAATTCTGGAAGTCTTTTCATGGAATACACTGAAGACTATGGTCATTTTGAAGACGTGCCACTCGATTTTATGAAAAAAAATATTGAGGAACATTACCCCCATATCTTCAAAACTAAAAAGGGAATGACCGAATTTAAATTATAAAACTTTCATAAATCTTTGTTAAACCACGTGTTTATAGTTTAAACAGAAAGTGTTCCAAATACATCTTTTATTTACATTTAGTCCTTACCAACTCAATTCATAACCGATGCAAAAAGATTCAAAAAGCTGTAAAACCATGGTTTTCCCGTGGTTTAAACTCACGTTAAGTTCCTTTATTATATTGGTTGCCTGCAATGAAAAACCGGTTGCGGACCTCTCAAAACCGGAAGAAAACAGGTTTACGACCACCGTTTTAACGGAACCCGGCGAATTGGACGAGCCCATGGCATTCACCTTTATTAACGATACGGAAATGCTTTTGGTAGAGCGAAAAGGAGGCGTCAAATCCTTCAATGCGGATACCAGGATCGTAAAAACCGTGGGGATTGTTCCTGTAAATACCTTCTACACTAACAAGGAAGGCCAGACCAGGGCCGCGGAAGAAGGCTTGATGGGCATTGTCGCCCATCCGGATTTTGCGAACAATCACTGGATTTTTATGCTCTATGCCGACCCGGATGAGCCCAAACATGTTTTGGCTCGATGGGAATACAGGGATGGAAAGCTACTGGACGACACCAAAAAAGTGGTGCTGGAGTACCCTGCCCAACGCGAAGTATGCTGCCATACAGGGGGTGGAATGGTATTCGATAAAAATGGTAACCTGTTCATGACCATCGGTAATAATACGGCAAATCCACCACAAGGTACATCCAATCTGGACGAACGTCCTGGACATGAAACCTCGGACGACCAAAGAACGGCCGGAAACTCCAACGACCTACGAGGGTCTATTATCCGCATTCACCCAGAAGATGATGGTTCCTATACCATTCCTGAGGGCAATCTCTTTCCGGAGGGTACGCCCAAGACCCGCCCAGAAATCTATACCATGGGGCATAGGAATCCATGGAGAATCTCCATCGATAATGAAACCGGATTTATTTATTGGGGCGAAGTAGGTCCGGATGCCTCCGAGGATTTGGACCAAGGACCCAAAGGTCATGATGAATTCAATCAGGCCAAAGGACCGGGATTTTTCGGGTGGCCCTATTTTATTGGGGACAACAAGCCCTATGCCGACTATGACTACGAAACCGATTCCATTTACGGCTATTTTGATGTTGAAAAACCGATGAACACCTCTCCAAACAACACGGGTATTACCGAGTTGCCCCCACCACAAAA
Source organism: Maribacter sp. C-4077 (assembly GCF_055378385.1). NCBI lineage: Bacteria > Pseudomonadati > Bacteroidota > Flavobacteriia > Flavobacteriales > Flavobacteriaceae > Maribacter > Maribacter sp. C-4077. The sequence goes on from NZ_AP038807.1 coordinate 1,039,391, forward strand.
GGCATTTTTCTGGTACCCTTATGGCTATTCGGAGGAATTTCCCCTTTTGGGCAGTGCTGGTAGGAGCGCTACCGGAGGTCCCGTGTTCCGTCAGGCAGACTTCCCTGCATCGGACAAACGCTTCCCCGCCTATTACGAAGGCAAATGGTTGATTACTGAATTTATGCGCGGGTGGATCATTGCCGTAACGATGGATGAAAATGGGGACTATGTGTCCATGGAGCCTTTTTTACCCAAAGAGAATTTCTCCAGTGCCATAGACATGCAATTTAGTCCGGATGGGGACCTGTACGTAATGGAATACGGGTCTGCCTGGTTTCGAGGCAATGAAAATGCCCAAATCAAAAGGGTTCAGTACAATGGTGGCAATAGGATTCCTATCATCCAGGCCAGTGCGGATAAAAAAGCAGGTGCGGTACCTCTGGAACTAAATCTTTCCTCGGAAGGCACCATGGATTATGACAACGATGCATTATCCTATCAATGGACAGTGTCCTCGGATAGTGGCTTTTCCCAAAGTCTGGATGGCCCAAATCCTAAAATCACCTTGGAAGATGCAGGTATCTATACCGTAAACCTACAAGTGACGGATAGTGAGGGAAACAGCAACGAACAGCAGTTTAAGGTGACCGCGGGTAACGAACCGCCAACCATTGATTTGGAAATCGTGGAAGGGAATCAAAGTTTCTTCTTTCCGGACAATCAGCTAACCTATACTATCAAGGTTTCGGACAAAGAAGACGGCTCTATTTCGGATGGCACCATCAAAGAGGAAGAAGTAGCGGTCAACTTTGACTATGCCCCGGAAGGTTTTGACCCCATTGAAATTGCCCAAAACCATGTAAGTACGGATGAGTGGATTACCCTCTCAAAAGGAAAGGCCCTAATCGATGAAAGTGACTGTCTTTCCTGTCACCGCGTGGATATCCGCTCCATTGGACCCAGCTATCAGGAGGTTGCGGCCAAGTATAAGAACGATATCCAAGGACAAAAGGAAATCGCCCTACGGATTATCAATGGTAGCGTTGGAATCTGGGGCGAGCATGCCATGAGCGCCCACCCGGACCTGAGTGAGCAAGATGCGGCTTTGATCGTGGACTACATAATGGGCCTCAACGATCCGGAACAGGAAGTTAAAAGGATACCGCTATCCGGAAGCTATACCACATCGGTACCGCAAAAAGAAAATGGAAAAGGTAGCTACCTCTTGCGCGTAGCCTATACGGATAAGGGAACGGACAAAGTGCAATCGCTCACTTCCGAAAAGATCATCGCCTTGAGAAATCCCGTCATCACCTCGGAACAATATGACGAGGCCGAAGGCACCAAATTGTTGATAACACCTAACAGGGCTCTAAAGATGAATAGGAACGGTGGATGGTTATCCTATAAAAACATCGATTTTACAGGTATTACAGAAATGGTCATCAATGCGGAGGCCTCCACCCGTACCAAAGATATTGGCGGTATTATCGAAGTACATTTGGATGCCCCGGACGGGCCTTTGGTCACGACCACGGAAGAAATAGCCCCGTTGGAACTGAACTTTAGGGAAGAATTACAACGTCTTAGAAGCGAGTGGGAAGCTGGGGGAAAAAAAGGCCCGGAACCCAGTTTTAGGTCCGTAATGGCCCTTGCCCAAAAAAGCATCCCAGTGGATGTGAAGGATATAAACGGTTTCCATGACCTCTATTTGGTGGTCAGGAACCCAAATGCCAAGGAAGGGGAAATGCTCATACAGATAAATACCTTGGAGTTCAAGAAAAGTACAGAGGCATTGTAAAAAAAATGTTCCATGTCCCTAAAATGGTAGAACATTTTTAGGTGTACGCAAATAAATAGAAAGTCGTCCAAGAAGGAACTTTTGGACGACTTTTTTGTTTCTATCATTTATGGGTCAAAGCGACAAATAGCTGAAATTCCACCAATAACAACCTTTAAATCCAAGGGTTTTTAGGCTAGTGGATTTTTTATTGTCTCAAATTGAGACTTTAACATGGAATTGACCTAGATTCTTTAAATTAATCACTACATTCCCCTAATTTAATTTGTAAACTGACCGATTATTTCAATACAAACCGACAATCTTTCAATTTTTTAACAATTTGAAAGTCATTCGGATACACTTAGGTAATGAACTATTACGGGGATATCCGCATCCACCTTCTTGGGTGCTGAACTTGTTTGAAGTACGAACACTAGCAAAGGGAAAATGAACAAAAAAAACATATTCGAACGATTGACTTCCGGCGAGGTTATTCCCATGGACGACCCCGATTATGGTGCTATACGGGAAATGGTCAACAGAACCAAAAAACTTTCGAATCAACTGAACAGTTTAGACGACTTGGACGATATCCGCAGTATCCTAGGCGAAATCATCGGTAAAAAAGTAGATGACAGCACTACTTTGTTCACCCCCTTTTACACCAACATAGGTATCAATATTTCGTTGGGTAAAAATGTATTCATAAACCACGCCTGTAGCTTTTTGGATTTGGGCGGTATCGAAATTAAGGACGATGTGATGATAGGCCCACGGGTAAACATCACTTCGGAAAACCATCCCACGGAAATTGCGACAAGAAAAAGCATGGTTCCCAGTAGAGTAATCATCGAGGAAAATGTATGGATCGGTGCCGGAGCTACCATCCTACCTGGGGTAAGGGTAGGAAGGAATTCTGTTGTGGCCGCCGGCGCTCTGGTAAATAAGGATGTTCCTCCCAACACGGTTGTGGGGGGCATACCGGCAAAAATTTTAAAGAACTTAAATTAACCCATAAACCTTTAAAAATGAAAAATGAAAATCAAAAACCCAAGGTTGCATCCGAGGTAAAATCCCTTAGAAGATACATGTATGTTTTCATGGGAATCTTGATGACGGTCCCTTCCCTGATTCGTTCGCAAGAAGTAGGACAAACCGAACGATTGGTATCCCCGGAGCTAAATGAAGATCGCTCCATTATGTTTAGAATTAAGGCGCCACAAGCCGAAAGTGTTAGCTTATCAGGGAATTGGATGCCCATGGTACCCAATGGGGAACAAGGCATGACACGACAAACCGCGCAACTTACCAAGGACACAAATGGTGTATGGTCCGTGAAATTGGGCCCTCTGGAACCTGAACTCTACACGTATACCTTTAAGGTAGACGGGGTTACCACTATAGACCCATCCAACCTTAAAGTGGCCAGGGACGGTATTTTTAGAACCGAGAGCGTGTTGTATGTGCCCGGGGAAGCATCGGATCTTTATTGGGCAAAAACAGGGCCCAAGGGAAGTGTTCACCAAATTTGGTACGATTCCCCTACCCTTGAACTTACACGACGTATGTTCGTCTACACACCGCCCGGATATATCAGTTCCAATGAAAAGTATCCCGTGCTGTATTTATTGCACGGTGGCGGGGGTGACGAGGAAGCGTGGCCTACCCTTGGTGTGGCCCCAGTAATCTTGGACAACCTTATCAACAGTGGAAAAGCGGAACCCATGATCGTAGTCATGACCAATGGAAACCCGTCACAGGCATCGGCACAGACCATCACCCCCAAATTGCCCAATGTGGATGTTTCCGGAAGGGGCATGGCCAGCATGCTGTTCGAAAAAAGTTTGGTAAACGATGTCATTCCTTATATCGAAGCTAATTTTAAGGTCAAGGCAGATAAAGAAAATAGGGCGCTTACGGGTCTTAGTATGGGCGGTTTGCAGACCATGAATACTTCCTTCGCCAATCCGGACCTTTTCAATTATATCGGCGTGATGAGCATGGGTTTTGCGGATTTAAGCCGATTTGGCATCGAAGTGGACCACTCCAAACGTGCCGAGCAAATCTTGGCACTAAAAGAAGCAAACCCAAAATTGTATTGGATCGCCTGTGGAAAAGATGATTTCCTATACCAAAGCGTGGTCACCATGCGCGACGAATTGGACAAGCATGACTTTGACTATATCTATAGGGAAAGTACCGGAGGACATACTTGGACCAACTGGAGAATATACCTTTCAGAGTTTGCCCCGATGCTATTCAAATAATTGAACCTTATAACCTTTACACCAAAAGTATGAATACAATATATAAAAATTACAATCCTAATTTACTTGTCCTATGTTTTGTTCTTGTATGCTACACAGCAGTTCTAAATGCACAAGAGACAAAAAAAAGATTGCCCATTATTGATGTCCATGTCCATGCCATGAAGGCAAATCCCAATTTCGCCTCTGAAATGTGTCCATGGTTTCTCAAGAGTATGCCGGGGAGTGGCCCCAACCAAGATGGACCATCGTTCATAAGTACTGGATGTGTGGCTCCACTAAAACCTGCTAAAACCGATGCCGAAATGCAAGAAGCCATTCTTAGGGCGAACAAAGAATTGAATATTACCATGGTAGTAAGTGGCGATGCCGATATCATCCATAGATGGCACAGTGCCGCACCGGACAGAATTATTCCGTCCTTGGGAATAAGCAATGCCGAACAAATGTCGGTGGAAGCCTTCAGGGATTCGCTCTCCAATGGTTTTTATAAGATTATGGGCGAGGTAGCTCCACAATATCAGGGAATGTCCCCAAGCGATATGTCCTTGGATGAATATTTTGGTGTTGCCGAAGAACTGGGTATTCCCGTAGGCATCCATATGGGAACTGGAGGTAACGGCATGGCCAATATCACTTCGCCTAAATACAGGGCTTCTCTCGGCCAACCCTTTTTATTGGAGGATATGCTGGCAAGGCATCCAAAGTTAAAAATTTGGGTCATGCATGCGGGTTATCCAATGGCAGACCAGATGATCGCTTTGATGGGTGCCAACGCCTACGTCTATGTAGATCTGGCCGGCTTCATTTGGAGCTATCCGCTTGAGGAAATTCATGCCTATTTAAAAAGATTGGTACAGGCAGGTTTTGCCAAAAGGATTTTATACGGTACGGACCTTATGATATGGCCCGGTCCGCTGGAAACTTCCATTGGGGTTATCGAAAACGCAAACTATCTTTCTGAAGAACAAAAGCGAGATATCCTATTTAATAACGCCGTTCGCTTTTTCAATCTGGACGCCACAATGTTTGAATAATGTAAGCTATTTTTAAAAGAAGCCAAAACGCTTCCCTATAAACAAAAAAAGATCAGAATTCAAAATTTCTGGTCTTTTTCATTTAAAATCGTGCCATTATCATTTAATTATTGACTGATTTGGGTCAATTTCAAAGGTTTTTCACCATTTATTTGGATTTTTAGATAAAAGGTGTAGGTTATAAAGAAGTTATAATCTAAAACACTTTTATGCGTCAACTAAAAATCACAAAGCAAATCACCAACCGAGACACCAAGTCGCTTGAAAAATACTTTCAGGAGATCAACAAGATCGATTTGATTACGGCGGACGAGGAGGTGGAATTGGCCCAGCGAATAAAGCAAGGGGATCAAGAAGCTTTGGAAAAATTAGTAAACGCCAACCTTAGATTTGTCGTCTCCGCCGCAAAGCAATATCAAAATAGGGGCCTAAGTCTAACGGATTTAATAAATGAAGGAAATCTAGGTCTGGTCAAAGCGGCCAAAAGATTTGACGAGACCAGAGGCTTCAAATTCATTTCCTATGCAGTATGGTGGATCAGACAGTCCATCTTACAGGCACTTTCCAAAAATGGGAAATCCATAAGGCTGCCCCAGAATAAAATCGCGACAAATACCAAAATCTATAAGGTATATTCCTCCTTGGAGCAAAAATTGGAACGCCCACCAAACTCCTCCGAAATTGCTTCGGAACTGGATATGAGCGTACGTAAAGTGGAAAGCTCCATCAAAAATTCAGGTCGGTCATTATCCTTGGATGCCCCCTTTAAGGAAGAAGAATCATCTAACCTTTACAATGTACTATCATCCAAGGATGCGAATAAACCGGATGAGAAAATGATGGAGGAATCCCTCCAAACGGATTTGAAAGATGCGTTAAATAGCATACCGGATAGACAAAGAGACGTTATTAGGCTATTCTATGGTATTGGAAAGGAACCGCCTATGAGTCTTTCGGAAATTGGCGATTTGTTTGATATCACCCGCGAGCGGGTACGACAGGTACGTGAAAAAGGATTGCGTGCACTCAGAAATAAGTCCAGAAATAAAGTATTAAGAACCTATTTATAAAAAAGAATATGCTAAAGATTGAAGTAAAAGAAGGAGAATCCATTGAGAGAGCCCTAAAACGGTATAAGAGAAAATACAGAAGAACCAAAGTATTGGATAAAATTAAAGAAAATCAATATTATACCAAACAATCTACCGAAAGGAGAGAAGCTCTACAAAAAGCTGAATATAAGCAACAATATTTATTGGAGAACGAAGACCAATAACACATTTTTGTCAATTGTCATATTTGTTTGTTTACCTCAAAATAATTGACAACCTAATAACTCCAGCGGGTAATAATTACATATTAAGTACCTGAAAATCAATATAACAAAAGCTTAACATGGTCAATTTGTATAGACCGTGCAGAATCTTATGTTATATCTGAACTTATATCAAAGAATACAATTATAATGAAGATTATTTACATAAAAAGAGAAAGTAATGTGAAAGAAGTATATAGGACCAGATTGGGTAGGTTGAATTCAAAGGTAACCTGTATAAAAAAGTATTTTTTAGGGATGCCTTTTAAAACCGTTCACAAGTATACCCATACCTTTTTTACAAAGAAAAATAGCAATGTAGAAAGAATGCTATTTGTTTAACCGGAATATCCAATTAACAATTTTATAAACAACAAACTATCTTATGAAAATTTTAGTCATTGGAGCTGGAAACATGGGACTTACCTATGCAGAAGGCATGTCCAAATCCAAACTTTTGAAAAGGAGAAACATCATGGTATTGGACACCTCCGAGGAAAAACTGGAAGAATTACGGAAAGAAGCCAAATTCGACATTTTTAAGGAATTGTCAGCTTGTGTGCCGCAGGCAGATATAATTTTTATTGCCGTAAAGCCGTATCATGCAGACGGTCTAATGATGAAAATGGAACCTTTGGTAAACGAGGGCCAAATAGTCATCTCAATAATGGCCGGGGTAACCATCAAAACGATTAAAGACTTAACAGGATTAAAAAAAGTGGTACGTGCCATGCCCAACCTACCAGCCAAAATAGGGAAGGGCCTTACCTCCTTTGTAGCATCAGAAGAAGTATCCAAAATAGAACTTTTAACGATTGAAAGCCTTTTGGATACTACTGGAAGATCCATTTTGGTAAGCGACGAAAATTTCATCGATGCCTCAACAGGAATATCAGGTAGCGGACCTGCCTATGTGTTTTATTTTATGCAAAGCATGATGGAGGCAGCATTGAAAATGGGATTTTCAAAAAATGTATCCAAAGTTTTGGTAAGCCAAACCTTTACGGGTGCCATTGAACTATTCAATCAAAACGACCTATCCCCAAATTCTTGGATGGACAAGGTAGCCAGCAAGGGAGGAACTACCCGGGCCGCCTTGGACAGTATGGAGAACAACAACGTAGGTGAATTGATAAAAGAAGCGGCATTCGCTGCATTTGACCGTGCCGTGGAACTTGGAAAAGAAAAATCGTATGTATAAAGAGTTAATAGTGGTAAAAGTTGGTACCAATGTTATGACCAACAAGGACAATAGAATTGTGCGACCGGTTCTGAGAAACTTGGTTGAGCAAATAGCGACATTGTATGAGAGGGATATCATTACGGTACTTGTTTCCTCCGGATCAGTAATTGCCGGAAAAGAGGTTCTGGGAAAATCCAATATTGAGGACAGGACTCAAAGACGGCAGGTGTATTCTGCCATAGGGCAGCCCAGGATGATGCGTTTGTATTATAATATATTTCACGATTATGGAATGAAATGTGCCCAGGTATTGCCCACAAAAAGGGATTTTAGCCCAGGCGTACACAGGCAAAATATGATCAATTGCTGTGAAGGTCTACTTTCAGAAGGGGTGATTCCTATCGCAAACGAAGATGACGCGGTATCTGTGACCATGAGCATGTTCTCAGACAATGATGAACTTGCAAGCCTTATTGCCCAATTGTTGAATGCGGACAAGTTAATCATACTTACCGATATAGACGGTCTCTATACTGGAGATCCAAACGCCCAGAACAGTAATCTTGTGGAACACGTAAAACCGGAAGAAAATCTGGACAAGTATATAAAGGACAATAACAAACGGGAAGAGGAAGGCCGTGGCGGTATGGGTTCCAAACTGGATTACGCGCAGCAGGCGGCTGCCAAGGGCATACCCACCTACATTGCCAATGGAAAAAAGAACGACACGATCATAGACATCATCGATGGTAAAAATGTAGGTACCAGAGTAACCTTGGAAGAAGAATTAATAAAATGAAACTTTTGACTACAGATAAAAAAAACAACGTTTTGGACAGCATGATGCGACTGTTGGACCAAAATAGGGAAAGCATCATCGAAGCAAATAAAAAAGACCTGAGTCTCTTTCAGAAAGAGGACCAAGCCATGTTTGATCGACTTATTGTTACCAACACCAAAATTGACGGTATGATCCAGTCGATTCGTGAGGTACAAAGTCAGGAAGATCCAGTCAACAAACCGATTTCCACAAAGGTTCTGGACAACGGTTTGGAGATCACCAATAAAACGGCCCCTTTTGGTACCATTATGATTATTTATGAATCCAGACCAGATGTAACCATTGAAGCAGCCGTGCTAGCGTTCAAGGCAAGTAATAAAATACTCTTGAAAGGTGGAAAGGAGGCTTTGCACAGTAATACTATACTGACCCAATTATGGCACCAGGCCCTGGAGGAAAACGGCCTTCCAAAGGATTATATTCAATTGATGACCTTGAATAGACAGGAAACCCAGGAATTCTTAAAAAACCCTACGGAAAAATTGGACCTCATCGTACCACGAGGTGGCGAAAGGTTGATCAATTTTGTGAAGGAGCATGCCAACTGCGCCGTCCTTGTCAGCGGACGAGGAAACAATTTCCTGTATGTGGACGCTACTGCCGACTGGGAAAAAAGCATCAAGGTAATCATGAACGCGAAGACCGATAAAATTTCGGCGTGTAATGCCTTGGACAAAATATTGGTTAACCAGAAAATCGATAACTACGAACAAAAACTGACGGAGCTCTACAATCTATTAAGCTATAAAGGTGTTGAAACTTGGGTGGACCAGACGGTTGGCAAGACCTTGACATCTGCCAAACCTATTACGGACGAATCCATGTGGAAAGAAGAATTTTTGGCCATGAAATGCTGCTTGGCAGCCGTGGATTCCTTAACCGAAGCGGTATCCAAAATCAACGAACATTCCGGAGGGCATTCCGCCACCATCATGACCAATGATAAAGGAAGTGCCATGCGATTTATGGAGGAGGTGGATTGCGCGGCGGTCTATCAAAATGCTTCCACAAGATTTACGGATGGCGGTCAGATGGGCGTAGGGGCGGAACTTGCCATCAGTACGGACAAGCTGCACCACAGGGGACCTTTGGGATTGGAACAATTGGTCACCAATAAATATTACGTTTTTGGCGACGGTCAAATAAGGGAATAAGAAAAAATTCAAGTTCAAAGTTCAAGTTCAGGTTCAAGTTCAAACTTCAAGTTCAAGTTCAAGTTCAAGTTCAAGTTCAAGTTCAAAAACATAATTAAATCCTACAAATGTTTGAAACAATAGAGAATATTGAGGGCGCGACCATTTATCATGGGAAAATCCATAATCGGATTTATTTATTGGAAATAAATTCCGCAAAAATCGATGTGATTTTGCCAAAAATGACGGAATTGGCAAAACAGCGGAAGTATGATAAAATCTTAAGCCGCGTCCCTGAAAATGCCATCACGCATTTTAAATCAAACGGTTTTACTATAGAAGCAAAAATACCCGGATTGTACAATGGAAAGACCACAGGCTATTTTTTGGCGGACTATTTGAACAAGAACAGGCTCCAATGTGATAAAAAACAGTTGAAGACCATTGAAACCGTAAAGAGAATAGCGATGGCCGCCAACAAGCCCAATGAAAATCCGCAAATGGGTATCCCCGAAGGCTATGCCATACGAAAACTTGGGACAGCGGACTTTTCCGACTTGGCAACCTTACATGAAAAGGCCTATAAATACCATCCGAAGCATATAAAAAAAGTACATGATTTTGAGGCATTGGAGGAAATGGACCATCAATTTCATGGGCTGTTCGTTAAGGGTGAACTTTTGGTGTGCGCGATTTTGAGGGTACATACCACAGAGGCAAATTTGGAGATTGTAGATTTTGCAACGCATCCTGACTATAGGGGCCAAAACCTTTCCTATTACCTGGTGCAGGAAATCAAAAAACTTATGAACGTCGAGAATTGCACCACCATTTACGCGTTGGCAAGAGCCACTTCGTACGGGTTGAACATTACATATAGCAAACATGGTTTTAAGTTTGCCGGCACCCTTACCAACAATGCTTTTGTTAGGGACGCAATGGAGAGTATGAACGTTTGGTACTACAATCGGCTTTAAATTTGTAAGCCTATCCAAACTTCCTTTCCGGATCAAAAGGCTTTATATCCATGGAGGTCCCCTCGCCTTCCATAACTTCCGAAATCAGTTTTCCCGTGGCCGGGCCCAAACTCCACCCCATCATGGCATGGCCTGTAGTGATGAAAAAGTTATCGAAGGCCTTCATCTTGCCTATGTAGGGCAATCCGTCGGGCGAGACGGGACGCAGACCACATTTGGCACTGTTGATTTCGGCTTTGGTTATTTCAATAGAAGGATAAAATTTCATTACAGCTTCCGCAATGGCCACTACCCTATCCAAATTAATGTCGTAGTTTACACCCGAAAACTCCATGGTCCCGGCAAAACGGGTAAATCCGTCCATAGGCGTAATCGCCACTTTGGCTTCCATTAAAATCGCCGGCAATTTTATTCCCGTAGGCCGATGCACATCGATGCAATACCCTTTTCCCGCCTGTACCTGTAGGGTTAGGCCCAGTTGTTTTACCAAATCATTGCTCCAGGACCCCGAAGCCAACACCACGTTATCGGGTTGATAGGATTGCTTGTCGGATCGGACGGTATGGATTTTACCGTTTGTGTAATCAAACTTGGTTACTGCTTCCCCATAGTTTATTTGAACACCGTTTTGTAAAAGATAGTCCTTCATTTTGGCCATGAAAACCGTGGGCGTGGTGTGGGAATCGCAAAAATAATGCAGGGCTCCCTTCCCGATGACTTCCGTGTCCCCATGCAACTTCCTTAAGGCATCGGTTTCCAAGTGGGTAACCTCCAACCCAAAGCCTTTGGCGGTTGCCGCCACTTTTTTCTCGGCATCCCCATAGGCATCGGTCTGATAGATCATGAGTAGCCCCTTTTTCTCCAGATGGAAGTCCCCCAAATCCCCGGATTCCTTTATTTCATCGTACAACTTGGAACTCAAAAGATTGATGTCCTTGATGATGGGCGCGGCCCTGTCTACTTTTTCTTTTGTGGAAGATTTATGAAAGGCCCAGGCCCATTTAAAGAAATCGATATCCCAGCGCGGCTTGATATAGAACGGGCTTTTAGGATCCAACATCATGGACAATCCTTTGGTAATCACCCCGGGTGCCGCCATGGGAACAATATGACTTGGCGTAAGGTATCCGGCATTTACAAAGGAGGCCCCTAGGCCGCCCATGGACTGTTCCAAAACCGTGACCTGATGCCCTTTTTTGTGCAGGTAATAGGCCGAACAAAGCCCCATTACACCAGCACCGATAATCAATGTCTTTTTCTTCTCCGCCATATTATATTACTTGGAATCCAAAAGCATAGGGGTCCGCTTCATCAATGGTAATTTCATTATAACCATACTGTCTCGCCCACCCTTTTATGCTTGGTACGATGCCCGTAAAATTACCAATTTTACATTCCTTTTCAGCCATGCCGATGAATTTTGAACCGATGATACTTTCATGCACAAACTCCGCTCCAAGCTCCAGTTTTCCTTTGGCATACCACTGGGCCATGCGCGCCGAGGTACCGGTACCACAAGGGGAGCGGTCAATCGCCTTATCGCCGTAGAACACGGCGTTTCTGGCCGTGGCATCGGGTGAAATGGTGGTGCCCGTCCATAGCCCATGGCTCACATCCTTGATGGACGGATTCTCTGGATGCACAAATTTTCCAGGATATTTCAAGTTGATATTCTGTCTGAGCTCCCGGGCCATTTCTATCAATTGGGAGGCCGAATAATCCTGCAATCCCGAAAAGTTTTTCTGTGGGTCAAAAATCGCATAGAAATTTCCGCCGTAGGCCACATCAAAAACAAGTTCGCCCAAGAAACTGGAGGAAACCGTCAAATCCGATGCTGCCAAATAGGAGCCCACATTGACCAATTTTACCCATTCCACTTTGTCTCCATTTTGTTGGTAGGTCACCTCCACCAAACCTGCCGGAGCTTCCATTCTAATCTTACCGGGTTCCTTTGGAACGACGACCCCTTCTTCAATGGCCATGGTTATCACGCCAATGCTGCCATGGCCGCACATGGGGAGACAGCCACTCGTTTCAATAAAGACGATGCCAAAATCGTTTTCAGGATTTGAGGGCGGATATAAAAAGGCCCCGCTCATCATATCATGGCCCCTGGGTTCGTACATCAGTCCCTTTCTAATCCAGTCATACTCCTTCATAAAATGAAGTCGCTTTTCGCTCATATTCGACCCCTCCAAGGTAGGCGCACCTTCAACGACAAGTCTTACCGGGTTACCACAGGTATGGCCGTCAATACATTTAAAAACATGTTTTTTCACTCAAATCAATTCTTTTTACTACTAATGTATTTATTCACTCTTCTTTCCAAAATGGGCAATGTCACCGTGCCCTGACCCAAAATTACCTCATGAAACTCCCGGATGTTAAAGTCGGGACCAAGCTCGTCTTCCGCTTTGGTTCGCAACTCCCGTATCTTCAGTTCGCCCATTTTGTAGGATATGGCCTGTCCGGGCCAAGCGATATAACGGTCGGTTTCCGTATTGATTTCATGGAGGGAGAGTGCCGTGTTGTCCTTCATAAAGTCCAAAACCTGTTGCTTAGTCCAACCTTTGGCATGAATTCCCGTATCCACCACCAAACGGGATGCGCGCCACATTTCGTAGGTGAGCTTCCCAAATTTTTCGTACGGCGTCTTGTACATGCCCATTTCATCGCCCAAAAACTCGGTATACAAGGCCCATCCTTCCCCAAAGGCTGAGAGGTACATATCTCTTCTGAATTGGGGAATGCTATCGGACATTTCCTGATTGAGGCTGCCCTGCAAATGATGGCCGGGAACCGCTTCGTGAAGGGTCAAGGATGGCAACACATATAGAGGCCTACTGTCCAACTTATAGGTGTTCACCAAATAATAACCAGGTTCCGTGGGACTGCGAGAGCCGGAATACCTACCCCCCGTATATTTGGGTGCCAGGGCATCGGGTACTTTTATGACCCCATAGGGTTTCCTGGGCAAAGTGGAAAAGTAGGCGGGTAATTTCGCGTCGATTTGCTTTGCAATGTTTCGCGCCTCCTTTAATAAGTCCTCACCATCGGCCACGTAAAACTGGGGGTCGGTTCGGAGAAACTCCAGAAAATCGGCAAAACTTCCCTTGAAACCGACGGACTTTATGATTTCCTGCATTTCTGAACGAATCCGAGCTACTTCTTTTAGACCGATTTGATGCACGTCCTCTGCGGTGTATGTATTGGTCGTGGTATAATAGTTTACCCTGTTCTGATAGAGTTCCGCTCCCCCGGGCGTATCGGAAATACCAAACGTGTTCCGGGTATTGGGCAAGTATTCCGATTCAAAAAAGTCCTTTATTTTTTTGAAGGTTGGTACGACCGATGCCTCAATGGCCACTTTGGCAGCACCAAGAATGGAATCCTTTTGTACCGTTGTCAGCGATGATGGCAGGTCCTTAAAGGGGCCGTAAAATGCATTGTCCGAAATGTTTTCAGTGATATGTTGCTCGTAGGTGGATTCATAGCCCTCAAAAATCACCTTGGGCTGGGAAACCTTTTTTTCAAGGGCCATTCGCAATACCTGAAAATGCTCCTCGGCAAAGCGGGGTATATCATTAAGCGCGTTCAAATAATGCTTGGCACTTTCATAATCCCGTAGGGGCCGAATACGATAATTGAGGCTCAGGTGAAAACCTTGATCGGCCTGGATCGGGTTTAGGTAGAGTCCGTGTTTGTACTCGTCCACCCTATTTTGGAGACTAAATTTCAGTAGTCCCAGGGAAATCATTTCGGTTTCGGAAAGATTGTCCGTTTCTATCGATTCCAGTTTTGCCAGTTGTTCCGATGCAAAATCGGCATCCTTTTTATAGACTTCAGGAAGGTATCTGCCAAGGGGGAATTCGTTCCGGTCGTACAGTTGAAACGCCTCCACCTCCCCGATGATTTTTTCCAAGGCTTCCTTTTGGGCGAACATCGGACTTGCATACAATACAATACCAAAAACCAAGATTAAGATTCGCGGAACAGTATGTGTTGCCATCATCCTGTATTTAAAAAATTGCTTCTTCCAAGTGCAAATAGTCCGGCAATTGGGGCCTGTTTGCCATCCCGATCTCAATGATCTTCAGTACTCTTTCCCGCTCCGCACCCTGTAAAGGCAGTCGGGGAGCCCTAACGTTTTCAGTGCCTATGCCCGTGGCGACTTCGGCCAACTTAATATTCTGTACCAACTGTGGATTGATGTCCAATTCCAGTAAGGGCAGAAACCATCGGTAGATTTCGAGGGCCTCCTTAATCCTTCCAGCCTTTGCCAATTTGTAAATGGCGACCGTTTCAGCCGGGAAGGCACAAACCAGTCCGGCTACCCAGCCTTCGGCACCCATTAAGAGACTTTCAAGCCCAAGGGTATCCACCCCGGTCAGAATTTTGAGTCGGTCTCCAAACCGATTCTTTATACGGGTAACATTGGAAATATCACGCGTACTTTCCTTCACGGCGGTGATGTTTTTTTCCTCCAATAAGGTCTCGAACATATCCAAGGTCACCATGATACCATAATCAATAGGGTTGTTATAGATCATGATGGGCAGATCTGTACTACGTGCCACCTCCTGAAAATAGGTCACCGTCTCAAAATCATTGGCCTTGTAACGCATGGGGGGCAGCATCATAAGACCTGATGCGCCGTTCTTTTCAGCCGCTTTCACGGCATCTATGGCCCCTTGGGTGGTCTGTTCCGCAATATTCAAAATCACCGGCACTTTTCCATCCAAAATCCCGATCGTCCTTTTTAACAAGGTCTCCTTTTCGGGTCCGGTCAAGGTACTCGCCTCGCCCAGGGTCCCCCCTAGGATGATACCGTTTACCCCGGCAGCCACTTGGGCCTCGATATTCACTTGGAACATATGCAGGTCCAATGCTCCGTCCTTTGTAAATTTTGTAGTAACCGCGGGCATTACCCCGCTCCATGAAAATGCCATAATTCAATAATTTTGTTTCCTTAAAATTACATAGACCGGGTACAACGCCCTAATTGCATCTTATCCAATTACAGTATTATATTACCCTTAATTTTAATAATGAATCGTATAATGTGGATAATTTGAACTAACTTCATAAAATGAAAGTACTACCCTTCGTAATCCCAAAATCGCCCTCGGAGAATTTGGTATTCCAGGTTGATGAGGAAATCCGTTTCTATGATAAACTCCATCAACATGAAGAAATACAGATAAGTTATATTGAGCGGGGTACCGGAAAACTGGTCTTTATGGACGGAATCCATCCATACAGCTCCAATGATCTTTTTGTGATAGGAAGTGCCATTCCCCACCTGTTTAAAAGTGAGGATAGTGGTAAGACCCCTTCCAAAATGTACACCTTGTTCTTTACCAAGGATTCCTTTGGTGAAAATTTCTTCCGTTTATTGGAACTACAGGATATACGGATGTTTTTTGACAAGGCACAACATGGGTTTAGGGTCTTGGAGGAGCAAAAGGAACTCGGTCAATTTATTAAGGGGATGGAACCTAAAAATAGATTCGACCGATTCCTAGGCTTGTTGCAGCTACTGAGCAAATTATGTGGCCTTCCTAGCCAAACGCTCTCGCTATCGGCCACAACGAAGGTGCGAAGTTTGGACGAAGGGGAACGGTTGCAGCGCATCTTTGATTTGGTGATCCAAAATTTTCATAGGCCCATACCTTTGGAAGAAGTAGCTTCTATAAGTCATATGACAAAAAATTCCTTTTGTAGGTTCTTTAAAAAACATACCAACAAAAGTTTTATGGATTTTTTGATCGAATATAGGGTGTCCCATGCGTGCCAGCAATTGGTGCTTTCCACCAACCTGTCAATTGGCGAAATCTCCGAAGCCTGTGGTTTTCAAAATCAGTCCAACTTCAATAGACAATTCAAGGCCGTAAAAGGCGTATCCCCATCTTCTTACAAAAAGAGCTTTGAATAAGATTATCTGTTGATTCACAGTTAGAGGCAAAAACAGGCACGATTATTCCACCGAGAATGAAAAATTGGGATCTGCCCCTAATACTGGGAAGAAAATCCGGCCGAATGAGATGTACTCGGCTGTAGAAAAAGTTTTTAAGTCTCCGTGAATATTATGTGAATTTTGGAAGTCTCGTTTGTATTCTACACCTTTCAGCTTTGCAAAATCAGACTATCCCGTATATAAACCATAAATAGTAGGTAGAAACTGAAATCCCGTCAAATGAGTATTGCCTATTATTTTTAGGATAATTAGAACAAATTACAATTAGGAAAAGAGAAAGTGTTTTAATTATCCATTGCTTTCATTCTTGCTTTATTGAGTGTTATGTGAGCATTTGAAGAGGCTAGAATCAATACGCCATCTTTGAAATAACTTATTTGATAAACTATTTTATCGGAGAAAGTTGTGATAGTAAGAATATTATTAGCCGAAAGACTCCAAATATCAGAAGTCATTTTATTATTCCTAACGAATACAATTGAAAAATCCTTTTTAAAAGAATAGCTGCTTTTAATTATAGGATAGGGATTTCTTCTATATTTTGAATTGGTAACTGCCGTTGTATACCATACACCTATTAAATCTGCTTCATTTATTTCTTTTTGAAAAGTGGAAACGAATTCTTGAACATTTTTTAAATTTTCCAGATTTGGACTAGAAATTTGCTTTTCCTGACCAAAATTTAATAACACGAAAAAGACTATAAAAGGAGCCATTAATTTTCCCATAAAATGATTGAAACAATAACCATTCCAATTTAAGAACCGCAATTTTCATGGTATCAATAATATAATATTTGTAAACAAATTCCGGCGATTAATATTTTTGCCAACTATTGAACATAAACACCGTTACCATTTTTTCGTAAATAATCTTAAATTACCCTTTGAAAAACGACCTTATGAACACCTTAGAAATGAAACAATTATATGCGTTCGCCATCCTTTTATGTATTGGCTCGTTAACATTCGCCCAAAAGACCAATACCAAGACCCTTGAAAAGTTTACGGAACTGAAGGTCTACGACCGAATTGTAGTTTCCTTGGTAAAAAGCAATGAGAACAAACTCGTAATCTCGGGAGACGACCGTGACGAAGTGGAAATATCCAATAAAAACGGACTTTTAAAAATCAAGATGGAGTTTGGCAATTTCATGGACGGCGATGAGGCCAAGGGCACCTTGTACTATACAGAAGACTTGACCTTGTTGGATGTAAATGAAAATGCAAAAATTAGTTCCGAAGAAACCTTCAAGGGTTCCAAAGTCGAAATAAAAGGGCAGGAAGGTGGAATCATTGACCTAAAGGTCGATTTGGAGGAGGTCTATGTACGTTCCGTATCCGGAAGTGAAATAACCCTAACGGGAAGCAGCAAAAAACAGGAGGTTTCCGTAAATACGGGCGGAAAGGCCTATTGCAAGGATTTGAATACGGAGATGACCGAAGTAACCGTAATGGCAGGCGGTAGGGCCGATGTCAAAGCCACGGAGGAAGTAAATGCCAAAGTGAAGGCCGGCGGATCCATTTTCATCTATGGAAAACCCAAGAACGTGAAAAGGGACAAAGTCTTCGGGGGTAAGATTCAAGAAATGGATTAGTTATTGTCCGATTTCCCTGGCTTCAAAACCCACCAATGCATCGCCCTGAAATTCCGGGGTCACTTCAATGGGGTTACAACATACCTCACAATCCTCAATATAGGTCTGTTTAGATACGGAAGGATCCATAAGCATGGAAACCTTTTCCCAACAATAGGGACATTGAAAAAAGTGTTCGTACATAACTTGGTGCGATTAATTCCCTTTAAGTCTTTTGGTCAATTCCTCCAAGGTCATCCGTTGCACCAGACTTTCCGCATTGGAACTGAAAATAACCTGATTCCCCAATTTAAGCTCCAATTCATCCTCCTCCCTATCCAAGAATAGGTCTGAAGCTTTGGCCCTGATTTCCTCAAGTTTAATATCAAACCGCTTTTTTAAGGTAATATCGCCATCCGTGCGCGCCAGTTCAAAGCCACTGTAGTCGAACAATCTTTTTAGGCCACTAAAGAATTTGATGCCAACAAAAACGAGTCCCGCCATGGCAAACTTGACGGCCAGGGTAAAAACGTCTATTTCATCGCCATTCACAAAGGTCATTACGAGGTTCACGACACCGTTGACGCCCAAGAAGAAAATAATGAGCCCCAAAATGACCGCAAAGACATCGGTCAAGGTCGCGGTTTGGGTCCTGGTTACCAAAAATTTATTGTCGGTTGTTTCGGCCTTAAAACCAAAATCCTTCAAAAATTCAAAATTTTTTATTCGGGAAATCTTGTCTTCTATAGCGGCATCGAGTTCCGAGGTATCTGCAATAAGACCTCTCGTACTGATTTCGTCCTTTAAACTTAGTTGGGACTCGAATGTTAATTGGGAATATTGTTCCAACACCTCCAAAAGTTCTTTGTCCGTTTTATCCTTGTACATGGTACTTTACTTTATGATTTGAACTGTGCCGTTTATATTTCAACATTCAGTAACTGCCCCGTGAGTTGGAGTAATTGCAATTCCGCCAATTTGGCGTCATATTTAGCGAAATTCTTATTGGTCTGGGCATTCAATAGATTTATCTGTGCCTGTCTCAACTCAACGGAGGTAATTTGCCCTAGTTTGTATTGTTCATTAGACCGATCAAAATTGTTTTGAGCCGTTATCACATTTTTTTCTTGAAGGGCCAAAATATCCAATCGGTTTTGGTAGTCGTCTTTTGCATTTTCTATATCCCTTTTTACCTCTTGAATGGTCTGTTCCTCCAATATTTCCTGATTGTCCAATAGAATCCTTGCATTTTTTATTTGGGTGATACTAGTTCCCCCATTGAACAAATTCCATGTCAAATTGAGACCAGCGGAAACACCTGTAGAAACGTTGGAGGCCAAGAAGTTGGTGGCGGGGAAATTACCTTGGTTCCACCCATAAGACCCCGTAAGTCCCACTGTGGGCAAAAAAACGGACTTACTTGATTTTAAGGTATAATCGTTTATTTTGATATTCTGTTTCATTTGAAGGATTCGTACATTATTCTCTACCCCTACTCCAAGAAATTCTTCCAATCTAATTGAGTTGGTAAAACTAACGACCGTATCTACCTCAAAAGTGGTAAGTAGCTCGCGGTTCAACAGTAGATTTAAATCTCTTTTAGTATTTCTGAGCGTTTGCCGCTCGTTCATAAGATTTATACTATCGTTGACCAAGTCCACCTCTGCATTTAAGACATCCAATTTATTTGTCCGTCCAAATTCGAAACTATATTCTGCCCTTTGCAATCTGTTCTTAGTATTGGAAAATGTTTCCTCTAAAACGTTGATATTCTCGGTAAGTCTTGCCACCTCAAAATATACAGTAAATAACTGCAACATGGTCGTTTCGATAGTTTCCCTTGTTTCCAGCGCACTGAGATTATATTCCTCCTTAAGCCTTTTGAAGTCATACATTCTTCCAAGCCCATCAAAAAGCGTATAATTAAGGTTCAAAGATGCATTGTAACGAGTTGTTTCCGCACCATCTATAGCCCTTACGTTACCATCCTGGAATGTGGCCTCTTGATTGTTTTTATCATAGGATGCACCTGCATTTCCTGTTAAGGAAGGTAAAAAGCCTGAATTCATTAGGCTTTTATTGTTCTCGGCAATCCTTAAATTATTATTGGCAACCAAAATCCCAAAATTATTCTCAAGTGCCTTGGTAATCGCTTCTTCCTTGGAGAGAAGGTCTTCTTGTGCAACAACTAATAAAGAGAATAATAAAAGGAACGTTGTTAATCTAAATCTTGTCATTATATGGTTTCTTCTAATTCTTTATGGTGTGGTTTTTCCTCGATTAGATTTCCGTTCAGGCCATGGTTCTTTTGTCCTTCCAAATGTTCGGACTCCCTTTTTTCCAAAATAGCTCTTTCTACCTCTTCCTTGGTAATCTTATGACCGCTCGCCAACATTTTGTTCTTTGATTTCAATTTATTCCCAAAGGATAGAAACAATGGTAACATCAATAGGGTCAAAACCGTGGCGATGCCAATACCATATGCAATGGATATGGCCATAGGCTTTAGAAACTGTGCCTGTCTGCTTGTCTCCAACATAAGGGGAGCAAGTCCTGCAATGGTCGTTACAGAGGTCAAGAAAATTGCCCTAAATCTTGATTTACCTGCTTCATATATGGCTGCATCAAAGGTCATACCTTCTCTAAGGTTATTATTGAACTTACCGATAAGCACCAGACCATCGTTCACCATAATTCCTATCAAGGCGATGATACCCAAAATAGAAAGTACGTTCAAGGGGAAATCATGTATCCAGTGTCCCCAAGCTACCGCCGTAAAGCTAAACGGTACCAACAATAATAGCATCAAAGGCTGACTAAAGCTTCTAAACGTGAACGCAATGGTTATATAGATGAGCAATAGGACGGATAGTCCCACGACCTTTAGAGAACCAGTGAGTTTTCCCAATTCCCTATTCTGACCTTCGTAGGAAGCCGTAACGGTAGGATATCTGGACTGAATATCCGGCATAATCACATTTTGGATTTCTGCCATAATTTCCGTTGGGCTATCCTTAATATCCTTCATATCTGCAGAAACCTGAATCTCCCTGCGGCCTTCCAACCTATTGATGGCGACATCGCCACGTTCAATGGAATATTCCGCTATTTCCTTCAAGGGCACCCGATCACCGGAAGGCGTAACGATGCGCATCTCGTCCAAATTTGTAATGGACGACCTGTCTTCCCTATCATATCTGACCCAGACCCTAATCTCGTCCTGTGACCTTTGAAAACGCTGAGCCTGTACGCCGAAGAATCCGGCTCGTACCTGATTCATGACCGTTCTCAGGTCCAGCCCCAACAAATAGGCATTTTCCTTTAACTGCAATCTAATTTCCTTGATACCCGCAGGGTCGTTGTCCGAAATATCCTTTAAACGGGTATTGTTCTGCAAAATACCTTTAAGCTCGTTCTTGGCCGCCTTGAGCTCCTCAATATTGTTCCCCAATAGGGATACGGAAACGGGCGAACCGCCAAAATTTCCCCCGGAACCATAAATGAGGCTTTCTACGCCAATCACTGGCCCTACCAGTTCCTCTATTCTTCTCGTTACGACATCGGCCACAACGGCATCGGGGCGTTCCTCACCGGGTAATAAGTTGATGGTCAATTGCGCCGTTGAGGAACCAGGTCCCAGTCTACGGATCATGTTTTCAAACATCATCTTATCCGAATTGGGCAAAAATTCCTCCGTAAGTTGCTTATTGACAATTTCAGCCTTTTCCTCAATGAGGCTTATGATGGAATCGGTAATTTTTTCGTTGGTACCATTGGGCATCTGCAATTCAATACTAACCCTGTCACTGGCAATCCTAGGAAAAAAAGCTGTGCGTATGATACCACCTCCAAGAGACCCAAAAGTGAGCACCAGAGCCATGGCAAAAAAGCTGAATGTAAGTATTTTGTAACGCATGGCAAATCTTAGCGATGGCGCATAGAGCTTGTCGCGCATCCAAACCATAATCTTATCCCCGAAATCATTGATGACCCGTAGCTTGGCAAAAGCGCTGGCTGCTCCTTTCTTGGGCTTGTCATCCAAGGGCTGAAGTGCCTTTGAATGTGCCAAGTGTGCTGGTAGTATAATCAAGGCCTCAATAAGGGACACTACCAAGGTTAGAATAACGATGACAGATACCTCTCCAAAAAACTCCCCAATCCTACTATCGAGGAACAAGAAGATAGAGAAGGCCAAAATGGTGGTAATGATGGCCGATATAATTGGGGGCAGTACTTCCATGGTACCATCTACGGCTGCTTGTACTGGGGTTTTCCCCTTTTCATAATGCTGGTAAATATTCTCCGCGATAACGATACCATCGTCTACCAATATCCCGATCACGATAATCATCCCAAACAGGGACAACACATTAATCGTGACGTTAAAAAATCCGGCGAATACGAACATTCCAAGAAAGGCTACGGGCAATCCAAAAGCTACCCAAAACGCTAACCTGGTATTTAAAAAGAGTGATAGGAATATCAGAACCAAAATCATTCCCATAATGGCGTTTTCGGCGAGTAATTCGGTCCGTTGCACCAATGTTTCGGATTGATCGGAAACAACATCCAATTCCACATTGGAGTACTTTTGGTTGAATTCCTCCACATAGGCCTTAACATCGGTGGCAGATTGTATCAAATCCTCCGTATTGGTACTGGTGATGGATACGTTTACGGACAGATTACCGTCAAAGTAACTGGCGTTGGGGTCTTCTGCGAACCTATCGCGAATTTCCGCAACATCCTTCAAACGCACGGTACTACCGGATACATCAGCACGAACGATCAGATTGGAAAGCTCATCGCCATAATAAGACCGATTGTTGGCGCGAATCAGGTACTCCTCCGCATCCGTTTTTATATTACCACCGGTTACCAAAATATTGGCATTTCCTACTGCAGTAGCGACTTCCTGAAATGAAATTCCATAGGCCAATAGGTTATTTTCGTTAACAGCAATTTCAATTTCTTCCTGCGGAAACCCAGAAATCTCTATCTGGGAAATTCCGGGTATGGCCCTTAAATCGTTCTCAACCTGCCTACCCACATTTTTCAAAGTGGCCAAAGGAATATCCTCACCACTAATGGCGAAGGAAATCGTTTGCCGAACCGCTTCCAATTTGGACACTATCAAAGGCTCCATGCCGGTTGGAAAGGTAGGTACCCTGTCCACGGCATTTTTTACCTCAAGCAGCATGAAATCGATATCCCTTCCTTTTTCTATTTCGATGTTAATGGTACCACTATTTTCCCTAGATGTGGAAGTGACACGATCCACCCCTTCCAAACCTTTTAGGTTATCCTCTATTTTAAGCACGATACCTTCCTCCACCTCTTGTGGCGAGGCACCCGGGTAGGTAATGGTAATGGAAATGTTCTTGGAATCAGTTAATGGAAAAAAAGAGGATTTCAGGGACTTGTACCCCACGATGCCAAAAAGGGCAAAGGAAATAACTACCACGTTTACGGCGACATGGTATCTAATAAAGTATTCAATGATCTTTCGCATTATCCTTTAGAGTTATCTGGTTGGTCTTCGTATACCTTTACGGCCATACCCGTATATGCACCGATCAATGGCTTGGACATAATTGTCATTCCATTGGGAACATCCTTCAAAACAACACTTTTTTCAGAAAAATAGACCGGCTTTACATCAATAAGGTCCAATACGGAATCACGAACTACGAATATTTTATTACCTTCCAAAAGCAGGCTTCTATCTATTTCGATGGCATTTTCTTCCTTTTTGGCATCCAGATTCGCCTCTAGGTACATACCTTCCCGTAGTTTGTCGTTGTCCACTTCTATGTAGGCCTTAATTGTCTGAGAAGCCTGGTCAACCCTTCCATTAATTCTGGCAACCTTACCTGTATAGACTTCTTCGCCGTCCAAACTGGTCAATTCCACGGATTCGCCCACCTTTAATAAATCAGTGAACGATTTGCTTACCGAAACTTCCAATTCGTACACTCCGGGATTGATGAACTCGCCCAATTTCTGACCGGATCTGACCAATGTACCTTCCGTTACCAGAGCTTCTGTCAAAACTCCAGTAAAAGGAGCGACTATCCTATATTTTGATAGCCGTTGCTCCAGGTTCTTTACATTGTAGTAACTGGAAAGAATACCTCTTCCCGTGATAAAGAAACGCTCACTTTCTGAAGTCATTTCGGGCAATTTTGGTGTACTCTTGGAAAGGTCGAAACCGTTTAGGTACTTCTGCCATTTTGGATAAAAATCCGGGTAGTCCAAGCGTAAATCCGGCATAATGGATGTTAGCTCATTGTAAAGGTTACTCTTGGCGGATTGTACACTTGCAGTGTATTCATCGGCATCAATACTGATGATGGTTTCACCTTGGTTATAGGCCTGACCTTCCTTGAACAATTTGCTGCCCCTTCTAAAGACACCCTGCACTTCGGCATACAATTCAACCCGCTGTTTTGCCCTAAGATTTCCGTTAGCGGATACAACAATGGGAATGGTCTTGTTTTCAACTACTTCAGTAAAAACGGTCTTTACTACCTTTTGGGCGCGTGGCTTAAAGACCTTTTTATTGTCTATAATGACTTTCGCCAAAAAAAATGAAGCTACTATTAATACGATACCTAGTCCGGTAAAGATGATTTTTCGCATTTTGGTTTTGGTTTTAACAATTGATTTTTTAAAACGACTACAAATATATTTCTGTCTATGTGAAACAATTATTTTATGTACATGAAACGTCCAAATTGATTTGTGAA
Organism: Maribacter sp. C-4077; assembly: GCF_055378385.1. Taxonomy (NCBI): domain Bacteria; kingdom Pseudomonadati; phylum Bacteroidota; class Flavobacteriia; order Flavobacteriales; family Flavobacteriaceae; genus Maribacter; species Maribacter sp. C-4077. The sequence goes on from NZ_AP038807.1 coordinate 1,064,211, forward strand.
ATGACCTTAAGCTTTACCCAATTTTTTGGATTATGGTTCAAGTACGCTTCAATATGCTCCAAACATGAATAGTAACCCTATAAAAAGTTAACTAGATTAAATTCAGTGATTTAGGATGAAATTAAACGGTTTTAAACGGCGAAACTACAAAAAATCGGTTCCCGTATATTCTTTACAGGAGGTTAAAAATTTCATAAAACTTGAAAAACTGCAACTGAAGTAAATGAAACTTACGTGTAGACGATTAACGTAAAAACTAAAAAGAGGTGCTTAAAGCACCTCTTTTAAATAGTTTAGTTCGTAGATTTTAATTTTTTGAGTCATCAAATTTTGTATCTGCCATTCTTGGTTTGCTAAACCCGATCTTATCCCTAATTTGAATATTCATAATCAAGTCATAACTGTCAAAGCTAACCAGACCTTAGGATTTTGAGATCTAAAAGACCTTATGAAATAAGATTGTTCCCATGCAATTGTACCAATTCAAGGTGTTCCAAATTAGCGATATTTTCAGGTAGGTTTCCCTCAAAGCTATTATAGGACAATACCATTTCCTCTAAATGCACTATATTTTCCATTTCAAGTTTGATTTCGCCACAAAGCCCATTTCCAAATAACTCCACCTGTTCCAATTCCTTAAGGCAGAAAAGACCTTGGAGCAGGGAACCGGTAAAATAATTACAGGAAAGGTTTAGTATTTTTAATGCCTTGGCATTCCCAATTTTACCTGGAATAACTCCTTCCAATTAATTATTAAAAAGGCTCAATTCCGTTAGTTTGCAATCCATAGAAATCCCTTTGGGCAATGTACCTGAAACGAATTCATTTCTAGTCGTAATATTCTTAAACGCGAAGTATTGAAAAGGAAAAAAGGAAGCGTACCATTTAAATCGTTAAAAGCTAGATTTAGGCTATCTAAGTATGGTAGGTTCTGAAAATTTTTCGGTAGTTCGCCTATTAGTCAATTATAATACAAATTTATGGAAATGACATGACCGTTTTCTACCCGAATTCCTTGCCTTGACGATACTTCTTCCTGCAAGTTCTAAGTGATCGTCCAAGATTCATCAGATGTTCTAACATAAAGTTCCTCCAAGGCTTTGCGCGCCTGTCTAGGGACTTGCGGATGAAGAATGTTATTGAAAAAAAGAGGACTACACCAAAGCTTAAATTACCTAGGAGTCTATTTTTTTTTTACTATATTATTGAACCAACCGTTGTCCATTTTCCTAATCTTTTGTAAAAGCTACTGAATACATCTAAAGCTCGAAATCAGAGGCTTTAATTATATCAAAAAAAACAAAAAGAGGTGCTACCAACACCTCTTTTTTCACCAAACTAACTAAAAGTGTAAACTACTCTTAATTTTCTACGTCTTCGTATTTTGTATCGGCCATTCGAGTCTTATCCAACTTAAGCTCCTTAAAATCAAGGTTTTTATCGAACCCATCATAGTCGAATACCAAATACTCCCTAGTCTTTAATATTTCAAGATTCTTAAAGGATGAAAAATTATTGTTCTGAATTTGAAATATTTGGAGGCTTGCCAATTGATTGAATTCTTCTGGAATTTCACCGTTCAAGCTATTATTCGCCAAAACCAATTCCTTTAATTTTGTCAAACGTCCGATTTCCCCTGGGATGGATCCTTCCAAGGTATTTTCGAAAAGTCCCAATGTTTCCAATTGTGTCAATTGTCCAAGAGATTCCGGAATGGTTCCATTTAGGGAGTTACTGGAAAGGTTAAGAATTTTTAAATTACTTATGTCACCAATACTCTCCGGTATACCTCCAGAAAGAAAATTATTGAAAGCGGTCAGTTCCACTAAGTTCGATAGTCCGCCAATATTAGTTGGAATTCCTCCCTTTAACCTGTTCATCTCCAGCTTTAAAACCCTTAAATGTGACAATTGTACCAAGTCTCCCGGTAATTCCCCCGTAATTGAATTAAACGCCAAATTCAACACCTTGAGATTTTCCAATTTAGAAATTCCAACCGGTAAGGGACCCATCAAATTGTTATGGAATAAGTTGATTTCAACGACCTTGTCGTCTTCAATCTTAACACCGTACCATTCTGAGACTGGCTTTTTCAAATCCCACTTTCGAATCCAATGTGCACCGTTTGTGCTATTATAGAGCGCAATCAAAGCCTTTTTTTCAGTTTTTGAAACTTTGGCCATACCAAGACTGGAAATTAACATGAATATGGATAACAGTACGTATAGATTCTTCATATATGATGAAATTATGTGTTCTTAACTAGAATTAAGAATTATCTTACAAATCTCTAACATAAACGATAAAGAGCCAAAAATTATCGTTCAACGCATACATTTTGTTGTGAAACTTCCGGAAAACGTTGTGAAACTACGAATGTAGTAGGTCAAGGTTATTGTATACTTTCAATTTCCAAGGTAAGGCTTTCCCATTTATCCATGTGTTTTTCAAGCTTTGCCTTTTTAGCTTGATATTCATCAAAAAAGTTGGGCTTGGCAATGGTGGCGTCATAATTCATCAACAACTCGTGATCTATCTTTTTTATCTCCTTCTCAAGAGCGGAAATTTTACTTTCCAATCCGCTGAGTTGGTTCTTAAGGCTCTTTAGTTGTTTTTGGTCATCAAAAGAAGTGTTTTTCCGTTCCATGGGTTTCACTTCCTTTTTTTCCTCCCGCTTTTCTATACTTCTAAAGTCATTGACCTTACGCTGTTCCAGATAAAAATCAATATCCCCAAGATACTCCTTGATTCGCTTGTCCTTAAACTCATAGACCTTGTTGGTCAATCCCTGAAGAAAATCCCGATCGTGGGAAACCAGAATAAGCGTTCCCTCAAAATTTAGACAGGCCTGTTTCAGTACATTTTTTGATTTGATGTCGAGGTGGTTGGTAGGTTCATCCATTACCAAAACGTTGAAAGGCTGTAAGAGCATTTTGGCTAGGGCGAGTCGGTTTCGTTCCCCACCGGAAAGCACCTTCACGTATTTTTCAACATCATCTCCCCGAAACAAAAATGAACCCAAGATATCACGCACCTTACTTCGGTTAGACTCATTTGCAGCATCTATCATGGTATCCAAAATAGTCTTGTTCCCATCCAAATATTCCGCTTGGTTCTGGGCAAAATACCCTATTTGGACATTGTGCCCCAGCTTAAGATGGCCTTTATGCTCCAGTTCCCCCACAATAATTTTGGCCAAGGTGGATTTTCCCTGTCCGTTCTGACCCACAAAGGCCGTCTTACTATCACGCTCCACCAGCAGGTCCACATTTTCCAGAACCTTTTTTTCACCATAGGATTTGGATAGGTTCTCCATCTCTACCACCACCTTGCCCGGCGTTACGGAAACAGGAAACCGAAGGCTCATCACACTGTTATCATCCTCATCGACTTCGATGCGTACTATCTTATCCAGTTTTTTTATGAGCGATTGGGCCATAGAAGCTTTAGTGGATTTGGCCCTAAATTTCTCTATGAGTCGTTCTGCCTGTTGTATTTCGCGATCCTGGTTCTTTTGTGCGCTTAACTGTTGTTGGCGAATCTCTTCCCTAAGGACCAAATATTTTGAATAGGGCTTATTATAGTCGTAAATCCTTCCCAAGGAAATCTCAATAGTTCTGTTGGTGACGTTATCCAAGAACATTTTATCGTGCGAAACGATCATGACCGCTCCGGTATAATTGTTCAAAAATTGCTCGAACCAGATGATGGATTCAATATCCAAGTGGTTGGTAGGCTCATCCAGGAGCAGCACATCGTTATTTTGCAACAACAATTTTGCCAGTTCGATACGCATGCGCCACCCCCCGGAAAAGGTTTCGGTCTTTTTGTCAAAATCGGCTCTTTTAAAACCAAGGCCCTGTAATATTTTTTCCGTTTCGCCCTGATAGTTGTATCCGCCCAAAATTTCATAGTGGGAAGTTACATCGCTCAAATCGATGATGAGCTGGTTGTAGCCTTCGCTTTCATAATCGGTACGTTCCGCCAGTTGATAGTTGATTTCGTCCATTTTGGCCTCCAGTACCTTTAGTTCCTCAAATGCTTGATAGGCCTCCTCCAGGACCGTCCTTCCCAGTTCAAAGTCGATATCCTGACGCAAAAACCCGATCTTAATATCCTTTTCAACGGCAATGGTACCGGAGTCTATCGGCATTTGCTTGGCCAGTAATTTAAGCAGTGTAGACTTACCTGCGCCATTTTTTCCAACGAGCCCTACCCTATTTCCGGCATTTAACCGAAAGGAGATTTCCTCAAATAAATATTCCCCGCCAAATGATACGGATAAGTTGTGAATGTTAAGCATTCTATCTAATTTTTAATAACGAAAAGAAATCGGCATTTTAGCTTTATATACCGTCCCTTTTTTGGATGTGCAAAGGTCAAAAAAAGGATTTTAACTCGATAGAAATTTATAAAGAAGTTCCCGTATTATTTAAGTATTGTACTATGGATACGCCCATGTGATTAGTTTGACAGCAAACTAAGAAACCTATTGATATCAACTTCAGGGTCCAATGATGTTCCTTTTTCAATAGAATTAAATAATTCCAAGGCCGCCCAAGGTGCGATCATGACACCATGGGAACCAAAACCATTGATAATATGTAGATTTTTGTGATTTGGATGTTTTCCTACTAAGGGTCTCCTGTCCTTGACCGTAGGCCTGACCCCTGCAACATGCCCTACCACTTCATAGGAACAATTCACTATACCCTCCAGTTTTTTGAGCAGTTCTATCTTGGTTGCTTCCGATGGTCTGTTGTCCTTGTCTACCGGATTATAGTTTGCCCCTACCAAATACCGATTATTCCCTAGTGGTATTAGAAAGACGGATGACTTTACGGCGTTTTTTTCCGATAATTCCTTGGATTCGATGATGAGATACTCCCCCTTTGAGCCTTGTACCGGAAGATAATTAAAGAAGGGATTTTTCGTTACCCCAAAACCTTCGGCAAAAACAAGGTTCTTGGCCTTTACACCTTTATATTCCAAATACTCCGACCTTATCTGTAGCTCAGAATAATCAAATGTTTCCAATGAGAATTGATCCGGTACAAGTATTTTTCTTTGATAGGCAGTTAGGAATTCTTCGGTCCTTAATCGGTACGCACCGTTCAATACACCAAAATCATAGGGAGCGTTCAACGCTGGATTGGTATTCCTTAAGAGTTGGGAGGATAAAAATTGATTTAAATGTTCCTTGTCCGATGCTTCAAACCATAAATTTTGCTCCTCAATGGAACTGAATTTGCGCAAAATGGGTTGCTCGATCAGAAAGGATTTTCCCAATTCACTTTCGATTTCCTCATAAAACCTTTTGGAAAACGGTAATAGACTATGGGCTCTCCAGGCCAAATTGAACCGCTTTAAAATAACAGGATTGGACAGGCCCGCAGCCACTTTTGAGGAAGTCTGGGATTGGTCGCTAAAGACATGAAAACTTTTTTGATTGCGTCTAAGGGTCTCACAAAAAGCGGCTCCTGCCAAACCGAGGCCTACAAGGATATAATCTACCATTTGGCAAAAATAGCCATAAACAAAAAGCTCCGATACTTATCGGAGCTTATATTGTTGAATTGGAATTTTTTTTTGACCTAGTAGGCCCACATATCTTGTTCCCTGTCCCTAATGGTTTCCTTGATACGTTTTGCTTCCAGCAATTGGAAAAGCGCATTGTCCGCAATGTAATCACTGACCTTGCGGTCTCCGTGAACGTTATCCTCTTTATAGATAACGGCATTAAACCTTCTTGCGTTCAACAACATATCAAAAGAGATGGGCTGGGCGGAATTTTGCTGGTTGAAGACCTTGGCCTCGTGCAAAATTTCACGGGCATCCGGGTACCATACCCAGAACAGCTCCACCATATCCGGATTATCATCGTCGATGAAGTTTACGTCCGGAGCAACCGGGGCAATACCCAACAAACGATATTTTAACTCTCCCTGCCTTTTATCAAAATACCACATGCCTTTAATATGGTATTCCTCAATTTCACCTGCAGTTATGTTTCTTCGGGTAATGTACTCTGCAGAAACCTGCTCCCCGGCATTCATTTGCTCATACCCATAGTCCAAAGTATCTACGGATTGCAATGCACCTGCAAGGTCATTATAAGTTCTTTTTTCTGTAAAATAGGAATCCGTATAGGCTTCCAGTTTACCTTCCCTAAGATTTTTGATCAATACATGGTATAGGGACCTTCTATTTTTTCCTATATCCATCGTATCCGTAGGATAGTAAAGCGGGAAATTTACCCTTTCGTCCAAATCAATGGTTTCCCATAGCGTCTTGGACCAAAGAATATCCCTATCGTCCACATAACCATATTCTAAAGGAGCGTCATTATCCACAGCTTTCTGTTCCTCGGTACGAACTCCTATATCCTCAGGTTTTTTAGCGTTAAGGATATTGGCCTGGGCTATCATGGAGGCAGGCAACAATGTTACCGCACCCAATATTAAAACATTTTTCCAATTCATTCTTATAAAACTTTAAAATTAACCGGGCAACCATTTGCTGGTTACCCGGTAGTATTCATTATTTTAATTTGTAATCTCCACAACAACCGGAGATACTTTCTTCAACTTGTAACTTTTGTTATTTGTAATGTAAGCCTCTATATCAAAGATTTGTACCACATCACCTCGACCTGCACGTTTAAGGGCGGCTTTGGCTCTACCATCCAACTTATCACCGTTTACAGTAACTGTTGGTTGACCAGGCACCTTGAATTTAAATCCGCTAACAGCAAGGTTCAAGTCAAAATCAAAGTCATCCAACATAGCGCCAATGGTAGCAATCTCCACATTTGCCCTAGGAAGTTTAATACTACCTGCCTGTCTGCTAAGAGTACCTTCTGGTCTTGGAATGTCCTTAATTCTAAATTCAGATTTGGAGGAAACAGTCTGCCCATCAGGTAATGTACCAGAGGCGGAAATCGTTACCGTTCTACCAGTACCTGGGTTCATTACATAGTTGCTGCCTCCTACTGATTTTAAACCTGGAGCAGATGCAGTAACTTTGTTATTTGGAATACCAGGGATGGAAATTGACATTGGGTTTGCCACGCCACGATACACCACGTTCATTTTATCCGCAGCGATCAAAGCGGCGTTTGGCTTGGAAATCGTTGCAAAAGAGTTACTAACAGGTACCTCGATTTCCTCACCATCCTGCATAAAATAAATAGTACCTTCCACTTTGTGGTCTCCTGCATTTCCTGCACCGACCAACATTTTCACGCCACCTGCTTCCAATTTATAGTCCGTCCCTTCGGAAAGTTTTCTACCGTCCAAAGTCAATTCAGCTCTCACTGGAGTTGAGGTGTTATCCGTTTTGCTTATGATGATTTTACCGTCGTACTTTTCACCGGCATAGTATGCAGATTTAGAAGCCGAAAGTGAAGTTGCAAAGTTCTTTAAGGAAACTTGGCTTGTCAACTCACCTTCCAACATGGATTTCAATGCAGCTTCTTCCGTAGCCTTAACATCGGCCTGTAAAGAAGTCAACTTGGCCAAAGAGGCGACCAAAGGATACCCTTCATAGTGATAGTTGATCCAATCTTGCTTGGTCCCGTCCCTTTTCTCGACCTTACCGTTTTCATCGCCGGTTTTAAAACGATCGATAACGGATTGCTTTAGCGTAGCTGGAACGATTGCGGCTACTTGATCTCTATATTCGGTCAATCTATTCATAAATTCCTGACCACCTTCGGATAGATTGTCACCCTGAAAGAATTTTTGATCCAAATAATCTGAATTGTCCATACGGGCATAATCTGTGGGATCTTCCAATCCTTCGGTCATACCGTCCTTAAGGGATTCCAAATAGTCGAAATACTCTTGGGACATTGCTTTGATCTTCTGTGCATTCTGATACAGCTTTTCATATTTGGCCGCATCTTCAGATGCCTTAGTTTCCAGACTACCCAAGAACGCTTCGTTACTTGCGGTCGTCTTTTCGTTAGAAGTCTCCAGCTTTTCGTTCATAATACCGAATGCCGCTAGTACTTCTTTACTCATATTTAACGCCAGCATTGCGATGAAGATCAAATACATAAGGTTGATCATCTTCTGACGTGGTGTTGCTTTTCCTCCTGCCATGGTTTTTTTAATTAGATTTTAATTAATACTGATTTGGTTTGGTTTTAATAAAATCCAATTTAGTTTCTGTTCATTGCGGACAACATTCCACCATAAACACCATTTAAAGAAGAAAGATTTGTAGACAATGAAGCCATTTGCTCCTTAAGTGCACTTGCGTTTTGTACTACTTCCTCGTTAACGGAAGCTTGTCTGCTAGCACTCTCTAATTGTACTTTATAAAGACTGTTCAAAGATTCCATCTGAGCGGCAGCCTGTACCATTTCCTCAGAATACTTTCTTGTAGATTCCATAGCATCTACGGTTGGTGCAATACCTTTGGCGGCACCTTCAAAGTTCTTAATACTGGTACCTAAACTTTCCATTAGGTTGGCATCTACACCTGCCTCTTTTAACAAATCATCCAATTTTTTGGATAAAGAAGTTTCGGCTTCCTTAATTTCGGCCACTTCATTTTTTCTAGCCTTGGCTTCACCTCCAGCTAATTCTGGGTATACCAAAGACCAATCCAATTCGTCGTCTACAGGTTCGAATGCACTGATCGCAAAGATTAGGGCTTCTGTAATAAGACCAATAGCCAATAAAAGTCCACCTGTTAAAGGTCCAAATTCCCAGTGAAGGATTTTAAACAATGCACCTATAATTACGACTGATGCTCCAAGCCCGTAGGCCATGTTGAATAATTTTTTTGTTGATTTTGACTGTGCCATGATTTAATTTTAATTTAAAGGTTTAATACTAAAGATTTGGTTACTAATTAATTAATTTAATATGAATAGTTTACTTGTTTACTGTGTTGAATCTTCCTCGCCCATGTAATCCTGTACTGTCCTGAAGCCTATGTAACTACGTGCGGAATCTGCATATTCGTAATCCCTTGTACTTACTTGTAAGAAGTAGGCAACATCCTTCCAAGAACCTCCTCGTATTACTTTTCTAGTATTTGACTGGTCTCCACCGTTAGGATTCATTGTGGACACGTAGTCGTAAGCACTAGGGTCATAACTAGAGTTTGTCCACTCAGATACGTTACCGGCCATATTGTAGAGATTAAAGTCGTTTGGCTCATAGGATTTGGCTTCTACGGTGTATAGCGCTGCATCCGCTGCATAATCTCCTCGCTGAGGTTTAAAGTTGGCCATAAAGCAACCTGTATCACTGATTACATAAGGTCCGCCCCAAGGGTATGTTCCACCTTCGATTCCGCCTCTGGCCGCATATTCCCATTCGGCTTCGGTTGGCAATCTAAACTGGTTTACGAACTGTTTACCGCGACTTTTCTGGTCATCATTCTTGAACTTGGTCCTCCAGTTGCAGAAAGCTTTTGCCTGCTGCCAGGAGATACCTACTACAGGATAATCGCTGTAGGCATCGTGCCAGAAATAATCGTTGTGCATTGGCTCGTTGTAGGAGTATTCGAAATCCCTGATCCAAACGGTCGTATCAGGATAGATTTCCAATTCTTCCGTACGGATGAAATCCTTCCTACTTCCCTTGCCTTTTTTGGCGGCACGGGCAGCAGCCTCAATATCCATCCAGCTATACTTGTATTTTAACTTTGTTACGTCGATGCTTCTTTGACCATTATAGGACTCCTCTTCTGGTATGTATAGGGAATCCATAACCTCTGCATAATATTCATCCGGATACTCAGAAGTGTCCCAAATAAGATCTTCATCCTTATTCAAGGCCCTTCCCTCATAACCAGTTTCACCCATGCCGGAATAGTTGTCCAACATATATTTGTCATAAACCGATGATTTTGTGGTATCCGCATCCTTAAAGGCATACTCGCCAATTCCACCATCTTCCGGTCCAATTCCCAATTCATCGGCCAAAATCGCCAAACGGGTTCTTGTAATGGAATCCTTTACCCATTCTACGAACTGACGGTACTCACTGTTCGTAATTTCAGTATCGTCCATGTAAAAGGAACGTACCGTTACTGTTTTGGTAGGGGCGTTTAAAACTTTGGCTTGGTCTTCTTCGCTTTTACCCATAATGAAAGAACCCCTTGGGATAAGTTCCATTCCATATGGTTTTTCGGGATACCATTTTTTGCCCTGGACGCCGACTAGCTCTCCTTTAGTCTTTGACCCACAACTCGTGAGCAAAAAAACAAACGCTATAGATGATAACAATAGCTTCTTCATACTTTAGGTTAAATTTCGATTATGGTTAAAATGCAAATACTATAATGTTATTCTAACTCTTAAAACTATCTTTTGAATAAATTATTGTATTATTAATTTTATGTCTTACTAATTTTTCAATTAATTAAAGCCCTTTTTATAGGCCTTAAACCACCGTTCGGGAATTTTTTGGTCACATGCGTCCAAATAATCCTGCTCTGTGCAAGGTAATAACGCAGGTGTACCTTCTTTAGTATGCGAAGAAAAAATAGATGGCACCTCTACCCACCATCTTTCGGTAAGAAGGCTCTTGTAGAAAATAAGCTCCTCTTCCTCATTGGGTACATTGTACTTGGTAAAGTCGTCCGTTTTGGAATAGGGAGACTCCTTGATCCTGTAATTGATACCCTCAATAAAATACCATATTATTTGTGCCAGAAGTTGTTGGCACTGGATGTTGTTTTCCATTTCAAAAATACCGAATGCCATGACCCGCTCACTGATACCGGCGTATCTGGCAATGGCACAGATTTCCCTTCCCGTAAAACCGTTTGGGGAAAAATTACCTGAAAATCCAATTTCACTGGCTTTGATAGCCCTGGCGTCCAAACTTACCATATGGGCGTTTCTAAGCACCGGCTCTGCCAAGGAAAGTTCGTGGGCAATCTCACCCAACCTGTAGGAATCAAAAAATAGCCGCTCCATAAGATCCACTTCCTCTTGGGCATTGAAGTAGCTCTGATAACCAATATTGGAAAAGTTGAAAAGGTTGTTCGGTTTATCGGTAATGATCTTGCTCATGTAGGAATGGGAAGAAATCAGCTCGTCATCGATGCCAAAATCGAACCGACTGTCAACCGCGACCATATTTATCATATCCTTGATACCGTCAAAAGCCCGGTAAACCGGATAGGTAATGTCCTGCGTGGCACCCAATAGTATAGGTATCACATTTTCTTCCAACAGGCCAGCGGTCACTTCCTTTACTACAAAATAAGTATCCTCAACGGTTTCTCCTTCCTCCAAATCTCCAAGGTCTACAATGGTAGTATCCCAGTTACCCAGCATCAATTTGTACAATTGTAATCGAATGCCCGATACATCCAAAGTTTCCAGTTTTTTCTCGTAAGCATTTCTGGACTCCTTGACTCCAAATATGGCGACGGTGGCATTTGCCAAAACCGGCAAACCATCCTTTTCCGTATGTATATGGGTATTTCTACCAATGGCCTGTGCGGGCAGTAATTCACAATGGGCAAGTACCTTATCTTCTACTGGGACTAAAAAATCAAAAGCCATGTGGGTTACGCGGTATTAATTTTGATGATTGAAAGTGATTCGCTGCTTCACTATTTTCAAAATTATACTACTTTTTTGATTTAGTTTTCGCTTTGGTCTTTTTTTTGGGTGTCTTTTTTTCTATGAGTTCGGCAGCTTGTTCCAAGGACATTTTGGAAACGTCTACCGTTTTGGCCAGCTCCACCTTAATCTTTCCTTTAATAATGTTATGGCGACCCCATCGTGCCTTTTCGATTCGGATACCTTTTTCCGGCCAGTTCTGCACTACCTTTTCCCGTTCCTTTTTCTTTTTGTCTTCTATCAATTCCTCAATATCATCCTGGGAAAGATTATCAAAATCATACTTTTTGTTGACATTGATAAACATTCCGTCCCATTTGATATAGGGGCCAAAGCGGCCAACACCTTTTGTAACGTCCTCACCCTCATAATTGGCAATAGGCGCATCGGCCTTTTGTTTCTCCTTTATGAGTTCAATGGCACGCTCCATTTCAACTTCCATGGCACTTTCATCCTGGGGCAGGGAAATAAAGGTTTTGCCAAAGCGCACATAAGGACCAAACCTGCCCACGTTCGCTTCTACTTCTTCCCCCTCATAAACTCCTAATTTTCTGGGAAGTTTAAAGAGGTCCATGGCCTCCTCGTACGTTATGGTATTTAGGGACTGGTCCGGCAAAAGACTTGCAAAGAGCGGTTTTTCCTCTTCCTCCACGGTACCAATTTGCACCATGGGCCCAAACCTTCCTAAACGAACTGACACCTGTCTGCCCGTTTTGGGGTCTTTGCCCAAAACGCGTTCGCCGCTGGCCCTATCCGCATTTTCCTCAACGTCTAGGACATTGGGATGAAAATCCTTGTAAAAGTTCTTCATCATTTTTTTCCAATCTTCCTCGCCCGTGGCAATTTCATCGAAATCCTCCTCTACCTGTGCCGTAAAGTTGTAATCCAGAATGTTTCCAAAATTGCTTACTAGGAAGTCTGTGACGATGGTACCAATATCCGTGGGTACCATTTTACCCTTATCGGAACCTACATTTTCTGTAAGGTTCTTTTCCTTTATTTTATTTGCCTCAAGAACCATCTGGACATATTTTCTTTCCGTACCTTCAATGGTTCCCTTTTCAACATACCCCCTATTTAATATAGTAGAAATAGTAGGTGCATAGGTCGAAGGCCTTCCTATTCCCAATTCCTCCAACTTTTTGACCAAAGAAGCTTCGGTAAATCGATAGGGAGGTCTTGTAAACCGTTCCGTGGCGGTGATATAATTATTATAAAGGATTTCGTTTACCTTCATGGCTGGTAGCATACCGTCCTGCTCTTCTGCCAAATCCTCATCATCAACACCCTCCAAGTATACTTTTAAAAAACCATCGAATTTGATGACCTCACCATTGGCGGTGAATTCCTCGGAATGTTTATCTGCCTGGATACGAACATTGGTACGTTCCAGCTCGGCATCGCTCATTTGTGACGCGACCGTCCTTTTCCATATAAGGTCATATAATTTTTCCTGATCCCGTTCCAGTGAAGGGGATTGGTTGGACATATCCGTAGGTCGGATGGCCTCATGCGCTTCTTGGGCTCCTTTTGATTTTCCGGTAAAGTTCCTGACCTTACTGTATTTTTCGCCGTAGTTTTTTATGATAGCATCTTTGGCCGAATTTATAGCTTCCCCTGATAAATTCACGCTGTCCGTTCTCATATAGGTAATGAGTCCGGCCTCGTACAATCGTTGTGCCACCTGCATGGTTCTTCCCACGGAAAAATAAAGCTTTCGCGAAGCTTCCTGTTGCAAGGTTGAGGTTGTAAAGGGTGCCGATGGGGATTTTTTGGCCGGTTTTTTGTCCAATTTGGCAACTGAAAATTCGGCCCTGATATTTTGTTCCAAAAAGGCATTTGCCTCTTCCTTGGAATCAAAGGCCTTGCCCAACTTCGCCTGAAAAACGCTGCCCGATTCCGTTTGGAATTCCGCAGAAACCTTGAACGAGGCTTCAGGTGTAAAGGCCTCGATATCGCGTTCCCGCTCAACAATCAGCCTGACCGCTACGGATTGCACACGACCGGCGGACAAGCCCGGTTTTATCTTCTTCCAAAGCACGGGCGATAGTTCATATCCCACCAAACGGTCCAAGACCCTTCTGGCCTGTTGGGCATTTACGAGATTGTAGTTTATATCCCTGGGGTTTTCAATGGCCCGCTGTATGGCCGCTTTGGTGACCGAGTTAAAAACGATTCTTTTGGTCTTCTTTTTGTCCAGGCCCAATTCTTCGGCCAAATGCCAGGATATGGCCTCTCCCTCCCGGTCCTCATCACTTGCCAACCAAATAGTTTCCGCTTTATTGGCCAAATCCTTTAATTTTTTGACCAAGGCCTTTTTCTCCTTGTCAACGATATATTTTGGTGTAAAGTCGTTTTCCACATCTACGCCCAATTCTTTGGAGGGTAAATCGGCAATATGTCCAAAATTGGATTCTACCTTAAAATCCTTTCCTAGGAATTTCTCAATGGTTTTTGCTTTTGCCGGGGACTCGACGATAACTAAATTCTTGGCCATGCATTGATTTTTATGGATACAAATGTATACTAAAATTTATACTTTAAAATTTGAGTCCTTTTATTTCAGGGTAATTTCAAAGAATTACATGAAATCAAAGAATTGATGATTAGCTATGAATTGGAAAGATTTGTTTTCTTATTTTTAGAAGAATTAATTCAAAAACCGACCTAAAATGAAAAAGAACTACTTCCTAGTTGTATTGTGCTTGCTTTTTTATCTACCCGCAAAGGAAGCATTTGCCCAGCGAAAAAACAACAAAGTAAAGGGCGTGCAGTTTGACCAGTCACTATATCAAGGGATGGAATGGCGTTTGGTGGGACCCTTTCGAGGTGGTAGGGCCGGAACGGTAACCGGTGTTATCAATGACCCAAATCTATATTATATGGGGACCGCGGGTGGTGGTGTCTGGAAAACAACCGACGCTGGTAATTCATGGGAATGTATTTCAGATGGCTTTTTTGGAGGTTCCATAGGGACCGTTGCCGTAGCCGAGTCCGATCCTAACATTATATATGTAGGAGAAGGGGAACAAACGTTGCGGGGGAACGTTTCCTCAGGCCATGGTATGTGGAAAAGTCTGGATGCCGGGGAGACTTGGAAGTTTATTGGATTGGAAGGGTCTGAACACATTGCGCGCATTAGGATACATCCAACAAATTCGGACATTGTCTATGTGGCCGCCCTAGGAAACTTGTGGAAACCAAACGAAACAAGAGGCGTTTACCGTACACTGGACGGTGGCGTGAACTGGGAAAAAATACTTTATATCAGCGACAAGGCAGGTGCCGGCGATCTTATCATGGACCCCAATAACCCAAGAATTTTGTATGCCACAACTTGGGAAATGAAACGAAATGGCTACCGTATGGACAGTGGGGGCCCAGATAGCAAAATGTACAAAAGTATCGATGGTGGGGATACTTGGACGGATATCTCAACAAATTCTGGTTTACCTGGATTTCCCTGGGGCATTGTTGGAATAACGGTATCACCTGTAGATTCAAAAAGGGTTTGGGCCTTAATCGAAGCGAAAGAGGGCGGTCTTTTCCGATCGGACGATGGCGGTAAGACTTGGGACAAGATAAATGAAAACCGTGCCCTAAGACAACGCGCCTGGTATTACACCAGAATATATGCGGACACACAAAATGTGGATAAACTATATGTAATGAACGTAAGTTACGGGGTATCTACGGATGGAGGGAAAACCTTTACTTTAAAGAACGCGCCCCACGGGGACCATCACGACCTTTGGATAGATCCCAATAACAATTTGAGAATGGCCATTGCCGATGATGGGGGAGCTCAAATCTCAAATGATGGCGGAAACAATTGGACTACCTACCACAATCAACCCACTGCACAATTCTACAGAGTAGCAACGGATAGTGTATTTCCCTATCGCATATATGGTGCGCAGCAGGATAATACGGCCATCCGAATAGCGCATAGAACCGCGGGAAGTGCCATTACGGAAAGAAATTGGGAACCTACCGCCGGAGGCGAAAGTGCTCATTTGGCTCCTGATCCAAAGAACAATGATATTGTTTACGGTGGAACCTATAAAGGATACATGAACAGATTAGATCATAGCACAGGTCAAGAAAGGTCTACAAACGTATGGCCGGACAATCCTGCGGGTTCCGGGGCGGAGGTTATGAAATTCCGCTTCAATTGGAACTATCCCGTTACTTTTAGCATGCACGATTCAAACAAACTCTATGCCGGATCCAACTATTTACATATGACCAGGGATGGAGGACAGTCCTGGGAGACCATATCCCCGGATTTGACCAGAGGTCTCCCTGAGACCATACAATCAAGTGGTGGCCCAATTACCCAGGACAATACAGGTGCGGAATTCTATTCGAATATTTTTGTAATATCGGAATCGGCATTGGAGGAAGGGGTACTATGGACCGGTAGTGATGATGGACTTATCCATGTAACAAGGGATAATGGGGAGAATTGGGAGAACGTAACCCCTCCTGCCGAAATGTCCCCAAAACTGAATATGATCAATTGTATCGATGCAAGTCCCTTTAAAAAAGGAACGGCCTATGTTGCCGCTTCGTCCTATAAATTTGGCGACTACACACCTTACCTCTACAAAACGGAGGATTATGGAAAAACATGGGAATTGATTACCAATGGAATACCTGGAGAATATTATACTCGGGCCATACGTTCGGATAAAGTGAAGGAGGGTCTCCTCTATGCCGGAACGGAATGGGGCATGTACATTTCGTTTGACGATGGCAAATCTTGGACCCCTTTTCAACTGAATTTGCCCATAACTTCCATACGAGATCTTCATGTTAGGGATAATGACCTCATCGCCGCAACCCATGGTAGAAGTTTTTGGATGATAGACGACCTCACCCCATTACATCAATTGTCCCAAGAAGTTGCCAACAGTGATTTTTATATGTATAAACCCGATAGCTCCTATAGGATGTATCAATCTGGTGATGGGGACGACAGAAATGTAAAATTGGAAGGGGAAAACCATCCAGATGGCACCATCATAAATTATTACCTGAAAGACCTCAAAGAGACAGATTCCGTACAAATCGATATTCTGGAAACCAATGGAAATATCATACAAAGTTTCTCTAATAAGGCCGTTGCCGATAATTTGAATCCTTCGGCCACTAAAACTTTAAAAGTAAAATCCGGTGGCAACCGACTCGTTTGGAACATGAGATATCCCGGTTTTGATGCCTTTAAGGGAATGATTTTTTATTCATCGCCCAACATAGGCCCAAAAGCCGTGCCAGGAAACTATAAGGTAAGGCTAACCTATAATGGACAGGTTCAGGAACGGGACTTTACCATTCTAAAAGATCCAAGACTGGAAATAACGCAAGAAGAACTACAAGAACAGTTTGATTTTCTGATTAGAGTACGGAATCAGGTTACCCGTGCGAACAATGCCATCATTTCAATAAGAAAGGTAAAAAGCGATTTGGATTATTTGAAGGAGAAAACCAAAGAGGATACCGCAATGCAGGAACTCATCAAAGAATTTGAGTCGAAATTATCGGTAATCGAAAACAACATCCATATGACCAAAAACCAAAGTAGACAGGACCCTTTGAATTATGGAATCCGAATAAACAATCGGCTTGCGTTTTTATTGGCCGATTCCCAAAGAGGTGATCAGCCTCCAACAAAACAGGCCAATGAATTCTTTGAGGTAGTAACAAAAGAATTGAATGTTGAAATCGAAAACCTGAATAAATTGATGCAGGAATACGTGGAAAACCTAAATAACAAAGTGCAAGAAAGCAAAATCAAAATGATTTCATTGGAGTAAACTAACATAGGGCAAGCTCACGAGGGGATCGTAGGAAACGACCTTTTAATTTCGAGACCTGCCCGACAAGCGTTCAGGCAGGCAGGCCTTGGCATATTAAATCATTTGGCGGTGCCAATAACTGGTTACATACTAATTTAATTAAAATGGGAAGCTCTATGTGCTTCCCTTTTTATTTTCATTATTTGTTGATTACAACTCAAAAGTACTTATCAACTGGATATCATTTTCCAAATATTCATATTGCCGTAACGTACCTCCTCCAATCATCAACAAGGTGTTTTCCAAAGGAATCACATCATAGGCTTCGATATCAGGGAAATGGTTGAGTTGAGTAATGTTGGGAGCATTACTCTTGTCAAAGACCTTAAGCCCATCGCTTCCATCACAAATAAAGAGTTTGTCCCCTTTTATACCCAGTCCATTGGGACCGAACATAGGATAAATCACCTTCAAATCAGGATTTTTTAAATCGGATATATCCACCACATAAAGACCGCTCTCGGTATTGCCACAAAAATCCCCGCCTTTTAAGGTCACATAGGCGAAGTTACCGTCCACTACCACAGGGTCACACGCAGTTCCATGTCTGAATTCAGAAACGAATTCAGGTTTGGCAGGGTCTTTAATATCATAGATGTACATGCCCTGTCTTCCACCTATGAACAAAATTTCACCTTGGTTAAATATCGTCTCTATGTCCCAAGCTACGGATACATCATCCAAAGCGGTAGGGGTCTCCAAATTTGAGATATCAAAAATATTCAGGTCGCTATAATCCACTACATACAGATAGTCGCCCACAATCTTGAACCGAGCGAGGGAACCACCTTGGCCCACATTACTTTCTGCAGTGTTTACAACGTTATCGAAATTTCTAAATTCACAGTTATCGCATCTGAATTGTTCTTCATATTCAGAAACCGGTCTTCGCTCCATTTTCACTTCCCAACCAACGACCACATACCTGTCGTAATCGATAGTGCCGTAGTCATAAATATCGGCCTGGGGAAACTCCACATTCTGTATCCAAACATCATAGTTCTTGTATATGGCATTTACCATACGGCTGGTCAATTGAATGTTATTGATATCGGAAATATCAAAAATGACGAGATCCCCATAGCTATCGGCAAATAGTTTATCGTCCTTAATGGAAATATCGTTATTTCCTTCCAATTTAATGAAGGCAATATTTTGTGGGTTGGAAGGGTTCTGATTGTCGATGACGTGAAATCCGCTACCTACATCATTAATAAAAATATAATTCTTGTAGGCATAAATTTTCCCCGATGTCTGTATAGGAATTGGGTCGATAATATCTATGGCTTCGGCCTTAAAAGAAATGGCATCTTCCAAAATGGGGCGTGCTACCAAATAGTCCTCATATGGACCATCGTCATCACAGGATACGAAAGGTAGCGCAGCCAATAAAAGCAACAGTAGTATACTCTTTTTCATTGCATTAGCAGTTTATTTGTTTCAATTATTAGATACAAAAAGGGCTTTCTAGTTGCGTATTCCATAATAAAAAAATTTGCACCCATTTCTTTCTACATCTAAACGAATGACATTCCATTTATAATAATTCAAACTATAAATTAAAGCTAAATTAAACTGTCATCTTGTCATATTTTTGAATATAATGCTATCTTTGCCCACCCAATATTTAATGGTATTTGGAGGCATTATGGAGAAAGTAATTGACGAAAGCGTGCAAGGTTCCGCGCTAAGGACCCAAGCTAACATCAAAAACAAAAGGAATTTATACATAGAGAGTTATGGCTGTCAGATGAATTTTTCAGACAGTGAAATCGTAGCCTCCATTCTGGCCCAGGAAGGGTTCAACACCACACAAAATTTGGAGGATGCGGATTTGGTGTTGGTGAACACTTGTTCCATACGCGAAAAAGCTGAACTGACCGTTCGCAAGCGACTTGAAAAGTTCAACGCCATCAAAAAGGACCGGCCGCATTTAAAGGTGGGTGTCTTGGGATGCATGGCGGAACGATTGAAGCATCAGTTTTTGGAAGAGGAAAAAATTGTGGATATGGTGGTTGGTCCGGATGCATACAAGGACTTGCCAAACCTCATTCAAGAAATTGATGAAGGTAGGAATGCCGTAAATGTCATACTCTCCAAGGACGAGACCTATGGGGATGTCGCGCCTGTGCGCTTGAACTCCAACGGAGTTACCGCCTTTGTTTCCATTACCAGGGGGTGCGACAATATGTGTACCTTTTGTGTGGTTCCCTTTACACGTGGAAGGGAACGAAGTAGAGATCCACAATCCATTATTGAAGAAATCAACGATCTATGGGACAAGGGGTTCAAGGAAGTGACCCTATTGGGACAAAATGTGGACAGTTATCTCTGGTACGGTGGAGGCTTGAAAAAGGACTTTAAAAAAGCCACAGAAATGGAGCAGGCCATGGCGGTGAACTTTTCCCAGTTATTGGAAAAAGTGGCGTTGGCACAGCCAAAAATGAGAATCAGGTTTTCCACTTCGAATCCGCAGGATATGACCTTGGACGTCATCCATACCATGGCAAAATACGAAAATATTTGTAATTACATCCATCTTCCGGTGCAAAGCGGAAGCAATCGGATTTTAAAGGCGATGAACCGCCTGCATACCCGGGAAGAGTATTTTGAACTTATTGATAACATCAGGAACATAATTCCCGATTGTGGGATTTCACAGGACATGATCGCGGGATTCCCCACGGAAAACGAGGAAGACCACCAAAATACCCTTACTCTGATGGAATATGTGAAATATGACTACGGATTCATGTTCGCCTATTCTGAAAGACCGGGAACCTTGGCAGAACGTAAGCTAAGGGACGATGTACCCGAAGAGACAAAAAAACGTAGGCTAACGGAAATCATCGAATTGCAAAGACAGCATTCCTTGGAACGGATAAAGGCCAATTTAGGGAAGACAAAAGAGGTGTTGGTCGAAGGCACTTCCAGGAAGTCCGATGCGCATTGGATGGGAAGAACCTCGCAAAACACCGTGGCCGTTTTTCCCAAGGAAGATTATAAGGTGGGGGAATATGTAATGGTGGAAATGCAGGATTGCACATCAGCTACCTTATTGGGCAAAGCCGTTGGATACTCACACAATAATTGAGTTGAAAACGGAATAGCATTGGTATTCTGGGCAACCTAAGGGAGAACCTATAAATAATTCAAGTTTTATTCCGACTGAAATATCGGAATATTTTAATCTCGATTATCGAGTTTATGGAAAGTATACAAAGTATAAAACAACGATTTGAAATCATTGGTCAGGACCCTAAACTGAACCGCGCAATTGAGAAGGCTATTCAGGTAGCGCCTACGGATATATCCGTTTTGGTAACGGGAGAAAGTGGTGTGGGCAAGGAATCCATTCCCAAAATCATTCACTCCCTCTCGCACAGAAAGCACGCCAAGTACATCGCCGTAAACTGCGGGGCCATTCCTGAAGGTACAATCGACAGTGAACTGTTTGGACACGAAAAGGGCGCCTTTACCGGAGCTACCCAAACAAGGAGCGGTTATTTTGAAGTGGCGGACGGAGGTACCATTTTCCTAGATGAAGTTGGTGAACTTCCCCTAACGACACAAGTGCGATTACTTCGGGTTTTGGAAAATGGCGAATTTTTGAAGGTAGGTTCCTCCCAAGTCCAGAAAACCAACGTTCGTATTGTGGCCGCGACCAATGTGAACATGTTCGAGGCCATAAAAAAAGAAAAATTTAGGGAAGATCTATATTACAGGTTAAGTACGGTGGAAATCAATATTCCTCCCTTGCGGGAACGGCAGGAGGATATCCATCTGTTGTTCCGAAAATTTGCTTCGGATTTTGGACAAAAATACAAGATGCCCACCATCCGTTTGGAGGACAGTGCCGTAGATTTGTTGTTAAAATATAGATGGCCGGGAAACATCCGTCAACTGAGAAACATAGCGGAACAGGTCTCCGTATTGGAAGAAAACCGCTCCATAGATGCTGCAACGCTCCATGGTTACCTGCCACATAATGTGGGCAATAACCTTCCGGCCGTTGTCAGTAATAAAAAGTCCGAAAGCGATTTCAGCAATGAACGTGAAATTTTGTACAAAGTGTTGTTCGACATGAAGGGCGATCTCAACGACCTTAAAAAGTTGACCATGGAACTCTTGAAGAACAATGACAGCCAAAAAGTGCAAAAGGAAAATGAAAACCTCATACGCAAGATCTATGGCGATAAACAAGAGGAGGAAATAGAGGAACAGGAAGTCTCTTCCCTGGAAGTGCTAAGTCTTCCAGAGCCCAAGGTAGACAGGACCTACACTCCTATGCCCCAGGAGGACAAATATCATTTTGCGGAGGAAATTGAGGAAGAGGAAACCTTATCTTTACAGGAAAAGGAAATTGAACTTATCAAAAAGTCCCTGGACAGAAATAGGGGCAAAAGAAAGGCCGCTGCCTCGGAACTGGGAATATCGGAACGCACCTTGTACAGAAAAATAAAGCAATACGATCTTTGATTTGAGAAAGCAAGGAAAAACGACCGAAGAAACGGAAACCTGAAACCTGAAACCTGAAACCTGAAACAAATTAAAACCTTGGACACACTTAAAAAATTAATTTGGCTCCTACTGCCCTTCTTTTTGGCGAGCAGCTGTGGTATTTATAATTTCACGGGGGCAGGACCCATAGACGCGGAAACCTTTCAGGTAAACTATTTTCAGAATTATGCCACGCAAAGTCCAGGTTCCATATTCGAGCCGGGAATGGATAGGGATTTTACCCAGGCCTTACAGAATAGGATATTGGACCAATCGAGTTTAGATCTGGTGAACAATGGGAATGCCGATTTATTGTACGAAGGTGAGATAACGGAATATCGAATTTCGCCCATGGCGGCCACGGCGCAACAGACCGCGGCCCAAAACCGACTTTCCATAAGGGTGAAAGCAAGATTTTACAACAGGAACAATCCCGATGCGGATTTTGACCAGAGTTTTTCCTTTTTTTATGACTATCCTGCCAATGTGCAGTTGGCCGCGGTAAAGGACGAAGCTCACGAAGTCATTTTTGAACGTATCACCCAAGATATTTTTAACGCTTCCTTGGCAGATTGGTAACCATGACAATTACGGATTTTACATATTTTCTTGAGCATCCCAACAAAGTTGTGGACCCGTTGCAGACCAAGCAATTGGAAGATATCATTGCGGAATATCCGTATTTTCAGGCGGCAAGGGCCCTACATTTAAAAGGGTTAAAAAACCTCAACAGTTACAAATACAATAAGAATTTAAAGATTACGGCGGCTTATACTACGGATAGGGATGTACTTTTTGATTTTATAACCTCTAAGGATTTTCTAAACTATGACGCGCCTACTCCCAAGGAGGCTGCAGAAAATGAAGCATCTTTTGATCTGCCGGTTAAATCGCAAAATGAAAAACAACTGATCGAAGAATCAGAAGATAAACCCTTACCACAGGATATCCATGACGCTGAACACATTTTAGACCCCGATATTTTCACCACCAAGGAACCCTCAGAAGAACTAAAAAAAGAGGCCAAGTCCTTGGACATGGGCAAGCCACTTGACTTTGACAAAAAGGAAAAATATTCCTTTACGGAATGGCTTCAATTAGCTTCCAAGAAAAAAATCGACAGGGAAGAAAGAGTAGGAACGTCCAAAGAAAAGGAACAAACAAAAGAAACTACACAGGAAAAGCCCGCCAAAAAAACCGACCCTAAAAAACATAAATTCGCACGCATCGATAAGTTCATTGCGGAGAATCCAAAAATAGTTCCCAAGGAAAATATCAAGACAACCTTCAATCCCAAGGACTCCATCAAAATCGACAAAAATGAATTGATGACGGAGACTTTGGCAAGGGTCTATCTGGAGCAAAAAAAATACAAAAAAGCCATACAGGCCTACAAAATTTTAAGTTTGAAATATCCGGAAAAAAGTAGTTTCTTTGCAGACCGAATAAAATCGGTGCAAAAAATTCAACAAGAAAACAAGTAATTATAATGAGTACATTTTCAATATTCCTGATACTGATTATCATAGTTTGCTTTTTATTGGTATTGGTAATTATGGTACAGAATCCCAAAGGTGGAGGGTTATCGTCTTCTTTTGGTGGTGGTGGAAATCAAGTTGTGGGAGGCGTAAAGAAGACCGGTGACTTTTTGGACAAGAGCACCTGGACGTTGGCCGGCTTGCTGGTGGTATTGATTTTGGCTTCCAACATTGCCCTAAAAGGAAACTTTGGCGATGCTGATTCCAAATTGTTACAGGGCGATGATTTTGAGACTACCGTTCCGGAGACATTGCCGGAGGAAGTTACCCCACCTGCCACAAATGAGCCTGCAGCAAACGACAGCTTGTAATCAAGACTCAAAAAATAGATATAAAATGCCAGCTTTGTGACAAGCTGGCATTTTTGTTTTTACAATGTGTCAGTTTTTAGGTAATGGCATAATTTCTGCCTATACTGTGTGAAACTTAAAAAATCAATTTAAAATTTTAATATTATGGCTAAAATTAATATCAAACCATTGGCTGATAGAGTTCTTATAGAGCCAATGGCAGCTGAAACAAAAACTGCGTCAGGTATATACATTCCGGACACGGCAAAAGAAAAACCACAGAGAGGTAAGGTAGTTGCCGTTGGACCTGGTACCAAGGACGAAAAAGTTACTGTTAAGGTTGGTGATACAGTTCTTTATGGAAAGTATGCCGGTACGGAATTAAAGTTGGAAGGTTCCGATTACTTGATGATGCGCGAAAGTGACATTTTAGCGATCATATAAATGACACCCTCGCCAATGGCCATTGGCCTTTGGCCCAATCAAAGAAAGTTTAATAGAATATTTTAATTAGGTTTGAAGGCAAATGGCCTTTGATCAAAAAGCTAAAAAATTAAAAACATGGCAAAAGACATAAAATTTGATATCGATGCAAGAGACGGACTCAAAAGAGGCGTGGATGCATTGGCGAACGCTGTAAAGGTAACTTTGGGACCAAAAGGAAGGAACGTAATTATCAGTAAATCCTTTGGAGCTCCACAAGTAACAAAAGATGGTGTGACCGTAGCAAAAGAAATTGAATTGGAAAATGCCCTAGAGAACATGGGTGCCCAAATGGTAAAAGAGGTCGCTTCCAAAACAAACGATTTGGCCGGTGATGGGACTACTACCGCTACCGTTCTTGCCCAAGCAATTGTTAAGGAAGGACTTAAAAACGTTGCTGCCGGAGCAAACCCAATGGATTTGAAAAGAGGTATCGACAAAGCCGTGGAAGCTATTGTTGAAAACTTGGCAAAACAGGCCAAAAAAGTGGGAGATTCATCTGAAAAAATCAAGCAAGTTGCATCTATTTCGGCCAATAACGATGATGCTATCGGGGATTTGATAGCACAGGCTTTTGGCAAAGTTGGTAAGGAAGGGGTAATTACTGTTGAGGAAGCCAAAGGAACGGACACCTATGTGGATGTTGTAGAAGGTATGCAGTTTGACAGAGGATACCTGTCCCCATACTTTGTAACCGATTCAGAAAAAATGGTAACGGAATTGGATAACCCTTACATCTTATTGTTCGATAAGAAAATCTCTTCCATGAAGGATTTGCTTCCTGTATTGGAACCAGTTGCCCAGTCTGGTAAACCTCTTTTAATCATTGCCGAGGACGTGGATGGCGAAGCTTTGGCTACATTGGTAGTAAACAAATTAAGAGGTTCCCTTAAAATTGCCGCGGTGAAAGCACCAGGTTTTGGAGACAGAAGAAAAGCAATGTTGGAGGATATCGCCATCCTAACAAAGGGTACCGTAATCTCTGAAGAAAGAGGATTCTCCTTGGACAATGCAACCATCGATATGCTTGGTACTTGTGAAAAAGTACAGATTGATAAGGACAACACGACTATCGTAAACGGTGGCGGTGTTGCCAAAGATATCAAAGCAAGGGTAAACCAAATTAAATCTCAAATCGAGACCACTACCTCTGATTACGACAAAGAAAAGTTACAGGAGCGTTTGGCCAAATTGGCTGGTGGCGTTGCCGTACTTTACGTAGGTGCAGCCTCTGAGGTTGAGATGAAAGAGAAAAAAGACCGTGTGGACGATGCCTTGCACGCTACAAGGGCTGCCGTTGAAGAAGGTATCGTAGCCGGTGGTGGTGTTGCTTTGGTACGAGCGAAATCGGTGCTGGCAAAAGTTAGCACTGAAAACGACGACGAAGCTACTGGTCTTCAAATTGTAGCCAGGGCCATTGAAGCGCCACTAAGGACCATCGTTGAAAACGCTGGTGGTGAAGGATCCGTTGTAGTCGCCAAAATCTTGGAAGGAAAAGGTGATTATGGATACGACGCCAAGTCGGATCAATTTGTTGAAATGATGAAAGCAGGTATCATAGATCCCAAAAAAGTAACGAGGGTTGCTTTAGAAAATGCAGCTTCTGTCTCAGGAATGATCTTGACTACTGAATGTGCCTTAACTGACATTAAGGAAGATGCTCCTGCAGGTCCTCCAATGGGCGGCGGCGGTATGCCAGGCATGATGTAACGGCGAGACGCCGAGGCCAAGAATTAATTGACTTCATAAATACTATAAAACCGCTTCTAAGTTTGGGAGCGGTTTTTTTGTTTCTAAAACATAAAAAAACCACCTTCTTTCTTTACAGTAGGTGGTTTCTTTTTCCAAAGGTAAAGACCTATACCATAGGTCCGAACACGACTACTTCTTTCTAGGAGCAGCTTTTGGAGCAGCCTTTTTGCCAGCCTTAGCTGGTGAAGGCTTTGCAGCTGGCTTACCAGCTGATTTTGCTTGTGCCATTGATATCTAATTTATAGAAATTTACACGAATGTATTTCAGATTGTGATCCATGATATTTTTGTTAAGAAAATATTAACTAAAATTGATTTATCTCACCGAAAACACACTTTTAAGATGTTGATTTACTGCTATTTATATAACTTTTTAATGTTTCAAAAAATTAAGCCAAATCGATTGTATTTCTAATTGTTTAACCCCAATTTTGCAAAAAAAAAGTCGAATATGTTTACTTCTTTACAACCCAAGGTCCTATCAATTTTAAAATCCAAAAATGATGTGGATGCAAAACTTCAGGAAGTGTGCGAACTACTAAAAAAAGAAGTAGCACATTATGATTGGGTGGGTTTTTATTTTAAGAACGGTGATAAAGAGGAATTAAAGTTGGGGCCCTATGCAGGTGCACCTACGGACCATACTGTCATTCCTTTTGGAAAGGGCATTTGTGGACAGGTGGCAGTAAGCAACCAAAACTTTGTGGTACCCGATGTAAAGGCCCAGGACAATTACATTGCCTGCAGCATCACCGTCAAATCAGAAATCGTTGTACCCTTGTTCGTCAACGGCAAAAATATTGGGCAAATCGATATCGATTCCAATACCTTGGATCCCTTCACCGAAGATGATGAACGATTTTTGGAATTCGTGAACGGGGAGGTCGCTAAAATTCTTTAAAACTTTCCTTTTTTTGTTGATAAACTCGACCTCTTTTTACTCCTAAAAAGGGTACTTTTGTTGCCTTAATCAAACCCATAAGTATCCTATAATGAGTCGCTCAAAAAAAGCCTCCTCGGCCTTAATTTCAGTATTCCACAAAGTTGGTCTGGAACCTATCGTGAGAAAATTTCAAGAACTTGGTATTACCATATATTCCACGGGAGGAACCGAAAAGTTCATAAAGGATTTGGGAATCGATGTCATACCCGTTGAGGACGTGACGAGCTATCCTTCCATATTAGGCGGAAGGGTCAAAACCCTGCACCCCAAGGTTTTTGGTGGGATTCTCAATAGACAGGACAATGAAAGCGACGTGGCACAACTGAAGGAATATGACATTCCCCAATTGGATATCGTAATCGTGGACCTGTATCCCTTTGAAAAAACGGTGGCCAGTGGCGCATCGGAACAGGATATCATTGAAAAAATTGACATTGGAGGTATCTCATTGATAAGAGCGGCTGCCAAGAACTATAAGGACGTAATATGTGTTTCTTCCATGGAGGATTATGCCGAGTTTTTGGAAATTATATCCAAAAACGAAGGGGCGACCTCGTTGGAAGATCGCAAGAAATTCGCAGCAAAGTCGTTCAACGTTTCTTCCCACTATGATTCCGCAATTTTCAACTATTTCAACAAGAACCATAATATTGCAGCCCTAAAAGTAAGCGAGACGCAAGGAAAGGTATTGCGGTACGGGGAAAACCCACATCAAAAAGGATTCTTCTTTGGAGATTTTAATGCTATGTTCTCCCAGCTGCATGGCAAGGAACTCTCCTACAATAACCTGCTAGATGTGGATGCGGCGGTAAACTTGATGCTCGAGTTCATGAACGAGGCCCCAACATTCGCTATTCTAAAGCACAACAATGCCTGTGGATTGGCACAAAGGGAGACCTTGCACCAAGCCTATATCGATGCATTGGCCGGAGATCCGGTTTCCGCTTTTGGCGGTGTATTGATCAGCAACCAAAAAATAGACAAGGATACTGCCAAGGAAATCCATGAACTTTTTTGCGAAGTGGTTATTGCGCCAGGCTATGATGCGGATGCTTTGGAAATACTTAAGGGAAAGAAGAACCGAATCATTTTGGTACAGAACGAGGTAGCTATGCCAGAAATGCAAGTGCGCACTTGCTTGAACGGAATTCTACTTCAGGAAAAAGACCATAAAACCGATACAGCATCGGATTTGACAAACGCTACCCATTCAAAACCAAGCGAAAGGGAACTTGAAGACCTATTGTTCGCCTCCAAAATCTGCAAACACACAAAATCGAACACAATCGTTTTGGCAAAGAACAAACAGCTATGTGCTAGCGGAACGGGCCAGACCTCTAGGGTGGATGCCCTGAACCAGGCCATTCACAAGGCAAACTCCTTTAATTTCGACCTAAAGGGAGCCGTTATGGCCAGTGACGCTTTCTTCCCGTTTCCAGATTGTGTGGAGATAGCGGACAAGGCCGGTATTACCAGCGTAATACAGCCTGGTGGCTCTATTAAAGACCAGCTAAGTATCGATTATTGCAACGAAAATGGAATTTCAATGGTGATGACCGGCACACGTCATTTTAAGCATTAATTTTACTACTTTTGTCGATGTATTGCACCCCCTAATCCATAACCAAACAGTATTATATGGGATTTTTTGACTTCTTGACCGAGGAAATAGCCATCGATTTAGGTACGGCTAACACCTTAATCATCCACATGGACAAGGTCGTGGTAGACAGTCCTTCTATCGTTGCAAGGGACAGAATCAGTGGAAAAATAATTGCCGTTGGTAAAGAGGCCAACATGATGCAAGGAAAGACCCATGAAAACATAAAGACCATTAGGCCCTTAAAGGATGGTGTGATTGCGGATTTTGATGCATCTGAAAAGATGATCAATATGTTCATAAAGAACATTCCGGCACTTAAGAAAAAATGGTTCCCACCTGCCCTAAGAATGGTCATTTGTATACCATCGGGCATTACGGAAGTTGAGATGCGGGCCGTAAAGGAGTCTGCGGAAAGGGTAAACGGAAAAGAGGTTTATTTAATACATGAACCTATGGCTGCGGCGATAGGTATCGGTTTGGACATCATGCAGCCAAAGGGCAATATGATCGTGGATATAGGTGGAGGTACCACGGAGATTGCAGTGATTGCTTTGGGTGGAATCGTTTGTGATAAGTCCGTAAAGATTGCAGGTGACGTCTTCACCAATGACATTATCTATTATATGCGAACCCAACATAACCTGTATGTGGGCGAAAGTACAGCGGAGGCCATAAAAATTGAAATCGGTTCGGCAACGGAAGACCTTCAATCTCCCCCTGAGGAAAAATCCGTACAGGGAAGGGACCTTTTGACTGGAAAACCAAAACAGGTACAAATCTCCTATAGGGAAATTGCCAAGGCCTTGGACAAGTCCATTTTGAGGGTGGAGGATGCGGTCATGGAAACCTTATCCCAAACACCACCGGAATTGGCGGCCGACATCTACAATACTGGAATTTACTTGGCCGGTGGCGGGTCTATGTTGCGAGGATTGGACAGAAGACTTTCACAAAAGACCGATTTGCCCGTGTACATCGCAGAAGATCCACTACGGGCTGTAGTTCGCGGAACCGGTATCGCCCTAAAAAACCTGGAAAGATATAAGAGCATATTGATAAAGTAATTACCAATTTAGAATCCTTAAGTGAAAATTTAGAAGTGAATGCAACAGATTATAAATTTTCTGATTCGGTATAAGATATTCCTGTTATACCTTTTGTTGCTATTCATTTCCCTAGTTTTTACGTTTCAGTCCCATTCCTATCATCAATCCCGGTTTCTGAACTCGGCCAATTACGTTTCGGGCACCATCTACGCTTTTTTTGATAACACAACCTCATATTTTGGCCTAAGGGAGGAAAACGAGAGGCTTTTACGGGAAAACCAGCGATTGCGCTATCAGCTTTACAACAAAAAACCCGAAGCCATCCAACCTTTGGATTCCTTGGAGCGTAATTATTTGGTGGTACGTGGAAGGGTTATAAAGAACAGCTATGCTGACCAACGTAACTACATTACCATAAACAAAGGCAGGAAGGATAGCGTGGAACAGGATATGGGCGTTATCACTACCAGAGGGATACTTGGTATCGTAGAAAATACATCCAACGGATTTTCTACAGTTCAGAGCATCCTGAACGAAAAATCCAACATCAATGCCAAAATCAAAAATTCCAACCACTTTGGTTCCTTGATATGGGATTCCAAGGACTATAACACGGTGCAGCTTATTGATATTCCAAGATTGGTTCAGCTCACCATTGGAGACACGATTGTAACAGGGGCTATGAGCAGTATTTTCCCCGAAAATATTCCCATTGGGATTATAAAAAAATTCGACTTGGACACCTCCAAGAACTTTTATCGCATAGATGTTTCCCTCTTTAATGACATGACCAATATCAACAATGTCTATATCATAAAAAACCTGAACAGGGAGGAAATTTTGGAACTTCAGGAAGAAACGGAATCAAATGATCAATAGCACTTTCTTTATAAACGTTTTAAGGTTCGTGCTATTGATTTTGGTACAAGTACTTGTATTCAATAGGTTGAACTTCTTTGGTTTTATAAATCCTATGGTCTATGTTTTGTTTCTTTATTGGTACCCTATAAAAAAGAACAGGACTACCTTTATTTTGATTTGCTTTTTACTCGGTCTTTTAATCGATGTTTTCTCGGATACCATGGCCTTGAATGCAGCGGCTACGGTCACCATAGCCTATTTAAGACCTTCAATTATGCGGTTCGTTTTTGGTGTGAATTATGAGTTTCAAAGTTTTAAGTTAAATAGTGCTACCAAGGCACAACAATTCACCTTTTTAGCGTTATTAATTGTGGTTCATCACGTTATATACTTTACGCTGGAGATTTTTAGTTTTGCGAATGTCTTGCTGATCTTCAAAAAAAGTATCGCTATTGGGACGGCATCCATTATTTTGTGCTTATTGTTTAGTTCATTGTTCAGTACCAGGAAGGAATGAGAAGAGTCTTACTTTCATCGATTATCGTAATCATAGGAATTACCTTTTTAGGTAGGCTGTCCTATTTACAGATATTCAGCTTCTCTCCCGATCAGGTTATTGAAGACCCAAGTATAAAAAGGGTTTACACCTATCCAGAAAGAGGTTATATCTACGATAGGAACGGTAATCTCCTGGTAGGTAACGACCCTGCTTATGATGTCATGGTCATACCCCGTGAAGTACAACCTTTGGATACCCTTGAATTCTGCGAAATGCTGGGTATCGATACCGATACATTCGTAGAAAAACTGACCAAGGCCAGGGTATATTCCCCCAGGCTGCCCTCCGTACTGGTCCCTCAACTCTCAAAGGAAGACTATGCCAAATTGCAGGAGAAAATGCGCAAGTACAAAGGCTTCTACATACAAAAGCGTTCCTTAAGATATTATGATACGCCCAGTGCGGCAAACGTGTTGGGCTATATCAGTGAGGTAAACGAAGGGGACTTGGCAAAAAACAAATATTACATACAAGGGGAGCTTAGAGGTAGAACCGGGGTTGAAAGGTACTACGAGGAACTATTGAGAGGAAGAAAAGGGGTGCAGTATATTCAAAAAGATCGATTTAACCGTGACATTGGTCCGTACAAAAATGGTTCACTGGATACCCTTCCAGAGCAAGGAAAACAGATAAGCGTTACTTTGGACAAGACCCTACAGGAATATGGTGAACGATTGATGGTAGGCAAACGTGGTGGTATCGTTGCGCTTGAACCTGCAACGGGTGAAATATTGACAATGATTTCGGGGCCTACCTATGATCCGTCCTTACTGGTAGGTAGACAACGTTCCAAAAACTATACGGAACTCTACAACGACACCATTGCGAATCCAACATGGGACAGGTCCATTCACGCGCAACAACCGCCAGGATCCCCCTTCAAGACTTTGAATGCGCTTATTGCCTTACAGGAGGGGGTTTTGGACGAATCCACCACCATTCAATGTTATAATGGTTTTTACGTAGGTAAAAAGAAACGCGGCTGTCACTGCGGTGGTGGGCTTCGTAATTTGAACAGTGGTATTTACCAATCCTGCAATGCCTATTTCGCAGGTACCTTTCGCAAGATTTTTGAAAAGTTCGATACCACGGATGATGCCATGGATGTTTGGGAAAACCATATGAAGAGTTTCGGACTGGGCGATTACCTAGGGTATGATCTGCCATTTGGGCAAAAAGGGAGAATCCCCAGTAAGGAATATTATGACAAGTGGTACGGGGACAATAGATGGAGCTCTTCTTACATCATTTCAAATTCCATTGGTCAAGGTGAAGTCCTGGCGACCCCAGTGCAATTGGCCAACATGACAGCGGCCATTGCAAATCGTGGTTTTTACTATACACCCCATATCCTCAAAAAAATAGAAGGGAAGGATATTAAAGATCCAAAATTCACGGAGCCCAAGTACACCACAATAGATAGGGAACATTTTGAACCCGTAGTGCAAGGTATGGCAGATGTTTACAAAAAGGGGACGGCACGATGGTTACAGGTTCCAGGTATCGAAATCGCGGGAAAAACAGGTACTGCAGAAAATTTCACCAAGATTGACGGAGTACGCACCCAGTTAACGGACCACTCGGTATTCGTGGCATTTGCGCCGGTAAACGACCCCAAAATTGCCATTGCCGTTTACATTGAAAATGGATACTTCGGTTCTAGGTATGCCGGTCA
Source organism: Maribacter sp. C-4077 (assembly GCF_055378385.1). Lineage (NCBI taxonomy): Bacteria > Pseudomonadati > Bacteroidota > Flavobacteriia > Flavobacteriales > Flavobacteriaceae > Maribacter > Maribacter sp. C-4077. The sequence continues at coordinate 1,096,918 of NZ_AP038807.1, forward strand.
TATAGCCTCATTAATGATAGAGAAATACCTGAAAGGCGAAATTACCAGAAAGGACTTGGAGAAGAAGATGTTGGAGAAGACCTTGGAACATGAATATGCCAAACCTTATAGTGGTGAGGAATTTAAAATAAACGAACGTGTTTGGTAAGGTTCTAAGGAGAATAGATTGGCTTACGATTCTTATTTACTTAGCACTGGTCTTTATCGGCTGGATCAACATATACTCCAGCACCTTTAGCGATGAACAAACCTCCCTTCTTGATTTAAGTACGCGATCTGGGAAACAGCTTTTTTTTATAATTGTTAGCTTAGTAACCATTATCGTGGTACTAGCCCTAGAAGCAAACTTTTACGAGCGCTTTGCAAGTCTATTCTATCTTTTGACCATGGTATCCCTCTTGGGATTGTTCGTGTTTGGCAAAACCATTGCGGGAGCCACCTCATGGTACGACCTGGGTTTTTTTAATTTTCAACCTTCGGAATTGGCAAAAGTCTCCACCGCTCTTGCCCTTGCAAAATACCTAAGCGATATCCAGACCGACCTAAGGCGAGTAAAGGACCAATTGTATGCATTATTGATTATACTTATTCCAGCGTTGCTTATCATTCCCCAACCGGATCCAGGAAGTGCCCTCGTATTCTTTTCCCTTGTATTCGTGATTTTTAGGGAAGGACTCCCGCTTTATTATTTGGGCATAGGCTTTACACTGATTTTGATCTTTATAATCACTCTGATGTTCGGGACCATTTGGTTGACCATTGGGCTATCGCTGTTGATCGTTTTGTTTTTTCTTTTAAAACGAAAAACCCTAAAAGTTCCCATTATTCCCATCATAATAGGATCTATTGTGGTTATTCTTTTCTCACTGTCGGTGAATTTCGTTTTCAATAATCTTTTTGAACAGCGGCACAGAGATCGATTTAGCCTATGGTTGCGATTGGAAAAAGACCCAGAAAAATTGGAGGAAATACGAAAGACCATTGGCTATAATACCTATCAGTCCGAAAAGGCCATAGAATCTGGAGGTCTATCAGGAAAAGGTTTTTTGGAAGGAACTCGTACCAAGGGTGATTTTGTTCCGGAACAGGACACGGATTACATTTTCACTACCATTGGGGAAGAATGGGGCTTTGTGGGTACCGCTACGGTAATCATTTTGTTTTCAATCCTCTTTTTACGACTGATTTACTTAGCGGAACGTCAAAAAAATGGGTTCTCCAGAATGTACGGTTATGGTGTGATATCGGTTCTTTTGGTACATTATTTTATCAATATAGGTATGGTGATAGGAATTCTACCTACCATAGGTATTCCCTTACCCTTTTTCAGTTACGGGGGCTCCGGACTTCTTTTCTTTACCCTTTTGTTATTTATATTTTTAAAGTTGGACACCAACAGATTGAAGGAAAATTTTTAAAACTTCCAATCGTGGCTGGCCACGGAACTTTCCAATGTTTCCGCAAGTCCCGTATTCAACTCCTTGAAAAAGTCGATTCCGGTTAAGGATTCAATACTATCCACCGCCACACAAAAGCTTTCCAAGGGCCGTTGCTGTTCTACCCCGGGAATCAAGAACCCAAGAATCTTAAGTCTATCCCCTTCCTTACGAGCTACTATTTTGTAAAACTTCTTGGGAACGTCAACAGCTTCCTCCCCTATTTCTTGTAAACCAGGTTCCAGAACGCCGCCCGTTATAACGATCACTTTTCCGTAGCGTTTCGTCCATTGACGTATTTGCATCTCCAAGCGGTTCCAAACACCGGCATTGAAGTCCTTGTCCTGCGGACTTATATTACTGGTATAAAATGTTTCATTATACGCTTGTTCCGAAAACCTACGGTCACCGGCCGGACATAAGTGGCCTCTATCGTACCCTGAACCCCTATAGTTGCGCCAATCTGCCGACTTGGATTTTACATAGGGATCTTCAATGAAGTAGGGCCTGTCCCTATCATCATAGGTCAAATGTTTCTTGTCCAATTCATAGGCCACCCATTCCGCTTGCTCAAAAGGTTCGTTATAGGACAGCGAGTAATAGGAATGGTGTACGATGTCGCCGGTTGTGGAACTGGGCAAATACTCCAAAGGAAAGGAACTTGCGCCATTTTCATCATTGTTTCTTGAATAGGTATCCGGGGTGTAAAAGTTCTCAAACACCCAAAACCCAACGATGCATATCACTATTAAAATGGAGTAAATAGTGCTATTTTTACGATATCTGGACATCCTTCAAAGGTAACCACAAATTTGTAAGATTTTCAAGTTTAGACCGACCTATAAAACATCTAATAATTACTAAAGAAAGGACACTTATGGCACTTACGTGGAAAGATGTAATTCATTTTTCAGTAAAAGGAAATCCCGTTCCGGATAATCGGGTAGAAAAATCCGAGAAGGAATGGAAAGAACTGTTGACACCGGAACAATTCAGGATTACCCGAAAAAAAGGAACGGAAGCCCCACATTCCGGAGCCTTGTGTAGCGTACATGATGCCGGAAAGTACGAATGTATTTGCTGCGGAACGTCCCTATTCGATTCCAGCATCAAATTTGAATCTGGGACGGGATGGCCAAGTTTCACACAGCCCATAAAGGAAAACGCAATCAAGTATAGTAAGGATACTTCTTTTGGCATGACCCGGGTGGAAGTACTATGCAACACTTGCGACGCACATTTAGGACATGTTTTTCCAGATGGTCCTCCACCAAGCGGCCTACGATATTGCATCAATTCGGAATCCATGAAAATGACAAAGGAAAACGATAATGGGTGACATTAAATTGGAAACTATTACCGTAGGCGGAGGTTGCTTTTGGTGTACCGAAGCTATATTTCAAGAAATTAAGGGAGTTCGATCCGTAGTATCTGGATATACGGGAGGAAATGCACCGGGCAAGCCCACCTACAGGGAAATCTGCTCCGGTCTAACAGGTCATGCGGAGGTAGTCCGTGTAACTTTCGATAATTCCATGATTACCTTGTACGATATATTGCACATCTTTATGACCACACATGACCCAACAACCCTGAACAGGCAGGGCGCCGATGTGGGAACGCAATACCGATCCGCTATCTATTATATCAATGACGATCAGAAAAAGATTGCTGAGCATGTGCTTATGAATGTTGCCGGACTTTATGAAAATCCCATTGTTACGGAATTGACCCCAATGGCTATTTTTTATGATGCCGAAGAGTATCATCAAGACTACTATAAAAACAATCCCTCCCAAGCATATTGCCAAGTTGTAATCGACCCAAAATTGGCAAAATTGAGAAAGTTACATGCTAATAAATTAAACTAAAAAGCCCCTATTTAAGGGGCCTTTTAGTAAATGTAAGTTTTGCTTCCTAATTTTTTGCGCTACTTGCCAATTTGATATTTTTCAAATTGTTCATTTTTAAATCCTCAAGAACATTCACCGCTTCTTCCACGTAAACGTCCTTTGCCAAGCTTTTGTGCCATCTATCCCTTTTCTCCCGTAATACGGAATCCTGGGTAAAGAGTTCCTGTTCGTACTTCAAGGACTCGAAAGTCAATTTCGAATCATAGTCGGATAGATTCTTGAAGTAATCGGACTGCTCCTTGTCTTTTTCCTTTTCTTCCTTGTAGGTGGCGTAATTCAACGAGATTTCAGTTTCGTCCTGTTCGGATTTCAACCATTTGGCATTCTCCTCTATCAATTTTATCTGTGGATTGCTCGCCATTCGCTTTTTAGACTTGGCCACGGTTTGTTCATAATCCAAATATCCGTTCCAAACCTCATAATCAGCTGGTGTGATTTTATCCCATTTTAAAGGATTTGCCTGATCTCGTTCCCCAAGGTCTATGTAACTGTACTTATCCGGAACCACAACGTCACTCTTCACTCCTTCCAACTGGGTAGAACCTCCATTGATCCTATAAAACTTTTGGGTGGTCAATTTAATGGCTCCCAAATCCCCGTGTTCATTGCTTCGAACGATATTGTCCAACGGAATTACATTTTGTACGGTTCCTTTTCCAAAGGTTTGCTTGCTTCCTATTACAATGGCCCTTTTATAATCCTGCATGGCGGCGGCCAATATTTCAGATGCTGATGCGGATAGTTCGTTGACCAATATTACCAAAGGTCCGTCCCACTGGATTCGCTCATCGTTATCGTCATACACTTCTTTTTGCTTGTTGCCCGATCTTACCTGTACAATGGGTCCGTCCTTTATAAACAGGCCGGCCATTTCAACCACCGTTTTTAAGGATCCGCCACCGTTATCCCTGAGGTCCAAAATAAGCCCCTCTGCACCTTCTTCCTTAAGTCGCTCTACTTCCTTGGCAACATCCGTAGCCGCATTTCTTTCGTTATAATCCTCAAAGTCCACATAGAATTTGGGAAGATTGATGATTCCGAATTTTTGATCGCCTCGAATTATGTTGGCCGATTTTGCATAGGACTCCTCCAGTTCAACCACATCCCTTGTCAAGGATATTTCCTCTAAAGATCCATCCACTTTTCTCACCGTTAGATCGACTACGGTTCCCTGTGGGCCCTTTATCAATTTAATAGCGTCATCCAAGCGCATTCCAACAATGTTGATGGGTTCTTCCCCGTTCTGTCCTACTTTGATGATCTCATCACCAACCTCCAAACGCTGGTCCCTCCAAACGGGTCCACCAGAAATAATTTCAACAATTTTCGCCCCTTCCGGCTTCTTCTGAAGCCTGGCACCTATTCCCTCAAATTTCCCGGACATGTTCATGTCAAATTTCTCCTTGTCGTCCGGTGCAAAATAAAAGGTATGGGGGTCGAACTCGTCCACTATGGTGTTGATATACTGCACGAACCAATCCTTGCGCTCCAAATCGTCCACAAAATCGAAAAACTCGTCCAAGGTGGCCTCCGTAGATTTTCTGGATTCGATTTCTGCCTCCTCGGGGGTATGTGCGCTGTGATCATGGTCATCGGCCGCTGCCTCGTCGGCCGGTTTCTCGGCATGTGAAATCTTGGAATCGTATGTTCCAAGAGTGGCATATTTGAGTTGTTTCCTCCAACGCTCCTTCAATTCTTCCTTGTTGGAGGCAAAAGGCTCATCCTCGTACTTGATACTGATACTTTCGTTTTGGGTATAATCGAATGGTTGTTGAAGCACCTCTTTATAGATTTCCTTGGCATCGCCCATCCTTTTTATCAACCTTTCATACACCAAATTGAAGAAGGAAATATCCGTATTCTTGATTTGATCATCGATTTGAAACTTATATTGTTCAAAATCGGCTATGTCCGAAGCCAAAAAATAACGTTTGGTGGGATCCAGCACATCAATGAAGTCCTCAAAAACACTAACGGAAAAATCATCATTGATGTCCTTTGGCTCGTAATGGCCTTTTTCAAGAACGTATGTAATCAAATCTAATAACAGTTTGTCCTTGTCGTCATTCTCAAACGACTTATTGGTAAAACTACAGGAGGCTACCGCCACCAGCATCACCGTAAGAACATAGGCTAAATTTCTTTTCATAAAAATATTTTTAAATCTATTTTTCAAAACCTTTGAATTTGAAGATTATGTGGACAACTTTTGTATCGAAATCCTCTAAGATAAAGAAAAAACCATGCCAATTGGGGGACTGGGAATTAATTTTTTGTTAAACGGGCCCAGCGGCAAATCCTATTTAAAAACGTATTTTTGACCCGGAAAGTATGTACCATGGGAAAACCTTTGATATTGGTAACCAATGATGACGGAATAACGGCCCCAGGGCTTCGTGCTTTGGTCTCCTACATGAAGGAGATAGGGGACGTTGTGGTTGTCGCTCCGGACAGTCCACAATCCGGTATGGGGCATGCCATTACCTTGGACAGCACCCTATATTCAAAAAAAATGCAAGTGGACCTTAGCCATACGGGTACGGAGGAGTATAGTTGCAGTGGAACTCCGGCGGACTGTGTAAAATTGGGTCTTCAGGAACTTTTGGAACGAAAACCCGATATCTGTGTCAGCGGTATCAACCATGGGTCCAATTCTTCCATAAACGTGATATATTCCGGTACCATGAGTGCCGCCATAGAGGCAGGAATAGAAGGGGTGCCCGCCATAGGTTTTTCCTTGTGCGACTATAATTGGGAGGCGGACTTCGCCCCTTCGGAGAAATACGTTAAAAAAATTGTACGCGAGGCGTTAAAGTTCGGTATTCCAAAAGGAGTGGTTCTCAATGTGAACATACCCAAATTACCAAAGAAGGAAATAAAAGGAATAAAGGTCTGTAGACAGGCAAAAGCAAATTGGAAGGAAAAGTTCGACAAAAGGACGAACCCAATGGGCAAGGACTACTATTGGTTGACGGGCGAATTCGAACTCTTGGACAAAGGCGAGGATACGGACGAATGGGCCTTGGCCAACGGCTATATTTCCGTGGTTCCCACACAGTTTGACCTAACGGCCCACCATGCAATACAGGACATTAATAATTGGAATCTGAAATGAACATAAAAAAGGAGCTTACCATTGGATTTTTAGTCGGTATCATAGCAAATACCCTTGGAACCTTGGCTTATATCGTTTTATTTTCTGACCTGAGCATTTCAGAAACATATCAGGCGGCAGTTTCACAGGGGCATGTGGGCAGTCTATTGGCCCTAGGTGCGATTTTAAACCTGATCGCCTTCTTCGGGTTTTTGAGGATCAAGAGGGACAACCGCGCCAAGGGCGTGCTGATTGCCACTATTTTGACAGCTTTGTTAATCCTGTACTACAAAGTTTTCTAGCATGCGGTACTACATCATAGCGGGAGAGGCCTCCGGAGACCTGCACGGTTCCAACCTCATCAAGGCCATTAAGGTAGAGGATCCGGATGCTCAAGTGCGTTGTTGGGGCGGTGATTTAATGCAACAGGCCGGCGGAACCCTTGTAAAGCATTACAAGGAAATGGCCTTTATGGGTTTTCTTGAGGTAGTGATGAACCTACGTTCCATTTTTAAAAATATCAATTTTTGTAAAGCCGATATTGAAAGTTTCCAGCCAGATATCCTGGTTTTTATAGATTATTCCGGTTTCAACCTACGTATTGCCAAATGGGCCAAGGAGAATGGTTATAAAACCAACTACTATATTTCCCCACAGATTTGGGCCTCTAGGGAAGGCAGGATCGAAAAGATCAAAAGGGATATCGATGCCATGCATGTCATACTTCCCTTTGAAAAGGAGTTTTACGAAAAGAATCATGGCTATCCCGTAAATTTTGTTGGCCACCCGTTGATCGATGCCATTTCCGATCGGCCGGAACTGGACAAAGCAAAATTTAGAAAATCTTCTGATATCGATCAAGGTAAACCCGTAATAGCTTTGTTACCGGGAAGCCGAAAACAAGAAGTACAAAAAATGCTTTCCGTAATGCTGTCCATTACAAAGGACTTTCCCGGCTACGAATTTGTAATCGCGGGCGCTCCCAGTTTGGAACCCGAATTTTACGTACCCTTTTTAGAAGGGAACAATGTGAAAATGGTAAAAAACAGTACCTACGACCTGCTTTCCATAGCATCGGCAGCATTGGTCACCAGTGGAACGGCCACCTTGGAAACAGCGCTTTTTGGGGTGCCCCAAGTGGTTTGCTACAAGGCCAATTGGATTTCCTACCAAATTGCAAAGAGGATCATCACATTAAAATACATCTCCCTTGTGAACCTTATCATGAACAAGGAAGTGGTAACAGAATTAATTCAAAACGACTTAAATACCGTAGGACTCAGAAAAGAATTATCAGCCATATTGACCGGAACAAAACGAGAAGAAATCCTGAAGGATTACAAAGACCTTAGGCACAAATTGGGCGGGATCGGTGCCAGCAAGAATGCCGCACAGGCCATAGTGGCGAACGCCAAATCCTAGTGCAAACCAGTCCGTTATAAAATAATTCTCTAATTTTGATGTTCAAGTAAAAGATGCTACTTGAAATCCATGCGCTACTTCTCCACCTTATTGCTACTTATTTTATTTGCCAGTTGCGGCAGTTCCAAAAAAAAGGCGACCCCAAACGAACGTACCATATCCGTTACTGCGGCGTATGAGGCCCGAAGAAACGGTACCAAAATTAAAGAGGGGGACACCCCAATAGATTCTGAAGTAATTGAGGCTCCAAAGGGAAATGCTACCAAAGCCGATAATATCATCAATACCGCATTGACATTTTCCGGTGTGCGTTACAAATATGGCGGTACCACCCGAAAAGGTATGGACTGCTCCGGACTTTTATATGTGTCCTTCAGCGAACATGATGTGGAGCTTCCCAGAACCTCAAGCCGCATGGCAGAAAGAGGTACGAGAATCCGGGTGAAGGATATTGAAAAAGGCGATTTGCTTTTTTTCAAGACTACCCGTGGTTCCAAACGGATCAACCATGTGGGTATGGTGGTAACCGTTGAAAATGACGAAATAAAATTCATACACGCCTCCACATCTAGGGGCGTGACCATTTCTTCACTGCGGGACGGTTTTTGGAACCAAGCCTTTGTAAAGGCCACAAGAATTTTATAACATGAGATTGTTGGCGTTTGTCCCGATCAAGGGTACGCTACTGCTGATTCTGGGCATTCTTATTGGATTTTTCTTTCCCCTACCCTTGGAATATTGCTTCGGTATTTTGTTGGTAAGCTTTGCCATTTTGGGGTATCTATTCATTCGAAAGGATACTAAAGGTTCGAGATTCGAAATTATGGCAGGGGTGTCCGTCATACTACTCGGCATGTTTTCCTACGTGCAATACCAGCCTATTCCCTACGACCATCATTTTAGTAAGATTGCCACGACCGATGCTTCTAAACTTCATATAAAAATACGGGAGACTTTAAAGCCGAATGCCTATTCACAGAACTACATAGCATCGGTTTTGACGGTTGACGATACGAAATCCGTAGGGCAACTACTGGTAAATCAGCCATTGGATAGTGCCTCAAAGCTCTTAACGGTAGACCAAGAATTGGTGGTGCGATCACATATATATGACATAAAACCGATAGTAAATCCACATCAGTTCGACTTTAAAAGGTATATGGAGCGAAACGGCGTGTATCATTCCCTGAGACTTTCGGATGAAAACTTTGTCACCTTACCTAATCCATCTAGGACCTTGATCGGTTATGCACAAGAAATCCGAAGCGATATCATCCAAAAACTGAAAAAGGAAAATTTTGGCACCGAGCAACTTTCGATTATCCAAGCACTGCTTCTGGGCGAACGTGCCAATATTTCAGAGGAAACATACTCCAACTATGTCGATGCCGGTGCCGTACACATTTTGGCCGTCTCCGGACTTCATGTGGGCATCCTGTTACTACTCATTCAATATCTTCTAAAACCGTTGCATAGCATCCCGAACGGCAAAAAAATAAGTCTGCTGCTTACGGTTTTATTTCTTTGGGCGTTTGCGTTTATTGCGGGGCTTTCACCCTCCATCATACGCGCATGCGCCATGTTCACGTTTGTGGCCTATGCCATGTACCTGAACAGGCCCTCGAACAGTTTCAACATTCTGGCCCTGTCCATGTTCTTCATCTTGTTGGTCATTAATCCAAACCTGCTGTTCCAAGTCGGTTTTCAAATGAGCTACGCGGCTGTTTTCGCCATTGTTTGGATATTTCCACTCTTACAGCGTTGGTGGTATCCAAAGAACAGGATTGTGCGGTATCTATGGCAATTATTGTCGGTAAGTATCGCCGCCCAATTGGGGGTATTGCCTATAAGCCTGTTTTACTTTCATCAGTTTCCGGGCTTGTTCTTTATCGCAAATTTATTGATCGTCCCTTTTTTAGGGGTCATATTGGGAATGGGAATCTGTATCATTTTCCTGTCGCTTTTGGACATTGCCCCAAGTCAATTGATTTCGGTTTACAATGGGATTATTGGTCTCATGAACCGAATCGTTGGCTGGATTGCCGATCAGGAAGCCTTTGTTTTTAAATCCATTTCCTTTGACAGTGTACAACTGCTCTTGGGATACCTTCTTATAGGCTCCCTGATATATGCTTTCTCCAAAACAAACTATAAACGCCTTATGTTGTTTTTGGGTTTCCTTTTGATGTTCCAAGGATACACGATGTATCAGGAATATAAATCGGACAACATTAAAGAAATCCTCCTGCTACATCAGATAAAAAATTCGGTGTTACTAGATAGGAAGGGAAAAAACCTGCATGTGTTCACCACGGACACTACCAATGCAAAACAGTTGATAGCGAATTACCGCGTACAAGAACGCATAACCCAAACCGATTACCTTCCCATTAAAAACAGCTACCTTATCAATGGGACTTCCTTACAAATAATCGATAGCTTGGGCGTTTATCTGCCACTGAATTCCAGTTCCATAATGCTACTGACGGCGTCGCCCAAAATAAACTTGGAACGCCTTATTTTGGAAACCAATCCCATGGAAGTCATTGCAGATGGAAGCAACTACCCAAGCTTTATCGAATCCTGGAGAGCGACCTGTAAAAAATACGATATCCCATTCCACTATACAGGTGAAATGGGATATTACGCTTTTGATATTGAATAGGCTTAATTTACATCGCCCATCCATTTTTTGATAAAGGGTCCGGCTACCAAGAAAATAATTCCGGCCCCAACGGAAACCCAAACGACGTTCAAGAAAATATTGGGCATTTCAAGGACATTTTCAGGATCAAAATTGCCACCTATCAATCCGGCGATCAAATTGCCCAGGGCCGCCCCAACAAACCAAATTCCCATCATTTGGCCCAAGTATTTGGCCGGGGACAACTTGCTTGTAGCACTCAGACCAACGGGACTAATGGTCAACTCTCCAATGGAGTGCAGAAAATAGGTGAGAATTAAAGCGAACATTCCAGCCTTGGTACCACTTGCCGCAACATTGGCGGCACCAACCATCACCCAGAAACCGGCACCTAATAAAATAAGTCCAACAGCGAACTTTAATGGCGTTCTTATATTTATATTCCTTGCTGCCAGTTTTACCCATAATGCCCCTATGATGGGTGCAAAAATTATTATAAAGGCGGAGTTCACGGATTGCAACATCCCCGCTGGCATTTCCCAACCTCCTATAAACCTGTCGGTAAAGTCCCTAGCGAACAAATTCAAAGAAGAAGCCGCCTGTTCAAAACCGGACCAAAATATAGCTATCCCTACAAAAAGTATAAAAATAACCCCCACCTGTTTCTTCTCGATAGTGTTCAAACCCCCATTGAACAAAATGTTTATGAAGTAACCCATGGTTATCAAAACGATGATTAGACCAAGTGCCTGTGCAATTCCCGTAGCTGTTGTCACATCAATATAACCTAAGAACTGCAACAGAAAAAGGGAAATCAAGACTATCGCAATAATTAAAATGGATATTGAGGTATTGGAGGATGTTTTTTCTACTCCTGCAGATTTGACTTTGGGTTCAACGCCAATGTCGGCCAAATACTTTGGGGAGTATACCTTAAAGGCAATCAATCCAAACAACATACCAACAGCGGCAAGTCCAAAGCCAAGATGCCAGTTATACTCTGCCAATAATGGCACAAAAATCTGACCTAAGAAAGAACCCAAGTTTATTCCCATATAGAATATGGAAAATCCTGCGTCCCTTTTTGCACCACTGTCCTTTGAGTATAATTCCCCAACCAACGTACTGATATTTCCTTTCAACAACCCGGTTCCCAAAGCTACAAAGGCCAATCCCGTAAAAAATATTATGGGAGAACCTGGGATGGCCAAAATTAGATGGCCAATCATGATCAGGACACCGCCATAGAAAACGGCTTTTCGTTGCCCGAAAATGTTATCGGCCAACCATCCACCGGGTAAGGTCATCAAATAAACAGATGCGGTATAAAGGCCGTATACCGCGCCCGCAGTTTCTGTGGTCAACCCCAAACCTTCATATGCTACGTCCGTAGTCATAAAAAGTATCAAAATGGCACGCATACCATAATAGCTGAAACGTTCCCACATTTCTGCGGTAAAAAGCACATACAATCCTTTTGGATGTTTGAAGCTATCCTTGCTGGGTTTTGAAGTAATATCCATAGTTCTTGGTTTGGTTTATGGGTTGTTTATAAATGTTCCTTTACAAAATTGGTCATCTTGTTGAATAAATGGATTCTGGTATTACCACCATAAATACCGTGGTTCTTATCTGGATAAATTGCCCATTCAAATTGTTTGTTGGCCTGCACCAGCGCTTCTATCATCCGCATGGTATTCTGCACATGAACGTTGTCATCGCCAGAACCATGTATCAACAAGAAATCCCCTTTTAAAAGTTCAGGATAATTAAAGGGCGAGTTGTCGTCATATCCACTAGGGTTTTCCGCTGGGGTCCTCATAAAACGCTCTGTATAGATGGTATCATAGAAACGCCAGGAAGTCACCGGTGCAACGGCAATGGCCATTTCAAAGGTGTCATTTCCCTTAAGCAGGGAATTGGTTGCCATGTGACCGCCAAAACTCCACCCCCAAATACCCGTTCTTGCTGCATCGATATACGGCCTTTCACTTAATTTTTTGGCTGCTGCAATCTGATCTTCGGTTTCGTACTTTACCAAATTCAAATACGTAGTCTTTTTAAAATCCCTTCCCTTGAATCCGGTACCTCGGCCGTCCACACAGGCAACAATATAACCTTCTGCAACCAGCACCTGATGCCAATAATCCCTGGCACTATACCATGTATTGCTCACACTTTGGGAGCCGGGACCGCTATATTGGTACATCAACAAGGGATATTTTTTGGAAGCATCAAAATCCTGCGGCTTGATTATGTACATATTCAAATCGTTACCATTGATATTGATGGTGGAAAACTCCCGTGGGTTTAAAACATAGCCTTCCATCTTTTCCAAAAGCACGGTATTATCCTTAATGTGCTTAAGTTTTTTGCCCGTTAAGGCCTTGTGCAGGGTGTAGACGGGAGGTGTGGTAGCGTTGGAGAACGTGTTGATGAAGTAACTGAAGTCGGCACTAAAGGATGCGCTATTGGTCCCTTCGTCAATGGCCAAATCCCGCTTATTTTTCCCATCGCTCTCCACACTGTAAACGCCCCTGTTTATGGAGCCATTTTCGGTGGATTGATAATATACCTTGTCCCCATTTTGGTCGTAGCCATAGTAACGGGTAACTTCCCATGGGCCTTTGGTGATTTGGTTCATCAGTTCCCCATCGGAATTGTACAAATAAATATGGTTCCAACCGTCCTTCTCGCTCGTCCAAATAAAACTGTCATCGGCCAAAAAAGTAAGGTCGTCCGTAATATCTACGTAGGCCTCATCCGTTTCCTGTAACAGTAATCGAACCGCATTCGTATTGACGTTCACCTCATGCAAACGCAGGTCGTTTTGATGTCTATTAATGGTCTGCACACTCAAATAGTTGGGATTGTTCATCCATTTTATTCGAGGGATATAATAAGGATTGCCTAGATCAACCCCGGAAATTGTTCCACTGGCAACATCCAACAAATGAAGGCTCACGATGGCATTGTCCTCGCCGGCCTTTGGATACTTGAACACGTTTTGGGAAGGATATTTTTCTGTACCGTATAGGTCCATGGAAAATTCCGGCACCTTGGTTTCGTCAAACCTTAAAAAAGCGATCTTGGTCCCGTTACTGTTCCATGCAAAGGCACGCACGAAGGCAAATTCCTCCTCATAGACCCAATCCGTTATACCATTGATAATTTCATTCTTTTTGCCGTCCTTGGTAATTTGTTGGGTGTTCCCTGTCGTCAGGTCCATCACATACAGGTTGTTGTCCCTAACATAGGCCACCTTTTCACCGTTGGGCGACAAGGCAGGTTCCTGAATTTTCATTTCACTGATCTTTACCAGCTCCTTGGTTTTGATATCAAGGACATAGAAAACCCCCAATGTGGACCTTCTAAAAATCGATTCCACTTCCGTGGCCAATAACACCTTTGACTCGTCATTGCTGAATTCATAGGATGAAAAGTAGGGGACACCGTCCAAAGCATCCGAGGAAACGATGGTTTCAACTTTTTCCAAGGTTTTATAATCGTATTTGTCTATTGTAGAAACCTTTCTGGCGGGGTCAAAGTTCAGCACGGTATATTGTCTGCCATTATTCATGGAGCGAAGCACATCAAGACCTTGGGTACTAAAGGTCCCGGAGTAAATTTCGGCTACCGTGATTTTTTTTTGTTGGGCGATAACAGCCGATTGAAAACCGATCAAGAAAAGTACCAGCACGTAAAATTTTCGCATGAAATAATGAAATATGTTAAATTCTCCAAGTTTACCACTAATTCTCTAAAAAACCTCGGAATCCATTCAAAAAGACCTGATTTTTAACGATGCTTTCACGTTGGTTTGCATTAGGTCCATTATGATTATCTTTACCCTAGAAACTACCGTTTCACGGCCTGGTTTAAACTAAAAAAGTTACCCGATTTACCCAAGAAACCCTAGAGAATGAAGAAGCCCATTGCAGGTTTTTCCAAGCTATCCAAATCAGAAAAAATCGAATGGATCGCCGCCAACTATACCCAAAATCCCAAAGAATCAAAAAAAATCCTAGAATCCTACTGGAATTCGGATTCGCAGTTGCAGCAACTCCATGACGAGTTTATAGAAAATACCATTAGTAATTTTTATATGCCGATGGGCATTGCCCCAAATTTCTTGATCAACGATAGGCTTTACGCCATTCCCATGGCCATTGAGGAAAGCTCCGTAGTTGCCGCCGCCAGTAAGGCGGCCAAATTTTGGGAGGGCCGGGGAGGTTTTAGGACCACCGTCTTGGGTACGGAAAAAGTGGGCCAGGTACATTTCATGTACCACGGGAATGCGTCCAAACTATTGGATTTCTTCAAAAATATTAAACCAACGTTGTTGTCCGAAGCAGACCATTTGACCCAGAGCATGCAAAAGCGAGGAGGCGGAATCAAGGACATTATTCTAAAGGACAAAACTAGTGAGCTCCTAAATTACTATCAACTGCATTGTACGTTTGAGACCCAAGATGCAATGGGCGCGAACTTTATCAATAGTTGTTTGGAACAGTTTGCCGAAACACTTAAAAAAGAGGCTTTGGCACATCCCGATTTTTCGGAGCAGGAAAAACAGTTGGAGGTCGTGATGAGCATTTTGTCCAACTATGTGCCCAATTGCCTGGTAAAGGCCGAAGTGCGTTGTCCCATTGACCAATTGGACCTTACCCAGGATATATCGCCCAGGGATTTCGCCGAAAAAATGGTGCGTGCCGTGGAAATTGCCAAAGTTGAGCCGTACAGGGCCGTAACCCATAATAAGGGTATCATGAATGGAATCGATGCCGTTGTATTGGCCACGGGAAACGATTTTAGGGCCATTGAGGCCGGCGCGCATGCCTATGCCGCCAAGGACGGAACTTACAGCAGCTTGACGCATGCCAGAATCGAGGGTGAAGTATTCTCTTTCTGGATAGAGATTCCCTTGGCAGTGGGCACCGTTGGCGGACTCACAAAGCTGCATCCTTTGGTGAAACTCAATCTGGAGATACTACAGCAACCTTCGGCGGTAGAGTTAATGCAGATCATGGCCGTGGCGGGTCTTGCACAGAACTTTGCGGCGGTAAGCTCCTTGGTTACCACCGGGATTCAAAAAGGTCATATGAAAATGCATTTGATGAATATCCTGAACCAACATAACGCGACCGACAAAGAAAAAGAAGCCATCTTAGCTCATTTCAAAACCCATACGGTAACCCATAGGGGTGTTTTGAACGCCCTTGAAAACCTACGAAAATAGATGACCGAGTTTTACGGCAACGGAAAATTGTTGCTTACGGGCGAGTATGCCATTTTGGATGGTGCAAATGGACTTGCAATACCTACCAAATTTGGTCAATATTTATCCGTAAAAAACGCGACTACGGGCCAAATCAACTGGCAAAGCCTGACAGACAAAAAAATCCCATGGTTTACGGCGGACCTATCCCTAAAAGATTTCAGCATTCTCGCCACCTCCGACGTACAATCCGCCGAAAGATTAATCACCATTTTAAGGGAAACCAAAGCTTTGAGTCCTTCCTTTTTGGATGCTTGCAATGGCGTTTATGTCAACACGAAATTGACCTTTCCCAAAGATTGGGGCCTAGGATCCTCATCTACCCTCATCAATAACATTTCCCAATGGGCACAAGTGGATCCCTATAAAATTCTGGAAGCTACTTTTGGCGGCAGTGGATACGATATTGCGTGTGCCCAGAACGACACTCCCATCGTTTATCATAAAATGGGGGGCAATCCTAAAGTAGAAAAGGTAAATTTTGACCCAATTTTTAAAGACCGACTTTTCTTTATTTATTTAAACAAGAAGCAAAATAGCAGGGATGCTATTAAGGCTTATCGTCAATTAAATATTGATAAAATTGAGCTTATTGCCCAAATAAACGGTCTTACCACTCAACTTATAGCAGCGAAAGATCTTGGAACATTTGAAACTGTAATAAATAGGCATGAGCATTTACTTTCCAAAACATTAAAAGTCGAAACGATTAAAAACCAACTTTTTCCCGACTATCAAGGCTGTATCAAAAGCCTGGGAGCTTGGGGCGGGGATTTTATTTTGGCAACCGGAACTATGGACGATATGCAATATTTCCGCCAAAAGGGATACGATACCATACTACCCTATTCCAGCATGGTATTATAAAAAAAGCCCTCCAAGTGGAAGGCTTTCAATTTTATAGATACGAACTATTAATAAAAGGTAGCTCTTTTATCCTCAATTTCAGAGGACTCCTTTAGGGCATTGTACACATCAGAATTCACCCTATTGGCCGAATTGGTCTTTAAGGTATTCGCATATGTAGCGTAGTTGTCCAATTTAGGGGCCTCGGTTTTCTTGGTTACCTCAATTTTAAAAATACCTGTGTTCCCTTCCAAAAGACCTGAAGTTTCGCCTTCTTTCATTCCGTAGGCAGTACCCACGATTACCGGTTCGCTACCCGCACCAGGAATGGTAGGCGACTTTACGGTTAGGGCACTTGCCGTTGAAACCGTTGTATTGTTGTCCGAAGCAATGGCATTCATGTCCTTACCTTGGTTAGCGGCCATAATTTGCGCTGCTTTTCTTTCCTTTCTAATAATAGGAAGTACGGTGGCCGAAGCATCCTCGGCAGTCATTAGTCCTTCTTTGTATATGCCCGTTAATTGTACTATGGTATAACCATCGTTGATATTGAATCGTTTGATGTCACCAACTTCGGTATCTTCATTAAAGGCCCACTGAACAATAGCTCTTTGGGCACCCAAACCTGGAAGGTTCTCGTCCAGTTGTTTTATTTTGTTTACGGGACGAACCAAATACTCACTTTTCTGTGCTATTTCGGAGAATGCGCTTTCATCAGCAATTGTTTCCATTTCAAACTTGGTGGCATCGGTAAACAATTTATTGGTCGTTTCTTCGGATGCCGTTACCTCTCTGGACAAGGTGGCGATTTGAACCAAATCTTCCTTATCATCGACTTTTATTACATGGAAACCAAAATCGGTCTCTACCATCCCGATAGTTCCGACGTCATTCCCAAAGGCAAAATCGTTGAAAGCGGGCACCATGGTTCCTTGTTGGAAATATCCCAAATCACCACCATTGGGTGCGGATGGGCCATCAGAGTTATCCCTTGCCAATTCTGCGAATACCACTCCAGATTTTTTTGCCTCTGCCAGTAATCGCGTTGCCTCCTTTTCTGCCTCTTCCTTGGTTCTGGTAACTTCTGGATTGGCTCTTGTGGCACCTTCATAGGCAATCAAAATATGGCTGGCCTTTACGGAGCCATTGGGCCTTCTACCCATCATTTTGGAAACCTTATAGGAACCGGCATCTTTGTAAGGCCCGTAAATTTCACCCACATTTAAGGTCATTAAGGTATCGGCCACACTGGAAGGCAGGTTCTTTTTCGCTTTATAAATGGTATCGAATTTGATATCGGAATTCCTGTCCAGGAAAGCCTCCATGTCCTGGGTATTTCGAAAGCCGGCAATGGTATCGTTCCTATCGGTCTGTGCATTGTACTCCACAGTATCATCCAACAATTTGGTAATCGCTTCCTTCACGGCCAAATCATCCGCATCCGATGGTTTTTCACTAAAATAAACAAATTGGATATCACGGGCAGGGTCCTGTTTAAAATCATCCTTATGTTCGTTCACATAGGCCGAAATCTCGCTCTTGGTTACCGTTATAGTACTGTCCGGAATTGAGGAATACGGAACCCTCACATACCGAATATCCATTTTCTCGTTGGCCAATTTATAATCCAGTTCCCCTTCCTTTAAAGTAGCGCCCACACCTGCCTTGATAAGGTCAAAGTATGTTTGCTCCTTTGCCATTTGAACGATTTCCTTTTCGGTCTGTAACCAAAAATCGTACTGGGCCGGGTTGTTGTTCTTCCAATCCAATACCGTGGAGCGGAACCTGTTAGGGTCAAAAACCCCGTTCTCGTTCTGGAACTCGGGATTTTGGGCGTATCCGGTAGTTCTTAAAAAATCTACGATTTGGTCCTGCTCGATGCCGATTCCCAAATCCTCAAATTGTTCTTCCAAAATGCTCCTTCTTACCTCTTGATCCCAGACCTGGTTCATGGTCTGCATGGAAGAAACCGTTGGCCCCATTCTTTGGGAAGCCGTTTCCACCTTCTGCCTGAACTCGTCTATGGATATTTCCTTCCCATTGATTTCGGCTACGGAAGAACCTATTTTACCTCCGGCCCCAAAATTACTACTTGTAAATACCCCAGAAATCACAAAGGCGAATAGTGCCAGACCTATAATCAGTATCAATACCGTGGTACGCTTTCTAATGTTTTCTAAAACTGCCATCCTATCGAATCAAAAAGTTAAAATCAGTTGGCGAAATTACCATTTTTAATTGAAATAATAAAAACTAAAATGGCACGTAAAATATGGTTGCTTCGGCTCCCAATATTTTGATTTCCACCACTTGGAATATCCGAGTAAATCTGTTAATCCTCCTTTAAAAGTTCCAGGGAAACCAAATCTATTTTGGTGTTGGAAACCTCCAAAACGATGAACTTAAAATGATCGATCGTTATTTCCGAATCCTTTTCAGGAATTTCCCCAACTTGATGCACCAAAAGACCTCCCAAGGTCTCAAACTCATCACCAATGGGCAGTTCAAGTTTGTAGCTTTCGTTGATGTAATCCACTTCCAATCGAGCCGAGAACAAATAGTTTCGTTCGTCGATTTGTTCCTCCTTCAGGTCGGTGGTATCATGCTCGTCCTCAATTTCCCCAAAAAGCTCCTCTACAATGTCCTCTACGGTCATTAGACCGGAAGTCCCTCCATACTCGTCCAAAACAACAGCTATACTTTTCCGCTTTTTGATCAGCACATTCAATATATCCTGAATGAGCATGGTTTCTGGAACAAATTCGACTGGAAGCAGGATACTCTTAATGGTCTTGGGCTTTTTGAATAGTTCATAGGAATGTACATAACCTATGACATTGTCAATAGTATCCTTGAAAACCAATATTTTGGAATAGCCGGTTTCCGTAAACAACTTGGCAAGATTTTTAGGCGTTTCATGTATTTCCACAGCGGTAATTTCAGTTCTGGGAACCATGACCTCACGGGCCTTGACCTCTGCAAACTCCAACGCATTTTGAAAAATTTGGATTTCGGAATCCACCTCATCGGCCTCTTCAACCGTTTCCATTTGTTCCGTAATATAATCCCCCAGTTCCAATTTGGTAAATGCCAATTGGACCTCGTCTCCAGAGGTACGAAAGATGTATTTCAATATGAAATCCGAAACATAGATGACAAAATCCGATACCAAACTAAATGCCAAATAAAACAGATAAGCAGGAATGGCAAGTAACTTCAATAAACTGTTCGCATAGATTTGAAACAGTACTTTGGGGAGAAACTCGGCCGTAATCAAAATAACCAAAGTTGAGATGATGGTTTGGGTCAATAGACTGAAATCCGTCAAAAAGACCCTAACGATTTCATTTTCAGGATGCATACCCAAAAACCAGTTCATAAGCACTTCACCCATAAAAAGACCATACACCACTAGGGCTATATTGTTACCAATTAGCATGGTCGCAATAAACTTGGAAGGCCTTTTGGTGAGCCTTGTCAATACCTTGGCGAGAAATCCAGCCTGCTTTTTCTCAATTTCAATATGGATTTTGTTCGCGGATACAAAAGCGATTTCCATTCCAGAGAAAAAAGCTGAAAAAAGTAAGGAAAGTACAATAATTACGATACTACTGTCCACCGCTATTTTTGATTATCCTTTGAGCGCTGCTCGAATTTTTTGCGATAATTTCTTCGGAATAGAAACATCCCTATGGAAACGACAGCAAAAAAAATGAAAATGTAGGCCATACTTCTATCTGTATTCCAATCCGTATAAACCCTGTAGATCGAAAAAACAGCTACTACAACGTATAGGTATTCCGTATAACGTAAAATCTTAATCATCCTTTTCTTCTTTAATCAACATTAGACCGTAGGTTTTATGGGCGTTCAAGAAGGTGAGGTCCTTTTTTATGTCCATCCCCTCGCCGTCCATAACGGTACCATCCTCCGGATTTGTAAACTTAAACTTTTCCTGGGTAAAAGCCCACTCGTTTTCTTGGTCGTAGTACAACTGTGGGGCTTCCAACATTTTACCATCATGGCCCTTGATCACCACGTTTCCCTGAAGATCAATGACGTCCGTTGCCGTGAAATAAATACCTTGATCGGCCTGTATGGTCGTCCTTTCATTCCTCTCATTGAATATCTCCACCAAAACCCCTTCAGGAAAGGTCTGGTGTGGAAATTTCAAATTGTCAAAGTCATTGCGAAGAGGCCCGGAAATTACGGCCAACACCTTAGAACTCCCTGTATCTTCAGCACTCAGGTTTTCTGGAATTTCCGTATAGGTCAACACAAAATTCTTTGCGACACCCTGCGGAAAAATTTCCTTCTTGGCTTCTTCGCCAACCCGTTTGTAATTATCCTTGCATGAAAAAAAAAGCATTGCCATGGAAACCATGGCAATGCCCTTAAATATATCTACAAAATGTATTGTCATTTTATAATGAAGGTACCTTTACACTTCCTCCTACCCAACAAGAGAAAGATACCGATTGTCCTGCCATCCCGGCACTGAAAATCATCTCCTTGGTTGGTGCTTTTGCGTTGTAACTAGCCGCAGCCTGGCCGGCCCTTCCACTTAACGCAGGGTCTACCCTACCGGCCTGTCTTGCCATATCAGCTGCCTTCCAATAGATGGCACGCTTTTCAAATGGGGTGTTCCCACATTCGTTGGCACTACCAGCATACAAGCTTGCAATCAACAAATAAGCTCTACCGTTCGCCGGATTGGCATCAATTGCCTTTTGGGCGTAACTTCTTGCAGTAGATCTACTTGATTTAGTATAACTAGTCGCAATTTTGTAAGCGATATTCGACTTCTTTTTAGCATCCGTTTCCAGTTCCAATGCTTTGTTGTAATCCGCTACAGCACCATTGGTATCGCCACTTGACTTTTTCAAGGAACCTAAATATACATAGGTATCCGCTGATGGTGCAAGTTGTGCTTGTACCTCCACCAATTTTTTAAACATTGGGTCTTCCGTACATTCCTTATTATACATTCTTCCCACTGCAGCTTTTACCCACTTCACGTCACCTTTCTTTTCCTCAAAACTCTTTTCGTATAGGGGAATTAGGTTTTCACAATCTGCCAATTTTCCTAATTTAGAATCGATGCTCCCGGCAATTTTACCGTAGTTTTCTGAGTAGGAATTGTAAACTTTAAGAGACCTTTGCTCCTTTGAGGTCAACGTACCGGCCTCTTCCTTTGGAAGTAACTTAGCAATGTTATCCGTAAGCTTTTCGTTCTCCTCATCGATTTTTGCAGTTACGTCATCATATACGTCAAAAACCTCTTGAAGTTCCTTTTTACCTGCTTCGTGCAAATCCACTAAACTTGAGAAGTATAGATACAAAGCTTTTGGGTTGGTGAAATTCTCCCTATCCTTGCTGAAAGCTTCAGACAACATGCTGTACATTTTGGAATCGTCGGCCATTTTGTTATCATACATTACCATTGCCTTATCCACCATAGTTTCTCCAGGACTGGTCTTTGAGGAAAAGTGGACAAGCTTGTTGTCATAAAGCCCCATAAGCTCATTGATATACCCTTCCTTTTCAGCTCCGGTAGATTTTTCAATTTTATCGTTCAGGATGCGCTCACCATAGACATAGATCGCATTGTTCAACTGAGGACAGGTCTCATATGTCTTTTTCCATGGCTCATAAGCCGCATCATAATTTTTAACTTTTGCATGCTCTGAAAATATAGACAGGTTCGTCATACATTCAGGGTTTTGCGCCTGTGCATTACTTACTCCCATCATCCCAAGGAACACAATTGCCGCGAAGTAAAGTTTAGTTTTCATCGTTCTAATTTTAAAAGTGGTTAATGTACTAAAAATTTATCAATTAATCTTTCGTTTTTGGAACCATCGATCGTTTAAAGAAAGGCCTACATTGACCTTAAAGTAACTCTCCTCTATCAAATTCGCCCTGGTGGTTCCCCTTCTGCCCAGCTCAAAACCAACATTGAGATTGGAGAAACTTCGTCCCAATGGTAACCCTAATCCAAAAGTTATGCCAAAATTATTTATGTCCACATCGTTGACCACCATTCCGGTCTTGTCCAAACGCACGCCTGCTCGATAGGTAATTCTTTTTAAGTAGCTATCAAAAGACCTTGCATCAGGTGTTATAAAACCACCCAAGGCCAAGGAACTGGCGTCGTTGTATTCTATATTATTAGTTCCTAAAAAAGGATTTTCAAAGGAACCCAACCCCTGAAAACTATATTCTGCACCTAAAAACCATTTAAAATCCATTCCATAACCCAACCCTAAAGTAGTGGTAGTAGGAATCTTAAATTCCGTATTTCTGAGGTTGATTGCCTCCAGATCAACCTCTAAGTTCTCGATATTGGTGCCGCTGGCGACTGAGAACGAACCGATATTCCTATTGTTCCTTGAAACCAAATTTCCTTGGGTATTTACCCTAACGGAAGTATGTAAGGTATGGTCCTCACTGATCTGTGGGGTATACAAGAGGGCATAATTAAAATCAAACCCGTTTATTTGGGAGGACCTTCTATCAAAAGTACCAAACTGCACATCCTCGATTTGTTGGAGCCTTTCATTGGACAAAGTACCATAATTATAGTTTATGGTTACACCCAGGCTAAGGTCCTTTATAATTTGATAGCCCACGGAATAATACACCTTAGTCAAATCCCCTTCCCCGCTGAAGATGTTTGTCAATGCTTGACCACTGCTGGAAGTTTCATCCACAAAATTATAGCCTACGGAGGAATAGGGCATAATCCCAAATCCCATTCCAAGACCTTTTCCCAGACTAAAACCTAAAGATAGATAGTCCAACGTGGTCAGGGAGCTACTCTGTTCTTCCTCAAAACTTTTGAGCCGCACCTGTTTGTTGGAAATCCCGGCCGTATACGTCACCAGACCCACTTTATCCATTACGTCCAGGCCTAATTCTCCATAGGCCGCAGGGTTCTGTAAATTTAGATGAATACTATCCGCATAGACCCCAATATGACCCATCATTTGGTTTTCAACCGTTGCCGAAGTCCTTAAGTCACCAATACCGAAAAACGAATAGGGAGAAACCGTACCATTTTGAGCATACATGCCCGCGGAG
Source organism: Maribacter sp. C-4077 (assembly GCF_055378385.1). Taxonomy (NCBI): domain Bacteria; kingdom Pseudomonadati; phylum Bacteroidota; class Flavobacteriia; order Flavobacteriales; family Flavobacteriaceae; genus Maribacter; species Maribacter sp. C-4077. The sequence continues at coordinate 1,120,634 of NZ_AP038807.1, forward strand.
GCCATGCACACTATTGCAATTACAATTTTCTTGATCATCTAGTGCTTATTGTATTCCAGCAAATAATTAAGTCCCTTTAGCAGGAATTTGGAATCCGCAAAGATGGTATTTTTTAGTCTTTTAGACAAAAAATGACTATCACCCCCTGTTAAAATAACTGTTAAATCTTTAAAACGGGTTGCATATTGATCGATTATTCCGTCCAATTCGGCACAAACACCATTGACGACACCGCTGTGCATACTGCTGTTGGTGGTATTTCCTATTAAATCCAGTGGTGCCTCCATAGGAAGCAGCGGCAATGCCAAAGTCTGTTGGTGCATGGCCTTGTAGCGCATTTCCAGTCCTGGGGAGATGGCCCCTCCAAGGTATTCGTCAAAATCGTTCACCATATCATAGGTGATACAGGTACCGGCATCTATCACTAGCGTATTTTTATGGGGCGCATGATAAAAAGCGGCCGTTACCAGGGCAATTCTATCGATTCCCAACGTTTGGGGCGTGGCGTAACTGTTCTTAAATGGGACTTTGGATTCATGGGAAAGCACATGTACCTTACAGAACAAGGTCAGAACAGTAAGGTAGGTTTTATCGGTGGCACCTACGGATGCATAGATGGCCCTTTCTATGCCCGGGTAACGCTTAAAAAGTTTTTTGACCCTGGCCGTAAACTCCTCCAGTTTAAACCGTTCGTCAAAAATCAAGGTATTTTTGTCAAATACGGCAAACTTCACGAAGGTATTCCCTATGTCAACGACTAGATTCATGGTGTAAATTTATAGAATGGCTTTTGCATTGAAACAATTGTAACCTATTTTATCTTTGGCAGGAGCCATAAAAATCCCATGATCAAAAGAAAACCCATAAAAAACCAGATGGTAGGAATGCTTTGGGGCAGGAATTTTTCCTTTTGGTCCGTAACCGTAGAATCAAAGAATCCCTTGTTCCGTTTTAGGGTATTTTGGGCGGTCAAGGAATTCCAGTTTCCCGCCTCCATAACATAAAAATTTTGGGAAGCCTCACTATCCAGTTCCGATGCCAATTCATGCCAACCCTTTTCCTTAGGATAGACCCTTCCTTGCCATTCATCATGAACCACAGTGTTTTTTAATAATGGAACCCGATACTGATTTTCTAAGGTCACTACCGGGATTTCTTCCGATGTAAAAAACGAAAAATCGTAAGGTTCGTCAATAAATGCCCAGTTGGATTCCGACCGAAATGCGCCCGTATTCTGGGTTTGCTTCCGAAGTCCGTTGATCAAGGATGTCCAAATTTCCCTGTATTCTGCCTGCTTACCGTCCAGCAGCAATTCATACGTATTCTTCAAAGAAGTGGTCCCGATAATCCCTTGGCCCAATCGTTTGGAATATCCGTAATTTCCGATGGCCATTTCCGTCAGTCCTGTGGCCGGGAAGCGTACCGGATATTTTTCCATCAATGGTTCTGCCCCAACCGCTACGTTAAGGGTGTTTTCAGTATCGGGCTGCACTTCAAATGCTCCCAGTTTGTTTTCGACTTGAAACCGATTTCCCGTTTGTTGCACAAAAACTCCGAGTCCGTACTGCTGTATCGCTTCGGTCAGAACGGTCCTTTCCGAATTGGAAAGCATGTTTAATGAAACATCGTCAAAAACAATCAGATCCAAAGCCGATAGGTTTTCAGAATTCAAGGAATACACAGGTTGCCTTTCCGTATTGAAATATTCATACTTGTACTTCTGTTTGGTCAGTTTCGTCTTTACGATGACCCGATGCCCTTCTTCAGATAAAAAATTCTTCAAATACTTGGTTTCAAAAGAGGGGAATTCATTGACCATTAAAACTGTCAAAGGCGTTTTCGCGTCCACAATTACCGGTAACGGTTCTGTCTTAGAAACAGTACCGGAACCATCCTTGCTCTGTACGAAAAATAGGAACTTTCCGGGTGCCTTTAGGTTGGTCCTTAATCTAAATTGATGTTCTTGATTATGGGAAAAAACAATCGAATCCAATGGGCTTCCACCGGGCCCTTGAAGTACCAATTTGCTTTGATTGACTGGGTTATTATAAATTCCCTCTACCACTAGGTCTGCTCCCAAAATGGCCTTTTGGTTATATTTCAATTGTACGATTCCCTCGGAAATAGCTTCCGGAATAAATGAGACGGAACTTTGCTTAAACTGCCAAAGATCGTAATCCCGGACTCCATGTCCCACAATCAACAAACTTTCAATGGAATCCAATGTGGAAGAAAGGTCCATTCCTGGTGCATACTCCAGAACGGAAATCCTTCCGTTGCTTTTTTTTAGACTGTCCAAGGTTTCCGCTTGGTATCCATTGGTCAAAAGAACGGCCTCCTTCCTGACCTTTTGTAGGTACGTTGGTTTCAGAACCAACAAGGCCAAACAAAGAATGGCAAAGAACCCAAGGAATGTCTGTAGATAGAATCGCCTATCCGCCGTTCCGGTCCAGGCCTTCCAAATGAAAACGGCGAACAACAGGAGTCCGGTCAGCACAACGGCCAACATCCAATTTTTATTTTCAAAAGCAAGGTTACTCAACATTCAAGGATTCTATAAACAGATTGTTCAGCTCGTTTTGATAGCGCTCACTGGAATTTGGCAACACTTGTTTTTTGGGCAAAGCCCTATACAAGCCTTGCACCGCGTTTTTCATTTGCTGCATATCTATGCTTTCCGATTCCGATAACCAATTGACGGTCTGCAGGGTTTCCAGATATTTTCCAGGCTCCTTAATCGCCTGTATCGCCAATTCGTTCCCAACTTTATGGAAGAGGTCCCGATCGGCTTTGGTGATTCTTAAATCGGAATCCAACAAAACTTCCAAACGTGCTACCGCTTTCCGCATGTTTTCATAATCGTCTTCCTTTTCCAAGGTTTCGCTCTTGGAATAGTTCCCAACCTCCTTTAGGTCACCCGTCAAACGCTTGTCCTCTTTGATGGGCGGGGGATCAAACCCGATTCTGTGTACATATATCCGTGCGCTGTTTTTAATTTCCTGAATCAGTTTTAAGGCCTTGTACTGGTAAGGCAGGGATTTTTCCGGTTGAAAAAGTCGCAAATACAATTCGGCATCCCACATTTCCGCCATGGCCTGCTTCAATTTACTTTTTAGGGATTGGGCAAAAAGCGTGGAGGCTTCCGGATCCTCGTGATTATGGACATAGGCTTCCAGCGGATCTTCCGCGTCGTCTTCGTTTCCATGATCTTCGTGGTCGTGGTCTTCATGCTCCTCGGCCACCAAATTGTGCTCGTTTGAACCATCATGGTCATGGGTGTATTCCGCCAACGGATCTTCTGTTGCAGCTTCAACTTCGGTAACGACTACAGGGCCTCCCTCGCTTTCGTCGCCCATAAATTCCCCATATTTTATGCGCAAAGCCTTTTGGTCAAAGCCCAGCTCGTTGCTCCTAAAGTTGAACTCCTTGGTTTCAATGACGGGTTTCTCCGCAATCAATTTTTCCGTATCGATAATCAATTGGCGTTGGCTCCTGAAATAATCCGGCATTAGGTCGGCGCCCAAAGTTCCTTCTACCGCAAATTGATTGGTAACAGTGTCCTTTATGACGGAAAAGAAAGTTTCCGTCCTGGAAATATTGGGTCTAGGCTGTTTGTTGTCAATAGCCTCCACATAAAAATATAGTTCGTCCCCAGGTTCCATTTTCAGCTCCCTTAAATTAAGGGTCTTGCTGAAATCCTGACGTTTTGTTCCCAGACTCAGTTTTGTATCGAAGTCCAAGCGTTCCTCCCTAAACTTAACGGATTCCCCACTTCCCTTGCTTACCGTGGCTATGATGGCGACATCGGCCAGGCCAAAATCATCCTTTAATTGGGTGGTAAACGCCAGTTTTTGGGGACCTTCAAAATCAAAAGGGCTGAACTGCGGCAAACCTTCCATTTCAATAACGGGCGGTTCATCCTTATAGGTCTCCAACGCGAACAAATCGGATACGTAGGAATTGCCGAGGGAATCCTCAAATTTGATGGCATAAAAATTGGCATAATCAGCCACCAGCGATTTTGAAAAGGAATCTTTGGTACCGTCCATCTGGAGCGAATCGGCACCCATTTGTAGTTGCACCCCGTTGACCGATTGATCAAATACAATGTTCCAGGATATACGGGATCCTTCCAAGACCCGTAGGTTCATTTGGGTGGTGTATGTATCGAGTTTTTGGGTGTAATTTGGGTAGCTGATGCGGATTTCCTGACTCCTTATTTTTGGCGGAAGGATTTCGAGGTCTGTGGAATCCAGTGGCTGAAAGGTCACCACATCGGCCTCCGGAATGTTTTTTGTATTGCGGTCCAACTGAAAAGCTCCCGATGCATGTATCAACCACGCTAACAAAACAACAAACAGGGAAACACCGGCAGTAGGTACTAGGGCATGTTCGATTCGTATGTCACTTTGATGGTTCTTAAGGCTTTCACTGGCCCTTGCCCGCTGGATTTTGGAAAGCAGCGGCAATTGGTTTTCATTTTCCAAAATCAAGCCCGTACTATGCTCCATGGTCGGGATGGTTTCGTCTACCCGGGAACAGATTTGGGCCAGGGTCAACTTCCAAGGTCGAACAAACCATAAACCGACCGACAACGAAATCAAAAAGACCATTACGGCCACCCAAAAAGAGGAAAAAAGTAAATACGCGCTCCCCCCAAGTGCCAACGCTACCAGCAATGGCTCCGTACTTTTCAACAAGCGCCATTTGAGCAAAGCCCCGTATAAAATATCCCGCGCCTCCTTCATTGCTTTCTTACTTTTGAGAGTATCCGCTCTGCTACGAGCACTAAAAAAACGGCCAGCCAGATCCAAGTAGAAATATCCATGGTACGGACCTTCATTCTAGATTCCGAGGTGGCTACATGCGGGGTAAATTCCGTTTCGGGCAATACACGCTGGTCTCGTTCAAGCAAATTTTCTTCCAAGGTGCGGTTGAACAACAGCAAGCCTGCCAAAGAATTTGTCAGGTTTTCAGCGATGGCATTTTCTATATTCAAACGCTTGGTCAAATGAAAAAGATTTTCGGACTCGGTAGGTTCTATGAGGGAATTGGCCAAAGAATCGGGTACCATCGCAAGGGTGGTTTGTTTGACATTAGGAATATTGCTATCCTTTAACCAGACCAACAAATCCAACGGTTTTCCTGTTTCCAGTACGGTATCGGCGTTCATCGTTTTTATATTGATTTCCCGCATTCCATACATGCTTATGGCTTTTAAGGCCGATGTAACAAACCGCATTTCCCTTTCATAACTTTCGTCAAATGCTACGGTCACGTGCAGGGTATCGTTCTGTAATACAGGGACTTTGGTCGTTTCCCCCGATGCGTTCCATACCAGACTATCCGAAGTTAGCGAAACAACGCTTGCATCATTTTTGGAGAGCATGTTTGCCTGTAAATCGGTTATTTGGGAAGAACTCTTTGCTTCGAATAGCCTTATAGAATCCCCAATGATTTTTGCACCAATGGGCTTAACAACCTCCGAATCATTTTCTACCATGACCCAACGCACATTTGCGTCCAACACCGGTCTTGGTCCTTTGATTCCTTTGACCAAGCCTTTCGTAAAAACTACGATACTATCCGAAAGTATTTCATTTAACTTTTGGGCTAGCTGCCAATACGTAGGAACGGTGCCACGGTCAACCTCAGCTTCCAACTCCGGAAAATTTTCGGCAAACCATCGCATATCGTTTTGAGGAAGGGAATCCGCAAAGGCCATAAAAGCTTCGTTGGACGCCAAAGAAGGCTCAATAAGATAGGTCAGGGCAGCCTTTTGCACTTTGGTCTTCCACCGTGGTTCTGCCAAATACAGAATGATCAGCCCCAATAAAAGCATCCGCAGGAACAACAGGAACAATTCGTGCAACCTAATCTTTCGGGATTGCTTGGTATCGGATTCCTTAAGGAATTTTACACTTCCTACCTTCACCGTTTTTACATCCCCTTTGTTCAACAAGTGAATGAGCAAGGGAACGGCCAAGGAAAAAAGGGCCCAAAGATATGTAGGTTGCAATAATGTCATTTATCTCAACGCCATCCGTTTTTTTAAAAATAATTGCAAGGCCTCTTCCATCGGGTTATGAAGACGGAACAGTTCATAACTGATATTCTTGGAAAGGAAATCATTCTTTAGTTCCTCCAAATTCGTTTCCATCAATTTTAAATATTCCTTTCTGGCATTTTTTGCCTCCACCTTCACCTTTTTTCCCGTTTCCAGGTCTTCAAATACCAGGGCACCGGAATAGTTGAACTCCAATTCATTTTCTCCCAAAACATGAAGGACGACCACCTCATTTCTAGAGGTTTTTAGATTTTGAATCCAACGGGTCAGTTCGGTACCCACTTCGTGCATATCGGTAATGACGAACAACAATTCCTTTTGGGTGCGTTGATGTATCTTCTCCAAATCGTTCAGATTTGTGGGCCACTCCCCACCTACTTTAAGTTCGATCAGTTCGTGTAAAATGCGGTTATAATGCTTATTATGTGCTGCAGGATATACACTTCGCAATCCGGAACTATTAAGTGCATACAGCCCCACCATATCCCCTTGGTTGTGTGACAGATAGGCCAAGGAAGCCACCAATACCTTTACAAAATCGATTTTTCGCAGTCCGGCTTCCTCGTGGAGCATAGAAGCACTGCTATCCACAATGAACTTTACGTTTACCTGGGTATCAATGTCCGATTCCTTGATGTAATACCTCCCGGAACGGGCCAACATTTTCCAATCCAACAGCCGCATGTCATCCCCGGGTTGATAGTCCCTGTACTGGCTAAATTCCTGACCAGGGCCTACCCGCCTACTTTGATGCGACCCGGATAAAAATCCGTCCACAATCGCACGTGCTATGAGCGCCAAGCCAGATACACTGTTGATGATCTGCGGTTGAAAAAGTTCCCTGTAGTCCGTTTTCAAGGGGCAGCTATTTTACGTTTACCTTACTCTTTTCCAACAATTCCTTGGTAACGGCGTCCGAATCGATTCCTTCGGCCTCTGCCCTAAAGTTCACGATGACCCGGTGCCGCAATACTGGGAAGGCGACATGTTTCAGGTCTTCCAGAGTGACCGAAAAACGGCCTTCCTGCAAGGCCCTTGCCTTGGCGGTCAAGATCATGGCCTGACCTGCCCGGGGTCCCGCTCCCCAACCTACCCACTGTTTTACAAAGTCGGAATTGGTAGTTTCCGGGCGGGTAGCCCGTACCAAATCGCTTACATATCCAATAAGGTCGTCGCTTATGTGTACCTCGCGTACCAATTCCTGCAAGCGGATGATTTCGGGTCCGCTGATGATTTTTTCCACTTTGGGCCGATGGGTCCCCGTGGTATTTTTTAAGATGTTCTTTTCTTCTTTTGCGGTTGGGTAGCCAATCTTTATATAAAAAAGAAAACGATCCTGCTGTGCCTCCGGAAGTGGAAAGGTACCCGATTGTTCAATAGGGTTCTGGGTGGCCAAAATAAAAAAGGGTCGGTCCATTTCATAGGTCTTCCCTGAATAGGTGACCTCAAATTCCTGCATGGCCTCCAACAGAGCGGCTTGGGTCTTTGGCGGGGTCCTGTTGATTTCATCGGCCAAAACGATATTCGCAAAAATGGGGCCCTTATTGAACTTGAAGAACTTGTTGCCCGTGGTGTGGTCTTCCTCTAAAATTTCAGTGCCCACAATATCCGAAGGCATCAAATCCGGCGTAAATTGGATCCTATTGAAATTTAAGTCTATCGCCTGGGAAATGGTCTTGATCAGCAAGGTCTTGGCGAGCCCGGGCACCCCTTCCAAAAGGGCATGTCCACCTGCGAGAAAAGTGATGAGCATGTGCTCAATGGTTTCTTCCTGGCCCACAATGACTTTTCCTATCTCCTTTTTTAGCAAGGGTAATTTATCCGTCAATTTTTTTATTTCCTGCTCCGCAGCCACTAATTGTTTGTCCATGTATTCTAAATTCTGCTTAAGATGTTAATGCGTACATGACGATATTTACGCCAAATCTTGTATTATCGTTTTTATACCACCGTTTGTTCCTAAAATCATAATCCCATTCACAACCATAGTCCTTGTTACTGTACAATACCCCGATCCGTCCGTTGACCTCGATTGCCTTTAGGTATTCATGTACCAAGTCGTCGCCCCAACCGTTCAGTTCCTGGGAAGTAGTGGGCGGTCCATCTTCAAAATCGAAAAATATCGTGTAGAGTTCATGATCATTGGGCAATTTCACCAAGGCTTCGTTCCCGAACAACTCCCCCATTTGCCGTTCGAAGGATTTTGCAAAAAGTCCGTCGATATCGTGGTTACAATCGTCCACGAAAACGAATCCGCCGTTATCCACATATTTTTTAAAGTTTTCCCCTTCCTTTTTGGAGAATTGTACCAATTTATGTCCGGATAGGTAACAAAACGGACATTTAAAAATATCGTCACTGGCCAAGGGGACGATGTTTTCCACCGTATTCACCTGGAGGGTGGTATACTCTACCAAGGAGTTGAGCAGGTTGGAAGGCATACGTTGGTCCACGTCCCAATCGCCGGACTCATATTGTAATCGGGTAAAGAAAAACTCGTTACTCAACGGTATTCAAAAGTATTTTAAATTTTAAACCACTTCAGTGAAAATAAAAACTGGTTGCAATGATAAAATGTATCGCAACCAGCTTTTATAATTTCAAGACCTATACGGCATCCGATAAGCTCGTAAAGGTAAAGTCCCTGATTTTCATGTACGGAATCAAATTCCCGTTAATACGGACCTGTTGCCCCAAAGCTTCCAGGTTGTTCAGCATGATGACCGGACTCTCATTAAAGCGGAAGTTCTTCACCGGATGTTTGATCTGTCCGTTTTCGATATAAAAGGTTCCGTCCCGGGTAAGACCGGTATACAATAAGGTCTGAGGGTCTACCGTACGGATGTACCACAAACGGGTCACCAAAATCCCTTTCTTGGTACCTTTTATCAAATCTTCCAAAGAAGCATCGCCGCCACCCATGATGATATTGTTGGGAAACGGCACGGGTTCAACACCTTGTTCCTGCGCCCAGAAACGGTCATAGGCCAAATTTTTGACCACCCCGTTTTCGATCCAAACGGTTTTCTTCAAGGCCTGACCATCTCCGCTCCAAGTACTGGTGGGAACTTCGGGATGCAAAGGGTCTGACCACAGGTTGACCCTTTCGTCCACTATTTTTTCTCCCAATTTGGTGCCTCCACCTTCTTTGGACATAAAGCTTCGGCCTTCATCGGCGGTACGGGCATTTAGGGATCTTGCCATATTGCTGATCAAGTCCTCGGCCGCGGCGGGTTCCAAGATAACGGTGTATTTACCAGGTTCTATAGCCTTCGCTTCCCTGGACATCACCGCCTTGTCAATAGCCACCTTGGATGCCTCGGAAGCATTGAACTTGCCTATGTCGTTAAAATCCCTGGCGACCCAACCGGAACCTGTACCATCGTTGGTTCGCATGGTGACCGTAAAATCTACGTTGGAGGATTTATTGTATGCAAAAAGACCCTTGGAATTCAACATCGCACTGAAACCATAGGAATCGTCCAAAAACCCTGCCGCCGTTACATCTTGTGCGGCCGCGGGTTCAATACTGTCGTTGGCCACCGATGCCCTATATTCCGGGGTTATATTCGCCGTCGCTTCCACAAAGTTAATGGCCTTATCATAGCTTTGCTGCTCCAAAGGTTCCATGAATTCCGGGTTTTCCGGGGAAAGTTTCGCCAGTTCCTCCGCTCTTTTCACCACCTTTTCCAAAGAGGCGTCGTCAAACTCGTCAATGGTCGCCGTACCTGATTTCTTCCCAAAACTGGATTGCACAACCAAGGATTGATTGGATCTATGACCTGCCGTGGAAACCGTATTCCGGGCGTAGCGGATGTTTCCGCTCTCCTCCCCACTTAAATTTATTTCACATGTATCGGCCGTGGAAAAGCTCAACGCCTTTTCCATAATTTTTCTGGCCTCTTCTTCTGTATATATTGCCATTTCTGAAATTTTGTATTGCGTATCCTTTAAATGGTACGACCCGTGTTAATTACATTGATATCATTGAATCTGGAGGTAGAGCTACCGTGGGATACGGCACTCACTTGGGACGGCTGCCCCTTTCCATCAAAGAAGGACCCGAACATGCGGTAATCCCCTTCATCACAAATCTTGGCACAGGAATTCCAAAATTCCTGGGTATTGGATTGGTAGGCCACATCGTTCAGCATACCGGCAATTTCCCCGTTTTTGATTTCATAGAATACCGTACCACCAAACTGGAAGTTATACCGCTGTTGGTCAATGGAATACGAACCGCGTCCGGCGATATAAATACCTTTTTCCACATCCTTGACCATGTCCTTAATGGAGTACTTTTCGGTTCCAGGTTCCAGGGATACGTTTGGCATCCGCTGAAATTGGACATCGTTCCAGCTTTGGGCATAGCAACATCCGTGGGATTCGTTTTGGTCGATGATGTTTACTTGATCACGAATGGCCTGATAGTTCACCAAGGTACCGTTACGGACCAAATCCCATTTTTTGGTCTTCACGCCTTCATCGTCATACCCAACGGCACCTAAACTACCTACTTGGGTCTTGTCCGCCACCAAGTTTACGATCTTGCTTCCATAATTGAAATCGCCCGATCTCCATTTGTCCAAGGTAGCAAAACTGGTACCTGCATAATTGGCCTCATAGCCAAGGACACGGTCCAGTTCCAAGGGGTGTCCAACCGACTCATGGATGGTGAGTCCCAAATGGTTGGGCTCCAGAACCAAGTCGTATTTTCCTGGATCTACGGATTTTGCCGAAAGCATTTCCTTGGCCTGATTCGCCGCTTGGATGGCATCTTCCACGATATCATAACTTTTTCGGTAGAGGGTGATTCCGGCAGGACCTTCCAGTTTTTCCGAAGCAAGTCCGTCCATATACTCGTAGCCCATTCCCATGGGCGCACTCATCGCCTGGCGGGTCTTGAACTTGCCCGCCGCCCGATCCACGGCCGTTACGCTGAAGGTAGGCCAGATACGGTGCACGTCCTGGTCTATGTAAGAACCATCCGTAGAGGCAAAATATTTTTGCTCGTTGACCATGAACAAGGCCGAATTCACAAAGTTGGCGCCGTTTTCCATGGCAGCGGCATTGGCACTCAATAACAGGTCTACTTTTTCAGAAACCGGTACGTCCTTAAAATCCTTGGTCAAAGGGGTCTTCCAAGAAACCTCTCCATGCGCCTGCACCGGTGCCAGTTGTACGGGCTCCTTCTGGATTTTGGAGTTGGCCTTGGCAATGGCTACGGCCTGTTGGGTCGCTTTTTTGATTCCGTCCTCGGTAACGCTATTGGTGGAGGCAAAACCCCAGGTCCCATTGGCGATTACTCTTATTCCAATTCCAAAGGATTCCGTGTTCACCACGTTCTGCACCTTGTCCTCCCTTGTAAATACATATTGGTTCAAGTACCGTCCAATGCGCGCATCGGCATAGGTAGAACCCAAGGATTTGGCGGTATTCAGGGCCACATCGGCCATTTTCTTTTTTAGGACGACGTCCATACCCGGCTCCAGGAGGGCTTCTGTTTCAATCACATTGCCCATCATACTTGCGGGTACCAATAGGGAGGCCGCACCCATGCCGGACAATTGTACAAAGTTTCTTCGTTTCATTGTTTCGTCTGTTCGAGTTAATTTTTTACTTAGTCAGTATTCCCATAAGCCCATATTTCATGGGTGTCTATTTTGACACTACTTAATAGGAATAGCTCCTAAAATAGGGAATTCTACCTGTAACATCCTTGGGTATTTGGATTTTATTAAGAAGATTTTATGATATTCACATTTTGTATAGGTGCCAAATTAGAACCCTGGAACCAAGGATATGATTTATTGACGTTCCCCTATCGCAACGTGGAATCATCGTAAATAGGGGTATTGAACGGGAGGTACAAAACAAAAGGATGCTTTTTTTGTTTTTTAGTTGGTATATGTAAAATTAGAAATTATATTTGCAGCCGCATTCCCCATAGCTATGGGGGCGTAAAGGTACCTTAGCTCAGTTGGTAGAGCAACGGACTGAAAATCCGTGTGTCCCTGGTTCGATTCCTGGAGGTACCACAATATACACAAACCCATCCACTTTAGTGAGATGGGTTTTTTTATGGGAAAACCGTAAGCGTTTACGCTTAACAGGTTTTGGACATAAAAAAACAACAGCCGTTTAGGCTGTTGGGTTTGTGTATTGACTTTTGGGAACAAAGGAACAACGAGCGTAGCGAAGTTATCTCCTGTAGGTACCACTTAACGCAGCAAACCCGCTCCTTCAAGAGCGGGTTTTTTATTTACCGGATTTTTGGTAAGCTTGATTGATCAAAAAAGTAGGAAAATAAAAAAGCAGCTGCCATGGGCAGCTGGGTTCGCTATTTTCAATTGTGGTTCCGATGGAACAACAAGCAAAGCGAAGTTATCTGCTGGAGGTAAGGAAAATAAAAACTTAAATCACGTTAAGTTTACCAAGGATTCAAATCCAATACTACCACCATCCCCACATTAACCGTATCTTGTATTCCTAAAAGAGCTTCTTATTTTGATACGAATCGATGAAAAAATGCCCATTGAGACACTCCAAGCCTTTTTAGCGGAGCGTCAATGGTTACAACCCAATGAAAAAATCGACCGACTTTCCAAAGCCGGGGAGGGTAATATGAACGTCGTGCTAAAAGTACACACCGATCAGCGTTCTTTTGTTCTAAAACAATCGCGTGAGTATGTACAGAAGTATCAGGACATCTCCGCCCCTATTGAACGTATCGCCGTAGAGCACGCATTTTATAGTGCTTTAAAACACCAAGACCTGCAAAAACACTTGCCAAAAATCTTGGGCTATGATAAAGATGCCTACCTATTATATATGGAAGATTTGGGCGATTGTAAGGACATGACCTATCTATACCACCAACGGAATATTGACCAACGTCAATTGAATACCCTGGTCGAGGTACTTCACAAAATACATAGCAGCAAGGCCCCCAAGGATTTTCCCGAGAATATGGAAATGCGCCAACTCAACCACCAACACATTTTTGTGCTTCCTTTTATGGAGGACAACGGCTTCTCATTGGACACCGTTCAACAAGGACTGCAAGGTTTGGCCGCGCCCTATAAAAGTAATCCTGAATTAAAGTCGGTCATTTCCGAACTTGGAAAGAAATACCTCAGCCAAGGGGATACCCTACTGCATGGGGATTATTACCCGGGCAGTTGGATGTCCAAAAACGAGGAGATTTTTGTACTAGACCCTGAATTCGGTTTTTTGGGTTTTCCCGAATTCGATTTGGGCGTCATGGCCGCCCACCTTATCATGGCCACACACGATGCGACTTTCGTAGAAAGTTTATCCAAAACGTATCCCGGCAAGCATGACAAACCATTGGTAGCACAAATAGCCAGTGTGGAAATCATGCGTCGGCTTATCGGTCTGGCACAGCTTCCCTTGGAACGCAGTATAGAAGAAAAGGAATCACTTTTGGCCCTGGCCGAAAAACTAATACTGTCTAAATAGCTAACAATATAAAACAATCAACACTTAGTTTTTGAGGTTCAAACATGGTTTTAAAATGTTAAAAAATCTATTCTGTATTTTAAAAAAGTATGTCACTTCGAGTGGATTTTTCGATTGATAATGAGAAAAATTTTTATCGAGAAGCGATATTTTTCCATCGTTTAGTTCTCGATACGATTTTTCGTGCCTCAAAATCACTCGAACTGACGATTCATTAGGTTTTTGATACATATTTGTAAATAGTTCCAATATTGAATGGTAATAAGTATATTCTCTTCTTTCTAGATGACAGTCGGAAATTAGTTGACCCTAAAAGAGTATAAGCCTATGAAAAATCATCATCCAAGCCTTAGCAAATACATTGTTGTCCTTTCGTTGGTTCTAATGTTTTCATGTAAGCAAAACGAGAAGGAAACCCCGATTATACCCGCACCAAAAAATACGGCATACACCTCGGATACCCTACAACTCTCCAAAGAAGCCTATTACGATAGGGTTTTGGGGGCATTGGTGGGGTCCGCCATTGGCGATGCCATGGGCGCAAGTACCGAAATGTGGCACCGGAAGGACATTCAGCTAAAATACGGATACATCACGGGACTTACGCCCGCCGAACGCGTACAGTCCCCGGAGGGCACTTGGGAAAACAACCTCCTCCAAGGTGCCACCACCGATGATACCCGCTGGAAATTTCTCATGACGGAATATTTTACACAATCCGAAGGGGAGCCAAATGCAACTTCCTTTTCAGAATTCATCAACGACTATTACGGGCAACTTACCAAAAACCTTTCCGATACCGGCCTGGCGACCCAAACCGACCTACTCGACCAAAAAATGGAACAGATCGATTGGATCAAGGAATGGGCCCGGGTCTCACTGGCCTACCAAAATGGTATGACCGAATATACCCGTGCCCTAAACCGATTTTACGGTGGTGAGATGTCCTGCGCCGGACAATTGTATGCGCCAATGTTCGGGTTTATCGCCAACAACACGGAGGATGCCTATGCCCTTGGGTACGAGCATTCCCTATTCGATATTGGCTATGCCAAGGACATTACGGCCAGTGTATCGGCCATGACGCATATGGCCCTTAGGACCCAAAACTTGGATTCCATTTTGAACGTAGTTCCCTTTACAGATATGGAGGGCTATCAGGACAGCCGCTTGGTGGGACGGATACCTTACAACATCTGGGTAGCTTCCACAAACCAAATCCGAAGTATCAAAAAGCTTAACAAAACAGGGGCGATCCACAACGAAAATATAGCCGACAAAATCGTCCCACCCCAAAATTATCCTGGTTCCGCCATTGATTGGGAACTACAGGAAATATCCTATGCCTTCTTAGAAAAGGAGCAAAAAGCCATTCCCTTTCATTCCGGGGAAATCTGGCAAATCCTGATTACCGGTCTGGCCTTTGGCGAAGGTGATTTTTTAAAAACGATACAATACATCGTAAACTATGGCCGGGACAATGACACCGTTGCCGCCGTGGCAGGGATGGTCTTGGGTGCGAAAACCGGTTACCAAAACCTGCCAAAAGAGATAAAGGAAGAGGTCGTGAAGGTAAATCGGGATCATCTGGGCATCGATTTGGAGGCCATGGCCCAAAGGATTACCGATTTAAAGTACCCTTAATCCCAAATCCGCATCACCTTACTTTCGGAAAGACTGTCTATTTTCTGTTCGGTGTCCGATGTATTCTCCAAGGTAAGTTCCGTATAATCGGCATTGGGGAAGATTTGGTTCGTCATCACGTACTGACCCTTGTTCAAAAAGATTTCCAAGGAAGACTTGTCCAAGAGCATCCTGACTTCAATGGCATCGGTAGGCAAATTGGGAACGGGCATATGCTGCTTTCCGAGGACAAATTCGGGTTTAAAATCCACCTTCCCAGATTTGGAACGGTCCAACGAAAACATCTTGTCCTTTTGATTTAGCTGTAATACCAGACTATCCCCCCCAGGATTGCTAAAGATCCATTTGCTGTCCAAAGCCTCCATGAGAAAACGAATTTCGGATTGGTTCCCGTATTTAAGGGGGATTTGGGTCCGCTGTTCCGGTTTAAGTGCCACGGGTGTCTCGCCATAGGAGTGCTCCACGATTTCGTCAAAATTGGCAATGGGGTAACTATACAGTTCCAAGGTTCCGTTGTTTTCATGGAGCGAAAGGTTTCGGGGTATCGTGTTGGCACTTCGCCACACTTCGGTGGGCGTGTCACGGGCATAGTCCCAATTGCTCATCCAGCCAATGAAGATTCGTTCGTTTTCGGGTACAATATTGTATGTGACGCCTGCATAGTTGTCCCGGCCCCAATCGACCCATTTGGCCTCTTCTTGGTCGGTCGTAAAGGTGGTGCCATCAAAATCGCCCACAAAATATTGCGTGCCGCTTCCGCCATTGGGCGCTCCAGGGTTGATACTGATGAGGAGAACCCATTTTTCGGTATCGGTCCCCTCAACCTTCAATTTGAACATATCCGGACACTCCCAGACGCCCCCGTGGGCACCTTTGTCCTTCCCAAATTCGCTTACCTTTTCCCATGCCTT
This sequence comes from Maribacter sp. C-4077, assembly GCF_055378385.1. NCBI lineage: Bacteria > Pseudomonadati > Bacteroidota > Flavobacteriia > Flavobacteriales > Flavobacteriaceae > Maribacter > Maribacter sp. C-4077. The sequence continues at coordinate 1,136,738 of NZ_AP038807.1, forward strand.
TAAATCGTTGGATTGCCAAATCTGTAGGTGGTCCCCCGCTACCAAAAGCATGGTCCAGTTGTTTTTGATTTCGTTCCAAAATACCTTGGGGTCCCTAAAATCGCGCATACCGTCATTTTGAATAACAGGGTTTCCATCGAACTTTGTCCAGCTATCCCCATTGTCCAGACTATAGGCGATTCCCTGGGTCTGAAAATCATTTCTTCCCGCTTTCTCGCCCTCCATATCATGATAGGTGAAAATGGCTACCAAGGGCGGATTTTCTCCCGTTCCAAATCCCGAAGTATTATTGGTGTCCACCACCGCAGATCCGGAAAAAATCAGTCCGTGTTCATCTGGAAACAACGCTATGGGTTTATGCTCCCAATGAATCAAGTCCTTACTTGTGGCGTGGCCCCAATGCATGGGTCCCCAGACGATATCGTCTGGATAATATTGATAGAACAAGTGGTAGATTCCCTTGTGATATACCAAACCGTTGGGATCGTTCATCCATTTTTCCTCTGGGGAAAAATGAAACTGCGGCCGGTAGGCTTCGGTGTAATAGAAAGTTACGTCAGGATTTTCCATAGGTTCATTTTTGGGAGTTTCCTTACATGCATTCAGACACAAAAGAATCAAAAAAATAGGGATGATAGACTTGAACATTACGAGCAATTTAAGATAGGGCGATATGCGACCTTCGCACCTAAAATACTACCTTTGTATAGATGTTACAAAAAGTTTTATCCTTTCTGGTCTTACCGTTCCTTTTGCTTGTGCATTCCCATGCGATAAGGGCGCAACGCAGTTTGGACAACACCCTAAAATTGTTGAACAAGGAGACCGTTCCCTACATCCAACCGGAGAACCTGCAACCCAATGATTCCATTGTACTCTTGGATGCCCGGGAATTGGATGAATTTGAAGTAAGCCACTTAAAGGGTGCCGTTTGGGTGGGCAATTCCGATTTCGACGCGGATAAAGTCCTGCAAACCGTTCCCCAAAAGGAACAAGCTATTGTCGTATACTGCTCCATAGGCGTACGGTCCGAGGATATTGGCGAGAAACTACAGGAATTGGGCTATACCAACGTAAAGAACCTCTATGGCGGCATCTTTGAATGGAAGAACAAAAACAGAACGGTATACAATTCACAGGGTATGGAAACGGACAGTGTACACGCCTTTAACCGTTTGTGGGGACGCTTATTGAAAAATGGGATTAAGGTTTACGAACCCTGAACGACCAATGACGTGCCATCTTAATTTCCTAAAGAAAAAACAGTACTGACACTTGGGTATTCTACAGACCAACAAAAACGAAAAGGACGAAAAAACCATAGATTTTACCTTGGCCAACAGCAAGAACCTGCTCCTCATCTTCACCAGAAACCCGGAACTTGGAAAGGGCAAAAGGCGCTTGGCGGCAACCGTGGGAGACCAAGCGGCCTTGGATATTTATAATTTCTTACTTGAACATACCGTAAAGATTACCTCCGGATTGTACACCGATAAAATTGTTTACTATTCCGATGAAGTCTGGGAACAGGACATTTGGGACAACAAAATCTATGGTAAAAGGCTTCAGGTTGGCGACCATTTGGGCACCCGGATGCGCAATGCCTTTCAGGACGGGTTTGCCAGCGGATATGAAAAAATAGTCATTATTGGGAGCGATATGTACGACCTGTCCCAGGAAGATCTGGAAGAAGCCTTTAGGGTACTAGCGCAAAACGATTTTGTCTTGGGCCCTGCCGAAGATGGCGGTTATTATCTCTTGGGTATGAAAAAGCTTAAGCCTGCCCTTTTTAAAGATAAGGAGTGGGGAACAGAGACCGTTTTAAGGGATACCTTGAACGATTTGGAAAACGAAAAAAAGATACTTTTAAAAACCAAAAACGATGTAGATTATTACGAGGACATAAAGGACATACCTGCCTTTGCCCCGTTTTTAAAAAATAGATAAGCATGCAAAAGAAACAATTGGAAGAATCGGTCGCCTATTTAATATCCAAGGGATTTGAAAACCCGGAAATAGGAATCGTGCTGGGTACCGGATTGGGAAAACTGGTCGAGGAAATTCAGGATCCCATTGAAGCACATTATAACCATATCCCATTCTTTCCCCTCGCTACGGTAGAATTCCACACGGGAAAGCTTCTCTATGGCACCATCGAGGACAAAAAAGTAGTGGTCATGCAAGGTCGGTTCCACCTGTACGAAGGGTATGACTTTCTGGATATTACCTATCCCATACGCGTGATGCACCTATTGGGTATTTCCAAGCTATTCATCTCCAATGCCGCGGGAGCCATCAACCTCGATTTTAAAAAGGGCGATATGATGTTGATCGAGGACCACATCAACTTGCAAGGGGGGTCACCGCTGGCTTTCAAAAACGTGTCTGAATTTGGACCCCGTTTTGTGGACATGTCCCAACCCTACGACAAGGACATGCGAAAAAAACTTTTAGAAATTGCCAAAGAACATGGCATTTCGCTAAAATCCGGCGTATATGCATCCGTGGTGGGGCCGCAGTTGGAAACCAGGGCAGAATACAGAATGCTGAAAATATTGGGTGCCGATGCCGTGGGAATGAGCACCGTACCCGAGGTCATTGTAGCGAATCATTTGGAACTGCCCATTGTGGCCGTTTCCGTACTGACCGATGAATGCGACCCGGATCATCTGGAGCCCGTAAACATATCTGAAATACTGGCCATCGCCGAAGCGACCGAACCCAAGATGGTAAAACTCTTTAGGGAACTGATCAAGCAGCTATAAACGTTTTTGGCCCTACCTGGGAATTTAAAATGCAAAAGGAAGTACCCAATATCAGTATCATCATCCCCGTCCTGAACGAGGAAGACTATATACAGCGGGTATTGGCCAAGATTCTAGAGAATACCTGCACGGACCAGATCATGGAAATCCTGATCGTGGACGGCGGTAGCACGGACCGAACCGTTTTTTTTGCCCAAAAATTTGGAGCCCGGGTTTTATCCAGTGAAAAAGGCAGGGCCAATCAAATGAACTGGGGCGCCAAAAATGCTTCGGGCGATATTTTGTATTTTTTACATGTGGACAGCCTTCCGCCACCGGGTTTCGATACACAGGTTCTAAAAGTGGTTGAGGAAGGAATACGGACAGGATGCTTCCGACTCAAATTCGATTCGCCCAGTCCCTTTCTGGGATTTTTCGCTTGGTGTACCAAAATAAACCGACCTATATGCCGCGGCGGTGACCAATCCCTTTTTGTGGAGAAGGAACTTTTTGAAACGTTAGGCGGATTTGATGAAAACTACAAAGTCTACGAGGACAATGAGTTTATTGGGCGATTGTACAAAAAGACCCCGTTCAAGGTCATCAATGATTATGTGGAAACTTCGGCACGAAGGTATATGGAAAAGGGCATGGTCCGCCTGCAATATCATTTCGCCATGATACACCTTAGGTATTATTTGGGCAAGGGACCCGATAGTCTATATGATTATTACCGAAAAAATATTGCACTCTAGTTATCTTTCCTCATAATCCAGTATCACACCTTCTGAAATCCATTTGGCCAATGCCTGTCTATTGTCCGGGTCCAGAATACGTCGTTGGTCCTTTTCATTACGGATATTCCCGATTTCAATAAAGGTCATGGCCGGATGTGTCTTTTTGACGAGGAACAGGGAAGTACGGTCCTCAAAAGTTCCGGAATAGGTCCTGTTGGGCTGGTACTGTTTGTATTTCGCCTCGAAGGTCTTGTGGATACTCTCCGCCAGCCGCTTCCCATTTTGGCTCTTTTCATGATGGTAAAAGAACACATCTATATTCTGGCCAACGCTCCTGCTGTCCACATGGGTAACGATGAGCCGCTGGTAGGCCCCTTTGTTCTGTTTGTACAAATCGTTCACGATATCCACGCGCTGTTGCAGTCTATCGCGTTGGTTCAAGGGAATGACCTTATCGGGATAGGCGACCTCGTCCCGGTCCATTTCCAGGATACGTTCCTCGCGAATTCCATCGTTTTCATCCCTGATTATAATATACACCGATGCCCCATGCGCCAGAAGTTCCTTGGCCAAACGCAAGGTAATGTCATAGGCATATTCATCCTCCGATATGGATTTGCCCGCATACACGGCCATTGCCCCTGGGTCCGGACCGCCGTGGCCGGATACCAAATAATAGATGGCACCTTTCAGACGTTCGCTCTTGGATAGTACCGTTTTGTGCTTCTCCCCAAAAATATCGTAGGTCTTGGCCTCCACTTCCTTCACTTCCTTGGCCTGCCGCTGGATGGAGTCCACCACGGGTATGGTGTCCATGAGCACTTTGGGGATGGCATAGATCCTACCCTCGTACAAATGAACGCTGTCACGTAGATTTACCAGGTTGATATCTATAAATTCACGGTAATATTCATAGGGGTTCACACCATGTTTTCGCAAAAGGGAATAAATACCGTCGCCTTTTTCCGCAGTAACGGTGGCCAAGGTATCCTGCCCATGTACAGGGAAAAATTGGAAGGAGAAAACAAAAATAAACAAGATAAATTTCCGCATCATACACTTACCAAAATCAAAGTCCATGCCGAAGAATCCAAGATATTCCCCACTAATTTTCAAAATTCAACTGGGAGTAATCCTCTAGAATGCCGTCGTTCAACAGACCCACTAAAGGTTTCTTTTCGGATTTTAGGTTAAATCCGCCCTGTAAGGGTTTGGAACCATCGGTAAAGTTCAAAATTACGATGGGCGGAACCAAGTTGTTGGCAAAATACAAACTGGCGTCGTCCTTAAAGGAATTCGGTTCGTTCTTTTCCTTTACGGGAACCGAGGTATTTTTTCGCAATACGTTCTCCAAAACGGAAGCAAATTGTCTGCCTTCCCTACTTTTAGGATTATGGCTAATACGTACGACCGAATTTTCCCGTGGTCCAAAAGCGTCCTCAATTAGAATCACGCGTTGGTAGGCGCCCTTATGCCTCAAATATTTTTTATTGATCGCGCTGGAAAAATTTCCGTACATCTCCTTTTTTGCCACAAGGGACAGCGAATCCGAAATCGCCGCCGCTATTTTGGAATCCTCCAAAAGATAGACCCGCGCCCCCTTTACCATAAGGTCATTGGCCAATTGGCGTGTGAGTGAATCAAAACGTTTTTTAGATTCGGTACCACCGGAATGCACAAAGTAATAGACCGTATTTTGCAAGGTGGTATCCTTTTGGTTCATCAGGGACAACTCCGTTTCATTGAAAATGGGAGCTTCTACCTCTTCGCCCGTATCGATTCGGACCCCAGTGCGCTTAAAGGAGTCTGGCGCATCCGGAAGAATGTATTCCTTCCCCACAATCAACTCGCTACCGTTCTTGATGTTATCGGCATTCAACTTCAGGAACTGCTCATAGTAATTAATAGGATGGATTCCGGATTTCCGCAAAACGGAAAAGATACCATCACCCGTTTTGGCCACAATGGTATTGGACGTTTCTTGGGCCACGGTTGCATGGATATGAAGTAGAAAAAAGCAAATGGATAAGCTCCTAAAAACGGAACGAGGTATAGGGTTGTGCATGCTGATAGTATTCCTGTTACAAAGATTAACAAAAATAATAGCCCTTTCAAAACAGTGGGCCAACTAATTTTCAAGGGTTTACTCTAAATCAATCCTTATGTAGCCTGTAATAGTTGGCAATAATGGCCTGTGAAGGTTTGTTCTGGGGGGTAAAACGGTTATCCTTTTCCCCGCCGGAACGGTCATGCTGTATGAACCATTTCCAGACGAAGCCGCCGGCGAACCATTCCTCGCCCCAAAACTCCTCAAAAATGGCCTTTTTGGCGTTGGACTGACCCACCATATTTACGCCCTCTTCGGTTCTATCCACCAACCAGGGCTTTTTGGCGGTGTAGTCCATGGATCGGTAGCCGTATTCCGTAAACAGCACCGGTCTTTGTACTTGGAGGGCCAATTGTGAAATTTTCTGTTTCCAAGGCTGCCAACCCGCCTTCAATTCGGTTACAGTAGGTGTTTTGGATTCCGATAAAGGAAAATAGGCATCGATGCCGATGAAATCCAGTTGGTTCCAAAAAGGTGTTCTGGCATATTCGTCCCAGTTGGCCGCATAGGTCAGCTTACCGGAATAGATTTTACGGATTTTCGCGATGAGCTCGTTCCAGTATTCCGGCCGGTTCTTTATAAAGGTCTCCAGTTCCGTCCCGATGCAAAAAATAGGCGCATTGGTCTCCTGTGCCAACGCTGCATAGTTTAAAATAAACTTGTCGTAAGATTCCTCCAGCACCTTCCAATCTTCGGGCGATTTCATGGCGATGGTACCCGTAAACTGACCGCCCCCGATCCAAATCTGGGGTTTTACCATCACTTGGATCCCGTTCTTCTTTAAAAGTTCGATGTACTGTTTTGCGCCTTTTCTAGTTTCCCCGAACCATTGTCTCTCCGTATCGAAAATAATTTCGGGCGAAGCCAAATCACGTATAAAACCAAAGGGCATTACGGCCGCGCTGTTCGCATGGATCTTAATGATCTCGTCTACGTGGGGCTGCGCCGCCTCTTCCCGGGAAGCTACAAAACTGACGCCGTTCCACTTTTTCTGTGCCTTTCCATTACAGCAGAATTGGAGAAAACATACAAGAATTAGACCTAATTTCCTCATAGTGAATCAATCTAAAATCTAAAGTAATGTATTTAGGCTTTCCAAGTAAGTCCATTTTTTAAAGTGAAGTGTTAAACTTTTTATTACTACAAATCATACATGCTATACAAATCAAAGAAATCAAACCTATTTCCATTGGACATTCCTATCTAAATTCTTTATAACTTAACATGGCTTGTTAAGGAATTCGTTTTTAGAACGACCCAAACTATAACTAAATCAACCGGCCCATGGAACACATCGTCATTATTGGAAACGGCATATCGGGCGTGACCCTTGCCCGACACATCCGTAAACTATCCGACAAAAAAATCACCATCATTTCTTCCGAATCCGATTATTTCTTTTCACGTACCGCCCTTATGTACGTGTACATGGGCCACATGAAATTTGAACACACACAGCCCTACGAAAACAACTTTTGGAAGAAAAACAGGATAGAATTAGTAAACGGCTATGTTGAAAAGGTGCTTCCGGACCAAAAAACGGTGTCCCTTTCCAATGGCGACCGCATTGAATACGATGCCCTGGTCATCGCCACGGGCTCCAAACCCAACAAATTTGGGTGGCCCGGTCAGGATTTAAAAGGTGTACAAGGGCTTTATTCCAAACAGGATCTGGAGCAATTGCAGAAAAATGCACCAAACAAAAATGTTTGCAAACGGGCAGTCATAGTTGGTGGCGGACTTATTGGAATCGAAATGGCGGAAATGTTGCGGAGCAGGGACATCCCGGTGACCTTTTTGGTACGCGAAACGAGCTTTTGGAATGGGGTCTTGCCCAGTGGGGAATCTGAAATGATCAACGAGCACATCAGGGAGCACCATATTGATTTACGGTTGGATACCAATTTAAAAGAGATATTATCTGATGAGAATGGCCGGGCCAAAGCTGTAGTGACAGATAAGGGAGAAACTATTGCTTGTGATGTGGTAGGGTTGACCGCTGGGGTAACCCCCAACATAGATTTCCTTAATGATTCCGGTATTGAACTCGGAAAAGGAATCAAGGTAAACCGAATGCTACAAACCAACATCGAGGACATCTACGCTATTGGCGATTGTGCGGAACAACACGAGGCCATTGGGTTGCGTAGACCCATAGAGGCCGTTTGGTATACGGGCAGGATGATGGGCGAGACCTTGGCGCAGACACTTTGCGGCAACCCCACCGAATACAATCCTGGGCACTGGTTCAACTCGGCCAAATTCTTGGATATTGAATATCAGACCTATGGCTGGGTGTTCAGCGAACCAAACAAAAAGGAATATGAAGAACATTTTCATTGGCGACATCCCAAGGAAAAACTTTGTATCACTATTGCTTTCCACAAAGACACTCATGAGTTTTTGGGCATCAATAACTTTGGCATACGATTACGGCATGAACTGTTCGATAGATGGCTGAATGAAAAACGAAGCGTGGAATATGTATTGGAACATTTAAAGGATGTGAATTTTGACCCGGAACTCTATGAGACATATGAGGAGGCCATTGTATCTAAATTTAATCAAGATTTTCACCAAAACATCAGACCAAAAAAGAAAAGTTGGAAGCGGATATTAAATCTTGCCTAACCTTACCAACAGTTAAAAACAACTTGTATGCGTACTCTAGACAAAAGCATGTCATTGGCCGGGGAACCGCCAAAGGCCTTGAACACCAACCAGAAAATATCCGTGTTGATCGGTATGACCGGTCTTGGCATTCTTGTCCTACAACTCTTCAACCTGCAATTGGGCAACAGTGCCCTTTGGCTAAGCATATCACTCCTGCTTATTTTCTTGGGCGTGTTCCTATTTTCCCAAGCGGCCTATGCACATAAACATGAGGGTATCAAAAACGATGGGGTGTGGTTCAAGTCCATTTCTAGCAGGGGCTTTTTAGGCTGGTTGACAGGAATTGCCCTGACGGGATTTTACATCGTACTTTATTTTTATCCGGAATATCTGGGTTTGGTTCAGGATGGGGATAACAAGGGTGTGATTGCCCTTTTTGACCCATTGAGCAAGGCTTTGAGCGGGAATCCTGCCAGTCAGTGGTTCGTATATGGAGCCTTATATACTTTGGGCATACTGGCCTTTGGGTTAAAATTTATGTGGAAATACCGGCATAACGGCTACCAACGTTTGCGAACGCTAAGTGTTATGTTCTTCCAGACGGCCTTTGCCTTCATCATTCCCGAAATCATGGCTCGGTTAAACGGGGACCTACCCTATTACGACCTCAAGAATATGTGGCCACTGAACTACTATAATTTTGAACGCTACCGGATAAACGGTTTTATAGATGCTGGGGATATTGGTTTGGCCATGTTGCTTTTTGGTATCCTCTCCATTTTTGTGATTTCACCTATTTTGACCTATAAATTCGGGAAACGATGGTACTGCTCTTGGGTGTGCGGTTGCGGTGCCCTGGCGGAAACGGTGGGGGACCCTTTTAGACAATTGAGCGATAAGTCCAAATTTGCCTGGAAGGTAGAAAGATGGGTAGTGCATAGCGTAGTAGTATTTGTAACCTTAATGACCACGGCCGTTATCTACTCCTATTTAGGGAACGATACCAGCAAATACTGGTTGACCAAAACCACCTTTCTTATTGGGGTATCCGTAATACTGACTGCAGTTTTCGCTTGGGCCATGATCTATAAAAGGGACCAACTTGAAAAGGATGCCCAGTACGGGGCCATAGGCTATTTTACCATCATTGCGGTGCTGATCGGTATGCACTTCTTTAGCGGTGACGGCAACATTTTCATATTCAAATCCAATACACTTAGGACCACCTACAGCTTTTTGATCGGTAGTATCTTTTCGGGTGTTATTGGTACGGGGTTCTATCCCATTTTTGGTAGCAGGGTATGGTGTCGCTTTGGGTGTCCCATGGCGGCCATCCTAGGATTTCAGCAACGCTTGTTTTCCAAATTTAGGATTACCACCAACGGGGGCCAGTGTATTTCCTGTGGCAACTGTTCCACCTATTGCGAGATGGGCATCGATGTACGCGCCTACGCCCAAAAAGGCGAGAATATCGTACGATCCAGTTGTGTGGGCTGTGGTATTTGCTCGGCGGTTTGCCCGCGGGGCGTACTCAAATTGGAAAATGGACCGCAGGAGGGTCGCATCAATCCAACCGAAATACTTTTGGGCAATGACGTTGATTTAATGAAGTTGGTGAATAGGAAGTAGTTCTCGAAAGGCCTGCCTTTAGCGGAGTTGTAACACTTGGAAAGACAGTCGAATAACACAGTGTCACGCTGAGCCTGTGGAAGCGCAGGTCAATAAAAAAGTTTACTGAAATTTTATGTTTTAGGTCCTCAAAAGGCCTGTCCTGAGCGTAGCCGAAGGACTTGGACTGACAGTCGTACATTATATGTCACGCTGAGCATGTCGAAGCGCATAAATTTGGTCCATATTAAAAGTGCCATCCCAAAAAGATGGTAAGTTATTGATACTTTTGCGACCTAATTACTTTTAGATGGTCAACCGCCTTTTCAATTAAGATAATGAAGGACATTAAAGTCATTATACCCGCCTTCAACGAAGCAGATTCCATTGCGCACGTCATCCACGACCTTCCAAAATCGGTTTCCGAAATAATAGTTATTAACAATGCATCTACCGATGCAACCGTTGAAAATGCCCGTGCCGCTGGGGCTACGGTGCTCACCGAGACCAAGAAAGGGTATGGGTATGCCTGTCTTTGCGGTATGGATTACATCGCCAAACAATCCAAACAACCGGATATTATCGTATTTATCGACGGAGACTACTCCGACTATCCGGAGGAATTGGATAAAGTTGTAGCTCCCATTATTGAAAACGATCTTGATTTTGTTGTAGGGGCCAGAAAAAAAAGTTTGCGGGAGGAAGGTTCCATGACCCCGCAACAGGTTTTTGGCAACCAATTGGCCACATTTTTAATGCGCTTGTTTTTTGGCTCTAAATTTACGGATTTGGGACCTTTTAGGGCGATAAAATACGAAAGTCTCAAAGAATTGAAAATGGAGGACAAAACGTACGGATGGACGGTAGAAATGCAATTGAAAATTTTGCGAAAAAAAATGGCATATACCGAAGTACCAGTGCGTTACAAAAAAAGAATTGGTGTTTCAAAAGTGTCCGGTACGGTAAAAGGTACTATCTTTGCCGGAGTAAAAATATTGGGTTGGATCTTTAAATACAGTTTAAAATAATATGGCAATTACCATCTCTTACATTATCATCGCGATCTATAGCATTGCACTGCTGTTGATCTTCTTTTACAGTTTGGCCCAATTGAACCTTTTGGTCAATTACCTTACCCAAAAAAGAAAAAACCAGACCGCTCCAAAATTCAATTTGTTGGACCCAAGGGAAATTCCATTTGTGACCATTCAGCTTCCCGTGTACAACGAGGAATACGTGATGGAACGTTTGTTGGAAAACATTGCCAAGATTGAATACCCAAAAAGCAAGTTGGAAATTCAGGTGTTGGACGACTCTACGGATGACTCCGTGGCGGTTACCGCAAAACGCATATCCGAACTTCAGGAAACTGGATTGGACATACAGCATATCCGTAGAACGGATAGAACGGGCTTTAAGGCCGGCGCCCTAAAGGAAGGACTAAATATTGCCAAAGGCGAGTTTATCGCTATTTTTGATGCCGACTTTATGCCGTCTTCGGATTGGTTGAAGAAAACCGTTATCTACTTTAAAGATCCGGAAATTGGTGTGGTACAGACCCGTTGGGGCCACCTCAACCGCGACTATTCAACCTTGACCAAAATACAGGCCTTTGCGTTGGATGCACACTTCACCTTGGAACAAGTAGGTAGGAATGCCAAAGGACACTTTATCAACTTTAACGGAACCGCTGGTATCTGGAGAAAAGAAACCATTTTGGATGCCGGTAACTGGGAAGGTGACACCTTGACCGAGGATCTGGACCTAAGCTACCGTGCCCAATTAAAGAATTGGAAGTTTAAATATTTGGAGGATGTGGAGACACCGGCCGAACTTCCTGTCGTAATCAGTGCGGCCCGTTCGCAGCAGTTTCGTTGGAACAAGGGCGGCGCGGAAAACTTTAGAAAGACCGTTTGGAGCGTAATCAGCGCCAAGAACATTCCTTTTAAAACCAAATTTCATGGTGTCATGCACTTGTTGAACAGTAGTATGTTCCTTTGTGTGTTCACTGTGGCCTTGTTGAGTATTCCTATGTTGTACATAAAAAACATGTACGGGCACTTGGCGTGGGTATTTGAGGCGACCAGCTTCTTTATCCTTAGTACAATCATCCTTTTTATCTGTTATTGGTTTACCTACAAGAGCGTACAGGGCAGTAGTTTCGACAATTTTGTGGACTATATAAAACTGTTCTTTACCTTTTTCTCGGTGGCCTTGGGCTTTTCTTTGCACAACTCCATCGCGGTGTTGGAGGGCCACATGGGCAAAAGAAGTGAATTTGTACGTACACCCAAATTCAATATCAATAACCTGACACAAAGCTGGAAGGGCAACAAGTACTTGGCCAAGAAACTGTCCCCCAACATGATCTTGGAGTTCGCCTTAATGTTGTATTTCCTTTTTGGCATGTACAGTGCGGTACCTTTAAACGATTTTGGACTGTTCCCGTTCCACTTTATGTTGTTCCTAGGGTTTAGCTTTGTCTTCTTTAAAAGCTTAACGGCCAGGGCATAGAAATTATAGATAGCTTAAACAAAAAAAGGACGGCAATTGCCGTCCTTTTTTTGTTTAAGTACCATTTTGTTAAGTATATTCCATTTTTATTGGGTGTATAGACCATTAAAATCCATTAGATTAGTATTCGTAAAACGGGTATAAACGTACCTAGGTACGTTTATGCGATTGTTGGCAATAATTTAACACTACTTACTAAATATGAATTTTAATCTTGATAATTTTTTATTTAACACACCAATCTATACGAAAATAAAAATAGAAGAGACTGACCAAAACGAATTCGAAAAAATAGTTTACAGCTATCGTAATATAAATGTCGAGGGATATAATCCTTGGCGGAAAGTTGAAACGACATTTGCTATTTCTAGAACTTTAAGATATGCTGACAACGATTTTCAGACAAATGGAGGTTTTGCAAGTGTTGAAATACAATGTAAAAGATATAATGATATTTTTAGATACTATTGTTTGTGGGAGCCAGAGTCACAAATTCTTATGAAAGTTGGACAATTTCCATCTGTTGCAGATCTACATATCGGCGAGATAAAGCAATATAGCAAGCTTCTCAATTCAGAGAAATTGAAAGAATTTACACGAGCTATTGGATTAGCTGCTAACGGAGTTGGAATTGGTTCTTTTGTCTACCTAAGAAGAATTTTTGAATTTTTAATTGACAAGGCTTACGAAAAAGGACTTGCCAATAAAACTGTAGACGAATCCAAATTTCAGAAAGCACGAATGGATGAGAAAATCGAATTGCTTAAATCTTATTTACCTTCATTTTTAGTAGATAATCGAACAATGTATTCAGTACTTAGTCTTGGTATTCATCAACTAGATGAAAACACTTGTTTAGAGCATTTCGATACATTAAGGGTCGGAATAGAAATTATCCTTGATGAACAACTTGACGAATTAAAAAAGAAAGAGAAAATTGAGGCAGCGAAAAAAAAGTTACAACAGCTAAAAGGTAAAATTGGGAAATAAATACTATTGCCAACCCCCGCTACCCCCCCGCTACCGCAGGCATCCATTCGTGTGGTCCCATTAAACAATAGTACTTCTGTTTCTCTTTTTAGCATAGCTCCTCAAAAGGGTTAAAAACCATAAATTCCACAATCCTTAGGTTCATGTTCATGGCAATACAAGGGATTATATTTTATGAGCTGGGGGTTTTATTAAAATACTGCTTTGACCAGTATTGAGCTAAATGGCCGCAAGAATCCATTCCCACGGCATCGATTGTCCTTTTTGTTTTGATCTGTTATTTTGTCTAAATTCCTTATGTTCTTGGAACTGAGAAAAAACAAAATTGTTACAAATGTAATGGCGGATAAAAAGAAACTATACAAAATAGCCTTCGGACTGGCGGTATTTACGATCATCTACAACGTTGCGGAGGGACTGATATCAACGTATCTGGGCTTTGAAGATGAAAGTCTGGCTCTTTTTGGTTTTGGTTCGGATAGTTTTATCGAGGTGATTTCCGGACTCGGGATTGCCCATATGATTATAAGAATCCAAAATAATCCAGATAGTAAACGGGATGATTTTGAGCGTACAGCCTTGAGAATTACCGGAATTGCCTTTTATATTTTGGTCTATGGACTTGTAATTACAAGTATTTTCAACATTTGGACAGGACATAAACCGCTTACAACGTTTTGGGGAGTCGTGATTTCAGCCATATCAATTTTAATTATGTGGATATTGGTCGTTTGGAAAAGGAACGTAGGAAACCGACTCAATTCTGCACCAATTTTAGCCGATGCTAATTGTACTATGGTTTGCGTTTACATGTCCATAATCCTACTTGTGAGTAGTGGTATTTATGAACTGTTCGGAATTCCATACATAGACAGTCTTGGAACGCTGGGACTTGCATACTTTGCCTTTAAGGAAGGAAAGGAGTGTTTTGAAAAAGCAAAAAGCGACAAGAATTGTTGTTGCGATTAAAGAATCGGTGTTTCATTAAACCCAGATGGAACAAGGCTTATAAAAGCGATTCTGTTTGTTGAAAAAGAGGGCAAGAGGCCCGTAAAACCAGTCTTTAAGAAACGTGGAAAAAACAATGTTATGGTAAACTGATTTTTTAGTGTACATTTAACACTAATTAAATCTGTAATACCGAACAAATTATGAGACCATTTTTAAAGACGTGTACGCTATTTCTATTTTTTGCGGCAATAAGTTTTACCTCCTGTAAATCCGACCCAAAACCAACCGCAGAAGTAGATTTGGTAATTGAAACCACCAACGGGAAGATAACCGGAAGCGTAAATGATAGCGTTTATGCCTACAAGGGAATTCCCTATGCCAAGGCAGAAAGATTTATGCCTCCACAGGATCCAGTGGCTTGGGACGATGTACGCGAATGTACGGATTTTGGGCCTGTAGCCAGACAAGTAGTGCCTTGGTATCCTGATGAGATGCAGAGCGAGACGGATCTGTTTAGCCTGAACATCTGGACCCGTGGAATAAAAGACGGTCAAAAACGTCCCGTAATGGTTTGGTTACACGGGGGTGGATTTTTTGTGGGTGCCAGTAACGACCCCATGACTTATGGAGAGGCCTTGGCCAAGAAAGGAGATATTGTAATGGTTTCGGTCAATCATAGATTAAACATTCTAGGATTTCTTGACCTATCCGCTTATGGCGATTCCTATGCACAATCGGCAAATGTGGGCATGCTGGACATCGTAAAAGCATTGGAATGGACCAAAAACAATATTGCAAAATTTGGGGGTGATCCCGCAAATGTGACTATAGTAGGCGAATCCGGGGGCGGAGGAAAAGTGGGTACCTTAATGTGCATGCCAGCTGCGAAAGGATTGTTCAACAAGGCGATTATACAAAGCGGCACCTTGATAAATTCAATGACCCAAGAGAAGTCACAGAAACTGGCCGCAACCGTGCTTGAGAAATTAAACCTTACCCCAGAAGACGTTAAAAAGCTGGACACCATTCCCTATCATGATCTTGTGAAAGCAGGAAATGAGGCCGTAGCCGAAATTTCGGGCCCTAGAATTCCGGGTTCATCCGGAATGTTTGGTTTTGCACCCTCTGTAGATGGCGAGGTATTGCTTCAACAACCATTTAGCCCAGGCTTTGCCGATATTTCAAAAAACATTCCCGTGATGATCGGTTCAACCTTGAACGAGCTGATGCCTGTCGCCTATGGAAACAAGACACTGACATTGGAACAGGCCAAGGACAGTCTGGCCAAGGAATATGGAGACAGGACCGATGAATTTGTATCGTTATACGAAAAAGCGTATCCGGATTATACTCCTCAGGACCTGTTGTCCATAGATAAAATGTTCAGGCCTTATACCATTCGTACTGCCGATGCCAGGGCCGAAGAAACAGATGCACCTGTATACGCGTACCTATTGGCCTGGAAAAGCCCCGTTGAAGATGCCTCTAAGGGTTCGTTCCATGGTTTGGACATTCCCTTGGCCTTCAATACGGTCGATCTAAGGTCAGACTGGACCGGCAATGGAGAGGATGCCTGGGCACTGGCCGACAAGATGAGTTCTGCCTGGATCAATTTTGTAAAAACGGGAAATCCCAACGTACAAGGGGTACTTCCAGAGTGGGAACCCTATACCGCGGACAATGGCGCCACGATGTATTTTGATACGGAATGCCGCATAGTGCATAACCATGACCGGGAGTTGATGAAAATGATCAGGCCACTGGATTAGCCGGTTATTTCAAGTTTGCATTTAAAAGGAATCTGAACCAATGAACAATATAGAAAAGGGGCCATGAACTATGGCCTCTTTTTATTTAGGGGGAAACTGGCAAGGTCGAATGATCTCTTTAGGCGGTTCCTAGGCATTATCCTTTTCCCCTTTAAAGACCTAACTGCCAGGGCCTATCAATTAAAAATAGCTTAAATGAAAAAGAAGGGCTATCGCGATTCTTTTTTTTAATGTAGAATCATTTTGTTGACCATAATCCATTACTATTGGGTGTATAGAATATTAAAATCCATTAGATTAGTATTCGTAAAAAAGAAATAAACGTACTTAGGTACGTTTGTCTTTTCTTATTATAATTCTGGAGATAGACAAAATGATTAATTTAAAACTTTAAAATATCGAGTGATGAAAAAAATCAAATACGAAAAGAAGATAAATTCTTCATCCCAAAATATCTATGAAGCGATGCTAGGGTTAAATGATAAATCCACCTATGAATATTGGACATCAGCTTTTAACCCAACATCAACTTTTGAGGGAAGCTGGAATAAAGGAAGTAAAATTCATTTTATCGGATTAGATGAAAATGGTAAAAAAGGAGGCATGGTTTCGGAAATTGTTGAAAACAAACCTGCCGATTTTGTTTCAATTCGTCACTATGGTATTCTGGATGGAGAGACTGAAATAACAACTGGGGAAAAGGTAGAAAAATGGGCTGGCGGACTTGAAAACTATAAGTTCAAAGAAAATAATGGAATCACTACCGTAATTGTGGAACTGGATGTTGTTGATGAATACCTTGACTACTTTGATAATACTTATCCCAGCGCATTAGACAAATTGAAAGAGATTTCAGAAAAATAAAACTGCACCTAACAAAGAACTAAGTTAAAAAACAAGTTCTTTTAGTTCAATTTCGATACATAGTTCTCATCATAGGACAGCCCAGATTTTGCAATGTTAGCCGCTTGTTTCAAAATTTATTGTCTTTGCTCATCTAGCCCAACTGGATAGCTGCAATTCCAAATTTGAAAGGATAACCATATTTTTCTAAAGGGCTTTCGTTATATTTCATTTAAAATCCATATAAAGTAAGAAATGCACCATACAAACATGCAGAAGGTCGGAAGCCTTATCTTGGCCCAATGAAAATAGACCTTTTTAACTCACATTACTTTACTCGCAGTACGGTCACAAACGCGATTAAATAGCATACAATTTTAGGAATGCAACCCATGGCAAACAAAGCTTCTTCACAAAACTTAAATTCCATGAACTGGTATAATGAACCAAGCTCCTGGAACATTTCAGACGACAAATTAGAATTGTTCGTAACCCCGCAATCAGACTATTGGCGTAAAACACATTATGGATTTACGGTAGACGATGGTCCGTTTTATTATACTGTCAGAGGTGGCGAGTTTGAGGCCACCTTAAAAATTACAGGTTCCTATAAAACCCAATATGACCAAATGGGGATGATGTTACGTATTAACGAAAAACATTGGATAAAAACTGGAATTGAATATGTTGACGGCATGTATAATTACAGTACCGTAGTAACGAACCGTCAAAGTAGCTGGAGCATTATTAGATTATTGGAAAGACCTAAATCCGTATGGATTAAGATTATTAGAAGATTAGATGCGGTAGAAATATATTATTCCCTGGATGGCAAGGACTATGCGATGAGCAACCTATGCTATCTAAAAGATAGGATTCCGGTAAAGGTGGGTATGATGGCGGCAAGTCCAGATGGAGATGGCTTTAAAGCCATCTTTGAAGGGTTTACCATCAAACATTTAGGGGACTTGAAAAGATTGGAATGGTTGGAAAGAATAAAAAAATAACCATTGTCAAACTGCTTAAAATAACAATGCTTCTTATGCGTGGACTAAAACCAATGGATAAATGAGGAATCATTTTAAGGCCACACGCCTAAAATAGACCATTATAGCCTAATTCACGATAGATTTCTATGGCCAATCTGCCGCAGCATTCCTGAACTTATGAAAAAAAGGACATGGTAAATTATTCTAAAAACAACTGCCAATAATCGAGATCATTGAACTAATTACTAAAAGTTATTTCCAAAATTTGACCTCTAGAGCATTTTACTTGGCCCTTTTATTTTTATCAACCTTTAGGAGCCTTCTTCTTATTATTGATTTCCAGATTTGCTATATTTCAGCTTATTTGTCCGATTTTCAATTTTCGGTCTTAACGTAATCAACCATGAAAACATCCCTGAAAAAATTAGCCATCGCCTTAATCCTTCTGTTTACCTCCTATTCCTTTTCCCAGGCCATATTGGAAGACGAACGCTATGTTCCCGAAACGGATCCCTTGGTGCTGGAAAAACTGGACCAGTGGCAGGATATAAAATTCGGACTCCTCATGCATTGGGGGCCCTATAGCCAATGGGGCATTGTAGAATCATGGTCCATTTGCCCGGAGGACTACGGTTGGTGCGAACGTACCAAAGGAAGTAATCCCCAGAATTATTTTGAATATAAAAAGGAATATGAAGGGCTAAAAAAGACGTTTAACCCCGTAAAATTTGACCCGGATAAATGGGCCGATGCCGCCAAGGCCGCCGGAATGCGCTATGTGGTCTTTACCACCAAGCACCATGATGGGTTTTCCATGTTCGATTCCAAGTATACGGATTATAAGGTAACGGACCCGGAATGCGCCTTTAGCCAACATCCCAAGACAAATATCACCAAGGAAATTTTCGATTCCTTTAGGGCGAAGGATATGTGGGTAGGTGCCTATTTTTCCAAACCGGATTGGCACCATGAAAACTACTGGGACCCTTATTTTCCGCCACAGGACAGGAATGTAAACTATGACCCTGCCCTATATCCTGAAAAATGGGAAAAGTACGTACAGTTCACGCATAATCAATTGTTGGAATTACTGACTGACTATGGCAAGGTGGACATTATTTGGCTCGATGGCGGTTGGGTCAAAAAACGGGATCAACAGAACTTGGAGGAAAACTATGCGGAAAAGTTTACCGAAAACGCTTCGGGAAATGGTTTCATAAAACACAGAATGGTATCCCAGGATATCCGCATGGATGAACTGGTGACCAAGGCCCGTGAAAAACAACCCGGGCTCATTGTCGTGGACCGTGCCGTTTACGGAAAAAATCAAAATTACCTCACCCCGGAAAACCGCGTACCGGAAAAGGAACTGCCCTACCCTTGGGAATCCTGCATCATTTCAGGTGATGGCTGGTCCTACACGCCGGATTCCAATTACATGACAGGTAAGGAGGGTATACAAATGTTGGTGGATATTGTGGCCAAGGGAGGTAATCTGTTGTTGAACATTGCCCCATCGCCTGAGGGGGAATGGGACCCGGGTGCCTATAATTTGCTCCAGGAATATGGAAAGTGGATGGACATCAACAATGAAGCCATTTACAATAGCCATACCCTGGCGCCCTACAAAGAGGATAACATTTGTATGACCCAACAGAAGGATGGTACAACCTACTTTCTGTACCTCGCGAAGGAAGGGGAAACGGAAATACCGGCAACGATTCCCATAAAATCGCATCGGCCCAAAAAAGGAAGTACCGTAACGCTTTTGGGATATGATGAGGTTTTAAAGTGGACGCCCCAAGGGGAAGGCTTCGTGGTAAACATTCCAAGATCCATCCGGAAGAATCCCCCTAGCGACCATGTATGGACCATCAAGGTTACCCAGTTGGAATAATCCAGTAACATAGTTTTATGTAGGTCTACAAAAAGCTTTCATCGATAGCAGCTATAAAAAACTTTCAGATTTGGTATCTTTCAGATACAATCCTGACGGATAACTTACTTATTATTAATCCGATAAAACTAACCAAAATAGAACGCTATGCTCAATAAACTATTCAATACCAAACATTTAAAAGGGGACTTTACAGGTGGCTTGGTTGCCGGGGTAGTCGCCTTGCCCTTGGCCTTGGCCTTTGGTGTACAGTCCGGCCTCGGTGCAACGGCAGGGCTATATGGGGCCATAGCGGTAGGTATTTTTGCAGCCATGTTTGGGGGAACGGAGACACAGGCCAGTGGTCCAACAGGTCCCATGACCGTGGTATCGGCAGCCTTGGTGGCTACTGCCATGCAAATGAACGGTGGTACGGAGGGTTCCATGAACATCATATTATTGACGTTTTTATTGGGTGGTGCATTTCAGGTCATTTTTGGATTTTTGAATATAGCGGGCTATGTGAAATATTTTCCCTATCCGGTAATCTCGGGATTCATGAGCGGGGTGGGCCTTATCATCGTCATTTTGCAGATCTTTCCATTTTTGGGCATGGACTCGGCTAAGTCGACCTTATCGGTCATAAAGGATTTACCTAGAATTGCATCCGAAACCAATCTCAATGCCCTTTTGTTGGGGGCCATAACCATTGTAGTATATTTCATTTTCCCGAAAATCACCAAGGCCGTTCCCAGTGCCCTTGTGGCATTGATCGTGGCGACCTTGATAGCCTATTTTGCCAAAATGGACGTACCTTTGATCGGGGAGATTCCGTCCGGATTGCCCGCCTTCCAACTTGGGGGCATCTTTAGCGTTCCCCCAAGTGCCTATCCAAAAATCATAGAATTTGCCTTGGTATTGGCCGTTCTTGGCAGTATCGATTCCTTGTTGACATCCGTTATTGCGGACAATATGACCAAGACCAAGCACAATAGCAACAGGGAGCTCATTGGGCAGGGAATTGGAAATATGTTGGCGGCCGCCGTTGGCGGGATTCCCGGTGCGGGAGCCACCAAGGGAACCGTGGTGAATATCAATGCGGGCGGGAAAACGCGTTTATCGGGGATTTTCCATGGCCTATTCCTTTTGGCCGTTTTATTGGGGCTTGGACAACTGGCCGCGCACATTCCGCTTAGTGTTCTGGCCGGATTGCTGATTCCCATCGGGTTTAAGATCATCGATTTTAAGGGGCTGAAGCATTTGCGAAAAGTACCCAAGGCCGATGCCGTCGTACTTCTGTTGGTGCTGTCCGTAACCACGTTTGGTAGCTTGATACACGCCGTAGGAATCGGGATCGCCCTGGCTTGTCTGTTGTTCATGAAAAAATCCGGCGACATAGGCGAAAAAGGACTGGAAGTGGGAAATATAGCCGAAATAGACGGAGAGAAACCTTGGCAGGACGAGATAGAGTTTTACGATAAATACAAGGACAAGGTCATCGTTAAACATTTATATGGGCCCTTGTTCTTTGGTTTTACTTCTTATTTCAAGGACCAGATCAAGACCCTTTCCCAGGATGTAAAAGCGGTAATCATACGCATGGACCGCGTACCCTACATGGACCAGACCGGGCTATATACCTTGGAAGAAGTGATTTTGGACCTTGAACTGGAAAATATTGAGGTGATCTTGGTGGGTCTGAAGGAGCAGCCCAGGGACATGTTGGAGGCCGTGGATATTATTCCTGACCTTATACCTCCCGAAGATATTTTTGAGCATATTGGGGATAGCTATTCCTATCTTAGGGACAAATTGAAAGCAGGCGAAATATCGAGCTGATTTTCGATTTACAGGACTTTTCCTTTTGGAGCGAACGATGCGCTTTATCAGGTCAAAATTTTTCTTAAATGAAGTTCAATGTAACCTTTGTTACTGTCTATTTTTATAGAATGTCCTATTTTATTTGGGATACTTTTTTAAAAATAGAGAACTACACATTATGATTATAAAGCAATTTGAATATGCCCCTTTGGCCCATTATTCATATGCCATAATAAGCGATGGGAAGATGTCCATCATAGACCCGGAAAGAGATCCCACACAATATTATGAGTATGCCCATGAAAACGATGCGGATATCGTTGCGGTCATGGAAACACATCCCCATGCCGATTTTGTAAGTTCCCATCTTCAAATACATGAGGAAACAGGTGCTACGATTTACAACAGCGAAAAGTTGGGTGCCTCTTATCCCTTTACCGCATTTGACGAAGGTGTTACCTTGAACCTGGGAAACGTAACGTTATCGGCCATTAATACGCCGGGGCATTCCCCGGACAGTATCACGATAATTGCCAAAGATGATAATCAAATGGCTCTTTTTACTGGGGATACGTTGTTCATTGGCGATGTTGGAAGACCTGATTTAAGGGAGAAGTCGGGCAACATGAAGGCAAAGCGTGAAGAATTGGCGGAAATGATGTATCACACCATAAGGAACAAGTTCAAAGGTATACCGGACGAGGCCATAGTGTATCCTGCACACGGAGCGGGTTCGCTCTGTGGTAAAAATTTAAGTTCCGCCAGTAGCAGTACCTTAGGAGAGGAACGGCAGGGAAACTGGGCTTTTAAGGAACTGACCAAGGAGGAATTTACAAGCTATTTATTGGATAGTCAGCCCTTTATTCCCTCCTATTTTGGTTTTAACGTGGACATAAACAAAATGGGCTCAAAGAATGTTAGAAAGGCGACAGCGTCTATAGAGTTTAAGTTCAATGCCATGGAAAATGGATGGCTTGTGGACACACGAAATGAATCGGATTTTAAGAAAGGCCATTTACCGGGAAGCATTAACATACAGGCCAATTCACCAAAAGACAAATTCGAAACTTGGTTGGGTTCCATAATAGCACCGGAAGAGCCTTTCCATATCGTCATCGATAATCCGTATGACTTGGAAGCAATATTGAATAGGGTGTCCAAAATTGGGTATGAAAACCAATTAAAATCGGTCATTACTCCGGATAAAAAGCATTTGGAGCAGAGCAATGGACTGGATTTATCCGATTTCAAAAAGAATCCCTCCAATTATACCATTGTGGATATTCGTAACCAAAGCGAAATCAATGAAGGAACCTTTTTTGGAGGGGCCTTAACACATCCCCTGAACAATCTTAGAAATACATACAAGGATATACCGCGGGACAAACCGATTGTCGTGCACTGCGCAGGAGGGTATAGAAGTGCCGCTGGGAGTAGTTTGCTTCAAAAACTAATGGAAAATGCCAAAGTTTTGGACCTTGGTGAGGAGGTAAAGGAATTCAAAAACACCTAATACCCATGGATTTGGCTATAGCCTCTTGCCTTTTTGAAAAGAATACAACCAAAAATGCCCCCGAGTTTTTGCGTGAGAGACAATCTTGGATATCGTTATATAAACGAATTTCAAACACTTTGAGAAGCTCATATTTTTGGAGTTGAAATAATCCGCTAAATTAGTGTGCTTGTTCAACCAAACTAAATAACGTGCCCAGAAGGCTGACAACGTATTTTCAACTTCATAGACTGCCCTTACTATTTGCGCTGTTCTCCATGGTTTTTTACTATAGTCTAGCCTATCAGTTGGAACGAACGGACTATGTAAAGCTTTTTACTCTATTTGCGGCACTTTTCTTTTTCTATTGGAAACTTATCCAATTCGAAAAATGGAACTTTCGTTTTCTGTTGGTTTCGGGAATATTGTTCAGGCTGATTTTTATCCCGCTTGAGCCACACTTGTCCCAGGATTATTTTCGTTTTATTTGGGACGGGGAACTCATCATAAACCTTTTGAATCCGTACTTGGAAGTTCCAAATACCCTTATTGAAAATCGGGACCTTCCCATTGCGAACGCACAGGAATTGCACCAGGGAATGGGTAGTCTAAGCGCCAAACATTACAGCAGCTATCCTCCTTTGCACCAAATGGTATTTGCCCTTGCGGCACTGTTAGGCGGAAAGTCCATCTTGGGCTCAATTGTAGTTCTAAGAAGCACGATTATCCTGGCCGATTTGGGTATCTTTTATTTTGGCCGGAAACTATTAAAAAACCTCAATAGGTCCCCCCACCTTATCTGTTGGTACTTTTTGAATCCCTTGGTCATCGTTGAACTCACCGGTAACCTTCATTTTGAAGGTATCATGCTGTTTTTTCTGGTGTGGTCGCTGTATTTATTGTCCCAAAACAAATGGCAGCTTGCGGCCATCGTCATGGCCTGTTCCATATCGGTCAAATTGGTGCCCCTACTTTTTATGCCCTTGTTCTTAACATATTTCGGACTAAAAAAAAGCCTGCCTTTTTATCTTATCATCGCAGGTATTTCGATTCTATTGTTTTTGCCTTTTTATGACCCTGCCTTTTTAACCAACTATACAGAGACTGTCGGACTCTGGTTTTCAAACTTTGAATTCAATGCAGGCTTCTACAATGTGACAAAACGCGTTGCCATTGCCATGGATGAAAAACCCTGGGAATTCATAAAGGAGTATGGCAAAATTGTTCCTTATTTAACCTTAATTACGGCCCTACTCCTTACTTTTCTAAGGAACAACAAGGACCTCCTAACACTCATGGCTTCCATGATGTGGCTTCTCACGATGTACTACATGATTTCAACAACGGTCCATCCGTGGTACATCATTTCGGTCTTGCTTTTGGGCGTCTTTATTTCTGTTAAGTTTCCTGTAATCTGGACAGGTATGATCGTTCTCAGTTATTTTGCCTATTCCCAAGTGAACAATGAGGAAAATTTACTCCTTCTGGCTTTGGAATTTGCCGTGGTATTGGGTTTTATGGGATATGAAATTTTCGTGCATCCTAACAAAAAGTAAGCTTTTTGTAAAAAATAGGCCCATTATTACTTAGGTACAATTTAATTTGTACTTTTACTTCATAATGAACGAGAAGCTTTACATTTCGATTTTTACGAGTATCAGTACTCCCATCAGTCCGTTCGTATCTCGCCGTCGTCGCCCGTAAGGGTTGTACATTTTTAATGGAATTAGGTGAGTCCATTTCCGCACGAGCAAAATCTTATTTTTATTTCTTATTAAAATCCAAACATGGCAATGAAACTAGTTGTTGCTAACGAATCACATTTTAAATATGCACAGATTATCTGCGATACCATCGCGGAATCCGCCAAAGTTCGTGGAACGGGGATTGCAAAGCGCACTCCAGAATATATTCAAAAGAAATTGTCCAACGGAAATGCAATTATTGCCTTGGACGGGGACAAATTTGCCGGATTTTGCTATATCGAAGTATGGGGCCATGAAAAATTCGTGGCCAATTCTGGGTTGATCGTACACCCTGATTATAGAGGTCACGGACTTGCAAAGGCCATTAAGGGTAGGATTTTTGAACTGAGTAGGGAGAAATTCCCAAATGCCAAAATATTCGGAATCACTACAGGATTGGCAGTAATGAAAATCAATTACGATCTTGGATACCAACCTGTTACATTTTCAGAACTAACGGACGACCCCGAATTTTGGAAAGGTTGCCAAACCTGTAAAAACTTCGATATTCTGACCCGTACCGAGCGTAAAATGTGTCTTTGCACGGGAATGCTTTACGATCCGGAACGCAAGGAAAAGGACAAGAAGAAAAAGGAGATTAATAGCAAATCCTTTAAACGATTAAAAAGTATCAAGGAGGCCTTGTTCTTTAAAAAAGAGAATAAATAATATCAAATTGATTCCCAATTGGGGAACTAAATAGAATAAGTAATGAAATTAGTTTTAGCATACAGCGGTGGATTGGACACCTCCTATTGCGCCAAATATCTATCAAAGGAAAAAGGATTTGAGGTCCATGCCGTGAGCGTAAATACAGGAGGGTTTATTCCTGAGGAAATTAAAAACATTGAGAAAAAGGCCTTGGAACTTGGCGCCACTTCCTACACCTCTATTGATGCCGTACAGACGTTTTATGAGAAAGTGGTAAAGTACCTAATTTTTGGCAACGTATTGAAGAACAATACCTATCCGTTATCGGTAAGTGCGGAACGTATCGTTCAAGCCATAGAAATCGTTAACCATGCCAAGAATATAGGGGCCAAATACATTGCCCACGGCAGCACGGGAGCCGGTAATGACCAGGTGCGTTTCGATATGATTTTTCAGATAATCGCTCCGGAAATAGAAATCATCACCCCCATCCGTGACAACAAATTGGCCAGGGAAGTCGAGATCAAATATCTACAGGAAAATGGGGTGGACTACCCTTGGGAAAAGGCCAAATACAGTATCAACAAAGGTCTTTGGGGAACTTCGGTTGGGGGCGAGGAAACTTTGACTTCTGAAAAGGCTCTGCCGGATAGTGCGTATCCCAGCCAGTTGGAAGAAAAAACGCCAACGGATGTTAAACTGACCTTTGAAAAAGGAGAATTGGTCGCTTTGGACGGAACCACCGATACTCCGGTAAACAACATAGAAAAATTGGAAGCAATGGCCTCCAAATATGCCATTGGCAGGGATATCCATGTAGGTGATACCATTATTGGAATTAAGGGGAGGGTAGGTTTTGAGGCAGCGGCCGCCTTGATCATCATTAAGGCCCACCATCTATTGGAAAAACATACTTTGACCAAATGGCAACAATTTCAAAAGGAGCAGCAAGGTAATTTCTATGGGATGCTGTTGCACGAAGGACATTATTTGGATGCCGTCATGCGGAACATCGAGGCCTTTTTAACCGATACCCAAAAAACGGTATCGGGCGATGTGTTCGTGAGTTTATACCCCTTCCAGTTTCGATTGAACGGTATTTCCTCACCCCACGACCTTATGAATGCCTCCTTTGGAAGTTATGGCGAAATGAACAAGGGCTGGACGGCCGAGGAAGCCAAGGGCTTTATTAAAATCCAGTCCAATGCGGGAAAAATATACAACCACGTAAATCAAGGCAATGATTAAAGCGGGTATTATTGGAGGTTCGGGATATACTGGGGGGGAACTCATCCGGATAGTATTGAATCACCCTGCAGTGGAAATCGATTTTGTTTATTCCACTACCAGGGCCGGTAAGGGTTTACATACTGCGCATCCCGACCTTTTTGGGCTGACCGAAATGCAATTTACCGGAACCGTTAACCTAGAAGTGGATGTTGTCTTTCTTTGCTTGGGACATGGGAATTCCTCCCAATTTTTATTGGAAAACAACTTTTCCGAGAAGACGGTAATCATCGATTTGAGCAACGATTTTCGGTTACAGGCCGATGCCAATTTCAACGGAAAACAATTTGTATACGGTCTGCCCGAATTGAATACTTCCGATATTGAATATGCCCAATACATCGCCAATCCCGGATGTTTTGCCACGGCCATTCAATTGGCGCTGTTGCCATTGGCTAAGGCAGGAAAGTTATCGGACAAGATCCATGTAAACGCGGTCACAGGAAGTACAGGTGCGGGCATAAGCCCTACGGACACCTCCCACTTTAGCTGGCGCAGCAACAACGTAAGTTGGTATAAGCCCTTTACGCACCAGCATTTGGGGGAAATCAACGAAAGCCTGCGTTCCTTTCAGCAACCTATTGGCGAATTGTTTTTCCTACCAAACCGGGGGAATTTTACACGGGGCATTTTTGCTACGGCTTATACGAATTTTTCAGGTTCCTTGGAAGATGCCAAATCCCTGTTCAAGGAGTATTATTCTGATGCCATTTTTACGCATGTTTCGGAAGAACCTATTAGTCTAAAGCAAGTGGTAAACACCAATAATTGCCATATACACTTGCATAAACACAACGATACCCTTTTGATAACATCGGCAATCGATAACTTATTAAAAGGAGCATCCGGACAGGCGGTACAAAATATGAACCTGATTTTAGGGTTGGAAGAAAATTTGGGACTGAATTTGAAAGCTGGGGTTTTTTAATGATAGTGAAATAGTGGATTAGTACGTTAGAGGGATAGTGAATAAAATCGAAGATTTTCCAAGCACTGTCAACAACTAAAATCCAACAACGAATAACGAAAAAGGGAAATGAAAATAGCGATCATAGGAGCAGGTAATCTGGGACTTTCCATTGCCAAAGGAATTCTGAACAGCAACGGTGCCACGAGCATGTACCTGACCAAACGTAATGTAAGGTCCATTTCTGAATATGAGAAATATGGCAATGTTACGGTCACACCGGATAATAGGGAAGCGGTTGCCAAATGCGATATCCTGATTTTTGCGGTGCAGCCAGGGCATTTTGCAAGTATTCTGGAAAGTGTCAAAGACCTGTTCACGGACAATCATGTCATTATCTCCACCATCACGGGATTCGAGTTGAATAGGATTGAGGAAGTAATTGGAACAGACAGATACATCATTAGGAGTATGCCCAACACGGCAATTTCCGTTGGTGAATCCATGACCTGCATCTGCAGTAATGAAAAAGGCAAAAAACGGATCGATTTGGCCAAAGCCATTTTCAATAGGATGGGGCACTCCATGGAAATTCCGGAATCGCAGATGCAGGCAGCAACGGTAATCTGTGCCAGCGGCATCGCTTTTTGGATGCGGTTGATCCGCGCCACCACCCAAGGTGCCATTCAGCTTGGTTTTGATGCCAGGGAAGCACAAGAACTGGCCATGCATACCTGTAATGGTGCCGCAAAATTATTGATTGAATCCGGCAACCACCCGGAAGAAGAAATAGACCGGGTAACGACCCCCATGGGCTGTACCATCCAGGGCTTGAACGAAATGGAGCACCAAGGTTTAAGTTCCTCATTGATCCAGGGTATTGTGGCATCCTACGATAAAATTACCGAGTTTAAGAAGAGGTGACGTATTGGGAATTAGGGGATTTGACGATTAATGGATTGATTGATGTGTGGATTGGGCAATTTGTGGATTTGAGGATTTGTGGATGTGCGGATGTGGGGATTGATTGATGTGGAGATTGATGTGAGGATGTGTGGATTTGAGGATTGGCGGATTTGGGGATTGGTGAGATAGTGTTCAAGTGAGTTAGTGAACTAGTGGGATAGAAAGTAATCCAATAATTGACATTTTTTACATGAACTTGATATTTGAATTTGAGTTTGAACTTGACCCTTGGACTTGATACTTAAAAATATAATTAACGATTAAAACAAACACCCCGTAAAATACCCTCTTTGGGGGTTAGGGGGCTCATGATATGAAACTATTCGACGTATACCCTTTGTACGATGTTACTCCGGTTTCGGCCAAAGGAATTGTAGTTACCGATGCTAAAGGACAGGAATATTTGGATTTTTACGGTGGTCATGCCGTGATTTCAATAGGTCATTCACATCCGCACTATGTGAGACGGATAAAGGACCAGTTGGACAACATCGGGTTTTATAGCAATGCCGTTCAAAATCCGATTCAGGAAGAACTCGCCGAAAAGCTGGGCAAACTTTCAGGCTGTGAAAACTATAATCTTTTTCTATGCAATTCGGGCGCGGAGGCCAATGAAAATGCCCTAAAGATGGCTTCCTTCATTACGGAAAAGTCACGCATAATCGCCTTTAAAAATAGTTTTCATGGTAGGACATCCGCAGCGGTAGCGGCGACGGACAACGCTTCCATCAACGCTCCTATAAACAAGCAGCAGCAAGTTACCTTTTTGGCCTTGGACGATGCGGAAGGCTTGAAAAAAGAATTGAGCAAGGGCGATGTATGTGCCGTCATTATCGAAGCAATCCAAGGGGTTGGTGGCCTGGACGAGCCATCGACACAATTCTATCAAAAAATAGCCGCGCTGTGCAAGGAACATGAAGCTGTCCTCATCGCCGATGAGGTACAATCCGGTTACGGGAGAAGTGGGAAATTCTTCGGTTTTCAGCATCATGGGATCGAACCAGCTATTATAAGTATCGCAAAAGGCATGGGAAATGGATTTCCTGTAGGTGGTATTCTATTGCACGAAGACATCAAGGCAAGTCACGGTATGTTGGGCACCACTTTTGGAGGAAACCATTTGGCCTGTGCCGCCGCCCTTGCCGTTTTGGAAGTGATTGAAGAAGAGAATTTAATAGAAAATGCCGCCAAGCTTGGCTCTTATTTTACAAAAAAGGCTACCGAAATACCCCAAGTGAAGAGGGTGAAAGGCAAAGGTTTGATGCTAGGGCTGGAATTTGGTTTTGAAGTGGGTCCCTTGCGAAAAAAATTGATCTATGACCATCATTTGTTCACGGGGGGTGCCAAGGACAAACATGTGCTGCGAATTCTACCGGCCCTGAATATTTCCAAAAAAGACATCGATATATTTTTTGAAGCCCTAAAAACTGCATTGAAGTGAACAAACAGTTGGACATAACGACCAGAAACGCCGTGCTTACGACCATGGCGCAACTGATTTCCATGGAGAAATCGGCCTTGTTTGCCGCCAACAAATTGGATATGGGTAATTACGACGGGGCGGATCTGGCCATGGGCGATCGATTGAAAGTGGACGATGCCAAAGTAGCTGGTATGATTTCCGCCTTGAAGCAATTGGCATCGGAACCGGACCCTTTGGGCATTGAACGTTTTGCCTTTTCCCATGAAAACGGTATTAAGGTCAGTAACAAAACAGCTCCTTTTGGAACCATCTTGATTATCTATGAATCAAGGCCCGATGTGACCATTGAGGCAGCGGGAATCGCCTTTAAATCGGGCAACAAAATTTTATTGAAAGGCGGCAAGGAGTCCCTGAACAGCAACCTATTTTTGGTAGAACTTTGGCATAAGGCGCTGGAAAAGCACGAGTGTCCTAAGGATTGGGTGACCTATTTAGAATTTGACCGTACACAGACCCAAGCCTTTTTGGAACATCCAACGCAGAAATTGGATTTGATAGTCCCTAGGGGCGGGGAAAAACTGATTGCCTTTGTAAAGCAACATGCCCGCTGCCCGGTCATCGTAAGCGGTAGGGGCAACAATTTTGTATATGTGGATACCGATGCCGATTTACAGATGGCCCTGGACATTATCATCAATGGGAAGGCCTCGAAAATATCGGCCTGCAATGCCTTGGACAAGGTGTTGATTTCAAGGGATTTGCCAAGAAAACAAGAGTTTTTGCACCACCTCATCCAATCTTTAAAAAAGCACAAGGTCGAGATTCTGACCGATGCAAAGTTGGAAGGATTGGAAGGCACTTCGGTCATGCCCAATGAAAAAGTATGGTACGAGGAGTTTTTGGATTATAAAATACTCATAGGGCAGGTACCGGATTTGGACGAAGCGATAATTACCATCAACACGTATGGCGGCGGGCATTCTGCCGTAATCGTCACAAACAATGAGGAAAAGGCAGCCGAGTTTATGAATTCCGTGGATGCTGCCGCAGTTTATCACAATGCATCCTCCCGCTTTACGGATGGGGGCGAATTTGGACTGGGAGGTGAATTGGCCATCAGTACGGATAAATTACATCAAAGAGGGCCTATCGGCCTTCAACATTTGGTGACCAACAAGTGGTATGTGAAAGGAAATGGGCAGGTTAGGTAAGTTGTTGGTAACATAAATAAAGCTGTTCGGTCGAGCGAAGTCGAGACCTAAAGGTGAAAAAGAATATGAGTTCTTGTTTTATAGTTTAAAATAGAGGGATTCGAACAGACTGGAAAAGAAAATAAGTTCAGTAGTTAGATGTTAGAATAATAAAATATAAAAAGACCCTCCAACAACTAATAACGAACTGGGCTAAGCGTCCAGCGAACGGCGAATAGCGAATAATGAAAAAAAGGATTTTATTAAAAATAGGCTCTAATACCCTTACCAAGGAAACCGATCAGATTTCCAGAGGTAAGATTGAGGATATCGCACGGCAAATCGCCAAACTGAAAAACGATTATGAATTCATCATCGTAAGTTCCGGGGCGATCGCCGCTGCAAAGCAGTTCGTAAAATTGGAACACAATGGGAAGGAAATTACCGTGAAACAGGCCTTGGCGGCTATAGGTCAGCCGCACCTCATGCGCATCTATCAGGAGAATTTTAGGGAGTTGGGACTGTTCACTTCGCAATGCCTCCTTTCCTATTCCGACTTTGAAAAACCGGAATCCAAGGAAAATATCAAGAACACCATCAATGTCTTGGTAGAAAATAATTTTGTTCCCATCATCAATGAAAACGATACGGTGGCAACAGACGAAATCAAATTCGGTGATAACGATAAATTAGCGGCATTAGCGGCAAGCCTTTTAGATGTGGATGTGTTGATCATCGCCACAAATACAGATGGCATATATGTCAAGGATACTATCCACGATTCTAAACCACAGACAATCCCGGAGGTAATGAATATTGAGGAACTGGAAAAAGAAATAAGCTTGGAAAAATCCTCCCACGGTACGGGCGGAATGGAATCCAAGATGCAGGCGGCCAGAATCGCAAAAAAGGCCCGCATCGAAACATGGATCGTAAACGGGCTCAAGGATAATTTTATTTTGGATGCCATTGAAGGAGCATCGAACTTTACAAAAATAGTAGTATGACGCATTATTTATCCATTAAAGACATTGATAATTTATCCGTATGGGTAAAGGAGGCAAAAATTTTAAAATCGCAACCAAAGGCAGATAAAAACCTAGGAGCGAATAAAACCATTTGCATGCTCTTCTTTAATAATAGCCTTAGGACACGTTTGAGCACCCAAAAAGCGGCGATGAATCTGGGCATGGACGTAATGGTCATGAATTTTGGAAGCGAGGGTTGGACCTTGGAATACGGGGATGGTACGGTGATGGACCAAAACACATCGGAACATGTCAAAGAAGCGGCCCAAGTAGTTTCCCAATTCTGTGATATTGTGGCCATTCGTGCCTTTGCTTCGCTCACCGATAAGGAGCAGGACGAAGCGGAAGTTGTCCTGAACGGATTCAA
This sequence comes from Maribacter sp. C-4077, assembly GCF_055378385.1. Taxonomy (NCBI): domain Bacteria; kingdom Pseudomonadati; phylum Bacteroidota; class Flavobacteriia; order Flavobacteriales; family Flavobacteriaceae; genus Maribacter; species Maribacter sp. C-4077. Next base: position 1,169,356 of record NZ_AP038807.1, read on the forward strand.
AAAATACGCCGGTATTCCCATTGTCAATATGGAAAGTTCCGTAGGTCACCCTTTACAGGCCTTGGCAGATGCCATTACCATAGAAGAGCACAACAGCAAGGAAAGACCAAAAGTTGTGCTGTCGTGGGCACCACACCCCAAGGCGCTACCCCATGCCGTTGCCAATTCCTTTGTGGAAATGATGCAGCTACAGGAAGCAGATTTTGTCATTACACATCCCAAAGGATATGAACTTAATCCAGCTATTACGAAGGATGTCCACATTGAATACAATCAGGAAAAAGCCCTGCAAGATGCAGATTTCGTATATATAAAAAACTGGAGCAGTTATAAGGAATATGGCAAGGTCCTGAACCAAGATCCTAATTGGATGATGACCAAAAAGAAGCTGGGGTCTGCAAAATTCATGCACTGTTTGCCGGTTCGAAGGAACGTCGTGGTCGAGGATGCTGTCTTAGACAGCGATCAGAGTTTGGTCATTGAACAGGCCAATAACAGGACATATGCGGCCCAAATCGTTTTAAAGAAAATTCTGGAAAACCTGTAACCTTGATTGAAGCAAAACTGAAAGACAAAGTATGTATCGTTACCGGCGCTACCAGCGGTATGGGCAAGGCGATTGCAACCAAATTTTGGGAAGAAGGTGCTAAATTGATTTTATCCGGTAGAAACGAAGAACGTGGGTTGGAGCTCTCATCCAGCTTAAAAGATTCCATTTTTATTGGAGGTGATATCCGCAATATAGACTACAATGAAAAGTTGGTAGCAACGGCGATTTCCCATTTTGGCACACTGGATATAGTTTCCCTGAATGCTGGAATACTGGGTTTGGGCAATGTGGTCAATCTTTCTATGGAGGACTGGAACAATACGATACATACCAACCTCAGCGCCATTTTTTATCTGTGTAAATATGCTGTTCCACATCTTCAAGCATCAAAAGGGAATATATTAATCAATGCATCCATCGCTGCATTCAAAAGCTTTCCCAATCACCCTGCCTATTGTGCTTCCAAGGCTGGTTCAGTAGCTTTGATGAAACAAATGGCCGTAGAGTATGGTCCAGAAGTACGCGTAAACGCAATATGCCCAGGTCCGGTTGATACACCCTTACTTTGGGATTCGGCGAAAGCATTTTCAGTGCCTGGTAAAGCCGTTGAAGATGCGGCCAAGGCGACCCTATTGAAACGCTTGGGAACACCGGAGGACATAGCAAAATTGGCCTTGTTCTTAGTCTCTGAAGAAGCTAGCTGGATAACGGGAACAGCGATGACCATTGACGGAGGAATTATAAATTCGTAAGTTGAAACCCTTAACGAAGGATTTATTATGGTAAGTTAAATATCTATACAGAAGGAAATGTTTAAGAATCAAGATATTGACCCAATTTTAAACGTATGAGAGAAAAACTGTCGGTTGTAAAAATTGGAGGAAACGTCATTGAGAACGAGGCCGAAATGGAGCGATTCATCCATTTGTTTTCCGAAATGGAAGGTCCTAAAATCCTGGTACATGGCGGTGGCAAACTGGCTACACAATTGGCTTCCAAATTGGGCATAGCATCCAAAATGGTAAACGGTCGCAGAATTACCGATGCAGAAACCTTGGACATTATCACCATGGTCTATGCGGGTCTTACCAATAAAAATATTGTTGCTAAATTACAGGCAAACCAGTGCAATGCGATTGGTCTGAGCGGTGCCGATGCTGATAGCATACAGGCCCAAAAAAGACCGGTTAAAGAAATCGATTTTGGATTTGTGGGCGATATTGATGGTGTGAATACAACAACAATTTCCAATCTGGTTTCACTAGGTCTAACCCCGGTGTTTTGTGCCATGAGCCACGACGGCAATGGGCAGCTTTTAAATACAAATGCGGATACTATCGCCTCTGAATTGGCCATTGGATTGGGAGAAAAATACGACACAACACTCTATTACTGTTTTGAAAAACCGGGGGTTTTGATGGACGTGACCGATGAAGCATCGGTAGTTAGGCACATCGATACAAAAAAATACAAGGAGCTTTTACACGAAGGCATCATTGCGGACGGGATGCTGCCCAAATTGGAAAATTGTTTCCATGCTTTACATCATAACGTAAAATCGGTCTGTTTGGGAAATATGTTCATGTTGGACCAAAAAAACGACCTATTTACGACCATAACCTTATAAAATGAACCAACGAACACTTACGGAAAAGGCCTTAGAACTGCTAAAGGAATTGATTTCCACACCCTCCTTTTCAAAAGAGGAAGAAGGTACGGCGGCTGCCTTGGAAAATTGGTTCAAGGGCCTGGATATTCCATTTGAGCGTATTCACAACAACATTTTTGCAAAGAACAAGTATTGGGACGATTCCAAACCAACACTATTGCTTAACTCCCATCACGACACCGTAAAGCCTAACCAAGCATACACAAAAGACCCCTTCCTGCCCCATATTGAGGATGGCAAATTATTTGGACTGGGAAGTAACGATGCAGGGGGATGTTTGGTTTCCCTGTTGGCAACCTTCGCCTATTTTTATCATGCCGAAAACCTGAATCATAATATTTTGATGGTCGCTTCGGCCGAAGAGGAAAATGCCGGAAAAAACAGTTTGCGGGGACTTTTGCCCAGTCTGCCCAAAATTGATGTGGCCATTGTTGGCGAACCCACACTTATGCAATTGGCCATTGCGGAAAAGGGCCTTGTGGTTTTCGATGCCGTGGTAAAGGGAACGCCATCACATGCGGCGCATCCTAACGATAATAATGCCATATATAATACAATCGAAGTATTGGAGTGGTTCAAAAACTATTCTTTCGACAGGAAATCCGAAGTTTTGGGAGACGTGAAAATGACGGTTACTCAAATAAACGCGGGGAGTCAACATAACGTTGTCCCTTCTCAGGTAGATTTGGTAGTAGACGTACGGGTGAACGATAAATACACCAACCAGGAAATTGCCGATTTATTGAAACGTGAGGCACCCTGCGAATTAAAGGAACGTTCGCTGCGTCTCAACTCCTCAAGCATCGACAAAGACCATCCCTTGGTAAAATCGGGCATCGCATTGGGACGTAAAACTTATGGTTCCCCTACCCTATCCGATCAAGCGGCATTGAGTTGCCAATCCTTAAAATTGGGACCGGGGGACAGTACACGTTCCCATTCCGCGGATGAATTTATATATGTATGCGAAATTGAGGAAGGCATTGATTTGTATATTAAGTTATTAGAAGGATTTATTAAATAATAAACACAAGTTCAAACACAAATTTTTTGAACTTGATGTTTGCACTTGAAATTGAATTTGAAAAACGATGAAGCTCTGGGACAAAGGATTTAGCACGGACAAAAAAATAGACCAGTTCACGGTTGGCAACGATAGGGAATTGGATTTACAACTCGCAAAATATGATGTGATCGCCTCAAAGGCACATGCGAAAATGCTGGGAAAAATCGGTCTTTTGACGCAAAAGGAAACCCAGGAGCTGGTCAAGGAATTGGATGCCATCGCCTCAAGAATTGAAAGGGGGACCTTCACCATTGAGTCCTCCTTTGAGGATATGCATTCCAAAATAGAATACATGCTTACCTTGAGTTTGGGCGATACGGGCAAAAAGATCCACACGGCCAGATCTAGAAACGACCAAGTTTTGGTGGCAATGCATTTATATCTGAAGGATGAGTTGACTGAAATTAAATCCATGACCAAAGAATTATTCGACCTGCTTTTGGAAAAGGCCGAAACATATAAGGATGTCTTGCTCCCGGGATATACGCACTTGCAGATAGCGATGCCCTCATCGTTCGGGCTGTGGTTTTCCGCCTATGCCGAAAGCTTAATAGACGATCTTTATTTTATAGAAGCTGCCTATAAAGTGGCCGACCAAAATCCCTTGGGGAGTGCAGCGGGATACGGAAGTTCCTTTCCAATAGACCGAAGCTTTACCACTAAGGAAATGGGCTTTGAGACCCTAAAATATAATGTGGTGGCCGCCCAAATGGGACGTGGAAAAGTTGAAAAGGCAACAGCTTTCGGGATGGCAAGTATCGCGTCCACCCTATCCAAAATGGCGATGGACATTTGCCTTTACATGAGCCAAAACTTCAATTTTATTTCCTTTCCGGACGAGTTGACCACCGGGAGCAGCATCATGCCCCACAAAAAAAATCCGGATGTCTTTGAACTGGTCAGGGGAAAATGCAACAAACTGCAATCCGTCCCCAACCAATTGACACTGGTCATCAACAATTTACCCAGCGGTTACCACAGGGACTTGCAATTGGTGAAGGAAATCATCGTGCCAGCCATCCAGGACATGAAGGCCTGCTTGGAAATACTTACGTTCAGCTTGGAGGAAATCCAGGTGAACAAGGATATTTTGGAAGATGAAAAATACGATTACCTGTTCAGTGTGGATACTTTGAACGAGTTGGTCCAAAACGGAATGCCGTTCAGGGATGCCTACAAGAAAATGGGACAGGAAATCCAGCAAGGTACCTTTACCCCAAAACGGGATATTTCCCATTCCCATCAAGGAAGTTTGGGCAATCTTTGTCTGCCCGAAATCAAATCGAAAATGGATAAAATAGGTTAGCCTGACGAAACGAACCTATCCGAATAGATCTTGGTAAACTGTGCACCAAAGGTAACGATGAGGCTGGAGTAGGAAACCCATAACATGATTAAAATGATGGAGCCGGCCGCACCGTAGGTTGAACCGGGTTCCGCTTTCCCAAAATAAAAGGCCAGGGCGTATTTTCCCATCAGGAACAAAAGTGCCGTAAGTGCCGCCCCAATTTTTACGGCACTCCACTTGACCACTTTGCTGGGCAAAAACTTGAACATAGCGGCGAATAGAAAGTAAATAAAAACCAATGATAATAAGATGTCCATTACAAAGGTCCAACCTACTACCTGAGAGGACAATAAGCTCGACAATTGCCTGGAAAATGCCGATAGCAAGGATGTAATCACAAAGCTTATCAGCAATAGAAAACCAAAAATCAGAATAAAACCAAAGCTTTTCAACCTACCAAAAATGGTAGCCAAAAGTTCGTTGGAATAGTTAGGTGATACGCCCCAAATTTCGTTAAGGGCATTTTGCAATTGGTAGAATACCCCCGTTGCGCCGTAAATAAGCACGCAGACCCCTAAAATGGTGGCCAAGGTGGATGTGTTTTCACTGCCTGTATTGGCCAACATTTCCTGGATGGACTGTGCCGTTTCAGGGCCCATGGCTGAAGATATTTCAGAAAAAAGTTCCCCACGAACTATTTCCCTTCCCCAAATGGAACCAACAATTTCAAGTATTATAATTAAAAGTCCGGGTAAAGAAAGAATCGCGTAATACGCTATTACGGCGCTTATTTTAAAAGGTTCCTTTTCCAACCAGGAATTAAAAGTCGCCCATAATAATTTTGGAAGCTGTTTCAAACTAAATTTCATCGTATCACCTTTGGCTTTTTGAAGCTATTTTATCTACTCCAATTTCGTTGACCCATATCGGAATTATACTATCCCAAACCCTGAAAACACTTGTAGAATTAATTGTGTAGGACTGTTTACAACTAATAATGGGCAACTGACATCATTTCTGATCCTTCCTAAAATAATTCGAGGTTGAAAGCGTTTTCAGCAAACATTATAATGTCGTATTATGTTCAAGAAGTTCTTCCCGTTTTTCATACTACTGATACTAGGCTTAAAAGCCAATTCCCAATCCTTCACTTCCATTTGGAATACGAACAATACAAGCAGCGGATCTTCGGCGGCCAATGAGGTAACCATACCTACAAATCCCGCCTATACGACCTATAACTATGACGTGGACTGGGGCGATGGAAATACGGATACCGGTGTTACCGGAACTATTACCCATACCTACGCATCTCCTGGAAATTATACGATACAAATTAGCGGTACTTTTCCTGCCATTTATTTTAACAATACGGGAGACCGACTAAAAATCATTGAAATACTGGACTGGGGCAACATCCAATGGCAAACCTTGGAAAATGCATTTTTCGGATGTGAGAACCTCAACTTTGATGCCATTAATTCCCCAGACTTATCGCAAGTTACCAACATGTTCCAAACCTTTCGAAATTGCCGAAGCTTTAACGGTATCATGAACAATTGGGACGTAGGCAATGTCACAACCATGGCCGGTCTGTTTCACGGAGCTACCATTTTCAATAGGCCCTTGGATGCCTGGAATACGATTTCCGTTACGGACATGACCAATACGTTTAATAGTGCAAACGCCTACAACGAACCTTTGGACAACTGGAACGTGGCCTCCGTCACTACCATGGAAGGAATGTTCTCAGCTGCCACTTCATTCAATCAAAACATCAATAATTGGGACGTAAGTCAGGTTACCAATATGTCCGGGACCTTTCAAAGTACAAATAGTTTCAACCGCCCTTTGAACAACTGGAACGTTGGCAATGTAACGGACATGTCCAATATGTTCTATTCCTCTGATTTTAACCAACCTATTGGCAACTGGAACGTAAGCAATGTGACCAACATGTCCGGTATGTTCGCACAAGGGGAATTCAATCAACCTATTGAAGGTTGGGACGTGAGCAATGTGACCAACATGAGCAACATGTTCTTTAGACATAGAACATTTAATCAACCTCTTAACAACTGGAACGTAAGCAATGTGACGAACATGGCCGGTATGTTCGATGGATGGATTTGGAACGTTACCTTCAACCAACCCTTGGACAATTGGGACGTGAGCAATGTGACGAATATGAGCTATATGTTCAGGGACACGGACAACTTCAATCAGGACATAACCGGATGGAACGTTAGCAATGTTACCAATATGAAAGGGATGTTCAATGGAGCCCATATGTTCAATCAACCTATTGGAAGCTGGGATGTAAGCTCCGTTACAGATATGAGCGAAATGTTCCAGAATGCTCCGTTATTTAATCAGCCTCTGGATAGCTGGGACGTAAGTAACGTTACACTAATGAACAATATGTTTTTGAGGGCATTGGTGTTTGACCAACCCTTGAACTCTTGGACCGTGGATGTTGTTACCAATATGAACGGTATGTTCAGGGGGACACCAGTATTTAACCAATCTTTATCCAATTGGAATACCGCCAGTGTTACCAATATGGGCAGAATGTTCCAAGAAGCTACTGCATTTGATCAAAATTTGGGTATGTGGCCTATTGGCAATGCATCCAGTATGGAGAATATGCTGTCCGATTCTGGAATATCCCAAGAAAATTACGACAATACCTTGATAGGATGGGCAGCTCAAACGGTCCAATCAAACGTAAACCTGGGAGCTACGAACCTTACTTATTGTGATGGTCGCGATGCCAGACAAGATTTGATGGATAACCATGGCTGGAACATTACCGGGGATTCCATAAACTGTTCGTTCGTACTTTGCGCAAACATTACAATGCCGGCGGCAGGTGATACCCAAGTACCCGCCAATAGTGATATTCGATGGGACCCGGTACCCAATGCTACTGGGTATAGGGTAACGGTAACCAGGGACGATGGCTCGGGACCCGTGGAGGTATACAATCAAACTTTGGGAGCGACTATTGTAGGAGTAGATTTCACCAATGAATTTATCCCAGGGGACGATGTTTCCGTATTGGTAATTCCATTTAATGCCGAAGGCGATGCAGTGGGTTGTACCCCTATTACCTTCACGGTAGTTGAAAGCTGGGTCAATAGTCCAGCTGCTTTTAAATTGACCTACAATACTACCCTGACCGACTATAAGAGTACACCCGCCAATCAGTTGCGAATAGAGGCCAATACGGGGTATCCAGGCTATTTAGCATATCATTATTCCATCGACTGGGGTGATGGCCAATACAATAATCATGTTACGAGTACCATAACGCATACCTATCTTACCCCAGGAATATATACCGTTTCCATTATAGGCAATTTTCCGGCACCCTACCATTATTACTCAAATTCGGATAGTTTTAAACTAATCTCCATAGATCAATGGGGCACCCAACCATGGGAATCTATGGAACTAGCCTTTTATGGATGCTCCAACATGGAATATAACGCCACCGATGTTCCGGATCTGTCAAGTGTAGCCAATATGCGAAGTATGTTTGGTTCCTGTGCATTGTTCAATGGAAATATTTCCAATTGGGACGTAAGCAATGTGACCGATATGTACGGCGTATTCATAGGTGCGACGGATTTTAACCAACCTTTGAACAATTGGAACGTAAGCAATGTTACAAACATGAGCGCCATTTTTTTAGCAGCAACCTCGTTCGACCAGCCCCTTAACAATTGGAATGTAAGCAGTGTAACCAATATGGCGGATATGTTCCGGCAGGCATCCGTATTCAATCAAAATATAGATAGTTGGAACGTAAGTAATGTTACCAATATGTCTTCCATGTTCGAAAGAGCGGAATTATTTAACCAGCCGCTAAATTCCTGGAACGTTGGCAATGTAACGGATATGAGTCAAATGTTCGATGGCTTTGTATCTGATATGGCCTTCAACCAACCCTTGGACAATTGGAACGTGAGCAGTGTTACTAATATGCAGGCCATGTTCCGTAGGAGCACGGCATTCAATCAAAACATAAATAGCTGGGACGTATCCAATGTTTTGGACATGAGTTACATGTTCCGCGATACGGATAATTTTGACCAACCCTTGGGTAATTGGGATGTATCCGAAGTTACGAACATGCAATACATGTTCTACGATGCAAAGGTCTTTGATCAAAACATCAATACCTGGAACGTTACCAACGTTACCAATATGCGCAGTATGTTCCAATTGGCAGGTGCTTTTGACCAACCTTTGGGCAACTGGGACGTGAATTCCGTCGTGAACATGCAATCCATGTTCCAATCGGCTTCCGTTTTTAACCAACCCTTGGATTCTTGGAACGTAAGTGCCGTAGCCAATATGGCATCCATGTTCGAGAGTGCGGCGCTTTTCAACCAACCATTGAATAGTTGGGATGTTTCTTCGGTTACTCTAATGAATTCCATGTTTGAGGATGCGGCGGTTTTTAACGGATCCATAGGTAACTGGAACGTAGGTTCCGTAACCAATATGGAAGCCATGTTCAAGGATGCCATTGTTTTTGACCAGCCAATACCAAATTGGGATACCAGTGAGCTATTGAACGCAAGGGAAATGTTCAGGGGAGCATCGGCCTTTAACCAAAATATAGATGCTTGGAACACTTCTTTCGTAACAACTATGGAGGCTATGTTCCAAAGTGCCACTTCCTTCAACCAACCCATAAATTCCTGGAACGTGGCATCTGTGACGACCATGCTTTCCATGTTCAATGGGGCATCGGCCTTTAATCAACCTTTGGATAATTGGAACGTACGTAGGGTCACCACAATGCAAAGCATGTTCGAAAATGCATCGGCCTTCGATCAAAATATTAATACTTGGCGCGTTTCCGGGGTAGGCAATATGAATTCGATGTTCAGGAACGCCTCAGCTTTCAATCAGCCTGTAGATCAATGGGACCTTGGCAGTGTTTCCATGCAAGCCATGTTTGAAAATGCTTCGGCCTTTGACCAGTATTTAGGGGATTGGGTAATGGGGGATGTCAGCAATGTGACCAACATGCTCAACAATACGGCGTTGACTCGCATAAACTATGACAATACCTTGATTGCATGGTCCGAGCAAAATCTTACTCCTGGTCTTTCGCTGGGAGCCCAAGGCTTGCTATATTGCGATGCGCTTGAGGAAAGGCAATCCATGACGGATAATTTTGGATGGTCCTTCTATCAGGATTTACTGGATTGCCCGATTCCTGAATGTACCCTACTTGTTGCACCCTTAAACGGTGAAGTTGATGTTCCTGTTAACACCAACCTAAATTGGGAGCCTGTCCTTTACGCCCGTGAATATCATTTGACCGTTGGCACTACTCCGGGAGGAAATGATATCCTGAATAATGAAATCGTGGTCAATGCAACATCCTACGAGTTCCCAACCGAATTTTTAGGGGGTGAAACCGTATACGTGAACATAGTTCCCACCAATGATACGGGAAGTGCCGTGGCATGTAGCGAAGAGAGTTTTACGATAGCTAACAATCCACCAACCATACCGGAATGTACCCAACTTACTATGCCCATGAACGGAGCTACGGAAGTAGCCGTGGATACCGATTTGTCCTGGGAACCCATTTCCAATGCGGATGGCTATAGATTGACGATTGGCACCAGTTCCGGGGGCAACGAAATCCTGGATAATGTAGACGTTGGGAATACCACCAATTATAATCTGGCAGCCAACCTACCCGAGGATACGGATATTTATGTAACGATAGTACCCTATAACGAACAAGATCCTGCTCTGGGATGTACCGAGGAAAGCTTCCGTACGGAGTTAATTCCCGTACCACCTGTGTGCACAAACCTAACCAATCCTATATCGGGGTCCGTGAATGTACCTATTGACACAGATCTAACTTGGAATTTGGTAGACGGCGCGACCGGCTATATCGTCAATGTGGGGATTACGCAAGGCGGTATTGAAATCGCCAATGGAATAGACGTAGGAAATACGACTACCTATTCTTTCGCGCAGAATTTACAAATCAATAGAACCCACTACGTGACCATTATACCCTACAATGAGGTAGGCGATGCCGTTGGATGTGCCGAGGAGAATTTTAGAACCGGAACTTCCACCTTGAACAACCCTCCCCTTTGTACGGCGCTTTCATCTCCATTGAATGGGGCGGCGAATGTACCTTTGGACACCAATATTAGTTGGAACGCTGCCGCAAATACGGATGGGTATTATCTTACTATAGGAACAGCATCCGGAGCTACGGATATTCTTGACGCAATGGATGTTGGGAATGTGACGATGTATGACCTTCCTTCGGATTTACCCGAAAATGCAACTATTTTCGTGACCGTTGAACCCTACAACAGTTTTGGAAGTGCCGCTTCGTGCACCGAGGAAAGTTTTACGACGGAAACCTTGCCAACCGCACCCAACTGTACCAGTTTGACGGCACCGCTCAACAATGCGACGGATGTAATCCTATCCACCAATATTTCATGGAATACCGTTTCCAACGCGGATGGATATTACCTGACCATGGGAACTACTTCCGGCGGAAATGACATTTTGGATGCTATGGATGTTGGCAACGTGAGTATGTATGATTTGGCAACGGATTTGCCCGAAGCTACTACCATTTTTGTGACGATTGTACCCTATAATTCCATAGGAAATGCCATGGGCTGTGCGGAAGAAAGCTTCGTAACCGAAACCTTGCCAACCGTACCCAATTGTACCGATTTGACGGCACCGCTCAACAATGCGACCGATGTGATCCTATCCACGAACATTTCATGGAATACCGTTTCCAACGCGAATGGATATTACCTGACCATAGGAACTACTTCCGGCGGAAATGACATCTTGGATGCTATGGACGTTGGCAATGTGAGTATGTACGATTTGGCGATGGACCTACCCGAAGAAACCGCAATTTTTGTCACAATAATCCCATACAATGCCGTTGGAAATGCCATAGGTTGTACGGAGGAAAGCTTCGTTACGGAAAACGTAATGAATGTTCCGGATTGCACCAACCTGACGAGTCCATTAAATAACGCAACCGATGTGATCCTATCCAGCGATATTTCCTGGGCTACCGTTACCAATGCCGATGGTTACTACCTTAGCATAGGAACTTCATCGGGCGGTAACGAAATTCTGGACAATGTGGACGTTGGAAATGTAGGTACCTATAATCTGACAACGGACCTGCCCGAAGCTTCCACCATTTTTGTGACTGTTGTTCCTTACAATGCCGATGGCAATGCAACGGGATGTTCCGAAGAGAGTTTTACCACGGAAACCTTACCCACCATACCTGATTGTACCTCCTTGCTCACTCCAAGCAATGGAGATATCAACGTTCCTGTAGATGTAACCTTGACTTGGGAGGAATCCCCAACTGCAGACGGATACCGTCTCAGCGTTGGTACTTCTTCCGGTGGCAACGATGTGGTCAATAATGAAGATGTAAGCATCCTAACTTCCTACTCGTTTACGGAAAGATTGATGGAGGACACCCGATATTATGTGACGATTACCCCGTATAATTCGCTGGGCAATGCCATAGACTGTACGGAATTTATGTTCACCACCATTAACCAGGACGACACCCAATACGGTTTCTCTCCCAATGGGGATGGCATTAACGATTTTTGGACCATTGACGGTATTGAACTAAATCCTGATAACACGGTCTCCATTTATAACAGATGGGGGGACCTGGTATTCGAGATCCAGGGTTATGATAATCAGTCCAATGTATTTAGCGGTACCGCCAACAGAAAAACCCAGCTTGGGGCCAGTGAACTGCCCAGTGGCACCTATTTCTTTAACATACAGGTATCTGGTGAACACAATCTAAATAAACTACAAGGGTTCTTAGTCTTAAAGCGATAATAAATGAACAGAACAATGTACCAATTCGCTTTATTGGCGATATACTTTTTATTTCAGATAGACGGAAGCAAATTACAGGCACAGCAGACTCCTTTGTTCGCTGAGTATAATTACAATCCGTATCTCATCAATACGGCCTATGCGGGACTGGCACCTAGCACGGAAGTCTCCTTGAGCAACACCGGGTTTTTCAATCAGGTGGAGGGAAGTCCGCGTAGTTTTGCCTTAAGCCTCCATACCCCTTTGAACCGGGGAAAAGTAGGTTTGGGAGCGGGGTTCATTAGGGACGAGATCGGGGTTACCACATCTACCAATGCTTTTGCGACCTATTCCTATAAAATATTCTTCGATACCAAGAAAAATAGGCCTTATTGGCAGGTGTATACGCCCAACTCCCTTTCTTTTGCCATCACGGGAGGGCTACAGCAATACCAGGACAATCTCCTTGATCTGGGTATTGTTGGTGATCCCAATTTCGCCCAGAACATCAATGCATCCATACCCACGATAGGCTTGGGAATATTATTGAATCTGGCAGATTTTCATTTGGGCTTTTCGGCTCCCAATGTATTGGGGGACACCTTGGCTACGGATGACAATCTAGATCTTTCCAATTCCTATTACGGATATTTTGGTTACCGATTCTATTCGAACATCTTTGAAGAAATCATGATCAAACCCAATGTGCTGGCCAAATATGAAAACGGCGCTCCGTTTCAAGTGGATTTTAACATCGCCATGAGCTATAAAAATAGGTTCGAGTTGGGCACTGGGTACCGCACCAATTCTTCCATAAACTTGTTGGCCGGAGTGTATCTCTTAAAAAACATACGTGCCATTTATAACTACAACTTGGCCTTTAACAACAATCCGCTTGGAAACACCCATGGGATCGTGGTGAGCTATCTTTTTGGCGAAGGGTATCATAGGGATTAATTGCACAATTTAGTTCCTTTGACGGAACTAATCAGCCTTGTTGAATTCAGGAATTTTGGTAGTACGGTTTTCAAACCCCATGGATAAAACACGGATATATTTTATCTTAGGCCGATATATTGTAAGCCAAACGAATCCATGATCAAATATCCCTGCAAGTCCATCGGTACTGTTTTCATTCTTTTTTTATGCTCGCTTTCCTTGGTATCACAGGATACCTATGTTAGAAATGCATCGGTCGATATAAAGAAATATATATTCAATTTACAGCTAAACGACACTACCAATATTATTGCAGGAGAGGCGGAAATCCATGTGGATTTTGAAAAAGAATCGGTTCCCTTTCAATTGGACCTTATAGGATATTCCGGCAAGTACGGAATGAAAATTTCGAATGTTTCCGAAGCGGGAAAACCTGCGGACTATGTTTTTGAAAACAATAAAATTACCATCACCCCTAATCAATCCATTCCCTTATCTCAGGTATATACGGTAATCTATCATGGCATACCTGAAAGAGGCTTGGTGATAGACACTACCAAGTTTGGCCAACGTTCCTTCTTTGGTGACAACTGGCCCAATTTAGCCAGACATTGGTTACCTTCCGTTGATCATCCGTACGACAAGGCTTCCATTGAATTTAAGATTACCGCCCCGGACCATTATGATGTGGTAGCCACGGGCGAAAAAATTGAGGAAAGCTATCTTGATAATGACACAAAATTGACCATTTATAGGGAACCTGCGCCCGTTGCCATGAAGGTCGTAACCATTGGGGTCACAAGATTTGCCAGTAGGTTGTTGGGGGAAGTGTATGATATTCCGGTTACGGCATGGGTGTATCCTGAGAATCGGTTGGAGGGTTTTTCAGATTATGGGGTGGCCACCAAAGTACTTCGATATTTTATAGACCAAATAGGGCCCTATTCCTATGCCAAACTGGCCAATATGCAAGCAAAGACCCAGTGGGGAGGCCTTGAAAACGCGGGAACCATTGCCTATTTTGAAAATTCGGTCAACGGGAAAAATGAAGTCGAGGGACTCATTGCCCATGAGATAGCGCATCAGTGGTTTGGAAATTCTGCTTCGGAAAAAGATTGGAACCATGTGTGGCTTAGTGAAGGTTTTGCAACCTACTTCGCCATTTTGTACCAAGAGAGCGTTTACGGGGACGAAAAAAGAAAAGAGGAACTGCTTTTGGACCGAAACCAAATATTGGATTATTACAAGAAAAACCCATCGCCCATCGTAGACCCTAGCATTAAGGACCCAATGAAGGTCCTGAGCGTGAATACGTACCAAAAAGGGGGCTGGGTGCTACATATGCTCCGTCGGGAATTAGGGGACACCTTGTTTTGGGAAGGCATTGTAGCCTACTATAAAAAATACCAAAACTCCAATGCACTAACGGAAGATTTCAAAACCGTAATGGAAGAAATTTCAGGAAAAAATCTGGATACCTTTTTTCAGCAATGGATATACACAAAGGGTTATCCAGAAATAAAATGGGGATGGAATTATGAGAAAAACAAGCTTTTTGTAGACATAGAACAGGTGCAGGAACATGCTACCTTTTCCTTTCCTTTGGAAATTCAAATTGGAAATGAGCAGGGAAGAACCTTTACATTGGACGTGGTAGGCAAAAAAACCATTTTTGAAATACCCATGAAAGAAGCTCCCAAGTCCTTGACCTTAGACCCAAATGTCTGGTTGTTGTTTGAGGAAAAATCGTAATTGGGTCCCAAAAAAATCTTTCAGAAATATTATCTTACATACGTCATGGGTAACTTAGGTCCATGAAAAAAATTGGTATAATTATAGGGGTAGTAATTCTCATTTTTATTTTGCTTACCTATATCTCTGTTTCCTCTACCGAAAAGGAAAGTAAAACTTCCATAGTTCTGAATATCGAAGATTTAAAATCTATGGATTTTTCCAGAATAGATTCGGTTCTTATTGCCCCAACTACACTGTATAAAGCAAATAAATTAAAAACGATAATGCAAGGACAGCAATATCGTAAAGTATGGTCCACACCCTTTCAATTTCCAATATTACAATTGGACACTTTACATGGAGGTGCCAAGATTTTGGAGGAAGGCGGTGGAAAACAAACCCATAGTCTCAAACTAGAAACCAAAGATGGGTATATTTTTACCCTAAGAAGCATAAATAAAGATCCAGAACCATTAGTTCCAAAATGGGCAAAAACTCTTGGTTTAGAGAATATAATTGTTGATGGGATTTCCGCCCAGCATCCATATGCCGCCATAGCGGTGGCTAAATTGGCCGAAAAGTCAAATCTCTTGCATACCCAGCCAAAAGCTGTTTTTCTTCCTAGACAAAATGCTTTGGGTACTTACAACAAAGACTATGGCAATAAAATTTACTTGCTGGAACATGAAACGGATGGAGGAAAAAATTGGACACCCTTTAAACAGGTAAAAGAAATTGTGGATACAGAAAAACTACAAGAATCGAAAATTGAATTGGGTGCTATGCTAAAGATAGACAAATCAGCATTTATTAGAGCTAGGCTATTGGATATTGTAATTGGCGATTGGGACCGCCATTCCAAGCAATGGGGGTGGGTAGTGATTGAAAATGAGACTGGTCATATGGCAATACCACTTGCGGGGGATAGGGACAATGCATTTTTTAGTATTGACGGAATCATACCCTCGATTATTTCAAACAAATATATATTGCCGGACCTCCAATCCTTCCAAGAAGATATAGATTATCTACCTGGATTAGTTATGCCCATTGATATTTATTTTCTAAAAAATACCTCCAGGGAAAATTTCATTAAAGAAGCGGACCTACTACAAAATAAACTTACGGATTTGGCTATTGAAGAAAGTTTTAAGGCTTGGCCAAATTCCATATTTGAATTGGACGGTGAAGAAATTATCAACTCTATTAAATCAAGAAGAGATAAACTTCCCCAAATAGCAAATGAATTTTACGAAATCATAAAAGATAAAGATTACCTAACAGAGCCTCTTAAAGGTTCAGAAGATTTAAAACTACCTAGTTCCTTGATTAGATGTTTTGATTGTCCCTGATTTGGACTTAGAGTGTTTTCTTTTTCTGTTTTTCAAGTATTTATAGCCAATATACCCAAGTTGAGCTCCAATCAATATTAATTTTGTCTTCCTGCTTTTTACCAAAAGTTTAGCAAAACCTAATACGGGTGATATATTCATGATTTGTCCTTTTTGACAATTTCGCATAATTGACAAAAAGAAGCTACCACATTCAAATCAAAGTTTGGTTCAAAAACCTTTCCCTTTGATTAGAAGATTATGAATAAATGTCAATTTTGACTTTACAGGCTCTGATATTACAAAAGGGTAGGCATCGTCCTTTCCCATAGACCTGTTCATACTGTTCAATGTATAAAACAATGGAATCGCAGTTCGTAAAATAGCTTGAAAATCGTTCTCCATGTAAGGGTCGAAATTGGCATTCACGTCCAGGTCATTTGTCCCTCTCAATTTCGGGTATGTTTTTAGTCCAAAATTATATGCGGTTTCCAAAGTATCCATTAGATGGAGATAATGAGACCAGGTTTCTGCCCAATCTTCCCAAGCATGTGAAGATGCGTATTTGCTAATGTGAAAATTCTGCCAATCATGACGTGGGCCGTTGGTATAATAATTCTGTAAGGAATTCTCGTAAGAAATGGATTCGTCACCAAAAATTTCCCGAAAGTTTGACAACGTAACTTTATCATTGCGTATCAAAACATCCCAGTAATAATGACCTACTTCATGTCTAAAATGACCAAGTATCGTTCTGTAACGCTCTTCCATATTTTGCTTAACCTTTTCCCTAACAACGGCATCCGCCTCAGATATAAGAATCGTAATAACACCGTTGGCATGTCCAGTTTTTAGGTTGTCCCTGTTTTTTGGAGATAGGAAATCGAAACATAGTCCCTCGACAAAATTTTCCTTTTTGTTGAAAATGGGTAACCTTAATCGTAGGAGCTGATAAACGAGCCTGTGCTTTGCGATCTCAATTTTCTTCCAATTTTCTTGGTTTTTTATTACGGTTAAATCCGGTATGGTCCTATTTAATGAACAAGCAAGACAAAATCCGGAAGGGCTGTCTAGGGGGACCAGCCAATTGCAGGTTCCATGTTGGCTGTTGGCACAATACTTGTATTGCCCATCGCCCAGGGAGGGTGTGTTCCATTGTGAAAGATTTGGGGAAAGGGAAACCATTTGATTATAGAACGAACTATAGGCCAGGTAATATCCGCAGGAAACACATCTATTATTTTCAAAAACAATTGAATTTCCACAGTTGGAACATTGGAATAATTTCATAGAAACTTAGGCATGGGCTACATTCATTTTATCATCTTAAAATTAATGACCTCCTGCTCGGTCAAGTACCTCCAATGACCTCTGGGCAAATCCTTTTTTGTGAGACCTCCATACACCACACGATCCATTCTTGCGATGGTATACCCCAATTGCTCAAAAAGTCTGTTTACAATTTTATTTCTGGAACTATAAATCTCTATGCCCACTTCCCTTTTTGGGGCATCGTCTATAAAACTGATATCCTGTACTTTGACGACCTTCTCATCCACCACCACGCCTTCCTGGATCTTTACCAGGTCTGCGTTTCTAAGATCTTTGTCCAATACCACATGATAAATTTTTCGCAATCCGTTGATAGGACTTTTAAGGCGTTTGGTGAAATCTCCGTCGTTGGTAAAAAGAAGAAGTCCGGTATCTTCCTTGTCCATTTTGTCAACTGGGAGTAGTTTTGATTTTGATGCACTGGATATCAATCCGGAAACATGACGTTTGCCCTTTTCGTCGCGAATGGTTGTGGAGAAATCCTTCGGTTTGTTCAAAAGCACGTATTCCTTTTTTACGGGATTCAACAACTGTCCGTCAAACCTAACTTCATCAGAAAGTTTCACTTTGTAGCCCATTTCGGTAACGGGTTTCCCGTTTACGGTAACATTTCCCGCAGAAATATAGATATCCGCATCCCTTCTGGAACAGACCCCGGAATTGGCTACATATTTGTTCAGGCGGATGGAGTTGGGGTCGCTTACCTGTTTTGGAGCGGTGTTTTTCTTGATAGGCGCATTGCCCCTAGCGTAACTTTTTTTCCTAAAAGTCCCCCCTTGTCTTCCCGATGCTTTATCCCCTTTGTTTGACTCTCCCCTACTCATAACGGTTTTATTTTGGACAAAGGTAAGAAAGGCGAGCCAATGCGTACACTAATTCCTGTACGTATCAAATATTATATTAAATAAGTACTTCTATATATTGAAGAAAATGAAAACATCCAATACTAAGGATTAAAGAATGCGATTTAAAACCAAGTCTACATCGATCAAGAGAATACTAAAAACGCCCACCACAATGACCAGTTTCAGGATGTTGTGCAGCCACAAAAAATGCTTTCGGGTGCTTGATTTAAAGAGGATGCCTAAAAAGAGCATAAAAAGAAGGATACATCCGGCAAAATAATAGTTCATATACCCCACATCGAACTTAAAAATCAGCAATAAGGCGGGTATCAGGGTCAATAACATCAGTATCGCTATCAGGAATTTGGACACGTTGACCCCATAAATAATGGGTATGGTTCGGTAATTTTGGGCGACATCCCCGGAAATATTTTCCAAATCCTTGATCAATTCCCGCGCCAAAATCAACAAAAAGAGAAACATCGCATGCACAAAAATGACGGTTTCAAAATTCTTGTAGTACACAAAAACCGCAAAAAAAGGGGTGATTGCCAAGGTAGCCGATACAAAGTTGCTAACGAATGGGATTTTCTTCAGTTTGTGGGAGTAGAACCATATACCGAAAATATAGGCCGAAAAGAAAAGCACTGCCCGAAAAGAAACGTAACTGGCCGCAAAAACGGCCAAAAAATTCAAAACGAAGTAGGTGCTCAATTTAAATCGCTGGCTCACCAAGCGGTCCAACATGGTCTTTCGGGGCTTGTTGATTAGATCTTTTTCCGCATCGTAAAAATTATTGATAATGTAGCCTGCGGCGATTACCAGAGCGGAAGCAATTACGATTACAAATAGATTTACATCAAAAACAACCTGTCTCAAGGGTAAATTTGGGGAAAGGATATAGATGGACGCCAGGTACTGTGCCAGAACGATCATCAAAAGATTATACCCACGTACCACGGAAAACAGACTCAATACTTTTAATAGCAAGAGTTTGTTTTTTCTACTAAGCATGAAAATGTTGGGTATATACTAGAAGTTGTAGACCACCTCCAATTTGTAATCCTTTAGGGCTTCCTGTGCTTTTTCAAAATCCTCTGTAAACCCAAGAAAGTAACCTCCGCCTCCAGAGCCACATAGTTTTAGATAGTAGTCATTGGTCTCGATTCCTTGTTTCCAAAGGTCATGAAATTTGGCGGGAATCATTGGTTTAAAATTATCCAATACCACATGGGAAAGCTTTTTCAAATTCCCGAAAAGTGATTTAATGTTACCGTTCACAAAATCCTCCACACAAGCATCGGTATGCTTAATAAATTGGTCTTTAAGCATATTCCTAAAGCCTTCATTCTTCATTTGTTCCATAAAGATTTGAACCATTGGGGCCGTTTCACCAATAGATCCACTGTCCAATAAAAATACGGCTCCCTTGCCTTCCAAATTTTGGGAGGGGATACTGGTAGATTCAATATTATCTTGGGAATTGATAAGTATAGGCAAACTTAAATAACTGTTCAAGGGGTCCAGACCGGATGACTTACCGTGGAAAAAGGATTCCATTTTACCAAAAATGAGCTTTAAAGATAAAAGCTTTTCCCGGGTCAGGTTCTCCAATACGGTAATCTTGTCCTTTGCATATTTATCGTAAATAGCCGCGACTAAAGCACCACTGCTACCTACTCCGTACCCTTGCGGGATGGAACTGTCAAAATACATGCCTTCCTCAATATCGGTATCCATCGCACTAAAATCAAAGGACACCAAATTTGGTTCCGTTATCGATAATTCCTTTAAATAGGACGCAAATTCACGCAACGCCTGATTGGACTTTTTCGCCTTTTCAGAATCGTTATTGGTTTTCAAAGCACCTTTAAAAAAATTATACGGAATGGAAAGTCCTTTGGAATCCTTGATGATACCATACTCCCCAAAAAGAAGAATCTTTGAATAAAATAATGGTCCCTTCATTTGTTTAAGTAAACCGGCAACGCCTTAGACAATTTAAATATAGACAACTAATTTGCAACTTAGGTGCTATAACATCAAAAATATTATTTCAAATGCTTAAAATCCTACTTCAACAACGCTTGAATTGAATTAGAAGTGTAGCAATTAATTTAATTTTACCGCACCCTGCCCAATTCGATCACAAATATACTGCTGGTTTTCGCAGTATGCAACCAACTCATTCACAATAAATTGATTTACTTTTTCCTTTTCAGTTTCAGGATAAAGCACATGAACATTTGCACCTGCGTCCAAAGTGAAGCAAACATGTGATCCGGATTCTTCCCTAAACGCCCAAATTCTATTGATAATTTCCAGTGTATTAGGTTTCATCAAGACAAAATAAGGGTCTCCTGTCATCATAATCGCGTGCAAGGTCAACGCCTCACTTTCAACAACCTGTATAAATTCTTCCAAGTTGCCGGATTTTAAAATCGGTTTTAATCGGACCAAATTCCTATGCGCCTGCTGAAAACGTTGCTCGGCAAATGGATGCCCCTTGACCAAATCGTGCCCCACGGTACTACTTACCTGTTTTTGTCCTTTGTCCACTAAAAGGATGGTATCGTGATAGTTTTTGAAAATAGGGTGTACCTCCCCTTTATAGGGAATTCCGTATAAATCCGTACTGTCTGGAATTTCCTTATGGACACCCCAAGTTACCAAGGGTCCTTCCAAACTTCTACAGGCACTTCCAGAACCCAAACGCGCCAGAAAAGAGGCCTTTTTTATGAAGAAATCATCATCCATTCCAGGGTAAAGCATTCGTTCGATTTCCATGAGACAGAGGGCCAAAGCCGACATACCACTTGCCGATGAAGCGATGCCACTGCTGTGGGGAAACGAATTGGAGGTTTCTATGGTGAAGTGATACTCCGTTAAAAATGGACAATAGGGGCTTATACGTTTGAAGAAAGTCTCGATTTTTGGTCTGAAACTAGGCTTAGGGCTTCCCTCGAAAAAAAAATCAAAAGTAAATCCATGAGAAGGACTATCCAGTTTTTTAAATTGGATTTTGGTGGTTGTGGCACAGGCACTCAAGGTAAAGCTGATGGAAGGGTTTGCAGGAATCTGTCCTTCCCTTTTCCCCCAATATTTCACCAAGGCAATATTACTGGGAGATTTATAACCGACTTTCCCCGCTTCGATAAAAACCTTGGGCTTTGAAGGGATAAAATCTTTTTCTGTCATGAAGCCAACAATTTCCGCAAAGATAGTTTTTAGGAGGAGCAATAAAAATAAATGATTATTTTAGGGCATGAACACAGCCCTACTTAGAAAAAGACTCCCATTTGTTTTTATAAGTGTTACCGTGTGTCTCATAATTGGGTTCGTATCCAGTGTGGTTACCCAAAGTTCCGTGAACGATTGGTACCTTACGTTGAACAAGCCCGGTTTTAATCCCCCTAATTGGCTGTTCGCCCCTGTTTGGACTACACTGTATATCCTAATGGGCATTTCTGCAGGTTGGGTATGGGCCAAGGGTTTCCATCATAAATGGGTAAAGACCGCCCTATATCATTTTGGTTTTCAGCTTCTATTGAATGCCCTTTGGAGCATTGTATTTTTTGGGCTGCAATCGCCTTTTTGGGCCTTATTGGTCATCTTGACGCTACTGGTCATGATTGTATTTACCATAAAATGGTTTAGGCTGGTGAGCAAGATAGCGGCACTTCTGTTGCTACCATATTTGGCATGGGTCTGCTTCGCGACTATCTTAAACTACAAAATCTGGGAACTTAACTAGTTTCTCCCATTTCGATTAACTTCATCATCGTACGATAGTTTCTGGTGGTTGCCTGGACGTTTAATTTTCGTTCCACAAGATTGTTGTTCAATTTGGCGTTTCCATACCCATTTTTGCAGCATAAATAGAGGCAATCTTCCACTAGCTCCCATGATTCGTCCGGATAGATTTCTTCCTTGAAAGAGGCTAATTTTTCCTTTTCCGGAGGACCGAAAAGCATGACAAAGTAAACCCTGTTGAACTCCAAATCCTCCTTTTTTGAAAAGGGATTATTGAGGATGATGTTTTGCAAATCGGGTAGGGACTTCACTAAAACGGGCACCTCAAAACCAAAATGGGCCCTAATGGTTTCTTCCAAAGTGACTTTTGCTTCTGGGGCCGAAACATGGGCTTCCTCAAAAATAATGTTGCCACTTTGTATATACGTACTAACGCCCTTAAACCCATTGTTGGTCAAGAGCGAACGCAATTCTGCCATGGGCACTTTCTTTTGTCCGCTCACGTTGATTCCCCTTAAAAAAGCGATTTGCTTGGGCATGTTTCTAGGTGTTATCAAAGCTATTTACGATTCCTTGGGCGGCCAAAAATCCGCCCGTCCAGGCATTTTGGAAATTAAATCCGCCCGTAATCGCATCAATGTTCAAAACTTCCCCCGCAAAGTACAAATTGGGGAGGACTTTGCTCTCAAAGGTCTTAAAATTGACTTCCTTTAGGTCTACGCCCCCGGCGGTCACAAATTCCTCCTTAAAGGTACTTTTCCCGTTCACAAAAAAAAGACCTTGTGTCAGTTGAGTCGTTAATTCCTGTAATTGGGCCTTGGTGACGTCTGGCCATGTAACATTGTCATCGATACCGGAAGCCCTTACCAAATTGGCCCAAAGTCTTTTAGGGATATCCAAGACCTTGGTCCGTAGAACGGTCTTTTTTTCCACCAGCTTAACCTTCAATAACAATTCCAGGAGTCCGGCCGGATGGTATTCCGGCACCCAATTGACCTTAATTTTGAACTCGTATTTATAGGAATCCAAAATTTGGGCTCCCCAAGCGGAAAGTTTCAAAATTGCCGGACCGCTCATGCCCCAGTGGGTAATCAACAAAGGACCTTCCGAAGAAAGGATTTCACTTTGGGAGGCGTTGTCGGTATTCCTTCGGGATTTAATTTTGTCCAAAACGGCAACTTCGGCGTGCGTACTTATCCCTGGAATATTTTTGATGCGTTCGTCCTGAATGTTAAACGTAAACAAGGAAGGAACTGGACTCACGATGTTGTGGCCCAACCTATGCAACAAATCCCAAATTTTGGGATTACTGCCCGTAGTTACCAATAGTTTTTTGCACTTGTACGTTTTTTTGGTGGTGTTGACTTGCCAGTAATCGTCTTTTGCGGAAGTAATATTTTCAAATCCCGTAACGGTACAAATCCTAAAAATTTTTACACCCAATCTTTCCGCTTCGGAGGTAAAACAATCGATTATGGTCTGTGAGGAGTCGGTTGTTGGAAACATTCTGCCATCCTCCTCAATTTTTAGGGGGATACCCCTTTTTTCAAAAAATCCGATGGTATTGCCTGTGGCAAAACTGTGAAAAGGACCTAACAATTCCTTTTCCCCTCTTGGATAATTGGACGCAAGGTCCGCGGGATTGAACTCGGCATGGGTAACGTTACATCTTCCACCGCCCGAAACCTTTACTTTGGTCAACACCTGTTTTCCGCGTTCCAAGATGGCGATTTTTACGTTGGGCCTAGCTTCGGCGATATGGATGGCCGCAAAAAAACCGGCCGCCCCGCCCCCGACGATGACCACATCGAACATTATTGTAGCCTTTCCGGGTAGTTGGTAATGATTCCGTCGACCCCAATACGTTTCATGGCGTCAATATCAAAATCCTGGTTGACGGTCCATACGTAAATTTTGAGTCCGGCTTCCCTAATTTTATTCGCAGTTTCCAAATCCAGATTTTTAAAATAGGGATTTATGGCAACCGCGTTCAGCTCCTTGGCCACGGGAATGGCGTCCACCGGGTTTTCCTCCGTCAAGACCGCTATCTGTACATTGGGGTTCAATTTTCGCATTTCCCGTAACTCGTCCCATTTGAAACTGGAAATGATAAAATTTTCGGGCGACCATCCTTGTTTCTCAATGTAATAGTTCATGATATGGTTGACCTTATCGGCTGTATCATCCCCTTTTAATTCGATGTTTAAAGCGACTTTATTGTCTATCAATTTGAGGACATCCTGTAACATGGGTATTTTATGTCCCCCATTTACTATTAATCTGCTTAGGTCGAAAATGTTGTATTCCTCGATCTTTCCCGGGCCGTTAGTCAATCTGTCCACCGTTTCGTCATGGAAAACAACGATTTCCCCGCTCTGTATCTTGAACACATCGATTTCTATCATATCAACGCCCAAATCCATTGCTTTCTGAACGGAAGCCAAGGTGTTTTCGGTCTCATGCCCCATGGCACCCCTATGCCCTATTACCAAAGGTTGATTCATATTGCAGGAAGATAATAGTATCCCAAATACCAAGGTTAATAATACTCTTTTCATTTGCTCTCTATATATCGTTTTTATCAGTCAAATATAAGTAACCCTGTTGATAGATATCAGGAGGATTGATCACATATTTATAAAACTTCAAAAATAAAGGACTCCAATGGGTCCAGATGCACATCTATATGCCCTTCATTATTAATGATTTTCAAGGTATATGTTTTTCCGTACAGTGTATCCCTTAAATCGTAGGCAGCTTTATTGAACCCCCATGATTGCAAGATCTCGGGCGGAACTTTTAAATCGAAGGAAAAAGAATCGGTCACATCAAAATTAACGATGATGATCAATTTTTGATTTTTGGACCATCTCACATAAGAAAGCACCCTATGATTATAGTTTTGGGTTCGTTCCTTATTGTAAAAATGAATCTCTCTGTATTCGGCCATCAAGGCCTCACTTTCCAGGGTGAAATTCAACAGCCTCCGGTAAAAATCACGTAAATCCTTTTCCTGTTGGGTTAATTGACCCCCGTCAAATTTTTTATTGTTCACCCATCGCTGATGATGTGGCACGCCTACATAATCAAAAATGGAAGTTCTGGAAGCGCTTCCAAACCCAGGATTTTCGGCGGCAGGTTCTCCCACTTCCTGTCCGAAATAGATCATGGTGGGAGAAGTACTGATGGTGGCGGAAATCACCATGGCCGGTTTTGCTATTTCGGCCTTGCCTACAAATTCCGGACTCGCAATACGCTGCTCGTCATGGTTTTCCAGAAAATGGAGCATGTGGTGTTCAATATCCTTCAGATTGTTCTGCACTACCGGAATATGGTCGGACCAACCATAGCCTTTCATGATATGTTTGAGGCCGTCATAAAAATCGACCTTATCGTACAAATAATCCATTTTCCCTTTATGGATAAAGGTCCTGTACAGATCGGGATTATAGACCTCGGCCATTAAAAATGCATCCTCGTTCCGCATCTTTATGTAGGAATTCATAAAGCTCCAAAATTCCACGGGCACCATTTCGGCCATGTCGTATCGGAAGCCATCCACTCCAAAATCCATCCAATACAGGGCAATGTCCCTAAATTTTATCCAGGAATCCGGAACGTCCCTATGCTGCCAAAACCGGAAATGTTCGGTATAATCCTTCTCCCCAAAATCATATGGCAGGAGGTCAAAATCCAAACCTCCATCGGGTCTTACCCCATAATTTACGCGTACGGTTTCGTACCAGTCGTTCATATCCGGCTTGGGACTTCTGGAACCGTTCCCTGTCCATTTGGCCGGATTTTCCTTGAGCGTACCGATGGATGTATGCTGTTCCCCGCCCAAGGGTTTATAGCCATCCTTCCAATCCGGCACTTCAAAACGGGCGCCGGGTATGTAATAAAAATCGTTGTTTTTCCGATACTCGTGATCGGTATCGTCATCGGCACCAAAACTGCGTACGCCATTGGGATTGGAGATACCTTGATAATCCCGGGCTACGTGATTGGGCACAATATCCATGATGACCTTCATACCATGTGCATGGGTCCTATTTATTAGCTCTTTAAATTCCTGCAACCTTTTTGCAGGGTCCAGGGCCAAATCCGGATTCACATTGTAATAATCCTTTACGGCATAGGGGGAACCTGCGCGCCCTTTGACCACGTTGGGGTCGTCATTTGAAATGCCATAGGCCGTATAATCCCTAATAACCGCATGGTGCGGAACACCCGTATACCAAATATGGGACACGCCGAGTTTCTTAATTTCGGATAAAGCCTTATCGGTAAAATCCGCAAACTTGCCCACCCCGTTCTCCTCGATGGTACCCCAAGGTTTGTTGGTGGTATTGGTATTTCCAAAAAGTCGGGTAAAAACGTGGTAGATAACGATTTTTCCTTGCATTTCAATTTCCTATTTCCAACAGATCGCTGGGAAGCCAAATTACGGGATTTTAGTTAACTTTTAAGGGCGTGTTGGGCAATAATTCATATGCTTCACCTCGCACCAGAATGGAAATTCCGTTGTCCCCGTTCAGTTCAAAGGTCAATTCGTTGGAAGCGACCTCTACCTTGATGATGCGGTTCCTAAAATTCACCTTAAAGGAATAAGCGTCCCATTGCTTTGGTATGCGGGGCTCAAAGGAAAGTGTATCATTGACCACACGCATACCCCCAAAACCTTCTACAATGCTCATCCAGGTACCAGCCATGGAGGTTATATGGAGTCCTTCCTCCACTTCTTTGTTATAATCGTCCAAATCCAATCGGGAAGTCCTCAAATAAAAGGTATACGCCTGCTCCATCCTTCCCAATTTTGCCGCCTGAATACTATGCACACAGGGCGACAAGGAAGACTCGTGCACGGTGAACGGTTCGTAAAAATCAAAATGCTTCTCCAGTTCCTCAGTGGTAAAATGATCCTCAAAAAAGTAGAACCCTTGTAGCACATCGGCCTGTTTTATATACGGCGAACGTAGAATACGGTCCCAGCTCCATTTTTGGTTAATAGGTCGTTCCGTTTTTTCCAAATCGCTCACCTTGACCAAATCCTTGTCCAAGAATCCGTCCTGTTGCAGGTATACGCCATGTTTCTCCGAATACGGGAAATACATGGAATCCGCCACTTTTTTCCAGGCATCGTATTCGGTAGGCGTAAGTTTGGTCTTGCCCATTATCCTTTTGTAATCCTCCGGATAGCCTTCCTTAACCTTGGTCAATTGTTCCAGGGTAAAATGGATACACCACTGGGCCAAGTAATTGGTGTACCAATTGTTGTTGACGTTATTTTCATATTCGTTGGGACCGGTTACCCCCAAAATGACATATTTGTTCCTGAAGGTGGAAAAATTCGCCCGTTGATGCCAAAAACGGGCAATACCAATGAGCACTTCCAAGCCCATCTCCGGTATATAGGAGTAGTCCCCTGTATATCGATAATAATTGTAAATGGCGAATGCGATGGCGCCGTTCCGGTGGATTTCCTCGAACGTTATTTCCCATTCGTTATGGCACTCCTCACCGTTCATGGTCACCATGGGATATAGGGCCGCCCCATTGGTAAACCCGAGTTTCTCAGCATTCTCAATGGCTTTTTCCAAATGGTTGTACCTATATTTCAATAATTTACGGGCAACCATTTCGTCCTTGGTGGCCATGTAAAAGGGAATACAGTAGGCTTCGGTATCCCAATACGTACTACCCCCATATTTTTCTCCTGTAAATCCTTTTGGACCTATGTTCAGCCTGGAATCCGTCCCTAAATAGGTTTGGTTCAATTGAAAGATATTGAACCGGATGCCCTGTTGGGCTTTCACATCGCCTTGGATGGTAATATCGCTCATTTCCCATATACCTGCCCAAGCCTCCTTTTGCTTTTTAAGCAAGTTTTCAAAGCCAAGCGACGAAGCCACGTCCAATACCTCGTTGGCAGCATCTACCAGTGCATCCTCGGGATGGTTTCTGGAAACGGTGTATCCCCCAAATTTTGTAAGGGTCAGTTTCTCCCCCTTTTCAGCTTTCTGCGAAAATCGTAAGGATACAAAGGTATCCTTGGATATATCCAAATTTCCGGGAACCGAAACACCTTTGTAATCCAAACTGGCCTGCATGAAAGTGCAGGTCTTGAAATTCGTTTTTAGGGTATGGGCTTCAATAAAGGCCCTGTTGCCTGATGAGGATACGTTGGTAGTGTTCCAGAATTTATCGTCCCAATTGCTATCCTCATTGGTGATACCGCTATCCAGATACGGAAGGAAAGTTATCTCTCCGCCTGTATTCTTCAAGGATATCTCAAATGAAATGGCCCCTACCTCGTCCAATGCCAAACTAAGGAATCTGGTAACAAGGACCTCAACTTGGGCGTCGTTGGCTAAAACCGCATCGTAGCTCCTTTTGTACCAACCTTCCTTCATATTAAGTTCGCGCCTAAAACCCGATACTTTCTTACAGGTAGCCAAATCGAGTTCGGTCCCATTTACCAGCACCTGTATACCAATCCAATTGGGCGCGTTCAAAACCTTGGCGAAATATTCCGGATAGCCATTTTTCCACCAGCCCACTCGGGTTTTATCCGGGTAGTAGACACCTGCGATATAACTGCCCTGGAACGTTCCCCCGGAATAGGCTTCCTCAAAATTGGCGCGTTGGCCCATGGCCCCATTTCCTATACTGAAGAGACTTTCGGAGGATTTTACCCTTTCCGCATCAAAGCCTTCCTCTATAACGGACCACTCGTTAGCTTGTATGTAATCCTGATTCATTATTTATTTGGGATAAAATTTTTGTTTCATTTTTAGTTAGCCGATACAGCCGATTTATGCTAGCAAGCCGTTCAAAAAATCGTCGGTCATTTCGGTGAAATCGTTGAAATTATAGTTCGCTTCGGTCAAGGTATTCGCATCCCCAATACCTATACTTGTCATTTGGGCATTGTTGGCTGCTTGTATTCCGGCCACTGCATCCTCAAAGACCACACAATCCTGGGGGGCTACTTGAAGATTTGTGGCGGCGATCAGGAATACTTCCGGATCTGGTTTCGCCTTGGTTACATTATTGCCATCAACAATACTCTCAAAATAGGGAAGCAACCCCACCTTTGCCAATATGGGCTTTGCGTTTTAACTTGCAGATCCCAAAGCGATTGGAGCCTTCTTATTTTTTAGAAATTCCAGGACACGCGGCACATCTGGTAAAATCTCCGATGCGTCCATCTTTGTTATATATTTCAAATAGTCCTCGTTCTTTTCGATCATCCAACGATCAAACTGCTCTTGACTGGCCTGGATGTTGCCTAATTCCAGAAGAATTTCCAGGCAGCGCTTTCGGCTTACCCCTTTAAAAAGTTCATTCTGTTGCAATGTAAATTCAAAACCTAATTCATTGGCCAGTTTTTTCCAAGCGAGGTAATGGTATTAAGCCGTATCCACGATAACGCCATCCAAATCAAAAATAAATCCTTTTTTCATGCGCTTAAAATTAGATTAATAGCTTTAATTAAAACATTTTCTATTTTAGTGGTATTTTACTTACCATAACAAGTCTCTCGCTAAGGGTCTTACAGATTTATATTTAAGGTCAACTATCCAAGATTTAAAAATTTCCCTCTTAATTTTGAAATAAAGGTTGCCTTACCCTATCCCTCGAAGAGGTTTTCATGCCGGCAAAAGTAACTAATTGATTGTGGATTCCCTATGGATGATAGTAGCGGAAATCACTTCTGTTTTATGGTTTCCTTCCAAATCGTTTTCTATACGGTCTATCAACAATCTGGCAGCAGTTTCGCCCATGAGCTCTCCATGTTGGGCCACAGTCGTCAATTTGGGCGTTGAATATCTGGACAAAATTCCGTTAGTAAACCCAATGAAAGAAATATCCTCCGGCACTTTCTTTCCCTGCCTTTGAACCACGTCCATGCATTTGATCGCAAAAATTTCGTTTACGCAGAGTACGGCATCGATATCGTTGCTTTCGAAAAAGTCCCAAATTACCGTATCGTCCTCACTTTTGTAAGGCAAGGTCAAGACCAAGGCCTTGTCCACATCCAATCCGTTCATCTCCAGGGCCCGTTTATAACCCCTTGCCCGATCGAAACTTACATTAAAATAACCCTCCGTGGTTACCAACGCAATTTTCCTTTTTCCAGAACGGATCATGCCCTGTACCGCGTCATAAGCTATCTGCTCATCGTTCAAAATGACTTTATCGCATTCGATATCTTCTGTAACCCTATCAAAAAGGACCAAAGGAATACCTTGACCCAATACTTCCTTAAGATGGGTGTAGTCATTCTTTTCCTGAGTTTCCGCGGATAAGGACATTATAAAGCCATCGATACTACCATTGGCCAACAATTCCATGTTCAAAATCTCCTTTTCAAAGGATTCATCCGAAACACAAATCATGACATTATAACCCCTTTCGCCTGCGTAGTGTTCAATTCCCCTAAAAACAGTAGTAAAAAAATGATGGACAATATCAGGTATGATAACTCCTATATTCTTGGTCTTTTTGTTCTTAAGACTTAAGGCAATATTATTTGGTCGATAATTGTAAAGCTTGGCGAAAGCTTGAATCTTGTCCTTCGTATCCCTACTAATCTCTTCGCTGTTTTTCAAGGCCTTGGAAACAGTTGAAACTGAAACGTCCAATTCCTTCGCAATTTGTTTTAAAGTAACCCTTTTTTTCAATGTGTACGTGAAGTTCTAAGCTGAATTTATTGGAATTTACACAAAATTTCAAACCTTAAATGAACGTGAACAATAAAATTGAAGATTAGATAATGTTAATAAGGGCTTAACGAAATTTAAAGAAAAATAAAATTTATATATTTGGCTAAAATTGCATTATTACATTAATAAGCCCTAACTTATTACGAATAGATTAATTAATAACTTGTATAATTAAGAATCCATAATTTAAAAAAGTTATTAACACGAAACCGTTTTCGTGAGTAAGCCTTTAGACTTACGATGTTCTTTATTGCTGTTTTTACATATTTTTAACGCTTGAATAAAATTAACTCAACTTAAATTAACATTTTATGAAGATTACGCTACTAAAATGCTTAGTTGTACTAGGAGCCTTTTTGACTTTTGGTATGGCTCAGGCTCAAGAGGTGTCTGGAACTGTTTCAGATGCTAGTGGTCCTCTTCCTGGGGCCAGTGTGGTCGTCAAAGGAACGACCAACGGAACTCAAACCGACTTTGATGGTAATTATACCATTGATGGTTTGGGTGATAATGCAGTATTGGTATTTAGCTACATTGGTTATAAAAACCAAGAAATACCAGTAGACGGTCAAACAACCATCGATGTAACCCTAGTGGAAGACACACAGGCATTGGATGAAGTAATTGTTGTAGGTTACGGTAACCAAGCAAAAAAGGAAATCACATCTTCAGTGGTAAGTGTTAGTACAGAAGACTTTAACCAAGGGGTGGTTCAGGAACCTACCCAGTTATTGCAAGGTAAGGTTGCCGGTTTGAGTGTTGTTAACAGAGGGGGAAACCCCAATGCCGAACCCGTTATACGGCTTAGAGGTATTTCTACCGTTGGAGGTAACCAACAGCCCCTAGTGGTAATTGACGGTATCTTGGGAGGTTCGCTAGCTAGTGTGGACCCAGCGGATATCGAGAATATTACCGTACTTAAGGATGGATCTGCCGCTGCAATCTATGGTTCACGTGGTTCTGCCGGTGTTATCGTAGTTACTACCAAAAGAGGTAAAGGCAATCAACCCTTACAAGTCACTTACAATGGACAAGTGGGTGTTTCTACCATTGCCAATCAAATAGACATAATGAATCGTGAAGAGTTTTTAGCTACTGGTGGTAATGATTAGGGAAGCGATACCGATTGGAGAGATGAGGTAACCCAAACAGGAGTTGCCCAAGTTCACAATATAGCAGCTTCTGGAGGTGGCGATGGTTTTAATTACCGTATTGCCGGTAACCTAAGGGATACCGATAATATCTTAATAAACACAGGTTTTCAACAGTTCAACCTTAGAACCAATTACACCGGTTTTCTTTTTGACGATAAATTAAAGATTGATGTGAACGCTGCCTTTACACAGCGTGATTCACAAATAGGTTTTAACGAGGCAATGCGTTATGCCACCAGTTATAATCCAACCGCACCTATTTTCGGGGATGACGCGCCTTTTGCATTTAATTCTTCACAATTTGGTGGTTATTTTGAAACATTGGGGCTTTTCGACAGTTTTAACCCCGTTTCAATTGCCGAATTGAACAGAAACGATGCGGCCGCTACTACATTAAATTATGGTGTTAATTTAAATTATAAAGTTACAGATAACCTGACACTCAATCTGAATTATGCAGCACAAAACATTAAGAGGGATAATAACCAATACTATCCAACTACCAACTTGTGGAGAGGCAATGCTTTAAGTCCTACAAGACGTGGGCGTGCAGATTTTAGAAGCGAGGAAAGAAAATTTAGACTGTTGGAAGGTTATGCAGCCTACACTGGTTCTGCTGAAAAGTTTAATTACACGGTAACCGCAGGTTATTCGTTTCAAGAAAATGATTATAATTTCAATTACTTCCAAATTGGAGATTTCCCTCCAGGGGTAGATTTTGATTGGAGTAACAATATTAGTGTTGCACAAGACCTTTTGGAAGCTGGGCGAATCGTAGCTGACAGTGGCCGTGAAGACGGAGACCGTATTATTCGTTTCTTTGGTAGGGCCAATGTAACCTTTGATGATGCCATCTTCTTTGATGCTTCCATTGCTCGAGAAGGTTCCAGCCGTTTTGGTTCTGAGAATCAATGGGGTATATTCCCATCGGTAGGTTTAGGTGCTGATGTGAATAAGTATTTGGAATTACCAAATGTTAATCTGTTGAAGGTACGTGCCGGTTGGGGTCTTACAGGGGCTATTCCACCTTCTGTAGGTCTTTACCAACAAATTTTCAACGTTCAAAATGGAGCCGATGGATTTAGCGGTGCAGCTACCACACAAGCTGGGGGTCGTGCTGCCAACCCAGACTTAAAATGGGAGGAAAAGTCCGAGTTCAACTTTGGGGTTGAATTTGCCATGGATCGCTTTGGAGCCACTGCAGATTACTTTGTTCGAGATATAAAAGACTTTATTACACTTGCAAACATAGATGCTGCAGAAAACAACGGATTCAGCCAAAGATGGCAAAATTCAGGTCAGTTAGGAGTAACAGGTATTGAGTTGTCCGCTAACTATGATGTTGTAAGAAATGATAAACTGAAGTATAATACGGGTCTAATCTTCACACACAACAAGAACATTTTGGAAGAGAATCCACAAGGAGACCAAGTTTTGGGTAACCTTGGCGCACCAGGTCAAAATAACACTTTCGTTGTACGTGTAAAAGAAGGCGAGGAAGTTGGACAAATTTGGGGGCCCGTTTTTTCAGGGGATGTTGATGCCAATGGAACGCCAATACTTGTAGATATTAACGGAGACGGTAATTTGGTTACCGGCCAAGGTAGTGCTTTGGACGATGATGCCGACTTTAGAGTATTGGGAAGTGGTATTCCAGATTTTGAATTGGGTTGGACAAACCAAATAAACTACGGTAATTGGGATGCCAATGTATTCTTTAGAGCCGTGGTAGGTCATAGTTTGGTAAATAGTTTCAGGGCCTTCTATGAACCCATCATTGGTTCACAAGCCTCCTACAACTTTGTAAATACCAGTTTGGCAAGGTCGGATATTAGAACAGCACAGTTTAGTGACTATTATGTAGAAAAAGCAGATTTCTTGCGTTTGGATAACATGTCCGTAGGCTATACCTTTGATATGAAGGAAGATAGCTATATTAAAGGTTTACGGTTGTCATTAGCCGGTCAAAATCTTTTTACAATCACTGGTTATACTGGCGTCGATCCAGAACCTTCTTTACAAGATGGTGGTTTGGGATTAAGTAATTTGGAAGGGTCTACTCCCAACCAAAATATACAACAGGTACAGGCGAACCCTCTAATTGCAGGTATCGAAAGAAGGGAAGCCTATTTTACAAGCACCACGATTACTTTAGGTGTTAATGTTAATTTCTAAAAAAAAAACTATGAAACGTATACTAAAACTAACATTGGCAAGTGTAGCATTGATTGCCTACTCTTGTACTGATTTAGATGATGAATTGGAAGATACCGTTACCGAAGAATTCTCTATTGAAGGAGTTTCTGTAGGTGGTGGTGGTGCAGATGGAGGTCCTTTGTTGGCACCATTTGGAAGACTAAGGTCTGGATCTGCCGGCAACACGGGTTTCTTTGCTTCGCAAAGTGTACCTTCCGATGAAATGGCCGTAGGTCAAAAAGGAGGTGACTGGTTTGACGGTGGTATTTGGATTCAACTACACCGCCATACATGGGATGCTGCCCACGAAAGAATTGGTGAAGCTTGGAACGATGCCTATGGGGGAATCGGAGAGTGTAATATTGCTTTAGCCGGAGGTAATTTGAATACAAACCAAACCGCTCAGGTAAGAGCTTTAAGAGCTTATTTTTATTGGAGGTTATTAGATTTATTCGGACGTGTAAAAATCGTAACGGCACCGGGTGGTGATGCACCACAATCAGAACGTACTGAGGTATTTGATTTCGTAGAGAGCGAATTGTTGGCCGCTTTGGGGATTCCAGCAGTAACTGCAGGAATGGATTTATCCGGCAGTGACTTAGGAACTGAAGTCAATAATTATAGAATCAACCAGTATGCTGCATTGGGTCTATTGGCTAAATTGTACCTGAATGCAGAAGTATATACGGGCACACCAAGATACCAAGAAGCCGATTGGGCTGCATCCTACATCATTGACAACAGTCCATACATTCTTTGTGATGAGGGGTGCGTTGCACCAAACTTGTCGAAAAGGCCGGAAGTAGATTCTGACCCAGAGACTCTAGAAGGTTATGCAACCGTTTTCGCTCCTAATAATGAGAACAACCCAGAAATCATTTGGTCTATTGAATACAATAGTGTAGGGCTTGGGGGTATGAATTTTAATCAAATGACATTGCACGGCCCCAGCCAGTTGACTTACGGATTGGACGCCGCTCCGTGGAATGGATTCCAGGTTCTAGAGGAATTCTACAACAGTTATGAAGATGGGGATGCACGTAAAGAAGCAAATTTCTTGGTGGGTCCACAAACAGATTTCTCTGGGAATGCCTTAATTGATTTCGCATCGGATGACGATGATCTTCAAGTGGTTTACACTCCAGAAATCAACGAGTTGGAGCCCAATTCCATTAGACAATCAGGAGCCCGTATGAAGAAATTTAGTTTCGAAGTATTGGGAAGACAGGATATGAACAATGACTACCCAATTATACGATTGGGAGATGTTCACTTAATGCGTGGGGAAGCTCGTGCAAGGGCAGCTGGGGATTGGAGTCTTTCCTTGCCTGATGTCAATGCAATAAGAGCTAGAGCTGGGGTAGCACCGCTAACATCTATCGATGCAGCTGAATTCTTGGCGGAAAGAGGACGTGAAATGTTCCAGGAATCAAGCAGAAGAACAGATCAAATTCGTTTTGGAACCTTTGACGATGTGTGGTGGGAAAAAACCAACACGGATGCTTTTAGATCTTTGATGCCTATACCATTTTCTCAAATCCAGGCTTCCAACGGAACCTTGACCCAGAATCCTGGATATTAAGAGATTTAGTAGTTATAATTTTGAAAGGGTTGTTCGTAAGAACAGCCCTTTTTTTACTAAGATATATACCTTTGTAATAAATTCTTGCTACCCAAGACAGGTTATCAATACCCATGAAAGTTATTCGTTCCCTATTCTTTTGGAATTTTATTTTCGCTTTTCTAACACTATCACTTTTTAGCTGTAAAAAGGAAGAAGCTAACCCATTTATTCCTCTATTTAATTTGCGTGACAGCAATACGGGTATTCATTTTGAAAATAATTTAGTGTACGATGAGCAATTTAACCCCTACCTCTACAGAAACTTCTATAATGGCGGAGGTGTAGCCTTGGGCGATGTAAATAATGACGGCCTTATCGATATCTATTTTACAGGCAACATGGTAGATAACAAATTGTTTCTGAATAAAGGAAATTGGCAATTTGAAGATATTACAATCAACGCAGGAGTAGCTTGCCCTAACGTGTGGTCCACAGGAGCTACCTTTGCAGACATAAATAAGGATGGCCTTTTGGACCTATATGTATGTAAAGCTGGAAAACCAGAGGGTTCCAATCGCCACAATGAACTCTTCATAAACAACGGTGACCTTACCTTTACGGAATCTTCCAAAGAATACGGTCTGGATATTGAAGGACTATCGGTGCATTCCGCCTTTTTTGATTATGACAAGGATGGGGATTTGGATGTGTATATCCTGAACAACTCGCTTCGTTCCATAGGCGGCTTCGATTTGAAAAAGGACTTACGAATGATACCCGATAAAAATGGCAATAAATTTCTTAGGAACGATGATGGCAAATTTATTGATATAACCCATGAGGTTGGAATATACTCCAGCAAAATTGGTTTTGGACTTGGAATAACATTAGGCGATTTCAACAACGATAATTGGACGGATATTTTCATTTCAAATGATTTTTTTGAAAGAGACTATTTATATATCAACGATACTAAAGGCGGTTTTACCGAAAATCTAGAAGAATACTTTGAATCGATATCCATGGGGTCCATGGGGGCGGATCTAGCGGATTTGGACAACGACATGTTGACAGACCTTATCGTTACAGAAATGCTGCCCGCCACGGAAGAACGTAAAAAAACCAAAACCCTGTTCGAATCCTGGGACAAGCAACAGCTTGCAGAAAAACAGGGCTATTTTAACCAATTTGCTAGGAATGCACTACAAAAGAATCTTGGTAACGGATCCTTTTTAGAAGTAAGTAGACAGGCCAATGTATCCGGAACGGAATGGAGTTGGGGTGCCCTTATTTTTGATATGGACAATGACGGATTCAAGGACATATTTGTAAGTAATGGAATTTACAAGGATCTATTGGACCGTGACTATTTGGCCTTTGATGCCAATGAGGAAAAAATTAGAAATAGAATTGCCCAAAAAGAAAAAAATGTCATCACAACGCTTATAGATGCCATGCCTTCACAAGCAGTCGCAAATTCCGTTTTTAGAAATAAAGGAAACTTTAATTTTGAAAACACTGCAGAAACTTGGGGTTTGGACACTCCCAGTTTTAGTAACGGAAGTGCTTATGGAGATTTGGACAATGATGGAGATTTAGATTTGGTAGTGAATAACGTAAATATGCCTTCCTTCCTCTATGAAAATACAACCGATACACTTAATCAACGAAGCATACAATTAGAATTTTTTGACAAAGAATTAAGGGCTATCGGTGCCAAGGCCATGATTAAGTCCAATGGCAAAGTCATAGGGTACGGAGAGAACTTCGTATCAAGGGGTTTTCAAAGTAGTGTGCCCTATGGCCTCCATTTTGGAGTTGGAAATCGCACAAAAATCGATTCCTTGATAATTACATGGCCAAACGGTACCGTTAGTACACAAACCGATTTAAGAACAAACCAAAAATATAGAATCGACCAACCCATTAAAGAAACCTCTCGATTGGAGTCCCTACCTAGCATGGAAAAGTATTCCTCTCCCCTTGGTAGAATCAATCCATTATTTCATTTTATGCATACGGAGAACCGTTATATTGATTTTGACAACGAAAGGTTATTGCCCCATATGAGCAGTAATGAAGGTCCAGCCCTGACCACAGCGGACATAAATGCGGATGGTAAACCCGACTTCTTTGTTGGAGGAGCAAAAAACCAAGCTGGTAAGTTGTTCATTTCCAATGATAATGGGTATACTGAACATGCTACACCATTTCTAAAGGATGCAGGCTCAGAAGATACCGATGCCGTTTTTTTTGATGGGGATGGGGATGGGGACCTGGATTTATATGTCTGTCACGGAGGAAAGGCATTTTCACCATATTCCATTGAACTTAATGATGCCTATTACATCAATGATGGCAATAGTTTTATAAAATCCCAAAGCTCGCCCAATTTTAGTTCTACATTTAGTTCTTCGGTCGTAACGACGTCGGATTTTGACAAGGATGGAGATATTGACCTATTTGTTGGTGAACGCTACAAAACCAATTTGTATGGTCTTCCGGGATCGGGATATATTCTTGAAAATGATGGAAAAGGGAATTTCGCCACAAAGGAAAACCCGCTTTTTAAAAATTTGGGGATGATTACCGATGCCCAATGGGGAGATGTCAACGGCGATGGATGGGATGACCTCCTAGTCGTTGGCGAATGGATGCCTATAAAGGTTTTCATCAACAAAGGGGGAATTTTTGAAGATCAAAGTACTGCTTTTGGATTCTCGGGGAGTTCAGGTCTCTGGAAGGCCATCGAGTTAAAAGATATTGATGAAGATGGGGATTTAGACCTCATTATTGGGAATATTGGCCGCAATGCTTTTTACGAGAAGAATATGAAGATATTCATTGCCGATTTTGATGGGAATGGTTTTCAAGAACAATTGATTTGTAAAGAACGGAACGGTAAATATTACCCAATAGCGGATAAAGATGAATTGGTTTCCCAAATACCTTCCTTGAAAAAGAAATTCTTATACTATAAGGATTATGCCAAAGCCGATATGACCATGATCTTTTTCCAGGAGCAACTTGCAAAATGCTATACCGCAGAACTTGATATCATTGAAAGTATGCTATTTATTAACAAAGGCGGAACCTTCAAAGCAAAGGTACTTCCTGATGAAATACAATATGCGCCAGTTTATGCAATCTCCATAGAGGATATTAATAACGATGGATATCAAGATTTATTTCTTGGTGGAAATCAATACATGGTAAAACCGCAATTCGGGAGGTATGATGCTTCAAAAGGATGGGCTATCTTTGGACCGATTATTTCTCAAAATTCTGAAGCTAACGTGAATCCTCTTTTTATAGAAGGGCAAATACGGGCTTTGGAATGGGTTACTTTAAAAGGAAAAAAAATACTAACGATAGGTAATAATAATGAAGAAGTTCTTTTTTATGAGTTCAAGAATAATCAATAGAATTGGCATCCCCTTATTGTTTTTATTAATCTTGAACTGTTCTACTGGTTCAGAATATTCGAAACTTATAAAGCGTGAAATGGCTACCGGCATCATTCACGACTCTCTACTTTTTAATTTGAAATTCGGTCAACATAGAATGGAATTTTTTAGTGCTTGTTGGAAACTGAACCAGCAAGGTTTGGTCTCCAATGGCCCCCAGAATGAGTCCGTAAAATATAAATTACCTTTGAGGCCAGAGGCACCCATGGAATCAGAAATTACCCTTCTCTTTGCAGGAAATTTCAATAATGAAAAAATTATGACAGGAATGGATCTTCAGTTTTTCTATACCGCATGGTCCATTTGGAACAAAGAGTTGCAAGCAAATAAATTGGTTCCAGTAGTTATGGATACCTTAAAAAAGTGGTATCCTGGAAATGATTTCATTAAGGTTCCTTTAGAGAAGGATAGTACCCATCTACTCGTAAAAGTTGACGGAAACCGCAGAATAGTGATAAGGCCCTTGGATGACGATCGCATTGTAAAGGCAAAAATAGACGACCTAAGGTATGTGCTTGAAGAAACAAAATAAAACGACGTTTGATAAGATGCTTTTAAGAGTAGGTGCATTTGCTTTTTTGACTTTGCTCCTGCCCTCTTGTAAAGACAAAACCAATGAGCCCGCCAATGATGTAAAAGGAACAGTTTTCAAATTACTATCGGCCCAAACTACTGGCATTGATTTCGTAAACGATTTAACATATGACCAAGAGTTCAATGTCTACAGATATCGTAACTATTACAATGGTGGAGGTGTTGCCATTGGCGATATAAACAACGATAGTCTGCCCGATATTTACTTCATTGCCAATCAAAAAGAGAATAGACTCTATCTCAACAAAGGCAATTTTCAATTCGAGGATATTACAGAAAAGGCCCATGTTGGGGGTACAAGGCCATGGTCAACCGGTGTAAGCATGGTAGATATCAATGCAGATGGTTATCTGGATATATATGTTTGTAATTCAGGTGACTTAAATGGCGAAAACAAACAGAACGAACTTTTTATCAACCAACAGGATGGTACCTTCAAAGAAATGGCGGCCGACTATAATTTGGATGATAAGGGTTTTTCTACGCACGCGTCTTTTTTTGATTTTGACAAGGACGGGGATTTGGATGTCTATATACTGAATAATTCCTACAAAGCCATCGGTGGTTTTGATCTAAAAAAGAACGAACGTAACAAACGCGATATCCTTGGTGGTGACAAACTCATGGAAAATGTAGATGGCACCTTTGTGGATATTAGCGAAAAGGCTGGGATTTATGGAAGTGTCATAGGTTTTGGACTGGGGGTTACCGTTGGCGATGTGGACAACGATGGCTGGGAGGACATTTATGTTTCCAATGATTTTTTCGAGCGTGATTATCTATATATCAACAATCAGGATGGCACTTTTACGGAATCTCTGGAAAATCAAATTACCGCCACAAGCGTCGCTTCCATGGGAGCGGATATGGCGGATATCAATAATGACGGCTATAACGATATCTTCGTTACGGAAATGCTTCCATCGGAATATGATCGATTAAAGACGGTAACCACTTTTGAAGATTGGAATAAATACCAATTAAACCTTAATAGTGGATATTACCATCAATTTACAAGGAATACCTTCCAGCTAAACAATGCGGACAATACTTTTAGCGAAATAGGTAGGCTAAGTGGTGTGGAAGCATCAGATTGGAGTTGGGGCGCCTTGATATTCGACATGGACCATGATGGCCTTAAAGACCTTTTTATCGCCAACGGAGTGTATCAGGATTTAACGGACCAAGATTATCTAACTTACATTTCCAATACCGAAATTCTCAAATCCATGATTACAACAGATTCGGTGAACTATGCCAAACTCATTGACCTAATTCCTTCGAACAAAGTTGAAAACCATGCCTATAAAAACCTTGGTAATTTGGAATTCGAAAAATACGAGGAATCCGGTTTACTTGTGGAGAGTTTTTCAAACGGGGCTGCCTATGGAGATTTGGACAATGATGGTGACTTGGATCTAGTAGTAAATAACCTTAACATGGAATCTTTTGTCTATGAGAATACTACCATGGATTCCAAAAAATCGAATTACCTCAAGTTTGATTTACGGGGCGAAGGCAATAACACCTATGCCATTGGTACTAAAATTGAGGTGCTACCGTACAATATCTCGGTGGAAAATCAGCCCGTACGGGGATTTCAATCCAGCATGGACATTAGGCCGAATATCGGATTGCCCAAGAATCAAAACGTTTCGGTAAGAATCACTTGGCCCTCAGGAAAGATTACCAAACTAAATGACGTCAAAGTAAACCGGACACTTATTGTTTACGAAAAAGATGCGCAAGACCCAACATTGGATAAATCTCCTTCGGAACCCAAACTTTTCGAAAAAGTAGCGGGGCTATTGGATTTCGTCCATCTGGAGAATCGCTTCGTTGACTTTGACAGGGACCGTCTTCTTAATCACATGGTAAGTACCGAAGGTCCTAAAATGGCTTTTGGCGATGTCAATGGTGATAAAAGGGTAGATTTATTCATAGGTGGGTCAAAAGGGAACCCCCCAAGTCTTTTTATGAACACCGAAAATGGTTTCATCCTAAAAAAGACCACCGACTTTGACCAAAGCAAAAATTCTGAGGATATGGAAAGTATTTTTTTCGATGCCGATGGGGATAACGACCTGGATCTGTACGTGTGCAGTGGTGGTATCGAATATTCACAGTATTCCGCTGAATTCTTGGACCGTCTCTATGTAAACGATGGTAAGGGGAATTTTAAATTATCCGATCAAAAGCTTCCTGTTAGCAATACCTTTCATAGTTCTTCCACTATCGATGTTTCTGATATAGACCAAGATGGTGACTTGGATATATTTGTGGGGGAACGTATGATTCCTTTAAAATATGGCATGGCCGGTTCGGGCTTTTTGTTGGAGAATGACGGAACCGGCAATTTTACCGATATCACGATGACTGCCGGAACAGATTTTCAGGGCATGGGTATGATTACCTCGGCCCTCTTCCAAGATCTGGATGATGACGGGGATGAAGATTTGATCATTGTTGGTGAATTTATGGCAATCGAAATATTTATCAACGAAGCAGGAAAATTTGTTAGAAAGGCAGATAATCCGTTATTGGATTTAAAAGGCTGGTGGAACACCATTGTCCCCAGTGATTTGGACGGTGATGGCGATGTTGATTTCATTGTTGGAAACCATGGGTTAAACAGTCGGTTTAAAGCCAGTAAAGACCGGCCTATACGCTTATACGCTGCCGATTTTGACAAAAACGGATTTATTGACCCCATACTCACATTTAGAAGAGAGGATGGACAGGATTACCCCTATGCACTTAGACATGATTTGATCGAACAAATAAAGGCTATTACAAAAAAATATCCAGATTATGAGTCCTTTAAAGATGCATCTGTGTCAGCTATTTTTTCGGAGGAGGCCTTGAAAGAAGCAAGAACATTGGAAGCCAACACCCTTGAATCCGTTATACTTGTAAATAACGGTAACTTGACTTTCGAGGTTTTGCCACTCCCCATCGCTGCCCAATTTTCAACTACCTATGCAATTGCCACGAACGATTTTGATGGAGATGGCGACCAGGACATCGTGTTGGGAGGCAATCTATACAATGTAAAACCAGAGGTGGGACGATATGATGCTTCCTATGGTGTATACCTGGAAAACAAGGGAGGACTTAAATTTGAAACAATAAAAAGCGGAAAGGGCTTCAAAGTTAAAGGTGAAATTAGGGACATGGGCATCATCGACCAAAAGTTATTCGTAAGTAGAAATCGAGACTCCCTAGCAATATTTAAATTCAACTAATGAAAGCTAATCTCCTACTAGTAACAGCTACATTCCTATTCTTAGCGTGTAACAAAGTACCAGAAGATAAGGCTACTTTGGAAAAGGCTCCTATTTACTTCAGGGATGTTCCTTCGGATAGCAGCGGAATCAATTTTTCCAATGACCTTGAGGATACGGGAGATCTAAACATCATCGAATATTTATATTACTACAATGGTGGTGGCGTGGCGATAGGGGATATTAACAACGACGGATTGGAAGACGTCTACCTAACGGCAAACCAAAAACCGGACCGTCTCTATTTGAATTTAGGTGGGTTAAAATTTAAGGATATTACTGAGGACGCTGGCCTTCTTATGGATACTAGCTGGTCAACCGGGGCTACGATGACCGATGTCAACAATGACGGCTTTTTGGATATCTATGTCTGTAAGGTTGGCGATTACAAAAGTCTTAAGTCCCAAAATGCACTTTATCTAAATAATGGTGATGCTACTTTTAAAGAGGTTTCCAAAGAATATGGTCTGGATTTTTCCGGGTTTTCAACCCAAGCCGCTTTTTTCGATTACGATAATGACGGAGATCAGGATATGTATCTCTTAAACCATTCCGTTCATACGCCTAGAAGTTATGGTAATATTTCCCTACGCCAAGAAAAAGATTCCTTGTCCGGCGATCGGTTCTATGAAAACAAGTTGGATGAAGGGGCTTCCTTTTTTGTTGATGTGACAGATGCCAGCGGTATTTACAGCAGTGCCCTAGGATATGGTCTGGCAATAAGTGTTTCCGATATCAACAACGACGGGTTTTTAGATATCTACGTAGGCAATGATTTCCATGAGAACGATTATCTCTATATAAACCAAGGTGATAAAACGTTTAAGGAATCTGTGGCAGATTATTTTAATCATACCTCACGTTTTACGATGGGTGTTGATATTGCCGATATAAACAATGATTTGCTTCCCGATGTCTTTTCGCTGGATATGATGCCTTTTGACGCACAAATCTTTTTGAGATCGGGCGGTGAGGACTCGGATAAAGTGAACCTCATCAAAAAAGGTTTTGGTTTTGAGGACCAATACGCCAGAAATACGTTCCAACTGAATACGGGCCAAGGACATTTTGCGGATGTTACCCTTTTAACAAATACACATGCCACGGACTGGAGCTGGTCTCCATTGATACAGGATTTTGACAATGATGGACAAAACGACATTTTTATAACCAATGGCATCTATAAAAGACCCAACGACCTGGATTACATAAATTATCTAAGCAATATCGACTTTTCAAAATACCAACAAGAAGAACAAAATGAAATTGAATCCAAGCTAATTGCTC
The DNA here is from genome assembly GCF_055378385.1 of Maribacter sp. C-4077. NCBI lineage: Bacteria > Pseudomonadati > Bacteroidota > Flavobacteriia > Flavobacteriales > Flavobacteriaceae > Maribacter > Maribacter sp. C-4077. The sequence goes on from NZ_AP038807.1 coordinate 1,214,022, forward strand.
AAATCCCTACGGTAAATATTCCCAATATAATCTTTAGGAATACAGGAAACCTTACCTTTGAGCGCCTTTCGGAAGCTTCTGGACTCAGTGCCTCTTATTCGAATGGAGCCGCGTATTCAGATTTGGACAACGATGGTGATCTTGATCTCTTGGTGAACAACATCAATCAAAAGGCAAGCCTTTTGGAGAATACAAGTAATCGTGGCGGAAACAACAATTATGTCTCTGTCAAATTGCAGGGAAATCAGGAATATAAGAGTCCATATGGGGCCAAAGTACTGGTGTTTTCAGGAGAAAATCGGTTTATAAAAGAACTGACGACCGTAAAAGGGTTTCAGTCTTCTTCTACGCATAGGTTGCATTTTGGATTGGGAAACAACACTAGCATAGATTCTATTCAAATTCGATGGTTGGATGGAAAAGTACAATCGGAAACAGGATTAGGCATCAATCAAGAACATGTTATTACAAGAAAATCGAAATTACCTGATACACCAAAAAAGGAACTGGGAGAAGCCACCGATTATGAATTTTTCAATTTTGTCCATTTAGAGAACAATTATCTTGACTACGAGCGAGAACGCCTAATTCCTGAAAAATTGTCCACCGAAGGCCCTGCCTTGGTCAAAGCAGACTTTAATGGCGATGGTATGGAGGACCTTTTTATTGGCGGTGCCAAATATCAATCCCCATCCCTTTACTTTGGAAATAACGATGGTACTTTTTCCGAAGTTAAAAATACCAGCCTTAGAAAGGATGTCATTTATGAAGATGTTGATGCCGTCGCATTCGATATTGAAAATGATGGCGATCTGGACCTTTATGTAATGAGTGGGAGCAATGAACTGGTGGAAGGAAATCCCAATTTGGAAGACCGGATCTATGTGAACGATGGAAAGGGTACATTTGAACGCCTCAACATCCCTTTGATTAAAACCAATGGAGGTAGTGTTTCTGCCGCGGATTTTGATGGAGACGGCTATGACGATCTTTTCATTGGCAATCGTTCCATTCCCGGTGGTTATGGATTGTCACCCGTTAGTTATATTTTAAAAAATGATGGTACCGGAAAGTTCGTGGTTTTACAACAGGAAAGAATAGGTATGGTAACGGACAGTGAATGGGCGGACTTGAATGCCGATGGTCTATTGGACCTAGTAATCGTAGGTGATTGGATGCCCGTTACGGTTCTCATAAACCAAGGCGGTTCCCAATTATTGAACGAGACCCAGAAAATGGGCCTGGAAAACACAAACGGAATGTGGAATACCGTATCGGTAACGGATTTGGACAACAATGGCCAACCGGACCTATTGGTGGGGAATGCCGGTTTAAATTTTAAGATAAAGACAAGTGTAGAGCGTCCCTTAAAATTATACATCGATGATTTTGATGAAAACCAACAACCGGATCCTATTATTTTTTATGATTTCTTCGGTAAATATGTACCTTTTGCCTCTAAGGATAAGCTCACGGAACAACTACCCTATTTAAAGAAGAAGTTTTTGAGCTATACCAAGTTTTCAAAAATTGAAGGTATCGAGGATTTGACGGGTAAAAAGGAAGAAGAAATTATGGAGACCAAACAGGTACAGGAACTTCGTTCCATGGTCTATCTAAACCTAGGAGAAAATATCAAAGCAGTTCCATTACCAATACCTGCACAAATGAGTAGTATTCAGGACTTCTTTATATCGGAAGATGGGAGTATATACTACGTTGGAAATTTCAAGGGGCAAACAAACGAATTGGGCCAAAACATTGAAAACCCCGGGGGGATTCTTCAAATGGATTCCAATAGGAACTTTATCCATAAAAGATTCCTGGAACTTCCGAAAGGTTCAGATTCGAGAAAAATAGCCCCAATTTCCCAAAACAAACTTCTGATTTTGACAAATAACGATCGTTCCTATATCCTTAAAGGAAATTGATACTTGGATTGTTAGGATTTGCCCAGCAACTCCCATAACACAATATTCTTTCTGTAATGCGCGTATCTTTTATTTTTATAATTCAGGTAGGCCATTTACCACTGACCGGGACTAAATTCATCGATAAGACTCGTTAGAACTAATAGGACCATTTATAATAAGAATGAAGCCCAATGTCAAAGTTTTACTCTTAGTCACAAATTGGATTAGAACATTTTACATATAAAAAACTAAAAAGGTTTAAGGAAAGTTTAATGTAGACCTTTTAGTCTCATTTTTAACCCTAAAGAATTGATTGGCAGTCAAAATAATGTAATTTTGTTGCTAAATCGAGGGCAAATTGATGATGAAAAATAAAATGAAATTAAAGATGTTCAAGAAAGTTTTGGCAGTATTGCTTTTAGCGGTCTTTTTTTCCTGTTCCCCGGAAAAGCAGCCTAGCACTGAACCGATCAAGGTAACGGCAGAAGACCTGCATACATCCATTGATAAGGTGGTAGAGATAATGATACACGACATTTTTTCCCCACCTGTGGCCAGTAGAATATTCGCCTACCCCAATATTGCGGCCTACGAAATCATTGCACAAGTAAATCCGGAATATAATTCCTTGGCCGGACAGGTAAATGAATTGACCCCGATACCAAAGATGGACTCCTTACAAAATGTGAATCCCAATTTGGCGGCACTTATTGCCCACATGAACATTAGCAAACAACTGATATTTTCAGAGGACAAATTCAACGTTTTACAGGATAGCCTTTTCAACAAATGGGAAACCATCAACAAGACGGAATTTGAAGCCTCAAAAGCCTATGGGGAAAAAGTTGCGGAGCATATTAAGGCATGGATGAACAAGGATAACTACCCGCAGACCCGCACCATGCCCAAATTTACGGTGGATACGGACGACCCTGCAAGGTGGCAACCCACCCCACCTGCCTATATGGACGGTATTGAACCCCATTGGAACAAAATACGTCCCTTTTTCCTGGATTCCGCAGCACAGTTCAAACCGGTACCGCCTCCGGCCTTCTCCATGGACAAGAACTCCCAATTCTATAAGGAGCTTCTGGAGGTCTACGAAACCAGTAACCGGATTACCGCCATTGGCGATGCGTCCGAAGAAGTGGCCATAGCCAAATTTTGGGACTGTAATCCGTATGTATCCGTAACCCGCGGACATTTGATGTTTGCCACCAAAAAAATTACCCCAGGGGCCCATTGGATCGGTATCACCAAAATTGCCTGCAGAAAGACAGATAGTGATTTTCAAAAATCACTTTATGCATATACCAAAACTTCTATGGCCATCGCAGATGGTTTTATCAGCTGCTGGGACGAAAAGTACCGGAGTAATCTTATCCGCCCGGAAACTTTGATAAATCAACATATTGACGAAAACTGGGTTCCCATACTTCAAACCCCTCCCTTCCCGGAATATACAAGTGGGCATAGCGTTGTTTCAGGTGCGGCCGCCACTGCCTTAACGGATATCTTTGGGGACGATTTTAGCTTTGATGACGATACGGAGCTTCCTTATGGTCTTCCCGTTAGAAGTTTTACTTCTTTCAACCAAGCTGCGGACGAGGCTGCAATCAGCAGAATGTACGGGGGTATCCATTACCGGGCCGCTGTAGAAGTGGGCGTGGGCCAAGGAAGAAAATTAGGTTCCTTGCTTATTGACAAGATAAAAATGAAAAACGACAACGCGGTCGCAACAAATCACGAATAAAAAAGTACCAAAGGAAAATTCTCGAAGTACAGACCCCTTTGGCGATGCCAATAAATTTTAGATTCGTAAATTCATACGTTCGTATCAAGATGTTACCCTATGATTAGAACGTTTCTTTTTTTACTATCCCTCACCTTCTTTTCCTGTACAAATTACGGTCAACTAAAGGTCGTTACAGATTTGCCTAGCAGCCTCAAGGAAAACTCAGGAATGGTTAGCCTAAAGGATTCCACGGTTTGGATTATTGAAGATGGAGGGAATAAGGATGAGTTATATAAGGTCGATTTTAAGGGAAATATCCTAAAGACCTTGAAGATGAAAAACGGGGACAACGATGACTGGGAAGATCTTACCAAAGATTCGTTGGGAAATGTATATATCGCCGATATAGGCAATAACAACAACAGCAGGAAAAACCTGAAAATTTACAAGGTTCCCAATCCGGAAATAGAACCTGGCGATAAAATCGATGCCGAGAAAATTGAATTAAGCTACCCCAACCAAAAAGAGTTCCCCCCTAAGAAATCGGGCCGTTATTTTGATGCCGAAGCTATCTTCCATCATAACAACAAACTGTTCATCGTAACCAAAAACAGGGCCAATCCCTTTACCGGTAGTGCTTACATCTATAGTGTCCCGGATCAAAAGGGAGTATACGAGGCCAATTTAGTTGGGGAAATCAATGTGTGTAAGAATTGGAAGACCTGCCAAATTACGGGCATAGCTATTTCACCAAGCGGCAAGAAGATAATCGCACTCAGTTACGGAAAGCTGTTCATTTTTACGGATTTTACCTGGGATAATTTCTCTAACGGAAAAATTGAGGAAATAGATTTGGGCATTAGGACGCAATTAGAATCTATCTGTTTCTTAAATGAAGATTTGATTTTATTGTCCGATGAAAGCTCTCATGGTTCTGGCAACAATCTATACTCCCTGGACTTAAGCAAGGTCAAAATCCAAAGCCGAGACCAAAGGTAAAACGAGGTCCGTCCTCGCTATGGAACAGGGCAAAGTTCAAGGTCAGGATATCCGCACTATTCAGATAAAAACCACCACCATAGGAAGTATGCCAAGTGTTTGAGGAAATTCCGGGCGACCATACCCTACCATAGTCAAATCCTCCGAAAAGCCCCAATGCCGAAGGTAAAATTCGGGTGCGCATTTTACGTAAGCTAAACCTCACATCCGTATTTTGGTAATAGGCAGCCTTTCCTGTAAAGCGTTGGTTTCGATAGCCCCTTAATCCATCGGTTCCCCCTATACTGGCAGCCTGATAGAACTCATAACCATTCCCTATATTTATGTGCCCTTTCCACTTGGTCGCCAAAACGAGTCGGCCACTAGGAATCAATTTATAGTCGAAGGAGATACTTGGAATCAAATATCCAAAATTCCTATTGGCCACACCAATGTTCTCCTTGAAGCCCAAGGCAATGGAGGTCGCCATGCCCATGGTAGGAAAGCTCCGGTTGTCATGGTTTTCATAGGAATAGGTTCCTTGGACGCCTACAAAACTATTGCCAGTCTCCTGTCCGTTCTGTTGGTAAAACGTATTGATGAAACGATCTGAAGTTTCCTCTACTTCAATGGATTCATATGAAACCCCCAGGTCGAATTTGGCACCCAAAGGGCTTCTCCATACCAATGATGGGGCAAATTCAAAATTCTGGATACGTACCCTGTTATAATCCAAGCCCAAGTCATCGTCCAAATTTTCGCTTTCATTCCCAAATCCAAAAAAGTTTATGGCAAAATTAGGGGTGGTAAATCGTGTATCCAGCGACAAGTTCCAACTCTCGAATACATTGGCAAACTCCCCCTTGTACCGTAGTTCTACGCCACTTGTGGCAAAATAATAGGAAGCACTTAAGGAATGTTGTTGGGTAAAGGGGTTTTGCCTGAAACCATTGTAGGTGTAGGTATCCATAAACCCTATTTTGACACCATCATCTGGATTGAAGCCTACCGTTGGGATCACTTGGTTATTGCTACTTCTAATATTTAAGGGGTTATAGGTGTTCACCGGATAATCGTCAGTCAGTTTGACCTTGGTTTTTGTCACCTCCTCAAAGGTGTTCTTTTTACTTTTGTAGTCATAGACAGCTACTCCCCTACCGTTCCCAATCCTATAAATATCATTGTTCTGTCCGCCAATGATCCTGACTTTAATACCACCGTAATTGTCTGGATTCTTTACCTCAAAAATATCATCGTCATCCAGGCCATAAACCCAGATTTCATTGGTGTTGGAAGTGTAAAAGACCTTATCAAAAAACTGCTTTTTCCTTTCCCCATCAATAATCCTATAGGCGCTCACTTGGGTTCTTTGCTCATCCAATCGGGTGATTACGAACCAATCATCCTTGTCAGTACCCACTACCGTGGCAAATTTGTTCAAGACTTTAAAATATTCGATAGCGGTATTTTCAATACCTTGAACCCTTGACAGCAGAATTCTTTTGATTTCTTGAACACCTGCATCCTGCACCTCCTTTGGAAACATGGTAAACGCTTCGTCAATAACCCTCTCATCAATCCTTTGCCGTAAAAATTTGGCCTGATTCCTCCAATCTTCCAAGGTACTTTCGGATAATAAGGCGAGATCCAGTACATACGTTTTTGGAGAGGAATTGAATCCTTTGACGTTTCTAATTTCCTCATGGAAACCTTCCATTAACCTGAGTCCGGGGATGATACGGGTGGCAAGACCCATAAAAATGCCATCGCCCATTTGGGAATAGGCCTGATCACGATCCCTGGGAACCGGTCTATAGACAACCTTTCCATCCTCCTTAAACTCCGCCCATCGCCATTGGTCCACATGACGGTCCCAATCTCCTATGACCATATCGAACAATCTGGCCCTGATGTAGGCATAAGTGTCTACTTCATACTTCTCGTCATCCCGAAGGTCTTCAAGCATGGAATCCGTGCTTTTCAGTTCATCGGAATATCCAAAACTCTCCAAATCCCCATGTCCATCTCCGGCATGCTCTTCGATCATATAGAGTTCGTTTCCAAAAACCTCGTTGTACTCACCCAACGCTTCCTGTTTTGGAATATAATAGAGTACCGGATTGGTATGAAGGATTCCAACGGCATCGGAAAGTTTACCAACCGTGAACGGGGCGTAGGGATGTGAACCTGTATAAAAGTCCTCCAGCAGTTCCTTTGTATAAGTTTCCTTTAAATCGTCCATAAGGTACTGATCTTGAAAAGCCATGGATTGCAAATACAGTTCAGGTAGTTTTCGAAGGGCGCGCATGACATATTCCTTTCCGGAAGCATGTCTTAAACGCAAGGACTTGGACTGATGCCCTCCTCCCTTTTTAACGGGTGTAAGTCCCCCGAACAAGGTATCTATATAGACCACGGGTGCGGTCACTTCCCTGCCATAATAGCTACGATAACGTTCTCCCCAAATCGCCTTGAAAAAACCGGATTTATCGATTTCCTCTTTGGTGTAAACGGATGCTTTTAGTTCCTTGTTGGGAATTCTAGGAAATATAGTGTCCAATTTCTGTGCATTTGGGGGCAATACTGCAGAAGTAAAAAGGAATTCCTCATTCCCCTGACCATCAACACCGTAATACCGAACCCGTGAAGACCCATCGGTATAGACTTCCAAGGTAGCGTAACCCATTCTACCGGTGGAAAACCGGGATCCATTCAATAACCTTGTTTCTCCCTTTTTAGCTCCGGAACCACTTACAATCTGAGGCGTACTGTTTTCAACGATATACTGTAATGTATGTTCGTGGCCAGAGGCAAAAATGACCCTATCCGAGTATTGCGCCAAGGTCGTTACCCTTTTTACAAGATCTAAATATCGTTTGTTTCCCATATCCTCTGTGGAAGCCCCGGATGTCCGCCTCAAAATATTTATAAAGGTTCCCAAACCTGGCAAAGGAACGGGTTGGTCCTTTGGATAAAAGTGTTTTTTGAAAGAGTATTGACCACCGTGAGGACCATAACTAGTCATTGGATGGTGCATGGCAATCAAGGTAGTTCTATCCCTGTAATCCTTTATGGCATCTTCAAGCTCCAAAAGAAATTTTTCCCGGCTTTTTATTTCACATTTATCGTTGATACCCGGCCTCCTGTTCCAGTTGGTGAGGTACCATTCCGTGTCCAAAACAATGATGGCCAGTGCATCGTTCACCTCTATTACGTCAATTGGACAACCATTTTTTGGCAAAAAGGCATCTTTATCATTCAGTTGTTCCTTGATATAATCCTCTTCCCGTTCCAATCCAATGAGGCCTTCCGTGTACCAATCGTGATTGCCCGGTATAAAAAGCTTTCTTCCCTTAAAATTGGTAAGCGTTCTCAATTGTGCATCCAAATGGCTCTTAGCGGTTAAATAAGCTACGGTAGAATCCTTGGGGTCCGGCAATCCTGCCGGATAAATGTTATCGCCCAAAAAAATGGCCGTACTATTTTCATCCGCTTGATCCAGTTTATTTTTGAAGATTTTTAAAGCCGGGTTCATACCCCCTAAAGGAGAAAGGCCCGCATCGCCAATGAGATAAAAGGTATGTTCAACTTCCTTGTGGATTTGAATATCCTCTGAATCCCGAATGTCCGCATATTTTGTCCTATAGGTAGCACAACCCGTAATCAAAAAAAGCAATAAAAGAGCGGTACCATATTTTTTCATGAAGACGTCCCTATGTTCTATTTTTTGTAATTTGGAATTCCTAAAAATATTTCCTCATGGCGGATATTCTTCAGAATACCAAAAATCACGTTGTAACCTTGCTGACAAAGGAGTTGGATTCAAACTATCTCTACCACAATCTAAGGCATACGCAACGTGTTGTTAAAAGTACTAAAGAATTATCTAAAGCATGTGCGATATCGGATAAGGAAAAAGAAGTATTGGAAATTGCCGCATGGTTCCATGATACTGGATATACGGTGGGGACTAAAGATCACGAAAAAAATAGCTGCATCATTGCGACAAAATTCCTTGAGGACCAAGGTTATGACCCGGACCTGATTTCCAAAGTAAACCGATTAATTATGGCGACGGAGAAAGATTCAGTGCCCAATTCCATTGAGGAAGAGATCATCAGGGACGCAGACGCTTCGCACTTTGCGCAAACAAGCTATTTGGAAACATCGGAACTATTACGCGAAGAGCTTAAACTATTGAACATAGCCGACTATGCTTACAAAGATTGGGTGGATGTCAATATAATAATGTTGGGCAATCAACATCGCTATTATACGGATTACGCCAAGGAAATCTGGCAAGAGAAAAAGGATGACAATTTAAAGAAGCTCATAAAAGAGAAAAAATCCATCAAGAAAATCGCAAAAAAAGAGAAGTTAAAGGCAAAATTCAAGGGTGAAAGTCCGGATAGGGGCATACAAACTTTATTCCGTGTTACGCTCAGGAACCACCTTACTTTGAGTGACATAGCGGATACAAAGGCGAACATCCTACTTTCGGTCAACGCCATAATCATCTCATTGGCTTTATCAAACCTTATCCCCAAATTGGATAATCCCTCTAACGATTATCTCATTTATCCAACCGCAATCTTTGTCCTATTCAGTGTCATATCCATGATTTTGGCCGTATTGGCCACTAGGCCAAATGTTACCAGTGGGGAATTCACTAAAGAAGATGTTGCAAAAAGAAAGGTGAACCTTTTGTTTTTTGGAAATTTCCACAAAATGGACCTACCCGATTATGAATGGGCCATCAATGAATTGGTAAAGGACAAGGACTATATCTATTCGTCACTGACCAAAGATCTCTATTTTTTGGGTGTTGTCTTGAACAAAAAATACAACTTGTTACGTTGGACGTATACAACCTTTATGATTGGAATGATTATTTCGGTTATAGCATTTGCATTGTCCTTTAAATTTTTTGGCCCGGAGAGACAGCTACAGGAACTGGTATCCCAAGCATTAGTCTTTTAAAGTAGCCATTAGATCTTCGTAGGTATAGGATTCCTGCGATTCTTGATCGGTCTTGTATAAAATTTCTGCCCTAATGGCCTTTAGACCGGAAACTCCTTGCAGTCCTTCCAACTCAACGATTTCTATCTTGTCTGTAAAGTATTTTTTGGATTTTAAAAATTTGATATATCTCAAATATTCCAGCTCGTCCTTTTTCTGAGAATAGACGATTGCAATTTTGCCAGTCTGGGTAAGTCGCTCGTTGGTTCCTTTGATATATGCCTTATCGATACGCTTTTTAATGACTTCATAACGGGCATTATAAGTTCCATCCACATCGAATTTTTTCTCATCCATTCGAAACCGAATGGACAATGAGGAACTGTAAACCAAAATCAGGGACGTGGCATCCAAGGGAATTGGCAACTCAGGTTTAAGTTTATAATGAACATTTTCCATCTCGCACATGACCTGTAACTGCCACAACCTAAGATTGCTTAAATAAAGTGAATTAAAACCTCCATTTTCGCTAATACTCTCCCCAATGTACATGTTGTGTTCCACTCCGTCCGTTTTGTAGCGTTCAAAATAATGCGGGAACATACCCTGTGCGTTTTCTTGTTTTTTATCAAGGACAGAGACCAACTTCTTATTAATCATGGTCACACTTTCATCATAGTTCTTTCTATGATCATAATAGGAACCCGTTCCCATATCGATCTTGGCCTCATAGGCCTCTATTTGTTGGGCGATTTTAGCGTCCGTCTTTTTTAGATGATCGAAAACAGGGTCGATTTCATCTTTTACAAAATCAAAAATGGCCTGCTCGCTATTGGTATAGAGCATTTCCTTGATACTGTCCAAATGGTTTTTTACCCTAAAAACGAGTTCCTCGTAAATGGGCAGTCTATTTTTTGCCAATACCTCCTCCAAGATGCCATTGATTTGGGACAATTGAATCATCAAATCCCTTTGAATGGCCTTATTACGGGCTTTGGACGAATCCTTAATATCGATTTGACCATATAGCGGATAAACATCCTTAAAAACGATTTCCTTGAAGGACGGAGATCTACTCTCCAACTGATCTTTTATAAAGTATTTTGCCTCTTCCTGAAATCTCCAATAGACGGAAGAATGCACAGAGGTACACTCATTTTGGATAATGGCATCAATTAGATTTTCTTCCTCTACCTTGGACCGCACCACTGCAGAAACTATGAAGGGCATTACATCATCCAGCTTTCGTGCATTGACTCCGTTCAATTCGTTTTTTCGATTGGAAACTACTTCCAAAACACCCAAAAGCTCGCCTTCAAAGGCCATTGGCGCCAATATGGCACTTTTAATCTCTTGTCCTTCCAGCACGTGGTATGGATCACTTTCATTCGATGTCTTGTTATATTTTTCTACATCGGAAATGGCAAAATAACTATTTTCTTGAATTAGCTTCTTATAGGAATAATTACAGAGGGCATCATGGCAAGGCTTCGAATCCTTTCCGTTGAGGATAAAGCTTGTCATATTTTTCCCGTATACTGGTTCAAATTGGTCCTTTTTTGCATTATAGACCACAAAACCAACCTTTATATCGGGCAACCTAAAGAATGACCGAAAGGTTTCCTGTAGGTTTTCCATAAAATTGTCGCTGGACCGCTTGTCGCTCGCGATTAAGCTGGATTTTATTTCAGAAATGGAATGCTCCGAAGTTACATCGAACATATTGGCAATAATAAAGCCCTTGGCCACAAAGCTATCGGGCGGAATCTTATCCTGCCAAAGGCTAAGGTTATCCGGGCTTTCCATAAGCTCATTGATATCTTCTTCAGACAGTTCTTTGGATTTATCCGTAGGAAGAATTTCCATGAAGTCCGCATTGTACATGATGCGGTAATGGTGCATTACCCCATTCGAATCCGGTATATCATAAAAATAGGGCCTGCTAAAATCAAGTTCAACCCCATAATGGAACTTGAGAATAACGATACAACCCATGATGTAATCCACCCCAATTTCCTGGTTCCTTATTTTTGGTTTATACGTTGGACCAGCCTGTTTGACGATTTTTTGAAAACGTTTGGAGGGATTGAAAAAGAAATCGAAATAAGGAATGGATGCTACCTTAATTTCGTTCTCGCCCAAGATAGGCGAAAAACTATCCTGTAGGATTAAGGAAATGACCTCCCGGTGCTCTTTTATCAATTCAAGATCGGAAAAACCGTCCCGCAACATTGGATAGGGCTTTTGGGCATCAAGAACTTGCTTGGCCCTTGCCGCCAATACAGGGTCATCGCCATCAAGCATACTTTCATACTCCCTTAAAAGTTTATCAAAACTTATTTGATAAACCAAGGGTCTTAATTTGTCATCACATCCCATATTGCGTTGGTCTCCCATACTCTCTCAAAATTACAAAACATACACCTGTTTTTTGTTAAAGTTTTACATTGCGATTTTACGGTTTTTCGGATATTTATAAAAACTTTGTAGATGTCCTCCTCAAATAGACTTTCAAGAGCGTATTCAAACGCAAAATATATTTCGTTTGATGATACCTCTAAGTTTATCCTTTTTAGTGATTGTCACCGGGGAGACAATAGTTTCGCCGATGATTTTGCCAATAACAGGAACATTTATTTCCACGCCCTAAACCACTATTACAATGAAGGTTTCGATTATTGCGAGTTGGGTGATGGTGACGAACTTTGGGAAAACCTTCATTTTGAATCAATCTTTGAGGCCCACAAGAATGTCTATAAACTCTTGAAAAAATTTCATTTGGAAAAGAGGCTACATATGATATGGGGAAACCATGATATGGTCTATAAGGATAAGGCTTATGTAGACAAGTATCTCTCCAGTTATTTTGAGCCTATTGACAATACCGATAAGGAGTTGTTTGAAGGTATAACCTACAACGAGGCCATCGTATTGAAACATACCAAGACCCAACAGGAATTGTTTCTTACCCACGGGCACCAGGCAGATTGGTGGAACTATACCTTTTGGCGATGGGGTAGGTTTTTGGTGCGCATTCTTTGGAAACCCTTGCAGGTTTGGGGTATAGCGGATCCCACCAGCCCGGCAAAGAACTTTAAGGAACTGATAAAGCTGGAGCGCCGGATCAAACGATGGATATTACAGAACAACCTACTCATTACCATTGTAGGCCATACTCATAGACCTAGGTTTCCGGAACCCGGAGATATTCCCTTTTTCAATGATGGTAGTTGTGTACATCCAAGGAGCATAACGGGCATTGAAATCGAAAATGGTCAAATTTCGCTTATAAAATGGCAAATCGATACTACTTTGGATGGAACACTAAAAGTTGTAAGATTACTGCTTGAAGGACCTCAAAAGTTAGTGGACTATATGAAAAAAAAGTAACTGTGGAACTTGACAGGCTTATCGAATACATTCCAATACGTCATAATCTTATTTCAACCATAATGTTTTTGGGGGTAGTCCAAAGCTCCTTCCTGTCAATTGTACTCCTTCTTAATTCCAGCAACAATGTTGGCCTTAAATGGTTGGGGTTTTCCATTTTGGCTACCGCCCTTATTTTTTTGGATGTTTATGTTTGCTACACAGGTCAAATTAAATATGTGCTGTTTCTAAACGATTCCACAGAAGCCTTGGTTTTAACTATAGGACCAACACTTTATCTGGCCATTTACTGCTTTTTGAAACGAGAGAATGTTACTTTCAAAAAACATTGGTTGCACTTTATGATACCAATTGGATATTTTTTGTCGCAGATTCCATTCTATTTGGCTCCAATATCGGTGAAATACAATGCCTATATTGGTGCCTATTATTCGAAGTTTCCTAGTGCCAGGATACCGGAATCTTTTAACTACAGCTATCATTACATAAAAGATATTTTTGATTGGCTGATACTTGCTACATTTCTTTTTTATACAATATTGTCCTTAAAAATGGTATGGGAAGAAAAATCCAGATTAAAAGAAATTGGGGTAAAGAACAAATCCAGTAAATATATTTTCACACGAAATACGGTTATAGTTCTGTTCATATTACTGGTACTCATATTTTCAATCTTCTATTCATTTGATGACGATGGAGGAGATCATTACTTGGGTATTTTCAACAGCTGTCTTGCATTTTTAACAACCTATGTCTTGGTCTCGGAATCCCGGTTTTTTGAAAAATCCTGGGTTGCGGACAAGTATGAAACCATTGGTCAATCTAAATCAAACCTAAATCTTGTTAGTATTGAATCCTATGTAGATGAAAACAATTATTTTCTTCTCCAAGATGCTTCACTAAACGATTTGGCCACTATTCTAAAAGTTCATCCAAACCATATATCAAAAATTATAAATCAAGGTAAACATTCCAATTTCAACGATTTTATAAATCAGAAAAGAATAGTCTTCTCCCAAGGGAAATTGATAGACCCCGGCTTTTCCAATTTGACCATAGAGGCCATAGGAGCAATGGCGGGTTTTAAGTCGAAATCCGCGTTTTATTCTGCATTTAAAAAGCACACAGGCACTTCACCATCCGCATATATAAGGTCTTTTTCTCCAAAATTGTAATTCAGGACAGTAAGCGTACCCTAAAAATTTGTCCATTTTAAGGTCAGGTCGATATTTGCCGAAAAAGTAAATCATGGAGACCACTATTAGGAGATACGATTTGGACTGGCTAAGGGTTATCGTATTCGCATTGCTTATTTTTTATCATGTAGGAATGTTTTTTGTACCCTGGGGATGGCATATCAAAAACAATGTGATTTACGATTGGTTAAAGTGGCCCATGCCATTTTTAAACCAATGGCGATTGCCCATATTGTTTGTTATTTCCGGTATGGGTACCTACTTAGCATTATCTAAAAGGAATCTTGGTCAGTTCAGTTGGGAACGAATTAGAAGATTAGGGATACCCCTTATATTCGGTATGATCTTCATTGTACCTCCTCAAGTTTATATGGAACGATTGGCCAAACACCAATTTTCAGGATCTTATCTAGAGTATTTTACCTCGGTTGCCTTTAAAGGTGTATATCCAGTAGGCAACATAAGTTGGCACCACCTATGGTTCCTACCTTATCTACTTGTTTTTTCACTTTTATTAGGGCCTTTGTTCGTTTACCTAAGAAATAACAAAAACCGTTTTAGCAATTGGATTAAAAAAATCATTGGCAAGCCCTTTGGTATATATTGGTTCGTTTTGCCACTCTACCTTTTGGAAGCATTGGTAGAACCTTTTTTTGATATAACCCATGCATTGATAGACGACTGGTTCAACTTTAGCTTTAGTTTGGTCTTGTTTTTTTACGGCTTTCTTCTAATTTCTACCGGAGATATATTTTGGAAAGTTGTGGAGGAATTAAAATTCAAAGCACTTTTAATAGGTGTTTTCACCTTTCTGAGCCAAGTTTTCATTTGGATATTTTTGGAAGACGGATATGTGGTCCATTTTACCGAAGCATTACTTAAAGTAGGCAATATTTGGTCTTGGATTTTGGTGCTTTTTGGGTTTGCAGCAAAATATTTAAACCATAAAAGTTTCTCTCTTTCCTATGCCAATAGGGCCGTGTATCCCTTTTATATCCTTCACCAAACAGTCACCGTTGTTTTGGCTTACTTCTTAATGGACCTTTCTTGGGGACTATTTCCAAAGGCATCACTCCTTATTTTGGGAACTTTTGGATTTAGCTGGTTGATATATCATTTCTTAATTCTAAAAATTCCGTTATTACAGCCCTTCTTTGGTTTAAAAAAGAAACGACAGCAATGATCTAAACTCTATTCGCCAATGTCTTCAATGCAATTATAAATGCATCAAGTTCCTTGGTGGTCGTATAAATATTTGGGGTAATCCTACAGCCCTGAACATTGGCATAATCAATCGCTACGGTAAATATGTTGTATTCTTCCAACAAGCTTTTGGCCAAGTCGGCCGGTTTCATGTGTGCTATGCCAACATTGGCAATACCACAGCTTCGGTGGGGATCTACAGGGGTATTTACCACAATGTGTTCCACGTTTCGGACTGCATCGCTCCAATACCGTTGTAAATAACGGAGTCGGTCTTCCTTTCTTTGTAGTCCGATATTTTCCAAATAATCTATAGCATCGTCTATGGCCAAATCGGTATGAACGGGCAATGTCCCCGTATGGTTAAGTCTTCTGATTTCGGGCACCTCATCCGTATGGTCAGCGAAAAGGGGCCAAATCTTGGCGATGTGTTTTTTTGCAACGAACAACATGCCACTGCCCAAAGGAACACTTAGCCATTTATGAAGGCTACTGCCATAATAATCACACCCAAGTTCCGCGATATTTACATCAATATGTCCAACACAATGCGCACCGTCTACCATTACCTCAACCCCGTGGCTATGGGCCATATCACATATTTTCTTGATAGGTAGGATTTGTCCCGTGATGTTAACCATGTGGCAGACCATCAACAATTTCGTCCTTGGGGTTATTTGGGATTCGTATAGGGAAACGATTTCTTCATCGGAGGCCGGATGGTTGGGAAGGGAAACGACCTTATTGACAACACCAAACCTTTTTGCCACCAAACCAAACTGGTCTTTCATGGCCCCATAATCCTGTTGTGCAAAGATGGCCTCGTCTTTCTTTTGCCATGGATAACCCCCAATGATCATATCCAAGGACTCCGTTGTATTTCTTGTGATAATCAGTTCCTCTGGAGAAGCACCTACCAATTGTGCCAAACGGTCCCTAACCTTGTCCTTATTTTCCCATTGTACCGTACGCATGTAATAGGAGGCCTCATAGTTCACCATATGGATGTGCCGTATATACTTTTCCATGGTAGGTTTTGGAATGAAGTTATAGTAGCCGTTTTCCAGATTGATATAATCCGGTTTTAGGTAGTAATCCTCGCGTATCCGCTGCCAGAAAGCATCCTCATTTTTGGGATATGGGGTTTGGGATTCTTCCAAAGGGTACTGGGGAAGTGCCAAAAACGGGGAAAGGAGCGCCGCACCACCCAATTGCTTTATAAAATCTCTTTTGTTCATCAGGATAGGGTCTTTTCTTAAAAGTATTAAAAAAGGAGCACTTGCATTTTACAAACCTTAAAAATTACGGATAGGTCAGGAAATTTATACTTTTTAAGGAAAATGGAATCGGCATGGAAGCGATACCTTCCTCCTAAAAAATTATCTTATATTCGGGTTTACAAACCAATCCAATAACAACCCATGCCTCTTGTCATCGTAGTCCTTGGAATCCTTCTTTTGTTCCTTTTGGTCGCAAAATTCAAACTCAACGGTTTTATCTCCTTTATTTTGGTTTCCCTTTTTGTGGGAATTACCGAAGGAATGGAACCCATTGCCGTTGTTAGTTCCATTCAAAAAGGTATTGGAAACATACTGGGCTTCCTCGTTCTCATATTAGGGCTTGGCGCCATGTTGGGCAAGCTGGTTGCGGAAAGTGGGGCCGCACAACGAATAACCACAAAGTTGGTGGATAAATTCGGGAAAAAGAACATTCAATGGGCCGTAGTGCTCACAGGTTTTATTGTGGGCATTCCCATGTTCTATTCCGTTGGTTTTGTGATTTTGGTGCCCCTGGTATTTACGATTGCCGCAGCCACAGGTTTACCACTACTTTATGTGGGCCTTCCCATGCTTGCTTCCCTTTCCGTTACCCATGGCTACCTTCCCCCGCATCCCGCCCCTACGGCCATAGCGGCGACTTTTAATGCGGACATCAGCAAAACGCTCCTGTATGGTATCATCGTGGCCATTCCGGCTATAGTGGTAGCGGGACCGTTCTTGTCCAGAACAATGAAAAATATCAAGGCCTCCCCTTTAAAAGAATTGATGAACCCCACCATACTTACGGATGATGAAATGCCAGGAACCGGAATCAGTATTTTTACGGCCCTACTTCCAGTAATCCTTATGGCGATTGCGGCCCTGGCCGCACTTTTTCTTCCTGCCGATTCCTTCCTAACTTCTATTTTAGTTTTTTGCGGGGACCCAGTGATGGCCATGCTTCTTTCGGTATTGGTAGCAATCTACACGTTAGGTTTGGCCCGTGGAAAATCAATGAAGGAAGTAATGGATACCGTTGGTGAGGCCGTAAAGGGTATTACCATGGTTTTATTGATCATTGCCGGGGCAGGTGCCTTAAAACAGGTATTGGTAGATAGTGGGGTAAGCGAATATATTGGAAATGCCCTAAGCGGATCTTCCATTTCACCGCTAATATTGGCATGGTTGATCGCAACGATCATAAGGGTTTGTGTAGGATCGGCCACGGTCGCAGGGTTGACCGCTGCAGGTATTGTTCTGCCGCTGATCGAAGGTACGGGCACCAGCGCGGAACTTATGGTGTTGGCCATTGGATCTGGCAGTCTTATGCTTTCGCATGTAAATGACAGCGGATTTTGGTTATTTAAAGAGTACTTTAATCTTTCCATTAAGGATACCATTAAATCATGGACTTTGATGGAAACGACCGTAGGTGTCATGGGTCTTATAGGTGTTTTGATCTTGAATCAGTTTATATAAATTATAGTATAATGAGTATCTCCAAAAAAATACAGGAATTAGGTCTGGAACTTCCTCCTGCTCCCCCACCGGCCGGTCTATACCGACCTATATTGGTGGTCGATAATTTTTTATACGTTTCCGGTCAAGGACCGGTTTTAAAAGATGGATCGCTCTACAAAGGAAGGGTGGGCCATGACCTTGATTTGGCCGGAGGAAAGCTGGGTGCAAGACACGTTGGCCTTACCATGTTATCCACCATCATTACCCATTTTGGGGAGGTAGACCGGATCAAACGCTTGGTGAAAACACTGGGAATGGTGAACTGTACCCCAGATTTCCAGGACCATCCCTTGGTAATAAACGGCTTCAGCGAACTAATGTCAGATGTCTTTGGTGCCGAAAATGGCGTAGGCGTACGAAGTGCCGTGGGCATGATGCTTCCGGGAGGTATCGCCGTGGAAATCGAGGCAATGTTTGAACTTCACAAATAAACTCTTATTAAGGGATTTGTTTTGGAAATACTAATGAACTTGCCCGCATACGTATTAAAATATCGATTTGTTAACTAAAAATTATGGGAGAAGAAACATGGTATCGGCTGAAGGATAGTACAAAGGTCATTTCCCCATCCTTATTAGTCTATAAGGAGAGGATCATCCATAACATTGAGGAGATGATAGGTATGACGGGGGATGCGAAGAAGTTGTGCCCCCATATCAAGACCCATAAATGTGCGGAAATCGTTCAGATGCAACTGGAACGTGGCATCACAAAATTCAAATGCGCTACCATCGCCGAAGCCGAACTGCTGGGAAATTGCGGTGCTCCCGAAGTACTTTTGGCCATGCAGCCCGTGGGCGCCAATATAGACCGATTTATCACCTTGATGAAAACCTTCCCCAATACCAAGTTTTCGGCACTGACGGATACCTCTGCCATTGCCGATACATTGGCAACATCGGGGAAAGAGAACGATGAAAAAATCGGTCTGTATATCGATTTGAACGTGGGCATGAACCGAACGGGCATTGCCCCAGATGAAAAGGCCTTTCAATTATATGAATATGTATCCGTAAATCCCCATTTGAAAATTCTCGGCTTACACGTATACGATGGTCATCTGAGAAATCCCGATTTTGATACCAGAAAACAGGATTGCGATAAAGCCTTCGATTCGGTCTTGGAATTGAAAGAAAGAATTTTGGAGGCCAAGCTTCCAAACCCCATTATCATCGCCGGGGGATCACCAACTTTCCCCATTCATTGTAAAAGGGAAAACGTCATAGCCAGTCCGGGTACAACGCTCTTATGGGATGCAGGTTACGGCAATCTTTTCCCCGAAATGAATTTTCTTCCCGCGGCCGTATTGTTCACTAGGATCATTAGCAAGCCCAAAGCGGGCATCCTATGTTTTGATCTGGGCCATAAATCCATTGCCCCGGAAATGCCCTTTCCAAGGGTGGAGTTTCTAAGCTTGGGACATGAAAGACAAATTGGCCAATCTGAAGAGCACTTGGTCGTGGAATATGATGACCTGAAAGTAATGGAAATAGGCTCGGAGCATTATGCGATACCCAAACATATTTGCCCCACGGTGGCCAAATACGACGAACTTCTGGTAGTGGACAAGGGTCACATTACCGATGCATGGAAGGTAGCCGCCCGTAACCAAAAAATTACCATTTAGCATGTTTATCCTGGATGCCCATTTAGACCTTTCCATGAACGCCATGGAGTGGAACCGAGATCTTACATGGTCCGTTGCCGCCATCAGGGCCAGTGAAAAAGGCATGACGGACAAGCCCGATCGGGGGAAGAACACGGTTTCCTTTGAGGCAATGCGAAAGGGAAACATAGGTATCTGTGTGGCGACACAGATTGCCCGTTATGTAAAGCCTGGCAATAATTTACTGGGATGGAAATCCCCACACCAAGCTTGGGCACAGACCCAAGGGCAATTGGCTTGGTACAGGTCCATGGAAAAAGAGGGGCACCTTTTTCAGATTCGGTCAAAAACCCAATTCAAAAACCATTTCAAGCGATGGAACCAAGATAAATCAAATTCGCCCATTGGTTATATTTTGAGTTTGGAAGGTGCGGATTCCATTGTTACCATGGAGTATCTCCACACCGCTTATGAAGAGGGCCTGCGCGCCATTGGGCCTGCGCATTACGGCCCGGGAACCTATGCGTATGGAACGGATTCCGTTGGGGAAATCGGCATCAAAGGAAAAGAACTGCTAAAGGAAATCCAAAAGCTCAACCTGATTCTGGACGCGACCCATCTGTGCGACCAAAGTTTTTGGGAGACCATGGCCGTATATGAAGGCCCGGTTTGGGCCAGTCATAACAATTGCCGGAAATTTGTGGATCATAACCGTCAGTTTTCGGACGAACAGATCAAGGAACTCATTACCCGAAAGGCTGTAATAGGTATGGCATTGGACGCTTGGATGATGGTACCCAACTGGGTTCGTGGGAAGTCAACTCCAGAAAGTACCGGAGTGTCTTTGGAACATACCATTCAGAACATTGACCATGTTTGCCAGTTGGCCGGAAACTCGGAACATGTTGGAATCGGGACCGATTTGGACGGTGGTTTTGGTTTGGAACAGTCACCAAAAGATATCGATACCATTGCCGATCTACAAAAAATTCCGGGTATGTTGGAAAAAAGAGGCTATGCAAAAACGGACATCGAAAATATCATGCACGGAAATTTCGTTCGCTTCCTACAGGAACATTTACCGGATTAAGAAGGCAAGGGTTACGATAATCGAATTTAACACCCCGTTAAGTCCCTGTGGCAGGGTATTTGCTATCTTTATTCCGATTATGGATATCCTAATGAACGGACGTAATTCATTTACTAGTTTCCTTTGCCTTTTGTCTTTTGGGTGGATTCAGGCCCAAACGGACCTACCTACGCAGAAACCCTTGAAGATTGAATCGGTCAACCCTATCGATAATTCGGGTACCACTAATTCCGGCAGTGTTCTGAACATTCCATCGGTCATAAAGGAACAGCCCAAACTGGATATGACCACTAAAAATCCAGTGAAAATGCTTCCGGACGAAGAACTCGTACAAGCAGGAACGGGACTTAAGATAGATCCGCGCATTGGCCCAGGCGAGCGCATGAACGGGTCGGGCCAATTCTTCCCGGACCAATATCTTGGTGATATCAAGAGTAATGGAAAATTCATAGGCATCGTTTGCAGGGACCACGAATATGTGGATGGTGATCGGGTCAAGATCTATGTCAATGATGTAGTGGTCGAATACAACCTTTTGTTGACAGGAGCCTTTAAAGGGGTCAACGTAGACCTACAGTCAGGGTTCAACAAAATAGACTTTGAGGCATTGAACCACGGTTCTTCCGCACCAAATACGGCCCAAGTGGATGTATACGATGAAAAAGGACAGCTCCTATATTCCAACAAGTGGTTGTTATCCACGGGCTCAAAAGCCACACTAATCGTTACCAAAGAATAACCCGTACCTCTGGAAATTTATTAATTAGGTTTAATTGCTCCTTTAAACTGGGGCATTCATCTTCTATTTAATATCTTTAATTTTCAAAACAATCATTTTTAGATGTCAAAGAATTACAAAGTCGCCGTTATACAGCTCAATTTGAATAATACCGCCGATGAAAATCGAAAAAAATGTATGGAGTGGATTAAAAAGGCCGCGCACCAAGGGGCCGAAGTTATCTGTCTCCCTGAACTGTATAGCAGTCACTACTTTTGCCAGAGCGAGGATGTGGAAAATTTTTCCATAGCCGAACCTTTGGGCGATGTTTCCTTTACAGCTTTCAGTGCCTTGGCCAAGGATTTGGGTGTAGTGATCATCGTTCCTTTTTTTGAAAAAAGAATGTCCGGCATCTACCACAACAGTGCCTACATCATTGATACCGATGGAAGCCAAGCAGGCCTGTACCGCAAAATGCATATTCCGGACGATCCCCATTTTTACGAGAAATTTTACTTTACCCCCGGGGATTTGGGCTTTCAATCCATCGGTACAAAAAAGGGAAATATTGGAACATTGATCTGTTGGGACCAATGGTATCCGGAAGCGGCCCGATTGACCGCCTTAAAAGGTGCCGAAGTATTGTTTTACCCCACGGCCATTGGCTGGCATCCTGCTGAAAAAGCACAATATGGCCAAAACCAATACGGGGCATGGATGAACGTCATGAAGGGACACGCGGTCGCCAATGGCATCTTTGTAGCTGCGGCCAACCGGATAGGTCTTGAAAAATATATCCCGGATACGGATGGTATCGAATTCTGGGGAAAATCATTTATCTGTGGACCACAAGGCGAAATATTGGCCTTGGCCTCCCATGACAAGGAAGAAATACTAATGGCCGAAGTAGATTTGGCCCTTCAAGAGAATGTCCGCCAAAACTGGCCCTTTTTTAGGGACAGGCGCATCGATGCCTTTGGGGAACTGACTAAACGTGCCTTGGATTAAGCTATATGGGTAAAAGAAGATTTCCCGCAGAATGGGAACAACAGAAAGGTGTTTTGCTTTGTTTTCCACATAATGGGAAGGACTGGCCAGGAAAATTTGGGGCCATTAAATGGGCCTTTGTAGAGTACATAATAAAAGTAGCGGCCTTTGAAACCGTTTTTTTGGTGGTCGCATCTGAAGCGCATCGCAAAAACGTAACTGAAATGCTCGAAATGGCCCATGTTGACCTTTCCAAAGTATCTTTTATTGTACATAAAACCAATCGCAGCTGGATGCGCGATTCCGGACCCATTATGGTCAAAAATGGAACGCAATGGGAAGCACTGAATTTCAACTTCAATGGCTGGGCCAAATACAATAATTGGCAATTGGACAAACACGTCCCTTCTTTAGTGGCCAAACATTTGAATGTTCCTATGACCCAAGTCACCTATAAAGGTAAAAAAGTGATTTTGGAAGGTGGTGCCCTGGAAGTCAATGGAAAAGGTACGTTGATTACGACCGAAGAATGCCTATTGCACCCCTCCATTCAGGTCCGTAATGTAGGATTCACCAAAGCCGATTACGAAGCTATATTCGAGGAGTACTTTGGCGTTACAAATACCATTTGGTTGGGCGATGGAGTCCAAGGGGACGATACCCACGGCCATGTAGATGATTTATGCCGATTTGTTAATGCCGATACAGTCGTGACAGTAGTGGAAACCGACCCTAAAAACAAAAATTACAAACCGCTGCAAGAAAATCTGAAAAGGCTCCAAAAAGCAGTTTTGCAAGATGGTTCCCCTTTGAAGGTAGTGGAATTGCCCATGCCAAAAACCATCCTATTTGAAGGTTTGGAACTTCCGGCCAGTTATGCGAACTTTTTAATCATAAACGGTGCCGTATTGGTCCCAACATTTAATGATCCCAAAGACCGTTTGGCACTCAATATACTATCCGATTGTTTCCCGGATCGGGAAATCATTGGCATCAATTGTATCGATTTGATTTGGGGCTTTGGAACGTTGCACTGTTTGAGCCAACAGATTCCGGGGTAGCAAATTCAAATGCAAACACAAATACAAGTTCAAGTGTCAAGTTCAAGCTCAAAAACAAATGGACCGACAACCTTGCTATCAAAAGAGATTACCTTCTTTCTCCAGGCCGATAGGTTTTTGTAGCCCTTTTCAAAACATCTTCCCTATAATAAGCGGCATCTTTCCAATCAATATTGATGTAGCGTTCCGTTTGGTCATCAAAATGCGGTGAAGCCGGGTCGCCACTTTGTCCCCCCGCCAAAATGGTCTTGGCTTTCACTTGGTCACCAAATTCCACTACTGCGGCAAAACTATTGCCCCTTGTACCGTATATATTTTTTGCATCTGGGGTAGTATATCTAGCCCCATACGCCGCCAAAGCACCCCAACGACCGGAGGCAAATCCAACTCCCACGCTTGGCAGGCTGTCGTTAAATACCTGAACAATGTCCCCGTTCAGACGTTGATAGCGATTGACCTCGCCCCAAGGCATTTTCCAAGTACCGAAATCCGAAATCAATTGATCGACAACTTCCTCAAAAATGCGTAAGCCCTCATCCGTGTGTTCGCCAAAATAAATCATCCGTTCCATATCGCTGAGACCTTGAGGGTAGTTGGCCCGCTGCCCCATGGCGGTGCCATAATAATGCGCCAAGGTCATGGCAACGGATTCTTTCGAGGTCTTATAATCCCATTCTTCAAGAATTTCTATGGGTTCCTGCAATTTTGGATTTTTATCATCGTGGGAATTATAGGCTTTTACCAGTCCCGGAATCAAAGCCTTGAAAGCAGGTAAATACGGGTCGTGGGCCAATTGAATAAGGCTATCAATGGTATACCCTTTCCGATCAGTCAATAATTCAATCGCATGAATCCCTCTAAAATTTTCCTGGTCTTTGGACATGTAGTAAGGATACGCCTCTCTTTTTGGGCTAAATTCAGCAGCAGAGGTATATGGGGTTGAATTACAATTCTGTATCCATCCGTTTTCCGGGTTCAATACCAAAATATTTTCATCCACGGTATGAAGTCCCTGCCAATCGGTTTGGGGGTTGCTCCCATCTACAGGTTCAGAATAATCAAAGCTGACATCCCGCTTCGGAATAAAATTACCGTGGAAGTAGGCGATATTTCCCTCGGCGTCGGCATAGACCGTATTGTTGGAGGAATTGGTGCGAATGTCCATCATCTTTCGAAAACCATCATACCCATCCTGTTTAGTGCGAATATACGACTGCTCCAAAGCCTTGACCGGTTCCCACATCATCGCCGATGCCGTCCATTGACCATCAACGGCATGCGTGATAGGTCCGTGGTGGGTACGGTACATGGGGAAGGTACGTTCCTTGATCCCCGTATCCGATGTATATTTTAAGGTTACCGATGTGGAATCTACCGGCCGCAGCTCCTCCCCATATTGGTAGTACAATTTTCCGTCGTTCTTTACAATGGTCTCCTTGAATTCGTCCATAACATCGGTATAGGTAGATGTGTGCATCCAACCTGTTTTTTCATTGAAGCCCTGATATACAAAAAACTGTCCCCAGGTAACAGCACCATAAGCATTCAGTCCCTCTTCGCTGACCACGTGAACCTCTCCCCTAAAATAAAAGGAAGTGTGCGGATTGATCAATAACATGGGGTTGCCCGATTCCGTTAATGATCCCGATATCGCTATTCCATTGGATCCTTGTGGTTCCGCCATTTCTTCCTTCTTCTGTATTTCCAACAACTCCATTACGGGAAGTTCCATCCAACTCTCGTAAAAGGATTCAATTTTTTTGGTAGAAATGCGTTCGATATCCCCACCGATACTGCCTTCGCTAAAATACATGGGCATCCAAGGTTCAAACCGGGTCAATAATTTGGGCTTCACTTCGGGGTGGGTATATAGGTAATAATTGATACCATCGGCAAAGGCGTCGCACAATTTTTTCAACCACTCCGGACTTTTTTCGTAATTGGCCTTGGCCTCTTCTTCGGTCATAAAAAGTTTCGCCCTCAAATCGCTGTAAATGGCATCCTCACCATCAACTTCGGCCAACCTACCGGTTGCCCAAATATAATTCTGTTCCACACGGTTGAAATCGTCCTCACATTGGGCATAAAGCAATCCAAAAACGGCATCTGCATCGGTCTTGCCATAAATATGGGGCACACCAAAATCATCACGAATGATTTCGATTTGGGAAGCCTGGTCCTTCCATTTTTCAACTTCTGAATTCTTTTCTTTACTTGATTTACAGGCAAATAGTAAAAATGCAAAAACGAGAAAAAATACTTTATTCATATTTTTAATATTTACGAATTGGAAGATACATAATTGTATGCCCTTATTCAAAAAGTATATGACCATGGTCATATTTATGAAATAGGAATTAATGTAGGTTTGGATACAGATTTTGAACTAACATGTCCATTATCATAGGTTATTATGTTTACAAACTATTTTAGATATCCCTTTTTAAAAAAAAGCATTCTATTGTTCGCCATGTTATGGTTGTTTTCATGTGGAGAAAAAATCGAAAAAATCTACCCGAAAAAAATGGCCATGACAGAATCAGTCTATGCCTCCGTAACTGTACAACCGGACAGTTTATACCAAGCGTATGCATCCGTTTCTGGAATTCTGCATAGAAACTTGGTAGAGGAAGGAGACTTGGTTCCTAAAGGATTTCCCTTAGTTCAGATTGTTAACACGGCACCGGAACTCAATGCGGAAAATGCAAGATTGAACTTTCAATTGGCGGAAGAAAATTATCAGGGTAGTTCTGGCGTTTTAAAGGCCTTGGAAGACGAAATAAAGTCAGCAAAATTATCCTTGGAAAACGACTCCGTCAACTATTTTAGGCAAAAAAGGCTTTGGGAGCAGCAAATTGGTTCCAAAGCACAGTATGAGAATAGAAAATTAGCCTATGAGCTCTCCCAGAACAACTTTCGTTTAACCATCAATCGTTACCAACGAACCAAAAATGAGCTTACTACACAATGGCAACAAGCACGTAACAATTACATTACAGCGCAGAGCAATACCCAAGATTTTACAATAGAGAGCAACATAAACGGAAAAGTGTACGCCTTGTTTAAAGAACCCGGGGAAATTGTAAATACGATGGAACCCATTGCTACGGTAGGTAGCAGTGATACTTTTATAATAGAAATGTTGGTAGACGAGGTAGACATAGTAAAACTTTCCAGAGGACAAAAAGTACTGGTCATCTTGGACTCATACAAAAACGAAGTTTTTGAAGCTAATGTTTACAAAATTTATCCAAAGAAGGATCAACGCTCCCAAACCTTTAAGGTTGAGGCTTCTTTTATTGACCCTCCAGCAGTCCTATATCCTGGATTGGCAGGGGAAGGCAATATCATCATTGCACAAAAAAATGAAGTATTGACTATACCCAAATCCTACCTCAACAAAGGAAATCAAGTACAAACAGAGGATGGCCCAGTAACCTTAAAAATTGGTCTTCAGAGTCTTGAACTAATCGAAATCCTCGAGGGGATAGACGAAAATACAGCTATCCTAAAACCCATAGAATGATAAATTGGAGCGTAATAATAGGAATAGCCAAAACACATTTACTAACCAAGATGAAAAGTACGGTGACAGCGGCCTTAGTTGTTACTTTTGGGATAGGGGCCTACATTACCATGGCAGGCTTCATGACCGGCTTGAACAACTTATTGGATGGACTCACGCTAAACCGGACACCCCACATCAGATTGTATAACGAAATAGAACCTTCCAAAAAGCAACCAGTTTCCTTATACGCAGATTTTGAAAATACCTTTAATGTAATTAACTCCATAAAACCCAAGGAAAGCCAAAAAAAAATCCATAATGCGCTACCTATTCTACAGTATTTAAAGACCGATGATGCCGTCAAAGGGGCCACACCTCAACTACAGACACAAATATTCTATCTATCAGGTTCCATTGAACTTGGAGGAATGTTGATAGGCGCTGATATTATGGAGGAAGCCAGACTCTCCAATATTAAAGACTACATAGTAAAAGGTAGCCCAGAAGCCCTTAGGAACAATGCCAACGGAATTCTTTTGGGAGCTGGGTTGGCGGACAAAATGACTCTTACCGTAGGAGACCGTATACAGGTTAGTACGGTGTCTGGCGACATTTTCCCGCTAAAAATCGTAGGGATTTATCAAAGTGGATTGGCAGAGATTGACAATGCACAAAGCTACGTGAACCTAAAGACAGCCCAACGAATATTGGGACAACCCGAAAACTACATCACGGATATACATATTAAACTTTTTGATATAGAATTGGCTCCAACAATGGCAAAAAGATTAGAGCGACAATTTGATATCAAAGCGATAGATATTAAAGAAGCCAATGCCCAGTTTGAAACGGGTTCCAATATAAGAAACTTGATAACCTATGCTGTTTCCATAACCTTATTGATTGTAGCGGGTTTTGGAATATACAACATTCTCAACATGCTCATATATGAAAAAATGAAGGATATTGCCATTTTAAAAGCCACCGGGTTTTCGGGAAACGACGTAGCACTTATCTTCATCAGTCAAGCAGTTATCATAGGATTCATGGGAGGCATTTTGGGTCTCTTGGTTGGATTTGGCCTTTCTGCTTTGATTGATAATACACCGTTTGAAACTGAGGCATTGCCAACTATCAAAACTTATCCTATAAATTATAGTCCTTTATATTACATAATAGGTATCGTTTTTGCCCTACTCTCCACTTTTATTGCTGGATATCTTCCCGCCAACAAAGCGAAAAATATTGATCCGGTCAAAATAATTAGGGGCACATGAGGTTAAACAAAGTAATATTTTGAAAAAGATGAGTTTGGTCCTGGAAACAAGAAACATTGACAAACATTTTTATAAGCCCAAGGACTTTCATGTGCTTAAAGATATTTCCTTTAAAATTAAGGAAGGTGAATTTGCTTCCATAGTCGGGAAGTCCGGTTGTGGAAAATCTACCTTGCTCTATATTCTTTCTACTATGGACACGGAATATACCGGAGAACTGTTTTTAAATGAGCAGCTTATTACCGGAAATTCCAAAGAGGAACTATCACGGATACGCAACAGGAATATTGGTTTTGTTTTTCAATTTCATTATTTGTTATCGGAATTTAGTGTTATTGAAAACGTGATGTTGCCAGCTAAAAAACTTGGAGAAAAATCCCCAAAAGAAATAGAGCAAAACGCAAGAGAGAAATTGGAAATGCTTCATATAGGCCATTTAGCAGAGCAAAAGGCTTCACGAATATCGGGCGGAGAAAAACAGCGCGTAGCCATAGCTAGGGCACTAATCAACAATCCAACGATTCTTATGGGCGATGAACCTACAGGTAATCTTGATAGCCATAATTCTGAAAATGTATTTAATATTTTCAGACGGCTTTCCATTGAAGAAGGTCTTTCTCTCTTGATAGTTACTCACGACAATGATTTTGCACAACGTACAGACCGAATCATAGAAATGGAGGATGGCCGGATTATAAGTTGACGATATCAGAAGAGGTTGAAACCTTTCCAAGCAAAGTGTATTGATAGAAAAACTACCTCTATCGTACTCCATTCATTACACATCCCCATAAAAAGGTATTTTTGTACTATGGCAGATAAAAAAGTAAGTATTCTACAGGCATTTAAGACCATCATTTGGCCTAGGAGAAAATTGGTTTTGATCGGGTTGCTATTAATCGTAATAAGTAAAGCGGCCAGTTTTGTGGCTCCCATATCCTTGCGCTATTTTTTGGATGACGTAGTACCCAATAAAAAATACGACTTTTTAAAGTTACTCGTAACCGTAGTCATCCTTTCATTTTTGGTCCAAGCCGTAATGTCGTTTCTTCTCACCAAAGTTCTCAGTATACAGGCCCAATACATGATTTCGGAATTGCGGGCGCAGGTTCAAAAAAAGGTATTGGCTTTGCCTATCCGGTTCTTTGACAATACCAAGTCTGGCTCATTGGTTTCAAGAATTATGAGCGATGTGGAAGGGGTTCGCAACCTCATCGGTACAGGATTGGTCCAATTGGTAGGAGGTACTTTGACCGCAGTGGGGTCATTGATCCTCTTGTTACGAATCAGTGCCACAATGACCCTGTTGACCTTTATTCCCTTGATTCTTTTTGCGGTCATCGCTCTAAAAGCCTTTAAAATCATACGCCCTGTTTTTAGGGACAGGGGCAAGATAAATGCGGAAGTAAAAGGCCGATTGACAGAAACGCTTGGCGGAATCAGGGTGATTAAGGGGTTCAACGCCGAAGCACAGGAAGCCAAAGTTTTTGAAGATGGTGTGGAGCGGCTTTATAAAAACGTGAAGAAAAGCCTAACGGCTACCGCAGTAATGACCAGTTCCTCTACCTTTCTTTTAGGTTTGGCCACAACGGGGATTATGATGGGTTATGGGGGGTACAAAATGATGCAGGGCGAACTCACCACGGGCGAATATTTTGAGTTTACCTTTTTACTGGCACTCATGGTAGCCCCTATTGTACAGATGAGCAATATTGGAAGTCAGCTGACCGAAGCCTTGGCAGGATTGGACCGTACCGAAGAACTCATGAACGAAATGACGGAAGCCGATGACAAACAACGAACCCTAGAACTGACCGAGATTAAAGGGGATATGCGCTTTGAAGATGTGTCTTTTGCCTATGAGGAGGATAAGGACGTATTGCACAATATCAGTTTTGAGGCCAAGGCCGGGGACGTAATCGCTTTGGTGGGAAGTTCTGGTTCCGGAAAATCGACCATTGCAGGTTTGGCGGCCAGCTTTTTGAATCCTGATTCTGGAATGATTACCATTGATGGCCAGGACTTGGCCAAAATCGATTTGACCAGCTTTAGACAATTTCTGGGGGTGGTCTTACAGGACGATTTTCTCTTCGAGGGTACCATACGCGAAAATATACTTTTCCCACGGCCCAATGCCACAGAAGAAGAACTAACAGAAGCGGTCAAAGCGGCCTATGTAAACGAGTTTACAGATAGATTCGAAAAAGGATTGGATACGATAATCGGGGAACGTGGCGTAAAACTATCCGGTGGTCAGCGTCAGCGCATTGCCATTGCCCGGGCCATTTTGGCCAACCCGAGAATATTGATCTTGGACGAGGCCACCTCTAATCTGGATACCGAAAGTGAATCCCTGATTCAAAAAAGCTTGGCCGAACTTACCAAAGGACGAACCACTTTCGTAATCGCCCACCGTCTTAGCACCATTCGAAAAGCGAACCAGATATTGGTCATAGAAAACGGTCGTATTGCCGAGCTGGGCACCCATGAGGAATTGATTGCTAAAGAAGGTAGGTATTACAATCTGTTTACGTATCAGGCGAGGATATAGATGGTTGTTGGTTGTGTTAGTTATTGGTAAAAAGTATACAACCTGACCGTTCGAGCGCAGTCGAGAACTATTGGTAATCAAAAGTTCAAGTACAAATTCAATAGTAACTATCCTGATAAGTAATTTCTAGTTTCTAGTTTCTAGTTTCTAGTGCAAATTTAAATTTTCGCTTGGTCTTGAACTTGACTCTTATATTTGAACTTGAATTTGAATTTATTAGAGTTCCTCAGGTGCAAGCTCCACTTCCAAGCCGTCCATAGCCTCCGTAATATGCAATTGACAACCTAGTCGACTATTTTCGCGTACGTTGAACGCCTCCGCTAACATCGCTTCCTCATCATCACTTTTCTCCGGTAATTCATGGTCAGATTTTACATAGCATTGGCATGATGCACACATGGCCATACCGCCACAGATTCCAATAGTTCCTTCAGGAGCCAATTCATAAGAGCGTACCACTTCCATCAGGTTCATGTTCATATCTGTGGGTGCGTCTATTTCGTGGAGGACACCATCACGGTCGATTATTTTGATTTTTATATCCATAAAGGGGTTAGGGGTTAAGGGTTAAGGGTTAAGGGTTAAGAACTAATAATTTTTCATGGAGTTGATTAATCCATAAATCCTCCTTGAAATTTCATTGGAACTATCTATTAACTTTTGTGTTTCGCTACTATTTAAAAAGTTCAACCTTTGAGATAACCAAAGCCTAGATCTAACCTCACTTTTAGAACTTGTGGCAATGTAAAGAAATCTTATGAAATCAATATTGGTTTTTCGGTCAAAACCCTCTCCTCTATTCTTGGAAATTGAAACGGAAGCCTTGAATATCTGGTCTTTATAGAAGTAGTCCTTTAAGCCTGAAAAGGATTTATATTTCGAAATTGCAAAATCTTGTGATTTTTGCCACACCACTAAATCCTCATATTTTTGAACGGTCATTATTACTGAACTCTGCTTCCTAAGTACTACTTCCTAAAATCAATCAATCGCTTTTATTACTGCCTTGGGAGCTTCTTTTTTGGAACCATCAAAACCACTAACACCCCCCACAGTGGTATATTTCATCACGTATTTTTTATCTGGGAAAATTCTTTGATAGGCACTTTGGCACATTAAAGTGGCTTCATGAAAACCACAAAGAATCAGTTTTAATTTACCGGGGTATGTATTTACGTCCCCAATGGCATAAATTCCTGGTACATTGGTCTGGTAGTCAAACGTATCTACTTTAATGGCGTTCTTTTCTATTTCCAAGCCCCAGTCCGCAATAGGTCCCAATTTAGGGGACAATCCAAAAAGCGGAATGAAGTTATCCACATCTAAAGTAATATCTTCCGCGGCATTTGAAGTCTTTCGGATCACCACGGATTCCAGTTTTCCGTTCCCGTTAAGACCAACGATTTCCCCTGGTGTTATCAAATTTATCTTTCCTTGGTTCTTGAGATGCTGCACTTTCTCCACAGAATCCAAAGCGCCTCGAAACTCGTTCCTTCTATGTACCAAAGTGACTTCAGAAGCTACATCGGCCAAGAAAATACTCCAATCCAGGGCGGAGTCCCCGCCACCTGCTATGACAACGCGTTTGTTTCGAAAGGCTTCTGGATCCTTGATAATATAGGAAACCCCATTGTCCTCGTAATCCCCAAGGTTCTCCAATAGCGGTTTTCTTGGCTCAAAACTACCTAGTCCGCCTGCAATGGCTACGATTGGGGCATTATGTTGGGTTCCCTTATTGGTGGTAACAACAAAAGAACCGTCCTCCAATTTTTCAATGGTTTCAGCCCTTTCGCCCAAGGTAAAACCGGGTTGGAAAGGCCTGATTTGTTCCATGAGATTGTCCACCAAATCCCCAGCAAGAACTTCCGGAAAACCTGGAATATCATAGATGGGCTTTTTAGGATAAATTTCGGAACATTGTCCACCTGCCTGTGGCAATGCATCGATTAGGTGACACTTTAATTGTAATAATCCTGCCTCAAAAACGGCAAAGAGGCCTGTTGGACCGGCCCCTATAATAAGTATATCTGTTTTAATCATGAAAAGCGCTATTAGCTAGCTAAACTACTTTCGGGAAAGCTTAAAAATTATGACTTTTATCAAGTTATCAATCCACATTGATAACCTCCTCGATTTGGGGGGCATACTTTTTTATGGTCATTTCCACACCACTTTTTAAGGTCATCTGATTGACACTACAGCCTACACAGGCGCCGTGAAGTTTTACCTTGACGGAATTTCCATTATCAATCGAAATCAAGGAAATATCCCCACCATCACTCTGTAAAAAAGGTCGGATTTCCTCCAATGCCTTTTCCACTTTTTCCTTTAAGTCGTCCGAAGTCATTGTTGTCATAACTACTTCTTTTTAACGGCAGAACAACCTGCCATTGTCGTTATTTTAATCGCCTCTGTGGGCGGTATATTTTCATTCCTTTCCACTACTTGTTGAACTACATTTTTTGTGAGTTCCTCAAAAGCGGCCTCAATAGGCGTAGCGGTCTGTAAGGCTGCCGGTCTCCCTACATCGCCGGCCTCCCTGATGCTTTGGACCAACGGAATCTCTCCTAAAAAAGGAACGTTCAAATCTTCCGATAGATATTTGGCACCTTCCTTTCCAAAGATGTAATACTTGTTCTCCGGAAGTTCGGCAGGAGTAAAATAGGCCATATTTTCAACAATTCCTAAAACCGGTACGTTAATGGAATCCTGTTGGAACATAGCTACCCCTTTTCGTGCATCGGCAAGGGCCACCTCTTGCGGCGTACTTACCACGACAGCTCCCGTTACCGGCATGGCCTGCATGATGCTCAAATGGATGTCTCCAGTTCCGGGAGGCAAATCCAATAACATAAAGTCGATTTCACCCCAATAGGCATCGAAAATCATTTGGTTCAGCGCCTTGGAAGCCATGGGTCCACGCCAAATTACGGCCTGATTGGGCTGGGTAAAGAATCCAATGGACAATAATTTTACCCCGTAATTCTCAACAGGCTTCATTTTGGATTTTCCGTCCACATTCACCGCCAAAGGTTTTTCCTGGGCCACATCGAACATGATGGGCATTGACGGACCGTAAATATCCGCATCCAACAGCCCTACCTTGAACCCCATTTTGGCCAAGGTCACGGCCAAATTTGCGGTTACGGTTGATTTGCCAACGCCTCCTTTACCGGAGGCCACCGCTATGATATTTTGAATTCCCGGAATGGGCTTCCCTTTTATTTCGTTCTTTTTTGAAGGCGTGGCCGGGGCATCTACCTTGATGTTCACCTTTATCTTGGCTTTCTCGTATACCTCCCTATGGATTGCCTTGAGAATTTCCACCTCCGTTTTTTTCCTGGCCTGAAGACTCGGGTTTTTTATGGTAATATCCACCTCGACCTCATCCCCAAAAATCTGTATGTTTCGCACGGCCCCGCTCTCCACCATATTATGTCCTTCACCTGGAACCGTAATGGATTCCAAAGCCTTTAAAACCTCCTTCTTATCTATCATCATTATGTAAATTCATTCTAAACAACAAAGATAATCCTTAGGCTTGAGATAAGGAAGCTATTACATTGAAATTGAAGATAAAACGATAGGAACAGTTTATAGGGTAAACCATTCAAATTTGGCTACAAAACATTTTAACTACCGATTATAAATACCGAATCAGTGTAATGTAGTATTTTAGGCCAAAACCAATACTGACTATCCATGCGGCACACCCTCAAAAGAAAACCCTTCCTTTTAGTATTTTTCATTTTTGTCTTCCTGATGTATGCCTGTGGAGGGACGAAGCGCGAATTCAACAAAAGGGACGTAAAGCGAGCTCAGAACTTGGTGGGCGTTGCCTTTACCAAAAAACAGCTTGATACACTTTATCCGTATTTGGAACGCAATAGGGAAGGATTCGACTCGCTACGAGCCTACGAATTGGATTATACGGTATTCCCTGCTATCAAATTTGATCCGCTGCCCTTGAATTTCGTCCCAAGGCCGCAGGACTCCTTCCCTATTTGGGAGATTCCTAAGGGTGTTGAACTACCTGCCAATAAATCCCAACTCGCCTTTTATACCATACCACAACTGGCATCGCTCATCAAGTATGGAAAAATAAGCTCAGTAGCATTGACCCAGTTTTTTATGGACCGAATCAAAAAATACGACGGAGTACTCCAATCCACCATCACCATTACCGAAAAAATGGCCATGGAACAGGCCGAAAAAATGGATGCCGAATTGCAAGCGGGAAAATACCGTGGAATTTTACACGGTATTCCTTATGGCGTAAAAGACTTGATTTCTGTAAAAGGATATAAAACGACTTGGGGAGCAGAACCGTATAAGGAGCAGGAGTTCGATATGACGGCCACCGTAGTCGAAAAACTTCAGGATGCCGGGGGCGTATTGATTGCGAAACTGGTATCCGGTTCCTTGGCGCGTGGTGATGTATGGTTTGGTGGGAAAACTAAAAATCCATGGGATATTAAAGAGGGCGCAAGCGGTTCATCCGCAGGTTCAGGGTCCGCCACTTCCGCGGGGTTGGTTCCTTTCGCCTTGGGTACCGAAACTTTGGGAAGCATTACTTCTCCCAGTACCCGTAATGGCATTACAGGGCTACGCCCTACCTACGGCCGGGTGAGCAGGTATGGCGTTATGAGCCTGAGTTGGTCCATGGATAAAATTGGCCCTATGGCCAGAAATGCGGAGGATTGCGCCATTGTCTATAGTATTATTTCGGGAAAAGATGCCATGGACCCCACTACTACGGACTATCCTTTTGGGTTAGACAAAAACAAGGATGTTACTACCCTTAAGGTAGGTTATCTGAAAAAAGACATCGACAAGGACACCTCCAAATCCAAGGACAACATGGTAAAGGCATTGGAGGTTATTAAAAAGATGGGTGTGCAAATGGACTCTCTGAAATTGCCGGAAGATGTTCCCTATAGTGGTTTCGATATCATATTAAGGGCCGAAGCGGGGGCCTTTTTTGATGACCTGGTACGTTCATCCGACGTAGACAAGATGGTGGAACAGGACCAGCGCTCCCGAGCGAATTCCCTGCGCCAGGCCCGGTTCATTCCCGCTGTAGAGTATCTTCAGGCCAATCGGCATCGGGAAGTCCTGATCGAGAAAATGCACGAACTGATCAAGGACTATGATGTAATTATCTCCCCCTCCTTCGGAAACAGACAATTGGTTATCACGAATCTGACGGGACATCCCGTTATTTCCATTCCAACGGGTTTGGACAAAGACAAACACCCGACCAGCATCACCTTGGTTGGGAATCTGTATGACGAGGCGAGTATTCTTTTATTGGCAAAAGCGTTCCAAGAACAAACGGAGTTTGATGAGATGCATCCGGAAGGGTATATGGATTAAACCTTCCTGCCGTCCAACAAATTGATAATCCGGGAACCGTAAGCAGCGTTTTTTTCTGAGTGCGTAACTTGAATAATGGTAACACCTTCCTCTTTATTCAGTTTCTTGAAAAGCTGCATTATTTCCTCGCTCTGTTGTGAATTGAGGTTTCCAGTAGGTTCGTCGGCCAAGATGAGTTTTGGATTGGCTATCAAGGCCCTGGCAACACCCACCAATTGTTGTTGCCCTCCACTTAATTGTGCCGGAAACAAATCCTTTTTGCCCACAATATTGAATCGGTCCAACATATCGGCCACCATGGCCTTCCTTTCGGAACCTTTAAATTTTTTATACAATAGGGGCATTTCCAAGTTTTCCTGTACCGTTAAATCATCTAAGAGATGATAGGATTGAAAAACAAAACCGATGTATTCCTTATACAGGTTGGAACGATGCTTTTCCTTTAAGGTGTGCACAGATTCATCCAAGAAATTATATTCGCCCTCGTCAAAGGTGTCCAACATTCCTATAACGTTCAATAAAGTTGACTTTCCAGAACCCGAGGGGCCCATTACGGAAATGAATTCACCCTCCTCGACTTCCAAATTAATGTCCTTTAAAAGGAAAATTCGTTGGCCGCCCGAATTGACCCACTTAAATATATTTTTTAGTTGCAGTAACATATGTTTAGTTGATTTTACTTTACAAAATTCCTATTTAAAATAAAATCTTAACCACTATTGTACCAAAATTTAATTATTTGATTTTTAATTATATAAGAAAGAAAATAAATTTTAAATGGTAAAATTTTTTTACAGGTAGTGTAAAAATATTTTACATTTATAGATTTTACCCAATGTACTTAAGCCCAAGTGAACACCAACCTACTAACTTGCTTTTTTGAAAGTTAAGCTCCTTGAAATTTTCCTATAGACTAGTTTGCAATTGATAGGTTTTGTAGCATAATCATTGACTCCTAGTCTAAAAATTTCTTTTCTAGTCTTATCGGTACTGTCCGCCGTTAAAACAACGATGGGAATATTTGTAACTTTAGATGAAACCTTGCCTCCCCTTATCATGGCAATTGCCTCAAAACCGTCCATGACGGGCATTTGAAGATCCATCAAAACGATGTCGAAATCCTCTCGGCAAAGTAAATCGAGACCTTCTTTACCATTGTTGGCGATGCTAAGTGTTGTATTTTTCCACTTTTTAGCCATTAATTTAATCACCTGTTGGTTCATTTTATTATCCTCTACCAATAGAATACGGGCACCGTCCAAATCATAAGCTTCTTCTTCGTCCTTATCTACTAGGGTGGTATTCAATTCCGCATCATACCCCAATACTAGATTGACGTTGAATTTGGTACCTCCGCCTTCATTATTCTTTATATCTATCGTGCCATTATGTAAGTCTACATAATTCTTCACAATAAATAAACCCAACCCTAACCCACTGAACTCTCTTTTATCCAAAAAAGACTTTTTGGTGAACGCTTCGAAAATAGTGCTCATTTTCTCTTTGGTAATTCCTGTTCCAGAATCGGAAACTTCAAGATTCAAATAGAATTTTGATTCTTCCTCTATTCTATATCTAAGAATAAAGGTAACTTTTCCAGTAGACGTGAATTTAATGGAATTGTCCAATAAATGATCTATTATCCTAATCAATTTTAATCTGTCCCCTATGATTCTTCCGGGTAAATTGGAAGGGATATCGATATTGAAATCCAGACCTTTTTGTTTTGCTTTTAGCTGGTTTTCGTCCAGCACTTTTTGAATTGCCGTTGATATATTAAAGGGGCACTGCTTCAATTCTTGATTTCCTTTTTCAATAACTGTAAAGTCCAGAATGTCATCTATATGACCCAATAAGTTTTCGGAGGAATTCAGGATTAGTTCACATTTTTCACCAATCTCCTTTTCCTGTTTTTTCTCCTTTAGGGAATGGGCTACACCCATTATTAGGTTTAATGGCGTTCTAAGTTCATGGCTAATGTTGGATATAAAAGAGGACTTAATTTCGTTCATATCCTCAGCACGTTGCAAAGCCAATAATTGGTTTTTCTCATTTTCCATACGCAGTGTACGTATTCTTTTGCTCATGGATATGGACAAAAAAGTGATTTCCAAACCAATACCGAATTTGGCCCCGTTATCGGTAAAAAAGGAACTCTCAACGGCATTGAAGTTGTTAAGAATAAAAACGATGAAACCGAATACCAAAAATGAGATACCCATCACAAAACTTGGGTCTACGGATATTTCTTTTTTTCTATAATAAACCAATGTAGTTAGAGCCTGGACCAACACGACGAGACCAATGGCATTTGCAATGGGGTAGGTAATTGACAAAAATCCTGGTATTACCACTAAGGCTCCCAGAGCTATTAAAATTACCAAACACATACCTAGGTAAGAATTGTAAAGCCATTTGTTCTGTTTTTTTACACCCAAAAATTCGCTTCCATATTTCACAAAAAAGAGCAAGGATAATAATGCGGTCAGTAAAACGGCGTAATTAGAAAGCCAACCTCCATTTGGCGTGATGTACTGGTGAAAAAAACCATCCAAGGAAAACTGCATCAATGCGATGAAAAATACATAAAGGCTGTAATATGCAAAGGCAACATCTTTGAGTCCAAAATAGAAAAACAGATATACTATAAATGCCATAAATAAAATACCATAAAAAAGCCCGTAGAACATTTGTTCCTTATAGGTGGTTTCCAAAAAATAATCCGTCGGAATCAAGTCTAAAGGAAGCATTACAACTTCCCCATCGCTTTTAAGATGAATAATCCCTGATAATGTACCATTTGATGGAATGAACACCTTAAAAACAGACTTACGATTCCGGACACTTTTTTCTTGAAATGGAATTACATCCCCACTTTTTTGTAAGGATATAACTTCATTGTGGCCAATTTCATAAAATGTAGCTACATCAGTTATTGGCCTTGCCGTTTGCAAGTATGCAAAAAGATCTTCGTTTGAAACATTTTCTATTTCAAATTTTATCCATAGATGGTCTTTTGTAAAACCATAATTGTTTTTAAAATCCTTTAGCGGCCTAAAATTTAAATTACCTTCATTTTTAAGAATGTAATCAATGCTATGAACTTCGTCACCAGCAACATACATTGTAGCATTGGATTTCAATGAGGTTATTACATTTAAATCTGTACTTACCTGTATTTGCGCGTTTAAAAAGGTTATACCAAATACAAGAAAAAGGAAAGTGATCCTAGTTGAAAATAACTGTTCTTTTGAAAGCATAAACGTAAGTAGGTTTTACAAACTTACCTTTGGGTAGCAAGTTTATTTTGGAAACCAAAGTACTATACCCTGATTTTTACAACTATTTAAAAAACGTGAGTTATGGTTTTATTGTACTTTTATTGGCTCTACGGTAAAGAAAACTCGTCGAAATAATCCCTAGCTTGTAAATCCTTATCTTTATAAGGAGTTGCCATCTATTCCGTTCGTAAACTTTTTACCGGGTTTGCCATTGCAGCTTCGATCGTTCTAGTCCCAATAGTTAAAAAAGCTATAGCCACAGCCAGAATACCTGAAACTGCAAAAAACACCCAGCTTAAATCAATCCTGTATTCATAATTTTCCAGCCATTTTTTAAGAAACCACCAAGCAATTGGAGAAGCAATCAAAAAGGCAAAAAGAACTAATTTTAAGAAATCCTTTGTCAGAATAAAGGTTATATTGGCCACGCTCGCACCTATCACCTTTCTTATACCTATTTCCTTCGTGCGTTGGGTAACTACCAGAATAGACATGGCAAAAAGGCCAATACAACTTAATATTATGGCTATTAGGGCACCACTGGTTATCAATAGAGCCATGGACTTCTCACTACGAAAGGTCCTATCTACATTTTCATCCAGGAATGAACCTAAAAAATCTGCATTGGGCTCCAGTTTTTTATAGGCATTCTCTACGGCCTCAAAACTATTCGCCATATTTGAAGAGGCCATTTTCACATAGGCATAGGTCAACGGCAAATCCTTACTCATATAAAATGTGATAGGTTCAATAGCTTTGTCCAAATCCTCAAAATGATAATCCTTAATAACACCTAATATTGGGCTTGTTTCATCACTGTCAATTGGTAGGGAAGCTGATAGGATATCCTCTTCGCCCAGTTGTTCGGCCATTTTTTCATTGATAAGAATTCCTATACTATCACCTATCCCGTTAAAGTTTCTGCCTAATGCCATTTCAAGTCCTAGGGTGGGCACATAATCAGGATCCACCACTAAAAAGTTTGTCCTTATAATTTTACCTTTGTAATCAAAGCCGATAACGCTCGATGATCGACTACCATCCTTGCCTCGGCCCAAATTGTTATCAGCACCGGAGACCTCCAAAATATCCGGATTGCCTCTTAGCTCATCCTTTAGCAAATTTAGCAGGG
Source organism: Maribacter sp. C-4077 (assembly GCF_055378385.1). Taxonomy (NCBI): domain Bacteria; kingdom Pseudomonadati; phylum Bacteroidota; class Flavobacteriia; order Flavobacteriales; family Flavobacteriaceae; genus Maribacter; species Maribacter sp. C-4077. Next base: position 1,254,763 of record NZ_AP038807.1, read on the forward strand.
CATAACTCTCCTTTTTTCCGTTCAAAGGAAAGGAAAGCACATGAGCTTTATCATACCCCAAATCTTTGTTGCGCATATACTCTATTTGTCCCCTCAGCACAAGTGTACCTGTAATCAAAAGAATCGCAATACCAAATTGCACGACCATCAACATATCCCGTAACCTATTTTTACCGTTACTTTCCAATTTCCCCTTTAGGGATTGAATGGTTCCCAATTTGCTAAGTACTAATGCCGGATATCCTCCAACACTAAGGGTCACTAGTAGAACAATCGTAAAAGACAGACTCCAAAAGAGCGGTGTGGTTAAGGTATCTATGGAAGCTTGTGTACTAAAGGCGGTTTTAAAATCATCGAAAAGTAACAAACTGAGTAAAACGCCCATAATGGCCGAAGCCATAAAAATTAGAAAGCTTTCTCCCCAAAATTGAAAAAACAAGTGTTTTCTTTTTGCCCCAAGAGTCTTACGCATCCCTATTTCCTTGAGACGCTGGGAACTCTTGGCAAGACTCATATTTACGTAATTGACACAAGCAATGAAAAGGATTAGGAATGCGACGCCCATGATAAGATACGGCACACTTCTGCTTACCTCCGCATACCCTTTTCGGAAACTTGTAAAGTATTTGTCCCTTAACGGCAATAGTTTAATTTGCCTATATAATCCTTCCTCATTTGGGGAAGCCCCTGAATTTTTAGCATTCTCGATTACATCCTTATAATGAAGATTTACAAATGAGTTTGTGTTTTCTTCAAATTGTGCAGCCGTAACATTGTCCTCAAGTTCCACGTAAACAGAATGATATTGTTCATTCCAAGTTTCTTTGGTATCCAAATATTCTGGATTTCTTTCAAATCTTAAAGCGATTTCAAAACCCATTTTCGTGTTCTTTGGCAAGTCCTTGGCAATGGCCCCAACAGTGAAAGGTTCTTGTTTGCCATTGATTAAAACATTTATATTCTGTCCGATTACATCAGTCCTTCCAAACAGTTTATTGGCTGCTTCTTTTGTTAATACTACATCACCCAAATTTTCAAGAATATTACCGTTGACACCTTTTTCAAGCGGAAAACTAAACATGGTAAAAAAATCCTTATCCACCCAATTTGCATTTAGCATAAGTTCCTTTTCACCATTAATAACCAAAGACACATCTTCCAAAAGCCTAGTTGTCTTAGCTATTCCAGGAACTTCGGTTTTCAATGCTTCCGCAAAAGGTGTAGGTTGGCTAATACCTGCTTCTGAACCATCCTCGGTTTGCTGAACTATATAAACACCATAAATTTTTTCCCTGTTTTCATGAAAGTTTTCATAGGAAAGTTCATGAAAACCTGCCGTCGCCAATAAAATGGCCACTCCAAAGGCGGTGGTTAAACCTACCACATTAATGGTAGTAAAACTTTTGTCCTTCCAAAGATTTCTCCAAGCGATTTTTAAATAGTTTTTCAGCATGATTTTGTTTTACAATAAATGATTAAATAAATTTATTCCGCCCTTAAATTTTTCAAAGGTTTTAGCAAGGCGGCACTTATGGACTGATAGCTAATGGTTAGCAAGGCCACCAATAAAGCGATAAAGCCGGACATTAAAAATATATCCCACCCAATATTTATTTTATAGGCAAAATCTTCCAGCCATCTGTTCATCATATACCATCCTACCGGTACGGCGATTAAGATGGAGAGTAAAATCAACTTCATAAAATCCAAGGTCAGCAATTGATAGATACTTTTAAAAGGCGCCCCAAGTACTAACCGTATACTTATTTCTTTTTTTCGCTGTTCCACCAAAAATGCTGATAAAGCGAACAATCCAAGGCACGCCACAAGAATGGCGAACATTGTAAAACTGTTGAATATTTTTCCCATCCGTTTTACATCGTCGTGCATTTGGGCATATTCCAGGTCAAGAAATGTAAATTCAAATGTTTGATTGGGCACAAAATCATTCCATATACCTTTAATGTTCTCAATGACGTGATCACTTACGCCATTGGCAAGTTTCACGGAAACCATACTGGGTGCATTCCCCAATACCAAGGTTAGAGGCTCTATATCCTCCTTTAAATTTTTAAAATGAAAATCCTCCAAAACACCAATAATGGTCCAATCCTGACCATTATTTATCTGTTTTCCAATTGGATCATCCAATCCTAACTTTTTGGCCATACTTGTGTTGATTACAATGGCCGAGGAATCATTGGCAAATTCCTTGGAAAATCCTCGTCCACTTTTCATTTGGAGGCCTAATGTGTTTATATAGTCATAATCTACCCTCCAGATCTGTGCTGGAACGGACCTTTCCTCTGTTCCCGATGCTGATTTCCTAAAACTATTTCCATTACGCTTGGTTCCCTCAACCGGAAGATAATCACTGATGGATACTTCCTTTACCTCTGAAAGTCCCAATAACCTTTCCTTAAATGCCTGAGCCCGATTGTTCAATAGGTTTGCCCCCTGTACCACCAATACCTGTTCTTTATCGAAGCCTAGTTTTTTATCCAGGATAAAGTTCATTTGTTTGTAGATAATCAGAGTTCCTATGATCAGTACTACTGAGGTCGTAAACTGAAAAACGACTAGACCACTTCGTAGACTACCACTTTTACTTCCTATACTGAGGTTTCCCTTAAGGACATTCACAGGCTTAAAGGCGGATAAATAGAATGCTGGATAAAGACCCGCAAAAAGGCCAATCACCAAAGTCGAAACAACGATAATAGGTAAAAACCACCACGAAGCCCAAGGCATTACTATGCTTTTGTCAGCTATGGAATTGAAGTTGGGCAATAAAAGCCAGGCCAACAAAACCCCTATAAAAAATGAGATAAAACTATAGATTATTGATTCGGTCAAAAACTGGCTTATCAAATTACCCTTAAATGCCCCAACCGCTTTTCTGAGTCCAACTTCCTTTGCCCTATTGGCCGATTTTGCCGTGGAAAGATTGATAAAATTTATGACCGCCAACAAAAGAACAAAACCTGCTATAGCCGCAAATAACCAAACAAAGCGTATATCACCATGTTTGAGTCCGTCCCCCATTTTTATATCAGACTTCAAATGGATATCTCCAATGGGTTGTAGTTTGTACTCTAAGGTTTTCAATACTTCCATAAAATCCTCGCCCATCCCCCTTTCCATTTGGGCGGGAATAAAATAATCCTCCAATATGGCACCCATTTTTTTTTCAAGGGAAGGGATATTGGTGTTTTCATCCACTAGCACATAGGTAAAATAATTGGTTGTGGTCCAACTGGTATTTTTGTCTTCTATGACGAGTAAAAAATCAAAATCAAAATGGGATTTGATAGCGGGATTATTTTTTACAATTCCCGTTATGGTGTAGGGCTTGTCCGTGTTATCATCCAAAAACAAGGTCTTTCCTAGTGCATCGCCATTTCGGAAATACCTTTGGGCCTTTTCTTCGGTGAGTATTATACTGCTAGGGTTTTTAAAAACCTCATCCCTATTACCCTCCAAAAAGTCCAATTCCAATATCTCTACTGCCCGCTGATCGGCAAAAACAAAACCGTCGTCCAACATGTTTTGTGAAGACCCTTGAATCCTTAGTGCCCTTTTTCCCGCACCGAACAATTCGCTTGTATTTATTTTACCGGCTTTCTCAATTTCTGGATAGGTCGATTCCAAAGTTTCTGCAAAAAGTCTTTGAAAATGAACACTTTTCAAAACCTCTCCATCCATGGTTCCCTGCATTACCACCCTAAATATTCTATCCTTTTTTTGGTAGTGGCTATCATAGCTCAATTCATTATTTATAAAAAGGGCTATTAACAAGCATGCTGCTATCCCAATGGAAAAACCGCCTATTTTGATAATGGTGAAGAGTTTGTCCTTTTTTATATTTCGCCAAGCGATTTTTAAGTGGTTTTTAAACATACTATTCGTTTCTTGATGAGATGATGAACCTAGTTTTATTTTGTAAAACTAATTTCATGCCACTTCAATAAACATCTGATTTTAAAACACTTAAATTTTATATACATCAAGAGACTGTAAAATATTTGGACAAAACATGTACAATATATTTACAACCTTTTACTAGTATGATAAAGATTTATGGATTTATGCTTTGGTTACATTTTGGGTGTTCCTGTGCGTTTTGAAATTACGGGAAACTTGTTGTTTGGAGTTGCTTACTCCGTTCGTAAACTTTTTACAGGGTTGGCCTTGGCGGCTTTAATCGCCTGAAAACTTACAGTAAGTAAGGTTACACCAAGTGCTCCCAACATAGCCAAGGCAAAAATCCACCACTTTAAAACTACCCGATACGGATATTCCTGAAGCCATCCGTTCATAATGAAATAGGCAATGGGGACAGCGATAAAACAAGAAATGATGACCAATTTTAAAAAGTCTTTGGAAAGCATATTCCATACATTGAATATAGAAGCTCCCAATACCTTCCGAACACCAATTTCCTTCTTACGCTGCTCCGCAACGAAGGATGTAAGTCCAAAAAGTCCAAGACAACTGATCAAGATGGCCAAAGCCGTGAAGACCCCGGACAAGGTTCCTATGCGTTCTTCCGAAGCAAACTTTTCTCCATACTGACTGTCCACAAACTCATATTCAAAAGGGATATCAGGGAAGTGCTCTTTGAACACCCTTTCTACTACCGCTAAATTCTGTCCAGCACTTTGGTCCGGGTTCAATCTAAGGTTATAATAACTCCCATTATTGAACCGATCATATACATAAATACCTTGTTTCACGGGTTCGTAAGGAGATTGGGTAATCATGTCCTGTACTACGCCAATAATTTTCAAGGGAGGCCCTGGGTCTTCCTCGTCATCGTCCTTTAGGAGTTTCCCCACTGGGTCTGGCATACCCAAATATTTTTTAGCGGTTTCATTGATGAGTACGCCCAAGGAATCCGTGGCATACTCCCTTGAAAAATCCCTACCCTCTACTATTTTTAAGTTGAGCGACTTGGCATATTCCGGTGAAACCTCGGTCCAGGCCAAATCTTCCTGAAAACCTTCCGGTTTTCCCTCCCAGGTAAATCCACTTCTATTGGACCAAATCTGCGTTGTGGGACTACTGGAAGTGGACATTTCTACCACTGCTCCAGAACCTATAAACTCGCTTCGCATTAAATCATATTTACCCACAAAATCTTGACTGAAGGTAGGTATCTGGATAAGCCCTTCCTTATCATAGCCTACCGGTCGATTTTTTGCGTAATTGATTTGCTGCATTACGATAACGGTGCCAATGATAAAAGCCACGGAAACCGTAAACTGTAACACCACCAATATCTTTCTAGGAAGACCAGCGTACTTGCCTGCCTTAAAAGAACCTTTCAGGACATCTACAGGTCTAAAGGACGAGAGATATAGTGCTGGATAACTTCCCGCCAATAAGGAAGTGAACAAGATAAACCCAAGGGACACCAGCCAAAACGTACCATTGGCCCAAGGAAAGGAGATTTCCTTTTTGGACAGTTCATTAAAACCGTTCAATGAAAGAAGTACCATGACCAGAGCCAAAACAAACGCAAAAAGAACTACCAAAAAAGACTCACTTAAAAACTGATAGACCAACTGACCCTTCTGAGAGCCTATAGATTTACGAATACCTACCTCCTTGGCCCTTTTCTCAGATCGTGCGGTACTCAGGTTCATAAAGTTGATGCAGGCCAGTAGTAGCACAAATGCCCCTATAATGCCAAAAAGCCAAACATATTTGATGCGGCCTCCTACTTGTTTTCCATTTTCAAAACTGCCCCTAAGATGCCAATCCTCCATGGGAAATAGAAAAATTTGTGGATTGAACTCCGCGCTATTCTCATTCAAGGTCTTTTTTACATCCTTTATTTTTGTTGTAACACCCGCCATGGTGGTATTATCCGCAATTTGTACGAACATTTGAAAAGAATTGTTACCCCATTGGTCCTCCGCATTTCGTATCCATTCATTATTCGCCAAGTACTTTTCCCAAGGAATGATAAATTCGGTATCGTTGAAAGAGTTGTTAAAGGGAATATCCTTGTAAACGGCACTAACGTTCATATCATGCTCGTTGCTCACTTTGATGGTTTTTCCAATGGGGTCTTCACTGCCAAAAAGTGCATTGGCGGTGGACTCCGATAGCATAATGGAATTGATTTCCCTTAATCCGTCCTTTTCCCCTTTTATGATTTCCAGATTAAAAAGTTCCGGACCTACACGCTGCATATAATTGCCCGGTCTGGAAATGCTCTTCTCCCCATATTTAAGGTAATGGTCATTGGTCCATGAACACATGATCAAATGCTCAAAATTGTCACTATAACCATCCCTTAGGGCCTTTTCAAGAGGTCTGGGTATAGCTGGCCCCGTTCCAGTTTCTCCATTGAAAGTTTGGGACTGAAAAATCTGGGCGATTTTTTCCTTGTTCTTAAAATAACTGTTGTGGGATAGCTCGTCCTGTATCCAAAGACCAATAATCAAGGTAACCGCCATACCTAGGGCCAGTCCACCAATATTGATAACCGAATAACCTTTGTTTTTTAAAAGGTTTCTCCAGGCTATTTTTAGATAGTTTTTAAACATGATTGATGAATTTTTGTACTGCAACTAAGCTCAGTAAAGGTTGATGTTTTTTATAAAGACTATCTTTTTTTTAAAATGTGTCACTCTGCACGCAAACTTTTTATTGGGTTTACTTTAGCTGCCTTTACCGCTTGATAACTTACCGTTATTATGGCTACTATTAAGACTCCAATAATTGCAGTTCCAAAAACCCACCATGGCATGTTCGTTCGGTAGGTATAATTTTCCAACCACTGTTTCATAAAATGGTATGCAACAGGAACCGCGATAAGACCGGAAACAATTATCAAAAACACAAATTCTTTGGAAAGTAGTTGGAATAAGTTCGGAACGGAAGCACCCAAAACTTTTCGGATGCCGATTTCCTTAGTGCGCTGCTCAGCCATAAAAGTTGCCAATCCAAAAAGACCCAGACAACTAATGAAAATCGCAAGAATCGAGAAAATTTCGGACAATTTACGCATACGTTCCTCAGTCTTGAATTTTTTTTCGAAGGCAGCATCTACAAATTGATAGTTGAACGGAACGCCAGGCGAGAACTTATTAAAGACCGTTTCGATTTGCCCGAGCGATGCCGCAAGGCTTTTTCCAGAGGCCAGTTTTAAATTAATCCAATTCATTTGATTGTAATTTATGGAATATATGGCCGGCTTAACGGGCTCAAAAGGCGATTCGGTCAATAGGTTCTTAACCACCCCAATGACTTCATGTTGCCCATCATACCAACGAATCTTTTTACCAATCGGATTTTCCAACCCCATATACTTTACAGCAGCCTCGTTTAAGATGTAACTGGTGGAGTCCGAGACAAAATCCCTTGAAAAATCACGTCCTTGGGACAAATCACAATCCACAGTATTGCCATAATCATGGGATACATAAAAAGCAACAATATTGGTAACAAAATCGGAATCTTTACCTTCCCATTCATAACCGGCATTACTGTTCCAGACCTCGGTCAAAGGACTTGAGGATTCCGCCATTTCCTGTACCGCGCCGCTTTCTTTCAAAGCATCGCGAAGCGCATTATACTTACCTTGATAATCTTCTGTGGTTTTTTCGACCATGACCAATCCATTTTTGTCATACCCAACAGGTCGGTCCTTGGAATGTTGAATCTGCCGATTAACCACTAAAGTACCGGCTACCAGAATTATGGAAACCGTAAATTGAACCACAACCAGTACTTTACGGAATGATGTCGCCGACCTTCCCGTACGGATAGTACCTTTTAACACCTTTACTGGACGGAAAGAGGAAAGGTATAATGCCGGATAGCTTCCGGCCAAAAGACTCGTAACCAAAATTAATCCTGCGCAAATAATCCAAAAAATTGGGTTGGCGACAGGAAACAAAATCTGTTTGTTGGCCAATTGATTGAAAAAGGGCAGTAGTAATAATACAAGTCCACAGGCCAAAATAAAGGCATAAAGGGTGACCAATAAAGATTCGATCATGAACTGACCCACCAATTGGTTTCTTAGGGAGCCCACGGTCTTTCTTATTCCCACTTCCTTGGCACGCTTTTGAGCCCTGGCCGTGCTTAAATTCATAAAATTAATACAGGCCAGCAGTAGCACAAATATGCCTATAATGGCAAACATACGTACATATTGGATGCTTCCCCCAACAGGTCGTCCGTTCTGAAAAGTAGACCTTAAATGCCAATCCTCCATAGCATGCAGAAATAGTTGAGGATTGCTCCTTTTAGTAACCTCGGGCACATGTTGATAAAGAACATTTTTTATTTTATCGCTTACGGACTGCATGGAAGAATTGTCCGCTATCTGTGTATAGAGCAAATACGAATTATTGTCCCATAACTTTTGATCTCGCGCGGTCTTCACCCAATCGTTCATGGTCACATACAACTCCCAAGAAGCGACAAATTGAAGTGCCTTTGGTTCAGAAAACGCACTAAGGGCATCAAAAATATTGGCATTGTTCGCAAAATTTTTAAAAACACCTTTCACCGTAACCACCGCGTCTTTATTCAACTGCATTGTTTTTTCCATGGGATCTTCATCCCCAAAAAACGCTTTAGCAGTGGATTCGGAGATGATAATGGCATTGGGATTATCGAGTGCATTTTGATTACCCTTTAACATAGGAAACGAGAACATATGAAGGACACCTTTCTCCATAAAAGCACCGAATTCATTCAGGTGCTTATCTTTTACGGACAACACATTGTCTCCGGGAAAGGAACTCATGACCACCTCATCAAAATCGTCACCGTATGTGCTACGCAATACATCGGCCAGAGGATAGGGATGATTATACCGGGTGCGGATTTCTCCATTTCCAGTCTTATTCATCAAAACCTGAGCTATACGTTCATGGTTTTTAAAATTGGTGTTGAAGGATAATTCTTCATGTACCCATAAGCCAATGAATAGGGCCACAGCAATGCCCAAAGCAAGACCACCAATATTTATAAGGGCATACCCTTTGTTCTTCCAAAGATTGCGCCATGCGATTTTCAAATAGTTTTTAAACATGTTTTTCGTTTGTGATTGATGAGTCTATTCCGTTCGTAAACTTTTTACAGGATTTTTTTGCGCAGCATTAAGAGCAACTATTCCAACAAGAACTGAGGTTCCAACAAAAACCAGCAAGCCAACAATTAAAAAGACATACTGCCGTATTTCGATCCTATAGGCAAAACCGTCCAACCACTTACTACTTCCGTAGTAGGCAATTGGCCATCCTATCAACAAGGCAATCACACTGAAAAAGATGTATTCCTTAACCGTGGTTTTGATAATATGACCGTCTGAAGCACCCAAAACCTTACGAATGCCAATTTCCCTTCTCCTAGCAAGAACCAAGAAAATCGTTATCCCTACAATACCTATAGCGGATAGAAGAATCGCCAAAATATTTAAATGGAAAATCAATTCAAGAGCCTGTTGTTCTTGTTTGTAGAGTCCGGCAAGATTATCACTTAAGAAATTGACTTCCAAAGGAAAAGGCTCGTTCAGGCTTTCATATACTTGGTTGATCTTGCTTACAACTTCGGCTCTTTGTTTTGGATCAAAAGATATAATGCTCCTACCGTTCATTCGTACCGCTGGGGAAAGTGTGATAAAATAAGGGGTGACTTCCTCTTTCAAAGAAAAGAGATTGATATCCTCAAATATACCTCCAATGGTGAAAGGAAACCCCACTTGGCCATCCTCCGAAATATATTCGGGTTCCGTAATGACTACGGTCCCAATTAATTCCTCTGGTGAAACATTTTTAGCTTTGGCAAATTTTTCTGCCGCAGTTCTATTTATAATCGTAGTTCTTTCTAATGGGGCTTCGACGTTCAGGGTGGTTTCAATACCATAGGCCTTAACGGCCTCATAGTCTAAATACAATTGATTGGCATCATCAAAAATGGCATCTTCCCCTTGTAATTGATAAGTACCCTGATTATAGGTTTCAATACCTAAATTAGATCCATTACCCACATATTCTATCTCTGGTATCTGACGCAATTTTTCTTGGAAAGCGTCTAGTTTCTCCCCAGAGGAATAGGCATATAATATACCCTCCCTGTTGAAACCCAGGTCCTTGTCTTGAATATAATTCATCTGTCCGTTCACGAAATAAGAAACGGAAATTATAATAATGAGAATGGCAAACTGACTTATGACCAAATACTTCCGAATTGAAAAATGTTCGAACCTATTGTCCTTTAAATTTTCCTTGAACAGGCTCAACGTATTTTTATTGGAGAACAAAACGGCAGGGGCAATACTCGCCAATAGCCCTAAAATTACGGCCAGGGCGACCATCATCACCAAGATTTTGGGGTTGTTTAAGAAATTTTCACTGATCTCCACACCCATCAAATCGTTAAAGTAGGGAACCACTAAATGCATCAAAATCGCCAAAAGCGGTAAGGATATTAATGCCAATACAACCCCCTCGAGCATAAATTGAAATGCGACCGAACTGTTCTTGGCTCCCATGGCTTTTTTAATACCGATAGACTTTCCCTGTTTTGACTTCGTCGCCAAAGTAAAATTTGCATAATTGAACAAGGTGATCAAAAGAATAAACAGGGCAAAACCGGTAATCAAGGTTATAAACGAGTAATTCCCCGGCGTTTTTAATTCATAAAGAATATTCGATTTTAAATGAATATCCTCTATAGGTTGTAAAAAGTGTTTTTTATAATATGGGTCATTTACTAAGACAGGATTAAAGGTCCCCACCGCAGCATTGATTTTTTCAGATATATCGAGATAATTTACATTTTCAGCCAGTCCCAAATAGATTCTACTCCCCCAATAATCAATCCTCGGTTTATTGATGGCTATGGAGAAATCAAAATGGGAGTTGCCGGGAACATCTTCAATTATGGCAGAAACGCTATAATTGTCTCCCATAATTTTTAGGTTTTGACCGATAATTTTAGAAAAATCGTCTGAATTATCCCCAACTAGTTTTCTTGCCGTAGTAGCCGTCAAAATAACTTTGTTCAGGTTTTGGCCGAAATCATCCAAGTTCCCTTCCAAAGTTTTCCACGAAAATAGGTTAACAAATTCTGATGGGGTGTTGGTTGTTAAAAACCCCTTTTCCTGAATCCTCTTTTCATTCATTTCTATATACTCCAAGTTTTCCGAAGTAATAAACTGGGCCGCTGTTTTCACGCCAGGAATATTTTTTAAACCCTTAATGGAATTTAACTGTTCGTCAGCTGTGGACTCGTTCCATCTTTCAAACCCTACAATACTATAATCTTGGGAACGTGTGGTGCGCCCAAGCCTATAAATATTTTCGGAATTCTTGTGATACTTATCGTAACTATACTCATAATCCAAGTAGCTTATGGCGATAAAAACAACGAACAACCCTGCTACCAAGCTAAAAAGATTAATTGCCGTAAAAAATTTATTTCTGATAAATCCCCTAAGGGCTATCTTTAGGCTTGTATGTATCATTGTTTTAATTTTATTCTGTTCGTAAACTTTTTATTGGATTTGCTCTTGCGGCTTTGATCGCTTGAAAACTAACGGTAAAAAAGGCTATTATAAGGGTCAACCCTCCGGAAACGAGGTAAACCCACCATGATATATCTATTCTAAAGGCAAATTCTTCCAGCCAACTGCTCATAAAATACCAAGAAACCGGTATGGCAATAAGAATGGAGATAAAGACCAACTTCAAAAAATCTTTTGAAAGTAGCCCCGTTATGGTTGCTACGGAAGCTCCAAGCACTTTGCGCACTCCTATTTCCTTGATCCTATTTTCCGCAACATAACTTGCCAAACCGAACAATCCCAGGCAGGAAATAAAAATGGTCAAAAGCGTAAATATATTGGCTAGTTTCCCAGTGGTGCGATGGTCATTGAACTTTTTGGCATAAGCGGCGTCCACAAATTCATAATTAAAGGGATATTCCGGATTGTATTTATTAAAAATCCGTTCGGCCACGGCCAAATTTTGGGCCGTGTTCACCTCTGGGTTCATTCTCATATGAATGACATTGAACCATCCTTTGGCACCTTCTATAACCATAGGTTCTATTTTTTGGAAGGGAGAATTGTAAACAAAGTCCTTCACCACCCCTATAATATGCCAATCTATTCCATTGTCCTTTATTTTCTTACCAATAGGGTCTTCAAAGCCCATTAATTCCAAGGCAGATTGATTTAAAATTGCTGCGGTAGAATCTGTTGGGTATTTTTGAAGATCAAAATCCCTCCCTTCTATAAGTTCGAGTCCCATGGTATTTACAACATCGTCATCGGAAATCAGTCTATGAACAATGGTCTTATCCTGCTCATTTTTACCCTCCCACTCAAAACCCCAAGTATTGCTCCAACTCTCAGTAATAGGTGAATTGGTCTTGGTTACCGCTGTAAAGGCCCCGGATTCAAGTAATTCGGTCTTTATTAAATCATAGTTCTTCTCCATATCACCTTCAAGAGAACTATAGATCAGGTTGTTCTTAGCGTATGCCAATTGCCTATTTTGAACTTTATGAAGCTGCTGGGTAATTATTAGGGAAGCGGTTATAAGTACTATAGCTACCGAAAATTGGAGAATGACCAACACCTTTCTTGGTGTAACCATCGCATCCACTTTTTTAAAAGTACCCCTTAATACCGATGATGGTTTGAATCCCGATAGATATAGGGCCGGATAACTACCGGCCAACAATCCCGTGAAAATAGTAACCCCTATGGCAAAGATCCAAAAACCGACACTTGCCAAATCCAAAGAAAGAGGCCTCTCCACCAAATCGTTAAAAGAGGGAAGCAATAACATTACGAAAATGACTGCAAAAGTTGCGGAAATGAAGGTAATAAGTACAGATTCTCCTATAAATTGCCCAATCAACAGCTTTCTAGAAGCACCCAATACCTTACGTACACCAACTTCCTTGGATCTCTTTTCACTACGTGCCGTGCTAAGGTTCATAAAATTGATGCAGGCAATAATCAAAATTATTATGGCAATAAGCCCGAACATTCGTATCAGATCAATCCTGCCTCCCTTTTCCACACCATTTTCAAATTCCCCATATAGGTACATACGGGAATACGGGTATAACAGTGTTTTCATATCGGGGGTATCCTTGTCATAATTCTTCCGCAGCGTAGCTATCTTCTCCGAAAAAGTGTCGATATCTGTATTTTCCTTTAAAAGAACATAGGTGGCTACCGAATTATTCCCCCAGTTTTCATCGTCCCAGCCTTTTTGGGTCAAATAGGACCATGGAATTAAAAACTCAAATGTAAACTGTGTATTTGGCGGTATATCCTTTAATATTCCAGTCACCTTAAAAGTATCCCGGTTATCAATTTTCACCATTTTACCCATAGGGTCCTGGTTTCCAAAAATCTTTTTCGCCAAGGACTCTGTTACAAGCACCGAATTAACATCGCTCAAAACGGTGTTTAGATCACCCTGAATCAACGGAAATGAGAACATATCCAAAAAATCCGGGTCTACCATGGTTCCGGTTGCCTTTATCTTTTGGTCGTTCCAAGCGAACAGGAAGGTATTGTCATAAAAATACCGGGTTTCTTTCTCTACTTCAGGATAGTCCTTCTTTATGGCAGGTCCCATAGCTTTTGGGGTAGAATTCCATGTCCAGATTTCGCCATCTACCATATATTGGTTGTTCACCTCGTATATACGATCTATTTTTTCATGAAATCTATCAAACCCCAACTCATAGTTTATCCATAGAACAATCAATGTAGTCATGGCCAGGCCAATGGATAATCCAAGGATATTCAATAGAGAAAAACTTCTGTTTCTAATTAAGTTTCTCCAGGCTATTTTTAAATAGTTCTTGAGCATTATTTAATTCGTTTTAGCCCCTCCCCAAGGGGAAGGCAGCTGAATAAGATAGATTTTTATTTTTCATTCCTTTTGGATTTCGCACACCATCCTTTGGATGGGTTCAAAATAACTTTTCACATTCTGTTATACCCAAGTTCCCTTTGCTTGGGGTGGTTCCGTTAGCCATCGGGATAGGGGTTAGGCCCTATTCGGTCCTTAAGCTCTTAACTGGGTTCACAATCGATGCCTTTATACTTTGATAGCTGACGGTAATAACTGCAACAGCTATGGCCAAAAAGGCCGCTAGAGCGAACACCCACCATGGAATATCAATTTTATAGGAGAAATCCTCTAACCACTTGTTCGTGGCATACCATCCTAGTGGCAAAGAAATTAAAATGGCCACGCCCACCAACTTTAAAAAATCCATGGTGAGTTTTACCGAAATTTGCGTTACACTCGCTCCAAGTACTTTACGTACACCTATTTCCTTAACACGCTTTTCGGCATTGAAGGCAGCTAATCCAAATAATCCCAAACAAGCAATGATAATGGACAGTACGGTGAATATGACAAAAATATTTCCCAATCTACGTTCACTCTGGTAGGAGTCGTTGAAGGAGTCGTCCATGAAGTAGTAGTTAAAGGGTTCTCCCGGAACAATATTGTTCCATACATTCTCGATTTTTGAAACCGCATTTTCAAAGTTTCCAGCTTCAATTTTGATAGCCATGGCATAAGCGTTGTTCGCCAATCTTAGACTTAATGCATCTATTTCCTCCTTCATGGTTTCAAAGTGGAAATCCTTAACCACTCCTATGATGGTAAAGAACTCGGGGTTTTCAGCATTGAAGTCAGGTGAATATCTTTCCCCCAAGGCAGTCTCGGGGGTTAGTTTCATTACTTTTACAGCAGTTTCATTGACTATGATCGCCGTTGAATCATTGCCGAAATTTTCATCGAAATTACGACCAGTAACAAATTCGAATCCCATGGTAGGCACATAATCATAATCCACGCCCCAAGTTTGCATACTTACCGCATTTTCCTGATCTGTTAGCCCTTCTTCAGGAACGAAAGTACTATCACTCCGACTGGAAGGCGTTGGAAAAAAACTACTCAATGTGGCGTTTTTAACAAAGCTTAATTGCTTTACCTGTTCCTTGAACGAGTTGGCCTTACTACCCGCAGTGTAGACATCGTTCACTACTAGTACCTGATCTTTAGAAAACCCAAGATCTTTGCTCTGTATATATTTCAATTGCTGATACACCACCAAAGTACTGATAATCAAAAACACCGATATGGCAAACTGAAAGACCACTAGAGAGTTCCTTATTTTTCCACCCCCTACACTACTTTGTCCACCTCCCTTTAACACGTTCACGGGAATAAACCTTGACATAAAAAATGCCGGGTAACTTCCTGAAAATAATCCAAGTACAATAACCCCTCCAAAAAGAATCAACCAAAAGAAAGGACTTAGAAACGGAAGTGAAATGTCCTTGTCCGCCAGCTCATTAAAAAAGGGTAGGGCCGATACGGCCAAAACCAGTGCCAAAAGCAACGATATAAAAGATATTAGACCAGACGCTACCAGAAACTGCCTTACCAAATCCCTTTTATTGGAGCCTAAGGTTTTACGGACACCCACCTCCTTGGCCCGTTTCAAGGATTGTGCCGTGGAAAGATTCATGAAATTAACAGAGGCCAAAACCACTAGAAAAACTGCGATAAAGGACAGAATATAAACACTCTGCATATCATTGTTAGAACTCATTTCGGCAACCAAATTGGAGCTTAAATGAATATCGGTCAAAGGGATCGTACTGTAATTCAAATAGTTTCCAGCAGCAGCAAATTGTTCTTCGGTAATACCAGGCATAAAACTTTGGGCCCATGGAATTAGATATTTACCCAAGAATCCTTGCAACGGTTCTTTTATACTCTCCACATCTGCAGAGGGAATTAGTTTGAAAAAGGTTTGATAGTTATTACTTCCCCAATTTACGGTCTGAGCATCCTCATTGCCTGCCATAGCCTCGAACAAACTGTAGTCCCTAAGAAAAGAGTTATTGGGTAAATCTTCAATTACCCCTGTAACCGTAAATGGCTCTTCATTGTTCAATATTAAATCTTGACCCACCGCATTGGTCACTCCAAAGTGCTTTTCTGCAGCAGTCCTTGTCATTACGATTGAGTTTGGATTCTTTAAGGCCGTAGTTGGGTCACCAGCCAACAGCTCAATCCCGAACATTTCAAAAAAAGTGGCATCCACAAAAGTAGTTTGCTCCTCCTTGACGTTGGCTTCAGCATCTGCTTTCCTGACCAAAGCACTACCCCGAGTCCTAAACCTGGTAACCACTTCAATTTCAGAAAAATCACTTTGTAAGGCATCTGCCATTGGTGCAGGACTTACGGCATACTTTCGGGCATCGCCACCAAATTTAATATCCGCATTAATCCTATAGATTCGGTCTGCATCCTTAAACATGGTATCATAGGTCAATTCATCATAGATATATAATGAAATAAGTAGGGCTCCTGCCATACCAATGGCAAGTCCGAAGGTGTTGAGGAAGGTAAAAAATGGTTGCTTTTTTAAACTCCTCCAGGCGATTTTGATGTGATTTTTAAACATGATCGACGATTTTTTGATTGATGCTTCCACTACCTCGGTACAAGTTGACGTAATGGATCATATACTGTTGTGTCCAATTCCGTGCCAATTAGACAATTATTTGTTTTACAGGCACTTAAATAATTTTTCCTTTTAAGGGTGTAAAATATTTTGACAAAATATGTACAATATATTTACAGGAAGCTTCTTAAAAAAGCACTATGATCTCTTTATAATCGATACATTTAAATCAGAAAACGATATTGTATTGTGCTACTCCGTTCGTAGGCTTTTGACTGGATTCGAAGTTGCGGCATTAAATGCTTGAAAACTTATAGTTAAAAGAGCGATGGTAACAGCGGTAAATCCGGCAATTATAAACACCCATATATTTATTGATATTCTGTATGCAAAGCCTTCTAGCCAATTCTGCATAAGATACCAAGCGATGGGTACCGCTAGAATAAATGCCAAGATCACAAGTTTTAAAAAGTCTTTTGATAACAGGCCCACAATCCCTGATATACTTGAACCCAATACTTTTCTGACACCAATCTCCTTTCTACGCTGATCCGTAGTAAAGGCGGACAATCCAAAAAGACCAAGACATGAAATGGCAATTGCGATAAGTGCAAAAACCTTTGACAGATTTCCAATAAGCCTTTCCTTATTAAACTTGGCTTCATAGGCGTCATCCACAAATTCATATTCAAAAGGAAATGCCGGATTGTGTATTTTCAAAACTCCTTCTACTGAGGAAAGTGCCCGCTCGGTAGACACTCCATTTTTTGTTTTAATGTAAAGATATCGAGCCTCAGAAGGGTCATTAAAGAAAATAACAGGGTCACTGGAACCGTACATATCATCATATAAATAATCCTTTACCACCCCAATTACCGGATAATCATTTTCAACTGTTTTTCCAATGGCACTGCCGGGACCCATGAGTTTCGCAAAGGACTCCGTAACTATTATATTGGTGCTATCCTGCGCTGGGTTATCGCTAAATCCCCTTCCTTCCACCAATTGCATTCCCATGGTATTGAAAAAATTGGTACTTATTTGACGTATAGAGACCAAAACCCCCTCCGTATCCACACCGCCTTGCCAAGATAGCCCAGAGGTATTATTTCCTCCTGATAAAACTGTAGAGTTACTAACCCCAATATTTTGAATATTGCCAGTGGCAAGCATATCCTCTTCTATAGGATTTAGATTTTTTATAATATCCCCATTCACAGGTATTCTTACTACATTGTCTTTGTCGTATCCAAGATTTCTAGACTTTACATGTTGTACTTGCTGATAAACAATCAATGTGCTTATAATAAAGATAATGGAAACCACGAACTGGGCGGCCACCAACCCCTTACGGATTGCCTTTGCACCTCCAGAGGTTTTATTCGTTCCCTTCAAGACCGAAACAGGTTTGAAGGATGACAGGTAAACAGCGGGATACAATCCGGCCACAATTCCACAAATAAGGCCTATAGCCAGAAAAACCATCCAATGTTTGGGGTCGAAAAAACTTATGCTGAGGGACTTTCCAATAATGGTATTGAAATATGGTAATACTAGCTTTATCAGCAAAATGCCCAAAAAGGAAGCAAAGAAAGAAGCCAGTAAAGCTTCGGTCATAAATTGGGACAATAATCCTTGCCTACTGGAGCCCAAAACCTTTCTTACACCCACTTCACCTGCTCTTTTTTCACTTCGCGCAGTTGCCAAATTCATAAAATTGATGCAGGCCACCAGTAAAATCACCAAAGCAATTAGACTAAAAAGTTTTACATAAACTATTTGCCCGCCAACGTTTATACCTCCATCAAAAGTTGACCTTAAGTGCCAATCCTTTAATGGATGCAAAAAGGCGTAGATTTCATCGTCTTCGGTTTTGGCAGGTAGGAGTTCCTTTACCTTCCTATTGACCTCATCAAAGTTGGCTTGGGGAGAAAGTTCTACAAAAGTGTCGGCGAAGTTGGAACCATATTCCTCTATCCATGCTTTTCCCTGGGCAAAAATTTCAAACGGAGCGACCCAATCGTATGTGTAAGTTACATTCTTGGGCAAGTCTTTATATATCCCAGCTATGGTATAAGTTGATTGGTTATTTATCCTAACAGTTTTATTATGTGCAGCCTGACTTTCGCCGAATAGGTTTTTTGCCAGGCTTTCAGAAATCAAAATTATATCGGTACTATGAAAATCTACAGCCTTACCCCCTTCTAAAAAATGGAAATCGAACATTTCCAGAAAATCGGGGTCTACGTATCTGCCGTTTTTTGTGAACGAGTGGTCCCCTACCTGAAACAATAGATTGTCCGATTTGGTGCGGGCCGCACGAACGATACCGGGAACTTCGTTTTTAAGATTCTCTGCCAAGGGTCCAGGTGTAGCTTCGAAAAACGTTCGCCATTCCCCATCGTATTTCTGATTTGTAGGCAAGTAATATATTTGATCCTGTTTGCTTATATAGGTGTCATAGTTGAGTTCATCCTCTACCCATAGCAAAATGATACAGGCACAAGTAATACCAATGGACAACCCAAAAATATTAAGTAGGCCATAATCCTTTTTTTTCCAAAGATTCCTCCAAGCGATTTTTAGATGGTTCTTAAACATGGCCTAATTCATTTTTTGGATAGTGGCCTCGCCAATAACCAATCCCTTTTTAACTTCGGGCGAACCTTCATAGGCAATGATAGCTTCGCCAAAGGCCGTGACTTTTAGCTTGTCCTTTACCGATAGTCGATAACTTCCTTCACCATAGGCCGTTATTTTTGCATCATTGCAATCAACATTCAAAGTATTTACCTTGGATTCTCCATATGCGGTAATTTTTTGGCTGTCAATACTACCTTCTTTAAGTTCAAGAAAACTTTCTCCATAAATGGTCGTGGACAAGTCACCTAATTTGACTTCGTTAAAATACACTTGAGATTCGCCAAAGATTTTAAGGATAAATTCATTTTGGTCGATTGTACTTTTACAAATGAATTTTTCCTCCCCACGCAAAGACAATTCTTCCAGGTTTTTATAAGTAACCGTGGCCTTGACCACTGTGCCGTTATAGATTGGAACTTTGTAATCATAATTATCTCCCTCTATGTCTTTACTTTCCGTGTAGGTCTTGGCGCCATCTAGGTACAGTCTAAGGGTTTTGCCAATAACTTCAATATTCAATTTTGAAAGCGGTTGGGTGCTAGCATGTACTTCCACCATTTCAGTAGTACCTTCTACAAAGGTCACTTCAATATGTGGGCTTACGATCACCTTTTCAAAAGGGTCCACTACTTTTTCCAACTGGGCAGAAACCGATGTAATTGCGAATAAAAAAGTGAATGCAACTGAGATTGTTTTAAAAAATGGAATCTTACTTTTGAAAATTTTCATGACCGTTCGTTTTTTAATTGTTTTTGATTGTTTTTGATTGACCCTTTGCTTCGACTTGGGTCAGCACAAGCTCGATCAGGGCTAGTGAATAAACTCCTTTTTAAATCATGGCACCAATTGCTCGGTTCTGGCTTTCAGTAACGATTTGTCCATCGAATAAGTTAACTACCCTATGCGCATAATGGGAATCTCTGTCCGAGTGGGTAACCATGACTATGGTCGTTCCTTCTTGGTTCAGCTCTGTTAGCAAATTCATGACCTCGATACCATTTTTGGAATCCAGGTTACCCGTGGGCTCATCCGCCAATATCAATTTTGGATTGGTTACCACGGCCCTTGATATGGCTACACGTTGTTGTTGTCCACCGGACAATTGCTGTGGAAAGTGTTTTTCGCGATGCGCAATTTTCATACGCTCCAGCACTTTCATTACTTTTTCCTTACGTTCACTCTTCCCCATTTTTAGATAGATGAGTGGTAGCTCCACATTTTCATAAACCGTTAGTTCATCGATCAGGTTAAAGCTTTGGAATACAAAACCAAGGTTACCTTTTCGCAATTGGGTACGCTGGCTTTCCTTTAGCCCACCTACTTCATGGCCCGCAAAATTGTAACTTCCATCGGTAGGGTTGTCCAACATGCCTATAATGTTCAACAAGGTGGATTTGCCGCAACCCGAAGGCCCCATGATGGCAACAAATTCGCCGTCCTCTACTTTAAGGTTCACGTTATTCAATGCTAAGGTTTCCACTTCCTCGGTACGAAAGCTCTTTTTTAAATTCGTAATAGTTATCATCATCTTTTTTTGATTTTATTGATTGTTATAAAGACACCACAACTGCGCTTGATGTGACACTTTCTAATTTATTTTAGTACGATTCTTTCTGCTTCCCCAAAACTGTCATAGTTGCTGGTGATTACTTTTTCACCTGCATCCAATCCTTCAAGCACTTCATAGAATCTTGAGTTTTGTTTCCCAATTCTGATAGGCCTTTTTAACGCTTCTTCCCCGTTTTTACCTACTACAAAAATCCATTGTCCTCCTGTACTTTGGAAAAAGCTTCCTTTTGGTATTAACAAAGCGTCATTGGATTCTCCCAATTGTAATCGTATGTTGTAGCTTTGACCAGTACGTATTGTTTCCGGTTTTTCTTCCGTAAAGACCAAATCTACCCGAAACCTTCCATTGCGGACTTCAGGATACACTTTTCTAACCCGTAAGGGAAATTCATTTCCGTTACGCTCAAGTACAGCGTTCAAATCCCTTTTCACGCGGTCAATGTAATGCTCGTCTATATCCGCTTCAATCTTATAATCCGTTAGCACATTTATTTGACCTATTCGTTGTCCTTGGGAAATATTCTGCCCAATTTCGGCATCCAAAAAGCCCAATTGGCCATCTGCAGGGGCTCTAACATTTAAGTGGTCCAATCTTTGGTAGACCATCCCCAAAGTTTTCTGCATTCTTGCCAAATCATTATCCAAACCCGTCAGGGACGTTTCTCGTAACTCATCATCGTTCTCTGTCTGAAGCTTGATTATTTCATATTGCTTTTGGGACAGCTCATAGTTCTCCTTTGAGGTGAGGTAGGCTTCCTGGGAAATAAGTTCCTCGTCATATAGGGCCTTATTCTGTTCATAATTTCGCTTTAAGCGCTGAAGGTCCGTACTCGCAGTGGCCAAGGACCGCCTACCCTCCACTTGGCGAGAATCAAAGGTCAGTTTTGTAGAACGAAGGTCATTTTGTTTTAGTGCCAAATTACTTTCGCTGGCCAAAATCTGCTCGTACAGGTTCATGTTTTCCAGTTTTAGGATAATGTCCCCCTTTTTGACCATGGCACCTTCCTCGATCAATTTTTCGGTAACCCTTCCACCTTCATAAGCATCCATATAAATGGTGGTGATCGGTGCTACATTCCCGTTTATAGTGATGTAATCATCAAACTTGCCCTGGGACACTTCTGCAATGGAAAGTTTATCCTTTTCTGTTCTAAATGTGGAAATAGAACTGGCAAAAAGCAATTGATACCCCACAAATAACAACAATAACCCCAAAGCTATATACCCGTAGTGTTTGGGTCGCAATCCTTTTTTCTTTTCTAATTTAATATCCATGCTATTCTCTAATCTAATTCTAGTTAATGTTAAATACGGGAAGTCCCCTATAAAAATCCAAAGTGCTTTTATTGATTTCTGATCTTAGTCTTACTTGCAAATTCTCATTTTGCGCACTGGCGAACAGGTTTTTTGCGGTGAACAGTTCTATGGCGTTAATCATGCCTTTCTCGTACCGTTTTTGGGCAATGGTAAAGGACAATCGCTGTGCTTCCATATTTTGCCGACTCTGTTCCGTTTCCACCAATAGTGAATTGTATTCCTGAACCAACTGTTGAATGGTCTGGAAAAGCACTTGCTCCTGAACTTCCAAATTGTTTTCTTGACGTAACCTTTCAATTTTGGCCTGTTTCACCCTTGATCTTGCAGACCATCCATTACTTATGGGAACACTAAGACTGATACCGTAAAACCTAGACGTATTGTCCCTGAACTGTTGACGAAAAGGGAAGGTATTGCCCAGGGAATCCTGAAAGGTTTCAAAGTAACCTGTACCAATACCCGCGAAAAGGCTCAACGACGGATATAGGTTTCCACGGGCAACGCCCACCTGTTTCTTAGCGGCTTGTGCCCGTAGTTCCTGAGCCTTTATCAAAGGCAAAAAATCCCTAGCCTTCTCGTATACGGAATCAGATTCCATGATCCCTAAAACTTGGGCTTCTGCCTTGTGGCCCATATCCGTGATAATTTGAATGTCTGAAGTATTCTCTAGGTTCATTTCCTGTATCAGGGTTAACTTGGCCGCAGCCAATTGGTTTTCTGACTGGGTTAGGTTTAGCTCATCGGCCAATAAAAGGGATTGTGCCTCGTACAAATCGGCACCCGCCATCAATCCCAGTTCAATCTGCTTCTCCACCAGTTTATAATTGGTTTTGGAAACATCTACTTGCTCATTGGCAATTGCTACCAAGCCCTCAAAAAATTGGATGTTGTTAAATGCCTGCATTACCCTAAAGGCCAAAAGATACTTTTGTTGCAACACCTCTTCTTTAGTGGCACTGTACAATAACTTGGACGCCTTAATGGAATTAATTTTTTGAAAACCCCTGAACAAATCGATGTTGGACTGCAACGAATAGCTATTGGAAAAGAAATCCTGAACCACAAAGGTACCCGTATTGGGGTCTTCGGCCCTACCTGAATTAATGGTATAATCTGAATTGGCGTTCAAAACCGGCAACAAGTTACGTACAGACTGTCGATACATCTCCTTATTTGAAAGATTGGTATATTCAAAATCGTTCAATTGTAAGTTATTTTCCAAGGCATAGGAGATGCATTCATCCAAGGTCCATGACTTTTGCGCCATTAGGGACGTACTCCATAATAAAAAGATAATTAGTAATAATCTTAGAAAATGTATCATACTTTTTTTGCTATGCCAAAAAACATACTATTTACATGCCACAAATACAAAAAATTGATTTTCAATACATTAAAATTTTGGTATGGTGTAAAATAATAATGTACTGTAAAATAGTTGTACAGATATTGTAAAATATTTTGACACTTACTATAAACCAATCTCCTCTATTTGTAGTTTTATCCGTATCAACCCACAAATTATTCCCAATTATGGTGGATGCAAAAATATTGGTCATTGATGACAATAAGAGTGTTTTAAGTGCTTTGGAAATACTATTGCAATTCGAGTATAAGAGCGTGCAGACCATCTCAAACCCCAATCAAATCACGTCCTTTCCAAATTTCAATTCGTTGGACATCATTTTGTTGGACATGAACTTTTCCGCTGGTGTAAATACCGGAAATGAAGGACTTTACTGGCTTCGGGAAATAAAGAAAAAAGCCCCCCACATTTCTGTAATCATGATGACCGCATACGGCGCAATAAACCTTGCCGTAGAAGCTTTAAAGGAAGGGGCATCCGACTTTATCCTAAAGCCTTGGAACAATGAACGGTTATTGACTACCGTAAAATCTGCCTATGAGCTTAGAAAAACACAAAAAGAAGTAGTACAACTTAAAGAGAAGGAAACAAACCTTAAACAGGTAATCAACCAAAATTCCAACTACATCATTGGGAATTCCAAGGCCCTGAACAGGGTGTTATCCCTGGTACGAAAGGTAGCCAAAACCGATGTGAACGTACTGGTTACCGGTGAAAATGGAACCGGTAAAGAGCTTATAGCAAGGGAGTTGCATAAATTATCCGCAAGGCAAAATGAGGTTTTTATTTCTGTGGACATGGGTTCCATTTCGGAAAACTTATTTGAAAGCGAATTATTTGGACACGTTAAAGGTTCTTTTACAGATGCAAAGGAAGATAGGGCCGGAAAATTTGAAGCGGCCAATGGAGGGACCTTATTCCTGGATGAAATAGGCAATCTTTCATTGCAAATGCAAGCCAAATTATTATCCGCCATACAAAACCGGGTTATTGTAAGAGTCGGTTCCAACAAACCCATTCCCATTGATATCAGGCTTATATGTGCGACCAATTGTAATTTGGATAAAATGGTTTCTGATGGCTTGTTTCGCGAAGATCTCCTGTACCGCATAAATACTATTCGGGTAGAAGTACCACCTCTAAGGGAACGAGAGAACGATATACTGGTATTGGCCGATTTCTATTTGAACAAATTCATCAGCAAGTACGGAAAACAGGGGCTGCGAATAAACCAACAGGCCCAAGAAAAATTGATGTCCTATGCTTGGCCCGGAAATGTACGCGAATTGCTTCATACCATGGAGAGGGCCGTCATCTTGAGCGAAGGTAATGTTTTAAAGCCTGATGATTTTTTATTGGAACCCAAAAATTCCATTAGCATGGAAAATGTTCCCAGCACTTTAGAGGAAATGGAACTGCTCATGATTACCAACGCCTTGAACAAGCATGATGGTAATTATAGTGCCGCAGCCGAACAATTGGGAATTTCAAGGCAGACGCTATATAACAAGCTTAAAAAATCCTCCAAATAAAATGGTCAGCCGTAATATATATCTTCAGTTGGTTTTAAGGATTGTCTTTATAGTCCTTACCGTTGTAATCTCTACATATCTCTTTTTCAAGGAGAGTTATGTAGGCTGCGGTATTGGCATTTTGATTATAATAGCCCAAACTTCGGCCTTGATCAATTACGTAAACCAGACCAATCGAAAAATAGCCTATTTCTTTGATGCCATCAAAAATGAAGATTTCACACTGAGGTTTCCGGAGAAATTGAGCGTAAAATCCCTGGAAGAGCTAAATCATAGTTTGAACATGCTCAATAACATGATACAGGATATCCATCTAAAGAAGCAGGCCCAAGAGCAATACTATCAGGAAATACTCAGGCAAGCGGATATTGGAATTTTCACCATAAATCCAAAGGGGCATATCCTTTTTGCCAACCCAACGGTGCAAGAGCTGCTCAATTACAGGCCATTGAACCATATAAAACAGTTGAACCAGGTAGACCAAGAGCTATACCAGCTCTTTCAAAAATTAGAACCCTTTGAAAATAGAATCTATCAACTTGGAAATGAACGGGGAAAACGGGATTTAAGTATTAAATGTACCCCATTGACCATTGAAGGACAAGATTTATTATTGGTTGTGGTGCACGATATACATCGGGAATTGGACGAAAAGGAAACGGATTCTTGGGTAAAACTGATTCGGGTTCTCACCCACGAAATCATGAACACCATTACTCCTATCACCTCAATTTCGGAATCCATCCTTAAGTATTTCAAGAAGGGAAGTTCCAATACCCATCCTACCGAATTTAGTAAAGACCAAATAAAAAATACGGCAAAAGGATTGGAGGTAATCAAGGACCAAGGGAATGACCTTATGAGTTTTGTTCAATCCTACCGTAAATTCCTTAGTGTACCAGAGCCTGAAAAAGAGCTTGTTTCCGCCAAAAAACTTTTGGAAAGGGTAAAGCTTTTGTTAGAGGAACAGACGGATGAAAATCCGGTGAAAATAGAAATTGGGGTCCACCCGAAAGAACTGGAGCTATATATTGATTCCCAACAAATATCGCAAGTGTTGCTAAATCTGGGCAAGAATGCCAAACAATCCTTGGAAGGTCAGGAGAATGGAAGGATAAAATTCATTTGTGGTATCAACGAAATGAACAAGAAGTTTATACAGGTCTGGGATAATGGAGTAGGAATCCCTCCTGAATTGTTAAATGAAATTTTTGTTCCCTTCTTCACTACAAAAAATTCCGGAACAGGTATCGGGCTAAGTCTTTCCAAACAAATCATGCGATTGCACGGGGGAAGCATACAGGTGCTTTCAGATGAAAACACGGTATTTACCTTGATCTTTGATTAATTGGTTTCTCTCAATTCTTTCCAAGGATCCCAAAAATGTTTTTCCAAATCCTGTATCTGGTTGTCCTTGACCTTAACACCTTCACTTTCCAACAATTGCTGCATGAGATTTGTTCCCTCAAAATGGTGCTTTCCCGTTAAAAGTCCCGCTTTGTTGACCACCCTATGGGCGGGAATGTCGTCCCTGGTATGGGAAGCGTTCATGGCCCACCCTACCATTCTGGCACTACGGGCAGCCCCTAGATATTTGGCAATGGCACCATAGGAGGTAACCCTCCCATACGGAATTTGCATGGCGACCTCGTAGACCTTTTCAAAAAAATTATCGTTATCTGCCATATCACTGCCTGTTTAGCACCCGTACCACGGTGATGATCAACAAAAGTACCATGAGAAAGGAAAGGATGTAGTTCGCATTTTTTTCAAACCGATTCGTCTTGTGCTCCAGTTTGTCAAAGTAAAAAACGTACAGGTACAGCACCGAAAACGTGCCCAAACCGGCCGCCAGAACAAAAATGGCAATATCCAAAAACATGAACTTTATCCAGCCCGATGCATTCCACATAATATTGAGTCCGCTGTAGTAGGGAATGGTCAAAAAATTAAGGGTTGCCAAAAACATACCCTTGAGGTAGCTGTTTCGCTTACTGATTTTGATGGCCTTGATTTTCGTTTTTTTATTTCGTTTGGCCGCCACAAAAAAATAGACCGCCAAAGCTGCAAAGACAGCAATGGCAACTTCCAAAAGACGGGAAACAACTTCAGGATTCCTATCCAAAAATTTAGAGATGAATACCGCAATGGTGGCCTGCAACATAATAACGGTGGACACGCCCAAACTAAAGATAACACCGTTCAATTTATCCTTTTCCACACTGGTCTTGGCGGCATTTAAATTGAGAAGCCCGGGTGGTACAGTGGCCATAAAGGCCGCCGAATAGGTAGCGAAGAAAAGAATGAGTAAATGTTGCATCTACTTAGTGTATCCTAAATTGGATATAGGTTATGGGTTTGCCTTTCTCAAGATACTGATTTTCATAGAATGTCTGAATTTCCAGAACATCCTTGGGACTACCCTCATTTTTATACACATCGTGATTGGCGTAGACAACCTCCAGTGCCAAACCATGCAGGAGTCCCAAGGTATACCCGTGCATGAATTCGCTATCAGTCTTAAGATGCATCAATCCATTGGGTGCCAAAATACGCTTGTACTTTTCCAAAAAGGCCGCGTTGGTCATCCTATGCTTGGTCCTTTTGTACTTTATTTGGGGATCGGGAAAGGTGATCCATATTTCCGAGACCTCTTCCTTACCGAACAAAAGGTCCACCAGTTCTATTTGAGTCCGTAAGAAAGCGACGTTTTGCAAACCTTCCTCCAAGGCGGTTTTGGCTCCCCTCCAAAATCGGGCACCTTTGATATCGATGCCTATGAAATTTTTATTGGGATTTTTTTTTGCCAGTCCTACCGTATATTCGCCCTTACCGCAGCCCAGTTCCAAAACAATTGGGTTATTGTTTTTAAAGTGTTCCTTCCAATTTCCTTTCAGTACAAAACCATCGGTAACTTCTTGCCGAGTTGGCTGTATCACATTTGAAAAGGTTTCGTTCTCCTTGAATCTTTTTAGCTTGTTCTTGCTGCCCACTTGGTTCCTTTTATAATGGCAAAGCTAATAAAATTGATTCCGGTCACTATTTTTTGGAGTTGGTATTTTCGGTTTTACTTTTCTCCAGGGTGAAGGAAAATTCGGAGCCCACATCCTCAGAACTTTCCACGTAGATTTTTTCACCGTGTGCCTCTATTACATGCTTTACAATAGATAGACCCAGGCCACTTCCTCCTTCCTTTCTACTTCCACTAGGGTCCACCCTATAGAAACGTTCGAACAATCTGGGCAGGTGATTCGCCGGGATGCCCTCGCCGTTATCGGTTACCCGAACTATAACTTTATTCTTGACCAAATTCTCCACACTTACCTCCGTAGTACCGTTCTCGTTACCATATTTAATGGAGTTTACTAAGAGATTGGTCAATACCTGCTGGATTTTTTCCTTATCAGCATATACCATGATCGGGTTGGGATAGGCCATATCAAAGGTGAGGACAATTTTCTTTTTGCTGGCCTTCATTTCCAAGAGGTCGAACACATTTTGAATGAGCTCCACGATATTGAAATTCTCCTTTTCCAAACGCAGATCGCCCACTTCTAGTTTGGTGATCAAATCCAGGTCCCGTACAATGTAAATAAGTCGCTCCACTGCCTTGTTGGCCCTGGAAATATATTTTCTTCGGATATTTTTGTCCTCTATGGCCCCGTCCAAAAGCGTTTCCAGATAGCCCTGTGCGGTGAACAATGGAGTCTTTAGCTCGTGCGACACATTGCCCAAAAAATCCTTACGATACTCTTCCCGGATCTTAAGCGTATCGATTTCTATCTTCTTGTCCTTGGCGAATTTCTCAATTTCCGCGGTCAAGGTGCGCATGTCGGTAGTTACGGGGTTGGTTGCCAAGGGCGTGGACTCCAACAGTTCCACATCGTCATATATTTTCTTGATACGGCGGTATATGAAGCGTTCAATTCTGAACTGAAGGGCCCCGAAAGAAAAAATAAAAATTAGCAAGGAGGCAATGGCCAAAAACATCCAGTTCATTATGTTGAAGAGCCACAGCAGACTCCCAATAACAAAAAAGGAAATAACGCCTATATAGAAAGCAGACCTGAAGGCAAACCTATAGGACTTTTTGGATCGAATGGCCATTATAATACAAACTTATAGCCTACCCCTTTAACGGTCTTAAAATGATCTTCTCCTATTTTTTCCCGTAGCTTACGGATATGTACATCGATGGTCCTTCCGCCAACGACCACCTCATTGCCCCAGACCTTATCCAGAATTACCTCGCGTTTGAATACTTTATTGGGTTTTGAAGTGAGCAGGGCAAGAAGTTCAAATTCCTTCCGAGGGAGTATTATTTCCTCGCCCTGATTTATAATCTTGTATTCTTCCCTGTTGATTACAATATCACCAACTTTTGTAATATCCTCTCTGGGCCCCTCTTCTTTGGATAACCTTCGTAAAAGGGCATTCACTTTGCTCACCAATACCTTTGGCTTTATGGGCTTGGTAATGTAGTCATCGGCCCCGGCATCAAAACCGGCCACTTGGGAGTAATCCTCTCCGCGTGCGGTCAAGAACGTAATTATGGTATTTTCCAATCCGGGTGTCTTCCGCATGATTTCACAGGCCTCAATACCGTCCATTTCGGGCATCATAACGTCCAGAATAATCAGATCCGGTTGCTTCTTTTTTGCTTTGGATACGCCCTCCGCACCGTTTTTGGCCGTGATTATCTCATACCCTTCAGAAGAAAGGTTATAACTCAAAATCTCCAAAATATCCGGTTCGTCATCCACTAAAAGTATGGTAATATCCTTTTTCTTCATCTTTTCCTATGGTTTGGTCTTTTTAGGTCCGAGACAACTAAAAGTATTAAAAAGCAACGGTTTAGCAGTATCTCCGATCGATTTTTGGTCGTGTTAATGTTTCAAAAGTACAGATTAAACCCGTATGACAAAATCGCTTAACGTTGATTTAATATAGTAACGTTTAGGTAACATTTTTGCAAAACACATTTAACTTGACCGTAACCCGACTTTTACAACCCCTATCGTTCTTTGCGGCGTAAATCAAATTAAACTATTATGAAAATTAAAAACGTAAATTCTATGAAAAAGCTATTGGGTCTTTCCCTTATATGTTTTTCATTCGCCTTTGTTGCCTGTAGCGACGATGACGGTCCTGTTGATCCAGTTGTTATTACAGATGAGGATTTTGACAATGATGGTGTAAACAACGATGTGGACAACTGTCCAGGAACAGCGAATCCAGACCAGGCCGATTCTGATGGTGATGGTATAGGTGATGTTTGTGACCCAACCGATAATGGTGCTACCGACCCAGTTGGACAAACTGTTGTAGTAGATAGCGATATTACCGAAGATACTACTTGGAGTGCCGATAATCTTTATAATTTGGATGGTAGGGTATTCGTTACCAACGGTGCTACCTTAACTATTGAAGCTGGTGTTATCATCAAAGCAAACGCAGGTTCCGGCGTAAACGCATCCGCGCTTATCGTAACCAGAGGAAGTAAGATTGAAGCGGTAGGTACTGCAAACGCTCCAATTATTTTTACATCTGCGTCAGACAACATCGCTTACGGCGAAACTGCAGGTACTAACTTAACCGAAAATGATAGAGGTCTTTGGGGCGGATTAATCGTTTTAGGTAACGCTCCCGCTTCTTTTGACGGTGATGCCGTTGCAGCGCAAATTGAAGGTATCCCAACAGATACGGATGGTGACAAAGGTTTATATGGCGGTACTGATCCAGCCGATAATTCCGGTACGCTTCAATACATCTCTATTCGTCATGGCGGTGCCTTGATCGGGGAAGGAAATGAAATCAATGGTCTTACTCTGGGAGCCGTTGGTTCAGGAACTACAGTCGATAATATCGAAGTTGTTGGAAATGTGGATGACGGCATCGAATTCTTTGGTGGTACTGTAAACGCTACTAACCTGTTCGTTTGGGCACAAGGCGATGACGGTCTGGACATTGACCAAGCCTATTCCGGTACTATCGATAACGCCATGGTCGTTCAGGGAGGTATTTCCGATCATGCTTTGGAAATAGATGGCCCAGAAGGTTCTTTACAAGGTGCTTATACCCTTACAAATGCTACTTTGGTTGGTCTTGATGACAATGCGACCGGTGGTGAGATTGCGGACTTCCGTTCCAATGCACAAGGTACAAACAGCAATATCTTGGTTACAGGTTTTACCGGTATTGGAACAGACCTGCAGCTATCAGATGTAGAATTGGACAATGCGGGTGTTGCCGCCAACTACACGGCAGGAACTTTAGTTTTCACCAATTGGGAAATCGTATTGCCAACAGGTGTAGCTACCTCTGCTGAAATCTTCAATGATACAACGGATAGTACCACATTTGAAGCGGATGCCGCTACATTCTCATCGGCTGTAGCTGAGGGGACAACCGGAGCGGATACTTCTGCTTTTGCTTGGACATACTCCAATGCCAAAGCAAGTTTAGGCTTCTAACAAATACATAAAATCAAGTATATATATACTTTTAATTAAACAGTTGCTCGTCTTACGATTTTGGTAAGGCGAGCAACTTAATTTCTATAAGAATACCCGTTATAACTCAACTCACATGAAAATTAAATCGCTTTTAGTTCTACTTGCCGCATTTTCCATACAGTCCATTCTTGCACAAGAAGGCATTATTTCGGGAACAGTGATGGATGGTGAATTTAATGACGTATTGCCTTTTGCGAATATTACCATAAAAGGCACTACCAAAGGAACGACCTCGGATTTTGATGGAAAATACGCTTTGGAGCTAGAGCCAGGCACGTATACCGTAGTGTTTTCGTTTTTAGGATATGAGACCAAGGAAATCTCCGAGGTAGTCATCGCCCAAGGTGCGGAAGAAATAATCGATGTTACCTTGAACCCACTGCCAAACGCATTGGACGAAGTGGTGGTAACCACTACGGTTTCCAAAAACACGGAGGCTTCCGTACTTAATCTACAAAAGAACTCGGTAGCCCTTTTGGATGGTCTGTCCATTCAAAGTATTAAAAAATCAGGGGCGGGAGACATCGCCAGTGCCATCAAGGCCGTGCCCGGTGTATCCGTACAGGGAGGAAAATTTGTCTATGTTAGGGGTTTAGGTGACCGATACACAAAGTCGATTCTAAATGGTGTGGACGTACCCGGTTTGGATCCCGATAGGAACACACTTCAATTGGATATTTTCCCTACCAATATCCTGGACAACATCATTGTGGTAAAATCCGCAACGGCAGACCAACCGGCCGACTTTACGGGAGGAGTTGTGGATATTGTGACCAAAGATTTCCCTTCAAGGGCCGAGTACAGCGTTTCCACAGGTCTTGGGTATAATTCTTCCATGCATTTTAAGGACAATTATTTGACTTATGACGGCAGTGTTTCAGACCCATTAGGCTATGATGGAGGAAAGCGGGATTTGCCCATTTCTCAAAATTTTGAAACCCTTTTACCTCAGCAAAATGGACAGGTTGCAAGAATTACAACGCAATTGTTCGACTCCAACTTAAAGGCCCTACAGGAGCAAAGCGGTATGGATTTCAGTTTTGGCCTTACGGCTGGAAACCAATACAATGCCAACGAGGATGGCACCAAAAAAATTGGCTATTTGGCATCCCTATCCTATAGAAACAATACGGAGTTTTACGAGAACATAGTCAACGGTCAGGTCTTTCGTAAACAAGATCAAGACCCCTCCGTTTTGGAACTGATCGACGATAGAACCCAGTCCGGGGATTTGGGTGTCAACAATGTTTTGATAAGCGGACTTGCAGGGGTATCTTTTAAAGGCCGGACTTCAAAATATAAATTGAACGTACTTCACATTCAAAATGGTGAGTCCAGTGCCGGATACCTTAGGCAAGAAAACTTTAGTGTAAATTCCAATATCATTTTTAAGGATGTGTTGACCTATACCCAACGCTCTATCACCAATGCATTGTTGAACGGGGAACACTCCAACGAGGATGGCTCTTGGAAGGTCTCATGGAAATTGTCACCAACCATTTCTAAAGTATACGACAAGGACCTTAGAACAACACCGTTCAGGTTTGACCCAGATGCCGAAAATTTTATCATTTCGCCTAGTGAATCTGGAGACCCCAGCAGGATTTGGAGGG
The DNA here is from genome assembly GCF_055378385.1 of Maribacter sp. C-4077. Taxonomy (NCBI): domain Bacteria; kingdom Pseudomonadati; phylum Bacteroidota; class Flavobacteriia; order Flavobacteriales; family Flavobacteriaceae; genus Maribacter; species Maribacter sp. C-4077. The sequence continues at coordinate 1,287,806 of NZ_AP038807.1, forward strand.
ATTTAGAGGAGATAAACATTGCCGGAAAACTGGATTTTACAAGGAGACATCAATTTTTTGGCAGGGAAGCAAAATTAAAGTTTGGGGGAGCCTACACTTTGAAACAACGGGAGTTTGTAGTAGATCAGTTTTCACACCCTGTACAATCAAGACGTGGTAACTTCAGCCTAGGATTTGGCGGCGATGCTGACCAGGTATTGGCTCCTGAAAATATCTATGACCCAAGTACTGGCGAAGGAACTTTCGTGCGAAGGGATTCCAATGTTTCGGATTCCTTTGACTCCGAAATGTCCGTAGCCGCCGGATATATTGGTGATGAATTTAAACTATCGGAAAGACTGAACGCCATACTGGGCGTACGTTTTGAAAAGTTCGACCTTTATTATACCGGTATAAATCAGGATGGTGAGGTTTTTGACAATGTAAACCTTTTGGACAAGGCGGATTTCTTTCCATCAGCCAACCTTATCTACGACCTTAACGAAGAGGCAAGCAGGAAATTTAGGGCTTCCTTCAGCAGCACCACGGCAAGACCTTCTTTCAAGGAAGCTTCCAATGCCCAGATTTTTGATCCTGTTTCCAGTACCTTTTTTATTGGAAATATCAATATCCAGCCTACCTATATAAATAACTTTGATTTACGATTTGAAGCCTATGGTGAAAGGACCAATTTCTTTGCCGCAAGTGCTTTCGCAAAAACCTTTGATGACCCTATTGAACTATCCTTTATCCGTGAGGCAAGAGGCCAGTTCATACCTTTAAACCTAGGTGACGCTGTAGTTTTTGGTGGTGAGCTTGAGTTTAGAAGAAGTATGGACTTTATACCTGGTTGGCAAAATTTTTCCTTCAATGCCAATGTCTCCGTCATTGAGTCTCGTCAGTCCTTTAGTGAAGATGAGGAGGAGGCAAGAAGGGACAACTTGAGGGAAGGCGAGGAATTTAAGGATTATAGAACATTGCAAGGCCAATCACCCTTTCTGTTAAATGTTGGATTCAACTATGACAACAATGACAATGGATGGCAAGGTGGCCTAGTCTATAACGTTCAAGGGAAAACCTTGGAAATTGTAGGAAATGGGGATATTCCAGATGTATTTACCCTGCCCTTTCACAATCTTAAATTCAATTTGAGCAAAGAGTTTGGCGAGGAGAAAAACAGCAAACTGACCCTTCGTTTTGAAAACGTGCTAAATGACAAGATTGAAAGTGTGTACCAATCCTTTGGTGCTACGGATAGGCTGTTTTCATCAAGATATCCAGGTCAGGCCATCTCATTGGGGTATAGCTATCAATTTTAAAACCGAATAAAAAATATAAAAAAGCCCGTCCCGAACCATTCGCGGACGGGCTTTTTGCATTTCATCGAAAAATTTAAAGAAAGAGTCCTATCCTATTGACGTCCAGAGGCTATAATTCCTATATTTGTGGCATAGCATTTGTAACCTGCTATATATGAAGCAACTTTACCTTGTTATTTTCTTTCTTTTTTGTGCTGTTGGTTTTGGACAAAGTCCAAAAAACCAAGGGGATATAGAAGGTTTTAGCATGTATCCAAATCCGGTTACGAATGGTAAGGTCTATATTACAACGGCCAACAATAGTCCTAAGGAAATTTTTATTTACGATGTTTTTGGAACATTGATCCTAAAAACGACCATTCTAGGCAAGGAACTCTCCCTAAACGATATGGATGCCGGAGTATACGTTCTACGCGTATTTGAAAAGGACAAAATGGCCACCAGAAAGCTTATCGTCAAGTAAGTTTTACTCTTATATCTTATTTATTTCTTGTCGATAATCGGTATGAAAAATCCGATGTATTGCAAGTGCTATCTTGTTGACATACAAAATAGTATCGTTTACAACATTTTTATATTGAACCTAGCGGATTGAAGTAACTTTAGGGTGTTGATCCCAAATCGATGCCCAATGAAAAAAATCTACTTTATCCTCTTAATGGGATTTTCCTTCATGGTATATGGCCAGGACTCCATTGATTTTCGAAATTTAAAAAATGAGGAAATCTCCGGTTTTAAACTATATCCCAATCCTGCAACGGCAGACATGGTTTATGTGACCACGGAGAACAACGACACCAAGGAAATACGAATCTATGATGTCTTTGGTGAGTTGGTTTTGACCGATCGTATCTCGAACAAGACCTTGGACATCTCCAGACTTTCACCTGGTGTTTATGTTATCCAAGTAACCGAAAACAAAAAAACGATCAATAGGAAATTGGTGGTAAAGTAACCGTTTTAGAACTCGATTTACCCTACTTTTCAAGATACATTCTATAGGGTTCTTTACCTTTACGGGGAATTGAATATTCCATGGGCCCAAAAAGTATTTTTGATATTTCATCCAAGACCGAATTTGAAACCAAATGTTTGGAAATATTTCAGTTTCAGTATCAAAATAATGGGGTTTACCAAAGGTTCTGCGATTATTTAAATGTAAAACCGGAGCGTATTGATACCCTAACCAAAATTCCATTTCTACCCATTCAATTCTTCAAGGAACACAAGGTTGTTAGTACTTTGGATGAAGAAGAAATCATTTTTACCAGTAGTGGAACCACGGGCTCGGTCGCGAGCAAACACTATGTAATGGACCTAAGCCTATACAAACAAAGTTACCTCAAAGGCTTTAAAAGTAGCTACGGGCCTATTAAAAATTATTGTGTTTTAGCGCTTTTACCCTCTTATTTGGAGCGCGATGGTTCTTCCCTGATTTACATGGTGAACGATTTAATCAACAAGAGCAAACATCCCTTTAGCGGATTTTTTCTCAATGACCTACCCAAATTGGAATCCGTTCTTAGGGAACTGGAAGCCCAAAAACAAAAGACCCTTTTAATTGGTGTTTCCTTTGCCCTATTGGATTTCGCCGAAACGTTCAAATTAGAACTGGAACATACCATTGTGATGGAAACTGGCGGTATGAAGGGACGTAGAAAGGAATTGATACGTAAGGAACTGCACGAACAACTAAAGCGGGGATTTGGTGTAAAACAAATTCATTCCGAATACGGTATGACGGAACTCCTTTCACAAGCCTACTCCCTGGGGGATAGTCTATTTAAATGTCCCCCGTGGATGAAAATTTTAGTAAGGGATACAGAAGACCCTTTATCCTTACTACCAATAGGAAAGACTGGAGGCATCAATGTAATCGATCTTGCCAATGTGAACTCCTGTTCGTTTATAGCAACCCAGGATTTGGGGAAATTATATGAAAGCGGAAAATTTGAAGTCCTGGGGCGTTTTGACCATTCGGATATCAGAGGGTGTAATTTGATGGCGCTTTAATCATCTTCCTTTTCATAGAGGAGACCAGGTCCGTCACATGCCATCCATGAACTTTGAAGCCTATCCTCGGCAACATATTGCAAGGTTTCCCTGCCAAATCCATAACAACCACCTGCCAACTCACCTCCTGTCTCGAAAACTAGTTCCAGATAATCCGCATCATCATTATCGTACTCGACCATCTCAAAGGTTCCTGTAGCTTCCAAAACGGCTCCATCACGCTCCCTGCTTTTAATAAAAGAACCATCTGGATTGAAAATGTAATATTCCTGCCAATCCATAGCATCGCCCACAGTTGTTGAATTAACAAAACTCCCTGTCATTTGAACCAATATCCACTTCTGACTTGAAAATTGCAACTCCTTTCCCTTTAGCACCAAATCATCGCTGGTGCATCCTTCCAAAAAAAGTAGGATAATCGTAATTAAAAACAAAAATCGGTTTTGCACAACTACCAGGGGTTAACTAATTCTATATTAAGATACTACAAATCACAATGGGTTGCGTTAAGGGAATGTGAAGTATTTAAAAATTATCCTATTTAAGACCGTCTTAAAGAGTACACCACCTCGTCATCCGCAATCTGAGGGTTGTCCAAGTATACCAAAGTCAATTGGTTTTCGGCAACTTCGAATTGATAGCTGGTATTATCGGTAAAATCTAGAATATTGTTCTGACCGCCATACCGGTATACCCCCGATTCCTTGAAAAACCGATCGGTACCTTCATTAATGACGGTAAGGGTATTTGTATCGGTTTCGAAAATCAGCCTTGTTTCCGAAAAATCAACATTGGCATCAAACGCGCAGAAACAGCTCACTTCCTGTAATATCCATTCCCCGTTCAAACCGGTGTCCTGTATAACGGGGTCATTGTCCGAATCACAGGAAATCAGAAAAACCGACATCATCAGCCCTAAAAATCGTTTCATAAAACCATTTTTTCAGTAGATGTCAAAATGCTGCAAAGGTTGCCTATTCCGTTACCGTAAGTACGAAATAATTCTTTTTGCCGCGCTGAAGCAGCACAAACTTTCCGTTGATAAGATCTTCCCTTCCTATCAAATAGTCCTCCTGCACCTTTTCCTTGTTTACGGAAATGGAATTCTGTTTCAATTCGCGCCTTGCCTCACCATTAGATCCCAAAAATCCTGTCTGTGCGGATAGGGCCGCGATCATATCCAACCCGCCATCCAAAGAGGCCATGGGAACCTGGGCCTGTGGAACCCCTTCAAAAATATCCAAAAAGGTTTTTTCGTTCAACGCTTTGAGGTCTTGGGATGTGGACTTGCCAAAAAGAATCTCACTGGCCTTTATTGCATTCTCCAGTTCTTCCTTTGAGTGTACCATTTCAGTTATTTCCTCTGCCAATTTCTTTTGTAACAACCTTAGATGGGGGGCCTGCGAATGCTCCGCGACTAGATGCTCAATTTCTTGCTTTGAAAGAAAGGTGAAAATCTTTATATATTTTTCCGCATCGGCATCGGAGGTATTGAGCCAGTATTGATAAAATTTATACGGGGAGGTCCGCTCTGCATCCAACCAGACGTTTCCGCTTTCGGTCTTTCCAAATTTGGTGCCATCGGCCTTGGTTATTAAAGGACAGGTAAGGGCATAGCCCTTGCCTCCACCAATTCTACGAATCAGTTCCGTGCCCGTTGTTATATTCCCCCACTGATCGCTACCGCCCATTTGTAAGGTGCAATTATGGGTCCTAAAAAGATGGAGAAAATCGTACCCCTGCACAAGTTGATAGGTGAATTCCGTAAAGGACATTCCTTCTTTGGCTTCGGCGGAAAGTCGCTTTTTAACCGAGTCCTTTGCCATCATATAGTTTACAGTTATGTGCTTCCCTACGTCCCGGATAAAATCAAGAAATGAAAAATCCTTCATCCAGTCGTAATTATTAACCAAGACCGCAGCATTATCGGCATCGCTTTCAAAATCCAGAAATCTGGAAAGTTGGTTTTTTAAGGCTTCCTGATTATGCCTAAGCGTGGCTTCGTCCAGAAGGTTTCGCTCTGCGGATTTACCGGATGGATCCCCGATCATACCGGTTGCACCTCCTACTAGGGCAATAGGTTTATGTCCTGCCAATTGAAAGTGTCTCAGCATCATGACACTAACCAAATGACCAATGTGCAAGGAGTCTGCCGTTGGGTCGATGCCCACATAGGCAGATTGCATTCCCTCCATAAGGTATTCTTCCGTTCCGGGCATTGCATCGTGCAACATGCCCCTCCATTCCAACTCCTTTACAAAGTTTGAAGCCATTTTTATCTATTTCATTTTAATTCATTGCAAATATAAAAGGAAATACACCGCAGATCATACCTATCCAAGGAGGAATTTATCCGAGTCTATTTCCTACATTTGAAAACTCATAAAGGAATTTGGCAGGACAACCTAAGATATCCAAACAAAGGTAATTGTTTGAATATCAGCTTGTTGAATTTGCTTTAAAAACATGGAATATGGTTTTAGTTACCGGAGGTACAGGCTTGGTGGGGTCCCACTTACTATTAAGATTGGTCCTGTCAAAGGTAAAAGTCCGAGCTATTTATAGGTCCGAAGAAAAACTGGGGGACGTTAAAAAAGTCTTCTCCTATTATGAGGAAACTCCAGAAACCATTTTTAATCAGATAGAATGGGTACAGGGAGATATTCTCGATGTACCCTCCTTAGAATCGGCCTTTTTGGACATTGAACAGGTATACCACGCTGCAGCACTTATTTCGTTTGACCCAAGGGATTTTAAAAGATTACGCAAAGTGAATGTGGAGGGAACGGCAAACATTGTTAATCTGTGCATTCACCATAATATAAAAAAACTCTGTCATGTAAGTACCATTGGAACCATTGGGAGAAGCATTGCGGGCAAGGAAGCTACTGAGAGCAATGATTGGAACGAATTGCACACGAACGTCTACGCCCTTACCAAATATTCGGCCGAAATGGAGGTGTGGCGGGGTTCCCAAGAAAACCTGGACGTGGTAATCGTAAATCCTGGGGTGATCATAGGTCCGGGATTTTGGAATAGCGGCAGTGGCAAGTTGTTTACCACGGTAAAAAAGGCCTATTCCTATTATCCGCCGGGAGGAACGGGATTTGTATCGGTATCCGATGTTGTTTCCGTTATGACGCGTCTCATGACGAGCACTATTAAAAATGAACGGTTTATCCTTGTATCGGAAAATCGTACCTACAAGGAAATAATGACCTCCATAGCCACTGCACTAGGTAAAAAACCACCCGGGAAAGAACTCAAAAAATGGCAGTTGGAGATTGGCAGGTATTTTGACTTCCTCAAAACCCTGTTCACTGGAAAACCAAGGACCATTACCAAAAATGCGATCTATTCCCTCTTACATCCTGAAAGTTATTCCAGCGAGAAAGTAAGGACGTTGCTTCACTACGAATTTGAACCGCTGGAAAAATCCATCGTATTTGCTTCCAAAAAGTTTATGGAAGACTATCCTTGACAGTAGCGGGTTTAGTTTTCAAACTGTCCAGAACCCCTTCCTTATTTCGCTTGCTTTCAAGAAGTTTCAGACTATCGGTTATTTTCTTTTCCTGTTCCAGGGCGATTCTTTTGGCTTCCAACGAAGCTTCCACTTCGGTGTAGATGGTCTCATACTCCGCTGGCAAGGAGGCATAGTATCGGTCACTTATCACAAATTGTGCGCTATCTATCCCAAACTTTTCAAAAACATAGGTGGTAGGCTCCACACCGTTATCCTTTAAAATACCCAAATTCACGCCCTTGGCGGCATTTATCAATGCCATCTCCTGTAAAATCAGGACCATCTTATCCTTTGGGATAAGGTTCTCCGGCTTTTCTATGAGTTTTTCACCACAAGCAGCTAAAAATAACACTACGAGTATGGCAATCCTAAAACTTTTCACACGTTTAAAATTAGGTTAATAGTTTGATTCTTAATCATTTCCTTTTGTATAGGCATTAAACTTACCATAAATAATCCCTCGATGAGGGTTTCATCTGTTTATATTTAATATTATTAAAAGGTCAGATGCAATTATTCACATCGCTGTTTATTGTATTTTCAAAAGGTGTTCATGAATCTTTGATTTCGCCAATAACCATCAAGGTGGGTATTAAGACTTGTTATGGCTCATTTCATGGGGTAAATAATTATAATTGCTCCTTTATCTATTGAAAGTGAGTCTTTTGGCATTTCTTTTATCCGACATTTTTCCGTTTTCATAAGCCAAATGTCCGTTTACAAACGTATGGGTAACACGGGCCTTGAACGAACTTCCTTCAAATGGTGACCAACCACATTTGTACACGATATTCTCCTTGGAGACCTGCCATGGGTCGTTTAGGGAAACCACGGCCAAATCGGCAAAATATCCTTCCTTGATATAGCCCCTTTTGTCTAAATCGAACAATTTGGCCGGATTGTGGCACATTTTTTCTACGATTTTCTCCAAACTGATAACACCTTCCATATGTTTCTCCAATATGGCGGGCAACGCATGTTGCACTAAAGGACCACCACTGGGGGCACTCGTATAAGGATTTTCTTTTTCCGACAGTAAATGCGGGGCATGATCTGTTGCGATTACATCGATCCTGTCATCCAACAAAGCTTTCCAAAGTGTATCCCGGTCCTGCGCAGTTTTTACCGCCGGGTTCCATTTGATCAAGGTTCCCTTGTCCAAATAATCGGCATCTGAAAACCAAAGGTGATGGATACAGACCTCCGCCGTAATTTTCTTCTTTTCCAGAGGGATGTCATTTTGGAACAAATCCGTTTCCTTCCCAGTTGAAAGATGGAAAACATGCAATCGTGCTCCCGTCTTTTTAGCCAGGGCAATCGCCTTTGAAGAGGATAGATAGCAGGCTTCCTCACTTCTGATCAAAGGATGGTACTGGATTGGAATATCCTCACCGTATTTTTCCTTGTATGCTTCCAAATTCCGACGGATGGTAGTTTCATCCTCACAATGGACGGAAATGACCATCTCAGTATTACTGAAAATACCTTCGATTACGGCCTCATCATCCACCAACATGTTTCCGGTAGATGACCCCAAAAACAACTTGATTCCGGAACAGGCATTTTTGTCCAAACGTTTCAGTTCTTCCAGATTATCGTTGGTTCCCCCAAACAAAAAGGAATAATTGGCATAGGAAGTTTCCCTTGCCATGGCATGCTTTTCCTCCAATTTGACAATAGTTGTAGTCTGTGGGTTGGTGTTGGGCTGCTCCATATAGGTGGTGATACCCCCGGCCACGGCCGCCCTGCTCTCCGATGCAATAGTGCCTTTGTGCGTAAGGCCCGGTTCCCTAAAATGTACTTGGTCGTCAATGATTCCCGGTAGTATATATTTCCCATTTAAATCGATGACTGTTGCTTCCGCTTCCGATATATCCTTGGAAATTCGGGAAATATAATCCCCCTCCAAAAGAAGGTCTAGTTCCTCAATGATACCTTCATTTACGACCCTCGCGTTTTTTAATAATGTCTTACCCATTCTAAAATCTATTTTTTTGGAAAAGGCTGCGGAGTTTCATCACAAAAACACCCCAGATAGCTTCGCTGATGATGGAGGAACTCATTTTGGACTTACCCTTTACCCTGTCCTTAAAGATAATGGAAACCTCCTCTATTTTATAATTCTTCAGGTAGGCCCTGAACTTCATTTCTATCTGAAATGCATACCCCACAAATCGAACGGAATCCAGATTGATACTTTCCAAAACATACCTTTTATAGCAAACAAACCCGGCAGTTGGATCATGCACCCGCATACCCGTAATCATTTTCACATAGAATGATGCCCCATAGGACAACAACACCCTATATAACGGCCAGTTGACCACGTTCACTCCTTTTTTATACCGAGAGCCAACGGATACGTCCGCACCTTTTTCACAGGCCTTGAGCAATCGTAAAAGATCGGTTGGGTTGTGGGAAAAATCAGCATCCATTTCAAATATATAATCATATTTTTTGCCGATGGCCCATTTAAATCCATGGATGTAAGCGGTGCCCAACCCCGATTTCTCCTGCCTCACTTCCAAAAACAGGTTGTCCTTGAACTTTTGTTGCAAGTCACGTACACGCTGCGCCGTACCATCGGGTGAATTGTCGTCCACAATGAGTACATGGAAGTCTTTTGGCAATTCAAAAACAGCATTGATTATCGCGTCAATATTCTCAATTTCATTGTAAGTAGGAATGATAACAACACTGTTGGACATCGGTATATGCTATATGGGCACAAAAGTAGTGTTTTAATCCAAAAGATTTCGGGGAAGCTGGGGATAGGGGTTTTCCTTTAAGATGTCATTTCCCCAGGTTCGGAAATTATTAATACAGTTTCAGTACCTAACGGAAATGTTTTAAATCAAAGAGTTGTGTACAGGACGAAAATTATGTAATTCAACAACAAGAAGTGATCATCAAGACCTGACAGGTTTTGAAAACCTGTCAGGTCTAATACCTAAAAAATAGGTCTTTCTACATCTTACATCTTTGGACCAATTATTTCTCCTGTACTAAAATCAAAGAATAAAAACGAAAACCATCGGAATTTGTAATTTTACGGGCATAAAAACCGCCCATGTCCGAAAAAATCCCAAGGCAATTCTATTATTTTCTTACGGCATTTTTTGTTCTCAACCTAATACAATCCGCGTTTACGGAATTGATTTTTGATGAGGCCTATTACTGGTACTATAGCCAGAACATGGCCTGGGGGTTTTTTGACCATCCCCCTTTGGTTGCGCTGCTTATAAAAATTAGCAGTCTGTTTTTTAACGGGGAACTTGGGGTGCGCTTTATGAGCTGCATAATTTCCGCACTGAATCTTGTGATTTTATGGCTGCTGATCGATAGACCGGAAAAGAATCGATTTATCCCCCATTTTTTCATACTGGTGTTTTCCATGACCTTGTTGAATGCCTATGGTTTTTTTACCCTTCCGGATACTCCATTGCTGTTTTTTACCTCCTGTTTTCTACTTACGTATAAGCATTTCCTAAAAGACCCGAAATACTCTACTGCTATCCTATTGGGTATATTTATGGCGGCCTTGATGTACAGTAAATACCACGCCGTCCTGGTCATCGTTTTTGTGTTGCTATCCAACCTAAACCTTGTTAAGAGCAAGTATGCCTGGCTTAGCGTTTTGGTTGCCTTACTCTGTTATGCCCCACATTTTTACTGGCTGTATGAAAATGATTTTGTCAGTATCAAATACCATCTTTATGAACGACCCAACGATGCCTATCAGTTCGAGAAATATACGCTGGGCTTCTTTGTAAACCTGATTGCACTGTTTGGGCTTACTTTCCCGCTTATTTATTATGCCCTATTAAAAACCAAGGGCAAGGACTTGTTCAATAGGGCGCTCTTGTTCTTGACATATGGCGTAATCCTGTTTTTCTTTATTTCCAGCTTCAACAGAAGGGTACAGACCCAATGGATCATTATTATCTGCATTCCCCTGGTGGTCATCGTATATAATTTCATGTTGGAACATAAACAGGTCCTCAAATGGATGGTTCGCTTGGGCATCATCAACGCTTTCCTGATTCTTTATTTACGAGCCGGACTCATTTACCAACCTTTACTTTTTGATTTCCATTACGAAAGTCATGGCAACAGGACCTGGGTCGATGGAATTCGCGAGGAGGTTGGGGAAATTCCCGTGGTTTTTGAGAATTCTTATCGTAACGCACCCATGTACGAATTTTATTCGGGAGGAATACCTACCTTCTCCCTGAACAATGTGATGTACCGGAAAAACCAATATTCCATTGATACCTCGGAAGAACGGGTACGGGGGAAAAAAGTGGCTTATCTTTCCAAATATATCAATGACAACACCTTTTCCTACACCAAGCCTGATGGCTGGGTTTATAAAGGCAAGTATATTTCGGATTTCGACTCCTACAGAAAACTTGAATGCACACTGAAGGAGGAAACTGTTTCCTTGGATGGTTCCGATTATCATCTACAGGTATTCAATCCCTACAATTTTGACATTGAACTGTCCAAACTTAAATTTTCTGTAGCCTATTTGAGTCCCTATAAAAATACCTTGGGCCTAAAACGGATTGCCCCGAAGCCCGTGGAGGAAAACCTGCCCTTCCTAACCAAAAAGGACACAACCCATTTTTTAGTGGAAATACCTCAGTACGATACCGAAAAAGTAGGTTATATTAGAATCGTGATTTCGGAAAACGGATTGTATCCGGGCTTGAATTCAAAACCAATTCCCGTAAACTAATGGAGCCAATTAACAGGTTTACCGAAAACTTGGACTGGATTACCCTCATTTTGTTTGGCAGTCTCCTGTTGGTCGCTATTGCCAAAAAAATATTCTATGCCAGATTTTTGAATTTTATCATTCTTCCCTTCAACAACAAGTACATCATCATGTACAACAAAAAGGAGAAGCTTTTCAATTGGTTCCATATACTACTCACCGTTTTCCAGATCATCAATATCTCGCTGTTCGCCTTTCTAGCATGGAAAAGTTATGCAAGTCCGGAAATATCCGTGTCCAATGTCACTTTTTTGGCGATCATTGGATTCCTTTTTCTTTTTGTGCTTATAAAGATGTTCCTACAACTGGGGAATGGTTTCATTTTTGGATCCTACGCTACCATTAATGAACTACTGTTCAAAAAAACGTCCTATTTGAATTACAGCAGTATTGTTCTTTTTCTGGCCAATATTTTTTTGACTTTTGTATTTATTAACTCGATTACCGTTGTTTTGGCAGCGTTTGGGCTCTTTCTGCTAATTAATATTATAGGCTGGGTTTCAGTGATTAGGATTCATCAAAAATACATTAGTTCCTACTTTTTCTATTTTATTTTGTACCTTTGCGCACTCGAAATTGCACCCCTAATCATATTGGGAAGCTTTCTAAAATAGTGTAACCTATGAAAGTAAAAACAATTTTGGTCTCTCAGCCCGAGCCAAAAATGGAAAATTCTCCCTATTCCAGGCTCATCGACAAGGAAAAAGTAAAGGTCGATTTTAGACCCTTTATTCATGTGGAAGGAGTAGATGCCAAAGGTGTCCGTCAACAGAAAATCGACCTAAAGGATTTCACCGCCATTATTCTTACAAGCAGGAATGCGGTGGACCATTTCTTTCGAATTGCGGAGGAGATGCGTTTCAAGGTGCCGGATACGATGAAATACTTTTGTCAGTCCGAGGCTGTGGCATACTATCTTCAGAAGTACGTGGTATATAGAAAAAGAAAGATTTATGTGGGCAAACGCTTGTTTTCCGATTTGTCCCCGATGATCAAAAAATACAAGGATGAAAAGTTCCTGTTACCATCCTCTGATGTTCTTAAACCCGAGGTTCCCGAGACCTTAAACGCGCTCGATATAAGCTGGAAACGGGGTATTTTCTACAAAACGGTCATCAGTGATCTATCCGATTTAAGGGATGTATATTATGATATTTTGGTATTCTTTAGTCCATCGGGTATTGAATCCCTGTTACATAACTTTCCGGATTTTAAGCAGAACGATACTAGAATAGCGGTTTTTGGTAATTCTACCGTAGAAGCTGCTACTGGTGCCGGACTTAGAATTGACATAAAGGCGCCCACTCCAGAGACACCGTCCATGACCATGGCACTCCAAAAATATATTACGAACGCAAACAAATAAGAGTTGCTTCTGAATCTATAACAAAAAGGCCTTGCAAAATGCAGGGCCTTTTTTCATGTTTAATGGTGCATTTAAAAAGCGTACCGTTGCGGTCCACCACGTCTAATTTCCTCATTGGCATATTTTTCGAACTTTTTGAAGTTTTCCCTAAAGGCATTGGAAAGCTTAAAGGCCGTGGTGTAATATTTTTCGTCATTGTTCCAAGTCGCCCTTGGACTCAACACACTGGTAGGCACTCCGGGACATTCCCTAGGTTGCGCCACCCCAAAAACGGAATGAATGTGGTAGGTATCATAGGAGTACAAACCTAGATCGCCATTGAGCGCCGCACTGATCATGGCACGGGTGTACTTTAACTTCATACGGGTACCAACACCATAAGGGCCGCCGGTCCACCCCGTATTCACCAACCATACGGCCACGCCAGTCTCCTTCATTTTTTTGCTCAACATCTCCGCATATTTTGTGGGATGCAAGGGCATAAAAGGTGCACCAAAACAGGCCGAAAAGGAAGGTTGTGGCTCAACGACCCCGGCTTCCGTGCCGGCAACCTTGGCCGTATATCCAGAAATAAAATGATATGCGGCTTGAGCAGGGGTCAGTTTGGATATTGGAGGCAACACCCCAAAGGCATCGGCCGTTAAAAAGAAAATGTTCTTTACATTTTTCCCAATGGAAGGCTGCTGAATGTTATCTATATGGTAAATAGGATAACTTACCCGGGTATTTTGTGTTATGGAGGTATCCGCATAATCCACATTGCCGTCCTTGTCCAAAATCACATTTTCAAGAATAGCTCCAGGTTTTATGGCATTGTAGATTTCGGGTTCCTGTTCTTGGGAAAGGTTGATGACCTTGGCATAACACCCTCCCTCAAAATTGAACACTGTATTTCTGCTGGTCCAGCCGTGCTCATCATCGCCGATCAATTTCCTATTGGGGTCTGTGGACAAGGTTGTCTTCCCGGTCCCTGACAACCCGAAGAATATCGCGGTATCCCCGTCTTCCCCCACATTGGACGAACAATGCATGGGCAAGGTTTCCTTAAATACAGGCAATATAAAATTGAGCGCCGAAAAAATTCCTTTTTTTATCTCGCCGGTATAGCCTGTGCCACCAATTAGGGCGATTTTTTCAGTAAAGTTCAGTATGGCGAAATTGTGTTGCCTGGTGCCATCTTCTTCGGCATTGGCCATGAAGCCAGGTGCGTTTATAACCGTCCATTCCGGACTGAAATTCTCCAATTCCTCGTCGGTTGGCCGTAAAAACATATTATAGGCGAACATGTTGGACCAAGGGTATTCGTTTATGACCCTGATATTGAGTTTATACTCCGGGTCCGCACAGGCATAGCAGTCCCTCACGAAAAGTTCCTTTGTGTTCAAATAAGCAATAACCTTGTCATACAACGCCGTAAACTTTTCCGGTTCAAAGGGAATGTTTACCGAACCCCACCAGATTCTATCCTTGGTAATAGCATCTTTTACGATAAAACGGTCTTGTGGAGACCTACCCGTAAATTCCCCCGTATTGACGGCAAGGGTACCATTTTTGGTCTCCGCTCCCATGCCAAGGTCGATAGTAGCCTTCTGTAGTGCTTGAGGCGATTCCTGATAATGAAAATTATCATGGTCAATTCCATAATTCTTTAAAGATATCATCTTCGATTGGTAGGATGAACTATGCATAACTCGAAATTTTATTTCTCCAAAGCTATTAAATTTAACCTTGAAGCCCTTGGAAATCAAGAGGTATTCATGTATTTATCGGCAAGAAATATGAAATCTACGATGAATGATTAAATTTTCAACAAATAAACATCAGTTTAAACACTGTTTAGTAAACAAACTGCAAATTACTAGGTACTAAAATATTAAATCGATAAAATAATATGGATTTACTGCCGATTACATAATTAAAAACGACCGACTTTCCAAAATGTATGAACCTAGATTAAGGATTTAAAATACTCATATACCCTTCTTTGAAGCAGGTCCTTGGCATTTTGCATATTGTATCCCAACGATTTGTTGGGGTCCCCAATTTCAATAACATCCTGAACGCCACTTGAAGTAAGCGTTTTTAGGGGAACGTCCAATTTGCCACAAACGGCCAGCACTGGAATATTGTAACTGTTGGCAAGTTCCATAACACCTTGAATCAATTTTCCATGAAGGGTCTGATCGTCGATTTTGCCTTCACCGGTCACGATGTAATCGAATTTTTGGGTATCCAACACTTCTTTTATACCGGATAGTTCCAAAATAAAAGTGATTCCACTGAGAAAATCGGCCTTAAAAAAGGCCTTGAGACCAAATCCGGTTCCCCCGGCAGCTCCTGAACCTGGTACTTCGGAAAAATCGGAACCAAATTGTCTTTCATAGACTTCCGATAAATTTCGCAATCCTTTGTCCAACTCCGTTATCATGGCAGCATCGGCACCTTTTTGGGCAGCGTATACAAAAGCGGCCCCATCTTTTCCGAATAGCGTGTTTTTGACATCGTTGATGGCAAAGAAATGTATCCCTTTGATTTCTATGGAATTATCGGATTTAGCAATCCTTTGAAGCTCACTTAAATTTTTTCCTATGGGTTCCATCGGATTGCCGTTAGAACCCAAAAATTCAAAGCCCAAAGCATTTGCAATTCCAATTCCTCCATCATTCGTAGCACTGCCCCCCAAACCGACATATATTTTTTTGGCCCCTTTTTTTATGGCGTCCGCAATTTGTTGGCCACTACCAAAGGTCGAGGTCAAGGAGGCGTTTCGCTCCGAAGGTTCCAGAAGTTCCATCCCGGAGCTATTGGCCAGTTCTATGAAGGCCGATTTGGATTTCACATCCAACAGATAGTACGAGGAAATTTCCCTTCCCAAGGGATCCATAGTTTTCATGGCTACCCTTTTGCAGTCCTTGTACATTGAAATGGCGTCCAAGAAACCATCGCCCCCATCCGATGCCTTTACAAAGTGAAAGGAGGCATCGCTTAGGACCTGCTCCACGCCCTTTCTGAACGACCGGTAGACCTCTTCGCTCGTCATGGAGCCTTTAAATTTATCGGGGATGATTAGGAATCTCATTTCTTTAGGTTTTCAGGAAATCCATTTATGACAATGTCCCACAGCTGTGGTAATAAAAAATAAACGAAAAGGCTCAGTACGATGATGGACATGATGTTCATGAAAAAGCCTTTTCGGACCATATCGGGAATCCGTAGGTAACCGGAACCAAAAACCACCGCATTGGGCGGTGTAGCAACGGGCAACATAAAGGCACAGGAGGCCGCCACGGCAGCACCCACCATTAACACGAACGGATGTACGTCTATGGAAAGGGCCATGGGAGCCAAAACGGGTAACAGCATGGCCGTTGTGGCCAGATTGGAGGTAATCTCGGTCAGAAAATTTACCGCAGCGATCAACACCAATACCAAAATGAAAATGGGGAGTCCGGACAGTGATGTCATCTGCCCACCGATCCATACGGCCAAACCACTTTCATCAAAACCCTTGGCCAGTGCCATACCGCCACCAAAAAGTAAAATGATTCCCCAGGGCATCGTAACGGCCTCGTCCCAATTTAGCAGCTGTTCCCCCTTTTTTTTGGCCGGAATCAGGAAAAGTAAAATGGCAAAAAAGATGGCGATGATGGTATCGTCCAGACCCGGTAACAGTTTCTGCAGCAGAAAGGAGCGTGTAATCCAACAAAAGGCCGTGGCCCCAAAGACGAGGGCTATCAATTTTTCCTCATACGTGATTTTCCCCAGGCCATTCTTAAGTCTTTTTATTTCTGCCCTTCCTCCGGGAAATTCGACTTGTTTGAAAGAAAAAGCAAAGCGCGTCAAATATTTCCAACAGATGAAAATCAGCACTACGGAAATTGGCAGACCGAACATGAACCACTGCATGAAGGTAATTTCATAACCGTAGGTGTCCAGTACCACCCCTGCCAACACCAGATTGGGCGGGGTACCTATCAAGGTTGCCATACCACCAATGGAAGCACTGTAGGCAATGGCGAGCATCAGGGATTTTCCAAACAACAGGTTCTCGTCCTCCACCGTAGCCGGATTATCCTTTAATTGTTTGATAATGGCGAGCCCAATGGGCAGCATCATGACAGACGTTGCCGTATTGGAAATCCACATGGATAAAAAGGCCGTCGCCACCATAAATCCCAAAATAATTTTACGGATATCCGCACCTATCAAATGAATAATGTTCAGGGCGATGCGTTTGTGCAGGTTCCATTTTTCGATAGCAATGGCGATAACGAAACCGCCCATATAGAGGAACACGTATTTATGCCCAAAAGACCCTGAGGTAGCGGTAAGGTCCAAGCCGCCAGAAAGTGGGAAAAGCACGATGGGCAGAAGTGCGGTAATGGCAATGGGAATGGCTTCCGTAATCCACCAAATGGCAATCCAGGCCGTGGATGCCATAACGGCGTTCGCTTCCTTGGACAATCCCTCAGGATGAAAAAAACTAAGGATCAATATAAACGAAACGGGACCTAATATGAGTCCCAAAAGCTTTGTATTGTTCATAATCTATATGTCATTTTAGGGTCGATGTATAGATTTGAAATCCCAAAAATCCCCAAGCTGCCAACAAAAGTGTTCCGCCAATAGGCGTAATAAATCCAATGGTCGTAAAATCGAAGGCCGTAATACTGTTTATGGCCAACAAATAGATGGAGAAGGAAAAGAACACAACGCCAATAAGGGTCAGCCAATATGTTATTCTTTGAGCCTTTGGGGACAAACCTGGCAACAATCCTAAAATGAACAGAAAAAAGGCATGGTACATTTGGTAGCGGACACCCGTTTCAAAAGTAGTTACGGCATCCGGGGGAACCAATTTCTCCAATCCGTGGGCTCCAAAGGCGCCCAGGCCGACCGCTAAAAACCCAAAAATACATGCAGTAATCAATATTGTTTTCTTCATAACACCAAATCTACTGGAAATACATGATTTACGTTATAGTTTATTTAATTGTTGGACAGTCATTCAAAGTTGGTAATATAACTTTATCGATACATATTCTTAAATATGTAACAAATTGATACCTTAGTAGCAACATTCAAACTTAAAAGTACGCAATAAGCATGGTGCGAAAAATTTTGATCATAGGGGCAGGCAAATCCACTTCCTTTTTGTTGGATTATTTATTGGAAAAATCGGATTCAGAAAATCTAAAAGTGACCATTGGCGACCTGGATACGGCTTCCATCCCAGAGAATATTAAATCGCACCCCAATTGCTCGGTTCGCACCTTGGATATCTTCAAGGAAGATGAAAGAACATTGGCCATACAGGAGTCGGATTTGGTCATTTCCATGTTACCGGCGCGCTTTCACATCAAAATTGCGGAGGACTGTCTAACGTACAAAAAGCATCTGGTAACGGCATCCTACATCAGCCCAGAACTTAAAAAACTGAACGAAAAAGTCACCGAAAGCGGTTTGGTCTTTATGAACGAAATAGGCCTTGATCCGGGCATTGACCACATGAGCGCTATGCAGGTCATTGACCGTATACGGGATAAAGGCGGAAAAATCCTATTGTTTGAATCGTTCTGCGGTGGACTTGTCGCGCCCGAATTCGATAACAACCTATGGAACTACAAGTTTACGTGGAACCCCAGAAACGTGGTGCTGGCCGGCCAAGGAGGTACGGCGAAGTTCATACAGGAGGGCACATACAAGTACATTCCCTACCATAAATTATTTAGACGTACAGAATTTTTTGAAGTAGAGGGATATGGTAAGTTTGAGGGCTATGCCAACAGGGACTCCCTAAATTATAGGGAAGCCTACGGTCTACAGAACGCGCTCACCATTTATAGGGGTACGATGCGCCGCGTTGGCTTTTCAAAGGCTTGGAACATTTTTGTGCAACTGGGGGCCACGGACGATACCTATACTATCGAGGATTCGGAAAATATGACCTATCGGGAATTTATCAATCTCTTTCTTCCCTACTCACCTACGGATTCTGTGGAACTGAAACTGAGGCATTATTTAAAAATAGATCAGGACGATAGTACTTGGGAAAAGCTTGTGGAACTGAACCTTTTCGATAAAACGAGGACTATTGGTATCCCTGATGCTACTCCGGCACAGGCTTTACAGAAAATTTTGGAAGACAAATGGACCTTGGGCGAAACCGAAAAGGATATGATCGTTATGTACCATAAGTTTGGATACGAATTGAATGGCGAAAAAAAACAAATCGATTCCAAATTGGTCGTGATTGGTGAAGATCGGGTGCATACCGCCATGGCCAAAACGGTAGGCTTGCCGGTAGCCATCGCCGCCTTAAAAATCCTGAACGGAAAAATCACCACGCCCGGAGTTCAAATGCCCATTTCCAAGGAAGTCTATCAACCCATCCTCAAGGAATTGGAGACCTTGGGCATCAATTTCAAGGAATACGAAGTTCCCTATTTGGGCTATAATCCCGATTCCGTAGCGAGTTAAACTCACATATTCATGGTGTTTACGTATTTTTGATTTCAATTTGAAATTGTAATCATGAAGTCCGATAACAAAAACACTAAGATTGACGGAATAGACAAGAAAATATTGCGCTTTTTAATGGAGGATGCCCGGAAACCGGTATTGGAAATCGCCCGAAGCATTGGTATTTCCGGTGCCGCCATTCATCAACGATTGCGCAAACTGGAAGCATCGGGATTATTGAAAGGCTCCAAGTTTATTATAAACCCAAGGGCCATGGGCTATACTACGATGGCCTATATCGGTATTTATTTGGACAAGGCCATGAGCAATCCCGCTGCGGTGAAACAATTGGAAAAAATCCCCGAAGTTTTGGAATGCCATTATACTACGGGCAACTGGTCCATCCTTATCAAAATTCTTTGCAAGGACAACGAACATTTGATGCATGTCCTCAACAAGGAAATCCAACAAATAGAAGGAGTTTCCAGAACGGAAACCTTCATATCGTTGGCACAGCAAATAGACCGACAGATTACCATATAAAACCCTCATCAAGGGATTGACTATTACAACCGAAACAATTTCACAAAAGGAAATGGTTCATAATCCAATGCCTGCCTAAAATTTGAACAAATAAAAAGCCTTCCCAATCTTGGAAAGGCTTTGAAAATTGTATCGAGAGAAGTTAATCCCTTCCTCCAAAAACCTGAAGTCCCCAGTATACCAAGGTGGCCAAGGAACCAATGGCCGCTACCAAATAGGTCCTAGCGGCCCATTTTAGGGCATCTTCAGAACCTGCATATTCTGACTGAGTCACCATATTCCTATTCTTGAGCCATGCCAAAGCGCGGTTACTGGCATCATATTCTACCGGTAGGGTGATAAAACTGAACAAAGTCGCCATTCCCATCATGATCAATCCGGCCACGGCAACCCAATATCCAAATCCTACTCCTGCAGCGGCACCTAGGGCCAATCCGCCAAAAACGACCCATGTGGACATTCCTGATGTTACACTGACTACTGGCACCAGTTTCGAGCGCATGGTCAACCACTCGTAGGCCTGTGCATGTTGTACAGCGTGGCCTACCTCATGCGCTGCAACCGCGGCTGCTGCGGCATTTCGCTGATTATACACACCTTCACTCAAGTTCACCGTTTTATTTTTTGGATTGTAATGGTCCGATAACATCCCAGGTGTGGAAACCACCTTAACATCGCGAATACCATGATCCGCCAACATTTTTTCGGCTATCTCGGCACCGCTCATGCCATTTTGTAAATGGACTTTAGAGTAATGTTTGAACTTACTTTTTAATCGGCTACTTACAAGCCAACTTACCAAGGCAATAGCACCGATCAATATATAATATCCCATCATAACGTTTCAATTTTTAGTTTCAATAAATATACATAAGATTCCCTTTTTTACGGGAATCGAATACTGAAAAGCAAAAACCCCGCCAAACCCGTAAATTAGTCGGTACGGGCTGTTGGGGTCTTCAAAAACTGACAATTTGTACGATTAGGCAAAGGCCTCCTTCCAACCAAAGGCCTCTATGATTTCTTCATACACCACCTTACCGGCCACAATGTTCAATCCCTTTGCCAAGGAAGCATCTTTTTTACATGCGGCTTCCCAACCCAAGTTTGCGAGTTTGAGCGCATATGGCAAAGTAACATTGGTCAATGCCATGGTAGAGGTATATGGAACTGCACCGGGCATATTCGCGACGGAATAGTGCACCACATCATCTATGATGTATACCGGGTCTTCATGAGTGGTAGGTCTTGTAGTTTCTACACATCCGCCTTGGTCTACGGCCACGTCCACTATTACGGTTCCGGGTCGCATGTCTTTCAACATGTCCCTAGTGATAAGGTTCGGAGCTTTTGCTCCTTTTAATAGCACCCCACCAATAATTAAGTCGTGGGTTTTTATATGCTTTCTGATATTAAACTCGTTTGAAAATTCGGTGACCACATGCGGTGGCATCACATCGTTCACGTAACGCAAACGCTTCATATTGATATCCAAAATGGTGACGTGTGCGCCCAGACCGGCTGCCATTTTAGCAGCTTGTATCCCAACGACACCCGCGCCTAGCACCAATACCCTACCCGGAGCAACCCCGGGAACGCCCCCCAATAGTACACCGCGACCTTTAACAGGTTTCTCCAAATATTTTGCCCCTTGCTGAATGGCCATTCTACCCGCCACTTCAGACATTGGGGTCAACAACGGCAATGTCCCATCTTCGTCCTCCACGGTTTCATAGGCGATGCAGATGGCTTTCTGACGGATCATGGCCTTGGTCAATGCTTCGCTCGATGCAAAATGGAAATAGGTGAACAAAATCTGTCCCTCTTGAATCAGTTCGTACTCTTCTTCTATGGGCTCCTTGACCTTGACGATCATTTCACTCATGGCATATACCTGTCCGATGGTATCCAAAATGACGGCCCCGGCCTGTTGATAATCCTTATTGAAAAAACCGCTTCCTTTCCCTGCACCGGACTGTACATACACGGTATGGTTGTTCTTTACCAATTCAAAAACGCCGGCCGGTGTCATCCCAACCCTGCTTTCGTTGTTCTTAATCTCTTTTGGAATACCCACAATCATACTAGTCTATTTTATAATTATGGGGTAAAGGTGCGATAATTTTAATTTTTACAGAACAATTATTCGATAAAAGGAGGGGTTATTTCGAATTAAATGCCATTTTAAACCATACACCCCCAAAAATATATAGGGTCATCTTAAAAATAAATATAATATCAAAGAAAACACCCTCCCTCTTTAGTGTACCTCTAAAGAAGGAGGGCGCAATTAAAATTCGATATACCTTTTAGTCCTTGGGGAAGCGGAAAACCATTTTAACCAACAATGTTTACAATTTTTCCCGGAACTACGATGACCTTCTTTGGGGTTCTCCCTTGTAATTGTTGTTGGGTTTTTTCATAGGCCATTACGGTAGCTTCAATTTCCTCCTTGGTCATACCCATAGGAAGTTCCAACGTAAACCGCGTCTTCCCGTTAAAGGAAATGGGGTATTCCTTGCTACTTTCCACCAGATACTTTTCCTCGAATTTTGGGAACGGCGCTGTGGAAATGGACTCAATGTGGCCCAATTGCTCCCAAAGTTCCTCCGCGATATGTGGCGCATAGGGCGACACCAAAATGGCCAAAGGTTCCAAGATGGCCCTGGAATTGCATTTTTGCGCGGACAATTCGTTCACACAGATCATAAACGTGGATACCGATGTATTGAAACTGAAGTTCTCGATATCCTCCTCTACTTTTTTGATGGTCTTGTGCAAGGTCTTGAGGGCCTCCCCCTGCCCCTCCGAGGGAGGGGCGTCCGACACGTAGAATTCTCCGTTAGGACCGGAGTGATAAAGCCTCCAAAGTTTTTTCAAGAAGGAATGCACCCCCGTAATCCCTGCGGTATTCCAAGGTTTGGATTGCTCCAAGGGGCCCAGGAACATTTCGTACAACCGGAGACTGTCCGCCCCATATTCCGCACAAATGGCATCTGGGTTCACCACATTATATTTGGATTTGGACATTTTTTCGATTTCACGCGAAACAATAAAAACATCTTCCTTATAAGAAAGCATTTCAGCATTTTGAAATTCTTTCTGCCAATTTTTGAATTTATTAAAATCTAATTCATTTTTAATATTTACAAAATCAACTGGAACTCTGGTCTTGTAAAAGTTGTATTTATTTCCTACAGGAGTAAACTCAACTTTAACTTTTTCATGTAACCCTATCTTTTTTAATTCAGATTCAAGATTTTTTAAAAAATATGAAGTTAATTTCTCCCTAATCTTAAGACTAGTTTTATTATCATCATTCCCCTTTTTAAAATGAGCTACTACCTCTTCAGAAAGGAAATGTCCTTTTATAAATTCGTACTTTTCTTGAAGTTCCTTTAATTGTTCTTTTTCAATTTCACTTAAATTATCCAAAGATCCATAGCCGGAGATTGTTTTTATTTTTCCAAAACTACTATCTCCAAAAAAAGTAATATTAAAACCAATTCTTAAAGCAAATGCACTTTCACCAGTAATCATCCCCTGATTGATGAGTTTTTTGGCAAACTCATCTTTGGGCACCAAACCTTTGTCGAACATGAACTTTTGCCAGAAACGGGAATACAGCAAATGGCCTGTCGCATGCTCGCTACCGCCTATGTATAGATCCACATCCTGCCAATAGTTGATGGCTTCTTGAGAGAAAATGGCCTCGTCGTTATGCGGGTCCATATAGCGATTGAAATACTGGGAACTCCCCGCCCAACCCGGCATGGTGTTCAACTCTAAGGGAAAAACGGTTTTATGGTCTATGCGCTCATTGGATACCACTTCATTATTTTTAGTGTCCCAAGCCCACTCCGTAGCATTGCCTAAAGGTGGTTCCCCTGTTTCCGTAGGCAGGTACTTTTCTACTTCCGGTAAGGTAATGGGCAAATATTGAGTTTCGATTATCTGAGGCATACCATCGGCATCATAATAGACCGGAAAGGGTTCGCCCCAATAGCGTTGACGGCTAAAGACGGCATCGCGCAAACGGTAGTTCACTTTGCCCTTACCCTGACCCAATTTTTCCAATTCGGCTATGGCCATTTTGGTAGCTTCCTTGTACCCCAATCCGTTCAAAAACCCAGAATTCTTCAATACAAATCCGGATTTTTCAGCATAAGCTTCTTCGGAAATATCCACTCCCTCGAATATGTTAGGAATAGCTATCCCAAAATGGGTCGCAAAATCGTAATCGCGCTGGTCGCCGCAGGGAACGGACATCACCGCTCCTGTACCATAACCCGCCAATACATAATCACCAATCCAAATAGGTACGGGTTCCTTGGTAAAAGGATGCTCGGCATACGCCCCGGTAAAGGCTCCTGAAATTGTCTTTACATCCGCCATACGGTCGCGTTCGGAGCGCTTTGCCGTAGCCTCGATATAGGCCTCAACCTCAGCTTTTTGTTCAGGGGTGGTGATTTGGGACACCAATTCATGCTCCGGTGCCAGGGTCATGAAAGAAACCCCAAAAATGGTATCGGGGCGGGTGGTGAAGACTTCAATGTAGAGTGCAGAATTATGAGTGTTGATTGAGTCGTCTATTTTATCAACTTTTGATTTTGAACTTTGAACTTTAAACTTAACGGAAGCTCCCTCACTTCTTCCGATCCAATTGGTCTGGGAATCCTTCAGAGGCTGCGGCCAATCGATTTTGTCCAGCCCGTCCAGCAAACGTTGGGCATAAGCGGTGATGCGCATGCTCCATTGCGTCATTTTTTTTCGGATGACCGGATGGCCACCACGCTCGGAAACCCCGTTCACAATTTCATCATTGGCCAATACGGTTCCCAAAGCGGGACACCAGTTTACCTCACTTTCCGCAAGGTAGGTCAGCCTATATTTTAACAACATCGCCTGCTTATCCTTGGGGGAAAAAGAATTCCAATCCTCCGCGGAAAATATCGGGGTGTCGTCGTCACAAACGGCATGTACGCTTTTGTTACCTTCGGTTTCAAAAATTTTGGTCAGCGTCTCTATATCCTCGGCCTTATCGGCATCGGTATTGTACCAGGAATTGAACAGTTGAATGAAAATCCACTGGGTCCATTTATAATAGCTGGGGTCCGAAGTACGCACCTCCCGGCTCCAATCGAACGAAAAGCCTAATTGGTCCAACTGCCTCCTGTATGTCTTGATGTTCGCCTCTGTAGTAATGGCAGGATGTTGCCCAGTCTGAATAGCGTATTGCTCTGCCGGCAGACCAAAGGAGTCATATCCCTGCGGATGCAACACGTTGAACCCCTTATGCCTTTTATAACGGGCATAGATATCACTGGCGATATACCCTAACGGATGTCCCACATGTAGTCCTGCTCCTGAGGGATAGGGAAACATATCCAACACATAGAACTTCTCCTTGTCCGATACATTTTCGGCTTTAAAGGTTTGATTATCCTCCCAATATTTTTGCCATTTGGCCTCAATTTCGTTGAAATTGTAATTCATTCTTTCGATACTAATACAGAGGTCCAGCCAGATTTTAGCCACATAACTATCACATTCCAGACCTTTATTTTGTTAGGCCACAAAAATAGACCTATTCGACGAAAGTTGAAAAGATATTGACGAATTACCCCTTTAACTTCATTGAACCAAAAAAGCGCTGCTTTCTTTTCCAAAAACGTACCTTTAGTACCGTGAATACCAAAAGTCCCAAATACTTTCTTTGTTTTGTCCTCTTTCTGGTTTTGGCGGCCGTGAAAGGAAGGGCGCAGTTAGGTTTTTGTACGGGCAGCTCTGGAGACCCCATTTTTACGGAGGATTTTGGTTCTGGTACGGTGGACGGACCTGAACTTCCGCCCGGGACCACTACCTATAATTTTACCACGGGAACGCCCAACGATGGCGACTATACCATTTCCAGCACTACCAATTATTTTGATTGGCAGAACGTACAGGACCACACTCCCGGAGACACCAACGGAAAGGCTTTTATCGTAAATGCCAGTTTTACGGCCGGAGAATTTTATCAGCGTGCCGTAACAGGTCTGTGTGAAAATACCACCTATGAATTTTCCTCTTGGCTCATAAATCTGCAGCGTACGGGTGGTTGCGACGGAAACAATATTCCCATCAACGTTCGCTATCAGATCTGGGACCAAACCGACACCAATCTTTTGGCCCAAGGGGATACTGGAAATATTCAGGCCATGACCACGGCAGCCTGGCAACAATTTGCCTTGGTATTCCAGACCCTGCCCGGGCAGACCTCCGTCATCCTCAAAATGCGGAACAATAGCAATGGTGGGTGCGGTAACGATCTCGCCATTGACGATATTGTCTTTAAATCCTGTGGCGATAGCGTAAGCGTGGCCACGGACCAAGCCGAGGATTTCATTGTAACCTGTGAAAATCAAGGTTCGGTATCTGCAATATTGGTGGCCAATCCTGATAATTCCATTTTTTCTACCCATGCCTATCAATGGCAGGAAAGTACGGATAATCAAGTTTGGACCGATGTACCCGGTGAGACCTCAAACACATTTACCACCCCACTGATAAATTCGACCCGTTTTTACCGCGTAAAAGTAGCGGAGGACCCGATCAACGTATCCAATGACCTTTGTAATGTGCTATCCGATGTTTTTGAAATCAATATCGTGCCCATACCGCCACCACCCACAAACAATGGCGACGTGTCCGTATGCGAGAATGAAACCGCCACTTTAATCGTGGATAGTGCTGATATTTATAGTGTAAATTGGTATGATGCCCCTACTGGGGGAAACCTACTTTTGGAAAACAACAGGGAGTTTTCCCCCACCGAAGCAGGCACCTACTATGCGGAGGCGAATTCGAGTGAAGTCGATTGTCCATCCGCTACCAGAACGGCAGTCACCCTGACCTTTAATCCTTTGCCCCAAGTTTTTGACAGCACTGAAACTTTTTGCGAGGGGGATACGGCCTTTTTATCGGCTGAAATTGACAATGTTAGTTATACCTGGAGTACTGGGGAGACTACACGCGATATTTCGGTTAACGCTCCCGGGGAGTATTCCGTGACCGTCACTGATAGCAATGGATGTTCCAGTACACGGACCATTACATTGAACCAAATTGATGCACCAAGATTGGATTCGATTACTTCCAACGGACGCTCCATCATCATTACGACCCAAAATTCAGGGGATTTCGAATACTCTTTGGATGGAAGTAGTTTTCAGGACAGCCCCGTTTTTGAGGCCGTTACGGGAGGGCCGTATACCATATCCATTAGGGACAAGACCAACTGTGGCATCGTCACGACCGATTATCTGCATATTGTTGTCCCCAATTTCTTTACACCGAACGGCGATACCTCGAATGACCTTTTAATTCCGGAAGGCATCGAGTCCTTTAACAATGTGGAGCTTTCCATCTATAATCGGTATGGGAAATTATTAAAATTTGGCAGTGGTACAAATGCCTCTTGGGATGGAAACTTCTTGGGCGCTCCCATGCCGGAATCGGATTATTGGTACCGGATAAAGTTGGACACCTTGGTCCGTACCGGGCATTTCACCCTAAAGCGGTGAGTGTTCCTATTTTTTATGATTCAATTCACATTACTTTTCTATTTTTACATGCCGATACGTTACTATGAGCAAAGCATTTGAAAGATATCAAAGAAGGAAATTGATCTCGTCCTATTTCTCGGTCGTATTGAGTATCGCCTTGGTACTGTTTCTTTTGGGCATTTTGGGATTGCTGGTCCTAAATACCAAAAAAATGGCGGACCGATCCAAGGAGCAGATTACCATTTCCATTTTTTTAAAGGAAGATGCCAAGGATATGGAGGTGGAGCAATTGCAGAAAACATTGGCAATGTCTGAATATACGAAGTCGGCCACCTATGTATCCAAAGAAGAGGCCGCAGCCCAGCACAGCAAGGAAATAGGGGAGGATTTTGTGGATTACTTGGGCTACAATCCGCTTAAGAATTCCATAGACGTTAAATTGAATGCCGATTTTGTCACGGCCGAAAAGGTCGCGGAAATAGCCGCCACCCTGGAAGAGAAAAGTTATGTGGACGAGGTAAGCTACGATCGGGTATTGGTAAGTATGGTCGCCAAGAGTGTAGAAAAAATAGGATTTTGGATTTTGGTGGCTAGTGCCATTTTTACCGTAATCGCGGTATTATTGATCAACAGCTCCATACGGTTATCCATCTATTCCAAAAGGTTCATTATCAAAACCATGCAAATGGTAGGGGCCACAAAAAGCTTTATTCGAAAGCCCTTCCTATGGCAGAACATCAAATTGGGTATGTTGGGGGCGCTCCTTGCGCTTTTGGCCATTGCAGGGGTAATTTATTACGTGAACACCAATTTTCAGGACTTGGGACTTTTGGAAGACCCTATCATCCTGGTTATTCTCCTGGTTGGTGTGTTTCTTTTGGGAATTGTTATCTCCCTCCTCAGCACCTACTTTGCCACCCAGCGTTTCTTAAATCTCAGAACAGACGAATTATATTACTAAATTTGCCAAATGAGTAAGAAGGACAAAGTAAACCAGAACCCTAGACGGGAATTTATTTTTCAGAAAAAGAATTACCTTTTCATGTTCATTGGCGTTGCGTGTATCGCCTTGGGATTTATACTGATGAGTGGCGGTGGTAGTGATGACCCAAACGTTTTTAACTCGGAGATCTATAATTTTAGAAGAATCCGCCTGGCACCTACCTTGGTATTGATTGGCTTGGGAATAGAGGTCTACGCCATATTATTGAATCCTCACAAAAAGAAAGACTAAGTTGGATATTTTAGATGCAATCATACTCGGAATCGTTCAAGGTTTGACCGAGTTTCTTCCAGTTTCCTCTAGCGGACATTTAGAATTGGGCAAGGCAATTTTGGGCGACAATTCCGTTCCCGAGGAAAGTTTGCTGTTTACAGTGGTGCTGCACTTTGCCACGGCTTTGAGCACCATTGTGGTGTTTAGAAGGGACATTGGGGAAATCATTAGGGGACTATTTCAATTTTCATGGAACGAGGAAAGCCAATTCAGTGCCAAAATCATCGTTTCCATGATTCCCGCAGTTTTGGTGGGCCTGTTTTTTGAAGAACAGTTGGAGGCTTTTTTTGGGGGTAATGTTATGTTCGTTGGTTTTATGTTGTTGATTACGGCCGTATTGCTCTATTTTGCCGATAAGGCGAAGGACACGGATAAAAAGGTAGGCTTTGGGAGTGCCTTTGTCATAGGAATTTCCCAGGCCATTGCCATGCTGCCCGGGATATCAA
Organism: Maribacter sp. C-4077; assembly: GCF_055378385.1. NCBI lineage: Bacteria > Pseudomonadati > Bacteroidota > Flavobacteriia > Flavobacteriales > Flavobacteriaceae > Maribacter > Maribacter sp. C-4077. The sequence continues at coordinate 1,317,060 of NZ_AP038807.1, forward strand.
GGAGCGGGGCCACCATATCCACATCGGTACTTTTGGGCGTGGACAAATCAAAATCTGCCAGGTTTTCCTTTTTAATGGTGGTACCCCTGATATTCGGTAAAATCGCCAAGGACCTGTTGGGGGGCGAACTTACGTTTAACGGCGAAAACAATATGGCCATGGGAGCCGGATTCTTGGCCGCCTTTGTTGCAGGACTGGCCGCTTGTACCTGGATGATTCAACTGGTGAGAAAAAGCAAGCTTTCTTATTTTGCCATCTATTGTCTAATCGTGGGCCTAATTGCTATCATCTTCGGAATTGCAAACCCATAAACCTTAAATACAAAACCTTAATGGAGACCTTGACCAAGGAAGATTATTTGAACGGTCAGCTATTACTTATAGACAAGCCTTTGGGCTGGTCCTCATTTCAGGCGGTGAACAAGTTAAAATGGGCGATCCGGAAGAAATTCGGACTTAAAAAAATAAAGATTGGCCATGCCGGTACGCTAGACCCCTTGGCCACAGGACTACTTATTATCTGTACCGGAAAGTTCACCAAAAGAATTCCGGAGTACCAGGGTCAGACAAAGGAGTATACCGGCACTATTACCTTGGGCGGTACCACACCTTCCTACGATTTGGAAACGGAAATTGATGAAAAATTTGCCATAGACCATATTACGGAAGCGCAAATCATTAAAACAACTTCAGGGTTCATTGGGGAAATCGAGCAGGCGCCGCCTGTTTTTTCGGCCATAAAAAAAGGTGGTAAACGCTTGTATGAATACGCAAGGGAAGGAAAAGATGTCGCCATCAACAAAAGAAAAGTGCACATCCATTCCTTTGAAATAACGGATGTTCGATTGCCTGAGGTCGACTTTAGAATCTCCTGCAGCAAAGGAACGTATATACGTTCCATAGCGCATGATTTTGGCAAGGCCTTGGGCTCTGGCGGGCATCTCTCCGGGTTGAGAAGAACCAAAATAGGCGATTTTAACGTAGATATATCCCAGGACCCATCGGATTTATCGGAACGGATTTTGCAGTAATCGTTATATCGATGAATTTTTAGTAAATTCCCGTTCGTCGATTTACTGAAATATTTTTGGGAAAAATCGGTTATATACACATGAATCTCAACAGACAACAACTCTCTTTTTTGATTACCCTGTTTTCTATGGGTATCGTTGTCTTGACATTGTACAATATCCATTTGGGCGGCCAAGAGGAAGATGATGACGACTACGTGGTTGAGATGGTATTGGAAGAACCTGAGGAACTTACAAAGGAGGAGGAAGAATTGCTGGAAGAACTTGCCAAGACCGAAGCCATAAAAAGTCATATGGCCTTCAATGAAACGGCCAAACCGAATGTTGGCAATCCGGAGCCTTTGCAAACTCTAGAGGAACTCATGGAGGAAAGGGCCATGGAAAATAATGGGGAACTGGCCGAAAACCTTATGTCTGACGGCGATTTTGTTGAGCGTGTTAAGGAACTCGCAAAGAAAAGAGAGGAAAAAAAGCAACTATTGGGTGAAAAAGAGGCAAAAAAAGAGGAATACACCAACTACCTCGCGGAAAGGCGTACGTCCATTTCCTTTTCCTTGATCGATAGAAACGGATACCGTTTACCCCCACCTATTTATACGTGTATTGAAGGCGGAAAAGTAGTGGTGAATATAGAAGTCAATAACCTTGGTCAAGTAACCGATGCCAGTTTTAACGAAAAAAGCTCCGGCACTTCAAACGGCTGCTTGGTAGACAATGCCATTGCCTATGCCTATAAGGCACAATTTAGCGTTTCCGATAAGCCAAGTCAGAAAGGCACGATCACGTATCTATTTCAAGGAAAGTAGGAGTAAAAGGTCCTCCAGTATACTCTGTCCCTTATCCTTATTGTACCATATCTGAAGCTGCTCCCTAAAGGCAGCGGTCAAAGTACCATGCTCCTTTTCAAAGGCCTCTACCAATTGGGTCGCGTTGGACGAACGGGGACCCCAGGTACCAAGAACCCTATTGGATTCAGGTTCAAGTTGTACGAGTTTTGGAATGGACCATGCACCATTGGTCAAAAATTGCCGCATAAGCTGCGGATGTTCGTCCCTTAAAATGATTTTAAGGGAAATGTTGGGATTGATTTTTGCAATCTTGTTCATAACGGGCAATGCGGGCGATGCGTCCCCGCACCAACTTTCCGTAAACACCAACCAATTTACCTTATTTGGGAAGGATTTCAAGAGGCTCACAGATTCCTCGGAAAATTTTAAGGTCTTATCCCATCGCTGCATGCGCTTTGCGTTCAACTTGGTATAGTTTATATAAGCCTCTGTAGCATCCTCTCCCGTAGATTTTCCCTCGCTTGCCAAGCTCTGCACCAACTGCGAATATTGATTATATGTAAAAGCGACTTCAAGTGCGTTGGCCAAAGATGTCTTTGTAAATACTTTCATCTGTATATTTTTATTGTTTTTCATAGGTCAGATGCAATTATTCACATCGCTGTTTATTGTATTTCCAAAAGGTGTTCATGAATCTTTGATTTAGTTCATTATTTACTATTTGCTTTTCAGCGGTATTCATGAAACTTCGTTTTCGCCAATAACCATCCCGGTTGGTATCAAGACTTGTTATGGCTCATTTCATAGTATCGTAAATTCAAAATTGATTGGTTGGGAATATTTACCAAACCTTACATTTTATTATGGACAAAAGAAAGGGCCGGTCTTTAAAGAAGAAACAAGACCGGCCCAAACTAACCAAACCAAACAAAACTCACATTCCCAAATAAGGATTAAAATTCTTTGGCAAATAAAGTGAGGTATCAAAACCAAGGTCTACCTCATCCTCATCCTCCATAAGTATTAACGAATCAATGTTCAATTCCATACCAAAATAAGGGTCGAAATCCGGGGACAGAAACAGGTAGGGGTCAAAACCAAGGTCTACCTCATAGTCCACCTCTATTAATGACGGTCCCTCGTTTATTAACAACTTGGGGGTGCTAAGGGCTCTACAATCCAATAGTTCGCATTCCTTGGAGACCTTGCTATGTATAGGTTCAACGTTTTGATCTAGCTCCTTGGCATGGACCATTGAAAAAGTTACACACGAAATCAACAAAAAATAAAAATTATTCTTCATATATATTATTAATTAATACTGTGCAAAGATAGTGACAGCAAGAAGAATTTAAAATATTTACTATGTTAATTGAGTGTTAAACTTTCTTTTTTAATAGTATTACTATTATTTTATATTTCTCTTTTTGATCATCCCACCCCGTGTGTCGTTTATCTTGCTCATAACTACGAAGGCCTTTGGATCTATTTTGGATATTTCAATATTCAATTTCCGAATTTCCAACCGCGTAATTACCGTAAAAAGCACATCGTATTCGTTATGAGCGCCATTCTTTCCATATCCTCCCTTTGCGGGATAAATAGTCACTCCCCTTCCCAAAACATTGATGATCATATCCCGAAGCTGTTCGCTATGATCTGAAATTATGGTAACCCCTGTGTATTCCTCGATACCTTCTATTACAAAGTCCAAGGTTTTGGATGCCGCTAAATAGGTTAACATGGAGTACAGGGCGGACTCCACTGAAAGCAAATACGCTGCGGCCATAAAAACCAAAACATTGATGAGTATGATGATGTCCCCAATGGTCGTTCCCATCTTCCTACTCAAGTAGATGGCCAAGATTTCAGTTCCATCCAATACACCACCACCCCGAACGGAAAGTCCTATACCTGCGCCAAGAAAAAAACCACCGAAAACGGCTACCAAAAGTTTGTCTTGGGTAACTTCTGGGAAATCCAATGTTACCAAAACAAAAGCTAAACCAACAATGGCTATGGTGGTCTTAATCGTAAATTGTCTTCCTATGACCTTATATCCCAAAAAAATGAAAGGTATATTAACAAGAATGATCAGTACATACAAAGGTATTTCATAGACCTCAGCCAAGAGTAAGGAGATACCCGTTGCACCACCATCAATAAATTGATTTGGCAATAGGAAACTTTCCAATCCAAATGCGGCAGCGAGAATTCCGCCTAACAAAAAAAAGGCGTCCTTGACAAATTGCTTAAGATTTGGGCCTATATGTACATTTGATAATGCCATAAACGGGAAAATTAAAGATTCACGGGATTCACGGCCAAACTGTTGAAAAGCTTTGCCTTGGCCGTATAATATTTATTCTGGACTTCATTCTGTTTCAGTACCGCATCGATAAGTTTACTTTCCCTTGAATTTATTAGGAAAAGAGAGCTCTCACCAAAACTGAACTTTCGTTCTTCGGCCGTCAATAGACTTTGATAGTTTGTAACAATATCCAAAATCAAACGGTTTTGATCTTCAAATGAATCCAACTCATTATATATGGCTATTACCTTATTTTGTATGGCCACCTCTGCATTGTCATATTCCAACCGTGCATCCTGTAATTTGATTTTCGCCAATCGTAAATCGCCGCGTTCCTTTCTAAGGAATAAAGGCAACTGAAAGGTTACTCCTCCTTTGTAATAATCAGTCTGAAGTGAATTTGCCAATTCCGGAGTTTCCGTTAGCAGGTTATAATCTACATCAATGGTAGGCAGGAGTTTATTTGTTTTCAATCTTTTGTCCACAATGAGTCCATCGACCTTAAACCCCAGACTTTTCAATTTTGGGTGGTTTTCCAAGGAAAAACTGTCCAAGGGTTTGCCTAAAATTTCAAAAGTTTCATCGATTTCCAAGTCCAGATTGTCCTCTGGGATTACATTGGACTGCAAATTCACAGGGATATTATCGCCCAACCAAAGGAAATTAGAAAGTTCCATAGATTTGTTCACCAAAGTAACCCGTGCCTGTTCCAGTTCCAAGGCCCTATTCTGTACCGCAATTTTCGCTTCTACCGTATCAATGGCGGCGATATCACCTGCAAGGGCACTCTTTTTTATTCCTGTAAAACGGATCTGGGCATTTTCCAAAAAATTCGAATATACTTGACTATCCCTATAGGCCTGTAACCATTTAAAGTAAGCCAAAGAAGCATCGAACAATATTTGGTTCACGAGCAAATCCCGGTCTGCTTTACTTTGTTCCCTGAAAAACTTGGCTTGTTTTAGGGTTGCCATACGTTCGTTTATCCAAGAACCACGTCCAAGTGATAGGGAGATACCAGCGCTATACAGTCCGTTTTCCGGTACGGATTCCTCGGGGTTTATAAACTCGCCCTCATTCTGCTCAAAATTACCCTTGAGTTCTATACCATACCATGTGGGTATCTTGAAGGTAGCGTTTAAACGGTCATAATACTCTGTACCCTTAAAATCCTTACGTTCGTAGTCCACATCCAACTTGGGGTCAAAACCGCCCCTTGCCTTTAACAAGTTTGCCTGACCCGTACTTAAGGCAAGTTCCGCCTGCTTGGCAATAGGATGAAATCTTTTGACATATCCAAGATATTCGTTGAACTTAAGGACCAACGTATCGTTTTGCTGCCCATTTACCAAAAAACTACAGAAAAATAGTAGTATTAGGATAAAATACTTATTCATAGTTATTTTTTGACCGGTTCCGCTTTCGCCCCCTCCGGTTGGTAATAATTTGGAGGGAAGCCATTCAATTGTCTCCATAGTTCAAACCAAATAGGAACATCATCCAATAAGGCTATAGTATTGGCACCTGAACCCACTCTAAGATCTTTCGGCCATGGATGGTCCTCAGGATCTGGGGCCAACAAAATTCTGTATTTTCCATTTTCGCTGATGAACGTTTCAATGGCAACGACAACCCCTCCATAGGTACCGTAGGATACATTTGGCCATCCGCTGAAAATAATGACGGGCCATCCGTCAAATTCTATTCTTGCTTTCTCTCCTAGGTGCATCAATGGCAAATCTATGGGCTCTATAAAGGTTTCCACCGCCATATCATATTTTGCCGGCATAATGCCTACCAAACGATCTCCTTCTTTAAAGGTCTCTCCTATACCAGCTTGAATGGCCTTGTTTATAAATCCGCTTTGCGGTGCCCTAATATAATAGAGGTCGTTGCGGATGGAATAATTGGTAAACTCGTTCTCTAACTTGGTCACCTGTGCCTCAGAATCGAACTGACTGGACTGCGCAGTAAACTTATCGCTACGGGCCTTTGCAATCTTATCAGCATATTCTGCCTGTACCCTTGTGATTTCCACTTGGGCATTCAAAACTTCGTTTTTACTGGCCAACAACTTATTTTCCTGTGAGATCAGTTTCGCTTGGGTTTCCTGCAACTTCAATCTTTTTTCCTCTACATCGGTTACGGCCTTAAGGCCTTCAGACTCCAATTGGGTGGTACGGTCAAATTGTCTTTGTGCAATGGTGATGTTAGTCTTTGCAGCTTCCAAGTCAATACTATCGCTCTGTACTTTCAACCTTGCCTGAAGCAATTTGTTCTGTGCCTGTTCCAATTTCAAGGAGAGTTCCTTGTTCAAGGCACCTATCTGGGTTTCTAGTGCCTTCACTTTTTCCTGATATGAGGTGACAGACATTTCCTTTGCTTTGATCTGCATTCCGGTTCGCTCCACCAACCTTGGATCAAAATATTCGTTTTTTACTTCGGATATATGTAATATGGTATCCCCTTTTTCCACAAAGTCGCCCTCTCTTACAAACCACTTCTCTATACGCCCAGGAATTGGTGATTGTATGGTCTGAGGCCTTTGATCGGGTGTTAGGGTGGTCAAAAAACCCCTTCCGCGAACGTTCTGGGTCCATGGTAAAAAGAGCATGATAATAAAGATTACCGCTAGCACAATCAGAAAACGGTTGAAATGTTTATTGTACTTGTGTTGGCTGACCCTTTGCACAGCTTTGTAACCCGATAGGTCCACGCTTCTATTTAATACGGTTTTAGATATATTCAACATAGCGCTATTCGTTGTTTAAAATTTTACCATCGGCCAAATTGATTATACGGCCACACCTAGTTACCCATTTTGGGTCATCACTTACGACCATTAGACTCCATGGCCTATCCGGATGGGTGAGATAATCCATAATGCGATCCGCCTCTTCAGCATCGAATTGATCTAAGGGATCGCGAAGAACCAGTAGCTTGGGCCGTTTGACCAAACTTCTGGCCAACACAATTTTCTTGGCAACGGTATAGGAAATTTGCTTGCCTTCGGGAAAAATCATGGTATCCAGGCCATTGTCCATTTCCCTAACGATATGGCTAAGTCCCGTAACCTCCAAAGCCCATAAAATATCCTCCTTAGGTATGGTAGTATCATTAAAGGTTATATTGTTCAACAATGTACCTTCAAAAGGAGTCTCCAACTTTAAGGATTGCCCCACTTTTGACCTAAAGTGATTTACGTTTTCTGCCTTTAGTCGTACACCATTTACAAAAATATTTCCTTTAGTTGGCTCTATGAGTCCGGAAACAAGATGTAAGACACTGGATTTTCCGGCGCCATTCGTACCTCTTATCAATATTCTGTCCTTTGGATTTATCTGAAGGGAAATACCATCCAAAATGGGCTTTTGCCTGTCCGGTACCGAGTAGGTAATAGTATCGAGCTCTACTTTAAAATCCTCTTGGTCCAGAAGTTCAAGGTCCTTCTGCTGAGGTTCTATTTCCATATCGACCACCTGTCCCAATTTTTCAAGAGCGGTCAACACATCATAAAAGGACTCTAGACCAACGATTAACTTTTCTACGGAACTAATAACCAGTAGGATTATAATTTCCGCAGCTACGAACTGGCCAATATTCATTTCCTGATTGAGTACCAAAAGTCCACCAATGATCAATAGTCCCCCAGTAACCAAAATTTTGAAACCTACCATTTGGATAAACTGAAGCACCAAAATTCTAAAGTGGTTTTCCCTTGCTTTTAGGTAACCTTCGGTCAGATAGTCGTTCTTTTCAAGGGCGTGACTTGTCTTCCCCGATAATTTAAAGCTTACGATACACCTGGCCACTTCCTGAATCCAATGGGCCACCTTGTACTTTTGTTTGGATTCCAGTAAACTTGTTTCAAGACCCTTTGTAATGGTGTACTTAAAGACCACATAGATCAAACCCAACAATAGAATTCCGTAGGCGATAAAAAACGGATGATAAAGACTTAACAGCAATAGACCGAAAATAATTTGAAGTAATGCTGTGGGAAAGTCAATCAATAATTTTGAAATTCCTTTTTGTATGTTCAGTGTATCGAAAAAACGGTTGGCCAGTTCCGGTGGATAAAAATTACGTAGTTCTGACATTTTTATCTTTGGAAAACGATAGGCAAATTCAAAGGAACTTCTAGTAAATATTTTTTGTTGGATATTTTCAATGATACGTATCTGCATCAATTGGAGCGCTCCTTGAAATGCCACGCCCAAGGTTACCAAAATCACGAGGATAATCCAGGAGGTAGTTACCTGTGCCCCCTGAATCAAATTGATTATGGCCTGTATTCCCAAAGGCAAGGTCAAACTGACCAAACCGGCAAAAATTGCATAATAAAATACTTGGCGGACATCCTTTTTGTCCAATTTTAGCATCCTTATTAAGCGTTGCCATGCGGTAATTATTTTTTTAGCCATTAGTGTGATTTAAAACGTTAAAGACTAGGTCGGTCAAATATTCTGTAGGTGTAACTTCATCACCACAATCCGTCATCGATGAAAAATGATCTTTTAAGAAGTGTTGGTGCAGGGCACCTCCTAATATGGTACTCGCCAAACTGGATGGGTACTTGTAGCTTGGATTGTACTGCTTTATCATTTCACTTAACCTTTTTGCCAATCTCTTATAGCTGGCAAAATAACCTTCCTTATCTTCCTCATCCACCTCTTTGGTCAAGTAGGATTTTGAATACTCGTTAATGACGATTCTATTTAGAAGAACCTCATTGATATGGGAAAAATTGGAGTCCTCCGTGATTTCCCTGGAGATCATATAAATGGCCTTGGTCAGTTTTTCGCCAGGCTTTGGAATGTTATGGGTAGCAAAAACAAGTTGGTATTCCATCCATCCCCAGTACCATGAAGTGAGATACAATAAAAGCTTGTGCTTGTTCTCAAAGTAGCGATAAATGGAACTCTCATTGGAACCTATTCTTTCGCCCAATTTTCTAAAATTGAATTTTTCGAATCCAAGCTCTCCCATCATAACGATACTCATCTTTACAATGGACTTCCCAAGCTCAGACGATTCCGGGTCTTTGACAAATAACTTATCGTTCACACGAATTTTTACACCTTGAAACAGCTCTTCCATTCCATAATTTTAATAGTTATTACTGGCGAATATAATAGCAATACTATCACAAAATAAAAGTTTAACTTTTTTTAACAGAAGTAATGCTTTTATGATAATTGGATCTTTTATTTTTGAAATAAGAAATAACAGGTGTTATTTTATGGATATGATAATTTGAAAAGTTTATAATTTCGAATTTCATATAGTTCATGGAAATTAAACTGTTTTAACAACCTAATTTGTGAACCTTAAATTGATTGTATTATGAAACATTTAGTATCATTTTTAACATTGTTTTTAGTGTCTTTTGGTGTTTTTGGACAAACCGAATCTGCCGACGTTAAGGTTGGGGATATTTTTACCATACAAAAAAGTACGAACCTACCTTTTGACCATATTCATTTTCCAAGGGCAAATTTCATCATAAAACGTGGTGGCGTTGCCAATTACAAAAGCCTGGATGATGTAAAGGTCAAAGTGGTAAAGGTAATGGAGGATGACATGGTCCAACTTACGGCCGTTGATGGCAAGAAATTCTTTAACTCCTATAAATTTGTAAAGGCCGATATGGCGAAAGCACTGGAAGCAGGAGAATTGGAATATCTTGATTTGAGAAGCAAAACCACCGTAGCGAACAATTAGTCCTGCTTTAAAGAAAGTAACATTTGTTTACTTCCCTTAAAATAAAAGGTAATAAAAACAAAAGTCCCGCCGCAAAAATACTTGTGGCGGGATTTTTTACTTTTGTCCCTCATGTATTTTTGATATGCACAGTGATAAAACAGAAGTAAAAAGGTGTGGGTGGTGCTTGGGAGATGCCTTATACGAGGCCTATCACGACACGGAATGGGGCGTTCCGGTTAAGGATGATGCCACCTTATTCGAGTTTCTCATATTAGAAACATTTCAAGCCGGCCTAAGTTGGATAACCGTTTTAAGGAAACGTGAAAATTTCAGGATTGCCCTGGACAATTTCGACTATAAAAAAATAGCCCGGTACGATCAAAATAAAATAAACGAACTTTTAGAAAATCAAGGTATCATAAGAAACAAACTGAAGGTATATGCCACTGTTTCCAATGCCCTTGCATTTATTAAAATACAAGAGGAATTTGGAAGTTTTAGTAATTATTATTGGGGGTTCGTAGCCAACAAACCCGTTAAAAACAAAGTCGAAAATTACAGGGAGGCCCCTGGGACGACACCGCTTTCGGATACCATTAGCAAAGACCTCAAAAAAAGGGGCTTCAAATTCGTTGGAAGTACCGTGGTCTATGCCATGATGCAAGCTACTGGGATGGTCAACGACCACGAAAAAAGTTGTTTTAGATATGAAGAGCTATAGTTTACTTACATTATTGATTCTTATTGGATGTTTTGTGAACGCCCAAAATAAATATGAACGGGAATACCGGATCAGAAAAAGCCAATTTCCTTCAACGGCAATGGACCTTATCGATGACAAGTTAGACGATGCTAAAAGAATCCGTTTCTACAGGGAAACGGACAGTACCAAAATCAGCTATGAGGCAAAGTTCAAAAAGGACAGGTTATGGTACAGTGTTGAATTTGATGAAGACGGAACCTTGGAGGATGTGGAAATACTTATCAAAGAAGTGGATATTCCATCGGACCCCTTGGAAAAAATATTGAAATATCTCGATAATTCCTTTACCAAATATCGTATCAAAAGAATTCAACAGCAATATCCTATTTCCAAAGAAGAGCCTACGGAGAAAACGATTCGGAATGCGTTTCAAAACCTGATCCTGCCCAGCATAAACTATGAATTCATCGTCGCGGGAAAAAAGGATAAGGAATACTTTGACTACGAGCTGCTTTTTGGGTCCGATGGTAGTTTTAAGAAAATGAGAAAGTCCCTACCTCCCAACTACGACCATGTCCTGTATTAAACGCATTTCCATACTACATGTTCTGATTGTTTTTATGGCCCCTTTCGTAAACTTGGCCCAGGACAAACTTACGGGCTATTGGAATCCACAGGTGGCCCTGAATTATGATGTAACGTCCAATTATTCCCACAACTTTTCAATTGAAAACCGGTCCTTTCTTTATAGGGACTCTCATGTTCAACTTACGGTTAGGCAAATGGACATCAACCATTTTTCCAATCTTAAAACAAGGGACAACCAAAGTGTTGGTTTTGGCATAAAATATAGAATCCGAAATTCCTTTGACAACAACGCCAACAATGAACTACGACTCACCCAACAGTTCAACGTCACCTTTAAAAATGGAAGTATCCGGTACGGAAACCGATTTAGATCTGAACAAAGGATTACCAGTGATAATACAGTACATAGATTTCGGTATCGGTTTGCGGCCGATTTCCCGTTGATGGGCGAAAAACTGGATGTTGGCGAACCTTATCTGGTAATCTCTACAGAATCCCTTTTAAGCGTGGGCAGATCCATGACCCCGGAATATGACCAAAGATTTACACCCAAACTGGGATGGGTGCTTAGTCCAACGACCAAATTACAAATAGGAGGTGAATACCGAGCGGAAAACTACACTGCGAGTACAGAATACGAACTGTTCTTTTTAACAGAACTTGTGCTAAGCCTTTAACTGTTCCATAAAGGATTCCCTAGAAATTTCCCTTGCCCCCAAACTTGCCAGGTGATCTGTGTACAATTGGCAATCTATAAGCTTGTAGCCCTTTTGCTGTAAATCCTGTGCCAGCCGGATAAAGGCGACCTTTGAAGCGTTCGAAACTTTACTGAACATACTCTCACCACAAAAAATATGGCCCAAATCTACCCCGTAAAGACCTCCCACCAAACTGCACTCTTCCCATACCTCATAGGATTTGGCAATTCCCCTTTCATGTAATTTGAGGTAGGCCGATTTCATTTCACGGGTAATCCACGTCCCGTTTTGCCCTTCCCGTACAATGGACGCGCAGTTCTCAACTACGCTTTCAAAACTGGTGTTTACGGTAACGCTAAAATTATCGGATTTAATAACCTTTCGCATGCTTTTTGAAATACGTATCTCTTCTGGGTAAAGCACCATTCTGGGGTCTGGGCTCCACCACAAAATCAGGGAATCCTCGTTGAACCAAGGAAAAATTCCACTGCTATAGGCGAGTAGCAATCTTTCCGGGGAAAGGTCACCGCCAACGGCCAATAAGCCTTCAGAATTTGCCTTCTCTACCGGTGGAAAATACAGTTCCTGGTCCAAAAAATAAATAGCATTTTGTCCTCGCTGCACTATAAATTCTTTTTTTTCAAATTACACAATAGCCCAAAAAAGCGAAAACTTGTTTAACCTTTTCAGGTCGAACAAGTTCCCGTATATCGAAGTAATTTTAAAAAATAGCTTTCGTAAATCTACTTAAAAAGGTAGATCGTCATGGTCCTCCTCGTTAAGACTGTCGGCAGGCTCAAAGGCTTCCATGGGCGGTACTGGAGGCATTCCTTCCGGTTGGGAAGGTGTCAGGTTTTCAATTCTCCAGCCTTGAATGGAATTGAAATATTTGGTTTCGCCTTGGGGATTTGTCCATTCCCTACCTCTTAGATTGATACTGATCTTTACATCCTGTCCAACCTTGTAGTTGTTCAACAAATCACATTTGTCCTGTACAAACTCAACCATAAGATGTTGGGGATATTGCTCGTCTGTAGTGACTACAACTTCACGCTTTCTAAAACCGTTATTACCAAATGTTTGGGTATCCCCAATCATTTTTACCTTTCCTTCTATTTCCATCTTAATGCTCTTTTAATAAATAGAAATCAAAAATAAACAAAATGAACGGGGAATAAAACTGTAGGACAATCAATACACAACAAATAATCGCATTTTGGGTTATCTTTAGTAGTACAAAATTTCTGGATGAATTTTAGTCCTAAAAACAAGATGTCCAATATATTCCTAGTTGTTGGCTCCTTTATCGTTGTGAGCCTGATACTCTGGAATACTAATAGCTTTTTTAAGACCTTTAAGGAAGAGGAACGTCTAAAGATGGAGATTTGGGCCACGGCCCAATCAGAATTCCTACAATCTGCGGAGGATGTTGATTTGGGCAGCCTGCATTTAAAGGTTTTCCAAAACAATACATCAACGCCCATGATCCTTATCAATAAGGACAGCTCCATTAGAACGAACAATATACCCACGGAACTGGCCAAGGATTCCCTTTACATTTCGAAAAAACTAAGGCAGTTCCAGGACGAGAACGTACCCATTTCCATTGATCAGCAGGGCGAACATTTGGCCACGCTCTATTATGGAAATTCTGAAGTCTTAAACAAATTGAAGTTTTATCCTATTGCCTTACTTCTCATCATTCTGCTATTTGGGGCGGTAATCTATTTCCTGTTCAAAACGAACAAGGCATCGGAACAGAACAAATTATGGGCGGGCATGGCGAAGGAAACTGCGCATCAAATAGGCACCCCACTTTCCTCATTGCTAGGATGGAACGAACTGTTGAAAACCGAAAATATCAATCCGGACATCACCAAGGAAATAGAGAAGGATATTGCCCGATTGCAGACCATCACGGAACGGTTCTCAAAAATTGGCTCCCTTCCAAAACTGGATGCGAGCGACATTGTCGTTGAAACCAGGAATGCCTATGACTACCTTAAAAGGCGGAGTTCCAAGCTTATCCATTTTTCCTTCAACTCAAAAGTGGAGAATGCCCAGGTTTTATTGAACAGGTCGCTGTATAATTGGACCATTGAAAACTTGGTGAAGAATGGCATCGATGCGATGAAAGGCAAGGGAAGCATCGCCATAGAGATCGTTCCCAACGGAAAATATGTGAATATTCTCGTGGCCGATACCGGTCACGGAATCCCCAAAAGTAATTTTAATACTATTTTTAACCCCGGCGTGACCACAAAAAAACGAGGATGGGGCTTAGGGCTATCCCTCGTTAAACGAATCGTGGAGGAATATCATAACGGTAAGATAAAGGTACTCTCCTCTGGCAAAGAGGGAACCATCATGCAAATTACGCTTAAAGTACACCAATAGTCATGGCAAAGGAAAAACTGAAAGTAATCAAGGAAGCGGACTTGACCAATAACTGTCCGGAGTGTTTTAACCAGGACCTAAAGTTGACCTTTTATCAAAAACATACCTACGGACGTTTTTTCCACAAAACAACGAACGAAATAAGCAACCAGATTGTCTGCAGAAAATGTAGCTCGATGATCTATCCCGTTAAATGGACCGATGATATAGAGCGTCTGTTCGATTATTATCAAAAGACGGTCGTGCCCGAAAAGAAATCCACCAAACCCACCTTCCTATTTTTTATAATCCTTTTGCTGATGATCGCGATTGCGGGTATTGGGGTCTACTTCTTTTTGGGAGGAACCATTAAAGTTTAGCAGCGATCGCTTCGGCTACCTGCTTGAATTCCCCTTCCGATAGTTTCACCTTTTTTTGAAAGGTGGCGTCCTGCATGGAGTTCAAAGGAATCAAATGTACGTGCACGTGCGGTACTTCCAGGCCAATCACCGTCATCCCCACCCGTTTACATGCCACGGCCCGTTCAAGGGCTTTTCCAACCTTTCGGGAAAATGCCATAAGCCCCATATAGGTAGCCTCTTCCAAGTCCAATATTTTATCTACCTCCACCTTGGGAATGCATAAGGTATGGCCTTTTGCGTTGGGATTAATATCCAAAAATGCCAAATAGTTTTCATCCTCCGCAACTTTGTAACATGGGATTTCTCCGTTGATGATTTTAGTGAATAGGGTTGCCATGGTTATGATTTTTAAAATAAAAATACGATGGTTTTGTCGAATTTTAAAGGGTTCGGTTCTAAGAGAAGCTTACAGCCTAATTTACTTTTATCAATTCTCTAATTCCGTGTCCGTACTAAAATAGATTTTTGACTTGTCCTGAGGCAACGAATCAAACTCCTTTTTGGCTTGATAAAACCCAATTCCTATTACGATAATGAGAATGGCTAATTGAATTAGCCTTAATTTTTTATTTGATTCTCGAAATATTAAAATCAAGCTCCAGATCAGTATACAGATGATTATTGCGAAGAATATTAAAGCTATAATGGGACTAGTTCCTGAAAGAAATGAATGATTAAGGGCAACAAATAGCCCGATTATAATCGAGAAAATAATTATTGCTATTGTCCTTCTATTCATTTCGTTGGTTAAACCTAATTCCTGTTTTAAACCCACAATATGCAAGAAAAACCAAAAGTAAAATCTGAATTATTAATATCAGATTTGAAATGATATTTAAACTATTATTTTTAAGATTGGCTTCTTGCTCAATTTGTTCCAAATCTATTCCGGCACTTAATGGAGGATAAATAGTCCATCCAGAAGATTGTTGAATAATGTTCTCTACAATCGCGCTAAATCCGTTTATGATTATAATCAGTATGATGGTCGAAATCAATAAAATGAGGTTTGCAGTCAGGTTTTTAAAATTCCTGCATAAAGATCGGATAAGGTAAATCCCAAAAAACAATAAAACTGTAAGTAAGAGGATAAAATGAAAATTGGCAAAAACGAAATAAGTGTCGTGAATATTTATGTCTAAAGTCGCGTCAGGTTTCAGGCCATCCTTTCCAAAAATCAACGCGTTCAATATTAGTACGAGAATTGTAGTGCCAATCAACCAAAATATTTCTTTTCGTTTCAAATTTTTTATTCAGATTACGGTTTTGAGACATGTTCGGTTAGGTGCCACTCGCTAGCGCAAGCGACACGCTTGTACTGGGGTCACAGGCACGAGCAAGATGCTCGCGCCAGCAGGGAAGCATACATTTTGAAGTAGTACTAATTTAACCTAATGGAGAGAATAATACAGATTGAAGTTCCTTAGATTCTATTTTCAATATTTCGACTGGATTACTTCTGTAATATTGAATTTTGTCTTTTATCTCCGTGCTTTCTAAAACTATACATTTAATCACATCGTTAGCTCTAGAATTTCGAAATTCCCTATCATTTACGATATAAAAAGTTTCAGGATCTTTTTTCAGACTTATAATTTTTTCTTTGTTTGTGTCTATTTGTGTTGGGGAAAAGTCAAGAGGTTTTTTCATTATTATTTAGTATTGTTGATTACTCCAAAAATAACCTCCATTTTCGTCAAATATATTCTCCATTTGATCTATTTGTTTTTTTATTGAAAAGGTATCTCTGATTTGTGAAATGCCTAGCCACATTAACCCTACAGCAATTGCATTAAAAAATACTATTCCAATCCAATTATTGATTTCCAGCATGTGCTCCATTGAGGTTTGTCCATCTTCTTCAACAATTATATACTGCCAATATAAAAGTCCCACTCCAAAACCAATCATAAATAGACCATAGATTGGCTTGACAAGACCTCTTCCTATCCAAAAGGTGATGCGGTTAAAAGGTGACATGTCACGATACAATTTCATTTTAGTTCTATTTAAGCCTTTACAATGGACACATTTAATAACCGGAGGGCCGCACGAACTATCGCCACCATACTCCATAAATGACCAAGTTACTTTACAATACCCACATTTGCTAGTTTGATATGTCCCCATAAGATATTTTTATTTTTAAATAAGATGGTAACATTTGTCTAAAAAGACAAGGGTCTTTTTATTAGCCTTATAAATGAGAGTTACTTATTTTCTAGTGTTATTATACGACCAAAAGCACTGTATACTGTTTTTTTTAAAAAGTTAACTAATTCTCGCGCTAGCGCAAGCGTCACGCTTGTGCTGTAATTAGAGGCACGAGCAAGATGTGCGCGCCAACAGGGCATTATTTATATCATACATAATTTATTATAGTGTTAGATTAAACAGAATAATAATATCGGCTAGTACCTCGAAATTATAGTATCCATTGATTGATTTATAGGTATAGACATGTTTTTCCTTTCAGATTTCTCGATAACCTCAAGTCTTGATTCAATTTCTTTCAATTGTTTTTTGTGAATGGTATCTTCTGTATTAATTCTTAACCATACTGCCAAAACGGCAACGGTCAATGAGGCAATAGGAATAAATATTTGTGCGAAATTTTTTAGGTAACCTAAAATTATATCCCAATTTTTATTTATATATTTTTTATTTGAGAACGAATTAAGTCCATCGACAGTTTCAATAATATATGAGTCAGAAGCCTCCAAGTATTTAATCTCATTGTTAGCTCTCAATTCAGATATAACAACTGCGTATAATCTTTTATTTTTCCCAACAAGATTTATTATATCCGACTTAGGTACTTTAATGTCTCCTACCGCTCGTCCATTTTCATCCATCCCAGCGGTAAGCTTATCAGCTAAATTCTTTAATATTTTATGTTTGGTTAGATTGTATCTCATTGAATATTTGCTAAAAATTGTATAAACACACCTAATTACGTTTAAATCTATTTAAGTGTAAGATACTTATTTTCTAATGTTCATAAAGGATACCAAAAGAACAGCATAGTATTTCCTTTGAGTCACTAAACTAGTTCTCCATACTGGTCCAGAATAGCATATAGCAAAACAAAAATCCCACCATGGTTGCCATGATGGGATTAAAATTAGATAATTAGAAAATATTATTCCCGCGTGATTTCAAGAATATCGAATTTCATGGTGCCGTTGGGTACGGATATTTCCGCCACTTCGCCCACGCTTTTCCCTAACAATCCTTTTCCAATAGGTGAGTTCACGGATATTTTTCCGGATTTTAAATCAGCTTCGCTTTCCGCTACCAGTTTATATTTCATCTCCATGCCGTTGGTCTGGTTCTTTAACTTTACGGTAGACAGTACAAGCACTTTGGACGTATCCAATTGGGACTCGTCAATCAATCGGGCATTTGCCAAGGTCGCCTCCATTTTGGAAATCTTCATTTCCAGCAGTCCCTGGGCCTCCTTGGCGGCATCATACTCCGCGTTTTCGGACAAGTCTCCCTTATCTCGGGCATCCGCAATGGCCTGGGAAGCCTTGGGCCGCTCCACATCCCTCAAGTAATTCAATTCCTCCTTTAACTTTTTAAGTCCCTCAGCAGTGTAATATGATACGTTACTCATTAGTTCATCGTTTTATAAATAGCAAAATCCTCTATAACAGCCATATACCCATGACTTTTTTAGAGAGGATTTCCCACAAATATATATAATTTTGTACAAATTTAAGTATCGAATTCCCAAACATTCTAACCCCATGAAACGCATATCCGCTCTTATTCTTTTTCTGTTTTTTCTGGCCTGCGACAACAACACCACCAACCGCAATCCCTATCTGCAGGAAATCAATTTTAGGTTCGATGCCAACCTTAACCTTCCCTTTTTTAACCCCTTGACCAACACGGGAAGTGCGGTCTTGGTAACACAGGATGGCGTGGGTACCCGAGGGGTTTTTATAATTAATGCCGGATTTAACCAGTTTCGAGCCTTTGAGGCCAGTTGTCCCAATCATGCGCCCAACGATTGTTCCACCATGACCTTGAACGGGCAGGTAGCGACCTGCTCCTGTGAGGACTATGAATACAGTCTTTTTACGGGACAGATGCTCAACAGACCGGACGATGGCAATCGCTACTATGACATGTTGGAATATAGAACGAGTTTTGGGGGCAATACTGTTTCCGTGACGAATTAAGCCTTTTTTACAAATAAGAAAGACCCCAAAGGTTTAAAAAACCTTTGGGGTCTTGATTTTCAAACTGTTTCCAAAATAAAAGTCAAGACCCTATTTGGAATAATAATCCATACTTTCTGTTTCATCCTTTTTTTGTGATGGCCCAACAACAAAATAAACTAGAGATCCTATAATTGGTAGGAATAATACTATTAGTACCCGTATCAACTTACTATTATTTTCCTTGAACTCACTCCTTAAAATATTTATTATTGCAATCAAGGGTAGAACAAAAGATGAAACAATTAATAAGAGTAAAAAAGTCTGCCAAATTCCCATGCTCATTTTGATTTTGTTTTAGATTATCCTAATAATTCACAATATAATTAATTTCGATACTAGGTCGACTTCTTAAAAATTAAGGGTTGCTCCCAATAAAAAATTGATACCCGCCTGCGGATAATATCCTGCTCCCTCTATGGTGGTAATCACTCCGGGATTTGAAAAATCGTCATCGAACGTAAAGAAATAACCATTCGATACAATATCCGCATCAAACAGGTTATTTACCAACCCCGAAAACACGATACTCTTCAAAAACCCATTGAACGGAATTTCGTACTGAAAATTCAGGTCGGTTTGGGTGTAGGCGTCCAATACGGAACTTTCGGCATCTATATTCCCCATATACTGTTTGCCCACATATTTGGACAACAAGGAAATTTGGAATGCTTCCGCCGGACTGTAGGTTATCAGGTTTCCGGCTATGATATCCGGGGAATAGGCGATATTGGTATTTCCCAAATTTTGCAACACTCCATCCCTCTGGAACACAAAATCCCTGTTTTTATTGGTACTCAACGTAAGGTTAGGTCTCCAGGTAAATGTATCGCCAAATCGCACTTGTGCATCAACTTCCAGTCCCAACCGATAGCTATCCCCCACATTGGCCCTTAAGGGGGCGCCCACATCATTGAGTTCCCCTGTAAGCACCAATTGGTCCTGATACTTCATGTAGTACAGGTTCGTGTTCACTTGAACATCTGGAGAAATGTAACGCCACCCCAATTCCCAATCGTCTAATTTTTCCGGTCTGGGGCTGCCATTTTCATAATCGTTCCGGTTGGGTTCCCGGTTGGCACGGGCATAGGAGAAGTAGAAATTGTTGTTTCTGTTCAAATCATAGGTAACCCCCGCTTTGGGATTGAAAAAGTTGAAGGTATCATCTACCAAACCCGTGTCCTCACCATTGGCCCGGTACCCTACCGTTCTATATTGTAAATCACCGTAGAGCGACCAATGCTCGTTCAGCTTATAATTTGCCTTGGAATAGATATTGAAATCGGATTTTTTAGAGGTATCGTCGTAATAGCGGTCCCTATAGTCGCTATTGCTGGCAAACCTTGCCCAGATGACTTCGCCAAAGTGGTCTCCTTCGTAGTTGTTCCATCCGCCCCCAAAAATCAGGTTCAGGTTTTCCCTATCATACGTTGTGGAAAAAACGGTACCGTAAAAATCATTGTCCAGCCAACGTCGGCGGATCAGGTCAGTGGTGTTCACTTCTTCCCCGTTCACGTTGAGGGGTTCAAAACCGTAGGTTTCAAAAGCATCGTCCTCCCTAAACTGCTCAAAAAATCCCCTCCCCCGGGTATAATGCAGGGCGATGTTGGTACTCCAGGTATCGGACCATTGTTCGTTCCATAAAAGCTGGGCATGGTCCTGTTTGTAGTCGTCCACCTCGTTTTCATAGAATTGAATGTTGCCATTTTCATCGGTATAAATTCCTGACGGATTAAAGGTGCGGTCCGTCCGTAAGGTCTCCGCATCGATTCCGTACCATGCTTGATAGGTAATTTCATGACCTCCAAAAAGCAAGGCCTTGATCAACGTATTATCATCTTTGTAGGCCCCTTGTAAAAAATAGGAATCCAAATCAGACGAGGCCCTGTCGATATACCCATCGGAATTTATACGCGAAAGCCTCCCGGAAATTTCCATCATATCGTTTAGGAGACCCGTGCTGAACTTGATATTCCGCCTAAACGTATTGAAACTGCCGTAGGAAGAAGATATCTGGGCATAGGCATCTTCGGAAAAACCATCGGTCAACAAATTGAGACTGGCACCAAAGGCTCCTGCTCCATTGGTAGAGGTTCCCACACCGCGCTGTAGCTGCAGACTCTCGGTAGAGGAGGCAAAATCGGGCATGTTCACCCAAAACGTTCCCTGCGATTCCGCATCGTTGTAGGGAATTCCGTTGATCGTTACATTTACCCGTGTGGCATCACTACCTCGTACCCGAATACCGGTGTAGCCTACTCCGGCCCCTGCATCGGAAGTAGTAACCACCGAAGGCAAAAAGTTCATTAAAACAGGAATATCCTGACCCAAATTTCTGGGCTTGATTTCTTCCTTTGTCAAATTTGAAAAGGTCACAGGGGACTCCTTGGTAACGCGTACCGCAGAGACAAAGACTTCATCCAGTACTACTTTTTTCCCTTCAAGGGAATCCGTTTCCGTTGGTTGTTGTTGGGCGTAAGCGCCCATGTTTAGGCCCAAAAAGGCCAAGGTTGCGAACATAGAGTTTTTCATTCGTAAAAGTGTTACGAATAAAAGGGGCTATTATTCTGAATTAAACATGAATTTTTGTGAGCGACCCATTGCGAGGGTAAATTTCCAGCGCACCAGCTGGCCCCTCGCTAAAAATATCCACCGGACATTTTTTTAACGCTCGGTCCCTTGGCAGCATTACCTGCCCAGGTTCATTGGGTATAATCTCAGCTTCCTCCTTGTTAGGATTCGGCACCCCTTTGAGATGGCGCAAAAATACACCGCTTGATTCAATAAATCGATATGGGACAACAAAAAAATTGACTTAATAAAAAAGGGAGCCGACTGTCCAGCTCCCTTTACCACCATCAAGATCAATTTCAGGACCAAAACTAGGGTACAACAACCAAAACCTTATGAAAACTCCCAAAACACAACTACCACAATTTGTAATAGCCTGTTTTTGTTGAATCGTCCTGAAACTTAATGGTCCCTTTACAGTTAACGGTTAGTGTTTGACTTTCGAGGGTTCTTAAATTTCTTTACATCTTATAGGACACACTTTTAGCCCTGAGGTCACCTTACCAAAAAATAAAAAGTGAAACGTTTATTTTTGTTGTTTGAAAATCAATAATTTACGAAGTGTTTTTTTTATTTTGCCAATAATCCTTGAAAAGAAAACCTTCATACGTAAATAAAAAAGGCTGCCATGGCAGCCTTTTATAAATCGATTAATACAGTATTCTTCATCTCTTCTTATTCGTAATCCAATTTCCATAAGGATCAATATAGACCGTACGCCTGGTACCACTTTTTAATACCATGACCAACTTAAATATTCCTTTAGAATTTCTATAGGCCGCTCCCAACTTTGATGTTGGATATTCCTTTAAAATTTCTTCCACTACGGCGGGGGTCAACTCACTAGACGGAATTCTTTCATAATCGTCGTTTACCATTTCAATTTTTGAAACTTTTCCCATTTGGTAGGAATATGCATGGGCGCTCATTATCGTTGCAAAAACCACTATGCTAAATAGGATATACTTTTTCATTAGATATTTTTTGTTAATGATTCGTACTTACTTTTATTTACGGGGTCATTGCCGAGTTGGATGTTTGACTATAAAACTTTACTTTTTTTTAACGCAAAAAGAGGTTATACCCAGTATGTCTAAAAAAAACATGGGCATTATTCATTATGTTAAGACTTATGTTCTTTGAGATAAAAAAAGTGCGTAACAAGTACACACTTTTTAAACTTACTTCTTGGTTATTTTAAGCTTGATGCGAATCCTTTAAAAGATCCAATACCGTCTTCACCGGATTGAAGGTTACCAATGGAACCTCTACGAAAATGGTATTCCAGTGTGCCATGGCTCCGTTCCACAACCCCGGAAGCTCCAAAGCCTTCAATTCCTTGCCATTCATGGTCTTACCAGTGATAAACCCCTGTTTGGCGTCCACAAAATCCAAGAGATTGTATTTGTTTCCTTTGAAGTCGCGAATACCACAGACCAAGTCCACCGGATTGAAGTGGGTCGAATTTTGTAGAATGTCCACTTGCTTTGGGTTATCCATATCGATTTGGGCAGATTCTATTATCTGTAATGAAATCTCACCATCGGCATTTTTTATCCAAAACGGACCGCCACCCGGTTCGCCTTCGTTTTTCACCATACCACAAATGCGGATGGGCCTATTGATTTTGGATTTTAAAACATGCGTCTTTTCCGTATTGGATAGACTATGGAAATCCATCGAAAATTTTACATTCAGTTCTTCGGATAAGAAAACCCTTATTATATCCAGTTCTTTTTTGGAGACACTTCCCTCATCTAGCATTTTAGCATATTCAAAAGCTTTTTTCTGGACTTTCAGCAAGACACCTGCCAAGGTCTTTTTGCTGTCCGCGACCGCTTTTGCATCCTGCATTACGGCCACGTTATCGATATTCTTTATGAAAATAACGTCGGCATCCTGTTCATTTAAATTCTCTATCAAGGCACCGTGCCCACCTGGTCTGAACAAAACGGTGCCATCCGGATTCCGAAAGGGTTCATTGTTCATATCTACGGCAATGGTATCCGTTGAAGGTTTCTGAAACGAATAATCCACGGTATAGTTTATCCCCGTTTCTTTGGAAACCCTTTCCCCAACCTGATCCAATTCTGTCTGGAACATTTCTTCATGCTGTTCGGATATCGTAAAGTGCAGTTTACTGCCACTGGAGGAACTTGCATACAGCGCACCTTCCTTTAGGTGTTCCTCAAAAGGTGTCGCCGTATTTTCTTCATATTTATGAAATGGCAATAATCCTTTGGGATAAAATCCATAATTCAACGCATCCTCGCCTAATAGTTCCTTTACGAACAAATAGACCTTTTCCCCTTCAGAATTAAAACTATTGGGAAGCCTGTCCATTACCTTTCTATAAAAGGGCATTTGTTCCAAACCTTCGGAAAGCTTTTTGATATCCTTGTCACCCGTCCTCTCCAGGTAATCCTCAAGGGATTCGTTGGCAGGGTTATAGCTATCCAAAAAAGAAAAAAGTGCCTTGAACATTCTGGAAGCCGCACCGGATGCAGGCACGAACTTAAGTATATCCAAGTGCTTAACTTTGGATTCGTAATGGTCGATTAACTCCCTTTCTTCCACCTCCGTAAAACGAAGAATCCCGTTACCAACAACGGCGGCACTTTGCAAATCCACAAAGGGAATTCCTTCCTTAAATGTGTTGATTTGGTCCTCCACTTTTTCCTTGGCAATCCCCTTGTTTGCCATTTGTTTCATATCCTGTTCCGATAGTGCTATCATTTTCTGCGTAAATTATCTATGAGTTCAACTGCACGCTTTAGGCGCTCTTTTTTATTTCCTTTTAAGATACTAAAATTGCGTTTATACTTTTCCAAGGTAGCCTTAAAATATTCGAACATTTGTTCCCTTTCATTAGGTTTGTCCCTAAGGTCGTCCGCTTCCCAAGGTGTATCGATATAGGTCAGCAAATAAAGATCATAGGAATTCTCTAAAGCATACTTTTCCAAAATAGGGTCACAATCCCCAACGTAATAGGCCTCTGAATATACTTTGGTTTCCAAGAGATCGGTATCGCAAATAAGAATTTCCGTTGCTTTTTTGGTGAGTTCGTTTTCCAGGCGCATTTGACCTTCGGCAATGGGCAAGAGGTCTTCCGGTTCACAGGTTTTACGTTCGTTGTCCCATTTGTTCTGTAGGTACTCCCGCGCATATTCCGGCACCCAAACCGTATTATAATGTTTGGCCAATTGTTGGGACAAAGTCGTCTTTCCCGTGGATTCAGGCCCAAAAAGCACTACTTTTAGGATGCTTGAAGGATGTTGTCTATACTTTTCTTCCATTCAAAATAGCCTTGGATAGCCAAGATGGTAAATATAAGATATTGCAAGGATAGCATTCCCCAACCCCTGTAGGCATAAAGTGGAACGGTAATGACATCCGCCAAAATCCAGAGCGTCCAATTCTCCAGTTTTTTAAGTGCCATATACCACATTCCAGTGAAGAAAATGCCCGAGGTGATAATATCGATATAGTTCGATGGACCCACCTCCACATCAAAAATTCGATATACGATATAGGTAACGACCATGGTCAGCAGAAAAAGTCCAAAACCGATGCTTTTTTCCCTTGCACTGGTCCTTGAAATCTGGACAATCTTTTTATCGTTCTTGGTCCTGGCCCAATTCCACCAACCGTAAACGCTCATGACCGAAAAATAGAAGTTCATCATCATATCGCCCAGCAATCGGTCCCTATATAAAAGATACACAGTGAGGACCGTAGCGACCAAACCCGTTGGGTACACCCAAATATTTTCCTTCTTGGCGTACCAAACACTTAAAATGCCGGTTACGAAGACAATGGCTTCAATGACTATGATAAAGGTCTCCTTATCCCGGTAGGGCCCAAGGAAAAAATCAAAAATGGGGCTCATAGGCGCTTCTGTCGGACTTTACCAATTTCATGTACATCAAGCCCTTGTCCATGAGTTCAAAGGCAATTTTTACTTCGGTCTTCAGCACATCCATAACAGTTTCATAGGGTCCGAAAACCTGCGTACTTAAGGGATTTTCCAAAACGACCAGTCCGGAATTTCTAAGTTTTTTGATAAAATTGATGATATGTTCCTCAAAATCGTCCTGTAATGGGGAAAAAGTAAGTTCTACGGATATGTCCATATAAATTGTTTTTGGTAAAGATATTTGATTGTAGGTGCAAAAACTACCCCATTTACTTCTTAATGGCATATACAAGGGTAAAACCTTCGAACTCCAAAAAGTGTACGTAATAATGGGACACATCCCCATGGTAAAGGATTTCGGCCGTAGTTTGGTTTTGGGCAAAAGAGAAATCGGCCACATTGATATGATGCAAAAAACTGATGCCCTGTTGGCCGTAAATTTTGTAAAGGGATTCCTTGGCACCCCAAACAATGGTCAGTTTCCGAATTATAGCCTCGGTATTCGCCAAGGTCCTGTACTCCTCAAAAGGGGTAAACTTATGGGCTATCCGGAGAATTTTTTCCCTGTTCTTTTCTATATCGATCCCTACTTCCTCCGTTTTACTAATAATAATTGCCGTAAAATGGTGGGAGTGGGTGATGGAAATATAGTTCCCGTCTTTCAAATGGGGTTTTCCAAATTCGTTGTAATATAAATCGGTGTCAACATAACCGAAAAGTGCCAATAAGTGCCTGATGCTTAAAAAGGCCCTTCGGTGCAATTCAGATTTCATACCATTGAATCGAGATTGACAATGGTCCGTCAATTGGATTCCCGTTCCCAAAAAAACTTCCGTCTCCTCTACCTTCCAAATGGCTATGGAGGTACTCAAATTTACTGTTATAGTTTTGTAAAGAGGCATTGATTTTTCGGGTATTTTGTACCTTTGAGGCTACTAAAAAAGTAAGTTGCATTTTAACGAAAGTAAAAAGAAAAAAACATATGAGCACTACAACCATTCCCTACGTTCCTTTTAAGGTAAAAGATATGAGTCTTGCAGCGTGGGGAAGAAAAGAAATTGAATTGGCTGAGGCCGAAATGCCCGGTCTAATGTCCTTACGTGAAGAGTACAAAAATGAGCAACCTCTGAAAGGGGCGCGTATTGCAGGTTGTTTGCACATGACCATTCAAACGGCGGTATTGATAGAAACGCTCGTTGCTTTGGGAGCAGAGGTGACCTGGAGCTCCTGTAATATTTTTTCTACTCAGGATCAGGCGGCAGCAGCCATTGCAGAGGCCGGTATTCCCGTGTATGCTTGGAAGGGAATGAACGAAAAGGAGTTTGACTGGTGTATTGAACAGACCCTTTTCTTTGGGGAGGACAGAAAACCATTGAACATGATTTTGGACGATGGTGGGGACCTTACCAACATGGTATTGGACAGGTATCCCGAATTGGCCAGTGGTATAAAAGGCTTGTCCGAAGAAACGACTACCGGGGTACATCGCTTGTACGAGCGAGTTAAAATGGGAACCTTGCCCATGCCTGCTATCAACGTGAACGATTCCGTAACCAAATCCAAGTTCGATAACAAATACGGTTGCAGGGAAAGTGCCGTGGATGCCATAAGAAGGGCCACGGATACCATGCTCGCCGGAAAAAGGGTGGTCGTAGCTGGTTATGGTGATGTAGGTAAAGGTACCGCTGCTTCTTTCAAAGGAGCCGGCTCTATCGTTACAGTTACGGAAATAGACCCTATTTGTGCGCTTCAAGCGTGTATGGACGGTTTTGAAGTGAAGAAATTGGAAACGGTGATTGGTACTTCCGATATCGTTATAACGACTACCGGAAACAAGGATATCATTAGAGGCGAGCATTTTAAGGCTATGAAGGATAAAGCCATCGTTTGTAACATTGGCCACTTTGACAACGAAATCGATATGGCATGGTTGAACAAAAACTATGGCGATACCAAGGACGAAATCAAGCCACAGGTGGATAAATACACCATCAATGGCAAGGATGTGATCGTCCTTGCGGAAGGAAGATTGGTGAACTTAGGATGTGCCACCGGCCACCCAAGTTTTGTAATGAGCAATTCCTTTACAAACCAGACCTTGGCGCAAATAGAACTTTGGAACAACAGTGAGAATTATGAAAACCAAGTGTATATGCTGCCCAAGCATTTGGACGAAAAAGTGGCAAAACTACATTTGGAACGCCTTGGTGCCGAATTAACGGAACTTAATGAAGAACAAGCCGAATATATTGGGGTTACGGTAGAAGGACCGTTCAAACCTGATTATTACAGATACTAAACCGAATACTTTCAAAATAAAGCCCTTACCAAAAATAAGGGCTTTATTTTTTTATCCTAATGGTTTTTCTTTATTGGATTATCCGTTAAATTCACATTCCATAATCTAAAAGCCTCATAGCGGTGCTACGCAAAAAAAAGAAGCTAATGAACAAAATTATTTTGGTTGCCTTGATAGTCTTTTGGTCCCTTCAAAATTCAAGGGCCCAGGAAGCAGTCTCCATCGACAAAAAATTTACAAAGGAAATTGAACGGCTTGCCAAGGATAAAAAGGTTGCGTCGGCATTCAAATTCATAGAGGAACAAAGGGAGCAGACCACTCAGGACCACATTGCCCTCACCGAAATTCTCGCAGCGCCTTTTAAGGAAGACAAAAGGGGTATCGCCTTTGCCAAACTACTCGAAGAAGCAGGGGTGGACAGTCTCTGGACGGACAAGGTGGGCAATGTCATCGGTCTTAGAAAAGGTACGAGCGGGGAATCTGGCTACGTGGGGATTGATGCCCACTTAGATGTTGTTTTCCCTGAAGGTACGGACGTTACCGTTAAAAAGTTTGGCGATACCTTAAAAGCACCGGGAATTGGGGATGATACAAGGGCTTTGGCAAATCTTATTTCCATGCTTAAGGGAATGAACAAAGCTGGAGTCAAAACTGATAAGGATATTCTTATTGTTGGCTCGGTGGGTGAGGAAGGATTGGGCGATCTCCGAGGCATGAAGTTCATATTCAACGAATCCGGCATGGACATTGATTCCTGGATTGCCATTGATGGGGGCAGTATGGGAAGGATCAGTAACGCAGGATTGGGCTCCAAACGATATAAACTACTTGTAAATGGAAAGGGCGGGCATTCATGGGGCGCTTTCGGACTTGCAAATCCACATCACGCCCTAGGCAAGGCCATCGATATTTTTTCAAAAGCGGCTTGGGAATATACTTCGGGAGATATCTCCAAGACGAGCTTCAATGTGGGTAGAATTGGTGGCGGGACTTCCGTCAACTCGATACCGTTTGAATCCTGGATGGAGGTGGACATGCGGGCCATCAGCCCAAAAAACTTGGATGAGATCGAAGAAATCTTTAAACAATCCGTAGAAAGGGCGATAAACGAATACAATTCCAGCGGTATACAGGGCGAAGTAACCTATGAGCTCATCAAGATTGGTGACAGGCCTTCGGGAGAACTGTCTGCTGATATCCCCTTGGTTCAAAGGAGCATGGCCGCTACCGAATATTTTGGGGGTACGCCCTCATTGGGCAGGGGCTCCACCAATATCAACATTCCCATTTCCAAGGGCATACCGGCCGTATGTATCGGCAGGGGCGGATCTGGAGGTGGGGCGCATTCCTTGCACGAATGGTATGTGAACGACGAGCCATCCGAAGAATCGATAAAACTGGCCCTCTTGATCACATTGGCGCAAGCAGGATTGGACAAATAATATAATTTTTATTTTATGACGATATATGTGGATATGGACGAAGTCATAGCAGATACATATGGCGCCCATATTGAGATTTATAATGAAGAATTCAATGCCATGCTCACCGAGGAGCATTGTATGGGTAGCGAAGTCTGGCATAAGGTTCCCGAAGCCCATCAGGACAGTGTACGGAACCATGCGCGACGCCGCGGTTTCTTCAGAAATTTAAAACCGATAGCCGACAGTAGGGAGGTCCTGAACGAACTGGCTAAAAAATATGAGGTATATATAGCCTCCGCGGCCATGCAATTTCCCAATTCACTGGAAGAGAAAAGCGATTGGTTGGATGAACATTTTCCTTTTATACCTTGGCAAAATAGAATCCTCTGTGGACATAAGCATATTTTAAAAGGCGATGTTCTGATCGATGACCGAAGTTATAACCTAACCCATTTTGCTGGTAGACCTTTGCTTTTCACATCACCCCATAACATCCATACCACGGGAATAGAACGGGTGAATTCTTGGAAAGAGGTGGCAGACAAATTACTGTAGAACAGCATAAAAAAACCCTCACAATGTGAGGGTTTTATTTTTTATAGAGAACTATTTCTTAAGCTTCAAACGGCTCAATGGAAACATAGGATTTCCCTCCTGCTTTTTTCTCGAATTTTACAAGTCCGTCAACACGGGCATGCAATGTATGATCTTTACCGGCATACACATTCTCACCTGGATTGTGTTTTGTACCTCGCTGTCTAACGATGATGTTACCGGCAATAGCAGCCTGGCCACCAAAAATCTTAACGCCCAAACGTTTCGATTCTGATTCCCTACCATTTTTTGAACTACCTACACCTTTTTTATGTGCCATAATTTTAAGGTTTTATATTGTTATACTTAGAAAATAAAGAATCAGGATTCTTTACCTCCGTCTAATTCATCTTGCCACTTCTTCAACTCATCCCATTTACCCTCAGCGGCCAATTTGGCTTGCGCTGGCCAAGTATCGGTTACGTGGTTACCACGAACGTCTGCGATGATTTCAGAAATTTTCTCCGGAGTGGATTTTGCCAGTTCTGCGAAGGTTGTGATGCCAGCGGCATTCAAGGTCTCTGCAATCTTAGGTCCAATTCCTTCTACCTTTTTAAGGTCATCGGTTGATGCTTTTGCTTTGGCGGCCTTTGGTTTTGATGCAACCGACTTGGCTACGGGAGTTTCCTGCTTAGCGGCTGGCTTCTCCTCTTTTTTGGCCGGTTCGGCTTTTTTAGCACCTTTGGCTACGATGGATTCGATTACAATCTCCGTAAGGGATTGTCTGTGACCATTTTTCTTTTTGTAGCCCTTACGTCTTTTCTTGTGAAAAACGATTACTTTATCACCTCTAAGGTGCTTAATGACTTTGGCCTCAACAGCGGCACCGTCTATAGCTGGGGCGCCAACGGTAACGTTCTTACCATCATCCAAAAGAAGTACATTATCAAAAGTTACCTTTTTACCTTCTTCTGTCTGTAAACGGTGAACGTACACTTTTTGGTCTTTCGCAACTTTAAATTGCTGCCCTGCCATCTCTACAATTGCGTACATATCGTTAAAAATGTATTGTTAAAACCTACTGGATTTTTTCCAAAGGCGGGTGCAAATATACTGCTTATTACGTAACCTACAAGGGTTTTTTAATGATTTTATCCCTTTCCTCGCTTTAGGTTATTGGAGGGTTTAAAAAGCTGCATAAAGGAAAGCGTAAGTACCAAGGAGGTAACAAAACCCATGGTGGCGACCACCAAAAAAACGATGGCCTCAAAATTTTCGTACTCCTTTGCCCATTTCGTGGAAAGCTCTTCCAAAAATCCAGGAGACAATTCTGTTGAATAAAAAGCAAAAAACAACGTAAAAATAAGTGTGGCGACCCCGCCCGTTACAAGCCCGGCAACAAAACCGGTACTATACCCAAAAGTCTCTGGACTCTTCACTTTCAGGTATTTAATGGTTTCGTAAACACCAAAGCCAGTTATTATCATATTAAACAGACTATAAAAAACATTGGTGTGTAGGCCCAAGAGCGCCAAAATCAAAAAATAGGCGATAAGACAGGCGCTAGTTACAATTCCGAATCTAATAGGGAGCGTATAATTTTTCATCTGTTTATTTTTCCACATAAGTTAATGAATCTTTATCTAAATCGTAACTCAAAACGATACTCTTTATGAAGATTAGCACAACATAAAACGTATTTTAGTGTAACAAACTCCAAAAATCCATACCAATGGTTTGGAAGAACACTAAACATTAAAAAAATGAAGAAAAAGCTATTTGCGGTTTGCACCCTTTTATTTTCATGCACATTATTGCTTGCCCAAGAAGTCCAATATGAGGAATATGACCTTGACAATGGCCTGCACGTCATCCTTCATAAGGACAATTCCGCGCCCGTGGTCACAACTTCGGTCATGTACCATGTTGGGGGAAAGGATCGTACTGAAGGTAGGACAGGTTTTGCCCACCTCTTTGAGCACCTGTTGTTTGAAGGTACCAAGAACATAGAAAAAGGAAAATGGTTTGAGATCGTATCCTCGAACGGAGGTACCAACAACGCGAACACTACGCAGGACAGAACCTATTATTACGAAGTTTTTCCATCCAACAATTTGGAACTGGGCCTTTGGTTGGAGTCGGAAAGAATGCTTCATCCCGTTATCAACCAGGATGGAGTGGATACGCAAATCGAAGTCGTAAAGGAGGAAAAGAGGCTACGGTATGATAACTCTCCTTATGGCCAATTGCTTCCGGTCTTAGGGGAAAACCTTTTTGAAAAGCACCCTTATAAAGACCCCAATATAGGGTATATGAAGGATTTGGAGGCCGCTACCTTGGAGGATGTTAAGGCATACAATGAAAAATACTACGTACCCAACAATGCAGTGCTGGTAGTAGCGGGAGACATCGATATAGCGAAAACGAAAGGTCTGGTACAGGATTACTTTGGGCCGATTCCAAAAGGTGCCGATGTTTCCCGGAACTATCTCAAAGAAACCCCAATTACTACGGAAAGACGGGTGCAATTCTATGACCCTAATATACAGATACCCGCTGCCGGATTGGCCTACAGAACACCTGGATTCAAGGAACGGGATGCCTATGTTTTGGATATGATATCGACCTATTTAAGTGATGGTCCCACTTCCAAACTTTACAAAAAAATGGTGGACGATCAAAAACAGGCCTTGCAGGTGGGGGCTTTCAATATTCCACAGGAGGATTATAGCATGTATTTTGTCTTTGCCTTACCCGTTGGGGAGACGCCCTTGGATACCTTGATTTCCGAGATGGAAGAAGAAATTGCCAAGGTGCGCACAGTACCCATTTCAGAAAGAGATTACCAAAAACTTCAAAATAAGTTTGAAAATCAATATGTAAATTCAAACTCCAGTGTGGAGGGCATCGCCAGTTCCTTGGCCAGAAATTACATGCTCTATGGCGATACGGAATTGATCAATAAGGAAATCGAGATATATCGTTCCGTAACCCGAGATGAAATCATGGAAGTGGCCTCAAAGTATTTAAAGCCCAATCAACGCGTAATTATCGACTATTTACCTGAAGAAAAACCTTCAAACTAAAAAAATGAAAAAGCTATATACCCTATTATTCAGCATATTGGTGGCAACTGCCACACAGGCGCAAGTGGACAGATCCACGATGCCTAAACCCGGACCCGCCCCGGAGATAAACCTGGAAGAACCCCAAAGTTTTAGCCTAAACAATGGGTTAAAGGTAATGGTGGTTGAAAACCATAAGCTTCCAACGGTTTCCATTCAACTGACCATAGACAACCCGCCCATTTTGGAGGGTGATAAAGCTGGCGTGTCCAGTTTAACAGGTTCGTTGATGGGCCAAGGGTCAAAGAACATTCCCAAGGACGAATTCAATGAGGAGGTCGATTTTCTTGGGGCCCGACTTAGTTTTGGGGCACAAAGCGCCTTTGCCAGTTCACTTTCCAAGTATTTTCCAAGAATGATGGAGTTGATGGCCGATGCCGCCATAAACCCCAATTTCACTCAGGAGGAATTCGACAAGGAAAAGGACATTTTAATTACTGCATTAAAGGCCGAAGAAAAAGATGTTTCCGCAATCAGTGGAAGGGTTCAACGTGCACTTGCCTATGGAAAAGACCATCCTTACGGGGAATTTACGACCATTGAAACGGTCAACAATGTGAAGTTGGAGGATGTGAAAACCTTCTACCGGGATTATTTCGTACCGGCGAACGCCTACCTGGTGGTAGTGGGAGATATAAATTTTGATGAAGTGAAGGAATTGACCGAAAAGTATTTTACATCATGGACCAAAGCGGTTCCCCCATCGTTCACTTACAGCAAGCCTAAAGATGTTTACAATACACAGATCAGTTTTGTGGATATGCCAAACGCCGTACAATCTGAAATTACGGTTCAGAACATTGTAAACTTGAAGATGAAAGATCCCGATTATCTGCCGGCCTTACTAGCCAACCAAATATTGGGAGGCGGTGGTGAAGCCAGATTGTTCCTGAACCTACGTGAGGATAAAGGGTATACCTACGGATCTTATTCCGCCATAGGCGACGACAAATATGAACCATCCAGGTTTAGGGCCACGGCCAGTGTACGAAATGCCGTAACCGATAGCTCAGTTGTTGAGATTCTAAAGGAAATCGATAGGATCATAACCGAACCGGTATCGGAAAAAGAATTAAAAAACACCAAAGCCAAATATGCTGGTAGGTTCGTTATGGCGCTGGAGCAACCCCAGACCATTGCCAATTACGCCTTGAACATAGAAAAAGAAGGGCTGCCAAAGGATTTTTACAAGACCTATTTGGAAAGACTGGAAAAGATAACCGTTGAAGATGTCCAAAAAGCGGCACAAAAATATTTTAGCTCCTCGAATGCGCGCGTGGTTGTGACAGGGAAGGGAAGTGAGGTCTTGGAGAATCTTGAAAAAGTGGAGTTCAAAGGAAAAACTCTACCCGTCCTATTTTATTCAAAAACGGCGGAACGTACTGAAAAGCCAGATTACAATGCCGCATCTCCGGAAGGATTGACAGCGGAAACCGTGATTGAAAACTACCTAAAGGCCATAGGCGGTAAGGAAACTTTGGAAAGTGTATATTCCTATTCGATGACCGCAGAAGCGGAAATGCAGGGAATGAAACTGAATTTGGAACTAAAGAAAACATCCAAGGACCAGTTCATGCAGGATATCCAGATGATGGGGAACTCCCTGAGCAAGCAGGTTTTGGACGGTGATACCGGCTATATGGTGGCACAGGGACAGCGCAAGGATTTTTCCGAAGAAGAAATCACGAAAATCAAAGAAGAATCGGCACCCTTCCCGGAATTGAACTATTTGGCCGCCGGGGGCCTTACCTTGGAAGGAACCGATATGGTTGGTGATACAAAAGCTTACAAGGTAAAGATTACGGACAACAAGACCGTTTTTTACGACACTGAAACCGGACTAAAATTGCAGGAAGTAAGTGTCATCGACATGCAAGGACAGACCATGCAACAGACCATGATGCTGGAGGATTATAGGGAAGTATCGGGCATCCTATTTCCGTACAAGCTCATACAAAGTATGGGTCCACAGAATATTGAGTTCATTGTATCGGAAATTAAGGTCAATGAAGGGGTTACCCCAGCTGATTTTGAGTAACCTTTCCAAATAATTAAAAAGCCCGCTCCAAAAAGGAGCGGGCTTTTATTATTTTAAATCTTACAACTGGAGTTTTAGTATCTATAGATAATAACTCTATTTGGTATCTTTGCAACTTAAATGACTTTTCGCTTTAATACGAATATCTTCATGAAAAAATATTTTATCCGAATCTTAAGTTGCTTCTTGCTTTTTATCTCATGCAAGGAAGAAAAAAAAGAAACTTTGCCTTCCCAAATGGAACAAGTTATGGCAATACATGACGAGGTTATGCCCAAAATGGGAAAATTGGGAAAACTGGTGGGTCAGTTAAAACCGATGGCGGATTCCTTAGGAACGGATTCTCCCCAGGCCAAAGCGATGCGCGATTTACAGGATGCCAACAAATCCATGATGGATTGGATGCAAGGTTTTGGAGACAGGTTCGAGCCCGAAGAAATCATGGATGGCAAGGAACTGAGCGAGGAAAAAAAGCAATGGTTGAAAGAGGAGGAAGAGAAGGTCAAGGAAGTGAAGGAAAAAATAAATTCCAGTATTGCCAATGCCGAAGCGCTTTTGGGCAACAATTAATCGACATTCTTCCACCAAACTCCACCATTGGAAGTAGGTTCCGCCAAATAAATGAATTCACCAATTTTAGGTGTAACAATCGGTAGATTTAATTCCTTTGCCTTATCGCTTACCCGTATGACAGGGTCGGTCCAAGGATGCATGGCCAATTTAAAGGCGCCCCAATGAATGGGCATGATTACCTTGGCCTTCACATCTACTCCTGCCTGGGCGGTTTCCTCAGGCATCATGTGGATTTCATGCCATAGTTTGTTATACTGTCCGCATTCCAACATGGCAAAGTCAAAAGGGCCATACTTCTCGCCAATTTCGGTAAAGTGGCCTCCATAACCGCTGTCGCCGCTAAAAAATACATTGGCACCATCGTTCTTGATTACCCACCCACTCCACAAGGTTTTGCCCCTATCTGAAAGGCCACGGCCAGAAAAGTGTTGCGCCGGAACGCATTTTATGGAAAAGCCTTCAAAGGAAGTTTCGCCCCACCAATCCATTTCCTTGATCCTATCTTCGGCTACACCCCATTCCACCAAATGTGCCCCTACCCCCAAGGGTGTAAAGAACATCTGTACCTTATCCTTCAATTTTAAGATAGATCCGTAATCCAGGTGGTCATAATGGTCATGGGACAAAACCACAAAATCAATTTGCGGCAGTTGTTCAATGGCTATGGGAAGTTCTTCGCTAAATCTTTTGCCTCCTAAAAGAGGATGGGGGGCAGGAACCGGTCCCAACATGGGGTCTATCAAAATATTCCTTCCATACGACTGATATAAAAAAGTGGAATGCCCAAACCACACCATCCTTGCAGGTCCTTTATAATTGGCCAGTTCCAAAGCGTCCAATGCGTTAATAGGAACGGCTCCCTTTGGCCTTGTATTTATTTGCGGGCCAAAAAAGCCTTTCAATCCCTTTACATAATCGCCAAATCCCATGGACATGGTAACACCGCCCAAGTTCTCAAAAACACCGTCCTTGTAGTGTTCCGATTTTGAAAATTGTTCCTTTTGCGAATCCGAAATGGTACCACCAAACTCCGGACTCAAATTTATGAAAAGTGCCCCCAAGACAACAAGTACAATGATGATGGAAAATATAGCAATGAACATTCGTTTCAGTATCCGCTTTAGTGTTCGCATTTAAAATGGCAACTGATTCAGATCTACATTACCGCCGGAGATAATAATGCCTACTTTTTTGTTTTGATAGTCCGACGGAATTTCTTGGCAATCCCTAATTAGGGCCGCCAATGTAACGGCACTTGAAGGTTCAACGATGATTTTCATTCGCTCCCAAACCAGGCGCATGGCCAGAACTATTTCCTCCTCCGTAACCCGAACGATTTTTGAAACATTTTCCTTGATTATCGGGAAGTTGATATCTCCCAAGGTGGTTCGTAAACCATCGGCGATGGTATTGACCGTCTCATTTCCCTCAATCTTTCCAGAAATCAAGGAACGGTAGGCATCATCGGCCTCAAAGGGCTCGCCCCCCACAACCTTACAATCCTTTCCAAAATATTTGGCGGACAAGGAGGAACCGGCAATGAGGCCTCCCCCGCCTACGGGACAGAAAATAAAGTTCAAGTCGGGTTGCTCAGAAAGCAATTCGAGAGCAGCGGTTCCCTGTCCAATGATCACGTTCAGATCATTGGAAGGATGCAAAAACACCGAGCCTGTTTCGTTTGCGATTTTATCGGCCATGGCCTGCCTGGCCTCAACGGTAGGTTCACATTCGTAGATTTGTCCACCATAGGCAACAACCCCTTCCTTTTTAACTTTAGGTGCCGTAGTGGGCATCACAATATGTGCGGGAACCCCCAAACTCTTGGCGGCCAAGGAAACGGCCTGCGCAAAATTTCCTGAAGAATGGGTAACCACACCGTTTCTACGTTGAGCCTCGCCCAGATTCAAAATGGCATTGGTGGCGCCCCTTATTTTGTAGGCCCCCGCCCTTTGAAAATTTTCACACTTGAAAAACACCTTACCTCCCAAAAGTTCATTAATCAAGGTTGAGGTAAGCACAGGGGTATTATGAATGAAAGGGGCGATTCTTTTATGGCAATCCGTTAGTACAGTCTTGTTCATCCCTTTATTTAATTACTTCCATTCCAAGGTTTCTATGATCCTTCGAATATCGTTCTGCAGATAAGCGGCCGCAGGCAATATGGAATCATAGTTGGGTTTTGCGTAAAAATAGACGGAACCCGTCAAAAAATGTTCTGTACTATCGGTCACAAAGAATTGTGATTGGGAGGCAGCGTTCCCCTGCACTTCAAACAAGGCCCCATAAACTTGTTTATCCGGGTTTACATAGGGCTGCTCAACAATATTGTCGGCCTTTACGGCATGCTCGTAACTAAGTCGCTTGGCGTCTACGATCAGTTTTTCCAGATTGCCATCTATCTTTTTATAACTTAAGAAAATAGCGCCCTTCATCTCTGGATATTCCAAGGAAAATGCGGTTTCCGAATCCAGATTGGGCGTTGCCAATTCGTTGTAATCGAACCTGAAATTTTCGGTTTCCAAGGGTGAAGAAGCTCCTTGCGGATATTCCAAGCGCATTTGGGCCTTTGGCTTGGGAATGGGTTGGTCATTACACGAGCCTAAAAGAACAATAAAGACAAAAAGGAGAACAGAAATCTTACATCTCATGGGGCAATGTCACTTTTATTTGTTTCAACCTCTTTTTATCAAAACTCTCCACGACAAATTTATAATCCTGAAAAACGACTTCCTCGCCTCTTTTTGGAAAACTTCCGGCCATTTCCAGTACAAAACCGGCGATGGTTTCGGACTCACCTTTGTTTTCTTCAAAAATATCCTCGTCAGATAATTTTATGACCCTGTAGAAATCCTTCAAGGTGGTTTTCCCCTCAAAGACATAATTGTAATCGTCCAATTTGGAGAAGACCAGGTCCTCATCATCAAACTCATCGCTAATATCCCCCACTATTTCCTCTATGATATCCTCCAAGGTCACAATGCCCGAAGTACCTCCATATTCGTCCACTACCACGGCCAGATGGTTCTTTTTCGCCTGAAAATCGGCCAAAAGGTCATCCAATTTTTTGTTCTCCGGTACAAAATAAGGTTCTCGTATCAAGGTCATCCAATTAAAGGACTTCCGGTCAAGATAGGGTAACAAATCCTTAACATACAATACCCCTAGGACATTATCTATATTTTCCGAATAAACGGGAATCCTGGAATAGCCGTTCTTTTTAATTTCCTCCAAAACTTCGGGAAACTTCATTTGATCGTTCAAGGCAAAAATGTCTATCCTGGGTCTCATGACCTGTTTGGTATCGGTATTTCCAAAAGTTACGATACCTTGTAAAATCTTTTGCTCCTCCTTGGTGGTATCACCCTCTGAGGTAAGTTCCAATGCCTGGGATAGGTGATCTACACCAAAACTGGATTTCTCCTTTCCCAGCTTATTGTATAAAAAAATTGTTCCAGAGCGCATGGGAAGGCTTAACGGGGAAAAAATAAAATCCAAGACACGCAGGGGATAGGCCATGAAGTTGGAGAAGCTCAATCGATTTCTATTTGCATAAACTTTTGGCAGTATCTCCCCAAACATTAGAATCATAAATGTGGCTACCACCACCTCCAGCAGAAACCTCACCGAAACGATATTGAAAAGCACCGCGTTTATTTCGGAAAAAAGGGTATCGCCTATCAAATTGAAGATCAAGACCACCCCAATATTGATGGCGTTGTTGGCAATAAGGATCGTGGCCAATAATTTCTTGGGACGTTCCAATAACCGAATAAGAATAGTGCTTTTTTCCGTTTTCTGGTCCTTTATTTCGTTTATTTCGGTAACCGAAAGTCCGAACATGGCCACTTCTGCCCCAGATATAAGCGCGGAACAGATTAGCAGTATGACCAACATGGCAATATTAAGCGCAAAGGCACTATCCATCACCAGAAAATGCAAGGCCAGCGGTAAAGGGTCTGGGTCCACTTACTATAAATTAATTTCCAAATTAAAATGGTAAATCGTCTTCATCGTCCTGACTTAATGGTGCGGGAGATTTGGGCAGTGTCCTGTCGTCGTGCCCTTCCTGTTGCGGCTGGGAGGACTGTCCGGAACTATTCGCCATACTTTCCTGTTTTGTTGTCAAAAAGGTAAAGTCCTGCACATGGACTTCCGTCGTGTATCTGGTATTACCATCTTCCCCCTGCCATTGGCGGTTCTTTAAACGTCCTTCAACATAGACTTTATCCCCTTTGCTCAAGTACTTTTCGCAAACTTCGGCGGCCTTGTTCCGTACTACGATATTGTGCCAATCCGTATTGGTGACGCGCTCGCCCGTCTGCTTATTGGTATAGGTCTCGTTGGTGGCCAAAGGAAAACGCCCAATGCATCCTCCGCCCTCAAAATAGTGCATCTTCACTTCGTCTCCCAAATGCCCGATCAGCATTACCTTATTTAATGTACCACTCATATTTTTTCACCTTTATATGTATGCAAACTGCCTGAAATTAAAGGTCTCCCTTTGGAATAATCAGGTAGTTCGACTTGCTGATTCCAATACTACGGAAATCCATAGTTCAAAAGTACTAAAATTTAAATGTTTTCATGAATTCCGCTATCAATACGGGAACCGGATAATTTTCAAGATTGGATACGGGTATGGTATTGGTCCGATAAAAGGGTCCTTCCAATATCCAAAACCTGGTATGCAAATGCTGGTGTGAAAGCTTGTGGACGATGGAATCCGAATTAAAAAGGCTGATTTCAGGCGGTCTTTTGAACTTTAGTACCTCGGAATGCCGAATTTCAATGTCCTCCAAACCGATTTCCCGTTCCGTTTCCAATAAGGGAAATTCCCAGAGATTTTGCCAAATGCCCTTTCCTTTACGCTGTCTCAATTGAGTGAGGGTCTCATCGCTTTTCCTATGCTCCAAGGGTACCAAATAGTTAAAGAAGCGCTTTTTAATTTTCGTCTTTCCAATTTTGACAGGCAAATCCTTTACGGTGCCCATTTCCAAGGCCACACAACCACCGGCCAGAGGACAGGTAGAACAATTGGGGCTTTGGGGCGTACATTGGACCGCACCAAATTCCATGATGCCCTGGTTGTAATCCCTAATATTGGTAGGATGCAAGACCTCAAGGGCCAACTTTTTAAAGGATTTTATCCCTTCCGTGCTATTGATCGGTGTTTTCACACCAAAATATCTGGACAAAACCCGGTATACGTTTCCATCGACCACCGCCTGCGGTTCGTTAAAACAAATGGAGGAAATGGCGCTCGCAGTATAGTCCCCAACACCCTTTAGCTTTAGCAAACCGGCATAGGTTCTGGGGAAGGTCCCATTGAATTCCCCAACGACCATTTTTGCGGCTGCGTGCAGATTTCGGGCCCTGGAATAATAACCCAGTCCTTGCCAAAGTTTTAGGACCTGTTCCTCATTGGCTATGGCCAAATCTTCAACCTTGGGAAAGGCTTCGATAAACCTATGGTAATACGGAATGCCCTGGGCAACACGGGTCTGTTGCAAAATGATTTCCGATAACCAAATTTTATAAGGGTCCAAGGTATCGCGCCAGGGCAAATCGCGCTTGTTTTCAAGGTACCATGTCAAAATTTTATCGGAAAAAGACATTCGCAAAAATACTAAGCGGCAAAAGTATCAGTTTAAATACTTAAAATTAGATTATTAGAAAGAAAGATTGAATTTAATTTATATATTTGCAACCCGAAAAAAATACAGAAAATCTAATATTGTAAGATGACGAAAGCGGAAATTGTATCGAAGATCTCAGATAAACTGGGAATTGAAAAAGGAGATGTACAAGCGACAGTTGAATCCTTTATGGAAGAAGTAAAATCTTCTTTGGAGAGTGGAGATAACGTGTACCTAAGAGGTTTTGGAAGTTTTATCATCAAGACCAGGGCAGAGAAGACCGGAAGGAACATCTCTAAGAATACAACCATCAAAATCCCCGCCCACAACATTCCTGCATTTAAGCCGGCAAAGGTTTTTGTAGAAGGTGTAAAAAGCAACGTACAAGTAAAATAATAATCTAAAAGAAGAACTTTATGCCGAGCGGTAAGAAAAGAAAAAGACATAAGGTAGCTACCCACAAGCGTAAGAAGCGCAGAAGAGCTAACCGACACAAGAAAAAGTAGTTTTAGAAACTACTTTTTCGCTTTAATACCTACGTTCCTTGACATAGAGATTCCAAAGCGAGTCTCGGCAGATTTTATGAATCTGTTTC
Source organism: Maribacter sp. C-4077 (assembly GCF_055378385.1). Lineage (NCBI taxonomy): Bacteria > Pseudomonadati > Bacteroidota > Flavobacteriia > Flavobacteriales > Flavobacteriaceae > Maribacter > Maribacter sp. C-4077. Next base: position 1,358,622 of record NZ_AP038807.1, read on the forward strand.
CAGCATTGTTTAATCCATCTATCCTATTTTCTTTGGGATAGATACAAATACATTCAGGTGAATAGAGAATTAATCGTAAGATCTAGTTCCAATGCCGTTGATTTTGCCTTGCTAAAAGACGGAAAACTCACTGAGCTACACAAGGAGGAAGACAATAACAATTTTTCGGTCGGGGATATATTCCTGGCCAAAATTCGTAAGCCCGTAACGGGCCTAAATGCAGCATTCGTTAATGTTGGCTACGAGAAAGACGCGTTCCTACATTACCATGATCTGGGACCACAACTGTCTACCATGTTGAAGTTCGTTAAACAAGTGAGTACGGGAAAACTAAAGGATTATTCCTTAAAGAACTTTCCGTTCGAAAAAGATATTGACAAAGATGGCGTCATTACCGATGCCATAAAGGCCAATCAATCCCTTTTAGTTCAAATTGTAAAAGAACCCATTTCCACCAAAGGACCCAGAATCAGTTCCGAGCTTTCCATAGCAGGACGTTATTTGGTCATGGTGCCCTTTTCAGATCGTGTCTCCGTATCGCAGAAAATTGCGAGCAAGGAGGAAAAAGACAGGTTGAAAAGGCTTGTAAAAAGTATAAAGCCAAAAGGCTTTGGGGTAATCATCAGAACGGTTGCAGAAGGCAAAAAAGTTGCGGAACTGGACAAAGACCTAGCAAATTTGCTGAACAAATGGTCAGCAATGTGCAAAAAATTATACAAGGCGCAGACGCCTTCAAAAGTATTAGTGGAGCTCAATAGGGCTTCCTCCATCCTTAGGGATGTCTTTAACGATAGCTTTACCGGAATTTATGTTGACGATTCCACATTATACGGAGAAATCAAGGACTATGTTGCCGAGATTGCCCCGGAAAAGGAATCCATAGTGAAACACTACAATACCAATGTCCCTATATTCGAAAAATTTGGAATAGACAGACAGATCAAGACTTCCTTTGGTCGTACCGCGACCATGAGCAAGGGTGCTTACCTTATCATTGAACATACCGAGGCGTTACATGTCATAGACGTTAATAGCGGTAACCGTTCCAACAAGGCCAAGAACCAAGAAGACACTGCGCTTGAGGTAAACCTTTTGGCCGCCTCAGAGATTGCAAGACAACTTCGCTTACGGGATATGGGCGGTATCATTGTAGTCGATTTTATCGATATGGTAAAATCCCAACATAGAAAGAAACTTTTTGACCATCTTAGGGATGAGATGAAGGACGACCGGGCAAAGCATAAGATTTTACCTCCCAGTAAATTTGGCCTCATACAGATTACAAGACAGCGTGTTAGGCCAGAAATGAACATTAAAACAACCGAAGAGAATCCAAACAAAAACGGACAGGAGATCGAAGCTCCCATCGTTTTGATAAACAAAATCAACGTGGATCTGGAGCGACTCTTAAAAGGACCTGCCAAGGACAATAACATAACCTTGAACATACATCCTTTCATTGCCGCTTACATCACAAAAGGATTCCCATCCATTCGTACCAAGTGGTTCTTGGAACACAAACGATGGATAAAAATTCAACCCAGGGATGCGTATACGTATCTCGAATACCGTTTTAAGAATAAGGACGGCAAAACAATATATTGAATAAGAAAAGCGACTTCCAAAAGGGGTCGCTTTTTTTGTTTGTACCAAGGATATTGGTATTTGATTAGAATACCTTGTCCGCGCCGGCAAAGACCCGTTTTTCTAAATAATTCTTAAAGTGTTTTAAGACACCCCAGCATAACTTACCTTTAGGGCCTATTTTAAAGTAAACCCTTAATGACAAAAAACAATAGAAGACAACAGCAGGCGAAAGTTATCCGTATTTTTAGAAAAATACATCGTACCACCGGAGCCCTTCTATTCTTTTTTTTTCTATTTATATCCATTACCGGCCTTCTTTTAGGCTGGAAAAAAAACAGCAACGGACTCATTCTGGCAAAAACGGAAAAAGGCACCTCAACGGAACTAACGGATTGGCTTACTTTGGAAACTCTAAAACAAAATGCCCAGAAAATATTTAGGGATTCCATTTCGACCGAACTATCACCTGAAATCGACAGGATCGATGTACGCCCGGATAAGGGTATCTTAAAGTTCAAGTTTGTGGACAACTATTACGGAATCCAATTGGATGGTGCTACCGGAAACTTGTTAAAAATAGAAAGAAGACGGTCCGACTTCATAGAACAGGTGCATGATGGTTCCATTTTGGACCGATACTTAGGAACATCGGACGGTCAAATCAAGCTTTTTTACACCACTGTAATGGGACTGGCACTGTTGGTATTTACCATAACGGGATTTTGGCTCTGGTACGGGCCCAAGAGAATGAAAAGAATAGCAAAGAATTCCTGATGCCCAAAGAATCCTTCACCCTAGAGGAAGCTACCCGAAAAATGGAAGGATACTGCGCCTACCAAGAGCGATGCCATCAAGAGGTAGTCACAAAACTACAGGGCATGGGAATGATTCCTCTGGCCATTGATACCATTGTATCTCACTTGATCAAGGAAAACTATTTGAACGAAGAACGGTTCGCCAAGAGTTTTGCCAGTGGCAAGTTCAATATAAAAAAGTGGGGGAAAAAAAGAATCGTTGCGGAATTGAAGGTTCGGGACATTTCCAAATACAATATTCAATCTGCCCTAAATGAAATCGATGACAATCAGTATTTGAAAACTTTCGAAGCACTGGCCAAAAAAAGACTGGAACAAATCAAGGACAAGGACATACAGAAGAAAAAGAAAAAACTAGCCGATTACCTCCTTTATCGAGGTTGGGAACCCAATTTAGTTTATGATAAGGTCAATGAACTCATTTCCTGATACTTTTTTAACCTGTTTTTAAAAGATTGGTTCTGGAAATCGCTTTTTCGTTCTTTTGATCAATCCATTTCTGCCCTTTAATCTTCCGCATCAACACATCAAAATGTCGCATGACAAGGACATTATAGAGCGCTTTCGCCAAATTTTTAGGATTTCGTGCGATGGCCCTTAAACTCATGGAAAAACCGGGGGTAATGTATTTCATATAATGCCAATATCCTTCCGGCATATACAAAACCTCTCCATGCCTTAAGCTCGTCCTATAACCGTTTGCCTGTTTTAAGACCGGCCACCTGTCATAATCGGGGTTTGAAAAGTCGATACTCTCATGGGTTATCAAAGAGTGCGGAACTTTGTATAAATACTTGGTTTCTGATTGTGGAAAAAGGATACACTCCTTCTCCCCTTCAAAATGAAAGTGAAAAATATTGCCCAAGTCGATATCGTAATGCATGAAGGTATGTGAATCCGTGCCCCCAAAAAACAGCATGGGAAGCCCTTTCATGAGTTTGATGCCAAAATCTGGATAGGAGAAATCCTTCTGTAATTCAGGTACCTCCTTTAGAATATTCCAAAGAAATATCCGGTATTTTGTAGGCTTGGCCTTGAGTAAATCAATATATACCGATAGCTGCATCTTGGCATGGGGCTCATTAAAGCCGTCCTTGTGCTGTACGGGCCGATCGTCGTACAGCGGCACGACCTTGTCTCCCGCAATACCCTTGATATAGTCCAAATTCCATTTTTCAAATGCAGGCCAATTCTCAATAAACCGCTCTATGACCACAGGTTTTTGCGGCTTGAAATAATGGGTTAGAAAGTCCTCCTTGGTAATGGTTTCTACCCTTGGAATTTCAGTTAACTTCAACGTAATTTGGGTTTTAGTAAACTACCTCAGGGCAAGCCCACGAGGCATTCTTAGAAAACGAACTTTTAATTTCAAGGCAAGCCTCCGAGTATTAAATCCTTTGGCAGTGCCAATAAACCGCAAATTTAGGCAACACAAGCAAAATACGATATTAAAATTTTGATAATGTAGGACTAGTCCGTCATTTTCGCCTTTTGTTTTGCAGCTTCGTTTCGCTCTATTTTATGTCCGGGTCGGGACCATTTGGGCTTTTCGTTCAAGGGTTTAAATTGCGAATCAGACGCTTCCACGCTAGTAGGCTGGGAAATCTTTGTGAACGGTTTTTGTGGGTTAAGTCCCAAAAGCCTGAACATATCCATATCCTCGTTTACATCTGGGTTTGGTGTAGTTAACAGTTTGTCCCCTGCAAATATGGAATTGGCACCTGCAAAAAAACACATGGCCTGGCCCTCCCTACTCATCTGTGTGCGACCGGCGGAAAGTCTAACCTGGGTTTCGGGCATTACGATTCTCGTGGTAGCGACCATACGTATCATGTCCCAAATGGCAATAGGTTCTATATCTTCCATGGGGGTTCCTTCCACAGCGACCAAGGCATTGATGGGAACCGACTCCGGTTGCGGGTTCAAAGAGGCCAACGCTACCAACATTCCGGCCCTGTCTTCCAATTTTTCCCCCATCCCAATGATACCACCGCTACAAACGGTCACATTACTCTTGCGAACATTTTCTATAGTGTCCAAGCGGTCCTGAAAAGCACGGGTTGAAATTACGTCCTTGTAATAATCCTCAGACGTGTCCAAGTTATGATTATAGGCATACAATCCCGCTTCCGCCAATCGCTTGGCCTGATTTTCCGTAAGCATGCCCAAGGTACAGCACACCTCCATATCCAGTTTATTGATGGTCCTGACCATTTCAAGGACTTGGTCAAATTCCGGTCCGTCCTTTACATTTCGCCATGCAGCGCCCATACAGACCCTGGAGCTTCCAGAAGCCTTGGCCCGCAACGCCTGGGCCTTTACCTGGGATACGGACATCAAATCATTGCCTTCTATATTGGTATGGTAGCGCGCGGCCTGGGGGCAGTATCCGCAGTCCTCCGGGCAACCTCCCGTTTTTATGGAAAGTAAGGTAGAAACTTGGACCGTATTGGGGTCGTGGTGCATCCTATGTACCGTAGCCGCCTCATATAAAAGTTCCATTAGTGGTCTATTGTAAATGGCTAAAATTTCCTCCTTGGTCCAATCATGTCTTACTTCGCTCATAAAATCATAGTTATATGTAGAATTCAAAAATAGCGGAATAAGTTCAGAAAATATAATTGGATTCTAAACTTTGGAAAGTAATATGCTTACCGCATTCCCCCCGAACCCTACGGCATTGACCAAAACCTTTTTTATCGATTTAGGTTTGGATTCACATTGGTGAAAAGGAACCGCAATAACCTTCTGATGTTGTAACATAAGTAGGGCCATTTCAATATTCAACATTCCGGATGCGCCAAAGGAGTGTCCTATTTTCCATTTATTGGTAGTCAAAAAAGGAAGATCGTTACAGAATACTTTTTGTATCGCGTTCATTTCCGATGCATCACCCTTTAGCGTGCCCGGTGCATGCATAACAATAACATCTACCTCTTCCTTGCGAGTATCCTTTAAGGCCATTTCCATGGATTTTTGGAAGCATTTGGCATTGGTAGAAATGGATACGTTGTGTTCCAAAAGCTCCGTCGCATAGCCAATTCCCTCGATTACCGCCAAAGCCCCATCTGGAATGCCCTTTTCCAAACAGGCCACGGAAGCCCCTTCTCCTAATACCATGGTATTCCTTTTTTTGTCCAAATCCAGGGCCCTACAAGGATAGCTTCGACTACGCTCAGCTACCAAGGAATTTTCAGAAGCGACCGAAGAAGCATATATTTTTAAAGCTTTCATCTGCGCGATGGTAAAAGGCGTCAAAGGCGCCTCACTCCCGCCTACCAAAAACCGATTGGCCATACCGCCTTGCAACCAGGCTACGCCGTTCAACAGTGCATGCAGCGCTGTAGAACAGGTAATGGAGTGGGAAAATTCCGGACCCTGGTTTCCCAAATCGTGGGCCACCCATGAAGAGATATTGCCCAAGGTGGTCGTAGGTGAAGCCAAGGAACTTAGTTTACCGTGCTTCAAAAAATCTTCATGGTAATGCTCAAAGAGACCTGTAGCGCCACGGGAAGACCCGATATTGATTCCAAACTTTGAGGTTTCAACTTTTTTGGACCATCCGGCAGATGCCACTGCCTTTCTTGATGCATTAAGGGCATACAAAACGCTTTTGTCCAAATGTTGGTATTTGGAATCCGAGTGTCGTAATTGCTCGATTTTTTCCGAAATAGTTTCGGGCAACCGTCCTACCCAAGTGGCATTCCCTTCAAAATTGGCAAGACTGAGCAAATGGTCATCGTTTTGATAGTTTCGCCAAACATCGTCCATGGTGTCGCCCAAGGGAGAAATGGAGGCTATTGCGGTTATGGATATTTTATCTGTCGGTAATCCCATGTTATAAGCTATCCAACAGTTCATAAATCACCTCATAAATCCGTTGCAATTGGTCATTGGTAATTACATAGGGAGGCAACACATAGATGGCATTCCCCAACGGCCTTAAAAGGACCCCACGGGCCATGAAAAAATTGTACAATCGGTCCCGTAGATTGCCATACCGTTCCGTTTCAAGATTTAAATCGATGGCCAAAATCACCCCTATGGAACGGGCATTACGTACGTTTGGATGGTTCTCAACCTTGGCAACGAAGGTTTTATGTGCCGATGCAATGTAGTTCCTGCGCTCCAAAATTTCTGAAGAATTCAGGAGTTGGAGTCCCGCAAGGGCAGCGGCACAACCCAGTGGATGGGCACTATACGTATGGGCATGGAAAAACCCTTTTGCAACCTCGTCGCTCAAAAAGGCATCGAACACTTTTTGGGTACAACTGGTAATGCTAAGGGGAAACATCCCGGCAGTGAGGGCCTTGCTTAGGCACAGGATATCGGGCTTATTATGTAGGTTATCCGAAGCAAAGTTTTTCCCGGTTTTGCCAAAACCCGTCATGACCTCATCGGCTATACATAAAACATCGTGTTCCTGACATTTTTCAATGAGCCTGTCCAAGCCTTCGGCAGAATGAAACTTCATGCCCGCAGCACCTTGGACCAAGGGTTCGAATACGAAGGCAGCACATTTCTCATTAGCAAGTATGGTCTCCAATTGCGCCATCACCTCCTCCATATTTTCCTTTTGGGGTACTGGAATCCGCTTTACCTTCAATAAAAAATCCTCAAAAGGACCGTTATAGGACGATAGCCCGGAAGCACTCATCGCCCCAAAGGTGTCGCCATGAAAACCGTCCTCGAAAGCGATCAGGGTGTCCCTTATGTCGTTCCGATTGTGATGGTACTGCAAGGCCATTTTTATGGCCGCCTCCACGGCCGTGGAGCCGTTATCGTTAAAAAATATCTTGGCCTGATTGCTGGGTAAAATGGCCATAAGTTTTTCGGAGAGTTTTACGGCAGGCTCATGCGTAAAGCCACTGAACATGACAAAGTCCAATTGGCTCATTTGTTCCGATATGGCCTTTGTAATATGTTTATTACCATGACCATACATGGCCGTATACCAGGAGGCAATACCATCAATATAAGAATTGCCCCTCTCGTCCCAAAACAAGGCACCCTCGGCCTTCACAATACCAATTCGAGCTACCGCCGTTTGGTGCTGTGTCAACGGATGCCAAAGGTATTTTTTATCCCGTTCCGATAGATTTTCCCCGTTCATAGAATTTAAGAATCCACAATTTATCTATCTTGCAAAGATGGGATGTAAACTACTACGGGGCAAGCCCACGAGGTAATTACATAAAACCAATGATAAATTTCGAGGTAAACCCAAGGGTATAATCCCCTGGGAGGAGCCAATAAAGTCAAATTGTTGATGAATCCAAGCATCCTAAAGGAATCCTTATTGGGCAATTCCCAGCTAAAAAGTAAAACCGTATTTCTTCTATTGACGGGGATTACATTTTTCATTCGGTTTCCTTTTTTCTTTAGGGATTATATAGATCGGGACGAAAGTACCTTTATTCTCTTGGGACAGTCCTGGGTAGACGGCTATTTACCCTACACACAACTTTGGGATTTAAAACCCCCTTTGACTTTTGCATTCTTTGCGTCTATTATCTTCCTATTTGGAAAAAGCTTTGTAGCCATAAGGATTCTAGGCGCGTTACTGGTTGCCACAACCGCATTTTTTACTTATAAAATCACTTCGAGAATGACCACTACTCAGGTAGCTCTATGGTGTGGGATATTTTGTATTGTATTGCTTAGTCTTTTCGGAAGCTTACAAGGGGTAATGTCTGAACACCTATGTATGGCATTTTTTGTTCCTTCAATGTACCTGATTATATCGAAAAAAGGCCCCATATGGTTGCTACTGGCAGGTCTGCTTATGGGGATTGCGGTTATGGTGAAATTGAACATGGCCTACCCCGTACTTTCATTGGGCCTCTTTTTGGTCATAGAACTTTTCAATAAGCAAAAAAAAAGCACCCTTTGGAACGTCTTGGCTTTTGGCACAGGCGTTTTACTTGTAATCCTTTTGACGATTCTCCCTTACTACATGAGCGGTCAATTGGAGGTTTGGTGGAAGTCCGTTATCTTGGCCCCCTTGGAGTACAGTGAAGCAAGAAGATTTTCACTCTTAAAATTGGCCCCGACCTTTATTGTAATCGGTGTTTTTCTCTTCTATTGTTGGAAGAATGCCATCATTTCGGTCAAGGACAGGACTTCACTAATCCTGTTCATGGCTATCTGCGGTGTACTTTTCTCCTTCTTTAAAGGAGGAAGAATCAATGGTCATTATCTGATTCAAATACACCCAATGCTGGTCATATTCCTCGGAATCTTCTTAAATCGTTTGTTCCTTCGAAACCGACTAAAAATATCCCGCAAACTCCTCTTCTTATTACTTTTGATACCGGCGGAAAGTTACATGGAATACGTAAATATCGTAAAGAACAAAATAGAGCGGGGCACATTTTTCAACGGTGAAGGGTTTACGGTTCCGAAATACATTTTGGAAAACAAACTGGAAACCGATACCATTTTTTTCCTAGGATACCATATTGGGTATTGGAACCTTGGAGTTTTGCCCCCAACTTTGGCCGCCACACATCCCAGCAATATCTGTAGGGATGAACTTTATCCGTTCTTTGATAATCCGCGAAAAAATTCTTTGGAAGAACTCAAATATATCATGGAAGAAATCAAACCGAAAACCGTGGTGGTTCGAAAGGGCCGACTTGTTTTTGACAGGGATGAATTGGAGGAGAATGAATATATAGACGCCTATTTGGCCAAACATTATACCGTAGCGGCGACCGTTGAAAAGGCAGAGATACTTCAGAGAACAGTAAGCAGTGAGCAGTGAACAGTTTTCAGATAATGATAAACTTGGAGCAATGGAACAGTCAACAGTTAACAGTAACGAGTTTTCAGATACCAGAAAACAGGGAGCAATTAGCGTTCAGCCTTTAGCCTTTAGCCAAATTAGAAACTGATAACAAAAATGAATCAGTTGACTGGTGAAAAAGTTAGTTAGTGGGATAGTTGTTGAACTAGAACCATTAACGAACAACCAAAAACCATGAACAATCTTATAGGCTCTCCAAAATATGCCTGAACGCTCCGGCATAGCGCGCTACAACAGTTTTGTCCAGTCTGGGCTCCTCATCGATTCTACCGATCAAGGGAACACCTGTCTTATGAAGTATGATTCTTTCCGTTGGGGGATTTTCCTTTCCGTTAAACAATACGGAAACATCATAGCCCTTGTTCTGTAACCACCCAATGGTCAACAAGGTATGATTGATACTTCCCAAATAGTGTTTGGAAACCACCACGACCTTATATTCCGGCATAATGATGTCGAACATAGTATCCTCATCATTCAGGGGCACCAATAGGCCTCCGGCCCCTTCAATAACCAAATTGTTGTCCGTCTTGGGTTCGTTGATGTGGAAACGATCTATTTTCACCCCATCTATCTCAGCAGCGGCATGCGGACTCATAGCCGCTGTAAGCTCGTAGCTGCTTGGCAAAATACGTGTCTTGTCGTTCGATATTAGATTTTTTACCGTATCGCTATCCGTTTGGTCCAAATCACCGGACTGTATGGGCTTCCAATAATCGGCCATTAGGGCTTCGGTTATAATGGCCGAAGCAACTGTTTTACCCACTCCCGTAGAAATACCTGTAACGAAAATCTTTTGCATTCTTAATTAATTTGATCACTTCCCGCGCAAGCACAAGGGACATGTATTAGAAAATAACTTTTATTTTAAGTAAAGTCTTAAACCAACTCACCAATATAATCCCGATTATCGAGTTATCATGCCACAATTTAGGCACTTATATTTTCTTTTCTCAAAAAAAGGAAAAAGTTTATAAAAAATCCCCTTCCTGTTATAATATACTTCAGATTTTCTAGCCTTGCAATTGGGACAGGTTACCGGATTGCCAAAGTCATCCAAAGCATATGCCCTAACTTCATTATAAATTTCCAAGGCCTGCTCCTTGTCCTGGGCATAGACCAGCAGCTTTACCCCTCCAATGGCGTTGCTTATCAGGGGGTCGGAATTCAAGGTATTCTCATCCCTCAGAAAAACCGGGATGCCTTCTGATTCCAGTTTTCCCTTTATAATTTGCACATCGGCCACATATTCAAAAGAAGCAACATGATAAAATTTGTCCGTCATGCATCAAATATATTTTGACAATAATTGCAGCACCAAACCAATCTCTTCCTTAGAATTGAAACTATGAAGGCAAAATCGCAATCTTTCTTTCCCTTCGGGAACCGTAGGGGAAAGGATGGCCTTCACATCAAAACCGTCGTCCCTCAATTTTTTGGAAATCTTGCCGATTTTCTCATTGCCCGGAATAATTACGGATTGAATGGCCGAATCACTTCCGATTAGGTTACCGGACCACTTCTGTTTCTTTGCTTGACCCTTGAAATAGGAAATATTTTCAAAAAGCTGGTCGCGCTGCGCCCCTCCTTCAACAACAAGAAATTCATAGGAAGATAAAATACCTACAATATCATGTGGAGGCAACGCCGTAGTATAAATAAAGCTCCGTGAAAAATTTATGAGATAGTCCCTTAGGGCATTGCTGCCAAGTATAGCCGCACCATGGGTGCCCAAGGCTTTTCCAAACGTAACGATCCTTGCAAAGAGAGCCTTTTCCAATCCCAACTCCTGTACCAACCCAAGACCTTTTTTACCCATAACGCCAACGGCATGCGCCTCGTCCACGATCAAATGATATCCTTCCGAGGTACAAAAACTGGCCAATTGTTTTAGATCTGGAGAATCACCATCCATGGAGAATACGGATTCCGTGACCACATAAACATCGGAATCACCATTTTCACAAATAGTATTTTTTATTTTCTCCTTTAAATCCGACAGGTCGTTATGCCCATATTTATAACTCTTGGCATGGCCCAGTTGTAATCCGTCTCGGATACTGGCGTGAATAAGTTCATCGTAAAAAACAAAGTCGCCCCGTTGTGGAACACATCCAAAAAAACCGATGTTGGCATCGTACCCCGAGTTAAACACCAGTGCATTTTCAACATTATGGGTCTGCGCCAATACGGATTCCAATTCCTGGAACAGGACATGGTTCCCGGTCAACAACCTGGAGCCTGTTGCGCCGTTCTCACTGATATTATACTTTAACAGTAACTGAAAAGTCTTGGAGAAAAGGCTTTCGCTCTTGGCGAAACCCAAGTAATCGTTGGAGGAAAAATCGACCATCCCGGCCGGAACGCTCAGCTGTCTTAATGAACCGTCATTCGCTCGCTCATGTAACTTGTTTTGAAGTTTTTGGGGAAGGTCTGTCATTCCATCGGATTTTACCGCAATCTATCAAAAATCCCATACAGAAAAATGAATTTTGGTGCTATTTTTTGTGGGAATATCCCTTGTTGCTTTAACCATTGATATTGATGTATTCCAATAATCATTTAGAGGTTTAATTGAACAAACCAATCGGTAAATCTGTATATTTAGCACTATCGTTTGTAATCCCTGTTTCATGAAATCTATCCGACTTTTACTTGCACTTTCATTCGTTATTTCCATTTCTAGGGCACAGACCAATCACTATACCATTTCTTTTGAGAACGCCGTGCACCATGAAGCCTTCATTACGGCCACTTTTCCAAACATCACTACAGATACCCTCGCGGTTCGTATGAGCAGGACATCCCCTGGCCGCTACGCCTTGCACGAATTTGCCAAGAATGTGTATGGATTTAAAGCGTATGACGGTAAAGGAAATTTGCTCAAAGTACATAGACCGGATCCCTATCAGTGGCAAGTTTATGGTCATGATGGCACCGTTAAAATCGAGTATCTATTATTCGCCAACCGTGGGGACGGTACGTATTCCCAAGTGGATGAAACCCATGCCCATTTGAATATTCCGGCCACGTTTATGTATGCTCCAAGCTTGGAGCTTCGGGACATTGAAGTAAGCTTTGTTATTAGAAAAAACTTGAATTGGAAGGTGGCCACACAGTTGCCCTTGGTGTCCGGTACAACCTATGCCGCGCTAAACTTACAGTATTTTATGGACAGCCCTGTGGAAATCAGCAATTTTGGTTTAAGGGAATTTCAGGTCGATGGGCAAACAATACAATTGGTGCTACACCATAATGGCACGGAGGAGGAGTTCAACACCTATTTTGAAAAAGTCAAGAAAGTAGTCCTTGCCGAGAAAGAAGTCTATGGGGAGTTGCCTGATTTCGATTACGGCCGATATACCTTTCTTGCCTGTTACATTCCAAATGCTTCGGGCGATGGCATGGAGCATCGAAATTCGACCATTCTAACCAGCACAAGAGGCTTGGCCAACGGTGGTATGGAAGGCAACATTGGAACCGTTTCCCACGAGTTTTTCCATGCTTGGAACGTGGAAAGGATTCGGCCCCGATCGCTGGAACCCTTTGACTTTGAAGAAGCGAATATGAGCGGGGCCCTTTGGTATGCCGAAGGTTTTACCAGCTATTACACGAATCTTATATTGTGCCGGGCCGGATTGATTTCGCCAAAGGAATATATAGAAGGTTTAACGGGAACCTTTAACTACGTTTGGAACTCGCCCGCCACCCATTTTTTTAATCCCATTGAAATGAGCTATCAGGCTCCGTTTGTGGATGCCGCTACTTCGGTGGATCCCGTAAATAGGGAAAACACGTTTATTTCCTATTACTCGTACGGAAGCGTTCTTGGATTGGCTTTAGATCTTTCACTTCGGGAGATAGGGCTGAACCTGGATGATTTTATGAAGCTTGTTTGGAATAAATATGGCAAGACACAAACACCGTATACAATTGAAGACCTACGGAATACATTAAACGAATATGCTGGAAAGGAGTTTGGGGAAACCTTTTTTGGTTCCTATATCCAAAAAAGTGAAATGCCGGATTACGAATCCCTTTTTAATGCGGTTGGGGTTGGCCTTACCACTAATCCCAATATCCCATATTTGGGTATTTCGGCACGATTGAACGGAGATGGAAATGGCGAGATTACCTCGAACCCCAAAATGGGCAGTCCCGCTTACGAAGCCGGTTTGGACAAAGGGGATGTCATTACGGCCATCAACGGGGAAAAATTCCCCGATGGGATGCAGTTCGATGCCTTTATATCACAGTTCAAGCCTGGAGACGTTCTAAAAGTCGATTTTGAACGATTCGGCCTTCCAAAAAGTACAAATGTAACCTTACGACCGAGTTCCATGTACACGATAGTTGTCAAGGAAGACGAAACACTTACCAAAAAGCAACGCAATACTAGAAAGGAGTGGTTGAAACTGCCATAAATGGATATAAATTACTGCCGTGCCACTGCGGACGAGGAACTGCAGGGCATATTATTGCTTCAAAAGAAAAATGCTTTGGATTCACTAACCGATGAGGAAAAGCAACAAGAGGGTTTTGTAACCGTCATCCATACGTTTGATTTGTTAAAGCGGATGAATGCGGATTGTCCACATATCATCGCAACGGTCAATGATGAAGTCATAGGTTACGCCTTATGCATGACACGGAAATTCGGTGCCGATATTCCGCTACTGGCCCCTATGTTCGAAACGACGGATATCCTCTTACCCGGAAAAAAGTATTTGGCCATGGGACAAATCTGTGTATCCAAAGAGTTTAGGGGTCAAGGAGTATTTAGGGGGTTATATTCCTTTTACAAACGAGAACTTGGGCAAGACTACGATGGCCTCCTTACCGAAGTGGCCACCAGCAACCAACGTTCCCTGAACGCCCATGTGAGTGTAGGCTTTGAAATTTTACAAACCCACGTATCCGAAGATATTTCCTGGGAATTGGTCTATTGGGATTGGAGGTGAATAAAGGGAATCCAGATGTTGCAAAAAAAACAATTAGCCAGGTATCTTTCTAATCTTAAAGGCCTTCCGTCAAGATCTTCCTCTTATCATGCGGGTCAGTTGCATCTCAAAGATCCACTTTAAAAAATTTTGCGATTTCAACGCCCATATTTAATGCAACCTCATCATTATAGCTAAAATAGACACGTTTTCGGCCTCCTCTTTGTAACCATAAATTCACTTCATATCTTACAGGAGCCTTCCTATCAAAGTTGATGGAACGTGTTTTATGCGCTTTAAAAACAGAGATATAGTCAACAGGGGGCAATTCCTCCCATTTGCCAAATCCAAACCGACCTATATGCCAACGCGTTTGAAGCCTTTTGTTTGCTTTATCCAAAACTATGCTGGTACTTTTACTTAAAAGTACACCCATTCCGGCCATAACTATAGCCATGTACAAATTCCCTACCTGAAATTTTTGATAAACAAATCCAGGTCGTAACAAATTATGTCCCGTTATAAAAATACTTAGGAAAAAAATTAAAAGGCTAAAGGCCAAAGCACCCATGATCAATTGTAATACAGGTGGCCTGCCTTCACTTATTTCCAGTTTGTCCTTGTTAGTCAGAATTAAACAATTTAATATCGTAATATAAAAAAACCAACTCTTTCGAGTTGGTTTTTTTATTTCCAGTTCCCCTCCTTTGGAGGGGTTAGGGGAGGATTAATCCGCCAATACGATTACTTTATTGTCCTTAAGTTCCACGGTACCACTGGAAATCTCCAAAACCGTATTCCCATCTTGGTCCTTAGTGAACTTGGAAGCATAGTCCTCCTCGATATGCATAGTGCCCTTTACCTTCACTTTTCCCTCCTGTAAAAGGGATACAATAGGGGCGTGGTTCTGCAACATCTGAAACTCGCCGTTGATTCCCGGTACGGTTACGGATATTACTTCTCCGGAAAATAAAGTTGCTTCGGGCGATACTATTTCTAAATACATACTTCTCTAGTTCTAAGTTTTAAGTTAAAAGCTCAAGTATCAAAATCTATGAACCAAAAACTTTAAACTATTAACAATCTACGCTTCGGCAAGCATTTTTTCTCCTGCTTCAATAGCATCCTCGATAGTTCCCTTCAAGTTAAATGCCGATTCTGGCAAGTGGTCCAATTCACCATCCATAATCATATTGAAACCTTTGATAGCATCCTTTATATCTACCAAAACTCCTGGGATACCCGTAAACTGTTCCGCCACATGGAACGGCTGGGAAAGGAAACGCTGTACACGTCTGGCCCTACCTACGGCCAATTTATCCTCTTCGGACAATTCCTCCATACCCAAAATGGCGATGATATCTTGTAATTCCTTATAACGCTGTAACAACTCTTTAACACGTTGCGCACATGCATAATGATCCTTACCCAAAATTTCAGGTGTCAAAATCCTGGACGTAGAATCCAAGGGATCCACGGCAGGGTAGATACCCAACTCCGCAATTTTTCTGGAAAGTACGGTATTTGCATCCAAGTGTGCAAATGTCGTAGCAGGAGCGGGATCCGTTAAGTCATCCGCAGGTACGTATACCGCCTGAACAGAAGTAATGGAACCCCTTTTGGTTGAAGTAATACGTTCTTGCATAGCACCCATCTCGGTGGCCAAGGTTGGTTGGTAACCTACCGCTGAAGGCATACGACCTAACAGTGCAGATACCTCTGAACCTGCTTGTGTAAATCGGAAGATATTATCTACGAAAAACAATACATCTTTCCCTTGTCCTTCCCCTGAACCATCACGGAAATATTCGGCAATTGTCAACCCGGAAAGTGCCACACGTGCACGTGCTCCCGGTGGTTCGTTCATCTGCCCGAAAACGAAGGTTGCTTTGGAATCCTTCATGGCCTTCTTATCCACTTTGGACAAGTCCCATCCACCATCTTCCATGGAGTGCATGAAGTCCTCACCATATTTTATAATGCCTGATTCCAACATCTCCCGAAGCAAATCATTTCCTTCACGGGTTCTTTCACCAACTCCAGCGAACACGGAAAGTCCACCGTGTCCCTTTGCGATATTGTTTATCAATTCCTGGATCAAAACCGTTTTTCCAACACCGGCACCACCAAAAAGACCAATCTTACCGCCCTTTGCATAAGGTTCTATCAAGTCGATTACCTTAATACCCGTGAACAAAACCTCTGTAGAGGTTGAAAGATCCTCAAATTTTGGTGCTTCCCTGTGAATGGGAAGACCATTTTTTCCTTCTTTTGGCAAATTGCCCAAACCATCAATAGCATCTCCAATAACATTGAACAGACGTCCGTAAACATCGTCCCCAATGGGCATTTGAATCGCGGCTCCTGTTGCAACCACTTCAGTCCCCCTGCTAAGTCCATCGGTAGAATCCATAGAAATGGTCCTAACGGTGTTTTCCCCAACATGTGATTGAACTTCCAAAACCAATTTTGAATTGTCCTTATTGGTTATCTCCAAGGAATCGTAGATTTTAGGAAGATCTTCTCCCGACTGAAATTCTACATCCACCACGGGCCCAATGATTTGCGAAACTTTGCCTGTAACTTTTGACATTACTAATCTGTTTATATATTACTTAAAAAATGCTCTGATTTTCAGGCTGCAAAGATATGTCTTTCAATTTTAAACAAAAATTGTTTTTTTGGGTTTTTTACAAAACAAAAAAGATGCACTTAAATGCATCTTTTTGTTACTTTTTTAAACCCAATACTTATTGAAGCGTAGGCGAAAAATTGGTAGGATACTCCCCAACATTTACCAAGTTTCCTGAATCCTCAAAGTTGGAACCATAGGTAGCATCAATGGCCTTCATAAACTCATTGGCGATCAAGGCATAGCCCCTGGCCGTTGGATGGATACCATCTAAGGAAAACGCGCCTCCAGTTACCAAACTTGCGGTCAAGGTATATTGCCCGCTCGTGATGCCTCCATTTGCCAGTTGGTTCAACAAAGCATTGGCATCCACGAATGCCAAGCCTGCCTGACTGGCCGCTGCCGATATAATCGCGTTAAAAGCGTCGGTCGCATTCGCAATTTCAGTCTGTTCCTCCGGAGTCAAAACCCATTTATCCGCCAAAGGCAAACTTACTCCTTCAACGGAGAACTGGCCGGCCAAAGTAGCCGATAGACCCTGGGCCACCAAGGCACCTGCCGCTTCCATGTTGACCGTTCCGATAACTGCACTACTTGGGAGCACAAAGAGATCATCCGCAGTGGCCTGCCTCGCCTGACCATAGGTAGTACCCAACAGACCGGCAACCAGAGGAGCCGCCTGTGGAGGCAATCCAAACTGTTGTACGAAAACAGGGAACCCTGGATTGGCATTTAAAGCCCCCGTTATCTGGGCCGAAAAATCGGTAAGGCTTTCATCCCGTATTACCACGGCATTTGCCTCTGTTGTAGAGAAGCTTATAATCCTCTCCGTAGCGCCCAAAGCTGTAAAAATCTGATTTAAGGCACCAAAAATGGTGTTCAATGTCGGGATTTGGGCCGCGAAATCAGGGTTGGATGGATCCAATGGGTTGAACGGAACCGTAGTAAAATGAGGTATGCTCGTAACATCCGGAATATTGGCTACCACACCCTGAGCACCAGTAGCTGCCAATGTCTGGATCAAGGCGCCATAGGTGTTTGCAAAACCAACTCCTGGAGGGCCATCGATCGGAGTAATAGGGTTGGTACCATCACCTCCCGTAGTGGCGTAGCCAAGTACGTCATTGTTTCCGATCCATAAGGAAAAGAACGTTGGGGACTGACTTGCCGCCATTTCCAAAATACTGATATTTGGATTTGAACCGGTCATCCTCACGAAGTAAGGATTGGCAAGTCCAAGGGATACATTTCCCAAATTCCCATATCCAGGAGCCAACAAATGAAAACTTTTTGCCCCAGGCACACCCAGATTATTGAAAGGCCCGGTTGGGTTATTCAAAGCTATATCAGTCCCTACGGTAACAGGACCAATAACCGACTCCAGCGGCACGGGTCCCGCCCCACCAAAAACCAATCTGGGGGCCTGAATTCGATTACCCCCTGCGGCCAACCCTCCAAAGTTATCGCTGGTTAGGGGTTGTACAAAATCACCACCACCTACCATGGCAAACTTTTGGGACAGAATATTGGGTGTTGAGAAATTTTGGCCTGCTTGAAACAAGGCTCCATCCGTAAAACCGGCCGTTAAGGAATTACCCAATGAAATATAATTGGAAAAATTTGCCGAGCCTGCCGTAAGTTCCGGTTTGGCCTCTTCTATAACAATTGGATCTAAATCTACATCCTCTGGGTCGTTACAATTGGTAAAGACCAATAAGAGGGACGATAAAAATATATAGGTTATTTTTTTCATTTCTAAACGGAATTTAAATTTCATTTTTAGTTGTTGATTGTCCATGATAGATAATACATAGACCCAATGAATCCGGTTCCGAACGCGGTGAAGTATTCATCGCCCAATAAATTATTCCCTCCGATTTTAAAAGTAGATTTGATACTGGGTACGGTATAGTTTATTTGAGCATCCACTACATGGAATTCTGGGACTACTCCATTTCCAAAAGTAGCTTCCCAGTAATAATCATCACTAAAACGATAGTTTATATTGAACCCAAAATTTTTGAATAGCTCTGCATTCCCAAAAGATGCCTTGAACTGATGTTCTGGGGTGTTAAAGCCGACTTGAAAATCGGGATTGGCGACCCTGTCGAAATCCAACTTTGCATATGTATAACTTCCACTAAGGTCAAAATCTCCCAAAACTTTGGCAGTTAACCCTAAAGAAGCACCGTAAGAAGCTATATCTACATCAGAATTGGTATAGGCTTGGTAGGTTTTAACATCACCATTTTGCAAAGCGAGTAAAGACAGTGAATTATCCCCTACGGTCCCATATAAGGGTGCAACAACGTTCTCTGGTGAAATAAAATCTTGATACTGGTTATAATACGTACTAAAATCAACAATCAATTTATCCAATTTCCCACGATAACCTATTTCAAAAGAGGTCACTTGCTCAGGCGAAACCACATCAGGATTTCCAATCTCAATATCGGCAATATTTCCACTTTCTCTAAAGCGCAATATTGAATTGGCAGAGAAAGAATTTTCGTAGGCTGCCCTTCCAGTCTGTGTAATGGTAGCTGGTTGTCCCAACAACTGCCCTCCACCACTTACATCCCATGGCCTTGAGTAGCGATCCAAGTTATCCGGTGCGGCACCCACCAAAATTGCCCTACCTGCATTCAAACCTATGAAAAGATCTTGGGTTGTTGGATTTCTAAAACCTGTTTGTATGGAGGCCCTAACATTGTGATTTCTGTTAATGGTATAACCTGCTGAAAATCTAGGCGAAAAGAAACCATCAAAAAACTCATTTTTATCATAACGAACAGATCCTGTAAGTTTTATGCTTTTCTCTCCAGCCAATTCAATATTTTTCTGAATCTGTGTATACAACCCAAACTCATTGTATAATATTGGACCGTCAGTATCGGTATAAATGGTGCCAAAGGAATTTAGTTGAAATTCGCGAAAAGAGCCTCCCACCTGCACTTCGGCCCAATCCCATAAATGCCCAAAGTTGTAATTTGCATCCGCATGGTAGTATTTTGATGCATCTGCAAATCTTGAACCAGTAGATAAATCAGGGTCTTGTGTTACGCGGTCAAAAGCGGCCTGAAATTCGGGGGTTCCCGGTAAAAATCTACCTGATTCTGCCTGTGCACGAGCAGCGGCATGCGCCTGTTCCTCAGTGGCACCGGCCAGTGTAGCCTGCACGAAAGTTCCAGTATACTCACCAAACCACGTGTTGTCATCCTTCCAAGTTCTATTTATATTTACCGCCGTAAAGACCATGTCATAGGAATCACCTGCCTTGTCTCCTACCATATATCCGCGTACGAAGAAATTGTCGTTCCTGATTTCAAACTTATGCTGTTCCTGAAAGAAATTTCGGATGTTATAACGGTTCGTCCCTTGATAGATAGTATTACCCGTACCTACTTTACCTACGTAGGAAAGCTCCAAACTGTTCCCCTCGATTGGGCGATAATAGAGTCCCCAATCAGATTTTATACTTCTAGCGGTGTAATCTGTTAAATCACTTTCGTGATAACCAGTTCTACTTACATTTACTGAAGGGACTAAAGCATTGGCGCCCGCTGGCAAAATACCCAAACCCTCTAAGGTGACGGCTACGCCTTTAATATTAGTAGAAACTAAATCGCCATAAACGTTTGTACCATCATAGTCCAAATCTGCCCTTGTTTGTCCAGGATTGAATCGATCCACTTCGCTATTTGCGGCCCAATCGGTACCGTCCAAATACCCGAAATTCCATTTTATGGCAAACTTATCACTGAACTTATGGGCAGCGCGCACACCTATATCCGTATACGAATTGGTACCTGCAGCTTCCTGAGAAGTAACTCCTTGTTTTACCGAAACACTAATGCCTTGATAATCAAATGGGCTTTTACTTCTCATGAATAAAATACCATTAAAAGCATTGGCTCCATATAATGCTGATGCCGCCCCTGGTAATAATTCAACACTAAGGACATCCGGTTCTATCATACCCACCAAGTTTCCGATAGGGAAGTTCAAGGCTGGAGTAGAGTTGTCCATACCATCCACCAACTGCATGAACCGGGTATTTGCGAAAGTTGCAAAACCTCTGGTATTGACCGATTTAAAGGTTAAGCTGTTCGTGTTTACATCAACACCCTTCAAGTTTTCAAGTCCACTGTAAAAATCGGCAGAAGCCGTATTTTTTATGGTTTCGATACCCATTCTTTCTACGGTTACCGGAGATTCAAAAATCCGTTCCGGGGTTCGCGAAGCGGAAATTACCACCTCGTCCAAAAACGTCTGTGCTTCGGAAAGAACTACCCGAAGCGTTTGATTGTTGGAAGTAATGTTTTCGAGTCCATCGGTATAACCAATACTGGTAATACTTAACTGAAAGGGGGGCTCTTCTGATGTCTGCAATATAAAATTACCATCAAAATCGGTAGTGGTCCCAATTGCCTTGCCTACAATTACGATATTGGCACCTGGAATCGGTTCGCCGTTTTGGTCAACGACATTTCCATTGATCGTTGTTTGTGCATAGCCTGATGCCCCAAACAAAACCAATGCTAACAGTAGTATTGTTCTCATTCTTAATTTGAGTTAGAATTTTAGTGTGATGAAGATACAGATAATTTTATATGAAAAATAGCAATTTGAAAAAAATTATGCATGCATAGTATTATTTTGATAATTTACGATGCCGATTTTGATGGTTTTAGTATTCCACCAACAAAAAAAGGACGCAAAATTGCGTCCTTTAGATTGTATTAAATTCGATTTTACTCTACGGTAACCGACTTGGCCAAGTTTCTTGGTTGATCTACATTACAACCTCGCATGACCGCGATATGGTATGAAAGTAGCTGTAAGGGTATGGTAGTCAATAGAGGTGAAAGACTTTCCAAGGTTTCTGGAACCTCAATTACATGGTCCGCCAATTCCTTAACCTGCTCATCACCTTCAGTAACGATCGCTATGATTTTTCCCTTTCTGGATTTTATTTCCTGGATGTTGCTCACCACCTTTTCATAATGACCTTTCTTGGTCGCAATTACGAAAACGGGCATTTGTTCATCTATCAAGGCGATAGGACCGTGCTTCATTTCTGCTGCGGGGTAACCTTCTGCGTGAATATAGCTGATTTCCTTAAGTTTCAACGCACCTTCCAAGGCGACCGGAAAATTGTATCCTCTACCTAAATAAAGACAATTGGAAGAATCCTTGTATACATTGGAAATAATCTCGATCAAGGGATTCGCCTCCAAGGCTTTTTTAACCTTATGGGGTATGGTCTCCAACTCCGTAAGGAATTCGTGGAACTTCGTCTGTGAGAAAGTTCCTTTCTCCTTGGCCAATTTTAATGCCAACAAGGTCAATACCGTAATCTGGGTGGTAAAGGCCTTTGTGGATGCCACGCCAATTTCTGGACCGGCATGTGTATAGGCTCCGGCATCTGATTCGCGCGCTATGGAAGAACCTACCACGTTACATACACCAAAAACAAAGGCACCTTTCTCCTTGGCCAACTTTATGGCTGCCAAGGTATCTGCAGTTTCACCAGATTGGGAAATGGCAATTAGCACATCCTTTTCCGTAATAACAGGATTTCGATATCTAAATTCCGAAGCGTATTCTACTTCAACCGGAATCCTGGCCAAATCCTCAAAAATATATTCTGCCACAAGACCTGCATGCCAAGAGGTACCGCAGGCTACAATGATGATTCTATTCGCATTCATGAACTTTTCCAAGTTCTGGTCGATTCCTGCCATGCGAATGATTCCTTGATCGGCCAAGAGCCTTCCCCTATAGGTATCCTTTATGGCCCTGGGCTGTTCATATATTTCCTTCAACATGAAATGATCGTAGCCTCCTTTTTCAATTTCCTCCAAATTCATTTGAAGTTCTAAAATCCGTGGATAGGCAACGGCATCATTTTTGATCTTTCTAAGTTTTATCTCCTTACCGAGTCGTACTATGGCCATCTCTTCATCTTCCAAATAGACGGCGTTATTTGTGAATTCAATAAAAGGGGACGCATCGGAAGCTATAAAGAATTCATTCTCCCCTATTCCGATAGCCAAAGGACTTCCCAATTTCGCAACTACGATTTCATCTGGCTTTCTTCTATCGAAAACTGCGATGGCATATGCCCCAACTACTTGGTTCAAAGCTATTTGGACGGCCTGGCCCAATTTGACATCCTCTGTTTTCTTTACTTCCTCAATAAGATTTACCAAAACCTCTGTATCCGTATCCGAGGCAAAAGTATATCCCCTTTTGGTCAACTCCTTTTTAATGGATTCATAGTTCTCTATAATTCCATTGTGTATGATGACCAAATCACCAGAATTGGAGTAGTGTGGATGGGAATTCACGTCGTTGGGTACCCCATGCGTGGCCCATCTTGTATGACCAATACCTATAGAACCTTCTTGGGAAATACTGTTAGCCTTCTGCTTTAAATCCTCGACCTTGCCCTTAGTCTTTACCAAATTGATTTGACTACCATCAAATAAGGCAATCCCAGCACTATCATATCCCCGATACTCCAAGCGCTGTAATCCTTTTATGATTATTGGGAAGGCATCCCTATGTCCAATGTAGCCGACTATTCCGCACATATTATATTATTAGTATTATAAAAGTAGTTCAAATTTAATCCAACGAACAAAAGTTCAATAAGTTATCAGTTTATTGAACGAATAAATCCTTTAAAGTGTATACATTAAATGAAAAAAATCTGATAGGCTCTTATAAAGTACCTACTCCGTTCTAGTATAACTTATTTCCAACCTTAATCTTTTGTCATAATTTGGGTCGGATTCCGGGATATTACTCCCGAACAAAACAGTACCTAGGGGTGTTAGATTGGAGGTCACGGGAATATCCTCTTCAGTTCCATTTGCAAAAATAGCGTTTGTAACACTTGTAATTTGAATATTCGTAGTAAGTGTTAGACCCAAGGTACTATTCACAGAATCCCGTACGACAAGATTATTAATGTGGTCCGTGATTCTAACCGTATATTTTACCCCAAGGCCATTTTCCTCCACAAGGACCCCATCATAATTTGGGTATGTTGCAAGTGGATTTAGGGAACTTGGTAGTGGTTCTGTGTTCACATTGTACAAAGGACTATTGGTTTCTGAATTATACAAATAGAGACGGGGTGGTTCTGCAGGTTCAGCACCCATACCTGGATAACTCCTATCCACATAAAATACAAGATTGGCTTCGTTAATTATCCAATTGTTGGCCCGTATTTGCTCCAATATATTTTCGGCGTTGTCTGGCTCAAAAAGTTCTATTTCAGACGTGATACCTGCACCCCCCTTCAAGAATATTCTGGATGCATTCATGTTGGTATCAAAGGAATCTAAAACATCTTGTGGATAATTTTCGTTCACAAAAGTATTCACGGCATTTCCTGAAAAACCAGCTGCAGCAGTGCCCGTCAATAGGTTTAAGGTAAATGTGCCCTCACGTTCTTCCGCCTCGCCCAGTTCAGAGTCGTAAGCTAGATAAGAGTAGGTGATGGTAATATTGGCTTGTGTCAAGTCCAACAGCAGCAGTGTTGGATCGCCAATCGATTCCAATAATGATAAATGGATACCTCTAATAAATTCCGAAAAATTCGACTGACTCAAAAGCTCAGGCTTACCTTCCATATCCAAAATGTTATCCTGAAAAAATTCGGTATCCAAAGACACGCGAATACCAGGGTCCAATTTCGTAAAGATTAAAGACTCATCCGTATCTTCCGTATCTTCATCATCCTCGCCAGGTATTAATATTTCCCTGTTATCTACAGTAATTCCTCCATCCATATCCGAGTCGTACAATACGTCTGAAACGAAGGTTGGTACAAATTGTTGGCTAGAATAATATTGTTGCGCTTCTTGAAAATTGGTGTTGGGATCCAAATCCCTTAGAAAATAGGTAGAACGCTGAACTTTTAAACCTATGGTTACAGGTTTGATCACATCATCATAATTCTTTGCATTCACATAAATGCTGTCCAAATCTACCGTAGTGGGAAAATTATTTGCAAATATTTGAGAATCATCAGTGTCGTTGAGTCCATCCAAATCCAAATCCACACTTTGGTCATCCAAGGGATCTGTATTGGCCGTTCTTTCCTCAGCATTTGTGGCTCCATCACCATCACTATCATTCGTTGGATCCTCAGGAAGATCATCAAACTCATCGGCTACACCATCATTATCAGTGTCCCTTGAAATCGCCTTGGTTAAATACGGGATATAAAGGTAGACTTCCTTCACGGTTTCCTGTTCATTAATGGTAGTCGCCGAGTCGTCATTTTCAGCATCATCCTCGATTCTTTGGGAAAGCACCCCAAAAGTGGGGTTGGAGGTTGGTAAATTTAGCTGCGATGTAATGGTAGCAGTTGTTTTGCCATAAACGGGATCATTGTAGATTCCAAGTTGGTAAATCGGCAGCTTATTTGTTCTTACCGCTTCTATATTGCGGTTATATGCAAAGACATCATAGACCTCTTTTCCTGTTGAAAATGGATTTTCACCTGTTACTCCTGCACCTATGGTAGTGAGGTCTTGTTCGCAGGAGAAAAATATCGTACATATTATGAAAACCCCAAATAATATGGGTAAAGACCGCTTATGAAAAATGTTCATTCAGATTATTTTAAAACTTCCGTGTTGTAAAAATTAGCGTATGCTTCCTCAAATTCTTGAATTGGAACATATTCTAACACAGGTTTTTCTTGATTGGAAATATGTGTTGTTAGGTCTTCTGGAATTTCTTCCGAGGCTAAAATAATGGCATCGGAATAATCGACGGCAACTTTTAACAAATTATTATAGGAGGGGCTTTCCAAGGAGGCGATTTCTTCCTCTGGAATTCCATCAAAAGCAATTCTCTTTATCATGTCCTTATCCAGCTCACCTTCAAAAGTCTTACCATAAACGGAGAGTACGATTTTACTATCCGCGAAAAGAGGCTCATCCGCATAATACTTTTTAAGATAAAGCGGCAACAAACTGGCCATCCATCCATGCACGTGAATGATATCTGGAGACCAATTCAGTTTTTTAACAGTTTCCATCACTCCTTTTGCAAAAAATATGGCCCGCTGATCATTATCCGGAAACAACTCGCCCTTTTTATCGGCAAAGGTTGCCTTTCTTTTAAAATATTCCTCGTTATCTATGAAATACACCTGTATGCGCTCCCTAGGTATGGAAGCTACCTTAATTATCAATGGCATGTCCATATCGTTTATGACCAGGTTCATGCCGGACAATCTGATAACTTCGTGTAATTGATGCCTTCTTTCGTTAATGTTACCGTACCTGGGCATAAAAATCCTAATTTGGCCCCCGTTACTGTTTACCATTCTGGGTGCCTCATAGGACATATGTGAAACTTCATTTTCGGGGAGGTAAGGGACTAATTCAGAAGATACAAACAATACCTTTTTACCATTCATAAAAACTATATTTTATTTTTCACGGAAACGCAGGTGCAAAATTACAAAAAATATAGAGATTACCAGTATTTATAGTAAGTTTGCTCGCTAATCACGATTTCGCATGCGCCCTATCGAGACAAAAAAGGAACTTGATAAAATTTTAAATCGCACCCCTTCTTCAAACACATTGGGACTTGTTCCTACCATGGGTGCACTCCATAAAGGTCATCTTGCCCTGGTCAAAAAGGCCGTACAGGAAAATGACCGGGTAGTAGTTAGTATTTTTGTCAACCCAACACAATTCAATAATAAGGAAGACCTTGTAAAATATCCCAAAGACCTCTCCAAGGACCTAGAACTTATAGAAAGTGTTGATCCGGATATTATCGTCTTTGCTCCATCGGTGGAAGAAATCTATGCGCAATCCGTTAGGCCTAAAAAATATGATTTCCAAGGATTGGACAACGTGATGGAAGGGGAATTTAGAGACGACCATTTTAATGGTGTGGGCACCATCGTGGAACAGTTGTTCAGTTTGACCCAACCAAACAATGCCTATTTTGGCGAGAAGGACTTTCAACAACTCCGCATCATTAAAAAACTCGTGGAAATACAGAAAATACCCGTGAATATTATCCCCTGTCCAATTGTAAGAGAAGACCACGGTTTGGCCATGAGTTCCAGAAATGAAAGGTTAAGCGAAAACATACGACTAAAGGCCGGGTTCATCTTTAAGACATTGCAAACTGCCAAGGAAAAATTTGGCACGAAAAGTGCTTTAAAAGTAAAGGAATGGGTAAAAAACCAGTTTCTTAAAGAGGAGGATTTTGAAATGGAATATTTTGAGATTGCCGATGTGGAAACACTGAGCCCGTTAAAAAGAAAAGTAAAGAATAAAAAATATAGGGCGTTTATTGCCGTTTATGCCGAAGATATAAGGCTAATTGACAATATAGCACTCAATTGACTAATTTTGTCCCATGCAAGTACAAGTAGTAAAGTCCAAGATTCATCGTGTAAAGGTAACCGGAGCCGACCTAAATTATATAGGGAGCATTACCATTGACGAAGACTTGATGGATGCTGCCAATATTATACAAGGAGAAAAAGTTCAGATCGTAAACAACGACAACGGGGAGCGTTTGGAAACCTACGTCATACCTGGACCCAGAAACAGTGGCGAAATTACTTTGAACGGAGCCGCCGCCAGAAAAGTAGCGGTTGGGGACGTCTTAATTCTGATTACCTATGCCTGGATGCCCTTAGAGGAAGCCAAAACCTTTAATCCTAGCCTTGTATTCCCGGATGAAAAGACCAACCTTTTAAAATAGGTTTGCCAGCACCATTTTCTACATTTTTCGTTCAAGTGTCATTTCAATGAAGAATACTTGCTTACTTTAGACATCCATATCCAAACATTGTGAACCCATCCTTGAAAAAGACCCTTAAACTGATCGTGCCTATCCTTATTGGGGTGTTTTTAGTACTGTATTGGTATTTAAAGACTTCACCGGAAAACAGGGAACAGATTCTTTTTTACATAAAAGAGGCCGATGTTTTCTGGGTTTCCGTTTCATTGCTTTTAGGTATCATAGGTCATGTTTCAAGGGCCATTCGATGGAACTATTTGTTGGAACCTTTGGGTTACAGACCAAAGTTGATCAACAATATTTTAATGATCTTCATGGCCTATCTGGCCAATTTAGGGGTGCCGCGCACCGGTGAAATTTTAAGGGCAACGGCCCTCACTACCTATGAAGGCGTTCCTTTTGAAAAAGGCTTTGGGACCATCGTTACGGAACGTGTTATCGATTTGATCATGCTGTTGATCGTGGTCATTATCACGCTCTTTTTACAGACCGATATTATCATCACCTTTTTTGAACAACGCGGATTCAATGCCAGCGGACTGATAATCCTGGGAATTGCAGGATTCGCGGCGGGCCTGATTTTCTTTTTGTTCATCAAAAAATCAAAAAACGCTATTGCCCAAAAAATCAAGACGTTTGTAAAAGGATTGTTGGACGGTGTCTTCAGCATTTTTAAAATGAGGAAAAAGTGGGCTTTCGTTTTTCATACTATCCTCATTTGGGCGTGCTATATTGGTATGATGTGGGTCATAAAATATACAGTGCCGGAAACCGCGCATCTGTCCCTTAATGAAATCATGGTCGCCTTTGTATTTGGAGCTTTCGCCATGGCTACCACAAATGGCGGTGTGGGACTTTTCCCCATATTGGTGAGCAAGGCCTTGGGGCTCTTTGGAATAAGCTCCGTATCCGGGGACGCCTTTGGGTGGATTATGTGGATCGCACAAACCCTCATGAACATTGTGTTCGGTGCAATATCTTTTATCCTATTACCGTTATTGAACAGAAATAAATAACCAAATCTTCTGTCCAATAACCTATTATGCGTCATTTTATTACTATTCTGACACTTCTATTGGTGTCTTTTGCCCAGGCCC
Organism: Maribacter sp. C-4077; assembly: GCF_055378385.1. Classification (NCBI taxonomy): domain Bacteria; kingdom Pseudomonadati; phylum Bacteroidota; class Flavobacteriia; order Flavobacteriales; family Flavobacteriaceae; genus Maribacter; species Maribacter sp. C-4077. The sequence continues at coordinate 1,387,301 of NZ_AP038807.1, forward strand.
AAACCACCCAAGAGATTTTTGAATCCTTCAAACTTCAGGAACGCAGGGATGTTCAATACTACTTTCCTCCAAACATGGATGAAAACAAGAAATATCCTTTAATTGTGGTCTTGGACGCCAATTACCTGTTTGATCAGGTAGTGGCCACTTCAAAATATTACAGTCGGTTTCACGGCATGCCAGAAAGTATCGTTGTTGGCGTGAACCAAAGTGAAAACGGCATCCGGTTGGAGGATTGTGCCTTTGATCCAGAAAACGGACTCCCTAGCGAAAAAGGAAAAAAATTCTATGAGTTCATCGGGATGGAGCTGATTCCCTATTTGGATTTAAATTACAGCACCGCGCCATTTAAAATGATATTCGGGTACGATATTTCGGCCAACTTTCAGAATTATTGGCTTTTCAAGGACAACTCGGTCTTTGATGCCTATGTAAGCATCTCCCCTACCTTGGCCCCAGAAATGGAAAGCAGGGTGCCATCACGTTTAAACACCTTTGATAAACAAATGTTCTATCAATTAATCGTGGAAGGCGAGCAAACTGACGAAACACCAAAAATTATGGCATTGGATACCGGGATAAAGGCCTTGAACAAGGAAACCCTCCATTATTTCTTTGACAAATACGATAAAGCGGACCATATTTCCGTCGCTACCTACGGCATTGGAAAGGCCTTCGATAATGTATTTGGCATGTTCAAGCCGATAAGTCCAAAGGAATATAAAACCCAAATTTTGACTTCGGATGAACCCGTATACCAATATCTTGAGAACAAGTATCAGGGCATTGTGGATCTGTTCGGATTTAGTAAGCCGGTAGAACTGAACGACATTATGGCCATCTATGCCGCCACCCGAAAGAAAGAGGATTTGGAATCCTTAAAATCACTTTCGGAACTGTGCAAGAGGGAATATCCGGATACCATGATGGGCTTTTATTTTGAAGGAGAATATTACGAGCAATTGGGAGAGCCCAAAAAAGCATTGAAAACCTTTGAAAAGGCTTTTCAGATGGATGAAATTGATTTTTTAACTAAAGAAATGGCATTGGAAAAAATGGACGCATTAAAGGCGGATTTTGGTTTCTAACCTACATCAAACCCCGCAAACCCAAATATAAACTTAGATCCCAAATCTAACCTACAACCTACAATTATGTTTAAAGGCATCTTTAAATACTACGCCTGTGCTGGCGTGTATTTTACCTACTATGGCCTCAAAGGCGATAAACTATTGGCATTGAGCATACTTTCCTTATTCTTGGCATGGGCCTCCTTTTTTATGGCCATCTGGGAATTCAAGAAAAAACAATCTGAAGAGGAATAAGGAATTTTCCTTTTTGAACTTCTTAGTACCTTTGGCGTAAACAAGAAACGCTACGAATGGCCAAAACTAAAACCGCTTTCTTTTGTCAGAATTGCGGTACGCAATATGCCAAATGGGTGGGACAGTGTTCCGCTTGCAAGGAATGGAATACGGTCGTTGAGGAAGTGGTTCAAAAAGAGGAGAAAACCAGCTGGAAACCTTCTCCTTCCGCTGCCAAACGTATTTCCAAACCCTTGTTGGTGCATGAAATCAGTGTTGAGAAAGAGCTGCGGCTCAACACGTTCGACCTAGAATTCAATAGGGTGCTTGGGGGTGGTCTCGTACCTGGAGCCTTGGTCCTTTTGGGCGGTGAACCCGGAGTTGGAAAAAGTACGCTACTTTTACAGATTGCGTTAAAACTACCTTATAAGACCTTATACGTTTCCGGTGAGGAAAGTCAGAAACAGATAAAGATGCGGGCAGACCGCATCCATCCCAATAGCGAAACCTGTTATATCCTCACGGAAACCAAGACCCAGAATATCTTTAAGCAAATTGAGGCTACGGAACCCGATATTGTGGTCATCGATTCCATTCAGACCTTACATTCGGATTATATCGAGTCGGCCGCAGGGAGTATTTCCCAGATTAGGGAATGTACTGCGGAGCTTATCAAATTTGCCAAGGAAACTAATACGCCCGTTATTTTGATCGGCCATATTACCAAGGATGGTTCCATTGCGGGACCCAAAATTTTGGAGCACATGGTTGATACGGTTTTGCAGTTTGAAGGGGACCGCAACTACGTCTACCGAATCCTTCGTTCCCTAAAAAACCGATTCGGATCTACGGCGGAATTGGGCATTTATGAAATGCAGGGCAGCGGACTAAGAGAAGTTAACAACCCCTCCGAAGTATTGGTCTCCAAGAACGATGAAGGCTTGAGCGGAACCGCCATTGCCTCCACGGTAGAGGGTATGCGACCTTTGTTGATTGAAATACAGGCCTTGGTAAGTACGGCGGTTTATGGAACCCCACAACGTTCCACCACGGGATATAACGCCAAACGCTTGAACATGCTTTTGGCAGTGTTGGAAAAAAGGGCCGGATTTAAACTAGGGGCAAAAGATGTATTCCTAAATATCACCGGGGGAATCTCTGTGGACGATCCTGCCATTGACCTTGCCGTAATTGCCGCTATATTATCCAGCAACGAGGACATTCCCATTGAAAAGGGCATCTGTTTTGCCGCGGAAGTTGGGTTGGCCGGTGAAATACGGCCCGTTCAGCGGGTAGAGCAGCGCATTTTGGAAGCCGAAAAACTGGGCTACACAACCATTTACGTTTCCAAAAACAATAAAATTGGGTTGAAAAACACCAAAATCAAGGTGCAGTTGGCAGCCAAGATTGAGGATGTGGTACGTAGTTTGTTTGGGTAATTATTGGAGCATTATTCAGTTATTTTTTAAAATATATTTTAAATACCTCAATCTAACCTGAGAAATTGGATAAGAAGGAACAACTTTTATATCATCTAACTTGGAATGCACTGCCTCAGTTTCCTTAATCAGTTTTAAAAGGCAGTCTTTGTTACTCCTAATATGATTTTTAATATATTCTTTATAGAATTCATTAATTTTTAAATCGTATTCGAATAGTATATTATTAAAATCAATTGGTTCAGGCAATGATTCAGTAAACTTCAAAGCCAATTTTAATCCATTCCAATTAGGGTGTTCCTTTATTCGATTTGTCAAATATGATTTGAATTTATCAACTTGAAAAGATTCAAATTTATCATTCCTTTCTTCGTTCAATGTCCATTTGCTTGTTAAAGGGAAATAATCCGTATGAGTAATATAGTTTCTTAGTTCCTTTATGAAGCAATGAAATGTGTCCGCAATTTGATTCTCCTCATAAATTTCAATAAAGCTTGTTGCGCTAGCTAAGATATTATGAATTGTTGTAATAATTCTTTTTTGCCGAAAGAACCTTTTGAGTGAATTAGCGGTGACATTTCTATCATCTGAGTAATACTCTTTTAGGACTTTATTCCAGGCAATAGTATTACTCCTGTAAATGAAATAAAGCATTTTAAATTTAAGAAGATAATGAAAACACTTGTATCCTTCAGAGTTCCTAATTTTATCGCTTTTCTGCTGACAAGCAATTATCTTTTTGGGAAATTCCGAATCCAATTTATTACTCATTAAATACTATTGAAAATAAAATATGTTTTCATAATTTTCTTGTTTTCATGCAGTCTGGGGTAGATGTAACACTAAAAAAAGCCCTTTGATAAGGAATGGCTTTTGAAATATTTGGGCATTTATTCATACTTTTTCTTCCATGTCCCTCCTGCTCCATGGTATGTTTCACATGACAATACGAATTCAGTCCGACATTTAGGACATTCAAACTCCAAGTATAAGACATCGGTCGACCAAGGCTTTTTGCTATTTATGTCGTCAACACTACAATTACCTGTCTTGAATCGAATTGAGTCGTTTTTTATGAATGTTTTAATTTGTTCCACTATCTCATAAAGTTGATATGGCATTTCAATCTTTTGAGTTTCAGTTAAACCGACACATTCCTCACACATAATTGTAGTTTACACATCAATAAATTCTATTCTGTCACAACCCTTTTAAACAAACAATAATACATGTACACTCATACATATATTCCTATTTTAAAACATACTTTTAAAGTTTATATTCCATAAAGAACTACCTCTTATCCCTCATAATCCTAGAAAGGGTCAATATGATAATTATGACCACGATGATCAAGGCCACTTGCCAAAAGCCTACTCTAAGAAATATTAATAAGTCTATCATTATGGTGCCGGGTTAGGATGTTCGTTATGAATCTTCTCGATGCCCTCCATGATTTCTGAAGTCAAGGTAATATCGATACTTCCAATATTTTCCTTCAACTGTTTCATACTGGTGGCGCCAATGATATTACTGGTCAGAAAGGGTCTGGTGTTCACGTAGGCCAGAGCCATTTGGGCCAAGGAAATATTGTGTTCCTGTGCCAGTTCATAATATTTCTGGGTAGCTTTTACTGCAGTATCGGAGCTGTATCTTTTGTAGTTGGGAAATAAGGCGATTCGGGATCCTTCCGGCAACCTATCGCCTAGATACTTTCCACTAAGCACCCCAAAGCCCAATGGGGAATAAGACAGTAGGCCAATGTTTTCACGCATGGAAATTTCGGCCAATCCAACTTCGAACAATCGGTTGAGCAAACTATATGGGTTTTGAATGGTAATGGTCCTGGGCAGGGAGGCATGGACTTTGCTTTCTTCCAAAAAGCGCATGGTGCCCCAGGGTGTTTCATTGGAAATGCCTACATGGCGTATTTTCCCCTCGCGCATCAAATCCCGTAAGGTTTCCAAAACTTGGTGGATATTGTCCTCCCAATAATCGGTTACCTGGTGGGTATAGCCCCGTTGACCAAAATAGTTCGTGTTTCTTTCCGGCCAGTGCAATTGGTAAAGGTCTATATAATCCGTCTGTAGCCGTTTTAAACTTCCCTCCAACGCTTCGATGATGGATGCACGGGTAAATCCGGTCGTTCTAATGAATTTGGTAAAATCGGCCTTGCCTGCAATTTTACTGGCCAAAACGACCTTGTCCCTGTTGCCATTTTTCTTAAACCAAGAGCCAATGATTTTTTCGGTCAGGGAATGTCTATCCGGATGGGCCGGAATAGGGTAGAGCTCTGCGGTATCAAAAAAGTTGATGCCCTGATCCAAGGCATAATCCATTTGCTCATGCCCTTCGGCTTCGGTATTTTGGTTGCCCCAGGTCATGGTGCCTAGGCATATTTTACTGACTTCGATATCGGTATGGGGAAGGTGGGTATATTTCATATTAAATGCGGCAGGTTATCGATTTAAAATCTTAAAATTACGAAATAGGAACGGTACTCGCCTTGAAGTTGTTTAAATCAAACGTTAAGTTCCAGTAAAATGGGACAATGATCGCTGTGTTTGGCTTCGGATAAAATAACGGAACGTTCTAATTTTTCGGTTAGGGGTTCAGAAACCATTCCGTAGTCCAAACGCCAACCCTTGTTGTTGTTTCGGGCATTGGCCCTATAGCTCCACCAGGTATAATTATCCGGTTGCTGATTGAAATGCCTAAAACTGTCCGTAAAACCGCTCTTTATAAAATTTCCGATCCATTCCCGTTCAACGGGCAAAAAACCCGATACGTTCTGGAGTCCCACAGGATTGTGTATATCGATGGCCTTGTGGCAAATGTTGTAATCCCCCAAAACAATAAAATTTGGATGTTTTTTTCGAAACTCGTCCGCAAACCTTTGAAAATCTGCCATATAGGTCAGTTTGTGTTCCAGACGGGCAAAGTTGGTACCCGATGGCAGGTACATGCTCATTACGGCAAGATCCCCAAAATGGGCGGTAATATTTCGGCCCTCAAAATCCATATAGTCTATACCCGTACCGTTGAGCACTTCATCCGGTTTTTGTTTGGACAGGATGGCCACTCCGCTATAGCCCTTTTTCTGTGCACTGAACCAATAATGATAGGGGTATCCGGCCGACTCAAAAAGCGATAAATCCAACTGCTCTTTGTTCGCCTTTGTTTCCTGGAGACAGACCACATCCGGGTCCACCGCTTTCAACCACGGTAAAAAATCCTTTCGCAATGCAGCCCTGATACCATTTACATTGTAGGAAACGATCTTCATCATAAGTGCCTTTGGGCCAAAAATAGAAAAGCCTACCCAATTATTCCCAAGTATGGCTACCTAAATCCTAACTTTGTCCTCTTTGAAACGACCTTTGATTACCACTCTAAGAATTAGAAACCATATGTCATGAGATATTTTTTATGCCTGATTATGAGTCTAGGTTTTACCAGCTCAATAATGGGACAGGCCTATCCAAGATTTGAAAATAATCACGAAATAAAATTCAATATCGGTCAATTTTTGGCCACCTCCACGGTTGAAGGTTCGTATGAATTTTTTTTTACCGAGGACACGAGTATTGGGGGAACCCTTTATTTTAATGGCGATGCGACCGATTACAACGGTAACTTTGGCATTGGCCCTAACCTTCGCGCTTATTTTGGCTATATACCCCGAAGCGGTTTTTTTGCCGAAGTATTTGGACTGTATTACACCGGTGAAAATGATGTGGATAGTACAACCTTGGGAGCTAGAAACAACGACTATGGCACTACCGCCCTAGGTCTAGGAATAGGTAATAAGTGGGTCACCCGAAGCGACCGTTTTACCTTGGAAATCCATGGAGGTATGGGCCGAAATATAAACCCGGAAGATTTTCAAAATGCATTTATGTTTAGGGGCGGACTCTCTATTGGTTTTAGATTTTAAACCATAACTTCGCATTTTATGCGAAGATTGATGAAATACCTACCCCTCTTAGTTCTAGTATCCACACTATTTGTAAAGGCCCAAGACCCCATAAATAGGGATAGTATCACCCAACTGGAAGAAGTGATCCTTATAGATGCGTTGAAGAACAAAAAGGTAATCGGTATCACGCCATCGGAAGTAATATCGGCCAAAACCTTTCAAAATTATAGTCCAGTAGACATTGTATCCTCCATGAACCAAATCCCCGGGGTCTATGTACTTTCAGGTGCCTTGAACACCAACAGGATTACCATTAGGGGCATAGGGGCCAGAACGTTGTTCGGCACAGATAAACTCAGGCTTTACTACAACGAGATTCCCGTGACCAACGGAACGGGTTCGTCCACCATTGAGGCTTATGACCTGGAGAATTTGGGCCAAATAGAAGTAGTGAAAGGGCCTAAGGGAACGGAATTTGGGGCCAATCTTGGGGGTGCCATTATCCTCACACCAAAGGAAGCTTTGGGAAGGTCCACGAATTTTAGTAACAACTTTACCATAGGTTCCTTTAACCTTTTAAAAAATAATCTGGCCTTTAACCATTTCGATGGAAAGCTACGTTTGAATCTGCAATACGGCCATTTGGAAACCGATGGATACCGCGAAAACAATAACTTTGAGCGCGACGGATTCCTGCTGAATACATCCTATCAACTGAACCCCAAAAACAAGTTCTCACTATTGGTGAACCATATCGACTACACGGCCCAAATACCCAGTTCCTTGGGAATTACGGCATTCAACGAAGACCCTACGCAGGCCACGTTTACCTGGAGGGCCTCCCGCGGTTTCGAAACGAACAATCAGACACTTTTGGGCGTATCCCTAAACCATGAATTTTCTACCCGTTTTCAGAACACCACCAGTTTCTTTTATAGTTATTTGGATAAGACCGAAGCGCGACCTTTTGGCATTTTGGAGGAAATCACCAATGGTTTTGGGTTCAGAACCCTGTTTTCAGGGAATCTAACCCTTTTTGAAAAAAATACCGATTTCACCTTTGGAGCGGAACTTTACAAGGATGAATATGATTGGGACGAGTTTGAAAATCTATATCAGGAAAACGATGACAACGGCAGTTTAAAGGGCGCCCAGTTTGCCCGAAATAAGGAATTTAGGGGACAATGGAACCTTTTTACTTCCTTACAATATCCATTCACCGATGCATTCTCGGCGCAATTGGGTCTTAGCCTCAACAAAACGGACTTCGATTTACAGGACCTGTTCAATATTGGAAATGCAAACAATAGTGGAAGCAGGGATTTTGACCCTATCCTGCTACCGAGTCTAACCCTAAACTATTCCTTAGGCACTAATCAGGAATTGTATGCCAACATTAGTAGGGGCTTTACCAATCCTAGCCTTGAACGTACCTTGACTCCGGAAGGCATCATCAATCCGGATATCAAACAGGAAACCGGCACAAACTACGAAATTGGAACCAATCTTCTTTTTGATCAAAACCGACTGCGCATCAACCTGACCCTCTATCAAATGGATATCAATAATTTATTGATCAGGGAACAGGTTGGTGACGATCAATTTATTGAAAAAAATGCCGGATCGTCCAAGCACCAAGGCGTGGAGCTTGGAGTGGACTACTCGCTTTTTTCATCCACCTCGGTAGTTCAGGTAAATCCGTTTGTCAACTACAATCTAAACCACCATAGGTTCACGGATTTTGTGGACGGCGGCATTGACTATTCCGGTAACGAGTTGACCGGTGTGCCAAAACATCGGTTGACCATGGGCCTCCAAAATCGCATCCTTACCCATTTTTACCTCAACCTTATCTACCAACACGTAGGCAGTATTCCCTTAACGGATGCCAACGATGTGTATAGCGATGCCTTCAATTTGGTGAATTTCCGGGCCGGATATCGCAAAAAACTAACACCAAAATTCACCTTGGGCGTGGACTTTGGCGTCAACAATGCATTCGATGTACTCTATGCACGTTCTGTGCTGATAAATACACAGGGATTTGGCGGTGCGGAACCTCGTTATTATTATCCGGGAGACGGCCGGAATTATTACGGCTCACTTAATGTGGCCTACGCACTTTAAGCCTCCATTTTTTGTAGCCAGGTACGCATATCCACGGCCTCGTGAATGATTCCTTTCAATGCTGCAATGGCCACGCGTTCCTGATCCATGGAATCCCTATGACGAATGGTAACCGTTTGGTCTTCCAAGGTCTGATGGTCCACAGTGATACAGAATGGGGTACCATTCGCATCCTGCCTTCTGTAGCGTCTGCCTACGGCATCCTTTTCATCGTATGTTACATTGAAATCCCATTTAAGCTCATCCAAGATTTGTTGCGCCACCTCCGGTAATCCATCCTTTTTTACCAACGGCAAAATAGCGGCTTTGGTAGGTGCCAGAACTGCCGGAAGTTTTAAAACGGTCCTAGAAGTACCGTTTTCCAATTCCTCCTCTTGAAGCGAATTGGACAAGACCGCCAAGAACATTCGATCTAGACCAATGGACGTTTCCAGTACGTATGGAACATAGTTTCGATTGGTCTCATGGTCAAAGTACTGTAGTTTCTTTCCAGAGTATTTTTCATGGCTTCCCAAATCGAAATCGGTTCTGGAATGGATTCCCTCCAATTCCTTGAACCCGAAAGGGAAACGAAATTCAATATCCGCGGCCGCATCCGCGTAGTGTGCCAATTTTTCATGGTCATGGAACCTATAGTTGTCTTCGCCCATACCTAGGGAAAGGTGCCATTTCATTCGATGCTCCTTCCAATGTTCGTACCATTCCTGTTGTGTTCCTGGCTGGATAAAGAACTGCATTTCCATCTGTTCGAATTCCCGCATACGGAAGATGAACTGTCTTGCGACGATTTCGTTCCTGAAGGCCTTTCCGGTCTGTGCAATCCCAAACGGGATCTTCATCCTTCCGGCCTTTTGTACGTTCAAAAAGTTTACGAAAATACCTTGGGCCGTTTCAGGTCGCAAGTATAGGTCCATGGCATTTTCCGCACTGGCGCCCAGCTTGGTGCCGAACATGAGGTTGAACTGTTTTACATCGGTCCAATTCTTGGATCCAGACATGGGGCATGCAATATCCAGCTCCTCGATCAAGGCTTTAACATCGGCCAAATCTTCTTTCTCCAGGGACTTTGCCATTCGGCTTAAGATACTTTTCCCTTGTTCCAAATATTCGACTACCCTAGGGTTGGTCTCCAAAAATTTCTGTTTGTTAAAGTTTTCGCCAAAACGTTTTTCGGCCTTGGCGACCTCCTTTTCTATTTTGGCATCGATTTTACCTACGTAATCCTCAATGAGGACATCTGCCCGGTATCGTTTTTTGGAGTCCTTATTGTCTATCAACGGGTCATTAAAGGCATCTACGTGCCCAGAGGCCTTCCATGTAGTTGGGTGCATGAATATGGCGGCATCGATGCCCACAATATTCTCGTTCAATTGAACCATGGCCTTCCACCAATACTGACGTATATTGTTCTTAAGCTCTACACCGTTATGGCCATAGTCGTATACGGCGCTTAAACCATCATAAATTTCACTGGATTGGAATACATAACCGTATTCCTTTGCATGGGAAATTACCTTCTTAAAAATATCTTCTTGATTTGCCATGCGGCAAAAATAGAATATTAGCCAAAAAGAAGGGAATTTATTTTAATTGAAATTCTGAGGAGGTAATTAGTCGTTCGTCCTCAAAAACGTTCAATGTGTAGGTTCCTTCCTTTAAGGAGCCTTCCGGAACGGTTACGTAATCACAGATGGAGGTTTCTTCACCAAAATATTGAAATTCAACCCTTTTACTATAAACATTACCATTTACCGTAATCGTATTGGCATTGTCCTCTACAATCTGTTTGTTTGGATCCAAGAATTGGAGATAGATAACTTTCTCGGATCGGGCTACGTCCGGATCTGCCAACACGGTTACACAACCACGAAGTTTTTCGATGGTAGATGCCTTATTGGTACCAACGGGACGGGACCCCCTCAACCTGAAACCGCTACCTTCTGAATAGTCCATGTTTAGGTAGTTCTTGACCTTTAGCTGCTGATTGAGTTCCATGATCTTTCTTCGCTGTAGGGCCTCTGCCTCTGCCAGACTGTTGCTGTTCGCCTGTAAAAGCTCAATTTGCTTTCTAGCCTCGTCGTATTTGTCCGTCAACAGCAAATTGTTATACCTAAGAAAATTGTTCTTAAGCTTTAGACTATCGTTTTTGGCTTCCAGTCTTCGTAGTTCCGACTTAAATTCCCTAAGCCTGTCGATAGTAAAATTTAGCCTCCCTACTGAATCCTTAAGTTGTTGCACTTGGAACTTCGCATCTTGAAGCTCTATATCGTTCATTTCGTTCAACGCAGAAAGTCGGTCCAAGTCGGCCTTCATCAATGTAAGGTCCTTCACCAGAACATCCTTTTGTTGTTCCAGGAAACTTATTTCAGATTTGGATTGTGCATGACTGTAGTAAAAGGCAATTAGGATACCAATTATAACAGCGGCCATAGCGGCAAGTATAATTTTATAATTGAATTTAGTATCTTGATTGTCCATCCAATAAATGGGCATTTAGTAGGTTAAATAATGAAGCAAGAAATGTTTCTCGCCAAGCTGTCAAATATAGCAAATGATATAAACACCCTCCTATTCCCTCACGCATGTTTTGGATGTAATGACAGATTAATTAGAGGAGAGAAGCTATTGTGTACCGTTTGTCGACACCAATTGCCACTCACCGATTACACCTTTAACGAAGAAAATCCTGTAGATCGTATCTTTTATGGTAGAATTAACATAAAAAAAGCGAGTTCCTTCCTTCATTTTACAGATTATGGCATCGTAAAAAACCTTATTCATAACCTAAAATATAAAAATCAAGAGCACATTGGGGCGTTTTTGGGCGATTGGTACGGACAACTCCTAAAGGAAAACGACCACCTTCCAAAAATAGATTTTGTAATCCCTGTTCCCTTACACAGGAAAAGACTTAAAAAAAGAGGCTATAACCAAACGGCCCTATTCGCAAAACGATTGGCAGCACATATTGGATCTGAATATTTAGACCAAGTTCTGACCAAAACTGCAAACACAAGGACACAGACCAAGAAAAACAGATTGGCCCGATGGTACGACAATAAATCCCTTTACACCGTAACCGATACCGAAATTTTAAAGAACAAGACCATTTTATTGGTCGATGATGTGATTACTACAGGAGCTACCATGGAACTATGTGGTGAAGCGCTATTAAAAATAGAAGGTACCACCCTATTTATAGCGAGCATTGCGGTCGTGGAGTAATATCTGGGGAATATATTGTTTCTTTGTCCTATAATTTTGTTCCATGTTCCGTAGAATCCTAGGTTACATATTCATTTTACTTTCAATTACGGCGTTCTACCAATGTGCAAGAAAAGGAACGCCCACAGGTGGGCCAAAAGATGTTACTCCCCCTGTTCTATTACGTGCCGTACCTGAGAACATGAGTACCAACTTTGAAGGAAAAAAAATACGTCTCTATTTTGATGAGCTTGTAAAATTGGAGAAAGTACAGGAGCAATTGATTGTTTCACCTCCCTTAAAATATCAGCCATTGTTAAGCCCTCAGGGTGGTGCCAACAAATTTGTTGAAATTGTCATACAGGATACACTAAAGGAAAATACGACCTATACCATAAATTTTGGGCAAAGTATCGTAGACAATAACGAAGGAAATCCAAACCCATTCTTAACCTATGTTTTTTCCACGGGCGACTACATTGACTCCTTGGAACTACAAGGTGTTGTGAAGGACGCTTTCAACAAAGAGGCCGATGATTTTATCAGTGTAATGCTTTACAGTATCGATTCCAGTTATACAGATTCTACCGTTTACAAAAGACCTCCCAATTACATTACCAACACCTTGGACAGTACGATCATCTTTAATTTGAAAAACTTAAAGGAAGGAACCTATGCCCTTTTTGCGATAAAGGACCAGACCAAAAACAACGTTTTTGACCAGAATACGGATAAAATCGGGTTTATTAAGGATACCGTCCGGCTACCAACGGATTCCATTTACCTTCTAAATCTTTTTAGGGAAGTCCCGGACTACGGTATTGCCGTTCCTACTTATGCGGCAAAAAATAAAATCAGCTTTGGATATTACGGGGATGGGAAGGATATAGAACTGAATACCATTTCCCCTATTCCGGATACCGTGAAAACAAAAATCCTAAAAGAAAGGGATAAGGATACCCTGAACTTTTGGTTTACACCGTATGATATGGATTCCCTGTTGTTTACAGTGAAGAACGAGCGCCTAAAACTTATAGATACGTTTAAGGTGAAAAGTAGGAAGGTGGGCATTGATTCCCTTAAATTGACTCCCAGCCGTACGGGTACATTGAACTTTGGGGAACGCTTTTCACTACTGGCGAACACGCCCATAGAATCCTTAGACACTACAAAAATTGAGGTGTTCAAGCAGGATACTTTACAAGTAATCCACACCGCGGTCCTGGACTCTTTGGAAAATCAGGTTAATATTGAGTTCAAGGTGGATGCGAATGAAAAATATAAAGTTCAGATGATTCCTGGTGCTATTGTGGATTTTTTCGGTACAACAAACGATTCCATCAATTTTGTCCTGAACACCAAGAGTTATGCGGACTACGGAAACCTATCTGTTAATTTAACTGGTGAATCTATAGAATACCCAGTAATACTAGAACTGACCAACGAAAAAGGCGAGGTGCAAAGGACGCAGATTGCAACAGAACCTAAGGTTTTTGAATTTAATCATATAAGTCCAGGAAAATATTTGATCCGAGCCATTTTCGATACAAACAATAATGGACAATGGGATACGGGAAACTACCTCAAAAGAATTCAGCCAGAAAAGGTGTCCTATTACCCTACTACCATTGAGATGCGCGCCAACTGGATAGAGAACATTACTTTTACAATTCTTAATTAATTACTTATCAAATGAACAGAATTTTCTTTTTAATCCATTTTTTATTTACCATTGTCTCTACATGGTCGCAACCTAATTTAGTAAATGAAGAAGGAGGAACCTTTCAAACAGGAAATTTAGACGTTCCTTTTTTAAGAGTTTCTGAAATAAGCGGTAATAAGATTGTGGGTAGTATCTACATAAGTGAAGAATGGGAACAAGCTACCATTATAGATTTATCAAATAAAAAAAGAATAAAAATACTAGCGCGCTTTAATGTCTACCACGGTGAAATAGAAATTTTAAAGGATAAGGAAATTTCGGCGCTGTATCCTACAAAAGGAATAAAAGTTCAGTTAAATGGAAAGAATTTAGTCCCCCTTCACTTAGGAAAAAGAAATAAGCCAATTTTTGCTGAAATTCTTGCTCAAGGAAAATACAATCTTTATAAGGTTTTCGATATTAAGATTAACAAAGCGCCATCAGACGCCAAACTTTTAAATATTGAAAGTGTAGATAAAGTCGAAATAGTTCATCAATTCTATTTTAATAGAGAGGAAGGACAGGTGGCAGAACTACCCACAAACAAACGAACCATGAAATCAGAGTTGCCTTCCAGCATTATGGAAATTCTTAAAAAAGAAAAATTATCCGCTAGAAAAGAGGAAGACTTGATTAAGTTATTTTCAATACTTAACTCACAGTAGCCGGAACATATCCCTGTCCTGAAGGAATTTTAAATTGTCCCTGGTTTTGGATATGTGTCTTTTATCAATTGTCACTTGAAGAATTTCTTCCTTCTCCGAAAAAACCAATTGTTGACCAAGTGCATCATAGGCCGCTGAATGTCCAACATACTCCAATCCTTTTTCATCGCTACCTATCCTATTCACCCCTATACAATAGCTCATATTCTCAATAGCTCTTGCCTTTAACAAGGTATCCCAGGCTTCAATCCGCGGTTTGGGCCAATTCGCTACATACAATAGAACATCGTAATCCAACGTATTTCTACTCCAAACAGGAAATCGTAGATCGTAACAGATCATAAAGTTCAATTTGAAACCTTTATAGTTAATAATCAAATGTTGCTTACCTGCCTGATATTTTTCATTTTCTCCTGCCAATGTAAAGGTGTGTCGTTTATCATACTTCCAAACCTCACCCTTTGGGGTAACAAAAAAAAGTCGGTTATAATGAAGTCCGTTTTCAGTATAAACGATGCTACCTACAATGGCAGCCTTTGTTTTTTTGGCCATTTCCTTCATCCAATTTACCGTGATTCCTCCTTCTTCAACATCCAAATTTTCGGGTGACATGGTAAATCCGGTAGTAAACATTTCTGGAAGAACGATTAGATCCACCCCATTTATAGTATCCATCTTGGCAGCAAATGAATTCCTGTTCAAGGCAGGCTGCTCCCAAATAATGGGAGATTGTATTAGGGTAATCTTAAGTTCGTTTTTCATGTCGTATCAAGTCTTCACACTATACTTTAAGGAAGTTGCCCATTCAATTACCCTTGCAGTAAATCGATTAATTTAGGGTTGCCTTTTGTTTTCGCATGGTTCAATGCCGTATTACCTCTCTGATCCTTTGTACTTTGGTCGGCACCATTTTTAACTAAAAGCTTGGCAATCTCATATTTATCGAACATGGCTGCATAAACAAGAGCCGTGGCCCCCATGGTGTTCTGTACATCCAATTTTGCCCCGTTATCGATCAGAAGTTTGGCAATTTCCAAATATCCTTTAAAACAGACCCCCATTAATGGGGTGTTTCCGGCAGCATCCTGCGCATTAATATCCGCCCCGTAATCAAGTAACAATTTGGTTATTTCTAAACGGTCGTAATAGGTAGCCAATAACAGCGGAGTGGAGCCCCTTTCATCTTTGGAGCTAACAAGCCCTGGATTATCGTTTAAAGCATCTTGTACACCTTCCAAATTTCCGTTCCTGATATAATCGTAAATATTGTGTTCCATTAGTATGGTAAAAAATAGGGTTTTGTCAAAAAATACTTTTTAATATATTAATTATAAACGCTGATTTAAAGCTCATATATTCAAATATCATATTAAAATTAACATGTCGCCTACTTTATTCTATAATCTAGGCTTATGATTTTTGTCAATTTAACTAAAAGCATTCAAAACCTGATTTTTATCCGTGAAGGTGTGGTTATAATTCTTAGTTTTACGCCAATTTTTAGAACAAAACAAACCATACTTTAATAAGGATAATTTTTCCCTGATATGGTTCCTTGGATTTTGAGTTTCGATTTTCATGAGTAGGATTGATAGCTGTTGTATAATTGATGATGATGAGTTTTTTGCCTTCAACACAAAAAAACTCATGAAGCAAATAGGGTTTTGTGAAAACGTTCTCTGGTATGCAGATGGACAGGAAGCCATAGATAGTCTTATTGGACTTTTGATTGAAAACATTCCACTTCCACAAATCATATTTTTAGACCTGAACATGCCCAACAAGGATGGATGGGCCTTTTTGGAAGAGTTTCAAAACATTCCCAAACACCAACGTGAAAATGTTAAGGTATATATTGTTAGCTCCTTTGTAAGCCCTGAGAATATGGCCAAGGTTCAAAAGTATTGTACGGTAGCATCCTATTTGGTAAAGCCTTTAACTGCAGATTCCTTAAATGAGGTTGCGTAAGTTAGCGTATTCCTGGCGAAAAATCCACTGGGGCCAATTGAGGAAGGTTAATCGTACCGGACTCTCCGGAATCATTGTATATCTCCCATTCTGAAAACTCATACAAAGGACTCCCTTGGGTTACTTCCAATCTTCTTTGGGCTCGACCATCTTCAAACTCATGATCCGTTCCCGTACCATCTTGGCCTATTACGCCAAAAATATCTATCACCGTTCCAAAGGGATCGACCAAGACGAGGTTGTCGTCCCCATTGGAATCCGCGGGTGAGTTGGTTCCCGCATCCACATCAGGTAAAAATCCATAAACTTGTTCAAAAACCAAAGGATTGGGCGATATCAATAACGTACTTTCCCCATCAATAACATGTCCCGTTAATTCCGTTGAGGAGCTCACCGTTTCACTATCATTGGTATACCGAAGGATTTGCCAACCTTTTAGGGATAATGGGGCCGTATCTGAATTGTATATTTCCACAAATCTGGCTTCCGGATTGTTATCCGGGTCCGCCAATTCCGAAAAGAAAATAGTGTTGGAAGTAAATTCGTCCACGAAATCCTCGCACCTTTCTTGGTCAAATTCAATATCGGTAAAATCCCTTATTACCAATTTAAAGTCATTTCCGTCCTTTACGAGGACACCGGTAATATTTCCACGACCCTCGGGAAGCAAAATGGATTGAAAATCGGCAAAACCACTATTCAACAAAATCAGCTCGTTATCCTCACAATCCACTAGTAAACGCTCCGTTTCGGCCTCCTTTTCGGCAAATAAGTTACCTAGTTCCGCTGCTGAAAACTCTAAATTTTGAAATTGTACCAACGTGCCTGCATTGTTATCCTGCAAATCCGGAATTGTTAGTACATCCGGTTGCAAAACGGCTCCTTCACCACAGGCTACAAAGACATGCTCAAAGATTTGGTTGTAAGGCAATCGCCCAACGGAAACATTCCCAAAGGAGGTAAATACTCCGCCAATTTTAAACTGATTTCTGGTACGTCCCAAGTACAATCCTTTCAGCTTGATCAAAATCTTGTTCCCAACCTCAAAAAATAGATGGGAATCCCGCATTTCTATTTCTATCTGAAGTCCATCGGTGGGGTTATTGGTGCTGTTCTGAAAATACAGTACGCTGAAAAAGTTGTTTTGGGCATCGGAAGAAATCACATATCCTTCCAGGATCCAATCCTCCTGGATTTGAAGCGTTTCGTCCTGATAGTATTCCTTAAGTTCCTCGATACTGATGTTCGCGACCAGATTTGATTCACAGGCAGGTTCCAGTACCTCAAAATCCTTGTTCTTTACACAGGCAAAAAGCATACCTACCATAAGTAAAAATATGGTCTTTACAATGAGCTGGTAGTATGTTTTAGAAAGATGTGTCATCAAAAACTTAGGGCTATGTTTAAAAAAAAGGTCCTTCCGTAGCCATACCAATATTTTGGGGCAAAAGAAGGGGTACCGCTCAAATTGTCCTGTCGTAACTGACCAAAGTTGCCATTGCGGCTTTGTTCATAGCCACCGGTTCTAAAAGTGGTATCGAACACATTGTTCACACTGGCGAAAACACCTAGGTACTTCCCGTTTTTCAACCACGATTTTCCTCCCACAAGATTCAAAAGATAAAAGTTGTCCAAGGATTTCTGTTCCAAAAGCGCGTCCACATTTTCTTCTGTTGCATCGGGAAAACGTTGCCCCGTCTCAGGGTTCAAAACAAAGCTATCCGTTCTCGTTATTGTGGAAATATTGGCATAGTTATTCGCAAGGTAATTGGCGGTGACACCTACCCACCAGTACTTGGGATCTCTATATTCCATACCGAAGGCAAAGGCCTGTTGTGGTCCCTGACCCAATTTATAGCCCTTTAGCTTTGCAGGCCCCAAATCCTGGAATCCCTGGACATTGATCAGTTCTTCCTCCGCCGATGCCGTGTCAAAATTAATGGTCACCAAAGGATCACTGGCATACACATATTTTCCGATGGAGGAAACCAACGACAGTTTTACCGTTGAGGATACCTGGTATTCCAGCCCCAATTCCGTTCCAAGGTGCAATTTGTCCAAACCCGTCAAAACCTCTTGGACAAAATCCGACCCAACACCCGAGTCCACAAAGAAAAAGTTGATATCGGTAGTGTTTTGAAATCGGGTGTAATAACCGGTTATACGACCCGTAAGATTGGGCAAACGAATGAAATAGTTGATATCCAAAGTGGAAACGGTTTCCGTCCGCATGTTGGGTACCAAGGCATTGGACTCCCTTGGGTTCACGAAAACATTTTGAAGCAACGGTGCCCTATTGATGAAAGCCCCTTGCATGGAGACCCAATGTCTTCCGGTTATTGCGTGGGTAAGACCTCCTTTGACCCCAAAATTTGAAAAAGTTATGTTCCTGCTTGCGCCCAAAGAATTTTCCAGAAACCGTTCATTCTGAAATTTACCTGTTCTTTGATATGCTTTCCGATTGAATTGTCCGGCCAAAAAGAACTTCCACTTGTTCAAGTCGGCCGAAATCTGCGAATAGGCCCTAAGTTCATTAGCCTGAAATTCGTAATTATACCCAAAGAAATCCCCTTCCCTTTTTTCCAAATCGGAATCGATGTCATTTCTGGTATTGGAAAAAGGGTCGATATCCCTGTGAAATTCGGCCCCCAACAGATCATCCACTTCGGCGAAGTTTTTGGATTTTAAATATCGGTTCATGATACCAAAATCGACCTTTATGTTTGGGTCCCATTGGAAATTACCGTTCAAATTGGCCGTAAACTGGGCATCCGAAACCACATCGTCATAGAGTACATAAACAGCTTCGCCGCCCAGGGACGGGTTCGCATTGGCGCTGTATACGTTTTGCCAATCCAATTGCGGATCTTTTAGAAAACTATTCTTGGCCATTTCTGCACTAATGAAGTTCGCACCTATAGGACTGTTGACATAAAAGCTGGGCAGGTACCTGTAGTATGTTGGGTCTGGATTTGGGGCATTGTAATACCCCAGCCTGCTTCGTTTATGGGTTCCATTTTGGTAGACCAACCCAAGGGATAGGTCCAGTTTATCGGCATTACAAAAATAATTGAACAACACCATAGGTTCTGAAATGAAGCGTTCCCGAGAGTTCCTTATTTTACCATCCTGTAGCCCCCAATACGGATTGTATTTGTTACCCATCAAACTGAACACCTCTTCCGTAATGGCGGACGACCGGCCCCTTCTATTACTTGTAAATATGCCGGATAAGAGAAAACTGTGGTTGTCATCGAGCTCATATTCCAACTGACCGCTTAATGAATAAGCATCGTACAGGTTTCCGTCAATGAAGCCTTCTTTCGCCCATCTTCTGGAACCGGACAGTACATAGGCAAATCCATTTTCCTTCATTCCGGAATTATACGTCGCCATCAATCTTCCCGCGTAGGTTCTATTGGAGGCCGATGTTGAAATACGTGTTCCCGGTCGTAATCCGGAGGGTCTCAAATCGATATTGGTATTGCCCAAAATACCCCCAAAGGTATAGTCCGAAGCATCCAGCCCATTCGAGTATTCCTGGTTCCTGGTAATATCGTTCAGCCCGCCCCAATTATTCCACTGGGGGCGACCATCGAACAATTTGTTCATGGGGACACCGTTCAACAGCACCTCCCCTTCTTGGGCATCGTACCCTCGAACCCTAAAAAAAGCCTGACCAAAATCAAATGCGGCCCTACTTAGAAAAACATCCCGGGTTGCCTGCAAAAGTCCTAAAGTGTTTGATGTGGATTCATCGTCCAGCAGTTCTGCATCGGTAAGTGTGATCAGATTGTCCTGTTGTTCAACAGAAATATCCCTTTTTAGGAGTATGCTGCCAAGATTAAGCGACTTTCCGTCAAGCACAATTGGGATTCGTTTGGATTCGTAATCCTGAAAGGTAATTCTTAGAATATAATCGCCCATAAGGTCCGTCTCAAAGGCGAACTGTCCATCCACATTGGTCCTAACTTCTATGGATTTCCCCTCAATACGGATGCTTGCGCCTTCAATTGCCACATTGTTATAAGAAGTAAGGACTGTTCCGGATACGGAATAACTGATTTGTCCGAAAACAGTATTCATAAAGACAAAAATCGGTATAAGAAATATGCCCTTGTACATTATGGTTGGTTAGTGCAAACCCTAATATATTTAAAAACAATTGCTTAACTCGATTTTTTATATAAAAACCATATATTTCGGTACTAATGACACCTTATTGAGGCATTTATTATCGTAACCTAAATACCTTACTTTGAAATTTTTAAAACTTGATTGAATAAATTAGTAAGAAACTCATGAAGAAGGTCGGCTTACTTTTAACCCTCTTGTACACTTTGTTCAGCCTCGGACAAATGCAAAAGAATTATCAATTACGAACCATCGCCTTCTATAATCTTGAAAACCTGTTCGACACCATAAATGACAGTTTGGTGTATGACGATGATAGAACACCCACGGGAAAGGATAATTGGACCGAAGAGCGCTATTGGAAAAAGATTGAAAATCTTTCCAAGGTCATATCCGATATTGGTTCCGATAATAACCCATCGGGTCCCGATATACTTGGTGTCTGCGAGGCGGAAAATCGAAAGGTACTCGAGGATTTGATCAACCATCCAGCCCTTCAAAAAAAGCAATATGGAATAGTACATTTTGATTCCCCCGATGAACGCGGAATAGATGTAGGGCTTCTCTATACGAAGTCCTCTTTTATCCCTATATCCTTTGTAAGCAGGAGATTGCTTTTGACTAATGAAGAAGGCTTTAGGGACTATACCCGGGACCAATTGGTAGTAGAAGGGCTTTTGGACAATGAAAAAATCTATGTAATCGTAAACCATTGGCCCTCTAGAAGTGGCGGAGAACTTAGAAGCAGGCCTTATCGATTGAAGGCCGCTGAATTGAACAAGAGAATTATAGATTCTCTGCGATATTTGGATTCCAATGCAAAAATTGTAAGTATGGGAGATTTTAATGACGACCCTATAAGTCCCAGCTTTAAAAAAATATTGAAAGTAAAGGGAAAGGAGAAGCAATTGGATTCAATGGGCCTCTTTGGGCCAATGGAAAATTTATTCAAAAAAGGCATCGGTTCGTTGGCCTATAGGGACCAATGGAACCTTTTTGATCAAATATACCTGACCGTCAACTTGCTCAACAACCCAGAAGGATACCGGTTTTGGAAGGCCGATGTTTTCAATCCACCTTACTTGATCGACCCAAAAGGAATGTACAAGGGCTATCCTTTACGTACCTACGCTGGCGGAAGTTATATTGGGGGCTATAGTGACCATTTTCCTGTATATGTGCATTTGATACGGAAAGTCAAATAAATATGAATTCAAAACTATAATTCCTTTATTTGTAGGTGGATGTAAATAGGACATTTAATCCCTCTATAAATGTAATCGAGAAATTCTTATAAAAACCGTAAGGCTCAAGTAGGTCTCGCATCTCGACTCAGCTCGATGTGACAGCAAGACCTGAAATTTACCCAAAAATCATGTACGTAGAATAGATGACGATTCCTATAGTCAACTCAAGTTAAATAAGCATTCTAATAAAATCTATTAATCCAAAGGCGTCAATTCGATATTTTTCCATTTCACCTTGATACCCCCTCCATCGTGAATTTGAAGAAGAACGGAACCTTCCCCTTTACCAATTATTCGGTCCTTAAAGGAAACCATTTCCGTACCGTTGAGCCACGAGGTTATTTGTTTGCCATCTACCTTGATGGTCATGTGGTTCCAGTCTCCAAATTTTAAGGCCACATCCTTTTCAGGCTTTGGTTTCTTCAACCATTGCCTTCCATAGGACTCGTAAACACCACCCGTAAATTTGCCTGGTGGTGCGACCTCCACTTGCCAACCACTGACAGTAGTTCCTTCAACACTGGATCTGATAAAGACACCGCTGTTGCCATCGGCTTCCTGTTTAAAGTCCAGATCGAGAATGAAGTTTTTATATTCCTTTTCTGTTCCTAAATAGCCATAGCCTGCATCAGGTCCACTTTCGCAAATCAAAACCCCGTCTTCCACATACCATTTTTCGGTTCCAAAAACTTCCCAGCCATCTAAATTTTCACCGTTGAACAAGGAAATACTTTGGGCTTTAAGGAGACTGCCACAAAAAATCAAGAAAACGATAGCCATTAATTTCTTCATGCCCCTAATTCTTAAAACCATTGACTCCATGGAATCCTACTTAAAATCAATATCAGACCTATTCCATAAAAAATGGCTATACTCTTGAACTTTTTATCGCCCTCAACAAATTTCTTGTGCCTGGACCATCCTATGGTTATGGCGGCAATGGCCAGTATGTTTATAAAGGGATGTTCAACTGCCAATAATCTGGCCGCGGAGGTTAGTCCGCCCATACCAAACTCCTGGATGGCGTTCAATCCGCTAGGGGATATAAAGTACAGAATAAGGCCTACCAATAATTGAATGTGGCAGATTATCAAAGTGAAGAGACTTAAGCGTAAATCCTTATTCATGGTGAAAACTCGTTTGCTTGTTAATCCGCTTATGGCATTGACTACGGCAATTATTAAAATTGCCAACGCTACATAGGCCAGATAAGAATGCAGCATTTGAATGGTTTCGTACATACTGTTGGTTTAAATGAATTTTAAAAATAGTGATTTTTGGGCATAAAAAACCCCGCATAAAGCGGGGTTTTAATTAACTTATTAAAGACTAGTTGAAAAGGTAACGGATTCCAACCTGAAGTCTCCATGTATCTCCCAAACTGGTGGAAGGTCTAAAACTTTCTCTAGGTAATTCTGAAGTTCCAGAAACGGTATTCAATCTATAAATAGGCTCATTGGAAGCATTTCTACCACGGTAGTTCAAAATGTTGTTTTGTAAAGCGAACTGAGGAACGCCCCAATCAGAATTGAACATATTGCCAATATTCAAAAAGTCCATTGACAATTGAATCTTGTTTTTATTGTCTTTGGTCAGATTTATATCTTCCGTAATTCTTAAATCGTAACGATTAACCCATGGTAATTTTGCACCATTCCTTTCGGCAATAGTTCCACGGTTTTCACTTAAATATTCATCCTGAGCAATATAATTGTTCAATGCATTAATCTGTGCCTGTTCCGAAATAAATACACCACCGGCGGTATATTCTTCAAAATTGAGTTCAGAAGCGTCATTAGGAATATAGATCAACCTGTTTGAATTATCTCCAAAATTTCCAGAGTACGTATAGCTATATCGACCATTCTCGCCACCTTGCCAAAATAAAGCTATAGTAGTATTATCCGTTTGATAGTTCAAATTGGCAATGAAACGATTGGGTTGGTCGAAAGAGGCAAATCCCAATCTTGGATTGTTTCTATCCTCCTGAACGGTAGCTGTCCATAACGAACCCGCCTGCGATCCTCCCGAAGCATCCAAATCCCTAGCCCTTGAAGCGGTATACGCTATCATAGCATAAAAACCATTATCGAATTGCTTTTGAAGTTGCGCAGTAAACGAATAATAATCTGCCTTTTCATCTGCATTTGTCAACAAGAAAACATTACGGAAGTCATCATCGTTAGAGTACCCTCCATCCCAATAAGGACGTTGGTCGGGACCGGCTAGATTTCCATCAGGCTCCCTTAGTACAGGATTGTATACAATAGGTGTAGAAACATCCCTTGAATAAATGAAATCCAAGGTACCTGTGATTCCCCAAGGCAATTGATGGTCTACCCCAATGTTGGTACGCCATACCTGTGGCAACTTAAATTCACGGTCTGTCAAATTCAACTCGTTAGACAAAGTCTGTCCCGGGTTGGTAGGGTTTCCAAATGTTACATCTGGGTTGAAAACATAATTTGGTCCCAGAAAGTCGATAACTTCATCTCCTTCAAAACCTAATCCTCCACGAACAACACCGGATCCATTTACCTGATTGCTCAACCATACGAAAGGTATACGGCCAGAGAAAATACCCGTTCCTCCACGCACCTGTGTCTTACCTTCACCGTTTACGTCCCAGTTGAAGCCGACTCTTGGAGACCATAGGGGCCTAACTTTAGGAAACTGACTTACATCTGGGGTGAACGTATTTCCATCTCCGTCCGTAAAGGTTTTGTTCAAATCGTCCAAAAGGGTGTTTCTTGGAATATCGGTGGCATAGAATGGAAAATCAACACGTAAACCACCTGTTAACTTGAAGTTGTCGTTCACTTGAAATTCATCCTGGAAATAAATACCAAACTGGCCAAAATTGGTCTCATCTACCGGTGGTGTTGTTGAACCGTCCAACGCAAAACTTTTAGCAAAGGCATCTGGATAGGCACCTGGGGTTTGATTGATAACCGTTTCTACGAAACTATCGTATGTAGTAAACCTGTAGAATCCGTTGAAAACAGGGTTAAAGGCATTTTTAAATGTCATATACTCAAAGTTTGCACCTATAGTATAAGTATGGTCTCCTGAGTAGATTGAGAAGTTATTCGTTACGTTGAAGACATTGTTCTCTAAAAGATTACCAACGGTAAACAGTTCATTACCCAAGGCAGTGTAATACAATAAGTTGCCAGAAGGGTCTGGTTCCAAAACTTCGATAAACGGAAACGCCTGTCCTCCAGGAATTCCTCTTTTGGGGTCGCTGATGGCCGTGTAACCAATATTCAACTGATTGGACATGTTATCAGAAACTTTGGAATTCCATTCACCTACCAAAGATTCAACCAAACGATCGTTGGTATAATTGGCATTGGCAAAAGTAATTGCTTCTATACCAAAACGATCAGTGTTTCTATATCGAGTTGGCAAAAAGCGATTGGAGTTACCATTAATAGAAACATCTTCTGCAGAATTATATCTATTATAACGAAGTGAGAATTTATTATTTTGGTTCAAGTTATAATCCAACCGTGCATTAAACCTTGTCTGCTCTGAGGCAAATGGATAGTTTTCATAAGGTCCTGTTTCGTAACCATATAGGTTCTGCATGCTCTCACGAATAAAGTCCAATTCTGAAGCGGGAACTCTGGAAATAGTTAAACCATCAGGAGTTAATCCTCCTCTTGCCGCTTGTCTTGTAAAGCCTGGTACTGCTTCTTGTTCTTCTTCATAGCTTACAAAGAAAAAGAGTTTATCCTTTAAAATAGGACCTCCAAGACTGACCCCTTTTATATCATTTTGAGCGTCTCCTCTGTTAAGTTCTAGGTCTCGTAATTTATTACCCTGCATCTGATCATTTCTCAAATAATAATAAACCGAACCCTTAAATTCATTTGTACCTGATTTAGTAACAGCATTTACCGATGCGCCTGTAAAACCAGCTAATCGAACATCAAATGGAGCTAAATTTACCTGTACTTCCTCTATAGCGTCTAAAGAAATTGGGTTTGACCCAGCAAATTGACCTGAACCTAGACCAAAGTTATTGTTATAGATATTACCGTCGATCGTGTAATTATTGAAACGACTTGAGGTACCGGCAAAAGAAGTACCATTAGATTGTGGGGTAAGCCTTGTAAAATCATTGATACTTCTACTTATAGTTGGCAACGCATCAATCTTTTCCCTTGAAAGGTTTGTAGTTGGCCCTGTCCTATCCGGGTCAATAATCTCCCCTCTTTGAGAAGTTACGACAACCTCCTCTAGTTCAACACCTTCGGATAAGGTAACCTTTAAGTTATAACTTTGTCCCAAACCAAGGGTAATCCCTTCAAAAGTCTTATCCTGAAAACCAACATAGGTTACTTTTACTGTGTATGGCCCCCCTACACGTATGTTTGGCAGGTAAAACCTTCCCTCTTCATTTGATATGGCACCATATACGGTTCCAGAAGGAGTATGGGTCGCAACGATGTTAGCACCAAATAATGACTCACCTGACTCATCTGAGACAGTACCTTGCATACTCGAGGTAGTTACCCCTTGTGAAAACGCAGTCACGGTCAATAGAAATGCCGCAATTGCAAAGTAGATTTTTTTCATTTTTCTAGTATTTGTTAGTTTTATTAACCGGTGCAAAAGTCTTGCATTTTTAGACTTCCAACGTTAAGACAACGTTAAATCACCTCTATAAACAGACATCAAAAAAAATAAAAAAATAGCTGATTATGAAGAAGTTACAAAGTAATATCTTTAAATATGATTTATGTAGGTTAACTCTTAAAATATTGCAATAATCGCAATGTGGAGCTATCGTGGGAGGTGATTCCATCACCCTCTATATCCTTTAAAATAGTACCGGCCAGTTGTTTTCCCAATTCAACACCCCACTGGTCGTAACTAAAGATATTCCAGATGATTCCCTGTACAAAGATCTTATGCTCGTATAAGGCAATCAAAGCACCCAGACTTTTTGGGGTCAATTTGTTTATTAAAATGGTATTCGTGGGCTTATTGCCTTCAAACACCTTGAATGGCGTCAATTGTTCAATTTCTTTTTCAGGCACTCCTTTATCCTTCAGTTCTGATATTGCTTCTTGAAGGGTCTTTCCATTCATCAAGGCTTCCGTTTGGGCAAAAAAATTGGCCATCAATTTATTATGGTGATCGGTATCTCCATATAAAGAATGCTTGAAGCCGATAAAATCGGTTGGTATCAATTTGGTCCCCTGATGGATCAACTGAAAGAAAGCATGCTGGGAATTTGTTCCCGGCTCCCCCCAGATGATGGTCCCCGTCTCATACCCGACGCGCTTTCCATTTCTTCCCACACTCTTACCATTGCTTTCCATAATTCCCTGTTGCAGATAGGCGGAGAATCTGCTTAAATACTGCGTATATGGAATTATGGCTTCTGTTTCTGCTTGATGGAAATTATTGTACCAAATACTTAAAAGTGCCATTATAACCGGTAAGTTTTCCCTGAATTCCGCTTCCCTGAAATGAACGTCCATTTCGTTGGCTCCAAGTAACATGGAATCAAAGTTTTGGTATCCAACCGCCAGGGCGATGGAAAGACCTACGGCGCTCCATAACGAGAATCTACCTCCAACCCAGTCCCACATAGGAAATACGTTCGCTTCTGAAATTCCAAATTCCGCAATTTTTTCGGTATTGGTAGAAACGGCGGCAAAATGTTTTGCAATATCCTCTTGGGTAGCGTGCTGCAAAAACCACTTCTTAATGGTAGTGGCGTTGCTTAATGTTTCCTGTGTGGTGAAGGTTTTGGAAACCACTACAAATAAGGTGGTTTCAGGATGTAAAGTTTTCAAAATTTCATGAACGTGATCTCCATCTACGTTGCTAACAAAATGTACGTTCAAGTGATTTTTATAGAATTTCAAGGCTTCGGTCACCATGGCTGGTCCTAGATCCGAACCTCCTATACCAATATTTACCACATCGGTAAAATTCTTTCCCGTGTAACCTTTACTGGTACCGTTTATTATGGACTCTGTAAATTCCTTGATATGTTGCTTCACTTCGAATACTTCGGGAACCACATTGACACCATCCACGTAGACAGCATCGGTTTTCTTGGCTCTCAAAGCTGTATGCAATACGGCCCTTCCTTCGGTTTGATTGATTTCGTCTCCGTTGAAATACTTGGCGATGGCGTCTTTTAATTCTACCTCATCTGCCAAATCCAAAAGCAACTGTAACGTTTCTGTAGTTATTCGATTCTTGGAAAAATCCAAGAGAAAATCGTTCCAGCGTACGCTTAATCGCTCAGCCCGACTTTCATCCCCACCGAACAGTTCCTTCATATGAAGGTTATTCGAAGTTTTATAATGTTCTTTTAGTTTGTTCCAAGCATTGGTGGTAGTTGGGTCAATGTTATTTAGTGCCATTTAGTTCATTAAGTGTTAACAAATCATCTTCTTCAATCCTCTCTGGGTAGACTATACAGTCCAGTTGTTCCTTTATAGGTTCTATATGGGCGAAATAATCCGGTCGTAAGGAATCGGCCAACGGTTCCGCCAATGGAAGTTCTTCCTGCAAGGGGTCCACTTGCCTCCCGTTTTTCCAGAAGCGATAGCAAACATGGGGGCCTCCGGTATTACCGGTCATGCCCACCCAGCCAATTACATCGCCCTGACGTACAAACTGACCCTTTTTCACGTTCTGATTTTTCATGTGAAGATATTGGGTCGAATAGGTCTCGTTATGCCTGATTTTCACATATTTCCCGTTACCGCCCCTCCTGGTGGATTCCGTTACGGTACCGTCAGCGGTGGCAAGGATGGGAGTTCCAATAGGTGCGGCATAATCGGTTCCCTTATGTGGCCTTACCTTATAACCATAGTAGCGAATTCTTCGTTTAAGATTGTATCTGGATGATAATCTCCCAAATTCAACGGGCATTTTAAGAAATGCCCTTCTAAGGTTATTTGCCTCATGGTCATAATAATCCAACTGATTTTTCAAGGTGTCGCCTTCATATGAAAAAGCATATAGAGGAATCCCATTGTGTTCAAAATAGGCAGCTACCAAGGGTTCTGAACCAGCGTATACGGTATCATTGATATATTTCTCCTTAAATATAATTTTGAACCTATCGTACTTTTGAAGCCTTGAAAAGTCAATCGTCCAAGCAAAGACATTCGCAAGGTTATGCGTAACGCTGTAATCGATACCTTGATCCAAAATAGCCTCGGACAAATTTGTCTCTATGATGCCCGAAACTTCCCTTTCTACATACTTGACCCTCTTCTTCCCTTTATACACTTGCACACTGTCCCTAAAGTCCACTACCGTATAATCAATGGGGTTGTTTTGGTATATGAAGACCTGTGCCTGCTCTGAAGTGTCCTTTGATTTCAGTATTAAATACGGTTTGCCAACACGTATCTTACGAACATCGAAGGTATCCCGAAATTTTTCCGAGATCGTTGCTATTTTAGGATACTCCACCTTATTTTTTAGCATCAGCTCCCCAAAACTATCACCGTATTTAATTGTATCCAAATGCACGTTAAATTCCTCGAAATTAAATCCGAACCTGGTGACAATTGGGTCTTCAACAGGACTGATTTTTAATTCATCATGGCTTACGACCACTTTTTCTTCTTGACATGCACCTAACAAAGCCAACGTAAATAATATGCCCCAATATTTTCGCATGAATCTATGTATTTATTTTATTGGGGTTGTAAATATGGTCGACCCATTGCTTGCCCCAGTCATTTAGTTCCTCTTCCGTATAGATATCCGGAAAGAATACGATTTTTTGAAAACTTGGCGGAAGGTAGTCCTTCCAATTGGTTCCGCCTGTAGCACTTATATCCCCTGATTCCTTTCCTAAATATCGATGGGCGGAGCCCATGTGCATCAACGGCCAATTTACATTGGCGTTTAGGTCCATCGTCTTTAAAGCCTCCAAAAGCTCCTTATTTTTTTTAACTTCTGAAGGCAAAGCTACGTATTTATGATATATGGTGTTGTTCAATAATTGCTTGGCCGTTCGCACCAATCTTGGTGTATATCTATATTCAAATTGTTTTAAGGTCAGTGTTTTTTCCCCCGTTGAAATGTCCGTTGCTCCTTTCTTCCAATAGATGTTTTCATAAAGCTCCTCAATGGAATTGTTGGAGGAAAATTGGTCCCGTTGCGACTCGTGTACCAAATTTTCAAGAGGCGTGGCGTAGATTTCTATCATCCTAAATTGGGCGGATTGAAAACCACTTGCGGGCAAAAGGGCCATCCTGTACTGGAGGAACTGTTCCCGCTCCATACCCTTTATCATGATGCTGAAAGAGGAAATGAGCGCGGTGTAATAACTATTGATGCGTCGCAGTCTTTCTACAAAAAAGTCAAGGCTCTGCGATTTGTCGTCCACCAGTTGCTTTTGCTCATGTAAAATGAGCTTAAAGTACAACTCGGTAATTTGATGGTACATGATGAAGATTTCCTCGTCCGGGAAATGCGTTCGGGGCACTTGAAGACTTAGAAGGGTATCCAAGTGGATGTAGTCCCAATAGGTTAAATATCGCTGATATAATAAGCCGTCCAAATAAGAGCTTAAATCCTGGCCAGAGTCCCTATACTTTTCCTCAAGTTTTGAAATCTGGGATTTGACCCGCTCCTTATCGTCCATTCTTAACTAATCCATTATTATCTTAAATTGATGCTTAAGGCCATTATAGCCATCCAAATCCGCCTTAATGGCACCAACCGCTAAATCCGCTTTTATTCGTATTGGAATTCGATTATCGTCATTGGAAACCCAGAGCGATAAACTTTCCTGTTCTTTGAAGACCCTACCGGATTGCACCAAGGGCCTAAACTTGAGACATTCTACCTTTCCGTATTTGGTGTTGAGAATCTCCTTTCCCAGGTACTTCAACTTAAAATTGAAAATACCGTCATCATCGTACAACATTTTCAAGTCAATGGCCTCTCCTTGTACCAAGTCACTGGGATCATAATTATTCCTCAAATAATAAAATGCAGAAATTAAATCCTGTATGCTATCTTGGAGTTCAAAATTAAACTTTTTATTGTTTTTTTTGTCATTGAGGACCGCTTTGTCATTCACATGGTCAAAGTTGATTTCAACATCCTTTGTATAGCCACCTTCATTTATCTTTCTAATGAATCTGTAGGGCTTCCCATCCTTTCTATCAAAATAGCTTTCGTAGGTATCGTCAACTTTAAAAAACAGGCTTGCAAAACCGGTGGTCTCCCCATGACCTACAACATGATACACCGGCACGGAATCGATAATTGCATTCTTTACATGTAGTGTGGCATAACTGGCATTTAGAAAGCCGTAATGCATCCTAAACTTAAGCCACTCACCAGATTTAAAGGCAGATTGCTGTCCTTGCGCGAACATCTTGCCCATGCCCATACATAGAAGTATGACCAAAACCTTTTTCATATGATTACTTTTATGTAAAAATACTATACCGTTCCTCATAATTAATGTTCTTACAATAACTTAAACAAAATTTATTCCAAAGTATTGCACAAAAAAAGCCCAGTCTTGAAACTGGGCTTTTCCTAAATAACCAACCAAACTTTAAATTATGAAAAACCAATACTTAAAGTTGTAAGGGAACCACCCCTTACTGATGTAAAATTAAAACATCCTTTGCTTCTGGTATACGATTTAACTTACTTTAACTTTCAACTTAACAGTAATTCACATTTGAAAGCCTGATTTGTGAATCCCTTAAGAAAATAGAAGTTTGTATCGAAGAAATAGATTAAAACCAGTAGCCTATACTGAAGAAAAAATTGGAGTTTTTACCTTCTGGGGACCATGAGTAAAGCACTTGAATTGGCCCAATAAACGACTCCCAACCATATCCAATTCCATAGCCAGAAAAATCCGGGGATGAAAACCATTCCCCTGTTCTAAATAAATCATCTTCCACATTGGCGTAATTAGCGGAAAACAATAAATGATTTTTGGCATAGAACTCATAATCCAAACGTCCATAGGCCTTAACAAAACTATTGCCAGGGAGGCTTAAAAAATCATAGCCATAAAAAGGAACGAAATTGTTAATCAAATCCGTACCGAATCCTCCAAGAACAAAATCGAATGTGGTAACACCGGAAGTGCCCAATTTAAAACCTCCTTCTGTCTCAATGTTCATTGAAAGATTTTTAAAAATTGGGAAAGCTGCACCCATTCTTGCCTTGGAAATGGAAAAATCCTTGAAATTTTGATTAAAATCAGATGAAAGAATATAATAATGCATGTCCCCGTCAAAGTATAGACCCTTCGTTGGGAAATATCTGTCATCATAGGTGTCCAATTTTAAATTTCCAAAAACGCTAAAAAAGCTTCCGTTTTCAAAATAAAGACGATCATCAGATGCCGAACCTACAAGATTTTCCTCCACTCCTGAAAAAGGTTCAATGGTGCGAGTACTATATTTCAAATACTTATATTCCGCACCCAAGGTAAAGGCGAATTCCTCCCTAAGAACCGTTTGAATGTAGAGTTGATTGGTAAAGTCGGATACATCCAGGTTCAAGTTGTTTAGGTTGGTACCAAAGGGAACCTCAAAATTTTGACGGATTAGGTCAAAATTTATGTCCTGGGAGAAGGCACTGAACCTCGAGTTGAGCCCAAAACTCCAATACGTTCCTTTATCCACATAATATTGAAAATTGTACCTCACATTGTCGCCAAGAATAAGATCAAAGGAGGCTACGTCATCCTGTAAGACCAAATTTTTTTTTGTAAAATTAATAATAGCTGCACTTTTATATAAATCGTCATAATGTGCTCCCAACCGAATGAAAGAAGTATTGGGCGTTTCATCCAATCGCAATATCAAATCCTCCCCGGTACCGTTCGAAACCAATTTATACCTATTGGTAGTAAAATTGCCCGTAGCGGTCAAGTTGCTAATTCCTTGCTGTAATTTTTTAAACGTGATGGGTTCTGCCAAATTAAATCGGAGCTTTCCTTTTACATAACCTCTTGTGTGTTGATTGTTACCGTTAATGATCAATCTATTGATGGTTATGGAGTCTCTCAATGTTTTATACTTTATAGGATCTTTATCAATTTTTGAGTTACTCCCAATCTCACTTAGGGCATTGAGCTTTTCACGTGCTGCAATCATACCTTTTTCAATGATTTCGGTAGCCTTGTCAAATTGAATTACTGAAAAAGCTGCAATATCCGGTCTTATATAAATGTCCGTTTTTTTAGACTTTTGCACCATGTCCCTCACAGTTCTGTAATTGTTAATCTGAGAAAGTATTTCAGTTGCGGACATTAGTGCGTCCCTCTTGGATAGGTCATGTTGTACGTCAATACCAATTATGATATCGGCACCCATATTCCTAACCTTGTCGATGGGATAATTGTTGACTACTCCACCATCTATTAGAATACGGTTGTCAATACTTGAGGGCTCGAATAAAGATGGCAGCGTTCCACTTGCCATAATCGCTTGGGGCAGGTATCCCGAATCCAAAACAACTTCCTCCCCGGTCTCAATATCGGTAGCTATGCATACAAAAGGAATAGGGAGTTTGTAAAAATCGTTTACGTCCTTCACATGATACAACAATCTAACGAGCTCGTTATAAATGTTTTGCCCACCTGAAAATGCGGTAGGTACGGTAATCTTGAAATTATCAAAGGGAAGCGTTAATGCGTATCGTTCAGAATCTTCCTTCTCGTAAAAGGTTTTTGCATTTCTAGGGAGGTTGTCCTGAATCAAATTTATGAAATCCGTCGCCCTGAAAATAGAATCCAATTGATCGGCCGTGTAGCCTGCTGCATACAAGGCTCCCACTATGGCCCCCATACTGGTTCCACCAACATAATCGATTTCTACGCCTGCTTCCTCAATTACCTTTAGTGCACCAATGTGTGCCATTCCCTTCGCACCTCCACCACTGAGTACCAGCCCCACCTTTGGTCTCTTAAGGTTATCCTGTTGGGAGTAACTTTGTAGTGATACCTGAAATAACAGAGAAAGTAGTATAATTCTCAGCATCCAGCTTTGCGATATTTCCAAATCAATGAAACGACCCATATATTTTTTGTGCTTTGGAAGTACCCACAACTTCGGCCAAATGATCCAAAGATGCTTCCTTTATTCGCTTAACGGACTTAAATTTTTTCAACAAGTCCCTTGCTGTTTTCTCTCCCACACCTTCAATATTTTCCAGTTCAGAATTGATGGCGCTCTTGCTTCTTTTATTTCTATGAAAAGTTATACCAAATCTATGGGCTTCGTTCCTTAAATGTTGGATAATCTTTAAACTTTCAGATTTTTTGTCCAGATAGAGTGGTATGGAGTCCCCAGGGAAATAAATTTCCTCGAGCCGCTTTGCAATTCCTACTATAGCTATTTTACCTCTGAGACCCAAAATGTCCAGACTTTTTAAAGCTGAAGAAAGTTGTCCCTTACCTCCGTCTATGATAATTAATTGTGGCAATGGTTCCTCCTCTTCCAAAAGCCTTTTATATCTTCTAAACACCACTTCCTCCATGGAAGCAAAATCGTCCGGTCCCGTAACGGTCTTGATATTAAAATGCCTATAGTCCTTCTTGCTGGGTTTGCCATCCTTAAAAACGACACATGCCGCAACGGGATTGGTACCCTGTATATTACTGTTGTCAAAACATTCGATATGCCTTGGTTCTTCGGACAATCTCAAGTCCTTTTTCATTTGGGCCATAATGCGATTTGTATGGCGATCCGGATCAATGATCTTGATTTGGTTGAAACGTTCCTGTCTATAAAACTTCGCATTACGTTCCGATAGTTCCAAAAGACGTTTCTTGTCTCCAAGCTTTGGAACGGATATGATCAAGGATTCATCCAGTTCCACGGGAAAAGGAAGATAGAGTTCCTTGGATTGCGAATTAAATCGTTGCCTTATTTCCACAATAGCCAATTGTAGCAATTCTTCATCGGACTCATCCAATTTCTTTTTGATTTCCATGGTGTGGGACCTTATGATCGAACCATGTGATAATTGTAAAAAATTCACATAGGCCATGGCGTTGTCGGCCACAATCGTAAACACATCCACATTGCTGATCTTAGGATTTACGATGGTCGATTTTACCTGATAGTTTTCCAACACTTCTATTTTATCCTTTATGCGCTGGGCCTCCTCATATCGCATCTCCGCTGCAAAGGTTTTCATTTGTCCCTTAAAATAATGAAGCGAAGATTTAAAATTTCCTTTGATTATTTCCTTTATGTCTGCAATTTGTCGGTCATATTCCTCAGAACTTTGAAGGCCTTCACAAGGGCCTTTACAATTGCCCAAATGATATTCCAAACAGACCTTGTACTTACCGCCCTTGATTTTTTCTTCGGATAGATCGTAGTTGCAGGTCCGTAATGGATACACACTTTTGATCAAGTCCAAAAGTGTCCTAACCGTCTTCATACTGGTGTAGGGACCGTAATATTCAGAACCGTCCTTTATGACCCTTCTGGTAGGAAACAGTCTCGGAAAACGCTCATTTTTTAAACACAACCAAGGGTAGGACTTATCATCCTTGAGCATTACATTATATCTGGGCTTGTATTCCTTTATTAAATTGTTCTCCAGCAAAAGTGCATCTGATTCCGTAGGAACCACAATGTGCTTGATCCTCTTTATTTTTTTAACAAGTACTCTGGTCTTTCCATATTCATGATTCTTGTTAAAATAAGAGGAGACCCGCTTTTTAAGATTTTTTGCCTTACCTACATACAGTATTTTATCTTCCTTGTCATAAAATTGATAAACGCCGGGGCCATTGGGCAGTGCACTTAATTGAACGTCAATGGGAATTTGGGACATAAAGCTTTGGTACGGGTTCTTATATCGTTGGATTTGAATTTACATGCTTTTCTTGAAACAACTTAAATTTTCTAATCATTTTAACGCATTTAAAGCAGAAAAATAGAACGGGTAAAGGCTAAACAGTTTTTAGAATGGTTCAATAAATTAATGTAGGATTCACACTAAAATGTGTTAAAGTACCCAATTTTTAATTTTCAACACAATTAATTGATTATCAGCATCTTAATCTCGTTATTAAATTATCTATATTCCCGTTTATGTTAATTTTCATATAAAAATGTGCTTTTTAACGATAAAATTGTGCTTTTCAAGGAGATTTAATGATTTTTTTACTTACATTTAAAACAATCAAAACCTCGAATACTTTTTGTTTAATATATGGAAAGCTACATAATAACACTTGGAACCTACCTCATACTAATGTTATTTTTCAAAGTTTTCTTTGCGGTCGCAGGAAAAGAATAATCATTGCCTAAGGTACATCAAATCATTTTTCAATCATGTTGAAGAAAGATTTGCGTCTAAAATATTCAGCTTTTAGAAAACAGCTTTCTCTAGAACAGATTGCGGCAAAAAGTCTTGATATATCAAATAAGGCTTTGGAACTTCCTATTTGGTCCAAAAAGTATTACCATATATTTCTTCCCATTACCTCAAAACAGGAAATTGATACGATTAATTTATTATCCATTCTTCAAGGCAAGGACAAGTATGTAATCGTACCAAAGGTTCAGCAGGATACCCTTGAGCATTATTTATTGACCGATTCTACCAAATTCAAGAACAATTCCTGGGGGGTACCGGAACCCGTCGACGGTATACAGATTGACCCAAATATGATCGATGTTGTTTTCATTCCACTATTGGCATTTGATACAATAGGTCATAGGGTTGGTTATGGCAAAGGATATTACGATACATTTTTAGCGAGCTGCAGACCTGATGTTTTAAAAGTTGGTCTCAGTTTTTTTGATGCGGAGGAATTGATTACAGACGTCTTCCCGGGAGACATTCCATTGGATTACTGTGTTACCCCACAAAAAAACTATTCCTTTGTTGGTTCCTGAGGTTGTTCAAAGGTTTCAGAAGTTTCCACGCCCACTTCATCGGTATTTTCCTCATCGTTCTTCCCAAAAGCCCTTTTGTTAAAAACCAATAAAATCCCTACACCTGTGCTTATGGCCGTATCGGCTATATTAAAAACGGGCTCAAAAAATCGAAAATTCTTACCTCCCACAAAAGGCATCCAATCTGGCCAAGTGGTATCCATCAATGGAAAATAGAGCATATCCACTACTTTACCATAAAATGCCTTTCCATAAGGCTCGTCCGAGAATAAAGTCGCAACGTGATTGTAACTATCATCAAAGATAAGACCATAAAAAACAGAGTCCAGAATATTCCCCAAGGCACCTGCGAATATAAGGGAAACGGCCACTATCAAAGTTTTGGATGATTGTTTCCTGACCACATCGTGCAACCAATAGCCAATGCCAAAAATGGCAAACAACCTAAAAATGGTCAATACCAATTTTCCAGTGGCATCAGAAATTGGGAGTACATCACTAAGCTTGGCACCCCAAGCCGCACCCTCGTTTTCGATAAATAGAATCTTGAACCAATTGAAAACATCCACTGATTCGCCCAAAACGAAGTGCGTTTTGATATATATCTTGCTCCATTGGTCAATTAGGAGTATCAATACAATTAATAAAATGGACTTCTTTAGGTTCATGATCTTGTTTGACCGCGCAAAAATAGAAATATTATTCGGTTTTGTTCAGTACGATATTCCCGGTTGTAGAATTTAAATAGTACTTATCATCTCCGTTTGGAATAGGATTTTTTAGATACGTACCATATTTGGTTTTCGCCATAATATTTCCACTGGTCGCATACACTATTATATTGCCACTTTGGGTCCTTACCTTGACTTCTCCGGAGACCTTATGAAGTTCGGAGGTTCCATCAGAAAGGGTAACATCAAGACTGGAGTAATCCCCAAATGCGACGACCCTAGCGCTCTTTCCGTACACCTCTACATCTTTGTAAGTGGGCACTTTAATCTTTAAGGCAATGGATACCACTTTGTGCGCGCTTAATTTGTCATTTGGATTTACAAAACTTGGTTGGAAACCGGCGCCAAGCACCAATGTATTACCCTCTTCCGAAACATTCATTTGCAGGTCCTCGCTATATTCCCCATCCATTTGTGCATCCACTTCTACCGCTTTCCCTTCAACAGTTTCTAAAATGACCTCATAACAGTTTTCGGCATTGACCTGGATGAGGTTGACGGATTCGCCCAACAGTACCTTGTGCACTTTCTTTTGTGCGAAACCTTGGGTTGCAATTATCAATAAGACGAACGGGAAAAATTTCACAACGGACCATTAAAAAACGCCCCGAGAGGCGTTTTGATTATTTTTGCATATTCTTGGCTTCGATACTCAAGGTAGCATGCGGCACCAATTTCAAACGCTCTTTGTTGATGAGTTTCCCCGTTATCCGGCAAATGCCGTAGGTTTTATTCTCTATTCTAAGCAAGGCATTTTTTAAGTCCCTAATGAACTTTTCCTGCCGAATGGCCAATTGGGTATTCGCTTCCTTGCTCATGGTTTCGGAACCTTCCTCAAAGGCCTTGAAGGTTGGGGAAGTATCATCTGTACCATTATTCCCATCGTTCATATAAGAACTTTTAAGAAGTTCCAAATGACTTTTAGCTTTCTCTATTTTTTCCTCTATCAATTCCTTGAACTCCGCCAAATCCTTGTCCGAGTATCTTACTTTTAAATCTTCTGCCATCTCGTTAATGTTTTGCAATAAACAATTTAGTGTTCACTTCATCGAAGGCAATTTCAGTGCCATTCTCTAAATATTCCTCAAAATTCAATTCCGCTGTCAAAGTTTCCGCTTTGATATAATTGAGATTGCTGGTCACCGCCTGTTCTACCAGACCGTCCTTTTGCATCCTAATGTCAATTCTATCGGTCACTTCAAAACCAGATTCCTTTCTTAAATTTTGGATTCTGTTGACCAGTTCCCTTGCGATACCTTCTTTCTTTAGGTCCTCATTGATGGTGATATCCAGCGCAACCGTTGTCCTGCCGGATGAGGCCACCAACCAACCTTCAATATCCTGGGAACTTATCTCTACATCCTGAAACTGTAAAATAATACTTTTATTTTCTATTTGAAGGGATAATTCGCCTTCTTGCTCAATTTTTTGGATATCTGCCTGATTTAGAGCACTTATAGCATTCGCAATTTGCTTCATTTCCTTGCCGAACTTTGGCCCCAAAGTCTTGAAATTGGGTTTTATACGTTTGACCAGCACTCCAGATGCATCGTCCAAAAGTTCAATTTCCTTTACGTTTACTTCCGATTTTATCAGGTCCGATACGGCCAAAATATCTTTTCTATCCTGCTCGTCCAAAATAGGAATCATGATTTTTTGCAGCGGTTGCCGCACCTTTATCTTTTCCTTTTGCCGTATCGATAAAACCAAGGACGATATCGTTTGGGCCTTTTGCATCTTTTGTTCCAAGGCCGAATCGATCATATTCTTGACCGTCGTTGGGAAATCTGCCAAATGGACACTTTCAAAGGGTTCCAAATTGGTAGTGGCAATCAGGTCTTTGTACAGCCTGTCCATAAAGAACGGTGCCACGGGCGCGGAAAGTTTGGCTACCGTGACCAAACAGGTATAAAGTGTTTGATAGGCAGCGATCTTGTCCTTTTGGTAATCACCTTTCCAGAACCTTCTCCTGCACAGACGAACGTACCAATTGCTTAGGTTTTCCTGTACGAAATCCGAAATTGCCCTCGTAGCCTTGGTAGGTTCATAATCTGCATAGGCATCATCGACCAAAGCGATCAATGAATTGAGTTCTGATAAAATCCAACGGTCTATTTCCGGTCTCTCCTCCACGGGTATATTTTCCTCGGAAAAACTAAATGAATCGATATTTGCGTACAGCGCAAAGAAGGAATAGGTGTTGTAAAGTGTCCCGAAGAATTTTCGCTTCACTTCAACAATGCCCTCCGGATCAAATTTTAGGTTGTCCCATGGGTTCGCATTACTGATCATATACCAGCGTGTGGCATCTGCTCCATGCTCCTTCATCGTATCAAAGGGGTCTACGGCGTTGCCCAATCTTTTGGACATTTTTTTCCCTTCCTTGTCCAGCACAAGTCCGTTTGAAACCACATTTTTATAGGCCACGGAATCGAACACCATGGTACCTATGGCATGTAGCGTGTAAAACCATCCCCTCGTCTGGTCAACACCTTCCGCGATAAAATCGGCCGGAAAGGTCTTGCCCGTGTCGATGAGTTCCTTGTTCTCAAATGGATAATGCCACTGGGCATAGGGCATGGAACCACTATCGAACCAAACATCGATGAGGTCGCTTTCCCGCTTCATGGGTTTTCCGGACGGAGAAACCAAGGTTATCTGATCAACGATATTTTTATGCAGGTCTATTCTTTCATAGTTTGCTTCGGACATATCACCAACCACAAAGTCCTCAAAAATATCCTTCTCCATCACGCCGGCTTCCAAGGCCTTTTGCATTTCGGACTTCAATTCGGCAACGGAACCAATGATCAATTCTTCCTTTCCATCGCTTGTTCTCCATATGGGCAAGGGAATTCCCCAATACCGTGATCTGGACAAATTCCAATCATTAGCGTTGGCTAACCAATTTCCAAAACGTCCCTCACCAGTTGCCTTTGGTTTCCAATTGATAGATTGGTTCAGCTCGAACATCCTGTCCTTAATATCTGTAACCTTAATGAACCAGGAATCCAGCGGATAATATAAAATAGGCTTATCCGTACGCCAACAGTTTGGATAGCTGTGAACGTACTTTTCAACCTTGAAAGCCTTGTTTTCCTCTTTAAGTTTAATTGCAATTTCTACATCTACGGAACGCTCAGGGGCCTCTCCCTCCTCGTAGTATTCATTTTTCACGTACTTTCCGCCCAGTTCCTTCAATTCTGGTCTAAACTTCCCCTGTAAATCCACTAAGGGTACAGGATTGGCATTTTCGTCCAAAACCAACATAGGAGGTATTTCCGGCACGGCCTGCTTTGCCACGAAGGCATCATCCGAACCAAATGTAGGAGCGGTGTGTACGATTCCCGTACCGTCTTCCGTGGTAACGAAATCCCCGGATATAACCCGAAATGCATTTTCCGCATTTTCATAAGGCAGTACATAGGGCAATAATTGTTCGTACTTGATGCCGACCAAATTTTCACCCTTTGTTTCCGATAAAACCTGATAGGGTATCTTTTTGTCTTCCGATTTGTATGTCAATAAATCCGATGCTTCGGATACCTCAACATATTTTCCGGCAAATTGCTTTCCGACCAAATTCTTGGCCAAAACAACATATATGGGTTCAAAAGTATATTGATTGTAAGACCTTACCAATACATAATCGATCTTAGGACCAACGGTCAAAGCCGTATTGGAAGGAAGTGTCCATGGCGTCGTCGTCCAAGCCAGGAAAAAAGCCTCTCCCGTACCCTCCAAAGGAGGGGCGACTCCAAATGCTTTGAAGATATCCTTTTCCGTTCCCCCTTTGGGGCTTAGGGGGCTTTTGAATTGGGCGGTTACCGTGGTATCCGTAACATCTTGGTACGTTCCCGGTTGGTTCAGTTCATGCGAACTCAATCCCGTTCCCGCCTTAGGCGAATAGGGCTGTATGGTATATCCCTTATAAATAAGGCCTTTATCGTAAATCTGTTTTAGCAACCACCAAACAGATTCCATATATTTGGATTTATAGGTAATATATGGGTCATCCATATCCACCCAATACCCTACTTGTTCCGTCATGGCGTTCCACACATCGGTATAGCGCATTACCGCCTTTTTACAAGCGGCATTATATTCCTCCACCGATATTTTAACGCCAATATCTTCCTTGGTTATGCCAAGTTCTTTTTCTACACCCAATTCTATGGGCAGTCCGTGGGTATCCCATCCAGCCTTTCGTTTCACCTGAAAGCCTTTCATGGTCTTGTACCTGGGAAAGATATCCTTGATGGTACGCGCCATAACGTGATGAATACCTGGCATTCCGTTGGCAGATGGCGGGCCTTCAAAAAAGACATAACTTTCCTTACCCTCCCTAGAAGAAATACTTTTTTCAAAAATATTGGCTGTCTTCCAGTAGTTTAAAACTTCTCCTGCAACTTTGGGCAAGTCCAATCCCTTATATTCTGCGAACTTCATACGAAATGCTTATGGTTCTGGGTTTTAAGCCTGCAAAATTAATTAATTTAGTTGGAACTGTTGTTCTACCAAACAATGAAATGGGTTAAATAAGAAAATCCCTGAATAGCGAAAACATGAACTTTAATCCAAAATGGGCTTCACTCCGTATATAGGTATACAAACACTAAAAAATTAACACCATGAAAAAATTAGTAGTAAGCACAATTTTAGTTTTGGCCTTGAGCATGTCTTTTGTGTCCTGCAGGGAAACGGCCGAAAAAGCAAAAGATGCCGCTAGCCAAGCGGAAGAAGCCCTTGAAGAAACCGGAAATGATCTGAAAGAAGCTGGTGAAGACGCTATGGACAAAGCCAAGGAAGCAGGTGAAAGCATGAAAGAAGCTGGGGAAAAAGCTATTGATTCCGCCAAGGAAGCAGGAGAGAATGCCCTTGACTCCGCTAAGGAGGCTGGAGAAGAGGCTATGGACAAAGCCAAAAAAATTGGTGAGGACGTAAAGAACGCAACCAAGGAAGCGGCTGATAAAATTTCACAATAAAAAACCTGTACTTTCCTTAAATGGGAAACGTAGGAATTCTGAACAAAAAGGCCCGATTGACGGGTCTTTTTTATTTTAAAAGTGGTACCCAATTCCCAATATCAAATTACTTCCAGGTGCCACGATTCCAGAGGAATACGTTCTATACCGCTGATTTGTAATGTTCTCCAAGCTTAGGGTCGCGTTCAGATTGTTCGCAATTGCATATTGGGAGCGAAAGTTCAAGGTATACCAGGATGGTGAAAAAGGATCGCCGTTTTCGTCCTTGGCATAGATATAATCCTTGGACTGTTCCGATATGGCCAGGTCATCATTGGCCACCTCTCCATTATAGTTGAGGAAAAAGTCGGTCGAAATCCTTTCCCGCTTCCATTTAACATGAAAATCGCCAAAAGTGGGAGGGGCATGCCTTGCCGGAGAATCCGTTCCGTCCTCTTCTTCTTCTATCCCTTCGGTAATGGTAAAATTGGAAGCGAGGGACCAATGGTCCGTCAAATAGGCATCCAGACCAA
Source organism: Maribacter sp. C-4077 (assembly GCF_055378385.1). Classification (NCBI taxonomy): domain Bacteria; kingdom Pseudomonadati; phylum Bacteroidota; class Flavobacteriia; order Flavobacteriales; family Flavobacteriaceae; genus Maribacter; species Maribacter sp. C-4077. The sequence goes on from NZ_AP038807.1 coordinate 1,430,132, forward strand.
ACTCAAATCCATACACGTACGCTTTTGCGGCATTCTGGATGGCCTGCACATTGCTCAACTCTCCTCCATATTCAATTTGGGAAACACCATTAAAGGTAAAATCCCTTCGGACCAAGGCATCTACCAAGTACGTGTAAAAGGTGGCCCCTTTGAGTACAAGCTTATCCCCAAAGTTCTTTTGTATCCCCAACTCCAAATTATATGCGTATTCAGATTCCAAATCCGGATTTGGAACGACTACCGATCCTGGTTCCGAATCAAATATTTTTCCGATATCGTCTACATTGGGTGCCCTAAATCCTGTAGACCCGTTAAACGTAATTTGTAGGTTCTGTCTTGGAAACCAACTAAAACCCAAACTCCCGGTTAATGCGCCCGTACTTACATCGGCATTCTCAAAAGGAAAGGCGTAAAAGGTACGGTCAAACAATGCGTCTATCCAAACATGGCTATACCGTAAACCGGACATGATAATAAAATTGGGCTTGGCCTTGTATTCTCCGTTCAAATATCCCGCCAGACTTTTCCAGGTAGCTCCGTCCGGATATCTGGAAGCTGCCGATGCCCTTTCCCCGGTAGCGATATTGGTGTCCAAACCTGTTGATCCAACATTGTTAAAAATAAATTCCCCGCCGTAATACAGTTTGAAATTCCCGATTTTCTTGTTTTCAAAATCCAGATTTAGGTTCAGTGCATCCACTTTTTCCTTTGTGGTATTTAAAATGGAACCTCCAAAATCCCGATTGCTCCTACTTTCTTCAAAAAACTGGTAGGCTGCGGTCAATTTCAATCCATCGTACAATTTTCCGTTGCCCTTCTTTTTTAATTGCATATTTCCCATGAACCATTTTTGGGGGCCGTAATACCACTCGGCCGACCGTAACCCCAAGCCATCCCTTGAAGGTCTAATGAGCCGGTCATATCTGGAATAGTCCGATGTTTCTGAATAATGGATTCCCAGATTCAAGTCCCAGTTAACATGGGGTCTGAATAGGAATTTCTGCATAAAATTCCTTTGATCGTAACCCGTGGGAACTTGCTTTCTTGGATTGTTGTTTGGCACAAGTACATCTTCCCCATTTCGGGTCATGACAAAATTGTTTCTCAGGTAGGAATCGGGGCCATGGCTGCCCATGGTCAAATCCTGAAAACTATTATAGGAAAAACTCGTTAAGGAAGCCCATTTCTCCTTTCCTATGTTTACATCGGCGTGAACCGTATTTTCCATATTTGCCGAGGAAAATCGGTAGTTGGCATTCCCTGAAAATTCGGTCGTCTCCTTTTGGCTTAGCGTGGGCTGCTTGGTGTAGAAGTTCATAACCCCGCCTATTGCATCGCTTCCATAAATAACGGAACCCGGACCAAAGATAATTTCGGTATTTCGGATGTTGAAGGGGTCGATGGAGATGACATTCTGCAAATTGCCTCCCCTAAATATGGCATTGTTCATACGCACCCCGTCCACGGAAAGCACCAATCTGTTTGTGGCAAAACCCCTTATCATAGGGCTCCCCCCGCCCAGCTGACTTTTTTGCACAAAAACCTTTCCGCTACTTTGCAATAGATCCGCAGAGGTCTGTGGCGTATTCAAGGCAATGGTCTGGGCGTCTATGGATACAATCTTGTTGGGAACTTCCTTTTTTTGTTGTTCCCATTTGGAGACCGACATGACCACCTCATCCAAGCGTTCAGGTCTCATTTGTAAATAAATCTTATATCCATTCTTGACTATCTGGAGTCGGGTAACTTTTTTGGTTTCATAACTCAGATGTCGCAGGGTCAACCTATCTACCTTCAAAAAAGTGGCGAAATCGAAATTTCCGTCAAAATCCGTCACACTGATTATGGTCTTATCCGGATTGAAAACTGCCACGTTTGGTATAGGTTCGCGCGTATCGCCATCCAAAACGGTCACCTGTTGTGACCATCCTACATAGCAGTATAGAAAAAAAATAAGGGGTAAAAATCGCTTCATATTAACCAAAGACCTCATGAAGAACCGCCAATGACTTGGGTTTTCTAAAACCTTGTAAGTGCAACTCGTAATACAAAACCAAGGATTGGAGCAGTTCTTGCCTGTTGTTCTTTCTCATTTTTATCGTGTTAATTGCATCAAAATTTATGCCTAAAAATGATTTGAAAAATAAAAGATTTTCTCCCGATAAAATAGGGTTTAGAGATGTAGTAGCTACAAATTCGCCCTCCAGCAAGTCAAAATAGGAAGCATCCATATTGTTCACATCTGGGTAAAACCCTAAGTATTTGGTCAGTAGGATCAAAAAGTAGAGATGAAAATTGGCGGTTTCCGTATGGATATCCAACCATTGCAAGGCCGCTTCCAAAAAATGGAAAAGTTCTGGGTTTGCCTCTTCCTCATGGATGCTATTGGCCAGCATTTCCGCCAAAAATAGCGCCATGGCGTTTTTCACAATGTTGGTATGCAAATCTTGATAATGGTAATGCAGCCTTGCCTCCTTAACATTTTCCAAAGATCCTTTATTTCTGTGGTTGGCAACAAGCTCCAATTGCGTCAAGGGCTGAAACAGGGCCTTTTTTACCTTTCCTTTTTTAGTGGCCAATATTCCGCGAAGCAAATATGATTTTAGACCATCGGATTCCGTAAAAATCCGAACGATCAAACTGGTATCCCCATATTTAATGGAAGTTAGAACGATGCCCTTGGTGGTTACCTGCATTCAAAAAGGTTTTTTACAAAGATATTCTTTACTGTGCTATGGAATCGTTGGCCCAATTTTTGGAATATTCCTGTAAAATAACGTTTCCAATATTTTGGGTATAGTGGTGCTTATCCAACCAATAACACGGACTCATTCGCATTAATTTGGCACCATAAGGTCTAAAAAGCTTAAAACCCTTGTTCTCCAAAGTTTTCAAAAGGTATTCGAACTGCATCCTTCTTTCGGTGGAGTTTACATAATTTTCAAAGGAGCTGGGATGTACCAAAAATGTCAACTGGATGCCCTTTTGCCCGCATAAGGATCTAATTTTTTCAAGGATTTCAATCTGTGAAGAAAAATCCAGCGGCTGTATGGGTGCTGCATGCGGGAAATCTACAAGTTCCAAGTTTTCATGGGAAATACAATCGGCTTCATAGGCATTGTGTGCGTAATAATTGCCATCGGTATATATATCATGCTCAATATACTTTTTACTCAGATCGGCCCCCAGAATTTTTTTGATGGAAATGGGCAAGAACAGAAACTCCCATTGGATTTTATCCTCTTGTAAGTTCACGAACTTACGAGAGGCGTCGTTCTCATGCGAGCTAGTTCTTTCATAAATAACCCCTTCGTCCATGCCTAAGATTATGTTATTTACTTGAACACCGTTTTCAAGCAGCAATACAAGGCTATTGTAGAATTCCTCTGGGGTTCCCAGGGAATAGGTCATATTGTACCATGAATCTTCTGAAGTATTCAATTGGTTCACATGAAGAACGCCTCCCTTGGAATTGGAAAATAAAAAGCTGTTGAACTTTTGAGGGTTTTGAAGGACAAAATTCGTTTTTAAACTATGCTCATTGGGACGTATAGCCCTGAATTCCCTTCTATTTCCAAAAATTCCATAGGGGTCAATAGTGTAATTATAGATGCTCGTGGCCGAGAAATACGTTAGCACCGTCAAACCAAAAAAAGCCGCCTTTTTGAGAAATGCCTTCATCTAAAACTGAAAATAAATGAATTGACTGGAACTTGTATTCAAACTGATCAGATATACCACGACCAGGATAACTATGACTTCTACGAGGCCGAGTATTTTTTTATTGACCGATTTTAAAAAGGGAAAATTGAGCCGCTCGTCCTTTCTAAAGATCCAATCCAAAAACAACAGGGAACCCACACTGTACAATCCGTTTTTATAGATAAGCGGAAAATCGAATTTTGTAAACATAAAGCTTATATATTCCAAAGCCGATGTCAAGGATGCACTGCGGAAAAAAACCCAGGCCAGTACCACCAAGAAAAATGTAAGTAAAACTTGACCCAGTTCCTTCAGTGTTGGAAACCAAGAATTTTCCGCGACGATGTCACTGGTATATGTTCTGTTTCGCCCCGAGATATAACTTGGCACGAACAGCAGGGCATGGACACCGCCCCACACCACAAAGGTCCAATTGGCACCATGCCATAAACCACTGACCAAGAATATAATAAATACGTTCCTCAGTGATTTTAATTTTCCTTTACGGGAACCGCCCAGGGGAATATAGAGGTAATCCCTAAACCAGGTGGATAGGGATATGTGCCATCTGCGCCAAAATTCCCCCACGTTCCGTGAAAAGTAGGGGAACTTGAAATTGGACATCAATTCGATACCGAACAATTTGGAAACCCCAATCGCGATGTCTGAATATCCACTAAAATCACAATAGATCTGAATGGCAAAATAAACCGCTCCCAACCAGAGAACACCGCCCCCAAAATCATGGTAATTTAGAAAGATATCGTCCACTTTGAGGGCCAAAACATCCGCAATTACCACCTTTTTCACCAAGCCCCATAGAATGAGCCGCAACCCCTGAATACCATTTTCATACGAAAAAGTCCTTTTTCCCAATATTTGTGGAAGCAAATTGGAGGCCCGTTCAATAGGTCCTGCAACCAACTGCGGAAAGAAGGAAACAAAGGCCGCGAAGGAAATGAAGTCCTAGGTAGGCACTAGTTTGTTTCTGTATACATCAATGGTGTAGGACATGGTCTGGAAGGTATAGAAGGAAATCCCTACAGGAAGTATGATGTTGAGCGACCATGTATTTTGTGTCTGATACCCCACACTGTTCAATAGTTGGATCCATGAATCCACAAAAAAATTGAAGTATTTAAAGAACGCCAATAGCCCAATATTAAAGGCCATACTAATCCCAAGTAAGACTTTTTTGCGGGAAGCCTTCGTTGTTCCATGAATCTGCAAGCCTACAAAATAATCAACGAGGGTAGATAAAATTATAAGGGACAGAAACCTATAGTCCCACCATCCATAAAAGATGTAGGAAGCCAACAGCAACAATATATTCTGATGCCTGATCTTTTTGTTGAAAACGAACCAATACAGCCCGAAAACAACAATCAGAAAAACCAAAAATTCAAAAGAATTGAATAACAAGCCCCTGTTTTAAGGGTCAAAAATAGGTTAAAATATGATGCTACCTATCCAAACTGATTCTAAGCCATAACAAAAAAGCCTATCCTAAAATTAGGATAGGCCTTTAAGTACAATATTGAATTCGTTTAAATAACCCCTTGGGCCAACATGGCATCCGCAACTTTCACGAACCCAGCGATATTGGCACCTTTTACATAATTGCAATAGCCATTTTCCTCCATACCGTATTCGATACAGGAGTCGTGTATATCAGACATAATGCCCTTCAAACGCTCATCGACCTCTTCGCGGGTCCAACTAATACGCAAGGAGTTTTGGGACATTTCGAGTCCGGAAGTGGCAACACCACCTGCATTGGAAGCCTTTCCTGGGGCAAAAAGGATTTTTGCATCGTGGAAGGCATGGACGGCATCGGCGGTACAGGGCATATTGGCCCCTTCGGCAACACATATACAACCGTTTTCCAAGAGTTTTTTGGCATCCTCTTTATTCAACTCGTTCTGGGTGGCACAGGGCAGGGCAATATCGCATTTAACGTCCCATGGAGTTTTACCATCGTGATATTTGGCATTAGGGTATTTCTTTACATACTCAGAAATACGTCCCCTTTTGTTGTTCTTTAGATCCATTACGAACTTCAGTTTGTCCGTATCGATTCCATCGGAATCATAGATGTAACCACCTGAATCCGATAGGGTTACGACCTTACCGCCCAATTGGATTACCTTTTCGGCAGCAAACTGGGCTACGTTACCAGATCCGGAAATCACCACCGTTTTGCCGTCAAGATTTTCGTTTTTGGTTTTCAACATGTTTTCGGCAAAATAAACCGTACCATAACCGGTAGCCTCAGGACGAATTTTGGAACCGCCCCATGAAAGTCCTTTCCCAGTCAATACCCCGGTAAACTCGTTCCTAATTTTCTTGTACATCCCAAACAAGTATCCAATTTCCCGGGCGCCAACGCCAATATCACCTGCCGGCACATCGGTATTAGGTCCAATATGTCTGTTAAGTTCCAACATAAAGGCATGGCAGAAACGCATTACCTCATCGTCAGATTTTCCCTTGGGGTCAAAATCGGATCCCCCTTTACCGCCCCCCATGGGAAGGGTGGTCAAACTATTTTTGAATACCTGCTCAAAAGCCAAAAATTTAAGGATACTGGCATTTACCGTTGGGTGAAAACGCAAACCGCCCTTGTACGGACCAATAGCGGAATTCATTTGAATCCTATATCCCCTATTTACATGGATTTCACCTTCATCGTCAACCCATGCCACCCTAAAGGAAACCAATCGTTCCGGTTCCACCATTCTCAAAAGAATGTTCTTTCCGTTGTAAATTTCCTGTTCGGCAATATAAGGTATAACGGTATCCGCTACTTCCTGAACGGCTTGGATGAATTCCGGTTCGTGCCCGTTTCGGGCCTTCACCTCATCCATGAATGCATCTATTTTTGCTTGTATTGAGCTCATTAATGTCGTTTTAAATTATTGAATTCAAAATATATCGGCAAAATTATGTTATTATTATAATTATAAACCTAAATATTTCATAATACGCTAAAAATTATGGTATTTACGACAAACATTTAATATCCCTGAAAAATAAATAGGGTTTCCCTACAAATACTACATTAAATGAGCGATTCATCCAAAGCTTGCGATAAATCCTCAATTAGGTCGTCAACATCCTCAATTCCAACACTCAGACGTATCAAAGCATCTGCTATACCAGCCTTATCGCGTTCCTGTTTGGACATACTTCCATGGCTCATGCTTGCGGGATGCCCTACCAAACTCTCCACGCCGCCCAAAGATTCCGCCAACGTGAATATTTTTAGCCTTTCCACAAATTGTAGGGTCACTTTATAATCACTTCCTTTTGGTACAAAGGATAGCATCCCACCAAAGTTCACCATCTGCTTTTTAGCGATGTCGTGATTGGGATGTTCCTCAAATCCGGGCCAATACACCGTATCTACCTTGGGATGCTTTCGCAGAAAATGTGCGATGGCCTCCGCATTCTCACAATGCCTTTGCATGCGGACATGTAAGGTCTTAATGCCCCGTAACACCAAAAAACTGTCCATGGGTCCGGATACGGCACCGCTGGCATTTTGGATAAAATACAATCTCTTGGCTAGTTCTTCGTCCTTTACCACCAAGGCCCCCAAAACCACATCACTATGGCCCCCCAAATATTTGGTGGCCGAGTGCATAACGATATCGGCACCAAGGTCCAAGGGCTTTTGCAGATAGGGCGTGGCAAAGGTGTTGTCAACCGCCAACAATAGTCCGTTTGCCGTTGCTAATTGGGAAACCGCTTCAATATCGATAATGTTCATTAAGGGATTTGTTGGTGTTTCCAACCAAATCATTTTTGTTCTCTCATTTATTTGATCCTGAACAAGGGAAACTTCTTCCATATCCATAAAATGAAAAACGATGCCATAATTTTCAAAAATTTTCTTGAACAGGCGATAACTGCCCCCATAAAGGTCGTTGGTGGAAATGACCTCGTCACCCGGATTTAATAACTTTAATACCGCATCGATCGCTGCCAAGCCACTGGCAAAGGCCAGTCCGTAATTTCCATTTTCTATACTGGCCATTGCGTTCTCCAAGGCCGTTCTGGTAGGGTTCGCACTTCTTGAATACTGAAATCCCCTGTGGTTACCTGGAGAAGTTTGGGCAAAGGTCGATGTTTGATAAATAGGCGGCATCACGGCACCATAGGCCTTATCGGGTTCTTGACCTCCATGAATCACCTTACTGTTGAATCTCATTTTATTGGCAGCCATTCTTATTATTATTCCTACAAATGTATCGTTATCTTTTTTGGATTACAATGAAGCTTTACATTTGTCGTAGTTAGAACTACAAGCATGAAATCCTCATAGAGGGAACTTTTATGTTAAACTACATACTTCTACCTAAGGAACTATTTAAAATCAAGCTATGAACCTACTATTAAACGCATGAAACGACTACTTTCCTTATTCCTATTTAGCCTGATATTCATGGGTTGTAAAAATGACAACAGCCTCGTTTTTGAACCTTCCAATTTTGGGAACGAGCCCTGCGCCAACTGTGCCTCGGTAAGCATTTCCATACCAAAGGCCATAGGCAACAAGAAATTAGACGAAACAATCAACACTGCCCTAAGGGAAGAAATTATTTTTATCCTAAAATATGACGATGCAGTGGATGCCAGTTCCATCGATATGGCGATAAAATCGTTCCAGAACGAGTTTGCCAAATTGAAGGAAAAGTTTCCCGAGGAGTCCACGCAATGGGAAGCGTCCATCAATGGGGAGGTAACCTTTGAAAATGAACGGATGTTGACCATCCGCTTAGATTATTACCTATTTACGGGTGGAGCCCATGGCTATGGCAGTATCCGCTTTTTGAACTTTGACAAAACAAAGGCAACGGACCTTAACAATGAGGAGCTTTTTAAGGATATATTGGATTTTGAAGGTTATGCAGAAGCTAAGTTTAGGGAGCAAGAAGGTATTTCATCCACAGAATCCATTAACAGCACGGGTTTCATGTTCGAAGAGGATATGTTTTACCTACCCGAGAACATGGGCTTTACCAACGAAGGCCTACAATTGTTTTACGAACAATATGAAGTGGCCTCCTATGCGGATGGCCCCATCATATTGACCTTTCCCTTTGAGGAAATCCAAAAGTTCCTTACGCCACAGACATTTTAGGAACCTTGTTTCAAAAGTCTTCTTTGGGTCATGATGGTCGCCATGTGCAAACCTTCATGAAACAGGTTAAAATTGATGGCATCCTGGAGGGTATCCAACTGAAAGCCGGCACTTGTGGTATATGGTCTGTACTCTTTGAACAAACCTTCTTCCAAATCCTGTTTGGTCCATGTAATGGTGGAGATCAGAAAATCGGCAACAATCTTAATTTCCTCATCGGTCGCGTTCCCGTCCGGGGCGGTACCCTTCATAAATTTTTCTACAAGAGCATCTGGGACCCGCATTTGGAGTCCGCTGAACTTATATACCAATATCTGTTGCGTAACGACAACATGGGCGATGTTCCACCAGATGTTGTTCCTAAAGCCGCTGGGTATCTTCAACAAATCCGCTTTTGGGGTCTGTGTTAGAACCTGGTGCAAATGTTTTCTATTTTGTAAGGTAATCGCTAATTGACTTTGCAAATCGATTGTATTTAAATGATGCCTAAAAATAGCACATTTAATCAGATTTGGGTTTCTTTGTGTTTCAATTCTATACAAGATGGGAAAAAAAATATACCACCTAAGCACCTGTAATACCTGCCAAAAAATTCTTAAGGAACTGGAACCCTTGGATGGATTTGAACTCCAGGATATAAAGTCGGCACCTATTACCGAAGCACAACTGGAAGAAATGCATTCCCTATCCCATAGTTACGAAGCGCTGTTCAGTAAGAGGGCCATGCTCTTTAGGCAAAGAGGCCTGCACGAACAGGAACTTGGGGAAACGGATTATAAAAACCTGATTTTGGACCATTACACCTTTTTAAAGAGACCTGTCATCGTTGTGGACAATGAAATTTTCATTGGCAACAGTAAAAAGACCGTAGAATCGGCCAAAGAAGCCATTCATTCGTGAGCCGAAGAACGCTGGCCCTACTGGCCGCATTGGGAGCCACCACCATTTACGCCCTCAACCACACCATTGCCAAAGGGGTAATGCCCAATTATGTGCAGCCCTTTGGGTTTATAATGCTTCGGGTGACCGGTGCGGCCGTATTGTTCTGGGTTTTCTCCGTACTGGGCCCTAAGGAAAAAATTGCGAAAAGGGATTGGGGCCGACTCGCAATCTGTTCCATTTTTGGAATGGTCATCAACATGTTGGCCTTTTTCAAGGGACTTCAGTTGTCCACGCCCATAAACAGTTCCGTTTTGGTGACCATCACCCCAATTATCGTTGTGATTCTGTCAGCTGTATGGATACAGGAAAAAATAACATGGCAAAAAGCGTGCGGTATCCTCATGGGTTTTGTAGGAGCTATTTTACTAATCTTAATGGGAGCTGAAAGTCGACAGGACGCCCCAAATATTCCGTTAGGAAACATCCTTTTAATCGTAAATGCCACTGCTTACGGTACGTATCTCATTCTAGTTAAAAAACTCATAGAAAAATACCATCCCTTAACTTTGATGAAATGGCTTTTTACCATTGCGGTTATTGTCAATTTCCCCATTACGTTTACCGAGGTGGCCGCCATAAAATGGTCTTCAATACCTCCGGAAATTTATGCATCAATTGCATTTGTTGTAATTGGCACCACTTTTTTAACTTATTTATTCAATGTTTTTGCGTTGACACAGTTAAAGGCATCATCTGTAAGTGCCTTTACCTACCTTCAACCTTTAATAGGTATTTTATTTGCCATAGGAACGGGAAAGGACAGCTTGAGCGCGATAAAAATGGCGGCCGCACTTCTTGTTCTTGCAGGAGTCTATCTAGCCAGTAGAAAACCAATTAGGGCCAAAGCCTAATTAAAATCGGAAAATTATTAAAGAACAGATAATCTACAACGCTCAAAGTGTTCTTGCATGAGTTCCGCAGCTTTGTTGGCATCCCTGTTATGCACGGCAGAGACTAAGTCCAAATGTTCCTGTAATATTTCCATAAGTGGACGCGTAAATCCTATAAGCTCCAAGGTAGGCCAGAAGTTAGATTGATTGAAGAGTTTTATTAACAAATCGTTACCACAGTTGATTACGATAAGCTCATGGAATATTCGATAAATTTTATGGAAAACATAACCGTTCTGGGGTCCCTTTTCAAAAGGTACCATCAAGTTTCGTAAATCGTCTATCCTCGCCTGTGGCGCCCTCAATGTAAAGAGCTTAATTGCTTTTGTTTCCAACGCAATTCTACAATCCAAAATATCTATGATCTCTTTTGTACTAACTTCCCTGATCATAATTTTCTTGCTTGAATTGAGGGTGACAAATGACTCTTTGCAAAGTTTATTAACAGCCTCATTTAAGCAATCGATATTTGTATTTAAGAGTTGTGAAAGTTTGATTTGACAAATAGGTTCACCGGGAAGTATCCCTTTTGTTACAATTAGTTTACGGAACTTTGTGTAAACTATTTCGGAACACTTGACTGCCTGTTCTATCATTAGATAAATTATTAAATTAAATCCTACTAAAACAAACTGCCATTCCGGGGGAAGAATGTAGCTAAATTCTTAAAAGATAAATCTATAAATTTTTGGGAGTTTTGGAAAATTTACGGGTATCTTCCTTGGACAAAATTCGAAAGCCCTCGCCCTTTTCCACATTCTTAAAAGTAACTAGAAAATCCTCCGAAAGTCCCGTTAGCTTTCGAGTTTTTAAATCCATCCAGGCACCCATCATTTCACAATGAGCAAAGTTTTCCCCTTTATGGTTGTAAAAGTTGTGATGAAATTCAAAAAACTTGGCATCCTCGCTCATACCCATAATTTCCATAGACACTTTAATGGGCTTTCCAGGAAAGGCTTCCTTGAAGTAATAGATATGCTCGTAAAATACAACGGGTCCTATTTCATGTTTTGCCAAGGTGCTATGGTCAAAACCAATTTCCATCAAAAAGGCCATACGGGTGTGGCTCATATAATTTAGGTACGCCGAGTTTGCCAAATGTCGATTGGCATCCACATCGCTCCACCGTATCTCAAAATCTTTCAAGTACATTCCGAATCGTTTTTTGTTATGCATGCATAATACCTCATAAAAATACCATAGTTTTGGTTAAACAAACTAGATTCGTTCCGCTTTTTTACTTAAATTTTGAAATCAACAAAAAATATTATGGCATCAAAAGCACCTTTTATCCAAAACCTGTCCTTACCCGTAATCGCCGCCCCCATGTTCCTCATTTCCGGGCCACAACTGGTCATAGAATGTTGTAAAAATGGGATCGTTGGCACTTTTCCGGCATTGAACCAGCGTACTAGCGAAGGATTCGAAGCATGGTTGATAGAAATAAAATCGGCCTTACAGGAATATGAGGAAGAAACCGGAAAAAAAGCGGCTCCCTTTGGCGTAAACCTCATTGTCCATCAAACCAATCCAAGGTTGGAGGCAGATCTAAAACTATGTATCAAACATAAGGTACCATTGATCATTACCTCCTTGGGTGCGGTATCCCAGGTTGTGGATGCCATACACAGTTATGGCGGATTGGTATTTCACGATGTCATTAAAAAAAGACATGCCGAAAAGGCCGCGGAAGCAGGGGTGGACGGACTTATTTTAGTGGCGGCCGGGGCAGGGGGCCATGCGGGCACCATCAATCCTATGACCCTGGTATCGGAAATTAAAAAATTCTATACCAAAACCATTATCCTCTCCGGATGCATAAGTACCGGGAGGGATATTGCATCGGCCCTTCAAATGGGTGCGGATTTGGCCTACATGGGTACCCGATTTATCAATACCGAAGAAAGCAAGGCAACTCCAGAATATCGGGAAATGATCATAAATGCGGGCGCGAGCGATGTTATCTATACAGCGGCGATATCCGGTGTGCATGCCAATTTTTTAGGCGCAAGTCTAAAGGCAGCAGGGATTACCGAGGAAGATTTAAAAAAAGATACTAAAATAGACTTTGGGAAGGAATTGGATACAGAGGCCAAGGCCTGGAAAACCATTTGGTCCGCCGGTCAAGGGGTAGCCACGATCGAGGACACGCTACCCGTCTCCAAATTGGTGGCCAATTTAAAATCAGTATTCAAAAAGGCGATCGAGGAACAGATCAAAGTGTTGGAAATATTTCCGAAGTAATCAATATGCCCCTAATTTCTTCAAAGTATAATCCTCCATTACTGTTCAGGCACAGTCACTTTTCCACCATTTATAACGGACTTTTCAGAAAGGTAACGGGTTTAACCCAAGTCCGGGAACGGATCCTGCTTTCGGACGGTGATTTTTTGGATTTGGATTGGAGTTATGCCACCATCCCTTCAAAAAAGGTCTGTATCATTCTCCACGGTTTGGAAGGGGATGCCCAAAGGGCCTATGTGCAAGGTGCGGCCAAGATTTTAAGCGATAACTCTTTTGATGTCTGCGCCATAAATCTCAGGGGGTGCAGCGGCGTACCCAATGAACGTTATCGCTCCTACCACTCCGGGGCCACGGAAGATCTCCAAGATGTTATTGACCATATTTTGAGGATGGACAGGTTTACACAAATATATCTTTACGGGTTTAGCCTGGGTGCTAACCTGCTTTTAAAATATTTGGGCGAAAATGACGATGTTCCAAAGGAAATTAAGGGCGCGGCGGCCATTTCGGTGCCTTGTCAATTGGCAGATTCGCTCGCACAATTGTTGCAGTTTAAAAATGTTTTGTATGCCAAGCGATTTAAAGGGAACCTCATCGAAAAATTAAAAATCAAGGAGGAATTATTTCCGGATAAAATTGCCAAAAGGGATATTAAGCGCGTAAAAACCCTGAAGGATTTTGACGATATTTATACCAGTAGAGCCCATGGATTTAAGGATGCCATGGATTATTACGCAAAATGTAGCTGTCTTCAATTTCTACCTTCCATTACCGTTAGCACTCTAATCGTGAATGCCGCCAACGACTCCTTTTTGGGCAAAGCCTGTTACCCAGTGAAAGAAGCGGAACATAATAAAAACATTCATTTTGAGATACCTAAATACGGGGGACATGTGGGTTTTTATGGGGACAGGAACATTACGTATACGGAACAGCGCTCCTTGGATTTTTTTAATACGTTAGTTTGATCGGGGCTTATTAAAAAACTCCCCTAACAAATAAAAATTCATATCTTAGTCCTTCCAACAATTATTAAGATTAAAATCATAAAAGAAATGCGAAAATTATTCACCTTATTGGCCCTTGGCGCCTTGGTAGTAAGCTGTGGCGAAAAGAAAGAAGAAAAGAAGGATGGTTTTGAAATGAACCGTACCAAGAAAGAGGAAATTAAGGCTACGGAAACCAGCGGTGGTGTCCCCGTGGATATGGACAACAAAGGTGTAGGGCCCATAACCAGTGTCGAGTTTGGCGATGAAATCGATGCCGACCTTGCCGCAGCGGGCGAGGAGAAATTCCAGGCCATTTGTACCGCTTGCCACATGGCGGAACAACGTATGATCGGTCCTGCCTTGAAAGGGGTGTATGAAAGAAGGAGTCCGGAGTGGGTAATGAACATGATCTTGAACCCAGATGGGATGCTCAAGGAAGATCCTATTGCCAAAGCATTATTGAAAGAGTACAACAACGCCATCATGCTGAACCAAAACCTTACGGAAGATGAGGCAAGGAGCGTAGCCGAATATCTTCGTACCTTATAATTATGGCTGAACCTATAAACAGAAACCCTTTCTAATTTTTGGAAAGGGTTTTTTTATTGGCTCTGCCAAAGGGTTTAATACATAGGGCTAATCTCGAAATTGAAAACTTGATTATAACGAAATCCTCCTGGGCTTGCCCCGTGAGGTAGTTATTTTGCCGATGCTTCACGTTCCGCAATCAGCGCATCCATTAGGTTTCTGACTTTTTTGCTGTTCCAGTTGGATGCTCCTTTTTCCTTGACAACAATTTTTCCCGTGTGGTCGATGATATAATTTGTAGGTATGGTCTTTTCATAAAGGTCCTTTGGAGGATTCATTTTGGAAACCACGGCAGGTACTGAAAAATTCCTCTTCTCCAAAAACAAATTTATTTTCTCCGGATGTTCATCCGAAATCATCAGAAAATCAATCTTGTCCCCATAATGCCCATACAAGGCATCGATACTGGGAAGTTCTGCGATACAGGGCGGGCACCAGGTTGCCCAATAACTTATAAACGTTATGTTTCCATCACCCACTTTAGTATTGACCGATTCACCTTGCAAATTTTCAACTTCATAGATAAAGGGTTCCAATTGTATTTGTTCCTTTTCAGAGGCTAGACTTGGTGAAAACAGTTCTACCTTTAACCTGTTGACCATGACCATTATGGGAATCCTTGTTTGGGGAATAATCAGCAATACAATGAACACGCCGAATAGTACATCACCAATTTTAATCGTCGGTTTTTTCAACTCTTCACTTTTTAAACGTACAGTCCCGATAATTAGACGAGGCCTTAAAAAGAAATTACACCTGTAACAAAAGTCGTGAAATCGTCACTAGTAAAGAAAGTATTAATTATGGGTTCCGCAAGTCAACCAATGTTAGTGATAAATGCCAACAGGGCACTGTTGAAAAAAAGACGAACCTTCAAGGACATCCGTGCGGAATATGAGAACCTGTCAAGTAAGACCGAGTTAAAATTCAAGGAGCTTACCCCATTTCAGCAGCAAGTGATAAAGAATAGGATACGAAATCAGGCTAAAAAAGATACTTTGTACAACCTTAAGGTAACAATCATCAGTATTCTGATAATACTTTCAATTATCGTATTTCTCTATGTAAGATTTATGATATAATTGCTTGCTAGAATTTATCGGCCACTACCTTGTATGTGGGGTCTTCCATCACGTTCACATCGATGATCTCATCGGCATTTTTAAGCAGACGGATACAGTCCTTGCTCAAATGTCTTAAATGTACCTTCTTGCCTATCTTGGCATATCGCTCCGTAATCTTGTTCAAAGCCTCGATGCCCGACATATCGGCAACCCGACTTTCCCTAAAATCGATAATGACCTCGTCCGGGTCATTGGGCACATCGAACTTTTCGGCAAAAAGCGTCGTAGAACCAAAAAATAAGGGGCCGTATATTTCATAATGCTTCACCCCGTTGTCATCAACATATTTTCTGGCACGGATACGTTTGGCGTTCTCCCAAGAATAGGCCAATGCCGAAATTATAACTCCCAAGAGAACGGCCACGGCCAAATTGTGGGTGATTGCGGTAATCAAGGTAACCAGGACCATCACGACGACATCGGATTTTGGCATTTTCCCAAACGTTTTAAAACTGGCCCACTCAAACGTTCCGATCGCCACCATGAACATCAAGCCCACCAAAGCGGCCATGGGCAAACGCTCTATCAAACTGGAACCGAACATAATAAAAACCAACAACATAACGGCGGCGGTAATTCCTGATAATCGGGCCCTGGCCCCAGCCGAGGTATTTATCAAACTCTGTCCGATCATGGCACATCCTCCCATACCTGAAAGGAAACCGGACATAATATTGGCCGTTCCCTGCGCCACGCATTCCCTGTTTCCGCTACCACGGGTTTCCGTTATCTCATCGATGATGTTCAAGGTCAAAAGACTTTCGATCAGACCTACACCGGCAACAATGGCCGCATAGGGAACAATGATCTTGAATGTCTCCAGCGTAAAAGGTAACTGGGGAATGGAAAGCGGTGGAAAGCCTCCTTTGATACTCTCGCCTTCGGCCATGATATCCGCCACTTGCATGGTATCGATACCAAAACCTAATACTATGGCTGAAACTACTAAAATGGCCACCAAGGAAGATGGAACGGCCTTGGTCAATTTGGGAAGGCCCCAAATGATGAGCATCGTTAAAAGCGTCAAACCCAACATAATGTACATAGGACTTCCGCTCAGCAAATTACCTGTAGTCTTATCATAAAAATTGGGGAACTGGGCCATGAAAATTATTATGGCCAAGCCGTTCACGAAACCGAACATCACCGGGTGTGGTACCAATCGGATAAACTTACCCAATCTTAAAAGGCCGGCACCAATCTGTAAAACCCCGGCTAGGATAACGGTTGCAAAGACATAATTCAAAATGGTCTCTGGCTCGATTCCCGGAAAGTTGAGTTTCAGCTCCAAAATCAGCCCCACAAAAACAACGGCTACGGCTCCGGTAGCCCCAGAAATCATGCCCGGTCTACCACCAAGAATTGAGGTGACCAAGGCCAATACAAAGGCGGCGTAAAGTCCGGTCAAGGGAGAAAACCCCGGAATCAGTGCAAAAGCAATGGCCTCTGGCACCAAGGCCAAGGCCACTGTGAGTCCGGAGAGGATTTCCGTTTTATAATCTACCTTCTGCTTAAAATCGAACAAATTCAAATACTTTCGCACGTCTTTTTATTTTAAGGGCGCAAAAATACCATTATTTGCGGGATACCCTAGAAACCGAATGATTATTAACGATTTGGCAACCTACCAAGCCTTCAGTCCCAATAATTTTTCCCCTAGCGGCGTTAATTTGGCGGTTTCGTATTTGGTCTGTTCCCAGTTTCTGGGATCCCCGGGAAAGGCATAGCCCTCGGGGGCCACCCTATTTTTCCAAGAGTTTATCCTCCAATTTTTCAAGGCTTCGTTATCCTCCTCGGCAGGCATCATGGAAATATACTGAGCAATACGCACTTTATCCCCGGAACGATTGGGCCTGATTCCATGCGGTTCCGTGCTATTAAAGATCAAAAGGTCGCCCGCCTCCATTTTTACTTTCACGATTTTATCCTCGATCCCGGTTATGTCCGGTTGGAAACGGTCACGGTCCTCAGGTTGGGTCAGTTTCCAAGTGTCATAATTTCGGTATAACCAAGGAATGCATTGAAAACCGCCCATGTTTTCATCGGTTTGGTCAGCCAAAGCAAGGACGCCTTGCACATTTTGGGGCCTGGTCTCCGGGTCGTAATCCCAATGAATAAAACCTTTTTTGTGTTCTCCTTCGCGCTGCGGAAAATTAAGGTTGGCCCGATCTATGGTCACCCAAAGTTTTTCGGTACCCCAAACATCCACAAAGGCATCATAAACCCTTTGGGTCTGGCGGTTATCCCAAAGGTATTGGTGGTTATATACTTCAACCATGCCCGTTCCGGTAAGTTCCTTCATTTTCATTTCGGCCCGTGGAGGCGCATACCAGGTGCTTTTCTCGTTGGGGTCCTTCTCATCGAACTCCCAGAGAAAAGCGGCCGTTCTCTGGGCCTGTTCCTTGGGAACGGCATTCTTAATGACTATATAGCCGTTGTGTATCCAGAA
Source organism: Maribacter sp. C-4077 (assembly GCF_055378385.1). Classification (NCBI taxonomy): domain Bacteria; kingdom Pseudomonadati; phylum Bacteroidota; class Flavobacteriia; order Flavobacteriales; family Flavobacteriaceae; genus Maribacter; species Maribacter sp. C-4077. Next base: position 1,448,206 of record NZ_AP038807.1, read on the forward strand.
CTTCCAATCTTCTTCAGATAAAACTCGTAAGGGTTTTCCGTTGGAGCGGTCGTTCAATTGTTGCTTGCTGCTGGTAGCGGTGGATGGATTCCCAGGGATATCCTGATGCGCCATGTTGCCCATGGCTACCTTTTCCTTAGACTGTTGCATATATTTTCTATTTAATTGATTGTTAATTACTGGGATAAAACTAGTGGGAATTAACTTTGGATACCACCGTAATATTGACGATGATTTGAACTATTTTAACTATAAAAAAGAATTAAAACTATTAGAATATCAATTTCGTTTATATTTAACACCCAATTGATGTGAAATGAAAGTCCAACTAGAAAGTATAAATCCCAATTCCAAGAGTCCGTTCCGGTTGTTGCACGATCCCAAACTGAGTCATCTCTTCTATTGGCATTTTCACCCGGAACTGGAACTAGTTTATATTGAAGGAGCCGATGCCAAGCGACATGTAGGCGACCATATTTCCAACTTTACCGGTAGCGACCTAGTGCTCATTGGTTCCAATATCCCCCATTTGAATTTTGATCATGGTGTTACAACATCGTACCGAAAAGAGGTACTTCATATAAAACCAAGTTTTAAGGAAAACGTATTGAACGACTACCCGGAGCTCAAACAATTGGACCGACTATTAGATCTTTCCCGTTATGGTGTAGCTTTCTCAGGAAAGACCAAGGAGGAAGTGGGCGGGCTTATGAAAACCCTTCATGAACAGGAACCCTTTGACTTTTTTATGTCCGTGATGCACATCCTGAAACGTCTTTCGCAGAGTACAGAATTTCAACTATTACATAAAACACCCTATGTTAACCCCCTCAAAAACAAGGAACAAAAACGGATGCGAAAGATATATGCCCTTATTAACGAACGATATCAAGAAAAGATAACCTTGGAGGAGGTTGCCGATGTTTGCGGACTGACCAAACCTGCTTTTTGCCGTTATTTCAAAAAGACCACAGGAAGCACCTTTGTTTCCTTTTTGAACCAGTACCGCATCAGTCAGGCAAAACGATTGTTGTTGATGGGGAAAAATGTGGGCGAAGCCTGTTTTGAATGTGGCTTTGAAAGCCTCTCCTATTTTAACCGAAGCTTTAAGAAAATTACGGGCGAAAACCCATCGGTGTTTAAAAAGGGGTATAATCTTGACTGCTAAATGACATATCTTAACTAATGGAAAAATAAATACTATGCTCAGCGACATCCATCCAAAGCTCCCCATGCGGGACAAGTCCATAACGGGTGAATATTATATCGAAAAATTGGGTTTTGAAAATTTAGGTACTTCCAATTACCCAGATTATTTGATGTTGGTCAAGGACAACATTCAAATCCATTTCTTTCTTTTCAAGAATCTGAATCCTTTGGAAAACTACGGTCAGGTCTATATAAGATGTAACGATATAGATGGGCTTTACCAATCGCTGTTGGACCATAATGTGGCCATTCATCCCAATGGAAAATTACAGATAAAACCATGGGGACAAAAAGAGTTTTCCCTTTTGGATCCAGATAATAACCTGTTAACGTTTGGACAGTCCATTTGATTGTTTTAAACAGTTGTTTTACAGGGATTTAAAATTCAAACAAAAAATCCCAACGCATCAATTTTAAATCTACCTTCGCGCGAAAAATTAATGACCTTACCGCAAAAAGTGAGCTTGGTGGAAAAGTTGTTCCACCAACTTGATCAGGAAACGGCTGCATTTCAAAATACGACGGGAATCCGGTGTCTTTCCGGTTGTGGCCGATGCTGTACCTACCCAGATATTGAAGCTTCGCCCTTGGAGTTTCTACCATGGGCCTTTCACTTGTTTTTGACCGGCGAGGCCGATAAAATGTTACAAACCCTTCGAGAACTTCAAACAACCATATGTGTAAATTATAAACCACTTTCAATTATAGACCAAGGGCATTGTAAGACCTACCGATATCGCGGACTTATTTGTCGTCTGTTTGGCTATGGCGCCAATACGGACAAATATGGCAAACTGCGCCTTGCCACATGCAAGGTCATCAAAGAAGGACAGGCCGTAAACTTTGCTTCCGCCTCCGAAAAAATAACACAAGGTTTGCCAGTTCCCATCTTTACGGAATACTACATGCAACTCAACCAAATAGATTTCCGTTTGGGTAATATTATAGTGCCAGTCAATAAAGCACTACGCCTGGCCTTGGAAGAAGTATTGCAATACTTTGCCTATAGACCCTTGCCATTGTCCGACAAAGAATGCGTATAAAACGCAATAGAATTAATCTTTGCTTTTATGGAGGCAAGCATAAGGATACTTTTGATTTACCTTGTCTCTATATTAATCGGGACACCAATTTTTTCCTCTTTTTACTTGTGAGCAACGTGGAGTCCCCAAAAAGATTTAGAAATGAACATTTATAAAGCCATCAAGGACGACCATGATATCCAACGGGAATTATGCTCCAAAATACTCAAAACTTCAGGAGATTCTGAGGAAAGAAGGGATATCTGGGAGGAATTGAAGAAGGAATTGGAAGTACATGAAGTCGCGGAAGAGCGATATTTTTATTCTCCATTGATAGATTCCGATAAGATGCAGGAAGATGCCAGGCACGGCATGGCAGAACACCATGAAATGGACGAGCTCATTGAAGAACTGGACGATACCGATATGAGTTCCCCTCATTGGCTGGCCACCATGCAAAAGTTAGCGGATAAGGTAGAGCACCATTTAAAGGATGAAGAAGAGGATTTCTTCAAGAAAGCAAAGGACATATACTCCACAGAAGAAGCGGAGTCCCTCGCCAAAAGTTATGGGGATACTGTATCCCAATATAGAAAATCTTGGCCCGAAGCCATACCGGGAAAATAGAAGGTTAGTTGTTGTTTGTATAGAAAAAACCGCCAGAGGTTTGAATCTTTCTGGCGGTTTTATACCATTTCTAGTTTAGGAATGAACCAAAATTTGCACTGTTAATTATTTCTGTGCCAAAGCCGTGGAAATTATAAATAGCCAGGGTTCTTTGCAATTTTCACAAAGAATGAAGGCATAGGGGAAATAAACAAGTAAATTGGCTCATTTTTAAATTGGAAATGGTATTTAACAACTAACCAACCTAAATCTATTTTGTTCGCTTCCTCACCACATCCATGGTAGGATTGGAGGTCTTTGTTCTTTTCTTGGCGACGGCACCTTTACCCGTCTTTAAATACTGCTGATAGCCCCTGCCCTTAAATTCATAAATGGTTCCGCTATCTGGATGGTATAATTCTATGGTGCCATCATTTATTACATAAAGCTCAAAATAATCGTTTCCAAAGAAGTCATAATCCAAGGTCAAGGTCTTTAGAGTAGGGTCATTGGCCACATCGTACACCTGATAATTCCCTTCATAATGCCACTGCAAACTACCTAATGGAATTCCAGGCGTATCGACGGATGAACGGAAAAAGCTAGGTAGAAACTGTAGAAAATTCTCATCATCAAAATCGTTCAACGCACCTTCCAAACTGGTATAGGATTTTTCCCAAGCATCGTATTCCTGTATTAAGTAATCGATGTTGTCATAAAATAACTGGTCATAATCAAAATTACGAATTTGATAACCTCTAAGTATGTAAGATGTATCCGTTACTGGGCTATAAAACTCTAAGGTACTACTGTTTACGGCATACACCTCCATCAGCCAAAGTCCGTCTACATCATGGTCTATTTCAACCACGCCCCTATAGGTGTCGTAAAAACCGACATCGATTCCAAATCCGTTTCCGGTCTTTCCAAGCCCTACGATATTGTTGTTGGCGTAAAAAGTACCGCGGTCAAAACTTACGGTAAAGGCACGCTGAAGAAAAGGTACTTCCCCGTTCCCTCGCGTTTGATTGATATCCACGTACCAAAGATCATAAGCCTGTAAAACCTGATCCGTATTAAAGGCCGATTCTTCAATATAGGCATCCTCTACAATGACATCCGCATAACAGGAAACCAACAGGGTGGCCATAAATGTATATCCAAAAAGTAATTTTATCGTTCTCATAAGCTTGCCTTTTAATAATACCTTTAAGAAAACAAGCACCGTGCCAAATTGACAAACCCTTTGATATACAGGGTCAAAAGCCTATTTATAATTTGGTAAATTAGCGACGTTAAATTCAGGGTATGAAGAAAGATGTAAAATTTGCGGTATTGGGCGGGGGTAGTTGGGCAACGGCCATCGTAAAGATGCTGACCGCGAATCAGGAAATGGTGGGTTGGTATATGCGGAACTCCGATGCCATTGGCTACCTAAAAATCCAGAAACACAATCCTAACTATCTTACTTCCGTTGAGTTTAAGACGGAACAGTTGTTTTTGACCGATGACATCAATGAAATTGTAAGCTATGCCGATGTGCTCATTTTTGCCATTCCTTCCGCATTTTTGATGCAGGAATTGGAGAAAATTAGCAAGCCCTTAGTGGACAAAATCATTTTTTCCGCCATTAAAGGTATTGTTCCGGAAACCGGTAAAATCGTTGGGGAACATTTCCATGATTCCTATAACATTCCCTTTGATAACATAGGGGTCATTACCGGGCCCTGCCATGCGGAGGAGGTGGCTATGGAACGACTATCCTACTTGACCATTGCCTGTGCCGATGCCAAAAAGGCGAAGTTGGTGGCCAAAAACCTGTCCAGTAACTACATCAAGACAAAGATTACCAAGGATATTATTGGTACGGAGTATGCCGCCATGCTCAAGAACATTTATGCCATTGCGGCCGGAATTGCCCATGGATTGGGCTATGGTGATAACTTTCAAAGTGTGTTGATGAGCAATGCGATTCGGGAAATGAAGCGCTATACCAAACGGATCCACAACATAGATCGAAACATTAACCAATCCGCTTATCTTGGAGATCTATTGGTGACCGGATATTCCACCTTCAGTAGAAACCGAATGTTCGGGAATATGATCGGCAAGGGATATACCGTAAAAAGTGCCCAAATGGAGATGAGCATGGTAGCCGAAGGCTATTACGCCACTAAAAGCGCCTACCAAATAAAGAACGATTTCAAAAAGAAGGTAAAGACTCCCATCATAGATGCGGTGTACGAGGTGCTGTACGAAAACAAAAATGCCAAGAAAGTTTTTGCCGCTTTGACTGATAAGTTGGATTAGGTTCTATTCAAAGAAAAATCTGAATGCTCCTTAATCTCGCTTTCCAAGATTTCCCCCCAGGTATTTAATTGGACATCGTCCGTTTTGAAAATCCTTTTGAATTCCTTAAGCACCGGGTCCATATATTGGGTGATACTCTCTATGTCAAAATAGAGCCTTCCCGTGCGTCTAATGAAGAAATCCATAGGGTTCAATACCATTTCGTTATGGATGCCAAACTCCAACTCGGCCAAAATAAGCTTAGTGGGGTTGTCTTTTTCCGAGCGTTTTTCATACCGTTCCAAAATGGATTCCGTTTGTTCCCCATAATTCGTTACCAAAAACCAGGCGTCGTGTTTTGAAAAACCATCGGGCTTGATACGTTCATATACAGAATCAATATACCTTTTTACGTGCTTGAATTTTTTGAAACTTTCATTTCCGCAGAGCGAAATCTTATCCGTATAGCATTTCTTGGTTTCGGTATTGTGTTCCTGTTTCAGTTTCTCCACAACCCTGTCAACGACGCGTTCCGCCATTTTACGGTAACCCGTCAATTTACCTCCGGCAATACTGATAAGTCCGGTATCGGATACAAATATTTCATCCTTTCTTGAAAGTTCGGAGGCCGATTTCCCTTCCTCGTGGATCAAAGGACGGAGTCCGGCCCAAGAGGACACGATATCGTCCAATTCCAGATTGATGTCCGGGAACATATTGTTCACTGCCGAAATAAGGTAGATGGCATCGGCAATATCCGTATGCACTTTGTCCTTGTTGTCATTATAATTGGTATCCGTAGTACCTACATAAGTTATCTTCCCCCTTGGAATGGCGAACATCATACGACCATCGGGGATATCAAAATAAACGGATTGCTTCACGGGCAATTTCTCGTAGGGAAATACCAAATGGACCCCTTTGGTCAGATGCAATTGCTTACCTTTTTTGGAATTGTTGAGCACCCTGAGGTCGTCTACCCACGGGCCCGCAGCGCTGATTACGTAGTTGGACTTGATTTCAAAATCCGTCCCGCTTACCTCATCCCGTACTTTTACACCGGCCACTTTCTCGTTTTTATACAGAAAATCGGTTACCGTAGCATAGTTCATTGCCCTCGCCCCGAACATAAGGCTGGTCTTGATATTTTCTATGGTGAGCCTGGCATCGTCCGTTCTATATTCGGCATAATAACCAGCCCCATTCAATATCTTTTTGGGCAAAAGGGGCTCCAATTTTAGGGCCTCCTTTTTTTCCAACATTTGCCGTTTGTCATCCCCACTTACTTGGGCCAAAATATCGTAGACCTTTAGTCCTATGGACGTCAACCACTTACCATAAGAGCCATTCTCGATCAAGGGCAAAAGCATCTTTTCCGGTAATACCAAATGGGGTGCCAATTTATGGACGATGGCACGTTCAGACCCCACTTCCTTGACCAGCCAAAAATCGAACTGTTTTAAATATCGTAAACCCCCATGAATCAGTTTGGTTGATTTGCTACTGGTACCTGATGCGAAATCGTTTTTCTCCAACAGGGCCACCTTCAAACCCCTGGAGGCGGCATCCAAGGCTATACCGGCCCCGGTAATCCCTCCTCCGATAATTACCAAATCAAAAGATTCCGTTTTTAACCGTTCAATATATTTCTCACGGTTTAAATTGGAAAACTGTATATGCTGCATAACTTTCTTTCTTCCTTAAAGATACTATGTAAGGCACCCGTATGTACGGCCTTACTTCTTAATTTAATGATAAATTAACAGGCCTATTCCTCTTCCCAAGCCTTGGATCGATCCACGGCCTTTTTCCATTGGGCATATAATCGTCTTCTTTTTGCCCGATCAAATTGAGGTTTGAAGATTCTGTTCATGGGCCTACTCTCATCGATATCGGACTGGGACCAAAGTCCCACCTGAATGCCCGCAAGAAAGGCGGCACCCATAGCAGTGGACTCTATCACTTCGGGGCGATGTACCTCGGTATCCAAAATATCGGCCTGAAACTGCATCAGATAGTTGTTGGCGCAGGCACCACCATCCACCCGTAAGTTCTTCAACTGTAGATCTGAGTCGTCCTCCATGGCCTTTAAAATATCCTTTGTCTGATAGGCAAGTGACTCCAAGGTCGCTTTGGCCAAGTGGGCCTTGCCCGTATCCCTCGTAAGTCCGAAAATCGCACCACGGGCATACATGTCCCAATGAGGTGCTCCAAGGCCGGCAAAGGCCGGTACCACGTACACCGAACTTTCCCCTTCAACAGATTTGGCAAGTGCCTCGGTTTCCTTGGCATCGGATATCAATTCCAAACCGTCACGCAGCCATTGTATGGCAGCCCCTGCAATGAAAATACTCCCCTCCAACGCGTAGTTCACCTTACCGTCCAAACCATAGGCAATGGTGGTCAACAATCCATTTTTGGAAAATTGGGGTTCCTCGCCAGTGTTCATCAGCATAAAACAGCCAGTCCCATAGGTGTTTTTTGCGGTTCCCTTTTTAAAACATCCCTGTCCGAACAAGGCTGCCTGTTGGTCCCCGGCAATCCCCGCTATGGGGATTTTAACTCCGTCAATTTCAAAATCCCCAAAATGGAATGCCGAGGGTTTTACTTCAGGCAACATGCTTTTTGGAATATTCATGGCACTTAATAGCCGATCGTCCCATTGTAGATTTACAATATCATACAAGAGGGTTCTTGATGCGTTGGTATAGTCCGTGAAATGGTTTTTGGTCGTGGTCATATTCCAGACCAGCCAGGAGTCGATTGTGCCGAACAACAGATCACCATTTTCCGCTTTCTTTTTGGCACCTTCCACATTGTCCAAAATCCATTTGACTTTGGTCCCCGAAAAATAAGAATCTATGACCAAGCCCGTAGTTTTTCTTACATGTTCGGTAAGTCCTTCTTTTTTTAGATGTTCGCAAATACCTGCCGTTCTTTTGTCCTGCCAAACTATGGCATTGTAAACGGGTTTGCCGGTATTTTTGTCCCATACCACGGCAGTTTCACGTTGGTTGGTTATACCGATGGCCTTCACATCGCCCAAATCGACCTTATTATTGGAAATCAGCTCCTTTAAAACGCCCAACTGGGTTTCCAGAATTTCAATGGCATCGTGCTCCACCCAGCCCGATTTAGGAAAAATCTGTTTGAACTCTTTCTGAACCATCCCCTGGATCCTCCCTTGCTCATCTACCAACAACGCACGAGAACTCGTCGTTCCCTGATCTAACGATATTATATATGCTCCCATAAAATCAATTGAATTTAATTATGGCCTCTACGGCATGTTTGGAGAAAGATACTAGGATTTGGCCAGTTTTCAAAGGAAGGTAAAAGAGCGGTTTCTTTCACTAGACGGATTTCTCCCAAGAATATTCGCGTTCCACCTTACAAATTCGAACCGTGTAGTTTTGGTACCAGTCTTTTATTCCTTTGGATTGAGCAAGTACGTGTTCAGAATTTTTTCTCCAATTGGTAATGGCCTCCAGACTTTCCCAGTAGCTAACGGTTATGCCAATTTCCTCCCTAGCACTCTCTATGCCCAAATATCCGGGTTGGGTCTTGGCCAGGTCTTCCATGGTTTTTGCCATTTCAGAATAACCATGATCCCCTTCCGTGCGGATGGAAGTAAAGATAACGGCGTAATAGCTGGGTTTTTTCACATGTCTTAAATGGGGTTAAAAGATTAATTTTAACCATTTACTGTTGTACAGGTATTTAACATAAAATAACAAATCCCTCGATGAGGGTTTCATTTAGTGGATAAATTCCTTCTCCAAAAAATAATCGACAATAGCTTCCTTCATCAAAACGGCCTGTTCCCCGGCTTTTAAGGGAGGAAGACTCTCCTTGATCTTGTAATGGGGCCATCCGTCGTCATCAAAAAAATCAAATTCGTAATATCCATAGGGCTCCAATAACCTGCAGATGGCGATATGCATCAAATCTAGTTTATCATCCTTCTTATACTTTCTGTGATATTGCCCCAGCTCCTGTACACCTACAAGGTAAATGATGGCATCCAGTTCCAATGGGTCTCCATCAGAAAATCTATTGGACAATTTCTGTACCAATAGTTCCCATCGTTCCTTCAACAAAGTGTCCCTGGCCATATTATTTTTTATAAGATTCCTCTTGTAAATCAAAGTCATAAAGGTACTAATCTAAAGTTTTATATTTGTTCAAATTGCTGAAATGAATTTTTTGGACATTGTATTGGGTCTATTGCTTTTATGGGGTCTTTGGAAAGGTCTCAGCAATGGACTTTTATTAGAGATTGCCGCTATTCTGGCCCTTATTGCCGGTATTTATGGAGCTATCCATTTTTCGTATATCGCAGGTGATTATTTATCCCAAAGGATGGACTGGGATGAAAAGTTCATCAATATCGCATCCTTGATCATCACCTTTATCATCATCGTGCTGGTCGTGCATGTGCTAGGAAAAATTCTGACTAAAATCGTCGATATAGCCATGTTGGGCATCTTGAATAAACTGGCAGGAGCCCTTTTTGGTATACTAAAAGTAGCCGTAATCTTAGGAGCGCTTCTGGTTTTCATAGAGCGACTTAACGGCAATTTTGAATTGCCTAGCCAAGAAATGAAGACCAATTCCGTTCTGTACGTCCCTTTAATAGAGATTGGTACCTTCCTTTTTGATAATGTACTGCAAAGTAACATGACTGAATAACTCCCCTTTATCGACCAAAAACAACATACTCCCGACCAAATACATTTTCTCCCAAATTCTAGGCATTTGGTCGAAAAACAGATAGATTTTAACATGACCGAAATCTATTTTATTTAATATTACATTGTTGATTTCCCCAATCAACACGAGAACAGAACCCCTATCTTACTTTCCTACAAAGCTATCCTGAACGGCCTGCTTACAAAGAGAACACTATATGAAAATGAGATTGCTATTAGCTATCCCAGTGATGTTTGTTTTGCTTTTTTCGTGTACGGCAGAGCCATTACAGGACGACACCATCATTGCAGTAGCTGAAAACAACGTAATCCTGGAGCAGGAGGTTCTGGCCGTTGTCAACGACCATAGGGCCTCGTTGGGCCTTAACCAACTCGAGTTCAGCGAAATCGCCTACAAGTATGCGAACAAGCACACGGACTACATGATTTCAAAAGGAAGCTTAAGCCATGACAATTTTAGCGCCAGGGCATCCAGTATTAACTCTGAAATAACCGTAAAGATGGTCGCCGAAAATGTGGCCAAGGAATATGATACGGCCATGGAAGCATTTGAGGGATGGTATCAAAGTAGCAGCCATAAAAAAACTATGGAGGGCGAATTTAGCCATACGGCGGTCAGTGTTAAAAGGAATGCCGAAGGTGATTACTACTACACACAGCTTTTCTACCAGGAATAGCTGCCTTCCAAAATCCTATAAACACGATACATTGACCAGTAAAGGCTATGTATGATCGGCAAAAAGAACATGTAATTGGTCGATAATCGTCGATTCTTCAAACTTTGTCGTATAATCGAATTTGTTGTTCAGCATACAGAGAAAATAAGGTTTTAGGATTCCTTTGAGGATACCTTTGTCCCATGGAATACAAAACCCCCGGAATGAGAACAATAACAAAAATATGCTATGTATTGGTCCTTGTGGCATTTCAATCCTGTTCAAAAGACGCATATGTAGAAATGGAAGAACAAAGCAATTTAAGCATATCCGTCGCCTCAAATATTCAAACGGCACAGGAAAACGAGCTGTTTGATTTGGTGAACGAACACAGATTATCGCTAGGTCTCAACGAACTTCAGTTTGAAAGTGTTTCCTACTATTATGCCAAGGAGCACACAAGGTATATGATCGATAAAGGACAGACAAGCCATGCGCACTTTGGACAAAGGGCCAAGAGCATATCGGATAAAACGGGGGCAAGCGATGTTTCTGAAAATGTGGCCAAGGATTATGACTCGGTAATGGAAGCATTTGAGGCTTGGTTGGACAGCCCAAACCATAGAAAAAATTTGGAAGGGGATTACACCCATTCCGCTTTGAGTATCCTCCCTGACGAAGAAGGGGAGCTATACTTCACACAAATTTTTGTTAGATAAGGTTATTATTGATTTGATTTTGCCATGGAACCCTTGCACGTGCGAGGGTTTTTTTATGCCTACCACGATTAAGTAAGACACTTTTTTTACCTTTAGAAAAATAATGATCATGGGTATAAAACCTCCTTTTAACCTTAATCAATGGATCGAGGAAAATAGACAAAACTTAAAACCCCCGGTGGGCAATAAAAATCTTTACAAGGATGCAGGTGATTACATTGTCATGGTAGTGGCGGGCCCAAATGCCAGAAAGGATTACCACTACAATGAAACCGAGGAGCTTTTTTATCAGTTAGAAGGACATATTGAAGTCCATATACAGGAGGATGGTCAGAAAAAGACCATGAAACTAGGTCCTGGCGACATGTATCTACATCCGGCCAAGATTCCACATTCGCCTGTTAGGCTTGAAGATTCCATTGGACTTGTTATAGAACGAAAACGGGCGGATATGAACGTTGATGACGGTTTATTGTGGTTTTGTGATAATTGTAACCATAAACTCTATGAAGCCTATTTTACCTTGCATGACATAGAGAAAGACTTTTTGGCCCACTTTAAGCATTTCTATAGTTCCGAAGCGTTAAGAACCTGTGATAAGTGCGGTACCGTAATGCCCGTGGATGAACGATTTATGGCCAAGGAAGAGTAATGGTATTGGTTGCCCAAATAATCACCTTTCTAGTGGCGCTTTTGCACTGTTACTTTCTTTGGCTGGAAATGTTCGCTTGGACTACCAAGGCCAGAAACGTCTTCAGGAATTTTCCTTCGGATTTGTTCGAACCCACAAAAAGTATGGCGGCCAATCAGGGTTTGTACAATGGCTTCTTGGCCGCAGGCCTTTTTTGGTCCTTGGTCATTGCCTCTCCTATTTGGTCCGTCAATGTCGCTCTCTTCTTTTTGGCCTGTGTGCTAATCGCCGGGCTATATGGGGCCCTCACCGTTTCCAAAAAGATATTTTATGTTCAGGGACTTCCGGCCTTGTTGGGAATTATCGTATGGTGCCTGGTGAAGTTTGGTTTGTAAAGAGCAAACTATTCTTTGTACTTTTGTTTAAATATAACAATAGAGGTTAAAAAAGTTATAAATGTCAGAAATAGCGAAACAATTTGGTATAGACGATGCCCTAACTGCCCTAGGCATCAAAGAGATTAACAACGGCTCATCCACGGGTGTGGAAAATTTTGCTTCAGGAAGTGAAATAGCATCTTATTCACCTGTTGACGGGTCATTGATAGCCAAGGTTACTTCAACATCCAAAGAGGACTATGAAAAGGTCATGGAAAAGGCAACGGAGGCGTTTAAATTTTGGAGAAAAATGCCCGCACCGCAGCGTGGGGAAATTGTACGTCAATTTGGCAACAGACTTCGGGAATTGAAGGAGCCCCTTGGAAAACTGGTATCCTATGAAATGGGCAAGAGCTACCAAGAAGGCTTGGGTGAAGTTCAGGAGATGATAGACATCTGTGATTTTGCGGTGGGACTTTCCAGACAGCTTCACGGTCTTACAATGCATTCGGAAAGGCCTGGCCATAGAATGTACGAACAGTACCATGCGCTAGGGGTCGTAGGTATTATTTCGGCCTTCAATTTTCCTGTGGCAGTTTGGTCTTGGAACACGGCACTGGCGTGGGTATGTGGCGATGTGTGCGTATGGAAACCATCGGAAAAAACACCTTTATGCGGGATTGCCTGTCAGAATATTGCCGCTTCGGTCTTTAAGGAGAATAAGCTCCCAGAAGGTATTTCCTGTCTCATCAACGGGGATTATAAAGTGGGCGAGTTGATGACACAGGACCAAAGAATACCCTTGGTTTCGGCAACGGGGTCCATCCGAATGGGAAAAATAGTGGCACAAGCTGTCGCTGCCAGATTGGGTAAATCCCTCTTGGAATTGGGTGGAAACAATGCTATTATCGTAACACCCGATGCCGATATCAAGATGACGGTAATAGGGGCTGTTTTTGGGGCCGTAGGTACCGCCGGTCAGCGCTGTACCTCCACACGAAGACTGATTATCCATGAATCCATATATGACACCGTAAAAGATGCCTTGGTCTCCGCGTACAAACAATTGCGCATAGGCAACCCCTTGGATGAAAACAACCATGTAGGTCCACTTATCGATACGGATGCCGTGGCCCTTTATTCCAAAGCCTTGGACAAGGTGGTGCAAGAAGGTGGCAAGGTCATTGTGGAAGGTGGCGTTCTTGAAGGCAAAGGCTACGAAAGTGGTTGTTATGTAAGGCCGGCCATCGCAGAGGCGAAGAACGATTTTGAAATCGTGCAACATGAAACGTTCGCGCCCGTACTATATTTACTGAAATATAACGGGGATGTTGAAAACGCGATAGCACTACAGAATGGTGTCGTTCAAGGCCTTTCGTCGGCCATAATGACCAATAATTTACGGGAAGCGGAGAAATTCCTGTCCGTTGCAGGAAGTGATTGCGGTATCGCCAACGTAAATATTGGAACCTCCGGTGCCGAAATTGGTGGCGCCTTTGGTGGGGAAAAAGAAACTGGGGGCGGCAGGGAAAGCGGTTCCGATGCCTGGAAAATCTACATGAGAAGACAGACCAATACCATTAATTACACCACGGAACTACCGCTAGCCCAAGGCATAAAATTTGATTTGTAGATCATTCCACTACAATAACAGCGGCCTACGATTTTGAACAATTTTAGGCCGCTTTTTGGTTATGGCCATTTGATGACCAACTGCCTTGAAGTATGGTCTGAATACCCAATATTACGAACATACACAGGAATTCAAGAACTTCAATCATTCCCTTTTTTAACCTTTTCATGTGTTTAAAATAAAGTTAATAGCTTGATAATTAAATACTTTATGTAGTATGGGTATTTAACTTATCATTATCAATCCCTCGATGAGGGTTTCATTTTTTTGTTTTATAGATTCTCATAGGTCAATATAATTCGCCCTACCGATGACTATCAGGACATCTTGGTCAGTATCAGGACTTGTTATGGCTCATTTCATACTGTTCTATTTATTCATCTTAAAATAATGGATTTAGCCCTGGATAGGAAGGAGCATTGTATCATTGGAATTATATCGTGTATGATTCGAAAGTCAGACCACAATTCAGATAAAAAAAGCCCCAAAACTATTAAAAGAATGGGGCCTTTTACTTAAACCAACTAACTCAAATATTGAAACTGACTATTACAATGCCAAAACCTTGTTGGGAGTAATAGCGACCATATTATTTGTACTTGTAAGTTCTTGAAAAAAGATTTTTGGTGAAAACCGATTTATACCAATGTATACCCCAAGTGTACAAATGGGAAAAATACCTGTGTAAATGGAAATCCGCTTATTGTTGATTACTAGGCATTAAGGATTAAAAAACCCATAAAAATTAAGATTTTTTTAATACATTGGTACCAAACACTAAACTATCATGAACTATGAGTAAAACGACAACCAACCTATTGTTGATGTTGATTACCATTATTGCCGGCACCTATTTCTATATTAATCATTGCAATGAATGTGGGACCACAGCAGTAGAGGAACCGCCTATTGAAACGGCTATTCCAAAAGAAGTGGCATCAACATCCTATCCTTTTGCCTTTAGCGACGGCAATTTTTCCTATGAAATCAACGACAATTACAATTTCAATGTTTCCTCACCAAGTATTTTGATGCCGTTGGCCAATGGGATTGGAACGGGAATTGGCCAGTTGCAGAATTATTTTTCTGAGAATACCGGTAAGGTCATCAATGTGATTGGCTATTATTCGAGTGAAGAGGAGAACAACACGGCATATCCTAATTTAGGCCTGGCCAGGGCTAATGCAGTTAAAAACCATTTGGTGGACCAAGGTATTCGATCAGTACATATCAATACCCAAAGTGAATTGAGGGGTGAAATGGTTCCCAAAGACGGCATTTATTATGGGCCTGTCGCCTATACTATAGACATGAAATCTGAGACGGCTGATGAAGAACTTTCGGCCTTATTCGATAAAATCAATGCCGATCCCTTGATCCTGTATTTCAATACAGCCGAAGCCTCCATCAGCCTGGATGCGGAACAGCGTCAAAAAGTAGCCGATATTTCCAGGTACATCGATAAAGTACCCGAAGCCACCGTAAGCATTACCGGACATACCGATAATACCGGATTGGCCGCGACCAACATGAAACTTGGACTGGACCGGGCCAATTTTGCGAAAGACTATTTGATTGATAATGGCATATCGGCAGAAAAAATAAGGACCTTTTCCAAAGGACAAACGGAACCCATTGCCGATAATTCCACCGAAGAAGGAAAGGCCAAAAACCGAAGAACGGTAGTAACCCTAAACAAATAAACTAACTAACTATTAATACTTTATAAAAATGAATTTTGAAACTATGAATATCTGGTGCTGGCTCATACCTTTGTTGGTAGGCGCAATCTGTGGAATATTGGGATACCTAATTGGGAAATCCGGAAATACAACTATAGATAATTCCGCTGAGATAAAAATCCTTGAGGATAAAAATGCCAAGCTAAGATCCGAACTCGACGCATGTAATAAAAAAGCTGCTTCGGCCACCAATTTAGGGGCCTCTGCCGCCTCCTTCGCTGCAGGTGCCGCGTTAGCTTCCATACCTTTTGATGCCGATGCTGCCAGAGCGATTTTTGGGAAACAGATCAAACAGGATGACCTCAAAGTGGTGGAAGGAATAGGGCCCAAAATTGAGGGCATGTTCAAGGACGCGGGCATTAAAACATGGAAGGCCCTCTCCGAAGCGTCCGTGGCGGATTGTCAAAAAGTATTGGACGCTGGCGGAAAACGCTATCAGGTACATGACCCGGCTTCTTGGCCCATGCAAGCTAAGATGTGCTATGAAGGTAAGTGGAAGGAGCTATTCAAGTGGCAGGAAGAGCATAAACATGGTAAATTATAATGACCAAACCAACCTAACGAAAAACCCCAACCGAATCGGTTGGGGTTTTTTAATTGGCACCGCCAAAGGGCTTAATACTCAGAGGCTTTCCTCGAAATTTAAATGTCGTTTCCTACGAATGATTCGTGGGCTTGCCCCTCGGTAGTTTACTTTTTATTATCCATTATAAAGCTCCATTTGCCTCTACCCACTTAAAGTGGTATTGGTCCTGAGGAAATTTCATGCGTTCCGCAATACGCTCCAAACGGGCAGGTAGGCTTATAAGATAGTCCCTTGCCTTTTCGGCCTCTTCATTTAGGGAACGAACCGATTCCAATTCCCAAAATGCGTTTAATTTTCTGAGGATATCCACGTAATCCTGGGCCGTATAAACACCCAAACGCTGTGCACAATTGGAAAAGTTCTCGAACGCCGTACCAACAGTTCCTCCGGATTCCCTTAAAAAATGGGCGGGCATTACTATTTTTTTCTTCATCATATCAGCAAAAGCCAACATCATTCCAGAGGGGTCCTCGCCAAAAATCGCCTTCACAAATTCCCTGTAGGCCAAATGATGCCGCATCTCATCCCCTGCAATAATGGTACACATCTTTCCCAATAAGGCATTTCCCTGCTTTTTGGCCATTTGCCCAACTCGCTTGTGGGAAATATTGGTGGCCAATTCCTGAAAGGATGTATACACAAAGTTCTTGTACGGATCCCTATCCGTCCCAATGTCAAAGCCATCGGTCAATAGATGCTGTGTGGTGATTTCTATTTCCCGCATATTTACCCTTCCGGATAAATACAAGTATTTATTCAGTACATCGCCATGTCTATTTTCCTCTCCCGTCCATGCGCGCACCCATTTGGCCCAGCCATTGGTCTTAAAATCCCCATGTTGGTCAATGCCCACTACGTCCATCAACCAAGATTCATAGGTAGGCAGTGCTTCCTCCGTAATCGTATCTGCCACCATGGTTACCCAAAAGTCATATCCCAATTCCTTCGATTCCTCCCTAATCTCCTTGACTTTCTCCAAGAATCCTTCTTCTTCGGAATCAGGCAAAAAATCACTGGGTTGCCATATCTTTTCAATAGGAACTAGAAAAGTGTCCATAAAACCAGCGACTTTAGGCTCCAATGCCTGCATTACTTCCAATCGAATATTTTTCTTCGCCATGTTTTATTTTTTATCAAATTTCGTCAATAATATAATGATTTACCGTTAAAATCAAATTCATTTTCCGTTTCGACCCTTTTCGCCCGGATAATAGGTATGGACAGGATCGCTCTGCCAAAATTCCTTTGTATGGATATCCAGCGCTGTCAACGGTCCTTTGAAGGCGGCGCCTGTATCTATATTCCAAACATTTGCTCCATTCTGAGGTGTGGTCTTGCCCATTCTGGTCACAGGCGTATGACCGATATAAATTTCCTCATAATGAACGAGCCTTTGCGGGTAACGCTCGTGATTTTTGTCCAAATCAGGATTCAGGGAAAGGGCTAATTCCCATAGGGTCCGGTCCCAATAAAAAGATTTGGTAAAGTATTCATGGTCGATACCCTTTAAGTGGGTAAAGCCTGCATGAAGAAAAAGTTTGTTGTCCTCGTTTAAATGATAGTTCTCCAAACTTTCGTAGAACGAAATATGTGTTTTTTTGGTCCGGTCATCCGCTTTGGCATAAGACTCCGCAGTAGCCCTACCCCCGTGCATGAACCAGGTTGGGTTATCCCTTCCCTCCGTAAGCCATTCATAACAGAGTTCGTCATGATTTCCTCGGAGAAAAATGCAGTTATGTGTTTTTCTTAATTCTAATAAAAAATCAACGGTAGCGACGGCATCGCTCCACGCATCTATATAATCGCCCAAAAAAATCAAGGTGTCTTTCCGAGTGACCTTTGCCCTGACCAATAAATCCTTTAACGCCCTTAATCCAGAATGGATATCCCCAATAACGAGGGTTCTTTGTAATGTCATTTTGCAAAAATCGCAAATACTGCAATCAACACAAGGATAAAGAGCACTAAAAAGAAAATTTTCCAAAAGGAATACGGCCTGCTTCCACTCACCGTGCCGGTTTGCCCATTGATATAAAAATTGTACTCGGTACCTGAATAACGATATGAACTGATGTAAATAGGTAATAATACATGTTTGAAAGTTTCTTTCGAAAGCTTGATATCCGCATGGGCAATGCGTTGTGTATCCCCTCCAATATCCCTTCTAATCCAATTATAGGCGATGTTCTTGGCTTCTTGAAAGGATTGATGGTGTCCTTCCTTGAGGGATACCGAATATTTTTCGGTTACAAATCCCGATAAATACTTGCTATTGAAAACGACCAGGTCCTTCAAGTTCCAAAAGGCTACTTTTTGGGGAATATCCTTTCTTTTCCGTTGGGATGCATTGATCAGTATATCGTCCACAAAACCATTCACCGTACCCGAAGCATAGGTCCAGCGGGTCTTTCGTACCTGACGCGTCCGCTTTCCCTTATCGCTATTATAGGTCTGGGTCTCATAGTAATAATCGCCCCGTTGACCTTGGTAGGAGGCATATAGGTTGGCATCAAAGGTCCAGTAAGGGACATATAATCCATGCAAGCCTTCCGGGTCGAGTGCCGCCCTTTTGAGTTTGTTGGGCGCAAACCAAAGACTACCCACCCATGTCTTAAAGATACTTCGGGCCTTTTTTGCGTCCAGTTGAAAGGGAACCAAGGCACCTGGGGTAATCCACCCTTCCACTTCAACATCTTCCCTAATCAAGGGTTCCCCACAATAGACACAGTCAAGCGATTTATAATTTTCCTCTACATGCTGGTTGGCCCCACAATTTTTGCAATGAAGCAGTTCAATGGTTTCAGTGTAGGCATTTTCCCCAACAACTTTTAGGTAATGGGCCAATTCCAGTTCCTCAAAACTGCTTTTCGATTGTTCAATGAACTCCTCATAACCACAATATTCACAGGTAAGCTGGTGGGAACCCGGCTTAAATTTCAGTTCCGCACCACAGTTGGCGCATGCCTTTTTGAGTTCTGACTGCCGAATATCTTCCATAGAAATTGTTTCACTAAAACTTTTAAGTGAAACCTTTATTGAAGGGTTTATTAATACAATCAATATACCTCTATCAAGGTATATATCAATAATGAATCATTTGTTTGGAATTATATGGCAACAAGCATTTCCTGTTTTTCTACCATATTATGCCGATGGTAAAGGCGGTGGCGTGTTTCCTCCTAAAAACGATTTGAGCTCCTCTATTTCCTTTAACGAAGCCCAATTGTCCATGCCCAGCTTCCAAATAAGGGTGTCCTTATTGATAGTCCTACTAGCAAAAAGTTCCTTTAACCTGTCAAAGGTAACCGGCCCGGCCTGTTGCCCGTTTACCGCATAATAATAGGTTGTTTGGGCAGGGATCGGTGGGGGTCCGGAAGGTGCCTGTTGTACCTGGCCTCCCATAGGCTGCCCCATGTTCTGACCCATCATGTTACCCATTTGTTGTGCCAATACAAAGCCCATTCCCATACCCATACCGGCACCGGCCGTTCCGCCTTCGTTCTTCGCTGCCGCTTCAATAGCCTTAGCGGCCTTGAACTGCGAAAGTTTGGCCATATCCAACTTATCCAATCGGCTGTATTCAAAAATTTCCTTTTTAAGTTCTTCCGGCATGGAAACATTCTCAATATAGAATCTTTCCAACTCAATTCCCACCCTATTGAATTCAGGCTGCATGACCTCTTGGCATGTTTCGGAAAGTTCGCTGGTATTCGCGGCATAGAGTTCTATGGGAAGATTGGCCTCACCAACGGTATCCGTAAAGCGGGTAACAATAAGGCTTTTTAGGTGTTCGTTCACCTCATAATTGGTAAAATTGCCATCGGTTCCCACAACGTCCACCACGAACTTACCGGGGTCGTTAATTCGAAAACTATAGGTTCCAAAAGCCCTGATTTCAACCAGGCCAAAACGGTCATCACTGAGCATGAAGGGATTTTTGGTGCCCCATTTTTCATCGGTGAACAATCGGGTATTTACGAAATAAACCTCGGCCTTGAAAGGGCTATCAAACCCATATTTCCATCCTTTTAGGGTGGTCAAAATGGGTAGGTTTTTAGTATTCAGCGTATATGTGCCCGGAGTAAAGACATCGGCCAACTGGCCCTCGTTGACAAATACCGCTGTCTGTCCCTCCCTAACGATCAACTGGGCATTGTTTTTTATTTCATTCTGATAGCGTTCAAATCTATGGACAATGGTGTCGTTACCAGTATCCAACCATTCCACAATATCTATGAACTCATGGCTCAGTTTCTTTTTTATCTCATCGAATAGTCCCATTTTCTTAGGTTTTTAATTGCTGTAAAAAGGTAGGGATTAAATGGAATCCCCGCAAAAAATAGTATCCTTCTAACCAGTGATTCCCCAGAAAAAATCGGTTTTATTTGGAGAACAAACCTTCCATATTCAATTATTCACAACAAAATTTACTTGAAGCTATTTTTTCTGATTACCTTAGAAATTCAAATTTCCAAACCACGATGACGTTTTGTAATAGTAGCGGACGGGAATATTTGAAGTGCGAACTATGAAAAGGCCCTCGGTTAAAAGGAATTTAATGCTTTGTGCAATGAACGTCCATCAATACAATGAATAAATGAAGAAAGTATTTTGCATCGGTGAACTACTCATAGATTTTGTGGCCGAAAACCAAGGCAAAAACTTATCGGTAGCCAAGGAATTTACAAAAAAGGCGGGCGGTGCCCCGGCCAATGTGGCCTGTGCCATAAGCAAATTGGAAGGCAAAAGTGTATTCGTAGGTTGTGTGGGGGATGATCCCTTTGGGGATTTCTTGTTGAACATCCTGGAAGAGAACAAAGTGGATACCTCCATGGCCCAGAAATCCGAAGTCTTTACCACCTTGGCCTTTGTATCCATCGATGAGGATGGTGAGCGCGATTTTGTTTTTAGCCGCGGTGCGGACAAGGAGTTGAAATACGACTCTTCCCTAAAAAAGGAATTCAAGAACAACATGGTCCATTTTGGGGCGGCTACGGCCATGCTGGGCGGTAATTTGGAAGAAGCCTATAGCCGCTATTTTTTTGATGCCCTTACCAAAGACTCCTTCATAAGTTTTGACCCCAATTACAGGGTAGACCTTTGGAAGAACAAAGAGGAGGCCTTTATTAAAAAATGCATGCCCTTTATACAAAAATCACATCTGGGGAAATTCAGTCTGGAAGAGGCACGGTTACTATCGGGGAAAAGGGACATGGACGAAGCCTGCGCCTTCCTCCATGATACTGGGGTGGCCATCATCGTTGTGACCTTGGGAAAGGAAGGCACTTTATTGAGCACCAATCACTTTAGAAAAACAATCCCAAGCATTGAAGTGACCCCTGTGGACACGACCGGAGCAGGGGATGCCTTTATAGGTTGTATGTTGAAACAGATTGCGGAACACGATAGTTTGGAGACCTTACTGGAAAGTGAGGAAGAACTTACCCAAATAGTGTCCAAGGCCAACAAGGCCGGCGCCATTACAACGACGAATTTTGGCGCGATAGAATCCTTGCCAACCCAAAAACAATTAGATTTTTAGAATGAACCAGGCTGCCTTGCACCAATTATTGGCCTCCAAAAAGGTACTTGGAAGGGCCAAGAAAACACCCACCGAATTATTCCAACAAAGGTTCCATACCAACCTAACTTACATTAAGGACTTATTTTTTGCGCTTTATCCAGCGTCTGATACCTCATATTTCTCCAAAAAGCTCCCCACAAAATTGGATCTGCTCTTTAAAGAACGCCCTGATGCGTTGAAAAAACAGGACTTGGAGCGATTGCAGGAGGGTAATTGGTACCAAAGCGAGAAACTCGTGGGCATGCAATTGTATGTGGATCGTTTTAGCAAGGACCTAAAGGGCTTACAGGACAGGTTGCCCTATTTCCAGGATTTGGGGGTAAACTTTCTCCATTTAATGCCAATAACAACTCGGCCCAAGGGAGAGAACGATGGAGGCTATGCCGTAAATAGTTATCATGAAATAGACCCAAGATATGGTACCCGGGAAGACTTTATGGAACTTTCCCAAAAAGCCCGTGAAAAGAATATCTTCTTGATGTTGGACTTTGTGGTCAACCATACTTCTGATGAATTTGAATGGGCCAAGAAAGCCAAAAAGGGGCATAAAAAATATCAGGATTATTATTACACTTTTGACGACAGGACTATTCCCGATGAGTACGAAAAAAACTTACCGGAAATCTTTCCGGAATCGGCTCCCGGTAACTTTACCTATATCCCGGAGATGGAAAAATGGGTAATGACCGTTTTCAATAAGTATCAATGGGACCTCAACTATAGAAACCCGGAAGTTTTTTTGGAAATGCTGGGGAATCTCATGGCCCTTGCGAACATGGGAGTGGATGTCATACGATTTGATGCCCTGGCCTTTTTATGGAAAAAACTGGGGACCATTTCCCAGAACCTTCCCGAAGCACACACCCTGATCTCACTCTTTAGAATGTGCCTACAGGTAATCGCTCCCGGAGTCATTCTTTTGGCAGAAGCCATTGTTGCACCGCGCAATATCCTAAAATACTTCGGTGAGAACCAGTTTGAAGGAAACGAGTGTGAAATAGCTTACAATGCTTCCTTAATGGCACTTTTATGGAACTCCATCGCAACCAAGAAAAGTTCCTTGATGATCCGTAGCCTAAATGGAGTACCCAATAAGCCCATTGATTGTACTTGGATCAATTACATCCGTTGCCATGATGATATTGGATTGGGCTATGACGACGATTTTGTACGTGAAATGGGTTGGGAACCGTTTCCCCACAAACAGTTTATCCTCAATTACTATTGTGGCAGGTTGGAGTGGTCGCCCGCAAAAGGCCTTATGTTCATGTATAACCCAAAAAATGGGGACGGGCGTATCACGGGAAGTGCCGCATCGCTCTTGGGTCTGGAATCCGCCCTTGAACAAAAAAACGAAATAAGCGTCTCCTATGCCGTGGATAAAATTATAATGATGCATGGCATCATTTTGTCGTTTGGCGGCATTCCGCTGATTTATGCCGGAGACGAAATCGCGACCTTGAACGACTATTCGTTCCTGGAGGATGAAGATTTCAAAAACGATAGCCGATGGGTCAATAGACCTAAACAGGATTGGGAGGTCGTCAAAAAACTTGATACGTCCAATGGACCTGCCAGTGTTGTTTACAAAACATTACGAAAAATGATCGCTATACGTAAGGACCAAGAAGTCTTTGCGGACCATAATAATACCGTCATCCATGACACCCCCAATCCTCACATTTTTGTTTTTGAACGAAAAGATGCAGGAAAATCGATTTGGGTATTTTCAAACTTTGACGAAGTTTCACAGTCCCTGGATGTTGCTTGGCTGCTTTCAAATGGTATTCTTACCGGGGAGGCATCTATAGACCTGCTTACAGGAAATCCAATGACCCTTAACGGGAACAAGGACTTTTATTTAAAGCCCTTTGGCCATTATTGGATAACGAACGTTTAATTAATTGTATTTCACCTTTCTCAGGATTCTCAAAGCCTCCTTTAAGGAAGTATACGTTTTTGGGTACTTGTTTTTTACCAAGTTCTTGGCCAGGTCCATTTGATCACGGGCTTCCTCAAAACCGTTCAAATAACAAATTAGGAAAGTATCGGCCAAATAATTAAGGTCTTCATTTTCCATGGAATTCAGGGGCGTGTCGTTCTTGATCTTTGAAATCAGGGACTTGCTGCTGTTATAGACATGGAACAGGGTTTTTTTATCATATTGAGGCGGTTCGAACAATAATTTCGACTCGATTTTATAGGTGCCGTTATCATTAAAACGAATAACCACCTTTTCCAAGGGATAATATTTTTGTTTGGAACCCAATCCTAAATGCACATACTCCATGGTGGAGAATGAATTGTCGTCATAATCGATGGTTACTTCATCCAAATCCGAATAAAACAACTTTACCTGCTCGTTGATCAATTCGATATCCACCCTGTAATAATAGGTTTGGCCTTTTACCACTTTTGTATTTCCTGCCCAACAGACCACAAATTGCTCCTTAAAAACTTTATAGTCACTTTCCAGGTCCTTGTGCCGATTGTTCAAAAAATCGATGACCCCGTCCAAGGTGAGTTCTATGTTGTTTCTGGCATGTTGTTCTATGGTTTCAACGGTTTTGGAATTTATGTCCTTTAGTTCTACGCCATAGGCTTTGGGCAAACTTATGCTGCCCTCCCTAAAAAACACGGAACCCCCGTAATACTTCCATATATTCTTGCGCAGGGCACATACCTTCCCTATGGACCTGATGGTCACCAGACCAACAACCTTTCCCTCCTTTAAATGGGGAAAGGGAATGTTCTCATAGGAAATAATGGGCGGGTTTTCTAGGTAGGCGTTTACTAAGTTTTGAATCTTGCTATCATCGAAAAAATCTACCCCCACAATGGTGTTATCCTCATCCTCGACACCAACAACAATGAAAGAATTATTTTTTGGATTGCTGTTTGCCAAGGCGCAAACATGCTTCAGGAATTTGGCCTTTCCCTCCTTTTCCCCAATGGCAATAAAACGCTTTTTGTCGTAAAAACTATTTTCATCATTGTGGGCGAGCAAGTTTTTTACAAGTAGGCGTTTATTGATCATACCTGCTTATTGACTATGGTGGAAGATGCCTGGGCAGTAGGCATTACCACGAGATCTGCAATATTTACGTGATAGGGTCTTGTTACCACAAAGTGAATAATATCGGCGATGTCTTCAGGAGTTAAAGGCTGGAAACCTTTGTAGACATTGTGCGCACGTTCTTCGTCGCCCTTGAACCTAACATTGCTGAATTCGGTTTCTACTAGTCCGGGATTTACGGCTCCTACTCGAATACCGTATTGGTTCAAGTCGATGCGCATTCCCTGATTAATGGCATCTACCGCATGCTTGCTGGCACAATAGACATTTCCTTTGGGATACACTTCCTTACCGGCCGTAGAACCTATATTGATAATATGACCTTCTTTTCTCTCGATCATTTGCGGTAAAATGGCCTTGGAAACATAAAGGAGGCCCTTCACGTTGATATCCATCATGGCATCCCAATCGTCCAAAGAGCCTTCCTCAATGGGGTCCAGGCCATGGGCGTTTCCCGCGTTGTTGATTAGAATATCAATTTTTGAAAAAGCATCGGGCAGGGACGCTACCGCATTTTTCACGGATTCCTTATCCCTTACATCAAAACAGAGTGTGTGCACTTTCACCTTCCTCGAAAGTTCTTCCTGAAGGCTTTTTAGCCGATTATCGCGCCTTCCACAAAGGATCAGATTTATACCGTTATTCGCAAAATACGTTGCCGTTGCCTTTCCAATGCCACTGGTCGCCCCAGTAATAAATGCTGTTTTTCCCATTATATTTAATTTTATGCTACTTCACTGCCATTGCTCGCTTCCATTAAAAGAAACCAATCCTCCAATTCCATTTGGATTTCCAAGGCCTTGATCGCCAGAGCAAGTCGGACTTCGTTGGCCGTTCCTACCACGGGGCGGATGCCTGCCGGATGTCGTAATACCCAGGCAAGCAACAATTGGTCTTCAGTGGCATTATATTTTGGCGCCAATTGGTCGATTATCTTTTGGATGCGCTTGGTACGGTCAGATGATTTTCTGAAATACGTGCCCAACGGACTCCATGCCATGGCCATACGGCCGTTAATGATACAATCAACAAGGGTGCCGTTATCCATAACATCGTTGCTGGTAAGGGAGCATTCCACTTGATTCCCTTCAACCTTCACTTTGGTTTCCAATAATTTTATTTGTGATGGGCTAAAATTGGAAACCCCAAATTGCTTGATTTTTCCCTCCTGTTTTAGTTTGGATATGGCAAGTGAAATCTCCTCCGGATCCATAAGGGGACTCGGTCGATGCAACAAAAGTAGGTCCAGATACTCTGTGTTCAGTTTCCGTAAGGACTGCTCCACGGACCAAATTATATATTCACTGTCGTAATTATAGTGCTTTACCTTGTTGTTCCTGGATTCAACCTTGAACTGGATTCCGCATTTACTGATAAATTGAACGTTTTCCCTTTGTATGCCGCTTTTTGAAAAGGCCGCGCCAAAATCCGCCTCGGTGGTGTAATCGCCATAGATATCCGCATGATCAAATGTGGTAATACCAAGATCCACGCAATGGTTCATCAAGCGTACCATTTCGTCGGTTGTAAGCCTTTTCCCCCATTTGCCCCAGGTCATGGTACCTGCAATAATTTTGGAATATTCCGTAGTGCTGTTCATAAAGAAGTTAAATTAAAAAGAAATACCATAAATACTTCACAAAAATAGGGCCTTCTACCATTTTTTAACCAATCGTTAACAGCTACTCAACCAATTAATTTTCAATTTGCACAACTGTTAAATTTTTAGCTAAATTTCGCGAAATAGTATCTGATACATGAAAGAAAATACAACTGTAGGCATAAGTGCGGTCAATGAGAAAATAGCACAGGAAAGCGCATTTATTGATTTACTTGTTCTTGAAATGAACAAAGTCATCGTTGGTCAGAAACACATGGTTGAGCGCCTTCTGATTGGCCTGTTGGGGCAGGGGCATATCCTTTTGGAAGGTGTTCCCGGTCTGGCAAAGACTTTGGCAATCAACACCTTGGCCAAGGCAGTAAAGGGAAGTTTTAGTAGGATACAGTTTACCCCGGATCTACTTCCCGCAGACGTTGTGGGTACACTCATCTACAATATAAAAGAGAACGATTTCTCCATAAAAAAAGGTCCCATTTTTGCCAATTTTGTCTTGGCCGATGAGATCAACAGGGCTCCCGCAAAGGTACAGTCGGCCTTATTGGAGGCCATGCAGGAAAAACAGGTGACCATAGGTGACGAAACCTTTATTCTGGACAAACCTTTTCTGGTTATGGCCACGCAAAACCCGGTTGAACAGGAAGGGACCTATCCCTTACCCGAAGCACAGGTAGACCGTTTTATGTTGAAAACAGTTATCGACTACCCTAAAATGAACGAGGAACAGTTGATCATGCGCCAGAATCTTTTAGGTGGATTTGAAAGCGTAAAGCCCGTGGTTTCCTTAAATCAGATCTTGAGTGCACAAAAGACGGTTAGGGAAGTATACATGGACGAAAAAATTGAAAAATACATTCTCGATATCATTTTCGCTACCCGTTACCCTGAAAAATATAACCTTGAAAAATTAAAACCCCTAATCAGTTTCGGTGCCTCTCCCAGGGGAAGTATCAACTTAGGCGTAGCGGCAAAATGTTATGCCTTTATCAAACGAAGGGGCTATGTTGTTCCGGAAGATGTTAGGGCCGTAGTCCACGATGTTCTAAGACATAGAATAGGCATTACCTATGAGGCGGAGGCCGAAAACATTACTTCTGAGGAAATCATCAACAAAATCGTAAACGAGATAGAAGTACCTTAAAAGTGGGCGGTTGGCAGATGCGGTTGGCAGTACACAATATTGTGTTCCCTACTGAATACTGCTTGCTGAAAACTGTTTACTAGACCAAATGGATACCAAGGAATTACTCAAAAAAGTACGTAAGATTGAAATCAAGACACGCCGTCTGTCCGACCATATTTTTGGTGGGGAATACCATTCTACGTTCAAGGGAAGGGGTATGACTTTTAGCGAGGTACGGCAGTATCAATTTGGGGACGATGTTAGAAGTATCGATTGGAACGTGACCGCGCGGTACAATGAGCCTTTTGTAAAGGTATTTGAGGAAGAACGGGAACTTACCATGATGCTCATGGTGGATGTGAGCGGTTCGGAATTTTTTGGCACCAAAAATCAGTTCAAAAACGAAATAGTTACGGAAATATCGGCCACATTGGCCTTTAGTGCCTTACAGAATAACGATAAAGTGGGGGTACTTTTATTTTCGGACCAAGTGGAACTTTTCATCCCACCAAAAAAGGGGAAGACCCATGTATTGCGAATCATACGGGAGCTATTAGAATTTACCCCTAAAAGCAACAGAACGGATATCGGCGAAGCCCTAAAATACCTTACCAATGTAATGAAGAAAAAGGCGATCGTTTTTGTATTGTCGGATTTTATTGCGGACGACTATGAGAAGACCTTAAAAATTACGGGCAACAAACATGACGTGACGGGAATACGGGTATATGACGAACGCGAGGAAGAAATTCCAAACCTAGGATTGGTCCAAATGATGGATGCGGAGACCGGTGCATTGCAATTGATCAATACCCAATCCAAGAAAGTGCGCAATTCCTATGCGGAATACTACAGGGATCGGGTCAATTATTTCAAGGAAACCTTTACAAAATCGGGTTGCGGGGTTTTGGATTGTAGGGTAGACGAAAGCTATGTAAAAAAGCTGTTGGGCTATTTTAAAAGAAGAGGATAAAAAATGAGAATCATTTCAACCACACATTTTCCAATATTGCAAATAGCAAGGTTCCTGGCATTTGTGTGTCTTATTTTGTCCCTTTCAACCACAAAGGCCCAAGAAAATCCGAATATCAAGACATCCGTAGACACTACGTATATTAAAATTGGGGAACAGGTCCAATGGAAGGTTTCCGTGGAAGTGGATTCTACCGATCAGGTAATCTTTCCAGAAGGTCAGACCTTTTCTCCATTGGAAACCGTAGAAGCGTTCGCAACGGATACCACACGAAAAAACGACAGGCTTACCCTCCAAAAAATATATACCCTTACCCAATTCGACTCCGGGTTCTATAAACTGCCCACCCAACGCATCGAAATCAATGGCATAGGCTATTTTACGGATAGCACAATGATCCATGTGGAAACAGTTCCAGTGGATACCATTGCCCAAAAGATGTACGACATTAAACCCTTGATCAATGTTGAAAAAAGCTATATGGGTTGGTGGAAATATGTGGTCTTTGGGCTATTGATACTGTTGGCTCTTGGAGGACTCTTTTATTGGTTTTTTATCAGAAAAAGACCCTTGACCCAAGAAGAAAAAGAAGCTCTGTTACCTCCGTACGACAGGGCGCTTTTGGAGCTCAAGCGACTTGAAAATTCCAAATACCTAATTCAGGATGAGTTGAAGGAATATTATTCTGAATTGACCACCATTGTTCGCGCCTATTTGGAAGAAGAGGCACATGTGGCAGCCTTGGAAAGTACTACGGGCCAGTTGATAGAGCGATTGGAACTCTTGAGCGATTCCGGGGAATTGCAGTTGGACAAGGAAACCATCCAACAGTTTAGGAACATACTTCAAACGGCGGATCTGGTAAAGTTCGCCAGGACAAAACCTTCCACCTCCGTGGCGGAGCAAGACCGAAAATTGGTGGAGCAGATTGTGGTAAAAACCCACGAAGCCCTGCCTGAACCAACGGAAGAAGAATTGATGCAGCAAGCGGAATATTTGGAGGAACTGGGCCGAAGAAAACAGAAAAGAAAGCTCATTATTGGACTTTCTACCTTGGCAGGAGTCATCGTTCTGGGAGTGTTGATTGCTGGGTTCAAATTCGGGTTTACCTATTTAAAGGATACGGTGCTTGGCCACCCCACCAAGGAATTATTGGAAGGGGAATGGATTTCCAGCTCCTATGGTTTTCCCCCTATTATATTGGAAACCCCAAAAGTTTTGGTGCGGCAAGAAGTGAAACTGCCTCCGGAGGCAAAGGCCAACATTCAGGATATTCAGGCCTTTTCATACCATAGCCCCATCGGGCTTTTTACCGTGGGGACGACTTCCGTGACCATGAACCCAGAAATGGAAGCTCCCTTTGAGCAGACCATCGAACAGATTATACAGGGTTTTGAAAGTCAAGGTGCCAAGAACATTATTACAAAGCAGGAGGAGTTCACCACCATTAGTGGTATAAAAGGCATCAAAGTATTTGGTAGCGGCGATTTTCCCGTTCCAAATTCAAATCAATTGGTAAAGGGCGAGTACACCGTACTACTCTTTGGGGGCAAGGGATTCCAACAGAACATAATCCTTACCTGGTTGGAAGATGACACCTACGCACAGGATATTGTGGATAGGATTCTTTCCTCTGTAGAAGTAAAAACAGATGTTTAAATGTTAGATAATATATCATTTGCAAATCCGGAATTCTTTTGGCTTTTTTTAGTACTGCCATTAGCCTTGGTATGGTATATTTTCAAACGTAAGGAAGAAACTGCAGCCCTTAAAATAGCCACGATCAAGAGTTTTCAGTACAAAAGTTTCCTACCAAAGTTAAAACCGGGGCTTTTTGTCCTAAGGCTTTTGGCCCTAAGTGCCATCATTATCGCCATGGCAAGGCCGCAAACGGAAGATATATCCACCCGTACCAAAACTACAAGGGGTATCGACATTGTTATGGCCATAGACGTCTCTTCCAGTATGTTGGCAAGGGACCTTAAACCAAATCGCCTATCCGCCCTCAAGGAAGTGGCCGCGGATTTTATCAAAAAAAGGCCCAATGACCGTATCGGTTTGGTGGCCTATGCAGGTGAAGGGTATACGAAAACACCCATTACCACGGACAAAAACATCGTGCTCAATGCACTGAACGAAATAACCTATGGGCAACTGGAGGATGGCACGGCCATTGGAATGGGTCTGGCCACATCCGTAAACAGGTTGAAGGAAAGCAAGGCCAAAAGTAAGATTATTATTCTTCTGACCGATGGGGTGAACAATTCCGGGTTTATCGAACCTCAGACCGCGGCAGATCTGGCCATAGAGTTCGACATTAAAACGTACACCATTGGTCTGGGAACTAATGGGAATGCCCTATCCCCCATAGCGTATAATGCCGATGGTTCCTTTAGGTATGGGATGCGACAAGTGGAAATCGATGAGGAGCTATTGAAAAACATTGCCGAGGTTACGGGCGGAAAATATTTTAGGGCAACGGACAATGAGACCTTGGAAGAAATCTATGAGGAGATTAATAAACTGGAAAAAACGGATATTGAAGAATTCAAATATTACCGATACGAGGAGAAATTTAGACCTTGGGTATTGCTTGCAGGTGCCCTGTTACTTTTGGAATGGGTTTTGAGAAATACGGTATTTAGAAGCTTTATTTAGAAAATGATTCAGTTAGACGAAAAAATATATTTTTATCTATTGTTCATCATACCGGTGATCATAGTCATCTTTCTATTGCTTTTGATTTGGAAAAAAAGGACCCAAAAAAAGTTTGCGGATTCCAATTTATTAAAGCGATTGACGCCTAGCAGATCCTATTACAAGGGCACCTTAAAGCTTATATTCTTTCTTTTGGGACTTTCGGCCCTGATTATGGGACTCGTAAATCCCAAAATAGGCACCAAATTGGAAACCGTAAAGCGTGAAGGTGTGGACATCGTTTTTGCCGTGGACGTCTCAAAAAGTATGTTGGCGGAGGACATCGCACCAAACAGGTTGGAAAAAGCAAAACGACTGGTGTCGGAAATTATAAACCAATTGGCGAGTGACAGGATAGGAATAATAGCGTACGCCGGGCAGGCCTTTCCGCAATTGCCGATCACTACAGATTATGGGGCCGCCAAAATGTTCCTACAAAGCATGAACACGGATATGCTCACTTCGCAAGGAACGGCCATCAACGAGGCGATAGAATTGGCCACTACGTTCTACGATGACGAGGAACAGACCAACAGGGTCCTTTTCGTAATTTCGGATGGGGAAGACCATTCGGAAGATTCCACCATGAGTGCCGTTGAGGAGGCCGTAGATGAGGGAATCACCATCTATACCATAGGTGTGGGGTCTGAAAAGGGATCTGTCATCCCCATAAAAAGAAATGGCGTTATGGAATCCCTCAAGAAGGATGCGCAAGGCCTTGTGGTCATTACCAAACTGAACGAGGAAGTGTTGACCGAAATATCCAATGAGGGCAATGGCGCCTACATTGACGGTTCCAATACGGATGCCGCTGTAGAGTTCATCAAGGAAGAATTGCTGCAAATGGATAAAAAAGAGTTTGAGGCCAAACAATTTGCGGAATACAAGGACCAATTTCAATGGTTTCTGGGAGCTGGATTATTGTTCCTATTTTTGGAAATTTTTATCTTGGACCGCAAGACAAAATGGTTGAAGAAACTCAATTTGTTTAACGAAAAACATCCGGAATAAAATGGGAAAATTCATCTATACATTTTTGCTCCTTTTCATTTCCGTTTCCGTTTTTTCACAGGAAGAGGATGCAAAGGAAAAGGAGAGGGCCTTGAGGACCTCTACCAACCTAACATGGGATGGGAACAAGAACCTTTCCGAAAATAATTTTGTGCAGGCCGAAGTAGATTACAGACAGGCCATTGCCAAAAGCCCCGAAAATGTGGCCGCTCCTTATAATTTAGGAACTGCCTATTACAATAACGAAACCTATAGCGAAGCCTTTGGAAGGTTTAAGGAAGCAGGGGAGGTCGCCACATCGAAAAAGGATAAACACAAGGCATATCACAACATGGGGAATGTGTTCATGAAACGCAAGGATTACCCAAAAGCCGTGGAAGCCTATAAAGAAGCCCTTAGAAACGACCCTACGGACGATGAAACCCGATACAATCTTGCCCTGGCCAAGGAAATGCAAAAAAAAGAGGAAGAGGAAAACAAGGACAAGAACGACGAGAACAAGGACCAGCAGGACCAAGAGGACAAAAAGGACCAGGATCAAAATAAGGACGGGGACAATAAGGAGGACCAAAACCAGGACAACAAAGATCAGGGAGAAAATGGCAATGAGGGAGATAAGGGCGACGAAAAGAAGGATGAGAACAAAGAAGGTGATGGTGACCAAAAAGAGGAGCAGAACAAGAAACCAGAGCAAGGCGACCAACCCCAGGACCAACCGCAACGAAAACCTAACCAGCTCTCAAAGCAACAGGTAGAGAACCTTTTAAGGGCGATGCAAAACGCTGAAAAGCAGGTTCAGGAGAAAATAGATGCCAAAAAGGTAAAAGGTGCAAAAGTGAAGAACGAAAAAGACTGGTAGGCAAGAGTCCATGATCAAGAAGCTAATTATACTAATTCCTTTTTTCTTTCTCTCCTTTTTAGTGAAGGGGCAGGATGCCGACGCCGTTACCTTTGAAATACAGCTGAGCAAACCAAAATTGGGATTGAACGAGCGACTTCGTGTAGATTTTACCATGAACAAGGACGGGGACAATTTCAATCCCCCAGATTTTAATGGGTTCCGGGTCTTAATGGGCCCTTCCCAATCCATAAGTTCATCCTGGATTAATGGTGTAAGAAGCTATTCCAAAACCTATTCCTATACCTTGGCACCCACCGCCAAAGGAAAGTTTACTATTGAACAGGCGACCATCATTATTGCCGGTAAAACCTATAAATCCCTGCCTAAGGAAGTAGAAGTGACGGCCGCTGTGGACAAGCCCAGTGATCAGATGACCGCAGAGGATGTAGCCGATGAAAACCTGCATCTGGTGGCCGAGGTTTCCAAAACAAATCCCTACCTCAACGAAGCCATTAGTGTAGTGTACAAACTTTATGTAAGCCCAAACATCAGTGTTTCCAACTATCAGCCTCTGGATAATCCTACCTACAACAACTTTTGGAGTCAGGATATCAAAGTCTCCAGGCTAACAGCACAAAATGGTACCTATCAAGGTAAACCTTACCGATATGTTGTTCTAAAAAGAGTGGTGCTCTATCCGCAGAAAACAGGGAAATTGGAAATTGAACCCTTGTCCTTGGACGTCACCGTGGACGTTCCAACGAGTAGAAGGGACTTTTTTGGGGGCAGGATCTATTCCCAAACCAATAAAACCGTTTCGGCCGGCAACAGGGTAATAAACGTAAAAAGCCTTCCTACCACCAATCAACCGGTAAATTTCACCGGAGCTGTGGGTGAATTCGATTTTTCGGTCAATACAACAAAAACGGAACTTAATGCGACGGAATCCCTACAGGCCACCGTTGAAGTTAGCGGTAAGGGAAATTTAAAACTGTTCAAGCTTCCGGAACCAGAACTTCCTAGCTCCTTGGAAGTGTATGAACCAGAGTTTACCGAAGATGTACGTACGAACCTCAGCGGCATGCAGGGAAAAGTGAGCAATAGTTATACGATTGTCCCTTCTTTTAGGGGCAAGTATCCCATTCCTTCCATATCCTTTAGCTTTTTTAATCCGAAGACGGAACGATACGAGACCTTAAATTCGGACGAAATCATCATCAATGTACTTGAGGGGCCCAATAATAGTGGAAGCCTCTCCAACTCGGCCATTGGTCAAACGAACAAACAGCAGGTGGTGACTACGGGGAGCCAATTCAATTTTATAAAGCTTTCCCCCAATCTTACGAATATGGGAACCTCTTATTTCTTTGGGTCCACACGGTATTATTTATGGCTCCTTCTACCCTTACTGTTAATTCCCTTAGCGATAATCCTACGGAAGAAAAGGGATGCCATCGCGGAAGATGTAGTGGGAAATAAGATAAAGCGCGCCAATAAATTGGCCAGAAAATATCTTTCCGCAGCCCGAAAGGAACTTGGCAACAAAGATGCGTTCTATATAGCTTTGGAACGTGCCCTGCACAATTACCTGAAAGCCAAGCTAAAAATAGAAACCTCTGAATTCAGTAAGGATAAAATTTCCCAACTTTTGAACAAAAAGGGTATAGAGGAAACAACTATATACGAATTCATTGGACTGCTACAGAATTGTGAGGCGGCCAGATATAGCCCATTCTCCAATGTAGAAATGCAAAGGGACTACGACAAGGCAAGTGAGGTAATTTCTTTAATGGATAAACAATTGTAGGTATGATCAAAAAATTATCCATATTAATGCTACTAATGGGATTCCTTGGGAACTCACAAGGTACCAACTTGTTTGATCAGGCTACCGAAGCCTATAACAACGGTGAGTATGAAAAAGCTATTGAGGCGTACGATAAAATTTTGGAAAACAATCAGCACTCCGCAGCTTTGTATTATAACCTTGGGAACGCCTACTACAAGTTAAACCAAATACCGGAGAGTATTTATTATTACGAGAAATCGCTTTTGTTGAATCCGGACGACCAAGAAGTACGAACCAATCTGACCTATGCCCAGAATATGACCTTGGATGCCATAGAAACGCTGCCCCAGACCGGACTTTCGCGCATTTATAAGAGTATAACCTCCCGGTTAACCTTTGACCAATGGGCCTACGCAAGCATTTTTTGCATGATTTTGTTCGTGCTCCTTTATATTGCCTTTTATTACAATCAATATTCCACTAGAAAAAGGTTCGCCTTTATTGGAAGTTTAATCGCATTGTTCCTTTGTATCGTATTCATAGTATTTGCTTCCGTGGAGTTCAGTTCCTATCAGGCGGATAATCCCGCCATTATTTTTGCCGATGAGGTGAACGTACGTTCGGAGCCCAATACTTCTAGTGAGGATATATTTACCTTGCACTCCGGCACCAAGGTAAACGTTTTGGACAGTCTCAACAACTACCGAAAAATTAGGCTGGCCGACGGCAAAACGGGTTGGATACCTGCCAGTGATCTTAAGGTCTTAAAGGATTTTTAAAATCAATTAAACCTGACATACAGGTATACCTTCAGTAGATATTCAGTATATTCGTCAAAACAGACCAATAAATTTGAAATCACTCGTAGTTTACTTTTTGTCATTTTCTTTATTGATTGCCATATTAGCACCGTCCATTGGCACATTGATGGAGCTATTTGATGGTGAACAGA
Organism: Maribacter sp. C-4077; assembly: GCF_055378385.1. Classification (NCBI taxonomy): domain Bacteria; kingdom Pseudomonadati; phylum Bacteroidota; class Flavobacteriia; order Flavobacteriales; family Flavobacteriaceae; genus Maribacter; species Maribacter sp. C-4077. Next base: position 1,484,052 of record NZ_AP038807.1, read on the forward strand.
TTGTAATGGATTTTAATGAAGAAGAGGAAAATTATGAAACCACGATAGAGTTTGCCGAAAAGCATTTTGTAAACAACAACCTTCAAAATGATATGTCTTTTTTGGCATTTGGGAAATTACATTCTTTCTCCAAAGATGATACATGTTTAATCCTTTCCAATTTTAAAGAAGTATTCTTACCTCCTCCAAAAGTGTAAATTTTCTTTCCGTTAAATAACGATTTAAAAATTCACTTGACCACCTATTTGGTCTACTTTAAAAGATTTCAAAAAACATGTTCAAACATTTAAAAAGCGATATACCCGCGAGTATCGTGGTATTCTTTGTAGCACTTCCCCTTTGTTTGGGAATTGCCCTGGCAAGTGGCGCACCCTTATTCTCGGGCCTGATTGCGGGAATTATTGGCGGGATTGTAGTAGGCGCCCTAAGCGGTTCCAATATTGGCGTTAGCGGACCGGCGGCGGGTCTGGCGGCCATTGTATTAACGGCGATAGGAGCGCTCGGCGGATATCAGAACTTTTTGGTAGCCGTTGTCATTGGCGGTGTCATTCAATTGATTTTTGGGCTCTTGAAGGCCGGTATCATTGGATATTATTTTCCTTCCTCCGTAATCAAGGGAATGTTGACGGGTATCGGTATCATCATCATCTTGAAACAAATACCGCATTTTTTTGGATATGATCCAGACCCAATGGGTGATATGGCATTTATTCAAGCCGATGGCAATAATACCTTTACCGAAATTATCGATACTATCGACCACATAAGTCCGGGAGCTACCCTGATTGCGATTATAGGATTGGCCATATTAATCTTATGGGACAAAGTTCTTTCTAAAAAGGGGAAAATATTCGCGCTGATACAAGGTCCTCTGGTGGCCGTTGCCCTTGGTATTATATTTTATCTACTTACAAAAAATGACGAATTTCTATCCATTTCCCAGAAACATTTGGTGACTGTTCCAGTTCCCGAGGATGCTGCATCCTTTTTCGCTCAATTTAGTTTTCCAAATTTTTCCGCAATTACAAATCCCCAAATTTGGGTGACAGGTTTTACCATTGCATTAGTAGCTAGTTTGGAAACCTTACTTTGCGTGGAAGCTACTGATAAACTAGATCCCTATAAAAATGTAACCCCAACGAACAGGGAGCTTTTGGCCCAAGGAATGGGTAATATTTTTTCAGGATTGATTGGGGGCTTACCTATTACCCAAGTGATCGTAAGGAGTTCCGCCAATATACAATCAGGAGGTCGAACAAAACTTTCGGCTATCATTCACGGTTTCTTCCTCTTGTTCTCGGTAATTCTTATCCCGAAACTCCTAAACATGATACCCCTTTCTGTGTTAGCGGCCATCCTATTCATAGTAGGTTATAAATTGGCCAAACCGGCCCTGTTTAAAAAAATGTATAGTTTGGGTTGGAAACAGTCAGTACCTTTTTTTATTACAATCCTAGGAATCATTTTTACTGATTTGTTAATCGGAATTGCTCTAGGTTTATGTGTAGGTATTTTTGTAATTCTTCTGAAAAGCTACCAAAATTCCCATTTTTTACAAAAAGAGAAAAATAAGGATGGGAAAAATATAATCAAACTGACACTCGCTGAAGAGGTCACCTTTTTCAACAAAGGAGCCATTTTAAAGGAATTGGAAAGTATCCCGGAAAACACTTTCTTGGAAATAGATAAATTAAAGACCCGCTATCTGGATTATGATATTATTGAAATATTGGAAGACTTTAGATTGAAAGCCAAGGAACGGAATATTGACATAAAGCTTTATTCCAAAAGGGGTACTATTGAAAATCCGCCAAGTTTTATCGAATTTTTTAAAAGTGATCCAAAGTCGGGTTACAATGTTACCTAATAAAAATTAAAAAGATATGAAAGCCCATACCAAAGAAACACAAGCAACAATGACCCCACAAAAGTCATTGCAATTTTTAAAGGAAGGCAATCAGCGTTTTCAGAATAACCTAAAAGCGAACCGCAATCTTTTGGAGCAGGTCAACGATACCAGCGAAGGACAATTTCCCTTTGCTACGATTTTAAGCTGTATCGACTCCAGGGTGTCCGCAGAACTGGTCTTTGATCAAGGATTGGGAGATATTTTCAGTGTGAGGATCGCCGGAAATTTTGTGAACGAGGATATTTTGGGGAGTATGGAGTTTGCCTGCAAATTGGCTGGGACAAAGCTAATTGTCGTTTTGGGCCATACGAGTTGCGGTGCCATAAAAGGGGCTTGCGATCATGCCAGATTGGGGAACCTAACGGCTTTGATAAATAAGATAGAACCTGCAGTGGCCGCCGTTAAGGAACCCGTGGACGAAAGCAAAAGAAATTCCAAAAATTTGGAATTTGTGGATGCTGTAGCCGCAAAAAACGTTGAAATTACGATAGAAAATATCAGACAGCGTAGCAGGGTCCTCGCGGAAATGGAGGAACATGGCGAAATAATGATCGTAGGAGCCATGTACGATATATCTTCCGGATCCGTAGAATTTTACTGAAAAATAGCGCTTTTAAAGAAGGCCAAGACTAAGATTTGAGGCCGATACATGTAAGAATAGGTTATCTTTCCAAAGAACAATTGATTTCTATGGCCTCCAACTATTTAGACAGGATATTCGAGAACAATAAAAAGTGGATTCAGGACAAACTGTCCTTGCAGCCCAATTACTTCAATGAACTGGGCAAAGGCCAGAATCCTGAGTTTTTATATATAGGTTGTGCCGATAGCCGGGTTACCGCAGAGGAACTTATGGGGCTTAATCCCGGTGAAGTGTTCGTTCATAGGAATATTGCCAATATGGTCATTAACATAGACCTGAATACCATGTCCGTCGTGGAATATGCCGTAGAGCATCTCAAGGTAAGTCACCTTGTAGTCTGTGGTCATTACGCGTGTGGCGGCGTAAAAGCCGCTATGCAATCGGCCGATCTGGGCATACTAAATCCATGGTTGCGATGCATTCGAGATGTGTATAGAATCCATAAGGATGAACTGAACACCATAGAGGATGAAGAAAAAAAATACGACCGACTTGTAGAGCTGAATGTTCAGGAACAGTGTGTGAACCTTATAAAAACGGCGGTGGTACAAAAAGCATATAGGCAAAGGGAACTTACGGTGCACGGCTGGGTATTTAATGTACACTCCGGGGAACTCATTGACCTGAATATCGATTTTGAGGGGATTCTAAAGGAAATTATGGAAATATATCATTTGGATTGACTCCTTTCAATTTACCTTGGTTGCATATCTTAATCCCCAAAAACACATTCCACCTTTTTTAAAAGTTTTAAATTTGCGGCTTTAATCAAGCATTATGATTGATAAAATCAAGGAACAAATTGCAGAAGTATCCTCTTTCACCACTGACAATCTGGATGCCGTAGAGGCATTTAGAATAAAATATTTGGGCAAGAAAGGGGTCTTGAACGATTTTTTTGCAGAGTTCAAGAATGTTCCTAACGAGCAAAAAAAGGAATTTGGCCAAACCATCAACCAATTAAAACAGGCCGCTACGGAAAAGGTGGAGCTCTTGAAACAGGCCTTGGAGCAAAACGCATCCGAAGAAAAACTTTTTGGCGATCTTACGCGACCCGGTAACCCCACCGAATTGGGCGCAAGACATCCCATTTCCATTGTCAAGAACAAGATTATAGATATTTTTTCAAGAATAGGGTTCAATGTTTCGGAAGGACCTGAAATTGAAGATGATTGGCACAACTTTACGGCCCTGAACCTCCCGGAGTATCATCCTGCACGCGATATGCAGGACACCTTTTTTGTGCAAACGAATCCGGATATTCTACTCAGGACACATACCTCCTCGGTTCAGGTGCGGTATATGGAAAACAACAAACCGCCCATTAGAACGATTTCCCCTGGAAGGGTTTACAGGAACGAGGCAATATCTGCGCGGTCCCATTGCTTTTTTCATCAGGTGGAAGGACTATATATCGATAAGGATGTCTCTTTTGCCGATTTAAAACAGACCCTGCAGTACTTCACCACGGAACTTTTTGGAAAGTCCAAGATTCGGTTACGCCCCTCCTATTTTCCATTTACCGAACCCAGTGCGGAAGTTGACGTTTATTGGGGGCTGGAAACCGAAACCGATTATAAAATGACCAAAGGTACCGGATGGTTGGAGATTATGGGCTGTGGGATGGTAGACCCAAATGTCCTTAAAAACTGCAATATTGACCCAGAAATCTATTCAGGCTTCGCCTTTGGAATGGGTATAGATAGGATCGCCCTTTTGCTGCATCAGATCAGCGACATACGTTTATTGAGTGAAAATGATATTCGGTTTTTGGAACAATTCAAAAGTTCCCTATAAGCATTGGATGTAAAATTCTTCGGATAAATAACGGATATTTTTGAAAAAAGACATCGAAATACCTATTGCCAAAGACGTGTATATTGCCCTTGTTTACGAGTGGAACGATGAATTCCTGTCCAAGGATTGGAACGCTTACATTATTAATAATAGGAAAACGCCCATTGAAATGGCCCTGATCGTTTCAAAGGGATATGACGAAAAGGTAAAAACCTCCACCATGCGGCATGCCATTGGGGTCGTAGCTGCCAAATCCTTTGAAAAAGTGGAGCTTGTACAGGAAGAAGTGCTGCGCCTTAACAATGAGTTTTTTGTTACCTATTATGCGGATAACAAGCTTTATGAAAAGAAGTTCCTCTTTGAAAAGGGTTCCGTCAACGAACAGAACCTTACCCATGTTCCTTTGATTGAAAAGGATGGGATATTCGCAAAATAGCCCTGTTTTTTGACCCATTAATTGTCATATTGATAGTTTTATGAGTCTATTATTATTCATGTAAAATTTTAACTGCCTGATTTTTACATTATTAAGATAGGATTTGGACCTGCCTAGTTTTAAATTAGTCTCTATAGCTAATTAAACCCTATAGAACTAATGGAAACAGGAAAATTAAATCGTAGAAACTGGCTAAAGACAGGATTGCTCACCGCGGGAGGCATTACGCTATTTCCCCACTTAGGTATTTCTGAAGTGCCTAAAACTTATATTCCTTTGGATGCCAAAGGCAACGCCCTATATAGTCCCTTTTTTAAGGAATTCATCCCCAAGGAATTTCCTGAAGAATCCAAACTTTTGGCAAAGCTGAACGCCAACGAAAATCCTTATGGGCCATCGCCAAAAGCGGTGGAAGCGCTCAAAAATGTAGCTACCAAAGGAAACCGATACGCCTGGCGGGAACTGTTCGACTTAATCGATAAAATCGCCGCGGAAGAAGGGGTAAGTCCAAAAAATATCATGATGGGACCTGGATCTTCAGATCTTCTGGAAAAAACGGGTATGGTGCTGTTCTTGAACGGAGGCAATGTCGTATCCGCGGACCCTTCCTATATGTCCTTGATGCAAGTGGCCCAAGCCACGGGTGCAAGTTGGAAGCCCGTTCCATTGAAAGATGACTGGTCGCACGATTTAAAGGCCATGGAAGAAGCCATCGACTCTGAAACGAAGCTTGTGTACATCTGCAACCCAAACAATCCTACCGGTAGTATTACGGATAGTACAGAATTGTTGGATTTCTGTTCCAGGGTTTCTGAAAAAGTACCTGTTTTCGTCGATGAGGCCTACTTGGCATTCCTGGAGGACGGCGCCAAACAAAGTATGGTCAGCCTCATAAACGAAGGAAAGGATGTAATCATCGCGAGGACCTTCTCAAAAATCCATGGCATGGCAGGGCTTCGGGTTGGTTATATCGTGGCACAGGAATCCACCTTGGAAAAAATTCAGAAAATCACCAGAGGCGGCATGGGAATATCCTATACATCCATCTTTGCCGCTCTAGCGAGTATGGACGACAAAGAGTTCCAAAATATGTCCCGAGAAAAAAATGCGGCGGCTAGGGAGTATGTATACAAAAGCCTAACAAAATTGGGCTATGACTACGTGCCTTCCCATACAAGTTTTATCATTTTCCCCATAGAGATGAACGGAAAACTATTCCTCGATAAGATGCTTGAAAAACAGGTAGGGGTCAGGGCCTTTGAATTCATGGGCAAAAATTGGTGCCGTGTGAGCATAGGCACCATGGACGAAATGAAAATATTTACGGCGGCGCTTACGGACGTATTAGCTTAAAAACATGGATTATACTTTACAAAAGACGTTTACCTTTTTGTTATTTATTGGTATTGGTCTGCTCCTAAAGCTCAAATTTGGTTCCAAGGAGGAATTGACCGGTATCAAGAAAATAATTTTAAACCTTGCCTTGCCCGCTACTATTTTTATTGCCCTATTGGGTGTTCAAATTGACGCGGCGCTGCTTTCTTTGCCATTTTTGGCACTTGCCTTGAACATCCTATTGTTTTTGTTGTTCCCCTATCTTATGCCCCTTACCGGGATAAAGAGGGACACCCCGGAATACCGTACGGCAAGGTTGTTGGTTCCTTCCTTGGCACCAGGACTTTCCTGCTTTCCATTTGTTTTGGAATTTTTGGGTGAGGCCTATTTGGCAAAGGCGGCAATGGCAGACCTGGGCAATAAAGTCTTTGTACTGATAATCCTCTACTTGGTGGCCATGAATTGGTATTATTGCAAACGAGCGATTACAGACCAATCACGAGCTGCAAAATTGAAGTCTTTGACAATGGCAATGATCTCCGAACCCGTAAATATCTTTATAGTCATTGCCTTGATTTTGGTATTTTTTGGTTTTAAAATGGAGTCGTTGCCATTTTTCATTAGCGATACGTTGACCCGACTTAGCGTAATCATGACACCGTTGGTACTATTGTTTATAGGCTTGGCGGTGAAAATAAAAAAAGAGCAGATTTATAAGATTTTTTCGCTTCTGTTTTTAAGGGCCGGCTTTGTTGGCATCCTTTCCGGAGTATTTATTTTGATAGCCAAGGTAGAGGTTCAACAGGATATTTTGGTCCTGCTTTCATTTGGACTAAGTGCCTGTAGCTTTTGGCCCTTTTCGCACATTGCCGTAGTGGGTTCCCAAGAAATGGACATAAAAAAGAATCACAAAACTTTTAATGCCACTTTTGGCGTTAACATCCTGGCGTTATCCTTTCCTCTGTCCACGGTTTTAATCCTGGGGATTTTATCCAGTGGAAACCTTTTCTCAAATGGATATTCCGTGTTGGTTTTAGGCATGATTTTTTCCTTTGTAGGCGCTGTCCCCTATTTGGTAAAACAGCTATTCAAAACCAGAAAAAAGGTAGGTCAAAAAAAGGCCGATTGGGTTATATACAAAACCACTCGTACGGAAACGACTTAATTTTTTACGCAAAGAATACTTTAAACAACGTCCTATCGTAAGGGAAATCCTTTGGCCGCCCACCAAGGGTGCATTTCAATGACCAACCTCCCTGCCTTTACCATAGGGTCCATATTGGCCAGACTATCGGCCATTTCAAAGGTGGGTGTATTGTAAATGGTAATGCCCCTAATGTCCCCATCATCCCCAAATGGCCCGGAGATATCGGCATAACCCAGTTCGTACATTCGGCCTAAATGTGCCAAATGTAAGGACTGAAGACTATCCGTTTCTTCCTTTGTTTGGCTCCTGTTAGGTCCTGATTTTAAGAACGCTATAAAATATTGCTGCATCAACACGGTATCTTTGGTATCCTCATCTACATAATCGAAGATTTCATAGCCTTTATCCGTCAATTCCTTTTTTATTTCTGCGCTGGTTTTGGTTGGTTCTTCCAAGGCGCTATTCATTTCCAGCTGCTGTCTTGGATTTCCACAGGAACAGATGAACGTCAGTACCAATAATTTAAGAACATTCTTCATATTACCAGGTATTGAAAGGTTGTTTGCTTAATTGCGAATTGCAATATTTAATATCTCCGGTGACTTCCTCCCCCAACCAATGGGGCTTTTGGAATAGTTCACTTTCAGTGGTGAGTTCGATTTCTGCCAAAATAAGACCCTTGTTCTCCCCATCGAATACGTCGACTTCAAAATTGTGACCCTCAAAAGGCACTAAATACCTTGTCTTCTCCAAAACGCCCTTCTCACATAGTTGGAGCAACTTTTGGGCATCGATATGCGCTATTTCAGTCTCCCATTCAAAACGGGTGGTCCCGGTTTCGTTCGATTTTCCCTTAACCGTCAAAAACCCCTTCTCCTCTTTTATGCGTATCCTCACGGTCCTTTCAGGGTGTGTGTTCAAAAATCCCTGAATGATTTTGGTACTTGAAACCGCATTGTCCACAAAATGCATGGACTTGACCAAGAATTTACGTTCAATCTCAATCATGATTTGCGATTATTTTTATTTCATCCGAAGTAATTCTTCCGCTTGCTTCTTCCCCATTGGCCAATTTCAGCATACATATCGCAATTTCCTTGGGATGAATGGACCGATATTTTCTCAATGGCCCCACCATAAATACATTTAAAACCTTAAATAATTGCTTTGCCAGCCACTCGCCAGGACGTCGTTCTTCCCGTGGTCCGGAAATTAAGGAAGGCTGTAAAATATAGGTCTTCGATATCCCTATTTTTAATACCGCTTCTTCCATTTCTCCCTTTACCCTGTTGTAGAAAATGGAACTATTCGGATCGGCACCCAAAGCGGAAATGACCAAAAGTTTTTCGATACCCTGTTTGCTGCATATTTGTGCGGCGGAAACAGGAATTCCATAATCTATTTTATGGTACAGTTCCTTGTCCGGGGTTTTGGAATTTGTCGTGCCTATGCAACAAAATACCTCGTCTGCCTTAAATTTAGGATTAAAACATTCCAAGTTTAGGACATCCCCAATATGTTCCTCGATCTTATCCGATACAATATTTAAAGGGTTTCTAGAGAACAGTTTTATTTTATCGTATCGGTCATCCTCCAGCAAAAGCTGTAAAAGTATACCGCCCGTAAGACCGGTAGCCCCAAGAATAATTGCAGTTTTTTTGTTTTGGTCCATCAAATTAAATATACCTTAATTTTACAGGATGTCCAATGATTTTCCTTTACGAAAGATTATCCACGTGGATATGGACGCATTTTATGCCTCCGTAGAACAGTTGGACAATCCCGATCTTAGGCAAAAGCCCGTAGCCGTGGGTGGCAATGAGCTGCGCGGCGTTGTTTCGGCGGCAAGCTATGAGGCTAGAAGATTTGGGGTACGCAGTGCCATGAGCGGTATATTGGCCAAGAAAAAATGTCCGGACCTCATCTTCGTAAAACCTCGCTTTGACCGTTACAAAGAAATTTCCAAACAGATTAGGTCCATATTTTATGATTATACGGATTTGGTAGAGCCCTTATCGTTGGACGAAGCGTATCTGGATGTTACTGTGAACAAAAAAGGGAATCCTTCGGCCACTCTTATTGCCAAGGAAATTAGGGATAGAATCCTGAAGGAAACAGGGCTAAATGCATCGGCAGGTATTTCCATAAATAAGTTCATTGCCAAGGTGGCCAGTGATGTAAACAAGCCAAACGGACAAAAAACGGTAAACCCGGAGGAGGTACAAACGTTCTTGGAAGAATTGGAAATACGGAAGTTTTATGGTGTTGGAAAGGTTACGGCCGAGAAGATGTACGGCCTTGGTATTTTTACCGGCAAGGACCTAAAAGGTAAATCGCTTGCCTTTTTGGAGGAACATTTTGGAAAGAGCGGGAGTTATTATTTCCATGTGGTACGGGGCATTCACAACAGCCCCGTGAAACCCCATAGAATTCCAAAATCCGTAGGTGCGGAACGTACCTTTAACGAAAATTTGAGCAGTGAAATATTCATGTTGGAACGCTTGGAACACATTGCCAGTGAACTGGAAAAACGACTTCAAAAATCCAAAATAGCAGGAAAAACGGTAACGTTGAAAATAAAATACAGCGATTTTACCTTAAACACCCGTAGCAAGACCTTACCTTATTTTATATCGGACAAAAAACTGATACTAGAGACGGCAAAAGAGTTGTTATACCAGGATAAATTACAGAACTCCGTACGGCTCTTGGGTATTTCATTGGCCAATTTAAATACGGAAAAGAAACAACCCACAAGAGAAGATAGAGAATCGGTCTCGGTGCAACTCAAGTTTGAATTTTGAATAAAAAAAAGCCTGTTTTTAACAGGCTTTAAAAATATTTTTTACACTGGATTAAAAATTACAGGTTTCGATTTCCGTGACCCTTAAGGTATTTACCATACCTTTTGCCTTTATGGGCATGGCCGCCAAACTTACCAGCATATCGCCAACTTCCAAATAGCCTTTTTTACAGGCAATTCCGTTAACATCCTCAATGGTCTGGTCCGTAGATACAAACTTATCGTAATAGAAGGCCTTTACGCCCCACAAAAGATTCAACTGCGTAAGGATTCTTTTGTTGGAAGTGAATACCAGTATGTGGGCACTAGGCCTCCATGCCGATATCTGAAATGCCGTATAGCCACTATTGGTCAATGTGGAAATGGCCTTGGCCTTAATTTCATTGGCCATGAGAGCTGCATGAAAACATATCGATTTTGTGATATATCTATTAGTCCTAACGTGTGGTGGCTCATGAGGGACCTTAATTAATTCCGATGATTCCACACTCCTAAGGATACTGGCCATTTTTTCGATTACCTGCACCGGATAGTTTCCAACGGAAGTTTCACCGGATAGCATTACGGCATCCGCACCATCCATGACCGAGTTGGCAACGTCGTTCACCTCCGCCCTTGTAGGGGTCAAACTGGTAATCATCGTCTCCATCATCTGGGTGGCAATAATTACGGGAATTCGTGCCTTTTTGGCCCTAAGCACCAATTTCTTTTGAATCAAAGGTACCTCTTGTGCCGGTACTTCAACACCTAAATCTCCCCTGGCAACCATTAAACCATCACAATACGCGACAATCTTATCAATATTCTCAACAGCCTCCGGCTTTTCTATTTTTGCAATTATTGGGATTTTATGAGCGGAGTGTTGCTTAATTATGTTCTGAAGGTCAATCAAATCCTGGCTGAATCTTACAAAGGATAATGCAATCCAATCCACTTCCAGGGAAATCGCAAATTCCGCATCCTTGATATCCTTTTTGGTAAGGGCCGGTAGGGAAATGTTCGTGTTTGGAAGGTTCACCCCTTTCTTGGACTTTAGAGGCCCTCCTTGAATCACTTTTGCCCTAACTTCAGATTCCCCGTTCGTTGATACGACCTCGAATATCAGCTTTCCGTCGTCCAAAAGTATACGTTCTCCGGGTTTTACGTCCCTAGGGAATTCCTTATAGTTCATGTATACCCTTTCTGCCGTACCTTCAAAGGGTTCGCCTGTTACGAAGGTAAGTTCGTCGCCAGGGCTTACAACAACTTCACCGGACATTACACCAACTCTAAGTTTAGGTCCTTGCAAATCGGCCAAAATAGCCGTATTGGTTTCCAACTCTTCATTGAGCTCACGTATAAGGTCTACCCGTTCCTTAACATCTTTATAGTCGGCATGGGAAAAATTTATCCTAAAGACATCTACTCCTGCCAGCATCATGCTTCTTAGCACATCTTTCTTACTGGTAGCAGGGCCTAGGGTTGCTACGATCTTTGTCTTCTTGTTGCTTGACATTATTAAAAAATTAAATTATTTCTAGATTTTAGTTTGTTTATATCTACCTCGTAGGCGGCCATTATCTTAGGAATGCCCAAAAGGGTTTTTGTTATTTTACTGCTATCCACTGTATCCTCATCTCCCTCTATTTTCAGGAAATAATCCACCTCTTTAAGCTCCGGGATCAAACGGGGAGTGGAATAGGTTGTTTCGTACTGAAACAGGTCATTGTTGGTTACCAACTCTTTTTTCGCGCTTTGATTGGAAACGAGCACCCAATACCTGTAATTTAACTCATCTTCCCAATCATAATACGGGAAGGACCTATTTTCCGATAAATCAAAATCCGCCTTGCCTCTTTTAAAATTCGAATTCAGTATACGGTTTAATCCGTAGGCAATGGCATAATCCTCCAAAGTGCTATGCAAAGCGACTAAAAGAAAGGATTCATCAAAAAAATCATCTTTTATTTTATACACTGCCGACATACACACTCAAAAACGGTAAATATAGAACTATTAAAGAATAAAGCCTAACGGCTAAATAAGTTTAAGATGTAGTTTTGGTTACGAAAACGTTAGCGTTTTGTTGTAATCCTAACGCTTTTATTTCATTCTATCCTGTAGTGCAAAAAATGCCCTTTTGGATGCTCTTTCCTCAGCTTTCTTTTTAGAGGTAGCCCTTGCCTTGGCCACTACATTATCATTTATGGAAAGCTTTACGGCAAAGTGTTTTAACGAATCGTTCCCAGTGTCCTCGTAAACATTAAAATTAAATGATTTTTTTTGCTTTTGGCACCACTCAATGATCAAACTTTTATAGCTTATGACCTTTCCCTCCAACTGTTCGATATCCACATACGGCTCTATGACCCTTGTATTTATGAACTTTTCACAGTATTTATAGCCCCTATCCAAGTAAATAGCGCCAATCAATGCCTCGAATACGTTTCCATGTATATTTTCCCCAAAATGCGATTTTGGAATCCTACTTTCTACATACTTGATCAGGTCCAAATCCTTTCCCAATTCGTTCAGGTGTTCCCTGCTTACTATCTTGGATCGCATTTTGGTCAGATACCCTTCATCACCTTCCGGAACTTCATTGTATAAATGTTTGGAGATAATGGTTCCCAGCATCGAATCCCCCAAAAACTCCAACCGTTCATAGTTCATTGGGTTCCCATTTTCATCCTTTTGGTTCATTGATCGGTGCAAAAAGGCCTTTTTATAATAAACCAAATGCTTGGGTTTAAATCCCAAAATCCTCTTTAGTCCTAAAAAAAAATCCCCATCCTGTTTAGAATGGGAATTGAATATATTTTTAGGAAAGGTCATAAAGGTCTTAGTCTATTTTTTTAAAGACAACACAAGCATTATGCCCCCCAAATCCAAAGGTGTTGCTCATGGCAACCCTAACATCCCTTTTTTGGGCCTTGTTGAGCGTTAGGTTTAGACTAGGATCTATATTTTCATCTATCGTTGTATGGTTGATAGTGGGCGGAACCATGCCATGCTCCATGGCCAGAATGGAGGCAATGGCCTCTATGGCACCCGCGGCTCCCAATAAATGCCCAGTCATGGACTTTGTAGAATTGATATTTATATTCTTGGCATGTTCCCCAAATACTTCCGATATGGCCTTCAACTCGGCGACATCCCCTAAGGGTGTAGAAGTACCATGGGTATTAATGGCATCCACTTCCTCGATGCCCATACCAGCATCGCGAAGGCAGTTTTCCATTACCTTAACCACACCGATACCATCTGGATGTGGAGCGGTCATGTGATAGGCATCACTGGATAGTCCCCCTCCTGCAACTTCGGCATATATTTTTGCACCCCTTGCTTTGGCATGTTCATACTCCTCAAGTATCAATGCTCCTGCGCCTTCGCCAAGGACAAAACCGTCCCTAGTAGCATCGAAGGGTCTTGAGGCCGTTTCCGGACTATCGTTTCGTGTAGAAAGTGCGTGCATGGCACCAAAACCGCCCATACCTGCAATGGTTACGGCAGCCTCGCTTCCTCCAGATACGATGACATCACAATGGCCCAGACGTATGTAGTTGAGAGCGTCTATCAAAGCATTTGCAGAGGATGCACATGCTGAAACCGTTGTATAATTTGGTCCCATAAAACCATGTTTGATGGAAATATGTCCGGGAGCAATATCCGCAATCATTTTGGGTATAAAGAAAGGGTTAAACCTTGGTGTTCCATCCCCTTGGGCAAAATTCATTACCTCATTTTGAAAGGTCTCCAAACCACCAATGCCGGCACCCCAAATGACCCCGGTGCGGAATTTGTCCAGTTTGTCCAGATCTAATCCAGAATCCTTTATGGCCTCATCCGAAGAAATAAGCGCATACTGTGCAAATCTGTCCAGTTTACGTCCTTCCTTACGATCAAAATAATCCTCTGTATTGTAGTTTTTTAGTTCGCAGGCGAATTTTACCTTAAATTTTTCAGTGTCATAATATGTGATGGGCGCGGACCCACTTTTACCATTAACAAGACCGTTCCAATACTCCTCAATATTGTTACCGATTGGGGTAAGAGCACCCAATCCAGTAACGACAACTCGCTTTAATTGCATTGAACTTTTTTTTAGTTTAGAAATAAACTGAAGGTAAATTAAAAAAAATTATCCATGCGGAGCATTTACCACATGGATAATTTAAATTCTGTTTAAGAAATCATCAAATTACTTTGCTTCTTCTATATAGCTAATGGCTTGGCCAACTGTTGCGATGTTCTCAGCTTGATCATCAGGGATTTGAATATCGAATTCCTTTTCGAACTCCATAATCAACTCAACAGTATCCAATGAATCTGCCCCTAAATCGTTCGTAAAGCTAGCTTCTGATACCACCTCGTTTTCGTCAACTCCTAATTTATCAACAATGATAGCTTTAACTCTTGATGCAATGTCTGACATAATAATATTGGTTTTAAAAATTTAAATTGAAGGCAAAAATATAAAACTTTGGATTAATTACACTAATTGTCGTTAAAATGTAAGGTAATTTAAGAAAATAAAAATCATACTTCCTTGTATAAAACCATAAATTTTTCTTCCGAAAACGATGTACCCTCTAACGTCATTTATGAACAAAACCTTGGTGCTTACTTTATTTCTGTTTTCTTTTGCCCTTAAATTCTCAGAATTCTTCCATCCTAACCTTAAAACAAGAACCATTGGACGTTAAAAAAATAGTACTATTTGCATCGGGTTCCGGCTCCAATGTGGAAAATATTGTCCGTTATTTTGATAAGAATGACAACGTACAGATTGAGGCGGTATTTACGAATAAACGGAATGCCCAAGTATTGGACAGGTGTAACAGGTTGAACGTTAACGCTATATACTTTAATAGACATTCTTTCCTTGGGGGTGATTTTGTATTGAACATCCTAAAGGGAATACAACCGGACCTAATCGTTCTTGCTGGTTTTCTTTGGAAGATTCCTGAGGACATGGTTGATGCCTTTCCCAATAAAATCATAAACATCCACCCCGCCCTATTGCCCAAATACGGGGGTAAGGGAATGTATGGCATGAACGTACATACTGCGGTAAAGGAAAATAAGGAAACAGAAACAGGCATAACGATTCATTATGTAAATGCCCAATACGATGAAGGTGCGGTCATAAAACAAGTAAAAACCGTAATTTTTGCGAATGATAGCCCAGCGAATATAGCGGAAAAAGTGCACCATTTGGAGTATGAACATTTTCCAAAGGTGATTGAAGATATCTTAAAAACACAGAACTGATTCAGATTTCCGCCTTCGCGGAAATGAAAAAACAGGTTTCCTATGGGTAAAAAACAAAAGTTCTACACGGTTTGGAAGGGCAAACGACCCGGAATCTATGAGACTTGGGAAGATTGCAAGGCTGCCATCAACGGGGCAAAAGGGGCGGAATACAAATCATTTGAAACGTTTGATTTGGCAAAAAAAGCCTTCAACGGAAATTTTGCTGATTTTAAAGGGAATAAAAAAGGCGCAACTGAGCTGTCCCCGGCCGAACTTCTTAAAATAGGCCAGCCCAATTATCATTCCATTTCCGTAGATGCCGCATCCAGTGGAAATCCCGGAATCATGGAATACCAAGGTGTGGATACAAAAACCAAGAAGAAACTATTTAAACAAGGGCCTTTTGAACAAGGAACCAATAATATTGGGGAGTTTTTGGCCATTGTTCATGGCCTGGCCTTTCTAAAGGAACGGAATAGTGACAGAATAATCTATACCGATTCCCGTACAGCGATGAGTTGGGTACGAAAGAAAAAATGCAATACAAATTTGTCCCAAAACCCTAAAAACAAAGCCTTGTTCGACCTGATACGAAGGGCGGAAAATTGGTTGAACACAAACTCCTACAAAACGCCCATTGTAAAATGGGAAACCAAGGCATGGGGCGAAATTCCTGCAGATTTTGGACGAAAGTAACTTTTGATAAGTATTCAAAATTGTGCTTGCCTTTAAACCACAATTCAGTTGGCAAATCCGTATATTTGCACTTCATTTTTAACTACGGTATGGGCAAGCTTTTAATAGTAGGTACGGTCGCATTCGATGCCATTGAAACACCTTTTGGCAAAACGGACAAAATTTTGGGAGGAGCTGCTACTTTTATTGGTCTTGCAGCTTCACAATTCGATGTGGATGCTGCCATCGTTTCTGTAGTTGGGGAAGACTTTCCCAAGGAGTATCTGGACCTATTGGAAGAAAGGAAAATTGACATTTCGGCTCTTGAGGTAGTCAAGGGAGGTAAAACTTTTTTTTGGAAAGGCAAGTACCACAACGACCTTAATTCTAGGGATACTTTGGTAACGGAACTCAATGTTTTGGCAGATTTCAATCCTATTGTCCCAGATGGTTTCAAAGACTCCGATGTGGTTATGCTGGGAAATCTACACCCAAATATCCAAATGGGTGTAATTAATCAGATGGAAAAACGACCAAAGCTCATCATTTTGGATACCATGAATTTTTGGATGGACCATACTTTGCCAGAATTGACCGAAGTAATCAAAAAAATAGATGTGCTGACCATCAACGATGAGGAAGCAAGACAGCTAACCGGTGAATACTCTTTGGTCAAGGCCGCACAGAAAATCTTTGAAATGGGTCCAGATTATGTTGTCATTAAAAAGGGTGAACACGGAGCTTTGCTTTTTCATGAGGAACAAGTGTTCTTTGCCCCGGCTTTACCGCTCGAAGATGTTTTTGACCCCACGGGTGCCGGTGACACCTTTGCCGGAGGATTTTCGGGTTACTTAGCGGCATCGGAAGATTTTACCTTTGAAAATTTGAAAAAAGCCATAATCCATGGTTCCAACCTCGCATCGTTCTCCGTTGAAAAATTTGGTACGGAACGGATGTTGGACCTGGAAAGGGATGAAATAAATATAAGGTTACATCAATTTAAGGCACTAACACAGTTTGAAATTGAACTGCAATAACCCCACGCCCCTCTCTTGGGGTTTTTTTAATACTAAAACCAATGAGTGACGCTATTAAGCACGAGTGTGGCATCTCGGTCATAAGACTACTCAAGCCGCTTGAATATTATAAGGAAAAATATGGGTCCGCCTTTTATGGGGTAAACAAGATGTACCTCATGATGGAAAAGCAGCATAACCGTGGCCAGGACGGTGCGGGTTTTGCCAGCATAAAGTTGGATGTGGAAGCGGGTCAACGATATATGAGTAGGGTGCGTTCCTGTCAACAACAACCTATCCAGGATATTTTTGCCCAAATAAACGAACGAATCAATAGGGAACTTAAGGAAAATCCGGAATACGAAAATGATGTCGCACTACAAAAAAAGAACATTCCATATATAGGAGAACTATTATTGGGGCATGTTCGCTATGGCACTTTTGGAAAGAACAGTATAGAAAGTGTACATCCTTTTTTGAGGCAAAACAACTGGATGCATCGAAACCTCATCGTTGCCGGAAACTTTAACCTCACCAACGTACACGAGCTGTTCAACAATTTGGTACAATTGGGCCAACACCCAAAGGAAATGGCGGACACGGTTACCGTCATGGAAAAAATAGGCCACTTTTTGGACGATGCCGTTGCCAAACTTTACAAACAAATAAAAAAGGAAGGTTTCAGCAAGCAGGAAGCGTCCCCTATCATAGCAGAAAGGCTAAAGGTTTCAAAAATATTAAAAAGGGCCGCCAAGAATTTTGACGGTGGTTTTGCCATGGCAGGTCTTCTGGGCCATGGAGATGCTTTTGTTCTAAGAGATCCCGCCGGAATTAGGCCAGCCTATTATTATATGGACGATGAGATTGTGGTGGTTGCTTCGGAGAGACCGGCCATACAAACGGTCTTTAACGTTCCATTTGAAGAGGTTAAGGAATTGGAGCCGGGCAATGCCATTATCGTAAAAAAGAACGGCACCACAAGAATCAAACAAATCTTGGAACCAAGGGAAAGAAAGGCATGCTCCTTTGAACGCATTTACTTTTCCAGGGGAAGTGACAAGGAAATCTATCAGGAGCGAAAAATGTTGGGCAAACTGGTATTCCCCCAAATCCTCAAGGCCATAGACCACGACCTCAAGAATACCGTTTTTTCCTATATCCCAAATACGGCGGAAACTTCGTTCTTTGGAATGGTAAAAGAGGCCCAAAACTATCTAAATAAGAAAAAGGAAGAGCAAATTCTTGCCATCGGTGCAAAAATCACCAGTGAGGAGCTACATGAAATTCTTGAGGTAAGGCCCAGAATTGAGAAGGTTGCCATCAAGGATGCCAAACTTAGGACGTTTATAACCCAGGATGACAGTAGGGATGACTTGGTTGCCCATGTCTATGACATTTCCTATGGCTCCGTAAAAGAAGGGGACAACCTAGTGATTATAGACGACAGTATTGTGAGAGGTACTACTTTGAAGAAAAGTATCTTAAAGATTTTGGATAGGCTGTCTCCAAAGAAAATCATTATTGTTTCTTCAGCCCCCCAAATTAGGTATCCCGACTGTTACGGAATCGATATGGCGAAACTTGAGGATTTTATAGCCTTTAGGGCGGCACTTGCTTTGCATGAGGAGAATAACACCATGCATGTGATTAAGGAGGTCTATCAAAAATGTATTGACCAAGTGAAGTCAAAAGACAGCGATATCATAAATTATGTGAAGGAGATTTATGCCCCTTTTAGTGCCGAACAAATATCCCATAAGATTGGACAGCTATTAAGCCCGATTGATATAAAGGCCGAAGTTCAAATCATCTATCAAGGAATATCCGGTCTCCATGAAGCGTGTCCTAAAAATCTGGGAGATTGGTACTTTACTGGAAATTATCCTACACCTGGGGGAAACAGAGTCGTAAACAGGGCTTTCATCAATTTTTATGAGGGTAGAAACGAAAGAGCCTATTAAAAAAAACAGAACCGTTTAACCTGAAACCTATGCGTTTCATCGACAAAATATGCATTTCGTCGATGTAATAGTTTTTAGGGTAGGACTAAACTTAATTTTAAACTTGCCATAGCATAAGTAGGTTAAGTTCATGGTAAGATTTGGGGCAAAAAAGGTGGAGATTCTCCACCTTTTTTATTTTCTTCCGTTTACATACGTACAACTTTCCCTTACTGTAGGATAATAACACAGCTTAGGTATTTCAACTAAGGTTTACGCCGTTCAACCAATTCCTTTTATTTCTGCGTTTCTTGCTTATATCTTTGGAGAACCATAGCATAAGTAGGTTAAGTTCATGGTAAGATTTGGGGAAAAAAGGTGGAGCTTTGCTCCGCCTTTTTTATTTCATAAAATTGGAAGATGCATACCCCACAAGAAATCAGGCTCCTATAAAAAGAAAATAAATTTTTTTAACAATTCTTTTTTTATTTCCCACAATACCAGTAATTTAGTTTTGCCATAGCATAAGTAGGTTAAGTTTATGGTAAGATTTGGGACGAAAAGGGTGGAGGCTTCTCCGCCCTTTTCTATTATTGAAAGCATAAAAAAACCGCTTTGGAACTATTTCCATAGCGGTTTTTAAAGTTTTAATAAATTGAAAGGTACCTAGTTATTTATTCTTGGAATACAATTTTGAAACCTCGTCCCAATTTATGATGTTAAAAAACGCGTCAATGTACTCAGGGCGTTTGTTCTGATAGTTTAAATAATAGGCGTGTTCCCAAACATCCAAACCTAAGATTGGATATCCACCACAACCTACACCCGGCATTATTGGGTTGTCCTGATTGGGGGTCGAGCAGATTTCGAGCTTTCCACCTTTATGCACACAGAGCCAAGCCCAACCGGACCCAAACCTAGTTCCTGCGGCATCGCTGAATTTTTCCTTAAAGGTATCGAAGGAGCCAAAGGCATCGTCTATGGCCTTGGCCAAATCCCCGGATGGGGTTCCTCCACCCTTTGGGGACAGAATGGTCCAAAACAAAGCATGGTTGTAAAAACCTCCCCCATTATTTCGAACCGCCATGTTGTTCATATCCAAATTGGTCAAAATATCCTCAATAGATTTGCTGCTCAAATCGGTACCCTCAATGGCCGCATTAAGCTTGGAGGTATATCCGTTATGATGTTTTGTATGATGTATTTCCATTGTCCTAGCATCTATATGTGGTTCTAAAGCCTCATAAGCATAGGGCAAGTTCGGTAATTGAAAAGCCATAATTTTTTGTTTTTAGATTAATAATTGTAGTTATTCAAAATTAAGGATTTTAACATTTATATTAACCCAATTATTTGTTAAGAACTGTGCCATAATCCTTATTTTGCAAGTAAAAATTAGGTGCAGGAAAGTACGTTCAAGATATATAACGCTTCGGCAGGTTCAGGCAAGACCTATGCTCTTTCAAAAGCCTACCTAAAAATAGTTCTTTCAAGTCCGTATAGTTTCAAAAGAATTCTGGCCATTACCTTCACCAACAAGGCGGTGAATGAAATGAAGTTCAGAATTCTGGATAGCCTCTATTCTTTTTCAAAAATCCATTCTTTGAAGGATTCGCCCCCGCTCTTTCTTGAACTTATGGATGCCCTACAATTGAGCGTTGAAGGTTTAAGGGATTTATGTAGACTCCGTTTAAAGGAAATTTTACATAACTACGCCTTTTTTGATATTTCAACCATAGACAAATTTACCCACAGGGTCATAAGAACCTTTGCACGAGACCTAAAACTACCGCAAAACTTTGAAGTGGTTTTGGATATGGACTTGCTATTATCTGAGGCCGTGGCAAGGGTCTTGGCAAAAGCAGGCGAAGACCAAGAGCTTACCAAAATCCTGATGGACTTTGCCATGGAAAAAATTGATGATGACAAAAGTTGGGATATAGGCTACGACCTACTAAAAATTGGCAAACTACTACAGGACGAAACGAATACATTCCATATACAAGGTTTTGGGAATAAGAGCCTATCTGATTTTTTAAGTTTACAAAAACATTTAAAATCACTCATAAGGCTAACGGAAAAGGATATCAATGATTTGGCCGAAGAAACACTTGCCTATATAGGCTCAAGTGGGGTTGAAGAATCAGATTTTCCCAGACAAACGCTTCCAAACCACTTCAGGAAGATTTTGGACGGTACCCAAAGTCCTTCCCTACTCTATAACAACAATCTTGAGGGTAATCTCGTGGAAGGCAAAATCCTAAAGGTAGGTGTTGAGAATCCATCGGAGGATTTTGCCCAAACTATCTTACGGAATTATTTGACCATCAAGGAGAAAATTTACCAGCGAGGGTTTTTATTAAATTTATACGGCAACCTGGTTCCCCTAACACTTTTGAATTCCATAGAAAACGAAATAAAGAATATACAAAGGGAAAAGGAACAGCTTTCCATTTCAGAATTCAACCGGATAATCTCCGAGGAAATAAAGAATCAACCCGCTCCGTTCATTTATGAACGGTTGGGCGAAAAGTACCGCCATTATTTTATAGACGAGTTTCAGGATACCTCAGAAATGCAATGGAACAACCTGGTTCCATTGATTGCCAACGCCTTGGAAGGAAAGGATGATCAGGGAAGGTCTGGGTCACTTTTCTTGGTAGGGGATGCTAAACAGGCGATTTACCGATGGCGTGGTGGTCACGCCGAGCAATTCTTGGATTTGGCTACCAAGAAAAACAATCCGTTCTCCATTACAGGAGAAACCCACCAACTACCAAGAAATTATAGGAGCCAGGACGAAATCATTAAATTCAACAATACATTTTTCCAGAATGTTGGTACGCTATTGGAAAATGATGTATACCGGGATTTTTTTATAGCTGGAAATAAGCAGGAATCCAACGATAATCCGGGAGGATATGTTAAACTAAGTTTCTTGCAGGAAGAGGATGACACTGCCTATGCGGATAAGGTTATGGAAGCTATTGACCAATCCCTTCAAGCGGGGTTCAACTACGGTGATATTTGTGTCTTGGTCCGAAAAAAGAAGCACGGGGTAATACTAACCGACTTCCTAATGTCCAAATCCGTTCCCGTAATTTCTTCGGATTCCCTTTTGGTGTCCAGCAGTCCAAAAGTTCACTTCCTAGTTTCATTGGTCAAGTTCATGTTGATGACCGATGACCTTGAAAACAATTATTCGATTCTTGAATATTTGTCCGATTCAAAAGAAGACACCCATGATTTCATCCATCTGCATTTGAACGACCTTTCGTTCTATCTAACTACAGAACATAATTTTAATATGGATATCCTTAGGGGCAGGTCGCTTATGGATTCCATGGAGCATGCCATAAAGGTTTTTGACCTGGTGCCAACTTCTGACGCACACCTGCTGGCATTTATGGATTTTGTCTTTGAGATGGAACAGAAACATGGCACGGATGCCCAAGCTTTCTTGAACAATTGGGAGGTCAAATCCAATTCGCTGAGCATCAGCACGCCAGAGGATTCCATGGCCGTGCAGGTTATGACCATCCACAAATCCAAGGGACTGGAGTTTCCTGTGGTCATTTTTCCGTATGCGAACACCAATATATTTGAGGAAATAGACCCAAAACTTTGGATTCCCGTAGATCGGGATGTTTTTATGGGTTTTGAAGAGCTGCTCATCAGCAAAAAACAGGAAATTAAAAATTATGGGAAACTAGGTGCCAAGCTTTTTGATGAAGAACATCAAAGAATACAATTGGATGCTTTTAACCTATTGTATGTGGTCCTTACAAGAGCGGTTAATTCCTTGTATGTCATAAGCTGTAAGGATTTGAGAAAGGATGGCAGTTATAAAACCGAGTATTTTTCAGGACTGTTCCTAAAGTATCTATCCGATTTGGGTATTTGGAAGGAGGACTTATTGGAATATGAATTCGGGGAGCTCTGGAAGACTAAAAAATTAAAAATTGGGCAAGGAAATAAATGGACGGTTCCCTACCTTTACACGTACAAAAATCGCGAAGCCTTTAAAATACATACCAAAGCAGGCATGCTTTGGGACACCGATAGGGAGATTGCATTGGAACAAGGAAACGTATACCATCACATTCTTGAAAATGTAATAACTACGGAAGATTTGGAACCTGCCTTGAAAAGTGCCTTGAACAAAGGAGTTCTTAGTGATTCCACATTTGAAAAGGTACGTGAAACCCTGATAAAATTGATACATCATCCCGTACTAGGCAAGTTTTACTCGGAAGGCTTTACCATTTATAATGAAAAGGAGCTACTCATTTCCAACGGTACCATTTTAATTCCGGATCGGGTTGTACTGAAAGGGAACTCGGTAGATATTATTGATTATAAAACAGGAAGAAAAAACAATAAATACAAGGAGCAATTGGAATCCTATTCCAAGGCTTACCAAGAGATGGGATATACCGTTCAAAATAAAATCATTGCTTATATTAACGAGGAGATAATTGTAGACTATATATAATATGTACGGAAAAATAAGAGAACATTTACAGGCAGAATTAAACCAGATAAGGGAAGATGGCCTTTTCAAAAAGGAACGGATCATCGTTTCCCCACAGGACGCGGTTATCAAAATTTCGACCGGGGAAGAGGTAATAAATTTTTGCGCCAATAATTATTTGGGGCTGTCCTCGCATCCAGACATCATAAAGGCGGCCAAGGATACGTTGGACACACATGGTTTTGGAATGTCATCCGTGAGATTCATTTGCGGAACCCAGGACATTCATAAGGAATTGGAGCGTAAAATCGCTGAATTCTATGGTACAGAAGATACAATTTTATATGCCGCGGCTTTCGACGCCAATGGCGGGGTATTTGAACCGCTCCTAGGACCCGAAGATGCCATAATATCGGATTCCCTTAACCATGCCTCCATTATTGATGGGGTGCGATTGTGCAAAGCACAGCGGTACAGGTATGCCAATAGCGATATGGAAGATCTTGAAGAACAGCTCAAAAAGGCCAATGAAAATGGCGCCCGATTTAAAATCATTGTTACCGATGGTGTTTTTTCCATGGACGGCCTAGTAGCACCATTGTATAAAATTTGCGATCTGGCCGATGCCTATGATGCCATGGTCATGATAGACGAATGCCACGCCGCAGGTTTCATCGGTCCCAAGGGTATTGGAACCTTGGAAGAAAAAAATGTAATGGGTAGAATCGATATTATCACCGGAACCTTGGGCAAGGCTTTGGGTGGAGCCATGGGCGGATACACCACCGGGAAAAAAGAGATCATAGAGATTTTAAGACAGCGTTCAAGGCCTTATCTTTTTTCAAATTCCTTGGCACCGGCCATTGTAGGCGCTTCCATTAAAGTCTTCGACATGTTGGCCAAGGATACTTCCTTGAGGGATAAACTCCAATCCAATACCGATTATTTCAAGAGCGGAATGAAAAAAGCGGGCTTTGACATTATTGACGGGGATTCCGCCATTGTTCCTGTCATGTTATATGATGCCAAGCTTTCACAGCAAATGGCCGAAAAACTTCTGGAAGAAGGTATTTACGTTATTGGTTTCTTTTATCCAGTGGTCCCTAAAGGAAAGGCACGAATAAGGGTGCAATTATCCGCAGCTCATGAAAAGGAACATCTGGATAAGGCAATCAATGCCTTTATCAAGGTAGGCAAGGCGCTGAATGTCGTTTAAATGCGCATTTTATACTATTAAATGAGTTAAAAAAACAAGAAATTGATTTTGTTAATAATATTTAACAACTTACATTTGCAGCTAATAAACACTTAAACTTAAAAATTTGAACATGAAACATCTTAGCAAATTATTAGTTGTTGTCCTACTTGTTGTAGGTTTTAACAACATACAAGCGCAAGACGAGAATAATCCTTGGCAAGTGCAATTCGGGGCAAACGCCATCGATGTATATCCAACTGGTGACGTTAGCTCTTTTGGTAATGAATTCTTTAATGTAAACGACCATTGGAACATTCTTCCTTCTATTTCTTACATAGGGGTGTCTAAAAGTATTGGTGATGGTTTTTCTATTGGAGCTAGAGGTTCCTTAAACAAAATCAGCAAATTAGGTGATGTAAGCGTTGATGATCTTTCTCACTATGCTATAGATGGTACAATAAAATATAATTTTACCAAAGAAACTGTTATCCAACCTTTTATTGAAGTTGGTGGTGGTTACACTTGGGTTGATGAGATTGGTGCCGGTACTGTGAATGGTGGTTTGGGACTTAATTTCTGGTTTACTGAAAACCTAGGCCTTACCTTGCAGTCTACTTACAAGCATGCCTTCGAGGATTATGGCGTTAAACATTTTCAACACCTAGCTGGTATCTCCGTTAAATTTGGTGGAACTGATACCGATGGCGATGGTGTGTACGACAAGGATGATGCCTGTCCAGAAGTTGCTGGTTTAGAAGCTTTCAACGGTTGTCCAGATTCTGACGGTGACGGAATCGAGGATAGCAAAGATAGCTGCCCTAACGAAGCTGGTTCTAAAGAAATGAATGGATGTCCTGATGCTGACGGAGATGGTGTAGCCGATAAAGATGATGCTTGTCCTAACGAAGCCGGTTTAGCATCTTTGGCTGGTTGTCCTGATGCTGACGGAGATGGTGTAGCCGATAAAGATGACGAGTGTCCTAACGAAGCTGGTCCATCTGAGAACAATGGATGTCCATGGCCAGATACAGACGGTGATAGTGTTCTTGACAAAGACGATCAGTGTCCAGAAGTGGCAGGTACTGTAGCAAACGCTGGATGTCCAGAAGTTACTGAAGAAGTACAAAAACAATTGAACGACTACGCTAGAACTATTTTGTTCGATACTGGTAAGTCTTCCATCAAAGCTGAGTCTACTTCTGTAATGGTTGATATCATACAAATTTTGAACGAATACCCAACTGCTAAATTTACAGTTGAAGGTCACACTGACAGTGTTGGTAGTGCTAAATTGAACCAAAGTCTTTCTGAATCCAGAGCTCTTTCCGTAAAAGAATTCTTGGTTGACAAAGGAATTGAAGAGTTCAGATTATCGGCTGTTGGATATGGTGAGGACAAGCCAATCGCTACTAATAATACTGCTGCTGGTAGAGCCCAAAACAGAAGGGTTGAAATTAACTTAGTAAAATAAGTTATCCCATATAAACATTAAGTGTTTTAATACATGAAAAGCTCCGCATAATGCGGAGCTTTTTTATTTTTACATCTATGGTAAGCTTTTTGGAAGAAGTAATTGAAGAACTATGCAATGATCAGGTTGCTATAGAAAAATGCATCTATATACTTCCAAGCAAAAGAGCGGGTACCTTTCTAAAAAAAATAATATCTAGGAAGGTAGGTAAAACCATAATTTCGCCAGACATATTCAGTATAGAAGGATTCATTGAAAAAATAGCTAGTCTGTCCTATGCTTCTCAGACAGAACAACTTTTCGAATTATATAAGGCCTACTTAGAAGTTGGATCGTATGAAAAGGAAAGCTTCGAGTCCTATTTAAATTGGGCACAAACGTTATTACAAGATATTAATGAAATCGATAGGTATCTTATTGATACTTCGTCTCTCTTTTCTGGATTGGCGGCAATACAAGAGGTGAATCACTGGTCCCTTGATAAAGAGCAGACTTCCTTAATGAAAAGTTACCTGCATTTTTGGAATCAGCTTCATGGCATTTACAAAGCATATAATTCGAACTTACTGGCCAAACAAATAGGGCATCAAGGGCTTGTATACCGAAAAGCTTCGGAGATGACTTCCCAATATGCCCTAAATGAAAAAAGACCACACATTTTTCTTGGCTTTAATGCCTTAAACACGGCCGAAAGTAGCATCATTCAGGAAATTCTAAATGACCCTAATTCCAAAATCTTCTGGGACCTTGACGAGTACTTTCTTAAGGACAAATTGCATGACGCCGGACATTTCATAAGAAAACATGTAACGGACTGGAAATATTTAAGTGCAAACCACCTCAGGGGCATTAGCAATCACTATCTGAAAAATAAAAAAATATCTGTAGTGGGAACGCCTAAGAACATAGCACAGACAAAACTTGTAGGGCAATTAGTAAATCAAATAGCAAGTGAAAATCCAGATCAATTAAAGAAGTCTGCAGTTGTTCTGGGTGATGAATCCCTCTTAAATCCACTACTGAATAGTATACCGGAATCCATCAGTGCCGTGAATATTACAATGGGACAAAAATTGGAGTTATCTGGGTTAGCCTCCTTTTTCCTGAACCTTATAGATTTTCACCTCTTAAGATCAAAAAAAGGTTGGTTCTACAAGGATTTCACTTCATTCCTAAACAACCCCTTTACCGCAATAGTTTTAGAAAAGTACAATATTAAAATAGGGGAATTGACCACTCATATCCATAAAAAAAATTGGATATACATTACTGAAAATGATTTCGCGAAATTCCCGAAAGTAGATGAACAAAAACTCTCAAAACTATTTTTCCAGTATGAATCCCCCACTCAATTTGTTCATCAATGCAACTTACTCATTCACGATTTCAAGTGGGTTTTTGACAACAAGATCGACTATTTGGGATTGGAACAATTGTACAAATTACATACGCTGTTCAATCAAATAATGGAACTGATACAGGAGTATGCCTACCTGAATTCATTAAAAAGTATAAAAAGTCTATTCAGGCAATTACTTGCCTCAGAAACCTTGGATTTTCAGGGTGACCCTTTAGATGGCCTTCAAATTATGGGGATGCTGGAGAGTAGAAATTTGGATTTTGAAACGGTAATCCTGACCTCCGTAAATGAAGGCATTCTTCCTTCGGGCAAATCCAATAATTCATTCATTCCCTTTGATCTGAAAATTGAATTCGGTCTGCCAACCTATAAGGAAAAGGATGCGGTATACACCTATCACTTTTATCGGTTATTGCAACGGGCTAAAAACGTTTATTTGTTATACAACACGGAACCCGATGTACTGGAAGGAGGTGAAAAAAGTAGGTTGATAACGCAAATACTAACGGATGGAAATAGACGGGATGTAATAGAAAAAATAGCATCTCCCAATATTGGGGAATTTACCGTACCACCAAAAATGGTCCATAAGACACCTAGCCTTATGGATTTATTGCAAAGTTATGCCCAAAAGGGATTTTCTCCCAGTTCATTAAGTAATTATATTAGAAATCCAATAGATTTTTATAAACAGAATCTATTAGGCATTCAGGATAATGAAGAGGTAGAAGAGAATATAGCTGCGAACACCATGGGTACCATCATCCACGACACGCTTGAAGAACTCTATACACCTTTCCTAGACAAAGAAATAGACCGCGAACAACTTATCAAGTCAAAGGATTCCATAGAATCCATCGTGCATAAAAACTTTCAGAAATCCTATATGGATGGCGCCTATGACAGTGGAAAAAATCTAATTGCCTATAATGTAGTGGTCCGGTATATAGAGAATTTCTTGGACCATGAAATTGAAGCGCTTGCATCGCACAGGATTAAAATTATAGGGTTGGAACGAAAACTATATCTGGAAATTATCCTTCCCAACTCCAACCAGAAAGTAGTACTCAAGGGAAAACTTGACAGAATAGATTTATGCGACGGCGTGACCCGTATTATAGACTACAAAACAGGAAAGGTAGAAAAGCGCCATATTGAGATAATCGATTGGCAAAATCTCACCGAATCCTATGACTGCGCCAAGGCATTTCAACTACTCTGTTATTCGTATATGTTTCTGGCCGAAAACCCCCTGGAGAATATACATGCGGGCATATACAGCATCAAAAATCTAAAGGACGGCCTGATGCTCTTTTACAAAAAATCATCTACCCGAGATTCAAAAAAGAATCCTAATATAGGCAAAGAGGTCATCCTTGAATTTGAAAAATTGTTGTTTCAATTGATAGAAGAAATCCTGAACCCTGATATCCCGTTTTTGGAAAAAGTAGTGTAATTTACTTTTTATCGGGCCGTGTAGGTCTTACCTCTATTTTGCTAGGCAATGTTCTTGGATGCATTTTCAAAAGGTCCAGAACCAATTGGCCTATATCCTCCGGTTGAATTTTCCAGGCATCGGAATCATCGGGAACATTATTATTAAAATGAGTTGCCACGGAGCCCGGCATAATAGTAGTTACTTTTATATCGTACTTTCGTAAATCCAGCATGGCAGCCTGGGTAAACCCGACTACACCAAATTTGGAAGCATTGTACCCAGCACCATTGGCAAAAAAATTGGTTCCCGCCAAACTGGCCAAGGTCATGTAGTATCCCTTTGACCTTTTCAATGCGTCAACGGAAGCTTTTAATGTATGAAAGACCCCATTCAAATTAGTGTCGATCATTTGGTGCCATTGTTCATCTGTCATTTCATCGATTGCGGCAAAATTTCCCACACCGGCATTTGCAAGTACAATATCTAGCTGTCCCCATTTTTCAAGGATGCCGTTAACGGCTTTTTGCTCATCGGCTATTTTGCATACATCAGAAACAATACCCAAAACCTTATCGCTCTTTAAGCTCTTTAGGCCCTGGTCCACACTGGCCTCCGATCTGCCACTAATGGCTACCCGCATACCGACATCCAACAACGTTTGGGCAACCCCCAAACCTATTCCCTTTGTACCTCCCGTAATATACGCTACTTTGTCCTTCAAATTCATAATAAAAAATTATTACAAAGCTATCAATCAATTTGGGTTAAAGTAGCGGATATAGGTAAACATTTAACGATTTCGATTTATTATATTTAACGGTTTCAAAAAATTAATAGATGAACAAAATTGTACGTTGGTCAATTACCGCTGCGTTAGCGGGCTTTTTATTCGGGTTTGATACCGTAGTTATTTCAGGGGCCGATAAAAAATTACAGGCACTTTGGGATAGTTCCGATTCATTTCATGGATGGGTAGTAATTTCCAGTGCTCTTTGGGGTACTGTATTGGGTGCCATCTTCGCAGGTATTCCTACGGATAAATGGGGTAGAAAAAATACCCTTATTGCCATTGGATTATTATACAGTATTTCTGCCATTGGATCGGCCTTGGCCAATGACCCGATAACCTTTGCCTTCTTTAGGTTCATTGGTGGCGTGGGTGTGGGTATATCCACGATTGCCGCTCCCGCCTATATTTCGGAAATCTCTCCTGCGGATAAAAGGGGAAAACTTGTAGGCTTTTATCAGTTCAGTCTAGTATTTGGAATTCTGATCGCGTTTTTGTCGAACTTCCTTTTAAGTGGAATTGGAGATAATGATTGGCGATGGATGGTGGGCGTAGAGGCATTTCCAGCCATCATATATACATTATTTATCTTATCTGTGCCCAAAAGCCCACGGTGGTTATTGATCAACGGAAAACCCGAAGAGGCGGGCAAAATACTTCAGTTAATCAATCCAAATAGAAACGTGGACGAAATGATCCAAGAAATTCAAAAAAATAATGCAATGCCAGAAAGTCATGAACACATATTCATGAAAAAGTATCGGTTCCCCTTGATCCTAGCTTTCCTAATCGCTTTTTTTAATCAGACTTCGGGAATCAACGCGTTCCTATATTACGCACCCAGGATTTTTGAAGAGGCCGGACTTGGGGAGAGCACGGCACTTTTGAGTAGTGTGGGCATTGGGGTGACCAATATGATTTTCACGTTGATAGGCATCAACTTGATCGACCGTTTGGGAAGAAGGCAATTAATGTATATAGGTTCTATTGGTTATATAATATCCCTCTCGTTAGTAGCCTGTGCTTTCTTCCTAGGGTGGGATGGAATGGCGGTTCCTATCTTCCTGTTCATTTTTATTGCAGCGCATGCCATTGGTCAAGGAACCATTATTTGGGTATTTATTTCTGAGATATTCCCCAATCACCTACGGGGGAGTGGTCAATCTTTTGGCTCATCAGTTCATTGGGTCATGGCAGCGGCTATCCCCGCCGCAGTGCCGTTTCTTTTTTCCAGTATCGGAGCGGGAATGGTATTTGCTTTCTTTGCTTTTATGATGGTTTTACAGCTTTTATTCGTAAAATTCATGATGCCCGAAACAAAAGGGATAACCTTGGAAGAATTGAGCAATATTCTTATAGGTAAAAAATAAGAAGCGCTAAAAAAATACCAAGAAGGAAAAATCAAGGAAGTTTGAAACTATATAATAAGGAAAAATACAACGATCTTGGTCTGGATACCAAAGTTCCTTCAAGTGGTTACAGAGCCCTTAATAAGGATGGTACGTTTAACGTTCATAAAGAAAATGTTTCCTTTTTTGAGGGAATGAATATTTTTCATTCCCTGGTTTCCATGTCATGGCTTCAATTTTTATTGGTTCTTGCCCTAGGATATTTTACGATTAATCTGGTTTTTGCATCCCTTTATTTATTAATTGGAACGGAGCACTTGACCGGAATATATGGCACGACCAAATTGGATCAATTCATTGAAGCTTTCTTTTTTAGTGCCCAGACCATTACCACCTTGGGATATGGCCAAATAGCACCTTTAAACCTAGCCGCTAACATTGTCGCCGCTTCAGAATCGCTTTTGGGCCTGTTGCTGTTTGCCTTGGCCACCGGACTTATGTATGGAAGGTTTTCAAAACCCGTAGCCAGCATTAAATACAGTTCCATTGCCGTAATTGCTCCATATAAAGAGATAAATGGCTTTATGTTCCGGGTAGTGAATCCCAAAAAGAACCAATTATTGGAGGTAGAAGTGAACGTAAACCTTTCCTTAAAAAGAGCGAATTCAGATTTACGCGATTTCTACTCCTTGGAACTGGAGCGTTCCAAGGTAGTCTTCTTTCCCACCATGTGGACCATTGTGCACCCTGTTTCCAGTGAAAGTCCAATTTATGGATTCAATCAACAAAATCTTATTGAAAAGGAAGCCGAGTTCATTGTTGTCATAAAAGCATTTGACGATTCATTTTCACAATCCGTCTATTCTCGATCATCCTACAAGGCCAATGAAATAAAATGGGGAGCCAAGTTCACATATCTTGCCAAGAGGAATGATACAGGCCTATCTATTGATGTGGGAAGAATTGATGACACCTTTGAAATAGACCTGAACCAATAATCAGACTCCTAAAAACAAAAAAGCCACACTTTCGTGTGGCTCTGGTGGAGAATACCGGATTCGAACCGGTGGCCTCTTGCCTGCCAGGCAAGCGCTCTAGCCAACTGAGCTAATCCCCCATTTTGCGTGGCAAAGGAAATACTTTTTCAGAACGTATCAAAATCCATCCTAATCTTTCTTTGTACTCAATATCAATACAGGGATGGGGACTGAGAACTCAGATTTTAAAATAGTACTCTTCTCCCAAAGCTTTTTAAAGAAGCCCCGCTTTCTTCTAAAGACACACAATAGTTCCGGGTGTTTGGATTGAAAATGCTCCAATACGCCCAAATAGGTAGTCGCATTTTCAGTGATTGTCAACTGGGAGCTTATGTCCATCAAGGCCGTATTTATCTTTAAATCTTCATCTGAATATCCCGGGGTCTTCACCAATAATAAATTAACCTTGGATCGATGCTTTTCAGAAATGGTAATCAAGGGGTTTAAGATTCTTTTCCTTTTTAGGATACCAGATCTAAAGGCGACCAATATATTATGAAATGGCTTGTACTGGGTTCCTTTGGGTACGACCAAGGTTGGGATATTTGTCTGTTTTACGATTTTACCAGATGTTGGACCCAAATAGACTTCCTCCCGTATGTCATTGCTTCTAGGAGCTAGAATGATCAAATCTATACCAAGTTCCTTATCGATTTCCACAAGTCCATCTACCAATTCCCCATTATAAGAAGCAATTTTTATATCGATTTGTTTTGCATCGATCTGTGCGATTACTCCCTTTAAACGCTCCTTTCCACTTTCGGCAACTTTTTCCGAAACATTGGCCAAGGTTCCTGTTTTGGAAGTAACGTTAAAGACTTCCATTACATAAACCTGGGCACCAAAATCGGTTGCAAAGTCTACGGCATATTGTAAGGTTTCGCTGGCATCGGGAGATGTGCCAATGGGAACAAGGATATTCTTCATGGTGGTTTTGTTGTTAAATCCTCTAAATTTACAATTTTAATACATCGGATGGTGATTCAGCCTGCAAAGATATCGGAAATTCCAGAAATTCTATCCATGACAAGGGCCTGTAGAGTGCACATGGAATCCAAGAATATTTTTCAATGGACGACAGAATATCCATCCGAGGAAAAATTCCTTTCAGATATAGAAAGGCAGGAATTATATGTCCTGAAGAAAGAGGAACATATTATTGGGTGTATTGTCATCTCTACGCTCATGGACGAAGAATATAGGGAGGTCGCCTGGTTATCGCCCAATTCCAAAAACCTGTACGTTCATAGATTGGCGGTACATCCAGAGCATCAGGGAAAGGGTTATGCCCAACAACTGATGGACTTTGCAGAGAACTATGCCCGGGAAAACGATTTTAAATCTATCCGGTTGGACACTTTTAGTCGGAACAAAAGGAATCAGCGATTTTATGAGGCAAGGGGTTATAAAAAATTGGAGGATATTTACTTTCCAGAACAGAGTACCTACCCCTTTCATTGTTATGAACTTGTAGTGTAAAGCCATTTTGAAATCCACTGTCACCTTAAAAAGAATCAATAGCCTGGCCATACCGGCCACGGTTGCCGGAATTGCAGAACCCCTACTTTCCATTACCGATACGGCGATTGTGGGTAATATTCCCATAGACGGGCTGGAATCACTTGCGGCGGCCGGAATCGTAGGATCCTTTTTATCCATGCTTATTTGGGTGTTGGGTCAGACCCGAAGTGCCATTTCGGCCATCATCTCCCAATACCTGGGAGCGGGAAAACTCGAAGAGGTAAAGACCTTGCCCGCACAGGCCATTTACTTAAATATAGCCCTGAGTGTGCTCATTTTGTTGTCCACCGTATTTGTAATCCGTGAGATTTTTGAGCTATTGAACGCCTCCGGTAAAATTCTGGAATATTGCATCAGTTACTACTCCATTCGGGTTTGGGGCTTTCCCCTTACCCTTTTCGTATTTGCCGTCATGGGTATTTTTAGAGGGCTGCAAAATACCTATTGGCCCATGGTCATCGCGATTATGGGAGCGGTACTCAACGTGATACTGGATTTTCTTTTGGTCTATGGGGTAGATGGAATTATTGCCCCCATGTATTTGGACGGAGCGGCATGGGCGAGCCTTATCGCACAATCCGTTATGGCCATTATGGCACTATGGCTCCTATGGAAAAAGACCGAAATAAGTCTCGTACTGAAATTTCCGATACATCCAGAATTGGGACGCTTGGTGATAATGAGCCTAAACCTTTTTGTAAGGGCCCTGGCATTGAACACCGCCCTTATTCTGGCGGTACGAGAGGCGACCGCCTTGGGCGATAAATTCATAGGCGCACATACCATTGCCATCAATCTTTGGCTTTTTTCGGCATTTTTTATCGACGGATATGGAGCCGCCGGAAACATTATGGGAGGAAGGCTTTTGGGGGAAAAGAACTATGCCGACTTATGGCTTTTGGCAAAGAAAATTGTGAAATATGGAATCTATGTAAGCTTGGTCCTTATGGCGGTATCCTTTCTGTTTTATAAACCAATAGGCCGACTCTTCTCCAACGAGGAGCTGGTGTTGAACGCTTTTTATGGTGTATTTTACATTATCATAATAGGCTTACCGATAAATACCATCGCCTTTGTTCTTGATGGCGTGTTTAAAGGGTTGGGCGAAATGAAATACCTGCGCAATACCCTGCTCATCGCAACCTTTTTAGGATTTATACCCGTGCTTTTCTTAGGGAGGTATTTAGGTTGGGGACTTACGGGCATTTGGGTAGCGTTTACGCTGTGGATGCTGATACGGGGTGGGGCCTTGGTCCTTAAATTCCGAAGAAAGTTTCGACCCCTGTTACAAAACCATTAATTTTGATGAAAACCTTTTTGTTATGGGAACCGATAGGGAAAACGGCAGTCTTTACACCAGTATGAACGGCAATGTGGCGACCATAGAGTTTGGGCATCCCGCCAGTAATTCCTTCGTGGCGGTTCTATTGGACCGGCTGGCCAAGGAATTTGACAAACTATCCGAAAACAAGGATGTACATGTGATCATTTTAAAGTCCGAAGGGGAAAAGGCCTTCTGTGCCGGGGCCTCCTTTAACGAATTGATGGCCGTATCCAACTTGGAAGAAGGCAAGGAGTTTTTCAGTGGGTTTGCCCATGTCATCAACGCCATGCGAACCTGTAAAAAAGTGATCGTAGGCCGCTTACAGGGAAAAACCGTGGGCGGGGGCGTTGGATTGGCCGCCGCCTGTGATTATGTATTTGCACATGAAAATGCCGCCATAAAACTATCGGAATTGAGTATTGGAATCGCGCCCTTGGTCATTGAACCGGCCGTGGAACGTAAAATAGGAACGGGCGGACTATCAGAGTTGTCACTGGCACCAACCGAGTGGAAATCGGCCTACTGGGCCCAGGAAAAGGGACTGTTTTCCAGGGTATTCGATTCCTTTTCAGAGATGGACAAGGAACTCGACTTTTTCACCCAAAAATTGGCCTCCTACAATCCAGATGGACTAACGGAATGGAAAAAGGTCTTGTGGAAGGGGACCGATCATTGGGGCCAATTATTGATTGAGCGTGCTGCCATTACAGGTACCTTGGTACTTTCAGATTTTACCCGAAATGCGCTTTCAAAATTCAAACAATAGGCAATATGACAAAGTTTATACCGTTGTTGTACGTAACAATTTAACTCCATGGAAATTCTGCAGTTTTTGAACGGGGATCTCATTTTTCCCATACTTGCCCTCTTTGTCGTAGTTGTGTATTTTGTGAACAGAATACGTACAAGGCGTAAGTTCAAACGCTAGCCCTAGCCATTCCTCAACTTCCAAAATTCAGAGGAAATTCCAAATTAACAGGGATTAGATCCGCGGTTTTAACCAGACACTGGACATAATCAAGTTTGAACTTGTGCTTGATATTTGAGCTTGAACTTGTATTTGTACTTGATATTTGAGTTTGTATTTGAATTTGAAACTTGAACTTGATCTTATGAACGTGTCTTCAACCAGCCCGTGATACTCAATCGTTGGCGGTTGGCCGGTTTTACCTCGTGTTCAATTTTTTGGCTTTCAAATATGACCGTCCTACCGGGCATTGGAAAAACCCGCTTGGCATATTCCTTTCCATTTTCATCGTTTAGGTAAAGTAACAACTCTCCCCCGTGTTCAGGTAACCAATCGTTCTCGTTCAAATAACACACGACGGAAAGTCTGCGCCCGTCATCATTTTGAAAGGTATCCAAATGCCGTTTGTAAAACTTGCCTTCTGGATATACCGCATAATGAAATTCCTTTTTTAAGATACCCAGAAAACAGGTCTTGTTGAGATAATCGGAAAGTTCGTTGATCCGATTAAAAAATGACGATTGGATAGTATTTAGTTTGGCCTCGTCCATCCAGAGAATGAAGTCGCCCCGTATTTCCGCTTTAATGATTTCATTGGTACGGTTCCCAATGGCCGCTTTTTTAAAATAGTCCTCTTCATATTTGTGGAGCAGGTCGGCACGTAGTCCGTTGATGGTTTCCTCGGGAAAAAATGTATCCAGGATACTGTAACCGTCCCTGAGGATATCCTCGATCAATCGCTCAAAAAGCGGATTCTCCTCAAAGTCAAGTTGTTCTACCAATCCGGCCATTTCGATTTTTTTAAAAAGCCGACAAATGTAATTCTAAATCAGATCGGTTTTACAAATTGAATACCTTTGTACAATCAATGAATTCTTATGGGAACTATTAGGATTACCAAACAGTTCAATTTTGAGACCGGCCATGCGCTGTATGGCTACGACGGCAAATGCCGAAACGTACATGGGCATAGCTATAAACTTTCGGTTACAGTAATTGGAAAACCCATTACGGATACCTCCCATGTGAAACTGGGAATGGTCATTGATTTTGGCGACTTGAAAAAAATTGTCAAAGAGGAAATCGTGGACAAATTTGACCATGCCACGGTATTCAACAAAAATACGCCCCATGTGGATCTTGCCAAAGAACTTACGGAAAGAGGTCATAACGTGATTTTGGCTGATTACCAGCCTACCAGTGAAAATATGGTCATAGACTTTGCAAAAAAAATTAAGGCCAGACTTCCCAAAAACATCGAACTATTCTCTTTGAAACTTCAGGAAACGGAAACCTCCTTTGCAGAATGGCACGCTAGTGACAATTAAGGCGCAAACATTTCCTATCTTTATCCATCATGACCACTATACATCTTCCCATTGGCAAAAAGGTATACTTTGCGAGCGATAATCATTTGGGTGCCCCCAATACCGAAACGAGCTTTCCAAGGGAGCAAAAATTCGTGAAATGGCTGGATGGGATTAAGACCGATGCCGGTGCCATTTTTCTTTTGGGCGACCTCTTTGATTTTTGGTTCGAGTATAAAACGGTTGTGCCAAAAGGTTTTACCAGAACTTTAGGGAAACTTGCAGAACTATCGGATGCTGGAATTCCCATTTATTATTTTGTGGGCAATCATGACCTTTGGATGAACGGCTATTTTGAGGAAGAACTGAATATTCCAGTGTATCATGCACCCAAACAATACCAGATAAACAAGGTTTCATTTTTTATAGGACATGGTGATGGCCTAGGCCCTCATGACAAAGGATACAAACGAATGAAAAAGGTGTTTACCAATCCAGTGGCCAAATGGTTCTTTAGGTGGCTACATCCAGATTTGGGGGTAAAGGTAGCCCAGTACTTCTCGGTAAAAAACAAATTGATTTCCGGCGATGATGATGCCAAATTCTTAGGGGAGGACAAGGAATGGTTGGTACAGTATGCCAAACGTAAACTGGAGAATCAGCACTACGATCACTTTATATTCGGACATCGACATCTACCCTTGGAAATCGACCTCAACGAAAAATCAAGGTATACCAATATTGGGGATTGGGTAACCTATTTTACCTATGCCGTTTTTGATGGGAAGCATCTTACCTTAGAAAAACATTAAAGTTTACTCCATTTCATTGGCAGAACGCAACCTTTTCTCAATTTAGTATCCTAATCCAAAAAAGGCTCGATGCTCAGAACACTGAATTTTCTCCTGGTATTTTCGGTTTTTATTGTTGGATTAACAGGTTGCGACAAAAATGAGGACCCACCCATATATGAACCTTATTCCCTCAACGGAAAATGGCATTTGGACAGCTATGGTGGGGGATTTACTGGTCAATTCACAAATTACAAAAGTGATATTATCATTTGGACTTTTGACACAATAAACAACCAAGTTCATATAAAGAACAAAAGAGATTATTTTGGGCCTGTGCAAGGCTTATATCCTTATCAAATTAAAAAATTGGGTGAGGATGAAATTCTCTATCTCAATGATTCCTTACAAGGGGCATTTTATATCAACGAGAACGAATTGATATTTAACCCTACTGGTCTTGTAGCTACATTTAAAAGATGATAGGTTGCATGATCATTCCTTTTCATGGTCCTCGATATCCTTGGAAAGATCCAATCTTCTAAAGGATGGCCATGCCAGCGCTGTTAACCCAACGGTTAGAATAGTCATACTTCCACCAAAAATAACGGCCGTAACCGTTCCCATAAGTTTGGCGGTAACCCCACTTTCAAAAGCGCCCAATTCGTTGGAAGAGCCCACGAACATGGAGTTTACCGATGCAACCCTACCCCGCATATTGTCCGGTGTCTTTAATTGTAGGATGGTCTGACGAATGATCATGGACACTCCGTCAACGGCACCGCTCACAAATAGTGCTATTACCGATAGCCAAAAATACGTGGACATCCCAAAAACGATGATACAGACCCCAAACCCAAAAACGGCCCAAAGGAGTTTTTTTCCCGCGTTTTTATGCAAAGGAAAGCGAGTAGACCCCAACATGGTAATGGATGCACCTACGGCTGGGGCGGCCCTTAGAATCCCAAAACCTTCAGAACCTACATGTAAAATATCCTGGGCAAAAACAGGTAAAAGGGCAACGGCGCCTCCAAAGAGTACCGCGATCATATCCAAGGTGAGGGCGCCTAAAATGGCCTTGGTATTGAATACAAACTTTAAACCCTCCTTTAAGCTTTGAAAGACCGGTTCCCCAATTTTGGGGTTCATGATCGGTTTTCGTGGTATTTGGAACAAGGTAATCAATGCCAATACCGAAAATCCAAAAATG
The DNA here is from genome assembly GCF_055378385.1 of Maribacter sp. C-4077. Taxonomy (NCBI): domain Bacteria; kingdom Pseudomonadati; phylum Bacteroidota; class Flavobacteriia; order Flavobacteriales; family Flavobacteriaceae; genus Maribacter; species Maribacter sp. C-4077. The sequence continues at coordinate 1,523,222 of NZ_AP038807.1, forward strand.
ACGCACATGGACCAATGTACCCCAATAAAACTAATGGAAAATCCTGCCAATGCAGGACCTAAAACCGAAGCCAATTGCCAGGTAGAGCTGCTCCACGTGGCCGCATTCGGATAAATTTTCTTCGGCACGATAAGCGCAATCAAGGAAAAAATCGTGGGACCCAAAAAGGCACGCACCAGACCGCCCAAAAAAACAAGGGCGTAGATTCCATACAAAATGGTCTTTGTTTGCCAAGTGTCTTCCAAACCGGGCCAACTCAACAAAAATAGACCGAAACTAATCACCGAAAAGCCCAAAATACATTTCACCAAAAGGTTCCGCTTTTCCTTTTGGTCCACGATATGGCCTGCAAAAAGTGCCATCCCCACGGCCGGGATTACCTCCATCAAACCAATGATGCCTAAGGACAACGGGTCCTTTGTCAAGGTATACACTTGCCATTCGATTACAATGAACTGCATGGACCAAGCAAAGACCATGGCAAAGCGCACCAATAAAAAAATATTGAATTCCCTAAACCGCAAGGCTGCATACGGGTCAATCTTTTTGGTCATGCATTCGCTATTTTATATCCCTGATTTTTAGCTGAAGACTGATGTTCCCCTGCCACTCATTTTCGTCGATGGAGAATACGGCATCAAAGGGTTTCCTACTGGTAACCCTGGCAAGTTTATTCCCAAGATTGAACCCAATGCCGTCAATCCTGTGGCTATCCTCCTGTGTAACGGATACCTTTAAATGGGCATCTTCCTGCCCTACAGTTCTGGCATAGCCCGTATCCACTAGATTTTGGGCCATAAAGACAGGAGCCATATTTGCCGGTCCAAAAGGTGCGAACTGGCGGATAATCCGTAATAATTTTGGGGTAATGTCCTTAAGTTCGATTATGGAGTCGACCAGGATTTCAGGAGATAAGAGGGCAGGATCTATGGTTTCCTTGACCACCTTTTCAAACTGCTCCTTGAATGCCTGATACTGTTCCTCCAATAAGGTGAGTCCGGCGGCATATTTATGGCCACCGAATTGCTCGATACAATCCGAACAACGTTCCAAGGCATTATACACATCGAAACCTTTAACCGATCGGGCGGAGGCGGCCAATTTATCCCCGCTTTTGGTAAAGACAAGCGTTGGTCTATAATAGGTTTCCGTCAATCTGGAGGCCACGATACCAATAACACCTTTATGCCAATGCTCTTGAAATACCACCGATGTGAATCGGTCTTCCTCCTTGTTGTTCTGAATCTGCAGAAGGGCTTCTTGGGTAATTTCCTGGTCCAATCCTTTTCTATCGGAATTATATTTCTCTATTTCCGATGCAAACCTCATAGCCTTGGAAATATCCGTTTCGGTGAGTAGGTTTACGGCATGTTGGCCGTGCTCCATTCTACCGGCGGCATTGATACGGGGCGCGATGATAAACACAACATCGGTAATGGTCAGGGTCGATTTTTTAAGTTGTTGTATGATGGCCTTGAACCCGGCCCTTGGATTCTGGTTGATAACCTGTAGGCCATAAAACGCCAAGATTCGGTTCTCTCCGGTTATCGGAACAATATCGGCCCCAATGGCAGTTGCCACTAAATCAAGGTAGTACAACAAATCATCTATAGTTTCACCTCGTAGAGAACCTAAAGCCTGAACCAGCTTAAACCCCACACCACAACCGCAGAGTTCATCATAGGGATAGTTGCAATCCTCCCGTTTGGGGTCCAAGACGGCAACGGCAGCGGGCAAAACAGAATCCGGACGGTGGTGGTCGCAAATGATAAAATCGATTCCTTTTTTGGAAGCATATTCAACCTTCTCAATAGCCTTGATACCACAATCCAAGGCGATGATGAGGCTAAACCCATTGTCCTCGGCAAAGTCGATGCCCTTATAGGAAACCCCGTAACCCTCATCGTATCTATCGGGAATATAGGTGGCCACATTGGGGTAATACGAAAGTAAATAGGAAGATACTAGGGCTACGGCCGTGGTTCCATCTACATCGTAATCGCCATAAACCAGGATATTTTCATTTTCGGCTATGGCCTTTTCTATCCGGGCTACCGCCAAATCCATGTCCTTCATCAAAAAAGGATTGTGCAATTCCTCCAATTGTGGCCGAAAGAATTTTTTAGCCTCCTCAAAAGTTGAAATACCCCGCTGAAGCAATAAATGGGCCACGATTTTTTCCACACCCAAGGCATTGGCCAATCGCTCAATCTCAACTTGTTCCGGTCTAGGTTTTATCGTCCAGCGCATTTTCTAAAGCTCAAGTTCAAACTCAAATATCAAGTTCAAAGGGTATCTTGTCCTTGTTTTTTGTTCTTGATAATAGTAGCAATAATTCTTACAAGTTGTTCTACTTCGTTCAACAATTTATTTCGCATTGAGCTGTCCCCATAGTTCACCCGGTCCAAAATTTTTAAATTTACCCTGGATTCTTTTAATTCTTTTAGAGTAATCGAGACCTTGTTGATATAATCTTTATCTGAGTTTGCGCCCTGTGCTTCGCCAAAATTCAATGCAGAACTACCACCAGATCTCAACAGTTGGTTACCATAATAATGACCTGTCATATCTGAGGGCATATCTCTGCAGAAGAAAACGATATCCGCTGCAAAATTTACAAGTCTTTCTTCTAAATCAAATTTCCTCTCGGGATTCATCGCTATTCCTTTGAACTTGAACTTGACGTTTGAATTTGAATTTAACTATTGTGAAATATAGTTTTAATATCCAACTCGGCAAACCTTCTAAACATCTCCATTACCCCGCAATATTTCTCTACCGATAGATCTACGGCGCGTTGTAGTTTTTTTTCTTCAAGGTTAGGGCCGTGAAAATGGTATTCAATAATGACCTTGTCATAGTATTTAGGGTGCTCGTCCGTAAGGTTGGCGATGGTTTCGATATGAAAATCGGTCACTTCCAATTTCATTTTTTTGATAAGCGCGGCAACATCCAAGCCCGAACATCCTGCCAATCCGGATAGCATCAACGCTTTGGGTCTTACCCCACTCCCATCGCCACCGTCTTCCTTGGCGATATCTATGCGTATCGTTTGCCCCGATGGATTATTGCTCTCAAAGGCCATGTTTCCCAACCATTTGGTGGTAATGTGATTTGTTGTACCCATAATTTTTTGTTTCTTGTGGACTACAAAAATACCATAATTAACCTCCAAAAAATAGCCTATGGCACTTGTAAATCCTTTGGACCCCAGCCACGACCCCGAAACAAAAAAATTAGCCGAATTTTTCAACGAGACTTTGGGCTTTTGCCCTAATTCCGTTTTGACCATGCAGCACCGTCCTGCCATTTCAAAAGCCTTCATAAACCTAAATAAAGCGGTGATGGCGAATGAAGGTAGGGTCACTTCCGCACTTAAGAGGATGATTGCCTGGGTCAGTAGTAATGCCACGGGCTGTCGCTACTGTCAGGCACATGCCATTCGAGCAGCAGAGCGATATGGGGCGGAACATGAACAATTGGAAAATATATGGGAATACAGAACCCACCCTGCCTTCTCCGATGCGGAACGGGCCGCTCTGGATTTTTCACTGCAAGCCTCCCAAGTACCCAACGCCGTGGATGCCGAAATAAAAGAACGACTTTATAAATACTGGAACGAAGGTGAAATTGTGGAAATGTTGGGAGTGATTTCCCTGTTTGGCTACCTCAACCGCTGGAACGACTCCATGGGAACCTCCATTGAGGATGGAGCGGTACAAAGTGCCGACCAATACTTGGGAAAACACGGTTGGGAGAAAGGGAAGCATGATGGCTCTCTGTATTAGTTAAAAGTTGATGGTTCATGGTTGTTGGTAAAAAAGTGATTTTTCTGTCACTTCGAGCGCAGTCGAGAAGTAATTTGTTTTTGAAACCTGCTCATTTACACCACAAAACTCCTAAATAACCAAATCGTCAACATCCCCCAAAAGGTACCCGTGGCCATACTCAAGATGGCCAAGACAATGGCATGGGGCATCCACTTGAGATTGTAAGCCGCAGTAACCGCCGGAGCCGTGGCAATACCGCCCACATTAGCCATACTGGCAATAGGTACCCAAGCCATATTCACGTTCAATGCTTTGGCGACCAAGACCATAAAAATAAAATGGCCCAAAAGCCAAACACATAAGAATCCGAAAAAAGGAAGGTTAAAACCTAGTGTGGCAATCTGTAATTTTAATCCCAAAACCGCCATCACCACGATAATTAAAATACCCCCTGACTTTAGGGCGAATCCAAAGTTCCATTTCGACAAAAAGTTACTCAAAGCCAACCCCAAAAACGAAAGTAGCACCACTTTTACAATGAAGCTGTCAATAAGGTAATTGCTTACAACCACTATGATAAGTAGCACCAAGGCACATAACCATGGGTTCCATTTGCTTCCCTTTTCCAAACGGATATCCTCAGGAATGGCAACATCCGATACCCGAAACCACTTATTTAATATTTCGCTCTTTTTGATGGTCTGGAACATCAAAATCGTCCAGACATTCACCAAAATATTGTCCATCACCAAAACCGTCAAAAAGATATTCTCCGGGCATTCCACCAACTCCTTTAATACGAGCTGACTCGTACTTCCCCCGATCCAACTGCCCACAATGGGCGGAATGCCCATCCAATAGTTTTCCGTTACCAAGGTCTTTGAAATCAACTCGGACTCTGAAAAAAGTAGCATAAGGACTATCGGGAAAACCGCTATAAAAAAAGAGCCGGCCACAAAAACAAGTATCGGCTTATAGCCTATGGACTTCAACTGACCCAAGGACAAACTGCTCATAACAGCTATGATGGCCAAGGGAATAAAATAATCCCGACTGAAATTATGGATTTCGGCTTGGGAATAGTCTACGTTAAAGGCATACGAAATAATGGCAGGGATAATGTAAGCAAGCAAAATGGCAGGAATCCAATCGAACAGTGACTTAATGTGCCTATTTTCCCATCGGTCCAAATAATAGACAGCGATTACCGTAAATCCGGAAATGATCCATGGTGCCCACATGGGTACAATTTAAGCTAAATTTTAATTGTGTTATGGAATTATTTTTTACCCCCAACTACAATCACTATCTCTCCTTTTGGAGGCTTTTCGGTATAGTGTTTTAGTACTTCCTCGGCGGTGCCACGGATGGTTTCCTCGTACATTTTGGTAAGTTCCCGGGATACGGAAACGGGCCTATCCGCACCAAAATACTCCACAAAACTGTTCAATGTCTTTTGAAGTTTATGCGGGGATTCGTAAAAAATCATAGTTCTGGTTTCTTCGGACAAAAGTGTCAGTCGGGTTTGTCTTCCCTTTTTGACCGGCAAAAAACCTTCAAATACAAATTTGTCATTAGGCAGACCACTGTTGACCAATGCGGGCACAAAGGCCGTGGCACCGGGCAGGCATTCCACTTCCACACCCGCTTCCACACAGGCGCGGGTCAATAAAAACCCAGGATCGGAAATGGCTGGCGTCCCCGCATCTGAAATCAAGGCAATTGTACTACCTGCCTGGATGCGATCCACAAGTCCGGATACGGTTTTGTGTTCATTATGCATATGATGGCTCTGCATGGGCGTAGATACCTCCAAATGTTGTAAAAGCTTTCCGCTGGTACGGGTATCTTCGGCCAAAACCAAATCGGCCTCCTTTAAGACCCGAATGGCCCTTAAGGTGATATCCTCCAAATTGCCAATGGGCGTAGGCACAATATATAGTTTTCCCATGGTTACAAAAGTAAAGACCCAACACCAAGTGCTGGGCCTTATTGCTATAAAAATACCGTCGCTTTATAAAAATCTACGTTCTATGAGTTCCATAAACCGTATCTCATACTCTTCCTTTCCTTCCCAATTATCATAATCCGGTTTTACCATATTCTTAATGAAGGATACGGAACGCTCATGACTGTCTATCGTAGTCAATTGAGACAATACCCTGTTGTAATCCTCTGCACTGCCGTTAAAAAGATGTTTTATAAAACCGAGCTTGTTGTTAAGATCTACTTGAAGTTCCCTTGTTGCCAATCGCTCGTTCAAGGATTTAGGGGTCTCCTGTTTTTTGGAAGTTGGCGGGGGCATGAACAACTCCTTGTCGTTCTTCATCAAATCCGGTTTGGACATGAACTCCGTCAAGACTTCTTCCAAATTTTCAGAATTGGGCATTTCTGAAACCATATCCTTTATCGTTTCCATACCCGGTGTCATGATATCCTCCTCATGTGGATTGCTTTCAGGAACGGAGGTATTGGCGCGCATTACGGCATTCGCCATTTTTTCGAACTTTTCGGCAATGACGTTTTTGGAAACGTCCACCTGAATGTCGTTCAGTTCCTCTTCTATAAACTTAAGTACCGCAATCTTCTCGTAAAGTTTCTTGGCAGCTTCGTACAAGTCCGTAATATCATTTATCTCCCTGGAAGTAATGATGTCTGTGGACATTTTAATCAAATCTGCCCTTAATTTTTCCTTCATAACTACAAATTAGTTTATTCCGCGCGAAAGCCGCACCTTTTTTTAATAACTTTAAGATTCTATAAATAGAACGGAAAAACCCCTTATTTTCGTTTAAAAATACAAAATGTTTCTCGAAAATACCGTTAATCACCAGGAACAATTCGGCTGGATAGAAGTCATTGCCGGGTCCATGTTTTCGGGCAAGACCGAGGAATTGATACGCAGGCTAAAACGGGCACAGTTCGCCAAACTCAAAGTGGAGATTTTTAAGCCCATGGTGGATACCCGATACGATGACGATATGGTGGTTTCCCATGATGCCAATGAAATACGCTCCACTCCTGTACCGGCAGCCGCGAACATTCGTATTTTGGCCGACACTTGCGATGTTATTGGCATAGACGAGGCACAGTTTTTTGATGATGAAATCGTTACCGTTTGCAACGACCTTGCCAATAAAGGGGTTCGGGTAATCGTTGCTGGGTTGGACATGGACTTCAAGGGCAACCCATTTGGACCAATGCCGGCGCTTATGGCCACGGCAGAATATGTGACCAAAGTACATGCCATCTGTACGAGAACCGGGAATTTGGCCAATTACAGTTTTCGAAAATCCAACAACGACAAGCTTGTCCTGTTAGGTGAAACGAACGAATATGAACCCCTAAGCCGTGGTGCCTTTTACAAGGCCATGTTAAAGGAAAAAGTGAAGCATATGAAGGTAGATTCTGTGGAAATCGAAAATCCCAATAGAAAACCAAATGCCTAAGGCCCTGGAGACCGTTCTGGAAATAGACTTGAAGTCCCTGGAACATAATTATCGTTTTCTTCGGTCCAAATTAAATCCGGGCACCAAATTTCTTTCGGTCGTCAAGGCCTTTGCCTATGGTAGCGATGCGGACCAAATTGCCTTGAAACTACAGGAACTGGGAACCGACTATTTTGCCGTGGCCTATGTAAAAGAAGGCGTTGCCCTGCGTAAAGCTGGGATTACGAAACCCATTTTGGTACTCCATCCCCAACCCGTTAATTTAGAAATCCTCATCGCGTTCCAGTTGGAACCCAGTATGTATTCCTTTGGGATCCTGAACCAATTCACTGCGTTATTGAATCGGAAAGAAATCAACCGATATCCGGTACATATCAAGTTCAATACCGGATTGAACCGATTGGGATTTGCGGAAAAGGACGTTGAATCCCTTTTGGAGCTATTGGAAAATAAGGATACTTTGAAAATTGTTTCCCTATTTTCCCATTTAGCCGCCACCGAAGACCCAAAGGAAGAAGCGTTCACCAGAAAGCAGATTGCCAAATTTGAAAAAATTAGTGTTGAAGTAACCAATCGGTTAAAAATTCAACCCATAAGGCATATTCTCAACACTTCTGGAATCCTGAATTATCAGGAAGCACAATACGATATGGTACGAAGCGGAATAGGCTTGTACGGTTATGGAAATGAAGCCAGATATGACGCGGAACTAAAACCCATCGCCACGCTAAAAACCATCATATCACAAATACACCATTTGAGTCCAAGCGATACCGTAGGCTATAACAGGGCTTATGTTTCAAGGTCTTCCCGTGTTTCGGCTACCTTGCCCATTGGCCATGCAGATGGTATTGGAAGACAATATGGCAAGGGCAAAACCTTTGTGTTGGTCAACGGTAAAATGGCGCCAATTATTGGAAACGTCTGTATGGATATGATTATGATCGATATTACGGATATCCCCAGTAAGGAAGGGGATGAGGTGATTCTATATGGCCCTGAGCTATCCGCCCATGAAGTGGCAAAAACCGCGAACACCATTTCCTATGAGTTGATTACAGGGATTTCACAACGGGTAAGAAGAATATATTCCAGTTAAAATTTGATTTATTTCACATTTTATTAAGAATTATTTTTTCTTACATTGCATCCTTATAAACCAATAAAACACTAAATCATGCTAAAAGAATTTAAGAATTTTATTATGACCGGAAATGTCATTGACCTGGCAGTTGCGGTTATACTTGCCGGGGCCGTTGGTCTTGTTGTCAACGGGTTTGTTTCAGATATAATGATGCCGATCGTAGGACACTTTGCCGGTGGTCTGGACTTTGCCGACATGAAAATCGTATTGGACGAAGCTGTTGTAGGTGCCGATGGAGAGGTTACAAAACCAGAAAATGCCATTATGTACGGAAAATGGGTCAACGCCATCATCAACTTGATTACCGTAGGCTTTGTACTGTTTATGATCGTTAAGGCCTACAACAAGACCAAAAAGAAAGAGGAGCCTGCTCCGGAAGCACCAAAAGGCCCAACAGCCGAGGAGTTGCTTATGGAAATTAGGGACGCCTTGAAAAAGTAATTATCCCTTTACAGGATAAACCGCTGCACCGCAGTCTAACTTTAAAAACCGTCAACATTGCTTCGCTAGCAGTTTGGCGGTATTTTTTTATCCGATAGTCAGATTTAAAAACACTCTAAAAGCTAGGGAGACAATCAATTTAGGACTTTACAAGGCTGGATTATAGGTTTTGCACAAAATGTTATTTTTGAAACTTTTTGTTATATTTTAATTATTAATTCCGAATTCCCTTGTCCAAGTTAGGGTAATACCTATTTTTGCGCGAGAATTTTAAACTAAAGAATTATGAAGGTAGCTGTAGTTGGCGCCACGGGCATGGTAGGTGAGGTGATGTTGAAGGTATTGGCCGAACGCAATTTTCCCATTAGTGAACTTTTGTTGGTCGCCTCGGAACGATCTGTAGGCAAAAAAATGCCCTATAAAGGTGAGGAATACTCCATTATTGGATTGGCTGATGCCGTGGCGGCCAAGCCGCACATCGCCATTTTCTCCGCAGGTGGGGATACCTCATTGGAATGGGCACCAAAATTCGCGGAAGCTGGAACGACCGTTGTTGACAACTCATCCGCTTGGCGTATGGACCCGGATAAAAAATTAGTGGTTCCGGAAATCAATGCCAATGTTTTAACTAGCAATGACAAAATAATTGCGAACCCAAACTGCTCTACCATACAATTGGTCATGGCACTTGCACCGCTTCACAAAAAATATAAAATGAGACGGGTCATTGTATCCACGTACCAATCGGTTTCAGGTACGGGGGTGAAGGCCGTTCAACAATTGGAGAATGAAATCGCAGGGGTAAGCGGCGAAATGGCCTACCCGTATCCCATTGGTAGAAATGCCCTTCCCCATTGTGATGTATTCCTAGAAAACGGGTATACGAAAGAGGAAATGAAGTTGGCCCGAGAGCCCCAGAAAATATTGGATGACAGAACCTTTTCGGTTACTGCGACCGCCGTACGTATTCCAACTTCCGGAGGACATTCAGAATCCGTCAATGTGGAGTTCCACAATGATTTCGATTTGAACGAAGTCAGACAAATCCTAAACGACACGCCAGGCGTTACGGTCCAGGACAACCCGGACACCAACACCTACCCCATGCCCATCTACGCGCATAATAAGGACGAAGTTTTCGTGGGTAGGATCCGTAGGGACGAAACAAATCCCAACACTTTAAACATGTGGATCGTTGCGGACAACCTTAGAAAGGGTGCGGCCACGAATGCGGTCCAAATTGCGGAATATTTGGTGGAGAAAGGTTTGGTTTAAACTCACACTATAGAATGTTAAAACCTTCAAAACACGCCCGTTTTGGAGGTTTTTTTGTGGTATTTTTAATCCAACTAATTTTAAAAACCATGCGAAAGATCCTTTTCTTTTCCTGCGCTGCCCTAGCTTTGCAAGCCTGCAAGACAGAAACAAAAAAAGAACCGATTGTTGTGAACTATCCAGAAACTGCCAAAGTCGACACCGTAGACACCTATTTTGGAACCGAGGTTAAAGACCCCTTCCGTTGGTTGGAGGATGACCGAAGTCCGGAAACCGAAGCTTGGGTCAAAAAACAGAACGAAACCACTTTTGGGTATTTGGAAAACATCCCTTACAGGAACGACCTAAAAAAACGGTTGGAAAAGCTTTGGAACTATGAAAAAGTAAGTGCCCCATTTACGGAAGGCGACTATACGTACTTCTATAAAAATAACGGGCTGCAGAACCAATATGTGGTCTATAGGAAAAAAGGGGATGCCGAAGCCGAGGTGTTCCTAGATCCCAACACCTTTTCGGAGGATGGTACCACCTCCTTGGCCGGACTGGAGTTCACCAAGGACGGATCCCTGGCAGCCTACCTTATCTCGGAAGGGGGAAGTGATTGGCGCAAGGCCATCGTGCTGCGTACGGAAACCAAGGAGGTTGTTGAGGATACTTTGGTCGATATCAAGTTCAGCGGAATTTCATGGAAAGGAAATGATGGATTTTATTATTCCAGTTACGATAAGCCCGAAGGCAGTGAGCTTTCCGCCAAAACGGACCAACACAAGGTCTACTACCATAAATTGGGAACCCCACAATCGCAGGACGAACTTATTTATGGCGGTATCCCCACGGAAAAACACCGCTATGTTGGGGCCAGTGTTACCGAAGACGAAAAATACCTGGTCATTTCAGCGTCTATTTCCACCTCGGGAAACAAATTGTTCATTCGCGATTTACAGGACCCCAACGGACTCCTGATCCCCATTGTGGATGATACGGATTCTGACAATTATATCATTGAGAATGTAGGTTCCAAACTCTACATCGTAACCAATAGAAATGCACCCAATCAAAAAATCGTTACCGTGGATGCCAAAAATCCTTCCCCGGAGAATTGGGAGGATTTTATTCCCGAAACGGAAAATGTATTGAGTCCCAATACGGGAGGCGGCTACTTCTTTGCCGAGTATATGGTAGATGCCATATCCAAAGTATTTCAGTACGATTACGAGGGTAATTTGGTGCGAGAGGTACAGCTTCCGGGTGTGGGAAGCGCCAGTGGTTTTGGCGGGAAAAAAGACGAAAAGGAATTCTATTTTTCCTTTACCAATTATAACACTCCGGGTTCATCCTATAGATACAATGTAGACACCGGGGAGTACGAGCAATATTGGAAACCGGAAATCGATTTCGATCCAGATGATTATGAATCCAAACAAGTTTTCTACGCTTCCAAGGACGGGACCAAAATCCCCATGATCATCACCCATAAAAAAGGCATCGAATTGAACGGAAAAAACCCGACCATCCTTTACGGGTATGGCGGTTTTAATGTAAGCCTTACCCCTTCGTTCAGTATCGTAAACGCCGTTTGGATGGAACAGGGCGGTGTGTATGCCGTTCCCAACCTACGAGGTGGTGGGGAATATGGCAAGAAATGGCACAATGCGGGTATCAAGACCAAAAAACAAAATGTTTTTGACGACTTCATCGCCGCTGCGGAATACCTCATCGACAACCAATATACCTCCAAGGAATATCTGGCCATCCGCGGGGGTTCCAATGGCGGACTTTTAGTAGGCGCCACCATGACCCAGCGTCCCGATTTGATGCAAGTGGCCCTGCCTGCCGTAGGGGTCATGGATATGCTTCGCTATCACACCTTTACCGCCGGAGCCGGTTGGGCCTATGACTATGGTACCTCAGAGGACAATGAGGAAATGTTCAACTATCTCAAGGGCTACTCCCCCGTTCATAATGTAAAGGAAGGAACGGCGTATCCTGCAACCTTGGTCACTACGGGCGACCATGATGACCGCGTGGTGCCTGCCCACAGCTTTAAGTTTGCCGCGGAGCTACAGGAAAAACAGGCCGGGGACAATCCAACCTTGATTAGAATCGAGACCAATGCCGGCCACGGTGCGGGAACTCCTGTGAGTAAGACCATAGAACAATATGCCGATATTTTTGGGTTTACCCTTTTCAATATGGGCTTTGAGGAACTGCCCAACCAATCCGTATTGAAGGAATTCAAGGAATAAGGGTTTAAATCAATAATTAAATGGAAAATCCGTTCTTATTTTTGGAACGGATTTTTTGTGCCCAACAGAACAGCACACTGGTTATGCTACGAATAGAAAATGTTTCTTTTGGTTATAATGCCGATACCGTACTGGAAAACATAGACCTTAGGGTCCAGCGCAGGGAACATGTGGCCCTCATAGGGGAGAGCGGGTGCGGGAAAAGCACCCTTTTAAAAATTCTATATGGCCTGATGGATTTGGAACAGGGCCAGATCTTTTGGGAAGACGAACCTGTTCTGGGACCGGCCTACAATCTGGTGCCTGGTGCCCCGTTTATGAAATACCTTTCCCAGGATTTTGACCTGATGCCCTTTACAACCGTATCGGAAAATATCAGTCAATATCTTTCCGTTTTCTATCCGAAGGAATTAAAGGAGCGTACCCAGAAACTTTTGGAGATGATCGAGCTTACCGATTTTGCCCATACCAAAGTCAAAAACCTGAGCGGGGGGCAGCAGCAGAGAGTAGCACTGGCGCGTGTATTGGCCCAAAAACCGGAAATTCTTCTTTTGGACGAACCTTTTAGCCATATTGACAACTTCTTGAAAAACAGCTTACGAAGAAACATTTTTAAGTATTTAAGGGACCACGGTATTACCTGCATTCTGGCTACCCATGATTATCAGGATGTGCTTCCTTTTACGGACAGGGTAGTAGTACTAAAGGACAAGACCGTTTTGGCCAAAGGAAAACCCATGGACCTGTATGCAAACCCCAAAAGCCTATATATTGCCTCCCTGTTTGGCGAGGCCAACAGTATTTCTATCGATGTGCTCAAATCCTACGCCAACACCAAGCGAAAAATCATCGTGTATGCCCATGAGTTCAGGATTTCTGAAAATTCCGGTATCACTGTTTTCGCCAAAGAATCGTATCCTATGGGCCCTTATTATTTGATCAAAGGAGCATCCGAAGAAGGGGATACCCTATTCTTTCATTCCCCCTTTCCATTGGAACCGGAAAAGAAAGTGTATCTCAACGTTTCCATCGAAACCATAAACCAACGATTGCAAGGAGGAACGACAGTTTAACGATAAAATAGGGAAATGGGCCAATTCTCAGCAAAATTTTGCCCTTCCATAAACTAATCCGCACTTTGGACCGTTATTGGGTTCATTTACAATTAATACGAATTATGAAAAGAGTACATCTTATCCTGACCCTAGTCGTTTTTACCTTACTACTAGCACCCCTTTTTATCAACTAAGAACTCACTCCAAAGCAGTTTCTTACCTTTGTTCAAAACAGCTGATTGGACAAGGAAGGAATTTTAAAGGAACTCCAATTTAAGGCCATCCGCAGTAGCGGGCCAGGTGGACAACATGCCAATAAGGTGTCCTCCAAGGTGGAGCTGTCCTTTGATGTAGTAAATTCATCGGTTCTTTCCGAAACCGAGAAATCACGTATTTCCAAAAAACTGGGTTCCAAATTGACGAATGAAGGGGCCTTGTTATTGCAATGCGACGAATCCCGCAGTCAGCATAAGAACAAGGATTTGGTCGTTGAGCGGTTTTTTGCACTTTTGGAAGCCGCACTTAAAATTCCCAAAAAAAGAAAAGCCAGTAAGCCCTCCAAATCGGCCATAGAAAAGCGGTTGAAATCTAAGAAAGCTAATGCCGAAAAAAAAGCGAATCGGTCCAAACCGGAATTCTAGAAAACGGTTCCTAAACATATAAGAACATGTCTTTTTTTGGATGTTATGCAAACAGCGTATACAAAACAAACACGGCCAACGCCCCGGTTAAGCCGAGTATTCCGCTTCCCAAGCTAAATAATCGATAGCCATTTTTTACGTTCATACCGCTCATTTGGGTAACCACCCAGAAAAAACTATCATTGGCGTGGGACACTACGGCCGATCCTGCACCGATCACAATCACCACCAAGGCTTTTTGTATCTCCGTTTCAAATCCTAGGGACGTCATCATGGGAAAAATAATCGAGGCCGAGGTCACCAACGCCACGGTGGAAGATCCCTGCGCCGATTTTATGGCAGCGGCAATGACAAAGGGCAGAAAAATACCCAAATTATATCCGCTGAGCAAATCGCCCAAGGTTTCGGCAATACCGGAATTTTGAAGAATCTTTCCAAAAATACCGCCCGCTCCTGTTATCAAGATGATAGATGCCGCATCCATAATGGCCTTACCAATCCATCCCGAGGAGGAGACCATATCGTACTCCAGTTTTTTCGGCAATAGTAAACACAGAAAAACACCTATAAGCAAAGCAATAACCGGCTCCCCGACAAAATTCAGGAAGTCGACAAAACCATTATCGATTCCGGTTCGTTCCGGGTTCAATATCGATCGTAAAACGATCAGTAAAATGGGTATAATGATGGGAACAGAAGATTTCAAGGCACTTGGCTGTTCCTTGTATATCCTTTCAGAATCCGCACCCCCGATCAAGTCGGGTTCAATATAAGTTTGGGAGGCATACTTCGATGCAAATACGAGCCCTGCAATCAAAGCAATGATACTCACCGGAAAGCCAAAGGCAATGACCAAGCCCAAATCGGCCCCTAAAATACCTGCCGCCGCTATGGGACCCGGTGTTGGTGGCACCATTGTGTGGGAGGCCATAAGGCCAAGTCCAAGAGCGATGGCCGGACCTGCAATGGAAATTTTTGCTTTTTTGGAAAGACTTTTGGATAATGGGTGCAACAATAGAAATCCACTATCTGCAAAAACGGGAATAGAGACAATATAGCCCAAAACCCCCATAGCGGTAATGATCCGTTTCTTTCCGATGAACTTCAAGACCTTTTCGGCAATGGCAAAGGCGCCTCCGGTATTTTCCAAAAAAGCTCCGATGATCACGCCTAGGACAATGATCAGTCCAATTTTCCCCAGCGTGCCCCCAAAACCATCGTTAATGGAGGCAATGATTTCAGAATAGGACATACCTGAAAACAGGCCGTAGGCCAAGGAAACGATCAAGAGTGCCATAAAGGCATGGACCTTCAATCGGGTCGTTAGGAAAATGATGGCCACAATGGCCAAAAGCAAATAAATCAGTACCATATCAGTGTAAATCCCGTTCTACCTTGGATCCTGAGCCACCTACCAAAAAGTCCAAATCGGCACCCAAATCGGCCTGCTCCACATGGTCAATATATAGTTTCACATACCCCCTGTCCGCAACGGGTTTTGGTGGGATCCATGCTTTCTTTCGTTTCGCTAATTCGGCATCGTCAATATCCAAATGCAAGGTTCTTTTGTGTACATCCAGTTCTATCCAATCCCCGTTCTCTACCACGGCCAACGTTCCTCCCACCGTTGATTCCGGTGAAACATGAAGTACGACGGTTCCGGCTGCGGTGCCGCTCATACGTCCATCGGAAATACGGACCATATCAGTAATGCCCTTGGCCAACAGTTTTTTGGGCAAATCCACATTCCCCACTTCGGGCATGCCGGGATAGCCCTTGGGCCCTACCCCTTTCAGGACGATAACACTATTCTCGTCGATGTCCAGATTGGGGTCGTCTATGCGTTCGTGGTAATCTTCCATCGTTTCAAAGACCACGGCCCTGCCACGGTGTTTCATCAGTTTGGGCGAAGCAGCCGAAGGTTTGATCACCGCGCCATTCTCACAAAGATTTCCTTTGAGTACGGCAATGCCCGATTTCTCCTGAAAAGGTTTTTCAAGCTTCGCAATAACATCGGTATCATAACAAATGGCGTCTTCATAATTTTTCGTCAGTGTTTTTCCGTTGACCGTAACCGTCTCCGGATGTAACAATGGCGTCAATTCCTTCATTACCACGGGGAGACCTCCGGCATAATAGAAATCCTCCATCAAGTATTTCCCGGAAGGTTTCATATTCACCAATAGTGGAATCTTGCTTCCAATGGTATCAAAATCCTCCAATTTTAAATCGACACCGATCCTGCGGGCTATGGCGGTAAGGTGAATTATCAAGTTAGTGGATCCTCCAACCGCTGCGTTCACAATGATGGCGTTTTCAAAGGCATTGCGCGTCAAGACTTTGGATAGGGTCAAATCCTCTTTCACCATCTCCACGATCCTGCGACCAGAAAGTTGTGCATACATTTTCTTTCTGGAATCCGCTGCGGGAATGGAGGAATACCCCGGAAGGGTCAATCCCAAGGCTTCGGTCATAGTGGCCATCGTTGATGCGGTACCCATCGTGTTACAGTGACCGATGCTCCGTGCCACACAGACTTCGGCTTCCCGAATATCGGCAGCTGAATATCCTTGGTTTTCCTGCCGTTCCTTGATCATCCAGTTCATTGATCCGGAACCTACCTTTTCTCCTCTAAAACGACCGCTTAACATGGGGCCGCCGGGTACTACAAGCGTGGGAAGATCCACACTGCAGGCTCCCATTATGGTGGACGGGGTGGTCTTGTCACAACCCGTCAACAGCACGATGCCATCCAAGGGATTGGCCCGGATGGATTCCTCTGTATCCATACTTGCCAAGTTGCGAAAGAGCATGGTTGTAGGTTTCATAATCGTTTCCCCTAGGGACATCACGGGAAACTCCATAGGCACGCCCCCAGCTTCCAAAATCCCCTTTTTAACCACTTCGGCGAAATCACGAAGTTGTCCATTACAAGGAGTTAATTCCGACCAGGTATTGCAAATACCAATGACGGGCCTACCCTCAAAATAATCATCGGGATATCCTTGGTTTCGCAACCAAGAACGGTGTACAAAACCCATCTTACCGTCATCCCCGAACCATTCAGAACTTCGAAGCTTTTTCTTTTTATCCATAGGAAAGTCGCAACAAATATTAATTTGGTGTCAAGATAGGCAAAAAATCCACGGATTATTTAGGATATCGATAAAACGGAAAAAGCGTTCCCGTTAAATAAAAAACTCTCCCCGGTAGTTTTTCCCAATAACAATTTGCCGATGGGTGTCGCCGGGGAAATACAGTAAATAGGAAGGCCTTCGGTAGTAATCGCCCCTGCGGAAATTGCAATAAAGTAATACCGATCTTCCGTTTCTACCAAGGCCCCCAAGCCTCCCATGGAGTTCAGGGAATCTAGCTGTACCCTATGGAGCAGTTCCTGCATTTTTTCACATTCGGCCAGTTGATTGCCCAGTTTTTCCCGTTCCAACTGCAACATGGCCCTTCCGGTTTCATGCTTGTCCCCGGCACTACTTTTGGTCTCAGAAGTCAAGGATTCCTGAACTTCCTGAATTTGCTTGGATATTCTGGACATACGATTGGATACAAATTCCTTGCAGTGTTCGTAGGCCCGTTTTTTAATTTCCCGATGCTTCTTCAACGTGATATAAATCGGCTAATTTATAGATCAGGAAGTTAATCATTTGGTCCGAACCTTTGCCCTCCTGCATCATTTCTTGGATGGCTTCCCTGTTTTCCCTTTTAAAATAATCCAAATCCCCGGATCTGTCGTCACTGAAGATATTCCAGGACCGTAAACCACTCAGCATGGCCCTGTGTGCCTGAAACTTGCGCTCAACCTCCTCCCTTTCCTTCTTTGAAAAATTTTCGGGGTTGTTCTGTATCTGTTTATATTCGGCAGTAATACGGGTGTCCAATTTCTCTGCTTCGGTAATGATTTTAAAGTAGGCCCTTGAAACAAGGGATTGATATTGGCTCTCGAAAGCCATTTCGTAATTTGTAGTAGATTCGTCCAAGACTTCCTCGTCATCCAAACTCGCGTAAAGTCCCACTGCTGGATCAACATTCTTGCCCTTTAGCGATTCCATCCAGGCCTGGGATTGTATCATCTCCCGCCAAACCTCATTATACCTGCGCTGATATTTGGTCTGGTTCACCGCACAGGACGAAAGCAGACAAACAAAAATTAATGCAATAAGGAAACTTCTTCCCATATAACGGAGTTCTATTTTAAACATAAAAAAGCAAAAAGGTAGGAAGACATTATAAAGGCTTGGGGCACTTTATTCCCAGAAACGGGAACATGCAATATAGGAAGAAAATAGCATCTGCAATAGGGTGAGGGATAAGATGGATTAAAAATAGGTGTACGGTATATTTTCCTTAAAACAGGTCGCCCAATTGCCTTCCTACAGAGGTTCCAATGGCGATGCCCATACCTCCTAAGCGTACGCCACAGGCCACGTTTTCAGAAAGTGGTTTGATGATAGGCCGTTTTTGGGAACCTACGCCCATGATGCCGCTCCAACCATAATCGATCTCAACCTCTTGATGAGGCAAAATCATCGTTTGTAAGAGGTCTTTCAATTTATCCTGAACGACTTGTGTGGAACCGAATTCCATTGTTTCCTCCATATTGAAATCGAGGTTTCTTCCGCCACCAAAGAGGATTCGGTTATCGATGTTACGGAAGTAATAATAGCCCTCATCAAAATGGAAGGTACCCTTGATGGCCAGACCTGGAATAGGCTTGGTGATGATTACTTGGGCTCGGGCGGGTTGTACTTCTTCGTGCAACAATTGATTGGCAAAACCGTTCGTGGCAATCAAAAGTTTATTTGTTTTAAAGTCAAAATGTGCACAAGAAACCAAAACCGATCTTCCCAAATCTTCGATTTTTTCAACCTCGGTGGCATTCAAGATCTGTATTCCCGTTGTTTGTACTATCTGAAGCAGGGACCGCATCATATTCCCCGTATCTATTTGCCCTTCCAGCCGATGGGTGATATAGTTCTCCTGGATACCTTTGAAACGAAACCTATTGTCCGAAACTTCAAAAGGAGCTTGCTTAAAAATAGGCCTCAGCAAGGCATTGATATACTCCAATTTATCCAAGCATTGTTCGTATAAGTCGGCATCCTTTTCCAAAAACACTTCATGCCCCCCATACTTGTAATACCCGATGTTATCATCGCCCAAAAGTTCCCGAAGGGATTGGATGCCCCAATAGCGCTGTTCCACCAAGGACAATAGTTCCTCCTCGGAATGGGATTTTAGGTCGGACAGGATTTCCGAAATACTTCCAAAACAAGCAAAACCGGCGTTTTTGGTGCTGGCGCCCTGGGGCAAAACGCCCCGTTCCAAAACCAAAATGTTCGCTTTAGGATGTTTTTCGCGAAGTCGTAACGCGCAGGTCAGCCCTACGATTCCACTACCGATGATGGTGAAATCTACCTCGGACAACCACGATTTTCGTTCCCAATAGCTCAGGTTCATGGCCGTACCTGTTTTTGGATCCATAACAGCATTGTATTAAGTGCTTCCGGGGCCAGGGTCTGGGAAATCTGCCCATATTCGGTTGGAGAACCCGTAGTACTTTCCTGGAACAAATGGTTCAGCGTTGGGAGTTCCTTGATGGTCACCTGCGTATTTCCTCCACCTTCCAAGGCTTCTTGGATAGCGGTCAGATTTTCCCGTGGTGGCACCTGTACGTCCATTTCCCCGTTAATGGCCAGTACAGGACATGCCACTTCCCCTAACGTACCCGCCGGGTCATAACGGATAAAATGCAGCCACCATGGATTCAGCAACTGATCTACCCGTAATTGGGCATACGTATCTACATCAACCCCTGGGGGTTTGCTTGGTCCCGGATGTTCTTTAAAGTATTGGGTAAGGTCCGCACTTAATTGCGTCAGGTCCGTGGATTCCTTGATCATGGTAAAGACAGTCCTGTTGGCCGTTTCTATGTCCATGAGCGTATTTTCACTGAGTCCGGACACTTTTCCAACGGCACGTTGCTGTAGCAAAAGCAGCTCATCACCGGGAATCCCTACCCCTGCCATGAGTACGATAAAGGCGATGTCCTTATCCCGACTCGCCACCATGGGCGCGATCATGCCCCCTTCGCTGTGGCCGACAAGCCCTATATTATTTTTATCGATTTCCTTTCTCGTCTGTAAATAGGCTATGGCAGCTTCCACGTCCTCTGAAAAATCTTCACTGGTGGCCGATTCAAAATTCCCGGTGGACAGGGCCGTGCCGCGGTCATCATAGCGGAGGACGGCAATGCCGTTACGCGTTAAATGGTCTGCCAAGACCAAAAAAGGCCGATGCCCGAACAATTCCTCGTCCCGATTTTGGGGCCCGCTGCCACTGATCAAGACCACCACGGGAAAAACGCCCTCTTTTTGGGGCAGGCTCAAGGTCCCGGCCAGCTCTATATCCGCCTTTTCGTTTCTAAAGGTGACTTCTTCCGTGTAATAGGGATAAGGCTTTACAGGTTCTTGGGGGCGCAAAACCGTTTCCTTTTGTGCAATTTCCCGGCTCAGTTCCAAGGGCATGATTTGCCCAAATTGATTAAAATCTCCGGATATAGTGCCCGCCTCGTTTAAAGTACCTTCGTAGACAATCCCCAGATTGGGCATGTTTATTTTTAATACTTGATTTTCAAAAGACGTGGAAGTCACGGGAATGTCTTTGGCTCCCTGATCCGGACTATCCATGGTTGCGGTATAGCCCTCGCCCTCTTCCTGAATATGAAACACCAGCCGCAGTTGCATGCCCTGCACTTTTAGCATCCCGTGCCAGTCGCCAGTAATGTCTTGGGCGGTTATCGTGAGTGCCGTAAGGAATAAAATAAGGACTGTAGGGAGGGTTTTCATATAGGATTAAACTTCTTGCTTAAAGGTAATTGATTGCAAGGAATTCAAAATGGAAATTCTAAAGACAATAAATTTTAAACGATACTAGCAATAGTTATTTAATTCTTCCAGTATTCTCCACTAACATTGTTACATTCTACTACAACCTCCTCGATTTTAGTTATTTGCTTGGCTTCTATTTTTTTGATTATGTTCGGATATTCAGATAAGAATCTTTTAAGGCTTTTATTTTTATGGAGTGGTTTAGAATTTAATTTCTCAACAATATCCTTAAAGGGTGTCTCTCCCGCTCTTCTTGTAAAAGACAAGGTAATAACATTATTATTCTTGTCTTTTAGGTATTTATAGCGATATTCATTATTCAAGACTTTTGGTAATACACCGTCCATATCTAATAGTCCAGGAAAAACTTCAGTGGCCTCATTTCTATAATAAAGAGTCATATTCGGGCCTAGGATAATTCGTTTGGCCAAGACAAAAAGTTTAGAGTTTATAATTAATGTTTCAAAGAATTCTTTACCCCTTTCATAGCTCTTAATACTATCCACTGCAACTTTTTTTTCATTTCCTTCATTATCTAGGTAAATAATTTTATTAAAACTCCTAAACCTATTTTGTACTTTAATCTGCCCCTTCAACGTGTCTCCTTTTCTTGTGATAATTTTTCCGTCTAAAAATTCGGATTCTTGACTTGCGAGATTAAAACAGAAGAATACGACTAAATAGGTAGAAGTGATTAACTCTCTCATAATTATTATTCAACGTTGTATGTATGATTAGTGCGAGTTTTTAGAACGGAAATATTCATTTGATATTTCCGAAAATCCACCTGGAATTGATTTTACATTTTTTTAGCAAACGTTTTCTAACTGCTCATTTTATGCATTCCAACTACGGCCATTCCTAAACCAAGAGCCGGACCATAGGCTAATATAAATTGGTCACCAAGATCTAGAATTCCGAGATAGGTGGTTGTAGTCCCCAGTATACCGCAGGCCATAATAGCCAATCCACCGTAGAACATTTGTTTTCCCTTGCTTCTTGTAATATCGGCAGCAGCCATGCGACTCAAATCACGGTCCACTCGCTTCATAATAATTTCTATGTCCTCAGAATCCATTATTCTCAATTGCAATTCCTTCCGAAAATTGGAATATTCCAAGTGCCCGGACCTAATTTTATCACAATATTCAGTAACATATTCTTTCCTAGATTTTCCCGTTCAATGTCTAGTCCTGAAATATGGCTACAGGTTAAAAATAGATTTACGCTGTTAATTTATATACCATATTAGGTGTTTTGTATTCTAAAGATAATTGATTGCAGGAATTTCCAGTTGGAAATTCCGGCCACAATTAATTATACACCGCTTAAGTTTGCTTCTGAATTTTATTATTGTATAATTAAATGAAGAGAAGAATCTATCAATAAATTCTTCAAACAAAAGAAATCAGTAAAAGAACTTATCACTTTCTATTACCCATTGATTTCCCCTCCTGTTTATAAATTTGGCTTCAACCTTAGGAGTAACTTTTAAAATATTTTCATTCGTTTTTATGACCTTATCCAAATAATCAGGATAACTTGAGATACCATCATAGCTATTAAGTAGTACCCTTTCTATTAAAAGGCTGTTAGAGCTATGTAAACTCCCAAACTCTGAATTCTTTAGATCATCTGGTAATTCTGGTAAGATTATCTTTTCAGTATTCTGGCTATCAAAGAGGTAACTCCAATTGTAAATGGTTCTTTTTCCATTTATAATGGCTTCATCATTTAAATTATTTAAAAAAATCTTGCCAGAAGTATGGCCATCTCCGTTTTTGATAATATCTATTTCTTTTCCATTTTGAATATATTCAAATGACCATGCCGGGATATTATAAGATTCTAATGGCACCCCTATTCTATTTGTATAATAGTCTTCCCATTGGTAAATATGACTATATGTTTCAAAAGTTGTGTTTAAAAAATACGGTATAGTATTGACTGTGGGGAATGAGGCATCTATTGCATGGTTTCTTTGCCATAGATAATGAAAAATACCATCCTGAAAATCTTGGGAATTATTATAGCCCAATATGGTCAAATAGCCAAATCTACCATCTCCTTTGCCATCATTGTAAGAAGCATCGAAAATTCTTGACTCTATACCGTCCCTAAGTAAATTATTGAAGTCCAATACAAAATCTGATGATAGTTCTTGTTTATTAAGCCAGATATAAGCGTAATCGTTTTGAGATAAGTTATGATAGGGAACATAGTAATTTGTTATATCTCTATCTTCAAAATTCATTTCAATATTGTCCACAACGAAGGTTTTCGTGTTAGAATAATACCCTACATCATATCCGTAACTTGGAAAAACTGTACCGATATTGATTACATCATCATCTGGGAATCCATTAGTGCTATATTCACTTCTTGACGAAGCACCGTAATATAATATCCCTTTGGGTGAAAATAAAGGTAAATTGTTCCTGGTGAGGTCTTTAATTGTAAATAGATTGGTTAATGTATACGTATTATTTATATCTCTAGCTATAGCCGCATAGGTAAGCGAATAAGGCGTCTCTGGAGAAATATCGATTGGTGTTGTTAATTTGAAATTTTGGGATATGGGGTCAATTTTTATTGATGCCAATAATGATCCATCTATAGCTGATGCGAAAAAATAAAAATCGACAAATTGGGGTGGTAAGAAAAAGTTTTCTTTTAAATCCAATTCCAATAGAACTCTATGAAAGCTTATAGGATAATTGTGTTGGGTAATATTACCGTTTGCATCTGTGATTATTAAGGTTAAGATAGTGTCTCCTGCGGGAAAATTATCAGGGTTCAAGTTTATCCCCAATTCTTTGCCATCTTCTACTTGAGCAACAATTTCATCAGCAATTTGAGCTTCTATTTTCGATATTCCAAGCTCATTGTTTTTAATAGATAAGGTGAAATACACGCTCTCATATATAATGGGATTTTCCAATATATAAGAAATGTCAATGTCTTCATTTTCTAAAACTTCATCTATTATATCTATTTGCTTTTCCGTAGAGGTTTGTTCTTTTTCACAACCTATTATTAGTATGATTAGTGTTAAAAGGTAATATTGTCGCCTCATAATTTTTTATGCTAAAACGGAAATATATATTTAAAATGATTATTAATGTATAATCATTCTTGTGTTTCAATATTACTGGCAACAATTACATATAATCATTTGATCATATACCCACAGTGCGCCTAAGATAATTAAATCCTTGTTAGGAAAAGTATTACAGGTTTGTGGTTGGTCCGTTTTTGATGATGGTTTGACACAAATCTATTATTGATAATTCTTTAGGAGGTTGGCATTTCGTCTCCCTTCGACTATCCTTCGCTTCCGTTCGACTCTCCCTCGACTCCCTTCGACTCCGCTCAGGGTACACGCTCAGGACAGGCTACTCTGGGAATACGCTTGGGGACAAGCAATCTTCTCAATGCCCGAATGGACTTATTTGGGTCACTTCGACTCCGCTCAGTGACCCTTATATAGCAAAAAAAACTCCAACATCGCTGTTGGAGTTTTGAACTTTAATTTTCCTTTGGGGGATCCATCTTAAAATCGTTCATAAAGGCGGTGGTATAGTTCCCCGCCAAATAATCCGGATGGTCCATCAACTGCCTATGGAAAGGTATCGTGGTCTTTATCCCCTCGATCACAAACTCGTCCAAGGCCCTTTTCATTTTATTGATCGCTTCTTCCCGAGTCTGTGCCGTGGTAATCAACTTGGCGATCATGGAATCGTAGTTGGGCGGTATGCTATAGCCGCTGTATACGTGCGTATCCATACGTACGCCATGTCCGCCAGGCGTGTGCAATGTTGTAATTTTTCCAGGGGAAGGCCTAAAGTTGTTATAGGGATCTTCCGCATTGATCCTACACTCAATGGAGTGTAGTTTTGGAATGTAGTTTTTACCAGAGATAGGAACTCCGGCCGCAACCAAAATCTGCTCACGGATCAAATCGTAATCGATGACCTGTTCCGTAATAGGGTGCTCCACCTGTATACGGGTGTTCATCTCCATAAAGTAGAACTTTCGGTGTTTGTCCACCAAAAACTCTACCGTACCGGCTCCTTCGTATTTGATATATTCCGCTGCCTTTACGGCCGCTTTTCCCATTTCGTCCCGGAGTTTGTCCGTCATAAAAGGAGATGGGGTTTCCTCCGTTAATTTTTGATGGCGACGCTGTACGGAACAGTCACGCTCGGACAGGTGACAGGCCTTCCCATATTGGTCGCCCACCACTTGGATTTCAATGTGTCTAGGCTCCTCGATCAGCTTTTCCATATACATCCCTCCGTTCCCAAAAGCCGCCTTGGCCTCTTTTACGGCACTTTCAAAGTGGGCCTCCATTTCGTCCTCGCTCCAAACGGCCCGCATTCCCTTACCACCACCTCCGGCAGTAGCCTTGATCATGACGGGATAGCCCATTTTCTTGGCGGTCTTCTTAGCATCGGCCAAATCCTTTAAGAGTCCGTCAGAACCAGGTACACAGGGAACCCCGGCCGCTTTCATGGTCGCCTTGGCCGTGGCCTTATCGCCCATACGGTCTATCTGTTCAGCGGAAGCCCCAATGAACTTGATATCGTGCTCCGCACATATCTTGGAGAACTTGGAGTTTTCCGAAAGGAAACCGTAGCCCGGGTGAATCGCGTCCGCATTGGTAATCTCGGCCGCTGCAATGATATTCGGTATCTTTAAATAGGATTCGCTACTGGGTGCAGGTCCTATACATACGGCCTCATCCGCAAAACGCACATGAAGGCTTTCCTCATCGGCCTTACTATAGACCGCTACCGTTTTTATACCCATTTCCTTACAGGTACGGATAACGCGCAGCGCAATTTCTCCCCTATTTGCAATCAGTATTTTTTTAAACATAACAGTTTCGAATTCCAAACTTCAAATTCCAAATTCCAAAATAGCATTTTTGGTATTTGGCACTCGATGCTTGCGGTTTAACCTTATGATGGATCTACTAAGAACAATGGTTGATCAAACTCCACTGGTGAGGAGTCATCTACCAATACCTTAACAATGGTACCGGCCACTTCAGATTCGATATCGTTGAACAACTTCATGGCCTCTATAACGCAAAGAACGTCACCGGCAGCAATCTTGTCCCCAACTTCCACAAAGGCAGGTTTGTCCGGAGATGGCTTTCTGTAGAAGGTTCCAATAATGGGCGATTTGATCGTGATGTATTTGGAATCGTCCTCTTTCTTTTCCGTTTCCTTGGCAGGGGTCGCAGGAGTAGCAGGTGCTTCTGGCTGCGTTTGTGGGGCAGCGGTAGGTGCTACGGGCGCTTGGGCCATAGGAATGGATTGTACAAACGTGGTTTCGCCACTGCCTGGGCTTCCGGTACGGATGGTGATCTTGATGTCATCCGTCTCCAATTTCACTTCACTAGCTCCCGATTTAGCTACGAACTTAATAAGGCTTTGAATTTCTTTAATATCCATAGTTGTAAATATATGTTAGTTTGGTCTCCCAATTAATAGGCCCACTTTAAATAAATGGATCCCCATGTAAATCCACCACCAAAGGCGGCAAAAACTAAATTATCTCCTTTTTTTAATTTATCCTCGTAATCACTTAACAGCAAAGGCAGCGTTGCCGATGTGGTGTTCCCGTACCGTTGAATATTCATCAATACCTTGGATTGGTCCAGCCCCATTCTATTGGCCGTGGCATCGATGATACGTTTATTGGCCTGATGCGGTACCAACCAGGATACATCGGTATCGGTTAGGTCATTGCGTTTCATGATGCGCTCCGCTACATCGGCCATATTGGAGACCGCAAACTTGAATACGGTCTTCCCGTCCTGAAAAATAAAATGCTTTCCATCCTTTACGGTCTGTTCCGTTGCGGGCATTAAGGAGCCTCCCCCTTCCATGCCCAAAAACTGACGACCAGAGCCATCGGCCCTAAGATATTCGTCCTTTAGTCCCAATCCCTCCTCATTGGGTTCGAACAGTACGGCACCCGCACCATCCCCAAAGATGATACAAGTCGTACGATCGGTGTAATCTATGATGGAGGACATTTTATCGGCCCCGATCAACAATACTTTTTTATATCGGCCAGATTCTATATACCTGGCGGCAGTGGACATCCCGAACAAAAAGCTGGAACATGCCGCCAAAAGATCATAGGCAAAAGCGTTCTTCGCACCAATTTCCGATGCTACAAAGGCCGCAGTAGAGGCGACCATACTATCCGGTGTGGCGGTGGCCACGATGACCAAATCTATTTCCGCCGGGTCCAGGTTTTTCTTTTGAAGGATCTGTTTAGCCGCCTGGATGGCCAAATAGGAAGAACCTTCCCCTTCCTCTTTTTTTAATATGCGTCGTTCCTTGATTCCCGTTCTGGTAGTAATCCACTCATCATTGGTTTCTACCATTTCTTCCAACATTTTATTGGTGAGGATAAATTGGGGAACATAGCCTCCCACAGCGGTTATGGCTGCTGTAATTTTGGTCATATTTTAATTGCTTTCGTGTGAAAAACTTTCAAAAACACGTCAAAAGTTGTGAAAATTAGTGATTTTCGCCGACTTTTTGTGGCAAAACAACCTGTTTTTGAAAAAATTAATGTGTTTGGTACCGATGCACTCTTAAAAAGCCTAAAGCCGATTATTTCGGAAAACATTTGGATTATGGCTAAAAAAAACTCCCGCTTCATATGAAGTGGGAGTCGATAATCCGTTTATAAAAGGCGCATTATGCCTCTACTTCCTCTGCTTTGTCAATCAAAACCTGGCCTCTGTAGTACAATTTACCCTCGTGCCAGTGGGCCCTGTGGTACAAATGCATCTCACCAGTTGTAGAATCTGTAGCCAATGTAGGTGCAACCGCTTTGTAATGTGTTCTTCTTTTGTCTCTCCTGGTTTTGGATGTCTTTCTTTTAGGATGTGCCATTTGTAACCTTATTTATCCGTTAATAGTTTTTTTAATTCGTCCCAACGGGGATCGCTTGCTTCGTTTTCGTTTTTCTTGTCTTTTGGCTGAAGTTCTTGAAGCCGCTCCAAGGCTTCGGATTTCAACGTACCGTCCGCAATACCTGGATGCACCCTTTTTTGGGGTACGGCCAAGATAATCATCTCATAGATATACTGTGCAACGTTCACCTGATGCTCTCCGTGCGGTAAAATGAGGATTTCGTCGTCTTCATCGTCGTATTCCTCACCAAATTTTACCACGAGCTCCAAGCTCCCTTCTATAGGCTGATCGTAGGGTTCGCTGGTCATATCACAGTCAACGTTCACCGTTCCCGTCGCTTCAAAATCAAGTTCCAACATGGTACTTGTTTTGTTGAGAACAATCGTGAGGTCAACAGCTACTTCATTAAATTCGTCGTAACCAAAAGATTCAAAGAACTTGTTGTCGATTTCATACTTAAAGTCGTGTTTTCCCTGTTTCAACCCTGAAAAAGGAATAGTATACTCCTTTTGCTTCATCACGTACAACTCTTAATATTAAATCCTTACCTTAAAAGGCGGGTGCAAAGATACTATTATTTTGATAACGGGCAATAGTTATCAACTATTTATCTTCATAACTTTTTGGGTGCCAAAAACTAACGTTCGCGCTTGATGCGCTGTTTTTTCAAAACGTTTTCCGTAAGCTTCAAATACTCTGTTCTGTTCCTAAAAATCTTGATGGCCATAAATACGGCTTCCTTGAAGGAACTATGGTCTGCCTGTCCTTTGCCGGCAATTTCATACGCTGTACCGTGATCCGGAGAAGTGCGCACCTTATTGAGTCCCGCCGTAAAATTAACGCCCCTTCCAAAGGAAAGGGTCTTAAAGGGAATCAGTCCCTGATCGTGATAGGCCGCCAATACGGCATCAAAATTCTTGTAATTATCCGAACCGAAAAAGCTGTCCGCGGAGTAGGGCCCAAAGACCAAATGTCCGTTATTGGCCATTTCTTTTATAACGGGTTTCAATACCTCCTCGTCTTCATTGCCTATCACCCCGTTGTCCCCACTATGCGGATTGATGCCCAAAAGCGCGATTTTGGGTTTTTGGATGCCAAAATCCATTTTCAGGGATTTCTCGATCGTATTTACCTTATCCCGAATCAATCTGGGTATAATGGCCGATGCCACATCCTTAACAGCTACATGGTCCGTCAACAGCCCTATCTTGAGGTCGTCCGTAACCATGAACATCAAACTTTCCCCTTCCAGCTCCTGCGCGAGATAATCAGTATGACCGGGAAACTTAAAATCCTCCGCTTGAATGTTGTTCTTGTTGATGGGAGCCGTAACCAGGACATCGATATCGCCATTTTTTAAGGCGGCCACAGCGGCCTTTAGGGACTGGAGAGCGAAATCACCCCCTTCCTTGGTAGCCTGGCCAAATTGTATCTCAGGAACTTGTTTCCATACATTGACAATGTTCAGTTTTCCGTCCACGGCCTTAGAAGCCTCATGAACCCCGTTAAAGGGAATGGAAATGTTGAAAGCCTTTTGCTGGCCCGAAATGGTTTTGTTGGATGCAAAAATAATGGGAGTACAAAAATCGAGCATACGGCTGTCCTCAAAAGTCTTTAGGACCACCTCGCAGCCAATTCCGTTTAAATCCCCAATGGATATCCCCAACTTAATGTTCACGTTTTCCTCCATTATATCTGTATCTTTGTGAGCTAATTTAGACTTCAAAATTACTTAAATTAAACGACACATGTTTACCGGAATCATTGAAACATTGGGAACAGTAACACATTTGGAATCCAAGGGTGGAAACCTTGATATCACGGTATCTTCCGGCATTACCTCTGAATTAAAAATAGACCAAAGTGTGGCGCATAATGGCGTTTGTTTGACCGTTGTGGAAATATCAGGCAATGCATATAGGGTAACCGCCATTGCAGAGACCTTGAAAAAGACCAATTTGGGCGATTTAAAGGTAGGCGACAGAGTGAATATGGAACGTGCCATGATTATGGGTTCCAGATTGGACGGGCATATCGTCCAGGGACATGTGGACCAAACTGGCGTTTGCACGAACATCCAAGAAGAAAACGGAAGTTGGATATTCTCCTTTGAATATGACCCGGCCACCGGAAACCCTACCATAGAAAAAGGATCCATTACTATTGATGGCACAAGTCTGACAGTAGTGAATTCAGGAACAAACACTTTTGATGTGGCGATAATTCCCTACACCTACGAGCATACGAGATTCAATACCTATAAAGTGGGCACGGTAGTTAATCTTGAATTTGATGTTATAGGGAAGTACGTGGCCAAGTTGATGGGGCAATCGAAGTAACAGGAATCAATTTAGGTAAATTGAAGGAAAACCTATTCAATTGGAAAACTTCATTTCGTTATTGACTTTCTACAGCGTATGCACTAAGAATTTCAAGCGAGGTAAATTTTAGTGCCTTAATATGTGTGGCTTCCAATAGTACCTTGGGTGCCTTTCCTACTTTCTCCGCCTGTAGCCAACGAGAAATGCACAGGCACCATTTATCACCTTCTTGAAGTCCGGGAAAATTCCATTGGGGAATTGGTGTAGATAGATCATTGCCCATGGACTTCGTATATTCCAAAAATTCCTTGGACATTATGGCACAAACCACATGGGTACCCACGTCCTCAACACCTGTTTTACAGAATCCGTCCCTGTAAAAACCGGTCTTGGGTTTATGGCAACAGGCAATCAGTGTTGTACCCAAAACATTTTTTAGCGAGCTTTCCATTCGTTATAAAAATTTACTACCTGATAGGGGAATTTAAATTCCTTGCTTCGGATTTTGTCGGCCAGAGGTGGACAATCGCTAAAAAATTGAATCAACAGGTTCCGTTTTAATCCTAAGAGTCCTTGGTCTGCCCTTACCAATGTAGGGTTATCCCGCTTTTTTAGATACGCGATATCCATTACCATCCCTTCACCTTGTTCCTGCAATTCAAACTTATACAGAGAAACTACTCCCTCTACTTCCAAACGAAGAAACCTGTCCTCTCCGTCCAAATTAAACGATCTGTAAATGGAATCGCCTTTTCTATAGGATTGGATGTTATCTGCTGAATATCGCTTCTTACGCCCGTTGCCCTTAAATTTGATTTTAGTAAAAATGCCTCCAAACGGACCCATTTTTCGGTCACTAACATTGCCGATCAAAGTGTCTCCTTTCAAGGTGACAACATAACCAGGGAGATACACTTCCTGCGCCTGGATTTCATTTATATTAACTGAAAAAATGAACAGAAACGATAAAAAGTAAGTTTGTCGAACCGGAAGCCGTGAAATCATACTTTGAAAAAAATCTTCCGTTGGTACAACACATATCCCAAAAATGCGTAAAAGGCCAGAACGGTAAGTCCATATAACAAGGAAGACATTTCCATGGAGATGGCATTATGGACATAGATTTTCTGGAACAACCAACCATGCAGGGAAGTGTCACCCACTTGAATCTGCCCCATTACCTTGGCAATAAAGCTGGAAAGAAAATAGATGATAATGGCGTTGGCCCCGGCATATCTAAAAATACTCCCAAACTTGATTTGTTTAACATCGGTCAAATAATAAATCAAGGCCAAAATCAAATTGGCCCAACCTGCGGTAACCAACACAAAACTACTGGTCCATAAGGCCTTGTTGATAGGAAATACTAAATCCCATAAGTGCCCAATGATCAAAAGACTGCCTCCAATACCCATTAAGAGCGTTGCTTTCTTCTCCTGCTTGGAAACCAGTATCAATCCGGTAAAAATCCCCAGTAGGGAACTGACTATGGAAGGTATGGTGCTCAAAAGTCCTTCGGGGTCATAATCCGGCTTGTAATTATGCGACCCGAATACTTTAACATCCAACCAATTGGCAAAATTGTTAGGAGCCCTTTCCAAGGTTGAGGCAACGCCGTCCACAGGCACCAAGGTCATTAACAACCAATATCCTACCAAAAGTCCAATAGCGATACCAACCAAAGTTTTCCATTTAAAATTGATGAAAAGAATAGACGCGAAAAAGAAAACCACACCAATCCGTTGCAATACCCCTGGAAAACGAATATTCTCCCAAGCTTTAAAAAAAGGAAACTCGATGATAAAGGCCCCCAGAAATAGCCCCAAACCTATAAGTTTAAGGGTCCGAACGATAATTTTTTTATAGGTGTTGGAATTCACCTCTTTGTTCCGATATGAAAACACAATGCTTGTTCCCACAATAAACAAAAAGAAGGGAAATACCAGATCGGTTGGGGTATACCCGTGCCACTCGGCATGTCTAAAGGGGGCATATACGTTCGTCCAAGTACCTGGTGTGTTTACTAAAACCATTAACAAGATGGTCGCACCCCTAAAAATATCAACGGAAAGAATTCTGTTTTGCATAAGACTAAAATTAAAGGATGTTATCTTTCATTCTATTCCAAGCCTTTACCAACAGAAAGCCCGTAACCAAGGCAATACCCGTTAAGATGAGGGCACTTGTACTCCTCCCATAAATCCAATAGCCCGTTGCAAACATGATGGAATAGATAAGGACGCAACCTAAAAGCATTGCCGTAATTCCTTGGGGTACGCTCCATTTTTCGTCCTTCGCGATTTGGACTCCGTCCGTTTCTGCTTCCTGGACAATTTTTGCCCAGCCCGGACCCCCAGGCTGAATTTTCTTATAAAAAGAGCGTAGCGTTTCCTTGGATTCCGGTTTGGTCATAAATGTAGTGGCAAGCCAAATGGCCGTGGTAAGCAGTACTACAAATACATACTCGCTCCAACTTGGAAAAACTCCCGTTTCTTCGGCAAAAAGAAATGGTCCGATAACGGTTGTCTTTAAAAGAATGGAAATAATTCCAGATGCGAACATGGCAGCGATTTCGCTCCATGCATTGATACGCCACCAAAACCATCGTAATATGAATATGAGCCCGGTCCCGGCACCAAATGTCAAAAGGATGTCAAAAATCTGAAGGGCGTTTTCAAGAGCAAGTGCCAAGGCGGCGCTCAATACCATTAAGATGACCGTTGAAATTCGGCCCACGGCCACCATTTGTTTTTCGGTGGCGTTGGGATTCAATTGTTGTTTGTAAAAATCAAAAACGATGTAAGAAGAACCCCAGTTCAATTGGGTTGAAATGGTACTCATGTACGCGGCGATCAAGGAGGCCAAAACGACCCCCAAAAGACCACTTGGCAACTTCGTCAACATGGCCGAATAGGCCAAATCCTGTCCCAATTTACCTTCATCGATATTGGGAAAGGCCTCTTGGATGCTTGCAATGTCCGGGAAAACGACTAAAGAAGCCAAGGCGACCAAAATCCAAGGCCAAGGTCGTAAGGCATAGTGCATAATGTTAAAGAAAAACGTAGCTCCTATCGCATGATTCTCGTTCTTGGAAGCCAACATTCGTTGTGCGATATACCCGCCTCCACCAGGTTCGGCCCCGGGATACCAGGCGCTCCACCATTGCACCGCCAAGGGTATGATGAGCAACATTATGAGCGCTTTTTTATCGCTAAAATTCGGGAGAATATCAAGTTTCGTTTTTACCAAGTCGTTTGCCATTAAGGCCTCCACACCACCTACTTCGGGGATGTTTACCAAATAATACGCCGCTCCAATGGCACCGGACATGGCAACGAAAAACAAAAGGAAATCGGTATACACTACACCCTTAAAACCTCCAAGGGCACTAAAGGTCACGGTAATCAAGCCCGCTCCTACAACGGTTTCCCATGGTTCAAGTCCCAACATAATACCTCCAATTTTAATGGCGGCCAACGTAACGGAGGCCATGGTAATAATGTTGAACAAGGCGCCTAAATATACCGCCCTGAATTTGCGCAGGAAACTTGCCGGTTTACCTCCATACCGCATTTCATAAAACTCCAAGTCTGTATTTACATTGGAACGTCTCCATAATTTGGCATACACAAAGACCGTAAGCAAACCGGTTAATAAGAAGGCCCACCATACCCAGTTTCCTGAAACACCATTGGTACGTACGATATCGGTCACGAGGTTCGGCGTATCGGTTGAAAACGTCGTGGCTACCATGGAAAGCCCAAGTAACCACCAAGGCATGGTACGCCCTGAAAGGAAAAATTCCGAAGAGTCCTTCCCTGATTTTTTGGAGACATAAATCCCTATACCTAGGACAATCGAGAAAAAGACCACTATAAAACTGTAGTCGAGGGTGCTTAATTCCATAGTTTGGTTGTTAGTTAGCTACTAAAGATAAAATAATTTAAGATACTTTTGTGATTTGCCCCATAAACCGTTCGGTAATTACTTTCGTACCATGGAAATTTCTTTAACGTCCTGGATTTTGGCCACGCTGGCTGCCTTTGTAATTGGGATGTCCAAAGCCGGAATTAAGGGTATTGCGGTCATTAATGTCACCTTTATGGCCTTGGCCTTTGGTGCCAAGGAATCGACCGGTATGGTGGTTCCCTTACTGATTTTGGCCGATATTTTCGCGGTCATTTATTACAACAGGCATACGCAATGGAGCTACGTATTCAAGGTGCTTCCTTGGATGGTATTCGGGTTGATTATAGGCGTATTCATTGGGAAAGACCTGCCGGAAAGTCTTTTTAGGATCGGGATGGCCGTAATCATCATCATTACCGTATTTATGATGTATTGGTGGGATCGAAAAAAGGTGAAGACCGTTCCCACGCATTGGACGTTTTCGGGTGCCATTGGTACCTTGGCGGGTATCACTACGATGGTTGGAAATTTGGCAGGTGCCTTTTCCAATATTTATTTTTTGGCCATGCGTTTGCCCAAAAATCATTTCATAGGCACGGCAGCTTGGCTGTTTTTGATCGTCAATGTATTAAAGTTGCCATTTCATTTCTTTGTCTGGAAGACCATCACTTGGGAATCCTTGATGCTCAACGTAAAGTTGCTACCAGGAATTTTCTTGGGTTTCTTTGTGGGCATCCGCATCATTAAATTGATAAACGAGGAATTCTTTCGGAAAATGATCTTGGTGCTGACCGCTTTGGGGGCCCTTTTGATTATGGTGGGATAACTACAAAACACCAAATTTCAAGTACAATATTTAGTGCCCTGATATAAAAAAAGCCTATCATTACATTGACAGGCCTTTACCGTTCTCGTTTGTTTTAACTATTCCGATGCTCCCTCGTACAGCGCATTGAAAATCAGTTTATAAGTGCCCCTGGGCTGTGCCCTGAATTGGGGCCTGAACGCAAACAGGATAACGTCGCCCTCGCCATAGGCCACTTTGACCATGGCGGGTTTTTTAGCGATGTATTTTTCCTCGCCCATGGCCCAGCCACTCATCAACAAGTTTTTTGCGGCATAATTAGCGATTACCTCAACGTCCGGCGCAGGGGCATCGGCAATTTTCTCCTCTCCACCTTCGCCTTTCTTACTTTGTTTGTCGATTGTGAATGCCCGACTCCTATTGAAGGAAACCGCAACGGTATCCTGCATGCCAAATGCCAATGGGTGTTTGGTGTCGATTCCCGTTTTGATTAATGATCCAGGAATAAAGAAATCCTTACTGTCCGCCCCTTCTGTAGCATCCTTGAGGGGTAATCCAAACTGTTCGATTACATAGTTACTGGCTTCGTCAAAAGCCAACAGGGCTCCTCCGTTCTTTACGTATTTACTAAGGGCGACCGTACCTTCCAAACCGATACCTCCGGTAAACTTTTCGGGCATTTCCAAATTGGAATGGCCGTGTAAAATAGACCCAGGTCTTTGCGAAGGAATGATTAGCGCGTCGTATTGGGACAGGTCGGCCGTTTGGATATCCCTATCGTGTAAGGTATCCATTTCAAATTCATATTCATCCATGACAAAGCGTGTCCATCCTTCATCCATGTTGGACACCCATGATTTGTAAAGTCCCACTTTGGGCAAGTGGATTTTTGTAAGCCCGATTTCCGGTCTATCCGCAATTCCGATAACTTCCAAACCGTACTGGCCTGCCAATTCGGCAACGGATGCACTGCCCCCAGAAACGATATAGGAACCTGCGGGCAAGGACGTTTTACCAATCTTCATTTCCTCTTTTGTCTTGTAGGCCGTTCCTCCAGCTTTCAAAACTTTGTTGGTGACCATAACGGAAACGTTTGTATTGGCGCTCAGGGCGAATCCAAAAGAACCTTTACCGTCCACATCGCCCTCCTTGTAAGTTGCCGCATCCGTGACCTTCTCGGTGCTGACGTCAAAAGAATCCTTTATTTTATCCACGGTCACGCCCATCTGCATGGGAAGGGTCCAACCGGCCAAATCGTAGGGAGTATCCGGCGGACCCCCTGGGTACTGGAAACGTGTAGGGTAGTTCTGTTTTTCCATCAAGTCCAATAAATAAGGCCTAAAGGCCTGTCCGCCATAAATGACATAGGATCCCTTCTCGTATTTCTTATCGCCAACGGTAAAACTCTTGGTCGCCTTTTCAATTTCGATACCGCCTTTAAGGAGCACGTTCACCAAGTTGACCGCTTCAAAATGGTCCCATTGGTCGGTCCCGATGACATAGGCAAATGGTCCTTCGGTTTTGGCTTTTTCAATAGCCGAAGCGCCCATTTTGTAGATGTTGTATAGGTAATTGCTTTTTCTATCGGCAGCAAGGTCCAAAGTCGCCCAGGTAGCCGTTAACATATAATCTACGGCATCCCTAAAATGGGATTCCCCACCTTTCCATGGATCGGGATACATGATATCAGTTCCATCGGTCGGAGTTGTTCCTGCTACGGTTTTGGGCAGTTTTTCAGGGTCATAGAAACGAGGGGTGGGTGTGGTATGACCCGTTTCGGTCAGGATACCGATCATATTGTGGTAGTAGGGCACGGTTCTTCCACCGCCGTTCCAAAACATGGTATAGAAGTTGTCCGCAATGGCTCCAGGCATGTTTTCCAAGGAAAAGCGCTTGGACATGGCGGAGCCGACCTCGCTCACCGCGGCGGTAACCGCTGGGTGTATTTTTGGGTTAACCGGATCTGCATAGGGAGGTATGGAAATTTTTGTCCATGCAGGGGATGATTGGTGGTGATTGTACACAATCTGTGGGTACCATTCATTGTATAAAATTTTGGTGACGTTATAGGTTTCCGGCATGGTGTTCATGAACCAATCCCTATTATTGTCGTGCCCCATGTAATAGTGATATAAAATTGGCGGACGCGAAGTTTCATAGGGTGTTCCCAAATTCTTCTTGTACCAATCCACAACAATATCCAGCCCATCCGGATTCATTACGGGCATGAGGATGGTAATGACATTCTCCCTGATTTTTTTCATTTCCGTAGTTTCGGAAGTGGCAAGGGTAAAGGCCAGTTCAGAGGTCATTTGACCATGGGCCAGTTCCGTGGAATGCATGCCTCCATCGACCCATACAATAGCTTTACCTTCTTCGGATAACTGTAAGGCCTCATCATCAGAAACGCTTACTCGGGCCAGTTTTGCACTGATATCCTTCCACTTGTCCAGGGAAGCCAGGTTCTCTTCGCTCGAAATAAATAGGATGTACATTTTTCTGCCCAGGACGGTGGTACCGATCTCCTGCATTTTCACCCTATTGGAGGCAGCCGCCAATTTCCCCAGATAATCCTCTATCTGGGCATAATCCGCCAGTTTATAATCGTCACCCACCCTAAAACCGTAAACATCCTTGGGGGAGGGAACATTCTGTGCCATGGTCTGGAAAAGACATGACAGTAACACTACTGCGGTCATAATCATGACCTTGTATCCTGTTGATTTTGAACTCATTTTTTGAATTAGTTTGATTTGAGTCAGGAATTTAAGCATTCCTCTGGAAGTATTAAAACCGAAACGCTTGGTTTGCCCTTGTTCTTCCGACTTTTTCCAAATTGGCAATATATCATTGCGGTTTTTATCGATTTATATATAAAGAAAAGAGGCTGACTAAAAAGTCATTTCTACTGTCAATTCGAGCCGAGTCGAGAATTATAACTTTCTGGTTTTTAACGCATCTCGACTGCGCTCGATGTGACATATGAATGGAATTGTGACTTTTTGGACAGCCTCATTGCAAAAAGCTTTTTAAATGATTACAAAACCTTCGTCTTGCCCGGTGTCGGGATTTCGTAGAATCCATCTGCTTTTGGTAGTACCGGTGGTGGGGTATCCCAGGTCATGTCATCGGGCACCAGTTGGAGCGTGGATTGCATGGCATCCTCCCACTTGATAACCTCCCCGCTGTAGGTGGCCATACGGCCCATAATGGCCGTTAAGGTACTTTTGGCACCGTATTCCGCATTATTAAGTTCTGTATTTTCGCGAATCGCCTTGAACAAGCGGTTATGCTCTTCCTGGTACGGGTTATGCCCGGATGAATTTTCAAACTTCCCTATTTCGTTCCCTTCCAGATCATATAAGAAGGCCGCAGCGGCATCATTGGTACTAACAAATCCTTTGGTTCCCTGAAATTGTTCCGCTACCCTATTGTACGTACCCGGCTGATGCCTGCACTGACTGGAAATGACAGCACCGCTAGGATAGGTGAACTCTACGAAGTGATGGTCAAAAATCTCCCCATGGTCCTTGCCCGTACGTACCTGTCTTCCTCCCATACCCTGTGCCGAAACGGGAAATTCATCCAAAAACCAGTTGGCCACATCGATATTGTGAATGTGCTGCTCCAAAATATGATCCCCACAGAGCCAATTAAAATAGTACCAGTTGCGCATTTGGTACTCCAGCTCCGTATATTCCGGTTTTCTTGGCCGTACCCATACCCCGGCACTGTTCCAATACACCTGTCCTCCCACTAACTTACCAACCGCGCCTTTTTTAATTTCCTCCAATGCGGCCAAATAGTTTTCCTGATACCTGCGCTGCAGCCCTACTACCACTTTTAGGTTTTTGTCCTTGGCTTCCCGAGCATACTTTAGTACCTTTTGAATGCCGGGAACATCAGTAGCCACTGGTTTTTCCATAAATACATGCTTCCCATTTTCTACGGCATAGGCGAAATGGGCGGGCCTAAATCCCGGCGGTGTTGCCAAAATGACGACATCCGCAAGGTCAATGGCTCTTTTATAGCCATCAAATCCTACAAATTTGTTTTTCTCCTTTACGCTGAACTTACTGGTATCCTTGTACTTCTCATACAAGTTGTTGTAACTTTCGGTGAGCCTGTCCTCAAAAGCATCGGCCATGGCCACCAATTCGATGTTTTCATCGGCCTGTAGGGCCTGGTTTGCGGCACCGGAACCCCTTCCTCCACAACCTACCAAGGCTACTTTTAATTTCTTTTCATTGAAAATATTGAACATTCCCTTTGATTCAAGTGAAGGGGTCAATACCAATCCTGCCGAAGCCATGGTACTCCTTTTTACAAAATCCCTGCGTGTATTTTTCATTTTGCTTTGTTGTTTTTATTGATGGTTCTGTTGTTACTTTAACATGTTATGCTTAGGGTATTTAAAAATCAGTTGGCTTTTATCCAAAACGTATTGTCCTCTTCTATTTCGGGAACATTCATTGGTCTTACAATTCTAAACCCGACAAAGGCGGCATCCGTATTCCACCATTTGCTTTGGGGAAACTGGGGGTCGCGTACCTTCCATACCAAATCAGACCCCATACGGACCGTTGAACCTACTTCTTCGGCCGTATCCTTAAATGACCCTCCTCGAACCACAGTAGGATACGGTTTTGTAATAGGATGAAATACCTGGTCATTCGTATAGGCATCCTCAACATATTGGTCCAAGGTCCACTCGGCCACATTGCCATACATGTCATAGAGGCCCCATGGGTTGGGTTTCTTTTGTCCTACTTCGTGATAGCTCTCTCCACTATTTTCATCGAACCATGCGTACTCCTCTAGATTTCCATCATCCTCAAAAAAATAGGGTCCAGCACTTCCGGCCCTTGCAGCATATTCCCATTCGGCCTCTGTAGGCAATCGGTAATATACCCCGGTCAAAGCGGTAAGCCATTTACAGAACTGTGATGCGCCTAGCACGGTTACATTTGCCACTGGCAAGGAACCTTCGGAACCCATGCCCAACCCCATATCCACATAGGGGATGGTTGCTCCGGTAACGGCATCGATTTCAATAGTTTCGTTCTTCATGGCAGCGCCATCCAATTCCCGTTTTAAGAACTCGCGGTAAAGCTCCCAGGTAACCTCCTTGGAGGACATCCAAAAACCATCTACAGAAATCTTCCTTTGTGGATACGCATTTTTGTCTTCCGGATCGGTACTTCCCATTTGGAACGAACCGGAGGGAATCGCAACCATTTCAATTTCCAAATCGCTTCCAAACAGCTTCTGCGTATAGGCTTTTGGTTCCTGATGTACGTATACCAGCAGCATCATGGCGATTATAAGGGTAGTGATTTTCATATTTGAAATTCCTTATGAAGTTGGTATCTAGTAAATATATGAAATCATACTAATTCTTGATAACCATAGAAATGTCCGTTTTATAAAACCAACAATCGGTATCCATTTTCCTGCCATATGGGTTTGGTAACAAATGTTACTGCACAGCTTATTTCCCCAATCTAATTTTGTCCAAAATATATTACAACAATGAAATACCTACTAGGATATATTATTCTTTTCTCCTGCTATTTTGGGATAGGTCAAAATACCACGCCCATTACGAAGGAAGAAGTTATGACAAAAGTAATGCAGGCCAATAATACTCTTAAAATTGCCGCGCAAGATGCCCTTGCCGCCAAAGGGGATTACCTGCAGACCAATGCAGTTTTATTGCCGAACATAAGTGTTTCCCATACGGGAATCGCCACTACAAATCCCCTGATGGCCTTTGGTTCCAAATTGAACCAGCAGATCCTTACGGCGGCGGACTTCGACCCAACCCTATTGAACGACCCCAGGCAAATAGAGGACTATGCCACCAGGGTAGAAGTACAACAGCCCTTGATCAACGTGGACGGTATGTTTCAACGAAAGGCTGCCAAGGCGAAGTGGACGGCTACCGAATTGCAATCGGAACGCACTGGCGATTACATGGCTCTTGAAGTTGAAAAAGCCTATATGCAATTACAACTTGCCTATAAAACGGTGGACGTATTGGAAAAAGCGAAGGAAACCGCTTTGGAAAACCAGCGTATTGCGGAAAACAGCTTTGCCCAGGGATACCTACAGAAGTCGGACGTCTTGGCCGTTCAGGTACGGGTCACGGAAATAGACAACCAATTGCACTATGCCCAGAGCAATGTCCTCAATGCCAGCAACTATATATCGGTTCTCATGAACGAGACCCGTACTGCGGTGCTGAAACCGACGGACTCCCTCTCCGTGTCCTATTCGGACATCGATGCAGTATCGCTTTCCGAAAACCGTAAGGATATTTTGGCTATGGATTCCGCTACCGAGGCCTACAAACAAATGCACAAGGCGGATCAAATGTCCTTTCTCCCCAGATTGAATGCCTTTGGCACCTATGAAATGCATGACGATGAAGTCTTTCAGGGCGATGCTGATGGATATTTGTTCGGGGCAGAACTCAAATGGAACCTTTTTGAAGGAAGCAAGCGGTTTGGTAAATCACAGAAAAGCAAGGCCGAATACGACAAGGCCAAACTACAATTGGAGCAATACAAATCTGAAAGTGCGCTGGAACTGAACAGGGCAAAACGAAACTTGGAGAACGCCCAGAATAAGTTAAGGCTTACCCAATTGGCCTTGGAACAGTCCCAAGAATCCCTACGGATCCGTACGAACCGATTTGAGCAGGGCCTGGAAAAAACGACCGACCTGTTATTGGCCGAAACCCAATATTCCCAAAAAACTCTAGAATACTATAGGACCATTTTTGAACACAACTATGCCTTGGCATATGTACAGTTCCTGACAAAAATTTAATAATCAATACAGGTTAATGTAAGACCAAATACAAGAAGAAACATGAAAAATAAACTTTATATATCAGTAATGGCTTTGGCGGCACTCACCATATTTGCCAGTTGTGGAAACGACCAAAAAACAGCTGTGGCAACCAAAGGTGCTGCCATTTCGGTTACCACAAGTACCGTTACACAAAACAGCAATGACCCGTTCCTTACCGTAAGCGGCAAGGTGGAAGCGGCCAGAAGTGCGAACATCAGTACGCGTATGATGGGGTATGTGGATAAAATATACGTACAGGTTGGTGAAAAAGTGACCAACGGGCAGCTCTTGTTGAGCGTGAACAATGCGGATGTATCCGCCAAGTTGGCCCAAGTGAATGCCCATATTGCCGAGGCAACCGCCGCTTATAAC
Source organism: Maribacter sp. C-4077 (assembly GCF_055378385.1). Classification (NCBI taxonomy): domain Bacteria; kingdom Pseudomonadati; phylum Bacteroidota; class Flavobacteriia; order Flavobacteriales; family Flavobacteriaceae; genus Maribacter; species Maribacter sp. C-4077. Next base: position 1,565,354 of record NZ_AP038807.1, read on the forward strand.
AATGCCGAAAAGGATTATAACCGGTTTACCGCCCTTTTTAAGGAGAACAGTGCTTCCCAAAAGGAACTGGATGACGTTACGGCACATTATACTATGGCCAAGGCCCGATTGGAGTCGGCCAAACAAATGAAGAACGAGGTGAATGCACAAATGGGCTATGCGAACATTCGAGCTCCCTTTGGCGGCGTGGTGACCAATAAATTTATCAATGCCGGGGATATGGCAAACCCCGGAATGCCCCTTTTGGAAGTAGAGGCGCCAGGAACCTACCAAGTGTTGGCCATGGTTCCGGAATCCGAAATCACTGAAATAAAAAATGATACCCCTGTAAACGTCCTTATCAAATCCTTGGGGCAAAATGTAAAAGGTAAAGTGACCGAGGTAAGTTCCTCCTCTAAAAATACGGGAGGACAGTATTTGGTAAAGGTGGTTTTGGAAAAAACGGACATTCCCATACTATCCGGAATGTATGCCACCGTACAGTTCCCGGTAACCAAAAAAACGAACAATGCCGCGATTATGATACCTACGGATGCCTTGGTGACGAACGGAAGTCTCACCGGTGTGTATACCGTTAGTGAAAGTAATACGGCCCTCTTGCGATGGTTGCGATTGGGACGCACTTTTGGCGATCAGGTAGAGGTGTTGTCCGGTCTTACGCAGGATGAAAAATACATAGTTTCCGCGGAAGGAAAACTGTACAACGGAGCAACATTGGCGATACAATAAAAGGAAACGCGTTAGGGATTGCAGTGGTTACCCCGCACCTGCCTTGGCAGGGAGGCGTATGAACGGAAAGCCCGCCCGCCTGCCCCATTGGCAGGTGAAAACGCCCAACTAATAAAAAATAAAATGAAGGAAGGTTTAGCTGGCAAGATTGCCAAAATGTTCATAGGCAGTAAGTTAACGGTGCTACTAATGATCGTATTTATGGTCATTGGGGTCTATAGCTCCTTTTTGATCCCACGGGAGGAAGAACCACAGATCGATGTGCCCATGGCCGATATTTTTGTGGGATACCCCGGGGCGAGCCCAACCGAAGTGGAATCAAGGGTCATAAAACCCTTGGAGCAGCTCATCAGTAACATTAAGGGGGTGGAATATGTGTATTCCACGTCCATGAAGGAACAGGGAATGGTCATCGTGCAATTCTATGTGGGCGAAGATATTGAGCGCTCTTTCGTAAAGCTCTACAACGAGATCAACAAGCACATGGACCAGATGCCACAGGGGGTGACCTTTCCCTTGGTAAAGACCCGCGCCATAGATGACGTGCCCATGTTGGGGTTGACCCTTTGGAGCGAAAGCTACAGCGGCTATCAATTGGGGCAAATGGCCCAGGAGTTGGAAGCGGAAATCAAAAAAGTCAACGATGTGGCGGTGACCCATAAAATTGGGGGGCAAAACCGACAATTACGCGTGGTTCTGGACAAGGATAAATTGGCCGCCAGTGGGCTGGATTTCCTAAGTGTTTCCGAAATGATAAAAGGCAACAACGCCCAACTGAATTCGGGTAGTTTTGACCGAAACGATACCGAATTTTTAGTGAGTACCGGAAAGTTTTTGGAATCGGTAACCGATGTGGAAAACCTGGTCGTGGGCGTACAACAGAATAGACCGGTCTATCTCAAACAGGTGGCAGAAATTATCGATGGTCCGGAGATACCCCAAAATTACGTGAGTCTGGGCTTTGGCCAGGCCAGTGAAAAAGCTTCGGGATATCCATCCGAATATCCTGCCGTAACCCTATCCGTAGCCAAAAGGAAGGGAGCGGATGCCATGAAAATAGCAGAGGTAATCATAGATAAAGTGGACCATTTAAGAACTACCTTGATCCCGGACGATGTGCATGTGGAAGTCACCCGTAACTATGGCGAAACGGCCTCGCATAAGGTATCAGAATTATTGCTGCACCTCATAGGATCCATCATTGCCGTGACCTTTGTGGTCATGCTGGCCATGGGATGGCGCGGCGGTTTGGTCGTATTCCTTTCGGTGCCCATTACCTTCGCCTTGACCTTGTTGAGCTACTACATGCTGGATTATACATTGAACCGAATCACCCTTTTCGCCTTGGTATTCGTAACAGGTATCGTGGTGGACGACTCCATCATCATAGCGGAGAATATGCACCGACATTTTAAGATGAAACGGCTACCCTTTAAACAGGCCGCCCTATATGCCATCAATGAAGTGGGTAACCCAACCATTTTGGCAACTTTCACCGTAATTGCATCGGTATTGCCCATGGCCTTTGTATCCGGTTTGATGGGTCCTTATATGGCGCCAATGCCTATAGGTGCATCCATCGCCATGATCTTGTCGCTCTTTGTGGCCTTGACCATCACCCCGTATTTGGGATATATCTTCCTACGTGAAAAGGACAAAAAGGAGACCGTGGAGAAAGAGGAAAAACCCTTGGAGGATACATTGATCTATAAATTTTATGACAAGTTTGAGCGCCCCTTGATCGAGCACAAGGGAAAACGTTGGATGTTCCTTGGATTCACCTTCTTTTTGCTCATAGGGTCTATGTTGCTGTTCTTTACAAAATCGGTAGCGGTAAAAATGTTGCCTTTTGACAACAAGAATGAATTTCAGGTGGTCATCGATATGCCAGAAGGTACTACTTTGGAACGTACCGGAGTCGTAGCCCAGGAAATTTCCCAATACTTGGCCACCAGGCCAGAAGTGGTAAACTATCAAAATTATGTAGGTACTTCCGCCCCCATTACCTTCAACGGTTTGGTACGGCACTACGATCTTCGTGGCGGTAGTAATGTGGCGGATATTCAGGTAAACCTTATCGACAAGGGCGAACGAAGTGCCCAAAGCCATGATATTGCCAAATTGCTACGACCTGAAATACAACGCATCGCCTCAAAATACAATGCCAATGTAAAGGTGGTAGAGGTACCACCAGGACCCCCTGTACTTTCCACCATCGTGGCGGAAGTATACGGTCCGGACTACGATACCCAAATGCAAATTGCGGATAATGTTCAGGATATCTTGAAAAACACTCAAGATGTGGTAGATATCGATTGGATGGTAGAATCGGATCAAACAGAGTATCAGTTTGTCATAGATCGGGAAAAAGCCATGTTGTATGGGGTGGCCCCACAACAGATAGCCTATACCATGAATATGGCATTGAGCAATAGACCTATTGCGAATCTATATGATGAGAACGCCGTTCAGCAGGTGGGATTGGTATTGGCCTTGGATGAAAAGGAGAAATCTACCATAACGGACATTGCCCAATTGAAGGTAAAGTCGCAACAAGGGAATATGGTTCCCATTGCCGATTTGGTCGATATACAGCCCGTCACCAGTGCTAAGAGTATCTACCGTAAGAACCAGAAACGAGTGGTGTATGTCATAGCGGATATGGCCGGAGCATTGGAGAGTCCCGCCTATGCCATTTTGGGTATGGACGAGAAGTTAAAGGAAATTCCTTTGCCACAAGGCTATGAAATGAACGAGCTATACTTGGGCCAGCCCGAATATGAAGATGATTATACCGTGAAATGGGACGGTGAATGGCAGATTACCTTGGAAGTGTTCCGTGATTTGGGCATTGCCTTTATGGGGGCCATTATTCTCATCTATATTTTGATCGTGGGATGGTTCCAGAACTTTAAAGCGCCCGTGGTCATGATGGTGGCCATTCCATTGTCCTTAATCGGGATTATCCTAGGGCATTGGTTGATGGGTGCCTTCTTTACTGCGACTTCTTTTATTGGGATGATTGCCTTGGCAGGTATCATGGTGCGGAACTCGGTCTTGTTAATCGATTTTATCAACCTGCGTTTGGCCGAGGGCGTATCCTTAAAACAGGCGGCCATTGAAGCGGGCGCCGTACGTACGACCCCCATCCTATTGACAGCAGGAACGGTGGTTATCGGGGCATTCGTCATCCTTTTTGACCCTATTTTCCAAGGCCTGGCTATCTCCCTCATGGGAGGAACCATTGTCTCTACCGTATTGACATTATTGGTAGTGCCCTTGGTGTATTATATGATCGAAAAGAAGAATTATCCGGAAAGCTCCCTTACCCCCGAAGGAGGAACAACGGATGATGAGATTGACAGTATTTGATTTTCAGGGATTGGATGGTGCTTCAACTTCCAGAACGAGTGAAACCATGTAGCTGATATAAATTGGTTATAGGAAGCTGAAATGAAAACAATTGGACTTGAACTTGACATTTGAGCTTGAACTTGAAATTTGAACTTGAATTTTAACCGTATGAAATGAGCCATAACAAGTCTTGATACCAACCTTGATGGTTATTGGCGAATTGCATCTGACCTTTTATTAATATTAAATATAAACAGATGAAACTATTGATCGTCACCGTAGTGGAGGAGTTCGATACAGAAATCCTTCAAATGTTTAAAAAAGCACATATCGATAGCTATAGCGGCTCCGATATTGACGGCTATAAAAATGTTGCGCCCATGGTACGAACCGCCAGTTGGTTCCCCAGCGAAAAAGGCGGTGTGGAGTCCAGCCTTTTCTTCTCCTTTACGGAGGATGAAAATATCGACCAGCTTTTCGGCCTCATTAAGGAATTCAACAGTAAGATGGAAACCAATAACCCAATTAAAGCTGTTGTGGTCCCCATTGAAAAATCAATTTAAAAACTAAATCCAAAAAATATGATCAACAGATATATTCGTGCAATTGCCGGTACTTTTATCATCATTAGCGTACTATTGGCTCTCTATGTTAACATTAATTGGTTATGGTTCACCGTATTCGTTGGAGCCAACTTGTTGCAATCCTCTTTTACCAAATGGTGCTTGATGGAAGATATCCTTAGAAAAATTGGTGTCAAGGATGCCGATAAAGGATGTGAGGCCTAAACAAAATAGTTGCCCACTAACTTCTTCTACACAAAAAAAGCTCCCCACCCGGTTCTGGGAGGGGTGTTTCTAGATAGCGGAACGGGGAGGGTCGGGCAATAAATAGATTCTTCTTCCTCGCTATGCCCGTCATAAGAATGACAACAGACACCGATTTATCTTATTGAGCAAAGCGAAGTATCCGTTGTGGGAAAGATTGCCCAAAGGGATACCTAGCAGAGAAAATGGGGTCTGTCTCCGATACTTTTTCCATTGCCGAAAAAGTATCCAAATAAAGCTAGGCTGATAGTGGGATACTTAAAATCCAAGCAGTCCTTGGTCCACATCGCCCAAGCCGTTTTCCCCTAAACATCAATTCATTTCACTTGCCTTTTTTTACAACTAAGAAAAGCTCCCCTACCTGGTCAGGGAGGGGCGTTCCGCGAGAGCGGAACGGGGAGGGTCGTTCGGCATTAATCTCCATCCAAAACAAATCCGCCAATTTTTAGTAGCTTGTAGGAAGAAAATCGAACACCATGAAACCGACCTTTTCCCTGCTTTTATGCTCCCTTTTGATACTTGGCTGTAAAGAGGAACAAACAACCGAAGCTCCCAAACCACAAAAACCAAACATAATTTACATTCTTGCCGATGACCTAGGGTACGGTGAACTAGGCGTCTATGGACAGGAAAAAATAGAAACCCCAAACATAGATGCCCTCGCCAAAAGCGGTATGCTTTTTACCCAACATTATACCAGTGCGCCGGTCTGTGCCCCGGCTCGGTACATGTTATTGACCGGAAAACATTCCGGGCATGCCTATATAAGAGGCAATGATGAGTGGGGTGTACGGGGCGATGTATGGGATTATCGGGCAATGGCCAAAGATTCTACCCTAGAGGGGCAGCGGCCCATTCCTTCCGGCACAGTCCTATTACCACAAAAACTCAAGGAAGAAGGCTATGCCACGGGCATGGTGGGGAAATGGGGCTTGGGAGCCCCGCATACGGAGTCCATTCCCACGAAAATGGGGTTCGATTTTTTCTTTGGCTATAATTGCCAAAGGCAGGCACATACATATTATCCCCTTCATTTGTATCACAATGAAAATAGGGTACATCTGCAGAACGATACCATTGCACCGTCCACCAGATTTCCAGACGGAACGGACCCCAATGACCCCGCAAGCTATGCGGATTATACCCTAAAGGACTACGCCCCTGATTTGATGTTCGACCAAATGATCAACTTTATTTCCAACCAACAGAAAGACCCGTTCTTTTTTTATTGGGCCACGCCCATACCCCATAATGCGATACAGGCCCCGCAACGCTGGGTGGACTATTACAAGAAAAAGTTTGGTCCGGAAGAACCCTATTTGGGCGACAAGGGGTATTTTCCCCATCAAAATCCACGCGCAGGCTATGCAGCCATGATTTCCTATCTCGATGAGAATGTAGGCAAACTTATCGATCACCTTAAAAAAGAAGGCCTTTATGAGAATACGCTGATTATTTTTAGTTCCGATAATGGGGTCACCTTCACTGGAGGAACCGATGGCACTTTCTTCAACAGCTCCGGACCTTTTGGTGAGGAACGGGGCAAGGGAAAAGGCTTTGTGTATGAGGGAGGTATCCGCGTTCCAATGATCGCCAGTTGGCCGGGCCATATTCAAGCAGGTTCCAAGACGGACCATATTTCGGTACAGTATGATGTGATGGCTATGCTGTCCGATTTAATCGGCTATGAAAAACCTTCGGACACGGATGGTATCAGTTTTTTACCCACGTTGTTACAGCATGAAGGACAGGAGGAGCATGAATTCCTTTTTTGGGAATTCCCGGAATACGGGGGTCAGGTCGCCATTCGGATGGGCGATTGGAAAGTGGTACGTCAACATTTAAAGGATGACGAAAGTCCCACTTTGGAACTTTATAATCTACAAACGGACCCCGCCGAAACCGAAAATGTCGCTGCCCAGCACCCCGAAATTTTGGAAAAGGCCGCTGCCATTTTTGCTAGGGAACATACCAATGCGGAAACGGAACCGTTTCGGATTCCATTGATAGAATCGGGATTATTGGGTTCTTGATCTTGAGGGATGTGTTCATTATTTAGCCATGATCTACCCTAAAATCACTGTTAATGGTTTTATAAATACCGTAGTTCATCCACAAAACAACACTTTTCATCGATATTGTCGGCTCTTGATATTTAGCATCACGTAGGTATAAGGAACCGGGTTCATACAGACCATTAGCTAGGTCAACGTTCTTTATTTACTATTAAATTTCTTTACGATGAAAGCAAAACAGATATTGTCCATCCTTACCATACTAACCATCTGTTTGTCTACCAAGGCCCAAGAAAAAGTGCACTGTATCTATGAAGATTGTGGCTTTGAACCCGGGCAGACCGTGTACCTATTTGGCGACCAGGTACAACTACGGGAAGCGCCTACCACAAATTCCAAAGTGCTGAAAACCCTTTCCATAGGTTCGCCTTTGGTTATCCAAGAAAAGCACGAAAACTCATGGCCCTATAAAGGCGTTGACCACCCATTTTACAGGGTAACCTATAAGGGCGTAGCGGGCTATGTCCTTGGCGGACTCATTTCCTTGGAAAAAAAGGTGATAAATGATGTGGTCCATCTTTTCGGGCGGAGCAAAACGGGCGATGAGGATTATCTCTTGATACGCTCCTTAAAGAACGATGGCAGTTTTATCGAAAAATCCACCCGGTTGGCCAATGGCCAGTTCTATTTAAGTGCTTTGGGAAATAAGGGTCTCCCGAATATTGAGGGAATCCTATTTATAGATTATCTGGCTGAAGCCTGTGGGGTCGAAGGCGGTGGCATTTACCTTTTTCAACAGGAAGGCGCCCTGCACCAAGTGGCCCGACTTTCCCAAACTTCCGATGCAGGGGTCTATTATTACTGGGAGGAATTCATTTTCCCCGAAGACCAATATGGCGTACCTGGAAAAATCCGCTATAAAAAGGAAATAGGGGAAAACTTTAATGAAGCGGCCGAGTGGGAAAAGATGAGCAAAGAGACCAAAATACTGGTCTGGAACAATCTTAATCTGGAGCTGGCACAGCGATAATAGCAATGATTTCGATCTAAACCTGTCATCAAGAGTGACAGGTTTTTGTTTTGTAATACCACGGTCTGTTCGTCACTTCGAGCCCTTGGAAAAAATTTTCGTTGAAATGTGAATGGCATTTTTTTGAACGGAGTGTGTAGATTTCAATGGTGGTTCTATATTTATAAATTAGAGTTTGTAGTGTCCGTTGAAAATCAGCGATAATGAACGAAGGGTTGGAAGTACGGTGCGTTGGCACAACGCATGTAAACCCGATAGTGAATGGTGCGCAGCAATTGCCTATTTTCAACTTGATTTTTTTGCTTCGTTTTTTTATCAAGAAAAAAATGAAGGGAAAGCCACGAGTATAGATGCAATCTAAATATCCGGCAATTTTTATGTTAAGAATTATGTCATTGGTAGTGAATTTTTGAGGTACGAGAAAATTTGTATCGATAAGCATTCGGGTAAACAAGGAGCCTGCCCTGAGCGAAGCCGAAGGGTTCTCGATACAACGTCTCTTTCAGGAAGCCACTCGAACAGAAAATCGTAGAAACACCCTTCAATAATAAGAGAAGAAGGCTCTTGTGGATTTCCCGTAGTCCCGATGGGCATCGGGGACTCTGTCGAAATGACTAAAATAAACCAAATGTCATTTTGAACCGACCGATAAGGAGCGTGAGAAATCTAAAATTCCAACCAACATTTTTGAAACCTTTTTTCGGCGATGGAAAAAGTGTCGAATTCCAACCCTCCCCATTTCACTAAAGCGAAAGACCCCTCCCTACTCAGGGAGGGGAGCTTTTTCTGGGTAAAAAATATGGGCATTTCCAACTTGGGAAAAGCAGCTTGGAAAAATGACGGACAATGACCAAATACCGAATTTTTGATTCCCCTTCCAGAAGAATACATCGAGAAAGCTCGGAAAGGTACCTGTTCCGTGCAACGGAACGGCCGAGTTTCGAGATGGGTTTTACGAAGTAAAAATTCCTACTGGAAAGTACACTTTCTTTTTGCTTCGTTTTCTTTAGGCAAGTAAAGAAAATGAAGAATAATTGTGTTCATTTTTTGTCTTCCCGATGGGAATAGGGATTCCGTCGAAATGACTAACTTGAACCAAATGTCATTTCGAACCGAAACAGAGTGGAGCGTGAGAAATCTAAAATTCAAATCTATTCTTTTTGAAACCTTTTTTCGGCGATGGAAAAAGTATCGGAAAACCAATCCACTAAGTTTTACTAAAACGAAACAACGCTTCTTGGACAGAAAAGATAGTTTTTTTGGATTTCTCTTAGTCCCGACTCCTATCAAAACTCAGTGGAAATGACTAGTTAAACACAGTATGTCATTTCGAACTGAATGTAATGAATGTGAAAAATCTAGGCTTATGAAATGAGATTTCTCAGTCGCAAGCTCCTTAGAAATGACTAAAGTGAACCAAATACCGTTTCGAGCCTGTCAGACTGAGCGGCTCGCCCTGAGCGCAGCCGAAGGGAGTCGAAGTCGACTGAAAAGACCGTGAGAAACCAATAGAAAAACCTTCCATTATCTCCTGAAAAGCTACCTCCTATTTCTTTGAAAATTAATCTGTAGCTTTAGGTATAATCATTCTTGGCCTGACATATGAGTTTAAAAAACACTTTATTTCTACATAGTTCCTATGGATTTCTGATTGTATACTTTTCATTGCTATGCTTTTCCTGTAGAGAAATTCCTAGTGAGAATAAAGACCCTAAAAAAGAACTCCTCACGGCATTGGAAGCTTCATTGGATACCTTAGCGAAGGTCTGGTATCCAAAGACTGTCGATAGCACCCATGGGGGATTCTGGTCGGACTTTGATTATAAATGGGACAAGATTGGAAAGCAAAACAAGATGTTGGTGAGTCAGGCTCGGCATGTTTGGACCGCCTCCACCTTGGCAATGTATTACAATGACCCCAAATATCAGCAAATCGCCAAACACGGATATCAGTTCTTAAGAGATCATATGTGGGATTCCCAGCACGGTGGTTTCCATACCCTGTTAGGTGTAGAAGGGGATTCCCTGAAGCTATTATCCACTGGGAAAAGCGCCTATGGCAATTCTTTCGCCATTTACGGACTGGCCACATATTACAAGGTCTCAAAAGATACAACAGCTTTGAATTTGGCAAAAAAAACCTTCCATTGGTTGGAAGAACATGCCCATGATCCAGAATATGGAGGCTATTTTGATGTGTTGCAAATGGATGGTTCCTGGATGTTAGATGTTACTGAAAATGATCTTAATTATGACAATTATATCCGGAAGAACTGGAAGGATCAAAACTCGTCGATACATCTATTGGAGAGTTTTACAGCTTTATATGAGGTATGGCCCGATGCCTTGGTAAAAGAACGGCTGGAAGAACTTTTGGTGCTGATTAGGGATACCATCACCACGGAAAAAGGCTATCTCACCCTGCACTTGCAACGGGACTGGACACCCGTTTCCTATAAAGATTCTACGGAAAGTGTCCGCAAAGAAAACTTCTTCTTGGACCATGTCTCCTTCGGTCATGATGTAGAAACCGCCTTTTTACTCTTGGAAGCCTCCCATGTGCTGGGCAAGAAAAACGATACGCTTACCATGGGGAAGGCAAAAACCATGGTAGACCATGCCTTGGATTGGGGCTGGGACAGCTCAAAAGGTGGATTTTACGAAGGGGGTTACTATTGGGGCGAAACCAATACAAGAACCATTGAAGACACCCGGAAGGTATGGTGGACGCAGGCAGAATGTCTGAACACGCTGTTGCTCATGTCCAAACTGTATCCTGAAGAACCTCGTTATTACGAGTTGTTTGAGAAACAATGGCACTATATTAACACCTATCTGATAGACCATACCTATAACGGTTGGTTTGACGCTGGTTTAGATAAAAGTCCAGAAGCGGAAAAAAAGGCCAAGGCCCAGATTTGGAAGGTAAACTATCACAATGTCAGGTCGTTGATGAACGTCATAAAAATAATGAAGGGCGAATTTGAATTGACCGATTCCCACCAATAAATGCTTTTGGAATCCTTAAAGTTTCCAGCTACCGGCCAAACGGCTTTTCTTTTTTTGCTAACTTAACGGAAACTAAATGATTATGGCTACCTATTCACTGAATATTAATGGAACCTCATATGAGGTCGATGTAGCCCAAGGCACTTCTTTACTTTGGGTATTGCGGGAACACTTGGGACTTACGGGTGCTAAATATAGTTGCGGTATCGCGCAATGTGGTAGTTGCACCATCCATTTGGATGGGAATCCGGTCAGGGCCTGTGTCCTTCAAGTGGACAATGTGGCCAATGGACAGAAAATCAAGACTATAGAAGGTCTGTCTGAAAATGGTGACCATCCCTTGCAAAAGGCGTGGGTAAAAGCGCAGGCACCTCAATGTGGCTACTGCCAATCGGGGCAAATCATGCAGGCGGCCGCACTCTTGGAAAAAAATCCGAATCCGTCACGAGAAGAAATCAAAAGCCATATGAACGGGGTGCTTTGCCGTTGTGGCACCTATTTACGCATCCTAGAGGCCATAGAAATGGCCAAGGAACAAACCACTACAACTTCCTAAGGCCATGAAAAATATCAGCAAAAAAACAATAGCACCGGTAGGCCGCAGGCAGTTTCTAAAATCCTCTGGAGGAGCGGCCCTTTTTATTGGAGTTTCGGGACTATTGCCCAATTTAATCTCCTGTACGGATGCCAAAGGCATGCAGGGCCAATTCGCAAAACACGACGTCACGGCTTGGGTACGCATCACCGAAGATGGCCAGATAACCATCTACAATCCCGCGGCAGAAATGGGCCAGGGATCCATGACGGCACTTCCGGTCATTTTTGCCGAAGAAATGGATGCGGATTGGTCCAACGTGAACGTAGAATTTTCTCCCCAGGAATCGGACATTTACGGTTCCCCGGGATGGCAACCCGGCACCAAGCTTATGTTCACTGTGGGCAGCCGCACCACGAATAGCTATTATACCGTAATGCGCAAAGCGGGGGCTCAGGCCCGTTATGTGTTGCTACATTCCGCGGCAACTCATTGGAAGGTGCCCATCGAAGAATTGACTACGGGTTCCAGTACGATCATTCACGAAAAAAGCGGGCAAAAAATATCCTATGGTGACTTGGTAGCCTATTTGACCATGCCCGAAACCTTGCCCGATTTTAATGATGGGGGATTAAAGGATCCTAAAGATTTTAAATTAATCGGAAGTCAAATACCCCGTACGGAAATCCCACAAAAAGTGGACGGCAGTGCCCAGTTCGCCATCGACCTTCGTTTACCCGATATGGTCTATGGTGTTTTGGAACGGGGTGCCTTACATGGGGCCAAACCCACCCTGAACAACGAATCGGAAATCCTGGCCATGGATGGTGTTTTAAAAGTTGTGCCTTTTGACTATGCTATTGGTATTGTGGCCAATACCTTGGAGGCTGCCTTGACAGCCAAAAAAGCGCTTAACATTTCATGGAGCGATGCGCAGGCCTCCGGATTCAACTCGCAGGAAATTTACGATGTGTATGCCCAAATGGCCAGTGCCCAAGAAAAGGGAAATACCGTTAATGAAGTGGGAGATGTGGACCAAGCTTTTCGGACGGCGGCCAAAACCTATGAGGCCGAATTTAAGAACGATTACGTATACCATGCCCAAATGGAACCACTCAACGCGGTGGTTAAAGTAGCTGCTGATGGCCAAAGTGCCGAAGTCTGGGTAGGTAGCCAACAGGGTGCGGATACCAAATTGGGGATTCCCGATCTCTTGGGCATTCCCCACGAAGCCGTTAACATTCACCTGCAATATTTAGGCGGAGGCTTTGGACGACGTAGTATGAACGATTTTGTCCTGGAATGTGGTCGCCTTGCACAGGAAATGGCACCCAAGCCCGTAAAGTTGATTTGGACCCGAGAGGATGATGTACGCTATGGTGCCTATAGACCCTTAACGTTACAGCGACTCAAAGTAAGTGCCGATGCCCAAGGAAACCTCAGCGGTTTCTCGCACTGTGTGGTGGGCGATGGTGGCAATCTGGTGGCCGGCGGAACCCGAAACGACCATTATGCCATCCCCAACCAATGGGTGGAATGGCGGGAAGCCTCGCATGGGGTACGTCTAAAACATTGGCGTTCCGTGGGGCATGGCCCAAATAAGTTTGCTATTGAGGCCATGATGGATGAGGTGGCCCAGGACCAGAACATAGATCCCGTGGCATTGCGAAAAAAACTGATGGCCGATTCCCCGCGCGCTCTGGCTACCTTGGAAAAAGTGGCCGAAATTTCGGAATGGGAAGCTCCCTTGCCCGAAGGTCGGGCCAAAGGCGTCGCCTTTGTGGAACATGGTTCCTTGGGAACCGGCGTATGTGAAATTTCGGTGGACCGCAACACGGGAAAAATCAACGTGCACCATTTTTGGATCGCCCTGGATGCCGGTGTGGTGGTACAACCGGACAATGTAAAGGCCCAGATGGAAGGGGGCATTATTATGGGCATCAGCTCCGTACTCAAAGAACAGATTACCTTGGTGGATGGCCAAGTACAACAAAGCAATTACGACAATTATCCACTCTTGCGCATGCAGGAAGTACCCGATAGTATTGAAACGGTGATTATTCCCTCAGCAGAACATCCGGAAGGTGTGGGCGAGACCGCTACCCCCATGGTGGCCGGGGCTATTGCCAATGCCTTTTTAAAATTGACGGGCAAACGCTTGCGGCACCTACCTTTTACCCCAGACCGGGTGTTGGCGGTGTTGAATAGTTAGAGTAATGGTCTATAATATCAATAAAAGAATTTCGGAGTCAATACATATAAACCCGAAAACAACTAAAAATAAATGTCCGTAGACACCTATAGAACCTGTCAAAATTGTGGAACCGAAAATTTAAATCGGGATTATTGTAAAAACTGTGGGGAAATAATCAATATTAATTTAAAAAGAAAGCTTGAACGCCAGCAAAAGGCAAAGGAAAAGAGAGAAACCCAAAAGGTAAAGAAAAAAAATAAAATAACCCTCTTTTTTGAAGACGCAAAGCAACATGAGAATATAGTCATCCGGTATACCGCCCGCTTTTTTTACTCGATTTGGATTGTGGTACTGGCCATAGGTTCTTTTTTAGCGTTGGTTTTTGGATATATTGCGGCTTAGGATTTGAAACCATTCCGATGAAGCAGGTCTTTCTAACATTTCAAAAACACTATTTTCAGGTATTTTCACTCTTTGCGGTGTTGATCTATTTGGCGCAACGCTTGGAGATATCCCTTCCAGCGCTAGCAAATAATTATCTGAACGATTTCTTGTGTATGCCCATTGTACTGAAAATTTGTTTGGAAGGGGCGCGATTTATAAAATCGGACAATAGATTGCAATTGCCCCCTATGTTGTGCTTCACAGTCACCCTGCTATTCGCTGGCTACTTCGAAGGATATCTGCCCATTATAAATGCGCGCTATACACAAGACCCTTGGGACTTACTTTGCTACGCCGCAGGAATGTGCTTGTTTTTTTGGTTAGAGCGAAGAATACGTACAGAATGATCATCATTTTGTAGACCATAGCTTGCAGGTGTCGAACGGTTACCTGATTCACAAATTGACCAATATGTCATTTCGAATCGAGTATAGAAATCCAAAAAATATCGAATAAACATTCTGTCACTTCGAGTGTTTTCAAACGAACGGTAGTGAAGTCGAAAATGTATCGAGAAGCTTTCTAGTAAAAAAACTGCCTTGATCGGCCAGTCCACAGCTTGTTCACTGAGCTGAGTCAAAATGACCCAATCACTCCCGATGTCATTTTGAACTGAATATAATGAACGTGAAAAATCTAAAATTCCATTCTATCGTTTTTGAAACCTTTATCGGCGATGGAAAAAGTATCGAATTCTAACCCTTCCCATTTCACTTAACGAGAAACACCCTTTTCCTCCCAAACCGATATGGCCTCCTTAGCCAATAGCTGCGTCATTCTAAATTCCTTGTGCCGCTGGTCGCTATCCATTTCGTAGTAACAATTGGAATACACATATCCATAATCCTTGGCATCCTGCGCAGAGGCCCCAAAATAAACGGCTTTAAACTGCGCCCAATAACAGGCTCCCAAACACATCATACAAGGTTCGCAACTGGTATATAGCACACAATCTTGTAAGCCATCCTTACCCAGTTTTTTAGCCGCAATTTGAATGGCGTGTAGCTCCGCATGCTGCGTAATGTCCTGTTCCTTTTTTACTTGGTTGTGTACGGCGCACACCACTTGATCTTTTAATACGATTACCGCCCCAAAAGCACCTCCGGTAGAAGCGCTTTTCCCCTCTTTGGCCTTTGTGATGGCCATTTGCATATAGGTCTCGTGTGTCATGGTGTTTTGTTGTTAAAGATAAGTCGATTGATTGCGACTACCGTGCTCGTTCACCCGAACATGGGATATAATCTTTATTTGGAACTATCTTTCTCAGTTGATGACCAATACCTTTTTTAAGGTTTATAGAAAATATCATTTCGAATGGAAGCTGAGCCAAAAACAGGAAAGTGTGAAAAATATTAAAATATGCCGTGGGATTTCTGATTTGTCAATATTTTCAATTCTTAAGCATTTGCCTATAATATTAAACTTTACTTCTTATATCCAACGAAAATATCCCCATAATTGGGTATTTTTTAGTTTGATTCCGCATCCTTTCTTTGTGCCCGTAAAAATAGGCCCATTTCTGGATAGCAGCAATAACATATTTCGGGGGAACATTGAAATTGCGAACAGGGTGGGCCTTTACAAGATACGTGATTATCCTATAATATACCAAATTACTTTCCTGAAGGCATCGAACCTACTAGGCCCAACATTCAAAAGCGCATCCTAAAAGCGTGCGGCTATACCGGCCATTTTAACGAAATAGCCTTATGGAATATCGTAATGTCCCAAATGCCTTGTAAATTTTGACTTGGCTGTTAGGAAACAATCAAATTTAAGTATCTTGATTACCTAACGTAAAACGTGATCATGAAAGGTAAAAAAATCTGCTCCATGCCATTTTTGGCCATATTCTTTCTTGCACTGTGTGCTGGAAAAACGCTTAACGCCCAACAAGAATTTCTATACGGTGATCTCTTACCGGATGCGCCGAAACTTGCCGCACGGGGCAAACACACCGTAGGGGTCCAAACCATGGAGCTCTTCCATAAAGATCAAATTGACATCCTAAATTCTAAAGGAGGAAAGGACGTGCTTTACGATCGACCTCTGACCGTTGAAGTTTGGTATCCTGCAGCAGTAGCATCAGCCAACAACGTATTGACGACATATGAAGAAGTAATGGGCACGCGTGGGGATAGCCTGCGCCCATTGATTCCCTTTACTTTTAAAGGCAGGGCCGTTCGAGACGCAGCACCAAAAACAACGGAAGGTGCTTTTCCCTTGGTAATAGTTTCGCATGGCTATGTAGGTTCGCGCTATTTGATGACCTATCTCACAGAAAATTTAGCATCCAAAGGGTATGTAGTTGTTGCCATTGACCATACCGATTCTACTTTTAGGGACGCCAATGCGTTTTACAGTACCTTGCTGAACAGGGCCAAGGACATCACATTTGTTTTAAATGAAATGGCTGCTTTGACCAATACCCCCTTTGGGAAAATTACGGATGTAGACCGTACGGGCATAATTGGTTATTCCATGGGCGGCTATGGTGTTTTAAATGTGGGTGGTGCGGGTTATAGTGATGGTGCTGCTGGTTTCTTCGGACAAATGACAGGGGGCAGCACGGCTATCCAATCCCTAGTAGCTAGCAATCCCGATTATCAAGAATCCATTGATCCACGCATAAAGGCGGTCGTAGCCTTTGCCCCTTGGGGTATGGCGCGGGGGGTTTGGGATGCTGAAGGGTTAAAAGGGTTAAAAAAACCCACTTTTTTCATTGCCGGCAGTCAGGATGATATATCCGGCTATGAAAATGGTATCAAGGCCCTATATGAAGGAGCTATCAATGCAGACCGATACCTGCTTACCTATATGAATGCAAGGCATAATGTGGCCCCAAATCCACCACCGACCGAATCCTTGGCGCCCGGACTCCACATGGATGAATATTATCGCTATGCAGATTCCTCATGGGACCAGCGTAAAATAAATAATGTTAATCAACACTTTGTCACCGCATTTCTGGGTACCCATCTAAAGGGAGAGGACCATTCCCTACTCTTGGACATTCCTAAAAACTCCAATGAGAAGGATTGGCCCGGTTTTAAACCACGCTCATCCACCGGCATGGAATTGTTACATGCACAGGGAATGGAATAGAAAAAATAGATAGTTCAATCTGATGCAAATTATAAGGTCTTGGTTTGGCTTTTTGGTCCAAGACCATTCAAGACAGTGTTCTTTACAGGTCCATTTATTGACCTAAAGTTTTGCTTAAGGGCATTTATCGCTAAAGTCGTTGATGTACCTTGACAAATAATACTCATTTTGATAAACAAAAAGAGGCTAGTTAAAGATAGGTAGACCACCTCACTTGGTGCAACAACAAAAACCTACCCTTGGTTAGCATTTTTGTTTGGTGGACTCTTCTCTTGACCAATGGCATTTGTGATGGAACATTAAAACGGGAAAGCATTTTGGTAAACAGTTTCTTATTAAAGGGCAAACTTATTGGAGACTGCTGGTATCCGTGGAATCGGTCGTTACAAAAAAGTCCTTGATCTCGGGGTCTATGCCCTTGTATACCTGAAGTGCGGGACGCTCTTTTTGAAGGGCTTCCAGAGCCGCATCGGAGATATTCGTATCCCAAACATAGAGTTTGGAGAGCTTCGGCAACTGTTTGAAAACTTCTACGCTCCGATCCGTTATTCCCGTTTGGTATACCTTGAGGAGGGTCAGGTTCTGCAAATTCGTAAGCGATTGTAACTCTTTGTCCGTCAACGGGGTTCCATCAATTTCCAACCATTCCAGATTCGTACAGGAGGCGATTGTGGCCATCTCCTCAGTGCCAACCGGCAGGCCGCTCACATCCAATTCCACGAGGTTGTCCGCTACCCGTTTTAAATCCGTTATCGGTTTGGGGTCATAGTTTGGTGGCGCATAGACGTCCACACTAAGGGCGTTGGAGTTGGCCGCCATTCTTTCAATGGTGAGATAGTCCGAGGACAGGTTCTGCAAGGTACTATCCGCAACCGTGGCAAAACTCCTCCATTTTTCTTCGTGGTCCGGCGTCCTCATTTCCTGTATGAGCGCTACCAGCGGTTCCGAGGGTTCTAGCTGGTCCAGTCGTACCGTATCGGGAGCGCCCAGGGTAATCCAACGTTCCAAGATATTGATTTCGAGTTCGCTCAAAGGGGTCTTTCCCTCTGGTGGCATATGGTCCTCGTCCTCTTTGGGCAGCCGTACACGCCGTACCAACAAACTCTTTTCCAAATCCCCGGGTACCACGGCCGGGCCGTGTTCTCCCCCTTTAAAAAGTTGGTCAAGGTTTGTCATCAAGAGTTCGCCTTTTTGTTTGTTGGGGTTGTGGCAGGATAGGCAGGTATTGTCCAAAATACGCATCACGACATCCGAATAAATATTCGGGTTTTCGGGTATTTTATCCAGTCTTTTGCTTTGTGGAAAGGCCAAAAAATCCGGTCCATGGGTGACCATTCCCCCATAGTGGCCCGTAAACCCAATAAGTCCTATGAGTACGACCTGGATTACTTGTTGGTAGCGTATTTGGGTTGGAAACATATTTACAAAGGCATACCATACAGTCGATAGCAATGCCAGGGCCCCACCCAACCATTGGTGCCAAACGAGCAGGTCTCCTTTTACCAAGGTATCCTTCCCTAGAAAAAATCCTGATATGGCCGTAACCAAGGCCGATACAACCGCAACTATTAGCAACCTTTTCGGCACATTTTTACCTGTTAGGCTCAAGAAAATTGCTATAAGCAGCAGCACAATGGGGAAATGCAGCACCAAGGGATGCCACCGTCCCAACCAGGATACCCATGCCGGCAATTCCATGTAGGATTCAAACAAAAGGCAGAAAACCAAAAAGACGGAAAGCCCCAAAATGAGGTAGTCTACCCAGCGTTTTTGCGTAGACTTTGTCATCGGGTTATGCTAAAAGATCTTTGATGACGTTCCCGGCCACGTCCGTCAATCGAAAACGACGCCCCTGATACTTATATGTGAGCTGTTCATGGTCCAGCCCCAAGGCATACATCAAGGTTGCATGAAAATCGTTGATATGCACCGGATTTTCAATGACGTTGTACCCAAATTCATCGGTCTGACCATAATTCAAGCCTTGCTTTATGCCCCCACCGGCCATCCAGATACTAAAGGCCCTGGGGTGGTGGTCCCTGCCGTAATTGGCCGGGTCGAACTTTCCTTGGCAGTAATTACCTCTACCAAATTCACCTCCCCAAATCACCAAGGTATCCTCCAACATGCCCCGTTGTTTCAGGTCCAAAACCAAAGCGGCCGAAGCTTGGTCAACATCCTTCGCCTGACCTGCCATTTCATTGGGCAGATTGCCGTGCTGGTCCCATCCCTGATGGTATAATTGTATGAACCTCACCCCATTTTCCGCCAGCCTTCTGGCCTGTAGGGCATTCGCGGCATAGGTTCCGGGTACCTGACAATCCTCGCCGTACAGGTCGATAATGGATTTGGGTTCCTTGGAAATGTCCATGACATCGGGCACCGACATCTGCATGCGGTACGCCATCTCATACTGGGCAATACGTGATTCTATCTCGTCATCGCCCGTTTCCACATGATGTAGCTTGTTCAGTGCGGATACCTCGTTCAACAGGTCTCGCTTTTCCGATCTGGAAATGCCATCCGGGTCATTGAGATAGAGTACGGGGTCCTTTCCGGAACGCAACAGCACCCCTTGGTGCTTGGAATCCAAAAACCCGCTGGACCAAAGTTTTGAATAGAGCCCTTGACTATTGCCATCTCCCCTAGAGGTCAATACGACAAAAGATGGTAAATTTTTGTTTTCGCTGCCCAGGCCATAGCTCATCCAGGAACCCATACTGGGCCTACCGGATATCTGGCTCCCAGTCTGAAAAAACGTGATGGCGGGATCGTGGTTGATCGCTTCGGTATGCATACTGCGGATGACCGTGATCTCATCGGCAATTTTAGCCGTGTAGGGAAAAAAATCACTGATCCAAGTGCCGCTTTGCCCGTGTTGCCTGAAATTGACGGCCGGCGGCATCAACGGGAACTTTTCCTGATTCGCCGTCATGCCTGTCAAGCGTTGCCCGTTTCGGATGGATTCCGGCAAATCCTCACCCATGCGCTTGCGCAACATCGGTTTATAGTCAAAAGTTTCCAATTGCGAGGGCGCCCCGGCCTGAAACAGGTAGATGACCCTTTTTGCCTTGGGGGCAAAATGGGGGATGCCCATAGGTTGTTGGGCCAACTCTTTGGAGCCGTTCTTGAACAGATCGGGAATTAAAAGGGACCCTAAGGCCAAGGAACCTATGCCCACGCTCAACTGTGAAAAAAAGTGGCGCCTATTGACCTTTAAGGGGTTTTCGTTTTTATGTTCTTCCATACGCTTACTCTTTGGTGATGGTTTCGTCCAAATTATAGATTACCTGTGCGGTGAGCATGAGTGCGGCCGTCTTTGCGGCATCGGTTTCCAGCCTGGGATATTCGCCTACCGCAATCAATTTTTCCGCCTCTGCCGGTTGCTCCCTATATCCCTTCAAGGCATCCTTGTAGTAATTGGTAAGTGCCACCAATTCCTGCTCTTTGGGAGGCCGGACTAGGATGCGCCTGAAGACATCGGTCACATAATCTTTTCCATTTGGGTCTTCATGAACCAAGTTTTGGGCCAGTACCCGAGCAGCTTCCAAGATCTGCACATCGTTCTGGAGCACCAAGGCTTGTAAAGGGGTATTCGTCTTTTGCCGTCGAACTTCCGAAAAATCACGGGTAGGTGCATCAAAAATGGTCATATTGGGCGGTGGCAGGGTCCTTTTCCAAAAGGTATACAGGGAGCGCCTATAGAGGTCGGCACCCTCGTCCTGAATATAATTCGTTAGGACACCCCTGTTTCCGCCTGCGTTCGTTTCTTCCCAAAGACCGGGAGGTTGGTAAGGCTTTACACTAGGGCCGCCAATTTCTTGGTTAAGAAGTCCGCTAGTGGCAAGTACGTAATCGCGTATCATTTCCCCGCTCATCCTGAACCGAGGGGCTCGCGCCCACCATAAATTTTCGGGGTCCGCCTGTTTCAAGTCGGGCCTTAACTCCGATTTTTGTTGGTACGTGGCCGAAAGCATTATTTTTTTGAGCAGGTACTTGATGTCCCAACCATGTTCCATGAAATCCACTGCCAACCAGTCCAACAATTCCGGATGCGTAGGTAGGCTTCCCTGAACCCCAAAATCCTCTACGGTTTCCACAAGACCCTTTCCAAAAAGCGTGGCCCAGATGCGGTTCACGAATACCCTTGCGGTTAAAGGATGCTTTTGGTCCGTGAGCCATTGTGCGAGTCCCAGGCGGTTTTTGGGAAGATTATCGGGAAAAGCGAATATCGATTTTGGTGTGTTTGGAAGGACGGAATCTGTAGGTTGATCGTATTCCCCACGGTTTAAAATATAGGTGGTCTTGGGTGCGGAATCGTTCATGACCATTACGTTGATCTTGGGGGTATCCTTCATGTTGATAAAGGAAAGTACGCCGTTTGTTTCCGCTGCCGAAATCTGGATAAACGGGGGGTCGGCAAAAAAAGCCTGGTTCTTCGCCTGCACGGCATCCATCTGAAGTCCCTTCTCATCCACTTGGTTGAAAAAGGCGAACATTTCAAAATAGTCCTTTTGGGAAATGGCATCGTATTTATGGTCATGGCAACGTGCACATTCCAGGGTAAGCCCTAAAATCCCTTTCCCCAAGGTGTTGGTACGGTCCAGCACGTAATTGACCCTATATTCCTCCTGTATGACCCCTCCCTCCTGGGTTATGGGATGATTTCTGTTGAATCCCGTGGCCAAGATCTGTTCCTTGGTGGGATTGGGCAGGAGGTCGCCCGCCAACTGCCAGGTTAAAAAGATGTCGTACGGTAGGTTCTCGTTGAAGGCATGTATGACCCAATCGCGCCACGGCCACATGGTACGGTAACTATCGTCCTGATAGCCGTGGGAATCAGCATAACGCGCCACGTCCAACCAGGATTGGGTCATACGCTCGCCATAGGCCGGGGAGGCCAAAAAAGTATCGATGATATGCGCTATGGTATCCTGGGAAGCCGGGGCCAAAAGCTGGGCAACGGATTCTGGATCTGGGGGAAGTCCCGTGAGGTCCAAACTGATTCTTCGTATCAAGGTCTCATTGGATGCTTTGTCAGAGGGAACCAAGTTGTGCTCTTCCAATTTTTTGAGAACAAAGGCATCGATTTCATTATTCCCCCAAGTGCTTTTGGTTTGGGGAAGGGACGTTTTTTCCGGGGGGATGTACGCCCAATGTTTTTCAAATGGAGCCCCTTGCTCGATCCATTTTTTGATGAGTTTTTTCTCATAGGCCGATAGGGACAATTTGGAATCGGCGGGAGGCATCTGTGTTGTAGGGTCCTCCGAAAGTATAGCTTGATAGGCCTTGCTCTCCCGAAGGTTTTTTGGTACAATGGCGAAGTGACCAGGAGATTCCGGTAGTTCCGATAACGCGGATTCCCGACCGTCCAAACGCAGGCCGGCCTTGCGTTTATTGGCATCGGGACCGTGACAGGTATAGCAATTATCGGAGAGAATCGGTTTTATATGAAAATTATAATCTACGGTTTCAGGTAACGACAGGCTGGCATATTCTTCGTTTTCGTATTCAAAAAGGCCCGCTTTATAGGCATACAATCCGCCAATAAGAGCTGCCAAAACCAGGGCCGTAATAACTTTGTAATTCATTTGGGTTGGGTTGAAATCCGGTCGCCCTCTAAATGTAATCAATTTACCCTTAATTTCAATTACTTAGCAACCCTCAAACAAAGGTAACGGTAGTTGATGCCCAAAAAAATAATAGGAATAATTGATACTTTTGCAGCATGGAAAAAGAAACATCCAGGCTACTATACGACTACTTGCTAAAGACCGGAATCAGTGAAACGCTTGCCGCATATCTAAACGTAATCATCCTGATGGCAGCGGTACTCGTTTTGGCATGGATTCTGGACTGGGTCATTTGGAAGTTTTTAAGGGCCTTTTCCATAAGAATTGCCAGGCAATCAAAGACCAATTTCGATAATTTTTTGGTTGCCAATAGGGTGCCTAGGTACTTTGCCCATTTGGCACCCATGTTTCTCCTATTCAAAACGGTGCCCATCGCTTTTATCGATTTTGACTTTGCCCGCGGCATTGCAATGAAAACCCTACAAGTATTGTTAGTGCTCTTGGCCTTGTCGATTATCAAACGTGTATTCAGGAGTATCAATGATTACCTAAAGACCAAGCCAAGGTTTAGGGACAAGCCCCTTGATAGCTACATACAGGTATTTATGATTTTTGGCTGGTCCGTAGGTATTTTGGCCATTCTGGCCATAGTGACCAACGTACAGGTCTGGAAATTCTTTACGGCCTTGGGTGCAGGGTCGGCCATAATTCTTTTGATATTCAAGGATTCCATTTTGGGTCTTGTGGCAAGTATCCAAGTAAGCGCCAATGATATGGTACGCATAGGCGACTGGATCACCTTTGATAAATATGGGGCGGACGGGGATGTGATAGAGATCAACCTTGCCACGGTAAAGGTCCAGAATTTTGATAAGACCATTACCACCATTCCCACATATGCCTTGATATCCGACTCGTTCAAAAACTGGCGGGGCATGCAGGAATCGGGAGGGAGACGGATCAAAAGGGCCTTGATCATCAGTCAAAAAAGTATTCGCTTTCTCTCCGATAAGGATGTGGAAGCGCTCAAAAAAATCCAATTGATACAATCGTATTTGTCCGAAAGAAACGAGAAAATAAAGGCCTACAATATTGAAAATGGCCGAAACAAGGAACTGGCGATCAACGGCAGAAACCTCACTAACATTGGCGTCTTTCGCAAGTATATTACGGACTATTTGGAAAACCACTCTGCCGTGAATAAGGGCATGACCCTGATGGTTAGACAACTGGCTCCTACCCCGCAAGGTATTCCTTTGGAAATCTATGCCTTTAGTGCGGACAAACGCTGGGAAAACTATGAATATGTGATGGCGGACATCTTCGATCACCTGATGGCGGCCCTTCCCTTTTTCGATTTAAAGGTTTTTGAGCTCCCGATGGATTTTGGACAAAACGTTTAAGAATCTTAACGAATTGAAGTCCCAATAATACCATTCTCGCCCAAAGTTCATTCCACAAAAAAAGTCCTAGCTTACGCTAAGACTTTTTGACCACTCCGTGGTCCCACCTGGGCTCGAACCAGGGACCCCCTGATTATGAGTCAGGTGCTCTAACCAGCTGAGCTATAGGACCCGCAAATTGCGGATGCAATATTACCACTTATTTTTATATGCCACAACATTTTAGGTTGCCAATTCAACCGGCCCGCAATGACGAATTGCCTATTTGATTTCTTGGCATAATTCTATCAATACACCGTTCGTGGACTTAGGATGCACAAAGACCACCCATTTATTATCGGCGCCTCTTTTTGGTTCATCACCCAAGACTTCAAAACCCTCTTGTTTTAAACGCGCTATTTCTGCACGAATATCGGCTACTTCAAAAGCCACATGGTGAATACCCTCGCCCTTTTTTGCCAAAAACTTGGCAATGGGGCCATTATCATTCAAGGACTCCAAAAGCTCTATTTTGTTGGGGCCATTTTTAAAAAAAGACGTTCGAACACCTTCAGAGGCAACCTCCTCTTCCTTATAAGGTGCTTCTCCCAACAATTTTTCGAACAGCGCATTGGAATCTACCAAATTTTTTACGGCAATTCCCAAATGTTCAATTTTTTTCATCACATACAGTATCTGTACCCTATAGAATAATAACAAGATACATTATTCTATGTATTTTTGCCGTATGGAAACACAAAGACAAAGAAAGATCGCCGGGGTCATTCAAAAGGATATTGTAGCTATCCTTCAAAAAGCCGCCATAGAAGGGGGGCTTAGGGGTACCTTGATTTCCGTTTCCAAGGTTTCCGTCACGACCGACCTTTCCATAGCCAAGGTCTACATCAGCATATTTCCAACAGAACAGGCCAAGGAATTGTTGGAAGGTATTAAATCCAACCAGCCCTTGATTAAGCACGAACTGGCCCAACGTACCCGAAACCAATTGCGCAGGGTGCCGGAACTATTGTTCTATTTGGACGACTCGCTCGATTATATAGAAAAAATAGATAAGTCCTTGAAAGGGGAGGAAAACCCTATTGAGAACAGGGACTTGCTGCCTAGAAGAAAAAAGTCCTGATTCTTGAACTTTCCGCTCTATATCGCCAAAAGATATGTGCGCTCCAAGAGCTCACAAAATGCGGTAAACATCATTAATTTTATCACTTTTCTTGTCATCGTCATTGGTTCAGCGGCGCTTTTCATAGTACTTTCCGGCTTCGCGGGACTTAAAACTTTCAGCCTTTCCTTCACCAATTCCTTTGACCCGGAGCTGAAGGCACAACCCACATTCGGAAAATTCTTTTCCATTACCCCAGAACAAGAACAACGCTTGACCGGTATCAGTGGCCTGGCCTACTATTCCAAGGAAATTGAGGAAAAGGTATACCTGGAACATAAGGGAAAAAATCACATTGCCTACATCAAGGGCATCGATTCCAACTACACCAAGGTGGTAAATACAGATAGCATATTGTATTTAGGAAACTGGACCATCAATGACCAACAGGTGGTTTCGGGGATAGGTATTGCGAATATCCTTAGCGTTACCATCAATCAATTTCGAAGCCCTATGCAGATCTATGCCTTTAAGCCAGGCAAGGGATCCCTTTCCCAAGGAGGCGTTGGTGTGAGTGCTTTGTATAACCGACTTCCCGTCATCATTGGAGGTGTATATGCCGTAGAGGCCGATTTGGACAATAAATACGTTTTTGCCGACCTTTCCCTGACCCAAGCCATATTGGAAAAAACCGAAAACGATATTTCCGGTATCAATTTTAAATTGAAGGATGGTACGGATGAGCAAACCGTCCGTTCCGAAATCGAGGAGGTTTTAGGGGATTCTGTCATGGTAAGGAATCGGCAGGAATTAAATAGCACGCTCTATAAAATGTTGAATACCGAAAATATGGCCACCTACCTCATCTTTACGTTGGTGTTGATCATTGCACTGTTCAATGTGGTGGGGGCAATTATCATGATGATCTTGGACAAACAACAGAATTCAAAAACCTTGTACAGTTTGGGAACTACCATAAAGGAATTGCGCAACATTTATTTTGTTCAAGGAATCTTGGTTACAGGATTTGGGGGATTGATAGGGGTATTGCTGGGATCGCTATTGGTATGGTCCCAGATTTTCTTTGGGTGGCTTAAGATTACACCCTCTCTGGCCTATCCGGTTGAATTTCAATTGATCAATGTTTTGATTGTGTTAGCGACTATTCTGGTATTGGGCGTTATCGCTTCAAAAATTGCCAGCAGCCGAATCAATAAAAAGTTGATTGCAGCTTAAACCTGCTCGAACTGATAGTCTCCAAATTTTTCAAGCACCTCATCAAAGGCATCAAAAACATCCACGGCATCGTCACTGGTTACCATTTTCATGCGATATTCCTTAAAATTGGGAATCCCTTTGAAGTAATTGGTATAGTGTCTTCTGGTTTCAAAAACGCCCAACTTTTCCCCTTTCCAGTCTATGGACATCTGTAAATGCCTTCTTGCCGCCTCAACACGCTCCTGAATCGTTGGTGGTGCTAATAGTTCCCCTGCCTTAAAATAGTGTTTTACTTCCCTAAAAAACCAAGGATATCCAATACTGGCCCGTCCGATCATGGCACCGTCCAGCCCGTATTCATCGCGCATTTTCATAGCGGCCTCGGGAGTGTCCACATCCCCATTTCCAAAAACGGGTATATGCATCCTGGGATTGTTCTTTACTTCCGCAATAGGTTCCCATTTTGCGTAGCCCTTATACATTTGGGCACGGGTACGCCCATGAATGGAAATGGCCTTGCAGCCAACATCCTGTAAACGTTCCGCAACCTCAACGATTTTTATGGAATCCTCGTCCCAGCCCAAACGGGTCTTAACGGTAATGGGGAGTTTGGTATGTTTTACCATGGCATCCGTAAGGGAAACCATCAAGTCGATATCCTTCAAAATACCAGCGCCTGCACCCTTGGATACTACTTTTTTGACCGGGCAACCAAAATTGATATCTATGATATCCGGGTTTGATTTTTCCACAATCTCCACGGATTGCAACATACTATCCAAGTTGGCCCCAAAAATCTGGATGCCCACAGGTCGTTCCTTTTCATAGATATCCAACTTCATGACACTCTTGGCGGCATCACGAATCAACCCTTCGGAAGAAATGAACTCGGTAAAAACCACATCGGCTCCCTGTTCCTTACAAAGGGCACGAAAGGGTGGATCGCTCACATCCTCCATAGGAGCCAGTAGCAACGGAAAATCAGGTAGTTCTATATCACCGATTTTGGGCATAACCAAATCATTTGAGGTGCAAAAATAGTAAAAAACGGTCTTTACAAAGGATGCTAATTCAACCCTCCCCATTCCTTTTTCATGGAAGCACCCCTCCATAATCAGGGAGGGGAGCTTTTTTGGGTTTTAAATTCAGCAGGTAACATAAATGAATTTTAGGGAGTAAACCGGCCTATTTTGGGATACGTAGTAAATCCGGGAGTCCTTGGAATTGGCCAAAGGAAATCGCCCACAGAGTATTCCGATGCAATCGGAAACGGCCTGGGCGATGCGGGCCAAAGACTTCTTGGATTTCAAGTATCCCAGAATCAGCCTAGCCTTTTTGGATACTTTTTCGGCGATGGAAAAAGTATCAAAAGAAAAACCCGGACCCTCCGCGTTCCATTTTCGCGAAACACCCATCCCTAATAAGGAAAAGAAACTTTGAAGCAAAGACCTTTTTATTTCAACCTAAAACGAAATAGTTGCTTTGATTTTCTCGCCATAGCGATTAACGATAACTTCCGTGGCATCGCCCTTCTCAAAAATGGAAAGTGCGCGCATGTAGCTCATCATATCCGTTACGGTACTATCGCCCAATTGAATGACCACGTCCCCCTTTTGGAGTCCGGCCGCGGCTGCAGGCCTGCCATCAGTAACACCGTCTATGCGCATCCCGTTTCCATCAAATAAATAATCGGGCATTACACCCAGCGCTACTTTAAATCTTGGGGTTTCCTCACTTTCGTTTTTCGTTTTTCTAAAAGCCAGCTTTGCGTCATTGTCCAAATCATAAATGACGGAAAGGATGTAATCCGTGATCATTTCCATCCCTTCATAATTCAGTTTGTCAAAATCGTCCGAAGGCTTATGGTAATCCTCGTGTTGCCCCGTGAAAAAATGTAGTACTGGAATATCCTGTAAATAAAAAGAAGTATGGTCGCTGGGGCCCATGCCCGATTCGCTCAACACCAATTTGAATCCGGGGTTGTTACTGTTTAATACCTGACCCCAAATGGGGGCCGTTCCGGTGCCGCTAATGGAAAGGGTCTTGTCCTCCCGCATGCGCCCTACCATATCCATGTTGAGCATGTAATTCGCCTTTGACAAATCGATCGTGGGGTTTTTTGAGAAATAATTACTTCCCAAAAGGCCCATTTCCTCTCCGGAAAAGGCCATGATAAGGTAGTTGTGCTGGGTAATGGTATCCTTGAGTTTAGCCGCCAATTGCAACAATACGGCCACACCGCTGGCATTATCGTCCGCACCGTTATGAATGGCCTCGCCATCGGCATACAAAGATCCTTCCCCGCCCATCCCCAAATGGTCGTAATGGGCGCCAATGATAACGGTCTTATCGGCCTTATTATCAATATACCCTATGACATTGGTTCCGGTAATGGTGCTATCGCCATCCACAAATTGTACTTCGGCATGCGGGTCATTTTTCGGCTTGAAACTAAAGGTCTGGAAATAGGTGCCTGCGTTCCCTTTGGGCAACAATCCAATACTCCGCATACGTTCTTCCAAATACCGGGCCGCCTCTTTTTCGTACGGAGTACCTGTTTCACGCCCTCGTAGGCTGTCGTTCGCCAAAAAGGCTACATCTTCACGTAGGGTGACCTTCTTTTGTACTTCTTGTTTGCAGGAGGTCAATACGATAAAAAATACGGACAAAAGTATTAGATTGCGCGGCATAGCTTTTATTTTTGACAAAAATACGCATCTCCATGAGAATTTTATTCCTTTTAGGGCTTATCTGCCTTGTTTTCAGCTGTAAAAACGAAACCAAAAAGACCGAAACATCTCCCGAGCCAACCACCTCCTTAATGGCGGGAGAGGACACCTTGATCTATCCGGAAGAAAAGTATTTTAAAAGCATCCGGCAGATCACTTTTGGCGGGGACAATGCGGAAGCGTATTGGAGCTGGGACGACAAACAGATGATTTTTCAATCAAACAACGTCAATTGGGGACTCAATTGTGATCAGATGTTCTTAATGAACGTGGCCGATGGTATTACGGATTCCATTCCTCCCATGGTCAGCACTGGGTACGGACGTACCACCTGTGCCTATTTTTTACCGGACAACATACATTTTGTATACGGTTCCACCCATTTGGCGGATAAGGAATGTCCTGAAGTACCGCTTCGCAAAAATGGGAACTACGTCTGGCCCGTCTATGATTCCTTTGATATTTTTGTGGCGGACCTGGAGGGAAATATCACGGCGCAATTGACGGATGAGCCCGGATATGATGCCGAGGCGACCGTTTCCCCAAAAGGCGATAAAATCGTATTTACTTCCACCCGAAGCGGCGATTTGGAACTATACACCATGAACTTGGACGGAACGGACGTAAAACAGATTACCAACGAACTGGGCTATGACGGCGGGGCTTTTTTCTCCCCGGACGGCACTAAGCTTATTTTTAGGGCATCCAGACCCAAAACCCCCGAGGCCATAAAAAAGTATAAGGATTTATTGGCCGAAGGCTTGGTAGAACCAACGGAAATGGAGCTCTTTATTTGTAATGCCGATGGAAGCGATTTGAAACAATTGACCTTTTTGGGCAATGCCAACTGGAGCCCGTTCTTTCATCCTTCGGGGAAAAAGGTATTGTTCTCCAGTAACTTTGAGGCCGAAAAGGGGTTTCCTTTTAACCTCTATTTCATCGATATAGACGGTAAGAATTTGGAACGAGTAACCCATGGGGAAACGTTTGATGCCTTCCCTGTTTTTTCCAACGACGGTAAATACTTGGCCTTTTCCAGCAACCGAAATAATGGTGGCACCAGGGATACGAATCTCTTTATTGCGGAGTGGCAAGAGTAGCATTTTATTGCTTTTAAATGACCATCCCCTTTGAGCCCGTCATTTTTGGTATACATCTGAACATGCACCTCATATTGGAGTATGTTGCCTTCTTTGTAGGATTTCGTTATTATCTTTTCCTAAGGAAAAATTCCACGGACAATATATCCTCCAACAACCGACTTTCCATTATTATCGGAGCCATTTTTGGCGCCCTTTTTTTCTCACGAGTGGTCGCCTTTTTGGAAAACCCCTTGCTACATTGGGAACAAGGGTGGGTTGCTATTTTGAACAATAAAACCATTATGGGCGGACTTTTTGGGGGGGTGCTTGGAGTTGAAATGGTCAAAAAAATAATCGGGGAAAAACAGTCGTCCGGCAATCTATTTACCCTCCCCATTATTTTAGGAATCATTATTGGTAGGATAGGCTGCTTTGTATCGGGTATCAAGGAGTTTACCTATGGGAAAGAAACCGCTTTTTTTCTAGGAACGGATTTGGGCGATGGTGTCTATAGACATCCCATTGCCCTGTATGAAATCGTATTCCTAACAGTCCTTTTTATCCTCATAAAAAAGTTCCGGAAACGACGGGAGCAATTTGAAAGTGGCATGCATTTCAAGATTTTTATGATAACCTATTTCCTGTTTCGATTTTTCATAGAGTTTTTAAAACCGAATTCCTTTTTGGTTTTGGGGTTGAGCAGCATCCAAATTTTATGTCTAATTTGCCTATTATATTACTGGAAAACTATCCGCCAATTCTTCACACATGCCCGAAGCAAAATACACCTATTATGACTATACGATAAGCCTTTGTCCAGACTGTCTTCGCAGGATCGATGCTAAAATCGTCTTTGAGGATGAAAAGGTGTATATGTTGAAAAACTGTCCGGAGCATGGGCGTTCCAAGGTGTTGATTGCCGATGACATTCCCTATTATAAGAATATAAGGAACTACAATAAAGCTTCGGAGTATCCTAAGACATTCAATACAAAGACCCTTTACGGATGCCCCTATGATTGTGGGCTTTGTCCTGATCACGAACAACACTCTTGCTTAACTGTCATTGAGGTAACGGACCGATGCAACCTAACTTGCCCCACCTGTTACGCGGGCTCTTCCCCTAACTATGGCAGGCACAGGACCTTGGACGAGGTTAAAGCTATGCTGGACGCGATTGTAAAAAACGAAGGGGAACCGGATGTGGTTCAGCTTAGTGGTGGCGAACCTACCTTACATCCTCAGTTTTTTGAGATTTTGGACTATGCAAAGTCCTTGCCCATTCGGCATTTAATGGTCAACACAAACGGCATACGCATCGCCAAGGAATTTGATTTTGCGGAGCGACTTGCCACCTACATGCCGGATTTTGAAATCTACCTACAGTTCGATTCCCTGGACAATCACGTTTTACGAACTTTGAGAGGGGCAGACCTGGCAGATATCCGCCTTAAGGCATTGGAACATTTGAACCAACTCAACCTATCGACCACTTTGGTTGTTACCCTTCAAAAGGGGTTGAACGACCACGAAATGGGAAAGACCATAGATTTTGCCCTACAACAAAAATGTGTGCGCGGGGTAACCTTTCAACCCACACAGATAGCTGGGCGGTTGGAAAATTTTGAGGTGGACGAAAACAGGATTACGCTTACGGAGGTGCGGAGAAAGATTTTGGAACAATCCCCTATTTTTGAACCGGACGATCTTATCCCGGTTCCCTGCAACCCAGATGCTTTGGTCATGGCCTATGCCTTAAAATTGGGAAATGAAGTTAATCCTTTAACACGCTACATCAACCCGGACGATTTATTGAACGAAGGAAAAAACACCATCATTTATGAACAGGACGAACAACTACATGGAAAGATGATCGAACTTTTCAGTACAGGAAATTCTGTGGAAAAGGCATCGGAGAACCTAAAAAGCATCATGTGCTGCCTCCCGGAAATCGATGCCCCGGAACTTGGTTATGACAACCTTTTCAGGATAATCATCATGCAATTCATAGATGCCCATAACTTTGACGTAAGGGCCATAAAAAAATCCTGTGTGCATATTGTGAACAAGGACAATAAAATAATCCCCTTTGAAACGATGAATCTTTTCTATAGGGATGATAAAATAAATCGGTTACAAGAATTACAAAAAGAAATAGTATGAGTTTAATTCCAATGGAGGTAGGGAATTTGGATGGTTTGTTCGTGCTGATACTTCTCATCATGTTCGGTCCGGCCGCACTTTTAGGCATCATTGGCGTTGTTTTGATGGGTAAAAACAAAAAGAAGACGGGCAAGGTGTTTCTGATCTTGGCAGGTGTCTACATGCTGATTAGCCTTGGAGTGTGTGGGTCGATGATTATAGGGCTCTAATTTAAATCCTATCCCCCTCGTCCGTACTTTTTCGTTTTTGGTTGTCCCGTATTTTGTTGTTCCCAAACCTATATCTGAACCCAATATAAAACAATCGCGTTTCCCTTCTGGAAAAAGTGCTGTTGTCCTGATTGAGATAGTTACGGGTATAGAAGAAGTTGCCATCGTTGA
Organism: Maribacter sp. C-4077; assembly: GCF_055378385.1. Classification (NCBI taxonomy): domain Bacteria; kingdom Pseudomonadati; phylum Bacteroidota; class Flavobacteriia; order Flavobacteriales; family Flavobacteriaceae; genus Maribacter; species Maribacter sp. C-4077. Next base: position 1,598,243 of record NZ_AP038807.1, read on the forward strand.
AGACATCATCAAAGGAAAAGGACAATGCCGCCCTTCGCTGCCAAAACGTCTTGCTAAGTGAAAGTATAAGTTGGCTTGTGGATTCCCTTCTGGAATTACCAAGTACCATTGGCGAGGAGTACCTGAAAAGAACATCCGCATATAGGGAACGATTCTTTAAGAGCGTAAAATAATTGTTGAACCTAACGTTTCCCGTCCATAAACCATTGCTTACGATCGCTCCGCTATCGATATCCCTAAAACTAGTCTGTTTATTGTAATAGGTAAGTAACAGGTAGGTATCCCAAAAACCCGTCCAACGCTTATTCATTCTAAACTCGGCACCATAAGTGACATTGGATTCCAAATTGACGCTCAAAAAACGGAGCAAATTGCTTTCATTGTCTTGGACCACTTGCTCAAAGAAATCATTGTTATCATTAAAATAATAGACTTCCAATGAATAATCCCTTTTGATGCCGTACTCCAAGGAAACATAGTTCCTAATGGCGGGCCTTAGATTTGGGTTGCCCTCTACCACCGTATTATTGCTCTGAAAAAATTGGAATGGGTTTAAATCACTATATCTAGGCCTAGTAATCCTTCTGTAGTAACGCAAGGCCAAATTGTGCTTGTTTTTGAAATCATGTTGGGCCGAAACAGAGGGAAAAAGCTCCAAATAGGAATTTTTTATAGGCGCACTTGCCGTGTTCAGGTCTCCTATAGTCTCCGTGTATTCAGACCTAAGCCCCATGTTCAATTGCCAAGTGTCCCAATTGTTGTTGAGACTTGCATAGCCCGCCATAATCTTCTCGTCATAGTCAAAAACACCCGCCTCTGTTGGGTCAATACCCGGTTGGGTCCTATCAAAACCTGTTTGGCCAATGGTCGATTGGGAGTTAATACCGGAATACCGCATACCTGTTTCCAAGGTGGTGGTTTTTTTTATGGGGTTGTTGTAATCTACTTGGGCACTGTAGATGGCCGTCTTTTGGTTGGATTGTGTGGTGAAATCATTATCCCCGGTAAGAATCCCGTCGCTGTCAAAAAAATCAGTATCCAAATCCTGTCCCCTGTTATATTGATAATAGGTATAATTGGAGGCCAGGGAAATTTGTTCGCCTTTCTTATTGAACTTATGGGTCCAGTCCAGATAATATGCCGAGTTAAGGGCGTCATAATCGGAATCGTTTACCGTTAGAAAACTGGATAGTAAATCACCTGAAGTATCTTCAATGAGGGTGCTGGAATCGATAAACCTATTGGCGGGAGCCGTAAACGAATTGATCGTAGAAAAACTAAGGCTGTTTTTGTCATTGACCTGATAATCGAAAAACCCATTAATGTTATGTTCATTGCTCCTGGTAACGGTCCTTTGTTCGGTCGTCCATACGTCCGTAATAGCTCCGGAATCGAAAAAATTGGTAATGTCCGTAAATCTTCTTAAATCCTTGCTTTTTCTAAAACTGTAGGAAAGTGAAAAATCGGTTTTCTTGCCCTTAAAAAAGTGATCGGTACCGATTATATGTTTTGGGAATACCGCCTGTGTGTATCTATTGTAGACGGACCCATTATATCCGGAAATGAGGTTTTTCTTCATTTTTATGTCTAACAAAAGTCCGCCCTCAGCACTGTATTTGGCCGGAGGATTCAAGATTACCTCCACGGATTCCACATTGTCGCCGGAACTACCCGAAAGCAGATTGACTATATCGGCTTGCGGGATGTTCACCAACCTGCCATTGATCATGACCCCAATATTGGAACTCCCTTTGATGTTGATCTTATCGTTCACGATGATAACACCCGGGGTCTGTTTTAAAATATCCCAGATATTCCCTTGGGACAAGGAAGTATTTTCAACGTTAAAAATGAGTCGGTCCGCCAATTGCTCTATAGTAGGTTTTTTATACACGACCTCAACCTCATCCAATTGGGTCTCGATCTGTAGAATGATCAAATCCTCTGTTCTCAAATCCTTGGAAACCTGTATGGAACGGGTTTCACTTGTATTGTCTAAATAACTCGCAGATATTAGATAGATTCCTTTCTCAACGTTGTTCAGGATAAATAGGCCCGACTCGTCCGTAGCGGCACCTTGAATCAATATCGAATCCTGATTCTTCAATAAAACGTTTGCAAAGACAAGCGGGTCTCCGTTTTGGTCCTTTACACTACCCGAAATTTCAAACTCTTGGCCGTTTATTGATATGGAAATAAGTAACATGAAGAAAAGGAGTGGTAAGGCTGGCTTCATTGGCTAATGGTAGTCGCAAGCGAATATAAAAAAGTTATTCGGAAATATCTTACAGCAAATGTTTCTATGTAAGAATATTGTATGAACAGTCGATTTTGGCACTTATTCGGAGCCAATTCGGTCCCTTTCCGCTTTTTCTATTTGGCGCTGATTATCCTCTAGACGGAAGTTTCCAAAATTATAGGTGAAAGATAGACGTACGTTTTGGGTTTCCTCTACCGCGATGTATGAATTGTCCTGATTTAAATATTTTGAGGAAAACCATGGGTTTGCCTTGCCCAGGATATCGTTGAAGTTGAGACTAAGTTCCGCCCTTCTGTTCCATAGGGATTTTTGGAGGCCCATGGTAAGGTTTGTTGTTTCGGACATGGTATAGGAACCTGCTAAAAATCCAGATAAATAGGCCAGTCCCAATTCACCCTTAAAAGTACCGTCCTTGGAAAGGGTCAAATAATTGGTTACATCTATATAATAACCGTTTATTTCATTGGTGGCAGAGAAAGCATCGCTCTCCAAGGCCAAGAAGGTTTCATCCTCATGAAAGAATGATAGATAGCTGTACACGTACCAGTTGTTGGTAATGGATTTGCCGTAATTAAAATCCAACCCGTAGGAAGTACTTTCCAATACGTTCTGTGTGATATCTCTAAGTACTTGGTTTTCATTGTCTTGAAAGGAAAGTGTGGAGATATAATTGCCATTGTCCCGGTAATAAAAATCAAAGAAAAACTCCTGGTTCAAGGTATAGTTCAGGTTAAAGTTATTGCTGAAGTTGGGAACAAGAGTGGGGTTTCCTTCGTAAAAAATATTTTCATTGATAAAGGTTCGAAAGGGGTTCAAATCCTCATACCTGGGCCTTTGCAGTTTTCGGGAATAATCAAAGGCAAGGCTATGGTTTTCGTTAATGGTATGGAGCAGGTAAACCGACGGAAAAAGTTCAAAATACTCTAATTCGTTCACCGTGGAAAGTGCTAGTGAGTTTCCGGAACTTTGGGTATGCTCCGCCCTAAGTCCTGCCTTGAGGCTCCATTTTTCCCAATCCTTGGAAGCGCTTACGTATGCGGCATATACATTTTCATCGTACAAAAAGTTATCAGAAAGATTAGGCACAAAAACGCGTCCGTTATTTTCCGTAAAGAACTGTAAGCGACTTTCAGAATTGATCAAGGAAAGCTTCGCCCCGGTTTCAAAACTCACCGTACCCAAAAGGGTACTGTAATCCAATTGGGCCGTTATGATTTCGATATCCTGATCGGCATCGGTAAAGAAGCTATAGTTTCTTATAAAATCGCCAGTAGGCAGAAAATAGTCGGAACTGGCACGTTGTGTTCTGCTTAGGTCAAAGGCGGTGTAATGTCCGTTCATCTGTAAAGTACCGTTTTCCTTAAAGGTGTGCTTGTAGGTTACATCCCCGGAAATATTGTTCTTGGTCTCGTCCAAAAAACTGGCCGTGGTAAAGGTCGAATCCAAAACGCCAATTCCATTGGTAATAACGGTGCTCTGAAAATTGTCGTATTCCCTTTTGGGGGAAAGTTGCATATTGGAGGTTAGGTTGATTTCGTTGCGGTCGTCGATCGTATAATCCAACGTTAGCCCTCCTATGTGGGTTTCAAATCTATTGGTCTTGTCAAAATCCGTATCCCAGCGGGAAAATACACCCGTATCGTTGATAAAATTGGTCCTGTTTTGCACATCCTTAAAATCCTTCCTTGGGGCATAGGCGTAGGAAGCATTTAAATTTAGCTTGTTGGTCTTGTAAAAATGAGAGGTGCCAAAATTGTATTTGGGAAAGATTCCTTGGGTGTAAATTGAACTAAAATTGCCTTTATAGCCCAATGAAATGTTTTTATTAGTAATAATGTTCAAAACTGCACCTCCTTCCGCATCGTACCGGGCCGGGGGATTGTTGATGACCTCTACGGATTTAATGTGCTGCCCTTGATAATTTTCGAGCAGGCTTCTTACTTCAGATGGTGATAATTGGACTTTCCGGTCGTTGATGTAAACCACGGCGGGCTGGTTTCGAATCTGTAGCTCGTCCTGCATGAGTATTACGCCTGGGGTCTGTTTTAGGATGTCCCAGGAATTGCTTTGGGACAATACGGTATTTTCCACATTAAAAACCAACCGGTCCACTTTTCGCTCTACCCGGGGCCGTGCCGATACAACGACAACCTCATCCAATTGCTCTGCTTGTTGTGGAATAATCAAAGCGCCAATTTTGATGTCGGACCGAATGTCCAGGGGAAGCCCTTCCGAACTTTTTCCAATATAGGAACACTGCACGATATAAAGTCCCGGGGTGATATCAGAAATCAAGAAAATGCCCGTCTCATCTGCCGAAGTGCCTTTTACCATGGTAGAATCAGTGGCCTGTAACAAAAAAACCGACGCAAAAGGGATGGTTTCGCCCAGCTCGTCCTTTACCGTTCCGGTGAGTTGGTGGGTCTGGCTTTGCGCCGCTTGGGAACCTCCTAGTAGCGCCAGGAAAAATAGCAGTAGCGGTCTCAATATTAGTTTGGGTTGAACATCAAATCTAACAAAATAATACTGTATATTTTTACGATTGGCTCTTTCCGCTTTGTTTTTAGCACAATATTGCCTATTTATTTAGTCGAAGCTTCCTAAAATCTAGATGCTATTTAGACTATATTTGCAATTGCTTTTTAAACGGGTAGATTCCAAAGTTTAAAAGGAGCTATTTTTTCAATTGACGCTATGAAAAACATTCGAAATTTCTGCATCATTGCCCATATTGACCACGGTAAAAGTACCTTGGCGGACCGTCTTTTGGATTTCACGGGTTCCGTCACCGAAAGGGAAAAAAAGGAACAGCTGTTGGACAACATGGATTTGGAGCGTGAGCGTGGAATTACCATAAAAAGCCATGCCATTCAAATGGACTATGTATACAATGGAGAAAAATATGTTTTGAACCTCATAGACACCCCTGGGCATGTAGATTTCTCCTATGAAGTTTCAAGATCCATTGCGGCCTGTGAAGGCGCGCTTTTGGTGGTAGATGCCGCACAGAGCATTCAGGCCCAGACCATATCGAACCTGTATCTGGCCCTGGAAAACGATTTGGAAATCATACCGGTTTTAAACAAGGTGGACCTTCCCAGCGCAAATCCAGAGGAGGTTACGGACGATATTGTGGACCTCTTGGGCTGCGATGCGGAGGACGTAATCCCTGCCAGTGCCAAAACGGGAATTGGTATCGAGGAAATTCTAAAGGCCATCATAGAACGTATTCCGGCGCCAAAAGGAAATCCGGACGAGCCCCTTCAGGCCTTGGTGTTCGATTCTGTCTACAATCCGTTTAGGGGGGTGGAAACCTATTTTAGGATTATCAACGGGACTATCCGAAAAAATCAGAAGATAAAATTCGTGGCAACAGGTAAAAGTTATGATGCCGATGAAATTGGCACCTTAAAACTGACCCAGCATCCAAAACCCATGATAAGCGCCGGTGACGTGGGATATTTGATTACAGGTATAAAAGATGCCAGAGAGGTAAAGGTAGGCGATACTATTACCGATGCCGCCACGCCCACTAAAAATGCCATTGCCGGTTTTGAGGATGTAAAACCCATGGTTTTTGCCGGAATTTATCCGGTGGATACGGAAGATTTTGAAGAACTGCGTTCCTCCATGGAAAAGCTGCAGCTGAACGATGCATCCCTAGTTTTTACGCCGGAAAGTAGTGCGGCCCTGGGTTTCGGTTTTAGATGTGGTTTCTTGGGGATGCTTCATATGGAGATCATTCAGGAGCGACTTGAACGGGAATTTGACATGACCGTCATTACCACCGTGCCAAACGTTAGTTACCATGCCTATACCCGTAAGGACCCGGAAACCGCCATCATCGTTAACAATCCCAGTGACCTTCCCGATCCCTCTACCATAGACCGTGTGGAGGAACCTTATATTAAGGCAACCATCATTACAAAGGCGGATTTTGTAGGCAACGTAATGTCACTCTGTATTGAAAAACGAGGCCAGATTACCAACCAGACCTATTTGACGACGGAACGGGTGGAACTGAACTTCGATATGCCCTTGGCGGAAATTGTTTTCGACTTCTACGATCGTCTAAAAACGGTTTCCAAGGGATATGCCTCCTTTGATTATGCCCCCATTGGAATGCGTGCATCAAAACTGGTCCGCGTGGATATCTTACTGAACGCCCAGCCCGTAGATGCCTTGTCCGCTTTGATTCATTTTGACAATGCCGCCAACATTGGTAAAAAAATGTGCGAAAAGTTGAAGGAACTTATTCCTAGACAACAATTTGACATTCCTATACAAGCGGCCATAGGTTCCAAGGTTATTTCCAGGGAAACGATCAAGGCCCTTCGTAAGGACGTAACTGCAAAATGCTATGGTGGGGATATTTCCAGAAAACGAAAGCTGTTGGAAAAACAGAAAAAGGGCAAAAAACGGATGCGCCAAGTTGGAAACGTAGAAATACCGCAACAAGCATTTATGGCCGTACTGAAACTGAACGATTAAGTTTTTATTTGTTTGTTAGGTGAATTCATTTCTTCCTCTTTTTGGAGCTCCTCTTCAACAGGAAGGGCTTTTCCAAGATATACCAGTTTTGAGCCTTCCTCGATATCCGTAAAATCTTTACTGAACGAGGAGATTATTTTGATATCGTCATCCGGAGTTTTTAGGAATAAAGGAATTATGTCAGGATCGGCCTTGGTAATTTCAATAAGTCCTTCATAATGTTCCGTGTCCTTCAATTCTATTTCGCGAATAACAGGGTTTTTTCTGGCGGTTTCGGTCAGTTTGATGAAATCGTCCGTATGGGAAAAAAGACCTTCCTTGGGGTTGTTTTCAGGGTCGTTCATTTCTTCTGAATCGACCAAGCGGAAGGAGCCATTTTCACCAAACTCACCTTTAAACTTATCAATGGCATACTTGTTTATATCAGAGTTTCCTGTTAAGGCCATAAGATAGCCCACATCGTTAAGCTCAATATAATCTCCCAAGGAATCCGAATAAATATTGGCACTAAAAGCCTCTAATCCCGCCTTACGCGCCTTGGCAACGTTCGTATCGTTATTGTCCACCAAAACCACATGCCTGTTGTTCTTCTGTAGATACTCCGCTATAAGCCTGGAAACCCGTGAGGCGCCAATGACCAAAATGCCTTCTGATTTGTAAAGGAATACACCTACCAACTTGGCAAATAATCTGGCGGTAGTCGCATTCAATAAGACCGTTCCCAAAACGATCATGAACACCAATGGCGTAATATATTCTGAGCCAGGTTCCCCTTTGGCGAGAAGCTTTGATCCAAATAAAGACGCGATACCTGCAGCCACGATACCCCTAGGACCTACCCAACTAACAAAGAGTTTTTCGTTGAACTTAAGGTTGGAACCCATGGCACTTAGGAACACCCCTAAGGGCCTGATTATAAAGACTATGGTCGCAAACAAAATCACGGTATTCCAGTTATAAATCAATTCCATATCTGAAATATTAATATTGGCAGCCAAAAGAATAAAAAGGATGGAAATTAGAAGTACACTGAGCGATTCCTTAAAATATAATAGTTCTTTTATGTTGGGCAGATTCATGTTTCCCATGACCATCCCCATGACCACTACTGCCAATAGACCGGATTCATGTGCGAACAGATCGGACTCCACAAAGACCAGCAGAACTACGGAAAGCGACACCACGTTCAATAGGTAATGTGGTATGAAATTCTTTTTTATGGCAAATGCCAAACCATGGGCAAAGGTAAACCCAAAGGTAAAGCCAAAGAGCAAAATCTTACCGAATTCCACGAGTGCGGTCAATGTATAGGCCTGACCCTCGCCTACACTAATAAACTCAAACACCAAAACGGCCGCAAGCGCACCAATGGGGTCGATCAATATCCCCTCCCATTTTAAAACAGCGCTAACATCCTTTTTTAACGGTATATTTCTTAAAATAGGGGTGATTACCGTAGGGCCAGTAACAATGATCAAAGCCGCAAAGAGAAAAGAAATCTGCCAGCTAAGGTCAAAGATAAAATGGGCCGCCAAAGCACCCACGAAAAAGGTTACCAAACTTCCCAAGGTGATTAGCTTTGTAATAACTGGAGCCGTATTTCGTATTTCTGACCGCCGTAGCGTTAACCCTCCTTCAAATAAGATGATACTTATTGCCAAGGACACAAAGTAATAAAGCCCCTCCCCTGGGAACAACCCCTTCTGCCCATTCCAAATAGGTTCTATAAGCTTGGACCCATCTTCCGTATATAAAGTTGATAACGGGCCCACTATCAAACCGATCAAAATTAGGGGAAGAATAGCCGGTAATTTGAAGCGCCATGCTACCCACTGCGCTATAATGCCTAAGATGATAATACCTGCAAGTTCTAGCATGGAATACTTTTTTGTTAAAAATAAGAATTAAAAGGCAGTTGTAACAAAATGAAAATCCAATACCACAATTAAAAAAACTCAAATTTTGTTACATGAAGATATTTTTCCAAAACAAGGTAATGTATCCTTTTCGCGCAAGGAAAAAATCTTTTTGTAACATTTTACTTACGTTTTTTGATTGAAAATACAAGAATTGGAAAATGCTTTTCTATTTTTGTCCCATTGCCCCTCCCCAAAAATGATGAAAGTTCGTAAAGACCATCCCTAAATCTTACCCTTGGCCGCCTTACCGTCGCAAAGTGAATCTGTGTAAAGTTATAGTTAGTTGATGATACGTAAGTAATAGGTGCAAATGAAGTTGATATTAAAACCCTTAAAATATATTAAACTAGGGATGTCCCAGTTTTCTGGGCTTTTGGTATTTGTTTTTGTTTTTGGACTCACCACTTATTTGAGCTATCAAAGGTATCTTATTCTAAAAAGCTCCGAAGAGAATGAATTGAGAAGACAGGCTTCCCAAGTTGAAAATGAAATAAAAAGGGTATTGGAACAAGGTTTTTCAAGCACTCAAAATTTGGCATTTTTAACTGAAAACTATGGAGTTCCAGAAGATTTTCCAAAAGTTGCCAAATTGATTCTTGGGACAAATAGTAACATAGATGCGCTTGAGCTGGTCGACAGTACCGGTCTTATTACCAATGTTTATCCTTTTGAAGGAAACGAAGTTTTGGGATTTAATATTTTAAAGGACTCCATAGGTAAAGAAGGCGCTTTAAAAACAATGGAAAAAGGGGGGTACTATGTTACCGGGCCCATTAATTTAAAGCAGGGAGGTTCAGGTTTTGTTTGCCGTACCCCTATTTATGTCGAAAACCAATTTGCCGGTTTTGCCGCAGCCGTAATTAAACTTGAGTCCTTGTTGTCGGAAGTTTCCTTGAAATCTTTAGAAAATAATCCGTTTTCATATCAACTATATAAAACTAATACGGACGGTTCCGAACAAATGTTTTATGCCACAAAAGAAGTGTTTTCAAATAACGCAATGAAACACTTCATAAGTGATTACAATGGTGAATGGAAGCTATATGTGATTTCTGAAAAAAAACTGGCACTATATGGTTTTTATGTTTTAGGGGGACTTGGCCTTATTCTTTCTATTATTGCCGGCGTTTTTACCACATTTCTACTGGAGCAGCCTAGAACTTTACGAAAAATGGTTAATGAAAAAACCCACTTGCTTCAAGAAAATGAACAGAAACTTAGGGCTTTTATAGCGCAAGCTTCAGATGGTATATTTTTGGCTGATTTCCATGGAAATCTTTTGGAAGCCAACATTAAGGGCGTGGAATTATTTGGTTATCCAAAAGAGGAGCTACTTACTAAAAACCTTGTTGAATTAGCAACAAAATCCGACTTAAAAAAGGCTCCCTTGAGATTCAAAGAAATAAATAAAGGACATTCCGTTCTTACAGAAAGAAAGCTTCTTAGAAAGGACGGCTCCAGTTTCTATGGAGAAGTAAGTGCAAAAAAATTGAATGATGGCACCATCTTGGGCATCGTTAGGGACGTTACGGCCAGAAAAAAATTGGAGCATGCCGCAAATGAAAACCTCAAAAAATTTCAAAAAGCATTTAATAGCCAGACCATAGGCATGGCCATCTTTGATAATGAATTAAAATTTGCCGATGCCAATCAGTACTTTTTGGAATTGCTAGGTTTTCAGTTGAAAGAAGTAATTGGTAAAAAATTCGAAGAACTAGGAATCATAATCGATGAGGAATCAAAGCGAAAGGAAGCCCTAGAGTCACTAAATAGTAGTGGAAAAGTATTATCAATGGAACTCATAGCCCGGCCAAAGGAAAAGGAGAAAATTTTTATTACGGCCTCAGCGGAAACGTACGAAGTAAATAAAAAAAAGTACATTCTAGCAACCTATTTGGACAGGACTGATGAAAGGAAGGCACAGAAAAAAATTGTTGCAAGTGAAAAAAAATATCGAGAGTTGACCGAGCGAATTTCTGATGCGTTCATTTCCATTGATAATCATTGGAACCTAACCTATGTTAATGCTAAGGCACAAGAGTTAATTCAAAAAAAGAAAGAGGAGCTTATAGGCAAAAATATATGGGATGTTTTTAAAAACACTATAAGTTCAAGTACGAGGGGCAAAATTGAGGGCGCTTTAAAAAAGCAGGAATATGTTCATTTGGAGCAGTTCCATCCCAGAAACAATATTTGGATTGAAAGCCATGTATATCCTTCTCCAGAGGGTCTTACTGTCTATTTTAGAGACATTACGCAACGAAAGGTTAGTGAAGAGGAAAATCAAAAACTATTGGCAGTAATTGAAAAAAGCCCTGGTTTTATAGGGTTGTCCGGTATGGATGGTGGTGGTATCTATCTTAATGAATCCGGAAGGGAACTTGTGGGCCTATCCAATGAAGACGCAATTTCCAATTATTCCATTTTGGATTTTTTTCCTGAGGACTCAAGACAGGTAATCAAAGAGGAGTACATGCCTATAATTTTCAAAAATGGTTCTTGGAGCGGGGAAGGTTACCTCAAAAGCTTTAAGGAAAACAGGAATATTCCAGCAGCACTTTCTGCCTTTCTCATTAACGACAAAAATAATAACAAGCCAATAGGCATAGGTTCCGTGGCCTTTGATCTTACAGATCAAAAGAAAACGGAACGGGAAATTCTTGAGCTCCAAAATAAAATGAACGCTGCCATTCGCATTGGAAAGATTGGGTATTGGAACTGGAATTTTGAAAAGGATATTATCGATTGGTCTGAGAGGATGTACGAAATATATGATGTTGAACCCGGAAGAAAAATAGATGTTGCCTTTACTAAAACATTAATACATCCAGATGACCTTGTCATGCATGATACAATTATTGACACCAAAATTTCGCAAAGGGACAATAGTTCTTTCTCCTACAGAATAATACATAGGGATAAATCCATAAAATATGTAAAAGTCCAAATGGAAGTGACAACGGACGCTAGTGGCAAAGTTATAGCTTCTCAAGGAACCGCGGTGGACATTACTGAGGCCAAGGAATTCGAAAAAAGGCTTGAAAACCAAAATGCAGAACTGAAAAAGACCAACTCTGAGTTGGATAGTTTTGTCTATAGTGCCTCACATGAACTTCGTGCTCCTCTCGCTTCCATAATGGGCCTACTGGACATAATAAAAAAAGAAAAGGGGGAACCGGAAACAATTAATAGATTGGAGATGATGGAGAACTCCGTAATGCGTCTAGACGCGTTTATTGAAGATATAATTTCCTATTCCAGAAATAAACATATGTCATTGAAATGTGAAAAAGTGAATTTTAAGGAAATTATTGACAAAGCTTTGCAAGATTTATGGTATCTTAAAAACACTAAAAAAATTCACTTATCTACCAATTTAAAGACTGATTGTGAGTTTTTTTCAGACCGTAGAAGTATAGCCGTATTGATCAGTAATTTCTTGTCGAATGCCATAAAGTACCATGACAAAACAAAAACCACACCGTCTATTTGGATTGACGTGAATACTAACGAAGAAAAGGCGGTAATTGAAATTAAGGATAACGGGATAGGTATAAAGAAAAAGAGCCAAGAAAAAATATATGATATGTTTTACAGGGACTCAACCGATGAAATGGGCTCGGGAATAGGGCTATTCATTGTAAAGGAAATTATAAACAAGTTGGATGGAACCATTGAACTGGATTCCAAACCTAAGATTGGAACGACTTTCACCCTTACCTTGCCAAATACATATCCTAATAACTAAATTCTACCGCCATGAAGGTATTATTGATAGATGATTCTGAAATAGACAACTATATAAACAAAGCGATAATATCAAAATCCAAACTTATAACAGAGGTTGAGGTCAAAACTTCGGGTTTAAAGGCGCTTAATTATTTAAAGGAATTGGAGGGTAATCTGGAGGAATTTCCAGACGTGATTTTTTTGGACATCAGAATGCCGGAAATGGACGGTTTTGAGTTCATCGAACAATATAAAAACCTGTCAAAGGAAACCAAGGACAAATGCCGTGTATTCATGCTCAGCTCTTCTATAAACCCCAAGGACCTGGAAAGGTCGGAAAGTTATGCAGAGATTGAAAAGCACCTGGCCAAACCTTTGGCGCACCATTCCCTGGAGGAATTGCTGCTTTGATTTACATTCGGCCATATTAAATACTAATCACATTTAGTATCCAATAATTACTTCCCCAAAACCCAAATCCAAAGTGGGCTTGCGTTAAAAACTCTTAAACAGCCTGTTTTTCCTATCCTTTTTAATTAAATTTCCGGATTTATATTGTTACCCGGTAGGTTCATGAATCTATACCCCGTTGAAACTGGAAATTTTAAGTTGGATGGCGGCGCCATGTTTGGAGTGGTTCCTAAATCGCTTTGGCAGCGAACGAATCCTGCGGATAACAACAATCTAATCGATATGGCCGCAAGAAGCCTCCTGGTTCAAAGTGGGGACCGACTCATTCTTATCGATTCCGGGCTTGGAAATAAACAATCCGAAAAATTTTTTGGCCACTACCACCTTTGGGGCGATTTTACCTTGGATAAATCACTACATACTATTGGTCTTTCCAAAGAGGATATTACCGATGTTTTCCTAACCCATTTGCATTTTGACCATTGTGGGGGTTGTATTCAATGGAACAAGGACAGGACAGGGTATGAACCGGCATTTAAGAACGCCAAGTTTTGGACCAATAAGGAACATTGGGAGTGGGCCGTAAAGCCAAATGCCAGGGAAAAGGCATCCTTTTTAGCCGAAAACCTGTTGCCCATGGAAGAAAGCGGGCAATTGAACTACGTAGAAACCTCACGGGATTCGGCCTTTCGGGAGAATTTAGAATTAGGTTTTGGCATCTATTTTGTAGATGGGCACACGGAAAAGCAAATGTTGCCAAAAATCGACTATAAAGAAAAGACAATCGTGTTTGTGGCAGATTTACTGCCTACCATAGGCCATATCCCTTTGCCCTATGTTATGGGTTATGATACAAGGCCTTTGCTTACACTCACCGAAAAAGAAAAATTCCTCAACGAGGCGGCGGAAAAAAACTATTTTCTTTTCTTTGAACACGATGCGCATAACCAGCTTTGTACGGTCAAAAAGACCGAAAAAGGCGTTAGGTTGGATCAAACCTTTACTTTCAATGAAATTTTCAATTAAAGAACCAAAATTAAATTAACTACTATTTTATATGATACGTACAATCACTAAATCGCTCTTGGCATTTTCTTTTGTCGCACTATTGGGTTGCGGTGGGACGGGAGGCCTTATTTTAACTCCCGTGGAGAACATTGATGCCGTTCCCTTAAAGATTTCGGAACTGACCGAAGCGGAGAAGAAAAACTGGGGCCATTTGGACCTTGCAACTGATACCATTCCCGGGATGAGCGTAGACAAAGCGTATGCTGAAATCATCAAGAACAAAAAAGGGAAAAAAATCATAGTGGCCGTTCTGGACTCTGGAATCGATTTGGACCACGAAGATCTGGATGGGGTTCTATGGACAAATTCCGATGAAAAACCCGGCAACAACAAGGACGATGACAACAATGGATATGTGGACGATATCCACGGTTATAATTTCTTGGGAGAATCCTACAACGAGCAATTGGAATATGTACGGATGTTGCGCCTGAACATTGGTGACCAAGCAACATTGGCCAAGGCAAAAGCCAAATTGGACGAGGAGTACACCTCCGCACAACAGAACAAGGAGCGATATGAACAAATCCTTCAAGCCGTTAAAAATGCGGACACGGAGGTTAAGGCTTTTTTGGGCAAGGAAACCTATACAAAAGAGGATGTTATGGGTATGGAAGCATCCACGGAGGCCATGCAACGCAATAAATCCATTTTGTTGCAAATGTACTCCTTCAAGGATTCCATTCCAGAAGTCATTGAAGAGCTGGGAGATGGCATCACCTATTTTTCGGAGCAATTGAACTACAACCTCAACAAGGATTTTAACGGTAGGGAAGTTGTGGGTGACGACCCCTATGATTACAATGACACGGATTATGGAAATGGAAATCCCAACAATCGTGTAGACGATGAAAGCCATGGCACCCATGTAGCGGGAATAATCGCCGCGGAAAGAAACAATGGCCTTGGTGCGAACGGAGTAGCCAACAACGTGGAAATAATGAGTATTAGGGCCGTTCCCAATGGAGATGAGTATGACAAGGATATCGCAAGGGGCATACGTTATGCCGTGGATAACGGGGCCAAAATTATCAATGGAAGTTTTGGAAAATCCTTCTCGCCAAATGCACAATGGGTCTATGACGCCATTAAATATGCTGCGGACAACGATGTGCTTTTCGTACACGCCGCAGGTAACGATGGGGCCAACTTGGACGATCCCGCCAATCCAAATTATCCCAACGATCAGATAAACAATGGGGCGGAATTTGCCGATAACGTGATTACTGTAGGTGCCTTGGACAATAAATATGGGTCGGAATTGGTAGCTTCCTACTCCAACTATGGTAAGATCAATGTGGATGTCTTTGCCCCTGGTACGGATGTCTATTCTACCTATCCAAACAACGAATACGAGTATTCACCAGGCACCTCCATGGCGGCACCAGCGGTTTCGGGGGTAGCGGCCTTGGTCTGGTCACAATATCCCGACCTAAGCGCAAAACAGGTGAAGAAAATTATTTTAAATTCCGGGCTTCCCGTAAAGACCAAAGTCGTTCTAGGGGGAGACAACACCAAAAGTGCCAGTTTGGCGGAGATATCCACTTCGGGTAAAATGGTCAATGCCTATAATGCCTTGATCATGGCCAGCAAGGTGAGCAATGGTCAACTACAATTATAATATAGAATATTAAAATGATGAAGAAAATACTTCTAGCTACTTTATTGTTTGGTTGTGTAAGCATGGCCTTAGCCCAAAACCAGACCGGGTATTGGCAGCAACATGTGGACTATACCATGGACGTGAACATGGATGTTGAGAACTATCAATATACGGGAACCCAAAAACTCGTGTATACGAACAATTCCCCAGATGCATTGAGCCGAGTATATTACCATTTGTATTTCAATGCGTTCCAGCCTGGAAGCGAAATGGATATACGACTTCAAAACATCCAAGATCCGGATAGAAGAATGATAACGGAAGACAAGAAAAGTCGTATCGCCGGTCTTTCCGAAAGTGAAATTGGATACCTACATGTGGAATCCTTGACCCAAGATGGGGCGAACGTAAGCTTCCATGAAGAAGGTACCGTACTGGTCGTGGACTTGGCAAAGCCGATTCCCTCTGGAGGTAAAACGACGTTCGAAATGACATTTAAAGGTCAGGTTCCCGTTCAGATCAGAAGGTCTGGCCGTAATAATGCCGATGGAGTAGCCCTTTCCATGAGCCAATGGTATCCCAAATTAGCGGAATACGATTTTGAAGGATGGCACGCGGATCCATATATCGCTAGGGAGTTCCACGGTGTTTGGGGCGATTTTGATGTAAAGCTCACTTTGGATAAGGACTATATTGTTGGTGGAACCGGTTATCTGCAAAATCCGCAGGAAATTGGTCACGGTTACGAAGCTCCGGGAACATCGGTCAAGAAACAAAAGGGAAAGACTTTAACATGGCACTTTAAGGCGCCCATGGTCCATGATTTTATGTGGGCGGCAGACCTGGAGTATGTGCATGACACATTACAAATGGAGGATGGCCCAACCCTTCACTTTTTCTATAAAAACGATCCTAAGTTTTTGGAGACATGGAAAGCGGTACAGCCCATGACCGAAAAGGCGATGAACTTCTTCAGCCGTAATATCGGAGCATATCCTTACGAGCAATATTCTGTCATCCAAGGGGGGGATGGAGGCATGGAATATGCCATGGCCACCTTGATTACGGGTGGCGACAAACCCGGAAGTGTCATTGGTACCATGATCCACGAGTTGGCCCATTCCTGGTTTCAGCATGTGTTGGCCACCAATGAGGCAAAGCATGAATGGATGGATGAAGGGTTTACTTCATTTATATCGGCATTATGCAGCAACGAGATCAGGGAGCAAAACAAGGAAAACCCTTTTGAAAACTCCTATAAAAGCTATTATAATTTGGCCCTTTCCGGAAAGGAACAGCCCATGAGCACGCATGCGGATCGGTATGACCTTAATTTCGCCTATGGGATATCGGCCTATAGCAAAGGGGCCGTTTTTCTTGCCCAGTTGGGGTACGTTATGGGTCAGGATAAGTTAATGGAAACACTCCGGAAATACTATGAGGATTTCAAGTTCAAGCATCCGGTGCCCAATGACATCAAAAGAACCGCGGAGAAGGTGTCCGGAATGGAGTTGGATTGGTATTTGACCGATTGGACACAGACCACCAACACGATAGATTACGGAATAAAGTCGGTAGAACCGGAAGGTGAAGGCACTAAAATCACCATGGAAAGAATTGGCTTGATGCCAATGCCCATCGACATATTGTTGGTATATCAAGACGGCAGCCGAGAAACATTCTATGCACCCTTGCGGATGATGCGCGGCGAAAAGGAAAATCCGTATCCGCAAATTGAAAGAACCGTGTTGCCAGATTGGCCTTGGGCATATTCCAACTATGACTTTACGATCAATAGGCCCATTTCGGACATTCAGGCGATGGTAATCGATCCCTCCCAACTCATGGCGGATATCAACGAGGAAAACAATGTCTGGCAAGCCGAAGAATAAGGCTTGGTGCTAAAAAATGGACGTGCCCGAACAAAAAAAAGACGTTTCCTTCGGTAAGAAAGAGAAGCTAAAAAGCCAAAAAAGTATTGGCCAACTCTTTACCGAAGGAAAAAGTCTTTCCATATTCCCCCTTAAACTTATCTATTTGGAAACCGCTCAGCAAGATGTTCGCATAAAAGCCGCGGTGACCGTTCCAAAAAAAAACTTCAAACGTGCCGTTCATCGAAATAGAATCAAAAGACTGCTACGGGAGTCCTACCGATTGAACAAAGGCCTGGTTTTTAACAATACACAAGGAAACTTTGCGTTTTTATTTTTATACCTTGGAAAGGAAATGCCTGCTTTTGTGGATATAGAGTCCAAAATGAAGCTACTTTTAGAGAAATTTAATGCCCGGATTCATGAAAAAACTAGTGCGTAAAAGAGTTGTAATTCCCGTTCTAGCCCTTACTTTTCTTATTGTTGGAAGTAGTTTTAAAAGCGATTTTTTTGAAATAGCGAAGCAAATAGAAATTTTCACTACGCTTTTCAAGGAGCTTAATATGAACTATGTGGACGAGACAAATCCTGCGGAACTTATGGATACCGCCATTAAGAACATGCTGGAGGATTTGGACCCTTATACCAAGTTTTTAAACGAACAGGATGTAGAATCGTACCGAATAAACAATGCAGGGGAATATTCCGGTATTGGAGCGTTGGTACGCACCTACAAGGACAGGCTGTTGATCGTTGAACCACATCAGGGATATCCTGCGGACAAGGCCGGTTTAAAGACCGGGGACCAGATCATTCAAATAGGGGATATCAAGGTGGCGGATTTTGAGGACAACGCCAGTGAGCTTCTTAAAGGTTCCGAAGGTTCCACCGTGGACATTATTTACAAGCGACAAGGGAAGATAAACAGTACTACCATTGAACGGGGAGGAATTGAAGTGGATGCCGTGCCTTTCTACAAAATGATAGACGACAAAACCGGGTACATTGTTTTGTCAAAATTCAATGCCAAGGCCACGGACCAAACAAAAAGTGCCTTGCTCGACCTCAAAGGAAAAGGGGCCGAAAAAATAGTACTGGACTTGCGCGACAATCCGGGAGGGTTGCTGTCAGAAGCCATAAACGTCACAAACTTATTTGTTCCCAAAGGCGAATTGGTGGTGACCACAAAATCCAAAGTAAAGAAATTCAATAGGGAATACCGCACAAGCAACCAACCCGTGGATACCGATATTCCTTTGGTGGTCTTGGTAAATGGGAGCAGTGCCTCTGCA
This sequence comes from Maribacter sp. C-4077, assembly GCF_055378385.1. Lineage (NCBI taxonomy): Bacteria > Pseudomonadati > Bacteroidota > Flavobacteriia > Flavobacteriales > Flavobacteriaceae > Maribacter > Maribacter sp. C-4077. Next base: position 1,616,887 of record NZ_AP038807.1, read on the forward strand.
AGTGAAATCGTCTCGGGCAGTTTACAGGACTTGGATCGGGCAGTCATTATGGGGGCCCGTAGTTTTGGAAAGGGCTTGGTGCAAAGACCCTTAAAATTGACCTATGGTACGCAGTTAAAGGTGACCATTTCCAGGTATTACACGGCATCCGGACGTTGCATCCAGGCCTTGGATTACTGGAACCGGGATGAAAATGGCAATGCCATCAGAAATACCCAATTCAATGATTTTACGACCAGGAACGGAAGAAAGGTTCAGGATGGCGGGGGCGTCTTGCCCGATGTTGAAATCGCCGCGGTCAAAACGAACGATTTAACCATGGCATTACTGCAAAACAATGTCATTTTCGACTATGCTACGGATTACTACTTTAGCCATAAAGTAGCCGATGTAGGCGATTTTCAGTTTTCAAATTCGGATTTTAACGCCTTTAAGGCCTTTGTAAGGGAAAGCGATTTTTCCTTTGAGACCAAAGCGGAAAAAGCAATTACCGAAGCACTTTCCGGTCCGGAAAACGATTTTTTGGGCCAGGAAGTAAAGGATAGTTACAAGACCTTGTTGGCCAATATTCAAAAAGGCAAGATCAATGCCCTGGACAAGTATCAAAAAGAAATCCAGAAAAATTTAGAGGACGAAATAATCAAGCGCTATTTTTATCGTGATGGTCTTTATCAATACTATCTGTCCCATGACGATGCTATTTTAGCGGCGTCGGAACTACTGGAAAATTCCTCAAAATATAACAGTATCCTAGGAAATAGGTAATTATCGGAAGTCACAACTATTGGGGTCCGGCTCAACATAGTACGGTTTATAGTTGACGGCCTGAGGGTCCATACAGCCCTTTAAGTTCCTGATTTTTACGTTGCGGAAATCTATCGGCTGACCTTCACTTTGTAAGGCTATAAAACCCTCCTTCAAGGGTGTACCCGGTGTAAAGATGTTTGGATCGTACCCATTGACGACGCCACCACCCATTTGCGGTTTTGTATATTCCAATACCGTTTTACCGTTGATGATATGCTGTACCAAGGAATCCCCGTACACGATAAGCTCCGCTTTTACCCATTGATCGCCAAAATAGGTGTCGGAAATCGAATTGACACAATGATTGGGATCGAGCTTTCCGTTGTAGAAAATATCCGTTCCAGGGGAGCACATATTCCCTGTGGGCCGTTCTTTTCCTTCCTCCACACCAGCCAAGAATTGCATCTCGACGGAAATGGGCCAATCCTGTTCCTTAAGAATCGTTCTAGGGTCTTGGGAGTGGAACATGACCCCACTGTTCAAAAGGGTATAGTCCGGAGCACCCGGAAATAGGTCGCCTACAAAACGATATTCCATGGATAGGTGAAAATAGGAATACGGTTGGTCGTAATACAGATGTCCAAAGCGATCATTGAACAAGCCCTCATATTGGTCATATCTGACCTTTATGATGCTATCCTCCACCCTAAAAGTATCCCCATAGTTGTCAAAAACATCATAATGGTGGATTTTGGCGGTCCATCCGGTCAAGTCTTTTCCATTAAAAAGAGAGGTCCAACCGGTGTCGGTAGTTTCTTGTGAAATAACATCGGTATTAACTGTCAACAAAATGGACAAAACCAGATACGTTTTCCAATCTATAAAATATGTAAACAACCGTTTTATCTTGGAAAGATGCATTTCATGGTTTTTGGTATGTTATTCAAAAACCGAATCGGAATCGGATTTTGGGGCTTCAAACTTTCGTAGGTAAACGAACTTCCCATTTTTTGACTTACGGTCCATAAAATCGGCTTCCGTTAGCATGGGGTCGATTTGGCTGTAGTGGCATCGGTAGGATTTAGCGGCCATTTCCAGGTCTTCATCGGTGTAGGGAACTTTCGTTCTTAAATATTTGCTTGCCTGCCCTCTTAGAACTTTTCCATCGGCATCATCGATGTTGTCCAACGGTGTTCCATAAAAGTATAGCGACATGGGCTTTTGCCAATCCTTGCTTAAATACACCTGTGTAATGGAGGCACCAACCAGTCTATGGTCCATGTGTGTGGAACCGCCATCAGGGCCCCACGTGATGATGGCGTCGGGCTTGGTTTTTTCTACAATATCGTTTAATTGTTTCACCATTTCCCTGGCGTGGGGAACATGGCCGTCATAGCCCTCTGCTGCCCTAAGTTGGTCATGAAAGTTTAAATGTGTCAGTTCAACGCCCAACAATTCTGCTGCGCAGCGCATCTCTTCCCTTCGTGTAACCACCAGTTCGTCCCCCGCCTTATGGTCATGGAAATCGTTGGTGCCATACCTGCCGTCCGTTACGACCACCAAGTGCACCTTGGCGCCTTCCCTGGTATATTTTGCCAGTATGGGGGATATCGTACTTTCATCATCAGGGTGGGCAAAAACCGCCAACAAGGTCTTTCCTTCATAAGGCTTTTGGGCCCAAGAACTGGCTCCAGACAGTAAAATGACAAGCAACGCAAATAGACCTTGTCTTAGCATTTGATTTATGGATCGTCGATGTTTTTGCATGATGGATGTTTTTTGGTCCCTGCCCGTTTCTAGACTTTGAAATAAATCCTTCGTTTGTCCAGATAATACGTGATATACCATAAAAATAGGAGAATTAACAATGATTCCAAAACCAATATCCAATCCTTATACGCCTCTAGGGCATGAAAAAGACCTGTGTTCCAAAGAATGTCGAATTCCCTGAATATCAAATGACCAAAGGTCTCAGCGAACAAATAGATGAAAATGGAGTTGGTGCCAACGACCGCAAAAAATTGAAGCCAGTTTTTCTTGTATCCTTTCACGTCGATTATCCAATAAAAAAAGGCAAGCGCTAAAATTGAAATTCCGCCAGATGCCAAGGTAAACGATGAGGTCGCAATACGTTTGATGATCGGTGTAATTTCAAAAAAGTCGAGTGCAAAACCTAGAACGGTGGCCAACACCCCCCAAAGAAGAAAGTTCCTGACTTTATTTGTTTGGGCAGTAGGGTTCAGCAATAGTTGACCACATACAACGCCCCAGATGGTATGGGCGGCAGTTGGAAGAAAATTTATGAATACCCAATATCCGCCGTTTACCTTCCCCATCACCAATAGGTCGACCCAGGAGCCAAAGGTTTCATGCCCTTGGGCATAGGGAGCATTTGGGTTATAAGATCTGTATAAAATTTCCGTCAGCACCAATAGAAAAATTGAAAACCCTATTTGAAAGGTGGCACTTTTACGCATAATGGCATAGGCAATCAGGATTGTAAATGCCAACTGTACCAAAACATTCCATAGTTCCCATACCGGACCATGGCTGTAGACACAGTGCAATAACACCCCAAATAGGAACAACTTTAGGCATCGCATGGCGATGTGCCTATTCAATTCGGAACGGTTTCCAGATGCCAATCGCTTTTTAAAGGAAAATGGCATGGCCACCCCAACGATGAACATAAAAAAAGGCTGTATAAGGTCCCAAAAACGAAGACCGTTCCAAGGATGGTGCTGTAATTGAAGGGCCAAAGGATACAAGGAGGACTCTTCCGTTAAACCGGCAAAACTTTCATGAAAACCCGCAGCTTCGGCAATCAAAAGAAACATAATAAGCCCCCTGAAAACATCCAAGGAGTACAGGCGCTGTGACAAAGGTTTGGCGAATTGCGACATACAATTCAGTGGTTAGGTTTAGCCCTGAAATGTACAACAATTTTTAAATGAAATGATTACCTTTCAAATACCATTTAATAGCCCGACATTTATGCATAAAATAGTACTTTTTTTCTTGTTTTTTATCTCAGGTATAACCCTTCATTCCCAATCCGATGCCCAGGAACAAGACCAGAAACCCATTCCCGATGCCAAGAGTTTTGAAACCCTCCATCAAGGGGTGTTTGGAGGAAAGACCATCAGTTATACAGCAACGGGCAAGGAAACCTTTTTGACCAATAAAGCAGGCGACTCCATAGCCACATTTTGGTCCGTAGCCTATACCAAAAACCCAATTGGTGATGTAACAAAGAGACCGGTTACCTTTATCTTCAATGGCGGGCCGGGTTCCGCTTCCCTATGGCTACACATGGGGCTTTTTGGGCCCAAAATCATAAAAGTGGATTCAGAAGCCAAGAAAGACGATGGGGCCGCGCCCTACGATCTTGTGGCCAATGAACATGGCCTTTTAGACCTTACCGATCTTGTATTTATAGATCCCGTAGGCACGGGGTATAGCAGGTTGGTAGGCAAAGGCAAGGGTAAGGACTTTTACGGACTTAACGAGGATGTTGCCTCATTTGCCCAATTTATTAGGAAATGGGTCACGGACAACGGGCGCTGGTTCTCTCCCAAATATTTGGCAGGTGAAAGTTACGGTACCACAAGGGCCGCTTATTTGGGAAAGGCCTTGGAGGGCTCAGGTCAAAATATGGCGCTCAACGGTATGATCCTTATTTCCCAAGCTTTGGATTATGCCGGCTCCACCTCTATCCATTATAACATTACCTCCTACATCACCTATTTGCCGAGTATGGCCGCCACGGCTTGGTACCATAAAAAAGCAGGGGAAGGAAAAACACTGGAAGCCTTTGTAAAAGAGTGCAGGGAGTTTACCTATGGCGATTACACCAAGGCCCTGTACAAGGGCAATCTATTGAACAATGCCGAAAAGGATGAAATCGCCCAGAAGCTCAGTTATTTTATTGGTTTGGACAAAGACTACATCCTTAGGTCCAACCTGCGCGTTCTTGTGGAACGATTCCAGAAAAAACTTTTGGAGGATCAAGGTTTGGCGATTGGACGTTTGGACGGAAGATTCATGGGCGACGAGGCTGATGACGTAGCCGAAAGTCCCCACTTGGGAGATCCGGCAAGCTATCAAATTGGTGCGGCCTATACCGCAGGGATCAACCATTATTTTGCGACCGATTTAAAAGTTAACATGGACCGGCCCTACATCACTTCCGGAGGTGGCGAGGGATGGCGATGGCGCACCGCTCCCGATGATGCCTATTGGGAGCCAATGCCCGTAAACACGGCCCCGTTTCTTGGAGAAACCATGAGGCGTAACCCAGAAATGAAGGTGATGGTAGCCAACGGCTATTACGATCTTATAACGCCTTTTTTTGATGCCGAATATACCTTTGCCAGAAATGGCATTGTCACAGATAGGGTAACCATGAACTATTATGAGGCCGGCCACATGATGTACACCCATGAGCCGGATCTAAAAAAACTGTCGGAGGATATTCGGGCATTTTTATCCCAATAAAAGGTTGAGGTTTCGTTGCTTAAATATCGCTTTTCTTTTCCTTCTACCCCACCTGAGCATTGCCCAGCATTCGTTTGTCGCCAATGACAAGGAAGGCGTGGAAGTATTCGTTTTGGGAACGGTCCAGGACGGGGGAAGTCCGCACATAGGTTGTGAAAAAGAATGTTGTGCGCAACTTTTTGAAAAAGGTGACCATTCCAGAAAGGTCGTTTCCCTGGGTGTCGTCGATTTTAATAACAACCAAACAATTCTTATCGAGGCCACTCCAGACCTGCCGGCCCAAATAAGGGCATTGCGCGAAATGGCGCCTTTCAGGCAAAATGATTACCCAGACGGTATCTTTCTGACCCATGCCCATATTGGGCATTACGGTGGTCTTATGTATTTGGGCAAGGAAGTTGCAAACACCAAAAACATTCCGGTATATGCCATGCCCAGAATGCATCGGTTTTTGACGGAAAATGGGCCTTGGGGACAGTTGGTGGCAACTAAAAATATCAGGCTTGTTCCAATAGAAAATGAAAGATCGGTTCAAATATCGGAGCAATTGGCCATCGTTCCTTTTGTCGTTCCGCATCGGGACGAGTATTCAGAGACCGTGGGATATAAGATTATCGGTCCCAACAAAACCTTGTTGTTTATTCCGGATATAGACAAATGGGAAAAGTGGGAAAAGGACATTCGGGAAGAAATCAAAACTGTGGACTATTCCTTGATAGATGCCACTTTTTTCGATGCCGAAGAGGTTAATTATAGGGACATCTCAGAAATTCCCCATCCCTTTGTCATTGAAAGCATGGTAACGTTCAAAGATTATCCCAAATCCGAAAGAAACAAGGTCTACTTCATTCATTTCAACCATACGAACCCTTTGTTGAATCCCGATGCTCCGCAAACAAAAAAAGTGTTGCAGGAAGGTTTTCAAATAGCAAGAAAGGGCATGGCCCTAAAATTATAAACGGGTTTGGACAAAGAACTTATTGCATATCTAAACTACTTGCTATACACAAAAATAGAGCAGGTTTCCCCAATTTCCGGAGGGGATTTCTCTAGGGCCTATCTTTTGGAATCCGAAACCGAAAAATTCTTCTGCAAAATAAACGGGCAAAACAAGGCCCTTGCAATGTTCCATGCCGAGAAAAATGGGCTCCAGGAACTCTTGAAAACCAATACGATCGCCGCCCCGCGGTCCTTTCATGTAGAACCCTATGAAGCAGGTGCTTTTTTCCTGATGGAATATGTTGAAAGTAAGACGGCAACTTCAAAAGAAATGGCGCTTTTTGGCCGCCAACTGGCCCAATTACATCAATTATCCAATAGCCGGACATTTGGGTGGGAGGAAAACAATTTCATCGGCAGTTTGGATCAATCCAATAGAAGACATTTGGATTGGACTTCGTTTTATGTGCAGGAAAGACTCCTTCCTCAGCTACATTTGGCATTTGAGAAGGGACTCTTGGCGAAAACCGATATCCCTTCAAGAGAAAAAATGGTTGCGGTGTGCAACAACTTCTTTCCCAACGTAAAACCCTCTTTGTTACATGGCGATTTGTGGAGCGGCAATTTTTTGATTTCAAAGGATGGTATTCCGTTTTTAATAGACCCGGCCATCTATTATGGCCATCATGAGGTGGATATTGCCATGACCCGTCTTTTTAGTGGTTTTGGGGATTCCTTTTACAATTCGTATCGTGAAATCATTCCTCCCGAACCAGGTGAAGAAGAACGAACAGATTTGTATCAATTGTACTATCTCCTTGTCCACCTCAACCTTTTTGGAGCTTCCTATAAGCCTCCTGTAAAAAGAATTTTGTCCGCCTATTTTTAGGATTTGGCTACCTTTAAAGCAAACATTCATTTTATGAAGTCGCTCAAAATAATCGGTCTATTGCTTCTGATATTGGGAATAGGTTCCTGTGAAGAAAATGTAAAGGAAGCACCTGCACAAAAAGAGTATACTACTTGGTCCTCCTATTTGGGCGATGCGGGAAGGACCCATTTTTCCACATTGTCGCAGATTACCAAAGAAAATGTTGCATCCCTCAAAGTGGCTTGGACGTATGAATCCGAAGATTGGGGGCAAATGCAGATGAATCCTATCGTTGTGGATTCCATGTTCTGTGGGGTTACGGCCGCACTTCGGGTAGTGGCGCTCCATGCCGGGACGGGAGAAGAAATCTGGCAGTTTGGGGATTCCGTTAAAGTGTGGCATTCCACAAGCAGGGGCGTATCCTATTGGTCCAAAGGTGAGGATAAACGAATACTGTGTACTCGAGGTGCTTTCCTATTCGCTCTGGACGCACGCACTGGGAAACCCATCCCGACTTTTGGTTCGGGCGGTAAGGTGGATTTACGTTCCGGTATGCCTAAAAGCGCTGAAAACAAGTTCGTCATTTCCAATACCCCTGGCACTGTTTTTAAGGATTTAATCGTCATGCCGCTAAGGGTTTCCGAAGGAGCAGGGGCCGCTCCTGGGGATATCATGGCGTTTAACATTGTTACAGGTGCGTTGGAATGGTCGTTTCACACCATCCCGCATCCTGGGGAATTTGGCCACGAAACATGGCAAGATTCCACAACCTATAAGAGTTCCATTGTGGGCGGCGCCAACAACTGGGCAGGTATGGCTGTAGACGAGGAGGCTGAAATCATATATGTGCCCACGGGCTCCGCCGCTCCCGACTTTTACGGAGGTGTCCGGCTTGGACAGAACCTGTTTTCCAACTCGCTCTTGGCCTTAAATGCCAATACGGGAGAACGGCTTTGGCACTTTCAGTTTACCCATCATGATATTTGGGACCGTGACCCGCCCGCTCCGCCCAACCTGTTGATGGTGGAACGGGAGGGTAAAAAAATACCCGCCGTGGCCCAAGTGACCAAACAGGGATATGTATTTGTATTCAATCGATTGACCGGGGAACCCTTGTTTGACATTGAAGAAGTGCCCGTGCCCAAATCGATGTTGGAAGGGGAAGAGACCTGGCCCACCCAACCCATACCGGCACTTCCAAAGCCTTTTGCACGGCAATCCCAAGACCTAACGGAAGCGGACATCAGCCCTTTTGCCGAAAACAAGGAGGAGTTGGCATCAAAATTTAGATCTGCAAGCAAAAGTCAGTATGCCCCTCCAAATACAGAACCCGTTTTATTACTGCCCGGTTACGATGGGGCAGCAGAATGGGGCGGGGCCTCCGTAGATCCGGAAGACGGGATTCTGTACGTGAATTCCAATGAGATGGCCTGGACACTTCTAATGAGCGAAAATACCGGCGATGTGTTCGACGGCCCTTTGGGAGAGGCTACCTATCAAAAATATTGTGTTACCTGCCATCAAGCAGATAGAAAAGGATATGCCGCAAGTGGATATCCCAGTTTGCTCGACCTGCAGCTCCGAAAAAACAAAAACGAAGTGGCCGAGATAATTACCAAAGGAAAGGGCATGATGACGGGATTTCCCCAGCTTTCAAAAGAGGAAATGGAGGCCCTACTAGCCTTTCTATTCGATGAGGAAATAAAACATTCCGTTGCTTCGGAAAATGTACCCCAAGACACCGTTCAGGAACGTTACAAACATGCCGGATACACCAAGTTTTTGGACAGCAATGGACTGCCGGGGATTTCACCGCCCTGGGGTACGATGCATGCCATCGATTTGAATACCGGCAACTTTAAATGGTCCATTCCCTTTGGCAATACCCCGGAGTTGGGGGATGAAGGTATAGGAACCGGAACTGAAAATTATGGCGGTGCCGTGGTGACCAAAAACGGACTGCTGTTCATTGCGGCAACACGGGATGGTTATTTTAGGGTTTTCGATAAAGAAAATGGGGGGCTTCTTTGGGAATATGAATTGCCCGCGCCAGCATTTGCCACACCGGCCATGTACGAATTTAATGGAAAGCAGTATATTGCCATCGCCTGTGGCGGGGAAAAACTCGGTACCAAAAAAGGGAATAAAATCATTGCCTTTGCCCTGCCCTAATGGCTTAAGAACAAACTGACCAACGATGTTAACACTATTTGAGCGCGCCAAAAGTTTTGGTGAAAGAAAGGCTATATCCTCCAACAATCAAGATTATAGCTATGACCAGCTTATTGCTTCTTCCAATGCTGTAGCTTCTAATTTGTTAGGTAATTCCACCGATTTAAATGAGAGTAGAATTACCTTTTTGGTGCCTCCTTCTTTTGAATATACCGCCATTCAATGGGGAATCTGGAAAGCGGGAGGCATCGCGGTTCCCCTATGCGTATTACATCCTTTGCCCTCCATTCAATATGTGCTGGAGGATACCCAAGCGGAAATTGTCATTGCCCATAAGGATTATGTGGACTTTTTAAGGCCCTTGGAGGCAATGTTGGGTATTTCCGTGGTTCCTATGGAAGATGTTTTGGTGGCCAGAAAAGCAACCCTTCCCAATCTTTCCCCAGGCAGAAGGGCCATGATCTTGTACACCAGCGGCACTACCAGCAAACCTAAGGGCGTCGTGACCACGCACGCCAATATTGAAGCGCAGATTACGGCTTTAGTAAATGCCTGGGAATGGGAAAAAGACGATTATATTTTGAACATTCTACCCTTACATCACGTCCATGGGATTATCAATGTGATGAGCTGTACGCTATGGAGTGGCGCCTGTTGTGAATTTTTGCCGAAGTTCAACGATGAAAAAGTCTGGGAAATCATTACTTCGGGTAGGCTTACGCTCTTTATGGCCGTGCCGACGATTTACTACAAACTGATTGCCTTTTGGGATCATGCCAGCGACGGGGAAAGGAAAAAAATGTCCGAAGCGGCCTCCAAACTACGACTGATGGTCTCTGGATCTGCCGCCTTACCGGTGCCCGTACTTGAAAAATGGCGCACCATTTCGGGGCAAACCCTTTTAGAGCGTTATGGAATGACGGAGATTGGCATGGGCCTTTCCAATTCCTATCGCGGGGAACGTAGGCCTGGCCATGTTGGTTTGCCCTTGCCAACGGTAGAAATGCGCTTGGTTGACCAGGAGAACAATCCTGTAGGGGCCAACGAACCGGGAGAGTTCCAGATTAAGGGACCAAGTGTGTTCAAGGAATATTGGCAAAAACCCGATGCAACGGCAAAAGCCTTTACTAAAGACGGTTGGTTCATTACGGGCGATATCGGTATGCTGAACGACGGACTTTACAAAATCCTTGGCAGGGACAGTGTGGATATAATCAAGTCTGGCGGATATAAGATATCTGCCTTGGAAATTGAGGATATACTAAGAAAGCATGAGGAAATTGCCGATTGTGCCGTAGTTGGCCTGCCCGATGAAGAGTGGGGCGAGGTCATTGCAGCGTGCCTGGTTCCGTCCGGCGAAGCCATAAAAACGGACGTGTTGAATACTTGGCTAAAGACCCAAATGCCCGGATATAAAATTCCGAGGAAATACATAATGCAACGGGAGCTGCCCAGAAACGTCCTGGGCAAGGTCACCAAAAATGAGGTAAAAAAACTGTTTTAAACCAAATAACCAAACCATGGATTTTTTAACCTGGATTCCATATATCGGCATCTTAATTCTAGTCATCATCAACGCAGCGTTGGTCCTTAATAGGGATATTCACGTAGAGGAAAACGACCATAATCCGGAGCACTGATGGACTACTTCTACGAGCACTACGTAACCCTTATTTTAACGGCCCTTTATGTGGGCGGTTGTCTTTACATCGGGTGGTTTTTTAAAAAGAAAGCATCGGAAGGCGTTGAAGGTTTTTATGTTGCCAAAAGGGAAATCCCGGGATGGGTGATTTCCTTGGCCTTCTTTTCCACATCGGCCAGTACGAACACCTATATCGGTCAGGCAGGGAAGTCTTTTGAGCTGGGTCTTTCCTGGGCTTGGATGGGTTTTATTTGGACCTTTTTTTGTGTCGTCTCCTGGCAATTACTGGGGCCCAAAATGCGGTTTCAGACTGCACGGTTAAAGTCGTTCACCATCCCAGATTATTTTCATCTGCGGTATAAGAGTTCCTTGGCACAGACGATCAGGGTGCTTTCCGCCGTTATCATCCTCTTTGCAACACTTTGGTATATGGTAGGCATCGCCAAAGGATGCGCCCACGTGCTTACGTCCGTGTTGGATATTCCCTATAAATATGGATCTTTTGCCATTATTGCCGTAACCTGCGCCTATACCATTTGGGGCGGTATGTACAGCGTGCTTTGGACCGATGCCATACAGGGTATCATCATGTTCGGGGTGGCCATTTTGATGTTGGCCATTCCTTTTATGTACGTGGGTGGCGTGGACAATCTTTTCGAGGTGGTATCAAACACGGACCACTTGTCCAAAGCGGGCGCCCCAATAAATTCTGGATTGGTGACTTTTGGGGAGTTGGTTTCGTTTCTGTATATCTTGGGTATCGGGCTCTCCGTGGGTATGAAACAGATTTCGGAACCCAAAAACCTCATCCGTTTTTACTCGGTCAACAACACTAAAAGCATGCGGTTCGCCATGATATGGACACCTGTTTTCCTAGGAATTTCCTTGGTGTGTGTCATGGGTCTGGGCGCTTTGGTACACGGTATGGCAACCCCGGAAGAGGCCAATTATCTCATAAATCATACGGATGAAGTTATAGGATTTATGTTGGATAAGTTTGATAATAAACTGGTAAGCGGTATTTGTGTGGCAGGTCTGTTTGCCGCGGGAATGTCCTCCTTGGCTTCTGTTATCATCATCATAGGAACGGCCTTCGTCAAGGATATTTGGCATGTGGCCAAGCCGATGCAAGAATCCAAGATAATTCCCAGGACCAAATGGTTCATGGCGATTTACTGTATGTTCGTTTTCTTGTTGACGCTCTACCCAATTGCAGGAATTGTGGAGCTAACCGCCTTTGCAGGTGCCGTATTTGCGGCAAGCTTTTTTCCGGCCATTTTTGGGGGACTCTATTTAAAATGGGGGACGGATATGGGCGCTTTAAGCTCTATGGTCGTGGGAATGTTAACGAATATTGTTTGGCGCTTTGTATTCCGATTTAATTACGAGGACTTAATAGACGTTCACGAAATCATTCCGGCCTTCTTGTTGTCCATGCTGACCTATGTGGTTGTAAGTCTTATGACCAAAAATCGCAAACCGGATGAGGCCCATTTAGACCTTGTTTTTAATAAATCAAGCCGAAATGTTTAACGGCTCAAAAAATCAAGCAATTATTCTAAGCAGCCTACTTCCTTAAAAACGCCACCGTCTCGTACAAGTTGCCTGTACGCTTGGATTTCTGTGGATATTTCCCTGTTTTCCATTTGATAGTTTGGGGTATATAAAACCTCGTCCCAATAATTGGTCCGGGGTTCCCTGGCGCGCAGGTCACCCGTGTTTTCCATCCAGCATGTCAAATGTTTTCGCAGGAGGTTCAGTGCCGAGGCATACTTTGGATTATTGGCTTCGTTCCTTAGATTGTAGGGGTCGTTTTCAAGAATGTAGAGCTCTTCTTCTGGTCGTTTCCCAAAAGCCAATTCAAAATAAGCTTCCTTTTCTGGGTTCCCTTTGCCTTGCATGATCAGATATTTGGTGATGGAATTGTCAACGTCGCCATACTGCCCTACGGATTGATGCACCGTTGGGTCCCCGGCCGGCCATCGGTCCGGTTCAAAATTACGGATATATAGATATTCATGGGTACGCACGGCTCTCGACGGATAACTTAGGTTCCCCTTGCGCACATTGGCGTGGCGCTCCCGTTCCAAGAAAACCATGTCTTGGCCAGCCTTCGTAGCTTCCGTATCAAATAGCGGCAACAGTGAATTCCCGCTAAATTCGGTTTGCCGGGGCAACCCGGCGGCTTCTACAAAGGTGGGCGCAAAATCTACGAAGTTGACAAACTCCTTAATGCGCAACCCGCCCTCTATGTGCCCTTTCCAGTACATGGCCAAAGGCATACGGGTGCCATAATCGTACAGGTTGGCCTTGGCCCTGGGAAACGGCATGCCGTTATCGCTGGTCATGAAAATAAGGGTGTTTTCCAGTAGCCCCTCTCGTTGAAGTTTGGCAAGTATATTGCCACACTCCCTATCAAAACGCTCCACTTCGTAGTAATAGTCCAATAAATCGTTCCGGACACAGGAAACATCCGGTAAAAATTCGGGGACGGACACCCTATTTACGTCCATCCCTGTTTTTGCCCCTGCATTGGTTTCATAGTCCCGGTGCGGGTCTTGGCTCCCAAACCAATAGGCAAAGGGCCGATCCTTACCTCTAGCTTCCAAAAACACATCAAAATCTTCATAATCCTTTCCCGCCGGGTTATTGCTGTAACCCCCTGCCTCAAAGTCTCCGGGGCCCCACCCTTTTCTGCTTTTCCCAGTATGATACCCATAATCTTCCAACAAACGCATCCAGTTGGTGAACTTGGACGGTATCACCGACCAGAGATTTCCGGCACTTTCCAGTTGGTGCGGATATTTTCCCAACAAAATGCTTGCCCGCGATGGGGAGCAGGAAGGTGCGGCGCAATAGGCATTTTCAAAAACGGCCCCGTTTTTTGCCAAACCATCAAAGGTGGGGGTGCGCACCACGGCATCCCCATAAGCCCCAGCATGGGGATAGGACCAATCATCGGCAATCATAAAGACAATATTGGGCGGTTTGGCCTCTTGGGGTTTTTGGGAATATCCCAAAAAAAGCGTAAAAAACAAGATTGGGGTCAGAAAGGGAAAATACCTTTTGGGTGTTGTATGTAAATGGTTCATCGGCGGAAGGTTTTCAATGGTTATCGGTTTACCAAACAACCTGGAATAAGATCCAAAAATTATGCTCTTTGGCGGTTCCAATAAATATACAAAAACCAAGGGCCTATTTGAAAATCATGTCTTTTTGGGAAAAAATCAAAACGATGCTTTGAAATTTCAATCCTTGAACACGGGCGTTTGGGCCAAATCTATCAATAGGGCGTCCTGTTCCTTAAAAACACGTTTCGTTCGTAGATACCTGTTTAGGTTGTATTCATCATAGTTTTCTGCGTCCTTGTCCATACTGCTGATGCGTACTCGGTCCGATGCATGGATAAATTCATTATTGCCAATCCACATACCTACATGTACCACTTTTTCAGCGGTGGAATCCGTTGCTTTCCGTCCAAAAAACAACAAATCACCTTTTTGAAGCTGGTCAAAGCTTTTTGTAGAATCAATAGGAATCCCCGCATTTACTTGCTGAGAGGCATCCCTTGGGATAATCATCCCGTTTAAAAAATAGATGGTTTTGGTAAAGCCGCTGCAATCCATGCCCTTGGTAGATGTGCCTCCCCAAAGATAGGGTACGCCCATGAGGGTTTTGGAAGTCGCCACAAGGGATTCCTGGCTCCGGTCCAGAGTGCCCAACCAAGTGTCATATAGTGATGCCTCTTCCTTTTTTACGAATCCTTCCCGGCCATCAGCGAAACGAACCGAATAAAAATCCATACCTTCCCCGGTTGTTTCTAAAATACTGCCAGCCACCAAATCGGATACCCGTGTTTGAGCATCGATGCCCGAAAAAACATGCCCATAGGTATTCGTATAAATAATCTTTTTCAGGTTTGTCCAAGCCTCCAATTCGGCATCGGTCATTACCGAGATTTCGCCGGAATTTACCCAAGCCAAGTATTTATCAGGAGTTTGAATATAGTACCATCCTCCTTCCTTTTTCCAAACTTTTACCGGGGTTCCCAAAGTGGCCTGTGTGGAAAGCTCGGCCGAGTGTTTGGGCTCGCTTCGTAAATTGGCGACGGAATTCGTCACCAAGGCAACGTGTTTGCCTTCCAAACTTGGGTCCGGTAGGATTCTAATGCTATCGGTATATGCCACACTCGCTTCGTTCAATTTCTCTTTGAGGGCACTAACAGCATCGGGAAGGTTGGTTTCACCAACAAGGGTCCAACCATCTGCAGAATGCTTGCTTTCTATGTTGAACAACGCAACCCTTTTATCGGGTGCGTGTTCCTTTTGTATTGCTTCAATATAAGCCTCTAAATTTTCGTTTACGCCCTCTTCGGTGTTGCACCCTAGGACTAATAGCAAAAGAATAATTAAGATCTTGGTGAAATAATGCATGTGGTTTTTTTGTAAAAGTAAAGAATCCCGTCCTTTTTAGTTGAAATAGTACTTGGATCTCATTGTATAATTTGGTTACATTAGCCCCAAAGAAGCCCTGAAAGAAGATTTTTAAATATAATTGTTGGGCTAAATTTAAAGGTGTGAACAAATTACGTGTAATAGAACTTTTTGCCGGAGTAGGCGGCTTTCGTCTGGGATTGGAGCACACCGGGAATTTTGAAGTGGTTTGGAGCAATCAGTGGGAACCCAGCACCAAGACCCAGCATGCATCCTTGGTGTACGAAGCCCGGTTTGGAACTGAAAACCACGTGAATTCCGATATTTCCGAAGTGGCAACGGGTACAATTCCAGATGCCGATGTATTGGTGGGCGGATTCCCATGTCAGGATTATTCCGTAGCGACCACTCTGCAAAACTCCAAGGGATTGATCGGAAAAAAAGGGGTGTTGTGGTGGAGCATCCATCGGATTTTATCCGAAAAAAAACGCCCGCCCAAATACCTGTTTTTGGAAAATGTGGACCGCTTGCTAAAATCTCCCTCCAACCAACGAGGGCGGGATTTTGCCATCATGCTCAAGAGTTTGGAGGAACTTGGCTATGCCGTGGAATGGCGCGTTATCAATGCGGCGGATTATGGGATGCCCCAGCGGCGAAGGCGCATTTTTTTTCTGGGCTATCATAAAAGCACGGAAATGTATAAAAAACTGAAAAAGTCGGGTGCCGAAACATGGATGCTACAGGAGGGTGTTTTGGCCGATGCCTTTCCCGCCCACGTGGACTCGGCCAAGTCCCAAGAGTTTTTGATTGAAGGTGATTTGGTCTCGCTGTCCGAAAACTTTAACAAGGGCCAAAAACTGTCGCCTTTTGAAAATACAGGGGTCTTTGTGGAAGGAAAAGTCACCACCTTAAAGACCAAGGCCGATTATGATGATGTAAAAATGGTCCTTGGGGATGTGCTTCAAAAAGACGCTGTTCCAAGGGAATATTTCATTGATGAACAAGATGTGGCAAAATGGGAGTATTTAAAAGGGGCTAAAAAGGAGGTGCGCACCGCTAAAAACGGATTCAATTACAATTATAGTGAGGGTGCCATGGTGTTCCCCGATGCCTTGGACAATGCCTCGAGAACGATCATTACCGGGGAGGGCGGAAAAAGTCCGTCGCGATTTAAGCATGTGGTTCAAACCTCCAAAGGCCTGCGCCGTTTGACGCCCATGGAATTGGAACGCTTGAACATGTTCCCGGACAATCATACCCAATTGAAGGGCATTAGCGATACCAAAAGGGCCTTCTTTATGGGGAACGCCTTGGTAGTTGGTATCATCTCAAAAATAGGAGAAGTCCTTTTCAAAAAAATCAATCCGTAATTCCCTGTTTTGAAGAGTACTTTTACATCGGACCTTGGAAAGGAAAAAAGACTCTCGGAATTGTTGGACGCCTATTATTCAAAATGGTTGAGGCATTACGATTTTGAACGGGTCCAAAGTCTACAGGAACAATTGCGGGGCGTTGATGTGATCTATAAACATAGAACAACGAAAGAAACCTTTCTGGTAGATGAAAAGGCCCAATTGGATTATATCAACGAGGACCTGCCCACCTTTGCCTTTGAACTCCATTATCTGAAAAACGGTGTGCTTAAGGAGGGGTGGCTTTTTGATTCGGCCAAAAAAACCGATTTCTATGCTTTGGTAACCGCCATCTACGAAGACGAACCCGCCAAGTATACCTCATGCAAGGTCACTTTTGTGAACCGAAGCAAATTGGTGGCCTTTTTGGAGGCAATGGGTGTGACAAGAAATTCATTGTTCGATTATTATCAAAAGGGTATGGTCCCTCATGGAAAGATGGAGATACAGGAATTAAACCCAAAAACGGCCGGTTATTTGTACCATTCCAAAAACAATAAATCTGAGCAACCCTTCAACCTGGTTCTAAAATTGGATTACCTACTTTCCAACGGAATTGCCAAAAGTTTAGCTCCATTAGGTTAAAAACCTGTTAATCAGTACTTAATTCTTGGATTTCTCCTATTTTTTGTTATCTTAACGAGTATGGTAAAATTAGATAAGTCAGAAAACACGGAATTTTTAGAGAAGTCCATACATCATTTGGAAGCCACGGGCTTTGAAAATATCAAGGCAGATTTGGAAGGCTACGAAAAGCCCAAATCCTATAGTAGGAAAGGTGCCGACGAAAAAATTACGCCGGACATCGTTGCCGTTAAAAACGGGCGAAAGTACTTTTTTGATATCAGCCTAAAATCCGAAAAGCCCCGTCTGTTAAAAACCAAATGGTTGTTCCTGGATACCTTGAGCAGGATGAAGTCCAACCGATTTAGAATCATTACTACCCGTGGACATTATAAGTTTACGGACACCATGTTGGAAGATATCAACCTAAGTAATAAGGAACCGATCAAGATTTAATTATCAAAATACGGTACTTAGAAAATATCGGCACGTGTTTGCGTGCCTTTAATTTTTAACCATAGAAACATGCGGAATGCCATCTTCCAAATACTCGGGTCCTTCCGCTTTAAAGCCCAATGAATTGTAAAATTTCAACAAGTAGGTCTGTGCAGAAATTCGAATGGTTTTTGTGCCCAATTCTTCCTCTACAGCCTTTATGGACGCTTCCATGATAAGCTTGCCATACCCATATTTTCGTTGATCCTGTTTGACCACTACCCTACCAATGCTTGCCTCGGCAAAGTAATCGCCCGGTGCGAATACACGGGTATAGGCAACGATTTCACCATCCTTTTTTCCTATCACGTGAATGGCCTTTGCATCCTTCCCATCCAAATCTTGGTACACGCAGTCCTGTTCCACGACAAACACCTCACTACGCAGCTGTAATATTGCATAGAGTTCAGACGTATCCAATTCGTTGAATCTTTTTATGGATGTGTTCATGGGTTTACGTAGTCTTTTATAGTTGGATTTATTACCACCAAATCTTTTACGAAATTTTCCTTTTCCTTGGGAGATAGCACTAAAACTCCAAATTTATCATAGGTAAGTTGTATTCTATCCAAGGATGCCGCAGGGGCGGAAAAAATGTTTTTTGTCTTTTTTACAGATGTTATTCTTGAAATATCTAGGTGCTTTCTATACACGAAACCGCTTTTTACATACAATATATCGGCATCAATGGCATATTCCGTATGCAGCAGCAGATACGAAATAAACAGGTATACAGCGAGAAAGATACCGGAAGTCGTCAGTATGCCGGACGTATCTTCGCCCTTCACGATCATGGATACTATAATACCTAGAAAAAGGAGCATCGGAACAGCTAAAAGCCCCCAGCTAATTTTGGATTTATAGATTTTCATTAAAAAGAAAGTTTATAGTAAACCATTGTACAAACCTATAAAAATCAGAAAATTACTCTTTAAATTCTTAAAAATAGCTGATTTAAGTAAGTCAAGGATAATTAAACACATTGACAATGCCAATATCCCAAATTATCGAGTCAATCCTGAACGATTACATGTTTGGAATCGCATTTACCAAATTCTGGTTGGATGTTAATATGGTTGATGCCGTGGGTATGGTAGAGTTCTTCCTCTATCTCCTCAAGAATCGTGTCGAACTCCGATAATTTTATATCCTCCAAAAAATCGATATGGGCTTCCAAATGCACTTCATCTTCGTTCAACTGCCAAATATGCACGTGGTGCACATTTTTTACAGGTTTAATTTTCAATATGGTATCAACAATATGCTGTACCTGTATGGTGTTGGGCGTGAACAGCATCAATACCCGGGTAGAATCCTTTAAAAGGTCAAAGCCCATAAATATGAGATACACAGCGATGATAAATGTCAACAATGGGTCCACCCAATAGATTTCGTAGAACTTCATCAACAGACCACCGATTAGCACCGCTACGGAAGCCAACATATCCGTAAGCAAATGCAAATAGGCGGATTTCATGTTCATATTTTTATCCGAATCCTTTTTTATGAGCAGCACACTGAAACCATTGGCGGCGATACCCAACAAAGACAGCCAAATGACCAGACTGGATTCCACTTCTTCCGGATTTATAAATCGCTCGATAGCTTCCTTTATCAACAGAACCGCAACAACGATCAATGTGGCGGAATTTACAAAAGCGGCAATGATTTCGGCCCTTTTATAGCCAAATGTCTTCGTGGTCGATGCTTTTTTTTTGGAAAGAACGTTCGCTATATAACTAACGATGAGCGATAATACATCACTAAAGTTGTGTAGCGCATCGGATAATAGAGCAAGACTTCCCGATACGATTCCCCCTACCACTTGTGAAGCGGTAATGAGAATATTCAGTAAAATTGAAATTATAAGGTTCCTGCCTTCCACCTTTGGATGGGAATGTCCGTGTGCGTGATGATGGTGACCGTGGCCCATAAAAGTAAGCTACTAAATACAAGGAATCTTTTCGATCCTTCGTTCGTGACGACCACCAGCGAAGGGCGTTTTTAGAAAAACTTCCACCATTTCCAACGCTTGTTGCAAGGCTATATACCGTGCCGGTAGGCTTAGGATGTTCGCATTATTGTGTTCCCTTGCCAATTCCACAATTTCCTTGTTCCAGCACAACGCGGCCCGGACCTTTTGATGTTTGTTCGCGGTCATGGAAGCCCCGTTGCCACTACCGCAGATAATAATTCCATAATCCACGTTGCCATCTTCCACCTCTTGGGCGACCGGATGTACGAAATCTGGATAATCTACGCTATCGGAACCATCTGTTCCAAAATTGACGACTTCAATATCCATCGAACGCAGTAGACCTATGACGGCAAGTTTATAATCGGTACCTGCATGGTCGTTTCCTATAGCTATTTTCATGTGTTTATAATTAGGTTAATAGCTTGATTTTTAAAAATTTACCTTGGAAGAGGTATTTAACTTACCATAAAAAATCCCTAGATAAGGGTTTCGCGTGTAAGTCTTATATGTTTTTAAGCGTTGGGGGAACGTTAAAACGCTTCTAAAGGTACAACTTCCACATGGTGACCACAAAAAATGATCCGTTTACAACATAGATTTTCAAAAATTGTCAGAAGGGTGTTCATTCGTATGTATATTTCACAATTTAGACACTCATAAGTTGTTGAAAAAAAAGCAAATTAAAATTTGTATGGAATTTTAATAATGCACAATACAATCATTCCTAAGAAAACGCGAAAAAAACTATTAGAAAGTATTCCCCGTTTTTCAAAACTATCCGTCTTGTAATTAACATTAAATTTACATTAACTTATCAAAAAATGAATGTTGAAATGGGTTATAAACTCATTTTAATAACTTTTTTAATAGCCTGATTTTTAGATTTCTTGAGTACTCATTATATGTCAATAACTATTCGTATCTAATAAAGCCAAGTATTTTTAAAAATAGTTTTACCCCTTATTAACACCCTATCATAATCATCATTTTATTTTTAAAAGATTAAAGAAAAAGATAATTATATACTTAATGTTGATAACAACTATGATTGTGATATAACACGTGCTAGTGGATTATAATTCGTAATTTTCCAACAAACAGAAACTTTAATGTCGAAAAAAAATAAGAAGAGTAGAAATCACAGGAAGAACGAAATTACCAAAGGGATTTTTACTGTTTTGGAGAAGGAACCAAGCAAAAGTTTCAACTACAAACAAATTGCCGCAAAAATAGGAATTACCGATGCCCATGATAGGAATACATTGATTCAGAGATTAGCCCAATTAAAGGAAAAAAAACGCATTCGGGAAGTTGCTAGGGGTGGTTATCAAGTATTGGAAGATGTTAAGACCTATCATACAGGTACCGTGGATGTAACCGGACGAAGGAACGCGTATATCATAGTGGAAGGAATGGACGATGATGTTTTTGTTCCTTTTAACAAATTGAACAAGGCCTTTCATAAAGATGTCGTGGAAGTATATATCTATCCAAGGAAAAAGAGCAAAAAACTTGAAGGTGAGATCGTTCGTGTTTTGGAGCGTCATAAAAGTACCTTTGTTGGTGTAGTTGATATGCAAAAAACCTTTGCTTTTGTGCGTCCCTCTGATTTTAGGATGTATACCGATATCTTCATTACCAAAGAAAATCTAAATGGAGCCAAGGATGGGGAGAAGGTAATTGTGGAACTTTTGGATTGGCCTGATGGTGTGGATTCTCCCTATGGAAAGATTACCGAAGTTTTAGGGATCCCCGGTGAACACAATACGGAGATACATTCGATTTTGGCCGAATATGGGCTACCCTATGAATTTCCTGTCGAGGTACAACGTTTTGCCGATGGTCTTGATACAACAATCAAAAAAGAGGAGATAGCCAAACGACGGGATATGCGAGACGTATTGACCTTTACGATAGACCCTAGGGATGCCAAAGATTTTGATGACGCACTTTCTTTTACCGTTTTGGAGAATGGGAACTATGAAATTGGGATTCATATAGCCGATGTTTCTCATTACCTAGAAGTGGATACCATTCTTGATGATGAGGCATACGATAGGGCGACTTCGGTCTACTTGGTGGATCGCGTGGTGCCTATGTTGCCTGAGGTGCTTTCCAATAATGCCTGTTCGTTGCGTCCCAATGAGGAAAAATATACATTTTCTGCAATTTTTGAATTGGATAATAATGCAGTGATCAAAAATCAATGGTTTGGCCGTACCGTAATCAATTCGAACGAACGTTTTGCGTACGAGGAAGCCCAACATATTATTGAAAGCGGTTCAGGACACATTCCAGAACATGTGTCAATTCGTGGTAAGGCCTATCAGGTTGGTGAGGATGTGGTTGAGGCTACGTTGACCATGGACAAACTGGCAAAGATCATGCGAAAGAAGCGCATGAAACAAGGGGCCATTTCTTTTGATAAGGTAGAGGTTCGCTTTAATTTGAATGAAAATAATGAACCTATTGGGGTATATTTTAAGGAAGCCAAGGATGCCAATAAACTCATTGAGGAATTTATGTTATTGGCAAATAGAAAGGTAGCGGAGTTCATTGGAAAACAGAAACCCAAGAAAACATTTGTGTATCGGGTACATGATGACCCGGATGAGGACAAGCTGATCGCTTTGAACGGTATTATCTCCAGGTTTGGTCATAAGCTTAATTTTAAGGATAAGAAATCCATTAGTGCTTCGTTGAACCAATTATTGGAAGATGTAAAAGGTCAAAAGGAGCAGAATTTAGTCGATACACTTGCTATTCGTAGCATGAGTAAAGCGGTTTATACGGTTGATAATATAGGACATTACGGATTGGCCTTTGATTATTATACCCATTTTACCTCACCTATCAGAAGATATCCGGATGTTATGGTGCACCGCTTATTGCAGCATTATTTGGATGGAGGGAATACGGTTAAGGCTGATATATATGAGCAGAAGTGTAGACATTCTTCCGATATGGAGGCACTGGCGGCCAATGCAGAAAGGGATTCCATAAAGTACATGCAGATCAAGTTCATGGAAGACCATAATGACCAAGAATTTTTAGGTGTCATCAGTGGTGTGACGGAGTGGGGAATTTATGTGGAGATTATCGAGAACAAATGTGAAGGTATGGTGCGCATCAGGGACATAAAAGGAGATTATTATATCTTTGATGAGAAGCAATATGCCATAATTGGAGAACGGACCAAGAAAATGTATCAATTGGGAGACGAGGTCGTGGTTATGGTAAAGAGTACCGATTTGATTAAGAGACACTTGGATTTTTCTTTATTAGTGAAGAATGGATAGCTTTTTGGAATGAATTTTGTTTCATGGAATTGCTTAAAATCAATTTCCGTTTATCGGGTATGAAACCTTAAAAATGAAGCAGTTAGTTTTAATCTTAAGTATTTTTCTGGGTAACGCCTTAGGGGCACAGGATAGCAAGGTATCTGTTGGCCTGGGTAAGTTCGCCGAGGTGAAGGGTTTTGACGGGATTTCTATTAAGCTTATTCGGTCTTCTGAAAACAAGGCCGTTATTTCAGGTGAGAATACGGATAAAGTAGCTATTGTAAATAATGATGGTATTCTTAAAATCCGCATGCAGATTACCAAGTTCTTTAGTGGTTATAAGACTTTTGTCGATTTATACTACACAGAAGATATTATGGTCATCGATGTCAACGAGGATGCTAGGATTATTTCAGAGGGTACGATTGTTCAGGATGTTTTGGAATTGAAGTCCCAAGAAGGAGGAGAGGTGAATGTTTCAACAGAGGTGGAGCAACTTTTGATAAAATCGGTTTCAGGAGGTATTGTCAAAGCAACAGGTGTTGCAAATTTGCAGGATGTTCAAATTAACACAGGAGGCGTTTACGAAGGTAAAGCTCTTAAGACCAAATTCTCTACTGTCAATGTGAATGCAGGTTCCAGAGCAGAAATTTATGCGAGCGATTATGTTAAGGCTGCTGTGAAGGCTGGCGGCGAAGTACTCGTATATGGGAATCCACCTAAATTAGAAGAGAAAACTGTTTTTGGTGGAAGTATAAAAAGGATGTAATATTTATATGTGGGAAGATATACAGGCAGCTATTCCATTGGGCTTTATTTTAAGCTTTATGATTGGACCTGTATTCTTTGTACTGCTTGAGACAAGTGCCATCAAGGGCTTTCGTGCTGCTCTGGTATTCGATTTGGGAGTAATAGTAGCGGACATTCTTTTCATCACCATAGCCTATTTCAGTAGTTACCAATTGCTTGAGAATCTAAGCAATCAACCAGGTCTTTACGTTTTTGGCGGTGTTATCCTTTTGGTATATGGGATAACTATTTTTTTTAAACACGGTTCAAGGAATAGTTCGAAAATTCCGATTAAATCTAAGCGAAGTGACTATCTAGGTCTCATTGTGAAAGGCTTTCTTTTAAATTTTATAAATATTGGTGTACTTGTATTTTGGTTGGGAGTTATAATAATTGTGGGACCAAGCTTGGATAATGAACCTTCCCGAATTAGAGTCTTTTTTACCACAATGATACTTTCCTATTTTATTACGGATTTATTTAAAATTTTGTTGGCCAAGCAGTTAAAAAGGAAATTAACGGGTACTCGTATTCGCTTGATCAAGAAAGGTATTGGAATTATACTTATTGTTTGCGGAATCGTATTGATAATAAAGGGTTTCCTTCCAAACGATAGATTTAATATAGAATCAAGGATAGAAAACATAAGTTATTAAAAAAGGCCACAATTTGTGGCCTTTTAGATTGATTCTTTAATATGTTATTTTTTATACTTGTTATTTAGGATGGTTATGATTTCAGTCGTGATGTCATGGGTTTCTTTTCCATAGAGAACACTACCCCCTTCTCCACCTCCTAGTATATAGCTGTAACCATTTGCTTTACCATAAGCCTGTATTTCCTTTTTTACTTTGGAAACAATGCTATCCATTTCTGTTTGTCCCTGTATTTGTAATTGTTGGTCTTCCATTTGGAGTTGTTGTCCCATTTGTTGACCTCTTTGTTGAAATTGGGCATATTCTTGTTGTGCAGCGTTTTGTGTCATGCTTTGGGCTCTTGTTTGAAATTCCGTAGCTTCTGCTTGAAATTTTTGGGATATACTATCACGCTTTTTACCAAGAGCTTCTGCTTTTTCTTTGTATTTTGTTTCTATATCAATTTTTTCTTGATATTCATTCATAAGTTTTACGTTGTCTACAAACGCAATTTTTTCTTGTGTACAGGAAAGGATGGTAAGGAGTGTTATTCCAAGGATTAATTTTTTCATTTTTGTTTTTATTAATTTGTGGCAAAAGTAAGAAAGCTTTGTTAATATATTGAGTATAGTTATTTCTTATGAAAATCTTACTTTTTATTGTTTTATATTATTGTATACACCACATTTTAAGCTATTTTAAGACCTTTTTTAATATAGGGTATGGTATAATCCTTATTTACTTTTATTTCTCCTTGTGCGAATCGCTAATTAGTTATTTAGCATTTTTAAGAATATATATATGGGAAGAATATTCTTTACTTAGTAAACCTTTGATGTTTGATACCAATCCTATTAAAAAAGCCATTAAATAATTATTATTACCGCTTTTGTACTTTTCGGAAAGTAGGGATACATAAAAGGAATCGAAAAGCATTGGTTTCGTTTGAACTAGTTCCAGTTTGTATGGTTTAAAAAGTCTTTTTATTGATTCCTTGGAGAAGTGCCATAAATGTCTTGGAGTGTCGTAAGCTGCCCAGAATTGTTTGTAGTGTTTGGCGTCATAGGATTTGTAGTTTGGTACCGCTATAACTAAGTATCCGTTCAGCTTTAGTTTTTTTTGAATATTTTTTATTTCGCTTTCGAAATCCGGAATGTGTTCAAGTACATGCCATAATGTGATAACATTAAATGTTTCCTCTGGTATATCCGCTAGTGATTCCCTTAGGGTTATCTCTTTTGTGAGTGCTTTTAGTCTTGCTTGCTGGTTTGGTTCTACCCCGTGGATTTTCCAACCATCTTTTTGGGCGAATTTTAAAAAATCACCTGTACCTGCTCCAATATCTAGGATTGTTTTTTCAGTAGTTCTTAGTTTTTTGATTAGTCGAACTTTCTTATTTAAACTATAAGTTTTTATTAGTTGATAGATTTTATCTATAAATGTTTTCTTTTGATCTGTATGTGAAATATAGTCTGGGTGATTGTAATATGTTTCTAGATTTTTGGGTACTGGATACGTTTTCAGCATATCTAGTTCGGTTATGTATTCTAGATGAAATTCCTCCTGGGTATTAAAGTAATCCTTTGTGGTGAGATATCTTGACATATATTTATTAAGGATTTGTTAGATCGTTCCACGTGGAACAATGTGACTTTACCTACCAAGGTATACTAGTAGAACACTAATATCACTCGGTGTAACACCACTGATTCTGGATGCTTGAGATATAGTGACTGGCTTTATTGCTGACAGTTTTTCGCGCGCTTCAAAGGATAAGGATTTCAATTTCTTATAATCAAAATTATCAGGAATTTTTACAGATTCAAGTCGGTTTAGTTTATTGGCATTTACTTTTTCCTTTTCAATATAACCCGAGTATTTAACTTGAATTTCTGCCTGTTCGAGTACTTCATTATCCAAGCTATTAGAACTAACAAATTCTGACACAGATTCCAGTGTAAGCATATGTTCCATGGTTACTTTTGGTCGTGAGAACAATTTGAACATTTTATCTGATTGTTTTATTGGGGCCGATTGCACCTCCTCAAGAATGGGATTCATTTGATCTGGTAGTACACTGGTATTTTTAAAAAAACTAACAAAGGCTTCCGATTTCTCTAGTTTTTCTTCCATTCTTTTTAACCTATCTTCTTTTGCCAACCCTAATTCATATCCTTTAGGGGTCAGTCTTAAATCGGCATTATCTTGTCTTAATAAGGTCCTGTATTCTGCTCGGGAAGTGAACATTCTATAAGGCTCTTCCGTTCCCTTGGTGATAAGATCGTCTATCAATACCCCTATGTACGCTTCATCGCGTTGTAGTGTAAAAGCTTCTTTTTCATTTATTTTTAAATGTGCGTTTATTCCGGCCATTAACCCTTGTGAAGCCGCTTCCTCATACCCTGTGGTGCCATTGATTTGACCTGCAAAATAAAGGTTCTCTATCAATTTTGTTTCCAAGGTGTGCTTTAATTGCGTGGGTGGAAAATAATCATATTCTATGGCATAACCTGGACGGAAAAATTTGACATTTTCAAATCCTTTTACGGATCGCAATGCTTTGAATTGTACATCTTCCGGCAATGAAGTTGAAAACCCATTTACATATATTTCAACGGTTTCCCATCCTTCAGGCTCTATGAACATTTGATGCGAATCCTTATCCGCGAATCGATTTATCTTATCTTCTATGGACGGACAGTATCTTGGGCCAATACTTTTTATCCTACCATTGAACATGGGAGATCTATCAAAACCTTCACGGAGTAGATCGTGAACTAGGGCACTGGTATGGGTCATGTGACAGTCCCTTTGTTTTTTTAATACAGGTGTGTTTAAATAGGAGAATTTTTCGGGTTTGGCGTCACCTGGTTGGGGAATCATTTTTGAATAGTCCAAGGACCTTCCATCCACTCTAGGAGGCGTACCGGTCTTCATGCGTCCGCTGTCAAAACCTAAATCGACCAATTGTTCGGTAATTCCTGTTGCAGCCTTTTCTCCGGCCCTTCCACCTCCAAACTGTTTTTCCCCAATATGGATTAATCCGTTTAAAAACGTTCCGTTCGTAAGTATGACGGATTTCCCCCTTATTTCAATACCTAGGGATGTTTTTACGCCCACCACTTTGTTTTTTTCCAAAAGAAGTCCTGTAACCATTTCTTGGTAAAAGTCTACATTTGATGTTCTCTCTAGTGCTAGGCGCCATTCCTCTGCAAACCGCATCCTGTCGCTTTGGGCCCGAGGACTCCACATGGCCGGACCTTTGGATTTGTTCAACATTTTAAATTGAATGGCAGATTTATCCGTTATAATTCCAGAATAACCTCCCAAAGCATCTATTTCTCGAACGATTTGGCCTTTGGCAATTCCGCCCATGGCAGGGTTGCAGGACATTTGTCCAATTGTTTGTAGGTTCATGGTAACTAGGAGTGTCTTTGAACCCATATTCGCCGCCGCGGCAGTTGCTTCTGCCCCTGCATGACCCCCTCCTACTACAATAACATCGTAAATTTCTCCAAACATAATTTCTACTGTTCCACGTGGAACATTTTTATTTTTTCCTCTTCTTTTAAGCGCATTTCTTTTTTGTGCTCCTCTTTCTTGTCCTTGTATCCGGCTAAATGAAGTATACCATGGGACATCACACGTAAAAGTTCGTTTTCAAAAGTTACTTGGTAGCTTACAGCATTTTCCTGTACACGTTCTGTGGATATGTATATATCTGCCGACATAGTTTTTCCCAGCGTATAATCAAATGTTATAATATCGGTAAGGGTGTCGTGCCGTAAATATTTTTGATTGATTTCCAACAAATAGCTGTCGTCGCAAAAAATGTAATTAAGGTCGCCTATCGAATACCCTTCAGTCGTAACAATCTTTGAAACCCAGTTCCTGTATTTTTCTGTATTGGAAATTTTAACCTCCGTCTCAAAATAAAATTCAATCATTGCCTTTGAAGTACTCTTTTACCTTGTTTTGAAAATTTTGGCGCAAAGGTAAGGCTTGTCTATTTAAAATTTCTATCTCGTTACGATAATTATCTAGTAATGAGGGTTTGGTGGTTATGGGATTGGTGAAGTCCTTTTTGTTGCTGTTACTTTCCCGCTCTGTTTTTTTTCCTTGTTTTAAAGAAGCGTTTTCTAGTTTCAACAATTCGTATTGTATGGTGTTGGCCTTGCTTAATGTCCGACGCGTAATACCATTTTCAAGGAGGTCGTTCTGAAAATCTTCCATTTGGCGAATAAGCTTTTCCCCCAATTTGCGATCACCTTCATTGATGAGGTTTTCCAACTGGCGTTCCAATTCTTGTTTGATGCGTTGTTGTTCCTGATAAATTTCATAGATTTCTTGCAGCTCGCTTTCGCTCAAACCATCGCTGCCTTGAGAATTTCCGGATCCTTGGTTTTGCCTATTGGTACCGTTTTCACCCTCCCCGGATTGACCACCTTCGCCTTGCCCACTTCCCTCGTTTCCATTATTCCCTTGTTCTCCTTGTTCTCCTTGTTCTCCATTTCGTCCCTGATTGCCCTGTTCTCCTCCTTGGTTTCCTTCCTTACCTTGATTACCCTGTTGGTTCCCTTCCTGTCCTGATTGACCCTGGCTACCAGACTCCCCCATTTTTTCCCCAAGGGACTGTTGTTGTTTAATGATGTCAGGAAGCTGAAACCCTCCTTGGCTTTGACCGCTTCCCTGGCCCATTTGCATGCTTTGCTGCATGTTTTCAAGCACATGTGCCAAAAAATCGGCGAGACTGTTAGATGCTGTAAGCACATATTTCTGATAGGATACTCCTTGGTACATTTGTCCTTCTGCGACGCTTTCCAAGGACTTGTCAATGTTGTAATAGACCTCTGTAATTTGCTCGTTCACAAATTCCGAAAGCTCTGCTTGGCGCAACGAAAGCGCAAACAAACTATCATCCACATGTTCAAAAAGACTGCGTAGCTCGTTTTGGCTACGAACAGTTTCGGAATAATGGGAAATATCTTCCCTGTCCTGTTCGCTCAGTTTATCATAGAGACTTTCCTGTTTGAACGAGAAAATGATGAGGTTGTCCAAAATCTGACGCAGCATTTCAGCATCCTCTGCCACGGAATCACTGCCGGAAGACCCACTCATGGATGACTGTCGGAGCTCTTTACTCATTTCCTTCATTTTTTGTGCGGCCGATTTTTGATTTTGCTTGGTTTTATTGGCACTTTGTTCCATGCCTTCGTTATCCGACTTTTCTTTCGACTCTTGGTGGTTTTGAATTTCCTCCAACGCGTTATCTTGGTTTTCTTGGATTCCCGCTTGCTTGGCCTTGTCGATACTTAGGTCCATAGGTTTTTTTAGATCCGCATTGTCTTTTTTCAGTTCATCCAATTCTTTTGCGATTCTATCATATTCCCCCTTCAATTTTTCCTGTTCTTGTTTTGAGGATTCCGCGGCAATTTCTTCTTCGGCAAGCGCTTGCTGTTTTTCTGAAAGTTTTACCAAATCGCTTGCCAACTGTGCGGCCTTTTCGGTCACGTAATACCGTTTGGTCAGCTCCACCAATTGTTCAAGGCTACGCTCGGAGTTTTGCTGTTTTTTGCCCAGTTCCTCCAAACGTTGTGTCAATTCCTCTTTGTTGATTTTATCAGCAATCTTATTGAGTTCTTCCAAAAGTTTTTGGTTCTTCTTGGCCTCCATTTCCTGCCGCTCCAAACGCTCTTGCAATAACTGGTTCAATTTGTCGTCCTTCGCCCCTTTTTCCAGATTTTCCTTTAGTTCCCGGCTGAATTTCTCCATCAATTGCTCCTGTCGCTCCTGTTTTTCCAAAAAATCGGATACCTGACGTTGATCATTAAAATCCAATCGGTTTTTTTCTTTCTGTAAAGTGTTGATTTCCTTAAGGTTATCACGTTGCTCGGCAGCCTTTTCCAAGGATTTGTCCAAGTTGTTAATCAGCAACTGTTGAGACTCCAACTCTTTGTTATTCAATTGGTTATCGTCTAAAATTTCTTGGGAGAACACGGTGCTTTTAACCGATTTTCCGCCATGGATGGCATCATTGTCCGTAACCTTAAAATAGAAGGCATATTTCTTGCCCTCCTCCAAATTCAGCCCAGAGGGGAACGTATAGTAGAATGGATGAAAATTGGATTGTGGTCCGCTCAGCTCAAGAATGTTCTCATCTTGCTCGCTTCCTTGTTCATAGTAGACCAATTCAATCTTTTTAAGTCCATAATCATCCGTGGCCTCCCCGGAATAATAGGAAATATTCGGTTCAAGGGAGTCCAAGACCTGCTCCACTTTCACCGTTGGATACGCATCCTTGATTACCTGAAACGAATAATTTAGGGTCTCGTATTCCTGTACGTTGGTATTTGAGGTGGCCAATTGATAGTCCCAATTCGCGTAGATTCTTTTGGAAAGGCTGAAATCGTCCCCATTATTGTTAAACAGTAAAGACGTATCCTTTGCAACCAATTTAATTTCCTCGGTGTCCTGGCCTTTTATCTCCCAGGTTATTTTGGTTCCTTCGGGTATTATGGCGTTTCCGGTACTTTTTATGACCTCTGGAAGTTTATTGATGTATGCAGGATACTCCAATCGCATGTTAAAATCCGATATGGCGGGCGCCTTCAAGGCCACCAGCTCGTATTCCCTGGACTGTATCCCACTACCTTTGAACATGAATCGCCCCGATGTGATGGGCGGTGACAAGGTATACTGAAATACTCCATTTTCCTCTTGTAGCAAGATTTCCTTATCCTGAAAAACAACGTACACATTATCCGGTTTTAGCGAACCTTCCGTTGCCACTTGGAAGGTGAAGGGCTTACTTTCTATTACCTGTAATTGTGTATTCAACAATTCGAACCTAAAAGGCGCGGGAGGTTCATAGGCCATATTGTAATTGACTACACGGGAATAACTTCCAAAAAAGGAACTCCAATTGCCGGAAGTCCACAACAGCCCAATAATCATCAAGGGCAACAAGGCAAACTTCACATATTTTAAAGGTTCCTTGGTGTTAATGGCCCTTTGAAAGGGAATCGTTTTCAGATGTTCAGAGCGCTGTTCGATACTTGCCAGCAACAGTTCGGATTTTTCCGTATTATCGGCCAAATCCAAAAGGTTGTACAATTTGTCGCCAACTTCCGGGAAATGTTTTCCGATCATGAGGGAGGCGTCCTTTGGCGCGATGCCCTTTTTTAGTTTGAAAAGATAGAACAGGGGAATTCCAATATATCGGTATAAAAGGAAAAGCTCTACGGCCAAAAAGATAAGAAACAAGGCGAGCCGCCAGGTCGAATTCAACCACAGGGCAAACTCAACACCTACTACCGCTAAAAAAAACAGCAGCCCAAAAGCAAAAAAGAGGATAACCCCCTTGATCAATTTTTGGGTATAATGGGCTTTAATGAAATCGTTTAATTTTCCTAATATGAGATCGTAAAACTGCAATGGCAAAGGATTTTTATACCAAGATATACCCTTTTGGTTTTTAAGGACAGAAAAAATTTGTTAAAAGGCACTTAATCCGAGACTTAACGATACTAAATCGAGAACGGGAAGCCTCCATAAAATTATTTCCACCATCAAAATGAGCCCTTTCCCTTCAGCATCCCTTTTTATACCTTTGTCAAATGACACAGAAAGTTAGAGTACGATTTGCGCCAAGTCCCACGGGACCTTTGCATATAGGCGGGGTTAGGACCGCTTTGTTCAATTACCTGTTTGCCAAAAAACACAAAGGCGATTTTATCCTCCGTATTGAGGACACGGACCAGAACAGGTTCGTAGAAGGTGCGGAGCAATATATTGTAGATTCGCTGAACTGGTGCGGCATTCCTTTTGACGAGGGACCGTCTTCCCCAACCGCCAAGGGCAATACCTTTGGGAAATATGGTCCATACAGGCAGAGCGAACGTAAACATTTATACAAAAAATTCGCCCAGGACCTCATTGAAAAGGGCATGGCCTATTATGCCTTTGATACGGCCGAGAAGTTGGATTTTCACCGAAAGGACCATGAGGAAAAAGGCAAGACCTTCATCTACAATTGGCATAACCGACTCAAATTGGACAATTCCCTCTCCATGATGCCCGAAGACGTACAAAGAAGAATAGATGCCGGGGAAGACTACGTCATACGCTTTTTGACCCCGCCCGATGAGAAACTACATTTGACGGACATCATCCGTGGTGATATAGAAATCGACACAAACACCCTTGACGATAAGGTGCTTTTTAAAAGCGATGGGATGCCTACCTACCATTTGGCCAATATTGTGGACGACCATCTCATGGAAATCAGCCATGTGATACGGGGCGAGGAATGGTTACCCTCTTTGGCGCTGCACCAACAATTGTACGATGCTTTTGGTTGGAAGGCACCTCAATTTGCGCATTTGCCTCTCATCATGAAACCTGTTGGAAAGGGCAAATTGAGCAAGCGGGATGGTGAGAAGGGAGGTTTTCCCGTTTTTCCGCTGTCTTGGAACGAATCTGTGGGATACAGGGAGGCAGGCTATTTTCCGGAAGCCGTGGTGAATTTTTTGGCCTTACTGGGCTGGAACCCAGGAACGGAACAGGAGTTGTTTACGTTGGAAGAATTGGTGGATTCCTTCTCCTTGGAAAGGGTGAACAAATCGGGAGCACGGTTCGACCCGGACAAAACCAAATGGTATAATCAGCAGTATATGCATCAAAAAGACGATGCAACAATGGCCGAAGCCTTTCTGTTACATTTAAAAGAAAAGGGAATCACATCAACATCCAATGATTATGTCCAGAAAGTAGTTTCCCTGATCAAGGATCGCGCCACGTTTGTTTCGGATTTCTGGGAATTGGGCGATTACTTTTTCGTTGCGCCTACCAACTACGATGAAAAGGCGGTTAAAAAGCAATGGAAGAACGACACCCAAGAAATCATGCAAAACTTGGCAAGTTTTATGAATGGCATAGCCGATTTTTCTTCAGAGAATGTGGAATTGGAGGTGAAAAAATGGATTTCTGAAAAGGAACTATCCTTTGGAAAGGTGATGCCTCCGTTACGCCTGGTTTTGGTTGGGGACATGAAAGGCCCGCATATTTTCGACATCATGGCGTTGATCGGCAAAGAAGAAAGCATGGAGCGGATAAACAAGGCGATTTCGGCACTCGCCTAGCCTATTTTTAAGCTATTTCAGAACCTCCTGAACTGCAGTTAGGTTTCCGTCTATATCTTTAGGAACGGGCAAACCAAGGATTTTGCATACCAAAGGGTATATGTGAATGTTCTTAAAAGAAGCGATTTCCAATCCGCTTTTAAAACTAGGGCCTTGCGCATAGAATATCCCGTGCATTTCCTTATGTGCTGGGTCGTAGCCATGTACTCCAAAGGACGTTTTGGATTTGGAAATGACGTTGTCTATTTTTTCCCGTTTCGCAAAATAATAGCCAAAATTGGGCACAACCTGAATTTCTCCCCAATCGGGATTTTTGGGAACATATTCAAACCCCGGGGTTTCCGTTGTTTTGTATACCTTAAAATGGTTTTCTTTCTGGCGCAGATCCGCTAGTATATTTTCAAGATTGTTGGGGTCTTTCAGATGAAGATTGACAATGGCCCCGTTATCCACCACCGTGTATAGGGAATCGTTTACAATTGGCTCTATTGGAATGTATCGCTCTTTGGTCACTTCCGCCATACCATGGTCGGACACAATGATCAGGTCCACGGGCAGACCCGTTGCTTGAATGCCTTCATAAAGCTTTCGTAGGTTTAAATCCAAGGCCATCAAGACAGGTTCCAGTTCATCATCGGCATTGGGTCCAAACGAATGGCCCACATCGTCCATATCGGAAAAATACATCGTGATCAAATGGGGCCGTTGGGCATCGGGCAAGGAGAGCCAATCAAGCACTTGGGATACCCGCTCCTCGTTTTTTATGGACGCATCGTGCTTTTTGTAGTAGGTAGGCCAGATACCTTGTATATTGGCTTCCGAACCCACAAAAAAATAGCTGGCGGAAACCATTCCTGATTTTGCCGCCAGTACCCAAAGTGGTGTGCCGTTATAAAACGACCCGTCTTCCACAAATTCTCGTTTACCAATTCGGTACGTTTTGTCCTTTTTATGACTGTAGAAGGAATTTCCAAGCAGTCCGTGCTTATCGGGGTACATCCCTGTGGCTATGGTATAATGGTTTGGAAAGGTCTTTGTAGGAAATGAGGGAATCAACGAAGAGGCCTTGACGCCATTTTCTATGAATTTATGTAAGAACGGAGGGTGAAATCGTTCCACATAGTCCCACCGAAAACCATCCAGGGAAACCAGGACCACATAGGGCCGTTCCACGGATGAACTGGAATTTTCCGTTGGTGCCGATATAGTTTTTGAACCGCTTTTACAATCGGACAGCAATAAAAGACCAAGGCAAAGAAGGATGCTTAGAATCCGTTTTATTTGGGACATACGCGCAAGATTAAAGATATGCTTGCCCTAAAGTAGTCCATCCGCAAAGCGGCACAAAAAGAAAAGTGTTTTTGTTTTTAAGGATTAGTTCGTTTTGACCAAAACGTTCACCAAGGTAACCACACCTATCAACAAGACAAGGAGCAAGGAAATCGTCTTGAACTTATCCTGTTCTATAAAATGAAGAATGCGTTTTCCCAAATACGTGCCCGATATCCCAATGACCAACAAGAAAGGCAGGTATATGAGATGTTCCTTTTGAATGTACCCATTGTTGAAGTAGACAAAGGTTCTTGTGAAATCGATAAAAAAATCAATAAATGCAGAGGTCGCTATAAAGACGCTTTTTTCCAGATTGAAAGCCGCCATGGTAAGCCCTCTGATGGCGCCCCCGGTTCCCAATAGCCCGGCCGAAAACCCGGACAGAACACCGCCGGTAATGGCATTTTTCCTGTTCGGATTGATTACCAAATCCTTTTTGACCAGAAACAAAAGGCTCAAACCAACCAAGAACAGGGCGAGTACAATTTCCAAGATGAAACTATCCACTATTTTGGTCATGTAGCCACCAATAATGACAAAGATTACAGATGGAACCCCTATGTTTATCAGAAGTTTTTTGTCCAGACCCTTTTTGAAGAGCACGATTTTACTAACGTTACTGAACAAATGGAACAAGGCCGTGAGACCCAGCACAAAATGAAAGTCGAAAAAGAAATTGCCAATAGGCACAAAAAAGACGGAAGACCCAAAGCCACCAATGGTGCCCACAATTTCAGCGACTAGGGCGAGGAGCAAAAAGAGATAGTTTAATTTATTCACGACTAAAACTGAGGGTTCCTACAAAAGCCTACAATTTAATGGATTATGTAGAATATCTAATAAGAAGTGAAACAACTTTTTCTCAAAGATACTTGTGTGACCCATCACAGGAAGGCATTTTTTTGGAATGGCCGCAAACACAATCGTGCAGGCCTTTTCCGTCAAAGATGCGCGAACGGTATTTTTCGATTCTGGAAGTTCTGGTGGCCGATTGCTTTGCGCCTGAAAAGAACAACATATATCCCTTTTGCCTACCGGGTGTGAGGCTTTGAAAGGCATTTTGGAATTCGGCATCCTGTTGAAAGGCGACTTCCAATTCGTCGGGAAGCTCCAGTTCGTCGGGGGTGTTGAATTCGACCTTCTGTCCCGACTTTTCAACTTCGATCGCCTCAAAAACATAGGCTTTTATAACGGGTTTTAACCGATGGATTTCGGCCGTATCTGTAAATGGGACTATTCTTCCGGATTGCGTGTTTTCGCCTTGTTGTTTCAAAATACCTTCGGAATCTTTGAGGAGCACACCCTTGAAAAAACTCAAACAACAAAAGTCCTTGAACGCACCCAGAATAACTACATTTTTGCCCTTAATGGTATAGCAGGGTGCACGCCACTTAAAGGTTTCTTCAAGACCACAGGAAAGCACGATTTCCCGTAATAATTGAAGTTCATGGGACCATTTTTCTTGTTTTGAAATAAATTCAGAAACGTTGTTATCCAAAATATTAATGGCTTAAAGGCATGTACAAATAGTTCTGGTTTCCGTTGCAAACCGTATTGAAAGTACAAAATTTAGATTACTCTACCTGCGAAGACGCCAATTCCCGGTACAATTTCCATTCTCCGTTAACCTTTTTCAGAAGTACCAGAAAGGTATCGCCCATTTCATGAACGGTACCGGTTTCATCCGTGTAAAAAGTTCGGCTAACCCCAAAATCATAGGCCATGGTATCGGATAGGATGACGGTTTCCTTTGGGCTCATGATGATACTGTCATAACGGAACTTGTTACCGTGTTGTTCCCTAAGTTTTCTATAGGCGTTCCAATCTTCACTCCCCGGCCCTATGGAAATAAGGTCCTTGGTCACGAAACTTCCTAGATCGCCATAGCGCTTTTCTCGTACGGTCTTTTGAAAGGAATCCCGCATATCCTCGATCTTATCAAGCTCGGCTTGTACATCGATTTTAGGAACGGCTTGATCCGTTTCCGCAATAGCTGAAGTACTGTCCTTACAAGACCCTAAGAGAATAAAAACGGTGGTTAACAGAAGAAGGAACGCAGCGAGTGGGGCTTGGAACGGGCAATTTTTCATTTTGTCGGTTTTTAGATACTTAATAAGATAAGAAAACAAGAAGGATATGAATAGAATACTTTACAAACCAGTAGGATTTCTGTGTAACCGGTCCAGAAACAAAACGCACCACAATTATGTAACGAAAGGTTTATTTTAAGGTTGGCCCCCGCTAGCGCGAGCGTCACGCTCGTGCCGTCAAGAATAAATGAAAAGGATATACATTGGAAATAAAGAAAGAACCACAATATGGATGTTGTGGTTTTTGTATTTTTAGAATTCAATGAGCAGAAAATATAAGTTTCAAAACCCTACGGCCGCCTACTTTGTAAGTTTTGCAACAGTCTATTGGTTGGATGTTTTTACAAGACAGGAATATTTTTCAACTTTAGAAGAGGCGGTAAACTACTGTAGAGCTGAAAAAGGGATGGAGGTCTTTGCATACTGTTTTATGCCTAGCCATGTGCATTTCGTTTTCAGGTCAGGCAAGGAAGACCCTTCCGGTCTATTAAGGGATTTTAAAGGTTTTACTGCTAAAAAATTGATAAAGGCAATTGAAGACAACCCACAAGAAAGCAGAAAAGAATGGTTGCTTTGGATGATGGAAAGGGCGGGGAAGCGTAAAAGTAACGTGGGTAAAAGACAATTCTGGCAACAACATAATAAACCAATAGAATTATGGAGTGGTAAAGTAATAAAACAAAAAATAGATTATATACATAACAATCCTGTTGAACAGGGCTTTGTTACCAATCCTATAGACTGGAAATATAGCAGTGCTAGAAACTATGCAGAAGATGAAACGGTATTGAAAATTGATAATGAAGGTATGCACCTGGGCATGATGGAACAATGAATGAAACTAAGCAATGTCTTGGGTTGGACACGAGCAAGATGCTCGCGCCAGCAGGTGAACTGGTCTATAAAGCGATTAAAGCAAGGCTGCGCAAAAAAGTACTGCCGAATGAAATTTGTAACAAAACGAACACTAAGGGTACTCATAAAAAGATACGATTTCGTACATTCATCCAAATTAACTTTAAACAGGTTATCATGGGAAACTTTATTTTAATACCGATTGTAATAATTATTGGGCTGGTACTATTTTCTCTAGCTTTTATCGTAAAACAACAAACGGCCGCAGTTATTGAAACCTTTGGAAGGTTTAGCAGCATCAGGCATTCTGGGTTACAATTTAAAATACCCTTCGTGCAGCGCATTGCCGGAAGATTGAGCTTAAAAATCCAGCAATTGGACGTTATCATAGAAACGAAAACCTTGGACGACGTTTTTGTACGGCTAAAGGTTTCCGTGCAATACATGGTCATCAAGGACAAGGTCTATGACGCGTTCTACAAATTGGATTACCCGCATGAACAGATAACTTCCTATGTTTTTGATGTGGTACGTGCCGAAGTGCCCAAAATGAAACTGGACGATGTCTTTGTAAAAAAGGACGATATAGCACTTGCGGTAAAGGCAGAACTGAACGATGCCATGCTGGAATACGGCTTTGACATCATAAAGACTTTGGTAACGGATATTGACCCAGACCCACAGGTGAAAGCTGCCATGAACCGAATCAATGCCTCCGAAAGGGAAAAAATCGCAGCCCAATTTGAGGGTGATGCCGCCCGAATCCTTATCGTTGAAAAGGCCAAGGCAGAAGCGGAGAGCAAGCGATTACAAGGGCAGGGTATTGCAGACCAGCGACGTGAAATTGCACGGGGTCTAGAGGAATCTGTGGAGGTGTTGAACAAGGTGGGCATCAACTCCCAAGAAGCCTCCGCTTTGATTGTGGTGACTCAACATTACGACACATTGCAAAGCATCGGGGAAGAAACGAATACCAATTTGATATTATTGCCCAATTCGCCTCAAGCCGGTAGCGATATGTTGAACAACATGGTCGCTTCCTTTACGGCCAGTAATATGATCGGGGAGCAGATGAAAAAAAGTAAGGACACCAAGACTATTGATAAGGGCAGAGCAAAAGAGTAAATCTAAAAAGGCGCGGTAGATTAATCACCGCGCCTTTTAATTTAAATATACCACTTGATTTAATCTTATTCATACACGCTTTGGACCAGTATTGGAATTATTGGTGCACTGGATTTGGAATTTTTAATTCTTACGTGTTTGTGTGTGGTTGATTTACTCCGCTTTCTGCTGGATCTTGGCCCAAGAATCCCTAAGCCCAACAGTCCTATTAAACACAAGTTCTTCTTCAGTAGAATCTTTGTCCACACAAAAATAACCCATACGCTGAAACTGAAAGCGATCACCAATCTTCGCCTCTTTCAAACTTGGCTCCACAAATCCCGTAATGACCTCTAGGGAATTTGGATTTATAAAATCCATAAAATCCTTGTCCTTTTGGGTATCTGGACTTTCATGCGTAAACAAGCGGTCATACAATCGTATTTCAGATGGAACGGCATGCGGTATGGACACCCAATGCAAGGTTCCCTTGACCTTTCTTAGGCTTTCTGGGTTGGCGCTTCCACTTTTGCTTTTGGGGTCATACGTACATTGCACCTCAACAATATTCCCATCGGTATCTTTGGTGCAACTTTCGGCCTTTATAATATAGGCGTTTTTCAAGCGCACTTCGCCGCCCAACTTCAAGCGGAAAAACTTTTTGTTGGCCTCCTCCTTAAAGTCGTCCTTCTCAATATATAATTCCCTTGAAAAAGGAACTTGCCTAAAGCCTAACGATTCGTCCTCCGGACTGTTTTCTGCCTCCAGCCATTCTTCGGGGCCCTCTGGATAATTGGTGATGACCACCTTTAAGGGGTCTAGAACACCCATGACCCTGGGGGTCGTTCTGTTTAGGTCTTCGCGTACATGGAATTCCAAGAGGGAAACATCGATTAGATTGTCCCTTTTTCCGATTCCTATGGTATCGGCAAAATTACGGATGGACTCAGGCGTATACCCCCTTCTTCGCATCCCGGAGATGGTAGGCATTCTGGGGTCGTCCCATCCTGTGACTACTTTTTCGGCGACCAATTGTGCTAGCTTTCGCTTACTTACTACAGTATGGCTTAGGTTTCTTCTGGCGAATTCACGCTGTTTTGGTCGTAACATTTTGGGATCGTACACTTGGTCCAAAAACCAATCATATAGCTCTCTATGGGGCAAAAATTCCAAGGTGCAAAGGGAATGGGAAACTTGCTCTATGTAGTCGCTTTCACCATGCGTCCAGTCATACATGGGATAAATACACCAATCGGTATTCGTTCTGTGGTGCGCTCTGTGCAGGATTCTGTACATGATTGGATCCCGCATAAGCATATTGGTATGGGCCATATCGATTTTCGCCCTCAGCACATGCGAACCTTCCTTGTGTGCCCCGCTTTTCATCTCTTCAAACAGGGATAGGTTTTCGGCAACGCTTCTGTTTCGAAAGGGACTATTTGTTCCGGGTTGTGTTGGGGTGCCCTTTTGCACCGCCATTTCTTCGGAAGTCTGACTGTCCACATAGGCCTTGCCATCCTTGATGAGCTGAACCGCCCAATCATACAACTGCTGGAAATAATCGGAAGCATACCGTTCGGTATCCCATTCAAAACCAAGCCAGGAAACATCCTTTTTGATGGCGTCTACGAACTCTTGCTCCTCCTTGGCCGGATTGGTATCGTCAAACCTAAGGTTTACAGGGGATTGATACCGAAGGCCTAAACCAAAATTTAGACAAATGGAACTCGCGTGGCCTATGTGTAGGTAGCCATTGGGTTCGGGAGGAAACCGAAAGCGTAAATCGCTCTTGGAGTAACCATTTTCCAGATCTTCCTCTATGATCTGTTCAATAAAATTCAAAGACTTGGATGTCTCGCTCATGTTGTATTTTTTCAAGCTACAAAAGTAGCAAAATTGCCGCAAAACCTAAGATTAAAAAAGGTTCACCTTGTACAAAATGCGTTTCACAACAAAAATGAATCGGCCTACAACAATAAATACCCTACGCGCGTTATTTGTGTCATATTTGTTTTGAGTACCAAAGGTTTAAAGTGTTTGACCTACAACATCACTATCATTTGGGGCACAAAACCACACATCACTATGAAACAAAATTACAAATCTTACTACTTGACCACCCTCCTTGTGTTCTTGGGTTTCCTACAGCTTTCTGCCCAGGCCATTATCATCAATGCACCTGAACCTGCGGACAATCCCAATCTTGCCGGTAATTCCGTTTGGGGGTATATCTGCGCAGGTAATGGGGGCTTTAACGAATACTTTGTGAACGTTACTTGGGCAGGCACGGCCAATGCCGGCAACGAGTTCATCTTGGAACTATCAGATGCCAGCGGCAGCTTTTCAGCACCTACTGAATTGGTTACGGTAACGGATAAAAATACCGTGAACGACTTTGATGTAAGTTTTTCCATTCCTACGGACACTCGAGGTCTTAACTATAAAATGCGGGTTCGAAGTACCGATCCGGTAAAGATTGGAACAGAATCCCCTGCTTACAACATGTTCTACATGGACATCACCAACAACCTGAACATTAGCGAACTTGGGGACGGTGTACCCCCGGGAAGTGTTTGTGCTACAGGGCCAATTACACTTCAGGTAGATAATATTCCGAATCCTGAAACCTACCAGTATATTTGGTATAGAAGCGGAACCTTACTTACAGGAGAAACTGGCCATACCTTGACCGTTTCCCAAAGTGGTATGTACAACGCCTATGTGGATTATGGCCCCAATTGTACGGGTTCCGGAAATACGGATTCCAACATTGTGGATGTTACCATTGGTGGTACAGGTTCTGGTATTGCAATTAATTCACCAAGCAAAACGGTACTCTGTCCAACGGATTCTGAAACTTTGTCCATTGACCAAACCGATGCGGCTTGGAGCTATCAGTGGTACAAGAACGATGTTGCCATTATGGGCGCCATCGGAACTACCTATACCGTTAATGGAGGTGTTGCGGGATTTGAAGGGGATTATGCGGTTGAGATTTCAGGGACAGGTATCTGTACCGAGCGTTCTGCTCCAGTTACAATGAGCAATCCGGGCTCATATTCAATTACTAGGATCAACCCGGAAAACGTGGTCTTGCTTCCAACGATACCTCAGACCTTATCCGTCGCTACCGATGCAAGTTCCCCAACCTACAAATGGTTTAAAAACGGTGGGGAAATCGCGGGTGAAACTACCAGCACATTGAACGTTACCGAGGCAGGCAACTACTATGCCCAGGTTACCGAAACAGGGGGAAGTTGCGGCAGCACTAGCAAAAACTCGGAAACTACGGTTGTGGTTACACCGGCGTCTTTTGAATTGGTATTGGATTATGCAGGAAATTATACTTCCTGTGTTTCTACAAGTATAGTGCTGGAGGTCGCGACGATTAATGCGGTTGCTTCGGATGGAACAAAAACAGACGTCACGGAAGATCTTAGGAATGCCTTTGCCTATCAGTGGCAAAAGGACGGGTCTACCATATCCGGTCAGACAGGGAATTCCATCAGCATCGCCTCCAATTTGGAAAATGGAAGTTATACAGTGAACGCAACTATCGATACATACAACGAAACATCAAATGCCTTAGCCGTGCAATTATTGACCGGTGATACAGTTACTATTAGTAGTACAGGCACGGTCTATTGTAGCGCTAGTGATTTGATAACCTTGAGTGCTTCCTTGGATTTGGCCACTGAATCGTTTGAATGGCAATTGGACGGGAGTATGATAAGCACTACGGATACGAACCTAAATGTTAGCGCAACGGGAACATACCGTTTGGTTTTGAATCGTGACGGATGTGAATTGATTTCTAATGAAGTTACGATATCTCCTTTGGACGAAAACCTAATCAGTTTGGAGCCGGCCGGTAACATGGTCATTCCAGATGGAACTACCAGGACGATTACTGCTTCCGGCGGAACAGCCTATAGATGGATGGATCCCAACAACACGGAAATTAGTACTTCGGACAGGGCTGCCATTACCGAACCAGGAACGTACACGCTGATTGCAAGTATTGGGAATTGTGATATTGTGAGGCAGTTTGAAGTGTCCATATTGGATACGTTCAAAGTACCCAATGTCATTACCGTAAACGGTGACGGAATCAATGACCAATGGGTAATACCCAATTCCTACTCCAATAGGCCCGATGTAAACGTAATCATATACAATGGCCA
This sequence comes from Maribacter sp. C-4077, assembly GCF_055378385.1. Lineage (NCBI taxonomy): Bacteria > Pseudomonadati > Bacteroidota > Flavobacteriia > Flavobacteriales > Flavobacteriaceae > Maribacter > Maribacter sp. C-4077. The sequence goes on from NZ_AP038807.1 coordinate 1,660,047, forward strand.
AGGAGAAGAGGTGTTAAATGAGTTTGACTATAAAAATAATTGGCCCCAGACCTCAACGGCATTTACCAAGCAGAACATGGTGTTTTATTATAAGATTCGAAATGCCAACGAGGTGCTGAAACAGGGCACAATCACTGTAATACGCTAAAACCAAACATGCTACCTAAAACACGTATACTACTATTATTTGTACTTCTTGCCCTTGGGTTTTCTAAGGCCCAAGCGCAGGAAGACAATCTTTATTTTGGGTACGAGGTACCTTCCCAAAACCTGTTGAAATACAATCGGTTTTTGATAAACCCAACATTTTCTACGGTACGGGAAGACAAATCGTACATCAATTTATTGCACAGGAACCAATCGGTACAATTTGACGATAACAACCAAAACTATTTCTTGAGTTATAGTGGTAGGATCAGCGACCGTACCGGTTTAGGATTGAGTTTGTATACCCAGCGTTTGGGGGCATTGAGTAACTATGGTGTTTTGGCAAACTACGCCTACGGAGTAAAACTGAGCGATAAAAGCAATTTTACCTTTGGGGCCAATCTTTCCTATTACAATAGTGGTTTTGACGAAGGCCGTGCAACAACGGTAGAGGAAGATCCATTTTTGGCGGGATTCCAGGACCAGAACCTTTTATCCTTTCAACCGGGATTTAACCTATCCTACGGAAATTTTGATATTGGTGCCTTTGCAGAAAACCTATTCGATTATAATTTAAAAACAAGTGAATCCCTTACGGATTTTAGTGAGAAAACCTATTCCGGACACCTGCAATATACCCATCAGTTTAAAAATAGTTCTGGAATTCTGGAAGCGGGGCGTTTGATGCCGTTGGCAAGGGTTCGAATGGATGGAGAAGAGGATAACATCACCTTAGGGGGAAGCTTAATTTTGGACCTTCCAAAAATAGGTTGGATCCAAGGTGGTTATGATAGTTTTTATGGAGCTGCGGCCGGGGTAGGGTTTAATCTGAACCAACGGATTTCTTTGGGGTATACCATGGAAAAAGGCTTGTCCAACAACTTTGACAATTTTGGACTTACCCATGAAATTTCCTTTGCCTATTCCTTCACACCGAACCTTACGGAGGATAGGGTCATGTTGGAAGATGATTTTGAAGACGAATTGGTTAAAAATGATTTAGAACCGGAGAACATTGCTACGAATGATGAGATTGAGGAGCTGAAAAGGAAATTGGCCGAAAACGATGCCATTATTGAAGAGTTGATGTTTCGGCAGGATTCCTTGGAGGCCAATAGACAGGCAGACCTGGAACGAAGGTTCAATATGGTTATGAAAATGGTTAGGAACGAAACCAATGGCGAACGTCCCGATTTGGAACGCAGGGCCGAAGAAATCTTCAGGGGTGACGAATCCGATGTAAAATTGGCATCGGCACAAAATACTCGGGAGCGAGAAATAAAACCAGCAGAAAATACCAATCGGAATACATCGGCCCAAGACGCCTTGGCCACCAATGTAAATGCCGCTTCAAAAGCCATGGATGATGTGACAAAAAGCAACAATTCGTTAGAAGAGAAAAGTACATCCAATGCCATAGCGAATACCGAGGTGTCCAGAACGAACCGACCAAAGCAGGAAATCAGTCGGGAAGAAACCAAAAAAGACGTGCTGGCATATACCCCTCCACAGAAAAATAGGGTAAACCAGGAACAGGAAAAAACAGTGGTTCTGGAACGGGTGAAAAGCAGAAAGTTCAATGACCTGCCCAATGTAACCGATGGTTACTATGTGGTGGCAAATGTTTACAAGGGTGGTCAGTATCTGGACAAATTCTTGAATAGTTTGGATGCCAAAGGAATAAAGGCGGATTATATTGACAACCCCAACAATGGATTGAAATACGTGTATTTACAGCGCTATGACACTTTTGAGGAAGCAGTTGCCGCCCACGATTCAAATTTCAACGGAGCCTATGACGGCAAGACTTGGATCATGAACGTTGAGAACAGGTACACCAACGAAGCCTATGTGAACAATGTAAACAAGTTAAAGGAGAAATCTTCCAAATACGATACGGACGTACTTCGTAAAAATGTAGTACAACAGGATAGATTGGCTGCCAACGGTACGGAACCTGAAAACTACGAAATTGATGGTATCGGGTCCGGTTACTATATCATCGCCAATGTTTTTGCAAACCCAAAAAACGCCAATAGGTTTGTGGCGCTTTTAAATTCCTACGGACTCAGCGCCAGCTATTTTATCAATCCCAAAAATAATTGGAGGTATGTTTACTTAAAAAAACATGACTCCTGGACAAATGCCCTAATATCCTATTATTCTAAATTGAACGATGCCTATGATGAAAAAATGTGGATTATGAGGGTTACCCCCGGGCAAGTGGCATAGTTAAAAGAAAAACACAATTAAATGGACCAAGAAATTTTTCTTGGTCTTTTTTTTGGAACAAAATTTAACGGCGAAAGCCATCTGTTTTCAGTAAAGGAGAATTCTCAATCGGAAGGATTTAAACCATTCCTAAACTAAGAATAGTTTTTTTCTATACCCACCAAAGAAACCTCGTTTAAACCTGATTTTTCTTAAAATTTCTAGATGTTCCATGGGTCATAAATACCATAAAACAGGGAGATCTCATTTCACATACCCTCTGCAAACCACTTTTCACAACATATAGCTTTCAGACCACAACAATAAATTTCAAACCTTCCTAGTATGGACAATCTTTGTTATTGGCATATTCTGTAGTGATTTGTAATTGAATCCCTCGAAGTGCTTTTAGAACATAGTGCTATGACCAAACAAACTACCTTTTTGGAGTTTACCGTTCCAAATATTAATATTAGAATCTCTTTATTGAGGGTTTCATTGTTTCTGATTTTTTTGGTAATCGGAACTTTTTCAACTTTTGCACAGGTAAAGAACAATTTTGAGGTAAGGTATTCCGCGGATATTAGGGGTGAACTAACCTTTGCAGGCAACAATATTGTCAATAGACAAACCCAAGAGGAAACAAGACAGGAGTGGCAATTCATTAATGGAAGATGGAGAAGGGTAACGGTTACGATACCCGCTACTTCCCCAAACGACCCGTATAATTTGACTGGTAGTTCGTCTGAGTACAATGATAACTTAGACATGCAATACATTGACGTGGATAGCGACCCTAGTACATTTAGTTCTAGTAGTGCAATTTTAACGGTTCCAGATCCTACATGTTCCTTAATTCGATATGCAGGTTTATATTGGTCCGCCGTCTATGTAAATCCAGATCGTAGTACTATTGATCAGATTAGGTTTAGGGTACCGGGCGGTGCTTACCAAGACATTACCGCCGATGAAATTTTATTCGACGGGAACGGTGATGCAGATTTTGGTTATTACAGTCCATATGCAGCATACAGGGATGTAACGAGTATACTTACTGCATTACCGGATCCAAACGGAGAATATACGGTGGCAAATGTTAGGGCCAGTTTGGGAGGTGGTATTTCTGGCGGTATTTCTGGTGGTTGGAAATTGGTTGTGGTTTATGAGAATCCAAATCTTCCCGGCAGTAGATATATCACCACTTTTGATGGATACGCAGGAATTGCATCTGGACAAACTGTTGATATACCGGTAAGTGGGTTCACCAGTTTACCGGCTCCTTTTCCTGTAAACGCCAAAATTGGTGTTGCTGCTTTGGAAGGGGATAATAGGATATCAGGCGATGGATTGGCTATCGATGCCTTTGGTGGTGGCGTCTTTACACCTTTATCCAATACATTAAACCCAGCTACAAACTTTTTCAACTCAAATATTACTCGTTACGACGCATTGGTTACAGATAGAACCCCCAATAGTATCAATACCTTGGGTTGGGACATAGATCTTTTTGAGATAAACAATCAATTCAACAATGTCATACCAAACGATGCCACTAGTGCCGTATTGAGGGCAAGTTCCTCTCAGGACAAATATGATATCTTTTTTACGTCGTTCGATATAGAAATTATCGCTCCAAATATTGTTTTGGAAAAACGGGTTAACACTCCTGGCGGTGTGGACATTACCGGTCAGGGAGTTAATTTGGGCCAAGTTTTGGATTATGTACTATCCTTTCAAAATATTGGGAATGATGATGCGGACAATTATACCATTCGAGATGTCCTACCAATAAATGTTTCTCCGCCTGACGGCAGAACAGACTTTATACCATCTGATTTTGCGTTACCTCCAGGGGTAACTTACGTATATACACCTGCTTCAAGAGAAGTTATTTTTTCGATTCCAAATAATCTGGTAGAAGAGGATGGACCTGAATATTCTATTAGAATGCGGGTTCAGGTTGCAGAAAACTGTTTCGATTTTATTGATGCATGTTCGGATTTGATTCAGAATTTGGCCTACTCCTCGTATCAAGGAGTTGAAAATACCGCTATGGTTACAGATGACCCCAGTGTAACGGACTTCAATGCTTGTGGTTTTGTGGTTCCTGGAGCCACAAACTTCCTATTGGATGACCTTTCGGACTGTAATTTTCAACGCACCGTAGAACTATGTGGAAGTTCGGCCATATTGAATGCCGGAGATGGCTTTGACGAATATGTATGGGTAAGGGACGATAACGGAAACAATCAATTTGACGCGACCGATACGGTCATTACCGATGGTGACCCGGATAATGACCCAAGCACCATCGTTGTTACGCAGGTGGGTACTTATATCGTGGACAAGATAGTAGCAGACCCTTGTAAGGGGTTCAAGGAAATCATTACGGTCACTCCCTATGGAGCAGGTTTGATACCCAACCCTATAATTGAGTTGATGAACGCCGTCAATAATGATACGGATCCTTACAACGATATCGCCGGTGAAATTGTTCAATGCAGTGTGGACAATGCCATGTTGCCCAAGTTGTTTCTATGTGGCGCTGCGGACACAAAGGAGTTACAAATTAACATTATTGATGCACAATCCATTGTTTGGGAACAGCTGGACGAAGGAAGCTGCAGCCCTTCTGGGGACGATTGTGCCAATAGGGCCTTGACCTGTACCTGGAACCAAGTGGCAACCGGCAATACCTATACGGCGAATACGGAAGGCCAGTTCAGGCTTTCTGTCACCTATCAAAATGGGTGTACCAGTCGCTTCTACTTCAACGTATTTAGAAACAACTTGGACATCCAGTATACCAAGGAAGACATCATTTGTGCCAATCCCGGAAACATCACGATCACCAATTTGGGGAATGGCTATGGGTACCAATTGGTAAATGACTATACGGATACCGTCGTGGTTCCTTTCAGTGCCAACAATGGGCCTAGTTTTGATTTTAACACGGGTGAAAATGGCAGTTATGTGGTGGAGGTTACCCAGTTGGACCTAAATGGAGATCCTATTGACAATGCCTGTATTTTTAGGACTCCGGTCATTGGAGTTTTGGATAGGGACGTAACTTTTGATGTATCCCATACGGACCCCAATTGTATATCACAGGGAAGTATCAACATTCAAATTAACAATGCCGAGCCCAATTATGAATATGAACTTCGTTTGGACGATGGTTCCAACGGTGGTCTAGGGACCTTGATCGATGATGAAACCGCGCAGATAGACAATGATTTTACCTTTTCCGGCCTGAATGCAGGAAACTATATTGTTATTGCCCGTACCCAAGATGGTTGTACCCATTCGGAGCAGGTAACCCTTGTCGACGGCAATGATTTGGAAATAGAGGCGCGGGTCTCACAACACATCACCTGTAGGGAAGGAAATATTCTCATGAGCTCCACTGGGGGCCAAACACCCCATAGATACGCTATTTGGTCCTATGAGGACGAAACGGGTACTATGGTTACCTCCTACCCAACACCCCAGGATATACCTGCGACCGAATTCCAGTCCAGCCAAATCTTCGATATCTATAATCCCGGTGATTACACCTTCGTGGTGGTAGATCGAAACAATTGTTTTGCATTTTCCAACACGGTTACTATTGAATTTAGACCGGCAGCCGAATTTTCAGGCGCTACCATTGAAGACCAAGCTTGTTTTGGCGATGCTTCGGGGTCCATACAGATGAATCTTTTGGACGATAATGGCTACCAACTTACGTACTATCTATTCGATATTGACATTCCACAAATCGATGTGATCAACGATAATTTTGATATCAACGATGCGATTGCCGCCAATGCTTCTGGTTATTTTGGAAATTTGATGCCAGGCGATTATACCATTGTGGTCAATATGCGTAAAGGAAGCGCTGCCTGTAACTATCCTTATTATCATACGATTAGTGGTCCCGCAAATGCTTTATATGCGGAATCGGCATTGGTACAAGATTATAGCTGTTTACTGGATGGCATTATAGAGGCCCAGAATGTATCCGGAGGAACGGCACCTTACAGCTATAGTATCGATGGAATAAACTTTATTCCCGATTCGACCCCAAACCCACATCGATTTGAAAATTTAACCGCCGGTTCCTATACCGTATCGGTTAGGGATGCTGCGGGATGTGTATATGCCACAACTCCAATAATCATCGACCCAACGGACCCTCCAACGGATATTACGGTTGTTGAATCCCAAATAACCTGTCCAAGTGGTACGGTAGATTTACAGGTTACCTCAATTGGGGGGACCGCTCCTTTGACCATTCAGATTGTTGCCCCTTCAACGATAGCACCGGATGCCACTCTAGGAAATACGGCCGACTTTAACGGTTTGGCCCCGGATACATATACCATTAGGGTAACGGATGCCGATGGTTGTTTTTACGAAGAAAACCATACCATAGCACCTATTGTACCTATTACCATGAGTGGTATCACGGTAACTCCCGTTTCCTGTTTTGGTGCGACCGATGGTACGGTTCAGTTCAACGTTAATTATCAAACCGGACAAAATTTCACCTATACCGTAACCGGACCTTCCGGAACTGTTGCTACGGGAGGGGTTCAGGCCACAATAAGCCTTCCCAACCTGGGCTCGGGCAATTACACCTTGGACATTTTGGATACGGATACCAATTGTACGTACAATACGACCCATACCTTGGAAGGACCTCCATCGGCATTGACGGTAGCTGCACCTATGGTAACGCAACCCACGTGTTTGGACGATGGTAGTGTAATCGTTGCTGCATCGGGTGGATGGGGAAGCTATGAATATACCCTTTATAATCCGGATACCTCGCTATTCGGCACCAATACGAATGGCGTATTTAATGGATTGACCCAAGGAGGCACCTATACGGGCACCGTTACGGATGCCAACAATTGTGCGGTACCCTTTACTTTTGATATAAACCCGGCAACCGCTCCTGTACTGGCAGTAACGCCCAATGATTTCTGTTACGACGATGCGGTTGGATTGACGTTAACAGCCAATGTTACATCAGGAGGCGATGGTAATTTTGAATATAACATCAACGGAGGTGGTTATAGCACATCAAATCTGTTTACAGGCCTTGCTCCTGGAACGTACACCATCAATGTTAGGGATGGAAATAGCTGTACGGATACCCAAACGATAACAATCGATCCAGAACTAAGTGTGATTGCAAGCGCAGGGAATATTGCTGCTTGTGCTACGGACACAGAAATTGATATTACGGCCGCCGGGGGCGACGGAAATTATGTATATGCCGTTGTTGTTGATGGGGTAACCCCAACTGACGGAGATTTCGCAGCTATAAATCCTGTAACAGTAAATGCACCAGGGGATTATGATGTGTATGTTCGAGATAACAACGGAATCACAGGATACTGTGAAGCCAGCTATGATATCAATATTGTTCAGGATGCACCTTTGGCCATTTCAGTGTCCAATACACCAATTCTTTGTAGTGGGGAAAACCAAGCAACCATAACCATTTTGGCAAGTGGTGGGGAAGCTCCTTATCGTTATAGTATAAATAACGGAGCAACCTATCAAACATCCAACACCTTTAATAACCTTGGTACAGGCAATTACAATATCAGGGTAAGGGATGCAAACAATTGTGAAGTAAGCCTACTACACTCCATAACAGAACCGTTCACATTGTCGGCATCCGCTGCGGTTACCCAGCTGATCGAATGTAACCCAAGTACCGGTGCTGAGGTAAGGATTACCAATGTACTAGGAGGAACGGCACCATATTCCTACAGTTTTGACGGAGGATTGTCCTATGGGGCGAATGCCATTGATTATTTATTGGCAGGTACACATACGCTATACGTGCAAGATGCCAACGGTTGTACTTACCCAATGTCCGTAACAATTGATCCGGCACCAACACCTCCCAATGTTACCTTGACCCCAACGGTCGATTATTCCTGTGATGGAACAGGTATCGTAACCATAGGAACGGACGATCCTAGTTTGGATTACACGTATAGCTTGAATGGGACGCCAAATACACCTGCAGATTCGAATATTTTCACCAATGTTCCTGTCGGCACCCATACGATTTCGGTAGATTATATCAGTAATGTGGCTCCTTCTCCGAGTGTTTTATTACGTGAGGATTTTGGTGTTGGTGCGCCAACCAGCATTACGGAAATAGACCCATTATTCTGTTTTGAACCTCAAGACGGAAGCCCAAGTAGTTGTCCTAGCTTTGGTACGGACACCCATATACAGGACGGGGAGTATTCTGTGGCAAATACCATTGTGAACCCTTATACATGGTTGGTACCCAACGAACAATCCGGAAACCCAAATGGTAGATACCTTGCTATAAATATTGGTGGGGTCGCCGGTGTAAATGGTATTGTTTATGCCAAAAGGGGAATCGAAGTGGTTCCAAATAGGGACATTACCATTTCCATTGATGTTTTTAATCTCAAATTTGTTGGTTCTACAGGGGCTGATGCCAATCTGGATGTTCAACTGGTAAACTCATCGGGCACGGTCATAGCAAGCATACCCACAGGTAATATTCCAAAGAGTACGGATCCTGATATCTGGGAAAATTACAACATCACATTAAATCCAGGTGCGGAGACAAATTTGGATATAGTAATAAGGACCATTGGAACTGCAACTGCAGGAAACGATGTTGTTATCGATAATATCGTCGCGACACAACTTCCGGAACAATGCCCACAAACGGTAACCATAGATGTAACTGTTGAACCGGGCAACGCATTTGAGGCCTCCATTGTTTCTGCCATGGATGTTACCTGTAATGGAGATACGGATGGCTCCATTTCTTTTGACGTAGATAATTTTGGTACTGGTGGTTTTGAATATAGTTTGGATAACTTCACTACGATATTGGGAAGCTCCACAACCTCTCCACAGACCATTTCCGGTCTTTCCGCGGGGAATTATACAATTTCTATCAGGGATGTGGACAACCCCATTGCAGGTTGTACGGTTATTTTAAATCAGGCCATCAACGAACCGACCCCTGTGATAGCTTCGGCAACGATCAATAGTCAGGCTACTTGTACGGATGGCGGAGTGATCATTGCATCGGCTACGGGTGGCACCCCCAACTACAGCTATCAACTGGAAGATGGTGTCGGAGGCATTATTGCAGGTTTTGATTTTGCCACCAATGGCAGCAATACCACTTTCAGCGGACTTATCCCGGGCGATTATTTGGTGCGTGTGCGTGATATAAACAATTGCGAGGATGTAATCGATGCCCCGCTCACCATAAACCCAACGGACCCAATCGTGTTTACGGCAGAACCCACAACCTGTTATAGCGGAAACAACGATGGTGAAATTGTTGTGAACGTTACCAGTGGAAATGGCGGATATCAGTTTAGGATAAACGGCGGCCCCTGGTTGGCTCCAACACCAACAACCGCCACTACATATACTTTTGGCAATCTTTCCGCAGGTTCTTTTGATATTGAAGTAAGGGATGCCCTAGGATGTCCTTTGGCACCCAATACCCAAACGGTAACGATAAATCCCCAATTAACTGCCAATGCGGTTCTAACGAGCGATTTAACATGTTTGATGGATGCATCCGTTACGATAAATGCTAATGGAGGTTCAGGAACATACGTATATGAATGGTCCAATGATGGGGGAACCACCTATTCCAATTCGAACTTTGCCGGGAACGTATTTACGACCAACCTATTTGGGAACTTTGTATTTAGGGTCACGGATACCTCTGCGCCCGTAAATTGTGTGGTGGTAACCAATCCTATTACGATTACGGAAGCGCAAACTCCTGTAATTGCCAATGTAGTTCCAACGGATATATTATGTAATGGTGAAAGCACGGGCTCCTTGGATGTTCAAATAGATACTTCCGTGGGCGTACCTCCTTATGTAGTCAATGTAGAGGAAACTTCTGGCCCTACCAATTATGGAACCCAGACCACAGGTTTACCAGCGGGCAATTATGAGGTGACCATTACGGACAGTAAAGGTTGTGTTTCCGCTCCATTTCCGGTAACCATTTCTGAACTTAGCCCTATTGTTTATACTACCTCAGACGTGCCAATTACTTGTGATGCTGGTTTGGGAACCACAAATCCCGGTGAAATTTCCATTTCAGGGGTTTCGGGTGGAACGGCGGAGTATACCTATATTTTAACGGGTAATAATGGGATTCCTACACAAACCCATATCACAACACCGGGTACAAGAGACCATACTTTTACGGTATTGGAATTCGGTATTTATCAAATTGATGTAGTGGATGCCAACGGTTGTGCTTCCTACACGACCGAAATCATAGCCTCACCACCCAATGACCTGGATATTGATGTATCTACGGCCACGGTTGATTGTTTGGTAGGGGGAACGGCCGTAGTATCTGTTGGTGCTGCCGTAGGAAGTGGGAACTACGAATTTGCCATTTTGGAAACGTATTCGGCTCCTTATTCCAGTAGCTATCAGGCTCCGGATGTTCTTGGAGGCTTTACTTCAACGTTTACCGGACTTACACCTGGCATCACGTATACTTTTGTGGTTTTCGATTTGACCACCAATTGTTATTATTTTGAGGAGGCCGCTGCACCCATCAACACGCCATCATCCATGGTGGCTACGCTTGACGCTGTTAATAACGTAAGTTGTACAGGTTCCGCAGATGGTAACATATCCTTTACTTTTTCTGGGTTTGATGTTGCTGCTACCGATGTACAATATGAAGTTTTCAACAGGCAATCCAACATAACAACCGGGTATATGGGTACATCCAGTGTAAACCCACCCAGTTCCGTTACGGTAAGCAATTTTGCGACCTTGCCTCCAGGGGAATACTATTTATTGCTTACGGAAGTGGGCGGACCCAACGACGGTTGTTCCGTAGATGGAGGTACTTTTACGATACGAGAATCCGCCTTTGCGCTGGATTTGGATGTCGCCTCTCCACAAAACGACAATTGTAACCTCAACGCGGGCATCATTACCGCAGCGGGACGAAACGGAACGGCTCCGTATGAATATCAATATTTACTGGATACCGCCCCTGCTCCTTTGGCAACTGATGCGGGATGGATAAATAACACCACAGCAAATGTAGAAGCCGGTGATTATATCGTGTATGTTAAGGATGCTTATGGTTGTATTTTCCAAAGGCCTATCACGGTATTGGAAGATCCAAGTCCAATAATTAGTTTGAGTATTGTTGATGAATGTGCCGATGAGGGAATGTTCCAAGTAAGTGTAACCTTGGATAATCCATTGGTAGCTTCGGCCCCTTTCCAGATAAGGGTGAATGGAAATGCCTTCCAAAACTTTACCTTTGATGTCAGCAACCAATACTTGGTAACAGGCCTTAGCTCTGGTTTGGCACAAACTATAGAGGTTAGGGATGTAAATGGATGTTCAGTAACTGAAACATTTGATATTCAACCACCCTTACAGTTCAATGCTACGTTGACAACCTTATTGGATTGTGAGGTAGTTCCTGCCAACAATGCGGAAATCACAATCAATGTGACCGCGGGATCTGGTTCCTACGATTATGAAATTGATGGCCCCGGAGCAGTGGACCAATCAAGAACAGCAATGGGCGGTTCAAGTATCACATGGACAGGTGCCAGTATTGACGGCAACTATACTGTAACGGTATATGATACAAGTACGGCGATACCCAATTGTTTGGGCAGCATCGTGGTCAATGTTCCGCCAGCGGTACTACCAAACATTAGTGTTTCCAGTTTTACGGATGTTACTTGTAACGGGGCCCATGACGGATCCATAACCGTAACGAGTACGGATGTGGGCACCGGACCTTATTCCTATGAAATAATTTCCGGACCTGGAAGCAGTGCCACATTCCCTATTGCACCAACGACCAGTACGGCCACAAGGGCCACGTTCCAAGGGTTGGAAGGTTTGATTGCTCCAGGAATCACCTACACCATTAGGGTTACTGCAGCCAATGGTTGTTCAATGGACATCACTCAGGCAATTACAGAGCCTGAAATCATCACCAATGTGAATGCATCGGTGGTTGAATTTGCCTGTACGGTTGGAAACAACGAAAACAACGCAACGATTACCATAGATACTTCGGCAATTACAGGTGGTTCAGGAACTTACGTGAGGTATGAATTTATAGAAGAGGACGACCCGAACACGGCACCCATAGAGGCTCCGGTAGTTGTTCAATCTGGAACGAATCCCGTGTACACTGAAACCGATTTTGCTGGTGGAAGCTATACCATTAATGTGTACGATAGCAACGGCTGTTTAGGCTCCACGACTGCCATTGTAAATCCGTTTGACGAATTGATATCCGCTTCGGTCAGCATCACGAATACGGTTACATGTACCCCAGGAAACGATGGTGAGTTGACCATGAGCGTGGTATCTACTTTGGGCGACCCATCTAGATTTGAATATAGCATAGACAACGGTTCAAACTATCAAGCATCCAATGTTTTTGGAGGTTTGGCAGCAGGGCCCTACACCATTTTGGCAAGGCACATCGATACAGGCTGTATCATCTCGGCTTCAGAAACCTTGTTGGAGCCTAACACTTTTACGATTAATGTGACCAATGTAAGCGATGTGGAATGTTATGGAACATCAACAGGTGCGGTCAATTTCGAGCTTGTTGATGCTATCTATCCTGGCGGATTTACCTGGACGATTTATGACACCAACGGAACCTTGGCAAATACCGCCGATGATATTTTAGTAACAACAGGCAATGAGGCCACCAACGGTCCAACGGCCGACATCAATTTACCGGCAGGAAGTTATTATGTATCAATTGCACAGGACAACAACCCATTCTGTGTAAACACCGAAGCGTTCACCATTGCCGGGCCCAGTATGGCCATTAGTGGAGCAATTGCAACAATGGACATTACCTGCGTTCCTGGCAACGATGGTAGTATAGAAATTATCAACGTTCAAGGTGGATGGGGAGGTTATACCTATTATATAGGTGTAGCAGCACCTACCTTGCCTACGGATTATACAGCATCTCCAATGTTAGGGGGACTTTCAGCTGGAACGTATCAGGCTTGGGTAAGGGATGCCCAAGGTTGTGAGCAATTGATAGACAACACTATTGTGTTGGTAGATCCTACCCCAATAACTGCCAGCTTACAGGTAAATCAGGAAAACTGTACCAATTTGGAAGGTGAGATTGAAGTATTGGCATCAGGAGGCCAAGGGTCCAACTTTACCTATCAGTTGGTATTGAACGGCTCTAACTTCCGTGCTTCCCAGAATACGCCTATATTCTCTGGATTGGGCGCCGGCAACTACGAGGTAATGGTTACCGATCAGTGGGGATGTAGCGCGACAACCCCGGCCGTTTTACTGTACGAGGAAATGAATTTGTCAACGACCGTAGACAAGCCAATCGACTGTACCCTTAATCCAGGTGGCGAAATCACAGTTGGTGTAACGGGGGGTTCCACAAACCTAGAGTTTGTTATGACCACACCATCAGGTACAATAGTCACCCAATCAACAGGTATTTTTACAAATCTAACTGAAATTGGAATTTACAATTTTGTAGTTAGGGACTTGGATACTACGAATCCCGTATGTCAGAAAAGTATCTCACAAGCGCTAGTTGCTCCAATAACGCCCGTTTTATTGGATGCTACCATAATCGACGTAAGCTGTGAAGGAGGTAGTGACGGTAGTTTAAGGGCTATTTTAGACCCAACTACCGATGGAAATCCTAACTATCAATATGAATTGATTGGGGTAAGTGCTGGAGCTCCAAATAGACCATTACAAAGCAGCCCTTTGTTTGATAACCTACCGGCAGGAGACTACCAAGTGAGAGTGGTGTCCGGACTAGGTTGTGAAGACATCAAGAACGAAACGATAACGGAACCACAACCTTTGGTCATTAGTGCTTCTGCTACCACATTTGATTGTGCTCCGGATAACAGCATCAATACGGCTGTGGTAACTATTACTGTGGAAGATGGTGCCGCGACCCCTGGGGTTCTTTCGGGAACGGGGCCATACTTATACAGCTTAAATGGTATTACCTATCAATCAGCCAATACATTCAATATCGCTGATAACGGGACGGTGCAAAATATCACGGTCTATGTTAGGGATGCCAATGGATGTATCGCAACGGATTCCGTCATCATTCAGCCTATCAATAGGTTTACGACATCGATCGCTACAGATGTGGACATCACCTGTACAAATGATGAAACGGTTACCATTACGGTTTCAGACAATGGTTTGGCGCATACGTATACGTACGAGTTATTGCCTATTGGCAATACAAATGCAGTACAAACAGGGTCTACGGCCACCACGGCTACTTTTGACCTATTGACAACAGGTTCCTACACGTTTAGGGTAACCGATGTAGATACTGGATGTTATTTTGATACGCCCGCCTACAATGTAGAACCGTATGATTTCATTAGGGCTACAGCCACTGCAGTTACTCCGGTTACGTGTTTTGGTGATTCCAATGGTGAATTGGAAATAAACATCACAGGATATACTGGGAACTATAATTATCAAATATTCGATGCTGCAGGTAACCCTGTAGGCGGAGTGGTGAGTACGGATACCTCCGTTAACCCTAGGGTTGTTGGAGGTCTTTCAGGGGGCAATTATTACGTCACCATTACGGAAACGGATGTGCCTTTCTGTTCCGAAGACACTAACATGGTCACCATAGCTTCTCCGGATATGGCACTAACGGCAACTGCGGACATTCTTTCGCAGCCAACATGTACAAACGATAGGGGCGAAATTCGTGTAGTTCCCCAAGGTGGATTCGGACCTTATACCATTTCCATCACCAATGGAACCGATGCGTTTACTGAAAACAATGTGTATGCAAATGTGTTCAACGGTCTTTCCGCGGGTACCTATGACATTACGGTAACGGACCAAGCAGGTTGTCCTTACACGGACTCTGTGGTACTTGACCCTGCCACACCCATAGTTGCAAATGCCACTCCATTAGTGACCAATTTGGCATGTTATGGCGATATGGGCGCTACGGTTACCGCAAATATAACAGTTGCCGGAGGAAGCGGTTCTTATGAATATATCTTGAACTATATTGATGCGGACGGAACGACGATTCTTTTCTCTACGGCGTCGCAACTAAGCCCCAATTTCAACGATTTGGGAGCAGGCATCTATAGTATAACGGTTACTGATGGCTGGGAATGTGACGTGACTACCAACACGGTAGAAATCATAGAACCTACTCCGGTAAGAGCTCAATTGATACGGACCGATCCATTGACCTGTGCTACCGGTGCGGAGTTTGAACTTACCGCTACAGGAGGAAGTGGAAGCTACGAGTACAGTGCGGACGGTATCACATTTATGCCTATGACAAGCAATCCAATGGGATTACCTGCAACTGGAACACTAGGAGCGGGCACCTACCAGTACTTTGTAAGGGATGCTATCAACGGTTGTGATGCAGTTCAATCGAATGCAATTACGGAAGACATGATCGACCCATTGGTGCTGTTGGTGGACCAATCTGCTGCCTATATCAATTGTACGGGCGAAAGTACAGCCATTATCTATGCCGATGCTTTTGGAGGGCTTGGCAACTATCAGTTCGAGTTGTTTACCGATGCTTCCTTAAGCGTTGCCTCAAGAATTGCCGGTCCAACATCCATTGGCGAATTTAGAAATCTGCCTGCAGGCACGTATTATGTCTCTGTGACAAGTGAGGATTGTACCACGTTGCCAGAGGAGGTTATCATTACGGAACCTGTTCCATTGACCTATGTTGATGAGGTAATCAATGTAACTTGTGAAGGGGAAGGAAATGGTAGTATAACGGTAACGCTTTCCGGGGGTGCTGGAGGATATCAATACGCGATTTCCCCCAACTTGAACCAGTTCGACACCGTGAATACGTTTACAGATTTGGAACCGGGAGATTACATCATAATCGCCCAAGATCAGAATGGATGTTTCGAGTATTTGGAGTATACGATTACCGAACCATCTATGTTAATGGTGAATGCTACCACTACTCCTGAAATTTGCGTGGACAGTCAGGATGGAACGATTTCATTGAACATCACGGGAGGTACAGCTCCATATAGCACGGCGTTGAATTCCAACGATGATGCGGATTTTGTTCAGGGCAGGACCTCTTTTGTTGATATGGCCGCCGGCAACTATTTGATATTCGTTAGGGATGCCAATGGCTGTGAGACCAATGTGGTCGTGGATATAGAACCAGGTGTAAACCTTAACGCCACGGTTGAGCCTATTTATGTGTGTACGGGAGACCTTCCGGACAATTACGTGAACATCACCTTGGAGGATGAAAGCCTCATTGGGGATGTGATGTACGCATTGGATAGTACGGATGCTTCTGCGCTGCAACTCAACCCAGACTTTAGGAACATTGCTCCAGGAAACCACTATATCACCATTGCGCATTCAAATGGCTGTTTGGTTACGGTAGACTTCACCATTGAAAGTTTTGAACCTTTGACCCTGCTACTTGAACAACGAAGCCTAAACGAGATAACGGCAATTGCCGAGGGAGGTAGTCCAGAATACACCTATTATTTTGATGGTGTTGACAATGGAAACGACAATACGTTCTACATTATGAGGACGGATACCTACGAGGTTAGGGTAGTGGACCAAAACGGATGTGAGATGATTGCCAGCATCTTCATGGAATTCATTGACGTCGATATTCCTAACTTCTTTACTCCAGATGGTGATGGTGAAAACGACTTCTGGATTCCAAAAAATATTCAGCAATTCCCAGATATACTAATAAAGATTTATGACCGTTATGGTAGAGTAGTTTCAAGACAGGCCCATGATGCAAAGGGATGGGATGGAAGATATGAAGGCAAGGAATTGCCAACCGGAGATTACTGGTACGTCATTCAATTGAACGGGGAGGAAGATAGTAGGGAATTTGTTGGCCATTTCACTTTATATAGATAAAACTTAACCTAAATACTATGTTTAAGAGATTATTGACCTTAGCACTTATCACAAGCGCCTTCTTCGTAAGAGGTCAAGAACTTAATTCCCCACAACTCTCCCAGTATCTGGCGGACAACCCGTTTGTATTGGCCCCCACCTATGCAGGGATTGGAGACCATGTTAAGATACGGCTCAATGGTTTGGCACAATGGGTAGGCATAAAGGATGCTCCCAGGACGCAATCCTTGGCCGCGGATATGCGGATTGGGGAAAAATCCGGGGTGGGCGTGTTTTTATATAACGATTCAAACGGATATACCAAGCAAAGGGGCGCCAGGGTTTCTTTTGCCCACCACCTTACCTTGGACCGCTATGAGGACGAGTTTCTATCCTTTGGTCTTTCCTATAATTTCAACCAGTTCAATATCGACATTGATCAGTTCAATCTTATCGACTTTCCCGATAATGGAATCGTAAACAACAGGCAAACGACCAACCACAACTTTGATGTGGGGGTTTTGTATCGATATGACAAGTTTTACTTTGCCGCAAATGCTTCCAATATTTTGGACAAAGACCCAAGAGACCTTACGTTTGACATAGACGAGCCCAATGAATTGAGAAACTATTATGTGTATACGGGCTATAGATATACCAAAAGCAGAACAAGCAATTTGGAAATTGAACCCTCTATGTTGTTCAAGATTTTTGAAAGCGATGGACGGTCCGAAACGGATTTGAACGTAAAGTTCAGATGGTACGATTTTGAGGACTACTACTACGCCGGGGTTACCTACAGGTTCTTGAACGACCAGATTGGAAACCCGCTCTATATAGCGCCGATACTAGGGTTAAAGAAAAGCAACTTTTATTTTGGATACTCCTATCAGATAATCTTGAACGAGATTTTGGGCTATAGTACAGGTACCCATGTAGTTACCATTGGTGTGGATCTATTCCAAGGTATCAGCAATTGTAGGTGTACCTATTGATTTACCCATCTTTGTTTTAAGTTTGTGATCGAATCAATAATTGGATCAT
This sequence comes from Maribacter sp. C-4077, assembly GCF_055378385.1. NCBI lineage: Bacteria > Pseudomonadati > Bacteroidota > Flavobacteriia > Flavobacteriales > Flavobacteriaceae > Maribacter > Maribacter sp. C-4077. Next base: position 1,678,404 of record NZ_AP038807.1, read on the forward strand.
GGGGATTATTAGGGTAGATAACATTAGGGTATATGCATATCACGGGTGTCTTTCTGAGGAAACAAAAATCGGAAGCGATTATTTGGTAAATGTTGAGGTCAAGGCAGATCTCTCCAAAGCCATCGTATCCGATGCACTGAAGGACACCGTGGATTACGTTCATATAAACCGGATTGTGGTGGAGGAAATGGGCATTCCCTCCAAACTACTAGAACATGTGGCCAAAAGAATAGGGGACCGTATTTTTAAGGAACTCCCAATGGTAAAAAAATCGAGAATTTCAGTTGCCAAGGTAAACCCGCCCATAAACGGCGATGTACAAAAGGTGCTGGTAGAATTATCTCTTAAGAGAGGAAAATAGGATTGTCGCATTAGGGCCGAACTGGAAGGCGAAACTTTTATAAGGGTTTTATACTGGTTCTAATCCACTCGATGAGTCAAAAGCAGAATAAATTCTGATAGATCCATGATAGAGCGGCAATGGGTCTATTATTTCAAACAAACTTCGTTTCCTTTAAAACAAAAGGATTATTTTTTACTAAATTTGCAATCATTTTAAAAAGGGCATCGTGGCCGAGTGGCTAGGCAGAGCTCTGCAAAAGCTTGTACAGCGGTTCGAATCCGCTCGATGCCTCCAAAACCTCCTATTCTTGGGAGGTTTTTTTAGTTCTGGAGCAGAAACAACAGAAAAACGGTGGGCATGAGATATATCACTATCGTCCTGGCACCGTCATAGTCCTTTGCCACCCGTTGCCCTAACAGCAGCATCAAAAGGGTGATACAGCCCAAAAGAGCCCCCCAAAAAGCCATGGATGTATTTTGGGAACTTAGGATTCCATAAATGCCCATTAATGAGGCAATCCCCGTAATTAGTTCCAGCGCTAGGATAAACCCCACTAGTAAAGGAACGGAATTCCTGAACGGCGTTTTTAAAAAGTGACCTTTTAACCATCCTATATTGCCCTTCCAATCGAATATTTTATCGGCCCCGCTTTGTAAAAAGGTCAAGGCCAAAAAAAGAAGCAAAATGAGCTCAGAAGCGTATTCCTGTATCGTTTCCATCAAGAAGGTATTTTAGTCGGTTTTTTATGAAGTAGCCTTGTAAGGCGAATGGATAGGTCCGTAAATATAATCTTCGCATTGCCATTTCTTTCCACGTGAAATATGGCATCTTCCAGTTCTTTGGTTATTTCCAGGATATTGTTTTCATGCACAAAGGGCGCGAATTTTTCCAACTGGAAGCCATCGGCATGAATCTTCATATAGGCCAGTTCGTGCACCCCGTAATTCAATAGCAGCGCCTGGCGCATTACCATAATGCAATAGTGTAGGAACTTTTTTTGGGTCTCCCTTCCGGTTTTCGCCAATTCATCGCTCCATAATAGTAATTCGTGTATTGCGGCTTTGTTTCCTTTCGCTTTAAAGGCACTGCGCACCCATTGCACGAACCACTTTTCGAACACCAGATCTTCCGAGTCCTTGTTCAAAAGGTCAAGTGCCTTGTTGAAGTTTCCATTGGCTTCGTGGGCGATTTGCATCGCCTCTTGTTGGGATGCCCCTTTTTTGAGAAGCGCATCGGCGATAACGTCCTCTGCCAAAGGTGGAAAATGCAAAATCTGGCATCTGGAACGTATTGTCTGTAGAATTTGCTCCTCATCCTGGCAAAGTAAAAGAAAGACCGTTTTTTCCGGTGGTTCCTCTACCAACTTCAAAAGTTTGTTCGATGCGGCGGTGTTCAATTTTTCGGCCATCCAAACGATCATGACCTTAAAACCGCCTTCATAGGATTTGAGGGATAGCTTTTTTACGATTTCCTTGGCCTCGTCCACCCCGATCTGGCCCTGCTTTTTTTCAATATCTATCAATCGGTACCAATCAAATAGGTTTCCATAGGGTTGCTCGGCCAAAAACTCCCGCCACTCCTTGCTAAAATTGTCACTTACGGCATGTTTTTTAGCCTGCTCCGTATTGGCAACGGGATAGACGAAATGTACATCTGGGTGGGCAAAGGAACTGAACTTTAGATTGCAGGCGGCGTTGCCGCCCTCATTTTCGCCATTTTGGTTGCCACATATCAAATATTGGGCATAGGCCAAAGCCATGGGCAAGGTGCCGGACCCCTCGGGGCCTACGAACAATTGCGCATGGGGAATCCTTCCGGCATCAGCACTAGATGTGAGATGGTTCTTTATATGGGGGAGCCCTAAAACGTCCTTGAATAGCATGGCTTCAAATATAATTGTTTTTGGAGCAGGAAAGAATAGCCATAATTTCTTGGGGAAGGTTTTAACGATACCTATTAATGGTTACATTTGCCTTTCAATTTAAAGTACCATTCAATGAAAGTATTAGACGACCACAATTTTGAGAATAAAAAGGCTTTGATCAGGGTTGACTTTAATGTACCCTTGAACGAAAAGTTTGAAGTAACGGATGCCAACAGGATCGAAGCGGCCAAACCAACCATCATTAAGGTATTGGAAGATGGAGGCAGCGCGATTCTTATGAGCCATCTTGGTCGGCCCGATGGCAAAAGAAATCCGGACATGTCCTTGAAGCATATTTGTGCCAAGGTTTCCGAAGTAATTGGAGTTTCAGTTAAGTTTGTGGACGACTGTATTGGTGAAAAAGCGGAAAAGGCCGCCCAAGAACTAAAAAGCGGGGAGGTGCTGTTGTTGGAGAACCTCAGGTATTACAGTGAAGAGGAGAAGGGTGACGAGGCTTTTGCGGAAAAACTTTCAAAATTGGGCGATGTCTACATAAACGATGCCTTTGGTACTGCCCATAGGGCACACGCCTCAACAACGATTGTTGCCAAGTTCTTTCCAGGGGCAAAATGTTTTGGGTACTTATTGGCCAAGGAAATCGACGCCATCGAAAAAGTAATGCAGACGGGTGAAAAGCCTGTATTGGCGATTTTGGGAGGGGCCAAGGTTTCGTCCAAAATCACGATCATAGAGAACATATTGGATAAGGTGGATGACCTTATCATAGGCGGGGGTATGACCTATACCTTCGTAAAGGCACAAGGAGGCAGCGTTGGCGATTCCATTTGCGAGGACGATAAAATGGAACTGGCCATGGATATCCTAAAGCAGGCAAAGGAAAAGGGAGTAAACGTGCATTTGCCTTTAGACGTAATCGCTGCGGATGATTTCAGTCCAAACGCGAAAACCAAGGTTCTGGATGTAGACAACATACCCAATGGTTGGCAAGGTTTGGATGCCGGTCCCAAAACGCTGGAAAACTTCAAAAAAGTGATTTTGTGCGCTAAAACGATTCTATGGAACGGTCCCGTAGGTGTTTTTGAAATGGATGCCTTTGCCAAGGGAACCATAGCTGTTGGAAATTTCATTGATGAGGCTACCCAAAATGGTGCATTTTCACTTGTGGGAGGGGGCGATTCCGTTGCCGCAGTCAAGCAATTTGGCTTTGAGGAAAAGGTAAGCTACGTTTCCACGGGAGGAGGGGCCATGTTGGAAAGCCTGGAAGGAAGGACATTGCCAGGAATCGCTGCAATAAACGAGTAGACAGGGCGTTATCGATTAACGGAGTTTAACGGGTTAATCTACATTTTAAGAAAGAAAATTTTATTCTAAAGGAAAAATGTACGATTTTCGTTAGTCCCGCTAAGAAAATTTTCGCTCTATGAACAAGTTGCACATCCGTAGTTTTTTTCTTGTTGGTTTTTTTGCGTTTCCAATGTTTTTATCGGCACAGCAAAAAGATTCCGTAAACCTTCAAAACAAGAAGGCAATTGTCACAAACCAGATTGAAAATGATTCCGCCACGTTACAGGCGGAACAGGTTATAGACCTTTCGGCGGTGGATTCCATCCCGGATAATGACTTTATCTTGGTGAAGTCAGACCAAACCCAGAGGTATGACCTCAAGGACCAATCCCAGGCTGCAAAGTACGATAGTCTTTGGATGAAGGAACTTATTGCCAATGCCCCTCTGTTTGAGGCCATCTATGAGGACGTAACGACTTTGGAGCCGGATTCGACCTATGTGCTGGATTTGAATACGGATACATTAAAACTCAGGTTGGAAAAATTAAACCAAAAAACCCCTTTTAATGTTGCTTACAATCCCTCCCTTGAAAATGTAATCAAATCATTTTTGACAAGAAGAAGAGGGCTTATGCAGCGAATGTTGACCGCGAGCCAGTTTTACTTTCCCTTATTCGAGCAAGAAATGGACAATCACAATATTCCTTTAGAAATGAAGTATTTGTCCATTGTTGAATCTGCCTTGAACCCAAAAGCAAGGTCCAGGGTGGGTGCCACGGGTTTATGGCAATTTATGTACGGAACGGGAAAAATGTACAATTTGGACGTAACAAGTTATGTAGACGAACGCAGTGACCCTATTAAATCTACTAAGGCAGCTTGTCAATATTTGTCCAAACTCTATGAAATTTTTCAGGATTGGGATTTGGCGCTCGCCGCCTATAATTCGGGACCAGGGAATGTCAACAAGGCCATAAGAAGATCTGGCGGATATAAGAATTATTGGAACATTCGAAGCTATTTGCCCAGGGAGACAGCGGGCTATGTACCGGCATTCTTGGCCACCATGTATATTTTTGAATATGCGGAAGAGCATGGTCTAAAGGGGCAAAAGGTGGACAGGCCGTATTTTGAGACCGACACAGTACACGTAAAAAGCCTCATTACGTTCGACCAGATAGCTGAGTTGGTAGGTATTGACAAAGAAGAACTAAAGATTTTAAATCCGTCCTATAAATTGAATGCCATTCCTTATGTGGAAGGAAAGAACTACACCCTTCGTTTGCCCAGAAGCCATATGGGCAAGTTTGTGGCCAATGAGGAGGCTATTTATGCCCATGTGGAAAAGGAGCTTAACAGCAAGGAAAGTCCATTGCAGGAGCTTGTAAAGCAGGCCGAGGAGGGAGAAGTGGTCTATAGGGTACGGAGTGGTGATTATCTTGGTAAGATCGCGGAGCGTTATGGCGTTGGTGTGAGCCAAATAAAAAGATGGAACGGCTTAAGGAGCAATAATCTTAGGATTGGCCAGAGATTGACCATTTTTCCCAAAAAACAGCCCGTTGCCGCTGTAAAACCAAAGAACACCCCTTCAAAAGGTTCAATATCGAGCAACATAAAAGTACACGAAGTTCGCAGTGGGGATTCCCTATGGACGATTTCCAAAAAATATCCTGGAGTTAGTATCGAAAATTTACGAGAATGGAACGGTATTAGTGGTAATAATCTAAAACCGGGCACAAAATTGAAACTGTGCGATTGTTCATCGTAAATTAGATATGTAAAATGAAGAAAATCAGAACACTATTTTTATTGACCATCTTGATCTTTGCTTCCTGCAAGGAGAATAAGCAACAGGATTATTTACCGGAATCCATTGGCGCCTATAATACCCTTACGGTTGTAATCAATAACGATCTTTGGAAAAGTGAGGTAGGGGACAATATCAGAAGACATTTTGCCGCTCCCGCATTGGGCTTATCTTGGGACGAAGCCCAATTCAGCATCACACAAATACCCCATCAGATATTCTCGGGTTCTGTACGGAACACAAGGTCCGTTTTATATGTCATGGAAGACTCCCTGGACCTTGCCCACATGAAGAGTAACATGTATGCCAAACCGCAGTTGATTGGTGTGGTCAAAGGAAGAAACCACCAAGAGATCATTGATAATTTAAATGAAAAGGCCCCCGAATTTATAACCGATTATAAAGCGTTGGAAATAGCGGAAGCACAAAAGAAATTTTTGAAGTCCTTAAGCAAGGAAAAGGCCTTGCAGGAAAAGTTGGGCATCAACTTGAATGTACCCTCCGTTTATAAAGTTGGAAGGGAAGAGGAGAATTTTGTATGGATCGATAGGCAAATTCAAAAAGGGAACATGAACATTATTGCCTACAGCGTTCCCTGGGATACATTTTCAAACGACTCGACCTTTGTCCAGGACATTGTACGCATGCGCGATTCCATTGGAAACCTGTTTATTCCGGGGGAGGATATCCCCGGAAAAAACAATCATATGATTACGGAAAAGGCGTTTTCACCCTATGTTTTTCCCGCGGAAGTCGCCGGAAGGAAAGCCGCAGAGGTTAGGGGAAGGTGGGAAATGTCCGCATATCCTATGGCAGGCCCGTTCCTGACCTATATCATAAACGACAAGCCAAACAACAGAAAACTGGTGTTGGAAGGCTTTACCTTTGCCCCGGCGACCGAAAAACGGGATTATATGTTCGAGCTGGAGGCGATTTTAAAGACCGTAAAATTCAATGAGTAGAATACTTTCTTGATGCATAAAAAAGGGCCCACATTTTGCGGGCCCTTTTTTGCTTAAATATTTATTCTCACTTAAAGATTACTAAACGAAAAACCTGTAGATATTCTAAATATCAATGCATATAACGCCAATGCAATTAGTATAAAACATGCCCAAGAAAACACCTTAAAATAGTGTTCCAGAATATAACTTTTCCAGTTTCTAAAGGCTTCAATATAAATTTCCTTGATAAGTAAAAGATTCCCCATAATCATAGTTTTTTAAGTTACAGAGCTAAAGTTCTAAAACCGTAGACATATTTCTAAAAAGATCAGACTAAGGGATAAAAAAGTCTGCAAACAAAAAGGGATATTTTAAAAAATCTATGAAATACCTGTATTATCGTTCAATTGAAATGTATTCGTTTGAGGTAGCAATACGCTTCGGCACATTAAAAAAGGCAGAAACCTGAGGGTTTCTGCCTTTTTTATTCTTTATGTAAATGGATTTTACAAATCTACAATGATGAATTCAGATCTACGGTTCAAGTAGTGCCTTTCTTCCGTACAACGGACACTGCCGTTACATTCGTTCAACAGTCTTTCCTCGCCGTACCCTATGGCACTTTGGATTCTTTCCGGAGCAATACCTTTGGATATGATATATTCCCGCGTGGATTTGGCCCTTCTATCCGAGAGATACTTGTTGTAGACATCGCTACCCCTTGAGTCGGCATGTGATTCTATCTTGATGACCATTTGGGGATACTCGTTCATCACGCTAACAAGCTTGTCCAATTCTTTGGCGGCATCGGGGCGTATGTAAGATTTGTCAAAATCGAAATGGATCATTTCCGTCTTAAGTTTTCGAATACCGTCCTCAACGGCAATCATTTCCTTAAGTTTTCTCATTTGAATATTGACATTTATGGTGTCGTTATTTGCCGTGGCAACTTCCCTTTCATCATTAAAATAGGAATTGCGCGTGGTCTTGAGGGTGTATTTGGTGTTGGCATCCAAATCCTCGAACATAAAACTCCCATCCTCGCCGGCCTCAACCTCCTTCAGTTTCATATTGTTCTCGTCCAGTAATTCTACCAACGCCCTAGGCATAACATCGCCGGTTACGAGTTCTGTCACTACTCCGGCGATGGCATTTTTCACCACGGGAACCTCCTCTATTTTTAGAGTCTTAAAGGAATAGATGTCGTCAAATCCTTTGCCTCCGTCCCTATTGGATGCAAAATAACCCATTTGTTTTTCCTCATTTACGATAAACGAGAAATCGTCCTTATTACTGTTGATGGGTTTGCCCAAGTTCTTGACCTCCGCAAATCCACCATCCTCGTCAAAAGCCGCCTCATATACATCTAAACCGCCCATTCCTACATAGCCATCTGAAGAAAAATATAGTTTTTCCCCGTTCACGAAGGGGAACATCTCCCTTTTTGCCGTATTAATGCCAGGACCTAAGTTTCTAGGCTCCGAGAAGGAACCGTCCTCCATGAGGTCCACTACGAATATATCTGTTTCACCAATGCTTCCGGGCATATCGGAAACGAAGTACATTTTCCTGCCATCCGGACTAAGCACGGGGTGACCTGTTGAATAGGAGTCGCTGTTGAAAGGTACTTCGGTAGCTTCGGCCCATTGACCATCGACCTTAACCGATTTATAGATTTTTAAGTGGTTGATTCCCTTACTGTCTCTACGCAGCTTTTTGCCATAATTGTTCCTCGTAAAGAACATGGTGTTGTTATCTGGGGTAAAGGTAACTGCCGCCTCATGGTATTTGGTGTTGATTTTCTTGTTGAACTTTATGGCATCACGAAGTTCTTGCGTTTCCTCGTTCAATTTGGCGGTATAGAGGTCCAAATAGGGTTGGTTGTCCCATTTATACCGTCTGGTCGTAAATACGGACGAATCCTTTGCAGAGGCGAATACAACCTTGTCCTGCTCTAAAAATGCAGGGGAGAAGTCGCTATACTCAGAATTGATGCCAAGGTTCTTTATATCAAATTTTGGTTCAGCATTTATTAGTCGGTCCAAAATTTGCTCCCTTTGGTTAGCTGAAACGGTGGCGTTGCCAAGTTGGGCCTGATATTTTTTATTGTAAAGTCGCATCAATCTTTTGGACCTGGCATAGTTTCCGGTACCTTTTAGGGAGTGTGCATACCTAAAAATATTATCGGCGGACATTTGATCCCCATAAGTCTCATACATGGTATTGTACCATTTGTAGGCCTGCTCCATATTTGTGTTGAAATAATGGGCATCTGCAATCTTCTGAAGTACCTCGTAAGATTGCTCGGCTTTATTGTTTTCGAGAGCCGTTTCGTAGAGTTTGGCAGCTTCGGCATACCACATTTTATCGAAATAGGCATCGGCCCTTTTTATGATCATGCTTTTATTAGGGTCCGATTCAATGGATTTGGAGCCGGGGTTGTCCTGGAATTCCTCTTCCATGACGGCCAAATCGGATTTCGTAGCCTGTTCCTGTATCATATCATAGGTCACGTCTTCCGGTTCAAGGGGTCTCACCAAAATCTCCTTCTTAGGTTCCCTTAATTGAGAAGTGTTCGTTTTGGATTGGTTGGTATTGGTCTCGGCACTTGCAACACTGCTTTCCTGCAATCCAGAAACGGCTTCTTTATACTCGTCAATTTTATCCTGATTGGTATAATACACGGTAGCTGTTTTAGTCGCTGCTCCGTTGGAGCTAACAGCATCGGAGTAAATGATGTTACCGCCCTCTGGCAACCTATTTTCCAAAAGTTCTTTTTCACTCGCAATGACGCTATTGTCAAAGGAGTTATCGATTACCATGTTAAGTATCCAAACATCATCGTCGTATTTTCCGTCAAAATTTGACTTACAATCGGCAATCGCTTTTTGCCAGGAGCTATAATGATTTAGGTATAAATAGTAAAGCTTGTTTTTGGGATTTTTGATATAGCCGGCATTGAATCCCTTTTTATTAAGTTTCTTTACCTGTTTGTCCAATTTGTTATCCTTGCTGAAAACACCTGCAATCACATAATAGCCATTCGAGAATCCATCGATATCCGTCAGGGTTCTTTGAGGAATATTGTTTGCCCTTGCGGCATTGAAAAACCTCTCATCGTCAGTTCTGTCTATCGTATAGAATTTTTGATCTGTAGTATTGTTTGAAGCCCCGGTATTGGATGATGCCAGTCCTATCTGAAAGTCCTGTGCTCCCATAGATAGGGAAAATAGAAATACACAAATGGATAAAATATATTTCATGCTTTAAAAATCATTTTCGAAAATCGTTCACAAACTAGTTGTCTAATAACAGGTTTTGGACGGATTTATTTTCGAAAATACCTTTAAAGGCAATAATGGATTATTTTTTGTTGTGAAAGGGGTGTTTTTTGTCGTGTAGCCTAAATAAATGCGTGGGTCCAAAGAAGTTTCAACAACATATTTAATGATTAAAGATCCAACAAAAAAAGGGCGTTAACCGCAATTGGATAACGCCCTTTCAGTGTATTCGAATGTATGTTTATTCCTTTTTTTCTTTTTCAGGGGACTCGTCCTCTTTGGAAGCATCCTTAAATTCCTTGATTCCGCTGCCAAGGCCACGCATAAGCTCGGGAATTTTTTTACCACCGAAAAGCAAAAGAACTACCAAAACAACTATTGCTATCTGCCATGGGCCTATTGCCAAGAATATATTCGCTACTGTCATAATACAAAGTATTTAATGGATAACAAATGTAGTAAAAACTAGTTTACCTAACTAGAATATTAACGTTAAGCAATGAAAGGTTGAAATCAGTATCAAATAATCTTACGGAAATTGCATAGCGACTTTAGGCGTTGCTTATTTTTAGGTTTAACGTACTAGTTTACATTTCTAAGTTTATCTTTGTTCAGATGGCCAAAAAAGTAAAAAGAAGAAAGGAAATAAAGCGCAAGCTGCTCCACAAGTACCGTTTGGTAATACTGAACGAAAGTACTTTTGAGGAAAAAATATCTTTCAAGTTGAGCCGATTGAACGTTTTTGTAACGGCATCCCTCTTCATGATTGCCCTTATTGGCCTTACCATCCTCCTCATTGCATTTACCCCTTTAAGGGAATATATACCAGGATACTCCTCCACCGCCCTAAAAAGACAGGCCACAGAGCTTACCTATAAGACGGACTCCCTTGTAAGAACCCTTAATTATACCAATAGGTATTTAGATAATATCCGTATGGTTTTGAAGGGCGATATTGAGAACAATGAAATCAACAGGGATTCCTTGTACGAACAATTTAAGCTGGACCCCGCATCCGTAGACCTTTCGCCCATTAAGGAGGATTCCCTTTTAAGGGCTGAAGTTGCCCTTGAGGACAAATACAATCTATTTGAAAGGGACACCAATAGGAAAAATCTAGTCCTTTTTCCTCCTGTTACAGGAACAGTCTCCATGGGATATGATTTGGAAAGTAAGCATTACGCAGTGGATATTGTCGCACCCATTGATACCCCTGTAAAGGCCGTGGCCAATGGCACCGTTATTTTTTCTGAATGGACGGCGGATACGGGTTATGTTATAATCCTGGAACACCAGGATGGTCTTTTGAGCGTTTATAAGCACAATGGATCGCTGGCCAAATTCCAAGGAACGGTAGTGCGCGGGGGTGAGGTGATTGCATCTGTTGGGAATACAGGTGAATTGACCACGGGTCCACATTTGCATTTTGAGCTTTGGGATGACGGAAATCCTGTTGACCCCCAGAATTTTATCGACTTTAATTAGTTATCATGTCCTTAAAAGCCTTTGCCGCCAAGATTTTCGCAAAAAGAATTGTGGCCAAGACCCAAAAATGGGTCCAAAATCCGCACAAAACCCAGCAAAGGGTCTTTAAGGAACTGGTGGCCAAAGGGGCAGGTACAAAATTTGGGGAGGACCATGATTTTAATGGTATCCAGACGCATCAGGACTTTGTTGAAAGGGTGCCCGTTAGGGACTATGAAGAACTAAAATCCTATGTGCATAGGGTGGTGGATGGAGAGCCGGACATTTTATGGCCAGGGAAACCCATTTATTTCGCGAAGACTTCGGGAACCACTTCTGGCGCTAAATACATACCCATCACCAAAGAATCCATAAAGCACCAAGTAGAAGCATCCAGAAATGCCATTCTCAGTTATATCGATGAAACGGGCAGGGCCGATTTTGTGGACGGAAAAATGATTTTCTTACAGGGAAGCCCGGAACTTACCGAAAAGAACGGTATCAAATTGGGCAGGCTTTCCGGGATTTCCGCACATTATGTACCCAATTATCTTCAGAAAAACCGATTACCAAGCTGGGAGACCAACTGCATCGAGGATTGGGAGACCAAAGTGAATACCATAGTTGATGAAACAAAGGACGAGGATATGACCGTAATTGCGGGTATTCCTTCCTGGGTACAAATGTATTTTGAGAAGTTGAAGGAAAAAACCAATCGGAATATTGGAGACCTGTTTCCCAATTTTGAACTCTTTATTTATGGCGGGGTCAACTACGAACCCTATAGAAAAAAGTTTGAGGAGCTCATTGGCAGGAAGGTGGCCAGTATAGAATTGTTTCCTGCCAGTGAAGGTTTTTTTGCCTATCAGGAATCCCAAAAAGATAAGGGCATGTTGTTGCTACTGGATTCCGGGATATTCTACGAGTTTATCAGGGTTGATGATTTCCATAAAGAGGAGGGCAAACGATTGACCATAGAACAAGTTGAAAAAGATGTGGATTATGTAATGATTATATCAACCAATGCAGGGCTTTGGGCATACAACCTTGGAGATACCGTTCGGTTTGTTTCATTGAGGCCATACAAGGTCATTGTTTCCGGAAGGGTCAAGCATTTTATTTCGGCCTTTGGGGAACATGTTATCGCAAAGGAGGTTGAGGAAGCGATGCAAACGGCAATGAATGCTACGGATGCCAAAATGAACGAGTTTACTGTTGCGCCACAAATTACTCCGGAAAACGAAGAGCTGCCCTATCATGAATGGTTCGTGGAATTCGAAAAGGAACCTTCGGACATAAATACCTTCAAGAGAATTCTGGACGAATCCTTACAGCAACAGAACAGCTATTATTTCGATCTGATAGAAGGGAAGGTCCTTCAGCCTTTAAAAATAACGCCCATCAAGAAAAATGGGTTCAAGGAATACATGAAGTCCATGGGGAAACTGGGAGGTCAGAACAAGGTGCAACGTTTGGCGAACGACCGAAGCGTAGCCGATAAATTGAAGGAATTCATCGCCTGAAAATACGGCGAGATCAATACCAAATAATAATTGTAGTTTTGCGGGAAATCTCTTATGGGCAAAACAGTCACAACAACCAGGGCACAGGAATCCACCAATGCCATAGAGCGCATGTACATCACCATGCGCCACCTTTTTAACAGGGGCTTTTATAAACCGACAGGTGTTTCGGGCGAAGCCTTAAAAAATGCCCTTTTACTCATTCGTCCAGAAATATATGGAACACTAGGGGAGGAAAAGGCGGAACTCAACGGTCTTCTGTACGTTCTGGAAAGACTTCCCGAAGGAATTGAACAATGTAGGTTCATCAACTTGACTTCAGACGAAGGATATGGAATATCCCACATAGACCCAATTATCCCTCCAAAAAGAAGGCGAAACTGCTACCGAATAGACGATGAGCAGATGAATATTGAGATTACCCGGGGCAGATCGGATATCTATGACATTCTTACCCATTTAACTTTTTTGTTCATTGAGTCCGAAAAAATATGCAAGAAGGTCCTGATACCGGAATCCAATAAGACCATCAGGGATTGGTCAAAACTGGAAGCCTTTCTTAAAAAGGAAGCGTTGGAACAATCTGAAAAGGAGATTGCCCTGATACATACGGCCAATATTTTGGGAAGGTCCTTTGGAGAAGTATTGCATGTTTACAATAAATTGGCAACTGAAACCGACCCAGAGCGATTTTTGCGTATAATATATTGGTTGGGAAAATTGGCCATAGAGGAGGAACTTACGGGAGAGAAGCGTTCCATAACCTTTAGCGCCCTACTGAGGGAGCGATTGGGACATCACATCCATGGGGAACGATGGGCCAACCACATTAAAGGAATCCTGGAAGAACATGGTCTCTTGGAAAGGCCGATACATATTATCTCCTCCAACATGCATAGTGTCATGAACTCCTTCTTCGCGACCAACGCCCTTAAAGAGGAGTTTCCCAATGCTAGCAAACTGGAAATTTATGAGGCTTTGAGCGCTCCGGGTAACGAGGCCTTACGCTTGAAGGTACGTGAATTTGCAGAGGCCAATGGCATGATATCCATTGCGGATTCATCGGGCACCAATATTGACGTTCAAATATTTGATACGGGGATGTTCAATAAGAACGTCTGTTGCTATAATTTTCCAAGTACAGGTGAAGAAGAAAAACCTGTTATATTTGTGATGGACTATGCCTTTGGAGAACAAGCTTTTGAAACCATAGATGAGTTTCTGAAACCTTATGAAATGGATGAGAAGGAAGTTTTTTTGAATGTGGTTTCCGTCTCTATAATGGGTAAGGCCGGAATTTTGGAAGGGGGCAAGGGAGATATCATGATACCTTCTGCTCATATTTTTGAAGGAACGGCAGACAATTATCCTTTTAACAATGAATTGTGCAGCGAGGATTTTAAAGGGAACGGTCTAAAGGTGTTTGAAGGGGCCATGGTAACCGTTTTAGGGACTTCGCTCCAGAACAAGGACATCCTGAAGTTTTTTCATGAGTCCACGTGGAACGTTATAGGATTGGAAATGGAAGGGGTACATTATCAAAAGGCGATACAATCGGCCTCGAAAATTAGAAAGAGCATACGGGAAGATGTAAAGGTGCGCTATGCCTATTATGCTTCGGACAATCCTTTGGAGACAGGAAGTACTTTGGCTTCGGGTGGATTGGGAACGACCGGTGTTAAGCCTACCTATTTGATTACAGATCGTATTTTAAAGCAAATATTCAACACATAACATGGCGGAAAATCAATCAATGAAAAATCAGGACAGTTCCGATGAAATCGATTTGGGACAGTTATTCCAGCTAATAGGCAAGGGATTCAATGCCATTTTTAGGTTTATACTGAGAGTTTTTCTCTATTTGAAGAAGAACTTTTTTATATTAATTGGTTTATTATTGTTGGGATTGGCGGTAGGCTATGGACTGAACCAAATTGTTTCAAAAAGATTAAAGACGGAGGTTATTGTAAGACCACAGTTGGAAAGCAAAAATTATCTGTATGATGTTATTGATGAATTGCAATCAAATATCAATGCGAGAGACACGGCCTTTTTCAAATCCATAGGTATTGAAAATATTGATTTTAGTGGACTTGAGGTAACGGCGAGCAGAATGGTGGAAGAGGGAGCCTCAGCTTCCGATCTTCAATATTTGGAATTATTACAAAGCTTTGAAAACACGGATGCTATTGCTGATATTGTAAGGGCAGAACTGGAAAACAAGAGTTCCTTTAACCATCGAATAACCTTTTACTATAAAAATAAGGATTTAGGTACTCAGTTCGCAAAGAAAGCAATGGATTATATTAATTCCAACTCCTACTTTGACGATGTTCTACAGATTACAAGAAATAATGCAGAAAATAGAATCGAACAAAATCAAGTTTTATTGGAACAGGTTGATAAGATTATTACCAATTATACCAACAACCTAGCCTCGGGAAACAGTGCCGTTTCAAGTGAACGGATTATTTTGGATAATCAGGAACAAGTAAATATTGCGGATTTATTCCAGTATAAAAATGCATTGATACGAGATATTGAAGCGAAAAAACTGGAATTGGCAGAGCAATCAGAGCCTATAAGTATCATCAACTTTGGAAAGCCTCAAATAGTTAGAAAGTCATTTTTTGGAAAGAATATAGTTTTTGTGCCTCTATTATTTTTAATGTTGTTCTTTATCTTCTCCACAGTAATGTACCTTAACAGAAAGTCTTTGTATTTGAATAAAAACATGAACAAATGAATATTTTAATTACTGGCGGCGCTGGTTTTATTGGTTCCCATGTTGTTCGTAGAATGGTATTGAACTATCCAGAATATAGAATTTTTAATTTGGACAAGCTTACTTATGCCGGCAATCTTGAGAATTTGAAAGATATTGAGAACATGCCAAATTATTGTTTTGTGAAGGGCGATATCGTTGATGAAAATTTTATAAACGAAATGTTTGATAAAACCGTCTTTGAAGGGGTGATTCATTTGGCGGCTGAATCGCATGTGGATAGGTCTATTAAAGACCCATTAGAGTTTGTAAGGACCAACGTAATGGGTACCGTTAACCTGTTGAATGCCGCAAAGAACAATTGGAAGACAAATTATCAGGGCAAGCGTTTTTATCATGTAAGTACGGATGAGGTGTATGGTACTTTAGGAGAGGAAGGTTTGTTTACGGAGGATACTCCCTACGACCCTAATTCCCCATATTCGGCATCAAAGGCAAGTTCAGATCATTTTGTAAGATCGTATGGCGAAACCTATGGTTTGCCTTTTGTGGTTTCCAATTGTTCTAATAATTATGGGCCCTATCACTTTCCAGAAAAACTTATTCCATTGTTCATAAACAATATAATTCAAAATAAACCTTTGCCGGTTTATGGGGATGGAAAATATACCAGAGACTGGCTTTTCGTTGAAGATCATGCGAGAGCGATTGATCTGGTTTTCCATAAGGGGAAAGATAAAGAAACCTATAATATTGGAGGATTCAACGAATGGCAAAACATTGATTTGGTAAGACTGCTTTGTAATTTGATGGATAAAAAGCTTAATCGTAAAGAGGGCGAATCTGAAAAATTAATATCCTTCGTTAAGGATAGGCCTGGACATGACTTAAGATATGCTATTGATGCAACGAAAATAAATAAAGAATTAGGCTGGGAGCCCTCAGTAACATTTGAAGAAGGACTAGAAAGAACTATAGATTGGTATTTGTCCAATGCAGGGTGGTTAAACAACGTGACATCCGGTGACTATAAGGAATACTATAAAAAAATGTATTCATAGTACAAGTTTAAATCCAACTTATGAAAGGAATAATTTTAGCTGGAGGCTCAGGGACCAGGCTTCATCCATTGACATTATCGGTAAGTAAACAATTGATGCCAATTTATGACAAGCCAATGATATATTATCCTTTATCCACTTTAATGTACTCAGGTATAAGGGAAATATTGATTATATCTACACCAAAGGATTTGCCCTTGTTTAAGGAATTATTGGGGGATGGCTCCAAATATGGATGTTCTTTTTCTTATGAAATCCAAGAGGAACCAAATGGATTGGCAGAGGCTTTTATCATTGGGTCCGATTTCATTGGCACTGATAAAGTTGCATTAATTCTTGGGGACAATATTTTTTATGGATCAGGCCTTTCAAAGCTTTTACAATCCAACAATGATCCTGATGGGGGTATTATTTACGCATATAGGGTTCACGATCCAGAAAGATATGGGGTAGTTGAATTCGATGACGAAGGGAAAGCAATAAGTATTGAAGAAAAACCCATAGAGCCCAAATCCAATTTTGCGGTTCCTGGAATTTATTTTTATGACAACGAGGTCGTGTCCATTGCAAAGAATATTAAGCCAAGTTTAAGAGGCGAACTAGAGATTACCGATGTGAATAAAGTCTATCTTCAGAAAGGAAAGCTTAATGTAAGTATCTTGGACAGAGGTACAGCATGGTTGGATACGGGCACTTTTCAGTCTTTATTACAGGCATCTCAATTTGTTGAGGTAATAGAAGAAAGACAGGGCCTAAAAATAGGGGCCATAGAAGCAGCGGCTTATGAAATGGGATTTATTGATAAAAATCAGTTTAAGCTATTGGCAGAGCCTCTGATGAAGAGTGGTTATGGTAAGAATTTATTAGGAATACTAAGAAAGGACTTATGATTTTTACCGAGACAAAGCTAAAAGGGTGTTTTGTATTGGAACCCAGAGTTTTTGAAGATGATAGAGGATACTTTTTTGAATCTTACAACAAAAAGACTTTTGATACTGGTATTGGAGACAAGTTAAAATTTGTACAGGACAACCAATCTTTTTCCAAATACGGGGTTATACGCGGAATACATTATCAGGTTGGAAAATTTGCACAGGCTAAACTTGTCCGGGTGCTAAGTGGTACCGTTTTGGATGTGGCCGTGGATTTAAGGCAGGATTCGCCTACGTTTGGGGAGCATGTTGCCGTAGAATTAAGTGAAGAGAACAAAAGGCAATTGTTTATACCCAGAGGATTTGGACATGGTTTTTCGGTACTTTCAGATACAGCGCATTTCTTTTATAAGTGTGATAATTATTATGATAAGCAATCTGAAGGAGGCATTGTATTCAATGATACTACCTTGAAGATTGATTGGAAAGTTCCTACAGAGCATATCAATGTTTCCCAAAAGGATTTTATATTACCTAATTTAGAATACTCTAGATTATAAATGTTATTCAATTAAGTAAATCTTAGAATTCCTTGACTCAATAAGTGTTAGTAATATCAGCTAAGTAGAAATTAGAATGGTCCTTTGAGAAAAAAAACAATTAAAAAGTAGAAATTGAAACATAAACTAGAATTAGCTCTTGATGATTTAAAAAGACGGGGAAAATCAACCTTTGCATTCAACGTTCAAAATTTTTACCAGCTTGAGGCATGTGTAAAAAGTGCCAATAAGCTAAGCGTACCTGTTATTATTCAATTTTCGGAAAGATTTTTAAGATTTTTGGATGAAAAGTATTCCGTACACTATATCATATCCAAATACAAAACTCAATACACCTATTTTCATTTGGACCATTGCATTGATTTGGACTTCATAAAATTCTGTATTGATAGTGGATTTGATTCCGTTATGTTTGATGGTTCGGCAATGTCAATTGAAGAAAACATTAAGAACACCAACATTATAGTTGAGTATGCGAAAAGGAAAGGTTGCTTAGTGGAAGGAGAGCTAGGTAAAGTTTCAGGTGTGGAAGACGGATTTGGAGAGGAAGGCTCCTCATATGCAGAATTGCAGGAAATAATAAGGTATGTAGAAGAAACAGAAATAGATTTAATGGCCTTGGGTATTGGTAATGCACATGGATTTTACGAGAATTTGGAAGGGTTGAATATTTCAATAATGAGAGATGCTAGCGAGAAACTTCCTTCCAACCAATTTTTTGTATTACATGGAGGTACTGGCTTGCCCGAAGAAATATTACTGGAGTCCATATCATTAGGGGTCGTTAAGATTAATATTTCCACCCAATTAAAAAAGTGTACTATGGATTTGATAAAGGAATATGCAGAACAGAACGAATTATATAATGAAATAACCTTTCATAAACATATGATTGAAGGAATGTCTGGCCTTTTTGAAAGTTATTTAAATAAATATACCGTTTAGTATAATGTACTTAATAATAAACTTAGGCTTAAAGTCAATTAGGGGAATTGTTTTCAACGAAGAAGGTATGCAGGTTTATGTGACTTCAAAACCAGTGTATTCCAAATTATTCAATAATCGAGTAGAACAGGATGCTTTAGAATGGCGTTCTAAATTAGAGGATATATTGCATGAAATTTCCTCAATTGACCATTTACGAGAAAATATAGAATTTATAACTTCAACAACCAGTTCATCATGTATTTATGGAATGAAATATGATGGTTCTCCCATAACTAAAGTTATGATGGTGTCCGATAAAAGGGCACAGATGGAATCGGATTTGGTAAATGAAGCTATTTCAAGGAACTTTTCTTCCATAGATATTAATTGCCCTCCTTCCTCAATAATATCTAAAGCATTGTGGTTTAGGCGTAATAAACCACATGTGTTCGAAAATGTTTCCCATTGGATGGGAGCGGGGGAATTTTTAAACTTTTATTTTACGGGAGAAGTTTTTACAGACCCGCTGAATGCAAGCAAAGGACTATATTATGAAAACGAATATTTAGACTCAATACTATCAGAGTTGGAAATTGAAAAATCTACTTTGCCTACCGTAAAGGAAATAGGATTTTCTCTTGGATTGAGTAGTTTGATAAAAAATAAATTTGGGTTCAATAACAATTGTAAATATATCTTAACAACGTATGATGCTATATGTGCAGTAATCGGTTCATACGATGGTGATTCCAAAACTGCATGTGATGTTTCTGGAACCGTGACATCCGTGCGCGTATTGTCAAAGAAAGGTTTGAACGAAAAGGAGGGGCCAATTCTATCGCAAAAACTAGGAAAGTTCGATAATTTTTTAATAGGCGCGTCCAATAATTTGGGAGGGGGTATCATCGAATGGCTTAAACAGTCTTTCTATGATGAAAACGATAAGAACGTCTACTATATCATGGAGAACAATGCACATCAAATTTCCATTGGCGCCCATGGCATAATTTTTTTGCCGTTTATGTTGGGAGAGAGGGCTCCCTTCAATAGCCCCAATGCAAGAGGTACATTCTTTGGTGTTGATCGAGCCAGCACAATAAAGGAATTTTCAAGAGCGGTTTTTGAATCCACGGCCTATGTAACCAATGATTTACTTCAGTTAATATTGCAAAATGGTGTTGAGGTTGATTCGTTGTCAGTTAGTGGTGGACTTGCAAGATTTGACTTGATAAATCAAATAAAGGCGGATGTAACGAACAAAAGAATTAAGGTTATAGAGAATTTTGAAAGTACTTCCGTTGGTGCTTTCATACTTCTCATATTAGCATTGGGTAAATATAGTAATGTGGAGGAAGCTTCCTCCAATATAATTAGGATAAGGAAAATTATCAATCCATCTCAAACCAACCATGGGATTTATAAGGAATTTTTTGAATTCTATAAAAGCTTAAATAATCAATTAATACCACTTTACGATACACATTTGGCCATTAGGAATAAAGTACAGTCCTTTTCTTCTGAAACAATTAGTAATTTATAGGGATGTTTAAAATAAAACCACTTATTTCAACGGGCAAACTTTGTTTGGAATCGATTAGTGAATTTCCATTGGGTAAGGATATTTTAATCCTAACCTCGAAAACAGTGGCTACTAATTATGGACTTCCTGAAATATTTAGAGCGTTAAAAGAAAAATCCAACCTATATATTTTTGACCATATAAGTCCGGACGCACCATTTGATGATTTGGATATAGTCATTGACACGGTAAAGGAGATTCGCCTAGACACCATAATAGCAATTGGAGGGGGGTCCACCATGGATGCCGCGAAAGTGCTTTCTATAGCTTTTGAAGGAGTTAGCTACAAGGACATCTTTTACGAAAGGGGGCAATTACCTTTTAAGAAAATTCCAGTTTTGGCCATTCCTACTACAGCAGGTACGGGTGCAGAATTGTCATATGGAGCAATTATTTACGATAAGGCAATTGGAAAGAAGGGGGGTATTAGGGGAGAAATTGTTCAACCGGATTATGTTTTGATAGATGCTAACTTACATAATGGCTGTCCTCCTAAACTAAAGGCAGAGGTGGGTTTTGATTGTCTTACACATGCTATAGAAACATATATTTCTAAAAAAAGCAGTCCTATTGTGAAAGTCCAATCTGTGAACTGTGTTAGAACTATTTTACAGCACCTTTTACCTGCGGTTCGTAAAAACTCTTTTGACGATATGGAAAAAGTTGCGATAGCTTCTTCCTTGATGGGTATAAACTTAGCATTAAGCTCTACATGTTTGCCACATAGGATTCAGTATGTAATTGGACCAAGGACAGGGACAAGCCATGCACAGGGCTTAATTGGAATTTACAAAGGCTGGCTAAGATATTTAATGGAAGAGAAAGTATCGGAGTTAACTGATTTGACAACTGATTTGGGTATTACTGTAGATGAATTTTTGACCGAGGTAGAAAATTTAAGGAACCAGCTGGAAATAAACTATGGGATATCAAAATTGGGTATTACAATTGAAGATATTGAAGATATCGCATTGGCTGTAACTGGAAATGTGCATGCGGACCCTTCCTACAAGGACTTGAACAGTATTATAAACATTTTAAAATTATCATTATAATGATTGCAGTAATAATGGCAGCTGGAAAGGGAAGTAGGTTAGGTGAATATACTGCCGACTTACCCAAAAGCTTACTTCCTTTAAATGAAAATGGGAATACGTTATTGGACTATAATTTAAACATTCTTGAAAACCTAAATATTGATAGGGTTTTAATTGTAACGGGATTCAATAGTGAAAAAATAGAGAACCATGTAATGAAAAAAAACAAAGTGCAGACCATTTATAATCCTTTTTGGGCATATTGTAACGTATTAGGTTCTTTATATATGGCCTTGCCCTATATCCAAGATGATTTTCTTTTCCTACATGCCGATACATTAGCGGATATTGATATTTGGAAAATGTTGGTTTCCCATAAAGGTGATATGGTACTCCCTTTTCAAAGGAAAAAGTGTGGCGATGAAGAAATGAAGGTAGTTTTGGATCAGAATGGAGATTTGCTGGATATAACAAAGGAAGTGTCCCCAGAGAAATCTCAAGGAGAGTTTTTGGGCATTGCCAAATTTTCTTTATCCACGGTGAATTTTTTTAAATTAACAGCAGAGCGATTTTTTAAACAAGAAAAGTTGAACTTGTACATGGAGTCTGTCATTCAAAGTGCCATTCAAGAAAATGAAATCCAGATAAGGACAATGGATATTTTGGACCATAAATTTGTTGAGGTTGATTTTGAGGAGGACTACCTAAAGGCGAAAACGCTTTTCGGCATTTAGGATATGCGCAAATTATTAAAATATACTTCACTGTTATTTTTTCTTCCACTTTGGTATTTGCAAAAGCTTTTGCCAAGAAAGGGGCATATTTGGGTTTTTGGCTCTTGGAATGGTCAAAGATATTCGGACAATAGTAAATATCTTTTTGATTATGTTAATACGAATCATCCAAAAGTAAGGGCAATCTGGCTTACCAAAAGTCAAGTGGTCCATGAAAAGTTGGTAAATCAAGGTTTTGAATGTCATAAAAATTGGAGTACAAAGGGAATATTATTAAGCTTAAAGGCAAAATATATTTTTGTAAGCTCCGGTAAAAAGGATATAAATTATCTCTTCATCAATGGAGCCAAGCTTGTTCACCTTTGGCATGGGAACCCATTAAAAAAAATAGGACTTGACGATAAATACTCTTCAGTAAATGGATTTTACTACAGTAAAATTGTGAAACACGTTTTCCCCATGTCCTTTGAATTTAATTATGATTATATGGTGTCCAATAGTGAGATATTTACCCCCTTAATGCAATCTTCCTACGACCTAGCTAGAAATCAGATTTTAGAGACAGGGTGCCCTAGAAACGATGTGTTTTTTTCTCAAAGAAAAGATGGTTTCAATATAAATTTAGAAAAACTGTATCCCGGTGTTAAAATTATTTATTATTTACCTACTTTTAGGAGTGGTGATACCCCTATGAATATTTTCACGCAGTCGGATTTTGATCAAAAAAGGGTGGAAGAATTTTTGGAATCTGAAAATATGATTTTAGTGAGTAAGGGACATTTTGTAGAAATGGACATTGAGACATTCGATCAAAAGGAAAAATCCAGAATTATACATCTTAGTGACGCTAATATCGAGTCTGACATCAATAATATGTTGAAGGATGCGGATGCCTTGATTACAGACTATTCTAGTGTATTTTTTGATTTTTTGCTCACTCAAAGACCTATAATTTTTGCAGCTTTTGATTTAGAGGAATATATGGAAAAGTCAAGGGAGCTATATTTTGATTATGAAGAAGCAGTAGCTGGTCCAATAGCTAGGGATTGGAATGAAATATTATATCAATTAAAAAATATTTGGAATAATAGGGAAAACGAGTCTCTATTAAAGCAAAAAAATAGAATTTATAATAAGTATCATGATTCGGCCAATAGTAAAAGAGTTGCAGAAGCAATAATTAGTCTTAGCTAAACACTCATGAAAGCCAGTTCCTTTTTGTATTTAATATTTTTCACCCTATTTGCGAGTTGTTCAAAGGAGGATTCATTTACTTTGGAAATAAAATCATTCCCAAATAGGAAAAACGATTTTAGCCTTTGGCAGCTGGAACAATACAAAGGTATCTCCCAAATGGGTTATATTTTACGAACTGATGGGAACAGGATAATACTTATTGATGGTGGGGCCGAGGATACGGCAGAATTGGTTGTTGAATACATACTTCAATTGGGGGGGAAAGTTGATTATTGGGTCTTGACTCATCCTCATTATGATCATGTAGGAGTCCTGAAAAACATACTTGAAAGGAAAAGTAACCTCACCATCAATTCTATTATACATTCAAAGTTAGACTTGGAATTAATTAGGCTTCATGAACCACATTCTTTTGAATATACGAGGGATTTTTATGAGAAGGTGGATGCTTCGGGTATAAACCAATATATCCCAGAAATAGGGGAGGAACTTGACTTGGATGCGGGTGTAAAACTTAGTGTACTAGGAGTCGAAAACCCTAACATTCTGGTTAATCACATCAACAATTCTTCACTCGTATTTAAAATTGAAAGTAATTCGAAATCCGTTCTATTTACAGGAGACCTGGGTGTTGAAGGGGGAAATAGAATATTGGATAGAACGGGAATTGAAAAACTTAGGTCAACTCATGTACAAATGTCACACCATGGACAAGACGGAGTGTCTCAACAGTTTTATCAAACTGTATTGCCCAAAGTGGCACTTTGGCCTACACCAAAATGGCTTTGGGAAAATGATTTGGAGGCAAGGGGTTATAATTCTGGCCCATGGAAAACATTAATAGTTAGGAGTTGGATGGACCAATTAAATATAGCAGAACATATTGTGGCTGGAATTGAAGGAACAACACAAATAGATTGATTCAATGGCCACGGTATCCAAAAATATATTTTGGCAAACAATTTCGGCATTTTTACAGATTTACACTGGGGGAATAATATTTATTCTTTTGGTCAAGGTTCTCTCAATGCGGGACTTTGGATTGTTGACCTTTGGATTCTCTTTCGCGACCCTATTGGCAACTTGTTTGGACTTTGGCCAGTCCTTAATGATTATGAAGGACGTGCCCCAGAATGCTTTTTCAGCTGAGAAATACATCATGAACACTTTAGCTCAAAAGATGTTACTTGTGGTGTTTTTTTGCTCCCTATTTTCGATATATCTTTTTTTGTTTTATTCAGGGGAATGGAGAATCGTTGGTCAGATATTTGTGTTATTTGCCGTTCTCACCTCCTATGCCCTATATTTACAGGCTGTTCTGAGGGTAAGGAACAGGTTTAGGGATGCTTCATTATCGATATTATTGTACTCGGCCGTAATCACCTTTTTAATGTTCCTAATTTATATGGGAACTATAGATATAAAAGGTTTTATTTGGTTTTTAGTAGTTGCAAGGATAGTTCAATTAGTCGCCTTGATGGTTTTTTGCAGAGATATTTTTGTTAAAAATTGGTATAGCAAAAAAATCCAAAAACATCTTTTGAAATATAGTTGGTCTTATGGTGCACAATTTATTTTTGGCACTTTTTATTTTATGGCTGACACTCAGATAATTGCATTGTTATTAAGCGCCGAAGACGTTGCACTCTATCAATCTATTTTTAGAATAGTGTATATATTGTTAATAGTCTCGGATGTGGCCTCCAACGTTCTATTACCATATTTGTCCTCCAAATATTTTAAAGAAAGTTCCATTGACGAAATTTCAACCAACCTAACTCATTTTCTATTAATACTGGGTTGTTTGCTTTTTATTTCATTTTCCTTTTTTTATTCTGAAATAATAGAATTACTATACACCCCAGAATACAAAAGTGCGTATTCCTTGGTACTTCCTTTAAGTATGTTAATTATAATCCGAACAGTAACGGCCTTATACGGAACATTACTTACAATATCAAACAATCAGGTAAATAGGGTTAAGGTCGTTTTTGTAAGTATGATTTTGAGTATTTCATTGAATTTGTCACTTATTCCATATTTTGGAATATTAGGTTCTGCATGGATAAGTGTAGGAGTGCATATGGTCTTATTATTAGGGTACGTCTGGTATTCTAAGGAGGATTTTCCAAATATTGAACTTTTGTCCAAAAAAAATATTTTAGTAATTGGACTAACCCTAGTCTTTCTAATATTTGAAAAATCCCTGACCCATGATTTTATTATTAGTGCTGGATTAGTAGTTCTGTGGGGAGTAATTATCTTATTTTTAGTAAAGAAATATAAAATGATACCCTTCTTTAAACAAATCCTGGAAGATAAAGGAGTGGTATAATACTTTGTTCATGTTTAGGCTCTTAAGAAATCCATTCTATATATATATAATAGGCTTTTCATTATCCTTTCTAGTCTATTTATTGGATTGGAGTAGCATATATCCAAGTATCAGTAAATCAATGACACTTTTCTTTCTAATTACCTTTTTTTTCTTTGGTTGTTTTGGTCTTGCTATTAATTATATAAAACTCATTAAAAAGACGTACTCTCAAACAAAGCCTAGTTTAATTCTTAAATGTGCTTATATATTATTGTTTTTTTATTTGTTTGAATTTCTCATAGAAGGAGACATTCCTCTTTTTTCCAAATTAATGGGTAGGGCGGGGGTCCATTATATGGAATTTGGTATACCGTTGATGCACGGTATTTTGATATCGTTCAATTCATTTTTATTGGCCCATACATTTTCGACCTATTTGTCAACGAAAAACAAAAGACTTTTAAGGGTGTATTTTTTATTATACTTGCCGGCACTTCTTTTTTTAAGCAGGAGTATCTTAATGTTGGGTCTTCTAACTTCAGTATTCATATATATCCATTATTCTAGGAGAATCCGCTTTAAGAATCAAGTAAAACTATTGGTTCTTGGGGTTGTTTCCCTCTACATGTTTGGAGTATTGGGAAATCTAAGGTCGGGAGGGGATTATATTTATGTGCAAAGCCAGGCAACTGAAGAATTCATGGAATCCAAGATACCTAAGGAGTTCTATTGGACCTATCTTTATGTAGCATCCCCCCTGGCAAATTTTCAGAATACGGTGGACAAAACAAACAGAAAGGAAAAGGACTTTCTTGGTTTTATATTCTATGAGAATTTCCCACAAATTATTTCGAAAAACCTTGGCGGACCCCTTAATGTACAACAAAGAGACTTGATTAGAATTGTGCCTTGGCTAACCGTAGGAACTACTTATGCAAAATCGATATCATATTTGGGTTGGTGGGGTCCCTATCTATTATTTATTTTCAATCTGTTTATTTATTTGCTATTCATTGTTTTTCTGGTCCCTAGAAGCAGCAATTATCATATCACCGGTCTTTCAATTGTGTCGGTAATTATCCTTTTGAACATATTTACCAATATGCTTATTGTCACCGGGATATCTTTTCAATTGGCATACTGTGTTATTTTCGCATTCTTCGAACGAAAAAAAATTGTTTTAAAGCAATGAAGATATCTGTATGTATGGCGGTTTATAATGGAGAAGATTTCATCAAGGAACAGATAGATTCCATTTTGCCACAACTCAAGGATTCAGACGAATTAATTGTTTCGGATGATGGTTCAACGGATCAAACCTTATCTATAATCAATAGTTATGCAGATGATAGGATTTCTGTGTATCCATCGGGACGAAAGAATATCATCTTGAATTTTGAAAACGCCTTAAAAAAGGCCACTGGGGAAATTATTTTTCTCTCCGATCAAGACGATGTTTGGTATCCTAACAAGGTGTCCAAGATGGTAAAATACCTGCAAGACTTTGACTTGGTTTTTTCTAATGCCTCAGTATTTAATGATACTATTGACGAGACAACTCTTCTTTTTAATAAAGGAAAAATTAGAACTGGTCTATTCAGAAATTTAATAAAGAACAATTTTATTGGTGCCACTATGGCATTTAACAGACCTATTCTGGATAAGGCACTTCCTTTTCCGGTTAATATATATATGCATGACGCTTGGATTGGATCGGTTGCTGAAATTGGGGGTAAGACTTTTTATCTTGACGAGCCACTTATTTTTTACAGAAGGCATGGCGGCAATGCTTCGCAAACGGGTGAAAAAAGCAAAAATTCATTTCTCAAGAAAATTGCCATGCGCTACAATTTGATGTTTTGTCTTTTGAAAAGATTTTTATGAATAGTCCTAAGATTAGAACCCTACATGGAATTTATCTTTTTATAGGGGCTATTTTTCTTGGTGCAATGCTCCAAACGTTGATTTTTATTCATCTCAAAAGCGAAATTTTATCCAACGATACCAAAATCGACTTTTACTTTTCCACCAAGAATATTTTTGATACATCCCTTTATTATTCTTTCAACCAAAAGTTCACACGACACCAAAAAGTGGATGGAGAAAAATTGGATGATACCACTATAAGGTTTCATCTTCCTGGGAATGATACTTTAGTTACAAACTTCAGATTGGATTTTGATAATACCTCACAGGTTTCCAAAATATCCATAGACAGCCTAAGGATATTTTATGGAACAAGTCATAAAGTTTTATTTAAGGATAAAATCTTTGACCATATTTTTTTAAATAGTGAGGCGGTGGACTTGGATTTTAGAAACAAAACAATTGGTTTTAACACAAGAGCCAATCCTAATGATCCTTATATAATCTTTGATCCGTTAGCACATATACTATTGGATAATCACCCATTAAATAGGTTAGCTTTGTTTTTTCCTTTTATAATCGTTTTGATTGTTATCCTCATTAGGGAAAGAGTATGGGGCCTTAAATTTTCGGTTACCGATTTTCTTTTTTTGATGTTTATTTTTTCCATACCACTAAAAATTGCCTGGACAACGTTTGCAGCGATTTTAGTTTGTCTTTGGGGCCTGTACAAGTCTATGGTTCTTTCCAGTTTCAATTATAAAAATTTGAATGGTATTTTTCTAGTTGCTTTGTTTTTTGCTTTAGTCATTTTTGGGAGACCAATAGGGTTAAAAGCAATAGACCATCAATTGGGACTCCTAGTTTTTTCCTTAATTTTAGATAGTAATATTTTAGATAAAAAAAAAGTTGCCAAGTGCTATGTGCATGTTTTTCTTTTCTTAAATGCGCTAATATGCACTTCAGCAATTGGGTTTCTCATATCTTTTCAAGATGTCTTCGGACTTGAAATTTTGCAATATTTCGAAAACATAAAGACTTACAGTGGAAATATAAGGGATTGGTTGTATTATGACCATGCGGCATTTCTTTCCTTTTTTTCTATCATGGTTCTGCCGCTAATGGATGAAATGACCGAATTTAATCGAAAAACAAGAATATACTGGTTGTATAATATATTTATAGTTTTAACAATTGTCCTTATGGGTGTTAGAATTTCATTTTTGATTTATTTGATAGTTCTATTAAACTTGTACTTAAAGAAAGACTATAAGTGGAGTATAGGTTTTAATACATTGTTGTTCCTCGTTTTAACATTACTCCTCTTTGTAGGAATTAACAAACTAGATCAAAACAGACATGAGTTATGGAGGGTTAGCTGGGAAGCGATTAAAGAGAGACCACTTTTTGGTTATGGTCTAGGCAGTTCAGACAAAATAATTCATCATTCGGAATTCATGGAAAGTACGGGCTTTAAAGTGCCTGAAATTCTTAACCATTCCCACAATCAATTTCTGACGATGTGGCTTGAATTGGGTTTGGCAGGTATCTTTACGGTTTTAGCCATTCTCCTTATTTATCTAAAACAGACAAAGCTTTACAAGAGCAAACCAATGGTTTTATTTATATTTGGCACTAGTTATCTTTTTTTAACAGAATCCGTACTACAAACCTCTAAACCTTTTTTCGTCCTTTGCTTTTTATTTGCTTTGTTTTCTCTTAAGCAGAATCATATGGACAAGGAGAAAGAACAATTATATGAAATATAACTTAACTATTTCTGTAGTTCTTTACAACACAGATAAGGAAGAAATATTCAATATTATTGATATCATTTCTAGGTCTAAATTGAACACCAAACTTTATTTCATTGATAATTCTCCAACAATGGAATTAGGGGAATTGATAGATAAAACTGACCTAATTGAATACATATATAATGGAGAAAACTTAGGTTTTGGAAGGGCCCATAATATTGCCATAAATTTTGCAAGAAAAAATTCGGACTATCATTTAATTTTAAATTCTGACGTTCATTTTGACCCAGCGATTTTGAGTGAAATGTTGGATTATATGGAGCTAAACAAAAATATTGGGCTGATGTCTCCCAAAGTACTTAATCCTGATGGTAGTCTGCAATATACAGCGAGGTTGCTTCCAACCCCAGGATATTTGTTTATAAGAAGATTTCTTCCTCTAGAGTCGGTTCTTAAAGCGTTAGACGAGAAATTTGAACTTAAGTCATTTAATCAGAAAAGTGTTATAGATGTACCCTTTTTTATTGGATGTTTTCTTTTGGTTAAATCAAGTGTATTCGACAAGGTATTGGGCTATGACGAGAGATTTTTCATGTATATGGAGGATGTAGACTTGATTAGAAGAATTTATTCTCACTATAGGACAGTGTATTATCCTTTTTGTTCAATAATTCATAAACATGGTAAAGGTTCATATAAAAATAAAAAGTTATTAAGATACCATTTAGATTCATCCTTCAAATATTTTAATAAATGGGGTTGGTTTTTTGATATTGAACGAAAGCAAATCAATAGAAGAATTTTGAATCAATTTTAGAGGTATAATTTAAATGTTCCATAAACAACATAGATATTCTGGTTTTTTAACACCGCTATCCTATTTAATGGACCTTTTGGTTGTAAACCTATTTACCAATTTCTTACCTATTAACTTTCAAAACCCATGGCTTTTCCATAGTTATATTTCTATTACCTGGATTATCATTTCATTTAAAAATGAATTTTATGAAGTTCACAGGTATTCTAAGGTAGTTGTAATACTAAGAAAGCTGTTTACGCAGTTTGTTTTCTTTTTTTTGGTCTTGTACGCCTATATAGGTTTTTTTAAGCAACCCTTAATGAGCCGACTAGCCCTTGGAAAGTATTTTCTATTGGTTTTTGCAGGAGTTTTTGTTTTAAAGTTTCTCAACTACATATTGCTAATGCAGTACAGAAGTCTATGGAAAGGAAATATTAGAAATGTTGTTGTTATAGGGAAAAGCAAAAAAGCGAATCAGCTTATTAGTGTATTTGAGGAGAGAAAGGAATTTGGTTATAAATTTAAAAGGCAGTTTTCCACCAAGGACCAAAACTTTGACTTGATTACTTGTTTTAGGTACATAGTCAACAACGAAGTAGACGAAATATACTGTTCCGTATCAGAGCTTAGAAATGATGAAATTGCGGCATTTATCGATTTTGCCGATAACAACTTGAAAACCTTAAAGTTCTTGCCTGATAATAAGAATATCTTCGCCAAGAAATTAAAATTTGAATACTACGACTACCTACCTATTCTTTCCCTAAGGGACATTCCCTTACATAATCCGCTGAATGCATTTGTCAAGAGATTATTTGATATAGTTTTCGCTCTTGTTGTGATTTTTGGAATATTATTATGGTTTGGTCCATTGCTGGCTCTATTAATTAGATTGGAATCTAAAGGCCCCATATTTTTTATCCAAAAGAGAACGGGTTTTGATAATAAGGAATTTCAGTGTTTTAAGTTTCGTTCTATGGCCGTAAATGAAGATTCTGACGATAAACAAGCTGCCAAAAATGACATGCGCGTTACAAGGATAGGACGTTTTATCAGAAAGACCAGTATTGATGAACTTCCTCAATTTTATAATGTCCTATTTGGGAACATGTCCGTAGTAGGGCCTAGGCCACATATGTTAAAACATACGGACGAATACGCGAATAGGGTCGATAAATATATGTTAAGGCATTTCGTAAAACCTGGAATTACTGGTTTGGCACAAATTAGAGGTTATAGAGGAGAGATAGAAAAGGAGAGTGATATTCAAAACAGAATCAAATTTGATATTTTCTACGTTGAAAACTGGTCATTCATTTTAGACATAAAAATAATTGTGCAAACCGTTTTGAATGCTTTTAAAGGTGAAGAAAAGGCGTATTAAATGAAAAAAATCCTAATAACAGGCGCGGCCGGATTTCTTGGTTCACATTTATGTGACAGATTTATTAATGAAGGTTTTCATGTCATTGGCATGGATAACCTCATTACGGGAGATCTGGATAATATAAAGCACTTATTCCCATTGGAGAATTTTGAGTTTCATCATCATGATGTGACCAAGTTTGTGCATGTTTCGGGCAAATTGGATTATATTTTGCATTTTGCCTCTCCTGCCAGTCCTATCGACTATCTTAAAATCCCAATCAAAACCTTAAAGGTAGGTTCGTTGGGTACGCTGAACCTTTTGGGCCTTGCCAAGGAGAAAGGGGCAAGAATATTGGTGGCTTCCACTTCGGAGGTGTACGGGGATCCATTGGTGCATCCACAGACCGAGGAATACAATGGCAATGTGAATCCGGTAGGCCCTAGGGGAGTTTACGATGAGGCCAAGCGCTTCATGGAGTCCATTACCATGGCTTACCACAGACACCACGGATTGGAAACAAGGATTGTCCGTATTTTTAATACCTACGGTTCCAGAATGCGGTTGAATGATGGTAGGGTGGTACCGGCATTTATGGGTCAGGCCTTGCGAGGGGAAGATTTGACCGTATTTGGTGATGGTTCGCAAACTCGGTCCTTCTGTTATATCGATGATCAGATTGAAGGAATATACCGATTGTTATTCAGCGATTATCCGGATCCTGTCAATATTGGAAATCCGCATGAAACTACCATTAAAGAGTTTGCAGAGGAGATAATTGCCCTGACCGGGACAAATCAGAAAATTGTTTATAAACCGCTTCCCAAGGACGATCCCACCCAACGCCAACCGGATATCACAAAAGCAAAAGAGATTTTGGGCTGGGAGCCTAAGGTAAGTCGGTCTGAAGGCCTAAAAATCGTATACGATTATTTCAAATCTCTTTCTCCTGAGGAGTTGCAGAAAAAGGAACATCGGGATTTTTCTTCCAAATAGTTTATTTACGCATCAAAGCTTACTTTTGCCAAAAGCATACTCATGAACATTTTAATTCTTGGATCTGGGGGCCGTGAACACGCATTCGCTTGGAAGTTGTCCCAAAGCGATCATTTATCAAAGCTCTACATTGCCCCTGGAAATGCGGGCACCTCCAATTTAGGTGAAAACATACCAATTGGTGTAAACGATTTTGATAAAATCAAAGAGGTCGTGCTGGAAAAGGAAATCGACTTGGTGATTGTTGGACCGGAAGACCCCTTGGTAAATGGGGTCCATGATTTCTTTTTGGAGGATGCCCAATTGAGGCATGTGCCCGTTATCGGGCCACAAAAAATGGCCGCCCAACTAGAGGGTAGTAAAGAGTTTGCCAAGGAGTTTATGATGCGTCATAATATTCCAACGGCCAAATACCAAAGTTTTACTTCGGAGACCTTGAACGAGGGATATGAATTTTTGGAGCGACTTGCCCCTCCCTATGTTTTAAAGGCCGATGGTCTCGCTGCCGGAAAGGGAGTGGTCATTCTTAAGGATTTGGAAGAAGCAAAATTGGAATTGAAATCCATGTTGGTCGATGCCAAATTTGGAAGCGCCAGCACCACCGTTGTCATAGAGGAGTTCTTGGACGGCATAGAATTAAGTGTTTTTGTACTTACCGATGGATCAAACTACAAGGTGTTGCCCACGGCCAAGGATTATAAAAGAATCGGTGAAGGCGATACAGGACTCAATACAGGCGGTATGGGTGCAATTTCCCCCGTTCCTTTCGCCGATGATACTTTTATGGGCAAGATACACGACCAAATTGTAAAACCTACCGTAGAAGGGCTTAAAATGGACAAGCTTCCTTACAAGGGTTTTATTTTTATCGGTTTGATAAAAGTTGGCGATGATCCCAAGGTAATCGAATACAACGTTCGTATGGGTGATCCGGAAACCGAAGTCGTATTGCCTAGAATCCAAAATGATTTTGTGGAGTTGATGGATGCCGTTGCCAAAGGGAGTTTAAACGATGTGGCGCTTAAAATCGATGCACGTGCCGCCACCACGGTGATGTCGGTTTCGGGCGGATATCCAGGTGCTTACGAAAAAGGAAAAGAGATAAGCGGGATCGACACCATTGAGGATTCCATAGTTTTCCAGGCGGGTACCACCCTTAAAGAGGGTAAAATATTAACAAATGGCGGAAGGGTCTTGGCGGTAACTTCCTATGGGGAATCATTTAAGGAGGCTTTGGCGATTTCCTACAAAAACGTTCAAAAGATACAATTTGAGGGAATGAACTACCGGCGGGATATAGGTTTTGACCTATAAAGAAAAACGGCATTTTCCAAATTGGAAAATGCCGTTTTTTTTAAGTGTTGATCTTTATAGGTACGAGTGCGAAGATATCGACTTATCCTCTTCACCGTTATCGTTGAACTTTTTAAGCTCCAGCATCCAATACACAAATGCCGCGAATCCTATCAACATAAATATCCAGTTTAAAATATTGGATAGGGTCCAGCTTTCCATAAATCGCAATGCATCCAATGGTGCAAAAAGTACATTGACGAACAAATCCTCGATACCGTAAAAAAATGACTTCATCTTATTCCTATATTTACAGGGCAAAAGTATAAAAATCATCCATGATTTCAAGCATTTTTGGTAAAACAAAACCGGTAAACTTTGTCATACTGTTCAGTTTTATCTTTTTGTTATATCCCATTACGCTATTATTTATACTAAATCGGGATTTAACCACCTTACAACCGATTAAGGAACTTATCGTATTGGCCGTCTTGATATTCAGCGTTTTCATTATAGATTTCATAGTAAAACGCAACAAGCTAACGAAGAACAATTCGTATGCCATCCTATTTTTTACCTTATTGCTAATGCTCTTCCCAAATACCCTAGGGGATTCAAACGCCATATTTTGCAACTTTTTTTTGCTTTTGGCCATGCGTCGAATCCTTAGCATCAAATCCCTTAAGAACATTAAACTGAAGATTTTTGATGCAAGTTTATGGATATTGATCGGTAGTCTTTTTTATGAATGGGCCATAGTCTATTTGGCCCTGGTGCTTTCGGCCATATTTATCTATGAGCCTAAAAACCTAAGAAACTGGCTCGTAATTCTTTCCTCGGTAGTTTGTTTCGTTTTAATACTGGGTGGTTTTTTATCGGTTTTTGAACGCTTGGATTGGCTTCAGGAACATTATAGATTTCATATAGACTTTAAGAACATGTTTGCTTTTGATTTAGGGTCAAGCGTAAAAATCGGTTTGTACATTTTAACGAATTTGGTACTCGTTATTTGGGCCTTCTTAAAATTGGGAAAGGCGGGAGTTGGACGGATCATCATGATCAGGTTGGTAGTACAATCCTTCGTGTTGGGTTTGTTGGTAAACCTTTTGGTCCTTTCAAAGGACAACTATGCTTTGTTAATTACGTTCTTCCCATCGGTTATTTTGATTACAAATTATGTGCAATCCATTAAGCGCGAAAAATTCAGGGAGATCTTTCTTATAGCCAGCTTCTTAATTCCTATTTCATTTTTTTTGGGTAGGCTTCTGATTTCCTGATATAAGGTATCTTTGTCAAAAATTCAATTATGTTCAGTGACTTTGCCATAAAGGTATTCGAGGAAAGTATTGAGAAGTATCATGAAAAGGACGATGTGTATCAGGTCTTTGAAAACCCCTATCCAAAAAACGATATAGCACATTTGCTATACCGAAAGAATTGGATCGATACCGTACAATGGCATTATGAGGATATCATCCGTGACCCACAAATAGAACCGCTCCAAGCTTTGGATCTAAAGCGAAAAATCGATGCCAGCAATCAGGACAGAACGGACCTTGTTGAATACATTGACAGTTATTTCCTAGATAAATACCGCTCGGTAGAAATTAAGCAAAACGCCACGATCAATACAGAAAGTCCGGCGTGGGCCGTGGACAGGCTCTCCATTCTCGCCTTGAAAATTTACCACATGCAGGAGGAGGTGAACAGGAAGGATGCATCCCAGGAACATCTAAAAAAGTGTCAGGAGAAATTGGACATTCTTTTGGAGCAGCGCAGAGATCTTTCCACGGCCATAGACCAGTTATTGAAAGATATAGAGGAAGGCAACAAATACATGAAAGTGTACAAGCAGATGAAGATGTACAATGATGAGGAACTAAATCCCATCCTACGTGGCCAAAAGTAAGATACGTCATATGCTGGTGATCAGGCTATCAGCCATGGGTGATGTAGCCATGACGGTTCCTGTACTTCTTGCTTTGACCGAAAAATACCCCGATGTAAAAATCACCTTCCTTACCAAACCATTTTTTGCGCCCATTGTTTCTGAAATTCCCAATATAAAAGTTTTCATTGCCGATGTGAAAGGAGCACACAAAGGAGTTTTAAGACTCTGGAAACTTTTTAAACAATTAAAAAGTTTGGATGTGGATGCCGTGGCAGATATACACAATGTCCTGCGGAGTAATGTACTAAAAGTCTTTTTTAGGTTTTCTGGAAAACCATTTGAGCAGCTGGATAAGGGTAGAAAGGAGAAAAGGGAATTGACATCGGGAAAAAACAAGGAATTAAAGCCCCTAAAACCGATGTATCAACGCTATCAATCGGTTTTTGAGAGTCTCGGCTTTCACTTCCCCGTAAACAAAGACCATGTACTAAAGAGCCGAAACATTACCGCTGAATTTGCCTGTGATGTTTTTTCCGATGCAAAAAAGGTAATCGGTATAGCACCCTTTGCCGCATTCCCGGGTAAAATCTATCCGCTCGATTTTATGGAGACCTTAATAGCCGATTTAAGTGCCATTGAGGATGTAAAAATTGTCCTTTTTGGAGGCGGTCAAAACGAAGGGACAATTTTGGAGGGTTGGGAAGGAAAATTTGCCAATTGTATTTCCGCCGCAGGAAAAATATCATTTAAAGAAGAGCTGGAACTCATCAGTAACTTGGATGTAATGATTTCCATGGACAGCGGTAACGGACATCTGGCTGCCATGTATGGGGTTCCCGTTATTACACTTTGGGGTGTAACACACCCTGTCGCAGGTTTTGTGCCCTTTGGCCAACCGGAAGAAAATCAAATCACTTCAGATAGAAAAAAATATCCGTTGATACCTACCTCCGTGTATGGAAATAAAATCCCGCCAGGCTACGAACTGGTAATGGAAACACTAGCACCTGAACAAATAGTTACGAGAGCCCTACAAATACTTGAAAAGGTCTAAACCGCTACCTTCTTAGGCTCCAATGTTTTTAAATACATTTTCAATTGACTCATAAAACGGTATTTTCTGGCACTAGGTGCTGCGCCTACCATTAATGTTCTTATACCAAAATAAGAACTCATCAAATACGTAGCTGCGGCTTCACAATCCACATGCCGGTCAATATGACCGTTGAACTTTCCTTTTTGAAGGGTAGAAACCAAATTTACCTCCCAAATTGATAGGATTTCGTTTAAATGCTTCATAATTACCTCGTTCCTACCGCGAAACTCCGTAAGGAAGTTATTGAGGACGCAGCCAAAGTCCATCTCATTGTGAACGGCCGTTTCAAGAGCTTCTTCAAAACATGAATTGATGGATTGCAGTGGGTTGCTAAAACCTTCTATGGGCTCTATAAGGCAACTATATACTTTTCTAGAAAGTAAATTCTGTATGATTTGAACAAAAAAGTCCTCTTTGGATTCAAAATGATAATAAAAGGCCCCTTTGGAAAGCGAGAGTTTATTTAAGATGTCGTCAACACTGGTAGCATAATATCCATTTGCATAAAAAAGTTCTAATCCAGCAGTTTGCATTCGGTGCATGGTAGCCATGCGTTTTAATGTTTTGTCCATGATTTCAAGATTTGGGTTCATCCGACCGTTTGGTCTGTACAAAGAACCGACCGATACTTGGAGAAATTCGATTCTTTGGATATGATGAAGAAAAAAATCGGCGAAAGTTCAAAATCCCGATGAATTACTACTTTTCTGAAAATGAAAACCGACCACTTGGTCGGTTTATGTGAACACTTTTAAGGATTAATAACGTGTGCCATGATATAGTTCATGTCTGATACCACCAAAGTAGAATAAAAATTCCCCTCCTTTGGAGGGGTTAGGGGAGGCTTAAGCCACAGTTCCCTGACAGCTACTACCGGCACCGGCCGTACAGCCATAACAGTGTTGGGAAATGATGATGTTTCTATCGTTAAGAATATCCTCATTATAGTCCTTAATGTGTTTGATTTTACTGGCTACCTTTAAATCCAACATTTGGTTAAAATCGCAGTCATACAACCAACCGTCCCAACTTACGGAAATGGTGTTCCTACACATAACATTGGTCACCGCAACGGGATTGTAAGCCTCCACAAGGGCGTACATATAATCCTCATAGTTTTCCGAAGCAATCAAATAATCCAAAAATCGGGCGATAGGAAGATTGGTGATAGCAAATAGATTATGGAACTGAATACCAAAGTCCTCTTTCAGCGCCTTCTTAAAATCTTTTTCCATGGCGGCCTGGTCCCCTGGCAGGTAGGCCCCGGATGGATTATAGACCAAGTCCAAGCGCAAGTCACTATCTGGCATCCCATAGCCTCGTTCGTTCAACTCCTGAAGCGCTTTTATCGATTTATCAAAAACACCGTCCCCGCGTTGTTTATCCGTTTTTCCGCGGGTCCAGTGCGGCATGGAGGAAATGACGTGTACATTGTGCTTTTTAAAGAAATCGGGCAGGTCATGATATTTTTTGTTGGCCCTAATAATCGTCAAATTGGAACGTACAATAAAATCCTTGATTCCTGCTTTTGCGGCCTCCTCTACAAACCACCTGAAATCAGGATTCATTTCAGGCGCGCCACCTGTTAAATCCAACGTATGTGCCCCCGTATTTTTAATCACTTCCAAACATTGTTGCATGGTCTCGCGTGTCATGATTTCCTTGCGGTCCGGACCTGCATCCACATGGCAGTGCTCACAGACCTGGTTACACATATATCCAACATTGATCTGCAGTATTTCCAATTTCTTGGGGCGTAGAGGAAACTGACCAATTTGATCGATTTTATCCTTAAAATAGGGGAGTTCCCCATCGGCAAAAATACCTCCGTTAAGGATTTCCAGTTGGCGATTGTTCTGCGCCAGTTCGTTTCCTGTAGCTTTTAATGATTTTGT
Source organism: Maribacter sp. C-4077 (assembly GCF_055378385.1). Classification (NCBI taxonomy): domain Bacteria; kingdom Pseudomonadati; phylum Bacteroidota; class Flavobacteriia; order Flavobacteriales; family Flavobacteriaceae; genus Maribacter; species Maribacter sp. C-4077. The sequence continues at coordinate 1,716,903 of NZ_AP038807.1, forward strand.
AGCCATTTCTTTAGAAATTAGTATTTAGTATCAAGTATTCAGGATTGTCCACATAATAATGCTCAATCCCAAATAAGTATTTTTTAGTAGGTTTTGTATCAATACTTCCCCCCTTGGTGGACAGGGGGATTACATCGACAACTTGTTGTATTTGTTCATCATTTGCACTCCATGCACCAAGGTAGCACCACTTTCTATAGCTGCTCCAACATGTACGGCTTCCATCATCTCTTCTTTGGTAATTCCTTTTTGAAGGCCATCCTTGGTATAGGCATCTATACAATAGGGACATTTTACGACATGGGAAACGGCCAAGGCTATCAGGGATTTTTCCCTGGCGCTCAAGGCCCCTTCTTCAAATACCTTTCCATAGTAATCAAAGAACTTGGTTCCTAGTTCTTCGCTCCATTCGGTTATTTTACCAAACTTTCTTAAATCTTTTGGGTCATAATACGAGTCTGCCATTTTATGCTGTGTTTTGGATTGAATGTTTTGTTTATTTAAATCGATAGTAAATGAAATGGGAATTCCTTGTCCCATTTTCTCTATTTCCGGAAGAATTTCCATATTATCCCATATTCCGGATGCTAAGGTGTCCGCATATTCCTCTGGCAAATGGTTTTGATACATAAGCCGCTGAGCGGTCTGGAAATCATATTCAAAGGATTCATGGGAGAAAGACATAGTACCATCAATATCCTCCATAAGAACATACCAAACCCTTGGGGTGCCATCATTCGCGGGCATCCCTATAACCCCGGGATTAATCCATAATTTTCCTTTTATGCTTTGATAAAAAGGAAGCCCACAATGTCCTGCAATTATCACTTGACTGTTGGTGGCTTGAAAACACCTTTCCTTACTTTCCTGTGCGTTGGATTTAAATATGAATTCTGAAACATCGCCATAATTGCCGTGGACTACCGTTACTTTTTTACCCGCATATTCAAAGCTAATATTTTCGGGTATCGTGCCGATCCATTTCAGGGATTCTTCGGACAACTTCATTTTTGTATATGGAAACCACATTTTGGAAAAACTGTCACAGCGTCCACCTGCCTTAAAATCGCAACCGCAGTCCTCACTGTCGTTGGCCAGCTGTAGTTCTACATTACCGGCAATACTCAAAGCCCCCCAATTTTTGAAGGCTTGTACCGTTTCTTCGGGTTGGGCACAGTATCCCGTAATGTCACCCGTACATATACAGTTCTGTGGGGGTATACCTTCTTTTTTGGCTATTGAAATTAGCTTTTCCAAGGCTTGTAGGTTGCTATAAACGCCGCCAAACAGCAGTAGTTTACCTTCCTTATTTCCTATGTCCCTTATTTTTTGATCCATGAGGGTATAAAATATAAAAATGTACAACAAAGAATGCCCCAGACGTTGATCCAAAGCAAATCGGCATAGTTCCCTTCCGTTAAAATTAATTGCTCAGGAAAGCGTTGAAAAACAAGCAATAAACCAAAAAGCAATCCGCAGATAATGCTCAGGTGAAAACTAATTTTAGGGGCCTTTCCTTTCCAAAAGATAAATACGGGCGTCAATCCTATGACCATGGTGCCGCTTATGGTGGTAGCCGATAAAATTTCGGCATCCAAAAAAACGGGTATCGTACCCAAAAAGGCGATAAAAACCATTGACCACCTTCCTATACTAAGCGTTTTCCCGAGTTTTAGGTCTACAGCAATCAGTTTTGAGAAGGAAGAAAAGGTAGAATCCAATGTAGAAGCCGCTGAAGTGATCATGATGAAATTGATGACCAACAAGGTAATTATCCCAAAGGCTTTGCCCACTTCAACAGCGGCCTGTCCAACTAGGCCTTCGGACTGCGCATATATCCCAATAAAACTAAAAAGGACTATGCATAGGGCGCCAAGAAAACTGGCTCCTAGAAAACTTCTTAAAGTCACCTTAGGCTCGCTAATGAACCCCCTGTCCGTTAGAACAGGATCGTGAAAGGGATAACTAAAGGATTGAATTATCGCGGCAAACAATAGGTTTAGTCCCGTTTCAAAGGACCATATACCTGAACTGACTGTGTCCTTTACCGTAAAATCGGTCTTAGGTCCGTATATGGTAAGAAGTATTATCCCTAGTAATAGGGTGAACAAGGCCATTTGTACGACATCGGTAAAAATGGAACTGCTCATGCCACCCTTGATAACATAGGCCAATGTTAGCAAGGTAAAAATCAGGATACTCCAGTAATACGGACTCGACCCAGCTTCCCCAAAATAGGACCCAATGACCATGGTATTGCTCCAAACTTCATTGAACAATCGAATGGCAATCAACATAGAAAACAGGGAAACCGCTCTTTTTCCAAACTTGGAGGTCAAGAAATGATGGATACTGGTATATTTTGCTTTTACCCTCATTTGGTATATAATGAAACCCGCAACGGCAAAGGACACATAGTAACCCGCATAGGCAATCCCACCAACGATACCAAATTCCAAACCTAGGTTAGCGGCATTGGTTATGCTTTTGGCAAAAATCCATGAGATGATCAAACTGCCCATAAGGACAAAGGTATTGGGCGTGCCCCTTTTTTGAAACGCATTAAAAAACTGATTGGTATCTTTTGCGTATGGGGAAAGAAGAAACAGTACCAAACTAGATACTAGAATCAATCCCCACTGCCAAAATACTAGGTCGCTCATTTTAGATTATTCTTGGTCCCACCACACATTTACATTGATACTATTGCCATCCGTGTTGTTGGCGGCTGTGGTATAATTTTGGTTGTTCAACGCTTCTTCCTCCGCCGGGTAGGGCATTCTTACGGGAATTAGGTCATCGTTTAAACTGGCCGATATCGTTTTGAGTTGGGGAAAACCGGTTCTTCTATATTCGATCCAACCTTCATAGCCATTGATCATATTGGCGATCCATTTTTGGGTGATGATATTCTCCAAGGGGTCGCCATTTTCCATTGCCCCGGTTCCTGAAAGATAATCGCTTGGCAAGTCCACCTGCCAATAGTCGAATGCTTGGGACACACCAATTTCATACAAGTTCTGGGCATCGGCAGAAATTAAACCCTTTTGTGCCGCTTCCGCCAATAGGAAATACGTTTCCATGCTGGTCATAAAATTGGCATCCAATAAGCCTGTATTTTCCCGGAATATGGTTCCGGCCAAAGAGTAATCGGCCAACGTGACCGTAGTGGAGGAAGCATCGATACCGTTCAATAGGCCATTATATCCATTACCCGTTTCACTACTGGCAAAGGGTCTGAACAACCTTGATATACGGGGATCTTCCAAATTGATAAGGATTTCCTCCATGGTTTCAGACATGACAAAATTGTTGAAGTCGCCAATTCGCAACCTTGCCAATCTAAAATTGTTGGGTTCCCCATCGGTAAAACTAAAAATGGCATTTTGGCTATTTTCGCTGATGAAATTTCCTTCGGAAAACAGGGTTTGTAATTCGTTTGAAACATCCATTTTTGAGGAGACGCGCATGAGGTATTTAATCTTTAGTGAATTGGCAAAACGCACCCAGCTATCCAAGTCTCCGCTGAACAGGATATCACCCTCCAGAGCAATATTTCCATCATACGCCTGGATAGCCGCTATTCCCTTGGTTAGATTATCGAAAATTCCATTTTCAGCCATATAAATATCCTGCTGTGCATCGTAGACGGGCGTGACGGTACCTTGATTTCCCTTAAAAGCTTCTGAATAGGGAACATCCCCAAAAAGATCTGTCAAGGCAGCGGCCATGTAGGCCTTCATGATACGAGCCGGTCCTTCGTAAACCCTAAGGGAGGGATTTTCAAGGGAGTGGTTTAAAACCAGTTCATTATCCCTTAGGTTTTGATAGAATATGGGCCATGGATTACCCCCTAGTTGGGGCGATTTTAAGTTATGCCTATCAAAAAGGTTAAAATCCAAAGCGGTAGTATACTGCCCTAAAAGATTGCCCGCCGTAAAGCCTTCGTAGGACATTTGCTCCCCGTAATCATAAATTACCTGCCTCAACAATAAACTGGGCTGTACATTTACGGGTGCATTTGGATTTGTATTGATATCCTCAAAATCTTGGGTACAGGAGGTGGTAAATACAAGTGCTAATACACCTATCAAGCTCAAGAAAAAACCCCGACTGTTCCTTTTTTTGTCAACTTTGCTTGAATTAAAAGGAAGGGAAATAGCCTTATTACTTGTCCAAACGTCGAAAAGTATGACATGGAGGCCAAATAAGTTGTTAACTAGTATGTTAAATATAATTTTCATTTTTTTAAAAATTAAATCCTGCTTTTATTCCAATACTTCTTGAAGTGGCATAGGACATATCCTCTACACCACTAATAAATCCCTGTCCTTGTACGGCGAATTGCTCGGGGTCGAAGTGCGGATTCTCGGTTAGGGCAAAAAGGTTTCTTCCGATTAAGGATAGGTTTAGGGTTGCGTTTTGGTTAAAAAGGGAAAGGTCGGTAAATGTATAGCCCAAAGAAAACTGCCGTAGTTTTAGAAAAGAGGCATCATAGGTATTATTTTCCTCGTGGTTTCGGTCGTAAAATTGGCGATAATAACTCTCAGCCGAAACCGCTACCGTATTAGCTTCATAGACAGGGTTTTCAGACGTTCCAATATTTACGACCCCTTGGGGCACGATTCCTTCTTCTGGCCGAAAGGCGGTCTCTACCAATTGACCTCCCACATTTCCCAGGGCCCTGGTTCTCGATACGATGATACCACCCTGGCGCCAGTCGAATAGAAAGCCAAGGTTCCAATTTTTGTATTGGAACTGGTTATTAAACCCTAGCATGAAATCCGGATTATAGTTTCCCAGTTTTTGAAGTTCATTATCAGGGATGTAACGTCCTTCATCCGTAAGAATAAAATCTCCGTTTTCATTTTTTAAATAACCGGTACCATAAAGGTCCCCAATGCGTCCCCCTTCTTCAACCTGTAAAAATACCGTTTGGTTTTGACTGTCATAGATTCTTGAGTAGGCCAATGTCAAACGCCCTTCATCTTGGGGCAAGTCCTCTACAATGGCGCGGTTGGTGCTGAAATTCAAACTGCTGTTCCACTTGAAATTATTGGATAGGACGGGTGAAATACCCCCGATAATTTCCACCCCAGTGGACCGAACACTTCCCGCATTTACAACCTGTTGTGTATATCCAGAGGATATGCCAATAGGCAAGGAAAGAATTTGGTCTTCGGTTAAGGCATTGTAGTAAGATATATCCATACTTAGCCGATCACCAAAAAATCGAATATCGGCACCAACCTCCCAAGAAGAGGTACGTTCCGGTTGTAGATTGGGATTGGCAATTGTATTTTGATCGCTAAAGGTAGGTTGACCATTGAAAGGCGTCTGGGCAACGAAGGCCCCAGTCGTTTGATAGGGGTTTGTGTCATTACCTACTTGGGCCCAACTGGCCCTCAATTTTGCAAAGGATACTAAATTGGGCAGTTGCACTACTTCAGAAATAATAAAACTGGAAGATACGGAAGGATAGAAAAACGAGGTGTTGTCTACCGAAAATGGAGTGGCCAAGGCACTGGACCAGTCGTTTCTTCCGGTGAAGTCCAAAAAGAGGAAATCCCTATACCCCAACTTCATCAAGCCATAAAAACTGTTAATTCGCTTGTTCGATTCAAATTCAAAGACTTCTACTGGGGAGGCCGCGTTCGATAGCCTAAAAATTCCCGGTTGCGCCAAACTAGTGGTCTGTGATTGAGAAGTAAAGGCCTTTTGGTCCAACCGGTTTCCACCTACACTAACATCAAGGCTTACATCTTTAAAACGATTGGTATAATTTAAAAGAAAATCAGTGTTTATCTCCCTAAACAACACATCGTGTTCTGCATACCCACCATTTTGAAATCGGTTAGAGCTAAAGGCACGTCGTAACTGTCTTAGTTCGCTTGAATAATCCATGCCCGAACGAATCGAAGCGGTCAAATGCTCCGTGATATCATAACTTGCCGAAATATTCCCGAACACTCGGTCTCTATTGAAAGAGTTTCTATTTTCGGACATGGTAAAAAATGGATTATCAAAATAGGTATAGTTGAAAGAGTATTGCTGAACGTCTTCTAATCCGGGTTGCCAATAATTTCGTAAGCTATCCATGTTCAGGGATCTTGGCCCCCAACCTACCAAGGAATAATTTACGTTTTCGGAACCGTAACCATTAGATGGTCGGTTATCACTTTTAGAATTCACATAATTGATGGTCGAGTTAACCCTTATTTTATCCGTAGGTCTAAATGTCAAACGCGTATTTATTGTCTGCCTATCCAGGTTTACCCCAGGAATAATCGATTCACTACGTAAATCGGTAAAGGAAAGTCGGTAGCTACCTTTTTGAAAGGTTGAACCAACCGCTATGTTATTGATAAAGGTAGTTCCCGTTCTGTAAAAATCCTTAAGGTTATCTGGATGTGAAACAAATGGGGTGGGCGTAATAGGCAGACCACTATAAAGTGCAGTGTCGCCACCTCGCACCACGGTTCCATCGGGCAAAGTAACTGGGCTATCAAATTGGGGAATAAGGTTGCCTACGTCCAAACGAGGCCCCCAACTATAGGATATTAAATCATTGGTGCCACCTCCAAGTCCATCTACAAAGGCAAATTGTCCCGCATTGCCCTGTCCATACTCATTTTGAAAATCGGGCAATTGAAAGGCTGTATCCACGAAAAAGCTGGTATTATAGCTAATACCAAGACCTGTACTGTTTCTACCTCTTTTGGTTTCTATGACAATGACCCCATTGGAAGCCCGGGTGCCATATAATGCAGCTGCACTCGGACCCTTCAGCACGGATACTTCTGCAATATCGTCTGGATTGACTTCCATGGCACCATTTCCAAAATCGATTTCCTGAAAGCCCGCAGCCGCTTCGTTGGTAAAGTTAAAAACCGAGTTATTGTTAATGGGTACTCCGTCTACGATGAAAAGTGGGTTGTTATTGGAGAAGGAAGCTTCTCCCCGTATGGTAATTTTTGAGGTGGAACCTACTCCTGTAGGTCCTTGGCTAATGGTAACTCCTGCCAATTTACCTGTAAGGTTATCCAAAAAATTGACCGATTTAACTTCGGTAACGCCCTTAGCGTCCAAACTTTGGACCACATAACCCAATTCCTTGGTCTCTCTTTTTAATCCAAGTGCCGTTAGGACCACTTCGTCCAATTGTTCGGAGGATTCCAATAAGGCAATATCAATCACCAAGGCACCATCTATGGGAACTATTTGCGTTTCATATCCAATAGCTGAAAATTCCAGGATGGCATTTTCGTTCAATTTGGAAAGTTCGTAGAAACCTTTTTCATTTGTCGTAGTTCCTTTGTTGGTACCAGATATCAGGACATTCACATAAGGAATGGGTACTCCTGACACATCAGATACAGTGCCCGATACGCTCTCCTGGGCAAAATTTATGGTGGTCATGAAAAATAGCACGACCCACAATACATACTTCATGTTTTTTTGGTGGTGTTAGTTTAACTTTTCACAAAGGTTTTAGACCTTTCGTGTACATATTATTGGATATGCACTAACACTGGGGACCCCTTGTTATATGGGTTTTGGAGTAAGACGGATACATAAAAATCTTCCGCTAAAAGTAAAAATTGTTGTTTGACCGAAAGACAAAGGGCAAAAAGTTTTTGTATCGAAACGGAGATTGACCTGATGTAGTTGACCAAGGAAAGAACATCCTTAACGGTATCGATGTCCCTAAAGGTCGGTAATTGAAATATGTGACAAGAGGTTTCCTGTAGGGTGTCCAAAAGCGACTTTAGCAGGTTGCATTCTTGCCACGGCATACTCTGGAACTTCTCCTTGTTAAAATCCGCCTTATGGATGCCCATTAAATAGAAACCGCCGTCCAAGGAAGGACCAATTACGGTCTTGCCATCGGCCAAGGCCTTGGCTGCGGTCGTAATGTGTGCCGTTTGTAGATGGGGAGTGTCGTTTCCTACCGTAATTACCTTGTCAAACCCTTTGTCAAAGACATTTTGAACCGCGTTGGAAAATCGTTCCCCAAATGAAAAGCCATTTTGATGTTTTTCCGATATATGGAAGTAGGTCAATTTTGATTGCTTGACTTTCTGGATAACCGTATTGGTCAAGGAGTCGAACAGTACCTCGCCCCTTTGAAGGGGTTTGTATCGCATTTCTTCCTGGGAAGAGTTGGCAAAAATAAGAACGGCGGTACTGCGCATTAAGGATTCGGTTATCATTCTTTTTTAAACATACGACAAAAAAATCCAAGGGTTTTGTTTTGTCTAACATTTTACTGCAAATTAAATCAAGTCAAAATGTCAGATACCGACCCTTTAGACGGTAATAACCAATTTACAACTCAATTTGGATTAGATGGCAGCCTTTAAACTTTAATAAAGAGTCGACGAAAAGTACGTTCCTTTCAATTTTTTTGATGCTTTTTCCTAAAATCAGACTAAACAGTCTAAAAAAGAACTTAAAAGGCATTCAAATTTTAAAAAATTTTTAGCAATCACAGGGTTTTAAATGGCACAGGAATTGAACATATAGGGACGTACTAAAAAATAATATAATTATAATCAGAAATAATATGGATACAAACAAATCAAACAAAGGCAGTTTAAAAGTATACCTCTTTTCTGCCGCTATCGCCTTGGCAGTAAGCCTAGGTGTTATAGGAATCAACAAGTTAAATGACAAAGAGGAAATTAAGGGTGTGACTACGGTAGAAACGGTACAAGGGAAGCATGTGCTCTATACCGCGGACGAGGAAGGAAACATTAAACCGTTGGATTTTACGGATACTTCCAAAAAAGTATTGGATGCGGTAGTGCACATCAAATCCACCCAATCGTCTCCTAATTATGGAAATCAAGGCAGGGAACTTCCAGATCCCTTTAAGGAATTTTTCGGCGATATGTTCAAAGGACAAAGTCCGGAAGGGATGCGCTCCCAACCTAGAATCGGGACCGGATCTGGAGTTATCATAAACGATCAGGGCTATATCATTACGAACAACCATGTAATCGATAATGCCGATGAGGTTGAGGTTACCCTTTATAATAATGAATCCTATAAGGCAACGGTTATTGGAACCGACCCAACTACAGATTTGGCCTTGTTACAGATCGATGCCGATAATTTGAGTACCATGTCTTTGGTAAATTCCGACGATGTTGAGGTTGGTGAATGGGTTTTGGCCGTTGGTAACCCAATGGGTCTTAATTCTACCGTAACTGCCGGTATCGTTAGTGCCAAGGCAAGAAGTATCAATATCAATCAAGACAAGTTTGCCGTAGAAAGTTTTATCCAGACCGATGCTGCCATCAACCCTGGAAACAGTGGTGGGGCCTTGGTAAATCTAGATGGTAATCTTGTTGGGATAAATACGGCAATCGCCAGTAGAACCGGAACCTATACCGGATATGGTTTTGCGGTACCTAGCAATATTGTCACAAAAGTAGTGGAGGACCTTTTGAAATATGGAGCGGTTCAACGAGGTATGTTGGGCGTGACCATAAGGACTATGGATAGCAACCTGGCCAAGGAAAAGAAGGTAGACTTCACTAAAGGGGTATGGATTGAGCAGGTTGGTGAGAACAGTGCCGCGGATAAGGCCGGAATCGAGTCAGGTGACATTATTCTTGAAGTGAACGGGGAGGAAACTACTACATCCCCCAGATTGCAGGAAATCATTGCCAGTAAAAGACCAGGAGATGAAGTAAATCTACTTGTCAATAGAGATGGTACCGAAAAGGAATTCAAAGTAATCCTTGAAAATGTCAACGGAACAACCAAGCTTGTGAAAAAGGAGAAAAAGGAAATATTGAACCTCCTTGGAGCCGATTTTGAAAACTTGGATAAGGATTTGGCCGAGAAACTCGACTTGGATGGCGGTGTACAGGTGAACAAGCTGTATCCAGGAAAAATCAAGAAGGAAACCCAAATGCGGGAAGGTTTTATAATAACCCATATAGATGGCAAACGTGTTCGCAATGTTGAAGATGTAGCCGAAATTTTGGAAAACAAAAAAGGCGGGGTAATGATTGAAGGCGTCTATGAAGATGGAAGTAAATATTATTATGCCTTTGGATTGGATTCATAAACTAGTGGTATTTGGTTAACTTTAATGCCGTATGGAGTAAATTACTTTATACGGCATTTTTTTGAAAGTATATGGAATCCCTTTCAACAAAGAAAATTGGTTTGGTGCTCTCAGGCGGCGGGGTACGGGGAATGGCCCATATTGGGGTCATTAAGGCCATGCAGGAGTTTGGTCTGGAGGCCCAATTGGTAGCGGGAAGTAGTGTAGGGGCCCTAGTAGGCGCCCTATATGCCAATGGAACCCCTATTATGGACATGTTGCGTTTCTTTAAGGAAACTCCGCTGTTCAAATATAACTTTATTTCTATAGGTAAACCGGGCCTATTGGATACCGATAGGTATGAAACCGTTTTTAAGACCTATTTTCCGCACAATACCTTTGAAGGGCTGAAAAAGGAGTTGCACGTAGTGGCCACCAACCTGGAAAAAGGAGAGGAACTTTTTATTAGTCAAGGGGAACTGATCAAGCCTTTATTGGCTTCGGCGGCCTTGCCACCCGTTTTTAGTCCGGTGTCCTATAATGGAAGTTTGTATGCAGATGGAGGCATTATGAACAATTTTCCCTTGGAACCGGTTCGGGATAAGGTAGATTTTGTCATAGGTAGCAATGTATCCATCGTAGCGGAGCTGAATAAGAAGAATCTCACCAATTCCTTGCAATTGACGGGTAGGGTCACCGGATTGATGATCTATGCCATCAATCGGGAGAAAATAAAAAAATGCGACCTGGTAATCGAACCGAAATCCTTGGAACATATAGGTATTCTGGACCGTAAAGGAATCGAAAAGGCCTATGCCATTGGATATGAAAGTGCTTGCAAACAATTGGAAACCCTTGGTTCTTAAATCACTTACAGCATAGCACTCAAGAGCAAGGTGCCCAGGACAAGTAGCACCAAGGAAATGACCCCTCCCAGAATTAGAAAGTGCTTAAACTTATAAATTCCCATGCTATAGATCAAGGCGTTGGTTTGATACCCTAAAGGCGTAAAAAAGCTAAAATTAGCTGCAAACATCACACAAAGAATAAAGGGTTTTACATCCAGTTCCAGTCCCTTGGCCAAGGAAATGGCAATGGGGGCCATGATAATGGCCGTGGCATTGTTGGAGACTACGCCGCTCAACAACATGGTTGTCAAAAACAACATTCCTATAATTATCATTGGCTTTTGTCCTTCCATTAAGTTCAGGAGGCCTTCGGTCAACCATGCATCCGCCCCGGAGTTGGTCATTGCAATTCCCAAGGGAATCATACCCGCCAACAGAAAGATGATCTGCCAATTTATTTTTTCATAGATTTTGTTCAATTCAATGCATTTGAATAGTAGCATGGCGATGGTGCCGGCTATAACACTGGTCATGATTTCGAATACGCCGGTTGCAGCTAGAATTATGGTAATTATTAATATAAAGAGCGAGAGATTCCGTTTAAGGGGTGTGGAAGGCATACCTCCATCAAACTGATTTAAGACTGCAAGATTATTGCTGTTTTCAAAATTTTGGATGTAGGATGTATCGGTTTGAATCAATAATCGGTCACCAACCTTGAGCTTTGTGATTGTCTTGTTACTAAGATGCAGCCGATTTTTAAGATTCGTAAGCGATTTTCTTTTGTTAACGGCGATGGGGATGGCTCTTGGAAAGATCATTTTTTTAAGTGATTCAAGTGTATTCCCCAAAAATCGTGAGCCCGGTAGCAGTAGCAATTCCAGCAAGACGGTATTGGAGACTTTCTCTTCAGGATCTTGTTTTTGATTATCGACCTTTTCTATGGACGTCCCTTTTGAGAAGCTACTCGTTAGGTTTTCATCGACTTCCAGGTCAAAATAGCCTTCGCCCCGCATCTTTTGGAGGTTCTCCAAACTGCAATGCAACAAAATTACATCCCCTTCCTGAATCTCAAATTTGGGATTGGAAAGGTTCATTTCATAATTGTTCCTGGATACCCGAAGCACCGTAATTTCTGGCTCTTTGAACATAAAGGATTCTTTTAATGGAATGCCGATAAGCGCTGAATCCGTATCCACTTTTAGGGTGAGCAGGTATTTGTTTAGATTAAACTTTTGGGAAAGTCCATCTTTTTCCCCTTCGGGTAGAAAGGAATAAAAAAGGACGATAATGCCGATCGATGTGCCCAAAAAAATGAGGCCCATCTTGGAAAATTCAAAAAACCCCAAGGTTTCGCCCGTATAGCGCATAAAGATGTTGTTGACGATTAGGTTTGTGGAAGTCCCCATTAGCGTACAGCTTCCACCAAGAATACTTGCGAAGGAAATAGGCAAAAGCAATTTGCCCGGCATAAACCCGTACTTGTCCTTTAGTTCGGCGACTATTTTAATGAAAACGATGACCACGGCCGTCGAGCTTATAAAGGCCGATACGCCGCCAGATAATATCATGATGACTATCAACACCAGCAAGGCCGGCCAGTTTTTTAAAACTTTTAGTCCTTTGGCAAACCAAGAAATGACCCCATTCTCCTCTAGACCTATGGCCAATATCATAAGACAAAGAATGGTGATTACCGCTTTGTTGGAAAATCCGCTGACCGCCTCCTCCGGACTCACCAAACCTGATAACAAAAGCGCCCCGATGATAAAAAAGGAGATTTTATCCATGGGAAAAACCTCAAGGGCAAAGAGAATGATCAACGCTCCTATAATTACAAATACCGTAATGATTTCCCAAGTCATATTTAAAGGTAGAAACTGACTAAAGGTAACGCAAGGGATGGGGCAAATTAGCCCAAATCCTATTATTGGTAATGCAATCGGTATAAAATTGGAAACAGAAAACAGATTCTTGAAACCAAATTTGGGAATTTGTTCGCACCTTCTATTGAAAAGTATGGTGCTTGAAGGTAGCTAAACTTACAATTTGAAAAATTGAAAATTGGTTCAGGTCCCCTGAAGAAGGAGGTATCCATATATTATAGAACGAACCAATCAATGCCAAAATAGCATTTTATGTTGTAATTCGCTTACGCCAGGAGAGCTTAAGGGCGCTTACACATCATCATAATCTACCTTAAGTGTAGGTGTGGTAGGATGCGCTTGGCACGTAAGCACTAAGCCCTCGGCGATTTCACTGTCCGTTAGGATTTGGTTTACGGCCATTTCCGCTTTTCCTTCCGTGATACGTGCGATACAGCTGCTACAGACCCCACCCTGGCAAGAGTACGGGGCATCGATATTTTCCTTAAGAACGGCATCCAACACGGTCGTTTTTTTATCCATTGTAAGTTGAAACTCCTCATCGTCCAAGGTAATCGTCAACGAGGTTTGCCCATCGGGAAGAGTGGGTAGTTCATCCTTTATTTCAGTGGCGGTAAATAATTCAAAATGTATTTTCTCATTTGGGACGTCATTGTCCAACAAGGTATCCTTTACGTTCTCGATCATTTCATGGGGTCCACAGAGATAGTATCCGTCAAACTCCGTATTGGCATGCTTGTTTTTAAGGGCATAGTTAACGGTCGATGTATCTATACGACCGAAAAGGGCCTTGTCCTCCCGGGTCTGACTGTTGATGAAATAGACAAAAAACCTATTGGTATAATCGAGTTCTAGCTTCACCAAATCCGTGTAAAACATGGTTTCCTCGTAGGATTTATTACCATATACCAATACAAAAGTATTTTTTGGATTTCCATCCAATACGGATTTGGCAATGCTCATGATAGGGGTAATACCACTACCCGCGGCAAAGGCCGCCACATTTTGAGGATTTCCGGAAGGTTTATAGGAAAACCTACCTTCGGGCGGCATGACTTCCAAGGTGTCGCCTACCTTTAATTTCGTATTGGCATAATGTGAAAAACCGCCATTATCCACCTTTTTTATACCGATGGTAATATGGTCTTTCTTGGGGGAAGAACTGATGGAGTAGGCCCTACGCAGTTCCTTGCCCTTAATTTCTTTTTTTATGGTGATGTACTGCCCGGCCGTAAACAAAAAGGTCTGCACCAAATCCTTTGGGATCTCAAAGGTGACGGCCACGGAATTAGGGGTTAGTTTTTTAATGTTTTTAACGGTCAATGCGTAAAAATCTGCCATAATTATCCAATCTAGAAATAGAATGCAAAATTAAGGAAAGAAGGAGGGAAATGAAATGGGAAAGGTAAAAAAGAATACCTAAAAATCTTATGCATAAGAAATTTATGTATATTAGTCAATGAAAAATTGAATCGTACTGGAGAAAATGGGGAATTCGAAATTATATAAAGGTAGTCTGAACACCATAATCTTAAAATTGTTGGATGAGGAAGGTAAGATGTATGGCTATGAAATTACCCAAAAGGTCAAGGAGCTTTCCAAGGGGGAATTGAACATTACAGAAGGTGCCTTATATCCGGCGTTACACAAATTGGAAGCAGAAGGCTTGTTGGATGTGGAAGTTGCCAGGGTGGATAACAGACTGCGTAAATACTATAAACTTACAGAACAAGGGGAAAAGGAAACTGTTAATAGGTTGGCCGAATTGGAGGATTTTATACGAAGTATGCAGCAACTGGTTAATCCGAAATGGAGTATTCAATAAAATGAGCCTTATGAAACTCACCCAAAACCAAATTGAAGAGCTATTTAAATTTACTAGAGCCCATTATGTGGAATACTATGATTTACAACTGGAATTGGTAGATCATTTGGCCACCGGTATTGAAAAGCAATGGGAAGAGAAACCCGGTCTTACTTTTGAAGAAGCTAAAAACCTTGAGTTCAAAAAATTTGGTGTTTTCGGTTTTGAGGATGTAATTGCCCAACGCAGAAAAGCCATGTCCAAAAGGTACCGAGGCATTATCTGGCGTCATTTTAAGGAGTGGTGGTCCCTCCCTAGGATAATAGCGACCCTGACCTTTGTTATAGGCATATTTGCTATGCTGAAAATGCTTCCTCCAGGTGAACTAAAAAAAGGCATAGTTTCGGGGATATTTATAGGCTTTTCCCTTGTTATGCTATATAGAACGTTTCAATTGAAGAAGCGTATGGAGGGAACTTGGCGTAAATGGGTGCTCCAAGAGATAATATATCAACAAGGTGTGCTTTCGAGTTTATTCTTAATCCCAATGAATTTTTGGAACCTCAAATGGGTACATGGTCTTATGGATAATCTGTATTTTCAATTGGCATTATCTTTATTAATTGTAAGTATGTGGCTTTTGCTTAAAATTTGCGGATATGTCATTCCATCAAAAGCAGATGATATATTGGCAGAAACCTATCCGGAATATAAAATCTCCTAGTTTTTGTAACATTTTCCATTTTTGGTTTACTTATGGACCGAACAACAACATCCAACCCTTATGTTTAAACGATTTGCTTCCCTACAATGGAAATCCTTTTTTAGGTCGGCCAATTTTGGCAAAAGCCTTGCCGTAAAGATTCTCATGGGCTTTTTCGCAGTCTACATGCTTGTTGTATTGGCAGCTTCTGGTGCTGGGATGTATTTTATACTCAGAAAAGCCGTACCGGACCAAAGTCCTATGTGGACCTTGAGTCAGTATCTGATTTACTGGGTGCTGATTGAACTGTTTTTGCGGTATTTCATGCAGAAACTTCCCGTGATGGACATTAAGCCCTTTTTGACCACACCCGTTAAAAAGAGCTCCATAGCGCACTATATTTTAGGTCGTTCTGCGGCCTCCATGTACAATTTATTGTCGCTTTTCTTCTTTGTGCCATTTTGCATTGTTCTTCTATTTCAAGGATATTCTGGAATCAATGTATTCCTTTGGCTGATAGCCATTATGGCGATTGTGTTGAGCATCAATTACCTAAACCTTCTTATAAACAAAAGTGATAAAGCACTAGCTGTTATAGGAGGTATCATTGTAATATCTTATGCCTTGGATTATTTTGGGATTTTCTCTGTGAAGGAGGTGTTTGGCCCTATATTTCATGGGTTGTACGCGTATCCTATAACAGTTTTGGTTCCGTTGGTCTTAGCGGTTTTCATCTATTACATCAACTATAAGTTTCTCCATGATAAGATATACTTGGACTCCACTTTAAAACCTAAAAAGGTACAGGCCAATACCAGTGATTTGGCCTGGACAAAGCGTTTTGGGGATTTGGGAACCTTTCTTCAACTGGATTTAAAAATGATTTGGCGGAACAAACGAACAAAATCCCAGGTTTGGATATCCCTTTTGTTTGTGTTTTATGGCCTCATATTCTATACCCAGGAAATTTATGCCAACATGATGCCCATGAAAGCCTTTTTGGGCGTTTTTATGACCGGTATTTTCCTGAGTAATTTCGGACAGTTTATCCCAGCTTGGGACAGTAGTTATTACAGCATGATGATGTCCCAAAATATACCGTTGCGAAAGTACTTGGAGTCGAAGGCATTGTTGATTTCGGTCAGTGTGATTTTTATGTTCTTGCTTACCATACCCTATGCTTATTTTGGGTGGGAGGCCTTGGCCATCAACTTTGGATGCGCGCTATACAATTTAGGCGTAAATATCCCTGTCATTTTATTTTTTGGATCGTTCAATAAAAAAAGAATCGAATTGGATCAGAGTCCGTTTGGGAACATGCAAGGGACGAGCGCCAATCAGTTTTTGATTATGGTTCCCGTGCTTATTGTTCCAATACTCATATTCAGTCTTTTCTATTACCTCTTTTCGGTGACAGTGGGTGTCACAGTGCTGTGCGTCCTCGGACTCATCGGTTTGGTCCTTAAAAATACCCTTATGGATAAGGTCACAGTACAGTACCGAAAAAAGAAATATGGCATGATTGCCGGATTTAAGGAGAAAAATAGTTAGTCTTTTAGACGCTGGACGCTGGATGTGAAACCTGAAACTTGAAACTTGAAACCAAAAAACCCATGATAACAGTACAAAATTTAAGCAAGAAATACGGCACTCAGACCGTTTTGAACATAGAAAATCTCGAAATCCCAACAGGACAAAGCTTTGGATTGGTTGGAAACAATGGTGCGGGTAAAACCACCTTTTTCAGCTTGTTGTTGGATTTGATACAACCTACTACAGGACATATTGAGAACAATGGGATACAGGTAAACGTAAGTGAAGATTGGAAACCTATCACTTCCTCTTTTATCGATGAGACTTTTTTGATAGGGTATTTGATGCCGGAAGAGTATTTCTACTTTATCGGGGATTTACGCGGACAGAACAAGGCCGATGTCGATGCATTGTTGGCACAGTTCGAGGATTTTTTCCATGGAGAAATCTTGGGGCAAAAGAAGTACCTACGGGACCTTTCCAAGGGTAACCAAAAAAAAGCGGGTATTGTAGCTTCTTTTATTGGAAATCCGCAAGTGGTTATCTTGGACGAGCCTTTTGCCAATCTCGACCCTACCACGCAAATCCGTTTGAAGGGCATCATCAAGGACTTGGCCGCCAAGGAGGACGTTACGGTCTTGGTGTCCAGCCATGATTTGATCCATGTGACCGAAGTCTGCGAGCGTATTGTGGTATTGAACAAGGGCCAAGTGGTCAAGGACATCAAAACCTCTACAGAAACCTTAAGGGAATTGGAGGCGTTTTTTGCGGGATAATCTAAACCTGACAGGTCTAAAGAGTAAAACCGACGCTTCAGTCGGTTTTTTGTTTTTATCGAGTCCCTATTCTTGAAACGGATTCCGATATTGTTCCAAATAGCATCGGCAAAAGACCTTTTTTCCTTTTAAAATCGGTATAAAATTCTAAGAAACAAACTGGATAGTCGGTAAATCATCGGCCCCTGAAATAAATATCGGCCCATAATCTCCAAAACAAAGTGGCCATTTGTCGATGAAGCGTATAATAATATGGATGTTTTTCAGTTATGCATACATACGTAGACCGTCTATTTTGAACTACAGAAACAAACTTTTTTTATCGCTTATTCTAGGAACCGTACTCTTCAATGCCTGTTCCACGAAAAAGGACGCCTTTATAAATCGCAATTGGCACGCCTTGAATACCAAGTACAATACTCTGTACAACGGCAATATCGCTTTTGAAGAGGGTAGGGCCACGTTGAACGATTCCTACAAGGACGATTATTGGGAAATACTGCCCATAGAGCGTTTGGAGGTATCGGGAGAGGTTAAATTGGATTCGGAGGATAACAACCCAAACTTTATTATTGCCGAGGAAAAGGCGACCAAGGCCATCCAGAAGCATAGCATGGACATCAAGGACGAGGAACGCAATCCGCAGACCGATGAGGCATTTTTGTTGTTGGGCAAGGCCCGCTATTTTGATGAACGTTACATCCCGGCATTGGAATCCTTTAATTATATCCTCAACAAATACACGGAAAGCAATAAGCTGAACGAAGCCAGTATTTGGAGGGAAAAGGTAAATATCAGGCTCGAAAATGAGGAGCTGGCCATCAAGAACCTAAAGCGGTTGATGAAGTTTGAGACCCTAAAGGACCAGGAATATGCGGATGCCCGGGCCATGCTCGCACAGGCCTACATCAACCTGAACGCGCCGGATACGGCCATTCAACAATTAAAGGTGGCCTCCTATTACACCAAAAAGAATCCGGAGAAAGGCCGATATTATTATATCATTGGGCAATTGTACAATCAGTTGGGCTATAAGGACAGTGCTAATTATGCCTTTGATAAGGTGATCGACCTCAATAGAAAATCGCCCAGGGTGTATATGATCAATGCCGAAATCCAAAAAATAAGGAATACGGCCATCACTTCCGAAAATCAGGAGGAAATGCTGGAGTACCTGACGGAGTTGGAGGAGAACAGGGAAAATAGGCCTTTCTTGGACAATATTTATAGGCAAATAGCCGAATTCCATTTGGGACAAGGCTCCGATAGTCTGGCGTTGGCCTATTTCAACAAATCGCTCCGGGCTACGCAGAACGAGCCTAAACTGAACGCCCTCAATTATGAGAATTTGGCGGAATACAATTTCGACGAAAATCAGTATAAAAATGCCGGGGCCTATTACGATAGTGTGCTTGTGAATTTGGATGAAAACACCAAAAAGTACCGCACCATCAAAAAGAAATTGGACAACCTAGAGGACGTTATCAAATATGAGGATATCGTTCAGTACACGGATAGTGTCATAACCATCTACGAAATGCCCATAGACGACCGAATCGCCTATTTTGAAAAGCATATTGCCGATTTACAAGCGGCCAAGGAAGCGGCACAGAAAAAGGAAAGGGACAAGCTGACCGATGGTTTTGCGACCTTCGCCAAATCTAAGGGAGGCAAGGAGAACCAAGGTAAATTTTACTTTTACAATATTACCAGTCTGGGATACGGCCAGAACGATTTTAAGAACCGATGGGGCAATAGGGAACTGGCCGATGACTGGCGTTGGTCCAACAAGGCGGTTTCCAATATATCCGAAGCTACGGGAGAGGCCATAGCGGCAAATAACGACCCTGATGCTGCCGTTACAGAGGATGAAAAGTTCTCGTTGGACTTTTATATGGATAGGGTTCCCAAGGAGGAAACGGTAATAGATAGCCTTAAAACGGAACGAAATTTTGCCAATTATCAGTTAGGGCTTATTTATAAGGAAAAGTTCAATGAAAACCTGTTGGCTGCAGAAAAGCTTGAAAATGTGCTGGCGTCCAATCCGGAAGAGCGTTTGATACTTCCCTCCAAATACAATTTGTATAAAATCTACGAGGCTGAGAACAGTCCGTTGATGGCTTCCATGAAGGCGGATATCATTGCAAACCATGCCGGTTCCCGTTATGCGGAGATATTATTGAACCCACAGGCAGAGCTTGCCGATGATAGTGACAGTCCGGAAAACAGGTACCAACTTTTGTTCAAAAAATTTCAGGACCAACAGTTTTTACAGGTCATTACCGGTTCGGAGGAGAATATAAATCGGTTTACTGGAGACCCCATCGTGCCAAAGTTCGAAATGTTGAAGGCCAATGCCATTGGTAGGTTGCAGGGATTTGAAGAATTTAAGGAAGCCCTCAACTATGTGGCGCTTACCTATCCAAACAGCCCCGAAGGCAAAAAGGCGGAACAGATGGTGGCGGAGCAACTTCCCAAACTGGAACCCACGGAATTTTCGCCTGAAACGGGCTCCACGGGAACATCGAACTGGAAAGTGGTCTTTCCGTTCAAGAGGAGCAATAATGACAAGGCGTTGAAATTGATGGAGCTCTTGGAAAAGTCCATTGTAGATTTAAAATACAAGAACATCGTATCCAAGGACATATACAATCTGGAAGACCAATTTGTGGTGGTCCACGGTTTCAAATCCAAGGACTTTGCATTGGGCTATTCGGAACTTTTAAAAAACAATAAGGATTACCGGGTGGCTGATGAGAATTTCGTAATTTTATCGGACAACTATAAAATAATCCAAGTACATAAGAATTTAGAGGCATACAGAAATACACTTTTAACCCCAAAACCTTGAACAATGTTTTCAGATAAACAAAAACCTAGAACTATGAGCGAAATAGGAGGACAACCAAACAGAATCGAAAAGAATACGAAAATAAAAGGGGATATCATCTCCGAAGCGGATTTCCGGATTGACGGCAAGCTGGATGGCAATGTGAAGACTTCCGGCAAGGTGGTCATTGGAAAGGATGGGTATATCCATGGTAAGGTGGAATGTGTAAATGCCGATATAGAAGGCAGTTTCAATGGGGAGCTTTTGGTGTCCGACCTACTTTCCCTAAAATCTTCCGCAGTAATTGAAGGAACGGTATCCGTTTCCAAATTGGCCGTAGAGCCCGGGGCTACTTTCAACGCTTCCTGTACCATGGGCGGAGGAAAGGCCGGAGCTAGCAATTCTGGAAGTTTTAAACCTTCCATGAACACAAAAAATGAGCCAGCAAAAGCCTCGTAACGATTCCAATTTATTGCGCACCGCGGCAAGTCTTTCCGGGATTGCCATACAAATGGGCGCAACCATATATTTGGGGAATTTATTGGGCGCCTGGCTGGATGAAAAATTTCAAAAAACCTTTTTAGAGGACACCATTACCTTACTTGCCGTATTTTTGTCCATATATCTGGTCATTAAAAAGGTGATGTCCTTAAATAAATAGGCAATTGTTCAGAAAGATTCTTTTATATACGATCGTGTTCATTATGGTGGGCACGATTTCTTTTTTGGGCCAAACGGTTTTGATGGATTTGGAAACTGACTTTTTACAGTTGTTGGAACAGTCCTATATATTCCATTTTTTCTTCTCTTTACTGTTGGTAATTGCCTTTCAAATCCTTTCAAAAAATCAAAAAGTCTTTGAACAATTGGGTTTTTTGTATATAGGGATGTTAGTTTTCAAGATTGTGGTTTTTACCGCTATGTTCTTTCCGCAACTCATGGGAGATCAACCACTTCCCCATTTTTACAGGGCTATGATGCTACTTCCTATTATTATATTCTTGACTTTGGAAGTGATTTTTGTTTCAAAAATCATGCGTGAAAAATAAGGTCGAATTTTAAGCCTTTAAAATTCTTTGTATTACATCTAGATTGACTACTTTTGCGCAAATTTTCAGGAGCATAATTTTTGATAAAGAAATAATGAAGGAAGTTTCCAAAGTGATAAGAAATCTAGTATTGTTTACGGCAATAGTAAGTTCACTCCAAAGTTTTGCGTTCTCCGAAGGTCAAGATGAAGGTGCTGTTGACACGAAAGAGGAAGTATCGGAATATATAAATCACCACATCAAGGACTCCCACGACTTCCATTTGTTCTCCTATACAAACGATGAAGGCGAAAGAAAACACGTAGGTTTTCCGTTACCCGTAATCGTTTGGTCCAGTAATGGCTTGGCTACTTTTATGTCCTCTGAATTTCATCACGATGACAATGGCGAGGTAATCGTGGAAAAAAACGGTTCCAAATTTGTAAAACTGCACAGTAAAATTTACGAGTTGGAAGCTGGTGCCACATCGGTAAACCTGGATGAGAGCCATCACGCGACCAATGCACACAAGGTGTTGGATTTTTCCATTACTAAAAGTGTTGTTGGAATTCTATTGGTTGGGTTGTTCATGTTGTGGGCCTTCTCCTCTTTGGCTAGACAGTATAAAAACAAAAGCGTACCCACAGGTTTTGGCCGTGTATTGGAACCTTTGGTCATTTATGTTAGGGACGAGATTGCCAAGCCAAACATCGGTGAAAAAAAATACAGACAGTTTACGGGGTATCTACTTACCGTATTCTTTTTTATATGGATATTGAACCTATTGGGGCTTACGCCTTTTGGGTTTAATGTTACGGGACAGTTGGCAGTTACTGCAGCTTTGGCTATTCTCACGTTAATAATATATACATTTAGTGGAAACAAGGACTACTGGATGCACATGTTATGGATGCCCGGGGTACCCGTTTTGATCAGACCGGTCTTGGCCATCATCGAATTGGCGGGTGCCTTTTTGATCAAACCTTTTTCGTTATTGGTCCGATTGTTTGCGAATATATCTGCGGGGCACATTGTGGTAATGAGCTTGATCGCCATAATGTTCACCCTCAAGGATAGTTTGGGAGTGGTAGGAGCTACCGGACTTTCATTGATACTGTCGTTTTTCATAACCCTTATCGAGGTATTGGTTGCCTTTTTACAGGCCTATATTTTTACGATGCTATCAGCATTGTTTATTGGGATGGCGGTGGCCGAACATGATCATGAACACCATCATGACGCTAACGGCCATGAAATTCCGGACGAGGAAGATGTAAGGGCGGATTTTATTTAAGAGTGTTTTTAATTTAATATATAAATCAGTTTACTATGTACAATTTAATTGGAGCAGGTTTGATCGTAATTGGAGCAGGTATTGGACTTGGTCAGATTGGTGGTAAGGCAATGGAAGGTATTGCCCGTCAACCAGAAGCGACCGGTAAAATCCAAACTGCGATGATCATCATCGCTGCACTTTTGGAAGGTTTGGCATTCGGTGCCTTGTTCTTAGGAAAATAAGAACGTTAAGCCAAAAAGCATTTTCCTGCAACGGTTGGTTGCAGGATGTGTTTTTTAATCATTGATTCGTATAAAAATTCAAAATAAATGGAAACATTAATAAACGATTTTTCACCAGGTCTATTTGTCGTACAGACCATTTTATTGTTAGGACTGATATTCCTATTGGTGAGATTTGCTTGGAAACCTATTCTTAACTCGCTTAATGAAAGAGAGAATGGTATCCAAGAAGCATTGGCCGCTGCAGAAAGGGCCAAGGCGGAAATGCAAAACCTGCAAGCGGATAACGATAGAATGCTACAGGAGGCCCGTGCGGAGCGTGAGGCGATGTTGAAGGAGGCCCGTGAGATCAAGGAGAAAATGATCGCGGATTCCAAGGAGCAGGCGAAGATAGAGGGCGATAAAATGATCAAGCAGGCGCAGGAGACCATTGAAAGTGAAAAGAAGGCGGCAGTGGCGGAGCTAAAAAGTCAGGTTGCTGAACTTTCGGTTTCCATAGCGGAAAAAGTAATCACGGAGGAGCTATCCGGTAAGGATAAGCAGTTGAAGTTGGTGGAGAAGATGTTGGGTGACATCAAATTGAATTAAAATGAGTGATTCTAGAGCGGCGGTACGATACGCCAAAGCCATATTGGATTTAGCGGTTGAGAACAAG
Organism: Maribacter sp. C-4077; assembly: GCF_055378385.1. Taxonomy (NCBI): domain Bacteria; kingdom Pseudomonadati; phylum Bacteroidota; class Flavobacteriia; order Flavobacteriales; family Flavobacteriaceae; genus Maribacter; species Maribacter sp. C-4077. Next base: position 1,740,544 of record NZ_AP038807.1, read on the forward strand.
GCTACGGATGCCGTGGAAAAGGACATGCGCTCCGTGGTAAGCACTGTTTCAGATAGTAAAGAGCTTCGGGATATGCTTTCCAATCCGGTGATTTCCGGTTCGGCCAAAAAGGATGTTCTAAAGGAAGTTTTCAAAGGTTCCCATGCCATTTCCGAAGGGCTGATGAACATGTTGGTGGAGAACAAAAGGGTTTCCTTGTTGAACGAAGTCGCATTAAAGTATATCATTCTAAACGAATCGCTGAAAGGAAAGGACGTGGCCTATGTAACCACGGCGGTTCCCATGACGGCAGATTTGGAAAAGCAGTTGTTGAAACAGGTGGCGTCCATTACAGGTAAGGAAGTGACCTTAGAAAATAAAATCGATGAGAGTATCATCGGAGGCTTTATTTTAAGGGTAGGGGATTTGCAATACGACGCAAGCGTTTCCAACAAACTGAACAATCTAAAAAGAGAATTTACAAACAGTCTATAATTATATTCCAGCAATGGAATTTACCCGGAGTCTAGTCGACGGGATTATCTTAAACAGGAACAAAAATGGCAGGAGTAAAAGCCGCTGAAGTATCGGCAATTTTAAAGAAACAATTATCAGGATTTGATGCAACCGCTACTTTGGACGAAGTAGGAACCGTATTGCAAGTTGGTGATGGTATTGCCAGGGTCTATGGTTTGGCAAACGCCCAATATGGGGAATTGGTGGAGTTTGAAGGCGGTTTGGAAGGAATCGTTTTGAACTTGGAGGAGGATAATGTGGGTGTTGTATTGCTAGGTCCTTCCAAAGCCGTAGGTGAAGGAGCGACCGTAAAGAGAACACAACGTATCGCCTCCATCAATGTAGGTGAAGGTATTGTAGGCCGTGTGGTGGATACCTTGGGCAATCCGATCGATGGTAAAGGACCTATTTCCGGAGAAACCTATGAAATGCCATTGGAGCGTAAGGCACCCGGGGTTATCTATAGGGAGCCCGTAACGGAACCGATGCAATCCGGTATCAAGGCCATCGATGCGATGATTCCAGTGGGTAGAGGTCAGCGTGAGTTGGTCATCGGTGACCGTCAGACCGGTAAGACTACGGTTTGTATCGATACCATTTTGAACCAGAAAGAGTTTTACGACGCTGGTGAGCCTGTTTATTGTATCTACGTAGCTGTGGGCCAAAAAGCTTCTACTGTAGCTGGTATTGCCCAGACATTGGAGGATAGGGGAGCCATGGCGTATACTACGATTGTTGCCGCGAATGCATCAGATCCTGCACCTATGCAGGTATATGCTCCCTTTGCAGGTGCATCCATCGGGGAATATTTTAGGGATACAGGTCGTCCTGCTTTGATTATTTATGATGATTTGTCCAAGCAAGCTGTCGCCTATCGTGAAGTTTCCTTGTTGTTGAGAAGACCACCGGGACGTGAGGCCTATCCAGGGGACGTTTTCTACCTGCACTCAAGGTTACTGGAGCGTGCCGCTAAGATTATAAATGACGATAGCATTGCCAAGAATATGAACGATTTACCGGAGGTATTAAAACCGATGGTAAAGGGAGGTGGTTCTTTAACGGCCTTACCGATTATCGAAACACAGGCGGGTGACGTATCGGCCTATATTCCAACCAACGTAATTTCCATTACGGACGGACAGATATTCTTGGAGCAGGATTTGTTCAACCAAGGGGTTAGACCAGCGATCAACGTGGGTATTTCCGTATCGCGTGTTGGTGGAAACGCACAGATTAAATCCATGAAAAAAGTGGCCGGTACCTTGAAGTTGGACCAGGCACAGTTCCGTGAATTGGAAGCTTTTGCCAAGTTTGGTTCCGATTTGGATGCGGCTACCTTGAACGTAATCGAAAAAGGACGTAGGAACGTTGAGATATTGAAGCAAGCCCAGAACGATCCTTTTACCGTTGAAGATCAAATTGCGATTATTTACGCCGGTTCCAAGAACTTGCTACGCGATGTTCCCGTTGATAAGGTAAAGGAGTTTGAGCGAGACTATTTGGAGTTCTTGAACGCCAAGCATAGGGATGTATTGGATACCTTAAAAGCAGGTAAACTGACCGATGAGGTTACAGATACGCTTGCAACGGTTTGTAAGGAGCTTTCAGCGAAATATAAGAAGTAAGAACATAGTACTGAGTATGGAGTATTAAGATTTTCTTTGAGAAAGATTGTCTAAATACTAATAACTAAATACTAACTACTAAAAACATGGCCAATTTAAAGGAAATACGGAACAGGATTACATCGGTGTCATCGACCATGCAGATAACCAGTGCCATGAAAATGGTATCTGCCGCAAAGTTGAAAAAGGCACAGGATGCAATTACCGCCATGAGACCCTATGCGGATAAACTAACGGAGCTGCTTCAGAATCTTAGTGCTAGCTTGGAAGGCGACTCTGGTAGTGTATATGCGAGCAATAGGGCGGTCAATAAGGTTTTGGTGGTTTCCATTACATCCAACCGTGGTCTTTGTGGTGCCTTTAACTCGAATATCTTAAAACAGAGCGTTCATCTTGTAGAAAACGTTTATACAGGTAAGCAAGTCGACTTTGTTGCAATCGGAAAAAAGGCGAATGATTATCTAAAAAAGCGTTACAATGTGATTTCAAATCACAATGGGATATTTGACGATTTGACCTTTGATAATGTTTCGGAAATCGCCGAGGATTTAATGGAAAAGTTTGCCAAAGGGGAGTATGACCGCATCGATATCGTGTACAACAAATTCAAGAATGCGGCTACCCAGTTGGTCATGACGGAACAATTCTTACCGATTATTCCTGCGGAAGGTGAGGAAGGAAGTAATTCAGACTATATGTTCGAACCTTCCAAAGCTGAAATCGTGGAGCAATTGATTCCTAAATCCCTGAAAACACAGTTGTACAAAGCTATTAGGGATTCCTTTGCCAGTGAGCATGGAGCACGAATGACGGCCATGCACAAGGCGACCGACAATGCCAAGGAATTGCGGGATCAATTGAAATTGACGTATAACAAGGCAAGACAAGCGGCCATTACCAATGAAATACTCGAGATTGTAGGAGGCGCCGAGGCTTTGAACAACTAAGTGATTTAAATAATTTAATTGAAAACCCCTTCGGAAACGTTGGGGTTTTTATTTGCACATGAGAAGACTTTTTTTCCGACTTTTGTCCCTTCTATGAAATCAAGAAAATCGGCCCTACTCTTTATTTTCGTCACCATTTTGGTGGATGTTATAGGAATTGGCATCATTCTCCCTATTATCCCAGATTTGATCATGGAACTAACCGGCGAAGGGACGGCCATGGCCGTAATCTATGGGATGTGGTTGACCACGGCATTCGCAGGGATGCAATTTTTGTTTTCGCCCGTTTTAGGCGAGATTTCGGATAAGTTTGGAAGGCGCCCTATTCTTTTGCTGGCATTGCTGGGTTTAAGTATCGATTACCTGATACATGCCTGGGCACCGAGTATTACCTGGTTGTTCTTGGGTAGGTTTTTGGCCGGTATTACCGGTGCTAGTTTTACGGTGGCATCGGCCTATATTGCCGATGTTAGCACCAAAGAGAACAAGGCCAAGAACTTTGGATTGATCGGTGCCGCTTTTGGTCTGGGTTTTATCATTGGTCCGGGCGTGGGCGGTTTTTTCGGGGAGATCGACATCCGCCTACCCTTTTACATCGCCGCTGGACTGACCTTTGCGAATTTCCTATTCGGATTGTTTTTTGTGCCTGAATCCCTAACACCGGAAAATAGAAGAGCTGTCAATCTTACAAAGATGATTCCCGGGGTCTCCTTATTTGCCCTCCGGAAATACAAGGGGGTGCTTTTACTCATTTTAGCTTTTTTTCTGGCGAATTTGGCCGGTCAGGCCCTACCCTCCACATGGTCTTACTACGGAATTGAACGCTATAATTGGAGTCCCAAGGAAATAGGGGTATCCTTGATGGTAGTAGGGCTTTTGGTGGCCATCGTTCAAGGTGTATTGGTAGGTGTCCTGGTCAAAAAGTTTGGAAAGCGATTTGTGGTCACGGTCGGTTTTTTACTTTGGACCGTAGGCATGTTCTTCTTTTCCCTGGCATCGGAACCATGGATGTTATATGCCTTTTTAATCCCGTATGCCTTGGGCGGGGTTGCCGGTCCAACGGTACAAGGAATCATTTCCAACCAAGTTTCCGAAAAGGAACAGGGAAACCTCCAAGGTTCCATCACAGGTCTTGTGAGCATTACCGCCATTCTTGGTCAGTTGGTTTTCTCGCCCGTATTCTACTTTTTTATCCGTCCCGGCGGAGGAATCTACTATCCCGGTGCGCCCTATACATTGGCCGCCTTTTTCTTGTTGGTGGCGTTTTTAATGGCATTTATTGCCATGAAACGACTGGAACTCTCGGACGAGCAGGCCCCGGTTCAAGTTGAGGATTGAACAAATGTGTTGATTGGGGGGAAATCCAACTTTGTATAACGAAGGTAAATAGGTACATTTAACACTTCAATCTAAGTTGCTTGAATCCGCTTAAAAAACTTTTTAAACAAACGGCGATTTATGGCTTGGCAACCGTGCTCCCGCGGATGTTGTCCTTCCTTTTGGTTCCCATTTATACCTCGGTCATGCCACCGGGAACGTATGGAGAAGTGACCCTTATTTTTACTTGGTTTGCCATCTTCAATATTTTCTTGGCCTATGGTATGGAAACCGCTTTTTTTAGGTTTTACAAGGATTCTGAGAACAAAAAGAAGGTTGTCTCAACGGCCTTGCTATCGTTGGGGGGTTCCTCGTTCTTATTTCTTTTGATCGGTCTGTTATTTAAAAAGACAATTGCCGCTGCCATCAATATAGAGGCCCAGTACATGAACTACGTGCTATGTATCCTAGTATTGGATGCCCTGGTAATCATTCCCTTTGCTTGGTTGAGGGCGAATGAAAAACCCATGCGATATGCCATGGTAAAGACGCTTAACGTAGCGCTGAACTTGGGGTTAAATCTGTTTTTTCTTTTAGTTCTCCCATCGTTGGCAGTTGAGAATGGGGCCGGTTTCTTCAACAAATTGTACGTGCAGGATTATGAGATATCCTACATACTGATTTCCAATCTACTTGCCAGCGCGGTTACACTGTTGCTTATGATACGGGTATACCTTAGAAGGCCGTATATTTTTGATGTGGATTTATGGAAACGGATGTTGATCTATGCTATGCCGGTAATGGTCGCTGGTATTGCCTTTACAATAAATGAGGTTTTTGATAAGTATTTGTTATCGGAATTATTACCGCCCGATATTGCCAAAAGTGAAATGGGAAAATATGCGGCCTGCTATAAATTGGCCTTGTTCATGACGCTTTTTGCTACCGCATTTCGATTAGGAATAGAGCCCTTTTTCTTTAGCCATTCGGACACTAAAAATCCTCAGAAGGCCTATGCACAGATTACCAACTACTTTGTGGTATTGGGGAGTATTATTCTGTTGACCGTAGTTGTATTTGCCGATGTTTTAAAACAACTCTTTATCCAGGACACTTCGTATTGGGATGCCATGTCCGTAGTGCCGATCATAATCCTGGCCAGTTTTTTCTTGGGTATTTACCACAACCTCTCTGTCTGGTACAAAGTAACGGATCGAACCAAGTTTGGGGCCTATATTTCAATGATCGGAGCCGTTCTCACCATCATCATAAATGTTGCCTTGATACAATACTTTAGCTATGTGGCTTCTGCCGTGGCGACTTTGGTCGCATATGCATCTATGATGTTAATGTCCTTTTATTTTGGGCGTATGTACTATCCCATACCCTATAATTTCAGAAAAATTATATTTTACTTAGGAGTTTCCATACTGTTTTCAATTATATCCTTCTATATCTTTGATAGAAATTTATTTGTAGGGATTCCTTTATTGTTGATTTTCTTGGGATTGGTGTACAAAATGGAAATCGAGAATTTGAAAAAGGTATTTGTCAAATAAGAGTAGCGAACAATAAAAATGAAGATTAGGATAATCAACAAATCAGAACATGAGCTGCCCCATTACGAAACCGAGGCTTCGGCAGGAATGGACCTCAGGGCCAATATCGCAGAACCAATTACCCTAAAACCGTTGGATAGGGCCATTATTAAAACAGGCCTGTTTATAGAGTTGCCCATAGGTTATGAGGCCCAAGTACGCCCAAGAAGCGGTTTGGCGGCCAAAAAGGGAATTACCGTGTTGAATGCCCCTGGCACGATAGATGCGGATTATAGGGGGGAAGTCGGTGTTATTTTGGTGAATTTATCAAACACAGATTTTACCATTGAAAACGGGGAGCGTATTGCCCAGATGGTTATCGCCAAACATGAGCGCGCCGAATGGGAGGTAGTAGAAGAACTATCCGAAACCCTTAGGGGAGCCGGTGGCTTTGGCAGTACCGGAGTAAAATAGAACTACGAATGAAACGAGCATTAAAAAAATTTAAAAATTTCTTCATAAAAGGGAATTTTTAAAATTTTTAATGAGAGAACGAGTACAGCGAGTGAATGCACACGTTCTTAATTTTATAATTCATTTATTATCAAATAATTATTAAAATTTAAACGTTTGAAAAAGACAGTCCCAATGCTACTACTTTTTTTAGGAGCAACGCTTTCCCCAGGGATTGTTTTGTCCCAAGAGGAAGGTCCCATCACCGAGGAGGAGAGTGCGGAAGTATCATTTGAGGAGTATTCAGATGAATTTCAGCAATATTTTTTTGAAGGTCTAAAACAAAAGGGCATTCAAAATTACGATAAGGCCATAAACGCATTTTTAAAGTGCAAGAATTTGGAACCGGAAAAGGAAGTTGTTTCCTTTGAACTCGCCAAATCCTATTTGTTGGACAAGCAGTATATCAATGCCCAGGAATATGCGCAGGAAGCCGTTTTGGAGGATCCGGAAAATTATTGGTATGCTAACACCTTGGCAGAGAGTTTGCAGGCCCAAAACACTACCGTGAGCACCATAAAAGAACAGATTCCTTGGAATAATCGGGAATTAAAATCGAACCTGGCCACTATTTATTATGAACTGGGAAACTATCAAGAAGCCAAGAGCATATTGATGGAATTGGAGAAAACGGTGAAAACCGAGTACCTTCAATCCAAAATAAACGATTCCATTGCAAAGCAGCGGACTATAACGAACAAGATTGACATATCTGAAAACAAGAGCGGGGATGCCAGCGATTTGGGTACGTTTGAAAAGCGGATACAGGACTTGATAAACGCATCCAGGGATGCCAAAACACTGCTAGAGCTTACTGAGGAGGCTCTTGAAAAGTATCCCCTACAGCCCTTTTTATACTATGCAAATGGAGTCGCCCTTAAAATGGGCAACACCCTCAACGAGGCAAAGGAGGCCTTGGAGACGGCCTTGGATTATCTAATAGACGACCCGGTATTGGAGAATAAAATCTATAAGGAGCTTTCAGAGGTGTACGGTGCCATGGGGAATACGGAAAAGGCAAACGAATATTTGAACAAGGTGAAACCCGGATTTTAATGATGCAATTGAGTTTACGAACATATTTAAGAATGGCTACGGTATGTAGTTTCGCGCTTATTGTCTTTTCCTGTAAAAGTGCCAAGGTAATTTCCGATGGTTCCATGGATGATCGGCTATCGGCAAAGTCCGTTGTAAAGGCCCACTACCAAAATAAGTTGGAATTCAAGACACTTACGGGAAGGGTCAAAATCGATTATTCCGATGGGGAGGATGAACAAAGCGTATCCGTAAGTCTACGGATGGAAAAGGATAAGGGCATATGGATCAGCGCTCCTTTAGGAATCGTAAAGGCATATATCACTCCGGATAGGGTATCCTTTTACAACAAAATGGACAATGAATATTTTGATGGTGATTTCTCCTATTTGAGCAAGCTTTTGGGAACCGAGGTGGATTACTCCATCCTTCAAAACATGTTGTTGGGACAGGCCCTTTTTGACTTAAGAAATGACAAGTTTGACCTTTCAATAGGTAAGGATAACTATCGATTGACCCCAAAAACTGCCGGTGCGCTTTACAAGACCCTGTTCCAAATCGAGCCCAAGAACTTTAAGATGGACCTACAGCAATTGTCACAGCCCCTGAAAAAGCGCTTGTTGGAAATCAAATATGAAAACTACCAACTTGTGGGGAAGGAAGCCATACCCAATGAGGTATCCATTTTGGCGATAGAAGAAAACAACGAGAACCGGATTCTTTTGGAATATAGAAACATAGAATTGAATCGTGACGTCAATTTTCCTTATAATATACCGAAAGGTTTTAAAGAAATCGTTTTGGAGTAGCGTAATGGTAGCAAAACAACATTGCAGTATCTTTTTTCTTCTTTTGCTATGGGGAGCACCTCTTTTATGGTCGCAAACCACCGAGCAAAAGGCCTTGGAGGAAAAGCGGGAACAACTACAGAACGAAATCCGGGAAATCAATAGATTATTGTTATCCGAAAAAAAGGAAAGGGGCACGGTACTGGATCAGATGGAGGCCCTCGATAAAAAAATCACAGTACGTCAACAATTGATCCGGGTTACAAACCAGCAGGCCAATTTGCTGAATAGACAAATAAATACCAACATACGAAACATCAGTAAGCTCAAGGGAGAGCTTCAGCAAATAAAGGAGGAATATGCCAGGATGATCCAAAAATCCTATCAGAACAAATCCAAGCAAAATAGATTGATGTTCCTATTGTCCTCAGAAAGCTTTTACCAGGCATTTAAACGGCTTCAATACATGAAGCAGTACACGGACTATAGAAAGGAGCAGGGAGCACAGATTTTGGCCAAAACGGAGGAGTTAACGCGTTTGAACATGGATCTGAACGAGGAGCGCAAGGTTAAGGAGGTACTGTTGGCCCAGAACACCAAGGCCAAAGACCAATTGTTCGCGGAGATACAGGAGCAGAAAGAACTATTGGGAACCATCCGACAGAACGAAAGCAAATATGCCAAGGCCATTGAGGAAAAGAAGCGGGAGGCGCGTAAAATAGACCAACAGATAGAAAACCTGATACGGTCGGCCATAGCCGCCTCAAACAAGGAAGCCGGGAAAACGACTACCAGTGCCAGTAAATTCGTGTTGACACCGGAGGCGACCCTAGTGGCCAACAATTTTTCGGCGAATAAAGGAAAATTAATTTGGCCCGTTGAGAAGGGCATTAAAAGTCAGGGTTTTGGTATATACAACGATGCCGTATACCCTGGAATAAAACACCAAAGCAACGGGGTCATCATAGCCACAGATCCTGGATCTAAGGCAAGGGCCATATTTGAAGGCGAGGTTATCGCCATTTTGGCAGTGCCTGGCGGAAACAAGGGAGTTCAGGTAAAGCACGGTAATTTTATAAGTACGTACTATAATTTGTCCGAACTTTATGTAAAAAAAGGAGATAAGGTGAAAATAAAGGATGAATTGGGAACCATATATACCAATCGGTCAAATGGCCAGACCCGACTAAAATTCTACTTATACCAAGACACGGATAGGTTGAATCCAGAGGAATGGGTATACCGGTTGTAAGTGGGTGGTAGTTAGTGAAAAGTGAAAAATGAAAAGTGAAAAATAACTTTTACATTATGAACAACTCCTGCCCCTGAGCAGAGCCGAAGGGAACAACCAAAAATCGAAACATATGAAATGAGCCATAACAAGTCTTGATACCCACTGAAACCAAAGGTTCACGAGCACCTTTTTTGAAAATAGACGAGCTTCGTGAGTAAATGGTTATTGGCGAAATCAAAGATTCATGAACACCTTTTGAAAATACAATAAACAGCGATGTGAATAATTACATCTGACCTATGAAAAACAATAAAAATAAACATATGAAAATTACGGACATTTCAGGGGGAGTTGAATTACGAAACGGGGTTTTTATGCCTTATTTAGGTTTGGGTACCTACCAAGCCGATAACGACCAAGAGGTCATAGATTCCGTAAAGCATGCCTTGGATTTGGGGTACAGACATATCGATACGGCTTCGGTGTATAAGAATGAAGAAGGTGTGGGCAGGGGAATCAAGGAAAGTTCCGTAGTCAGGGAGGATATTTTTCTGGTGACGAAGGTTTGGAACAGCGAACAAGGATATAATACTACGCTACAGTCGTTTGAAGATAGCATCAACCGATTGCAGGTGGATTATCTCGACCTATTTCTGGTGCACTGGCCCGTTAAGGGGAAATACAAGGATACTTGGAGGGCTTTGGAATATTTATACGAAACTAAAAAGGTTAGGGCAATCGGGGTCAGTAACTTTTTGCGGCATCACTTGGATGACTTATTAAGTGACTGCAATATCGTACCTATGGTGAATCAAATGGAATTTCACCCATATTTAGTGCAGCAGGACCTTTTGGATTTTTGCAATAAAAATACCATTCAGTATGAAGCTTGGTCTCCCTTCATGCAAGGGAAACTATTCCAATTGGATTTTTATAAGGATTTGACCGAAAAGTACAACAAATCGGCTGCTCAAATCATCCTGCGATGGAACCTACAGAAAGGGGTGGTCACCATACCAAAATCAGTACATAAAAAGCGTATCGCCTCCAATGCGGATATTTTCGACTTTGAGCTTTCCAATGAGGACATGGCCTTTTTGGATAGCTTGGACAGGGATGAACGCAGTGGGCCACATCCTGACCATTTTGATTTTTAAGCCTTAAAAGAGTAGGCTTTTTGCACTTTGTTTCGTTTTCATTTATTAGACCGATTCGTGCAAATCAGAAGCTTTTGTATTCTAGGCAATATGGAAGTGTATTTGCTGAGCTTTCTATTTTTCATAGCTACCCACCTAAACTTCGAAATATGTCCTTAAGGTAGCATTACGGGTACTGAATTTTAAACATAGGGATGATGAAAATTGTATCTTTCCTACATATACTAACACTACGAGAATAATGAATAGAATCCGTCTATCTTTCGTTTTTATCTTTTTATGTTTCAGCATTGCCTGGGCACAGGAAACAACGGCCTTAATTTGCGGAAATCTTATCACGGCAAAAGATACGCAAGTTCAAGCCGATGCCGTAATACTTGTAGAGGGGGATCGGATTATTGAAGTGGGCACCATGGACCTGCTAAAACCGGGATATACCGTTATCGATTTAAGTGAATATACCGTATTACCAGGAATGATAGATGCCCACACCCACCCTTTAATTTACGGCAGTGAATACCAAACCAATCACTTAAAGGGTTCCTCGGCTTTTAACGCATTACGGGGATTAAAGACGGTACAGGAATGGCTGGAAGCTGGTTGGACCACGATAAGGATTGCCGGTGATGCCGATACCAAATATGCACATTTTGAGATCCGCAATGCTATAAATGCCGGCCTGTTCAAAGGACCACGGATTTTTGGTGCCGGGCACTATATTTCAGTAACCGGAGGGGGAGGGGATATAAATTATATTTCCAACGAACAATCCGTTATCCCTGATGGTCTCATTGTGGATGGCAAGGATGAAATGCGGAAGGCCATTAGACAAGAAATCAAGAATGGGAGCGACTGGATCAAACTTTTGGTCACTGGGGCTTTTATGTCTACAGGAGACAACCCAAGGAACGTACATTTTAGCGATGAGGAACTTAAAACGGCGGTAGAGGAAGCCGGACAAAGGGATATTCCGGTCATGATGCACGCACATGCCAAAGAGGGGATTGTTAAAGCTATAAAATTTGGGGCAAGATCCATAGAGCATGGGACCTTTTTGGATGCTGAAACGATAGACTTGTTTTTGGAGTACGACACCTATATAGTACCAACTTTGACGGTTGGCACCTATTTTCGCTTAAAAGACCCCGGGAATGTGGCACTGACAAAAACGCAACGTTCCCAAAAGGAATTTAGGGAAGCCAGAATGAAGGTACTTGGGGAGGCCCATAAGAGAGGGGTAAAGCTGGGTATTGGTTCGGACAATGTGGGATTTCCCGGTAGCTTTGCGGCCAATGAATTTCACGAATTTGTACTGTTTGGCATGACCCCTATGGAAGCCATTATTGCCGGGACCAAAGTAAATGCGGAGCTTTTGAAAATGGATGATAGTATAGGAACTATTGAGGTAGGTAAATACGCCGATATTATTGCTACCAAAAAGAATCCGCTGGAAGATATTACAGAACTACAGCGTGTACAATTTGTAATGAAAGGCGGCGAGATAATAAAGTCTGCCGAGTAAATAAGTAGCACTATTTTTAAATCATCCTGTACATATATCAAGAATCCCTCCGCTTTTTGGAGTAGTAGTAAAACAAATAGGCTACCAAAATCAATACCACAAAGGGAAGGTAGGTACCAATGGCCACACCAATCTCATAGGAACGATCAGGTGCCTCCTGGATTTTCTTTTCGATTTTCGAAACGTCCTGTAAAAACAATAGGAGTCCCATATCTATAGTGCTATTTCCAAACTGATAGGGCAATGATCGCTACCCATGACCTGGTCATGGATTTCTGCCGAGGTTACCTTGGACCATAAAGATTCGCTGACCAAAAAATAATCGATACGCCAACCCACGTTCCTACTTCTCGCTCCGCCGCGCATGCTCCAGAACGTATATTTGTCGAACGTATCCGGGTGCAAAGCCCTAAAACTATCAACTAGGTTCAAAGTTTTGAGCATGTGGTCAAACCCATCAATTTCCACTTGGGTAAAACCTGCCGTTTTGTTGTAATTGGATTTGGGATTGGCCAAATCATTTTCAGTGTGGGCCACGTTAAAATCGCCCGTAATGATCAAAGGTTTCTTTTTCGACAGGTTTAGAAGGTATTCCGTGAAATCAGTATCCCAGCCTGACCGATAATCCAGCCGTTTGAGTCCATTACCGCTGTTTGGTACATAGACATTGACCAAATAGAAGTCGGGGTACTCCGCATAGGAAATCCTGCCTTCCATATCATGGTCCGCAATACCCATATTGCTGCCAAAAGAAATGGGCTCTTGTTTTGATAGTATCCCTGTGCCTGAATATCCTTTCTTTTCGGCACTATTGGTGTATAAAGTATAGTCGGTAATTTCGGCCAAGGCCTCTGCCACTTGGTCATCCTGGGCCTTGGTTTCCTGGATACAAAAAACATCGGCATTAAAACTGGACACAACATCCTCAAAGCCTTTTTTTACGGAAGCTCTTATGCCATTGACGTTCCACGATACTAATTTCATAATCTTTACTTATTAAATTCTTTCTAGTTTTTGAGGAATTAAAAACCTCTTATTTTAAATCATTTTGAAACAAATCATCCTACATGCAAATGGGTACTACCATTTTTGGGAAGTTAGAGAGGGCTATTCATCAACTCCTCAATTTCCTCAATTTCAATAGGAATATTGCGCATTAAATTAAAGGGATCCCCTTTTTCTTGGATGACCACATCGTCCTCCAAACGAATGCCCATTTTTTCATCGGGGATATAAATTCCCGGTTCTACGGTAAATACCATATTGGCCTTCATGGGAGTCTTCAGTTCCCCATAGTCATGCGTATTCAACCCAATATGGTGACTGGTGCCGTGCATAAAGTATTTTTTATAGGCGGGCCAATCCGGATTTTCATTTTGAACATCGGCTTTATCCAAAAGACCCAAGCCCAAAAGTTCAGAAGTCATCAATTTACCGCATTCCTTATGGTATTCCGCCCAAAGGGTTCCGGGAACCAACATTTTGGTCGCATCGTTTTTCACCCTTAGTACGGCGTTGTAGACCTCCTTTTGCCGTTTCGTGAAACGGCCGTTAACGGGGATGGTCCGGGTAAGGTCGCTGGAGTAGTTGGCATACTCCGCCGCTACGTCCATCAACAACATATCGCCATCCTTACAGGCTTTATTATTTTCCAAATAGTGAAGTACGTTGGCATTGTTGCCCGAGGCGATGATCGGCGGATAGGCAAATCCTTTGGAACGGTTCCGTATAAATTCGTGCAATAGCTCCGCCTCCACTTCATACTCCATAACCCCAGGCTTTACAAAGCCCAACAACCTACGGAAGCCTTTTTCGGTGATGTTGCAGGCCATTTGTATCAGTTCCAATTCCTCCGGTTCCTTGATCCCACGGATTTCCTGAAGAATCGGGTTGCTCTTTGCCACTTGGTGCGCAGGGAATTTTTGCTGGCAGGCCAGTATAAATCGGTCTTCCCTGGTCTGCGTTTCAACTGCCTGCCTGTAGTGTTCGTTGGTGTTGAAATAGATAGTATCTGCTTCGGTCATCAGATCAAAAAAAACTTTGTCAAATTCCTTTAGCCAGTAAATGGTTTCTATCCCCGATACGTCGGTTGCCTTTTCCTTGGTCAACTTTGCACCTTCCCAAATGGCGATGTGCTCATTGGTTTCCCTTACGAATAGAATTTCCCGGTGTTTTTTGTCCATGGCATCCGGAAATAATAACAAAATAGTTTCCTCTTGATCGGCCCCGCTCAGATAAAAAATATCCCGATGTTGCTCAAAGGGCATGACACTATCGGCACTTATGGGGTAAATGTCGTTGGAATTAAAGACCGCAATGCTCTTGGGACGCATGCGGGCCATAAATTTCTCTCGGTTTTTTATAAATAGGGCGTTGGGAATTTGTTCGTATTTCATGAAGTCTATGATTTTGCCATAAAATTAAGCAATAGCCACTGTTTTCTTAAGAAATGAACCACATATTTACCACAATTACACCCTTTTTAAAGGGCTATTTTAGACAACAATTGGCTAACTTGTACACCATACCATAACAAACCAATTGTCATGAAAATCCGGTATTTTTTGCTTGTATTACTTCTTTTAAATTTTGTTTCGATTTTTCCCCAAACAGACCCCGCTGTTTTTGGGAACCTACGGTTTCGTTTTATAGGACCGGAAGGCAACCGTACCATTGCCATGGCGGGGGTGGCGGGAGACCCCATGACCACCTATATCGGTGCGGCCTCCGGCGGATTATGGAAAACCTCCGATGGCGGTATTAGCTGGAACCCCATTTTTGATGCTCAGGACGTTTCATCCATTGGCTCGGTGGCCATTACCCCAACAAATCCCGATATCATTTGGGTGGGCACGGGTGAAACCTTTGTGATTCGGCCCGCCCATGCCATGGGTGATGGCATCTATAAATCCGAGGATGGTGGAAAGACCTGGATAAACATGGGCCTTGAGAAAACGGGGCGCATTGGGCGCATTCTTGTGCATCCTACCAATCCGGACATTGTATATGCAGCTGCCCTTGGACATACCTACGGACCACAGCAGGAACGAGGGGTATTTAAAACCACGGATGGTGGAAAGACCTGGAATCGCATCTTTTTTGTGGATGAAAACACCGGGGCTGCCGAATTGGCCATGGACCCAAAAAATCCAGACCGACTCCTAGTAGGCATGTGGTCCATACATATCAATACATGGGGCTTGAATAGTGGTGGTCCCGGAGGAGGTGTTTACAGGACCTTGGATGGTGGGGATACTTGGGAACCCTTGTCCAAAAAAGGCCTGCCGGGAGGTGAAGACCATCCCGTTGGTAAAACTGCTGTAGCCATTTCACATTCCAGTCCGAATATTGTCTATGCCCTTTTTGAAATAGAGAGTCCGGCCCTTTATCGCTCCGAAGACTTTGGGGACTCTTGGACCCTACAGACAAGAAACCATGACATTGCAGAACGTGCCCCTTATTATACGCGTATGGCCGTTTCAACTGCAGACCCTAATGAACTCTATTTTGCCAGTGTTAAATTCAGCATTTCCAAGGATGGCGGTAAGACCATTGAAAGTGGTTACAGTGCCGGAGGCGATAACCATGATATCTGGGTGGACCCCACCAATGCGGACCGACTCATGGTGGCCCATGATGGGGGTGCCAGTATCAGTATGAACCATGGAAAAACCTTTCAGCGGATCGTGCTTCCAATAGCCCAAATGTACCATGTAGCCGTTGATGATAAAATTCCATACAATGTCTATGGAAACCGCCAGGATGGGTATTCCTATATGGGGCCCAGCAATAGCAAACAGGGGTACATACCTCTGGGCCTTTGGAAGGGCGTAGGCGGTTGCGAAAGCGGTTTTGCCCAACCCGATCCTTTTGACAACGACATTGTTTGGTCCGGTTGTTATGATGGGGGACTGCAACGTTACAATGTTAAAACAGGACACGCCCGTGATGTACGGGTTTGGCCAGAGGCAGGCTACGGTTGGGAACCGGGAAAATTGAAATACCGCTGGCATTGGAATTTTCCATTGGCCTTTTCGCCCCATACAAAACATAGGGTCTACGTGGGCAGCCAATATGTACATAAAAGTGATGACGGCGGACAAAGTTGGCAAGTGATCAGTCCGGACCTTACCTTGAACGATAAGACCCATCAACAAAATTCAGGGGGTATCGCCGTTGACAACCTTATGACCTTTGATGGGTCGGTTTTGTTCAGCATTGTGGAGTCAACATTGGAACCTGGCCTTATTTGGACCGGTAGCAATGACGGACAGGTACAGCTCACCAAAGATGGAGGAACCACTTGGACCAATGTAACCTCCAATATTCCTGACCTTCCCAAATGGGGAACCATTGCCAACATAGAAGCATCCCGATATAAAAAGGGAAGTGCTTATATCACGGTAGACCTGCATCAAATGGGGGACTTTGACCCGTATGTTTACAAAACCGAGGATTATGGGCAGACCTGGAAATTAATAAGCGATACAGTGCCAAAATCTGTCCATAGCTTTGCCCATGTTATCAAGGAAGACCCCAAAAGGGAAGGAATGCTCTACTTGGGAGTTGATAACGGACTTTATATAAGCCATGATGATGGTGAACATTGGATGCGTTTGCGCAACAATCTGCCACCTGCACCCGTGTATTGGTTGGAAATCCAAGAACGGTTTGATGATCTTGTGGTGGGTACGTATGGAAGAGGCTATTATATCATGGACAATATTTCCCCTTTACGGGAATACGATATGGATGCAAAGGATAAGGAGGCCCATCTTTTCAGTCTTAGACCGGTATATCGTTTCCAAGATGTTCAAAGCATCAAAACCGATGGTCCTAGCTTAAATTCCGGTACTAACCCTGCCTATGGTGCGGAAATCAATTACTTCTTAAAGGATAGTACCGATCAAAAAATCGAAATACAGATTTTGACCATGGAAGATGAAGTAGTCCGCACCTTGGAAGGAAAAAACAAACCAGGCGTCAATAGGGTCATGTGGAACCTACGCTATGAACCCACATATAAACCAAAACTTCAGACCTCCCCACCAGGAAGGCCATGGGTCCAGCTCAATGGTGAAGGATGGCGCCCCTTGGTCACTTGGGACCTTGATTTAATGCGTGGACAATACGGTCCCAAAGTAGTACCCGATAACTATAAGGTAAAACTGGTTATTGGCAACAAAGAATACATTAGGGAACTGGAGGTTTTAAAAGACCCGAGTACGGAAGGTAATCTCGAAGACATTCAAAAACAAGTAGCCTTTTCCTTGGAACTTCGCGATGCGATGAACTTGGCCGTAACCATGATCAATGATATTGAAGCGATACGGGTAGAGCTCAATGATATCATCCCAAAGTTAAGCCGCTCAGCGGACCGAAAAAAAGCCGAGGAACTACGCGCCATGGCCATTGCCATAGCTGGCAGCCTTTATGACATCCATCTGACAGGGGCCCGTGAAGATGCCTTTAGATCTCCCATAAAGCTTTATGGTAGGCTGAGTGCTTTGGCCAGTGACATCGGTGGGTTTGGTGCAGATTTTAAACCTACGGACCAACAACAGGAAGTGTATGCCATTTTTAATGAACGTCTTAAAGAGGTAGATGCCAAGTTTAAGAAATTCATAACCGTGGAAGTGGAGCAATTGAATTCCCGATTGAAACAAAGCGAACTACAAATACAACATACCCAAAAGATAAAATCATAAATTAAATTCAACTAGCAGACCTATGAAAAAACAACTCTTTATTGTTTTAACAGCCATTTTAGCCGTCTCTTGCGGCGAAACGAAAAAAGCAGAAACACAGGCAGAACTATTTGCCCGCATAGATTCCGAAATCAAGCAAAACGCAAAAGGCTACAGTACGTTAAAGGAAGCTTCCGAAACTATTGGTCACCGACTTACAGGTTCCGAAAACGGTGCCAAGGCAGAGGAATACACCTATAATAAGTTCAAGGAATATGGTTTTGAGGATGTGGAATATCAATCTTTTGAAGTAGAGGCTTGGTCCAGAGGAACCGTATCCGTCACTATAAATGAAGAACCTGTCAAGGCGGTGACGCTAGGACATTCACCCGTGGAAGCCATGGTATCGGGAGAAATCGTGGACATGGGCAACGGCCTAGAAGTAGATTATGCGGCAAAACCCGATGCCGTAAAGGACAAAATTGCCTTGGTGTATATCAGTATTTTGGAAGGAAGTCCGGAGGGATTGAGCAATCTGCACCGAAGTGAAAAAACTGCCTTAGCAATTAAATACGGTGCCAAGGGAATTATCATCATCAACCAAGTGGACAATGGGGTGCTATTAACTGGAACCGCCTCCGTAACCGGGGAACTGATTCCCATTCCGGCCGTTTGTATCGGCAAGGAAGATGGTATGGCCTTAAAAGAAACGCTGAAAGAAGGAACCGCGTCCGCCACAATTGAAATGACGAATAACAGCGACATGATCAGTGCCAGGAACGTGGTAGCTACCCTCCCGGGAAGTGAGATACCCAATGAAATCATCGTCATTGGCGGCCATTTGGATTCGTGGGATTTGGCCACAGGAGCCATAGATAACGGCATTGGATCCTTTGCGGTATTGGATATTGCCCGTGCGTTTAAGGCCAATAACCTTCAGCCAAAAAGAACGGTAAAATTCGTCATGTTCATGGGTGAGGAACAAGGCCTTTTTGGTTCCAGACACATGGTGGCAGAAGCCCTGAAAGAAGGCACTATGGACCAAATAAAGTATATGATGAACTTGGACATGGCAGGCAATCCCATTGGTATGAATGCTGGTGGAAAGTTAGATAACGAGGCTTTTTTCACCAATCTAGGTGCCGCAATCCAACAACAGGACAGCATCTATAAAAATGAATTTTCAAACCGTTCCGGATTGCATAGCGACCACCAGCCCTTTATGTTGGAAGGGGTGCCAATTTTATCGGTTCACAGCAACTTGGACCGTTCCATTTACGGTTGTTATCATTCGGATTGTGACGATTTTAACTTGGTGAACGAGGAACATATGACCAATACTTCCCGGTTTGGCACCATGATGTTGTACGGCTTGGCAAATGCCGAAACCCTTCCCGCGACCAAAATGGATAGTGAGACTACAAAGGAGTTCATGATAAAAAACGACCTTAAGGAAAAACTGATTATTGGAGGCGATTGGAAATGGGAGGAGTAGCATAGATTAAGTCCAAGGTTAATTTTCAAATTTAAATTCAATTCATCTGACCGCAGGGCATGAATTAAAAATGAGAAAAAAACAAATCATCTAAGAATGGAAAGTCGACAACTTCTTATTGTTTCAATTTTGGTATTGAGCCTTTTCTCGTGCAAAGACAATACTGCCAAAACCAGTGAAATGACGAGTGCTGATGGTTCAAAACCCAATATCGTTATTATTTATATGGACGATTTGGGCTTTGGTGAGCTTAGTGCCTATGGGGCTACGGAATTGAAAACTCCAAATATGGATGCATTGGCCAATGGCGGACTACGATTTACGAATGGTTATGCCACCTCGGCTACCTGTACGCCCAGTAGATATGCCTTGTTGACCGGGGTGTATCCTTGGCGGAATAAAAATGCAAAAATCCTTCCGGGGTCCGCTTCCTTGATTATTGATACGGCCCAAACCACACTACCAAAGCTTTTGAGAAACGAGGGCTATGCTACTGGGATTGTTGGTAAGTGGCACCTTGGCCTAGGTGCCGCGGAAATCAACTGGAACGAGACCATACGTCCGGGGCCTAATGAGGTAGGTTTTGACTACAGTAATATTTTGGCCGCCACCCAAGATAGGGTACCTACGGTCTATATCAAAAACGGGAATGTCGTGAATCTGGACCCCAATGACCCCATTCAAGTCAGTTATGAAAAGAATTTTGAGGGTGAACCTACTGGGTTGGACACTCCCGAAATGCTAAAAATGAAATGGCACCATGGGCATAATAACAGCATTGTTAATGACATTCCGCGAATAGGCTTTATGAAGGGTGGGGAAGCCGCCAAATGGGTCGATGAGGATATGGCCGATTATTTTCTGGTGGATGCCCAAACCTATGTCAAAAAAAATAAGGACCGACCCTTTTTTCTATACTACGCCCTACAACAGCCCCACGTTCCAAGAACGCCCCACCCAAGGTTCGTTGGAAAATCAGGAATGGGACCTAGAGGCGATGTGATTTTGGAAGCGGATTGGGTCATAGGGGAGTTCATAAAAACCTTGGAAAAGGAAGGTTTGTTGGAAAATACCCTGATCGTTTTTTCCAGTGATAACGGCCCCGTGGTAAACGACGGTTATTATGACGAAGCTGTTGAAAAATTGGGTCATCATAAACCTGCCGGTCCCCTACGTGGCGGAAAATATAGTTTGTTCGAAGCGGGAACCCGAGTACCGTTCATTACCTACTGGAAGGGAACCATAGCTCCGGGTGTTTCCAATGCTATGGTATCCCAATTGGATCTTTTTGCTTCGTTGGCCTCTTTAGTAAATAGTGATGCCACAACGGAGGATAGCAAAAACCTGATGGCCGTATTGTTGGGAAAGAGCGAATCTGGCCGGGACGAGTTGGTACTGGAGGCTACTTCCAGAACGGCTTTTCGAAAAGGGGATTGGGCGATGATTCCCCCATACAATGGTCCAGCAAGAAATGATTTGGTGGATATTGAATTGGGAAATGACAGTGTATATCAGTTGTATAATTTACAGGACGATATAGGGCAACAAAACAATTTGGCAGAAAGCCATCCAGAGAAACTACAGGAACTAATCGATTCCTATCGAGCCATCCTTAAAAACACCAATACAGATATCGAATAACTTCAGTTGTGGAGCGTATGAAAAGAACAATTCAAATTTTATTTTTACTGATTTCAATTATTGCTGTTGGACAGAATAATGAACACGTAAAAAATAACGAACATATTTTCTGGCAAAAGAATATTAAACTTAAAGCTACTGATTTTCAGAATGATGGAAGAGATATTCCTAACGCTGTAAAATATTGCGACACAATCGGACTTTGTACAGCAGGAGCTTTTGGCATTTTTGCTGTACTTGATATCCCTAAAAAGAAAAGAAAGCGTGGAAAATTGAGAGAGAAAGTCTATATCGTTCCTGCATTTGAATTTGAAAGCTCATATAGAGTCAAAAACGATAGTTTGGGAGTAGAAAAGCAGCAAGTAGTTTTTGATATTTTTGAGCTTTCCGCAAGATGGATGAGAAGAGAGTTAAAGAAAATGACTCAAACAATGGATGGCTATGGTACATTGTCAATTTGGTTCAAAACAGTGGAAAATGATGCTAAGAAAATGGCTCAAGAAATGGTAGACGGATTTACTCACGAGGTTTTTATTGACCCGCAGCCAAACGCTTACGAAGAATGGAAAAATCAAATCGATAAAATGATTTTAGAAACTAAAGAATTTGAAACAAGTAAAGAAGAGATTGAAAGATTTAAATTAGGAAAACCATTATTGGAGGAATATAAAATGGCCGAACAGTTAATGGGAAATTTATTTAACTAAAAATAAGTGCTACAGTATTGGCCATGTTTGATTGCCTTTTTATCACTAAATTTAAATCAACTAAACACTAACAGGACCCGATTTCTCTCAGATAATATCCGTTGGAAATGTCTGTCGCAAATAATATACCTATCGTTGGGCTCAAGGTCTCCTCGTATGTCACAGTTCCTAGAAAAAACAAGCACCCTCTGTTTCCTTTATGCTCTATTGCTGGTGATGCCCTCACATTTACACTCACAGAACAAGGAGGGTGAAAAAAACGAATATTTTGATTTGGTCCGACCAAAGTTCGATGGGAAATTGGCCTATGAAACTACGGACTATGTAGCGCAATACTGGAGGGTCCCTGGAAATACCGGGTTCAACAATAGTGTGAAATGGATAGCCAAGGAACTTGAAAAAGCCGGATATGTACTGGAATCCAAAGCCGATTCCAATGACCGATTGACCTACAGGATCGAATCCCGACCCATGAAAGACCCAACTTGGGAACCTGTTTCCGCACGTTTGGAAATTTTGGGCCAAACAGATCCAATTTTGGTCTCCACCTCAAACAGGAACATGACCTATCTCAACGCGGCTTCAACACCAACAGAAGGCATAGCGGCGGAAGTGGTCCCCATTGGCGCCAAGGAAGATATACCCAACCTCGACTTGAAAAACAAGGTAGTTTTTATGGAATTCGGCCTCAATGGTATCTACCAGGAGTTATTGGACAATGGGGTTTTGGGCGTTTTGACCTATAACAATCCAACGTACCTACAACCGGAAAAGAATATCACCTCCATACAGTTTAGAAGCCTACCTCCGCAAACTAATACCAAATTCTGGGGAATCGCCCTGTCCTTTGAAGCCAAGGAAAGACTTAAGGCAGCGTTTAAAAGAGGGGAAACGATGGTCAAGGTAAATATTCAAACGAAAATATATGAAGCTGAGGAGCTTACAGTAATCGCCAATATAAAAGGAAGTAAAAAACCTTCCGAACGACTGGTTTTCAGTGCCCATATCCAAGAACCGGGCGCCAATGACAATGCCAGCGGTGTTGGGGCGCAGCTAGAAATGGCTTCCGTTGCGGCGAACCTTATCGATTCCGGACAAATCGACTGCGAGCGTACCATGACCTTTCTTTGGGGCGATGAAATATCGTCCACCCACCGATACATTCAAGAAGATAAAACAAGGGCGCAAGGCATAAAATGGGGCATCAGCCTGGACATGGTAGGCGAAAATACGAATATCACAGGAGGCTCCTTTTTAATAGAAAAAATGCCGGACCCAAGTGCCATATGGACGCGCGGAAATGACAAACACACGGAATGGGGCGGCGAAGTCCTTTCTCTAGGGGACATGAAACCCCATTATCTCAATGATTTTATTATCCGCAATTTTCGACAACAAGGCGACTTTGCCGGCTGGGAAGTGAATACGAATCCTTTTGAAGGAGGGAGTGACCATACTCCCTTTTTAAAAGCCAACATTCCAGGACTATTATTATGGCATTTTACGGATCAGTTTTATCATACCGATAATGACAGAATAGACAAAGTATCCCAAAAGACCTTACAAAATGTGGGCACGGCGGCACTGGCCAGCGGTCTACAATTGGTCAATGCCGATGAAAAAACCGCACTGTGGATTTTAAGCATATTGGAAAAAGAATCCTTTGAGCGATTGGAAAACGAGTTTGAACAAAGTCAAGTGGCGATTGAAAAAGGTTCCAATTTCAAGTTTGAGAAACAGATTTTATCGGCATGGGAGGAGTGGTATAACAAAGCCTATGGTTCCGTAATCGATATAGATGATTCCCCAAAAACAAAATCGGCAATAGCCCAAAAACAGTCGAATTTGAAATCATATTACAACAAACTGATCGGAAGGCTTAAGAATCAATAAATACTTCTGTTGGTCCAAAGGGACTTTGAACAAAGTTTTAGTAACTTTCCAAAACCCTATAATTTATAATCTACCATGAAAATAGTACCCTTCTTTCTTCTATTGGGATTCAGGATGCTAACGGCCCAGATTTCCCCCACCGATCAAACCGAGGTTTTGAAATCCTTGGAAAAAAAGGCCCAAATGGGTCAAGCTTCCTTGGTAAAAAACATCCCTTTGAAGAATATTGGACCTTCCATTATGAGTGGGCGTGTGGTGGACGTGGCAGTAAATCCAAAATCGCCTATTGAATTTTATGTGGCCTATGCTTCGGGTGGACTTTGGTATACGAACAATAACGGGACGACCTTTACCCCAATTATGGACAATACCCCAACACAGAACATTGGGGACATTGCCGTGCATTGGGAATCGGGGACAATCTATGTCGGGACCGGCGAGAACAACGCCTCTCGCTCGACCTATGCCGGCATCGGTATTTTAAAATCAACGGACCAAGGAAAAACTTGGTCGAATATGGGATTGCCAGATTCGCATCATATCGGTCGCATCCTAATAAATCCCGATAATCCAAACGACGTAGTGGTTGGCGTGGTAGGGCATTTATATTCCACCAATGCGGAAAGGGGTCTTTATAAATCTGCCGATGGAGGCAAAACATGGAAAAAAACCTTATTTGTGGGCGATGACACGGGTATTATTGATGTGGCCCATGCTCCCAAAAACTTTAATATCATGTATGCGGCCGCGTGGCAAAAAGATCGCAAGGCTTGGGATTTTTTGGGCAACGGCAATTTATCGGGCATTTATAAAAGTACCGATGCCGGAACGAGTTGGAAAAAAATAACCACGCCCCAAAGTGGGTTTCCTACCGGTGAGGGAGTGGGTAGAATCGGCCTTGCCGTATACGATGACAACACCGTTTATGCCGTGCATGACAATCAGTTCAGGAGAGCAAAACAGGATAACGATGTCAAGGAAAAGGAAGGACTTCAAAAGGAAGATTTCAAGGCTATGGATACGGAGGCGTTTTTGAAATTATCGGACAAACAACTCAACGATTTTCTAAAAACAAATAATTTTCAGGAAAAATACCGTGCCGAAAACGTAAAACAAATGGTGCGCAGTGGTGCCGTAAAACCGGCAGACCTTGCTTCCTACTTGGAAGATGCCAATGCATTGCTCTTTGATACGCCAGTCATTGGAGCGGAGGTATATAAGAGCATGGACGGCGGTGTTAGTTGGAAAAAACAGAACCAGGATTACATTGACGGACTATACTACAGTTACGGGTATTACTTTGCCCAAATCAATGTGGACCCATCCAATGTGGATAAAATCTATTTGGCGGGTGTACCCCTTTTAAAATCGAACGACGGCGGAAAAACCTACATGGCGGTCAATGAGGATAACGTACATTCAGACCATCACGCTTTGTGGATAAACCCAGATAGGTCCGGGCATCTGATCAATGGGAATGATGGCGGCCTCAACATTTCCTACGATGATGGGGAGAGCTGGATAAAGAACAACTCCCCGATCGTGGGTCAGTTCTATGCCATAAATGTGGATAATCAGGAACCGTACAATGTATATGGCGGTCTTCAGGACAACGGCGTTTGGATGGGGCCCCATAATGCGGAGGAGAATAGGGAATGGCACCAGTCCGGGCAATACCCTTGGAAATCCATTTTGGGCGGTGACGGTATGCAGGTGCAAATAGACAGTAGGAACCCAAATATCGTGTATACGGGATTTCAGTTTGGTAATTACTTCCGATTGGATTTGGAGACCGGAAAAAGGAACTATATCCAACCAAAGCACGAATTGGGAGAATCGCCCTACCGATTCAATTGGCAAACACCAATACTACTTTCCTCGCACAACCAGGATATTCTGTATTTGGGCGGAAACAAGTTGCACCGGTCTTTAGATCAAGGCGATACTTGGGAAACCATTTCACCGGACCTGACAATGGGAGGAAAAAGGGGGAACGTGGCCTATGGTACCTTGACCACCATTTCTGAATCGCCATTTAAGTTTGGACTGATATATACCGGCAGCGATGATGGATTGGTGCAGGTAAGTACGAACGGAGGCGGTAGCTGGGATTTGATATCAGGGTCCTTTCCCAAGGATTTGTGGGTGAGTAGGGTGGCGGCATCAAAACATAAAAAGGAACGCGTTTATGTTACATTGAACGGATATCGTTGGGATGATTTTACACCCTATATCTATGTGAGCGAGGACTACGGAAAAACATGGAAATCCATCGCCAATACTATTCCAACTTCTTCGGTTAACGTCATTTTGGAAGATCCGGAAAATGAAAATCTGCTTTTTGTTGGAACGGATAATGGCCTGTATGTTTCGTTTGACAGGGGCGGTTCCTGGGAGGTTTTCGATAACGGACTTCCCTACGTGGCGGTGCATGATCTGGTCATACAGGAAAAGGCAAAACACCTATTGGTGGGTACGCACGGGCGAAGTATTTATAAGGCCAATATTTCAACCTTACAGCAAATGACACCCCGGGCCTTGGAGAGTAAATTGAAACTTTTTGAACTTACCGATATCAAACATTCCAGCAGATGGGGCAACCCTAGAAGCTCCTGGTCAAGAGCGCAAACCCCAGGCTTGGACATCACCTTTTATACCACAAAGAAAGGCCCTTTTAAGGCCATCGTCCTGAGCGAGGACGATATTGTGGTAAGCGAGACCGAGATAAACGGGGATAAGGGTTTCAATATTCTGTCCTTTGATGTAGCCTTCTCTAAAATCGGAAAAGACAATTACTTAAAACAACATAAAACAAAGCTATCGGAAGCAGAAGATGGAAAAACATATCTGCCCAAAGGAACTTACGTGGTTAAGATTTCCGGCAATGGCATTACAGAATCAACCACATTTAAGATAGACTAACTTTTATTCAATTAAACCTGTGAAAATAGTAGATTGGAATACACTGCCAGAACTAGGGTTGAGCCATAATCAACATATCAAGAAAAAGACCTTGGTTTCAAAAGGGGAAATACCTCACCTCATGATGTTTGGTACTGCAGTTTTTAAACCAGGAGACAAAGTGGATTTTCATCTACACGAAATCATGTTCGAGGTGTTCTTCATTCAAATTGGTAAAGTCATTTTTGAGGTAAATGGCGAAAAACATATTTTAACAAAAGGAAAGTGTATCATCATTGAGCCCGGTGAACTTCATGCACAATCAAACCCCTTTGATGAGGACGTTAGTTGGTCATATTTTGGAATATCGATTGATTAAAACAAAATACTAAATGGAACTAACTTTAGGAATTCCCGCATTACTTTTTCCGGCCATATCTTTGACCATGTTGGCCTATAACGCCCGTTATTTGGCCATCGCGGCGCTGATACGTCAATTGCACCAAAAGTTCGAGGAGACGGGGTCAAAATCCGTAGGCTTACAGGTTAAAAAGCTACAAAAACGTCTGACAATAATCAAGAACATGCAGGCTACGGCCATCTTTAGCTTTTTGCTGGCCGTCATTACCATGTCTTTGATCTACGTCCAGCTCACGTTTTGGGCAAATCTTGTCTTCGGCATCAGTCTGCTTGCACTCATGATTTCCTTGATACTTTCCTTTATTGAGGTGCAACTTTCTACCAAGGCTTTGGAGATTCAGCTCAAGAACATGGAAAACTGAATATCACCCTATTTGCAGGGCATTTCTGACCTTTTATTTCAATTATAAACCGTACATTTAGAGGAGTTTGTCCAAATGATACAATGATTAAAATAAGTTAAGGTTACAATGGCTGCCTGCCGAGATTTCCCGATAACTATCAGGTTGGTTAATTTTCTACCCTGCGCTGCGAGAAGTCCAGACTTGACCTATAAAACAAAAAACTTGAAAGTATGAAACGTGTTAAGGATCTTCCATACTTCAAAAAAATACGAGAGGTAAGGGAGTTTGAATTCGGGGTTTTCTATTATTTCGATGGTCTGGTCATTTCGGAAATAAAGGAAGGAGTTGTTTTTGACTGGAATATGGCCAAGAGGGCAGTAGCGGCCGCCAAGGAAATTTTCGGGGAGGAGACCCCTATTGCCTACATCTCCAATCGTATAAACAGTTATACGGTGGTTCCTACGGAATGGTTAAAATTTTACAAAAACAGACATCAGTTGTCCTATTACAGTGTGGTGGGTTCCACACAAGGTAGTTTTGCGAGCATCGTTTTGGAGAAAATGTTCTTTAAGGAATCACTACGGCAATTCAATGATTTGGAAGCCGCCGTTGCGTGGAGTTTGGACCGAATTAAAGAGAAAAAGGAGACTTTGTCCTAAAACCCAATAAAAAAGGCCTTTAACATGTAAAGGCCTTATGAGTTTACTTTGTTGTTTTTTAATTGATAATCAGTGTTTTACCCTCATAACCGTCCGCGGATTCGAACAAGAGGTAATATACCCCTGATGGATATTCCGATACGGAAAACTGATTTACAGTAGGATGGTTCGCAGGGTAGCTTACCGTTTTCAATAACTGGTTACCGGGCCCATAAAGACTGACCACCACAGCTTTGCCCATATATCCGGATAGGTCTATGTTGAAAGTATCCGTCACTGGCATAGGGTACAGCTTTATAGAACTGGTATTTGGAGCTATTACCTTGACAAGCATCGTGGCGTGATAGCCACCGTCCTCGGTAACAACGGATACATCCATCTCACCTACGGCATTGGCCGTCACCAATCCTGAATCGGGATCAACAGAAACAATGGATGGGTCATTCGAGAACCAACGTACATTTTTGTTCGTTGCATTATCCGGTTCAACGATGGCGCTCAGCAAGAACGTCTCCCCTTCATTTAAGGTCAATGTCTTTGGCGACACCAACACATTGTAAACTGCAATGTTGGGAGCGGTACCTCCGGTAACCTTTATCAAGGCACTGGCTTTGAAACCACCATCGTTCGTAGTAACGGTGACATCGATCTCACCCGCCCCATTGGCGATTACCAGACCTGTTGTGGCATCAATTGAGGCAATGCTAGGGTCGTTGGAAATCCAACTAACGCTTTGGTCCGTCGCATTGGCAGGTTCTGTAATCGCATTCAACTGAAAGGTCTCCCCAACCTTTAGGCTGACTTGACTGGGTGATGTCAATACGTTATAAACGGAAATTGGGTTTTGGGGAGTGCCGGCCACCTTAACCAAGGCACTGGCCTTGTACCCGCCATCATTGGTCGTCACGGTTACATCTATTTCACCGGGACCCACTGCGGTTACCATACCTGTTGTGGCATCAATGGATGCAATACTAGGGTCGTTTGAAATCCAACTAACGCCTTGGTCCGTTGCATTGGCCGGTTCCGTAATGGCGTTCAATTGGAAGGTTTCACCAACCTGTAGGTTGACAACGTTTGGTGATGTCAGTACATTGTATACTGGAATGTTGATTGTCACCTCTCCAAAGACTTCTACCTCCGCTAAGGAAAGAATTTTATTGTTTCCCGGTAAATATACCATTAGATATCTACCACTGGTGTTGACATTGGTAAAGAATTGCGAGGGTTCAGCATTGGCCGTTCCCACTTCGGTATAGTCGGCTGGATTGTTGCTCGGCGTGTTTCCAACCAAGAGTTTGGCACCGCTCAGACGCTCGTAACAGCAATCGGTTCGATTGTACATATTGATTTTGTTGATGGTATATTCCCTACCTAAGTCTACCCTCCACCATGGATTGTTGGAAGTGGCCGTATGCGTTACGGAACCATTGGAATAGAGGCCGCTTCTGTTTCCGTCAACGGCCTTTGCAGCATCCCCTCCAAAATCGTTACTTGACTGTACTGCTGGTTTGTTCAAGGCCAGATTCAATTCGTTAGGTTCCGTATTCGAACCCAATTGGCGTATCCAAGCTTCCAATAGGGCAACGCCATTCGCATCAATTTTGTTCTTGGCAATGGGAGGCATGGCAATGCCTTCCTGTAGGCTATTGGCCCGCAGGTAAATTATGGATTTCTCCGGAGAACCTTGTCGCAAAATGGCTTCATCTGGGATGCCCAAGGAATTGAAAATTCCCGCATCCAAAAGCCCCGTTTGTTCCAGGTTCGGTACCATCCTCATATCAAAATCCGCCCGAACATCGGAACCGGCCTGGTGGCAATAGGCGCAATTAAGGTCCAGGTAGGAACGTGCCTTTTCATCCAAGGAGGCGTTTGCATCGGTCAAAGCCTTATATGTTAAAAGGGAGTTTGTATTGGCATCCGTGATCGTTTGGTCCAATATGCCCAAATGGCTCAAGGTGACCAATTGATTGGCGGTTCTACCCGTTCTTGGATATCTTAAATCCTTGTTGAGGTATCTCGTACGTGTACCAATGGTACCACCGGTGCTTGGATTATGGCAGGTAACGCAGTCGCTTCTGCTGGGGTAGGTCCAGACTTGGGCTTCGGTCGTTCCATCGGCCCTTTTTATGTTCAAGGTTTCATCCAAACCGGATGTCAATAGCACCGCATCGGTCTGGGCCTCGTTCCATTTATAGGTAACATAATAAAACTGGCCGTTGGACGCCTTGACCGAAAAACGGGTCTCCAAACGTTTGGTAAGCGATGGGTTATTTTCATCCAATGGCATTTCAAAATGCTTTATCAGCACTGATCCAATGGGGAAATCCCAATTTCCGTTTTCGGAATAATTGATCTGTTCTTCTTGTGTATCGTGTGTACCATCATTAGGGATTCCCAACCATCGTTTTTTCAGGGCGCCATCGGACCAAAAAGACTCGATCAATTCATAGGGGAAGATTCCTTGTGAGGGTGTTAGCGTGGATAGATCGCTGAAGGCTCCCGTTGCGCTCAAGGTCTGGGGCAAGGTCTCTTCGAATGATTTTTTGGTGGAAAGTTTAAAAAGCGTGGACACGCCCTGTTTCAGGATATACAGTTCTCCCTGTTTGTCCTCCCCAAAGGATATGATATTGGTGGAACTAAAATTGCCTAACTGTTCATAGGTTCCGTTGGAAGTATTCACGGCCCAGATTTCCTCGCCAACACCATAATCGGCACAAATATACTTACCCTTTAGTTCCGGAATTTCCTCGCCCCTATACACGAATCCCCCAATAACGGCATTCGCTTGGGATCTGGGAAAAGCTACCAGGGGTTCTTCATGCGGCATGTTCTCGTAAAGACCGGATACACAAAAAGTGCTCCTGAAAAGACCCTCATAAAGTGGCCAGCCATAATTTTTTCCTTTTTTGACCACATTGATTTCCTCGTGTCGGCCTCCGCCTATTTCGCCAATGTACAAATCACCCGTAGCCCTGTCCTTTGTCATTCTATGTGGGTTTCTATGACCCATGGAGAAATACTCCTCAAAGCGTGCACCGTTGGGGCTTAGAAAGGGGTTGTCATTGGGTATCCAATATCCTACGCCTGAAATCTCATCTGAAAATCCATGGTCTTGGGGCATGGTCCTAATGGGCGCATGGCTTCGGGCAGGGTTTCTATCCACATCCAAGCGGAGTACGCCCCCGTCCAAATTGTTTACAATGTCCTGCGACTTTTTAAAGGCAGTTTGATCCCCAGTGGTGAGATATAAATAGCCATCGTCCCCAAAGAGAAGTCCGCCCCCTCTGTGTGTGGTTCCGTACATTCTTAGCTTCAACAGAACCTGTTCCGAACTTTCGTTCACGGTCATGGTCGTAGGATTCATGGTATATCTGGAAAGAATCAAAAAATTGCCCCAATACTCCTCGCTATTGCAGCTTTGGGTGGTATACATATTTGGGAAATTATTCCCATTACGGTCCTTAGTGGTGTAATAGGTATAGAAGTAATTGTTCCCTGCGGTACCAAATTTCGGGTGAAAAGTAAAGCCTAAAAAGCCTCCGTCCCAAACTACACCTACCTTATTGCTCAAATCCAACAACATGTTTTTTTGGGATACTTCAGGGTCCTTGTCAAACCAAAATATCTTTCCGTCCCTTTGCCCGACTACAATTTTGGCCGATGTTGGCAGTTCATTAAAAGTCAAGGGCGAGTCAAAGGTCAGATTGGTGTACACGGGTGCGTACGGCAAACCGTTCGAGTTGGGTACGGCCGCTGGAAAATTGAAGTTTAGGTAACGCCCAAGAGGTTCCGGGGCATCTAGCCCTGATCCTATAAAAAAAGGTGCCGCACTTAATAGTAAAAGTGCCAAGGCGGCAAGTAAGGTAATTTTTCTTTTGGTAGATCGTAAAGCTATTTTCATATAGTGATTGGTCTGGATGAACCGTCGAAATAAAAGAAAGTAGCTAAAAACATAGCTTGTTTTTCGACTAAACGATGGTATTTTAGACCAATTAAAGGTGTTGTGGTTAATTCTTACACGACAGGATGGTATTTACTTATGGTTCTGATTATCAATATTTTCAAGGGTCTTTGTGGGTAACGGGATCGTAGAGCCTTCCAAAATTGGTATTCATTCAAATCCGATTTGGGGATGGTTGGCCATACTAGATTTCTGGGTGAACCGTTATAAAAATCCATCGATCTGTTTAAGTAATAAAGCTATTTAAACCCTGTTTTTTAGGCCGTACTTAAACAGTCTTTAAAACATTCTTAAAATGGGTCTAAATAAGCACACTTAGACTCTTGAAAACTTGTTAATAACTGCCCTGTGCAGTAAATTTGTGCAAATTAAAAAAGCAACCAATGAGCGGATTTTTTAAATCTTCAATCGGTAGAAAATATGCGATGGCGCTTTCGGCCCTTTTCCTTATGGTTTTTCTACTACAGCATTTTGCCATCAATATTTTATCGGTTTTTAGTCCGGATGCCTTTAACGAGGCTTCCCATTTTATGGGAACCTTTTGGGCGGTTCAATTCGTTCTTCAGCCCATACTCATTTTTGGCGTGATCTTCCATTTTGTAATGGGATTCATCTTGGAAATCAAAAACAATAAGGCAAGGCAAAAGAGCTACGTTAAGAATAACGGCAATGCCAACTCCACTTGGATGAGCAGAAACATGTTGTTGAGCGGCGCGGTCGTTTTGGCATTTTTGGTGTTGCACTTTATTGATTTTTGGATTCCCGAAATAAATGTTAAATACGTTCAAGGAGACATGTCCGGTCTTTTACCAAGCGGGGATGGTTTTAGATATTACGAGGAATTGGTCCATAAATTTGAAAATCCATTGCGCGTTGGAGCCTATGTATTGGCCTTTGTGCTATTGAGCCTGCATCTGCTTCACGGGTTTAGTTCGGCATTCCAATCCATTGGTGCCAATTCCATTTACAAGAAAAGTATGAAAGGTTTGGCTCAGGTGTATGCTATAGGTCTACCTGTAGGATTTATTTTCATTGCACTTTACCATCATTTCACCCATTAAAAACAGCTAATATGGCATTAGATTCAAAAATACCTGAAGGCCCATTGGCCGATAAATGGACCAACCATAAAAACAAAATAAACCTTGTCAACCCGGCGAACAAACGTAATATCGATGTTATCGTTGTGGGTACAGGCTTGGCGGGAGGATCCGCCGCGGCAACTTTAGCGGAATTGGGATACAACGTAAAGGCATTCTGCTTTCAAGATTCACCACGTAGGGCACATTCCATTGCCGCACAGGGTGGAATAAACGCCGCGAAAAACTATCAGGGCGATGGCGACTCTACTTACCGACTGTTTTACGACACGGTTAAAGGCGGGGATTACCGTTCGCGCGAGGCAAACGTTTATCGTCTGGCCGAAGTATCCGCAAATATCATTGACCAATGTGTAGCCCAAGGGGTACCATTTGCCAGGGAGTATGGAGGTTTATTGGACAACCGTTCTTTTGGGGGCGTTTTGGTATCGCGAACGTTTTATGCTGCGGGCCAAACCGGACAGCAATTGTTGCTAGGGGCGTATTCCGCTATGAACCGACAAATTGGTAGGGGGAAGATAAAGATGTACAACCGGCATGAAATGTTGGATGTAGTCATCGTTGATGGTAAGGCCAGGGGTATCATTGCAAGGGATTTGGTTTCCGGTAAGATAGAAAGGCATTCCGCCCATGCGGTGGTTTTGGGAACCGGCGGTTACGGAAATGTATTTTATTTATCCACCAATGCCATGGGCAGTAATGTGACCGCTGCTTGGAAAGCGCATAAGCGAGGGGCCTTTTTTGCAAACCCATGTTACACCCAAATACACCCAACTTGTATCCCTGTTTCTGGAGACCATCAATCCAAGCTTACCTTGATGTCAGAGTCCTTACGAAATGACGGTAGGATCTGGGTGCCCAAGAAATTGGAGGATGCCGAAGCGATACGAGCTGGGAAACTTAAACCAACGAAGATTGCAGAGGAGGACCGTGACTACTATCTGGAAAGGCGTTATCCGGCTTTCGGTAATTTGGTACCTAGGGATGTAGCATCTAGGGCCGCCAAAGAACGTTGCGATGCCGGATACGGTGTAAACGCCACCGGTGAGGCCGTGTATTTGGATTTTGCCGATGCCTTCATGCGCTATGGTAGGGAACAGGCCTTGGTAAAAGGATTGGACGTAAATGATGATGTCCTCGTTAAGAAATTGGGTCAGGAAGTCGTGAAGACCAAGTATGGAAACCTGTTCCAGATGTACGAAAAAATCGTGGATGAAAACCCATACGAGACCCCAATGATGATTTATCCCGCGGTGCATTATACCATGGGCGGTATTTGGGTGGACTATAACCTGATGACGACCATACCCGGTTGTTACGCAATTGGGGAAGCGAACTTCTCCGATCACGGTGCCAATAGATTGGGAGCGTCCGCATTGATGCAAGGTCTGGCAGACGGCTATTTTGTATTGCCTTACACCATTGGCGATTATTTGGCAAATGACATCCGTACAGGACCTATCCCAACGGACACGAAGGAGTTTGATGAAGCTGAGAAATCGGTTCGGGATAATATAGATCACTTGATCAACAACAAGGGAAAATATCCAGTAGATTACTTCCATAAGAAACTGGGTAAAATCATGTGGAACAAATGTGGTATGTCCAGAAATGAAGCCGATTTAAAATCGGCCATCAATGAAATTGCGGAACTACGTGCCGAATTCTGGAAAGATGTTTTGGTACCCGGTTCTGCGGACGAATACAACGAGGAACTTGCCAAGGCGGGACGCGTTGCGGATTTCTTGGAGTTGGGAGAATTGTTCGCCAAGGACGCCCTGCAAAGGGAAGAGTCCGCAGGGGGTCACTTTAGGGAGGAATACCAGACTCCGGAAGGTGAGGCCAAGAGGAGAAAGGAGTTCCAATATGTTTCCGCTTGGGAATATAAGGGAGAACCAAAAGACGCCGTTTTACACAAGGAGGATTTGGTGTACGAGAATATAGAAGTTAAGGAACGAAGTTATAAATAAAGAAAAGCTATGAATTTAACATTGAAAATTTGGCGTCAAAAAAACGCTCATGATAAAGGAAAGATGGTTGATTATAAAATCAGCGATGTTTCCCCCGATATGTCATTTTTGGAAATGCTGGATGTGTTAAATAGTCAGCTGATATCAAAAGGAGAGGAGCCCGTAGCTTTTGACCATGATTGCAGGGAAGGTATCTGTGGGTCTTGTTCCTTATATATTAATGGCGAAGCTCATGGACCTGATAGGGGAGTTACTACGTGCCAATTGCATATGCGAAAATTCAAGGACGGTGACACAATCTATATTGAACCTTTTAGGGCGACGGCCTTTCCGGTAATCAAGGATTTGATTGTAGACAGAAGTGCCTTTGACCGTATCCAGAATGCGGGCGGTTTTATATCGGTAAATACCTCTGGTAATACCATCGACGCCAACGCGATTCCAGTAAACAAGCACGATGCGGACGACGCCTTTAGTGCCGCCACATGTATTGGCTGTGGTGCCTGCGTGGCCAGTTGCAAAAATTCTTCGGCCATGTTGTTTGTAGGTGCCAAAGTTTCCCAATACGCGCTGTTGCCGCAAGGAAGGGTAGAGGCCGTTGACCGGGTAAAGAATATGGTCGCGCAAATGGATTTGGAAGGTTTTGGAAACTGTACCAATACCGGTGCATGTGAAGTCGAGTGTCCAAAAGGAATATCCTTAGAGAATATTGCCCGTATGAACCGGGAGTATCTATTCGCAAACGTTAAGGGTTAATTCCTAGATCATAAAGTTTTTATAAATCCCATTTCATTCGAAATGGGATTTTTTATTTTTAGTGAATGTCCAAAAAGTATTCCGAAGAACGAATTATAGTCCCCAGATTTAACGAGGAATCCGGATTCTACACCACACCCCAACGCTCGAAGATTATGAGTAAGATCCGGGGAAAGGACACAAAGCCGGAAATGGCCTTTAGAAGGGCCTTGTATGCGGCCGGATATCGATATAGGGTAGACTACAAAAAACTCATTGGAAAGCCGGATATCGCCCTAAAAAAATATAAAACGGTCATTTTCATAGATGGGGAATATTGGCATGGCGAAAACTGGGAGGAACGCAAACCCAAGATCAAGACCAACCGCGATTTTTGGATAGCTAAAATAGAACGCAATATGCAGCGTGACCAAGAGGTAAATCAGGAATTGGACCGCTTGGGCTATACCGTATTTAGGTTTTGGGAACGCGAGGTCAAAAAGGAGCTGGACCGATGCCTTCAAGAAGTCCTTCAACATCTTGCATCAGTTCACTAAAAATCCTAGCCTTTGTCCGTTTAAGAGAGCTTTAACCTTCAGCAGTCCTAATTTAATAAGGCATTAACGGAGATTTTCCTTTCCTATTA
Organism: Maribacter sp. C-4077; assembly: GCF_055378385.1. Taxonomy (NCBI): domain Bacteria; kingdom Pseudomonadati; phylum Bacteroidota; class Flavobacteriia; order Flavobacteriales; family Flavobacteriaceae; genus Maribacter; species Maribacter sp. C-4077. The sequence continues at coordinate 1,776,877 of NZ_AP038807.1, forward strand.
TTATATTCTTGTAGTGATAGATTATTAACTTAAAAAAATGAATATAATGAAGAGGATAGCAATTTTAGCAACACATGGATTTGAAGAAAGTGAATTGAAATCACCTAAAGAAGCCATGGAAAAAGAAGGCTTTCAAGTGGACATCATAAGTCCGGAAAACGGAAAAATAAAAAGCTGGGCCAATGGCAACTGGTCAAACAGTTACGATGTGGACAGAAATCTTTCCGAGGTAAAAGCATGGGATTATAATGCTTTGGTATTGCCCGGAGGTGTAATAAATCCAGATACCCTAAGAAGAAACGAAGATGCCTTGGTTTTGGTTAGGGATTTCTTTAGCATGAAAAAGCCGGTGGCGGCAATATGCCATGCCCCCCAGATTTTGATCAGTGCCGATGTCGTAAAAGGAAGAACCTTGACTTCTTTCAGTTCCATAAAGGATGATCTCATCAACGCTGGAGCCAAATGGGAAGACAAGGAAGTTGTTGTGGATGAAGGTTTTGTAACAAGTAGAAATCCACAGGATTTACCTGCATTTAACTCAAAAGTAATTGAGGAAATAAAGGAAGGTAAACATGAAGCGCAACATGCTTAATTTTTTAGTTTAGTTGTTTGGAAAGGCCCGGGTTTATTCTCGGGCTTTTTTGGTTTATTTTTATGATTATGAATATCGATACGAAAAACAGTTCCAAACTGCCCAATGTAAAAACTACCATTTTTACGACCGTAGGGAATTTGGCTCGAAAACATAAGGCTCTTGACCTGTCCCAAGGGTTTCCAAATTTTGAGGCGGACCCGAATCTTATTTCCTTGGTGAACAATGCCATGATGGAGGGACACAACCAATATGCCCCCATGCAAGGGTATTTTGGGCTAAGGGAGGTTATTTCTGAAAAAATTCAAACACTTCACGGTCATCAATACCATCCAGAAAATGAATTGACCATTACTGTGGGCGCTACCCAGGCCATTTACACGGCCTTATCGGCATTTGTGCATGCAGGGGATGAGGTAATCGTACTAAAACCTGCCTATGACTGCTATGAGCCGGCCATTCTCGTCAATGGGGGCAAACCTGTCTTCCTCCAATTGGATGCCCCGGATTATAGCATAGACTGGGAAGCCTTCAAAGCCAAAATCACCAAAAAAACTAAAATGGTGATAATCAATACGCCGCATAATCCCAGTGGAAAAATAGTTTCCCAAAACGATATGCTACGGTTACAGGAAATTCTCAAGGACACGAATATTTTGGTATTGAGCGATGAGGTGTACGAGCATATTGTATTTGACGGACAACAGCACCAGAGCGTATCCAGATTTCCGGATTTGGCGCAGCGTAGCTTTGTCTGCGCCTCCTTTGGCAAGACCTTTCATGTTACCGGCTGGAAAATGGGTTATTGTGCCGCTCCAAAAGCCCTGATGGAAGAATTTAGAAAAGTGCACCAATTTGCCGTCTTCTGTGTTGACCATCCCGTACAGCGGGCTTTGGCAGAATACTTAAAAACCCCCGAACACTATCTTGGGCTCAATGATTTTTATCAAAGGAAGCGAGATCTATTCCTAAAGGGTCTTGCCGATAGCAAATTTAAGTTCATCCCCTCGCAAGGCACCTATTTCCAACTGTTGGACTATACCCAAATTACCCAAGAATCGGACGAGGACTTTGCCAAAAAACTGATTCTCGAGCATAAATTGGCAAGTATTCCCATATCCTCGTTTAACGTAAACGACAGGGATGATAAAGTACTCCGATTTTGCTTTGCGAAAAAGGAGGAAACGTTGGAAAGGGCTGTGGAAATTTTGTCCTCACTTTAGTTTATTGCCTGATTTAATTTGGACATGAATTCCCCGATTTTATTGGGCTCCAACCAACGGGTGACGACGACCATATCATTTTCAGGGTCTATGACGATAAAATTTCCGCCAAAACCAGCGGCGTAGTATATGTTTTGCGACAATCCCTCCCAATGCCTGTCCCCTTTTTTATTCAACCACCACATATAGCCGTAATTGCTATTTGGAACGGAGGGTGTTATGGCTTTCTCGATCCACTCCTTACTAATCAATTGTTCGTTTTTCCATTTGCCATTGTTCAGGAACAGCAAGCCAAAACGGGCCATATCTTCCGTATTGATGAACATTCCTCCTCCTGAATGGCCACCGCCTGTCACGGATTTCATATTAATACCATCGATTTCCGTCCACGCATGGTCGTATCCATGCCATCTCCAGGTTGTGCTCGCCTCAATCGCATCCATGATATTTTCCTTCAAAACTTGGGGAAGCGGTTTTCGCCATACATGGGTAAGGGCATAGGCTAGTACGTTGACACGTACATCGTTATATTCCATGAACGTACCGGGCTCCTTGGGTTTTTCAAATTTCCAGTCATCGATATCACCTTCTCGCGGTGGCCGGTCCGCCCAATCCTTTCCACCCCATAATTCACCGGACCAAGCCGAATTCTGTTGTAATAGATGTTCCCAGGTGATTTTGGAATTGTGTTCCCCTTCAAAGGTACCGTCCCAAATATAATCACCGGCCTTATCCTGTGTTGTGGAGATCAATCCTTGGTCCCATGCAAGTCCGGCCATGGTACTTAAAAAGCTTTTGGTGACGCTAAAGGTCATATCCACCCTTTTTACATCGCCCCACTGTGCTATTACATAGCCATTCTTAAGAATCATTCCCGCAGGACCGCCCCGTTTTTTGGTAGGACCCGATATCTCATGGAAAGGCTCCCTTTCAAAACCCTTTAATATAGCGATCCTTAAATCTCGGGAACCGGTATATTCGTTCGCTTCGGCAAAGTCTACGACCGCTTTTAGTCTTTCGGTATTGACTTTATATTCCGTTGGATTTTTTTGTTCCCAAAGGGCATTTCGCTCCGGAAAGTAATATTCCTGGGCGTTTAACATACCGCATAATGATAGGGTGAGCAAGGTGTACAATAATTTTTTCATACGCTTAAGTTAAGGTAACATATGGATTTTTAAACATTTCCTTTTGTGATTGTATTTAGTTAATGATAGTAAATACCTTAATGAGGTTTTCATCTTACATTAACTTTGTTTTTAAAAGTCGAAACGCATGAGCCAATCCGTTTGCTCGTCCTGTCCAATAAAGTAGGGATGTGTCCCAAACTTATAGAATCCATGACGTTCATAAAAAGCGATGGCACGGGGGTTTTTCTCCCAAACGCCCAACCACAAAAATGATTTTTCGTTTCCTTTGACCCAATCCTTTATCCAATCCAAAATCCGCTTCCCCAATTGTTTTCCCTGGAAGGCTTTAAGGACATAGATACGTTCCAGTTCCATTGAACCCTCTTGTTTTATATCCGTTTGGGCATCGCCTTCGTTCAATTTAAAATAGGCCGCCAAAACACCCTCGAAATACACAAAATAAAAATTCATTTTAGGGTTGTCAAGTTCCTTCCCTAGCTGTGTTCTTGAAAAGGCCTTGTCCAAATATACATTGAAATCCTCGGGATTGTTCTGAGCTTGAAAAGCATCGGAAAATGTAGTTCTGGAAATGGTCATTAATTCCTTTAATTCCGAAGGTCGACACGGCATAAATTCTATTTTGGGAATATTCGGCATTTCTAATCCGTTAAAGTTTCCTCGAACAATTTGAATATGCGTTTATACTCATCGGTCCAGCTACTAGGTTCCACAAAACCGTGGCGTTCCACAGGATATACGGCCATTTCCCAGTTTTCCTTGCCCAGTTCTATGAGCCGTTGGGATAATCGGACCATATCTTGAAAATGCACGTTGTCATCCACCATTCCGTGTAAAATAAGCAATTTACCTTCTAGACCTTCCGCAAAATAGATAGGGGAACTCCGTTTATAGGCCAGACTGTCCGCTACCGGCGTATTCAGAATATGCGCGGTATACGGGTGGTTATAGGCCGCCCAATCGCCCACAGAGCGTATGGCCGCTCCGGCACTAAAGGTTTCCGGTGCGTTGAACATGCCCATTAAGGTTATAAATCCGCCGTAGGAGCCACCATAGATACCGATTTTATCCGGATCAACCCCGTAATTCTTTACCAAGTAGTTGGCGCCATCCACTTGGTCTGACAGGTCCTTGCCACCCATGTGACGGTATATGCCCGTCCGCCAATCCCTACCGTAACCGGCACTGCCGCGGTAATCGATGTCCAAGACGGTATAGCCATTGTCCACCAATAGATTGTGGAACATATATTCACGGTAGTAGGAGCTCCACCATTTATGGGCATTCTGTAAATAGCCTGCACCGTGCACGAAAATTACGGCCGCGTTATTCTTGACTTCCAACTTGGGGGTGTACAACCTTGCGTGAACCATGGCACCGTCAGAGGCCGAAAACGTAATAACCTTTGGATCCTTCCAATCATAGGAATTGAATGCTGTCGTATTGGAATTTGTGATGGTTGTAGGTTCGCTTGTATCTCCAAACAGCGGATTGCCTTGGAGGTACAGCTCTGTGGGCTTGTTGGAGTAGGAATGTAGAATGGCCATCTGTGTTTCATCTGGTGAAAGCGTTACGTCGTTTCTGCCTTCCCATTGGGTCAATTGTTCCATTCTGCCCCCTTTTAGGGGCATGGTATAAAACTGGCGGTCGCCTGGATGGTTCTTATTTACCGTAAAATACCAGCGTTTTTTATCCTTGGAGATAAAGGGGTCATAAACTTCAAAATTGCCCGAGGTCAAGGCCTTTTTGTTCTTGCCGTTCATATCCATGGTATACAGGTGGGAATAGCCTGTTTTTTCGGATTTATACCAAATACTTTTTCCGTCGGGCATCCAACCCAGGTCGCCCCCATCAAACCACCCAGTAATGCCGGGGCCCGCAATCCAAGCCTCGTCATGTTGCCGGTCAAGGAGTTCTATTTTTCCCGTTTTGGCATCCAAAAGCACCAACCATCGGTTTTTATAATTGCTGGCCTGAATGTCCAAAATGGCCTTTTCACCCTCAGGATGCCATGTAGGACTGGGTATCCTTCCAATGGGGTTTTCGTTTTGATATGTCTTGTCCGGGTAATCCTGCATGAATTCCGGAACATCGTTCAGCCCTTCCAGGCTATCCAAAACAACGTTATATTGGGTACGTTTCTTAGTGTCGTACACGAACATTTCATAGGTGGGAAGTTCGTCGCCTACCTTGGTCCGGGTGGTTTGTTCTTCCGTATACCCGGATTCCGTCACAAAATGGGGTACCATCGTGCTTTTGTTTTTAGGGGAATCCATCAGCACAAAGCTAATATAGCGCCCATTAGGGGAAATGGTTTGGTTGATGACCTGTTTCTTTCCTGTTGCTATGGGCAGGGGTTCAAGGGCTTCCATTTTTTTGGTAATTTGCTCGCCTAACTCCTTTTTTTCCTTCCGTTGGCGTAAAACACCAAAAAGCTCCAATTGATCTTGGTACAGCCATTCATCCTTCTCGCTCCGTTTGGAGTCTTCCGCAACTTGTTCCACAAAATCAGTAAGCTGTTCCAAAACCCCATTGTCCATATCCCAAGAAAAAAAATTGGACCCGTTGACAAAAGCCACTTTTTTGCCATTTTCTGTAAAGTGCGGATTGGATTCCCTTTCCTTGGTTTTGGTGATGGCCAAGGATTTGCCCGTGGCATTATCCAATAGGAAAATGTTCCCGTTTTTAGTATAGACCGATTTATTTAGCGTGGGATGGTCCACCTTTTGTGTTGCGGGAAGTTTTTGCGCTTCAAGGAAACCGACTTTTTCAATGTTTTTGGAATTTAAATTATAGCTATAAAGCGAATCGCTATAGGCCATTTCTGGATTCCAATCGAAATAGATGGCGGATTGGTCGGTCGCCCATAAGACATTGGAAGGCCGGTGCCCGATAAAGTCATCGCCTTTCATGATATCCTCAATTTTTAATCTGGAGGTATTCGAAGCTTGCGCGGCTACGTCCACTAAGTGCCCTAGAAATAGGGTGCAAAAGACAAAAAAGTACTTTGTCATAGAAACTGAATTTAATTCTCAAAGAAGAGTAAGATGATAAAGCAATAAAAATAGGAATAATTAGCAGGTTAGGGCTGGCAATTTATAATTAAGATTTGGATGTAAATTGTCCAATACTATTTCCAATTCAAAAGTGAGCTAATTTAATGGTTCATTTTTCAATTAGAAACAAAAAAAGAGCAACCTGGGGGAGTTGCTCTTTACAGTTAATTTCATTTGCTTTTGACCTAAAGCATGAAAAGCTTTTTCGTCAAACGTACAAAACCACTAAAAAAATCATTATGGTATACTTGCACTTTTTCTTCTCTCGGAATGTAATTCTGGGTATCCATCTTCGGTTAAGTTTTACTTTTACTTTGGGTTAAAAAATATCAGTGACGTAAATATAGGTACAAAGAGAAGCTGTTTGTGAATTATTGTTGTGAAGTTATCCAAGAATGTTGTGAATAAATCAAGGTATTTGATTTATCCGATGAAATGCAATGGTTGTAGTGTTAGTCCAATTTCATTTCAGGAATGTCCCCGGACACGATAAGTGTACCTTCCGTAGCCTGTTTTATTTCTTCCACGGATACTCCTGGCGCACGTTCCAACAGGATAAAACCTTCTGGGCCTATTTCCAGTACCGCAAGGTTCGTCACAATTTTTTTTACACACTTTACGCCCGTGAGCGGTAGGGTGCATCTTTTTAATAATTTGGATTCCCCGGCCCTATTTGTATGCATCATCGCCACGATAATATCTTCTGCGGATGACACCAAATCCATCGCTCCTCCCATTCCTTTGACCATTTTACCCGGTATTTTCCAATTGGCAATATCCCCGTTTTCAGCAACTTCCATAGCCCCTAAAATGGTAAGGTCTACATGTTTGCCCCGTATCATGGAAAAACTGGTGGCCGAATCGAAAAAGGAGGCACCGGGCAAGGTTGTAATGGTTTGTTTACCTGCATTTATAATATCTGCATCCTCTTCACCTTCAAAAGGAAACGGGCCCATTCCCAATACGCCATTTTCGCTCTGAAATTCTACACTAATATCGTCACGTACAAAGTTTGCCACCAGTGTAGGTATACCGATACCGAGGTTCACGTAATAACCGTCCTTTACTTCTTTGGCGATACGTTTTGCAATTCCGTTTTTATCTAACATTTTAATTTCTTTTTCGTACGGTTCGTTGTTCGATTCTTTTCTCATAACCTTCTCCTTTGAAGATTCTTTGGACAAAAATCCCCGGAACATGTATTTGATTGGGGTCCAAAGACCCGGCGGGTACCAGTTCCTCTACTTCGGCTACTGTGATTTTTGCCGCACCACACATCACCGGATTAAAATTTCGGGCCGTTCCCTTAAAAATGAGGTTGCCGGCCTCATCGCCCTTCCATGCCTTGACGAAGGAAAAATCGGCTTTGAAAGCTTCCTCAAGCACATACATTTTTCCATTGAACTCCCGTGTTTCCTTACCTTCCGCGACTTCGGTGCCGTAGCCTGCCGGAGTGAAAAAAGCTGGAAATCCACCTTGTGCGGCCCTACATTTTTCTGCCAAGGTCCCTTGGGGGGTCAGTTCCACCTCCAATTCCCCACTAAGCATTTGCCGTTCAAATTCGTCGTTTTCGCCCACGTAGGATGAAATCATTTTTTTTATCTGACGCTTTTGAAGTAAAAGCCCTAAACCAAAGTCATCTACACCTGCGTTGTTGGAAATGCAGGTGATGTCCTTTATGCCCAATCGCACCAATTCTTCTATGGCCTTCTCCGGAATTCCGCATAATCCGAATCCGCCGAGCATAAATGTCATGCCATTTTGAACCCCGGCAAGCGCGTCCGATACTTTTGAAACCGTTTTTCTAATCATATCTGTACATTAAATGTCATATTACTAAAATAACGCTTTTAGATTGAACAAAATAAAAAAGCCTCGGTGTATACCGAAGCTTTTTTAAAAATTTTGCAATATTTGACGTATATCAAAAATCCAAATCTTCAAGATCATCCTCAATCTCAATATCCTTCTGTTGGTCTTCAATAAATTGGGTACAATCTGTGACAATGGTCATATCTTCCGGTTTTTCAAAATCTTCCTTGGATACGCCCAATTCCTCGTTCGCATAATTCTTTTTCATATACAATCCCCAAATGGGCAATGCCATGGAGGCTCCTTGGCCATAAAGTATATTTTTAAAATGGATGGAACGCTCTTCACCACCTACCCAAACACCGGTAACCAAATTAGGCACCATACCCATAAACCACCCGTCACTGTTGTTTTGGGTGGTACCCGTTTTCCCGGCAATGGGGTTGGTGAGCTCATATGGGTATCCCGTAATAATCTCTTTATACACCGTATTATTCTTGTTGTAAGCATGTCTCAGGCGCGTACCTGAACCACCTTGGGTTACCCCTTTCATCAAATCGATCATGGCATAGGAAACTTCCTTGCTCAGCACATCTTTCGTCTCTGGAACATACTCATACAATACGGTCCCGTTTTTATCCTCGATTCGGGTTACCATAACTGGTTTTACATAGACCCCTTGATTGGCGAAGGCTCCATACGCCCCAACCATATCATAAATATTGGCATCCAAGGTACCCAGGGCGATGGAAGGAACTTCCGGAACTTCCCCAGACATTCCTAAGTTTTTGGCAATGGACACGACAGATTTTGGTCCCACCTTATCGATTAATTGTGCGGTTACGGTATTAACGGAATTGGCCAAGGCGTGCTTTAAGGTCATTTCCTTACCCGTGTACTTAAAATCGGAATTTCTTGGGCACCAAGCCTCCATGTTTCCATGTTTGCCCGCCTCTATGCAATATTGTGTATCCGGTAGTTTTTCACAGGGCGAAAGTCGGAGTTGATCTATGGCGGCGGCATATACAAATGGCTTGAACGTAGAACCTACCTGCCGGGCCCCTTGTATAACGTTATCGTATTGAAAGTGCTTGTAATTGATACCCCCAACCCAAGCCTTTACATGGCCTGTTTGAGGCTCCATGGACATCATCGCCGCCCTTAAAAAGGTTTTGTAGTACCTGATGGAATCCAAAGGGGTCATGACGGTATCCTTTTCACGGGTATCGCTTTTCCAATCGAATACGGTCATTTCGGTTTTTTTGGTGAAGGAACTCCTGATTTCCTCTTCTGATTTGCCCGCTGCCTTCATCTCTCTCCAACGATCGGAGTTTTTCATGGCACGCTCCATGATTGCTTCCGTTTCCTCTGGGGTAATATCAGAGAAAGGTGTAGTTGCATTTCGTTCCTTGGTGTTTTGATTGAAAAACTCGGCCTGTAGGTTTGCCATATGGGCGTATACCGCCTCTTCGGCGTTGGCCTGCATCTTGGAATCGATCGTGGTGTATATTTTCAATCCATCCAGATATATGTTCCATTTATCACGTTCACCGGCCAAGGCGGGTTTGGGATTTTCGTCGATCCAATCCTTCATAAAACGTTGCAAGTACATCCTAAAATAAGTGGCCAAACCTTCCCTATGGTTCTCCGGATTGTAGTTGATGTCCATTTTTAGGGCCTGCAAGGAATCCTTTTCCTGCTCGGTGATATAATCGTATTTGGCCATCTGGGCCAGCACAACGTTTCTTCGGGTTTTGACCATTTCCTCTCTTCGAAGTGGATTGAAAAGCGAAGAATTTTTGAACATACCAACCAACATGGCAGATTCCTCTATTTTCAAATCCTTGGGCTCCTTTCCAAAATAGATACGTGCTGCGGAACGAATACCATCCGCATTGTTTCCAAAATCATAAATGTTAAAGTACATGCTTATGATTTCCTCCTTGGTATAGCTTCGCTCCAAGCGTGTGGCCAATACCCATTCCTTTATTTTTTGTTTGATTGCGTCCAGTTTACTTCTGGAGCGGACCCCCACAAAAAGCTGCCGCGCCAACTGCTGGCTAATGGTACTTGCGCCACCTTTGGTTCCCAAAAAGAAGAAGGCACGTACGGTTCCCCTAAAATCGATTCCGGAATGGTCCTGAAACCTGGCATCCTCCGTGGCTACCAAGGCGTTGACCAAATTCTCCGGCAGATCCTTATATTTTACATCGGTACGGTTATCGTCCAAATAAAATTTCCCCAACAACTCGCCATCTGAAGAAATTATCTGGGATGCTAGATTGGTTTGCGGGTTTTCCAAATATTCGTAGGGCGGTAGTTCTCCGAAAAACCCCCATGCGGCGGAAAGAAAAATAAGTGCGACCATTGCCACACCCGACGCAAATAGTATCCAGAACCATTTGATATATTTTGAAAAACCGGAGTTGCCTTTCTTTTCTGTCGCTTTTGCCATGAGCCTAGGGATTACTTTTTGTTAATTCAAAACCTACGTCGGTAATGCCTTCCAGGGAAATCACCCCTTGAACATTTCCGTTTTTTCGCATCGCGTGCGAAACTTCTAAAGTATATACGCCAGAATTGGGAAAAACGATGTTTTCCTTATACCATAATTTGTTCTCCTTCAAACTCCCGGAACCTTTGCCGAGCCAAGTACCGTCCGGCAGTGCCATGGTATATTCAAGGGTGTCCTGTAGCACCTCACCTTCCGGGGTATTCAGTGCCGTAATTAAAAAAAGATTGCTGTAGGGAAATGTATCGTCGTTACGAACATTGATGAAGATATCGTATTGCTGTAGGGTATCCAATTCAGAAAACGTGAACTCCAAAACATCGTCTTTGTTCCAAACGGCCCCATTGAGACTTTTATACTCGGTTGCGACCACATTGGTATTACATGATTGGAGTAGGAATATGGCAAACACCAAAAAAAGACAGTTACGCATTTTTTTTGCTCCTATTTCGTTTTCTATTTTTATTCGTATTCTTTTTTCTGTTCCTGTTTCTGTTGCCTTTTGAATTTTTCTTCGGCCTATCAAAACGGGTAAGGCTATCTTGACCCACTACATTTTCAAAAACTACCTTATCCTCAACAATATTGTCCGCCGCATAAATTTCAAGGCTTGGAACTTTTTCTTTTTTCTTGTTTTTTTCGATGATCTCGTTCACCTGGTCCTTGGAGAGGACATGCCAATTGGCCGGTTCATCCTTGTATGAAAACCAAAGCAGTTCCTTGAAAATATCCGTTTTTTGACAGAAGGCCAATCCCTTTTCCGTAAACAGCTTGGTGTCCTGTGGTGGAAAGTCCTTTAGGGCATCCAGGTAAACGTCCAGCTCATAATTAAGGCAGCATTTCAGTTTACCGCATTGTCCCGCCAATTTTTGGGGATTTAACGAGAGCTGTTGATAACGTGCGGCAGAGGTGCTTACGGACCTGAAATCCGTTAACCAGGTGGAACAGCACAACTCTCTTCCGCAAGACCCGATACCGCCCAAACGTTGGGCTTCTTGCCTATAGCCTATTTGCCGCATTTCGATACGAATACCAAAAGCCTTGGCCATATCCTTGATCAATTGACGGAAATCAACCCGGTCCTCCGCGGTATAATAAAAAGTTGCTTTGGATCCATCGCCTTGAAATTCCACATCTGAAATCTTCATCTGCAGTTTTAGGATGATCGCGATTTCCCTGGACCGTTTTTTTATTTCCTCTTCCCGGTTCCGGCACTTTTGCCAGATGTCTATGTCCTTTTGCGTGGCCTTTCTGTATACTTTGGGAATTTCCTCTTTGGAAGGGTCTATTTTCTTACGTTTCATTTGCACACGGACCAGTTCGCCCGTGAGGGTCACCATGCCAACGTCATGACCCGACTGTGCCTGAGTGGCCACCACATCCCCTATGGATAAGGATAGGTTTTCCGTATTTCTAAAGAATTCCTTTCTACTGTTCTTAAAACGCACCTCCACATACTCAAATGGACGCTCTCCGTTGGGAAGCGACATGTTTGAAAGCCAATCAAAAACAGTTAATTTATTGCAACCATCTGTACCGCAAGTACCGTTATTCTTGCATCCCTTTGGTTGTCCATCCTTGCCGGTAGAACAACTACTACAACCCATATTTTATATATTGATTTGGCCCAATCCCAAAAGATTTGCCAAACTAGGTTCATAAAAAATCTTCTTGTAAAGATAATGAAAATCTATGCGAAAAAAAGAGCACTTAATTTACCCTGATCTTGATATATGGATTTCCGGTAGACCTAAACAGGTTGCTTTTTATACTTGAGAACCTCTGAGCGCCCTTTTTTAAAGATTTTGTTACTTACCACTTTCCCTTTTCTCAGCGCCTTTTGTTCTTCGTAAGGCAATGCATGTATCTCCTTACAATGGTCCGAACAACAATCGTTCATTTTTTCGGCACATTTTTTACATTGAATGAACAGAAGGTGACAGGCCTCATTGGCACAGTTTACATGGTCATCGCAGGGTTCCCCACATTGATGGCATTGGGAAATGATATCATCGCTGATGCGTTCGCCCCTTCTATGGTCGAACACAAAGTTTTTGCCTAAAAATTTGTTCTCCAGTTTCAGTTGTTCTACTTGTCTGGTGTATTCGATTATACCCCCTTCCAGTTGGTAGACCTGTTTGAAACCTTTGTGTTTGTAATAGGCACTGGCCTTTTCGCAACGGATGCCTCCGGTACAGTACATGACCAATTTCTTGTCTTCTTTGTGGTCCTGAAGGTCCTTTTCGATGATATCCAAGGAATCCCTAAACGTATCCACATCTGGCGTAATGGCGTTCTTAAAATGACCGATTTCGCTTTCATAATGATTTCTCATATCTACCAAGACGGTATCGGGGTCTTCTATGAGCTCATTGAATTTCTCCGCATTCACGTGAACCCCTTTGTTGGTTACATCGAAGGTGGCATCGTTAAGGCCATCGGCCAGGATCTTATGCCGTACCTTGACCTTTAATTTTAAAAAGGACATATTGTCCTGTTCTATGGCGATGTTCAATCGCACATTTTCCAAAAAGGTAATACTATCCAAAAAATCCTTGAATCGCCCAAAGTTCTCTGCGGGAACGGACAATTGGGCGTTGATGCCTTCATGGGCTACGTAAATTCGGCCCAAGACATCCATTTCGTTCCAATGAATGAACAAATGATTTCTAAAAATGACAGGATTGCCAATGTGTGCATATTTATAGAAAGAAATGGTCAGGCGATCCTGACCGGCCTTTTCAATAAGGGCCGCCCTTTCCTTTGCACTTAAGGTATTGTACAGTTGCATGCTATACGAATAGTTAAGTTAACAAATTTTGAGGGGCAAAGATATAAAATCCCGTAGGAAGGTCGGTTACCTATTCCGCATAAAAAAAGCCCCGAATAATTCGAGGCTCTTCGTTCGGCCATCCCTGCTTTTCTTCTTCACAGCATTGTTTGAGTTAGTTTCTATCAAGAAATGGCCATCAAAACCAGTGACACTAAAACCAACCAACAAAACATGTTTTGCCAGTTTGCTTTTTAACTAGATAAGAAAAGTTGCAAATGGTTGCGTTCAAAAACCGAATATTCTTTTTTAAGAAAAGAAACACTAATTTAGCGTTCCTAAAAAACACACAATGAGTTCCGAAAAAGAAGCCAAATTAAAAGCCCTGAAACTGACCCTTGATAAACTGGATAAGACCTATGGAAAAGGCGCCGTAATGAAGATGGGCGACAGTGTTGTTGAAGATGTAGAGGTAATTCCGTCCGGATCCTTGGGACTTGACATTGCCTTGGGTGTTGGCGGATATCCCCGCGGAAGGGTTATTGAGATATATGGGCCTGAATCTTCGGGAAAGACCACCTTGACATTGCATGCCATTGCCGAGGCACAGAAAAAAGGTGGAATCGCGGCGTTTATTGATGCGGAACACGCGTTCGACCGTTTTTATGCCAAAAAGCTGGGGGTGGATATCGATAATCTCATCATATCCCAACCTGACAACGGTGAGCAGGCCTTGGAAATTGCGGATAATTTGATTCGTTCCGGAGCGATTGATATCGTAATCGTGGATTCCGTGGCAGCTTTGACGCCCAAGAGCGAGATCGAAGGCGAAATGGGCGATTCAAAAATGGGATTGCATGCCAGATTGATGTCACAGGCACTACGTAAATTAACAAGTTCCATAAGCAAGACCCATTGTACGGTGATTTTCATCAACCAGCTACGGGAGAAGATTGGGGTGATGTTCGGGAACCCTGAAACAACCACAGGGGGTAATGCCCTAAAATTCTATGCTTCGGTCCGATTGGACATTAGACGTTCTACACAGATAAAAGATACGGACGGAAACATTCAAGGTAACAAGACCCGGGTAAAAGTGGTCAAGAACAAGGTAGCGCCTCCATTCAGGACCACCGAGTTCGACATCATGTACGGCGAGGGAATCTCCAAGGTAGGAGAAATCATTGACCTTGGCGTGGAGTACGAAATCATTAAGAAAAGTGGTTCCTGGTTCAGTTACGGCGATACCAAACTAGGGCAGGGTAGGGATGCAGTCAAAACACTTTTAATGGACAATCCTGAATTACTGGATGAATTGGACGGCAAAATTCGTGAAGCCCTCAACGCGGTCAACAACTAAACTCGGTTGTAAGGTATCTATGGGGTTTTAGATCCGAAAAGAGTTTCTCGATTTACTGTAGGATTTCAAAAATATTGCCAGAACCAACAAGTTCAATCCTTTTGTCCCATTATCTTATTAAATCAAATCCCTCATTAATTAGTGGGGGATACTACGCAACCTTTAGGGGGTATTTTCATCTTTCTTATAAAAGAAATTGTAACGATGATTAAAAAATATACCCTAGTGGTTGCGTTTTTCGCTTTGGTATTGGGAAGTTGTTCCCTAGAAGATGATGAACCCAACTTTAATTTTAAGGCATTGCGCATAGAAAGTGCGGAATTACCGGAATCCTTCAATTTGAACGAAACCTATCAGATAAAGGTAACCTATTTATTGCCAGATGGTTGTACGCAATATGAAGGTTTTGATGTGACCAGGGAAGATACGACCGTAAGAAATGTAGTTGCCATAGGTGTTGCAATGACAGATTTGGTATCTTGTACCCAAGCGGTTATCCAAGAGGAGGCATCCTTTAACTTTATAGTTAAATATGACCAACCCTATACTTTTAGGTTCTATCAGGGGGAGAATAGTGATGGCGAACCTGAGTTTTTGGAGGTAGAGGTACCCGTCAACTAAAAGAACATTTTCGGAGTACCCTTAGGTGCCAATAAATCTTGGATTTAGAGTAAAAATACAACCAACTAATTTGTCGCAGGAAGAACTGGTACATAGATGTAAGAAAGGCGAACGCAAGGCCCAAGAGCTATTGTATAGGCAATACGCTGGAGTACTCTTTGGTATCTGTTTGAAGTATTCCCGCAATAAAACGGAAGCAGAGGACAACCTGCATGATAGTTTTATGACCATTTACGATAAAATTGGACAGTACGAATCCAAAGGGTCTTTTGAAGGTTGGATAAAGCGAATTACGATAAATACGGTATTGCAGAAATACAGACAGCAGGAGTATTTAAGCGTAGTCAATGAGAATATTCCAGACGAGGTAATCGTAGAGTCCAATTATGCGGATATAGGGCTTCCATCCTTATTGGGTTATATACAGGAACTGCCCAATAAATATAGGACAACCTTCAACTTGTATGTGCTGGACGGTTATAGCCATAAAGAAATCAGTCAGATGTTGGGAACCACAGTGGGCACCTCCAAGTCCAATTTGGCCCGCGCCAGAATGTTGTTGAAGGAAAAGATAGAAAGTAAACTGTCACAATCCATTATTGGGTTGGTGATTATTATAGGTAATTGTTTTTGATTCCATAGGGAATCCGTAGAAATATGAGTTTTGAAAAATGAGTAAGAAGCATTTAGACGAATTGTTCCAGGAAAGATTCAAAGGATTTGAGGAAACACCTGATGAAAAGGTCTGGTCTGCCATAGAAGCGTCTTTGGACAAAAAAAGGAAAAAGAGGATATTGCCCTTGTGGTGGCAACTGGCCGGAGTAGCGGCAGTCCTTATCGTTGGTCTGCTACTGTTTAATCCGTTTAACAACGAGGTTTCTCCGGACACCCATACCATAACAGATACGGAACAAACGGATGAAACCCCTCAATTATCAAAAGACCCTATACAGACAAAAAACGAAAATGGGCGTGAAACTGAAATGAATAGAAGTGCCGAATCCAAAGATGGTTCTAACACTATAGATGAAACTTCCGTGGCGGACACGGATACTGAATTGAATGGTACTATCTCAACCAATAAAGTCGTTAATTCTGCGGACGCCCAAGCCAACATTCGCTCTGGCCGATCCAATAGTGAAGCCACAAAACAGGATGGCCAGCAGATTACCAAGAATACCGGTATTGCCGAGCAATATTTGACTGAAAAGGACAGGCAAAATACGGAAGTCGCTTCGGTTTATACTACGCAATCCAACGATACTCAAGAAAATGGTACCGGCGAAGATGCTGTTAGTGGAACGGGTGAAGTAGTTTTGAGAAATGAAACTATAGTCTCCGCGGAGAAAAATAAGAACCCTGAAACCAAGGGTGTTGACGAAAAAAAATCCCTTTATGAAGAAATTCAGGCCATGGAGGAGGAAGAAAAAGTCGCGTCCAGAACATCGGGCAATAGATGGTCTGCGGGACCTAGTATTGCGCCTGTGTATTTTGATGCTATTGGAACGGGATCTCCAGTAAGTCCCATGTTCAGTACCAATTCCAAATCCGGTAATGTCAATATGAGTTATGGGCTATCGGTAGCGTATGAAATTAGTCCAAAACTATCGGTACGTTCCGGGGTACATAAGGTGGATTATGGGTATAATACCAACGATGTGTTTTTTACATCTTCCCTTTCGGCCTTTAGCGAAAACCGCATCGCGAATATAAATTATGCGGAAACCGCTGAAAACATTGTGGTCTCGGCGAGCAACGCCACCTTGAACGTGGATAGCAAATCCTTTGACGTATCTGCTCGTTCTGCCAATAGATCCGGTGTCATGGCACAACAATTAGGCTATTTGGAAGTTCCCGTGGAGGTAAGTTATGCGTTGGTAAATAATAAATTCGGTGTACATGTGATCGGCGGGGTGAGTTCCCTGTTTCTTGTGGACAACGACGTAGATTTGACTTCTGGTAATCTTACCACCCAGATCGGGGAGGCCAACAATGTCAACGACCTTAACTTCAGTGCCAATTTTGGAATTGGTTTGGGGTATCAATTTTCACAAAGATTGAAATTGAACGTAGAGCCGGTGTTTAAGTATCAGCTAAACACTTTTTCCAATGTGGATGGTACCTTTAACCCATATACGATTGGGGTGTATAGTGGCATCAGCTTTAAGTTTTAAAAGAAAACATATCACATTGAGGAATGTAGGTCTTGATAAATAACATTCCTAACCTCCTCCCGCAAGGTACCCTTGTCCTCTTCGGATAAAATACCGGTTTCAAAGAACTCGTGGACCCTGGCCCTTACCACGCCCGGCCCTCCACTAAAAAAGGTGAAGGAAAAACGCTTTTTATTGTCATGAAAGGTAATGGGTACCAAAGGTATTTTATGGGCAATGGCCATTTTAAAGGCCCCGTCCTTAAAAGTGTCCAGGATGATGCTTTCGTCATCTGGCACACCGCCTTCCGGAAAAATACAGATGCTAAGGCCTTGATTAAGTCGCCGCTGTGCCCTTCTGTAGACGCCCGTCCTACTTTGGGTACTGTCGCGATCCACCATAATGCAGACTCTTTTATAAAAAAAGCCGAAAACAGGGATTTTTACCAATTCCTTTTTTCCTACGAATACAAAAGGGTTTTTGCTCACGTAAAGCATCAGCATGATATCCAACATACTGGTATGGTTGGCAACGAGCATGTAGCTTTTCCCTGGCTTCAGTTCTTGGTCATAGGTGACTGTTGGAGGGCATCCCATGCCATATAAAATGGGTTTCGCCCAAAGGTTTCTGGCCATCCAAAAGAATTTGGGGTACCATACCTCCTTGGAAGCGAACAAAAGCAAAAACGGGAAAAACAGAAATATTGGAACGGCCACAAGCACGTAAAACCAAATTCGATAGAGCGTTTGACCAATGCGCACGAATAGTACCATGCATCAAAAATAGCGATTCTACCCTTGTTTTTTTCTATTTGTTTTATCTTTGTCGCCTTATAGAATTTAGCAAATGGCAAGAATTTTAACAGGTATCCAAAGTACCGGCACGCCCCATTTAGGAAATATCCTTGGGGCGATTATACCGGCCATAGAAATGGCAAGCGACCCAAAGAACGAATCGTTCTTGTTTATTGCAGATATGCATTCCCTTACCCAGATCAAGAATGCCGATGTCCTGCGCGAAAACACCTATGCCATAGCCGCTGCTTGGTTGTCTTTTGGCCTGGATATCAACAAAACCGTTTTTTATAGACAGAGCGATGTTCCCCAGGTAACGGAACTTTCGTGGTACTTGAGTTGTTTTTTCCCCTATCAGCGACTTACGCTGGCTCATTCCTTTAAGGACAAGGCCGATAGGCTTGAAGATGTAAATGCCGGTTTATTCACCTATCCCATGCTTATGGCCGCGGATATTCTGCTGTATGACGCCCACATCGTCCCGGTTGGAAAGGACCAATTGCAACATATTGAAATGACACGGGACGTAGCGCACCGATTTCACGCGCAATTGGGAGAGACCTTTGTGGTTCCCGAGGGAAAAGTACAGGAAGAGACCATGTACGTTCCGGGGACCGATGGTGCCAAAATGAGTAAAAGCAGGGGGAATCTTATCAATTTGTTTCAGCCCGATAAAAAACTACGCAAACAGATAATGGGCATTCAAACCGATAGTACCCCTATGGAAGATCCAAAGGACCCAACTAGGGACAATGTGTTCGCCCTCTATAAATTAATGGCTTCCAAGTCCCAAATTGAAGAGATGACCGCGAACTATCTGGGAGGCAATTATGGATATGGGCATGCCAAACAGGCCTTGTACGAACTGCTTCTGAACAAGTTTGAGGAACCCCGGGAAAAATTCGAGTACTTTATGAACCATTTGAACGAAGTTGACGAAGCTTTAGCCTTGGGAGCCGAAAAGGCCAAAAAAGTGGCGGACGGCGTTTTGGCCAGGGTTCGGGAAAAGTTGGGGTATTAGGTCCACTTACTCCCCTCGATACATTAACAGTGCTCAGCACGGGCGGAGGAGAATTTGTTCCTTACTTTTTGTAATTGGGCCTCCCGAACTTTTAAAAGATAAAAGCACCAAAAATTTAAGTAAACCGACCAGCTGGTCGGTTTTGTGTTTTATGAAGCATTAAATTTTTTGGAATAGAACGGTAAGGCTCCGTTCTTTATCGGTGAATGGCGTAAAGCCCGTCCATTTTAATTTGGGTCCCAATGCAGACAAACCGTGTGGTCTGTAAAAATCCTACACCGCCTCGAACAATTTACCCGGCAAGGGCCGTATGACCCCTTTCATTTCCATGGAAAGTAAGGTTGCAGAGGTCTTAAAAATGGGCAATTGGCAATCGAACGCGATGCTGTCCAGCAATTGTTTTCCCTCCTGTTGTAAGTAGGAATAAATTCTTTGTTCTATTTCGTCCAGATCAATGAATAATTGCTTTTGAACGGCTTTGGCATGGGTTTCCTGGAGGTCCCAGTTCAAAAGATAGATCAAATCTGCCGCTGAGGTCAACATCTGGGCCTTTTGTTGCTTGATGAGGTTGTTGCAGCCAACGCTGTATTTATCCGTACTTCTTCCCGGAAGGGCGAACACGTCGCGGTTATAACTGTTCGCGATATCTGCTGTGACCAGACTTCCTCCTTTTTCGGCAGATTCCACCACAACGGTCGCTTCGCTCATCCCGGCGATAATCCTGTTGCGTTTTAGGAAATTTTCCCGTTCCGGAATGCTGGTGCTCCAGAATTCCGTAAAGAACCCACCATTATGCAGGACATCGGCTTGATATTTCTTGTGCACTTTTGGGTAAATCTGGTTTAGGCCATGTGCCAAACAGCCTATGGTCTGCAAGCCTTGATTAATGGCTTCGCGCTGAATGCAGATGTCCACACCGTAGGCGAACCCGCTTACGATTACGGGATTTAGCGGCATCAAATCGGCAATGAACTGTTCGCAAAAGGCGGTACCGTAACTGGTAATGTTCCGCGTCCCCACCACACTAATGATTTTTCGGCCTTCCAAATCGATATTTCCCTGCTTGAATAGAAGTATCGGGCTATCGATACAATTGCGCAGATGCCTGGGATATTCGGTATCTTCAAAATAGGCGACCTCTATTTCATTATCCAGGATAAACTGGTATTCCTTTTCGGCATCGGAATGGTTCGCGGCATCGTACAGGTGTTTTAGGGTGTAGGTGCCAATACCATCGATCTTTAATAGCTGGTTTTGTTTCTGCCTGAAAATTTCCTGCGGACTTCCGCAATGGGCAATCAATCTTTTGGCAATGACATCGCCAATATTGGGTACGTTCTGCAAGCGTAATATTGCAATCAACTCATCCGCAGTATGTTGTATAAAGCTCATTTTTTATCCACCAGGGATTACAAATATAATGTTAATAAAAAGTTATGTCCGTAATTTTGTGAAGCCCTATTTTTTTTGATATTTGCCAACGATGGTCGTAGAGCACTATATAAGCGAATTACTATATCGATACAATTGTGTGGTGGTGCCCAACTTTGGGGCCTTCCTTACACAGCATACCTCCGCGCGTATCAACGACATTACCAATACCTTTTTTGCCCCCGCCAAGTCCATATCTTTCAACGAGCAATTGATTTCGAACGACGGTCTGCTGGTTTCGTACATCGCCGAAGCTGAAAATTCCTCTTTTGAGGATATTCTGTCCAAAATAGAAACGATTACCAAACAGTGGAAAAGTACTTTGAACGCCGGGGAAAAACTGAGTCTTAAGAATATTGGCCTATTGTGGAACAATGCCGAAAACAGGATTCAGTTCCAACCTTATTACGAAGTCAATTACCTTACCTCTTCCTTTGGATTGTCATCGTTTAAGTCGATTCCCGTGACACGGGAAGTACTTAAAGAGGAGGTAGAAGCCATTGAAGAAAAGATTCCCTTTATCATTAGCCCGGAAAAAAGGGAAAAAACCCGTTTTAGGCCGTATTTGAAATATGCCGCAATTTTGTTGTTGGCCATTTCCGCCGGGTTTACGGGCTATCAGGTGTTCAACAACGGATTCCAATCCCAGCAGGTAGTTAGGGAAGATGCGAAAAAGGAAGTTGAAAGACAGATACAGGAAGCTACTTTTTTCAACACCGCTCCTTTGGAACTTCCCACGGTGAGCGTAGATGCCGTTTCCACGGCCGCCGTTAAGGTAGATGAAACCGCCAAACACCATATTGTGGCCGGAGCCTTTCGGGTCAAGGCGAATGCCGACAGAAAAATCGCTTCCCTACAGAGCAAAGGGTACAAGGCCGCATATTACGGTACCAATGCCTATGGACTTCACGTAATTACCTATGATCGATTTACAGATCCCAAGGAGGCCCTGACCGAATTACGTCGCATCAAGCGTACCGAGTCCAAGGATGCCTGGCTGCTTTCCGAAAAATAACCGGCTTATTTTCCCTTAGAATTTTTGTTGCTCGTATCTTTGCGGAAAATTTTCGTCTATGACACCGAAAACGCCTTCAGAATCGAGAACAACCATGACCGATATGGTCCTGCCCAGTGAGACCAATGCCCTCCAGAACCTTTTTGGCGGGGAACTGTTGGCACGTATGGACCGTGCGGCAAGTATTGCCGCTGGCAGGCATAGTAGGAGGATTACGGTAACCGCCTCGGTCAACCATGTCGCCTTTAATTTGGCGGTGCCCTTGGGGAGCGTTGTTACGGTGGAAGCGGCCGTTTCACGGGCCTATACGACATCCATGGAAGTCTATATAGATGTATGGATCGAGGACCGTTACAACGGAAAGAGAACCAAGGCCAATGAGGCCATTTATACCTTTGTGGCGGTGGATGAAACCGGAAAACCTACCGAAGTACCGCCCTTACAACCGGAAACCGATCTGGAAAAGGAACGCTATGCCGGCGCACTGCGTAGAAAACAGTTGAGCTTGGTCTTGGCAGGCAAAATGAAGCCCAACGAGGCTACGGAGCTAAAGGCACTGTTTATTCAGGGGTAGCATCAAATAGCGATAGTTGTGGTTGCTGAAGGGAATTAATAGAACTGGTTTTAAGATTAGTTCTTTGTCGTCGGTAGTTTTTATTTTTTATTTAGTTTCTCGAAGTATTTTTTGCGTAATAGCTTATTGAGGTCTCTTTTTATCGTGTCAGTCTTTGAAATGAGAACAAAATAATCAAAATCCGATTCAGGTTCCTTGAACAAAGAATCTCCAACAGTTAGCTTTTCATGAATGAAAAAAGGGACCTCTTTTTCCCATTTGTTGTCAATTAATATAGGTCTTGTCCGTCCTTTAGTTCTTTCCAAGAGTAAACTCGTTATATTACCTGAATATGAGTCGTTATGGCATTTATAATACTCTTTTTCTAAATAGCTAAGAGAGTTTTGTTGAATTAGTGCAATTGAAATTATCATTAGGAAAATCGGTATAAAAACAATGGCCAGACTTTTTCTTATTGTTCTTTCCTGTTTTTCCAACTCTTTTGATTTTCTATTTTCATATTTCAAATCACCCAAACCGTTTTTATGTGTATAACTTACTTACTTATTCTTCGTTTATTTTTGATTCTCCCCAAAACCCAATAGCGTTTACTATCAGAAAAACCACCAAAGCTGGTAACACCCAACCTAGGCTATACTGTTGTAGGGGTATCCATTCGAGTATTCCCCCTTTGGGAGCCAGGGGGCTTCCAATAGAGGCTAGAAAATCCGGGATACTACAAACAATGGTCGTCCACACGACCGCTTTAAATACTTTTGGAGATGCATATTTTTCGGGAAGGACGTTCAGTAAAATGAGTACAATGGTATTGGGATAGATGATCATCAAGGCCGGTAAGGCCACGGCAATAATGTAGGAAACATCGAACTGCCCCATGACAACTCCCAACAGGCACCCGATAATGGCGGTTATGAAATAGGCTTTTTGGGAATTGTGAAATCTAGAGCGGATAAAATCCGAGGTTCCCGTAACTATGCCCACGGCCGTAGTGAAGCACGCTAAGGCCACAAGGATACTTAGAAACAGATTGCCTATGGAACCCAAGGACAAGGTGGCCATCCCGGATAAAAGTCCGGTGCGGGAGATATCGTCCTCAAAAGAATTATGTACTAGGGCACCTGAAAGGATAAGGCCAGTGTATATCAAAAACAATCCTAGTCCTGCCAGCCAACCGGCGCTACCGATCAGGGCTTTTTTTTCCGCATAGGAAGCCTGCTTTTGGTTGATGTTGATGGAAACGATGATAACCCCTCCCACCACTACGGCCCCAATGGCATCAAAGGTCTGGTAGCCTTCCAGAATGCTGTTCGTGAAAGGGTTCCCAAAAGCGGTATCCGGGAATTGGTATTCAAATGAAAACGTAATAACACCAATAATGGCAATCAGGATCAGTAGGATGGCGGGAGTTAGCAGTTTTCCCACGATGTCCAATATTTTGGAGCGGTTCATTACAAAAACGAATACCAGGGCAAAATAGAGGATGCTGGTAAGCAAGGGTGGAGTCTCAAAGAACGGGGCAATGGCCATTTCATGGGTCACGGAGGCCGTTCTGGGAGAGGGTAGGCTGATGGATATCGCATAGACCACCAAGGAATAGCCCAGGCTAAAGGCGGGCGATACCTTTTTGCCAAAGTCGAAAATAGTGCCTTGCAACCTGGCGTGTGCCAGAATTCCAAGCAAGGGAATCAACACGGCCGAAGCACAAAAACCCAGTGTAACCAACCCCCATAAATCCCCGGATTTAAAACCCAATTGCGGGGGCAAAATGAGGTTGCCCGCACCAAAAAATAGGGAGAACAGGGCAAAGGCCGTGACCCAAGTTGCCTTTGTTCGAAATGTTTTTGGAATCATGATGGGAAGATAGGCCAAAAACGGGAATCACCTTTCCAAAAAACAAGACCTATAAAATTTTAAGGTTGACCACATTTTTGGGCAGGCTCACAACAAATTATGGTTCAGGCGATTAAAAAGTCATACCTTGACAATAATTATTGAAAACAGGACGTTTTCTTAAGGCAACAAACAAAACGACATATAAAACCAGCATTGTTTCCGATTCCCCAAATCGAACCAAATGTGAACCTAAAAATCCTATGGCATGAAAAAACTTTTCTGCATCATTTTTGGACATCACTACGCAGTTTCCAAAAAAGTGACATCCCATATCAAGGAGTACAAATGTATCCACTGCAACAAAGAGGTCACCACGGACGTAAGTGGTAACTTATCTATTTTAACCCCAGAATTGCAGGATATTAATAAAACCTTGGAACGTATTTACCAATATAGACACAGCGAACATCAGGTAGCCTAATCCTGAAGCGAAAATATAGCCGGTTTTGGAACCTTAGTTTTCAAAACCCCACAGAATTCCTGGAAATTAAGTACGCATTTTTAATCTTACCTGTCGTATGCCCCACAACGGTTAAGGAAAGAACAGCGCTTTTTTTTCAGGATTTTTTTATTGGGAATGAAACGAATTCCAACCCTGTGCCTTCAAAGGAATCAACGTTTCCGCATGGGTTACGAGATTCGCTCCTTGCGATTTGTCCGTCATATGGCCTATGACCGTTAGGTGGGGATTTCCCTTTATTTTTGGAAAATCGGCCTGGTCAATGGTAAACAGAAGTTCATAGTCCTCACCCCCGCTCAAGGCGATCATGGTACCGTCCATCTTAAATTCCTCACAGGTAGAAATGACCGTAGGGTCCAGTGGAATTTTATTTTCGTAGAGGGCACATCCTACACCGCTATTTTTACATAAATGCAATATTTCCGAGGAAAGGCCATCGCTTATGTCGATCATGGAGGTAGGTTTCACCTCCAATTTGGCCAATAGTTCAACGATATCCTTTCGGGCTTCGGGTTTTAGTTGGCGTTCCACGATATAGGAATACGGCTCCAGATCCGGCTGGTTGTTCGGGTTTACCTTAAAGACTTCCTTCTCTCGTTCCAAAACTTGCAGTCCCATGTAGGCACCGCCCAGATCGCCGGTAACCACCAATAGGTCGTTTTCCTTGGCCCCGGAGCGGTAGGCTATGCTTTCTTTCGATGCTTCGCCAAGGGCCGTCACACTGATCAACATGCCCGTTTTGGACGAAGTGGTATCGCCACCGATCATATCCACGCCATAGGTCTCACAGGCCAATTGGATGCCAGCGTAGAATTCTTCCAAGGCTTCCAAGGGAAATCTGTTTGAGACCGCTAGGGAAACCGTAATCTGGGTTGCTTTGGCGTTCATGGCATAGATGTCGGACAGGTTTACCATGACCGATTTATATCCCAAATGTTTCAAGGGCATGTAGCTAAGGTCAAAGTGCACGCCTTCCACCAGTAAATCCGTAGAAAGCACCACTTTTTTATCCTTAAAATCAAGTACTGCGGCATCGTCGCCAACGCCTTTGATCGTTGAAGGATGTTTTATTGTAAAATGTTGGGTCAGGTGATCGATCAGGCCAAACTCGCCCAATTTTTCCAAGGAGGTTCTTTCTTTGTTCTTGTCTTCTAGCATTTTGCAAAAGTAAACAGGATATTTTATATCGTATATTTACGAATGGGATAATTTTATACCTATGAGGTTTGCACTATTGATCATTGCGATTACGGTATTGTCCGCCTGTTCCAAGGAGGACGAAGGGCCCGTGGACGGACAAGGAAACATCCAGCAGCCTGTGGAAACCTCTTTCACACCTTGCGAAAACGGATTGGCCGGGGAGTATCCTTGCAAGGGGTACGATTTGTTGGGACACATGGCCGTGGCCGATTTTAACGCTCAGGAAGCCAACGATATTTGGGGCTGGACGGATGCTTCCACAGGTAAGGAATACGCCTTGATGGGACTGGACAATGGAACCGCTTTTATCGATATTACCGATACCGAAAGCCTGGTTTATTTGGGCAAGTTGCCCACCGCTACCGTTGCAAGTCCCTGGAGGGATATCAAAGTCATGGGGAATTTCGCCTACATTGTGGCGGAAGCATCGGGGCACGGCGTACAGGTTTTTGACCTTACCAAATTGCGCGATACGGGAGGAATTCCCAAGGTGTTTGAAGCTGATGGCCGTTACACTGGTATCGGAAATGCCCATAATATCGTCATCAATGAAAATTCAGGATTTGCCTACCCTGTAGGTACGGATCGAAACGATGCCTTTAACGGAGGCGTCCACTTTCTGGACCTCACAACCCCAACGGAGCCCTTGGCTGCCGGAGGCTGGGGGACGAATGGCTATACCCATGATGCCCAGGTGGTTACCTATAACGGTCCAGATACCGATTACTCCGGTGCGGAACTATTTGTTGGGGCCAATGAGACGCAGATTGTGTTGGTTGATATAACGGACAAAGGGAATCCCGTGGAAATCGCTACGCTTCCCTATCCGAATATCGGCTATACCCACCAGGGCTGGTTTACGGAAGACCAGCGTTATTTTATTTTGGGCGATGAGCTGGATGAGATCAATTCGGGTTTTAGGTCTCGCACCTTGATTTTTGACATGTCGGACCTGGACAATCCCGTGTTGCATGATACATATCTGGGACCAACAAGTGCCATTGACCATAACGGTTATGTGATGGGGGATGAATTCTTTTTGGCCAACTACACGGCCGGGGTGCGGGTTTTGGATATTTCAGATGTGGATGCCAGAAATATTTCAGAGGTGGGTTTCTTTGACACTTATCCTCTGGACGATGAAACTAAATTTGACGGGGTTTGGAGTGTATACCCCTACTTTGAAAGCGGTAAAATTGTGGTAAGCGATATCAGTAATGGCTTTTTCGTTATCAAAAAATCCGAGTAGTCTATGTCCAGATACCTTTGTTACCTAGGTGCCCTTTTGATTTTTTCCTGTTCCACGGATCTGGGCAACGAACCGTTGTCCGTATCTGAAAGCAATTTTGAGGGGAAAGTGGAATACATTAAAAATTTTGGCGGAAGTGGCGAGGATACCGGTCAGGCCATCATACAGACTTCCGATGGTGGTTATGCCATTTTGGGCTTTACCAATAGCGTGGATGGCGGTATTTTGGACAAGGAATTGGAGGTAAACGATTATTGGCTTTTGAAGTTGGATGCCAATGGAAACCTGCAATGGAACAAGACCTATGGCGGTTCCAAGGATGACCGGGGCCAGAGCTTGGTCCAGACTTTTGATGGAGGCTTTGCCCTCACCGGATACGCCATGAGCGATGACGGGGACGGTTCCGTAAACAAGGGTTTTCATGATAATTGGATTTTGAAGCTTAATGCTTCGGGTGAAGTTGAATGGGAAAAAAGTTTCGGATTTTCGGGGCATGACCATTCCTACGATATTCTACAAACCGCCGATGGAGGCTTCTTTTTTACCGGTTTTTTGGATATCACTTCCGCCCGGGCGGATGGAAATACCGAAAAGTTCAATACCCTTACCCGTCATGGTGTGGGCGAGTTCTGGGGCACCAAAATTGATGATAAAGGCTCGTTGCAATGGCGGAGATACTTTGGGGGCACCAACAATGATAGGTCCCACGCGGTTGTGCCTTCGGAGGATGGCGGATTTGTAATGGCCGGTTTTTCTGAAAGTGATGATTTTGACATCAGCAGTACCCGGGGGAGTTATGATTTTTGGCTGGTGAAGGTGGACGCTTTGGGGAATTTTGTTTGGGAACGCTCTTTTGGGGGAACGGGTATAGAAATTTCCTATGACATTGCCAATACCTTGGATGGTGGCTATGTAGTTGCCGGGAATACCTTTAGTACCGATGGCGACATTGGAGAGAATAAAGGCGAATCAGATATTTGGTTGGTCAAGGTCGATGCTTCCGGAAAACTGGTTTGGGAACGTACCTACGGCGGCAGCGGTTTTGATGCGGCGCAGGCCGTAATTGCCAGTAAGGATGGAGGTTATTATGTATTGGGCAACTCCAAAAGCACCGATCAGGACGCGACGGAAAACGCAGGGGAGAACGATATTTGGCTTATCAAGACCGATGGGTCCGGTAATTTGGTTTGGCAAAAATCCTTTGGAGGATCCAGTATCGATTTTGGTTTCGATTTGGTAGAAAGTGCGGACGGGAGCATTGTGTTGGTGGGGGAGACCATCAGTCCGGATTTTCTTGAAATTTCCAACAAGGGAAAATCGGATTTGGTCCTTGTCAAACTTCGATAATCCAGGACCTTGAACACATAGAGAATACCTATAGTTTTATACGTTATAATAATGTTATGCTCTATTGTAAATAGGTGGCAATGAAGTATATTTGTAGACTATTTATAATTAATCCATTTTAAGATATGATACAAGTATCGGAAACGGCAAAAAAGAAGGTGATTACCCTCATGGAAGAAGAGGGTTTTGACGCTTCTAAGGATTTTGTTAGGGTGGGTGTGAAGAGCGGTGGCTGCAGTGGACTGTCCTACGAGCTCAATTTTGACAACAAAATGGATGAAACGGACAAGGTTTTTGAGGATAACGATGTCCGTATCATTGTGGACAAAAAGAGTTTCCTATATTTAGTGGGTACAACCTTGGATTACTCCGGGGGTCTCAATGGTAAGGGCTTCGTCTTTAACAACCCCAATGCGCAACGTACCTGTGGTTGTGGCGAAAGCTTTTCACTGTGATTTGAAAATTTGATAATTAGCCAATTGAATGAATTTTCAAATTGGCAAATTGAAAGGATATGGCATATACTGAAGAAGAATTAAAAAAGGAACTTGAAACCAAGGAATACGAATATGGTTTCTATACGGATATAGAATCGGATACCCTTCCCGTGGGTCTTAATGAGGAAATTATTATTGCGATTTCCAAAAAGAAGGACGAGCCGGACTGGATGACCCAATGGCGTTTGGACGCCTATAGGGCATGGCTAGAGATGGAGGAGCCGGAATGGGCGAACGTCCGTTATAAAAAACCTGATTTCCAAGCTATTTCCTACTATTCGGCCCCCAACAAAAAGCCTAAATACAATAGTTTGGACGAGGTAGATCCAGAGTTGTTGGAAACCTTCAAAAAGTTGGGGATTTCCATTGACGAACAGAAGAAATTGGCCGGTGTGGCTGTGGATATCGTGATGGATTCCGTATCCGTAGCGACAACCTTCAAAAAGACCTTGGCCGAAAAAGGTATAATTTTTTGCTCCATTTCAGAAGCGATACAAGAGCATCCAGAATTGGTCAAGAAGTACATGGGAACCGTGGTTCCAAAGAAAGATAATTTCTACGCCGCTTTGAATTCTGCCGTGTTTTCGGATGGTAGCTTTTGTTATATCCCCAAAGGGGTTAAATGCCCCATGGAACTTTCCACCTATTTCAGGATCAATCAAGCCGGTACGGGTCAGTTCGAAAGGACTTTGGTCATCGCCGATGAGGGAAGTTATGTTAGTTATCTGGAAGGTTGTACCGCGCCATCAAGGGATGAAAATCAATTGCACGCGGCCGTGGTGGAGCTTATCGCTTTGGACAACGCCGAAATTAAATACTCAACGGTACAAAACTGGTTCCCTGGTGATAAGGAAGGTAAGGGGGGTGTTTTCAACTTCGTTACAAAACGAGGACTTTGCGAGAAGAACGCCAAGATTTCCTGGACCCAAGTGGAAACGGGGTCGGCAGTTACTTGGAAATATCCATCCTGTGTATTGAAAGGGGATAACTCCATAGGGGAATTTTATTCCATTGCGGTCACCAACAACTTTCAACAGGCGGATACAGGTACCAAAATGGTCCATTTGGGCAAGAATACTAAGAGTACCATCATTTCCAAAGGGATTTCCGCAGGTAAATCACAGAATAGTTATAGAGGTCTGGTACAGATCAACAGCCGTGCGGACAATGCTCGGAATTTTTCGCAGTGCGATTCCCTGTTGATGGGCAACGAGTGTGGGGCACATACGTTCCCCTACATCGAGGCGAAGAACAAGTCGGCCCAAATTGAGCATGAGGCAACCACTAGTAAAATTGGGGAAGACCAGATTTTTTATTGTAACCAAAGGGGAATCGATACGGAAAAGGCAATTGCCCTGATTGTAAACGGATTCAGTAAGGAAGTTCTTAACAAATTACCTATGGAGTTTGCGGTAGAGGCACAAAAATTATTGGAAATAAGTTTGGAAGGTTCCGTTGGTTAGAATCGTACGCATTCCATCCATTCCGACTTTTCTGCGATGGAATAAGTCTATTTAATAGATGTGTACAGTTTATTTGAAATCGAATTGAACAATAGAAATACACTAATCAAATTACATTAAAATGAAGAGATACATACTTCTTTCCTTGGTCGCCATGGTGGCATTTTCATGCAAGGAGATAAAAAAGGAAGAAAAAACGGAGGTTGTTGAAGAAGTAGCCCCAGAAATAAAGCTGTATACCTTGGATGGAGGTACCATCATGGTAAACAATCTTCAATTATTTTCACAGGATACTACCTACCAGGGCCAAACAAAGGAGTTCGCGGATCCCTTCTATGTTGTGGTACATCCCAAAGGAACCTTGATGTGGGATGCCGGCCTTCCGGAAATGTTGGTAGGACAACCTGCTTATACAGACGATGCCGGGGCATTTACCGTATCTAGACAGGATAGTGTTGTAAACCAATTGAAGAAAATTGGATTAACACCAGATGACATCGATTATATAGCACTTTCCCATACCCATTTTGATCATAGCGGTCATGCCAATGCCATTAAAAATGCCACATGGTTGGTACAAGGTCCGGAATATGATTTTGTCACCAGCGAAGATGTCAAGAATAGTGGTGAAGGCATCTATGAGGCGATACAGCAATTGGATAAGATTAAGAAACTAGAAGGTGATTATGATGTTTTCGGCGATGGAAGTGTCATTATAAAATCCATGCCCGGCCATACACCAGGGCATCAGGTCCTGTTTCTGGACCTGCCGGAAAACGGACCCACACTATTGTCTGGAGATTTATATCATCTATACGAAAATAGGGAGCACAGACGAGTCCCTAGCTTTAACTATGATGTGGAAGAAACACTGGCAAGCATGGAAGATTTTGAAACATTTGTAAAGGAAATGGGCGCTAAGGTGTACGTACAACATCAAAAGGACGATTTTAATAAAATGCCAAAGGCACCTGAATTTTTAAAGTAACAGACTATGTTGAAAATTAAAAACCTGCATGCGCAGGTAGATGACAAGGAGATATTAAAGGGAATAAACCTGGAAATAAAGGCCGGCGAGGTCCATGCGATCATGGGGCCCAATGGTTCTGGGAAAAGTACCTTGGCAGAAGTAATAGCCGGTAAGGAAGAGTTTGAGGTCACTGAAGGATCCGTGGAATTGGACGGTGAGGATTTGGAGGATGTGGCTCCGGAGGAAAGGGCGCATAAGGGAATCTTTCTTTCCTTTCAATATCCCGTGGAAATTCCTGGCGTATCGGTTACCAATTTCATGAAGACTGCTATTAACGAATCCAGAAAGGCAAAGGGCTTGGAAGATATGCCAGCGAACGAGATGCTGAAATTGATCCGTGAGAAATCGGAATTGTTGGAAATAGACCGCAAGTTTTTGTCCCGCTCCTTGAACGAAGGATTTTCAGGAGGGGAGAAGAAACGAAATGAGATTTTTCAAATGGCCATGTTGGAGCCAAAAGTGGCAATTTTGGACGAAACCGATTCCGGATTGGACATTGATGCGTTGCGAATAGTGGCAAACGGGGTTAACAAATTAAAAAGTAAGGACAACGCGGTATTGGTTATCACCCATTATCAAAGATTGTTGGATTACATCGTGCCCGATTTTGTCCATGTTTTGCACGATGGTAAAATCGTAAAGTCCGGAGGCAAGGAATTGGCCCTGGAACTGGAGGAAAAGGGATACGATTGGTTAAAGCAGGAAGCTGCCATTTAAGGTAAAAAGTACAAGGTATTAAGTACGAGGTGGGAAATATCAAAAACTAACCACTTTATACTAACTACTCAATACTAAAAAATATGGATTTAAAAGATAAATTGATTTCTTCCTTTATGGCGTTCGAGAACAACGTGGATGTGGAGCATCCCGTTCACGACGTACGTACGGAAGCTATAAAGAATTTTGAAAAAAAAGGTTTTCCCACCAAAAAGGAGGAAGCGTGGAAATACACATCCTTGAACAGTCTTCAGAAAATAGACTTTAGCATCTTCCCAAAAGAGGAGAATGCCTTGGAGTATAAGGATGTCAAAAAATATTTTCTGCACGAGATAGACACCTATAAAATCGTGTTTATCGACGGAATCTATAGTTCCTACCTTTCGGAGACCACCCATGACGGTGTGGACATTTGTTTGATGAGCGCAGCGTTGACAAAACCCATGTACCAGCCCGTAATCGATGTTTACTTTAACAAAGTAGCATCCAAGGATGAATCATTGACAACCTTGAACACGGCATTCAGTAGGGAAGGGGCCTACATTTACATTCCCAAGAACAAAATGCCAAGGAAACCTATAGAAATCCTACATTTTGCCACTGGGAACGAGGCTTCTTTGATGTTACAGCCCAGAAATCTGATCATTGTGGAGGAGAATGCCGAAGTGCAGATTATTGAACGGCACCAAAGCTTAACAGGCAATGAAGTATTGACCAATTCCGTGACTGAAATTTTTGCAGCGGAAAACGGTATAGTGGACTATTATAAAATTCAGAACGATGCACCAACGGCTTCTTTAATCGATAATACCTATATCGACCAAAAGGATAAGAGTGTGGTAAGGGTGCATACCTTTTCTTTCGGAGGGAAATTGACACGAAATAACCTGAATTTCTATCAGAATGGGGAGTACATAGACTCCACTATGAAAGGCGTTACCATTTTGGGCGATAAACAACATGTGGACCACCATACTTTGGTACACCATATAGAGCCCAATTGCGAAAGCCATCAGGATTATAAAGGGATTTATGGAGACAGTTCCACTGGGGTCTTCAATGGTAAGATCATAGTGGATAAAATTGCCCAGAAGACCAATGCTTTCCAACAGAACAACAATATTTTGGTCAGTGATAAGGCGACCATCAATACCAAACCGCAATTGGAGATTTTTGCCGATGACGTAAAATGCTCCCACGGATGTACCATTGGGCAATTGGATGAAGATGCCTTGTTCTATCTACAGACTCGTGGAATACCCCAAAAAGAGGCACGTGCCCTATTGATGTACGCCTTTGCGAACAACGTATTGGCAACGGTTCGGATTCCGGAACTCAAAACACGGATCAATAAATTAATAGCGAATAAATTAGGGGTGAACCTAGGGTTCGACTTATAGAAGTGCTATGAAACATACTAATAGATATTTAAGGGCCATTATTACAATGGCCCTTTTTTTATTGTCAGACCTAGGTGTAAAGGCACAAGAGGCACATTTTGGGTTAAAAGGGGGACTCAATTATTCTTCCATTGTAGGTGACCTTACGGATGGGCTAAAGTTTAGATTTTCAGGTCACGGTGGCATTTTTATGGAAATTGATTTCTCCGATACATTTAAGTTGCAGCCAGAGCTTATGTATTCATCCCAGGGATTTCAATATAGTACGGATCTGGCCGCCATCCAGACAAATGGTGCTGTTGGCGAAGAGAACGATTTTAGAACCAACGTTCAATTAAACTTCATTACGATACCTATTTTGGGAAAGTTTGCGCTAAATGACCGTATAGACCTGGAGTTTGGACCTCAATTTGGATTTTTGCTCAATCAGGTAACAAAAATCAAGGATTTGGACCAGAATATAAATGCAGAAAGAAGGGCTGTGATTTCTGGGGATTTTCAATTGGATTATGGCGCGGCTGTGGGACTAGGACTTATATTAAACAACAATTTCTCCATATCCCCAAGGTTTTATATCGGGCTTCGAAATAGGTTGAATGCCTTGCAAGGAGCACAGAACTATAACGCTTCCATACAATTATCGTTGAATTATTTATTTAAGTGATTTGCAATATAAAATTGGAGTTTTTCTAGTAATCTAAGGTTAATGTGAAATAGTCTTTAGTCAAAATGTAAGGTTTTATCCGCATGATTGCAAAGGGGATAAACATATTTATAAGTCCGAATGGGTTTTAGCTTTTTATTAATAAACTTTCAAATCTTCAAATACCCTATATGTCTTGGCTATCGGGTATCTTTGTATATCAATACATCGATATGTTGGATATAAATAAGATACGCGAAGATTTTCCCATCCTAAAGAGAAAGGTCAATGACAGGCCTTTGGTGTATTTGGACAATGCGGCGACCTCGCAGACTCCAAAACAGGTCATTGAAGCCATCGTGGATTATTATGAAAACTACAATGCCAACATCCACAGAGGCGTTCACACCCTTTCACAGGAGGCAACGGATAAGTACGAGCAGGCCAGAATAAAAATCCAGAAGCATTTTAATGCGGCCAAACCCTATGAAATAATTTTTACCTCGGGAACAACGCATAGCATCAACTTGGTCGCTAACGGGTTTGCTGCGTTATTGGAAGACGGCGATGAAATCATAGTCTCTGCCATGGAGCATCATTCCAACATTGTGCCATGGCAAATGTTGTGCGAGCGAACAGGGACCATTTTGAAGGTTATTCCAATGAACATGGAAGGGGATTTGATGATGGAGGAATATGAAAAAATGTTGTCCAACAAAACCAAAGTGGTCTTTTGTAACCATGTATCGAATGCCTTGGGAACCATTAATCCTATAGATGAAATAATTAAGAAGGCCCATGGTGTGGGTGCCGCAGTATTGATAGACGGTGCACAGGCCGCACCCCATATTGTCGCCGATATGCAAGCGTTGGATGTGGATTTCTATACCTGCTCCGCCCACAAAATATGCGGCCCTACCGGAGTAGGTATGCTTTATGGTAAAGAGGAATGGTTGAATAAACTACCGCCCTATCAAGGGGGTGGGGAAATGATTGCCGAAGTGACCTTCGAAAAAACCACCTATGCCGATCTCCCCCATAAGTTTGAAGCAGGCACCCCAAATATTTGTGGAGGCATCGCTTTTGGTGCGGCACTGGATTACATGCACCAAATAGGATTTAAGAATATAGCGGAATATGAGGCCGATTTACTGGCCTATGCCACCAGTGAGCTTCTGAAAATAGAGGGACTCAAAATATATGGTACGGCACAACGCAAGACCTCGGTCATCTCCTTCAATATCGAGGGGGTACATCCCTATGATATTGGCACTATTTTGGACAAATTGGGCATCGCCGTACGAACCGGTCATCATTGTGCCCAACCCATCATGGATTTTTATAAAATTCCGGGTACGGTAAGGGCCAGCTTTAGTTTTTATAATACTATGGCCGAAGTAGATACTTTGGTCGAAGGTATACAAAGGGCCCGAAACATGTTGTTGTAAGGCAATTTGTTAGAGTAAGACTAAACTTTTGATTACCAAGAATTCCTATTGTATTTTTGTAGAAAACAATACATGCAGATAAAAGAAATACAGGAAGAAATTATAGACGAGTTTTCCATGTTTGATGACTGGATGCAGCGTTATGAATATATGATAGAATTGGGCAAGTCGTTACCTTTGATTGAAGATGCCTATAAGACCGATGACAATATCATCAAAGGTTGCCAGAGTAAGGTGTGGGTGCATGCAGAATTGCAGGATGATAAATTGGTGTTCACAGCGGACAGCGATGCCATTATCACCAAAGGAATCATCGCCATTTTGATACGTGCATTCAGCAACCAAAAACCTAAGGATATCATTGAGGCTGACACCGATTTTATAGATAAAATAGGACTTAAGGAACATTTATCGCCCACAAGGGCCAACGGACTGGTGAGTATGATCAAGCAGTTGAAACTCTATGCAGTGGCCTATCAAACCCAAATAAAGTAATAGATATGAACGAAGAAGTAGTAGGAACGGATACCTCAGAATTGGGGGAGAAAATCGTAAAGGTGCTCAAGACCATTTACGATCCTGAGATTCCTGTGGATATATATGAATTGGGACTAAT
This sequence comes from Maribacter sp. C-4077, assembly GCF_055378385.1. Lineage (NCBI taxonomy): Bacteria > Pseudomonadati > Bacteroidota > Flavobacteriia > Flavobacteriales > Flavobacteriaceae > Maribacter > Maribacter sp. C-4077. The sequence continues at coordinate 1,812,922 of NZ_AP038807.1, forward strand.
TTATGATGTACTGGTCAATGAGGACAACGAGGTTAAAATATTGATGACCTTGACTTCCCCCAACTGTCCGGTTGCCGAAACACTTCCAGTGGAGGTGGAGGAAAAGGTAAAATCCTTGGATGCCATCAAGGACGCCGAGGTAGAGATTACCTTCGACCCTCCATGGACCCAAGATTTGATGAGCGAAGAGGCTAAGTTGGAACTGGGATTGTTATAAATTTCGGCCAAATAAGGAATGGTATGGCAGAGGAAATCATCAATCGGGTCGCTAACAGCAAACTGTTCACTTTCAACCTGGAAGACCATTATCCTACCGGTGAACGGAAACTTTTGGACATAAAGTACTGGTTGTACGAAGGCATTATTCTGAGGGAAAAAGAGTTTAGGACAGCTCTGGAGGAGTATGATTGGAGCCAATACCAGGACTGTTATGTGGCGCTAACTTGTTCCAGTGATGCCATTGTGCCCGGATGGGCGTTTATGTTGATTACGACCAAATTACAACCGATCGCCAAAAGAATTGTACAGGGTTCACTGGAGGATTTGGAGACCGCACTTTACTACGATGTCATAAATACTTTGGACCTTTCCCCATACCAAGATATGCCTATAATTGTAAAGGGTTGTAGTAAAAGACCGGTTCCCCCGAACGCCTACATTTTTTTGACACAAAAACTGCAGAAAGTGGCCAAGTCCATCATGTACGGGGAAGCCTGTTCTTCTGTACCCCTTTTCAAGCGTAAATAATCAGTCAATTTCTATATCTAAAAAGTGACTATTCGTAAATTTGGTGTCTAATTGAAATAAACACTAAATCATGAAAAACACTTTCTTAGTTACATTCCTTCTTTTGGGATGCGCTTTTGGATTTGCACAGACCGAAGCGGAATTAAAAGCGGAGATGGCCCCTAAAAAGGATTCCATTGCCGCTATTCAGGGTAGGGTAGACGCCATTCAGGCAAAAATTGACGCACTTCCGGGCTGGAAAAAAGGTGCTTTTGGTACCATAGGAGCCAACTTGACCAATTTCAACAACTGGTATGCCCAAGGTTCTCCCAACAACTCTTCCGGAAATATTGGTGTTACCGTAAACGGATTCGCAAACCTAAAGCAGGAGAAGTTTTTTTGGAGAAACTCCATGAACGTAAATCTTGCCTGGGTTAAGTTCGATGACAAGGATGACCCCAGCGATGATGACAGCTTCAGACAGGCATCGGACGTATTTACTATTTCCTCCTTGTACGGTCAAAAATTGAGCGAAAAATTCGCCATATCCGGTTTGGTCGAGTACAGAACCACCTTATTGAGCAATTTCAACGATCCTGGATATTTGGATTTGGGAGTTGGTGCTACATGGACCCCAATTACGGATTTGGTAGTGGTCATCCATCCCTTGAACTACAACTTTGTGTTTAGCAAGAACGACGCTGTTTTTGAGTCTTCTTTGGGAGCCAAGATCGTGGCGGATTACACCAGAAAAATAGGTGCCGTTAACTTTAAGACCAATCTTTCTATGTTCCAAAGCTACAAAAGCGGTGACTTGTCCAATTACACATGGATCAATTCCTTTGGCTATACGCTTTGGAATGGTATTGGACTCGGTTTTGAGTTCGGTCTAAGGAATAACAAGCAAGAGGCCCTAAACTATGCCTTGAACCAAACACCGGCAACGGCTACTTCCTTTGATGACGTGGAGAACGATCTACAGACGTATGTGCTGTTTGGTCTTAACTACGCTTTCTAAGAAAAGACTAGTATTATTAAAATAAAAAGCCCTCCTTTTTAGGAGGGCTTTTTGGTTAAGTAGGTATCGTAAAACTTGGGGTTTTTACTTTTAGCTTAAGAAGTTAAATACTGATTTGGGGTCAACACTATCACTTAAACACAGAGTAAAGGTACGGCCTAGATTCAATTTGTACCGCATTTATGTTGTGAACCCAATCCAAAATGTGGTGTAAAATATGAGAGGTTTGATTTGATCGATGAACGACACCAAAGTCTTTAAATGACTATTGGTATTCGTCCAAATTCTCCGGATAAAGAAAATTATTGTAGGGAAAACGTGTCACATGTATGTCCCTGACCTCCTGGTACACCCGTTTTCTGAATTCATCCAGATTTTCTTTATTTAAGGCGGAAATGAACAAGGCCCTATCGCCCACTTTTTCCATCCAAGTGCGTTTCCATTCCTCAATGGTAAAATGTCTGGAGGTTTTTTCGGTCATGAGATCATCTTCGGCAATAACCTCATTCGTATATTGATCAATTTTATTAAAGACCATAATGGTCTTTTTCTCGGAGCTTTTGATATCCGTAAGGATTTCGTTGACCGAATGGATATGTTCCTCAAATTGGGGATGGGAAATGTCAACGATATGCAGTAGAAGGTCGGCCTCACGTACCTCGTCCAAAGTACTTTTAAAGCTTTCTACCAGTTGGGTAGGGAGTTTGCGAATGAACCCTACGGTGTCGCTTAGTAAAAAGGGAAGATTGCCCAATACCACTTTTCTAACTGTGGTATCCAACGTGGCAAAAAGTTTATTTTCCGCAAAAACCTCGCTTTTGCTGATGACGTTCATTAGGGTGGATTTGCCTACATTGGTATATCCTACCAAAGCGACACGCACCAAGGAGCCTCGGTTCCCTCGTTGGGTCTCCATTTGTCGGTCAATCTTTTCGAGTTTCTTTTTGAGCAAGGTGATTCGGTCGCGGACGATACGTCTATCCGTCTCAATTTCCGTTTCACCCGGACCTCGCATCCCGATACCCCCTTTTTGCCTTTCCAAGTGGGTCCACAGACCGGTGAGGCGGGGCAATAGATATTCATACTGTGCCAACTCTACCTGCGTTCTTGCATAACTGGTTTGAGCCCGTTGGGCAAAGATGTCCAAAATAAGGCTGGTACGGTCTATAATTTTGCACCGCAATTGTTTTTCTATGTTCCGCTGTTGGGCAGGGCTAAGCTCATCGTCAAAAATGACGGAACCAATTTCGTTTTCTTCCACAAAACGTTCTACCTCTTCCATTTTCCCGCTGCCAATAAGTGTTTTTGGATTTGGGACGTCCACTTTTTGGACAAAACGTTTTATGACCTCCCCACCCGCCGTGTAGGTAAGGAACTCCAATTCATCTAGATACTCCGTTACTTTCTCTTCGTTTTGTTCCCTATTGATGATTCCAATAAGGACTGCCTTTTCGTACTCTATGGTCTTCTTCTCTAACATATATATGTAAAGTGCAAAATTACGGAAAACCGCCTATGCTATTTTAGTAATTTTATGGCCCCTTAAAAAAAGGACATGCGATTTCCATTCTTCAAAAAGAAAACTTCCAAACATTTATATACCATTGCCTTCTACAATTTGGAGAATCTTTTTGACCCTAAGAACAATGTCCGTACGTTGGATGAAGATTTTACCCCGGACGGATATAAGAACTGGACCCAGAAGAAGTATCGCAAGAAATTATCCGGTCTAGCCAAGACCATATTTGGCATAGGACAATTCGCAAATCCATATCCACCCGTAATAGTAGGCGTTGCCGAAGTTGAGAATCGCTCTGTCTTAAAGGACCTGATTGAAACGGAGCCTCTAGAGGATGTGGATTATGATTTTGTACACTATGAATCTCCCGATGAACGGGGAATCGACACAGGGCTCATTTACCGCAAAAAATATTTTAAGGTGCTCACCTCAGGAGCAATTCCACTTATAATCAGCAATCCAGATGGAGAACGTGATACTACCAGAGATATACTCTATGTCTGCGGACTACTGAACGGCGAGAAAATACACCTGTTCGTAAACCATTGGCCTCCAAGAAGGGAGGGTGTGGAAAGCACCGGATATAAGAGAATTGCCGCAGCCGAGGTTATAAAAAGAAAGATGGTCGCTATTCAAAGGGATGAAACCGACCCTAAGTATATCGTAATGGGCGATTTCAATGACGACCCCTCGTCCAGTAGCATCCAGTCCCTTTTACAAAATACGGGGTTGCACAACCCGATGGAAAGCCTTCATATACCCAAATCCCGGGGTAGCGCCAGTTATAAAAAAACCTGGAGTCTTTTTGACCAAATACTACTCTCCCATAGATTCTATAAATATGAAAAGGGAAGCCATAGTTTTGACACCGCCAATATCTTTGACCAAGATTATCTAAAGGAACTAAAGGGAAAATATAAGGGTAATCCTTTTAGGACCTTTGTAGGAAGGAAATACCTGGGCGGTTATAGCGATCATTTTCCCGTATATATCGTTTTAAAGTTGAACAAGTAAAAAGAAGGAATAACCTTACAAACATCAAAAAAAGATACTTTCACAACACCCTTTTTAAAACTACTATGTAGTTCATCGAATTTATGGATGTACCGAATTTCCCGATTCGAGTCATTCAATAATATTGTAGTCCAAATCTTACATAATTTATTTGTGTTATGGACTATAGATATTATTTTTTCCATAGGGGCGTAAAGATTTCGCTTCTCTTTTTTCTTGTTTTTGGAAGCCTACGAATGGCTGCGCAATCAAAGGAATTTAAGTCCTTAATTAAGCAGGAATATGATTTTTCCAAATTTGGTTCCATGCAAGTTGACCTTGAATTCGATTATGAAGACAATAGGTCCAAGATTTTGGCTATGGCCAAAGCGAATAAACTGAAAATAAAAGAGGTTTTGCCCGACGGTAAAAAGGTGGAATTACAGGAAATTGGTCAGGATGGAAGCCCCATTTATTATGAAACTTATGCAGATAATGCCAGCCAAGCTTCCAGGGCTTCTGCACTGCATAGCAATGGACTATTAAATTTGGATCTGGACGGTTTGGGAATGCAGGTAGGGGTTTGGGATGCGGGAGTTGCGCTGACCTCCCACCAAGAATTTGATGATCGGGCAATTATTTATGACGAAAGCACCGAAATCGATGCGCATGCCACCATGGTCACGGGAAGTTTGATTTCCTCAGGGATAAAAAGGGATGCCCAGGGAGTTGCCTATAGGGCCCATGTGCTTTCCCATGACTGGACTCGGGACAAGATTGAGGTTGCGTCTGCCGCTGCAAACGGTCTATTGTTATCCAATCATTCCTACGGCATAAAATCGGACCGAGTACCGGATTGGTATTTTGGTTCCTATATCAAGGTAGCCCAGGACTGGGACAATATCATGTTCAACGCCCCCTACTATCTTATGGTAACGGCGGCGGGGAATGCACGGCATAGTGGGGATAACGAATTCCCTATTTTTGGAAATAGTGAAGATGGTTTCGATTTGCTCTTGGGATTTACCGTGGCCAAAAACGGGATTACTGTGGCGGGATCCAATACTAGAATCGATACAAGGGGAAACTTAAAAGAAGCATCGGTATCGTCCTATAGCAGCTATGGCCCAGTAGACGATGGAAGAATAAAACCGGATTTGGCCGGAGACGGATCTTCCATTGTTTCAACCGATGCGAAAGGAGATACCAGCTATGATGTATCCTCGGGTACTTCCATGGCAACACCAGGCGTCACAGGTGCCCTATTGTTACTGCAACAGTATAACGAACAACTTTATGGCTCTTATTTAAAGGCCGCCACCCTAAAAGGCTTGGCTTTGCATACCGCGGATGATGTGGATGCTCCGGGTCCGGATTATAAGATGGGATGGGGCGTGATGAATGCGAAAAAGGCTGCAGAGCTATTGTTTCAAAAGGATTTTAGTACGCATGTTTCGGAAAGTACCTTGGCATCGGGAGAAACATTTGAATTTACGATTAAGGCAACTGCTGGCGAGACACTTACGGCTTCCATTTCATGGACCGATCCTGCATCGGAATATATAAATCGGGGAACGTTGAACGATGGTACACCCGCACTCGTGAACGATTTGGACATCAGAATAACCCAAAACGGAAGAACCTTTCTTCCTTGGATGTTGAATCCCAAAAACCCAAATGCTTCAGCTGAACAAGGCGATAATGCGGTAGATCCATTTGAGAAAATTGAAATACCCAATGCTCAAGGCACGTATACCATAGTTGTTTCCCATAAAGAAGGGTTATTGCAGGATGAGCAGGACTTTTCCTTGATAGTTTCGGGGGCTTCCTTTACAGAATGTAGTTTGGAGGCACCCGTGGGATTGGCACTGGCAAACGCACTTGAAAAAGAAATTTCCTTGGAATGGGACGAAATTGCGGATGGTCTCTATGAAATCCAGTACAGAAACGAAAAGGATGATGCATGGATTTCAGACTTTACCACGACCCATTCAAAGGCCCTATCAGGTTTGGTTCAGAACGAAGCCTACATAGTGCGGGTTAGGACCTTTTGCTCCCAAAATATGGCCTCGGAATTTGGCATGGAATACAGGTTTACCTTCGAAGGAACCAACACCATGGTAGGGCCCTTGGATGTATTCCAGACTCTAAGTACGGACCAAGGCATCAACTTTTCCGTATATCCCAATCCTGCAATAAACCAAATAAGCCTTCTGACCGAATTAAGTGATTCAGCAATGTATCGAATTATCTCTTCTGCCGGAATAGAATTAAAAGTAGGTCAGGTAAACAATGGGCCTATTCAGGTGGCCGATCTTGCCACCGGAATGTACATCCTTCAAGTTAAGGATGGTGACACATACAAAAGTACCAAATTCTATAAAAATTAAGTTTTTAATTCGTCCCGTATTCCCCCGGAACCAATTCATTTTTCCTATTATTCGGACCCGACATGCCAAATGCACGTCGGGTCTTTTTTCTAGATATCTGGAAAACCTCCTACATAGACAAAATCGATATTGAAATAAGTCAAAACAAGAAAATAGCTATTCATTTCAGGCCCTAATTTGGTACCTTTACCAGTACTGGAACTTAAAAACTTAAACACAATGGATACTAGTAAAAATCTCCATGGAGAAGCATGGGACGTGAACGATTCAGAAGCCGCCGCTTGCCCATTTTTGAACGGGCAAATGAACCAATCTGCAGGCGGAGGAACCACTAACAGGGATTGGTGGCCCAATATGTTGAACCTGAACATTTTGAGGCTGCATTCTTCCAAGTCGGACCCCATGGATCCTGACTTCAACTATGCCGAGGAATTCAAAAAACTGGATTTGGCGGCCATCAAAAAGGATTTGACCGATCTAATGACCGATAGTCAGGATTGGTGGCCGGCGGATTATGGACACTATGGACCATTTTTCATTAGAATGACCTGGCACGCAGCCGGTACCTATAGAATATCTGATGGACGTGGAGGGGGAAGTACAGGAAACCAGCGTTTTGCACCTTTGAACAGTTGGCCGGATAACGCAAACTTGGATAAGGCCAGATTGTTATTATGGCCCATCAAACAAAAATATGGAAAGCAGATTTCCTGGGCAGACTTGTTAATTTTGGCCGGAAATGTTGCCCACGAGTCCATGGGACTTAAAATGTTTGGCTTTGGTGGTGGTCGTGAGGATATTTGGCAGCCGGAAGAGGACATTTATTGGGGTTCCGAGACCGAATGGTTGGGCAATAAGGAGCGGTATGATTCTGATGGCAACAAACTGGAAAATCCGTTGGGAGCTGCCCACATGGGACTTATTTATGTGAATCCGGAAGGGCACAATGCCAATCCAGATCCGATGGAAGCGGCACATTATATCCGTGAAACCTTTGGTAGAATGGCGATGGACGATTATGAGACTGTAGCCTTGATTGCTGGGGGACATACATTTGGTAAAACGCACGGTGCTGCCAAGGATTCCGAATTTTTGGAGCCAGAACCAGCTGGTGCGGACATCACCATGCAGAGTATGGGATGGAAAAACAACTTCAATAGTGGTGTAGGTGCGGATACGATTACTAGTGGACTGGAAGGTGCTTGGAGCCAGACTCCTACAAAGTGGAGCCATAATTACTTTAAAAACCTATTTGGGTTTGAGTGGGAATTGACAAAAAGTCCCGCAGGGGCATGGCAGTACAAGCCCGTAGGCGATGCTGGTGCAGGTACCGTTCCAGATGCGCATATTGAAGGGAAGACCCATCAACCTTTTATGTTGGTGACGGATATGTCCTTACGTATGGACCCTGCTTACGAAAAGATATCCAGACACTTTTTGGAAAATCCGGATGAGTTTGCGGATGCCTATGCAAGAGCGTGGTTTAAATTAACGCACAGGGACATGGGGCCGTTGGATAGATATTTAGGGCCCGAAGTTCCAGAAGAGGTTCTTTTATGGCAAGATCCCGTTCCTGCGGTAGACCATGAGTTGGTAAATGATTCCGATATCGCTGAATTGAAGAAAAACATTTTGGCTTCTGGATTGTCATTGTCCAGTATGGTTTCAGCCGCGTGGGGAGCAGCTTCTATTTACAGGGATTCTGATAAAAGAGGTGGTGCCAATGGCGGACGTATCCGTTTGGCTCCACAGAAGAACTGGAAAGCCAACAATCCAACCCAACTGGCAGAGGTCATCGATACCTTGGAGCGTATCCAAAAAGAATTCAACGATGCCCAATCTGGAAACAAAAAAGTTTCCTTTGCAGACTTGGTTGTATTGGCTGGAACCGCTGCCGTAGAAAAGGCGGCGCACAATGCCGGTCATGAAGTAACCGTGCCATTCGCTCCAGGAAGAACGGATGCATCCCAAGAAAATACCGATGTTGAGGCATTCGAAGCCTTGGAACCATTGGCTGATGGATTCAGGAACTTTACCAAAGGAAAGTATTCCGTTAAAGGCGAGGAATTGTTGGTGGACAGGGCGAATCTATTGACCCTTACACCGCCCGAAATGACGGTATTGGTAGGAGGTATGCGTGCTTTAGGTGCAAATTCTGACGGTTCCAATCACGGTATTTTTACCGATAAGAAGGACCAGCTGACCAATGATTTCTTCGTAAACTTATTGAATATGGGAACTACTTGGAAGTCTATTTCGGATGATGATTCCCTGTTTGAAGGAACCGACCGTAAAACGGGTGCCAAGAAGTGGACAGGTACGCGTGTGGATTTGATTTTTGGATCTAACTCGGAATTGAGGGCCCTAGCTGAGGTATATGCCACCTCCGATGCCAAAGAGAAGTTTGTAAAGGACTTTGTAAAGGCATGGACCAAAGTGATGAACTTGGACAGGTTTGACTTGAAAAAGTAATTCAGACTAACTCAATTATTTATTTAATAGGGCAGCCGATCGGCTGCCCTGTTTTATTTGCAAAAGTTAGAATTTAATAAATTACACCCATATCAATCCAACCGATGTTTACTGATTTAAATATCGTTCGTAAGCCAGATTACGGTGTCTTATTTTGACATTGAGAAGGATTTAAAAAATAAGCAAACCACCAAATACCAACAAGCAACTTTCCTCTTTGGGGGTTAGGGGGCCTTACACCTTCCTTATCTGATAATCCTCCAACAGCGGCTCGTTTCGTAATCTTAAGAAGACTTGGGCGGTGGTAACCACATCCAACTCACAATATTCAATGATGCGGTCCAGGTTTTTCTCTTCGTAGAAGACGTCCCGCACCATACTGCCATCAATGTCTTCCTTAGGTGAGGAGATTCCTAAAATATTGGCCATTAGTTTTAAGGAGGTATAATGTTTGTAATCCCCAAATTTCCAAAGGTCCATGGTATCCAAATGGGGCACTTCCCAGGGTTTCTTTCCAAAAAGGTCCAGTTTCCAAGGTAGGGAGATACCATTAATGATCATCCGGCGGGCGATATAGGGAAAATCGAACTCCTTACCATTGTGGGCGCAGAGGAGGTGTTTGGCTTCGCTGAAATGCCCGTTCAAAAGGTTTTTGAAATCCTTTAAAAGTTTGGATTCATCCCCGTGAAACGTGGTAACCCTAAATTGGAAGGTTTCGCCCTGCATTTTAAAATACCCTACGGAAATACAGATGATTTTGCCAAACTCTGCCCAAATACCGGCCCGATCATAAAATTCCTCGGCGGTAAACTCTTCCTTTCGTTGGTATTTGGATTTTTGCTCCCAGAGTTCTTGTTTCGCGTCGTCCAATTCTTGGAACTGTTCTTTTTCCGGGACGGTTTCGATATCCAAAAATAGGATGTGTTCCAAATTCAGTTTGTGTAACATACTCTGGCATAACGGTTAGCCCTTCCAAGTTAGGATAATATTTTAATTTCAATAAGATTAATCTTATCAAAGAGGTAAAATTTAGGGAACCGACCAAGTAGTCTTTTTTAGGTTTAGAAAAAATTAATACGATATGGTAAAAATAGATTTACATCCAATTCAATCGGTGTTTTACCTTGAAATAGAAATTATTACTTGAATGAAAATAGCTAATAGACCGATTGGTTTGTAAAATTTAAAAAAGTGTCTGCTGTTTAACAGGGTTTTCATGTTCCAGTAGCCATTTTTTACGGTGTAGGCCGCCGGCGTAGCCGGTAAGGGAACCATCACTACCAATGACCCTATGACATGGAACCACGATCCACAAGGGATTTTTTCCATTTGCTGAGGCCACGGCCCTAATGGCCTTTACATCGCCCAAGGTTTTGCTCAAGTCCAAGTAGGTAACCGTCTTACCATAGGGAATATCCTGCAAGGCCTTCCAAACGGATTTTTGAAAATCGGTTCCGGATGGGTTCAGGGACAAATCGAATTGTGTTCTTGAGCCTTCAAAGTATTCCTTTAATTGATAGGCGGCTTCTTCCAGGTCTGGAGGAATGATATCGGTAAGTGTTTCATCGGTATCCAAAACAGTGATGGAGTTGAGTCCGTTTTCATCCCCTTCCAACTTTGCAATTCCCAAAGGCGTATGGATAAAGGCAGTTTCCATGTATGGTTAGTCTTCTTTTTCTTTTGTAGCATCCTCCGCAACGGGATTCTTTTCAATCACGCCACTTTGTTTGGCCCTGTTTTCCCAATTTTTACGGGCCAACAATTGCAGGTCGGCCACATTATCGCTCTCGTCCATGATTTCAAGCCCTAGAAGGGTCTCAATAACGTCTTCCATGGTCACTAGTCCACTTACGGAACCGTATTCGTCCATTACCAATGCAATGTGCTCCCGCTTGTTTACGAACGTATCGAACAGTTTTGGAATGGGAGTATCGCGCTTAGTCAAAAGAATGTCACGCTTTATCTCTACCAAGGGCAATTCCCCGTTTTTATGGATGATTTCCTCGTACACATTATCCTTAAGGACGAAACCGGTAATGTTGTCCACCTTTTCCTCAAAAATTGGTATTCTGGAAAAGCGCAACTTTGGGTTTTCCTCAAAAAAGGACTGGATGGTTTGATTGGAGGAAGCAATTTTCATCACGGCCCTGGGTGTCATAATATCCTTCACTTGAACTTCTTCAAAACGTAACAGGTTTTTAATGATGGTCGATTCCGACTTTTGAAAGACACCTTCTTCATGCGCCATATCCGTCATGGCGGTAAAATCCTCCCTGCTCAGTACACTGCCATGATGGCCCTTGCCCCCGACCAATTTGGTGAAGAGTTGTAACAACCAAAGCAAACCGGTGTATTTTAGAACAAGCACCATGGCCTTTAGCGCCTTTGCGGTAAAATTGGCGAGTTGCTTCCAATAGGTAGCACCAATTGTCTTAGGTATGATTTCTGAGGCGACCAATATCAAAATGGTCATAATGGTAGAGACTACACCTACCATAAGATCCTCGGTAAATTCAATCCCGGCTATGGAACGGGTGGTACTTCCATACATTTCCACATAGGCTACTTTTGCCTGAACACCCACCAAAATGGCACCAACTGTATGGGCAACGGTATTTAGGGTAAGTATGGCAATGAGGGGTTTGTCCACATCCTGTTTTAGTTCTTCTAGCGATATCGCATAGGTTTTTCCTTCCCTTTTTTTAACGTTCACAAAAGTTGGGGTGATACTCAACAGTACAGCTTCCAGAATGGAGCACAGAAATGAGAAAAAAATGGATATAACAGCGTAAAAAATGAGCAATCCCATACAATAGTTTTGAGAGCCTAAGATACCAATTTAATCCTGTTGCACATAGCTCAAAAGGAAAGGAACATTGTTTTAAAGTTAGGGCTGTTATAGTTGTAAGGCCTTGTAGAAAACCTGTTGAACGGCCGATCTTATATTCATGTCGTACAGTGCCCTATGTTCCCTGGTAGGGTATACCCTGTTTGAAAGAAAAATATATACCAGTTGGTTTTCAGGGTCCGCCCAGACAAAAGTTCCTGTAAATCCGCTATGTCCAAAGCTTTCCGCACTTACTTCTGGGGCAGGGTAGGCATCCTTCAGGGCCAAGGTATCGTTTCCTAACAAGGGTTTGTCAAACCCCAAACCTCTACGGTTATCGTTTTCCTTATATTGCACTTTGATAAATTCCTTGACCACGGCTTCGGGTAAAATTTGGTTTCCTCGGTATTCGCCATACCGCGTATAAAGCTGCATTATTTTGGCCAAATCCTCTGCAGTTCCAAACAATCCGGCGTTTCCTGAAATGCCTCCCAGTAAAGATGCGTTTTCGTCATGTACCCAACCTTGGGTCAAGGTATGTCGGTATAGGGTATCCATTTCGGTAGGAACGATGCGATTCGGAAAATTTTTAGTGGAAGGCAAAAAACCCATGGTGCTGGCCCCAATGGGTCTATAGAAATTATCCTCGATATATTTTTCATAGGGAACACCGGTCAAATCTGTGATTATTTTCGGAAAAATAAGGAAGGTCAGTCCAGAATACCGATACCTTTTTTCTTCCGACACCTTGGAGCGGTTTATCATCCGATACATTTTTCGGTTGAACCTACTTTTTACATAGATATCCCCAAAGGCTTGTTTGTCAAATCGGTGACTTCTGGATTTCCGTAGGAACCTACTTTTAAACCGACCGTTCTTTTTCAATGTTTCGTTCAAAAAGACGATATAGGGTTCCAGTCCTGCCTGATGCGCCAATATCTCCCTAAGGGTGATATCTTTCTTATCTTTCCGTCGCTTCCAAGGTTTCCAATAAGTGCCAAAAGGCACATCCAAATCCAATTTTCCTTCCCCCACCAATTTCATGATGGCCGGAAGCGGTCCGGATATTTTGGTAACCGAGGCCAGATCGTACAAATCATCCAAAGCCACAGGTTGAAGGCTGTCATAGGTGTGAAATCCAAAGGCTTCATGAAATAGGACAGTGTCATTCTTGGCAACCAAGACTTGAGCTCCCGGAAAGGCCTTGTTTTTTATACCGTTGGTTATAATCGAATCTACTTGCTTGTAAACCCGTTGATAATCAAATGGATTCGTATCTGCTTTGAGATTGCCAACAAGTTGATTTTGTCCAAAACCCAGCTTTGGGCAAATTGTAATGAAAAGAAAGAAAATGGTTTTAGGCATGACAGTTTTCTGCGTATTTCAAATATAACTTATTGAAATCACCGATAGCATCCTGATGCCACAAAAACAGTAAAGACAATACCATTTTTAGCTATTGAGCAATTTGACTACATCTTTAGCGAAATAGGATGCAACGATATTGGCACCGGCCCGTTTGATGGCCGTTAGTTGCTCCATCATCACGGCATCATGGTCCAACCAGCCTTTTTCTGCCGCAGCCTTTACCATGGCATATTCTCCCGAGACCTGATATACGGCTAACGGCACCTCCACTTCGTTCCTAATTTCACGGACAATATCCAAATAACATAGTCCGGGTTTTACCATGACGATATCGGCACCTTCGTCAATGTCCATTTGTGTTTCCCTGATAGCTTCATACCGATTGGCATAATCCATTTGGTAGGTCTTTTTATCCTTGGGTACATTTTGGATGTCGACCGGCGCGGAATCCAAGGCATCCCTGAACGGACCGTAAAAGGCACTGGCGTATTTGGCACTGTAGCTCATAATGCCTGTATTGATGAAACCCTCGTCATCCAAGGCTTCCCGGATGCTCAAAACCCTACCATCCATCATATCGCTTGGAGCAACAAAATCGGCACCGGCTTTGGCATGGGATACGCTCATTTCGGCAAGCACTTCCACGGTTTCATCGTTCAATATCTGTCCGTTGGCGACAATTCCGTCATGCCCATAGGCGGAGTACGGATCAAGGGCCACATCGGTCATTACCAACATGTCCGGACAGGCACTTTTGACGGTTTTAATGGCCAACTGCATAAGGCCGTTGTTGTTTACCGCTTCAGACCCGGCATTGTCCTTGAGATTGTCGGGCACCTTTACGAACAACAGCACGGAACAAAGTCCTAGATTCCAAAGTTCCTTCACCTCTTTTTCAAGGTTGTCCAAACTCAACCGAAAGTAATTGGGCATCGATGGAATTTCCTCTTTAATGCCGTTTCCTTCCACAACGAATAGCGGGACCAAAAAATCATCCGGACTAATAATAGTCTCCCTGACCAATCTTCGTATGGATTCATTCGTACGTAGTCTCCTGTTTCTTATAAGTGGGTACATGCTTAATTTTTTTGGTGATAAATATATATTAAATGGTGATTTCACCGATTAGATAACAGACCGCCTGACCTGAAATTTTGACCCTGTCTCCTAAATATTCGCAGGATAAATCCCCACCCCGGGCAGAGAGCTGTTTTGCTGCCATCATCGTTTTTCCCAATCGAGGCGACCAATAGGGTGTAAGGGTCGTGTGCGCGGATCCCGTGACCGGATCTTCGGGAATACCACATTGCGGAAAAAAGGCACGTGACACAAAATCGACAGCATCTCCTTTAGCCGAAACGATGACACCCCTGCAATCCAATTGGTCCAATAAATGGAAGTTTGGTTTCAGTGCCTCGATGTCCTCTTGGGTTTCATAAATCAATAAATAGTCCGTTTTGCCTTTAAAGGTTTCCAAGGGTTCTTTACCTATGGCTGTATTGATCTGGTCATTATTGGCTACGGATACCAAATCGTCCGTTGGAAAGTCCATCGTCATCCATCCATCAAGGCCTTTAGTGACGGTTAGCTCGCCACTTCTAGGAGATAAAAACCGAATGGTATTTTCTTTGTGATTGTAAAAGTTAAAAAGCACAAAAGCGGTTGCCAAGGTAGCGTGTCCGCATAGGTCCACCTCCAATTCTGGGGTAAACCAGCGCAATTCATATCCTTTTTCGATGGTAACGGCAAAAGCCGTTTCGGCGAGATTGTTTTCTGCAGCAATATTTTGCATGGTTTCATCCGGCAACCATGTTTCCAAAATACAAACGGCCGCAGGATTCCCCCCAAACAGTTTATTGGTAAAGGCATCGATTTGACATAACTTCTGTTTCATGGTCAATTTTTTTTAGACCTGTCAGGTTTTTAAAACCTGACAGGTCGATTCTTTTTTAGGAAACCCAGTCTCTAGGTTGCTTCAAAACGTTGATCAACTTTTCTTCTTCGCTACCCGCTTGCGGTTGATGGTCGTACCGCCATTGCACATGCGGAGGAAGGCTCATCAAGATACTTTCAATACGCCCGTTGGTGCGTAAGCCAAACAGGGTTCCTTTGTCATGGACTAAATTGAATTCCACATAACGCCCCCTTCTAATTTCCTGCCAATCCCTTTGTTCTTTGGTGTAAGGAAGATCTTTTCGTTCTGTAACAATCGGTATATAACAATCCAAAAAACTGTTTCCTACTTCGGTTACGAAATTGTACCAGTCTTCCATGGACCTACTTTTGGTCTTCTTACAATAGTCAAAAAACAATCCTCCTATACCCCGTGCTTCATCCCTGTGGGAATTCCAGAAATATTCGTCGCATTTCTTTTTATAGGTTAGATAGAACGAAGGGTCGTGTTTGTCGCAAGCGGCTTTACAAACCTTATGAAAGTGTTCCGCATCCTCTTCGAATACATAATAGGGAGTCAGATCCTGCCCTCCTCCAAACCACTGGTCCACAATCTTACCGTCCTTGTCGTACATTTCAAAGTAGCGCCAATTGGCATGAACGGTGGGCACCATGGGATTTTTGGGGTGTAGTACGAGGCTAAGTCCACAGGCGAAGAAATCGGCCTCCTGTACCCCAAAATACGCTTGCATGCTTTTGGGTAATTCGCCATGAACGCCCGAAATATTGACGCCGCCTTTTTCGAAGACATCCCCATTTTCGATGACACGTGTCCGTCCGCCTCCGCCTTCGGGCCGTTCCCAGTTATCCTCATGAAACTTGGCCTTCCCATCAATGGATTCCAAGGCATGGGTTATGGTATCCTGTAGTTGGTGTATATACTCGAAAAATTTATCCTTCATAAGCTTTAACATATAATTCCATATCCATAGGTTGCATGGCTGGTGGCTGATGTTCTTTGGGCAAGGTTTCCTTCCACGTATACCCACACTTTTCTGCGATGCGTATACTTGCGGGATTCGACTTATGTACTATGATGCGTAATGTTCTTAGGCCGTGTTCCTTGAATGCCCAAGCCGTTATCTCTTTGACGGCCATGGTGGTTATTCCAATACCTTCGTGCTGATACCCGATACAGTAGGCAATTTCGGCCTCCTTTTTATCAAAATCCAGATTTTTTACAAAGAGCAAACCCGCTAGGCTTCTATCGATGGTATTTTTTATCACGAACACAAATTCGGTCTTATTATTAAAATCCTTAATTTTTTGGTCGACGAATAATTTGGAAAGCTCCGGGGTCAGATTTTCGGTCAGGGTTTGAGGGAAATAGGTTTTAAGTCTTGAAGTATTTACGGTTACAAAATCACAGATTCTCCATGCGTATTTTTCATGGATGGGCGTTATTTCAAAAGTACCGTTCGCGATGGGAATCATTCCTTAAAAGTACGAAGTCTTTGGCCCTTTGAAAAGGTAAAGCGCAAGGTTTGGAAAAATTAAATGGTTCAGTGCGCCAATTTATATTCTTTTACGGCATCTATGAAAGACTTTGCATTTTCCACCGGAACATTGGGAAGGATTCCGTGTCCTAAATTCACAACATACCTGTCCTTGCCAAATTCATTGATCATTTGCGTGACCATTTTTTTGATTTCCGATGGTGGGGATAACAATCTGGCAGGGTCGAAATTCCCTTGTAAGGTTATTTTTCCTCCCGTAAGATATCGGGCATTTTGCGCGGAACAGGTCCAATCCACACCAAGGGCCGATGCACCCGATTGTGACATTTCCTTAAGTGCGAACCAGCATCCTTTACCAAAAACGATTACGGGAGTCTCTTCTTTAAGAGCATCTACGATTTGTTGGATGTACTGCCATGAAAATTCTTGATAGTCCGTGGGGGAAAGCATACCGCCCCAGGAGTCGAACACCTGTACTACATTTACTCCGGCCTTTACCTTAGCCTTTAAATAGGCAATGGTTGTATCCGTTATCTTTTGAAGCAATTCATGGGCGGCCACGGGTTGCGTAAAACAGAACTCCTTGGCCTTGTCAAAGGTCTTACTACCTTGTCCCTGTACACAATAGCAGAGGATGGTCCAGGGAGAACCGGCAAAACCGATTAGGGGTACTTCGTCGTTCAATTTTTCTTTGGTGGCGGTAATGGCCTGCATCACATAATCCAGGGCGTCTTCAACATCCGGTACGATTACCTCGTTTACATCCTTTTGGTTCCTAATGGGATTTGGCAGATAAGGTCCAAAATTGGGCTTCATCTGAACCTCAATGTTCATTGCCTGTGGAATCACTAAGATATCGCTAAAAAGAATGGCGGCATCCATCCCAAACCTTCGTATGGGTTGCACGGTAATTTCGGAAGCCAGTTCCGGGGTCTGGCATCTAGTGAAAAAATCGTATTTCTCCTTGATTTCCATAAATTCCGGTAAGTACCTTCCTGCTTGGCGCATCATCCAAACCGGCGGTCTTTCTACCGTTTCCCCTTTTAGGGCCCTAAGGAATAAATCGTTCTTTATCATATGTGGGTTTTGGCTGTTAGTTGTTGGTTGTTCGTTTTTCGTTGTTGGTTGATGGTTGATGGTTAATGGTTTTTCCTTATTGCTAAGCAATTTTTTTTTGAGCTTGTTTCTTGCTCTTGAACTTGTATTTTCTAACTACAAACCGCTATAATCGCCATTCACCAACTCAATAACACTTTCTACATCTGGGATATTGGCAACTTTCACTTCCTTGAAATGTTTCCGGGCTTCGGTTGCCGTAGTTTCCCCAATACAGTAAGCAACTTGATGTGGTTTATTTTTCAAGAGATAGCTTTCTATGGTGGAAGGACTGTAAAAAAGAATCCCCTCAACGGATTCAGGGATAGACTTGCCTGAAAGTTTGGTTCTGTAGGCTTCTACTTTGTTTACAATGATGTTGTTTTCTTCTAAAATAGTAGGCAGATCTTCTAAGCTAAGGTTTCCATGAAAATAGGTCACCTCAGTACCTTCCATGTATTCAACGAGGTAGTTGGCCAAATCGGTGGCACTGTTCTCCACATGGGCCACGGGTCCTATTTTTCTCTCAATCAACCTTTTTGTCTTTCTGCCTACGCAGTATATGTTTTTAAACTGAAGTTCTGCCGGACTGCAATTTGTAAGTAGGCTCTCCACGGCATTCTTACTGGTGAAGACGATGTTCCTAAGGTTCTTTTTTAGAATAATCGGAGATATCCTATTGGGGCTTATTTTGATAAAATCCTCAGAATCTACCCGTATTCCCAAACTGAATTTCTGCAGTTGCGCTTCCGTCAATTTTTTGGTAGAAAACACGTTGGTTTTTAGGTCGGCTCCCCGCAATTCGTTCATTAATCGCCTTCCTCCGCGGCTCAAAATACTTTTGGCTGCATCAATTCCCAAATTCTCATGCTTTCCGAGTGGGGCCGTTAAGGCAGCTTCCAATTTTTGGGAGCCATCAATGGTCAGAAGTACTCCTTTGAGGTTTACTTTTTCCTCCTTGTCAATATAGGCCAGGGCCCCGATGGGTGCGGAACAGCCACCTTCCAATTCCCGAAGGAAATCGCGTTCCAATTTGGTACAGATTTCGGTCTCCCTATGGTTGAGTTCGGCACATATTTCACGAATCTCCAAATCGTTTTCCATGGCTACCACCATAATGGCGCCCTGTGCCGGGGCCGGCACCATCCATGTGAGTCCGATCGTATTTTCAGGTTCCAAGCCAATGCGTTCCAATCCCGCGGCGGCAAAAATGGCTCCGTTCCAATCGTTTTTGTTCAGTTTTTCCAAACGGCTATTGACATTTCCCCGTAAATCCACTACCGTATGGGTTGGGTATCGGTTCAACCATTGTGCCTTTCTACGTAAACTTCCGGTAGCGATGATGCCATCGGGAGAACCCAAAAATTCCTCATTGTTCTTGAAGGCCAAAATGTCCATATAGTTGGCTCTTTTAAGAACGGCAGCCTGGACGATGCCTTTTGGGAGCATTGTGGGAACATCCTTCATGGAATGTACCGCAATGTCGATTTCACCGTTCAGCATGGCCACGTCCAAGGTCTTGGTGAAGATGCCCGTAATGCCCAATTCGTACAATGGCTTATCCAGAACAAGGTCGCCGGTGGATTTTACGGGGACCAGTTTTACGGTATGCCCTAAAGCTTCTAATTGATCTTTTACGGTAGTGGCTTGCCATAGTGCCAATTCACTATCGCGTGTGCCTATGCGGATTGTTCTACTCATTCTGTTTCCAGCTCTAATTGAAACACTTTTTGGATAAGGGCTAGGCTAGAATCGGAATCGATTGTGTCGTCCTTAAGGTGGTTTGCGAATTGCTTGGTGATTTTTTGGATTATCCTATTGGATATCATATCGGCCTGTACGGCATCAAAATTCGATGTCTTTTTGGATTGATAGTCCAGTTCCTCATCCTTCATGGTCTTCAGTTTCATTTTTAAGGCCTTTATGACCGGCGCAAATTTACGGGTCTCCAGCCATTGGATGAAATCCTCCTTAACATCCTCAATGATCGCTTCGGCCTCTGGAATAAAAAGTTTACGCTTTTCCAAGGTTTCGTCCGTCATTTGTGACAGCTGGTCCAAATGCACCAAGGAGACGTTATCCAGTTCCATGACATTGTCATCCACGTTTTTGGGAACGGATAGGTCCAGGATCAATAATGGATTTTTGGTATAGATGAGTTCCTTGCAGACGGTGGGTTTTTGGGCTCCCGTGGCAACTACAAGGACGTCTGTTTTTCTGATTTCGGCCTGCAGGTCGCCATAATCCTTTACGGTGAGGTTGAATTTCCCACCTACTTTATCCGCTGTTTCCTTGGTTCTATTGATCAAGGTAATATGCGGATTTTTGGTATGCTTTATGAGGTTTTCGCAGGTATTCCGACCAATTTTGCCGGTGCCGAAAAGTAGGATGTTCTTTTCCGAAATGTCCGCTACGTTGTTCAAGATATATTGTACCGATGCAAACGCCACCGATGTCGCCCCGGACGATATTTCCGTTTCGTTTTTTATACGCTTACTGGCTTGGATGACCGAGTTGACCAAACGTTCCAGGAACGGGTTGGCAATATCCACTTTTTTGGAGCGGTTAAAACTTTGCTTTAATTGGCTAATTATCTCAAAATCCCCTAAAATCTGGCTGTCCAGTCCCGTACCTACACGAAAAAGATGGGAAATGGCTTCCTTGTTCTTGTAGACATAGGCTACTTCCTGAAATTCCTCCACACTTCCCTTGGAAAAACTGCACAACAATTTTATCAATTGATAGGGGTGCTGGGCGAAACCGTGAAGTTCCGTCCTGTTGCAGGTAGAAGTTACCAACAGGCCATCGATGCCCTCTTCCTTCGCCTTTGTCAATAGCGCGATCATGGATGCATCGTCCAAACTGAATTTTCCCCTAACCTCGGCATCGGCCTTTTTGTAGTTTAGGCCAATGGTATAGAAGGAGCTATGTTTAGAAATATGGTATGCCTTCATAGTTGCGGGGACAAAAATAGAACCATAGGATTAATAAAAATAACGCTAGAGGAACTATAAGCATCGGTAGAAGTGATTTTAGATAAAATACAATATAAATCGGCCCAAAACCCTTAATTTTACAACGTCTAACGGAAACCCTACGACGATATTGTTTAGATAGATTCTAAATAAAGTAAATTGATAAGCCGTACTATGGAAAGTAAAAACATCGCCAAAGGTTCATTTGAGGAACTGTTGATAGAGAATAGCTTTTACGTACTTAAAATCCAGAATAATACTTCTGAAAGTAAGCAAGTTACGCGGGAAATAAATAGGAGTTATATTCAGTTCCATTTCTGTTTGAAGGGCGGCGGTAAGTTCGTTTTCAATCAAGGGAACTATGCTTTGGAGGTATCTGAAGAGAACTCGTTATTGTTGTACAATACCCAATTGGATTTGCCTTTGAACCTTATGTTGGCACCAAATTCCTGGATGGTTTCTGTGGTGATGAGCATACGAAAGTTCCACTCCCTTTTTTCCGATGAGGCGAGTTACATTCCCTTCCTTAGTGAGGAGAACCAGGAAAAAAAATATTACGCCCAAGAGCCGGTATCGCCCCCTATTGCCGTGGTTCTAAGTCAGATAATTAACTACAATCTGCACCCTACTATTAAAAACCTGTATCTGAAAGGAAAAATTTACGAGTTGATAGCCTTGTACTTCAATAAGAATACCGATGCCGATGTAGAACAGTGTCCATTCCTGATAGACGAGGACAACGTAAAACGCATTAGAAAGGCGAAGGAAATCATCATCTCCAACATGGCCGAACCTCCTACCTTGAATGAACTTTCCAAGGAAATAGGATTGAGCCTAAAACGATTGAAGGAAGGATTTAAACAAATATATGGGGATTCCGTATACAGTTTTCTATTTGATTATAAAATGGAACATGCCCGAAAACTTCTGGAATCCGGTCAGTACAATGTAAACGAAATCGGGCTAAAAATTGGGTACAGTACCTCAAGTCATTTTATTGCCGCTTTTAAGAAAAAGTATGGCACCACACCCAAGAAATATGTGATGGCGTTGGCGAGTAGTTCATAGTTTTTTTGTCATTCTGACGAAGTACGTAGTACTGGGGAAGAATCTCTTCTAGAATCGGATGTTTCCTTTTACTCAGCATGACTAGTTGTTGTGCCGGTAATTTTCAGGGTTGATCGATGGAGACTTAGTATTAACTCGGTATAGGAATTACTGATTTTAAACTGAAAAGTATTTATGAGAAAGCTAAAGAGGCCTCGCCACCATGATACCCGTATTCCCCTTGACTTTTTTCAAATATTCCGCCAACGGTTTTTCCGAAACTTCCACTTCCATAGAACCTGTAGAGGCGTGGAGAAGATGGATTCTGCCATCCGCTTCCCGCGTGGCAATTCCGGTATGGGTAACGTCCAGGCCATTGATGGAGGTTGCAAGGGCAATGATATCCCCGGATTGGATCAAATGCTCGTTTTCCGCAATCCGATCTTGGGCCAGGACACAAATGGGCCGACTGTTCAAATACGTTTCGGAAGCTTTTATCTTTTCGAAATTGCTATCGTCCGAAAGAAAAGGATAGAGATCGCGATGTTCGCTCATAAAGTTGATGTCCTTGGTAATTTCGGCACCTCCAATTTCCTCGGTGATATCCTGTAGCAGGCCTTTTTTGGCATTGTTGGCGATCCATTCGGAAAAATAGTGGAGTCGGGAAGCGTAGCCGTCCAAATAGCCATCTTTATACCGAATGGTTTCTAGGGTTTCTATGAAATTCTCGAATGAGGTTTTGTCCTCTTTCATCATCAACGAAAATGCTAGCACATTTTCCACAAACGTGGTGCAATCCAGCCCTTGTAAGTTGACCACCAAGGTTTCCGTTTCCCCAATTTCAAGGGTTTTGGCCACATAGGGAGTTTTGAGGAAGGTTTTGCCTATGGCTACCATGGTCTGTCCAAAATCAGGTTTTTCCAAATCTTGAACCTGTTCAATCTTGGAAACCACGGTCTCTTTGTCCAATGGGGAACAGGTAACGGTTTGTGCCTTGGTATGGTAGCAAATAAAAAGTAAACTTAAAAAAAAGATGCGTCTCATGTTCCTTTATTTTACCTTGAAGAATCCGTCTCAAGATTTCCCATCAAAACTCTATTATGTACAATACTCTCTGGATACTTCTCCTGAAGGAAAGTTATTAATTTTTCCCGTACATGTACCCTCAAATCCCATGCCGTTGGCGAATCCTTGGCACTCATCAGCGCCCTAATCTCTACATAATTCGCTTTGCTGTCGGTTACCTGTAGTACGTTTACTTCCTTATCCCATAAATCGGTATTTTCCAAAATGCGCGTCAGCTCTGCACGCAATGCATCAAAAGGGACCTTGTAATCCGTGTATAAAAAAACGGTTCCCAAAATATCTGAAGAAGTTTTGGTCCAGTTTTGGAAAGGTTTTTCAATGAAATAGGGGGTGGGAACTATGAGTCGGCGTTTATCCCAGATTTTCACCACTACATAGGTCAGGGTTATTTCCTCAATACGTCCCCATTCGCCTTCTACAATGACCACATCGTCCAATTTTATAGGTTGTGCAATGGCGATTTGTATGCCCGCCAAAACAGTGCCGATCAATTTTTGGGCGGAAAAACCAATAATGATTCCGGCCACTCCTGCCGATGCAAAAATACTAAGCCCCAATTCCCTGATTTCCTGAAAACTCATAAGGGCGGCACCAACGGCCAATATGATGACTATGAAAATGACGATGCGCTCCAGAATATTGAATTGGGTATAGATTTTTCGGGCCTTAAGATTATCGGTCGTGTTTACATCATAATTGTGGATGATGAGTTGTTTCATCACTTTTAATATCCCAATGATTAACCAGGTCATGGCAAAGATGAACAACAGGGTACTGGCCTTTTTGAACCAATATGCTTCATCGGTCAAACCAAAAAGTTGTCGGAAGGAATGCATCCGAATAATGATGGAAATAAATATTAGGAAAATAGGAAGGGCGACACGCTTCATAACACCTTCGGGCAATAGATATTTGGGGTCTTTTCCTAACCTTCGAAGTACGAAAAGTGTACTCCAATAAAGTATAACAAAGGTGGCCACCGCTATCCCCAAATACATCATCGACTCCCTAGGAATATCCTTAAAAAGAGTATCCATTCGTTCTTTGTTTACTTACAACATACTAAATTTTGATGGGCTATGAAATTAATTGAATGGAAATTGATTGGGTTTATGGTAGAATAGAAAACTATTGGCGTAAATTAAAATAGCATCGGTTTCCAAGTCGTATTTTTGCAATTAAAAAAAATAATGAGAAGCATGAAAGGAGTATTATTGGTTAATCTGGGTTCTCCAGATAGTCCAACCCCCAAGGATGTAAAACCCTATTTGGACGAGTTTCTTATGGACGAACGCGTCATAGATGTTCCAAAAGTGTTGCGGAATATCATCGTGCGGGGAATCATTTTGCAAACCCGACCTAAAAAATCGGCCGAGGCCTATTCAAAAATTTGGTGGGAAGAAGGTTCCCCATTGATCGTACTCTCGGAACGCTTTACGGAAAAAGTGCGTCAACAATCCCAGATACCCGTAGCACTGGGTATGCGCTATGGAAGCATGACCATTAAAAACGCGCTTCAAGAGCTTAAGAACAAGGGTGTGGACGAGGTTTTGTTGGTGCCCTTATATCCACATTATGCTATGTCTTCCTATGAAACCGTGGTAGTAAAGGCGTTGGAAGTAAAGGATGCCTTTTTTCCTGAACTAAAAATTACCACCTTACCGGCATTTTATAAAAATACCGACTATATCCGAGTCCTTTCGGATTCCATTAAGGAAGGTTTGAAGGATTTTGAGTACGACCATATTCTGTTTTCCTACCATGGGATACCGGAGCGGCACATCCGAAAATCAGACCCGACAAAGTTTCACTGTAAAATTGACGGTTCCTGCTGCCAAACCAATTCCGTGGCCCATCATACCTGTTACAGGCATCAATGTTATAAAATGACCGAGTTGGTACGTACCCAAATGAACCTTCCGGAGGAAAAGGTGAGCGTATCCTTCCAATCGCGTTTGCCCAACGATCCTTGGTTAAAACCCTACACGGATTTTGAGTTTGAACGATTTGCAAAGGAAGGCAAGAAGAAGCTAGCCGTTGTAACCCCTGCCTTTGTGGCGGATTGTTTGGAAACCTTGGAGGAAATAGCCATGGAAGGTAAGCATCAATTTATGGAAGCCGGGGGAGAAAGCTACAAGCACATCCCATGCTTAAATGATAGCGATGCCTGGGTTACCTTAATGGCGCAATGGATTGAAACATGGGAAAAGGATGGCGTACTCCCACATCATTAAACTAGTTGAAAAAGGTATGAGCAAAGTAAACATAGAGAAAATAGAAAAGGCCTTGGAACCTTTAAGGACTGCCTTAAAAAATCATCAGTTATATAATGAGTTGACTACCATAATGGACGTACGGATTTTCATGGAAGGGCATGTGTATGCGGTATGGGATTTCATGTCCCTGCTAAAGGCCTTACAGATAAACCTAACGTGCGTGACCACTCCTTGGATCCCATCAAAGAATACGAATACGGCCCGGTTTATCAACGAAATCGTCTTGGAGGAAGAGACCGATAGGGACCAGGCAGGAAATTTTAGGAGCCATTTTGAGATGTACCTGGAAGCCATGCAGGAAGTAGATGCCGATACGAACAGCGTTGAAGCCTTTATTGATACGGTTAAAAAATCGGGCGATATCCAAACAAGCATCGTACAATCAGGATTGCCGGATGCCGTAAAGGAATTTATGAAATTTACCTTCGCTGTAATAGCGGAAGGCAAAGCCCACAAAATTGCGGCGGCCTTCACCTTTGGAAGGGAGGAACTTATACCAGATATGTTCCTAAAGATCATCGAGTCTAACGAAAATGCACCTCTATACCCCAAGTTGGAGTATTATCTAAGAAGACATATAGAACTGGATGGCGATGAACACGGTCCGCTTTCGTTGAAGATGATCATGGAACTTTGCGGAAATGACCCTAATAAATGGGATGAGGTACTGGAAGTTTCCCAAAGGGCCCTGGAGCGAAGAATTCAGTTATGGGATGGCATAACGGATGGAATTCTGAGCGAAAGGACCTCCACAGCTACGGTGGTTTAATATCATTTTTAATTCAAAAGAACTCGGCCTATGGCCAAATTCACTTCGGAAGAATTGGGCAAGCAGCCTATTGGAAAGCTATTGATTGGGCAGGCAGTGCCGGCCAGTATAGGAATTCTTGTGATGTCCTTGAACGTTTTGGTCGATTCCATTTTCGTGGGCAACTGGATCGGCTCCATTGCCATTGCGGCCATTAATGTCGTTCTTCCGGTTTCGTTCTTTATAGGGGCCTTGGGAATGGCCATTGGGGTTGGAGGTTCCAGTATCATCTCTAGGGCCCTTGGCGCCGAAAATAAGGAAAAGGCCTTTACGACTTTCGGAAACCAAATCACCCTTACCCTGATCATAACCATTTCCATGGTCATTGTCGGCCTCACTTTTATTGAGTCCATCATTCCCGCTTTTGGGGGAAAAGGAGCAATATACGATCCGGCCAAGGTGTATTATACCATTGTGCTGTACGGAGTTCCTTTTTTGGCACTTTGCATGATGGGGAATACCGTTATTAGGGCCGAAGGCAAACCCAAATTTGCCATGATCGCCATGATTATTCCTTCCGTAGGTAACCTCTTGATGGACTATGTCTTTATCTATGTTTTTGATTGGGGGATGGCAGGCGCTGCCTGGGCCACTACGGTCGGCTACATACTGTGCTTTCTATATGTTGGCTACTTTTTCTTTTCCCGGCATTCCGAAATGAAAATCCAATGGAAACATTTGGGATTGGATGTACCGGTGGTAAGCGAAATAGGATCGTTAGGCTTTGTAACCTTGGCAAGGCAGGCGGTGGTGAGTATTATTTATCTGATAATGAACAATATATTGTTCGCATTGGGCGGTGAGGCGATGGTGGCGGTGTATGCCATTATTGGCAGAATGTTGATGTTTGCCTTATTTCCGGTATTTGGGGTTACCCAAGCATTTTTGCCCATTGCCGGATTTAATTATGGGGCCCGAAAATACCATAGGGTACGAAAGACCATCAATACGGCAATCACCTACGCCTCTCTATTAGCGACCGTAGTTTTCATAGGGCTCATGATTTTTCCCGAAGCAATTACGGCACTTTTCCTGAGCGATAACCCGGACATGTCCGCCCAAGATTTGGAAACCAATGCCTTTGTTTTGGAAAATGCCCCAAATGCCATGCGTTGGGTATTTGCGGCAACCCCGATCATAGCCTTGCAGCTTATTGGTGCAGCCTATTTTCAGGCTATAGGCAAGGCCGTTCCCGCCTTATTATTGACACTTTCCAGACAAGGTTTTTTCTTCATTCCCTTGATTCTGGTTCTTCCAAAATTGTATGGCGAACTAGGCGTTTGGATTTCTTTTCCCATCGCCGATGTGCTGGCGACCATCGTTACCGGTTATTTTTTGAGAAGGGAAATCAAGAGGACCTTGGTGTAGGTGATGTCTTTACACCAGTATACTAAAGAATTATACTACAAAGGCGTTCAAACTACCCAATTTATCTTTAAATACCCAATAAACGGTACTTAGGGCTTCTTAAAAAATAGTATATTGTCCTCATAACCAATTAGATATTGAAATGAGAAATCTCACCTTGCTCTTATTTTTTATTTCTGTATTAGGGTACTCACAAACCCAACGTAGTACAGGACTCTTATTTGATGATGAAGCCTATGAAAATACCCCGGTAAAAGCAAAAAATGTTGCTTTCCAAGATGTGGTAACTGAATTCACTTCCTCTACTTTAAAAAGCTTTGTCCCTCCTATAAAAAACCAGGGGGGATATAGTACTTGTGTAGGGTGGGCGACAGCATACTATGGACGGACAATCTTGGAATCTCGATTGTATGATGTACAAGATTCGCTTACAATTGCCAAAGGTACTTTTGCACCTGTATTCACCTACCTACATTCAAATGTGGAAAATGATTATAACTGTCAGGGAGGTGCCTATATAGGTAAAGCCATGGAAGCCATGGTGGAAAAGGGTGTGCCGTACTACGAGGATTATAGTGTTATGTGTGATACGGAGATACCGGAAAATCTGTATGGCTCTGCCGAGCGATTCAAGATAAAGGATTTTGCAAGAATATTTGGTTCCGATGAGTCGGAGGAGTTTAAAGTAGATGGTGTAAAACGTTCACTTCTAAATGGAAATCCCGTGGTTATCGGGTTTATGGTAGATAATGCATTTCAAAGTGCCAAGAATGTTTATGTCCCTGATAATTTGGGGACAACCGGGGGGCATGCCATGTGTGTAATTGGATATGACGATGATAAGTATGGCGGTTCTTTTGAAATCGTGAATAGTTGGGGGCCTACATGGGGAAATGAGGGATTCATGTGGATCAGGTATTCAGATTTTGCCGAATATACAAGATATGCCTTTGAAATGATACCCTTAAAGATCAAAAAAGAGGAAAAACAGATTTTGGCGGGAGAGGTCGACTTTATCCTTAGAAGTAACGAACCTATGAACGTACGCAATGAAAAGGGCGAATATACAGGATCCGTATTTGGTGCACAGGATGTGGTCATTGAAAAAGAGGATGAAAGTATTGGAGATTATATTACAGAAGATGTTTATGGTACCGGAACTAGGTATCGTATGGTAACTAAAGTAAATCAACCCGCTTATGTATATGTTTTTGGGATGGATTCAGATAATGAGTTTTCTCCTTTATTTCCCCATAAGGATTCAATAAGCCCCTTCATAAATTCCGATAAGTCCGAAGTTATATTGCCTGCGGCGCCAAAAGGAGCTAAGGCCTATGCGAGATTAAGCAAGGATGTGGAAAAGGAATATACCATAGTTGTTTTTTCTTTGGAAAAAATAGACATGAAGGAGGTGCAATCCAAACTTCAAGAATTGGATGGTACGTTATTAGATCGATTGTACGTGATTTTTGATGACAAGCTAATCAAAAAAGAAGCGATGAAGTTGAGTAAGGATAAAATGAGTTTTAAAGCGGAATTCGATAAAGGTTCATTGGCGATGATGATATTGGATATTAAAAGGTCCTAGAATGCAAAAACTAGCTCTTTTGATGGTCGTTCTATTGATGTATTCCTGTATGTCTTCGCAGAAGTCGGAGAAAAGCAAGGGCTCCGGTACGATAGAAAGTACAAAAATAAAGGCCTTGATCAACCCGGAAAGATTCGGTAAAATTGAAAATGCCAATACAGTCATTAGAATTGATTTGGTCAAAACGCTTATCGAAGGAACTGAAAATGAATATTACAATCAGCTAAAAGTACTGGACACTTTGAATGTCAACAGTGCTCAGGAATTAAAACAAGTGCTCATTGACGATACCAACTATGTTTGGGACCTACAGAATTCAAATTCATCTTTTGATCCTCAGCAGCAGTTCATATTAAAAAACAATGATGAACAGTTGACCATACTGCTTGATGAAAATGAAAATAAAATCGCCTTTATGGACCTTTTTGGAAGAAAGGTAATCAGCGTTACCTCGGGTTTTCCTTTTTTTCGTAAAAATTTATCGGATAAAAAATAAATCAAAGGAGTCCATAAAGAAACCTCTTAATTGTTTTCTACATGAAGGATTCAAATAAAAAAAGGTATTTCTATAACTTTTTTATGAGGAACAAGAGTTTGTTCAAAGAGGCATTTTTGTGTATGATTTTCGCCTTTACCATGTTGGGCATAGTCTCTTGGATAGGTGTTAGCCTTAATTTTTTTAGTCCATTTAAAAATGCGTTTAAGGATTTTAGTTATTTGGATATGTACTATGCTGAAAAGCTAGAAACGAATGATCCAAATATAAATGAGAACATCATTTTGGTCAATGTTGATAGGCGCAATAGAAAGGAGCTGGCAGGGATGCTACAAAAGATACAGGAATCCCAACCAAAAGTAATCGGTGTCGACGTCATATTCAAAGATTTGGAAGATCCCGTATGGGATCGTTTTCTTTCGGAATTTCTTAAAAGTGAAAACATAGTCGCAGCCTATGTTCTAAATGATGATAAAAGAATAGTCTCAAATAAAAACATACTTGAAGAAGGAGTTGCATCAGGATACTCGAATTTCAATTTTGATGATGAATCCGCAGTAATAAGAAATTTTAGGGGTGTCTATAAAAAAAACGATACCATCTTGGAAGCTTTTGGAACGGCGGTATCGAAGAAATTTAGGGCGCCTGATTGGGACATGGGGATGGATAACTTTCTCTCAATCGACAGGCCCATCAATTATACCGGAAACAGGGATTTCTTTCTCGTATTGGAATATGATGAAATAATGAACGATGAGTTTTCTCATTTGATGAAGGACAAAATAGTTATGGTAGGATACTTGGGTAATCCCATTCAACATCGATTTGATTTGGAGGACAAACATTTTACCCCGATGAATCCCAGATTTGTGGGGAAAAGTCCGCCAGATACCTTTGGGCTGGTCATTCACGCGAATATTGTCCAAATGATTATTGAAGGTAATTTTATAAAAGTAGTTCCCAATTGGATACGTATCCTGTTAACGGTCCTATTGACGTACATGGCCCTTTGTTACTTTATTTGGCTGAATAAAAGACAGTTGGCCAGTTATATACTTAGGTTGAATATAGTTCAACTATTTTTTATCGTATTTTTTGTCTGGGTGGCCTTGTTGCTTTTCAGGCAAAAACTACTATTTAAAACAGCTTCCATAACCGCGGTCATTGTTTTTAGTATTGGTCTGATAGGATTTTACAAAAAGTTGGCACATTATTTATATAAAAGATTAAAATGGCAAGGATTCTTTTTTCACGATTGATTTTCATCATTTTTTGCGTAGTATATACTGCCGAAGGCTTTGGGCAGGAAAGCTATTATATATATAAAAAAACGGGAGAACCTTTGTTTTCTTCGGATAAAAAGGCCATTAGGGGCGTATATTTTGAGACTTTGGATACTTTGAGACTTTCGGATGATGAAAAGGTTACCCTTGTAAACCAAACAGGGGAGATTTTTGCTTTGTCAGGCCCAAATGCGTATGTTTTTCAGGATATTTCGAAAAACAAGGTGCAATTAAACCAAACTTCGTTTACAAGAAAGTATTTTACGTATGTATGGACGCAGTTCACAAACCGCCGAAAAAGTAAGCAGGAAGCCGGGGTAGTGTATAGGGAAGATAGAACGATCATCAAACATTTTCCAGTGGATAGTGCCAAATTATATCAGCCCAGTATATTTTTCCGGTGGGAGAACAATTCAGAAGCCGATTTGGTTTATCTTTTTCTAAAACAGCGTGATGGCCACCATATTACCAAAATAGGAACCGCTTCAGATTCTATGCTACTTTATGTGGACAATAATCTTTTGAAAAAGGGAAGACAATATGAATGGGCCATTAGTCTGGAGCCATTTCCCAGTTTGAAGGACATAAAATACAACACACTTACTTTGTTGGATGATGAGACTTTTCAGGAATTGAAAAAGGAAATGGATGTCTTGATTAAAACGTTTACGTTATTGGGATATCCAGAGGCCAAGATTAAGGAAGCTATCTGTGCGGATTATAAATTTTGCCCCTATTAAACAAAGGCCTACATGGATTCCGAACTTGTACCGAAACGTTCTAAAAGAAAATTATTATGGAGGGATGCCTTTTTAAGCACCCTTCTTTCCTTGATAACCTGTATTTTGTTATCACTACTCTTTGTAAACCTAAACTTTTTTAATCCCCTTAAAAAGGCCTTGGAGGATTTTAGTTTTTTGGATATTTACTATAGTGAGCAAATGCATCCCTATTTGGAGTTGGATTCTAATATTGTTTTAATCAATATCGAGCACGAAAACCGGGAGACTATTTTGGAAGGGTTGCAAAATGTGCTCGACGAAAATCCAGCAGTCATTGGTTTTGATGTAATGTTGCAACATTTAGATAAATCAAAGACCGATACCCTTTTGGCCCGAGTACTCAATGATAAAAAAGTAATATCGAGCTATATTTTAAAGAAAAGTCAGTTCTTTTTAAATCATCCGTTTTTCGTGCGTGATGGTAAACAGGGCTATGTCAACTACAATTTTGGCTACCAGGATGCCGTAGTTCGTGAATTTACCCCCACCTATGTATTTCAGGAAAATACTTTTGAGGCATTTCCCGTGGCCGTAGCCAGGTCGTATATGAGTACCGACGAATGGTATGCCAGAGGATGTCCCAAAAAATTGTCGAAACCCATATTGATAAACTATAAGAGTGATTACTTGGGATTTGTCCATTTTCCGCTAAAGGATTTTCTATCGATTCCCGATAAAAAAATGGTGAAGGACAAAATTGTTTTGTTCGGTTATTTGGGCAGCCCTACCGGAAACCCCTTTGATGTGGAAGACAAACACTTTACCCCTTTGAACAAGGTAACGGCCGGTAAAAGCATTCCGGATATGTATGGTATGGTCATACACGCCAATATTATTTCCATGATCCTATACAATACTTTTTTATATGAAGTTCCTTTGTTTTGGATTGTTATACTGACCTTTTTCCTCAGCTTTCTGGCCAGTGCCTACTTCATTTGGCTGGACACGAAATTAAAGATCAGTTATAGGACCGTACGCAAAGCCATTTTATTCGTGTTTACCGTACTCTTTGTTTGGTTGACCATCGCCCTATTTAAAAATGGGATTGTCATCAAGTCCGCTCCCATTATTGCCGTGACCCTTTTTAGTGCCGGATTTGTAAAGTTTTATAAGCATTTGGTAAAGTATATCAATACTAAGACGGTATTCAACTCTTATTACAGGTAAAAGTGGATTATTTTTCCCGTGCTACTTGAACAATCTCTTTTTGAAACCGAAGGTCATTTTTCAAAATCGCAAAGAAGTCGGATATGTAATTGTGTGCCGTTTCATAGCTCTTGGCTTCTTTGAATAGGGATTTGTGCACGTCCAGTATTTTTAGGATTTCCGATTCTTTCGAAAGAAAATTCGAGCGGGTATCTTCAAAAAGGGTGGGATTCCGTTTGAAACCCCGGTACTGGCGTTCAGTTACTTTATCAATATCCAAAGGAGTATTGTTTATATTGGATACAACGGCATAGGAAGCATTCACTAGACCGCTCATGTCAAAATCATAAGGTACGGGATAGCTTTTGCCTTCTTTAAAAATCAGTTTTTGGTTGTGACTATAGGCTGTGGAGAAATCCGTATTCCCTATCATAAACTGAAAGAAGGCATTGGTGGTAGAGATGGTCTCATCTTGGTTTAAGGGATGCATAAAACGTTTAAGAACTTTGGCATCATGGCGCTTGGCCACCACCTTATCATCCTCGATAAGGATGGTTAGCAAGGTATGGTTTTTTGGTTTTCGAGCGGCCCAGGATTCCTCACCGTTATAAAGGTTCTTGTTCGGGACATTTAAAAACATGGCCAAGGGGTGTAGTTCCTCTTTTTCACCACGGGTATCCGTATAATCCAAGATCGCCAGGCGGGTTTTAAAGTGGATAGTCGATAGCACTTCGTACATTTGATAGGCCAAGTATTCCTTGAGTACATCATCATTGCTGCGTTCCTCCAGAAGGCAGGGCAGTACAATTTTTACGTTTTTGTGGTCTTCAAAGGGCGTGTTCTGGGTACCACCCCGTTTAAAATAGACTTTTAAGGGGGTAAAATAGCAAGTGTTCTTTCTAAAGTTTCCCCGTGCCCTTAGGGATACGGGAACGGTATCCCAATTTTCTCCTTGCTTGTACAGTAAATCGGTATGAATGCCCTTCTCTTTATTCGTCTCCTTTTTTATTTGCTTGTTGGTGTAGGAGAGTTGGATAGGGAGGAGATGTTTATTTTTAAAAAGTTCAGGAACATTTGTACTTGATTGGCCAAAACTAAAACTTATTACACAAAAAAAGAGACTTAAATTTCTAATGTTTTCTAATATAGACATATGTTTGAATTTCCAATAACCTAATAGGAAAACCTAGAATAGGTATTTACACTATTATCAATTCCATTTTCGGTCTTGATTGTTTCCAATCTGATTATATAATCCCCTTTTTCTATACCGCTCTTCAAAATACTTTCTTCTTTGCTATCTGTTTCAAATCTGGTATCACCTCGTTTGGTGTAGTTTAATTGTGTTACATCTTCAATGATTGATCCTGCGTCTATTTTATCACTTAAGGATATTATATAGCTCAGGTTTTCCTGATCTTCATTTTCATTACTCCAAGTCACATAAAAGGAATTTGCTCTATTTTCTACTGTAATCTCAGAAGGTGACGGCAGAATATCCAATATAGGTTCAGATTCACTAAAAAAGCCTTGTTGAGTAGTGGGGATTTCTTCGCCAGAGTTTAGTCTTCCAATAATTGACCATAGATAATTCTTACCCCTTTCCAAGGTAATTATCGTATCCAGTTTTATACCACTTACATTATAATTGGAAGTTGAATTATCATCTTCCCTTATCAATTGTATACTAAATTCTTCGAAACCTGTTTCACTGTCTACGGACCAAGAAAACGGTATTTCTAAGCGATTGTTTGTGGTTGAAACCCCTCCTTCACATAAACCATCTGGTTCAATTAGGGTAATGGAATTATCTTTAGGAATAAATTCACCCTCACAGGAGACAAAAATGAGAGCTAGTATTACGAGTATGGAGGAATATCTAGATTTCATCTACTTAATTTTTAATTAATTTAAGGGTATTGATAACTTTGTCCTCGGAAATGATTTTACAGAAGTAAGTTCCATTGGATAATGATTCAACATTCACTACCCAATTTGATGATTTTTGATTCAATCTTTCGAAAGTAGCTACAACTTTGCCTGTAGTATCGTAGAAAATTAATTTTAAGTTATTTGTGCTTGATAATCCATCAAGGTGAATTATGCTTTCTGTCGGATTTGGAAAAAACTTGAATTCGTTAAAGATAATTTCATGATCGATTATTCCTTGGCATTGAATTTCCCCTCTAATTTGGATTGAATTTTTTCCTATTTGTAAAGGAAGGTTAAATTCTTGAGGCCCATCATTTTCAAATCGATGATTATAGCTTTTATCATTTATTATGACTTCATAGAATTTACTTCCTGATACTTTCAGACTTGCTTCCTTTTTCTCCGAATTAACCATTGAGGATAAAAGCTGAGTAGAATTTAAGTTCTCCCGAATAGTTAAGTTAAAGGAAGGTGGATAAATATCATCCCTTCCCTTAGCTTGAAGTTTTACTGTATAATTACCAGCTTCAAGCTTTTCGAATAAAACTAAAGGGGTTACAATTCCATTTTGTAAATCTGCTGAACCAACCTCTTGAGAATTATTAAATAATTCTACATTAAAATCAAATGGGGAATTATTTACCATGGCAATTTTCCCCTCACTGACCTCTGGGCATGTGGCACTATAGACAAAGGCACTTAAG
The DNA here is from genome assembly GCF_055378385.1 of Maribacter sp. C-4077. Lineage (NCBI taxonomy): Bacteria > Pseudomonadati > Bacteroidota > Flavobacteriia > Flavobacteriales > Flavobacteriaceae > Maribacter > Maribacter sp. C-4077. Next base: position 1,848,231 of record NZ_AP038807.1, read on the forward strand.
TCGCTTGGATTCAGATTTTCGGTGTTTTGTTCTTTGCTAATTATATTTACGGAACCGGATAAAGTGTAATTTTCTGGATTTAAATTATATCCAATTCCAGTTTTTAAATTTATAGTCACTGTTTCATTAGGCTCTATTTCCCCATCATCTGTAACGACCTCAACATAAATATATCCGATACTTTCACTTTTTTTTATGGTAACATATTTATTCAAATCATTGGTAATATCTCTTTTTCCAGGACCATTTCCATCATAAATTCTATAATCATCACCCTCTATTGCGAAATCTAGTTCATTTGTTATTTCAAAATATACTTTAATATCTTCAGCTGCACTAGCGGAATTACCATTTGAGAAAAGCTGTATTTCAAAAACACCGGAATTAGGACTTCTAGTGCTATCTTCATACAAAGTTTCATTTGGAACACTAAGATTAACATCGTAATCGCCAACGTCTTCATCGGTTATATCAATTTCTACAAAGCTATTTCCATTGTCTATAGAATAACCAAATCCATCAAGGAGTTCAATGATTACCGTTTCTGTGCCTTCAGGTTCTTCCTCTCCTACTGGTTCATTTATGGGAATAATTCTAAAGACTGCTTCGGTAGGACTAGAATTGGAATCTAAATAGATTACCCCTTTCTTAGACTTCGTGGAGATGTTTTCCTCAAAAATCTCAAAGTCATTATTAGATTCTATTCTATAATCAACACCAAAAGTGGCAGTGGAATTTTTAGTTAAAATAAAGCTGAAACTAATATCTTCTTGGTTTGTGATTTCTAGTGTATTTAATTTTATTTTCACTTCAACAAAATCGCTAGGATCTTCCTCATTCATGGTGGCTTTCGTGGCTTCAATACTCGCTGGAATTGCATCAATAATTTCAAAATCAAAACTGACCGTTTCATTCGAAGAATCTCTGTCTTTGGGCCCTACGTATTCATAATTTGAGTTATCAGGTGGACTAAAGGTTATTCTAAAACTCTTGGGGCTGCTGTAGTCACCTTGTTCAACACGCATGTTTAAAAAATTGTCGATTTGGTCAATCTTTACAGATCTGGGAATATTTTCTAAAGTATTTGTGTTTAAGGTAAAACTGCCATCTCCGTAGTTAGCACGTGTACTTGTATTGGATGAGAATTCCGCATTAAGGATTTCAATGTTCAATAGATATGGAAGAGCGTCTTGCACTCCCTTTTCTGCATCAAAGCTGAATAGTATATCCTCCCCTTCTTCTACTTGAAAGAAATAGCAACAATCTTCGCCACCAAAATCACGTCTTTGTACATTTCCAATAAAGTCTGTTATTATATCAAATGGGCTGTTTTCATCCAATACCTTTATTAAAAAAGTATCTTGAGGATGTACTAGGTCCAAAGGCGATGTAACGGGTAAAAGAATTAAATTAAAGTAATTGGGTTCCAAATCATTTACATCTATTTCCTCAAGATAGGTAAGCTCAATTATTGCTGTTGAGTCATTGGGTTTAATAATAAAGCTTTGTGGTAGAGGATTTGGACTGATATCATTAAAATCTATCGGGTTTGCTAATTGATTATCGGTGTTATCGAAATCAATAGGGATAATAATATCAGCTCCTGTATTGTTCTTATAGTAGGTTTCATCAGGGTATTTTAAAGCTATTTCAAACTTATCCGCAATTCCGCTGTTTTCTCGACCACCAATATTAGTCAATGAGGTAATAATTCGACCTTCAATATCATTTTCAACTATGGTAAAACGCATTCTATATGGAGCAGAGGGATTTGAAGCGTTTTGAATCGAGATTAAAGATTCATCAAAACCATTTTCTTTGAATTGTATGGTAAATTCTTTGTTTGACTCAAAGATTTCGTTATCATCTAGCGTAATATTAATTTGAATTTCAAACTCATTGGATGTATCTACTGTAAAATTCAGTTCTTGGTTATCAAAGGGTAAATTGTTCCCATCACCGTCAACTAGTTGAACATTGTCCTCTGTAATACCAGAAACACTCCAAGGCAAGCTAAAGGGAAAACCATTGGCGCCTTCGGAGGAAATATCATTTAAGGTTATTTCCAAACTAGATCCTTCAACAACCTCAAAAAGTTCAACAGGGAATTCACCTTCTAAATCATACCCAAGGGTAGTAGCACCCAGTACTTTGGTATCTAAAGTCAATGACGGTGGCTCACTCGAGATATTATCCTTTATGGTCACCTCAAAACTCGTAGGCCCCTCTATGCTAAACAGTGACGGATCTGGTGAAGAAATGGTTATGGTGTAGGTTTCATCACCTTCCGTTACGCCATCATTTATGGCCAAAATAGTAATGCCACCATCAGGGTTGGCAGAAGATACAGTAAATGGGGTCGTAGGTAAGGTGGCATTTCCGTTAAAGGTAAAGTCTTCCGTTGGGCTATTGTTATTATTTGAGGTAAATTCGATAATGGGCGTATATGGAGTGCCATCGGGAGCTGTAGGACCACTTTCAAAATTCAGGGTAAAACTGTTACCTTCGGTAATTTCGATTGCAAGCGGGTTGCCTGTAGCGCCAGGGATGCTTGCCGTTACGGTAAATGGTTGTAGGTTACAATTTGTTGAATAGGACGTGTTGGCATCTTTTAACCAATTTGCTTGGTTTTCTGCATTGGCTACATTGCTCACTTGGATACATGTGAGGGCGGTGTTACCCGTAGCATTAAAAGTAGTAAGGTTGGTATCCGCTCCGGAGATGTCAAGGCTTGTTAAATTTGGATTGTTTGAAATTGTAAATTTTAGAAGGTTTGCCGTAGTTCCCAATTGAATTGCAGTAAGGTCGTTGTCCGTAATATCCAGTTCTTGAATGGCTGGACAGGTCGAAAAGTCGGCTGTGGCAATAGAGTTAAAGTTGAGTCCAACGGTCTGTAAATTTGTAAGCCCACTAACATTTAATGTTTGAATATTACATCGCCATGCCCTAAGCTCCCTTAAATTTGTATTTTGTGAAAGATCCATGGAAGCTATGTTATTACCTTCTACCCTTAAAACCTCCAAAGCTGAAAAATGCTCAATTCCTGAAAGGTTTGTAATGCCCAAGCCAGGAGGAAAGTTTACAATAGGAATGGAGCCAGAGAGGTTCAAAGTTGTCAATACTTCCACTTTTTCCTTACATACCAAACCATTTCCAAGGATTCCATCCCCTACGTTTAGAATGTTTTCTAAATAGGCTTCAAAATTGGCATCTGGAATGTTAACGGTTTCAGTACATCCATTCGGATTATAGACATGGAGTTCCCTTCCAATTCCGCTACCATCTGAGCCTGTTACATATAAACTACCATTAAAGAAAGAACCATAAACGGGTGTAAAACTGTTTGAACCAGAATTGTAATCCTCGGTAAAATTAATTTCACCACCTGCTTCATAAATGTAAAGTTCACTACCAAAAGCATTGGTGAATCCAGAGAAAGCTAGATAGTTTTGATTTTGTAATGGAAATCCACCCAATGGGTATTCTAATCCAGCTGCAATTGGAATTATTTCTTCATTACCCATAATATCCCTTGACACCAATTGAGTGTTGTCCTGGTCAAAGAAAAAGAGCTTATTTTCAAAAACAGTTAATCCAAATGCGAAATTTAGTTCCACACCAAACCCCCCAGGTCCGTTTGTGTTATTATACCATAAGTTATAAGGTTGGTTGAAATCCCCGTTTCGGTATAAAAAGTATAAATTATCTCCTAATGAAGTAAGATAGGAAACGGATGTGTTCAGAAACGAAGTCACCTGTTCAACCACTATACCATTACTTTTATATATGGCATCTATAATACTGGGCTGACCGTTGACCATATCCATTTCTTTACCTACAAAATATAGTTCTCCAAGATGTAGAACAAATTGACTTGGATCTAAACTAATAGAAGACACTTCCTCAACAAGTCTCACGATACTACCATTATATGCCATTAGCTCATGGTTGGGATTTAAAGGGTCCGCTTGATTAACTTCACCACCAAAATAAAGCTCGCCATTATATACAAATGCAGAACCCCACATAGAAATGGAAGAATCCACTACTGTACTCCCAGATCCAGTACCATAAGGTCTGTTTAATCTGTGTAATTGGTTATTGGCATTGAAGTATAGGTCGTTATTATAAACAACCATGTCATAAGCATTAAATCCTTCTTGCCATGCTATCGAAATGGTTTCATTAGTATCCATCATAAATATGGCAGGCCCACCAGTAGATTGTCCTATAAAAAATAAAAAACCATCATGTTCTAAAAATTGGAACGGATTAGATTGCTCGACTCCTGGCAGGATATCTTCTACCAATCGAATCTGTGCAATAGAAATCAAAGTTGTTAAAAGAAAAAAGGGGAGTAATAATCTTTTCATTTTCATCTGTTCTTTTTTATACTTTTAAACCGGTTAGAGGTAATTCGCTAAGGAAAATCTCGCTGATTAATAAGAATTGTATTTAGCTCATCTCATATTTTTAAAACACCTCTTCCAAAACAGGCAGGCTGATTCCAAAATAAACGTGATTTAAAGGTTTGCCGGTAGCCACGTTGGCCAGGGCAGCGCAACCTGCTGTGATGTATTTATAGCGAACAGCCAAGCCAATATGGACACTCCCGGTTTCCATTACATACGCGAGGGGGATGCTTGCGCTAAAATCCGGGGTTTCATACCGAGGGGCCAACGTGGCCATACCAAATTTGGAGTTGGTAAATTCATCATCCTTAGAAGTCAGTGCCTGTACGTAGTTGAGGTTTACATAGTATTTATTGTCATTCAAGACAAGGTAATCTGCATTGATATGTAAAGAACGAGGAAGCGCAAAAGTAACGCTGCCCTGTTGAATCCTATCGCCTTGTGGAGTATTGTCATTATTACCGTTCAAGGATTGGAATAGTTCTTCGATATTGTTGGCTTCAATTGGACTTCCGCTATAATTGAATTCCTGTTTTCGTATGTCCTTCTTCTCTTTTCTATATTCAATACTACCAATATCCAAAACAGCCACGCTCAATCGTAATTTATAAATATTCACAGTTGCACTACTGTTTCTAGCTCCAACCCGGTTGGTTTCCCTAGGACGCCACTCGTAAACCAGGCCAATATCTCCTCCTATTCCCTGTCCATTGTAGTCAAACCCTACAGCATGAGTAAAAAAAGCTTTAGTTTCAGCTGTTGCGTTAGAAGGGAGTGATTCGCGGGCTGTATTTAAATAAGTTAAATTTTCAACTCTAGTTATATTTCTGGTTTCATTTGTTGTAATGCTACCTCGAACTTCGGTACCGCGTCTACCGGCCAAATATTTAATGGTGCCACCAATTTTCAAAAAGTGATAGTTACCCCTAATGGCGGCAAAGGCATAGTTGATACCAAATTCGTCCCATTGGTGGGAGGTATGGTTGAAGTTACTTATGCCTTCTGGTATATTGGATTCCTCCCCACTGAACCTGGCCCAAATCCCTCCATTGTAGCTTTGGTAATCCGTGTAGGATCGAGAACGCCATAAAAATGCAGCGGCATGTCTGGGAGAAAACCCCCAAAGTACGGAGGGCATTAAAATGTCCTGGTCAATGACGGAATTATTTTCAGTACTAAAATTCTGTTCATCATCCCCCGAAAAATCCAAAGCATTGAATCCATTTGGTTGTTGGTTGATGTCCAAAAAATTAGTTTCGCCAATGTCGGTAGGGTTAAAAAAATGATAGGACATGCCGTTGATGTGATACCTATATTTGGATTCCACACTGTTGGCCGGGTTTTGCACCACATTATAGATGCCGCCATAGTTGTCAAAAACGGTGCCGTGGCCAAATTGGGCAAGTGCCAGAAATGGTAAAAAAAGTATAAATGATAAGGTATAGTGGTCTCTTTGCATTTTGGTTGGTGGTTTAAAGGTCCTTATGGACAAAAGGGGGGATTTTCAAGATAGAAAATTTTCATGGGTTTTGTCTTTGTTAAATAGCTTTTTGTCGATAAAAAGATAGGTTTATCGATAAAATCAAATATATCAGGTAAAGGTAAATTAGGGAATACCCATTACTGGGTATAATTTTGAATGAGGAGATTGATAATCAATCGATTATTACGAAAGAAAAGATAAATAATTTTTAAAGAAAAAACCTACTAAACATCTTCGTTTAAAACAAACTTAAAACTGAATATCCGTTATTTTTCTTTCCTGATATATACCTTCTTCGGTCTGAGGAATGTCACTTTTTAAGGGAACCAGACTTGCTTTAATCTCGGTAGGAAATTGTAGCCCGTTAAACTCTTTATAATGTCCATACACTATTTTCCGTTCGATGTTTTCCTTCTCCTTGAGATTTCCTTTTTTAAAAGATTCAATCAGCTCTTTTTCTACGATGGCATACAGCAATCCCGTGGCCGTTTGATAATAATAGCTTTTTTCTACGGTCACACGTTTCCCCTTTTTTTGTAGGTCACCAAATTCCAGGCGTTCCTCGGGCAGTTTGAGTTCAAAACATTCGATGCCGTCGATTCTTTCCCTTCCGTCGTAGGTCGCTACCTCTGGATTGGACAATAAAACAAAGTCTTCAAAAAAATTGCTCAAGCTTGGCTCAATGTCCTTTTTAAACTCATAGTCATCTTGTTTTTCTGTACCTATTCGGGGAGCACCTTGGTTCCATTTTTCCTTATCTGAAAATTTCCATAATAACGAGTCGTTTTCCACTTTGTAATTCTCACTGTAATCCCGTCCCTCCAAGGGCTTGTTTACCAAGATGATATTTGGGTTCAGCACATATTCATGTTCAAATTCATTGGATACGGCATTTAAGCTTTGACCAATTTTTTCGGTAATTTTTTCGCTAAATTTTAGTTCCCTTATTTGGCCTAGTTCCTTTTGACCTCCAACTGACTTATAATACCTGTTAATAATATGTTCTGGAAGAATATCCCGATCCGGGGTATTTTCATTTAACAGAACCGTTCTTTGGGTTGGATTATTGATCCTGTTCCATCCTTCTTTTATGGCTTCCAAACGTTCTGCCCTTCCGGGATGGGTGCTAGAGGCTTTTTCAGGATAGTTTTTGAACATGCTTTGCGCTTCCTCAAGCGTACTTCCCATACGTGCCATGGTAGACCCGGCAAACCGGTCTGCACTGATCTCATACCTGTGATTGCTCCCCACATTGTTCAAAGAATGATAGTTTAAAAGATGACCCACCTCATGGGCCAAAACCCCTATGGAAGCCCAATCCGTACGGGAACTGTTCTTCATTTTGGAAAGCCAAATGGGGTCATATAGGATATATGGGTCTTTTTTACCACTATTGTCTTCTTGTATACTGGCCAATGCGTTTTGAATATTTGGGCATTGCCTAATTTTAAAGGTTCTGTTTAAGCCCATCTGGGCCATGATTTCGTCCACGATAGCTTCGGCTTCGGGGTCGGCTTGATAGCTTTGGTTGCCAAAGCAATTTTCATCCACTTCTTCGTATACAATATCCTGTTGGAAACCCTGACCAACAGCTGATTGGTAGAACCATAAGAACAATAGTAAAGTGAGATATTTCAAACCTTTAAAATTTGGTTAATAGCTTGATGCTTAAAGAGGTATATAACGTACCCTAACAAATCCCTAAATGTGGGTTTCATACTATTTTTAAGACTTAGAGTTGTAAAATACTAAATTTTGTCAATTGTTTAAAATGGATGGTGCGTACAGTGCTTTTTAATTGAATTTGGTAAATAAAATGCGTACCAATTGTAGGTTATTGTTTTTTTGATTTGAAATCTTTACTCTTTCTTTTGTGGTACACAGGTATTTTAAGTCCAAGGAATATGTCTGCCAATTGGGCATTATTGCCTAGGTTGGAAAATAAACTTCCAGAACCTATCAAAAGCGGACCCAATCGCAACCCTAAGCCTATTGAGGTTCCACTTAATTTACTATTGGAAATGGGCAGGTAGGCTCCAAAAATCCTGGATTCATACCTTGGTGTTAGCGTAATGAGATTCAAAGGGTTGTTATTAAAAGTGGCATTCATATCCAACAAACCTTGGTTTATATTTAGGTTCAGATACCATTGCTTGGTTAACCAGTAATCAACGTTTAAATTAATGGTGGCAGGTAGTTTCCAGGCTTGGTCATTTACAAGGGTTTGTGGAACAACCTTATCCTCAATGGCCGATATGAAATCTTCTTCTAGATCTTGGGCAGCAAATGTTGCGTTAATTTGATAGGTGGAACTCTCTGTATTGCGATAGGTTATTTTTCCAATATCCAAAAAAGATAGGCCCATTCTTAGTTTATATTGATTGAATCCCCTAGGATTATCGCCATTGGAAGGAGCTAAGGATGAGGGGGTTCTAAACTCGTAAACAACGCCAAAATCAAAACCATACCCTGATGAAAGGTTGTCAAAATAGTCAACATCCCCCTCAGTTTCCGTGGCACTAAAGGCATAGGAAAGGTCACCGTTTAGGGACACCTCTTCGATACTGGAATCGTACTGGCCATTAAGCTGCGTACTGCTACCTTGAATAGCCCCTCCGCCAAGGAGGTATTTTAAAGAAATCCCTCCTTTTAACCTATGATATTTTTTTTGTAGCAGTATTAATCCATAGGATAGGCCTATTTCAGCCCAAGCGTGTGTGGTAAAATCCATATTGTTCGCAACAAAATCAAAGTCCTGGTTGGCAAATCCATCATAAACACTTTCAAAAAGAGTACCGTTAATATTGTTTATGTTTCCAATGGCCCTAATTCTTGTAAATAGTGAAAGTCCGTTTTTCTCATTAAGTGAAAATTGTATGGAAGGCCCCAATACATCCAAGTTTATCAAAAAGTTATTAGTATCGGAAGCAAGTCTCTCCAAACTATCAAAACTATCATTTTCAATAAAAGAAGTGATATTCCCCAAGGTTAAGGGGGTGTAATCAGTACTTGCTATACTATTGATGGAAAAAAGGTTGAGTTCCCACTTAGTACGGCTGTCCGCAAGGCTACCCGGATTGATAATGGTGTTATGTATTCCGCTAAAATTATCTGTAAAAAGACCGCTATAGGATTGGCCGAAGGTCTTACCCCAAAGTATAAATAAGAATAGAATATACGCGTATTTCATAAGGTTATCCAAAGTTTGGTTATCATCAAAAATAGGAGGCGGGCATACCTGATTCAATACCTAGTAAAGGGTATATATAGTTCTCCTTAGTATCGATTTGAAGGAGTAAGTAAGTTTCTTTGAAGCCGGTTGAAGAAAAACTTGGTCATTCGCCAAGTGCCCGTATCAAAAATTTGGAAATATTGTTCTGGTTACTTTGATAAAGTTCAAGATATCGGTCCCAATTTTGGGTCTTTGCATTGATTTCACGTACCCTTACCTGAATGGTCTGCAGTACTTTCATTTTTGGTATTGCCTGATAGTTTATTTCTGGAATTTCCCTTTTTTCTCCATCGATGAACTGTTCGTCCAAAAGAATGGGATTAATGTGGAATTCCTGGGCCTTATCATCCTCGTCAAAATAATAAAATCCAATGTCCAGAATATAGTTTATTCGGTTACCTGGTCCACTTAGTTTACACCAAGAATGATTGAGTTGGTAGGATTTTAGGCCGAGATAATAATAACCTTCTACATTTTTTACTGTACCTAGGTCAAATACAAATCGATTGATTGTTTCTTGAACTCCCAATTCGTTCAGACCAGTTTGTTGGAAGACCATGTTTTGCTCAGGATCTAGTTTTTTAAAACTTCCGGAATTCTCAAAAAAGGAATAACTGGCAAAATATTCTTTGTTGAAATTATCAGGATTATAGAATAATTTGGAAGCCCCATCAACCAACAAGGGTATCAGTTTGACGGCCAATGCACCCAGGGCCAGCCCAAAGGTTTCCTTAGTATCCGTTGATTCCGCTTTAAATAAGAGCTCTCGTTTAATCTCTTTGAAATCGGTCTTTACAACCTCTTGGTTTTTCAGGGCATAGTACGTTTCAACTTGGGAATATCCGGAAACATGGGCAATCATAAAAATGGTTAGAATGTACAATGACCTGATAATCATTTTCTTTGAGTATTTCAATTATCTTTAAAAATAGGGGAAAAGATTAAAATTCATACTTTTTTTCCAAGGCGTACCTCAATAACTCTCCTTTTCCCTGGATTTCTAATATGCGCATCATGTTTTTTCTATGGGTGTCAACTGTGTGTATACCAATAAAAAGTTCATCCGCAATTTCCCTTGAGGTTTTTCCTTGTGCGATCAAGGATAATATTTCTTTTTGTCGCTTGGTCAACAGACCTTTGCTGGAGGCCTTTTTTTGATTTTCGGTAAATGAGAGATCAATATTGCCATCATAATAGGTACCGCCATTGGCAACGGTCAATATTGCCTCCAAGACTTGGTTTAGGGAAGCGTTTTTAAGGATATACCCGGTGGCACCCGCATGCAACATTTTTTTTACGGCCCCCTCTTGGTCGAACATGGTAAAGGCCAAAACGGTAATATGGGGGTACTCCGCTTTGATAATTTTTGTTGCTTCAATCCCGTCCATAATGGGCATTCTAATGTCGGTAATTATAACATTCGGATTTCTTTTACGTACCACCTCCAATAACTCTTGCCCGTTATTGGCAGTGCCTACAATTTGAATGTTTTCCTCGTATTTTAGTAGAAGCTCCAAACCATCTATCAATGACTGATGGTCTTCGGCGATTGCTAACCGTATCATATGGGTATATCTATAATTATGGTCGAACCTTTACCAGGTTCAGATTCTATGTGAAAAGTGCCCTCCAATTGGGATATTCGTTTGTCGATACTTTTGAGGCCCATTCCATCTTTTCCTTTCTTTAAGGTTTTAGGGTCAAAACCTATTCCGTTATCTTCGACCAAAATGTTTAGTACATCACCGTGGTTGGTGAGGTGTATGTTTGCCATTGTGGCCTTGGAATGTTTAATAATATTGGTCGTTAATTCTTGTATAATTCTGAACAGGTTGAGTTCCAAGCTGTTTTCAAGCCGATTGTCCAAACCAAAATCCTGTACCGATACCGCTATTCTATTTGATTGCGAAATTTTATCAGCCATTTGATTTACGGCCTTCAATAGTCCTTGTTTCGCAATAACCCCGGAATTTTTTTCATGGGCAATGGCCCTTATTTTTTCATACGCTTCGTCTAATAATTCATTAGTCTTTTTATAGAGTTCTTGCCTATTGTTTATTGCTTTATCTTGCAAAGAATTGAAATGGAGTTTCACGTTGGCCATCAACCCACCCAAATCATCATGAAGATCATGTGCAATTCGTTGTCTTTCTTTTTCTTGCCCTTCTATCATGGCATCAATAGTAGCAAGTTCTTGGTCCTTTAGAAGTGTTGCTACTTTCTGTTCCTCCAATATTTTTCCCTGTTCCGCGAGCAATTGTTTGCGCTTGGTGTTTTTATAGGTAAGTACACCAATGACCGACCCAAAAAGAAGGGCCAGTCCAAGCCCCAAGGTCCAAATTTTTATTTTTTTGTTTTGGGCATCCAATTCGAGCTTGTCTAGCTTGAGTTTGTCGGTTTGATTTTGGACTGTTAAAATGGAAGATTCTAAGGTATTGTTTTTGTAGCCAAGCCTATATTCAATTTCCAATGATTTGTTAAGATAGTGGTATGCACTGTCGTATTGCCCTTCTTTGTGGAAGATAAGAGCGTTCAATCTGTCAATATAAAAAGTGTCCTTTAGTTTTTCGGCAAGCCTCCCTGAGGCTTTGAGGTATTTTTTTGCTTTATTGAAATTATTATTTTGAAAATTTATAAAGGCAATTTGCCATGCTATAGATGCTCTCATATTTATTAAATCAGCATTGTTGGCAATAAGACTATCCGATTTTAAAAAAAAATCCTCTGCCTTATCGAATTCCTGCTCGATTTTATAATACATTCCTTTTTCGTAATAATATCTTGAAAATAGGTTATTGTTCCTTGGAATACGTAGAAATAAGGAATCCAATTTTTCCATATAATTGTAGTATCGGGCATCAACATCATTTAAACTGTCATCGGCCTTTGTGAAAAAAACCAAGTGATATAATATCAACAAAGCTTCATCAACATCACTGGACTTTATCTCTGTAAATCTTTCTAAAAAAGATTCGTATTGCTTACTTCCTATAAAGATTTCAGTACTAAAAAGATTTAAAATGGCGATTAGGGCAGCTTTTTCTAGGTAAATGTTTTTCATTTTTTGAGCTACCTTAAGGGCATTTGAAAATTTTTTGTAAGCTTCTAAGGATTGTCTATTAGGGTTGTAAGCATATTGGTACCCTTGGTAAAGTAATTTAGTAAATGCATGTTCATCAGAATCTTTTTCATCTAGAACCATTATTGTATTATTTGATTCCAACTGCAATAATTCAATCAATTCACCAAGCAATCTTTTGGACTCTTCATTACCAATAAGGGTTATTGTATTTTTTGCTGCTGTAAAATCTTGAGACTTTAGTAAATCATAGAACCTTTCCAAAGGTGTTTCCGCAGAACTGATTGTAGAAATAAGAACAATTATGAAAAGGCAAATAGTTTTTGGCATAGACTAAAAGATAACCTTGTTATAACTATGCCAACATCTTTTACCAGGAAGTCCAAACGCAATCTCATTTTCGTTCGTTTGTTTAAGTTCAGTATCCAATACCTTGTCATAATTTGCCTTACGAACAATATGTGTCCCATCCTTATAAAAGAACTCAAAATCGAAAGCTTTGCCATTATCGGGTTTACAAGCAATTCGCCCATCGTCCATAAGGATAGCATTACCATTCTTGTCAAGTTCTGGAAACATAGGATTTAAATAACGTTCGGCATGTAGATAACTGCCTTTTTCAAAATGGATATTTTTTAAGTCTTCTTTATTAAGTGAGAAGGTCTGTTGATCGGACAAGGCTCTTGTGTACACTTTAAATGTGATTGTGTTTTTACCATAATTTGAATCGACCACAACGGAATCTATTCCTATAAAGTAAGTAGGTTTATAATTGACAATCTCAAATTCAATATTCCTTAAGGTTCTATACTGGGGTCCTAAAGAGGAATTTTCAATTTCGATGGAGGCATATATTCCATAATTGGTCTGATAATTCTGCCCCGCCATTAAAAGTTGTTTTCGGGTATCATTCAAATCCATGGTTGAACTATATTCCTGTAGTCCAGTTACTTTTTTGACTATAACATCATTACTTCCCTTAAATTTCTGTCCCAAAAGAGGATGAAAACTAAGACTTAAAAGAAGGAAAGTAATTAGAAGAGGGAATTTTTGAAATGTTTTCATTTTTTGTATAGTTTTTTGGTGTGGTCTTCAAAGATTATAATAACCAACAAAGTAGGCTATACCGGATAGTGGGGATATTTCCAAAAGATAGGAATTTAATCGGATATTGGTTTATCAATAGTGCCTTTATAATCAATATTTTAATGAATAAGCATCCGGTTTATCCAGAAAAAAGGTATGGTTAGTGACCTTAACCAACATTCTGGGTCCAATAAGGAAATATCCCCCATGATGTACTTTGTTTTGGTTCTGGTTACCTTCGTTTTGTTGATTCTTGTGGTATTTGCCATCATCGATTTAAGAAAGTCGACCAAGGAATATCGCGAGTACAAAGATCAGGGAAGCGATACCAAAACCGACCTTTAGATGTATCGTTTTGCCAAGTTTCATTAAAAGTGTCTACATTTAGGTACATTAAATTTTCCTATGAAATGAGCCATAACAAGTTTTGGTTTTATCGAGATAGTTATTGGCGATATCGAAGATTCATGAACACCCAAATTAGACAAACATAAATGATGTGAATAATTACATCTGACCTATGAAAAACAATAGAAATAAACAGATGAATAGATGGACTACTGCGATGATGTACTTAGGCATACTCTGTATGATGGGATGCAATATGAATTCTGATCACATGACCTATGATTTATATGTAGGAACGTATACGGACGGGGATAGCAATGGTATTTATCAACTGAAATTCAATGCGAATACAGGAGCCTTAACCAACAAACAATTGGCGGCAACTATTGAAAACCCTTCATATATAAAGTTCTCTCCAGATAATTCAATGCTTTATTCCGTACTGGAAACAGATTCCTTTGAAAATAAAACTGGCGGTGTTATGGCCTTTGAATTAATAGAAGGTAAACTCGTTGAAAAAGGGGGTGTGGTTACCGTGGGTGCACATCCTTGTCATATAGCCGTTTCAGATGATGGGAAAAATATGACTATTTCTAGTTATACTGGGGGGAATGCCACCATTTTCAATTTGGACGAGATAGGTGGGCTAATGAAGAATCCACAAGTAATTGACCTGCAAAGTTTGGATACTGTAAAGACATCCCACACACACTCTGCCGCCTTTACAAAGGAAGGGTTATTTATAGCCGATTTAGGGCTGGATGCCATGAAGCGATTTTCTATGGATGCCGGAAAGTTCAAACCAAACGAACAGCCTTCCATTGATTTACCAAGTGGTGCAGGGCCAAGACACTTCACCTTTGGTCAGGATGGGAAGTTCTTATACACCATAAATGAATTGAATTCTACCATCACTGTTTTTGAAAGAACGGGTTCAAAATATATTGAAAAGGAAACCCATTCTACCCTTGCGAACGATTTCTTAGGGGAAAGTTACTGTGCTGATATCCATTTGTCCCCTGATGGTAATTTTCTATATGGATCCAACCGTGGCGAACAGACCATCGTCATTTTTAGGGTGGACAAAGCAACAGGTTCCTTGAGTCTGGTGGACAGGGAGTCCGTCCGGGGAGATTGGCCCCGTAATTTTACAATGGACCCAACTGGGAAGTATCTGTTGGTAGCCAATCAAAAAAGCAGCAATATTGTGGTATTCAGAAGAGACCAGGAGCTAGGTACTTTAGAATTCTTGGAAGAAATTGAACTGCCCAATCCCGTTTGTTTGGAGTTTCTGGATTAATATTTACATAGGCCAGGTTCCTAAAAAATATTCATTCTTATGTTATTGAATTTTATAAGCTTGGAAAAAAACCATAAGCCCCAAATTCATTATTGTCTTTTTTAAATGGGTGTATTAAAAGCTTTTCTTTAAATTTAGGGTTGACTAATTCAAAGAACTGAAAATGAAATCCAAGTACTCTTTTATGGGCCTCGTGGCCCTTTTCCTATTGCTACTGCCCAGTACAACAGAGGCACAACGTAGAAGTAAATCCAATAGCGCAACTGTTTCCTATCCAGAGGAATTGTACTCCAGCCTTGAATATCGGGGTATAGGGCCTTATCGCGGTGGTAGATCGGCTGCCGTTACCGGCGTGCCGGGAGAACCCAACCTTTACTATTTTGGAGCCACGGGTGGAGGGGTCTGGAAGACCTTGGATGGCGGTCGAACCTGGGAAAATATTTCCGATGGATATTTTGGCGGAAGTATCGGTGCTGTGGAGGTGGCAAAAAGCGACCCGAATGTAATCTACGTGGGCGGTGGCGAAAAGACCCTAAGGGGAAACGTTTCTTCAGGTTATGGCATTTGGAGAACCGTAGACGGCGGTAAAACCTGGGAAAAGGCCGGTTTGGAAAAGAGTAGGCACGTGCCTAGGATCAGGGTACATCCCACGGATTACAATACGGTATACGCCGCAGTATTGGGGGATATCTACAAACCGACAAAAGAAAGGGGCATCTACAAAAGTACCGATGGTGGCGACACTTGGAGACAAGTACTTTTCGTAAACGAACAGGCCGGTGCGGTGGATTTGACCTTCGACCCAAACAACCCAAGAATTTTGTACGCTTCTACGTGGCGTGCCCAAAGAACCCCATACAGTCTAAGTAGTGGAGGGGAAGGATCCGCCCTATGGAAAAGTACGGACAGTGGTGAAACTTGGAACGAGATATCCAAGAACGAAGGTTTTCCAAAGGATACCTTGGGAATCATTGGGGTAGCGGTTTCGCCCAAGAATTCTGAAAGGGTTTGGGCCATTGTCGAAAATAAGGAAAAGGGCGGTTTGTACCGTTCCGAAGACGGTGGTAAAAAATGGTCCTTGGTCAATAGCGACCGAAACCTGAGACAACGTGCCTGGTACTATACCCGTGTCTATGCGGATACCCAGGATGAAGATGTAGTGTATGTTCTGAACGTAAGCTATCACAAATCCATGGATGGGGGAAAAACATTCAAATCCTTCAATGCCCCGCATGGAGACCATCATGATCTTTGGATTTCTCCAGAAAATGGCCAGCGGATGATTATTGGGGATGATGGGGGTGCCCAAATTTCCTATGACGGAGGGGAGACCTGGAGTACCTATTACAACCAGCCTACAGCTCAATACTATCGGGTGACTACGGACAACCATTTTCCATACCGAATTTATGTAGCGCAACAGGATAATTCCACACTTCGTGTAAATCATAGAAGTGATGGTTCCGCTATTACTGAGGACGATTGGGAGGAAACCGCCGGTGGGGAATCCGCCTGGATTGCCGTAGACCCGGAGAATGATGATATTGTTTACGGTGGTAGCTACGATGGCTTCCTTACCCGCGTGAACCATGAAAAAGGCACCGTTAGGGGCATCAATGTATGGCCGGACAATCCCATGGGTGCAGGGGCGGAGGCGATGAAATATCGTTTTCAATGGAATTTCCCCATTTTGTTCAGTAGGCATGACCCCAATAAATTATACACTTTTTCCAACCATGTACACATGACCACGAATGAAGGCCAGAGTTGGGAAGTGTTGAGTGGGGATCTTACCAGGAACGACCCAACAAAATTAGGTTCCAGCGGTGGGCCCATAACCCAGGACAATACCAGTGTAGAGTACTATTGTACCATTTTCACTGCCAATGAAAGTCCGTTGAAGGAAGGCTTGTTGTGGGTAGGTAGTGATGACGGATTGATCCATGTGTCCAAAAATGGGGGCGAGACTTGGGAAAATGTTACTCCTTCCAATATGCCGGAGTGGAACATGATCAATAGCATTGAACCTTCAGCTTTTGATGAGGGTACATGTTATGTGGCCGCTACCCGATATAAATTGGGCGATTTCCAGCCCTACCTATACAAAACAACGGACTATGGCCAAACATGGACCAAGATTACCAATGGCATAAATGAGGAACACTTTACACGTGTAGTGCGGGAAGACCCCAAAAGAAAAGGCTTGCTGTATGCGGGAACGGAAACAGGTATGTATATTTCCTTCGATGATGGGGCGAACTGGAAATCTTTCCAGATGAACCTGCCCATCGTACCCATTACGGATTTGACCATCAAGGACAATAATTTGATTGTGGCCACCCAGGGACGCAGTCTATGGATCATTGATGATTTAACGGTACTACATCAATTGGATGAAAGCAAGAAATCATCGGAACATATTCTGTATAAACCCAAGGATTCCTATCGTACGAAAGGGAGGGCAACAAGCAGTCCTTCCAAAACATCCGGACAAAACCACCCTAACGGTGTGGTGACCCATTTTTACTTGAAGAATCTCAGTGAAAAGGATAGTGTTCATCTAACTTATACCTCCATGGCAGGGGATACCTTGGCCACTTATAACAACTATACAAAAGAAAAGGACCGAAAACTAGAAGTAAAGAAAGGCGGGAATACCTTTGTTTGGGACACTCGGGGTAAGGGTGCCAAATTGTTGGACGGTATGATACTTTGGTGGGCCAATTTGGATGGGCCAAAAGCGGTTCCCGGTAACTACAAGGTACATTTGAATGTCAATGGGAATTCCAGTATGCAGGAGTTCAAAATTGTCCCAGATCCGCGGGCGGAGGCATCGGTAGCCGATATGCAAAAACAGTATGACTTTATTACCGATATCAACACGACCATAGATAAGGCCCACAAGTCCATTGAAAAGATCAGGAACGTAACGGCCCAATTGGATGCATTCACTAAGCAGTATGCAGATAACGAATCCACTAAGGAACTTATCGAAAAGGCCAAAAAGATGAAGGAAAGTTTGGGCGAGGTGGAGAAGGCCTTATACCAGACCAAGAATAGGAGTCGGCAAGATCCTTTGAACTTCCCCATTAAGTTGACCAACAAATTGGGACATTTGAATAGTTTGGTGGCGATTGATGACTTTCCTCCCACGGAACAGGACATTGCCGTTAAGAACGAGCTTACGGCCGCTATCAACAAGGAATTGGACAAGTTTGACGCTGTGATGTCGAATGAGCTAAAAACGTTCAATACATCCTTTAACGATTTGAACTTGAACTATTTGTTTGTTGAGTAATATAAGGTGTTATTCTATTGATCTGTCACTTCTAGCGGCCTATCCAGAGTGTACTCAAAGGGGGGGGCGAGAAGTTAAAAAGGCATCAAAAAACTAGAAATTAAATGAAAAGATTACTTGTGATTTTATTCACCCTTGGAGCAACGGGAACCTTTGCCCAATTGGCCAACGAGTATTTCAAACCGATGAAATACCGTAATATAGGACCCTTTAGAGGTGGGCGTTCGGTTACGGCAAGCGGGGTTATCGGTGACCCGATGACATATTATATGGGCACCACTGGTGGCGGACTTTGGAAGACCGAGACCGCCGGTCAGAAATGGGAAAACATCTCCGATGGTTATTTCAAAACCGGTTCCGTAGGCGCCGTAGCCGTTTCAAAATCGAACCCCAACATTCTATACTGCGGTATGGGCGAGCATGCCCCAAGGGGAGTGATGACGTCTTATGGTGATGGTGTGTATAAATCCACCGATGCCGGTAAAACATGGCAACATGTAGGATTGGAAAAGACGCAGCATATCTCGCGTATCATCATTCATCCAACCAATCCGGATATTGTCTATGTAGCCGCCCAGGGAGCACTTTTTGAAGGGAATCCAGAAAGAGGAATCTACAAATCCATCGATGGGGGGAAAACTTGGAAAAACACCCTTTTCGTGAACAATTTGACCGGGGCGGCAGAACTTTCTATGGATGCCAATTACCCTGAAATCATGTACGCGGCCATGTGGGAGCACCAACGCAAACCCAATATAGTAATCAGTGGCGGGGAAGGCAGCGGACTCTACAAATCCACCGATGCCGGAGAGACCTGGAAAAAAATCCACGAAGGCCTTCCAGAGGAAAAAGGAAAAATGGCCATAGCTGTTAGCCCTGCTAATTCAAATAAAGTGTACGCCTTGATCGAAAGCGATTCCAATGCTGACAAGGGCGGACTTTTCGTCTCCAATGATGCAGGGGAATCCTGGTCCATGGTGAGTGGTGATAATAGACTGGTACAGCGTGCTTGGTACTACATTGAAGTATTTGCGGACCCCAATGATGAGGATACCGTGTATGTGTTGAGTGCGGCCATGTTCCGTTCCGAAGACGGCGGGAAGACTTGGGAAACCATTGATGTACCGCATGGGGATACGCACGATTTGTGGATAAACCCTGATAATTCCAAAAACATGGTGCTGGCCGATGACGGAGGGGCTACCATTACCTTTGATTATGGTAAAACTTGGTCAGCGCAGGACAATATGCCAACAGCGCAGTTTTATAGAATAAGTGTCGATAACCTGTTCCCATACAATATTTACGGTGGGCAGCAGGACAATACTTCGGTGCGAATCGCCAGTTTGTCCTTGGGAAGGGGCGGTATAACGGAGGAGGACTGGACCTATTCCGCCGGTGGTGAAAGTGCCTTTTTGGCCTTTGACCCAGATAATCCAAGATATGTGCTGGGCGGCAGTTATTTGGGTACTATCGAAGTGCTTGATACGGAAACCAAGAGTTCTACCAACATTATGGCAGCCCCCATACAGTATTTGGGAAGGGAAGCCAGGAACATGAAATATTTGTACAACTGGAACGCCCCGATCATTGGTTCCATCCACGAACCTGGTACGTATTATCATGGCGCGCAATTGGTTTTACGCACACGCGATATGGGGCTTACCTGGGAAGAAATCTCTCCTGATCTAACACGCGATATCGATGCCAAGCAAGGTAACGGTGGCGGACCTTACACCAATGAGGCGGTAGGTGCGGAAAACTACGGAACCCTGGCCTATATGATAGAATCGCCGCATGAAAAGGGAGTGTTCTGGACGGGAAGTGACGATGGATTGGTACATATTACCAAAAATGGTGGGGAAACTTGGGACAATGTAACCCCAAAAGGACTGAGCGAATGCTTGATCAATGCCGTTGAGGTATCACCTCATGACCCCGCTACGGCGTACATCGCCACCACCCGATACAAGTTCAACGACTACACACCGGCCCTTTACAAAACAACCGACTATGGAAAAACCTGGACCAATATTAGTACTGGTATCCCTTACGGGGCCTTTACAAGGGTGGTTCGGGAAGATGAAAATAGGAAAGATTTATTGTATGCGGGTACGGAACTCGGTATGTACATCTCTTGGAACGGAGGCAAAACATGGGAGCCCTTTCAGTTGAATTTACCGGTAACCCCTGTGTTGGATTTAAAGGTGCATAGAGGGGATTTAATCGTGGCGACCTCGGGACGATCTTTCTGGATTTTGGACAATATCAATACCATTAGCCAGTTTGAACCAACCAAAAAGGGCCTGAAATTTTTGAAACCAAATGCGGCCTACGCAGGATTTTGGGGAAGTCCCATGAGCAGCAATGCCAAGGAGGTTACTGCCACGGATGCCTTTGACGGGGTCAATCCGGCGAACGGTATGGTGCTGTATTACGAATTGCCAAAATTGAATGATTCCACCAAGCTTACCATGGAAATCAAGGATTCCAAAGGGAAATTGATTCGCAGTTTTAGTTCGGAAAAGGATAAAGACTATATACCACATAACGGTGGGGGAGCCCCTCCGGCCCCTGTATTGCCAAAAAATGAAGGCTTGAATCGGTTTGTATGGGATATGGGCCATTCGATCGTTCCGGGAATTCCAGGCGTGTATATAGAGGCCAACTTTAGGGGACACCAGGCAATTCCTGGAACGTATACCATAACACTTACTATGGATGGGCAGACGGTAACCACACAAGGTGAGATCAAACCAATTCCAACCATTGAAATGAAACCGGGACAATTTGAGGAGTACGATGTGTTAATGGGCGAAATGGAACAGAAGATTACCGAGATGCATAAAATGGTCAATACCCTTTTTGAGGTTCAGAAAGACCTAAAGGAAGTGTTGAAGGAAATCGAGGATGAAACCTTAAAATCAAAAGGTGAAGCACTGTTGGAAAAAATGAAGGCGTGGGATGCCGATATGGTCCAAAGAAAGTCTCAGGCCTATGACGATGTGGAGAATTTCCCCAACAAATTTACGGCGGAATATCTATTTCTCTTGAATCAGACCAGCGGTAGTATTCCACGGGTAAACAAATCCAATATGGATAGAAAACAGGAATTGGATAAGCAATGGATACCTTTAAAGGCCAGAGGAGAAGCCTTGCTAAATACAGATATTCCGGCGTATAACAAAGCACTTTGGGAAGCGGGTATTGGGGCTTTAAATCCGAAGTAGTTTATTAATTGTTCTTTCTTTTTGAACGTTTCAGGTTTTGTTTTGTATCCGTTTTATTAGTGAGTTAGTGGGATGGTGAGTTAGTGAAATCCTTGTGGAAATAATAAGTGTTTGAACTTGAACTTGACTCTTGTATTTGAATTTGTGTTTGAGTTTAATAGAATATGACCGAATATTATAATTATATAAAAGCCCTGCACCTGATTTTCGTGATTACGTGGTTCGCGGGGCTTTTTTACATCCCAAGATTGTTCATTTATCATATTGAAGCGCAACAAAAACCAGCGGTAGAGCGAGAAATATTGAGTGCCCAGTTCAAGTTGATGGAAAAGCGGCTGTGGTATATCATCACGTGGCCATCGGCGGTCTTGGCTACTGTGTTTGCCATTTGGTTATTGATCTTAATGCCCCAGTGGTTGCAACAACCTTGGATGCATATTAAATTGGGGTTTGTACTGTTGCTGATTGTGTATCACTTAAAAAATCACCTCATATTTAAAAGATTCCAGCAAGATGATATCAAATACTCCTCAAATTACATGCGCATATGGAATGAAGGGGCTACACTTATCCTATTTGCAGTGGTCTTTCTGGTTATATTGAAAGGTACTTTTAACTGGATTTTTGGCGTAGTCGGAATCATTGTTTTGGGAGTCCTTTTGATGCTGGGAATCAAGCTCTATAAGCGAATACGTCAATAATGATATTTCCTATGTTAAAAGACTACCTATAATCACTTTGAAGGGTGCTTATTATTCCTGTCACTGGATATACCTTTTCAAAATTGAAATATTCCGCTTTCGAAATTAATTTTCGTTCCAAATGTCATGTGTGGTCAACCATGAACCATCTGACTGTCGTCTTAAAATATTTAAATATTTGGAGGAAGTTGTTATAGTTTCCCCACCTTTCTTCGGTGTCGCTTTGACAATAGCTTCACCTCGGCCATAGGCCATGTTTCCTGAAACCTCCACTTCCTCGTAGTAACTATCCAATTCAAGGTTAAAATTATCAAAAAGACCTTGATAATATGCCTCTATCGATTCTTGTCCAATCTGTACATTTTTATTAGGTGCCATGAGTATAGCATCTAGAGTAAAATAAGAAGCAATTGTCTTAGCATCCGATTGATTAAAAGCTTTAGCCCTTTCTTTGCTCAAATTTTCAATCTCAACAATTGCTTTGCTATGTTCGTTTTGAGCAAAAATTGAGGTAAAGACAAGTAAGCTCAAAATATGAGTAAGTTTTTTTCTCAATGTTTTTTGAGTTATAATTACCATTTTTGATGACATATTTTTACGATTTCATTTAATTATTAATTCATTTACAATCTTAAAACTCTTTTCTGAAAAACTCGAATGTATTCTGATAATTGGAGCGTATCAAACGTCTCTTTAAAAATATAAACAATAACACTTGGATGGAATTTTATATGGAATAATTCGAATTGTAGCTTACAATCTTCAATCAATACGATGTACGAACTATCTTAGGTTTTCTGTACCTAGTGAATTGGTTGTAATTGTTATTTGAATTTATTTTTTCCGTTTGGCTTTAACTTGAGATTTGCGCTTGAACTTGATTTTGAACCCGCTTTGGTGCGATATTTGCTAACTTTGAACGAAATGCCCAGCTTTTGTTAAGTAGATTTTCTTTACGGTCGCGCATCTTCGTATCAATGATATTATTGGTACTGATCGCTTCCGTGCTTATATTGGCCGTTACCATCTATCAGTTTAGGGAAATCAACAGGGATTACCATGAAAACAGAATGGAGCGGAAGGAAGAGCAGATTAGGCAGAGCATCGACTTGACCATTCAAAAGACCACCTATCCGGTCACTACAGAGAATCTTGGTCTCATTTTCAAGGAGGAAATTTATGAGATCGCCGTGGTGCAGAACATGAACTTCAACATTTATAGTTTGGAGGGTGAATTGATCAAAAGCTCACGCCCAAAATTTGAGAACGACCCTATTTCCCTTTGTTTAGATCCGGAAATCCTAAATCAGCTCGATGCCAGCGTTGATAAAAGATACGTGGAGCGCAACAAGGCGGCCGGCGACCAGTATCAGGCTTCCTATACGTATATCGCAGACCGACAATTCAAGCCTATCGGGATATTGAATTTGCCTTATTTTGAGGATAATTCATTCAATGACAAGGAGTTGAACGAGTTTTTGACCCGTTTGGGAGGGGTCTATTTTCTGATGTTCCTTTTGGCCATAGGACTGGCCTATTTCATTTCCAAATATATCACCAGGTCCCTGGAAACCATCAGTGATATGATGGAGCGTACGGACCTTACCCGCAGGAACGAGAAGATCCATTTGGAAAAGCCCGGTGAGGAAATAGAGAAATTGATTTCCTCCTACAATGCCATGATCGATGAATTAAGCCTGAGTGCGGCAAAATTAGCAAAAAGCGAGCGGGAACAGGCCTGGCGCGAAATGGCCAAACAGGTTGCGCATGAAATTAAAAACCCGTTGACACCCATGCGTCTGAGCGTTCAAAGTTTTCAGCGAAAATTCGACCCCAACGATCCTGATATTGCCGAAAAGGTGGCGGAGTATTCCAAAACGCTCATTCAGCAGATCGATACCATGAGCAGCATTGCTTCGGCCTTTTCAAGTTTTGCGGAAATGCCGGCGCAGCAGAACGAAACCCTCAACGTGGTAAAAATCGTGAAACTGGCCCTGGATATCTTCAATGAGGAGTACATCCACTTTATTGCGGAAGAAGAGGAAATCATCGCCAAATTGGATCGCACCCAGTTGATACGCGTGGTAACCAATTTGGTAAAGAATGCCATACAGGCCATACCGGAGGAACATGACTCCCCTAGGATTTTGGTTTCGGTTGCAGTAGATGGGGAAATGGTAAAAATTTCGGTGGCCGATAATGGAATCGGTATCGGAAAGGAAGTAGAGGACAAGATTTTCGAACCCAAGTTCACCACCAAGACCAGTGGAATGGGGCTCGGCCTAGGTATGGTAAAGAACATCGTGGAAACCTATAAAGGAACCATAAATTTCACGTCCCAACCCGGGAAAGGCACGGTTTTTTGTGTTAAATTCCCAAGAGTAGCAAGTATGAGGACCATAAAATAAAAAGCAAGGAATATGTCTTACGAAACGATACTGGTAACCATTGAAGAATCGATTGCGACCATCACCATCAATCGGCCAAAAAAGCTAAACGCCTTGAACCGGGAGACCATTCAAGAACTGCATGAGGCCATATCGGAGCTCGAGGAGGATGCTGATGTAAAGGTGCTTATCATAACCGGTAGCGGGGAGAAGGCCTTTGTGGCAGGGGCCGATATTTCAGAGTTCGCCGATTTTTCGGTAAAAAAAGGAAAAAAATTGGCTGCCAAAGGGCAGGAACTGTTGTTCGACTTTGTGGAGAACCTTTCCAAACCGGTCATTGCCGCGGTAAACGGTTTTGCCTTGGGCGGTGGTTTGGAACTGGCCATGGCCTGTCATTTTCGGGTGGCAAGCGATAACGCCAAAATGGGCCTTCCGGAGGTGTCCCTTGGCGTGATTCCCGGTTATGGGGGTACCCAGCGCCTTCCCCAACTGGTAGGGAAGGGAAGGGCCATGGAAATGATCATGACCGCAGGAATGATTTCTGCTGATCAGGCTAAAAATTACGGCTTGGTAAACCATGTCGTAACACAGGAGGAGCTTTTACCACTGTGTCATAAGATTGCCGAAAAAATCTGTAATAATTCCTCCGTCGCCATATCCCATGCAATAAAAGCGGTAAATGCGGGTTTTATGAATACTGTTAACGGCTACGAGCAGGAAATTGAGGCTTTTGGGGCATGTTTTGGAACGGATGATTTTGCAGAGGGCACCTCGGCATTTTTAGAAAAAAGAAAAGCTGATTTTCCGGGTTCGTAGGTAAAGCGAACTGACCATGTTTAGAAAAATTTTCCTAGTACTTTTTTTGGCGACACTAAACCTTTCCGTTGCCCAAAAGGCCGATGTTGCGTATAACATTGGCGAAAAATACAATGACAAGTACAAGTATTCCAATCTATTGGCCATTGCGGACGATGGCCAGGGCGGAACGGTCATCGTTAGGGCCTACTACACGGGAATCGTGCTAAAACCAAAAGGGTATTTCATTGAACATTACAATGAGGATTTGGAACTGCTTTCCGAATTCAACTATAAGCTGAAAAATGCCAATTTTGTGGATGCATATATCAAGAACGGTCAGGCATACTTACTTTTTCTGGAATACAATTTCGACAGAATGGCCTATGAATATCAAGTTCATAGAAGTCCGTATACGGATTATCAGTTCACCAAGGAGACTATTTTGACCATCCCATCGGATCCCGTGGCGGAGCCGCTGGACAGGAATTACTACAATAGGAATTTCTCATCGGGGTTCACTACATCGGTGTTGTTTAACAATGAGAAATCGGCCTTTGCCATCACTACCCATTTTAAAAAGGGTAAGAACAACCAGCACTATATCCATGTTTTTGATGCCGGACTGAACAAATTGATGGAACATGATTTTTCGGCAGAAGTCGAAGAAAAAAATTATGCCTTTGAGACGATCACCTTCTCGGAAGACTTTAGCAATGTATACTTGGTAGGAAAGGCCTATTTCAAGAAAAAACGTTTCAATGCCACGGAGCGCAAGTTCCAATATGAAATGGTACGCGTTTCCAGTACTGGGGGTACAACGCAGTCGTTTTACACGCCGGGCAAGTTTCCAGAGGCCCTTAAACCTATTTTTAAGGGCAAGGAATTATTGTGTCTCGGTTTCTTTGCCGATAGAAAGGATAACCGATATAACGGCATCTCCTACTTTAAAATGAATCCGAGGACCTTGGAAATCGAAAGTCAAAAGTTCAATCCGTTCTCAGAACAGTTCATGATGGATAAATTTGGTAGGGAAGACGATAAGACGTTGAAAAACTTGGTATTCAAAGGAATGAGCATAACATCCAAGGGTAATATTTTGTTCAATGCCGAAGAGTATTTTACCAGTACCAGTACACAGGCAAACAGCAGTGGTGGTAGGGTGTTGGTCACCAGATATCACCACAACGACATCGTAAGCGCCAAACTGAGTGGTGAGGGCGACTTGATCTGGGCCAGAAATATCAATAAGACCGAAGTTACCCAAGGCGATGGGGCCTACGCCTCCTACAGTTCCCTCACGAAGGACGATACTACCTACTTTTTCATTAGTACCTCGGCCGAAAACCCACAGCAGTTAAGTGACGAACGCATCATGTTTAAACAGGGTTTGAGCAGGAACAGGAACGTGTTTTTGATCAAGTTGGATGAAAATGGGCGCATGAATTATGAAAAGGTCATCGACGATACCGATGCCCGCTTGCCCCTAATGGTTTCCAAACCCTATATTGACAAATTGCATGACGAGATCCTATTCTATGCGAAACGCGGCTCCAAAAAACAATTGGTACAAGTAGCTGTTAAATAATATTATTTAATGGATATATTCCATATTTTTGGAATAAATCCATTAAAATGAATAATTCCCCTATAAAAGGAAGGGGGGCACAGGAAAATACGCCCAACAAATTCCTTCAACATAGTTATGAGACTCGGGACGATTTTCTGGAGTTTTGCCGATTGGAAGGTGAAGCGGCCGATAAAAACAAAACCCAGTATATTCCCATTTTTCCAAAGACGATCGTCAACGAAGTAACGAGCCCGGATGTAGGGATGCTATATTCCATGAACCCCTATCAGGGCTGTGAACACGGCTGTGTCTATTGCTATGCAAGAAATAGCCACGAGTACTGGGGTTACAGCGCCGGATTGGATTTTGAGCGAAAGATTCTCGTTAAAAAAGATGCACCAAAATTATTGGAGGCAAAGCTAAGAAGCAAATCTTGGAAAGCCTGTACCATTGTGCTTTCTGGTAATACCGATTGTTATCAGCCTGCGGAACAGGAATTCAAATTAACGCGGGCCTGTTTGGAGGTCTTTTTGAAATACCGACATCCCGTGGGCATCATCACAAAGAATGCCTTGATTTTAAGGGATTTGGACCTTCTAAAGGAACTGAACAACTACGGCTTGATTGGGGTGAATGTTTCTATAACTTCCTTAAGGGAGGAGACCCGACGGATTTTGGAACCGAGAACCGCCTCCATACCCAAAAGGCTGAAGGCTATAAAAGTATTGTCCGATAACGGCATTCCCGTGAATGCGATGTTGGCACCCATCATTCCGGGAATCAATAGCCATGAGATCATAGATTTGGCCAAAGCCGTTTCGGAAAATGGGGCGGTATCCTTCGCCTTTACGGTGGTGAGATTGAACGGTGCCATTGGCGGTATTTTTACCGATTGGATTCGTAAGACCCTACCCGATAGGGCGGACAAAGTACTCAACCAAATCAAGGAATGTCATGGAGGTACCTTAAACGATAACCGTTTTGGCATACGGAGTAAGGGAGAAGGCAAGATTGCCACCCAAATCCACGATATGGTCAGGCTTGCAAAACGCAACTACTTTAAGGACAAAAAGTTTCCTGCCTTGAATACGGAATTACATGAACAATACAAGACCGCTCAGTTGAGTCTTTTTTAGGGGTTTTAAATACTACTGTGACAAGCGTGACGCTTGTCCAGGGGTTCAGGCACAAGCAAGATGCTATCACCAGCGGGGGGGTATAAATCCGTCCCACCAGTTACCTATTGTTTCAGCATTCCACCAAATAATTGACTTTTCACAAGCTTTACTTGTTAGTGCCAAATCACCGATTTCTAGAATATATTGCATTCCACCACGACCTGCAGTGTTATATAAGTCGTCTGATTTAACTTCTGGATGCAACTCACTAAAATTGCCAACAATGCCTTGTTGTAAATCGCTTTGCATCATACTAAGAATCCATCTTATAGGCTGTATACTTCCTTACAGAAATTGTTGAAATTTCGACTGTATGGGTTGCTTAGGGTTATTAAAAAACTTTAGCTGCTCAGAACCGTCTATAATAGTAGCAGCAACTTTATTCACATTGTTACTGAAGTTCTCACCTTGAGAATTTTCTTTCCTCTTTACAAGCGAACAATGTTAATATTGCTATAATGCTAACTGCTTTCTTCATAATAGCTGCGATTTTAAGTAATCCTTCATTCTTTCGTTTATTTCTCTCTGATTTGACAGAGGTTTTTGTGTAAATGGTGCTTGTGGCATATATGGAAATGGTCCAAACTCTGGTGTGATAGAAAATTGACTTTTTATATTTTTTAAATAATCTATTGTGTCTTTCCAAATGTTCGTAAATCGTTTTAAATGTTCGGACCATTCAGGTGCAAAAGGATTATTAACTTGGGAAGCTTGTTCTGTAGCCACTCTTGCATGTAAATGTGCAATATACGGAATAACTCTATGGATAGCTTCTTCTTGGTCTTGAAGTAAAGATTCTGAAACCACGCACCAATGTGAAAAGTCACCTACAAATTTTAAACTAGGAAAAACATCTAAATAACGTATCGTAGCTTGAGAATGAAACGTGAAACGTCCTCTATGTATTTCGTGATAAACAGGAATGCCTTTTTTAATAGAAAAATCCTCAATTGCATCAATAATTTTACAATTATCACTAAAAGAATAATAATCTTTACCCGTATGAGAATTAATAAAATCTGGCTGGTAGTGTACCATATCACACATTCTTTTTAGAACCTTATCAAGATACTCCTCTGGTGTTTCTTTTTTAATGCCAAAAACCTGTTGTAATCCACATATAAAGTTTGGACTTTCTCTTCTAACCTTATTTAAGGCATCATAGAACTTTGTTTCGAAAATTGTATCGTTTGGAATATTTATTTCAATGCCATCATAATCTTTATCCTTCACATAGTCAATAAAGGTTTGGGGTTGATATTCTTCACTTCCCCAATATGGACATAGATATTTAATTTCCATATAGTACGGGGTTTAAAGGTGTGTTTATTACTTCACCTATTTTAGCTCCTGGACACCATGTTTCCCAATCGTTTTGCTGTCCATCATTGGATGGTTTTTTTAGTACCATATCCTTATCCATATATATTATGGTCATCACTTTCCGTATTTGGTCTGTGGTATTTGCACCAGCACGATGAAAAACCCAACCCGAATGAAAGCTTATCTCACCAGCATCAAAAGGTTCTATTATGTGCTTAAAGTCTGTAACTTTTAGACGCTTTTCGATTTGAGTTTCACTATCATCACTTATAGATAGTTCTCTTCCTTCAAGAATTTCATGACTGCCTGCACTAAATTCTAGAGGCCCCATTTCTAAAGGTGTTTCTTGCAAAGGAATCCAAGCAGTAATGTTTTTGTCAGTTGTTAATGGCCAGTAGTGTTGGTCTGCGTGCCAAGGTGTTATACCACCACCAGCTTCTTTAAAGAGTGCCTGATCATGATATAAACGTACACCATCTACTTGCATTAAATCTGATGCAATTTTTGCCAACCGTTTGCTAAATACTAAATCTTTAATTTCTTCATCTTTTGTCCAAAGATTGAATAATTGTAAAAAGGCTTTTCCGTAAGTAGAACGATTTTCTAAAGGAATATCTTCTTCATTTAGTTCATTTACTTTATTACTGATAATTGTATTGAAATAAGCCAAGGTTTCATTATTGAGTACATGTTTTAATTTTATATACCTATTCTTTTGATAAAAAGTAATCTGTTCTTCTGTTAACGAATAATCTTCTTGTAAAACTGTTTTGGTAAGCATAACTATTATTGTTTTGTTAAGTTCCAAAAGTAATAGTTGCTATAAGTTCTTTATTTGCAAAAATCAACCAATACTATGTGTATTTAAACATTACTGAATATTGTTTGATATATTTTGCGTTATTTTTATCCTATATGAAACCAGAGTTAGAATATATTAATGTTGAAAAAACAAAACATTCGTTTCATTTTTTTAAAAGAAGTGAAACCGTTTTTTTGCCCTATTGGCATTACCATCCAGAATTAGAGCTAACCTTAATAACGAAAGGTAATGGCACAAGATTTATTGGTGATTCTATTGCGTCCTTTGCGGATTTAGACCTAGTGCTTGTTGGTAAAAACTTACCTCATCATTGGGTAAGTGCTTCAAAAACAGAAAACCAAGAGGCATTTGTTTTACAATTCAAAGAGTCTCTTTTTAAAAATTTTAATGAATGTGAAATGTTTGACGACTTATATAGGATAGCCAAACAAGGGATACATTTTTATAAACCAACAAAAAAAGTTGTTGAAAGTATTATATCTTTTGAAAAACTATCTAACACCTTCAAACTAGTAAAGCTCATTGAAATCTTAGAAGAACTTTGTTTTGATAAAAATTATTATCTATTATCTTCAAAAAACTATACCAATCGATTACATAACTATGGTAATCAGTTAAAAGTTACAAAAACAACCAACTATATTTTAGAACATCTTAACGAGCAATTAACAGTTAATAGGATGGCAGAATTAACTAATATGGTACCTCAATCCTTTTGTAGATGGTTTAAAAGGCATACAGGACATTCTTTCATATCCTTTTTAAATCATAGTAGAATTGAACAAGTTTGTTTTATGCTATCCACAACTAATAGAACTATACAAGATATTGCATACATAAGTGGATTTGAGAGTATAAGTCACTTTAATAGAACCTTTAAAAATATAAAAGGATTAAGCCCTAGAGAATACAAAAAAATTCATTGAGAATATCCCTTAGTTTCTTTATAATGAAGCACATCGCCACGCTATGTACGTCGTTTGCGAAAGCAACGAGCGAGTTGTAGCGAAGGCTGCGAATTTTATGGAAATATAGTGAAAACCATAACCATGGTTCCATTATCCCCCCAATATCACAAGCATCACGCTTTTTCTGATATCAATCCATATTCTTTGTATAGACCACTTGCCCATTAAAAATGGTCATGGCCACTTGAGTGTCCAACATTGTATCTTCCGGTACGGTCATTAAATCTTGGTCAAAAATGGTAAAGTCCGCCAGTTTTCCTTCGGCAATGGAACCTTTAATGCCTTCTTCAAAGGCACCATAGGCGGCATCGAGGGTATAGGATCGTAATGCTTGTTCCCGGGTCATTTTCTGTCCAGGTTCATAGCCTCCTTCAGGGTTCCCTTCTAGGGTTTTCCGTGTAACACTGGCATAATAGCTGGCTATGGGGTTCAAGGGTTCCACGGGAACATCTGTACCGTTCACAACGGGAATCCCACTTTTTAAAAGGGCTTGCCACATGTAGGCACCTTCCTTGATACGTTTTTCTCCTAATCGGTCTATCGCCCAAGGTCGGTCGGAGGATAAATGAACGGCCTGCATGGCTGGGATGACCCCAAGTTCGGCAAATCTAGGAATATCGTCCGGGTGTAAATGTTGGGCATGCTCAATCCGAAACCTGTTGTCATTGACCATCTGCGGTTTTTCCTTAAAAGCCGCCTCATAGCGGTCCAAAATTTCCCGATTGGCGCGATCTCCAATGGCGTGGGAACACACTTGAAAGCCATGTTCCAAACCTTTTAAGGATGTTTCCTTCACAAATTCCATGGGCAAGGTCTCATGGCCAAAATGATCGGGCCTATCGGAGTAAGGTTCTAACAACCAAGCCCCTCTAGATCCCAAGGCCCCGTCACAATTTAGTTTAATCGATCGTATGGTAAAAAGGTGCTCAGGGTCTACGTTGGGTCCCTTTTCGTACCATTCGTTGAGGAGCTCTTTGTCCCAGCCCGTCAGCATGGCGTACATGCGTATGCCCATTTTGCCATCGGCCTTCATGGTATTGTAAAGTGCAATGGTCTCCCTCCCAATGCCGGCATCGTGGAAACCCGTAATTCCGTTTCGGTGGCAGGCAGCCACGGCCAATTCAAAGGCCTGTATGTCTTTCTCAGCCGTATTTTCTGGAATGTGTTTGGTAATAAGCGTCATGGCTCGCTCATTAAACACCCCTGTAGGAAGCCCTAAATCATCCACGATGACCTCGCCGCCTTCCACGGAAAGGGCGTCCATGTTTTCGGTGCCCATCAATTGAAGTCCGGCCAATTCCATCGCCTTGGCATTGGCAAAACCGGCGTGTCCGCTAGCATGCCTCAAGTAGACAGGATTGTCCGGGGAAACGGCACTGAGTGCTTCATGGGTGGGGAAACCTAAAACGCTGTTTTCCGGCAGTTGGTCCCATTTGCTCTGGTGCCAGCCCCGTCCCGTAATCCACTCACCGGGTTGTGCTTTTTGGACCGCATCGGCAACGGCATCGATAATTTCCTGAAAGCTTTTGGTGTTGATAAGGTCAAGATTAAGTTCATTGTAACCGAGACCCATAAAATGGCCGTGTCCTTCGATCAGTCCGGGAGTCATGGTCTTACCCTCCAAATCGATTACTTGGGTCTCCGGGCCTTTTAGTTTTTCGGCATTTTCCAAACTACCGGAAAACAGGATCTTGTCATCAAGGGTGACCACGGCTTCCACCACGGGATTCAGGGAATCCATGGTGTAAATGGGGCCACCGTGGATCAATAGGGTGCCGGTTTGTTTCTTTTCGGTTGTACAAGAAAGTACGATCAGGGCAATGATGGCATAGCTGATAAGGACAATCCGTTTTTGAAAGGCAAGCAACAATAGTTTTCTCATGATAGTCAAATTAGTTAATCGGTTGGTTATCAACCTACATGTATTATTCAAAATCAAGATAATAATCAAAGAAAGGTAACATTTGTTGCGGAATTCGGCCATCTTCTGTATAGATATTGTTCGTATGGGTGCCAATATATTCTTCGGCAAAATGTTTTACACCTGCGTTTTCCAAGCGCTGACTGAACATTTTACATTGTATGGTAAAACGTTCCCCGGCATTTCTTCCCCAATCGAATTTAATGGCCCTAAGCGTATTGAGATTTTCGAGATATTCATCGATCATATGAACGGGCATTTCGGAATACCATTTTTGCAGTACTTCGGGATTGGCAACAATTTCCTCATTTACATATTCAAAAGGTAAATCAAAATAAAAGGGCGGTTTATTGGGGTTTGGGGACCATGACCTGCCAAAGGCCATAATCACCTTTCCGAAATAAGATTCTGAGAGATCGGTTATTGTTTTCATTTTGGAAAACTCTACATACGTATCGCTATTGGGGCCATATTCCCTTACTATCGTAAGGGCTCCGGGACTTAGCGCATAAACAGTCTCAAAAATTTCCGGGTGTTTCATGGCAATTTTTAACGCGCCATAACCGCCCATACTATGTCCGGTAATGCCTCGGCTACCAGGTTTGGCCAAGGTTCTGTAATTTTTGTCCATATACAAAACCAAATCATACGCCGTAAAATTTTCCCAGTTGCCAAAGATGCCCGTATTGGAATAGAAGCTTCCGTCATAGGTGGTCCGTTGATCGGGTATTACAAGAATAAATGGATCAATCTTTTCGGCCGCGATGGCATAATCCAAAAGGCCTTTCATGTAATCCATAAGACCGTTATCATTTAGAAACCCATGCAAAAAATAAATAACGGGATATCTCGTTTTTGAACCCTCGTAATTTGGAGGTAAGTAAACGGACACTTTTCTGGTTGGATTCTCACCAAAATCATTCTCAAGGTTCTTGGAATAAATAGAATCCAAAACTACTGTTCCCTTGGCTATTTCTTGAGCCGAAAGCCAACCTGAGAGGGTTAGGAAAACAATGGTCAATATATTTTTCATGTGCTTTGATTTTAAAAGGTGACGTCCAATAAATAAGCGCCTAAGGTCTTTCCGTGTTTGTCCAGGGAGGTTGACGACGTCACCCCACCTCCAAGGGCATCGTACATTACAAAATTGAGAGCGCCAAGTTGAGGTAGATCATATCTTTTGACCTTACCCAGTACCTGTTTCCCAAACCATTTCTTAATAAATTCCGGAGTTAATTTTTCCGAAACCATACTATAATGTTTTGGGTCATAGACGGTAACCGAAACATTACTGATGTTTCCTTTGTCCCCGGTTCTCACATGGGCAATTTCCCATAGTTTCATGGCTATGTAGTTTTATAAAGTACGTTAATTTCAAAATCATCCTTGGGAACCAATATGGAGGCAATGGAAATAATTTCATCTACTTTTTTGGTTGCTCCGCCCCCACCATAAGGCCCATTGGTGTATAAGGTTTCTACTTCATTGGTAATGAACTGGGCCTCTTCTTTCGTGTTTGTTTTCCCTGCCACCCTTAATCGAACTTCATTGATATCTTCTGGCATGGCACCTTTATCAAATAATGAATTTATACCGATAAGATCACATCGTACTTCTGAGATAGGGAAGGACAGATTTTCCAACCTTTTTTCTACGATTTCTTTTGCCAAAAGGGCACGGGCAATACAATTGGGACCTCCGTAACTTATTTGACCTTCACCTATAAATCCATTTAGGTAGCCCACACTTACCTTGTACGTATCCGTTGCAGGTTTTCCTGTAGCTCCTGAAAATTCAATAACATCCTCTTTCAATTTCTTGAACGAGACTTTTGAAAAATCCGCTATGCAATCCGGGGTCAAATAATTTTCTGGGTCATGGATTTCATACAGGAGTTGTTCGGTACAGGTGGCCGTGGTGACCATGCCCCCAGCCTCTTCCAATTTAGTGACAAAACCCTCACCAGCCTCGTTGACTTCTACTATGGGAAATCCCAATTTCCACAGATTGGGAACTTCCTTCACCCCGGGATCCGCAAAATAACCTCCGGTGACTTGTCCGGCACATTCCAATAAATGGCCTATCATGGTTCCGATACCCATTTTTTCCCAATCTGTTTTTTCCCATCCAAATTCATAAAGCAAGGGTGCCAGGAATAGGGAAGGGTCGGCAACCCTGCCCGTGATGATAATGTCCGCATCGTTTCTTAAAGCCTCAAGAATACCATCAGAACCCAAATAGGCTTTTGCCGATAATAAATTCTTATTTATTTCGGATAATGGCTTACCAGTTTCAATAACCGTGTTGGAAGTGTAGTTATGGATTTTATCCGTAATGTCATCCCCGAGAACCGCAGCTACTTTCAGATTTTTAAGTCCCAATGTAGTAGCCAATTTTGCAACCTCTTCCATGGCTTTTATTGGATTGGCTGCGCCCATATTGGTAATGACCTTGATTTTGTATTTATGGGCCAATGGAAGGACTTTTTCCATGCGATAGAGAAGAAGGTCATTATAGCCTTTTTCAGGATCGGACTTTTTGGCTTTTTGGGCCAGGGCGATGGTTCTTTCCGCAAGGCCTTCAAAACAGATATAATCTAGATGGCCATGCTTCATTAATTCAAGGGCCGGTTCCAAACGATCTCCGGCATACCCAGCTCCGCTTCCTATTCTAATCTTTTTCATGCTACCAGCTTATTGCTCCAATCATTAGGGATAAAACTAAGATAACCATGGTCACCAAAAATGCCAATGGTATGGTTTTTTTCTGATGATCCCCCAATTCTATGCCCGTGAGTCCAATTAATAGATATGTAGAGCCCGTAAGCGGACTTACCGGAAACCCTGTCGTCATTTGACCGATAATCGAGGCCCTTCCTACCTCAATGGCCTCCACACCAAAGTGGGATGCCGTGGTGGACAATAAGGGCAGTATTCCAAAATAATAGGAATCCGGATCAAACAACAGACTGGCAGGCATGGATAATACACCGGTTATGACGGCCAAGTGACTACCTATGGTATCTGGAATGTAGGTTACTGCACTTTCTGCCATGGCATTTATCATCCCTGAACCTTTTAATATTCCCGTAAAACATCCTGCAGCAAATAATATACTGGCCATTAAAAGAGCTGCCTTTGCATGTGCGTTGATTCGCTCGCCCTGCTCCTTTGGATTTGGGTAATTTACTAGTAAGGATATAGAAAACGCTATCATAAAAATAATATGCGGCGGGGCGATTCCACTGATTAAAACTCCCACTGCGACCAAAACAAGGGCAATATTGAAATAATATAGCTTTGGGCGTTCCTGTTTGGCATCTGTTTCTTGTTCCAATGCTATGTCATCTATTGTTGCAGCCTTATTTTCACGTTCCATTTTGCCAAGAATATAGGCGATAGCCAAAACGGTCAAAAGGCCTCCAATAACGGGAATCAATAATGGGTTAAATAATTCGGTAACGTTTACCTCCAAAGCTGTGGCTGCCCGTATGGTTGGTCCACCCCAAGGTAGGATATTCATTGTGCCCGCGGCCAACGCGGCTATGGTGGCCAAGGTGGTTCTCTTCATTTGTAAAGTGTCATACAAAGGAAGGAGTGCCGGAATGGTCACCAAAAACGTTACGGCGCCCGAGCCATCCAAATGAACGGCCATGGCCAATAATGCGGTAGCCACGGCAACCCGG
The DNA here is from genome assembly GCF_055378385.1 of Maribacter sp. C-4077. Taxonomy (NCBI): domain Bacteria; kingdom Pseudomonadati; phylum Bacteroidota; class Flavobacteriia; order Flavobacteriales; family Flavobacteriaceae; genus Maribacter; species Maribacter sp. C-4077. The sequence goes on from NZ_AP038807.1 coordinate 1,885,050, forward strand.
GACGGAGTGTTCCCGGCAAATTTCAGTAGGGCCCTTATAAGGGGTTTAAAGGTTCCCGCATCGGTCAATATACCAAAGAATAGAATGGCAAAAATGAACATGACCCCAGTGGGAGCGATGGACTTTAAACCATCGGTTATAAAAGTTGCTATTTCCGTAGTAAAACCACCCAAAAGGGCCGTTATGATGGGAACTATAATCAGGGCAACCACAGCAGCCATTTTCTTGCTCATGACAAGAAACAAAAGAGCAACTATGGTTAAAAGACCCAGCCAGGCAAGCATGTAAGATTAAGTATTAAGTTGGTTTACGTTTTTAAATATAGGCATTTGAACCGTTTAAAAAGTAAAAGGCCAGGAATTAGACCCTAGCCCTTATATTCATTTTTTGATTATAAGCTGCTTAGCTTAATTCCCATCCCTTTCGGTAACTTCCTTTTACCCATTCGTTCGCTTTTTCCCAATTGGTTACGCGCATGTTGTCGCCATCCCAAAGGATTTTTCGTCGACCTGGATATTCAAAAGGGTCCCAGTCTCCCAATTTTTTGCCTTCCTTCAGTTTCTTATATTGGAAGGCCTTAATGGCCAAATTACCCATGAGAACTGCTTCTGTCAAAGGTCCGGAGCGTTCAAAGTCAGAAGAGGTTTCCACTCCTTCCAAACATCCTTCCACAAAATTTCTTTGGTGGCCGCCCGTATCCCCAGGAATACGTTTTAAATAGGGTTTTGGAGGTGTCAACAATTCCATGGTCGTTGAGGGCAATAATCGTGCGTTTCTAGAATAGGTATCACAGACCAAAATTCCTCGGGTACCGTAGAAAATGCTTCCACCACCGTTATCTCCAATCGTTTCTCCATCCTTCAATTCATCCGGTAAATCAGGGAGTAATCCACCATCATACCAATTCAAGGCGATATCGCCATGTTCTGGCGTGTTGAATTTTAATCGTACAATGGACGAAGCAGGACAGGATTCGCTGTAATCTGCCTCCACAAAATCACCCACCCAATTCGTGGTGCAACTTGCTTCGGCTTCGGTTGGATAACCAAGTCCCAAAACACTAAATGGGGTTTCCATAATGTGACAGCCCATATCGCCCAAGGCACCTGTTCCAAAATCCCAAAAACCTCTCCATTTAAAGGGTAGATAGGCATCATTATAATCCCTCATCTCGGCGGTCCCCAACCAAAGGTCCCAATCCAGACCCTTGGGAATACGGTCTTTTCCTTGGGGAACGGGAACACCCTGTGGCCAAACGGGTCGGTTTGTCCAACAATCTACCTTATACACTTTTCCAATAATTCCGGAATCTATCCATTCCTTGGCTTCGCGACTGCCATCACTGGAAGCGCCTTGGTTTCCCATTTGTGTAACGATTCCGTTTTCCCTGGCCACTTGGGTCATTAATCGCGCCTCATTGATATTGTGGGTCAACGGTTTTTCAACATAGGCATGCTTTTTTGCCCTCATAAAAGGCAGGGCAATAGATGCATGCATATGGTCCGGTGTGGCTACCATAATGGCATCCATATCGTTCAGATGCTTGTCATAGACCGTTCTAAAATCCTTATACCTTTTAACATCGGGGAAATTGGCATAGGTTTCCGCTGCCCTTCTATCATCGACATCGCAAAAGGAAACAAATTTCACTTTTTGGGTTTCATTGAGCCCCTGGATTACACCGGCCCCACGTCCACCAACACCAAATGCACCCAAATAAAGGGTATCACTGGGAGGCACATGGGTTTTTCCCATTACAAAACTGGGAACAATACTAAATGCGGTCGAGGCAGCAACCGTATTTTTTATAAACTTTCTTCTTTGCATGATAAAATAAAATTTGACTGAGCTAGGAAGGTACAAAAAATTGACTTTTTATATAAACCAATCGGATTTTATTAAACCAATAAAATTTAGTCTTTAATTTTTAGGTATTCACAATGCAACCAAGTAGGATTTCAATGTTGTGGATGTCGTTTAAATAAGGCGAAAACCATCACAGATTCTTAGCTAAAAGTTAAAGAATCCCATTTTGCATAAATATATCATAATGGATAATCCATAAGGGGTTTGTAGCCGTATAACAACTAGAACAAATCAAGAACACAAATGAAATCTGAAAATACTTTTACACCTGAATTGAACGCTACCAAACAGTCCGATACCAGACCGAGTATCAAGAACGGATTCTTATTGAAAACCAGACTCCAATCCTTTATCCAAAATGCCAATGCATGGGGGGTCTTTGTAATGGGTAGCACCTTTGTCCTTATGATCGCTTCCATCTATGTAATGTATGTGTTGCAGTCCGATTACGACCAGTTTAATCAAGACCGATTGAGTACTACTTTTGGTATGATTTTTATGGTCATCGCTACCGGACTCTTTGCTTTTAAAGCCGGATTTTTTGTCTATACCTTGTACCGATATTTTCGTTATAAGGCAATAGAATCCGTATCCAATGAGGAATTGCCCACATGTACCGTAATCGTTCCTGCGTATAATGAGGGAAAACAGGTATACGCCACTTTGATCAGCCTGGCGAACAGTGATTACCCTGTTGAAAAACTACAATTGCTATCCATTGATGATGGCAGTAAGGACGATACTTGGAATTGGATGCAGGAAGCCAAAAGAGTTCTAGGGGATAGGGTCGTTATCTACCAACAACCTAAGAATATGGGTAAAAGACATGCATTGTACCGCGGATTCAACGAGGGAACTGGAGAGGTTTTCGTAACCGTGGATAGTGATTCCATCGTTAAAAAGGACACGCTTAGGAATTTGGTAAGTCCGTTCGTGACGAATGAGAAATGTGGGGCGGTAGCGGGCAACATTAGAGTGTTGAATAATGAAAAGGCTTTAATTCCAAAGATGTTGGACGTGAGCTTTGTGTTGAGTTTTGAATTTGTAAGATCTGCGGAAAGTAGCTTAAATTCTGTGTTGTGTACTCCTGGAGCATTGGCCGCATATAGAAGGACCGCTGTATTCGCCTGTCTGGATGCCTGGATAAACCAGACCTTTATGGGACAACCTTCGGACATAGGCGAGGACAGGGCCATGACCAATATGATTTTGAAGCAGGGGTACCATGTGCTATTTCAAAGAAATGCCTATGCCTATACCAATGTTCCCGAAAAATATAAGGGGCTTTACAAGATGTTCATCCGTTGGGGTAGGAGCAATGTTAGGGAGAATATAGAAATGTCCAAGTATGTTTTTACAAACTTTAGGGAAGGTTCCAAAGCGGGCACTAGACTATTGTTTTTTAGCCAGGCGACCAAGATTGTAATGAGTTATCCTTTCTTGTTGTTCATGTTGTACTTTGTGGTAACACATCCGCTGTTGTTTGTAGCATCCACACTAACAAGCATTTTGGTTTTGTCCACATTCCCGGTCATATTCTATGCAAAGCGATATAATTTCATGGAATCCTTTTGGGCCTATTCGTATAGTGTTATGTACACCTTTGGGTTGTTTTGGATTACCCCATATGCCATAGCCACAGCCAACAGAAGAGGATGGTTGACCCGCGGTTTGGCAGAAAAGAAATAAGTAATAGAGAATTTGAGGATATTTGGAAAGGAGCCCGTCTTAACGGGCTCCTTTTTTATGGATTGGACTTCGCCGATAATGGATTCCATTCTTTATAAAACTGCTCAAGGTAGTCTAACATGTATTGATGCCTCTCAGCTGCCAGTTTTTTCCCGGTTTCAGTATTCATTTTATCCTTCAGAAGAAGCAATTTTTCATAAAAATGATTGATAGTGGGCGCCTTGGATTTTTTGTATGCTTCCTTGGTCAGCTTTAGATTGGGTGGAATGTCAGGATTGTAGAGTTCCCTATTTTTAAATCCGCCATAATTGAAAGCCCTTGCTATACCAATGGCCCCAATGGCATCCAAACGGTCGGCATCCTGTACTACCTGTAGTTCCTTTGAAACGAATGCTTTCTTTTTGGAAGTACCTAAGCTGTTTTTAAAGGAAATATGTTTAATGATTTTTACGACATGACCAACGACCTTTTTTTTGACCTTTAGCGATTGTAGAAAATCCGAAGCCATTTGCGGACCCATGTTTTCATCGCCATCGTGAAATTTTGCATCGGCTATATCATGCAAAAGGGCCCCAAGGCTTACCACAAGAATGTCCACATCCTCGTCCTTCGCAATGAACATCGCATTTTGGAACACCCGTTTAATATGGAACCAGTCATGTCCGCCTTCCGCATTTTGTAACGTTTCCTTGACAAAGGTTATGGTCTCCTCAACGATTTCCGTATTGCTCATTTAAAAGGGTTTTATTGAAAACCTCATGGACTTGTCCTGAAGTGTTTTATACCGGAAACTACCGCAGCTTCCGCCTTGGCGAGCAAACCGTCATAGTCCCCGTCGTTTTCAAAAGGTTCGTGAACGTCAAAGGACACTTTTGCGCCCAAGCCCATGGGGAATTTACCAAATCGGACCAATTTCCATGAATTGTTAATGCTAATAGGAACGATCAATGCAGATGGCGCCTTTTTCATCAGCATTTTTAGCCCCATGGGTTTAAAAGGTTTTGGATGGCCGTCCCTACTTCTGGTACCTTCCGGAAAAATAACGGCTGCCCGGTTGTGTTTTTCAATATATGCCCCCAGTTTGCCAATTTCCATCAACGAAGCCTTGGCATCTTTCCTATCGATCAAAACGGAACCTCCGTGCCTTAAATTGAAGGAAACACTGGGAATACCTTTGCCAAGTTCCTTCTTGCTCACAAACTTGGGGTGGTGCTTTCGCATATACCAGATAATGGGAGGGATGTCGTACATACTCTGGTGGTTGGTAACGATGATCAAAGGCCTATCCGTGGGTATGGTATAGGGATTCGTGAATCTGTAGGTGGTTCCAAGAATATTTGTGGAACGCATTAGAAACCAGTTGAGCAGACTGACCGTTTTTTTAATGCCAGGGTACCCAAAAAGTTTTAACCCCAACCAAAGTATGGGATGAAAAATAACCAATATCAACCCAAAGGCTATAAAGAAAAAGGGGGTGACAATGTAGGATAGCGTTTTTTGCATGCTACAAAAATAAAAAACCGCTCTGGTAAGAGCGGTGATTCCGTATTAAAATAAGAGCTCGTTAGAAGGATTTGTTCTAACAGAATTCGTTATAGGCCTGTACTAAGTTTTCCGCGATCATTTCCGCAGGTCTTCCTTCAATATGATGACGTTCTATCATATGGACCAGTTCTCCGTCCTTGAACAAGGCCATGGATGGTGAAGATGGAGGAAATGGGACCATCAAGTTTCTGGCAGCATTGACAGCTTCCGTGTCCACACCGGCAAAAACGGTAACCGTATGGTCCGGCGTTTTGGCGTTCTGTAAGCTCATTTTTGCAGCGGGCCTGGCATTGGCAGCGGCACATCCACACACAGAATTTACGACTACCAAGGTAGTTCCTTGTTGTTTGATGGCATTTTCGACAGCTTCGGCCGTATATAATTCTTCAAACCCGGCCGAAGCCAAGTCGTCTCTCATAGGTTTTACTAATTCCGCAGGATACATAGTATTATTTTTTTTAAAATCCGAAATACAAATATAACCAATTTGATATATTTCCTTGGTCACCTTAACGTTTCCTTAGTCATCCGTATTCTGCCTAAAATCATATCTTTGGAAATTATCAAAAGATTGGAATGATTAAATGGATCGGGACCTTCATAGGCTTTTTTTTAAGGGGATTTGTTGGGGCCATTTTGGGCTTTTTTGTGGGTAGCGCCCTGGACAGTCTCTTTGGCTCGGGTAGTGGTAGGGCACAGAGCGTATTTAGTGATTTTACGAGACCTAACGTTTCACCGGCAGATTTTGAACTGAACTTACTTTCATTGTGCTCCATTGTCATAAAGGCCGATGGTCAGGTAAGCCAACAGGAAATGGACTACGTACGGCAATACTTTGTGGGTACCTATGGAAAAGAGAAGGCGAATGCCATTTTTAGGACCTTCAATGATATCAACAAGAAAAGGGAGATTTCCGCACAGCGAATAAGCAGTTTTTTGGCGCAAAGGACGCGTTATGAAGTCCGGCTGCAGTTGCTTCATTTTTTGTTCGGTATCGCCCAGGCCGATGGAAACGTAAGCACGCCCGAAATCAACAAAATCAGGGAAATTGCCGGTTATCTACGGGTTTCCCGGCAAGACTTTGAAAGCATTATGGCGATGTTCATCAAATCTGCAGACAATGCCTACAAAATATTGGAAATTGAAAAAACCGCGTCCAACGAGGAGGTTAAAAAGGCCTACAGGAATATGGCCAAAAAATACCATCCGGACAGGGTAAATACCCAGGACGAAGCTATAAAAAAAGGCGCCGAAGAAAAGTTCAAACAGGTTCAGCTTGCCTATGAGACTATTCAGAAGGAAAGGGGAATCAATTAAAAATAGAAGCTATGGTAAATTTTTGGTTTTATGTTGAAATGGGTCTCAATCATGTATTGGACCTTAGTGCCTATGACCATATTTTGTTTTTATCGGCCTTGGCAATACCGTTTACCTTCAAAAGTTGGAAAAAGGTATTGGTTTTGGCTACTGTTTTTACGGTCACCCATTGCCTGTCCCTGATGCTTTCCGTTTTTGAGGTGGTGGTAGTGAAAGTGTCCCTGATCGAGTTCTTGATTCCGGTGACCATTTTTCTGACCGCGTTGTTCAACATTGTATATCAACGGCGAATACAGGAACACAATAGCATTTTGTTACATGTTTTGGCGACGGCGTTCTTTGGTCTCATCCATGGTTTTGGATTTTCCAATTATTTTAAAATGTTGATTTCGGGGGAAGAGGAAAAATGGACCCCATTGTTGGGTTTTGCTACCGGAATTGAAATTTCACAGGTAATCATCGTACTATTGGTATTATGCTTGGCATACGTTTGTCAGTCCTTGTTTAAGGTGAGGCCATCCATTTTTGTAGTAGTGGCGAGTGCAATTGTGTTGTTAATCACAATACCCTTGTTGTATTCAACGTTTCCTTGGTAAGGAGGTCGAAGCTATCTGGGTCCGAACGGAAATTTGAGTCTTTTGGTCAAGTCCAAATAACAAATATTGAGGAAAAGTTAAAATTGTCACTATACCTTTGTAAAGGTATTTAAAGCGGGTATCTTAGACAATCCAAGCATTTTTTGCTTCCGGTTACATGAACAAATCGAAACAGGAAAAATACGATAGGGCCTACCTTAGAATGGCCAAGGAGTGGGGCAAACTCTCCTATTGCAAGCGAAAACAGGTGGGGGCCATTATCGTAAAGGATAGAATGATTATTTCCGATGGATATAACGGCACTCCAACCGGTTTTGAGAATTACTGCGAGGACGAAGAAGGCTACACGAAGTGGTATGTGCTCCACGCGGAGGCGAATGCCATTTTAAAGGTAGCTTCGTCAACACAGAGCTGTCAGGGCGCTACCTTATACATAACGTTATCGCCCTGTAGGGAATGCAGTAAATTGATACATCAATCTGGCATAAAACGTGTAGTATATCAAATAGCGTACAAGGACGATTCTGGCCTAAGTTTTTTGAAAAGGGCGGGAGTGGAACTTGAATTTATGCCACAAATAGAGGATTGACATTAATGAAGAATAAGTATACATATCTATTGCCCACCATAATCGCCTTGGCCTTGGCCATTGGTATTTTTGTAGGTGGTAAACTTAACTTCAACGATACGCCCGAGAAATTATTCACCACCAATTCCAAAAAGGACAAGTTAAATAGGCTGATCGATTATATCGACTACGAATATGTGGACGATGTCAATACGGACAGCATTGTTGACGTAACCGTAAACAGCATCTTGGAGAAGTTGGACCCCCATTCCGTGTATATCCCTGAAAAGGAGATGACCCGTGTTTCAGAGAATATGAAAGGGGATTTTGTAGGTATTGGCATCAATTTTTATCCTTACAGGGACACCATATCGGTAATACGCGCAGTAAAGGACGGCCCCAGTTTTGCCAAGGGAATAAAGCCTGGAGACCGTATCCTTATGGCGGACAACGACACGCTCTATGGAAAGAACATGCCCAGTGATCTTATCGTTCAAAAACTAAAGGGCAAGGACGGTACGCCCGTCAAATTGAAAGTATATCGAAAGTCAGAGGATAGAATGTTCGATGTTACGGTAACCAGGGGTGTAGTACCGATCAAAAGTGTGGAATCCTTTTATATGCTTACGGACGATATTGGGTATATCAAAGTGATCCGTTTTGCGGAATCTACATACGACGAATTTAAATCGGCCTTGAAACAGTTACAAAAAGAAGGGGCCCATAAATTGGTCCTGGATTTGAGGGACAATCCTGGAGGATACCTGAACATTGCCGAACAGATGGCGGATGAATTTTTGGAGGACAACAAACTAATATTGTTCACTAAGAACAAAAAGGGAAAAATAGACAAGACCTATGCAACCCGCAGGGGCAGTTTTGAGGATAAACCGGTCTACGTCCTAATCAACGAACGTTCCGCTTCGGCCAGTGAAATTGTTGCAGGGGCGTTACAGGATAATGACATAGGCACCATTGTAGGGAGAAGATCCTTTGGGAAGGGCTTGGTACAGCGGGAAATGGCCTTGGGGGATGGTTCCGCGGTTCGCTTGACCGTATCCCGATATTATACGCCCACAGGTAGGAGCATCCAGAAAAGCTATGCCAACGGAAGTAAGGACTATTACGAACGATTTACAGAAAGATACCATAGCGGGGAGATGGTTTCCGTGGACAGTATCAAGGTGGCCGACTCCCTAAAATTTACCACACCCAAAGGAAAGGTGGTTTATGGAGGAGGAGGTATAATACCCGATGAATTTGTTCCCATTGGCACCAATGAGGAAGAAGCCGTAGAAAGTATGGATAGTTTAGGGTTTTTATCCTTTTTTGTATTCGAACATCTTGATGAAAACCGGGAACTATATGCGGACTATACGGCTGAAGAATTTTTCAGATATTTTAGGGTGGACGATATCCTTTTTGAAAAGTTTGTGGATTATTCTTTGGAGCGAAACCTCAAAATGAATTTTTATGATTTTGAGGATAACATAAAGCTTTATCTAAAGGCCTCCCTGGCGGAGCAACTGTTCGATGCCAATATGCATGCCAAAATAAAAAGCGTGGAAGATCCCATGTTGTTAAAGGTGTTGGAACTGGACAACCCTACCATACAACAAGGGGAGGCCGAAGCTATAGAATCCCAAAATTAATCCTCGTTAAGTTTCTTCTGGATTTTTTTGCTTGTATAGAAGATGAGTATCAGGACAATGGCACACAAGGATGCCATAACGCCAATAATGGCCACGACACTATTGCCTTCAAAAGGATTCTCAAAATCAATCAAGGTTACGTTGTATGCAATCAACGCAACTGCACATATCACCAGTATTATCGATAAAGTCTTGTTCATTTTAATCACTTAAGACATTAAAAATACACTAATTTCTATTGATTGAAAAGCTCGTTTATATTGGCGGCAAAGAGCTTAACGGCAATGGCCATCAGAATAACTCCAAATACCTTTCGAATAACATTGAGACCTCCCTTGCCCAAGACTCTTTCGAGTTTGACAGAGGATTTTAGGACCAAATAGACAAAAATGACATTGACAATAATCGATACGATGATATTCTCAACGTAGTATTCCGCCCTTAGGGAAAGTAGTGAGGTCAGGGTACCTGCACCTGCAATTAGGGGAAAGGCAATAGGTACAATGGAGGCACTTTCAGGTTGATCGTCCTTATAAATGGAGATGCCCAAAATCATTTCGATCGCCAAAAAGAAAATAATAAAGGCACCAGCTACGGCAAAGGAATTTACATCTATTCCAATTAGATTGAGGATTTCCTCACCAAGGAAAAGAAAGGCGACCATAATACAGGCGGCAACGATCGATGCCTTTTCTGATTGGATGTGCCCCACTTTTTTGCGGAGTCCAATAATGATGGGGATGCTTCCCAATATGTCGATAACGGCAAACAATACCATACTGGCCGTGGCGATTTCCCTAAAGTCAAAATGAAAGGTCATTCTTCAAAATTTTTTGCAAATCTACGTTTATAAATAAGTCTTTGGATGTTATGAAATTGATAATGTTTAAATGACGATGTAAATACCGTATCTTTCAGCCCAAAATTTTCTCATGTTTCAATTAGGAAAAACCATCGTCTCCGAAGAAATCATTGAAAACGACTTCGTTTGCAACCTAAATGCTTGCAAGGGTGCTTGTTGTGTGGACGGTGATGCCGGTGCACCATTGGAAGATAAGGAAACGGAGATTCTAGTGGACATCTATGATAAGGTGAAGCCTTTTTTGAGACTGGAAGGAATTGCGGTTATTGAAAGTGAAGGAGCTTTCGTCAAAGGCGATGACGGGGAATGGGAGACACCGCTAATAAACGGAAGTGAATGTGCCTACGTCACCTTTGATGAAAGAAATATAGCAAAATGCGGTATTGAAGAGGCCTACAACCAAGGTAAGATTAAATGGAAAAAGCCCATTTCATGTCATTTGTATCCGGTGCGGATCCGGGAATACACGGCCCTAACTGCGGTGAACTACCATAAATGGCAGATCTGTGATCCTGCCTGTACGCTGGGCGCCGAATTGAAAGTTCCCATTTACAAGTTCGTAAAAGAAGCATTGATCCGCAAGTTTGGGAAGCAATGGTACGATGAGTTGGAAGAAGTAGCTACGGAACACCTCAAATAGTTGGGATGTGCAGTAATATCTTGGTACCCGAAGGATTGTTCTCGGTATCATAGATGTCGATAATTTCCACTTGGAAAGAGTTTTGGTAGTCCTTGGAAAAGTTGGCCAATCGCTCTTTGGTTATATCAATACCTACCGATTTTCTTTTTAGCACTTTACGTTCCTTGATTTTTTCGGCGGCATCGCGACCCACCCCATCATCGGTAATGGCAATCCTAATAAACCCTTCCCTGCCCTTCATTACGTCTAACTGAATGTTTTTTTCACCTTCCTTAGAGGATAATCCGTGCCACAAGGCGTTTTCCAGAAATGGCTGAAGGATCAAGGATGGAATTTTTACATTGTGTACGTCAATATCATCCGCAATGTTAACTTTAAAAATTATCTCGTTCGAGAAACGGATATTTTCAATGTTCATATAAAGTTCCACGGTCTCCAGCTCTTCGGCCAGGGATATTTCCCGCTGGGAGGAGGCTTCCAAAATTTTCCGTACCAATTTGGAGAATTTGTTCAAGTAATGGACGGCATTTTTCTTTTCGTTGTTTATGATATACAACTTAATGGAATTCAACGAGTTGAATAGAAAATGCGGATTCATTTGACTACGTAACATCGTCTGTTCCAGAGTGAGTAGTTTCTTTTCACTACTCAATTGGTATTGTCTATACAGGATATAAAGAATTCCGGCAGCAAGCGCCAAACCAATAAAGGTGATGAGCAACATGGTCCTATTTTTCCGTAAGGTAATGGCCTGGTTTTTTACTTCTTCTTCCAAGGATTTTAGCTGGTCATTTTGCTTTTCCGCCTCATATCGTACTATCATGTCGTTCACATACCTAACGTTCAAGTTATTGGTAACCTGTTCCTCGTATTTTTTGGACTCCTTATAATAATTCATGGCCTTTTTGAAGTCGTCCTTTTTCATCCATAATTCGGATAAAAATTTATTGGCCTCCGCTATTTCCGATGGAAAATTGTACGCCTTGGCAATTTTTAGCCCTTCGAGCAAATAGGATTCGGCCTGGTTGTAATCGCCTGTGTTCAGATTGGCCCAACCCAAATTATTTAGAATCGTGGCTATTATTTCCTGGTCTCCCAAGGCCTTTGCCCTCGTTAAGGATGACTGGAGCAGTGCAAGTGCCTCGTCCATTCTATCCATATGAACATATACATGGGCAATGCTATAGTTGCATATGATTTTCCCTTTTTCCGAGTTTATTTCTTCATTGTAGGAAAGCGATTTTTGAAAGTTTTCCAAGGCGGGTTCCAACTTTCCCTGTGCTTCATAGCACTCCCCAACATTTTGATGATTTATGGCCAACCCAAGTTTGTTTCCTAGCTCTTTCTCCAATTGCATGGATTCCTTGAACTTTTGAATTGCCAGTTCGTATTGTTCCAAAAGTTGATAAATGTTACCAATGGAGTTTAAGGAAACATTGATACTTCTTTTAAGTCCTATGGACCTATCCTCCGGTTTAATAGTTTCTGCAAGTTCCAATGCTTCTTGGCTGTAATCAAGTGCGGATTTGATGGCCTCCGTGCGCCTGTAAGCCACACTAATCATATTAAGACTGTAGATTCTAAACTCTATGTTTTCTGCTTGAATCGAGAGTTTAAGAGCTTCTTGAAAAAGGGCAAGTGCTTTTGGATAGTTTGAGATATCCCTATACACCCTTCCTATTTGATTTATGGCATATAGTTCTGCTTCTGGATAGTTGTTTTTCTTTGACGCTTCAATAACGAATCTCATAGATAAGGTATCTTTCCGGAACTCCCGTAAAAGGCTGTCTATTTCCGCATAGGTCCTTGGTTTTGCTGCTATCAATTGGGTTACCTTTTGCTTTAGAGAATCCGAAGCATCCTGTGATATAACAACATGTAACGAAAGTACAATACCATAAAAAAGGATAAACCTTCTTATTAATAAAGAAGGTTTCAAGTATGCTGAATCGCAATGATTTGTAAAAAGGTTTAAAATCATGTAAACTTATAACAAATCAAGAAAATCCGATTTCTTTTGTCTGGAAACAGGTATCTTATGATTGGATTTTAAGACCACATAACCGTCGGTCTTAAGAAATTCCTTAATCTTATTTAGGTTGATGATATAGGAATTATGAATTCTGAAAAAGCATTCTTCGGGCAACAGTTGGTTTACTTCCTTTAATTTTTTGGTAAGTACGATTTTCTGACCGTCGGTTAAGAATATTGTACTGTAATTTCCGTCGGATTCGGCATACAAAATTTCATCGCTTTCCAAAAAGAGTAACTTGCCGTCCGTGTTCAAGGTAATTCTTTTGTTCGTGGACCTCGCATTAAAATTGATAAGGATGCTTTCCAACTTCTCGGCCGTTAAATTCTTTGAGTTGAACTTTTTTATCTTGGTAATGGTTTCCTCCAAATCATCGGAATCAATAGGCTTTAATAAATAGTCAATGGCCTCGTTCTTAAGTGCCTTAATGGCATACTGGTTGTAAGCGGTAGTGATGACGACCGGAAAGTTCTTATTAGTTAGCTTTTGGATGAATTGAAAACCATCCATTGTTGGCATTTCAATATCTAGGAAAAGACAGTCTGGTGTATTTCTTTCCAAATAATCCAGTGCCTCAAAAGGATTTGTAAATGATGCCATTACATGAATTTCCTCACTAAAGTTCGTGAGTTCCCAGGTAAGACTTTGGAGCGCCTTTATTTCATCGTCGACGATTACAGCTTCTAACATATTTACACTTTACGGTACGGGGAAGTTAATCAAAATTAGTTCTTAGAATATACACTCATTGGTAATTTGTATCAATGGATAATTTTTCAGTATAACTGGTAAAAATTGTAAAATCAGTCGTTTACGGGGTAAAAATCAAGTTATGCTGTAAGAAAATAAATACAAAACGTAATTTTTTTTGGAACCCCTAAAATCCTGCCTTCCGATTATACAAAAAAGAATGCAGTTTATACATGTTGACCACGGCAAGGCTATTCTTGTCATAAATTCGTAGTGGATAATTGTGCAACTTGTAAATTAACTGATTATGAAAAGATGCTTGCTTATGTTCGGGATATTATTGGTGGTCGTAATTGTAGCATCTATACTGGAACACAAAAATTCTGAAGCGGTTTTGGATGAAAAATTGGCCATGGGACAAAATGCGCCTAAGACGATAGTTGATGTCCGTAATTAGATATTGAGAAAGGGATGTATCGTTTCATCATTAAAATAGTGAAATATGTTTCTTTGGGCATAATGCCCTTTGTTCTGATTTCCAATGCAGGGGATGAAATTGACTATGGCTTTACTGAAGTTATAAATCACGATTTGATTCCTAATCAACTAGATTTTGGTTTTCAAAGCGAAAAATCAGAGACTGGAACTATTATTAATAGTTTGAATCTTGTATTTACGGATACTAGGTATAACGGTAGGATGGAACTTGTTATGAGAATCCCCAACGGCGGCACTGAACGGTACAACGGCGAATATCAAGTTGGTAAAGTGGATGGTTTCCTAAATGGTTTCGAGGGTATTTTTGGATACTTTACCCATAATGATTATGGAGAAAAGCCATTTTTTGCCAATAGCGGTATAGTACGGATTTTAAGTTTGGAAGATAATCGGATTCAGGGTTATATGGATGTAACCTTGGTCAACGATTATGGGAAAAAAATTAGGATTTCGGATACGTTTCGAAATTATTAGCAATATACGACCCTAGGAATATTCTGTTCCGGTCAATGTTTTGAGCGCCAATCGTAATGGCAACGCAGAAGTGTTGCATTACAGGTCTAATATTAGGTTTCGGGGGAACTACCTAGATTAGCACTTGGTGGGCATTTTCATATTATGAAGCATTGAGGGTCGTATTTTTAGATTTTATTCTGTATTAAAGATGACCGGGGAATGAATTCCCCGGTTTTCCTTTTTGTAAAAAAGTAAGGCCAAAACATAAGTATTGGAATCAAAGCTTGTACCTTTTTTTAAGATAGGAACAACTTATTTTGGAAATACATAATAAGGCGCAGTATACGACAAGTAAATACAAATAGGAATGCATACCAACTATAACGAAAGTGTAATATAAATCTTACATTTTATTATGGTTGTTCATCGAAAAAAAGAAATTTTAACTTGATTTTTAAAGGTCAAGCAGGAAGTCAAGCAGGAAGCCACTAGCGTACAAATTCATAGAAATCGATCAACACTTTTGTAGGCTTCGATTACCGCTGTCTCCCCTTCCTTGCCGGACATTGAATTTCCGTGCTCCATTCCCAATACCCCGTCAAAACCTTTTTCATATATGAATTTAAAGACATTTTTATAGTTGATTTCACCCGTAGTAGGCTCATTTCTACCTGGATTATCCCCAATTTGTATGTAGGCTATTTCGTCCCAGGTAAGGCCCATATTATGAATTAAGTTCCCTTCTGTTTTTTGCATATGATAAATATCGAAGAGAATTTTGCAAGAGGGGCTATCTACGGCTTTACATATCATATAGGTTTGATCCGAGTTCTGTAAATATAGGTCTGGGGAATCTGACAGTGGCTCCAATACCATTACAAGACCATGGGGTTCAAAAATCTCCGCGGCACGCTTCAAAGCCTCAATAACGTTCGCATCCTGCACCCCAATGGGCAGTTTTCTTTCAAATGCACCAGGAACCACGGTCATCCATTTGGCATTTACCCTTTTGGCGACCTCAACGGCACGTTTGCAACCATCCAAGAAAATATCCAAATGCTGCTGTTTACCCGCTGCCAAGGTATTTGCCATATTACCGCCTTTATCCACTACAAATACACCCATGGTCATTCCCCTTTTGGCGAGGGTTTCTCCAATGCTCGTTTGCATGGCTACATCCCGACTCATTAGACCATTATCCTCAAAAGCCGTAAACCCTTGATCGGCCATAAAGTTTAATTGATCGATGAGGTTTTCGCCGGCATGTTGTTTGAACATACCAAAATGAGGGGCATATTTAAGGTTGAAAGTAGTGGCAGAAGTCTTCTTATTCTTTTCGGATGCATACGTAACGACCCCTCCCAGTGTAATAACTCCACTGGAAAGGGCCGTATTTTTAACAAAATCCCTTCTTTTCATTTGTTGGTACTGATTGATTTAAAAAGGTCGGATGCAATTATCCACATCATTTCCTATTGTCTTTATATGGGTTCATGAACCTTTGATTTCGCCAATGATAATCTAGTTATAAAGATTTTTTTGGCTTATTCCAGACGTTCAAAATTAGTTCAAAAGACTGATTATTAGATATTTAATATTACAGAGGTATTTCACTTATCATAACAAATCCCTCGATGAGGGTTTCATCTTATAGGGACCAGGCTTTTCCTCCTGTCAATTCTTGGACATCCCCGCAAGGAATATACTCCCCGGGTACGGGAAGGTAGGCCATTACTTCCTCACCAACATATTCGGAAGTTTTATAGCCCCAAATTGCGAGACCGCGCAAGTTATTGGCAAATGCGAATCTTGAGGTTTCATCATCTATGGTAGCCTCTTTTCCTTCAGCCACGGCCTCCGTATAGGAGGTAATGGACTCGAACATTTTGGCCTCGTCTTCCTTGCTGTATTTCAATGAACTCGCCAACACCGGTTCTAAGTCTTCGGCCGTGAGGTCTTCCACTGTTGATTTACCTGAATCCTGTAGGGCTTTGTCGGTAAATTTACCCATAGCCATTCTAAGGAAATCCTGTTGGTCTTTTTCCATGACGTCCATAGCAAACTTGTCGATGAAAACATCCACTTGAAGTTCTGAAGCTGATGGGGTATCCGTCTTTGGAAGGATGATATCTACCAATTTGGTTAGTGTCCCTCCTTCGGCAGGGGTAAAAAATTCAGGTGTCCATGTGGCCACCGGTTCCCCTTTACAACTTTGCATGATACTTAACAGCGTGGGTGTTGCCACGGTATATCCCATGGCAAGGCCCATATTTTTGAGTGCTTTTCTTCTATCCATTATATATTTCCTTTTTTAAGTTCTTCGGCGGCATGATTGGCGGCCCTTGCCGTAAATGCCATATAGGTCAAGGAAGGGTTGACACAACTTGCGGAGGTCATAAAGGACCCATCCGTTACATAGACATTGGGTACGGCATGTATGGCATTGTTTCCATTAAGTACCGATGTTTTTGGGTCTCTACCCATTCTTGCGGTACCCATTTCATGAATACCGAGCCCTATGGCATGGGATTCCTTATTGTCATGTCCTACAACATCCCTAAGACCTGCTTTCTCCAACATTTCTACGGCAGATTCCTGCATGTCCTTACGCATGTTGTATTCATTTTCCTTAAACTCGGCATCGAAAGTTACCGTTGGGAGTCCCCATTGGTCTTTTTTATCGTAGTCCAAGGTGAACCTGTTTTCCTCATAGGGTAAGATTTCACCAAAACCACCAATGCCAAAAGTCCATCCGCCTGGTTTGGTAATGGCTTCTTTTAAGCTTTTACCGTGTGACATTTCCGCGATCACTTCTTCCCAGTTTCCACGGCTGGCACCACCTTGGTATCCAAAACCGCGCTTGTAGTCGGTACGATCGGAATCACCTCCCAAGTTTCTGAATCTTGGAATATATACACCATTGGGTTTTCTGCCTTTATAATATTTATCATCAAAACCGTCGAATTTTCCCGATGCACCCACACCAAGATGGTGATCCATGATATTTCTACCCAGCTGGTCTGAGTCATTGCCCATACCATTGGGGAATCTATCCGATTTGGATTGCATTAAAATAGAGGTAGAGGCTATGGCCGAGGCACAAAGGAAAATAACCTTCGCCTTAAATTCATGGGCCTCTTTGGTTACCCTATCAATTACTTTTACACCCGTAGCTCTTTTGGTATCCGGGTCGTACATAATCTCATGAACGATGGAATCAGGTCTTAAAGTCATATTTCCTGTGGCTTCGGCGGCTGGTAGGGTAGATGATAAGCTACTGAAATAGGCACCAAAAGGACAACCCCGTATACATCTATTCCTAAATTGGCATTTTGACCTACCGTCGAAATTTTTAGTGCCTGTAATGTGTGCGACCCTTCCCGAAGTAATGACACGTCCATCAAAATTTTCGGCTACCTTTTCCCTAACATGCTGTTCCACACAGTTCAGTTCCATCATAGGAAGGAAATCACTGTCCGGTAATTGTGGAAGATTAAGGGCTTCCCCACTCACACCAATAAAATTCTCCACTTTGGAGTACCAAGGTGCTATATCCTTATAACGAACGGGCCAGTCTATCGCAATGCCTTCCCGTTGATTGGCAGTAAAGTCGATATCGCTCCAGCGATAACTCTGTCTACCCCATTGAAGGGAACGTCCCCCAAGGTGATAACCGCGCATCCAATCAAATCGTTTGGTCTCATTGTAGGGGTGCTCAAGGTCGTTTACAAACCACATGTGGCTTGCCTGGCTGGTAGTGTAGCCAGTCCTGTGCTGCTTTGGTTGCTGTGCAATAATCTCTTTGGTAGCTACGCCTCCATTTGGAAAATCCCAGGGATCCATGTTCGCGGTCTCATAGTCCTCAATATGTTTCACCATCCTACCCCTCTCAAGAACCAAGGTTTTCAATCCATTTTCACAAAGCTCCTTTGCGGCCCAACCGCCGCTAATACCAGTACCAACAACAATCGCATCGTACGATTCCTGTTCTTCGTTATAATAAAATTTACTCATAGAAATTGTTTATTCCCTAAATTTATTAAATATTAAATTAATTCTATACATTTAAAACTTAATCTTATTGAGAATCTCTTACTACATCGTTGTAGGATATAGGAAGAATACAACCTTGACCCTTGGGAACTAAATTAAAATCAAATACATAACCAAAAAACATCCACGGATTCATGAAAAGAAGAAATTTTATCAGCAAGACCACGGCAGCTGGGGTAGGAGTCACTTTCTTTGGGGCCTATGCTTGCAAAGAGACAAAGAAAGAAGAAGGTAAGACTGGGGAAGTTGAGGAGACAACACCGGCAGCACCATTTTTTGAGCTTTCCTTGGCACAGTGGTCCATTCATAGAATGATTAGGGAAAATGGGGTAGACCCCTATGCCTTTGCCGAAAAGGCCAAAAACTGGGGCTTCAAAGGCTTGGAATATGTAAGTCAATTGTACAATCCTGAACTTTCCGATGCGGATTACTCAGAAGAGGCCATGGCCGCCTTCGTTGAAAAGAGTAATGCAGAAGCCCAGAAGCACGGAATGAAAAACGTGCTTATTATGATAGATGGTCAAGGCAATTTAGCCGTGAATGACGAGGCCGAACGTAATGAAACGGTGGAGAAACATAAAATATGGGTGGATGCCGCCGCCGCTATGGGATGCCACGCCATTCGCGTTAATCTCAATGGAAGTAATGTCCCAGAGGAATGGATAGAGAATTCCGTAGACGGATTGACCAAATTGGCCACATACGCAAAGGACAAGAATATAAATATATTGGTGGAAAATCATGGGGGACTTTCTTCCAATGGAGAGCTTCACGCACAAGTCATGGAAAAAGTGAACATGGAGAACGTGGGTACCTTGCCAGATTTTGGGAACTTCTGTATAACCAGAAAACCGGATAGTTGGGAGTGTGAAGTGTCCTACGATAAATACAAGGGTGTAAAGGAACTGATGCCGTACGCCAAGGCGGTAAGCGCAAAATCAAATGTTTTTGATGCCGATGGCAATGAGGAAAACATAGATTATGTTAAAATGCTACAAATGGTAAAGGATAATGGCTATACCGGTTTTGTTGGGGTAGAATATGAGGGGAACGTACTCAGTGAGGAGGAAGGCATTATCGCTACCAGGGACTTACTTATAAAGGCAGCTCAAAAAGTTGTTTAATTCTATGTTTCTCAAAAATGAAGGCATTTTTTAATGAGCTTTTTGATTACAACTATTATTGTAATAAAAGGATAATCGAACAATGCATTGCGATGCAGCGGGTTCCTGATAACACTCAAAAGCTTTTTAGTCATATTTTGAACGCCCATCACGGATGGAATGCTAGAATCCTTGGGAGTAAGCCTGAGTTTAATTCCTGGGATATTCATAATTGCAAGGATTGGGGGGATATCCATTACGAAAATCAAAGAAATTCCTTTGAGATCGTTACCAATACCGATAGTTTTGAGAAACGCATCGACTACGAAAATTCAGAAGGTAGATTGTTTACCAATACCATAAAGGATATCCTGTTCCATATCATCAACCATTCTACCAATCATAGGGGACAGATTGCAGTTGATTTCAGGAACAATGGCTTGGAGCCTTTGGTCTTGGACTATGTGTTCTATAAAAGATAGGTTGCTATGAACTTGGGAGTAAGAATGCAGCTTTGTCTAATGATGTTCCTTGAATTCTTCATTTGGGGAGGCTGGTTCGTAACCTTGGGTACTTTTCTTGGAAATAATGTTAATGCGACCGATAGCGAAATTGCATTGGCGTTCTCTACACAGTCATGGGGCGCGATCATAGCTCCTTTTGTCATTGGTTTGATCGCCGATAGATTTTTTAATGCCGAAAAAATATTGGGCCTTCTGCATTTAATAGGTGCCGGCCTTCTGTTCTTAATGTATAAAACTACCTCTTTTGAGGTTTTTTACCCCTATGTATTGGGCTATATGATTTTGTATATGCCTACGCTGGCCCTTGTAAATTCCGTTTCCTTTAACCAAATGTCGAATCCGGCCAAGGAGTTCTCATTGATAAGGGTTTTTGGTACCATGGGCTGGATTATGGCAGGTGTACTTATCAGTTACTTTTTTAAATGGGATTCCACGGGCGGTATTATGCAGGGTATGCTAAAAAATACCTTTTTAATGACTTCCATAGCCTCGATTTTTCTCGGGGTTTTTAGTTTTACTTTGCCCAAAACACCCCCAAAGGCGAAGAGTAACGGTGATAAACCATCACTCAGGGAAATTTTGGGTCTGGATGCTTTGGGCCTTTTTAAGGATAGGAATTTTTTGATCTTTTTCATATCCTCTATTCTAATTTGTATTCCATTGGCATTCTATTACCAAAATGCAAATCCCTTTTTGGTCGAGGTGGGAATGGAGAGTCCCACCGGTAAAATGACCTTGGGACAACTTTCGGAAATCCTATTTCTGTTGTTATTACCTGTTTTCTTTACCCGCTTCGGATTTAAGAATACGATTATAGTGGCGATGTTGGCTTGGTTTGTTCGCTATTTACTTTTTGCCTTTGGTGATGTTGGCGAACGTGAGTTCATGTTGCTTATTGGGATTGCCTTACATGGAATCTGTTATGATTTTTTCTTTGTTTCTGGACAAATATATACGGATGGCAAAGCGGGACCCAAATATAAAAGCTCCGCCCAAGGATTGATTACCTTGGCCACCTATGGGGTTGGAATGCTGATAGGATTTTGGATTGCAGGGGTAATATCCAATAAATACTTGTTGAGTGACGGAATGCATATTTGGGATAGCATTTGGCTATACCCGGCCGGTTTTGCCCTGGTTGTGTCTATTTTGTTCGCTCTTTTGTTCAAATCGGAAAAAATCGACTATCAATCTTAGATTTTTTACATAAATTGAAAACCTTAAAACTTAAAATACGATTACAACATGCCAAAGAAAATTAGATTAGGAATTTTAGGAGGAGGAGGAGATTCTCTTATTGGGGTATTGCATAGGGTAGCTTCCCACATCAATGACAATTATCAGATTACAGGAGCGGTTTTTAACCCGAATTATGAAGACAACGTGGCGTTCGCCAAGGAAATAGACATTCCCTTGGACAGAGTTTACAAGGATTTTGACACTTTGGTGGAAGAGGAAATGAAACTGCCTGAAGATGAGCGTATCCAGGTTTGCTCCGTATTGACCCCAAACTTCCTGCACTTTCCAATGGCAAAAAAATTATTGGACAATGGTTTTCACGTAATCTGTGAAAAGCCAATGACCACTACTTTGGAAGAGGCAAAGATACTCCTGGAGGCCCAACAAAAATCGGGAACGGTATTTGCGTTGACACATACCTATACCGGATATCCCATGGTACGCCAAATGAGGGAAATGATCAAGGCAGGGGCCTTAGGAAAAATTCATAAGGTCGATGCAAGGTACTATCAGGGATGGATCAATGCAATTATCCATGATAAGGAGAAACGAAATTCTGTTTGGCGTTTGGACCCTAAAAAAGCGGGTATCAGCTCTTGCATGGGCGATATTGGGGTACATGCCTTTAATATGGTGGAGTACACTACAGGGCTTAGGGTAAAATCCGTTTTGTGCGATTTTAACTATTTATACGATGATAACCAAATGGATGTGGATGGTACCGTCTTGATTAGAATGGGGGACCATGTAAAAGGGGTGATTCGAGGAAGCCAAGTGGCTACCGGCGAGGAAAATGGCTTGGCCATTCGCATTTATGGTGAAAAAGGCGCATTTGTATGGGAACAGGAAAATCCTAATTTCTTGTACAAGATGAGCGATACGGAACCTGTACAGGTTTACAAACCAGGTCACGCTTATAATACCGAGCTGTCCTTGGATGGCACTAAATTACCTCCAGGACACCCGGAAGGAATTTTTGATTCCATGGCAAATATCTATCTGGGTGCTGCTAGGGCCATCCGTGGTGAAAAATATAACGATGGTGAATTCCCAACGATCATCGATGGGGTACGTGGTATGGATTTCATCCTGTCTACTGTGGAATCCAACAAAAATGGAAGTACTTGGGTGAATTTAGAGGATTAATTAATAAACCCATTTAAAAAAGGACCGTCTACTCACCGGTCCTTTTTGCTTTAAAATATTCTTTCGAATTCCTGACATATCAAGATCATGCTTTCCCTTGGGACACGCCCAAAAGGTTCCAGTTCCCGTTTGTAATAATCCCAATGAACTTTTTTCCAATAGTCCAGACTTTTGTCACCTTCTCCCTCCAACTGGGCATAGGCGGCATCGATACTGAAATAGGGTTTTAACTTGACGGAAGTTAACTTTATGATACATTGGGCCTCTCCATCCCAATTGGTCACTACTTTAAAATCCCCAATTTTTGGCAAGGGTTCTTTTCTGTACTGAAGTCCCAAAAGGGAGTCCGTAGTGGCCTTTTTTATTCCTTTTTTAACAAGATCCGCACATAAATCGGCATCTTGTTGGTTATCGCAAAAATGAATTACCTGTGGGGCTTCGTGGAAGGCATCTTCCAAGTGCTTGTCCAAGTAATCTCCCCACATGTTCCTAGCTGAGGCATTTTCCATAATCTAAAGCGAATGGTTGGTTAGCATACAAATGCTAAAGAACTGGCATAAAATTTAAAAGTGCAATTAAATCGATACATTTTATTCCTTTCCCGATTACTGTTCCGCTTATGAAAAAGTGCCCGACTTAAATTCCTTCGCCGCATGGTTTGCGGCACGGGCCGTAAAAGCCATATAGGTTAAGCTGGGATTTACACAGCTGGAGGACGACATAAAGGCACCGTCCGTTACATATACATTTGGAACAAGGTGCACCTGGTTATGCTTGTTTACAATGGAATTTTTTGGACTATGTCCCATTCGGGCACCACCCATTTCATGTATGCCCAAACCGGGACCAGTCTCTTCGTCATAGGCTTGTACATCCTTAAAACCGGCGGCCTTGAACATGGCCACAATTTGCTTTTTAATATCCTCCCTCATATTGTATTCGTTTTCCTTGAACTCAACGTCAAAGGCCAATTGTGGCAGGCCCCATTTATCCTTTTCAGTGGGGCTTAGAGTTACCCTATTATCTTCATAGGGTAGGAATTCCCCAAAGCCGGTAGCCCCTATAGTCCATTTACCTGGTTTTAGGACTTGGTCCTTGAGCTCTTTTCCATAGTTGAGTTCAGCGATGGCTTCCGTCCAATCTCCCCTGCTGGCCCTACCTTGATAACCAAAACCCCTTAGATATTCATTTCTCCCGGTACTTTCGTCCAAGTTTACAAACCTTGGAATATAAAATCCAGAAGGCTGTCTTCCTTTATAATACCTATCCAAATAACCATCCACTTTTGCGGTCGCCCCTAATTTATAATGGTGGTCCATGATGCCTCTTCCCAAAGCATCGGAATCATTGCCCAATCCGTTGGGAAAACGTTCGGATTTCGATTGAAGCAATATTCCTACGGAGGCCATGGCCGAGGCACATAAAAAGATGACCTTTGCCTTAAATTCCAGTTTTTCATGGGTTTCGGAATCTATAACCTTCACGCCGGTGGCCAACTTTGTTGTATCGTCATATATGACCTCATATACAATTGAGTTAGGTCTCAATGTCATATTTCCTGTCCTTTCCGCAGCAGGTAATGTGGAGGAGTTACTGCTAAAATATCCGCCAAAGGGGCATCCCCTAGAACAGCGGTCTCTGTTTTGACAGGTATTACGTCCTTCAAATTTGGCCTCCGGATCCGTAATATGAGCCGCCCTACCTATGGTAACTAGTCGTCCATCCTCAAATTTTTCTGCCGTTGCTTTTTGAAAGGCCTCCTCTACACAATTCAGTTTCATGGCAGGTTGGTAGATGCCGTCCGGCAATTGCTTGAGGCCTAAATTTTGACCACTTACCCCAATATATTTTTCCACTTTATCATACCAAGGCGCAATGTCGTTGTATCGCACCGGCCAATCCACGCCAATATTCTCCTTTTTATTGGCTTCAAAATCGATATCACTCCAGCGATAGCTCTGTCTACCCCATGTAAGAGATCTTCCACCTACCTGATAGCCCCGTATCCAATCGAACCGTTTGGTCTCTACATAGGGATGTTCCAAATCGTTTACAAAAAAATGCTTGTTATCATCCTTTGGCGCCCAATTAACCCTACTTTGCACGTGGTACTTTTTTTGATCGTCCGCGGAAAGCTCCCCTTTATAAGGAAAATCCCAAGGGTCGTCGTTCATGGTCGAATAGTCCTTAATGTGTTCCACCATGCGTCCCCTTTCCAGGACCAAGGTCTTTAGGCCATTTTCGGTAAGTTCCTTTGCTGCCCAGCCGCCGCTAATTCCTGTGCCAACCACAATAGCATCGTATGTTTCGTTTTGATTCATTCTGATATTTTTATCTTATTTTATCGGTATTTGCTATATTTATGACTTGACTATTGGCAAAAATGGAAATAGTGAATTGATTCTCTAAATATAAGATTAATTCATTTACGTCTAGTAACAAGATAAACAACAGGTTAACAACGAAATCTTAGGTTAAGTAGGGAAATTGGCCATTATCTACGATAAATTTCATCGAGATGGGTAAAGTGAGAATTTATTAAAAATATAGAAAAAACAGTAATCAAGGTATTGAATAATTACATCTAACCGCTTAAAAACAATTAAAGATAAGAGATGAAAACAATTAAAGGACCAGGAGTATTTTTAGCACAATTTGTAGATAGCAAAGCACCGTTCAATTCCTTGGATGGATTATGTAAATGGGCTGCGGATTTAGGTTACAAAGGCATTCAAATACCCACGTGGGAAAGTTTTCTCATTGATTTGGACAAGGCGGCAGAGAGCCAGGACTATTGTGACGAGCTCAAGGGCAAGATAAATTCCTATGGTTTGGAAATCACGGAACTTTCCACGCACCTACAAGGACAGTTAGTGGCAGTGCACCCCGCATATGATTTGATGTTCGACTCCTTTGCGCCAAAAAATCTACATAACAATCCCAAGGCCAGAACGGAATGGGCCATTGAAACGGTAAAAAAAGCCGCTACCGCCAGTAGAAGGCTGGGCCTAACGTCCCATGCCACGTTTTCAGGCTCGCTGCTATGGCATACCATGCACCCATGGCCACAAAGGCCGGCAGGACTTGTAGAGATGGGCTTTGAAGAGTTGGCCAAAAGGTGGATGCCCATATTGAACCACTTTGACAAGGAAGGTGTGGATGTCTGTTATGAGATACACCCAGGTGAAGACCTTCATGATGGCGACACCTTTGAACGCTTTTTGGAAGCGACGAATAATCACAAACGCGTAAATATTCTTTACGATCCGAGTCACTTCGTGCTCCAGCAATTGGATTATATTCAGTACATCGATTTTTACCATGAATTCATAAAATCCTTTCATGTAAAGGATTCCGAGTTTAACCCAACGGGAAAGAAAGGAGCCTTTGGCGGTTATAACGATTGGGGCAACCGCGCGGGAAGATACCGTTCATTAGGCGATGGCCAAATCGACTTCAAGACCATATTTTCCAAGTTGACACAGTATGGCTGTGATGTATGGGCCGTAATGGAATGGGAATGCTGCATTAAAAGTCCGGAACAGGGAGCGCGGGAAGGTGCCGTTTTCATTAAGGACCACATCATTGAGGCAACACAAAAAACATTTGACGATTTTGCCGGTGCCGAAACCGATGAACAAATGTTAAAAAACATTTTAGGACTTTAATCATAAAAACTGAACTTATGAAAAATATATTTAAAATAGCTTTTCTTGTAATGCTTGTACTAGGTTGCAAGGAGGCAAAAAAGGAGGCCGAGGAAACCAAGGAAATGGTGGAGGAAACTACAATGTCTTCAAAGGCCGATGAATGGACAACGTTATTCGATGGGGAATCCTTCAACGGTTGGCATGAATACCTAAAGGAGGATGTATCCGATAACTGGAAGATTGAGGACGGCGCTATGGTCTTTTATCCGCCGGAAACCAGGGAAAATGGAAATCAGTTCAACTTAGTTTCAGACGGTAGTTATACTGATTTTGTCCTGTCCATGGATTGGAAAATCGCCCAAAATGGGAATAGCGGCGTAATGTGGGGCGTGAAGGAAATCGATAGTCTGGGGCAA
Organism: Maribacter sp. C-4077; assembly: GCF_055378385.1. NCBI lineage: Bacteria > Pseudomonadati > Bacteroidota > Flavobacteriia > Flavobacteriales > Flavobacteriaceae > Maribacter > Maribacter sp. C-4077. The sequence goes on from NZ_AP038807.1 coordinate 1,911,592, forward strand.
CCCTATCTTACAGGCCCAGAGATCCAGGTATTGGACAATGAAGGACACCCCGATGGTAAGAACGGAACCAGCCATCAATCCGGGGCATTGTACGATATGGTATCGCCTATGAAAGATATGACAAAGCCCGTCGGCGAGTGGAATACCATGGTCATTACCATAAACCATAAAACCAATGAGGGAAGGGTTGAATTGAACGGGGAAACCGTGGTGGAATTTCCAGTGAACGACCCGGAATGGGGCGAAATGGTGGCCAATTCCAAATTTGCGGATTGGGAACATTTCGCAAAATACCCTACCGGTAAAATAGCGCTACAAGATCATGGTGATGGAGTGGCCTATAAAAACATCAAAATAAAGGAGCTTTAACACCAAGAACAATAATTATGAAGAGAATCTATAGTGTCGGATTGTTATTTTCGCTAGTATTCACCGCCTGCCAGGAAAAGGTACAGGAAGTTGCCAAGGAATCCGCAACGGAAATAAAAGATGAAGTTATCGTACATGAGGAATACAGTGGTACCGAGCCTACCACTCCTGAGGAAACGGAGTTCTACGAACCTAAGGTTCCAGTGGTAAACCCCTCTTCCCAAAATGGTGCGCCCAGTGATGCCATAATTTTGTTTGATGGCAGCGGTTTTGACAATTGGATTTCCGCTAAGGACAGCACTGCAGCAAAATGGCATTTGAATGACGATGGTAGTATGACCGTTAACGATAAAACAGGTGACATCCAAACCAAACAAAATTTTGGGGACATTCAACTCCATATTGAATGGAAATCGCCGCTACCTGTTCAACGGGAAGGGCAAAACAGGGGTAATAGTGGTATTTTCCTAAACGGTCTGTACGAGGTTCAGGTATTGGATAATAACGATAATCCAACCTATGTAAACGGACAGGTAGCGTCCATCTACAAACAGCATGTGCCTTTGGCCATGGCTTCCGTGCCTACAGGGGAATGGAATACCTATGATATCATTTACCATGCCCCGGAGTTCAATGAAGAAGGTGGTAAAATTAAGTCTGGTACCATGACGGTTATCCATAATGGTGTTCTGGTTCAGGACCATATTGAGATCAAAGGAACTACACCTTATATTGGGTGGCCCAAGAACCCTGCCCACGGTAAAGGTCCTATAATTTTACAGGATCATGGGGACGATAGCCGCGTAAGTTATCGCAATATTTGGGTCAGGGAACTTTAAGTATTTGAGCTCGGCTTTGCAACGCTCGTGAAGGGCATCTCAATACCCGTTCAAAAAAGGTATCTTTGCCCCAACTAAATTCGATTTATGATTCAATCCATGACTGGATTCGGGAAGCATGTTGTACAGCTTCCAACTAAGAAAATTACGGTAGAAATTAAATCCTTGAACAGCAAGAGTATCGATTTAAATGCTCGGATGCCGTCTGCCTATAGGGAAAAGGAGTTGGAGCTTAGAAAGCTGATCGCGAACTCCCTGCAACGTGGTAAAGTCGATTTTAACCTCTATGTGGAGATCACGGGCGATGAGGCTTCAGGCCAGGTCAACGAGAACGTTGTTAGGCAGTACATGAAGCAACTGAAGTCCATTGCTGACGGGCAAGATATTCAGTTGTTGGAAATGGCCCTAAAGTTGCCCGATGCCATGCGAACGGATAGGGACGATATTGATGATGAGGAATACCAGGCAATTTTAGGTGCCTTGGAAGGGGCCTTGGCTGAAATCAACACCTTCAGGTCTGAGGAAGGGAGTGTCCTTGAAAAGGACTTTCTGGAGCGAGTAGCGGCATTACAGGGGTTATTGGAAAAAGTCGTGGCCATGGACCCTGAAAGGCAGGCCAATGTGCGGGAGCGATTGGAAAAGGCTGTACAGGATATCAAGATGGAGGTAGATGCGAATCGTTTTGAACAGGAACTCATCTATTACTTGGAGAAGTACGATATAACGGAGGAAAAGGTACGCTTGGCCAACCATTTGGATTATTTTGAAAAAACCTTGATGTCCAGTGACAGTAATGGTAAAAAGCTGGGTTTTATCTCCCAAGAGATAGGGCGTGAGATCAATACCATTGGTTCCAAGGCCAATTACGCCCCCATGCAACAATTGGTGGTCCAAATGAAGGACGAATTGGAAAAAATCAAGGAACAGATGCTAAACGTTTTATAATGGAAGGAGGAAAGCTCATTATTTTTTCGGCGCCGTCCGGAAGTGGAAAAACGACCATCGTACGTCATCTTTTGGGAATCCCAGAACTGAATTTGGCGTTTTCCGTATCGGCTACGTCCAGGCCCAGAAGGGGAAAGGAAAAAAATAAGGAGCACTACTATTTCATGACGGTTTCGGAGTTTAAGAACCATATCAAGAACGATGATTTTTTGGAGTGGGAGGAAGTGTATCGCGACAATTTTTACGGCACCTTGAAAAGCGAGGTAGAACGATTATGGGCCCAGGGCAAGAACGTTATTTTTGACATCGACGTGGTTGGGGGCCTTCGTATCAAAAAGAAATTTCCGGACCGTACCCTGGCCGTTTTCGTTAAGCCGCCCAGTGTGGACGAACTTAAGATACGCTTGAAAAAAAGAAGTACGGAGAGCGATGATAAAATCAATATGCGCATCGCCAAAGCATCGGTAGAATTGGCTACCGCACCTCAATTCGATAAGGTTATTAAAAACTACGATTTAAAAGTGGCCCTAAAGGAAGCGGAGGAATTGGTCGCGGATTTTGTAGGGGTTAAGAATAAGGAGTAGTGCGTTCTCACAGCTTTTTTTCCTTCTTATTATGATTAGCTTGATATGCCGATGAAAAGGATAGGACTGTATTTTGGTACTTTCAACCCGATACACATCGGTCATTTGGTCATTGCGAACCACATGGTGGAGTTTTCCGATCTTGATGAGGTTTGGTTCGTGGTAACTCCTCAAAGTCCTTTTAAAATGAAGAAATCGCTTCTGGACAACCACCACAGATACCAAATGGTATTGGAGGCTACGGAGGACTATCCAAAGTTAAAACCTTCCAAAATAGAGTTTGAACTTCCCCAACCCAATTATACTATCAATACCTTGGTCCATTTATCAGAAAAATACCCGGATGGACATCAATTTTGCCTGATAATGGGGGAGGATAACCTAAAAGGTTTCCATAAATGGAAGAACTATGATGCCATTTTGGAGGGATATGATTTATATGTATATCCAAGGATTTCGGAGGGAGAGATGGGATTCAAATTTAAGGAGCATCCCAAAATACATAGGGTAAATGCTCCAATTATGGAAATTTCTTCAACCTTCATTCGCAGGGAACACAAGAAAGGAAAGAACATCAAACCTATGTTACCGGCTGCCGTTTGGAAGTATATGGATGAGATGAATTTTTATAGATAGCAGCGGTTAATCCAAAGCGTATGCTTTTACAAGGTCGTCCGTTCCTAAATATTTATCATTCGTATTATAGTACCATGCCCTTATTTTGCGCATTTTTATGTCGTTGACGGTAATTTCTTCCGATAATAGGATGTATTCACCGTCGTTTTTGGATTCATCGTGGAAGAATTGATAGACTTCCATCTTGTAATTGGTTGGGTCAAAATAAAAGTACCAAGTATCGCTCCCTACTTCTTCGTCGTATTTTACTTTTAAAACCAGATACTCTTTTCCCTTAAATGATTTTTTGCCCACTTTGGGGTCTATAAGGGTCCCAGGATCTTTTAATTTCATGGGCAGGCCATATAGATAGGTGTAGTAATCCTTCATTTTAAGAGCCCGCTCACACGTAATCTGAAGACTATCCCGGTACGTATCGGCAATAACGGGACTGTTGTTCAGCAATAGTTCACATTCGCCCTTGTCTATGATATAATCAACCGTATAATTTCCTTTTCGTACGGACGATTTAAAATATTGGCCGGGTAGGTTCAATTCCAACTGTGTCCTACGCGTTTCCGCATCTGGGGTTGACATGAGAATGGCCATTTTTCCCTTAAAACTTTTCCAATTTCCATTGGGATCGTGGTAGGCAATGGCCTTTTCCAACAATTTGGGTCCGGTCAGTTCTTCTTGGGCACTGCTTTGAAGAATGTTAAAGAAAAGTACTGGAAGAAACCACTTTAGAATTTGAATACTTTTCATAGGTCTCTATTAAGTTCATAATGGCGGTCAATAAATCCTTGGTCTCCAGCAAAAGGCTAAAGTAGAGGGCGGTGTTTTTAGGGCTGGATTCGTCCGATCGGGTGCGTTCTACCTGCTTGGCAATTTTAGCATCGAGTTTGTTGAGCAGCTCCTGTTTATTCATGAGAAGCGGTGTCAATTTTTCAAACCTTTTGTTCTCAAAAATATCCTGAATGCTTTTGAATAGGTCTTCCACATACGACTCGGTTTCCTTTAGGTCCTTTATTTGGTTAAACCGAAGTCTTTTATGGTTGTTATGGACATGCTTGTATCCCGCTTTGGAAATATACTCCAAGGATTGTGTCATATCCTGTAAATAACTCAGAGCGGTGATGTAAAAGTTACTTGTTCCTACACTGGATTCGTCCAAATTCTTGATAAAATAGAAAATGTTATTTCGTAGGTCCTCAACCTCCTTGTCCAGTTTATTGATGCCTTTTTTTCCTTTTTTAAGGGTGTCTATGTCGTGTTTTGCCAGTCCGTCGATACTTTGGGTATAGATTTTATTGCCCCTTTTCATCGAAAGGGCAATGTTTGAGGAACTTTCCTCTATCAATCCAATAATCGTATTGCTTTCTGCACGCTGTAGTTTTTCCTCCAATTTGGTTTCCTTTATTTTTTTGGAATGGGAGAGGTAGTTTTTACCTATGAGCAGGAAAGCCAAAATCAATAGGGCACCAATGGCAAAAAGGCCACCAAGGTGTATTATGTAAGCAATTATGGCCGCGGCCGTGAAGGCGCTAAACGCGGTAAAGAACCATCCGCCAATAACATTGAGCACACCTGCGACCCTGTAGACGGCGCTCTCCGGTCCCCAAGCCCTGTCGGCCAAGGAAGACCCCATAGCCACCATGAAAGTCACATAGGTGGTGGACAAAGGCAATTTCATGGAGGTTGCCAAGGAAATCAAAACACTGGCCACCATTAAGTTGACCGAAGCCCGTACCAAATCAAAAGCAGGTTGGTCCTTTACCTTGCTCTTTGGAATGTATACGTACGGTTTTTGGAATTGCTTGTCGATTCTTTCCTGGATACTTTTCGGTATAATTCCACTTAGATTTTCGGAAGCGACAATCGTGTATTTTACGATATTCCTGGAAAGGAAATTGGGTTCAAATCGTTCGTCTCCTTCATCCTGTCTGGATAGGTCAACACTGGTTTTTACCACACTTTTGGCTTTGGATGAAAACCAAAGGGTAATAATCATGACAACCCCTGACAAAAGCAGGAGGTAGGTTGGGGTCTGTACGGCCGCAGAGAGTCCTTTCATGTTGAACTCGGTAGGAAGGATTCCGGAGCTTTTCCAGCTAGTGAACGATTCCAATGCCGCCAAGGGCACCCCAATAAAATTGACCAAATCATTACCGGCAAAAGCCATTGCCAATGCAAAGGTGCCCAAAATGATAATGATTGTGTAAATGTTCCATTTCAAAAAGGCGGAAACCACATAGGAAACCAAGGTCCAAAACGCAATATTGATTGCAATAAATAAAGACGCTTGGGTAGCGATGAACTGGTTTATAGCCTCAGGAAGGATGGAAGTTCCACTAAGACCTTTGACCAGAATAAAATAAATGATTCCCGTAATAGCCAAACCACCAAAAATGGCACCGTACCATTTGGGTTTTTCATGGAATTTGAAGGAAATAAGAATCCGGCTTAGGAATTGCACAATAGCCCCTATGGTAAAAGCCACAACAACGGATAGCAGTATGCCCAAGATGATTTCCGTGGCCTTATCGGTATTAATGTAGTTAGCCAAATCAGAGAAACTTCCTTCATCGGCATAAATTTTTACCAAGGATATGGCAACGGCCGCACCTAATAGCTCAAATACAATGGAAACCGTAGTGGAGGTGGGCATGCCCAAGGTATTGAAGAAGTCCAAAAGCAGGATATCCGTAATCATTACGGCCATGAACACGATCATTATTTCCGCAAATACGAACTCACCGGGATTAAAAATACCTTTTCTGGCTACTTCCATCATACCGCTCGAGGAAATGGCGCCAAAAGCTATCCCTACACTGGCTACGATCATGATCGTCCTGAAGGAAATGGCCTTACTCCCTATAGCCGAATTCAAAAAGTTGACCGCATCATTACTTACTCCAACCACTAGATCCGTGATGGCCAAAACGGCCAAAGCAATGATCATGAAGAGGTATATGTTTTCTCCCATCTAAAAATTAAATAAATGCAAAAATGATATTATAAATCGTCAATCAGGTTAAAATAAGGTTATGAAGTAGGTGGGAATCAAACCGTATATGTCCATCTTTCTATTATTGACGATGAAAATAGGAAATAAATCCGTAATAGCTGGAAAATTGACCAAATAGTATGTTGAAGTCCTACAGTATCAATAATTGGGTTCTGTAGACCGGTCCGATGTCATTTTTTCGGAAGTTTCGGCCATTATAGGCATGGCCAATGTCCTGGCTTTTAGCGACTCCATAATTTCCAGTTGCTCGTCCTCTTTTATTTCAATGGGAACTTCCAAAGGTTCATACCCTAAAAAGTTGATTTCCATTACGTATTCGCCGGGGGACACATCTGTAATCTCAAAATTTCCATTGAAATTTGTTTGGTCAGACCAATTGGTATTTTTCAGGGAGACCGTTGCCATAAGCAAGGGCTCGTTGAACATTTCGCTGTCCAGAATCTTTCCGCGAACGGATCCAGTCGCCTGGGCATATATTAGGGTCGTGAAAAGTACGGCTATAGCAAAAAATAATACTCTCATGTAACAACAGTTTATTTGCCTGCAAATAAAAACATGCAAGGTTAACTTAAGGTTATGTACTGGTTATCTATTTATTTTCTTTAGGTTAAGGTATTGGTTGCTTTCCGTCCCGTTTTCGTCTCTTTTCATCGTTCTACATCACAAAAAATGTATCTTGCGAGGATTAAACAAGCATCATGAATTGGGAGCAATTGCTGTCCTTGCGTAGAAAGGGCGATGTCAATAAACGCATCAGGAACGAACAGAACGAGACCCGTTTGGGCTTTGATGTAGATTATGACCGAATCATTTTCTCCGCAGCTTTTAGAAGCTTGCAGGACAAAACCCAGGTGATTCCGTTGTCCAAAACCGACTTTGTACATACCCGATTGACGCATAGCTTGGAAGTTTCCGTTGTGGGGAGGAGCCTTGGAAGGTTGGCCGGTCAAAAAATTTTGGAGAAACACCCGCATTTAAGCGAAATCCACGGATATAAGTTCAATGATTTTGGGGCGATCGTCGCCGCAGCGGCCTTGGCACATGATATAGGCAACCCTCCTTTTGGACATAGCGGGGAAAAGGCCATTGGGGAGTATTTCAAGAACGGTAATGGGCGTATTTTCAAGGAGCACCTACGTCCAAAGGAATACCAGGACATCATTGATTTTGAAGGGAATGCCAACGGCTTTAAATTATTGACCCAGGATAGGGAGGGTGTTTCTGGTGGCCTTCGTTTGAGCTACGCAACCTTAGGGGCCTTTATGAAATATCCTAAGGAATCCTTGCCCAAGAAACCTACAAAACATATTTCCGATAAAAAGTTTGGGTTTTTCCAGTCGGAAAAGGAAGCCTTTATGGACGTTGCCCAAGATTTGGGACTGATCCAAACTAGAAATGGATCTGATGTTTCTTTTGCCAGGCATCCCTTGACGTATTTGGTGGAAGCGGCAGACGATATTTGTTATACGATTATCGATTTTGAGGACGGTATCAATTTGGGATTGATTTCGGAGGATTTTGCCTTGGAATATCTGATAAAATTGGTCAAGGATTCCATAAATACCAAAAAGTATAATACCCTTAAGTATAAGGAAGACCGCATCAGTTACTTAAGGGCCTTGGCCATAAACACGCTCATTCAGGATGCCGTATCCATTTTTATGGACAATGAGGAGAATATACTCTATGGTATCATGGATACTTCTCTCATGGATAAAAGCAAATACGACGCTCAAATTAAGGATATTATTAGCTTGAGTGTAGAGAAGGTTTACAAGGCTCAGGAAGTTATTGAAAAAGAGATTGCCGGATATAAGATCATTGCCGATATCCTAGAGGTATATACCGATGCCCTGGTTAAAAAAAGGAACCTTACGGCATCCAATTACCATCACTTGTTGCTGGAGACCTTGCCGGAATTTTACAGAAGGACGGACCTTTCCCTTTATGAAATACTGCTGAATACCTGTTGCTATGTTGCTAGTCTGTCGGACAGTTCCGCCGTGCATATCCATAACAAAATAACGGGAAAACAGCTTTAGAAGTCAACAGCCACTCCCACACCCAGCACTTGTTTGAACTGTATTTTGGGTATGCCGGGATCCACAACGATACCTGCATCGTTTTGGATTTCGTCAAACAGGATGTCATCGTCATAGATGATATGTGTGCCCAAGGTGGTAAGAATGTATTTGTTCACCCTCATTTTTATGTTCAGTTCCCAATCCACGTCCACATTACCAAAACTCTTTAGATAATCGGTATAGAGGTTTAACCGACTATTGGCGTCGATGTTTGTGGCAATATTGAAGTCCCATTTGTGCGTAATCAGAATTCCAAGCTCCAACCGGTGGTTTTCCCCGGGTGTAATTACATTGCCATTTGCATCCAAAATGGCCTTTTCCACACCAAAGGAACCTCTGTCTGCCAAATCCTGATCAAGGACAAAGGTGGATTTTTGGGTGATGGGCGACATGTAAAGATTGAACTTCTGGTTTTTGCTGATATAGGAAGTACCGGCACCGAAAAAGAAATATCCGGGAGCCATAAAACGTGATATGGGATTGTCCCTATCCGGATATTTATAACCGTTCGAAAATTGGGTATTGAAGTTAAGCTGCACGGAATAATACCAATTGCTGATGGTGTCCCTCCTGTAGCCAACGTTTGAGCTTAGTCGGATAACATCCTCGGTCTTTCTTATTTGACGTCCTTCCTGGGCGTTGAGGCCATACCGAAGTTCAACGATATTGTCCCACTTAAAATACCGGAACTTATAGTCCCGTACGAGCTTTAAAAAACTCAGCCCACTAATGGCATTGTCACCACCCGCATTCCAATTGACAAAAGCCACCTCGCTCAAGTTGATGCCCAACAGGTTTTCCTTCGTCCAAAAAGATGGTACGCGAAAAGGGTCGTACTTGTCCTTTAATGCCTTTGTGCGTTTAAAGGAGATAACCGGGTTCATCAAATTCACCCCCCTAGGTACATGTCTTATTTTCTCCTGTGTCTTGCGGATGACGATTGTGTCCACCACCGTTGTATCGATTACAACGGTATCTGCAACTATGGGGGATGGTATCGTATCCTGGGAATAGGCGGTAACAGAAATGAAAAATACTATATAGTATAATACTTTGAATTTATGGAAAAAAACGTCTTTCATAAAAGTCTCTCAATATAGGTTCGTATTGATTGAATATCGATTTGTGCCAATTGGTATAATTCTTCTTGGGTGCCGTGTGGTATGAATACATCGGGGATGCCAAAGACTTTTATTTCTTTTGGACAGCCCAAATCGTTTGCCACTTCAAGGATACCACTTCCAAAACCACCTATGGCCGATCCATCCTCTACCGTTATGATGTGCCCATAATTTTTTAGTATTTGATGGATGCGTTTCGTGTCCAAAGGTTTGATAAACGGAAAGTGGTAATGACCTACGCTTTGGTCGTTCGTGATTTCTTTTAGCACCTGTGTAATGCTGTTGCCTATAGTGCCCGTACTGAGGATGGCAAGGTTCGTTCCTTTTTTCAATTCAAGGGCCGTACCGATTTCCATTTCTTCAAAGGGCCGCTCCCAATCCAACAATACGCCTCTCCCACGCGGATACCGAATGGCAATGGGGTTTTCCAATCCCAATTGGGCAGTATACATGATGTTGCGCAGCTCCACTTCGTTCAATGGGGCGCATAGGACCATGTTGGGAATACATCGCAAGTAGGCAATATCAAAGGCTCCGTGGTGCGTAGGACCATCCTGACCTACCAAACCTGCCCTGTCCAAACAAAAAATGACCGGTATATTTTGGAGGGCCACATCGTGGATGATCTGATCATAGGCACGTTGTAGGAACGTGGAATATACATTGCAAAAGGGGATGAGTCCCGCTGCCGCCATTCCCGCTGCCATGGTAACGGCGTGTTGTTCCGCAATACCTACATCAAAGGCCCGATCCGGGATGGCTTCCATCATATATTTTAACGAACTTCCCGTGGGCATGGCCGGAGTGATTCCCACGATCCTTTCGTTGGCGTTGGCAAGTGCAACCAAGGTATGCCCAAACACATCCTGATATTTTAAAGGCTCCGGTCTATCACTCTTTTTGAGCAGTTCTCCCGTATTTTTATCGAACTTGCCAGGGGCATGATAGGTTACCTGATTTTCTTCGGCTTTTTGCAGCCCCCTTCCTTTTATTGTGATAACGTGGAGCAATTTAGGGCCAGGAAGGCTTTTTAAGCGCTCCAGTTCCTGTATCAATGCGTTTAGGTCATGTCCGTCCATAGGACCCGAGTAATTGAAATTGAGACATTCAAAAATGTTCTCGTCCTTAGCGGTTCCCTTTTTTACATTGGTCAGGTATTTTTTTAATGCACCTACGCTGGGGTCTATGCCTATGGCGTTGTCATTGAGGACAATAAGGATATTGGTGTCCGTAACCCCGGCATGATTCAGCCCTTCAAAGGCCATACCACTGGCAATGGAAGCATCACCAATTACGGCAATGTGCTGTCTCTGGTGTTCTTCCTTTAATTTGGATGCCAAGGCCATTCCCAATATGGCGGATATGGAAGTGGAGCTATGTCCCGTTCCAAAGGCATCATATTCACTTTCGCCCATTTTTGGAAAACCACTAATGCCGTTGAGTTGTCTGTTGGTCCCGAATATCTCTTTTCTGCCCGTAAGGATTTTATGTCCGTATGCCTGATGACCCACGTCCCAGATCAATTTATCCGTTGGGGTATTGAAGACATAGTGCAGTGCCACGGTGAGTTCCACCACGCCCAAACTGGCGCCCAGATGCCCTTCCTTGGTCGCCACGATATCGATAATGAACTCCCTGAGTTCCCGGACGACTTGGGCCAATTGGTCCTTGGACAGTTTTTTAAGGTCCTTTGGGGCGTTTATATGTGCTAAGAGTGTGTCCAATTGGGATTTAATTCGTGGCAAAAATACTTTTTTTAAACGCCAAAACAATTGTTTTTAAATAGTAGTGGTCCAGTATATCTTATTGTATTTTTGAAATATGATCGCACCTTTTGATGATTCCTATTTCATGAAAAAGGCCCTACAGGAGGCCGAACATGCCTTTGAACAGGACGAGATTCCCGTGGGAGCCGTTGTCGTGATCCAGGACCGGATCATTGCCCGGGCCCATAACCTTACGGAAAAACTGCACGATGTTACGGCCCATGCGGAAATGCAGGCCATAACCGCCGCTGCCAATTTTCTGGGGGGAAAGTACCTTAGGGATTGTACCCTGTACGTTACCTTGGAACCTTGCCAAATGTGCGGCGGCGCACTTTTTTGGAGCCAAATCTCAAAAATTGTTTATGCGGCATCGGACACAAAACGGGGATTTAGGGCCATGGGTACGCATTTACACCCAAAAACAGAGGTGGTAGGAGGTATTTTGGAGTACGAGGCATCTGAACTTTTACATCGGTTTTTCGAAAAAAAAAGGAAGTAGTCGATATGAACGTATAAAAAAACCACGCAATGCGTGGTTCCGGTTCCTGCAAAATGTAATACTTATGATTAGAGAACGGTCACCTGTCCCGCTACTATGCCTTTTCTGCCTTCTTGTTCAACGTATTCTACTTTGTCTCCTTCCCTGATCTCTTTTCCGTTAAGAGCGGTCGCGTGGACAAAAATGTCCTTTCCCGTGTCGTCGTTGGTAATAAACCCATAACCTTTGGATTCATTGAAAAATTTTACTTTGCCAGTCATTACAATAAATATTAGGTAATTAATATCCTAAAAATAGCAAATTTTAGGTCACATAGGAGATAATTAGTCTTTTTTATCCTTTGGAAATCTTTGATTTTCAGTGTTTTTTGCCGATTTCCCCTGCATTTTCCGAATGTTTTCCTCGGTCAGCATATAGTCGTTCATTTTTTTGCCCCTACTTTCCTTGATCAAGAACAGCGGCATGGCCACCAAAAAAAGCCCTACCGTGCCACCGCCAATAAACTTGTGCGCCGTTGCCTCTTGCGAATCCTCCAGATTGAATCCGTAAACGATACATCCAAAGGAAGCCAGTACGATAAGTAAAATCAGGTACCTCATGGCACAAAGTTAGGAAATATGGAATGGAATCCATCGGGTTTACCAAAACACAGGTTTGCGGCAAATCGGTACAAAATCCCTATTGGCATGCTAAGGTTCGTTAGGATAAAAATCGTCGGATCAAAAAACCTTACTTGAAATTCTTGATAAGCTGGTAGGAAAATGAAATGATTTCCCTGTAGTTATCCTTGCTGATTTTTTCGTCTATTCCGTGAAAACGCGACATGCTATCCGGTCCCAACCTAATGGGATAAAAACGGTACACATCCTCCGCGATTTCGTAAAAATATCGTGCATCCGTACCACCGCCTACCAATCCCGGAACCACTACGCTGTTCGAGAATTGGGTACGTATGGTCTGTTCCAGGATCTTATAGGCATCTGAATCGATACTCGATACTTCTGAAGGATTGGTCAAAAACCCTACAGGTTCTATCTTGATCTTATCGGAAATGGTGTTTTCAATATGTTCCTGTACCGATGCTATCGTCTCGCCGGGCAAAATCCTAAAGTTGATGGTCGCTTCCGCTACCGTGGGGATTACGTTGTTCTTAACGCCGCCGCTTACAATGGTAGGGGCCGTAGTGGTGTGGGCGTTCAATGCCTCCAGTATGGGGTCCTTGAACAGCCAAGGGTTTGCGAAGGCCATTCTTTTAAAGAACGGGAGTTCTGCCCCCATATATTCAAGCTGGTAGTCGATAGGTTTTACCAGTTTATAGGGTAATTGATTGCTTTCCAAGTCTACAATTGCCTGAGCGAGCATTCCTATTGTGTTCTCTTTTGGAGGTTGGGAGCTATGGCCACCGTTGGTCTCTACGATCAACCGAAAGGAGGCAAATCCCTTTTCGGCCAGGTTGACCATGGCTACGGTTTCAATACCGGGAACTAGGTTCTCCGCCAAAAATCCGCCTTCATCCAAGGCCATGGCCGCGGTAACGCCTTTCGATTTTAAATGCTTTGCGATTTCGGCGGCACCTTTGCTGCCCCCAACTTCCTCATCGTGTCCAAAGGCCAAATATATCGTCTGGGAGGGTACAAAGGACTCCTCCAGCAGTTTTTCCACGGCCTCCATAAGACCGATCAAAGTGCCCTTGTCGTCCAAGGTGCCACGGCCAATGACGTGGGTATCCGTAATCGTACCGGCAAAAGGCCCTGCCTCCCAGTCCGCGAGTGTGGGCTGGTCCACGGGAACCACATCTTGGTGCGACATTAAAATAAGCGGCTTCTTGGAAGCATCGGAGCCTTTCCAGGTGTACAGCAGGCTATAGGTATTAATTTTCTCAAGGGAAAGATTTTTATGCACTAGGGGAAAGGTTTCTTCCAAATACCTGTGAAAGCCAAAAAACGCGGTCGAGTCCGGGATGGCGTCCTCGCTAAAGGAAATGGTCTCGTATTGCAGTCCCTTGGATAGGTTTTGAAAGATATCGTCTGGGAGCGCTATAGTTTCGGCAGTGCCCGGGGCCACTTGTTTGGAGCCCATTTTTAGGGTGTTGAAGACCAAAATTCCAGCAACGACAATCAATAACAGCAGTAAAAACAGAAGTATTTTTTTCATAAGGTGGTGGTTGTTTAGGGGGGTTGTTCGGCCCGATTAAATGTAAGCATTTCTATCGGTTCAAAATATACCGTGTTTTTTTGATGCCAGCTTTTCCATACAAATGCATCCGAAGCAAAGAGAACGACTCGTGACAACTATCCAGTGTAGGGTAAACCGATTAAATCTAGTGTATGGGAACGACGTATGACCGAATGGATTTTACCGTTGAAGCCTTGGCACTGGTAAACTCATAAAAATCCGAGAAACCGAACCTATTGTCATCCTCCATCAACATTTCGCCATGTACGGCAGCTTCTTTTCCGTGCGTCACGATCCCGTGTATGGTAAGCTCCTTCGTTTTATTGGTGCCCATTTCCTCCAAAGCCGATTTAAATGCTTCCTTTCCTTGTATTGGGATATCGCCCACCAAGGTCCAAACGACATCTGTAGCCATAAACTGCATGGCCTTCTCAAGATCATAGGCCGCAAAGTATTGGGTGAGTTGTTTTACCAATTCCCTTTTTGGTGAATTTCCGCAATCGGGTTTACAGTATATATCCATACCTTTAAAATTAGGTCAATAGCTTGATTCTTAAAAATCTCCTTTTGCAAGCGGTATTTCGCTTATTATACAAATCCCTCGCTAGCGCAAGCGTCACGCTTGTGTTGGGGTTAGTTGTATATTAGGTTTAGGCACGAGCAAGATGCTCGCGCCAGCGCGGGGGAATCATTTTTTGGCACGTACAGATACTGATTCTTATTGGGCAATGGGTATGGCTTCCACTAGAACTGCATTTCCGGCTTTATCATAATAGGTGCAGGTCAATTTTAGAAGGTCTACAATCCATTTTTCAACACCTGTTTCCGCACAATGGTTGCAATAGGCAACATAATCCATTTCCCCTTTCTGGTGCGATGAAAGGTATTTGGCAAATTGTTCTTTTTGGCAAGCCTCCGCAATAGCCAAAGGGTCGTATTTTGGTTCCGAGCGGGTTTGAAACCCATTTTTGCCAAAATAGTGGGTGTGGCTATCGGTAACCCAAGTTTCGAAGGAAACGACCCCAAGTTGCTTAATTTCCTGAATATATTTTGGGAAGTCGGCTCCTGTTTTGACGTTCGCGTGGGCTAGTTCTATTTGTGCTAGGGTGAACATAGTGGGCAAATGTTTGTCGAATTTTCTTGGTAAAGTATACAGGAATGGATTTTAACTCAGTTCTTTGTTGTTCTTTCGTTCTTATTTCAATTGCTGTTTTAGTTTATTAGGGTCTTGTCTTGTGTCAAACAATGTGATAACTTCTATTTCTTTTTGTTAAAAATTTACACGGTAGAAAAAAGTCGTATGTTTTGTGACAACACATTTATAGATTCCCCCAAATTCCCTTGATTTTTTGCAGCTTTCAGGATATTCTGATATCTGTTCGATTTTTGCTGTCAATTTATCTAGAAAATCTTTTTTAACCTTATAACCCCATTCCTCCAATAAATATTCGGTAAGTCTTTTCAATTTGTATTCGGCAAGTTCCGAAATGAAAACTTCCATCAAGAAATCTTTTTAAGCACGTCTTTAAACGAAGTCCGTTTTCCATTATCCAACTGTTCGATTCCTTTTTTGATTTCCGCTTGCTCAGATTCGGTCAATTCATTCCAAAAGTCCGATTTCTCATTATTTATGAAGTCGGTTACTTTTTTGATAAAGTTGTCATTGTCGATATTCAATATCATTTTGACAAGTTCTATTTTATATGTTTTGATGTCCATTTTGATACCTTTCTTTCAAATTTACTGAAATTTCACAACTCCATCGGAATTTTGTGAATGAAGCACAACGGTTCTCGGCTATGATTTCGTTGTGGCTGGCGGCTAGCGAGCGACGGCGTTGGCCGGTGCGATTTTCCAGCGAGCCAAGACCGCAGGACGAAATCATTCCCTTAGTTATTTGTTTTCTTAAAAATAGGGAATTTAGTTCAAGGCAGGAGGGAACAATGAATTATAGTCAGTGTTGGCAGCTGTTTTTATTTTCCATTTAAACAGCTTATTTCGATGCTGTTCCGTAGAGGGGATGTAGATATTTTTCTCCCTCCGATAAATTCTCCAGTTTTCTGATTATAGATATCATAGGTTTTTTCTCCGTCCATATTTATTTCCAGAATGGATTTATCTCTGATTTTATTATGTAATATTTTTTGCCCAGCTTCTCCATTATACAATATAATTAAAGCCAAACTATCTTGAACTTTTATAAAATACCTTTTTACCAAATTACTTTTTCTATTTCCTTCCTTTTTAAAAGGTTCAAATAATGGAAAATATTCTTTTTTATTTGATTCAATAACCTTTAAGCATACTAGATAATGATTGTAGTTATTTTCCGTAACGCTTATGACCTCTCCTTTAAGTTTTAGGTCAAAATCATTAATGAATTTTACTTTTCCGCTGTCCAAAAAACAGGCTTTGCATAAAAAAAGGATTAGCGTAAATGATAAGATTTTGATTGTCTTTTTATCGGTCATTTTTGAAATAGCTGCCAACTTGTTTATATGGATGTAAAATACATCTATATACCCCAATAAAGGTATAAAACAGATGAACGCTGCAATAGATTAAAGTCAAGGTTGGTCTGTGGAAACTAGTTTAAATAGGTGTATACCAAATTTGCCGAACTAAGACTAAAACCTTAGTTCCCCGTAAAGTTAATGAGTTCCCTACGGTAGGCCGTCAACAATTTGGACTTGGAGACAAAGCCCAGATATTTGCCGTCCTTGACCACGGGAAGGTTCCATGCCCCGCTATCCTGGAACTTTTGCATGATTGCTTGCATCTTGTCCTGCCCATAAAAGATGATTTCCGGGGGCTTTTGCATAAAGGTAATGGCCTTGGTGCTTTTGTACAGGGTGGTATCGAACATAAACTCCCGTATATCGTCCAGCAGGATTATGCCCACCAAGGCTTCCTGGCTATCCACTACGGGGAAGATATTTCGGGTAGACTTGGCCACGGATTCATGGAGCATTTCGCCCAAGGTCATGTGTTGGTCCACCTTTTTAAAGTTCATCTCAATGAGGTCGTCCAACTGCATCAGTGTCAGTACGGCCTTGTCCTTGTTATGGGTGAGGAGGTCGCCGCGTTCGGCAAGTTCCCGGGTATAGATCGTATAGTCTATGGTGTTTTTTGTGATTAGGTAGGAGATGGATGCCGTAATCATCAGTGGAACAAAAAGACCGTAGCCTCCTGTGATCTCAGCAATGAGGAAAATCGCTGTGAGGGGCGCGTGCAACACCCCGGCGATGATTCCGGCCATGCCAATGAGCGTAAAATTACTCTCCGAAACCGAGAAGCCCAATCCCAGATTGTTAATGACCTTCGCCACCACGTTGCCCAAGGCACTTCCCATCACCATGGTGGGTATGAAGATTCCCCCCGCGCCGCCGGCCGCCAAGGTAGTGGTCATGGCCACGGCCTTGAAAATGGTAATACCGAACAACAGGGCGATGACCACCCAAATATTGTCCAGGAAGGCGTCAAAAGGTGTCTTTCCAAGGGCCTGTATATGGTCGCCGAGCAATAGGTTGTTGATAAAGCTGAAACCTTCCCCGTAGAGCGGTGGTATCATGTACAGCATGATGCCTATGGCGAGTCCGCCCACCAGGAGTCGGTATTTGGGACTTTTTAGCGGTTTGAACAAGTGCAGGATGCCAAAGTACATTTTGGTAAAATAGATGGAGGCTACTCCCGTCCCTATCCCCAGAACGATGTAAAAAAGGGTATCCTTCACCGCAAAGGCACGTGAAATATTGAAGGTGAACAATACCTCGTTGCCCAAAAAGAAGTAGGAGGTAAGCACCCCCGATATGGATGCCAATAGCAGGGGCAGCATGGAGATCATGGTAAGGTCCATGCTAAAGACTTCTACCGCGAAAATAATTGCCGCGATGGGCGATTGAAATATGGAGGCGATGGCACCTGCCGATGCACAGGCAATCAATAGCGAGCGTGTTTTGGCACTGATATGGAACAATCGGCCCAAATTGGAGCTAATGGCCGCTCCCGAAGCTACCGCGGGCCCCAAAAGTCCTACGGACCCTCCAAAACCAACGGTCAACGGGGCGGCCACCAGTTGGGTCAGAATCTGTTTTCGGTCAATGATGCCTTTCTTTTTGGAAAGGGAGAACAGGATGGAGGACACGGCGTGTTTCAAGCGTTCCTTGTGCACAAACTTTACGTAGAGATATACCAAGGTCAACCCGATAATCGGCAGTATAAAATACAATTGGTTACTGGAGAAGATGATGCCTCGTTCCAGGGAGGCCTCAATAAAATAGGTAATGTTTTTTAGGGTGACCGATGCCAGTCCCGCCAACAGCCCTACAACAACGCTGAGGATGTAGATAAAGGTCTTTTCGGAAATATGCTTGTACCTCCAAATGAGCAAACGCTTTAAGAATGATTTGTTTTGGGTTGGCATAGTAATACCTTGAATTGAAGGAACGTTCAAAGGTATTTAAATAGTGTTTAATTCCGATACTTGTTTTTAAGCACAGTTCATTCTAAGTGGAGCGCAGCGGAACGAAGAATCTGCTGTGTGTCTAGTACTCCCAACAATGACCTGAATTTCTTTGGGAATTTGTTCCAACAATAGATACTTCACTTAGTATAATAAAGGAGTCTGCTAAAGATCCAACTTCAAATGCAATTCCTCCAACTGCGCTGCGTCAATGGGTGCAGGGGCATCGATCATCACGTCCCTACCGCTATTGTTCTTGGGGAAGGCGATAAAATCGCGAATGGTCTCCTGTCCGCCCAAAATAGCGACCAATCTGTCCAGACCAAAGGCGATGCCGCCATGGGGCGGTGCACCGTACTGGAAGGCATCCATCAAGAACCCGAACTGTGCTTTCGCCTCTTCTGGCGTAAATCCTAAGTGTTTAAACATGATGGACTGGGTCTCCTTATCATGGATACGGATGGAACCCCCTCCAATTTCGTTCCCGTTCAACACCAAATCATAGGCATTGGCGCGAACCGCCGCCGGATCGGAATCCAACAATTCCAATTGCCCGGGCTTGGGCGATGTAAATGGATGGTGCATGGCATGATAATGACCGGTCTCCTCATCCAGTTCCAACAAAGGAAAGTCTACCACCCATAAAGGTGCAAATTCATTGGATTTCCGTAAGCCTAATTGTTGTGCCAATTCCATACGGAGGGCACTCAATTGGGTACGTGTTTTATGTGTTTCCCCAGAAAGTACACAAATCAAATCTCCAGGATTGGCGCCAGTCACTTCAGCCCATTTGGCAAGGTCCTCTTGGTCGTAAAACTTGTCTACAGAGGATTTGTAGCTACCATCCTCATTGCAACGGCAGTACACCATTCCTAGGGCACCCACTTGTGGTCTTTTGACCCAGTCAATGAGTTGGTCTATTTCCTTTCGGGTGTAGGCGTTTCCACCGGGAACGGTGATACCCACCACCAGTTCGGCATTGTTGAATACATTAAAGTCCTTATGTTGGGAGACTTGGTTCAATTCCCCGAATTCCATCCCAAAACGGATGTCCGGTTTATCGTTTCCATATTTTTCCATGGCCTCGTCATAGGTCATACGGGGAAAGGTGTCCACGTCCACGCCGTTGATTTCCTTTAAGAGGTATCGGGTCAATCCCTCAAAGACGTTCAAGATGTCTTCTTGCTCCACAAAGGCCATCTCGCAATCTATTTGGGTAAACTCCGGTTGTCTATCTGCCCTAAGGTCTTCGTCCCTAAAACACTTTACGATCTGGAAGTACTTGTCCATGCCGCCCACCATCAACAATTGCTTAAAGGTCTGTGGGGACTGCGGCAGGGCATAGAACTGACCTTCGTTCATACGACTGGGCACCACGAAATCGCGCGCACCCTCTGGAGTGGATTTTATCAAATAGGGGGTCTCTACCTCTATAAATCCTTGTTTGGAGAGATACTTTCGCACCTCCATGGTAACCTTGCTTCGAAAGATGAGGTTGTTCTTTACCGGGTTTCGGCGAATGTCCAGATATCTGTATTTCATGCGAAGGTCCTCACCGCCATCCGTTTCGTTCTCAATGGTAAAGGGAGGTGTTTTGGAGCTGTTGAGTACGGTAAGTTCCTTTACCAGTACCTCAATATTCCCTGTTGGGATCTTATCGTTTTTGGAAGCCCTTTCAATGACCGATCCCTTTACTTGGATAACGAATTCCCTACCTAGGTTTCGGGCGTTTTCCAAGAGTTCTGCAGAAGTGCGGTCCTGATCAAATACCAATTGGGTAATCCCATATCGGTCGCGTAGGTCCACCCAAACCACAAATCCCTTGTCACGGGTCTTGTGCACCCAACCGGACAAAACAACATCGGTATTTATATGTGAATCCCTTAATTCCCCACAGGTATGGCTTCTGTACATAAGTATCGGTTTATAAAAGAAAGGGCAAATTTAAGAAGTCTTTGTTGATTAGAAATTTATTTATTCCATCCCTTTTTTAAAATGTAAGGAAGGGTATAATTGTTAAAGTTAACATTGTAAGTATCTAAAAAACAGACGTCTATCGTTTAAATGTAAATTTAATGTTAAGTAAATGTTACCTAAATATTGATTTATGGTAAAATAATGCTACATTTGTAACGTTAATGTTATGTTGAAGATACTTATTTAAAAATATAAACAGATGAAACGTTTACTAATAATCGCCATTTTAGCACTTTCCTTTGGTGTAAATGCGCAACAGATAGCTCCCAAGTTTGAAAAAGTAGGTGATCAGGTAAAAGCGACCTATTTTCATGCCAATGGGGAAATTTCCCAACAAGGTTTTTTCCTGAACGAAAAATTACAGGGAGAATGGATTATGTACGATACCAAAGGCGAAAAAATTGCCATGGGTAACTACGATAAAGGTGTTAAGACCGGTAAGTGGTTGTTTTGGGAAGGTGAAATTGTTAAAGAAGTTAGTTTTGACAACAACAAAATCGCCAGTGTAGAAAAAATGAATGTGAAGGAGTCCGTCGTGACCAACTAGTGTCTCCTTTTAAAAAAATAAAAAGCCCGATACAAAAGTATCGGGCTTTTTTGTTGCGTGCCATTTATAATACTATTCAGAAATCATTGTCTCTTTTTTATCTTCTGTTGAACGAAGACCCCTTAACTTGATTTTAATTCGGTAAACGATATTGAACAATACCGGTACAATGATCAAGGTCAAGAAGGTGGCTACCAATAGGCCGAAAATAACCGTCCATGCCAAGGGTCCCCAGAACACCACGTTATCCCCACCAATGTAAATATGCGGGTTAAACTCTGAAAAGAGGGCAAAGAAATCGATATTCAAACCAATGGCCAAAGGGATCAATCCCAACACGGTGGTAATAGCGGTCAAGATTACGGGGCGCAAACGTGCCTTACCTCCCTTAACGATGGCTTCGGTAGCTTCGGGCAAGGTCAAAAGGTCCTTGTCGTCCATGCCCAATTTTACCTTTTTTCGGTCTACCAAAATCTGGGTATAATCCAGCAGTACCACGCCGTTGTTCACCACAATACCTGCCAAGGATATAATTCCCATCATGGTCATCATAATCACAAAGGACCAACCGGTAATCATCAATCCACCAAACACTCCAATAAAGCTTAGGAAAATGGCGATCATAATAATTAAGGGTTTTGAAATCCCCCCAAATTGGAATATCAATATCAACATGATGAGTCCAAGTCCGGAGAAAAAGGCACCAATCAAGAACATCTGTTGCTTGTTCTGTTCCTCGATTTCCCCGGTGTAATCCACTTTTATATTTTCCGGCATGCCCTCAAACTGCTTCATTTCCTCCTGGATCTGGGCAACGATGGCCGCGGCGTTCCCCCCGGCTTTTAACCCCGAGTAAACGGTAACCACGCGGTTGCCATCACGGTGTTTGATCGCACTGAAACCGGAAGTATTGGTTTCCTTGGCAACGGCGGAGATGGGAACTTCCTTGATCTGTCCGCTTGCGGGATCCCTAAAAATGATGTTCTGGTTGAACAGCGCACTTTTATTATATCTAAGATTTTCGTTGAAACGAACATTGATGTCGTAATCCTCCCCGTCTTCCTTATAGACCCCGGCCTTTTCGCCAAAAAGCGATCGGCGCAATTGGTTCCCTACCTGGCCCACGGCCACGCCCAGTTCCCCGGCCTTTTCACGGTCCACGTTCACGCGCATGGCTGGCTTGCTCTTGTTGACATCGATTTTCAGTTCCTCGATACCTTCAATGTTCTTGGTGTTTAAGAAATTTCGAATGTCCTCTGCAGTGCTTATCAACTGATCGTAATCCCTGCCTTCCAATTCAATGTTGATGGGAGGGCCCGCTGGCGGACCGTTGGCTTCTTTCTCAACGGATATGGCTACACCGGGATAAATTCCCGCTACGGCCTCCTGAACCTTGGCACGGATATCCTCCGTATTCACGCCGTCACGGTATTTGAATTCCGCAAAGTTTACGGTCACTTTGCCTTTGTGCGGCATTTCTGCGGACGAACCACCGTCCGTCAAGGGGTTTCCAGCACCTTCCCCCACTACCGATACGGCCGAGGTTACGATGAAGTTCTCCCCGTTCTTTTTGTAGGCCGGGTCGTCCATAAGTCCGTAGACCTGTTTTTCGACTTCCTTGGTAATCTCGTTGGTTTTTTCGATCGCCGTGCCTTCTGGGTATTCTATGTAGACATAGATTTCATTGGGAATGTTGTCCGGGAAAAATTCCACCTTGGTCCTGCCGGTGCCCAACGACACGCCAAAGAGCATGAATACCGCAATCAACAAAAGAAAGGTGAGGCCAAAATACCAGTACACGTTTTTGCCCCGTAAAGCATGCTCTAGACGTCTCTCGTACCAATCCTCAAAACGGGACATAGTGTTCTTTTGAAATCTCTGCGCAGCTCCCTTAATTACATATTTGTAGACCCAAAACATGATTCCGGTTAAGATCAATACTGAACCCAATCCGCGCATGGCTCCACCAAAAATCAATATTAGGGCACCAAACCCACCTAAGATGATGCTCAAACGGATCAACTGTTTTTTGGTAAGTTCCTTTTCACTGGTATTCATGAATTGGGACACCAACATGGAGTTCATAAAAATGGCCACAACCAAGGATGATCCCAATACTACGGATAGCGTTATAGGAAAATACTTCATGAACTGACCAAAGATTCCGGGCCATAGTCCTAGCGGAACGAAGGCCGCTACCGTGGTTGCCGTTGAAATAATAATGGGATAGGCGATTTCACCAATACCCTTTTTGGCAGCCTCTATTTTGGGCATACCCTCGTCCATGAGTCGGTATACGTTTTCCACCACCACAATACCATTGTCCACCAACATACCCAGTCCCATGATCATCCCAAAAAGGATCATGGTGTTGAGGGTGTATCCCAAGGATGAAAGAATCATAAAGGACATGAACATGGACATTGGGATGGCGAATCCAACGAAAAGGGCGTTTCTGAACCCAAGGAAGAACATCAATACGGTGACCACCAGAATGATTCCGAAAATGATATTGTTCACCAGGTCGTCCACTTGGTTTAAGGTTCTTGTGGAGGAGTCGTTGGCGATGGATATGTGCAGATCTGCCGGAAAGTAGTTTTGCTGCTCCTGTTTTACGATTTCCCTGATCTTGTCCGCGGCTGAAATGGCGTTCCTTCCGGCACGTTTCTTCACGTCCAACATCACCACATTATCCCCAAATTCCCGGGCATACGTAGTTTTGTCCTTTTCCTCAAAGGTAACCTGTGCTATGTCCTTTAAATAAACCGCACCGTTTTCTGATTTTACCACAAAGTTGTTCAGGTCACTTGGATTTTCGATCTCCCCCAAAACCCGGATCGTTCTTCGTTGTCCACTGGCCTTTAAATTTCCGGCGGATATGGTCATGTTTCCGTTACCGATGGCATTCAATACATCCTGAAAGCTGATCTTGGCGGCCATCATTTTGTAGATGTCCACGGCTACCTCCACCTCTTTTTCCTGGGCCCCGCGTATATCGGCCTTTTTGATTTCCGGAAGGTCCTCTATTTCATCCTGAAGATATTCGGCAAATTCCTTCAAACGCTCCACCGGATAGTCCCCGGTAAAATTGATGTTCATGATGGGTACTTCCTCTGAAAAATTCAGGTCGAACACATTTGGTTCTACTTTGGCACCGTTGAACGTGGGCCAGTCCTCACTGGCTTTCTCAGAATCCACTTCGTCCTTTACGTTCTGTTTGGCCTGTTCCACGGTAATTTCCTCATCGAATTCCACCGTAATGATGGCATAGTCCTCTTGGGAAGTGGAAACAATTTCTACGACGTTGCTCACGTTTTTGAGTCGGTCCTCCAAGGGATCCGTTATCAATCGTTCAATATCCTCCGCGGTATTCCCGGGGTAGGGGGTGCTGATGTAGACCTTGGTCTCCACGATTTCCGGGAAATCCTCCCTTGGCATCGCCATATATGCCGAAAAGCCCAGCCATAGGAAAATGGCGATCATCACATAGATGACCGATGGGTTGTCAATGGCCCAGGAGGACAGCTTAAACTCCTTGTCGGCGTTTTTCTTTACTTTATCGCTCATGGAAACTTACTTTTGAATTTTTACTTTTTGGCCGTCCTTTACACTTCTGGCACCTTCCTTGATTACTTGATCCCCCGCTTCCAGACCGGATAATACCTCTGCTTGTCCCTTTTGGGTTTTGCCAATGGTAATTATGGTTCTTTTCACGACCGCTTCATTTTCAGAATCGGGATTACCTGCTACGAAAACATATTGATCACCTTCCGCGTTTTCTGAAATAATGCTAGAAGGTATCAGGATGGCATTCTCGCTGGTGTAATCGTTAAGGTTTACCTTGGCGGTGAGGTTTGGTTTGATCTGTCCGTCCTTGTTGGGGACCGGTATTTCTACGCTAAAAGATCGGTTGGCGGGATTGATAAAGTTTCCTGTTTCCCTGATTTCCGTTTGGATGCTGTCACCCAAAACCGGGAAATATACCAAGGCCTCCTTGCCTTTTGATATAGCGCCCAGATACGTTTCTGGGACATCGACCTCTATGAACATATCGGAAAGGTTTACAATGCGAAATACTTCCGAACCCGGACCGGGTGCAACCACGGTTCCCTGATCTTTGATAACATCGTCAATGATACCGGAAAAAGGAGCCCTGATGGACGATTTCCCCAATTGGCTTTCCGCTTGTTTTACGGCATCCTGTCTGGCCTCGAATTCGGCCTTCGCCGATAGGTATTCGATTTCAGAACCTATCTGTTGGTCCCACAGCCTTTTCCTTCTTTCAAATGTGGTCTTGGCCAGTTCTGCCTGCGTCTTTAACTGGGAAAGCTGGCTTCCCATGCCGCCATCGTCTATGGTCGCCAATAACTGCCCCTTGTTTACGCGCTGCCCTTCCTTCACGTATACTTTTTGCAAGGTACCCGCCATTTCTGGATAGATAAGCACGTTCTGTTTGGTGCTTACATCGCCCTGAAGTTCCAAGTAGTGATTGAATACTTGGGGGTTTGCTTCGATCGTATTGACCAAGGGTAGTTTTTCTTCCGTACCAAATTTCAATATGGCGGAATCCAACTGTGCCAATTGGCTTTCCAGTTCTTTTTGTTGGGTTACCAGCTCGTTCTTTTTGGCCCGTATCGCTTCCAGATCACCCTTTTCTATAACACCCGTTACGGATTGGTTTTCGCCCCCGCAGGATGCTAGTCCTAGTGAAATGGCCAGAAAAAGTAGTTTTTTCATAATACTATGTTTAATTGATTGATTGCTTAAGATTGTTTGTTTAGAATGATTTCCAGTTCCGTTTTCTTATTGATGACGTCCACCATGAATTGTAGGTATTCCTGTTGGGCCGTATACAATTGCGTCTGCGCCTGCCTTAGCTCAAAACTACTGGCGAGACCTTCCGTATATTTGATTTGGTTCTTGTTTTCTATACGCTCGGCAAGTGCCAGGTTTTCCTTGGAGGTCTGGTATTGTTCAATGGCCAATACGTAGTTGCTTTTGGCATTTTCTAATTGTAGACGTATTTGTTGTTCTGCCTCCGTTAACTGCGTCTTTGCCTTTTCCATAGCGATTTTAGCTCGCTGGGTGCTTGCACTTCGCTTTAAGGAACTAAAAATGGGGATGCTTAGATCAATGCCAAAGGAAGAAAACTCGAAATAGTCCTGGCCCCTATCAAAAAAAGTAAATTGATCCCCAAAGGAAAGCGCACCGTAGCTTACAAAACCATTTAGGGTGGGCAGGGCCCGGCTTCTGGCCAATTTCCATTCAAAATACCGCTGTTCGTTGAGGTTGAGGGCAATTTTATAGTCCACGTTTTCTTCAAGGTTCAGATCGGTTTCCATGATTCCCAAGTCGATTTGTTCTTCGGTGAGGTTTTCCAAATCCTCCTTTAGTTGGGTTGGGGCATCCAGTTCCAGTCCCATGACCACGTTCAGCATCTGCAGGGTAATATCTTCCAATCGTACCGCGTTCTTCAACTGGTTTTCAATGGATGACAATGTTATTTTTAGCTGGTCCACGCTTTCTTCATCACTAAGTCCGTTCTCAAACAGTTTGCTGGTCTCATAGAGATTTTTGTCCAAGGTTTCCTTGTTTCGCTGTAGAATTGCGACGCTCTCTTTCGCCAAAAGGACATTTCCATAGGATTCTACCACCGCTTTACGAACTTCTTGGGCCGTTTTTTCATTGTTATTGGCACTGTAACGTAAAAAGGCCTTGGTCGCCTGCACGCCTACAATATAGGAGCCGTCAAAGATTTTCTGGCGTAGTGTAGCAGAGGCATTTACCTGCTGGGGTTGCCCAAAGACCACCTCCACAAAGGTTCCAGGTTCACCACCGGCAATTTCGCCCGGCAACTGCACTACTTGTTGTATCAATTGGTTTTGGTAATTGACCGCACCTGATATTTGCGGCAACCCGTCCGCAATGGTTTCCCATTTTTGTTTTTGGGCATCGATGAGGTCCCTATCGGCATTGATGGCACTATAGTTGTTTTCGAGTGCAAAGGCAATGGCCTCCTCCAAGGTAAAGCTATAGGTTTCTTCCTGCCCATGGCCCAATATGAAGGCCATGAGCGTAATTAAAATGATTAGTTGATTGCGCATTTATTGTTGATTTGAATTGATGATTTCGTTTAATTTTTGTCGGCCTTCCGGGGAAACGATACCTCTTAAGTGATATTCCAAATAGGTTTCCATCAAGAATATGGGGGAAAAACGATCTAAGGGGAACATAACTTGGTCTTTTATACTGTTCATACCGGCAAAGTAGATGCGGGCAATGAACTCAACATCCAAGTTGGGTCTATAGAGCCCCATTTCCATACCCCTTTGAATATTTGAAGTGACACAGTGCTGCATCATTTCAAATTGCATATCCTTGAGTTTCATGTAGATTTTAGGATAGTACTTCATTAACTGGTATTGGGGGGATGTCTTCTCGTCTTTAAGATGGCCAAGGACATACTTTTTTATTTCAAAGAGTTCTTCGATAGGGTCTTTTTCCAACTCGGTTATTTCGTTGATTCCATCACTCATGGAACAGAATTTGCCCATGACACAATCTTCGACCAAGGCAGTTTTGTTGCTGTACTCTGAATAAATGGTCTTTTTGGAGATGCCCATGGTATTTGCTATATCGTCCATGGTGACACTCTTGAACCCATAGTTCAGGAACATATCCGTTGCCGTTTCCCTTATTTTCTCTTTCATGATAGGGGACAAATGTAGGGCAGGAAACTTTAAAAACCGAAAAAGTTTCCAAAGTTTTACAATTTATTAACAAACGGTGGATTCAATGGTTCGTGGCTGGTAGGAAGCGGGGTTCAGTGAGATTCGCTTCTTGTTCCTCCATCCTGGGCGTATCCACATTCAAGCTCCAAAAAAAGGCTTTGTTCAAAAAGTGATATTTTTTTCTAGGGCTGGCTTCCTTCTTCATTTTGTCCCTTTTTTAGTCGATTTACGAAGTTTTTATAGGCAAGTTCTCCCTCTTCCTTCCAAAAGGCATCGTAATGCTCCCATTCTGAAAAATCCCTTCGCATGGTTCTGCATCGGTTTTTGAAAAATTCTTTTTTCCTGGATTTTTTCCTTTTGTCATGGCTGCCCCCGCCACCTCCAAATCCAAAAATTATTTTGGACAATAACAGAATACCCAAGGCCTGCCAGTAGCCCACCGTAGGTAATCCGAATAAATATGGCATCAACCAGTTCCACAAGTACATAACTACGTAACCCACCAAAAATGCAATTCCTATACCCAGCAGTACAAAAAAGAAGATTTTCACTACTTTTTTTACCGATTCCTTTACAGTGTTTTCCACCTGTTTTTCAATGTTTTTGCTTGTTTCCATAACTCATGTGTTTATTTTTTCCGATTTTAATTTTTTCAACAAAATGGACAGGGCCCTATGTCTTCTTGACATCAGTGTTCCAAGTGATATACCGGTCTGGTTCGCTATTTCCTTGTAGGTGTATCCTTCAAAGTCCACCGCGATGATGATGTCCCTGTAGACCGGTTTCAGCGCTGCAATGGCTTCTTTCAGCTTCTCCTTCAATTGTTCTGGATAGGTCTCCTGAAAGTCATCCTGGAACAGACTCGTGAATTCCGTCCATAGAATTTCCAGGGTTTCCCCATCATCTACCCGTTCTTTTTTCGTGCGCATGATATCAATGATCCTATTCCTGATCGCGTTGTAAACAAAACCGCCTATATTGTGAATGGGCAAGGCGTCCAAAGGCCTGGAGAAAATCCGTAGTGCAACATCCTGAATAATATCCTCCGCGTCACTTTCTGCCGTGTGCCTTATTTTGGAGCGCACATAGCCCTTCAGCGAACTGTATTCTTCCTCAAAGAACTCGGTTAGGTTGTTATTCTGTTGTTTTCTTGAAACCACTGATGGTTTTTCTTTAGGTCTTCACTACTAGAGACGACGGTTTTAGAAAGTATTGCTTTTTTTTTGGAATATTTTCTTTTAACATCTGACGTATTTGTTCGCTTTTTGTAACAATGGATGTATTTTTGAAAAAAAATTGCATGCAATCCATCGATTTTTATAGATCGGAATTCATTTCTTATATGGAGTCCAAATTTGTGTTAAAGGAACCTGTAAATCTTTACGAACCCATTAACTACATATTAAAATTGGGAGGGAAACGCCTTCGCCCAGTTTTGGCGCTGCTAACGGCCGAAATTTTTGACGGGTCCTATAAAAATGCCCTCGATGCCGCCCTGGCCATAGAAGTCTTCCATAATTTTTCCTTGGTACACGACGATATCATGGATGCCGCACCGGTGCGAAGGGGCCAGGCCACCGTACATGAAAAATGGGATACCAATACCGGGATATTATCGGGCGATGCTATGCTTATTTGTGCCTACCAACTTTTTGAAAATTATGCGCCGGATACGTTTCGGGATTTGGCAAAACTCTTCAGTACAACGGCCCTGCAGGTCTGCGAGGGGCAGCAGTACGATGTTGATTTCGAGTCCAGGGAAGATGTAAGGCTTCCGGAGTATTTAAGAATGATCGAATACAAAACGGCCGTTCTGGTCGCCGCCGCCATGAAAATGGGCGGTATAGTGGCGAATACCAGCCCACGGAACCAGGAACATATTTACAATTTTGGGTTGAACCTGGGCATCGCCTTTCAGCTTCAGGACGATTATTTGGACGTATTTGGGGATCCTGAGACCTTTGGAAAACAGGTAGGAGGCGATATCATCGAGAATAAAAAGACAATTCTCTTCATTAAGGCCTTGGAATCCGGTTCAGGATCGATAAAAAAGGAACTTTTGGACCTGTATTCCATTCAGCCCGGGGACCCAACGGATAAAATCGAGGCCGTAAAGACCATATTCAGGGAGAGCGGAGCTGCGGAATCCACCCAAAATGCCATTGAATCCTTCACTCAAAAAGCCTTTCTTATTTTGAACGATTTGGATATAACCGATTCCAAAAAGGCCATTCTCAAACGGTTTGGAGAGAACCTGATGCGCCGTACGGTTTAATCCAAATTTTTCTATTGCATTTTCCGGGTTTAAAAAAGTCGTTTAAAGATTGCCTTGATGAAGGGTATGTTGGGGCATCCAGAGATAAATTGGAGCTCTTCCCCAAAACTCGTCTCTTCGTCCAGAAACTTGAAGATCAGTTCTGGTTTTCTTTTTTTGAACAGGCTGGTGAAAATTTCATGCCCTATCGCGTTATTGTTATAAAGCACGTCCAGAAGCAACAGATCGTAGAACCAAAATCGTTTTTTTTGCCCTAGGGCGTGCATAGTGTTGTCCGACTTCAAATTGGAGACCAACAACGGAATTTTCTTGGAAGACCCCATAAAGGTGTAGCCTGTACTGGGTTTGGCCCATCCGCCCGCGGTTCCAATACGTGTAATCCTACCAGAATTGCGTTGGGTAAAATCATGGCAGGTCATGGGGATACTTCCCTGTTCCTGCTCCAGGATTTCGAAAGTATCGCATTGTAGATCGGTACGGATGTAGTCCCTAAGGGCCGCTTCATAGTCGGATTTTGGCAGCACCTCTTTGGAAAAGAGCGTGTACTCTACGAGGGCCTCGTCTTCCTTAAAAGGTAGTACGTACATAAACCGTGTATTTCCTTTTTGTGGAACGGAGAAATCCATGTACGTCGCCTTTTCCACCTCAAATACCGGCTTTGGGGTTTTAACGATCCATCCCACAAAGTGTTGTTGAAGCAGGGGGTATTTTTTTTCGGCCTCCAGCATTTCATAATGAAACCGACTGTCAAAAACCTGCTGGCACGTATATTGGTTTTCTTGGGTATGGACCGAAACCGAACTTTCCGATTCCTTTACTTCGATTACCGATTCTTGTTGAAAACGGATATTAGGATACCCCTCAAGTTTTTCAAAATAATGCGCGTAGAAATCGATGCCCCGTACCATTTTATAGGAGTAGGGGGCAATGTCATAGCTTTTGGAAAAATCCTGCCCCTTGAAAATAATCTGCTTCCATTTTTTATACAAGATGTCATCAAATGCTCCATCGCCCTTTTCCCAAAAACACCAGGTACGATCGTTACTCTTTTTGGCGTCCCTATCCAAAAGGAGGATGGACTTTTGGGCAAAAAACGAATCCTTGCCCAAGGCATCGGCCAAAAGTAGTCCAGAAGCACCTGCCCCAATGATGATGTAATCGTAGTCCAATTTGGCCATACCCAAAAATAGGGATTTCCGTATCCAACTTTCAAAATTCTACTGGGTATTAATTTATCCGGTACCGCAGACCCAGAAATCCCCGTATGCCCTGATTGGGACCATAGACATACGAAGGGTCAAAGGTAAGGGCATTGGGATTGTTGGGTGTGGCAACGGGAATACCGTTGGAATCGAACACCACCTCGCGGTCGAAGGGGTCGTTGGCACGGGCGATGATAAAGGGATTGCCTCGGTTTGGTGTCCAGTCCAACAAATTTTTAATTCCGCCATAGATTTCCATATCCTTAAGTCCCTTGTATGTAAATTGAACGTTCTGTATGCTCCAAAGTGGGGAATAATCGCTTCGTGGGTCCGTTTCGCCCAAGGTGGGAAGTCGCATAGGGCCATACAGATTTCCGGTATAGTCCACCGTTAGTTTTAAATTTTGAAACGTATAGCCCAAGTTCCAAGTGCCGGTGTAGCTTTCCGTAAGTATCTGCCTGGTTTTTACACCATTTTCCGTTTGGCTGACATCCTGAAACGTTGCACCGAGCAAAAACTTGAATCCATTTGGAAAGACTACATCCAAATTGGCACTTATTCCTTGGGATTCCGAAAAACCGTCCAGATTGTCATAGATGATTTGGTTGGGATTGGTATCGTAATCAGGTAGGATGGCATTGCTGAATCGGGTATAGAAGGCCGATGCGTCCAAGCTTGCGAACGTACCATTGGAACCATATATCTTTTTAAGATAGTTCAGGTTCACATTGACGGAACGTTCCGGTTCCAAAGCTTCGGTTACGATAACGTCCCGGGCGCCGGTCAATGCGGCATGGTCTTCCGTGAATAAATTCACTACCCGGAACCCCGTACCGGCGTTTAGGCGTAGTATATCGTTATCCGTTATCTTAAACCGGTAGGCAGTCCTGGGCGTGTAAATCGCCCCGTGCCGATTGTCATAATCGTATCGGAGTCCCATTAAAAGGGAATGTTTGTTGGCCAAGGCCACTTCGTCCTGTAGGAATAGGCTGGGAATCCAAACCTCGTCCGCAAGGGGTGTTGCCGGAGTGTTGTCGTTATAAAAATTGTATCGGAGGGACGTGCCCAGCAAAAGATCGTGCCTGCCCACTTTTTTGTCCCAGGTCATTTGGGCAAAACCAATGCGCTGATCTGCCAAATATGGGGTATCCCCGTACACCGAATTCTGACTGTGGTCATTGTACGAAAAGGAGAACAACACTTTTTCCTCCAGGGGTAGCTGATATTTCCCCAAAATTTCCCATCGGCTGGTGTAGATACTCTCACCATATATTTCATCTCCCCCACGAAACTCCGGGGTCCATTGCAGCTCCCCGCCCCATCGGTCTTCATAAAAATAGCGGCCGGCCAGTGAAAATATTCGGTTATCCTTTCGTTGAAAACCCCACTTTTGGAATACGGAGATACGGTCCTGAATCGTTAAATCGGTAAAATTATCCCCGTTGTTATCCACCAGCTGATCAAAATTGAAATAGTTGAGGCCTAGTAGCACGTTCGCTTTTTTCCCTACGTCTATTTTGGCACCCACATCCAGATTGTATTCGCCCCATCCGGTCAAAAAGGTATCTGCGGCGAAATCCGGGGCTTCCAAATTGTTTTTGGTGATGATATTGATTAATCCCCCAACGGCCTCGCTACCATATAAACTGGAGGCAGGCCCTTTGACGATTTCGATCTGTTCGATCAGGGAGTTAGGGATTCCCATAAGGCCATAAACCGTTCCAAGGCCGCTTACAATGGGCATGCCATCGATCAACACCAGGGTATACGGACCTTCCAATCCGTTGATGTGGATATCACCCGTATTGCAGACATTACAGTTTATTTGCGGCCGAACCCCATTGACGTTCTGCAAGGCCTCGAAAATGTTTGCCGTTGGGTTTTGTTTCAGAAAAGTAGGACTATAGACCTCCACAGGAACCGGGCTTTCGGAACGGCTCACGGCTTTAAGGGTACCTGTAACCACCATTTCATCTAGGCTTTCCGCCACTGGGGCCATTTCTATATCGAATACCAGTTGCTGGTTTTTTACAATTGAAATTCGTTGTTCAAAAGGGGCATATCCCATAATGGAGGCGATAAGGGTATACGTTCCGGCATCCACATTGTTAAGGGAATAATTCCCAAATTCATCGGTAGCACTTCCGATTTTGGTGTTTTTTAAATAGATGTTTGCAAAAGGAATCGCCTGCCCCTCAGATGAAACATGGCCCGATACAGTAGCTTCCTGTGTCCATGTCCTAAGACAAAACAACATTAGAAGAATACAGCAAACATATCTAATACACATAAGTCAAAATATTATTTTAACAATTACTAAAAATAAATTTAGACAAAACTAAATATTTGTTTTTGGATATAAAAATGTAATTTAGCAGGATATAAAAAAATAATGACCCTTTCAGAAGAAGATTATATAAAGACCATTTATCATTTGAGCGGAGGGCAGGAAGCTTCCATTTCCACGAACGCCATTGCGGACCAAATGGATACCAAACCATCTTCCGTAACGGATATGATCAAAAAACTATCCGAGAAGAACATGGTGAACTACAGGAAGTACAAAGGGGTTTCCTTAACGGAAAAGGGTAGGCTTACGGCGCTTTCCATTGTTAGAAAGCACCGGTTGTGGGAGGTCTTTTTGGTGGATAAACTGGATTTCGCATGGGACGAGGTCCATGAAGTAGCGGAGCAGTTGGAGCATATAAAAAGTGACAAGCTCATTGATAAATTGGATACCTATTTAGGAAACCCTAGGGTAGATCCGCACGGCGACCCTATTCCATCCAAAGATGGGGAGTTTAAAAAGTCGGTCAAAAAATTGGTCAGTGAACTTCCCGTTGGTTCCGAAGGTGTTTGTGTGGGGGTCAATGATTCCTCCGTCGCTTTTTTGAAATTTTTGGACAAGAACCAAATATCCTTGGGAGATACCTTAAAAATTGTGGAGCGGGAGGATTTTGATGGTTCCATGAGTATCCTGATTAACAAAAGGGAAATGAGGATATCGGACCAAATAGCCTCTAACCTCTATTTGGAAGTATTGGAAAAGAACTAAACGAACGTATATGGATGCTGTTATCACCTATTTTGAATCGATAAACCCTGTGTTGGCTGCCTTGTATGCCACCTTGTTCACATGGATTCTTACGGCGGCAGGAGCCTCCTTTGTCTTTCTTTTCAAGACCATGAACAGGGCCGTGCTGGACGGTATGCTTGGCTTTACTGGGGGCGTTATGGTCGCCGCCAGTTTTTGGAGCTTGTTGGCCCCGGGTATCGAAATGAGTCCGGGCGAGGGCTTTGTAAAAGTAATACCCGCCGCAGTGGGCTTTTTATTGGGGGCTGCATTTATTTTTGGTTTGGATAAAATTCTACCCCATTTGCATATCAATTTTAAGGAAAGCGAGGCCGAAGGTGTAAATACCCCTTGGCATAGGACAACCTTGCTCACCTTGGCCATTACCCTGCACAACATTCCGGAAGGTTTGGCCGTGGGCGTACTGTTCGGAGGTGTTGCCGCGGGTTTTGAGGGCGCTTCCATTGGTGGGGCCGTCGCCCTTGCCTTGGGAATAGGGCTTCAAAATTTCCCGGAAGGTTTTGCAGTGGCCATGCCCTTGCGTAGGCACGGACTTAGCCGGACGAAGAGTTTTCTATTCGGACAGGCCTCTGCTATTGTAGAGCCCATTGCAGGCGTTTTGGGTGCCTGGGCGGTACTTACGTTTCAACCCATTCTGCCCTACGCACTTTCCTTTGCGGCAGGAGCCATGATATTCGTGGTCGTGGAAGAGGTTATACCGGAAACACAACAGGATAAGTATACGGATATCGCAACCATGGGCTTTATAGGTGGCTTTATCATCATGATGACGCTGGATGTTGGATTGGGATAAACCGATCTTTCATAGTGGGGCCAAAATAATTTTTCAGGAAATACGCAGTTATAGTTAGTGAACTTTCGACTTGAGTAACGGCGAATTCGTAATGACCCTAACAGCTTAAAAATATGGATTCAAAAAAGAGACATTGGTTTTGGAACTTGATATTGGTCCTTACCATCACACTTTGCGTCTCCGCCTTAATGGTTCACTATAAAAACTGGGTCAAGACCGCACCGGACCATATACGCCTGCTTTCCGGGTTTTATGTGGAGAACGTAGCCTACTCCGACTTGGACAGTGTGGTTTTCGTGGAGCGAATTCCGCCCATGATCCGTTTGAATGGATTTTCCGCCCTTGAGAAGGAAAAGGGCATCTTTCAGGAATTTAAGGATTCCTTGACGGATAAAAAAATCCATGTCTTTGTGGATAATATTTCCCAGCCCAAAATTAAATTGGTCTACAAGGATTCCCTAAAACTCTATTTCAACCTTAAGGATTCCCTGGAAACTGATGTACTGTTCAATCAACTTCAGCAGAAAATACCTGCCATGGGCATGGAACCCAATTAAGGATAACCCGTTGTGCATTTTAAAATTTTATACAAAATATCAGTTTGGGTGCTTGATTTTTAATTTTTACCAACGAAAATCAAGTGTATCGAGAACCTATGGGCCATAAAAATGTTCTCGATACAATTTTTCTTCATTGCATTGCGAAAAATCACTACCAATGACATAATTCTTAACATAAAAATTGCCGGATATTTAGATTGCATCTATACTCGTGGCTTTCCCTTCATTTTTTTCTTGATAAAAAAACGAAGCAAAAAAATCAAGTTGAAAATAGGCAATTGCTGCGCACCATTCACTATCGGGTTTACATGCGTTGTGCCAACGCACCGTACTTCCAACCCTTCGTTCATTATCGCTGATTTTCAACGGACACTACAAACTCTAATTTATAAATATAGAACCACCATTGAAATCTACACACTCCGTTCAAAAAAATGTCATTCACATTTCAACGAAAATTTTTTCCAATGGCTCGAACTGACCCTTTTATCAGGGTAACAGGTTCAAAATGCACAACGGTTTAAGGATATTGCTTCTTTTAGATAGTTCGATTTATGACAAAAGCAAAAATTTAGTAGCTCAATATCCTGAGCCTAGCACATTATTCGTATTTTTAGTCCTGCCTTTTAATTTATATTAAGGATTAATTCCCAGCACAAAGGGAAGGGGTAATTAGTAATAAAATCCGAACTTTATGACAACCCAGGATATTGCCAATAAACTGGTATCTTACTGTAGACAAGGGGACTTTGAAAAACCGTATCAAGAGCTATACAGCCCAAAAATTATAAGTATAGAAAACGATGGTACTAAAGAAGGAGCCCGTGTGGAAGGTTTTGAAGGAATACAGCAAAAAGGGGAGTGGTGGCAGGAGAATTTTGAAGTTCATAGTACCGAGGTTTCTGATCCTATTGTGGCAGATAATTGGTTCTCTGTAAGGTTTGAAATGGATACGACCCATAAGCCATCCGGTCAACGGTCCAAAACCTCCGAAATCGCAGTATATCAGATTCACGACGGTAAAATAGTGAAAGAGCAGTTTTTCTATGATGAATAGCAATTATCAAGGTGTCCCTTTATGGTTTTGTTAGCTCAAGTAATAGGTACTTTTTTTGGACTGTTGGGAATCATCCTGGGTGCCTTTGGTGCGCATCGGTTGAAAAAAACCTTTACCCAGGATCAATTGGCCAGTTTTGAGACCGGGGTCAAATATCAAATGTACCATGCCCTGGTCCTCTTGATGATCGGGTTTAATTACAATCTGGAAACCAAGGCAGAACAGTATATGGTGCTCAGTTTTATTCTGGGAACCCTACTGTTTTCCTTCAGTATTTATGGATTGTGCGTGAGCGCATCCAAAGGAAGAAAATTAAAATTTCTGGGACCTATTACTCCGCTTGGAGGCTTGTTGCTGGTCTTGGGTTGGGCATTGCTTTTCTATTCCTTTATTGATACGTTGATTTGATCATTGAAGTTTCCTGAAGGTCTTTCTTGCCCGTGCCGTTCAGGCGGGCGGAGCGGTGTTGATTTTGATATCCCTATGACTTTCTTCAGGGTAGTTCATGCGTTCGTGGATCATTCGTTTTCAACTTGTGAGGTAAACTCCTTGATCGCCATATTGGGCTCCATAATGGTATGGCCTTTCCAAAAATCAGGGTCGTACTTGGGCATGTATTGGGGAAGGACGTCGTTCTTTTCAGTGAATGCATTGAACTGCGCCTCAGAGATAGATTCAGTATCGAACACCACCACCTCGTATTTGTTCCTTCCGTTGAAGGCGGCATCAATTTTCAAATGGAGTTCGTTCTGCTTCCTTCGCCCTTTAACATTTTTGTTCTTCTCAATGATCTTCACCGGTCGTTTAAATCCAACCCGGTTTCCTTTGGTAATTTCATAGTAGCGGAGGCTGTACGTTCCATCGGCGTCCTTATCAAAAAGTATACTGCCCTTTGCCAGGTACTCATTTAGGGAAATGCCCAAGAGGTTGAATTTTCTCAGCGGCTCCACATTTTCAAAATCCATCTTTATAAGCGCAAAGTCATTGGCGTCTATATAGAGTTTCCCTTTAAATTCTTCTGATCGCTTCGGTTTAAAATCAATGACATATAATGGTTTGTCCCCAATGTAAGTGAAGTCCTCCAGGATTAGGTCGTATCGGTTGGACTTCCACAGTACGTTATAGTCCGTATTCTTAAAAATGGGCAGGTTGGTGTATAGGTTGGCCAAGGTGCTGCGTTTGTAGTTGGCGAAGAACTTTTTGCGCTCCGTTGTTTTTTCAAGTTCCTTGTTGAGCGATTCCACTTCACTGGAATCCACCTCCTGGTCAAAGAGTTCCTCGGCATCGATTTTGGTTCCGAACAGGCCTGATTTTACCTTGAAATAGCTATCGGTCTTTACGTTCTTTTTGATGATCTCATTGAACCGTTCCTCCAGGTTTTCCATATCTAAGCGGCTATTCTTATCATAAAGTTCGGAGGCCTTTATCAGGTCCAATTTCTGTTCATCCTGGTCCTCTGATCCATAGAGATCTCCCAATACTTCCGTATAATAGGTATCGTTTGATGGAATCGATTTTAGGACACTGTCCAGAAATTGCCTGTTCAAAGCGGGAATGGTGGATTCCTTGATGGTATAGTTGGATTTTTCAATGTAATTTCTGTATGATTCCCTTAGGAACAGACGCTTTTTGGTAAAACTGTTTTTATAATTTTTGCCGATGTTTTCTTCGACCAATTCCAGAATTTCCTCCGGCGTGTAGTCCTTGTTTGAAACGATCACTTCCTTGAGTTCTATGGCTTTTGGGCTCAAAAGTATAGCCTTGCCCGTAAATTGGTTCAAAGGCTTCCCTATGGATTCATAACCAATGCATGAAATGAAAAGTGAGTCCGTTTCTTTGATGCTTTCGGTCATCAAAAAACTGAATTTCCCTTCTTCATTGGTAATGACCCCATTTTTGTTCAAGATGATGGTAGCATAAGGCACAGGTTGTAAGGTGGTACTGTCCAGTACCGTGGAGCTTATGTTCTGTGAGAACAGTAAGGTGCTAAAGAGTAGGGTAAGACTAGAAATGGCAAAGGTCCGTGTTCTGTACATTGGATGATGGAATGGAGTACAAACTAAATAATCGAAATGAACAAAACCTTGTCCTTTTGGATAGTATTGTGAAAGATTTATTGATTTTTTAACAACATCTCGTCGAGCGGGCGCCCAGGTTTAATGACATCCACAATCGTCCTGTCCACAGGCTTTACTGGATTTTTTACCAACGGAAAACAGTCGTTTGGGCAACACAAATTTATAGGCGAGGTATCCAACCGAAATGAGTAGGGTTATATAGACCAATATGTGTTGTACTATTTCCATTACTTTAAGATTTGATAGGCAATCAGCGCTATAATATAGGCAAAAAGACTCATAAATACCAGCTGAAAGGTAGGCCATTTCCAAGAATTGGTTTCCCTTTTCACAATGGCTAGGGTACTCATGCATTGCATGGCGAAGGCGTAGAACAGCAATAGAGATATCCCTGATGCCAAATTGAACAAAGGTTCCTTGGTTACCGGATTCACTTCTGCCGCCATGCGGTTCTTTATGGTTTCCTCCTCGTCATTGCCCACACTGTAGATGGTGGCCAAGGTACCAACGAAAACTTCCCTGGCGGCAAAGGAGGTCAGAACGGCGATTCCTATTTTCCAATCATACCCTAGGGGTTCCACCACAGGCTCAATGGCCTTGCCCATATAGCCCATGTATGAATGTTCCAATTTGTAACTGGCTATTTCTTGATTTAGGGCCCTACCTTCCAAGGTGGATTCCATAGTTTGGATAGAGTCCTGTATCACGTTGGGGTCCATCCCGCTATCTACCAAGGATGCGCGGTACTGTTCCAGGTTGTTCTTGATGTAGGTTTCACTGTAGGTAGAATAGCCTTCTTGAGAAACTCGTTTTTCTATAATCGATTCGGCATTATTGAAATCATCGGAAAACCCATTGGAGCCCAAGAACCAAAGAATGATGGAAATGGCAAGGATGATTTTACCCGCTCCAAAGACAAAGCTCTTGGTCTTTTCCAAAACGGTATAGCCCACATTTTTCAATAGTGGCAGCTTATAATTAGGCAGTTCAATCACAAAAAACGATCTACTCTTGATCTTTAGAATTTTGTTAAGAGCCATGGCCGATACAATCGCGGCCACAAAGCCAAGAATGTACAAAAGCATCAAGGTAAGTGCCTTAAAGCTTAATCCAAGAAAATTACCTTCTGGGATCACCAGGGCGATGATGATCAAGTAAACGGGCAATCGCGCGGAACAAGTGGTAAAGGGCGTCACCAAAATGGTAATCAACCGTTCCTTCCAGTTTTCGATCGTCCTGGTGGCCATGACCGCGGGAATGGCGCAGGCAGTCCCAGAAATTAAGGGCACAACACTTTTTCCACTAAGGCCAAAGGGTCTCATAATACGGTCCATAAGGAACACCACCCTGCTCATATATCCTGTTTCTTCCAAAAGGGAGATGAACAGGAACAAAAAAGCGATCTGGGGGATAAAAATGACGATACCGCCAATGCCGGCGAGGACGCCTTCTGCAATAAGGTTGGTAAACACTCCCGGTGGTAAGGTATCCTTTACCCATTCCGTAGCCGAGGCAAAAAAACCATCTATCATATCCATGGGGTATTCGCTCCAACCATAGATGGCTTGGAAGATGGTGAGAAGAATAATGAAGAAGATGAGATATCCAAAAACCTTATGGGTAAGGATTTTGTCCAAGGTAGCCCTAAAACCTTTGGCGGCGTTCCTATCTACCTTGTAGGTTTCCTTTAAAATGCCATTGATGAACTGATACCTTAGGATGGTTTCCTTTTGCTGCAACCGTTTTAATTCGGATTTCGTTTTTGTGCTAAAGGAAGAGGCGTCCTTGATCAGCTTTTTCTCTATGGGCATGAAGTTGACGTCCTGAGTAATGACCAGCCACAATTTATAGATGTCCTCCTTGGGGAAGGTTTTTTTTAGCTTGTCAAAATACTCCGGGTCAATTACCGTTGTGTCCACATTGGGTGCCTTGGAAAGACTTTTGTAATCCGCTATAAGTTCCTTTAGCGTTTCGATTCCAGAACCTTTTCGGGTACTAACCAAGGCTATCTTTGCATTGAGTTTCTCTTCAAGGAGCGGTATGTCTATGCTGATACCTTTTCGGGCCATACGGTCGGCCATGTTGATGACCAAAATAGCGGGAATCTTCAGATCCTTGATTTGGGTAAAAAGCAGTAGGTTCCGTTTGAGATTTTCTACATCAGATATTACAAGAGCCACATCCGGATGGTCCTTATCGTTCTTGTTGAGGAGTAGTTCAACGGCAACGCTCTCGTCCAGCGAAGTAGTGTTCAAACTATAGGTGCCCGGTAAGTCAATGATGTGTGCACGTACGCCCCTGGGCAGTTTGCAGATGCCTTCCTTTTTTTCGACCGTAATACCAGGGTAGTTCCCTACCTTTTGGTTGAGTCCGGTCAATTGATTGAAAACGGAGGTCTTTCCTGTATTGGGATTTCCAATGAGCGCTACGTTGATCTGTTTGCTCATGGCTGCCTATCTTCCTCAATGATCTCCAAAGCGATCTGTTCCGCAATTATGCGCCTAATGGCAATATGGGAGCCGTTGACATTGATATAGATGGGGTCTTTTAGGGGAGCTACCTGTACCAGTTCCACTTCGTTACCGGGCAAGCAACCTAATTCCAGTAACTTAATGGGCAACAAATCCTCCGTGAACTCCTTGATAATCCCTTTTTGACCTCGCTTTAAGCGTGCAACCGTTGTCTCCAATTCTTATTTAGATTCAGTATAATTAAGCAAAAATAAGGTAAATTTTAGGATAAGCAAGTATTAAGAGCCTGTTTAAATTTCCATCCATTGTTTTTCTATGTACCTTTTTGCGAATAATTTGGTTAAAATCTCATCAAGTAGCGCTGCTATTATCTTCGATTTTGCCTTATTCTGCCCCAAAAATGGGCTGTACAAAAAATCAATCATACAAATTTTAAAAGGCTCTAAGGGCGATATATCTTTAAGGGAATTATCGAACAAGGTTTTAAGTCTACTCCTTGTAACTGGATTTTAGCACTTGCAGGTCTTCCAATAACCTTTCTACT
Source organism: Maribacter sp. C-4077 (assembly GCF_055378385.1). NCBI lineage: Bacteria > Pseudomonadati > Bacteroidota > Flavobacteriia > Flavobacteriales > Flavobacteriaceae > Maribacter > Maribacter sp. C-4077. The sequence goes on from NZ_AP038807.1 coordinate 1,953,408, forward strand.
TCTTCGACCTTGGTACCGTCATAAAACCCGCGTATACGCTTTTTCTTGTCCACCAGGATAAAATTTTCCGTATGGATCATGTCAAAAGGGCCGCCGTCTCCATCAGTCTTAACGGCCAAATAGGATTTGCGTGCCAGTTCATAGATTTGCTTTTTATCGCCCGTTACCAAATTCCATTTGGAATCGTCCACGCCTTTTTCAAGGGCGTACTTTTTTAGCTGTGCCACGGAATCTATCTGAGGAGTAACGGAGTGCGAAAGCAACAGGACATCATCACCGATTTTGTCCTGGATGGACGCCATGTTCTTGGTCATGATCGGGCAAATGGTAGGGCAGCTGGTAAAGAAAAAATCGGCTATATAAATCTTATCCTTGTAATCCTCTTGGGTGATGGTATCCCCGTTTTGGTTTACCAGGGCGAAATCTGCAATGGTATGGTATTTTCTAACATGCTGTATTTCGGCTGCCACCAATTCACTGTTCACCATGGCAGGGGTGTAGACAGGGAGGATTTTTTTAGGCTGTAAGGCGTTATAAAATAGGTAAATGATGACCCCCGAAACGAAAAGCATCACCACGCCAAAAATCTTGAACTTACTAAAAAAGGAGCCCATATTTTTTTGTGCAAAGGTACGCCAGCACGGGATTCCGTTCAAATTTTTAGCCCCTATTGAAGCCAAAATATTCTTAAAATGGAGGGTGTATACCGAGTTTCTTTTTTTTAGACCTCGTAAAACTGTACTTTTGTCCGATTTAATTTTTAGAAGACGTAAATGAGCCCCATCGCTATAAAGACTATCCAATTTTTTTTAAGCCTTTCCTTGTTGATCGTACTTCATGAACTTGGACATTTTATACCCGCCAAATTGTTCAAGACACGGGTAGAGAAATTTTACCTCTTTTTTGATGTTAAGTTTTCCCTTTTCAAAAAGAAAATAGGGGAGACCGTTTATGGCATTGGGTGGCTTCCGTTGGGAGGCTATGTAAAAATCGCCGGTATGATAGACGAAAGTATGGATACCGAGGCGATGAAGGAGGAACCCAAACCCTGGGAATTTCGTAGCAAACCGGCCTGGCAACGTTTGATCATTATGTTGGGCGGGGTAACCGTGAATTTTATTCTAGCGGTTATTATTTACATAGGCATGGCCTATTCCTATGGCGAGGAGTACATTCCTGCCGATAGTTTAAAGGATGGTTTTTTGGTGACCGAAAAGCATATTGGCGATGAATTAGGGATACAGACTGGGGATTTGATTACCGCTGTGGATGGGGAAAAAGTGGAGAAGTTCAGTTCCCTTCCCTTGGAAATCATCAATGGAAATACCATTACGATTCAAAGGGATGGAAGAACCTTTGACCAGGAAATTCCGGTTGACTTTATCGCTACCTTATTGGAAGACGAGGACAAGGCACGGTTTTTAAGTTTACGAACGCCATTTGTGATTCGCGATGTATCAGAGGATTCTCCCAACACCGACATCGGTCTTCAAAAGAATGATGCCGTTATTGCCATCAATGGAAATGAAGTAGCCTACCAAGATGAGGTGGCGCCCTATTTGGAACAAAACAAAGGCGGCACCATACAGCTCACGGTAAAGCGAGGGGATGAAACTTTCCTTGTGGAGGCAAAGGTTACGGAAGATGGAAAACTGGGGGTTATGCTGGGCCTGGATACCTATGAGGACTATGCCAACATGGGGTATTTTAAAATTGAAAGAATAAAGTATTCCTTTCTAGAATCCATTCCCGCGGGTATTGAAAAAGGAGTGAGTACCCTTAGCGGTTATGTAAAGCAGATGAAGAAAATATTCAACCCTTCTACGGGAGCCTACAAGGGAGTTGGTGGTTTTGCGGCCATTGGAGGCCTCTTCCCCAATGGTTGGGACTGGCCCGCTTTTTGGAGTGCCACGGCCTTTATTTCCATTATTTTGGCTTTTATGAATATACTGCCCATTCCCGCATTGGATGGAGGACACGTCATGTTTTTATTGTACGAAATGATTACGGGCAGAAAGCCGAGCGACAAGTTTTTGGAATATGCCCAAATGACCGGATTCTTTCTGCTGATTGCACTATTGTTGTTCGCCAATGGGAACGATTTATACAAATGGTTGTTTAAATAGAAAAACAACTTTTTTTTGTTTGGCAAAGTTTAAAAAACATTTATATTTGCACCCGCTTTAAAGGATAAAGTACGGTATTTTCCTCCTTAGCTCAGTTGGTTAGAGCATCTGACTGTTAATCAGAGGGTCCTTGGTTCGAGCCCAAGAGGAGGAGCAAAAAAGAGAAAAACCTTGTCGAAAATGGCAAGGTTTTTTTGTGCCCAAAAGTTTCTGGGCGAGATGCCTGTTCCTAAGTTTTCGACTACCTCAAAATAAACGAAATAAACGGAAACCCTAATGCTTTACTGAGCTTGGGATGTAAGGAGGATTAAAAATGGAAACGACCCTATCTACAAAGATGGAACTTTTTGTATCCAACAGTTTTTGGGAGAGAAGTCTGTTCCAACCATTTACTCAACGCTCAGTGGGGACTTTTTAGAGGTGATTTAAGGAAAAAATGAAATCCAATCTATTGGTGCCGGTTTTTTTAGGTAAGCTTCATTTAACTGCAATTAAGAGGGTTATCCGAATCAAGTTAAAACTTTAGAATTTGCCTTATTGGTGACAGATTGCTTTAACCTATATTGGTACCATAATCATTTTTAAAATCATATTTTGGAGTCTCGAAAAATTCTGTCGGTGATTTTTCTGTTCTTATTCTCGTCATTGGTTTTTTCACAAAAAGGAATGTCCATTGCAGATAGTATTATTAAATCGGTACAAGAGAAAGAATCGTATGAGGAAAGAATAGGTCTTTTGCAAAAAGAAATTCAAACTATTTACCTAACCCAATATGAGGAGACCCTAGCCTTGGCGCGTTATGGTTATACCTTGGCCAACAGCAGAAACGATAGCATAAATAAGGGGGATTTCTTAAGAAGTATAGGTGGCGCCTACCAAAAATTGGGTTTCATTGATAGTGTTTCCATATATTTTTTTAAGGCCCTAAAATTATTGGAACCCACCAAGGACAGTGAAAAGTTGGGTCTACTTTACGATGATATGGCCAGGCTCTATCGAAAACTGGAACAACCCAAAAGAGCTTTGGAGTTTTATGATCGGGCTCTTGAACTCTATGAAAAAGAGAATGATTTAGAGGGGATTGCTCGTATCAATAACGAAAGTGGTGCCGTGTATAGCGATAACGGCGATTATAAAATAGCAAATGAACGTTTTGAAAAATCCTTACGAATTCAAATACAGCGCAATGATTCGGTTGGAATTGGTTATTCACTGGAATTTTTAGGGTATAATCAATTACAGATCAGAAACTACCAACGGGCAGAATCCTATTTAATGCAAGCCCTAAAGGTCCGCAAAAATGTAGGTGATGAATTTGCAATAATGCTTAATTACACAGCTTTAGGGGAATATTATAAAGAGATAAATAAAGCTTTAACCTCGAACGAATACTTTGAGAAGAGCAATTCCTTGGCTCGCAAGATCAATTTTTTGGATATTCAGGCTTATAATCATCGCCAATTAATGGAGAACTACGAAGTTTTAGGTGATTACAAAGCAGCATATGAAAACCTAAATGCCTATAATATATTGAATGATAGCCTCTACAATACACAAAAAATTAGAGATGTTGAAGAGATAACCGCAAAATACGAAACGGCCGAAAAGGAAAATGAGATTTTGCAGCAACGGGCCAAAATTGCGGAGAGCGAACTGCGTTTAAAAAAGCGCAGTCAGTGGATCTTTGGTCTGTTGGGCTTGGCCCTCATCGTGGGGCTTTTGGGTTTTTTATTCTACCGCCAACAGGTCTTTATCAATGAAAAACAGAAAAGGGACGGTGAATTAAAACTGGCCATGGAGAAGATAGAAAGTCATACCAAATTACAGGAACAGCGCTTGTCCATTTCCCGTGACCTCCACGATAATATAGGCGCTCAACTATCTTTCGTTATTTCGACCATAGATACTCTAACATTTCATGTTCAAGGAACCAATGATAAAGTCCTTATCGGTTTGGCAAACTTGGGAACCTTTACCAAGGAGACCATGCAAGAGCTAAGGGACACGGTTTGGGCTATGAACAAATCGGACATTACCATACAAGATCTACAGGCGCGTATGGCCAATTTTGTGGAAAAAGCAAAGCATGCCTATCCCGGCAGGCATATCGCCATACAAGTGGCCGCCACGGTTCCGTCCACACTCGGGTTTACGGCGTTAGAGGGCCTTAATATTTTCCGGATCCTTCAGGAGGCCCTTAACAATGCACTGAAGCATGCCGGGGCGCAGGCAATGCTCGTAAGAATAGAGAAGAAGGAAAATGCCGTTCTTTTTGAAATATCGGATGATGGCAAGGGTTTTTTGGAGAACGAGGTTGAACCGGGAAACGGGCTATATAACATGCGCAAGAGGGCCAAGGAATTGGGCGGTGAATTTCATTTGGAATCCCGGCCCGGCCAGGGTACCCGTATCGTTTTTCAACTAGAAGAAAAAAAGGACAGCAAATGAGCATACGTACGGCAATCATAGACGACAATCATTTTCTCATTAAGAGCCTACAGGAAAAACTCTCGTTGTTTCCTGATATTACCATCTCTTTTACGGCGAATGACGGGCTACAGTGCATGGACAAGCTGAACCAAGATCCGCAGATAGACCTTATGCTGATGGATCTGGAGATGCCCGTGAAAAATGGTATAGAGGCTACGGCGGCGGTCAAGCAAAGGTGCCCTGACTTAAAAGTGATCATACTTACGGTTTTTGATGATGACGAAAATATATTCAATGCCATACAGGCAGGCGCAGATGGCTATCTGCTAAAGGAGACCGGGGCCCATGAACTGCATAACGCCATGGTACAGACCATGAACGGCGGTGCCATAATGACACCGTCCATAGCGCTAAAGGCACTGAACCTCCTGCGTTCGCCCTTGGCCCCAACTGTGGCCCATATGGAAGAGTCCGTCCAACTTTCAAACCGCGAAGTGGAGGTGTTGGAACAGTTGTCCACAGGAATTCCCTATACCGCCATTGCGGAAAAACTCTTTATTTCCCCGTTTACCGTGCGCAAGCATATTGAGAACATCTACAAGAAATTACAGGTAAATTCAAAGGTGATGGCCATAAAAAAGGCCAAAAGAAATGGGCTAATTTAAACCTATATCATGTAGTAATGGTAATCTAAAATAGGGCATATGCCCTATTGAAACAAAAATGTAGGAAGCATAGTTTTGCAAAAACTATAATTTTTACTTTATGAAGCTTATTAAATTAAACCTGCTACTTGTTTTAGTATTGGGCTATTTTCATTTTACTTGTGCACAAAATGTTCAGGACTTTAAAATAAAGTTATTGGGGGCTGCCAATTTAAATTATAGAAAAAGTCCCAAAAAAGTGGTCATTTCAGATTTTCAGTTGAATTTCCAGACCGCATTGGAAATGCAGGACAAAAAGGCCGGGGGTAAAATGTGGCGAGGAGGTTTAAAGGGAGACGCGACGGCCTCTTTGGCACTTGCTTTGGAAGGGTTGAACGAAGCGTCCCTACAAGAGATTACCAATCAACTTTTTGAACAGTACAAGGCCGAACTCAATGCCAATGGTTTTGAGGTTGTACCTATAGAAGGACTTTGGGCCAACAATGCGTATGACAAGAGCCGCGATAAAAGATGGGAGTTAAAGGCAGGTAAGGGTGCGGAGAAAGGAAATGTGTTCGGGGATATTGTCATGCGGCCAAGCAGCCAACAGTTTATAGTGGCGAAAAAATCGTTCAATGGAAAGCAGAAGAACAACTTTACGGTACTTAGTGATTTTGAAACTCAAGTGGAATCTAAGATAGCTAGCCAAAAAAACGATTTTATCTTTAACAAAGTAGTGATTTACATTCAAGCGTTTGCAAATTCCATGAGTGAAGCCGAAAGGTCTTTGAACCGTATGGCAGGTTATGCTCAGGTGAAAGCTGAAACCGATTTTAGGCTAAGTGATATGAGCTTTAATAAATTTGGGTCTGGTCAGATGATAGCTAAAGATGGTGTAGAAGTGACCAATGTATTGGAAAAGCAAAATTTTGATGCATCCCAGGCAGCGGATGTGGACAAGCTTGGTACCGATGTTGGGGTTTTACGTATTTGGGACGTGGATGATAGGGAGGAAATGACATTAGGTGTAGTAAAATGTGACCCGGATAAATATGGCAAGGGCACCCAGTTAGGGGTTGAAGCCTTTTTAAAGGCCACGGTCCAAAAGTTGAGGGAGAAGTCCTAGCATTATTAATTTACCAAATTGAAAAATCCCTTGGGGCACTTCCACAAGGGATTTTTTATTGAAATAAATCTTAGTAGTTGGCGTAAGTTTAATACTTAAATTTGGTTCAGTTTTCCATTTATTGTTAGGCTTTCTCAAAAAACTGTAGTACCCGGTTTCCTTAAAAGTATACAAAATGTAATTAGTGACTTGAGCTTTAGAATAAATACTAACATTTCAGTTCTTGTTTTTTAAGTAAACATATCATAACTATGCATATTCGTATAAATGTAATTTTTACATTTAATATTTATGCGGTTCGATTTTGCTTTGAATCCTTTATGTCGAATAAAAATGATCGTGTATCTTAACGTCTTTTTAAAATATAAGAACGAATCGATACTAACTTTTGCCCAAAAAGAAAGCTTGGTGCGAATAATACAATCCAATTAAAGTGAAAAATTTCATCACCGATAATTTTTTGTTACACAATCAATTTGCGGAAGAGCTTTACCACGGCTATGCGGCTTCCATGCCTATCATCGATTATCATTGCCACCTTCCCCCTGCTGAAATTGCCAAGGATCATATTTTTGAAAACCTTACAAAAATTTGGATTGAGGGTGATCATTACAAATGGAGGGCAATGCGGGCCTTTGGTATCGATGAAAACTATATTACGGGAAGCGCACCAGATAGGGAAAAGTTTCTGCAATGGGCCAAGTTTGTTCCATACACCCTTAGAAATCCATTGTACCATTGGACGCATTTAGAGCTGAAACGATATTTTGGCATCGATAACTTATTGAACGGGGATACTGCCCAGGAAATTTACCATGAAGCCTCTAGCAAATTAAACACTCCTGAATATAGCTGCCAAAATTTGATCAAGCAAATGAACGTGGAGGTGGTATGTACAACGGAGGACCCTACTGACAGTTTGGAACATCACAAGATACTAGAACAAAGTGGCTTTTCAGTGAAAGTCAGTACCGCCTTTAGACCGGACAAGGCAATAGTTATAACCAATTCAAATTATCTGGAATATCTTCAACAGCTATCAAAAGTTAGCGGGGTATCCATAAACTCCTTTAAGTCACTTTGTGATGCACTTTCCCAACGGTTGGATTATTTTGGAGAAAACGGCTGTAGCCTTTCGGACCACGGTCTAAGCTATATTCCCTATCAGACCTTTACCGATCAAGAAGTGGAGAATATCTTTCAAAAGAGAAAGGAAAATAAGGTCTTGGCTCCTGATGAAAGTGAAAAATTCCAAACGGCGGTTCTGCTCTTTTTATGTGAACAATACAGTAATAGAGATTGGGTACAGCAATTTCATTTAGGGGCCCTTAGGAACAATAATTCAAAGATGACACGTTTATTGGGTCCCGATACGGGTTGGGATTCCATTGGAGATTATAGACAGGCCGAAGGGCTATCCAGGTTTTTGAATGCCTTAGACGAAAGGAATGTACTTGCCAAGACCATATTATATAACCTAAATCCTTCAGATAACGAGGTAATTGCTACCATGACAGGGAATTTTAACGATGGCCGCATAAAAGGAAAAATGCAATTTGGTTCTGGATGGTGGTTTTTGGATCAAAAGGATGGTATGACCAAACAGTTGAACGCCCTTTCCAATATGGGATTGATCAGTTGTTTTATAGGTATGTTGACGGATTCTAGGAGTTTTCTTTCCTATCCCAGGCATGAATATTTTAGAAGGGTACTTTGCAATTTGTTCGGGGAGGAAATGAAAAACGGTGAAATTCCACAGGATTTTGATTTGGTAGGTGGCATTGTTCAGGACATTTGTTACAGGAACGCCAAGGAATATTTTAAATTTTAAAATAAACAATATAATAATGAAAAGAGTAGTCACTTTTGGGGAAATAATGCTTCGACTTTCGCCTCCGGGGTTTTTAAGATTCTCCCAAGCGGATTGTTTTGATGTTGTATACGGGGGAGGCGAGTCCAACGTAGCGGTCTCCCTGGCCAATTATGGCGTCCCTGTCGATTTTGTCACACGCTTGCCCAAGAATGATATCGGGGATTGTGCCCTTATGGAGATGCGAAAGCGGGGGGTAGGAACTGACAAGATAATTTATGGGGGCGAGCGATTGGGAATCTATTTTTTGGAAACCGGAGCGGTCAGTCGCGGTAGTAAGGTAATCTACGATAGATCCCATTCCGCCATTTCAGAAATTGAACCCGGTATGATCGACTGGGATTCCGTTTTTGACGGTGTGGGCTGGTTTCATTGGACAGGGATAACACCCGCCATATCACAGGGTGCTGCCGATGTTTGCCTAGAGGCTGTAAAAGCGGCAGACAGAAAGGGAATTACAATTTCTACGGATTTAAACTATAGGGCCAAATTATGGCAATTTGACGGCGACCGTGAAAAAATAATGACGGAACTGACTTCCTATTGCGACATCATTTTGGGCAATGAGGAAGATGCCGAAAAACATTTTGGAATACATCCTGAAGGTCTGGATGTCCATAAGCACGGACAGGACGTAAAGGCCGAAGCTTTTCTATCTGTCTGTAAACAGATGATGGAAAAGTTTCCCAAGGCAAAAAAAGTAATCACTACCCTTAGGGGTTCCATATCGGCCTCCCACAATACATGGGCCGGTGTACTTTGGGATGGCAAAACCATGTACGAGACCAGACAATATCAGATCACGGATATCGTGGATAGAGTCGGTGGTGGCGATTCCTTTATGGGCGGACTCATTTATGGATTGATGAAATATGAGGGCGATGACCAGACCGCCTTGGATTTTGCCGTGGCGGCTTCCTGTTTGAAACACACTATTAAGGGCGATGCCAACTTGGTCACGGTAGATGAGGTAGAAAAGTTGATGGGCGGAGACGCTTCGGGTAGGGTTGCGAGATAAGTCTACCTTTCCCCGGGTTGTAGAGGGAAAAATAGCTTTATCATGAAAATTAAGAATTAAAATTTTAAAGAATGGAATCCTCACCGTTGGAAGGGTTTATATAGGAAGGGCTTATGGCAACATTTTCAAGAATAAAGGTCGCTTTGACCATGAAAGAAACGGGCATGGTTCCGTTATTTTACCACCCAGATATCGAATTGGGTAAAGAGGTCTTAATGGCCTGTTATGATGGTGGGGCGAGATTGATGGAATTTACCGCTCGAGGGGACTTTGCATTTGAGGTTTTCCAAGAACTTAGCAAATTCGCCATAAAGGAACTTCCTGGAATGATCATGGGGGTTGGCTCCATTACGGATGCGGCGGCGGCCTCGCTGTTCATGCAGATGGGGGCCAATTTTATAGTAACCCCATCACTAAGGGAGGATATCGCGATCGTTTGTAACAGACGAAAAGTGCTTTGGTCCCCGGGTTGTGGTTCCCTGACGGAAATCAACCGTGCTGAGGAACTCGGGTGCGAGATTATTAAACTGTTTCCAGGTTCCACCTATGGACCTGGATTTGTAAAGGCTATCAAAGGGCCACAACCATGGACCAGTGTTATGCCCACGGGCGGCGTAAGTACGGACGAAGCCAACCTAAAAGGCTGGTTTGATGCCGGGGTGACCTGTGTGGGAATGGGCTCCCAGCTAATCAGTAATGAGGTTTTGAAGAATAGGGATTTTGTTGGTTTGAGCAAAAGCGTAAGGGATACCTTGGCCCTGATAAAATCCCTTAGAAAATAGGCGTATGAGGTTTCATCGGATATATTTTGGATTGGTCACGGCACTAGTAGTGCTTAGCTGTTCCGATGAAAATGCCGTAAAGACCTTACGTTTGGGCCATGGTCTAGATGTTAGCCATTCGGTTCACAAAGCCATGGTGTCCATGGCTGAGGATTTGGCAGAGCGTTCAGGTGGTAGGCTAAAACTAGAAATCTATCCAAGTCAGCAATTGGGTACTGAAAGGGAATGCCTGGAACTGTTGCAGATAGGAAGTTTGGATATGACCAAGGTATCAGTAGGTGTGCTTGAGAACTTTGCTCCCAAAATGAAAGTGTTAGGTTTGCCTTTTCTTTTTAGGGACAGACAGCATTCGTTTGATGTTTTGGATGGGCCTATAGGGGAAATGTTGTTGAAAGATGGGGAAAAATATTGGCTAAAAGGTTTGGGGTACTATGATGCTGGGAGTCGTAGTTTTTATACGATGAACAAGCCTATTTTAAAGCCTTCAGATCTGGAGGGAGAAAAAATTCGGGTGATGGAAAGTGCCACGGCCGTAAACATGGTCAAGGCTTTGGGCGGGTCTCCCACTCCTATCTCATGGGGAGAGCTTTATACCTCGCTGCAACAAGGGGTGGTGGACGGTGCCGAAAACAATCCTCCAAGTTTTTATCTTTCAAGACATTATGAAGTATGTAAATACTATAGTTTGGACGAGCATACCGTATTACCCGATGTACTCTTGATCGGAACATATGCCTGGGAAAAACTCACTGAACAGGAGCGGGAGTGGTTGAATGAATCGGTTGAAAAATCCATAAAATATCAACGGAAACTTTGGGCGGAAGCGGAGACCGAAGCACTTCGGGAAGTTGAAAAAGCGGGCGTTGAAATAATCAGGCCGGACAAGACCCCTTTCGTCGAAAAGGTATCCGAGATTTTTGAAAGCTATAAGGATGATGATGAAATGTACCCACTAATTAAGCAGATCCAGGAAACCAATTAGCACATGAGAGCGACAATAGATAGGATTTTGGGCAAGACGCTGGTATTTATTATGTCCGTGATGGTCATCAACGTATTATGGCAGGTGTTTACCCGGTTCGTAACCGGTAATCCCAGTTCCTTTACGGATGAGTTGGCGCGGTACTTAATGATATGGATCGGGGTTTTGGGAGCGGCCTATGTGTCTGGGCGAAATCTTCACGTGGCCATTGATATTCTGCCTGCCCGTTCAACCAAGCGAAGACAGAAAGTACTCAAGGCCATAGTGTATTCGTTGATTATATTGTTTGTACTGTTTGCATTTGTTATAGGTGGCTCTAGGCTGGTCTATATCTCGTATGTCCTTGGCCAACAATCCCCCGCCCTCCAATTGCCCTTAGCGGTAGTTTATATGATCATCCCCATTAGCGGTCTTTTAATAATGTACTACAAGATTTCGGATTTAAAAAAGCTATTGTAATGATGGAGCATGTCCCTATTCTGGTCTTGGTCATCAGCTTTATTTGTTTATTGTCCATTGGTACGCCAGTGGCATGGAGCATTGCCATATCCTCCCTGCTGACCATGTTGGTCAGTATCCCTGTAATGCCTGCTTTGACTACGGTATCCCAACGCATGGCCACAGGTCTTGACAGTTTTGCATTATTGGCCATTCCCTTTTTTATATTGTCCGGTGAGCTCATGAATAAGGGGGGTATCGCCCATAGATTGATTGCGTTTGCCAAAACCCTGGTTGGTTCCCTCCCAGGGGGGCTCGCCTTGATAAATGTGATTGCCGCCATGCTCATGGGTGCCATCGCAGGATCGGCCATGGCATCCGCCTCCGCCATGGGCAGTATTTTAGGTCCGGAAATGGAAAAGGAGGGCTATTCCAAGGAATTTGGAGCCGCTGTGAACATTACCTCCTCTACTACAGGTTTGGTCATACCCCCAAGCAATGTGTTGATCGTATATTCCTTGGCCAGTGGAGGCGCCTCTATCGCCGCCCTATTCCTGGCAGGCTATATTCCAGGGATATTGACAGGTCTTTTTCTCATGATTGTCGCCTTGGTATGGGCCAAGAAGAAGAAGTATAAGGTTGGAAGGAGAAGTAGTTTTAAACAGGTTGTGAAAACCTTTATTGAAGCCTTGCCAAGTCTCTTTATGTTGGTCGTGGTCATTGGAGGAATTGTGACAGGTGTCTTTACGGCAACGGAAGCATCTGCAATTGCGGTGTTGTACAGTCTGATTCTTGGTTTTATTTACAAGGAAATAAGTTTTTCATCACTACCACAAATACTATTGAATTCATCCGCCACTACGGCCATTGTCATGCTGCTCATTGGTGCGTCCATGTGCATGTCCTGGGCCTTGTCCTATGAAAATATACCCCAGGATATTAGTTCGGGTCTGTTAAGTTTAAGCAATAACAAAATCGTCATCTTGTTAATCATCAACTTAATACTACTTTTTGTAGGGATATTCATGGATATGACGCCCGCCGTATTAATTTTTACGCCTATATTTTTACCGATTGTCACGAAATTGGGCTTGGACCCCGTACATTTTGGAATCATCATGGTATTGAATCTCTGCATTGGGCTTTGTACACCTCCTGTGGGTTCTGTTTTGTTTGTGGGTGTCGGTGTGGCCAAAACCACCATTGAAAAGGTTTTTAAGCCACTGCTGCCATTATTTGTAGCTATGATTATCGCCTTGTTCCTTGTAACTTACATTCCCGAATTGAGTTTGTGGTTGCCAAGCTTGTTCGATTTATAATCCAGTATGGAAAACCTTAATAGAGAATCATCTTCAAATTCCGGACCCTTGCCCATAAAAGTGGTACAATTTGGGGAGGGTAATTTTTTACGGGCCTTTGTGGATTATGCCATTAAAATATTGAACGATACCGTAGGTTTCAATGCAGGGGTGGCCGTGGTACAGCCCATTGAAAACGGAATGGTTTCTGTGTTGAACGAACAGGATGGGTTGTACACCTTATTCACCAAAGGTATTAAGAAAGGTAAGGAGGTTCAGGAGAAGATGCTTATAGATACCATTGTAAAGGGTGTCAATCCCTATGATAATTTTGAAGAATTTCTGGAATTGGCTCGAGGGAAGGACCTCGAGTTTGTGATATCCAATACCACCGAAGCTGGGATTCGTTATGATGGGAACGACCTATTTGATATGACCCCACCCAGTTCGTTTCCTGGAAAACTGACCTGCTTACTGTATGAGCGATTTCAATATTTTGAAGGAAATACGGACTTTGGGGTGACCATCATTCCCTGTGAACTGATTAATTACAATGCCAATTCCTTGAAAACAGTTATTCTGCAATATATTGATCTTTGGAAGCTTTCGGGGCTATTTAAAAACTGGGTCTTGAATGCCTGCACATTTCACAATACCTTGGTGGACAGGATTGTACCGGGCTATCCAAAGGACGATATTGAGGAGTATAATCGACAATTGGAATATCATGACCGTCTCATAGTCACTGCCGAAACATTTTTTCTATGGGTCATTGAAGGGGATGATAATCTGAAGAAAAGACTTCCATTTCATAAGACGCCTTTGGATGTTCGTATCGTGGAGGATATGCAGCCTTTTAGGACAAGAAAGGTGCGAATATTGAACGGTGCCCATACCGCTATGGTCCCCATGGCATTGCTATATGGCAACGAAACCGTAAAGGAAACAGTGGACGACGTGTTTACAGGGGAATTTATTCGGTCCCTAATTCTTGAGGAAGTAGTCCCAACCTTGGCCATGGACAAGCAGGAATTGGAAGTTTTTGCCGAAGAAGTTTTTGATCGCTTTAGAAATCCGTTTATTAAGCATCAATTGTCCAGTATCGCTTTAAACTCCATTTCAAAATTTAAGGTTAGGGTGCTGCCCAGTCTTTTGGAATATGTTGAAATGAAAGGAAAATTGCCGTTGAGAACGGTATTTGCCTTTGCCTGTTTGGTCAGATTTTATCAAGGGCATTGGCAAGGAAAAGAAATGCCTTTGAATGATGATGAAGCTATCATCAATACGTTTAAAAATCGTTGGCAGCTTCCCTTAGAAAAAATGGTAAATGAACTACTGGGAAATACCACGTTCTGGGATAACGATTTAAATCAGGTGGACGGACTCCCTTTGGCCATGGAAGGTGCCTTGCGGTTTTTGGAGACCCATGGTGTGGAAAAAGGATATCAAGAATTTGAGGAAGGTTACAAGTAAGAACTATGCAACAACGGTTGATCAAAGTACACGAGGATGATAATGTTGGGATAGCCCTGACAAATCTTTCCGAAGGTGAAATTGTCCCTTTTCAAAATGACAATTTGCAAATTCAGAATCTTACAAATGCAAAGCATAAAATTGCACTGGAAGAATTATCAAAAGACGCTAAAATAACCATGTACGGGGTTTTGGTAGGCAAGACAACCAAGCCCATCAAAAAAGGCGGGCTCTTAACCACGGAGAACGTAAAGCATCAAAGCGAAAGCGTACAAGGACGAACGGAAAAGTATCGTTGGAACCCTCCAGATATTTCCAAATGGAAGGATAGGACATTTTTGGGCTACCACAGACCAGATGGGCAAGTTGGCACGCAGAATGTATGGCTGTTCTTTCCGTTGGTCTTTTGTGAAAACAGAAATATTCAGATTTTAAAGGATGCTTTTGAAAAGGAACTGGGCCTTGGCAAAATAAGCAGGCAACGGCAATTTCTACGGCAACTCATACAGGGCAAGCGCCCCAATGTTGACGAGGATGCCGTGCTGGGCGAGAGGACTTTTGAAAATGTCGAAGTTAAGTTTATCACACACCAAGGAGGTTGTGGAGGAACGCGCCAAGATTCGGAAATGTTGGCCAGGTTATTGGCGGGTTACATTAAAAATCCCAATGTAGCGGGAGCTACGGTCCTAAGTTTGGGATGTCAAAATTTACAGATAGGCCTCCTGAAAGATGCCTTGAAATCGTTGGATAATGACCTTCAAAAACCTGTATTGATCTACGAACAGCAACAAATGGGGACCGTTGAGGAGATGCTTAACACAATTATCCTGGAATCTTTTGAAGGAATCAAGGAGGCGAATACAATCGAAAGGAAACCGGCACCGCTTTCCAAAATAAATATGGGATTGGAATGTGGCGGTTCCGATGGTTTTTCGGGAATTTCCGCCAATCCTGCCCTGGGATATGCTTCGGATATTTTGGCCGCACTGGGAGGTTCTCCCATGCTCTCCGAATTTCCTGAATTATGTGGTGTGGAACAGGAGTTGGTAAACCGATGTGTTAGGGATGTGGATGCCGAAAGATTCATTGATTTGATGAAGGCCTATGAACAATCGGCAGAACGGGTAGGTTCTGGTTTTGATATGAACCCATCTCCGGGCAATATTAAGGACGGTTTGATTACCGATGCGATGAAATCTGCTGGAGCGGCCAAAAAAGGAGGTACTTCACCCATACAGGCGGTTTTGGATTATGGGCAATATGTGACCAGAGCCGGTCTCAATCTACTTTGCACCCCAGGAAACGATGTGGAAAGTACTACGGGTATGGTAGGATCTGGCGCCAATATAGTCGTCTTCACGACCGGTTTGGGAACGCCCACGGGAAACCCAATCGCTCCCGTAATCAAAGTGTCCTCCAATACCGAAATGGCCAAAAAAATGCCCGATATCATCGATATCGATACAGGACCGATAATCAGGGGAGAGACTTCCATCCAACAAATGGGCGAGGAAATTCTGGAATATGTCATAAAAGTGGCAAGCGGTGAAATCACGGCAAAGGCGGATATCTTAGGACAAGATGATTTTATCCCATGGAAACGGGGAGTATCCTTATAAAAACCTAAAATCATGCCGGAATGCTGAGGTCAGCTCTAACAGTTTCCCTAATTTTAGGGGTAAATTAATGAATACAAGGAAAAAGAATAACAAATGAGTAAAGAAACAACCTATTATCAGGCAATAAACCCGGCAACAGGAGAAAAGCTAGAAGGTGAATTCAAAAATTCCACTTGGGAAGATGTAGACCAAGCCGCTCAAAATGCAGCCAAGGCCTTTCAGGTTTACAGAAGGCTTGATAACGAGACCAAAGCTAAATTTTTGGAAACAATTGCCGATGAAATTCTTGCATTGGGTGATGCCCTGCTT
Organism: Maribacter sp. C-4077; assembly: GCF_055378385.1. Classification (NCBI taxonomy): domain Bacteria; kingdom Pseudomonadati; phylum Bacteroidota; class Flavobacteriia; order Flavobacteriales; family Flavobacteriaceae; genus Maribacter; species Maribacter sp. C-4077. Next base: position 1,969,523 of record NZ_AP038807.1, read on the forward strand.
GAGCGTTGTAATCTAGAAACTGCTTTGCCATTGGGACGGCTTACCGGAGAACGGGGAAGAACCATGAATCAATTAAAATTGTTTGCCAGTGTAGTTAGGGAAGGTTCTTGGGTAGATGCCCGCATTGATTTGGCACAACCTAATAGGGAGCCCCTGCCCAAATCGGATATACGACATATGTTGATTCCATTGGGTCCGGTTGCGGTCTTTGGGGCAAGTAATTTTCCATTGGCATTCTCAACAGCTGGTGGTGATACGGCTTCGGCCTTGGCAGCGGGATGTCCTGTGGTATACAAAGGGCATCCGGCGCATCCAGGAACCACTGAAATGATTGCAGGTGCCATTCAAAAGGCCGTCGAAAAAATAGGGTTACCAGAGGGTGTGTTCTCCTTGGTTCAGGGAACCTCGATCGAAGTCGGTGAAAATCTGGTGAAGCATTCAGCAATAAAAGCTGTTGGTTTTACGGGATCTTACAATGGGGGTATGGCTATATTCAATTATGCGAACTCAAGGCCCATTCCAATTCCCGTTTTTTCTGAAATGGGAAGTACAAACCCCATGTTCATTTTACCGGGGGCACTTAAGGAGCGTGCCTCGCAATTGGCCCAAGGCTATTCCAATTCACTTAATATGGGCGTTGGCCAATTTTGCACCAATCCCGGTCTTAGTTTTTATCCAAAAGGGGACAAGTCCAATGAATTTCTTGAGGTGTTATCAAATCAAATAAAGGCTACCGAGCCGGCAACCATGCTTACGGCTGGAATCCAATCGGCCTATAATAAAGGGTTGGAAGAACTCTCCGGAACAAAGGACTTGGAAGTTCTGGGCGAAGGAAAATCCGCAGGTGGGGGTATCGGGGTTTGTTCAAAGGTTTTCAAAACTACGATAGACACCTATTTGAAAAATAGTAAACTCTCTGAAGAAAATTTTGGTCCTTCTTCCATATTGGTTGAAGCATCAGCTAAGGAGGATCTTTTGAACGCTGCAAGAAATCTTGAAGGCCATTTAACGGCCACCGTGCACGCTACCGAGGCCGATTTGGAGGAATATGCAGAACTATTTGAAATTTTGGAGCAGAAAGTTGGGCGTGTATTGGTGAATGGTTATCCCACCGGGGTGGAGGTATGTCATTCCATGGTTCATGGAGGCCCGTTCCCCGCTACAACGGCACCAAGTTCAACGTCTGTGGGGACCAATGCCATAAAGCGATTTGTTCGGCCGGTCTGTTATCAGGATTATCCGCAAAGTTTACTTCCACCGGAACTTAAAAACGACAATCCCTTGGGCGTTTGGCGTTTGGTAGATGGCGAGTTTTCCCAAAAATCGGTGTAGTTCTTTCTTTAAATTATTTGGTGCCCCTTTGATTTAAGTTTTAAAGGGGTACTTTTTTTTAGTTTTTTATATTCCTTCGGGTTTACACATATCTTTTTCCGCTTGCAATTAAATAGGTGCCGTTGCTTCATTTTAACACGAAGCGGTTTCAGGTCAATTTTTAGTCACTTCACACTAAAACATCCCTTGAGGCACTACTTCTATCCTACATTTGCCCTGTAAATAATTCGTAAACAGATAGATAATTAAAAAATAGATATAATGAAAAAAGTTAGTGTTTTACTAGGGATAGGAATTTTGGGGGGTTTATTGATTTCGGCAAAAGGCGATTGCAACCTTAAAAATTTGGAGCACAATCCGCATACGACAAAATATAATCCATTTGCCGAAGGATTGAAAATTTCCATAGAGTTAGCCAACCTGAATGCCAGCGAAATCGTCGTGTTGGAGATCGAGGAAGAAGTGGATTTGGGTTTTGACACATTAGAATACCTGCCTCTTGGTTTTAATGCCTACGACGGAATGGAATTAGCTGTTGAGAATATTGTGGTTCTTGAAGAAGATGAAGAAGTGGATTTGGGCTTTGATGTAGCCCTTTACCTCCCAAAAGATTTCAATGCATATAAGTAACAGGTGGTTGATTGTTGTTAGTTAGCACCTTTAAATAGGCCTTCATTAACTTGGAGGCCTATTCTCCATACAAGGTCCAACCAACCAAAATTAATGTACTTTTGAAGCCTAAGAATCCATGCGACCAACCACTATGATAAAACCAATAAAGGCCGGACAGATAATCAAGGTTTCCTTGCTTTTGGCCATTCTTATTTCGCTTCCCAGGTCGATTTATCTATACAATATGTTTTCCGGTGGAAGTATTGACCTTTCCGGTGAGTTGGTAATGGATTTTCTGTATCGTTATATCTTCTTTGCTTTATTCTCTTATTTGATTCTACAAGTAAATACCAATTTGGTATATCAAAAGATAAAGGCAAGGCATACCGTACAATTGGTCATAGTAGTGGTGATTGATTTTCTTATTTTACTGTTGTTATTGACATTATACCATTTTATGTATTATCATGTGATGGGCGTTGATATAGATAAACGTGATTGGGGGTTTGTGAAATTCAATTACGTAGTACTTACCGTAGTCCTTTTTTTTATAGCTAGGGTATTGCGCTTGCAGACAGATCAGCAGGAAAGTAAATTGGAGAACGAACGGTTAAAACAGCAAAACCTTCAAAACGAACTTGCCGCATTAAAGAATCAGATAGACCCACATTTTCTGTTCAATTCCTTAAACTCGCTAACTTCTTTGATAAGGGACAATAAACCGGCAACACAATTTGTGAACAAACTTTCATATATGTACCGATATATCCTCCAAAGCGGAGACTCCAATTTGGTGACGGTTAAGGAGGAGTTGAAGTATTTGGAAAGTTATGCATATCTCATTGAAACGAGGTATAGAGATCGTTTCCAGTTGAATATAAAGATTGACGAGTCTTTTTTGGATAAAAAACTACCGCCTATGGCCTTACAATTGCTGGTTGAAAATGCCGTAAAGCACAATGAGATATCCGCTTCCCACCCACTTAAAGTGGACATTTTACAAAGGAACGGGTCTATTTTTGTAGAGAACATTATCAGGCCAAGGACCAATTTGGCGGATGGAACAAAGAACGGTTTGATAAATTTGAAAAAACGCTATGCTCTGCTATTAAAACAGGACTTAAGTATTCGGCAGGACGACGATATTTTCAGTGTGGAGTTACCTTTGGCATGAGAAGCATGTAGTTACATTGAGTTTTATTGCAAGCTATATACCTTCTAAGAAGGGAATGTTTAAAAAGCAAAATAATAACCAAATTTTAAACGTGTGCAAGTAATCATCGTAGAGGACGAATTGGCGGCCAGTGAAAACTTGGCCTATTTACTTAAATCCATTGATGAAACCATTGAAGTGGAACAAGTTCTGGAATCCGTGACCGATGCGGTAGAATATTTTTCCGTACCCTACAAGGCATCCCTCATTTTTATGGACATCCATCTGGCGGACGGACTTTCCTTTGAAATTTTCGAAAAAGTTAAGGTTAGTACTCCCATCATTTTTACCACGGCCTACGACCAATATGCTCTAAAAGCTTTTAAGGTGAACAGTATCGACTATCTCTTAAAGCCCATAGACGAGGTTGAACTTATAGAAGCCATAAGAAAGTTTAAAAGTAGGACACCGGACAAGGGTATAGACAAGCAACAAATAGACAGTCTACTAAATTTGATCGGTGGTCGAGGGCAAAATTACCGGGAGACCTTTTTGGTAAGTCACCGGGATCAGCTAATTCCCTTAAAAACGGATAGTATCGCTTATTTTAGAATCGATACGGGCATCGTTAAAGGAGTTACGGTAGATAATCAATCGTATGTAATGGATACCAAGTTGGAAGAAATCGAGGAAGGCTTGGACCCTGCAAAATTCTACCGTGTCAATAGACAGTTCATTGTAAAAAAAGATGCCTTGGAAAGCATCAAATACTACTTCAACGGAAAACTCATTATAACCCTATCTCCCGCCTGTGATGAAAAAGTGGTGGTTAGCAAGGCCAAGGCCACGGCCTTTAAAAACTGGGTGAATACGTAATTAAAAGAGTATTTTACAGGTTGCTGTAAGCAGTCGTTTTTCCTTATTTCTTATCGTATCTTTGGGAAAGTACCATTGATATAATCCCGTAATGTCAAAAAAACAGGCAACGCCTCTTTTTAACGATTTTCCCCCGGTTTCCGCCAAAGCCTGGAAACAGAAAATTCAGTATGACCTAAAGGGAGCCGATTACAATACGGAGTTGCTATGGACTTCCCGGGAAGGAATCCATGTAAAACCTTTTTATCACAGGGAGGATCTTGAAGAAACCTTACCTGCCACGGGTACAATCACCTCATGGAAAATAGGGCAATCCATGTACGCGGGCAACGCGAAATCAGCGAACAAAAGGGCATTAAAAGGATTGGAAAATGGGGTCGAGGTGCTAGATTTTACCATTCCCGATATTGAAGTAAAGCCTGAAGCGCTATTAAGGGGTATCGATTTGGAAAAAATTCCGGTGTCGTTCCAATTTCAATTTCTATCAGGGTCCTATATAACCTCCCTGCTCAAATCCGTAGGCAAAGGAACATCCAATCTGCAATTGAACATCGATATCATCGGGAATTTGGCCCGTACCGGAAATTGGTTCCACAACCTGAACAAAGACCATGAAGAACTGGAAGTGCTGCTACAAACCGGGACGGATACCATTTTGAGTATCGACACCACCTTGTATGAAAATGCCGGGGCGGATATGGTGCAGCAATTGGGATACGGACTCGCCCACGCCCATGAATATGTACAGCATTTGTATGACAAAGGCCTATTAAATAAACTGGGAAGGGTCACATTTAAGGTGTCCGTTGGGGGCAATTATTTTTTTGAGATAGCGAAGCTTAGGGCCTTGCGGCTACTCTGGAAAACGTTGATGGAAGATTACGGTCTCACGGCGGACTGCCATATCGTTGCGGAACCTTCCAAGAGGAACAAAACGTTGTATGACTACAATATGAATATGGTCAGGACTTCGGCCGAAAGCATGAGCGCAATCTTAGGCGGGGCGGAGGTAGTTTTCCCTCACCCGTACGATAAAATATACCATAAGGACAATGGGTTTTCAAGCCGAATTGCCCTAAACCAGTTATTGATTCTCAAGGAGGAAGCCTATTTCAATAGTGTACATAATCCTGCCGATGGTGCCTATTACATCGCATCCTTGACCGCCCAATTGGCGGAAAAGGCCTTGGAACTTTTTAAATCGGTCGAACGCGAGGGCGGTTTCCTAAGGCAATTAAAAAATGGCACCGTCCAACAAAAGATTAAGGAAGCTGCCAACAAGCAACAGACAGAATTTGATACCAAGAGGGAAGTGCTTGTAGGCACGAATAAATTTATAACCGGTTCCGATAGGATGAAAGCCGATTTGGAGCTGTACCCTTTTGTGAAAACCCGGTCCAGAAAAACCTTGACAGTACCCATAATAGAATCACGCTTGGCCGAAGCCATGGAACAAAAAAGGCTGAACGATGAGTAGAAGGAACGTACAACATATCAAACTTAAAACCGGGAATGCCACGAATGATTCCACCAATAGTTCCCAAAAGGAATTCGTGACTGCAGAAGGAATTGCTTTAAAAAAAGCGTATTCGAAAGAAGATTTGAGTGATTTGGACCATCTGGGTTTTGCAGCGGGTTTACCACCTTTTTTACGAGGTCCGTATCCTACCATGTACGTCCAGAAACCTTGGACCATAAGGCAGTATGCCGGGTTTTCTACGGCCGAGGAAAGTAACGCCTTTTACAGAAGAAATCTGGAGGCAGGACAAAAGGGTCTGTCGGTCGCCTTTGACCTTCCCACCCATCGGGGCTATGATAGCGACCATGAACGCGTTGTGGGCGATGTTGGCAAGGCTGGGGTTGCTATCGATTCCGTGGAGGATATGAAGATTTTGTTCGATGGCATTCCGCTGGATAAAATGTCGGTTTCTATGACTATGAACGGGGCGGTAATCCCAATCATGGCCTTTTACATTGTTGCCGCTGAGGAACAGGGCGTATCCAAAGAGCAATTATCGGGAACCATCCAAAACGATATTCTTAAGGAATTCATGGTGAGGAATACCTATATCTATCCCCCCGGGCCTTCTATGCGTTTGGTCGCCGATATTTTTGAATACACAAGTAAGTTTATGCCCAAGTTCAATAGCATCAGTATTTCCGGGTACCACATGCACGAGGCCGGTGCTCCGGCCCAAATGGAATTGGCCTATACCTTGGCCGATGGCTTGGAATATATACGAACAGGTCTTGCGGCTGGACTCAAAATCGATGATTTCGCACCAAGGCTTTCCTTTTTCTGGGGGATTGGTATGAACCATTTTATGGAAATCGCCAAGTTACGTGCGGGTCGCATGTTATGGGCCAAATTGGTAAAGAAGTTCGGTCCGAAAAATGAAAAATCATTGATGCTGCGTACCCATTGTCAAACCAGTGGTTGGAGCTTAACGGAACAGGGCCCTTTTAATAATGTAGCCAGGACGACTATCGAGGCCATGGCGGCGGTCTTTGGTGGGACACAAAGTTTACATACCAATGCCTTGGACGAGGCCATTGCCTTACCCACCGATTTTTCGGCACGGATTGCACGTGAGACCCAATTATTTCTTCAGGAGGAAACTAAAATTACCAAAACGGTGGATCCGTGGGCCGGCAGCTATTATCTGGAAACCCTAACCCATGAATTGGCACAGAGGGCCTGGGACCTCATAACAGAGGTGGAGGAATTAGGTGGAATGACAAAGGCCATAGAGGCAGGAATCCCCAAAATGCGCATTGAGGAGGCAGCGGCCAAAAAACAGGCCCGATTGGACAGTGGAACCGATGTACTTGTAGGGGTTAACAAATACCAATTGAAACAAGAAGATGTCCTGAGTATTTTGGAGGTGGACAATGAGAAGGTTCGGGAGCAACAGCTATCCCGACTCGCAACTATAAAGAAAAATCGGGATGAAACAGCAGTAATGCGACTTTTAGATCAACTTACAAAAGGGGCAAAGGATTCACTTGAAGAAAACAAACAGCGTGATAATTTATTAGCTTTAGCAGTCGAAGCAGCTAGGGCCAGGGCGACTTTGGGCGAAATCAGCACGTCGCTTGAAAGGGCCTATGGTAGGCATACGGCAAAAACCAATACGATTACAGGCGTGTATTCCAAGGAGATCAAACAGGACGAAAGTTTTAAGAGGGCGATTCAGTTGGCCAACGAATTGGCTGAAAAGGAAGGCCGAAGGCCACGAATCATGGTCGCCAAAATAGGACAGGATGGACACGATCGTGGGGCCAAGGTAGTGGCCACCGCCTATGCCGATTTGGGATTTGACGTGGATATAGGACCCTTGTTCCAAACACCGGGAGAGGTCGCCAAGCAGGCCGTTGAGAACGATGTACATATTTTGGGGATTTCCTCATTAACGGCCGGGCATAAAACCTTGGTCCCAGCCGTTATCGAAGAACTTAAAGCCTATGGCAGGGCCGATATTCTTGTGATTGTTGGGGGTGTAATTCCCAAACAGGACTATACATTCCTAAAGGAAAAAGGTGTTACCGCCATTTATGGCCCGGGAACAAAGATAAGTGATGCCGCCATAGAGATATTAGAGATACTATTGCAATAGAATCCGTTCAGGGGCAATAAAAAAAGGGACCTTGTACGGGATCCCTTTTTTATGGTATTGTTTCTATATTAAGCCGTGGCTACTTCACCAGATGATTTTTTGTTTTTCATCCAAAAATATAGGATAATGAACATCACAACGGCCAAGGCGGGGAAAATGGTTATGGTGCGCATCGTTTCCTGTCCTGCTACCAATTCCAGTTCATCACCAGTAAGTCCAGTAGCGGCTACTTTCTCCAAATCGGAGTCTATCCACCTTCCGGTCAAGGGTTGAAAGATTGTTTGGGAAAACATTCCCACGGCTCCTATAATGGACATACCCAAAGCGCCACTTTTTGGGATTTTATCGGCTACAAAACCTATCATGTTAGGCCAGAAATAGGCAACACCCAAGGCAAAAAAGATAGCAGCTACATAAGCCATGGCTCCAGTTTGGGTACTAAATAGATATACACCTATCGTAGCTAAAACAGCAGACCCTAGCAATACCCCGGTTTGGTCGAATTTTTTGACCATATCACCACCAAAATATCGGGCAACGGCCATAATACCCGTAACCAAGGCTAGAATCAACATAGGCTGGGCACCACTTTTTGCCAGTATGATACTGGACCACTGTTGTGGAATGAATTCTGAGGCGGCGGTTAGTGCCATACAGGCGATCATGAAAATAAAAAGCGGAGAAATCATTGCTTTTAGGTTACCACTCAAGGTAGCACCTTCCTCCACCTTGGCTTTTGGCCAAGTTTGTCCTAAGAATAGATATCCGTAAATAAGTGTTGGGATAACAATAACCCAAATTTGGGATTCCCAACTCAATCCGGCATCCGTCATAAATTTTGAAATCAAACTACCTATTACAATGCCCCCGGGAAACCACATGTGGAACCTGTTCATCATGGTGCTCATTCTTGTACCCTGATAGGCATCTGCAATCATTGGATTACAAGCGGCCTCGGTACAACCATTGCCAAGTCCAATAAGCAGGGTAGAAATCAATAGACCTGTGTAACTACCGGAATAGATGGTTAGGATAATTCCTAAAGCGTGGGCAAAAAAGGCAAAATTCATAATGGCCTTTCCTCCAACCTTATGGTAAATCAATCCTCCAATTACCATAGATATTGGAAATCCTAAAAACCACATGGAGTTAATAAATCCTAATTGTTCTGCGGAAAGGCTCAGTTCCTCTCCCAATTGCGGTAAAATACCAGCCCTGATACTAAAGGAAAAGGCTGTTGTAATCAAAGCGAAACAACTTGCATAGAACAATCTGTTCGCATTTACGTTTGAAGTTGCTGTTGAACTCATATTAGTTGGTTTTGTTAATTTGTTTTTTGGTTAGCATGCTAAGCTAAGAAAAATGCGATAATTTCCCCTATTTTTTAAGAAAATCATAGTTTAAGTGTTTGCTTATACACGATAATGAGGTTTTGGAAATGTTTGCATGATTTTTAAGTAGTTGTAAAACAGACCGTTTTCCTATTTGTAAACTACCCTGTTTAAGACTACCTTGGAGGAAAAATGATACAGTAACATCATGATACTTAGAAAGACATTACCACTTATTGCATTATGCATTGTTTTAAGTTGCAAGAATGAACCGCCCAAAGAGGCCCTAGAAAAGGTGACCATGGATGAGGGTTACGACCCTGAAGCAAATCTGTCGGCTTTGCGAATCGAACTAAGGCCAATAGGTTCACCCGTGGCGAACTATGTACACGCCGTACGAACGGGCAACTTACTTTTTTTAGCTGGAAAAGGCCCTAGACAAGCCAATGGTGAGAACGTGGTTGGAAAATTAGGCTTGGATTTAACCGTGGAAGAAGGATATAATGCGGCCAGGGAGGCGGGCATCAACCAGTTATCCGTCCTAAAGGAGGAGTTGGGCGATCTGCGCAAGGTGAAACGCATTGTGAACGTAAAGGGCATGGTGAATGCCATCCCGGAGTTCGCAGAACAATCCAAGGTCATCAATGGATATTCAGATCTGATGGTCGCGGTTTTCGGTGAAAAGGGAAAGCACTCACGGGCCGCCGTGGGTATGGGATCCTTGCCTGGAAACATGGCCGTAGAGGTAGAAATGGTCGTTGAGGTTTATGAATAAAGAATTTTAATGAATGCCATTAGACCCATGGAAATAGCAACGGTACATCCACATAAAAGCGAATTGGGGGAAGGTCCCTTTTGGGATGCCCATAAAAAGGCCATTTGTTGGGTGGATATTTTGAATGGGCATCTTCATGAATATGTGGTACATGCGGATGCGTACAGGCGATATGAGATCGGTAAAATGATAGGGTGCGCCGCAGTTTGTAAGGACCAAAATTTTATTTTGGCCTCTACGGGAGGCATCGGGTTTTTGAATAGGGATTCCGGATTGATAACCTATGTGGACCACCCTGAAAAAGATATACAAGGAAATAGGTTCAACGATGGTGCCTGTGACCCCGCCGGAAGATTTTGGGTCGGCAGTATGGCCCTTTCAGAGGAAACGGGAGCCGGTTCGGTCTATATGTTCGAGAACGGGATTAGTAGTAAAAAGATTGAAAACACCACTATCTCAAATGGTATGGCTTGGAATGCGGATCATACCCTTTTTTATTTTATAGATACGCCTACGGGGAGTGTCGTAGCGTATGATTTTGAGGTTAAAACGGGCATGATATCTAATAAAAGGGTGGTTATTTCAATAGATGAAAAAGAGGGGTTTCCAGACGGGATGACCATCGATTCCGAGGGTATGCTCTGGATTGCCCACTGGGGCGGATGGCAAGTGACCCGTTGGAACCCGCAAAATGGTGAATTGTTAACCCGAATCAAACTACCCGTGGCGAAAATCACCTCGTGTACCTTTGGAGGTGAGGACTTAAAAGATTTGTATGTGACCTCCGCAAAAGTGGATCTGACCGAGGAAGAATTGAAAAAGCAACCTTTGGCGGGTTCCTTATTTGTAATTCGAAACAATGGGTACCAAGGTGTGCCCGGATTTTTATATAAGAACTAAATTATTCATAATGAAACTAATACGATTTGGAAAACAAGGAGTTGAGAAACCGGGAGTGCTGGATGAAAAAGGTATCAGAAGGGACCTTTCCAATGAGTTTACGGATTGGAACAGAGCCTTTTTTCAGTGTGGGGGACTCCAAAAATTGGGAACTTTGGATATATCCAAGTTTACGGAAGTGGATTCCAAGGAACGTTTGGGATCCTGTGTTTCGCGTCCTGGGAAGGTGATTTGCATCGGTCTAAATTATTCGGATCATGCGGCCGAATCAGGTATGGCCATTCCCGAAGAGCCCATCATCTTTCAAAAAGGAGCGAACACCGTAGTAGGCCCCAACGATGATATCCTAATACCACGAAACAGCCAAAAAACGGATTGGGAAGTGGAACTGGGCATCGTGATCGGGAAAGATGCTAGATATCTAAGTTCCATGGAAGCGGCCAAGGAATACATCGCGGGGTATTGTATTTCCCATGATATATCTGAGAGAGCCTTTCAACTGGAAAAGGGAGGGCAGTGGACCAAGGGCAAGTCCTGTGACAACTTTAATCCCTTGGGTCCTTTTTTGGCCACCCCAGATGAAATAGACGATGTACATAACCTACGAATGCAGCTTTGGGTAAATGGGGTTAAAATGCAGGATGGAAATACCAAGACGATGATTTTTGATTGCTATTATGTGGTGCATTATCTGTCCCAATTTATGACGTTGGAAGCTGGTGATGTCATCTCTACGGGAACGCCACCTGGCGTAGGTTTGGGTATGAAACCTCCCATATACTTAAAGGCCGGGGATGAGGTAGCCCTGGAAATCGAAGGTTTGGGCCGGCAAGAACAAAAATGTAGTAATGCCTAAATATAGCGATATTTAATATGTTTAGTTTAAAAGGAAAAATTGCCGTCATCACCGGAGCTGGCAGCGGAATTGGAAGGGCCATTGCCGTTGTCTTGGCGGAGCAAGGTGCCGTAGTACATATTTTGGAGGTCGATGAAAAAGCGGCCAACAAAACCTTGAAAACGGTCATTGAAAATGGGGGTAAGGGATATTTCCATTGGTGTGATGTGAGTAACCAATCAGCCGTTTTAGAAACCTTTAATAGAATTGACAGAGTCGATATCTTGATAAATAATGCCGGGGTCGCCCACATTGGTACGGCTGAAAGTACTTCGGAAGCTGAATTTGACCGAATCTATCGAATCAATATAAAAGGCGTTTATAATTGTCTTCATGCATGTATTCCTTTAATGAAAAAACATGGCGGCGGACGTATTTTGAACATGGCAAGCATTGCTGCATCCCTAGGAATATCAGATAGGTTTGCCTATTCCATGTCCAAGGCTGCGGTATTGAATATGACCTTAACCGTTGCCAAGGATTTTATAAACGACAATATTACTTGTAACTCCATTTCGCCTGCCCGGGTACACACCCCTTTTGTGGATGGATTTATCGCCAAAAACTTCCCCGATAATCAAGAGGAGATGTTTGAGAAATTATCAAAAACGCAGCCCATTGGCAGAATGGCCAAACCTGAAGAAATTGCCGCTTTGGCAGTATATTTATGTAGTGATGAGGCGCAATTTATTACTGGTACGGACTATCCCATCGATGGTGGGTTCATTAAATTGAACGGTTAATCAATGAGACTAAAAAATAAGATTGCATTGGTAACGGGTGCCGGTAAGGGCATAGGGAAGGAAATCGCTTTAGGCTACGCTGCGGAAGGGGCTACCGTAATCATTAATGATTTACCTGGGATGGATTATGCTGAGCAAGTAGTAGGAAGTATTGTTAAAATGGGCGGAAAAGCCGAGTTGTATGAAGGGGACATGTCCAAGGTTGCGGAGATTCGGAAAATGTTCGCCTATATTCGTCAGGAGTATGGCCAATTGGATATTTTGGTCAACAATGCCGGAATTACTGGTTGGAGCGATTTTTTTGATACCGATGAAGCCTTGTTCGACAAGGTAATCGGCCTGAATATAAAGGGAACCCTGTTTTGTTCCATTGAAGCGGCACGCCTCATGAAAGAAAATGGAAAGGGCGGTAGTATTATAAATATATCCTCCATCTGTTCTGTACTCAGTGTGAAGAACCTCATCTGTTATTCCACCAGTAAGGGAGGCATAGAGGCCATGAGCAAACAAATGGCGGTGGAATTGGCTCCGTTTAAAATTAGGGTGAATACCTTTGGACCGGGCCCAATAAACACGGAACGGAACTTGAATGAGGATCCGGAGTATAAAGAAAATTGGGGTCGGGTGGTACCCATGCAAAGGACCGGAGAACCGGAGGAAATGATTGGGCCGGCTATATTCTTAGCTTCTGATGAGTCCAGTTATGTGACAGGCCAATTGTTCTACGTAGATGGCGGCTGGAGCGTACAGGGGAAATTTGCGGAGGATAGTATGGATAGCCAGTTGAAGAATAGTGGGGCAAAATAATAAAACCTAATAATTCAACTATTAAACGCAAACTAAAAAAGGAGAAATAGGATTCCCACTTTTTGTTTAAAGTAGCCTCGACAAGAGATAACTGCGTTGTTCTTTTGTGTCTCATGTTGAAAATGCATATAGATAGCTAACGCTTTACAAACTTCAACAAAAAAAGGACCAGCAAGCTGTCCTTTTTTTATTTTCGTATGTAACACCTTCGGTGAATCTATATGCATTTATTTGTAGCCTCGGCAAGAATCGAACTTGCATCTAAAGTTTAGGAAACTTCTATTCTATCCATTGAACTACGAGGCCAAATAGGCTGGCAAAAATAGGGTTTTTTGTGGATTGTAAGCAAAAGGAATTACATCAATTTCTTTTGGACCATATTTCATACATGGGTTCCCCCCTGCTATTATTGCCGGTATGATGCCAATCGTCCCCTTTGATTTCGTAGTTGAATTCAAGACTTGCACCTACCCGATCGTTATCACGGGAGAAAAACTCGATGTTCTCCGTATAGACCCCGTCCACCGAAGTGAAACTACCGCCCCCCGTTCCAGAAAAGGCCATGGTCTCTGTTTGGTAGGCAATCCATTGAAACCGACCGTCCATCAGGAATTTTAAGGTTTTCCTTGGGTTTTCATCGCCCCGGCGTTCTTGGCCCGTATCGGGGCCACGCGTAGCAAACAGCCATTGCCCGTCCAGGGCTTGGTTCAAGGATTCCTTTTTTTCAAAGGTTATGGCATCCTCCATTTGTATTATGATCTTATCTCCATCCATGGAAAAAGGCATTTCCAATGCCCTGATTCCGTCCTTTTCAAAGTTCGAATTGAACTCGAGCTGTACTTTTAGCATCTTTTCATCCGCAGTATAAAACCCACCTACCGTTTTTATAAATTCGGCCGGGTCCAATTTGTATACCGAATAGGTCAGATAACCCTTTTTGATTTTAAGTTCGTGCTGCGTATTGTCCTGATCGGAAAGGTAGACACCGGCCGCAATTTGGGCATTTGCCATGGATATCAGCAAGGCCATTACCACAAAAGGTAGTATTCGTATTATTTTAAGATGTTTCATTTCCATGGATATATTGATTAATATTCTTGGTAAGATACTGAATATAAATATTTTGTAAATTTAAAAAAAATCATAAACCCGACTCTTTTGAACAATTATTGGTCCTTGAACGTATTTTGTTTGAAAACGGTTGTTTTTTCAATTTTTTTGTTTTCATTTGTGCCCTAAAATATGAGGTTAACTCAATGTAAGGCCATGGTCTTTAGCTGAACATAATGCAATTTGTTTGTATGTTCGGGTTTTTGGGAATTAGGAAGTCAAACCCAAAAATGGCTTATAAGATAAGCAACCGAATTTTAAAGCTAACTTCCGAATGTAACTCCTCGATCGTGCAGAGTCAGCACATCTATTTTTTCATTCCCACCACCCAAAAACAAATTCTTATTTGATTTGAAAATACATCATGTTTTCTTAACATGATATGAGCACATTTTATTAATTATTAAACCGTATTTTCAAACATCAAATATTTTTTTACATGAATACCAAGTATATTGATCTTATCGATCAGACCTATTTTTTCCCCCAAGAGGAATTTACATTAGACGGTGACCACTTGAAATTTCACAATATTCCCCTAAACGAATTGGTCGAGGAATATGGTAGCCCTTTGAAGTTTACCTATCTACCCAAAATATCCGAGAATATTGCGCGTGCAAAGAACTGGTTCGTAAATGCCATCAAAAAGAACGATTACAAGGGTAAGTACCATTATTGCTATTGCACCAAAAGTTCACACTTTCAACATGTAATGCATGAGGCATTAAAGAACGATATCCACATTGAGACCTCTTCCGCCTTTGATATCAACATTGTTGAACAGTTGAAAAAGGACGGTAAACTTAAGGACGACGCCTATGTCATCTGTAACGGGTTCAAACGCGAGCAGTATATCGATAACATTGCCCGGTTGATCAATAACGGCCATGACAACTGTATCCCGATCATCGATAATTATGAGGAAATAGAACTTCTTTCGGATAGTATTAATGATACGTTCAAAGTTGGTATCCGTATTGCATCGGAGGAGGAGCCCAAATTTGAATTTTATACATCCAGATTGGGCATCGGCTATAAAAATATAGTGCCGTTCTACGAAAACCAGATAAAGGACAACGATAAGGTGGAGCTTAAGATGTTACATTTTTTCATCAATACCGGTATCAGGGACAATGCCTACTATTGGAACGAATTGGTAAAGTGTCTAAAGGTGTACGTGCGACTTAAGAAAATCTGCCCTTCTTTGGACAGCCTGAATATTGGCGGCGGATTTCCAATCAAGAACTCACTGGCCTTCGAATACGATTATCAATATATGGTGGATGAGATCTTGAACCAGATCAATATTGCCTGTGCAGAAGCCGATGTACCCGTTCCCAATATTTTTACCGAATTCGGTAGTTTTACCGTGGGGGAAAGTGGCGGTGCCATCTATGAGATTCTCTACCAAAAGCAGCAGAACGATCGTGAGAAATGGAATATGATCGATTCCTCCTTCATCACTACTTTGCCGGATACCTGGGCCATTAACAAACGATTTATCATGCTGCCCATAAACCGGTGGAACGACGAGTACGAAAGGGTCTTGCTGGGAGGCCTTACCTGTGATAGCGATGACTACTACAATAGCGAGCAGAACATGAACGCCATCTATCTCCCAAAGTACAAACGTGATAAACCTTTGTACATCGGGTTCTTTAATACGGGTGCCTATCAAGAGACCATTGGCGGCTTTGGCGGTCTGCAGCACTGTTTGATCCCACAGCCCAAACATATCTTGATCGATAAGGACGCGAATGGTGAACTGGTAACCACTTTATATAGTCCACAACAGACCGCTGAGGACCTCTTGGAAATTTTGGGGTATGGGGACTATCAAAAAGGAAAAAAGAAAAAATCCGCAAAAGCGGAAAAACAACTTTCAAATTAATTAGTTCTAATTTTTAAATCAGATGAGTACATCAAAGAATTATGCAGGTATACCTGACAAATTCGCACAGTTGGAAACCGCAAAGGTTATTTTGATTCCAGTGCCTTATGAAGGCACTACGACTTGGGGCAAGGGAACGGTGAACGGACCCAAGGCCTTTTTGGAAGCCTCCGAGAATATGGAGCGCTATGATATTGAGACCGATACCGAGGTGTACAAACAAGGTATTTACTTGGCCGATGCCATTGCCGGACACACCTCTCCAGAGGCCATGGTAAACGAAGTCCACAAAGTAACCAAGGACTATATAAAGCGAAATAAATTTGTAACACTGGTAGGCGGGGAGCATTCCATCTCCATTGGTACGATCCGCGCCTTTAACGAGTGCTTTGACGACCTTAC
Organism: Maribacter sp. C-4077; assembly: GCF_055378385.1. NCBI lineage: Bacteria > Pseudomonadati > Bacteroidota > Flavobacteriia > Flavobacteriales > Flavobacteriaceae > Maribacter > Maribacter sp. C-4077. The sequence goes on from NZ_AP038807.1 coordinate 1,985,967, forward strand.
CGTGCTACACATAGATGCACATGCAGATTTGAGGGATTCCTATGCCGGTAGTAAATACAATCACGCCTGTGCTGTCCATGAGGCCAGTCAGACTACCAATTTGGTGCAAGTAGGGATTCGTTCCATGGATGCCATTGAAAAGACCTTGATCGATGCGGACAAGACATTTTTCGCGCATGAGATGGTGGCCGATGAATATTGGATGGACAAGGTCATTGAGGCCATGACGGACAATGTATTCATTACCTTTGACCTGGACGCTTTGGATCCTTCGATTATGCCATCTACGGGAACACCGGAACCTGGGGGGCTTTTATGGTACGAGACCTTGGAGTTCTTAAAACAGGTTTTTGAGGAGAAAAACGTGGTAGGCTTTGATCTGGTGGAACTTTGCCCTAATCCTTCCGCAAAATCCTCGGATTTTGTGGCCGCAAAGTTGTATTATAAGATGTTGAGTTATAAGTTTATGGGCCAGGACGCTGATGAGGAGTACGACAATACCTATGATGTGGACTATAAATCGATCAACAGTTTAAAATTTAATGATGACGAAGAATAAGGGAGCTATCTCCAATTTTATTGAAAAATACTATTTACACTTCAATGCCGCAGCTTTGGTGGATGCCGCCAAGGGCTACGAGGAGCAACTGAACAAGGGTGCCAAAATGTTGGTTTCCTTGGCCGGGGCCATGAGTACCGCGGAGCTGGGAAAGATTTTCGCGGAAATGATCCGTCAGGACAAGGTTCAGATAATTTCTTGTACCGGAGCCAATTTAGAAGAGGATATCATGAACTTGGTAGCACACTCGCACTATAAGCGTGTGCCAAATTATCGAGATCTTACGCCGCAGCAGGAATGGGATTTATTGGAAAAGGGACTGAATAGGGTAACGGATACGTGTATTCCAGAGGAAGAAGCCTTCCGTAGGTTGCAAAAGCATATTTTTAAGATCTGGAAGGATGCCGATGATAAGGGAGAACGCTACTTGCCCCATGAATTTATGTATAAAATGTTGCTCTCAGGTGTTTTGGAGGAATATTATGAAATAGATTTGAAGGACTCGTGGATGTACGCTGCAGCGGAGAAAAACTTGCCAATTATCTGCCCAGGTTGGGAGGACAGTACTATGGGCAATATATTTGCATCGTATGTACTTAAGGGAGAGCTGAAGGCCAGCACCATGAAATCCGGTATTGAGTACATGACCTTTTTGGCAGATTGGTATACCGATAATTCCGAAAACGGAATCGGGTTTTTTCAGATAGGAGGTGGTATTGCGGGGGATTTCCCCATCTGTGTTGTGCCCATGTTGTATCAGGATATGGAACGCACGGATACCCCTTTCTGGAGCTATTTTTGCCAGATTAGCGACAGTACCACAAGCTACGGTTCCTATTCAGGTGCCGTACCCAATGAAAAGATTACCTGGGGTAAATTGGATATAGACACCCCAAAATTTATTATAGAAAGTGATGCGACCATTGTTGCACCTTTAATTTTTGCTTATCTTTTGGACTATTAATTATTTATGGACAAGAACGCACATTTAAAAAAAGTAATCGTAGATTTTAAGAAGTTGACCCCCGAAGTGTTGAAGCTTTTAGTGGAGCGCTATCCAGATGGGTATGATGATCGTAATATCATATCCTTTAAAAACGCCCAAGGAGAGCGGATCGAGGCGGTGGAGGTCCTAACGGAGGATACCAAATACCTGGTAAAGATCAGTGCCAAGTTGGAGTATACCATGGAAAACTATGATGAGGACGACTACGAGGATTTTGACGACGACGATCCAGACGCAATCATGGAACCAGATCCAAAGGATATGGTAGATGGCGATGAGGACGACGACTAGTCTTTGGATTTCGATTAAAAGTCAGTAAAATATTCTAAAATTTGGGTTTGGGTCCTATAGGCCTAAACCCATACTTTTTTATCGGAATAAGTCCGATGAATACACACTCCTAAAATTGTTATGAAAGTAGAAGAGATTGAAAATATTGACCTGGAGTACCTAAGCCTTTCGGACTATAAGGAACTGAAGGAGGCCATGGTTACTTCCTATCTAAATGTACACGATGCGGCTTGGACGGAGAAGGAGATCGATCGCTTGATCAAAAAATTTCCGGAAGGCCAGGTAGTGATAAAGATAAATGGGAAGTTGGCCGGCTGTGCCCTATCCATTATTGTGGATTATGCCAAGTTCGAAAGCAGGCATACCTATAAAAAGATAACGGGCAACTATACCTTCAATACCCATACGGACGAGGGCGATGTGCTCTACGGAATAGACGTTTTCATCGTTCCGGCGTTTAGGGGTATGCGTTTGGGCAGGCGTTTATACGATTACCGCAAGGAACTCTGTGAAAAACTGAACCTTAGGAGCATTGTGTTTGGCGGTCGGATGCCCAATTATCACAAATATGCGAAGGAACTAACGCCCAAGCAGTATATAGAAAAGGTCCGACACAAGGAAATAGAGGACCCTGTGTTGAACTTTCAGATCAGTAATGATTTTCATCCCTCCAAGGTGATGAAGGGTTATTTGGAAGGGGACAAGGATTCCAACGATTTCGCCATTTTGATGGAGTGGGACAATATTTATTATCAAAAACCGACGGACGAGGTCACCACGGCCAAAACAATCGTTCGGTTGGGGCTTATCCAATGGCAGATGCGTCCGTACAAGGATATAAACGAGCTATTGCAGCAGGCCGAATATTTTATTGATTCCGTTTCGGGATATCGGTCGGACTTCGCTCTTTTTCCCGAGTTTTTCAACGCCCCTTTGATGGCCGGAACAAACCATATGAGCACGCCCGATGCCATACGGGAACTTGCAAAGCACACCGAGGTGTTGGTGCAGAAATTTTCGGAGTTTTCCATTACCTATAACATCAATATCATCGCGGGGAGTATGCCCGAAGTTATTGACGGCAAGCTTTACAATGTGGGGTATCTGTGTAGAAGGGACGGTTCCTTGGAGCGCTATGAAAAACTACACGTGACCCCAGACGAGGCCAAGGTTTGGGGGCTACAGGGAGGAACGAAGTTGCAGGCCTTTGATACGGATTGCGGAAAAATTGGTGTACTTATCTGCTACGATGTGGAGTTCCCGGAACTCCCGCGTTTGTTGGCTGACGAAGGGGTGGACATTCTCTTTGTGCCCTTCCTGACGGATACACAGAACGGATACTCCCGTGTGAGAAATTGTGCCCAGGCACGGGCCATAGAAAATGAATGCTATGTGGCCATTGCCGGTAGTGTGGGGAATTTGCCCAATGTGCAGAATATGGACATCCAGTTCGCTCAGAGTATGGTGTTCACGCCCTGCGATTTTTCCTTTCCAACGAACGGCGTAAAGGCGGAGGCGACTCCCAATACGGAGATGATCCTCATAGCCAATGTGGACATCAGTTTGCTCAGGGAGCTCAATCAATTTGGAGCGGTCCGGAATTTAAAGGACCGCCGCAAGGACATATTTGAACTAAGAAAAAAATAATATTGGAAAATTTAAAGATCATAGGTAGCGAGGAATGGTGCGTTTTTAAGGAATTGGGAGTCCCGGCCATTAAGGCGAGGGTAGATTCCGGCGCTAAGACCTCCTCCATACAGGCGACCAATTTAAAGATTGTGAACAAAGGGGCCCAGGAATGGGTAAAGTTCGAGGTGAACCCCTTACAGGAGAACCGCAGTATTGCCATCAACTGCGAGGCCCGGTTGATAGACCGTAGGATGGTGAAAAGTTCCAGTGGTATATCTGAGGAGCGCTTGGTAGTACGTACGCCCGTTACCATGGGCGATAACACATTTGATATAGAACTGACCCTGGCAAATAGGGATACGATGGAGTTCCGGATGTTGTTGGGGCGGGAGGCCTTGACGGATAGGTACATTGTAAACCCGGCGGTAAATTATCAAATCCAGGAATTTACAGATGAGGAGGTTACGGAAAAATACAAACCCTATTACAAAGAAAAAACCGGACTGAAAATCGCCTTATTGGCAAGCAACCCCAACCTGTATAGCAACAAAAGGTTGATGGAAGCGGCCGAGGCACGTGGCCACGAAATCGTATTTTTGAACGTTGAGCAGGCCTATATGAAACTGGACGCGCATTCCCCGGAGATTCGTTATAGAGGAGGGAACATCCTCAAGGATTTTGATGCGGTCATCCCACGTATAAAACCGGCCGTTACGTTTTACGGCTGTGCGGTGATACGGCAGTTCAACAATTTGGGCGTGTATTGTCAGAATTCGGCAGAATCCATTACCCAATCGCGGGACAAGCTCTTCGCATCGCAGCTTTTTTCCAAGAACGATATTCATATTCCCATCACGGGATTCGCCAAATCGCCCATGGATACAAAGGATTTGATCAAAATGGTGAACGGTGCGCCCTTGATCATCAAATTGTTGGAAAGTACCCAAGGGAAAGGAGTTGTTTTGGCAGAAACGAATAAGGCAGCGGAAAGTGTGATCAATGCCTTTAAAAGTGTGAACACGAATATCCTTGTTCAGGAGTTCATCAAGGAGGCCAACGGGCAGGACATCCGTTGTTTTGTGGTCAATGGTAAAGTGGTGGCCAGTATGCAGCGCCAGGCGGAAAAGGGCGAGTTTAGGGCCAATATCCACCAAGGTGGCAAGGCGTCCATGATCAAGATTACACAAGAGGAAAAAAAATTGGCGTTGAAGGCCACCAAGGCTTTGAATCTGGCCGTCGCCGGCGTGGATATCATCCGTTCCAACAAAGGTCCCTTGTTGTTGGAGGTAAATTCCTCCCCCGGACTGGAAGGCATTGAAAACGCTACGGGCAAGGATATTGCCAATGAAATGATCAAGGCGATTGAAAGGAAGCTCAAGTTTAGCTAATGAGCACCCTTTATCGGGTTTGTGCAAGTACCTTTATAGGCCGTAAATGTATGGAATGAAAAAGCATACTAACCGTATCGACAAGCTTGTTCGATGGTATAAAAAGTTCCAGGTAAGCAAATCCCCCCAAATGAATTTGGTGTGGGGTTTTTTTCTGTATACGGTTATCGGCTTTGGACTTTTGTCCCTTCCCATATTCCATAAAACGAGTGTTGGCCTGTTGGACAATCTGTTTATTTCAACCTCGGCAATTTCCACGACCGGTCTTGTGACGGTAAGTGTTTACGATTCCTATAATTTCTTTGGGCAGTTCATCATCATGGCCCTGTTCCAGATTGGGGGCATCGGTTACATGACCTTGACCACGTACTATTTGCTGTTCACTACGAGAAACATTTCGGCCTGGCACAACAAAATTTTGGGGGCAGAATTTACCATGCCCAAGACCATAAAAATTAGGGATTTTATCAAGAGCGTGGTTGTTTTTACCACGGTCATGGAAGTGCTGGGGGCCATTTGTTTTTATATCGCGTTTCGGCAAACAGGGATGGAAGCGTTAAAAGCGATTTGGTTTTCGGTATTTCACAGTGTTTCGGCCTTTTGTACGGCCGGTTTTGGCCTGTTCAACGATAGTTTTGAGGTATATAATGACAACGTGTTCATCAATACCGTTATATCCGTTTTGGCCATTGCGGGATCCTTGGGTTTTATCGTGATTACGGATATATGGTACCGTATCACCGGGCGGTCCCAAAAACTATCCTTTACCACTAAGATCATTACCTATGGATTTTTACTGCTATTGGGATTGGGGACTCTGCTGGTGTATTTTGCGGAACCGAGTGTTCAGGGGTCTAAGTCCAAATTGACGGAGTCTTTTTTTCAGGCCATGACCGCCATGACCACGGTGGGTTTTAATACCATTCCTACGGGCGGATTGAGCCTCCCCATTTTGTTATCGGTCATATTTTTAATGTACATAGGTGCATCACCTTCGGGAACGGCGGGTGGAATGAAAATCACGACCTTGACCGCGATGATATCCGTGCTTAAAAGTAGGCTGTTTGGGCAACGTCAGATAACATTTTTCAAGAGGACCATCCCTTTTGAACGGCTTTATGTGGCTACGTCCACCTTCATTCTGTATACCAGCATCATTTTTCTGTTCACTTTTCTACTGACCTTTACCGAAGCCTTTGAACTACGGCAAATCCTTTTTGAGGTCGCTTCCTCCTTAGGTACCGTAGGTCTGAGCACGGGAATCACCGGCGAGCTTTCCCAATGGGGTAAATTGATGGTCATTGTATTGATGTTCATTGGCAGGGTAGGGGTACTTACGTTTGGGTTTGCGTTGTTGGAACGTAAATCAAGTAATTCTATCGAGGTGATCAAGGACGATTTGGCGGTCTGAAATCGACCTTTTCCAGTCAAGTCCGATAAAATTTTAAATTCTTTGGTTGCGATTCCGATGCTCTAGAGAAGCTTATACTGGTACCGTTGTAGCTTATTCCTAAAATGGAACTGGTATTTGGGAAAGTATCTCCTTTTAGTTGACAAAAAAACGAGCTAAAAAATTACATCTTGATAAAATCGGCGCACCGAAATTGATAGAGTATTATTTCTTATTTATGTCCGAATCAAATTCCAGACTAGAACTATTTTTTTGAATACATTTAGTTGTAACAAAATGATAGATATGTAGTTAAGAGGTTGCATTCCGGTGATTTTGAAGGTACGCCCCGCGGGAGGTTTGAACCTAAGGAAATCGATAAAAATAGTAGTAATCTAATACACCTTGCTTTATGAAATCTTTTCAAAGACCCACCCAGCACGCCGATAGCAAACACTTATTTTTTCAAAGACCTGTAGTCCGTTCCACAAAGGATACCTGCCATATTTTTGGTATTCAGGAATCGCATAATACCTTTAAGGGGTTGCATGAATACAGCTTTAAGGCTTCCAGATAATCTAAGTTTTAAAACAAAACTAACTCAAAAGGAAAAGCCCTTCTAGAAAGGGCTTTTACGTATTGCACATTTACCGATTATTGGGCAATCCAACGACGTAATTCCTCCTCCCCTTTCTGCTATAGCGAAACACTCTTCCCTGACAAGGGAGAGGAGATTTTTTGGATGGTAAAGAGTACCATGTAACACAAATTTATGTTAGGAAATAAACTGGCCTAATTTGGGATGCGTAGCAAATCCGGGAGGCTTTGGAATTGGCCGAAGGAAATCGCCCAAATAGTATTCCGATGCAATCGGAAACGGCCTAGGCGATGCGGGCCAAGGACTTCTTGGATTTCAAGTATCCCGAAATCAGCCTAGCCTTTTTGGATACTTTTTCGGCGATGGAAAATGTATTGGAACAAAAATCCCGACCCTCCCCGTTCCGCTGTCGCGGAACACCCCTCCCTAACCAGGGAGGGGAGCTTTTTTTGAGATGTAAGAAGTACAGAAATTCAAGCACACTCTTTTTTTGTCCTTCTGACGACGACCCCCCATTCCTGTCCTTCTGACGACGAGCGTAATGAGGAGGAAGAATCTCTAATTATCCTTCTACCTCCAAATACCAAAACTTTATTTGCACCAACCAATTATTTGTAGGATTTTTAAAGCACTTCCCCTGAAAGAGAAACATATGTAAATGTACACATATACAATTATTGGGAGCTATTAAATAAAAACAACTATGGACAAAGAAACATATGAAGAAGAGATTCTTGAAAGTAATTATGAAATTGCTGAAGACATCGAAAAATTCGACCCAAGTGATATTGTAGTTTATTCTAGAGACTGGACAATCGAGACTATTCAAGCACAGATTAAAGGAGGTAATATTGATTTAAATCCTAAATTTCAGCGAAGAAATGCTTGGACAGATGAAAAGAGAAGCAAGTTGATTGAGTCAATAATTATTGGCTATCCAGTTCCTGAAATTGTACTGGCTGAAGATCCTAATAAAAAGCGTTCATTCATAGTTATTGACGGAAAACAAAGACTACTAACTGTTGCTGGGTATATAGATCCTAAAACATATAATTATTGGTCAAGGCCTAAACTTCAAAGATTACAAGTTCGAGATGATCTTAATGGTTTAGGATATTCTGAGCTCCATTCAGATCCAAAATTTTCAAATGAACTTAGAGAGTTTCAAAATTCATCCTTGCGTTGTACCGTAATTACAAACTTTAATGCGAATGATGTACTGTATGACATTTTCTACAGGCTGAATTCTGGATCAGTACCTCTATCTACTCAGGAGCTTAGGCAAGTATTGAATAGAGGTGAATTTGCAAACTATCTCATTACTATAACCAATGATAAGCAACCGGTTCATGACGTATTAAAATTAACAGGACCTGATAAACGACTTAAAGACATTGAAATCATCTTAAGAGTATTGGCTTTTAGGATGTTTGCTTCTGATTACTCTGGGAATCTTAAGAAATTTCTTGATGATAAAATGGCTCTAATTACCGAAGATTGGAAAAAGTATGAAGATGTGGTGATGGGTTTGTATAAAGAGCTAAATGAGACCATTGAATACTTAGCAGAAATAATGAAATCTCATACAAAAGTAGGCCGGAAGGTTACGAATAATGAGTTCGAAAGTAGATTCAACCGGGTAATTTTTGAGGTTCAATGTTTCTTTTTCATGCAATTGGATAGAGAAAATCTGAAGACGACAGAAACCTTTGTTGAGGAATTCAAAAATTTGTGTAGTAATGATATTGAGTTTAGGGCTTCAGTTGAGTCTTCAACAAAGAATATTGAGAGTTATCGTACACGATATACTAAATTCCAAGACATCATTAATAAATCCTTTGATTTAAAAGAAGATTTAAATCCATTCAAATAGAGGAAAGTATGGATTTCGATATACAATTCACTAAGCTCAACGACTACATTAATGAGATTGAGAAAAAATTCCTTATTTCTCATTTAGAAGATTCATTGTCAACACCGGATGACTATAATCTTGATGTAAAATCGTATTGTATTTTATGCCATGCGGCTTTTGAAGAATTTATTGAGGCAATTGCACTGCAAGTGATGTCTAGGTCGATAAAAAGCTATACCAATGACCTGAAACTGACTAAACCATTGATTTCATTGATGCACTTTAAAAGCAATCATAATAATTGTCTTGAATCAAACACTGACTCGATCTCTATCGAAGATATTGAAACGATATACGATTATAATAGAGGTAAGTTTGATGAACTAAAATCAATTTTTTCTAAAGAAGTATTCAATAATCATGGGGTATCTTTAAAGTATTTAAGAAAGCTCTTGATGCCTGTCTCAGTTGATATACCCAAGAATGTAAACTGGTCAAATTCACTAGAAAAACTGGCAAATGAAAGAGGTGCTTATGCGCATAAATACTTAGAAGAAGGAAGGGTCAGACAAAGTATAGAACCTGAAGAAGCAAAAACGATAGTTTCAGATTGCCTGTCAATGTGTGAGGAAATTAAAAATAGAGCTAAAAATGTATTACAATAAAAACGGCTCCCAACAAAACCTATACGCAATGCCCTTATGGCCACGGAGTATCATAGACAGAGGTTTAAAAAATAAAATAATAGCATGAAACCTATATTATTTCATATTGCATTGTTGTGCTCCATTAGCGTTTTTGGGCAAACGAATAATAATAACTATGCAGCAGATGTACAATCCATAAATGCCATAATCACTGCCTATTACGATGTGGTTTCCGGTTCAAGTGAGGAGCCTTGGGAATTTGAACGGGATACCTACATTCACTCAAAAAATGCCTTCATCACTAGGCTAGACGAAAACGGAAAAGCCGATACCCATACGCTGGAAGCGGAGTACATTCCGGTTGCACTATCACCAAAAAAGGATTTTTATGAAAAGGAACTCAAGAGGATAGTTAGTAGGTATGGAAATATAGCACAGGTTTGGAGTGCCTTTGAAATACGAACGGACCCAGATGTTGCATCCGAGATTAGAGGATTAAACAGTATTCAACTGCATTATGAAAACGAACGTTGGTGGATAGATAGTTGGACCTGCGAAATGGAAATGGAGGAAAACAATCTCTTGATTGACTTTTTAAAGGAGGAATAAAAACATTTGCTAGCAATAACTCTAAAAAATTGTCTATTCTTGCCTACTTGAGAATCTAGGTAATTATCGGGATGCGGAATTTCAGTTTGTACGCACTTTTATCTTTTGGTGCTAACCCAAGAAATTACTTAATACACTTTAAAAACTAACAAATGGAAAAGACTGTTTTCACTAATCAGACCTTCTATACCCTTATACTACTTGGAATTGGAATTCTAATAAGCTGGAATTTGTATATATTCTCAATTTCTCAAAATTTAATAGCGCTCCTTCCCACATTTGTCCAATTTATTTTATTGGTCTTGATAATGTCAAAAAGTAAGCATGCCAAATTGGGAATAAAAATATGGGCAATAGTTCTAATTGTGGGCCCTAGTTTTTCAATAGTAGGTAAAACAATTCAAGTTTTATTAGGCGACGATGTAATCGGTAAGGTTGGCCCACTTGTAATCCAAATATTGATATTGTTCGCTGGTCTTACGATTTATCACTACAACAATACGACGGTAGAGGTGAAGAACGTTGATGTTAAAGATTAGGGGCTAGAATCGAGATTGCATTTAGCATTAAAAGCTTTGTAAATATGAATCCATTTATGAAACATATCCAAATATTGTTTTTATTGTCTTTTTCTATTGTTTCAAGCGCACAATATGATTGGACCAACGGGCAATTGGTTTTAAATAATGGTGAAACCTTAAACGGTCAGATTAAAATACCCATGGTTTCAAAAAACTTGATAGCCTTCAATGGAAAGGAAAAAGTCAGTTATAGGCCCAACCGAAAATCCAAAAAGGTTAAGTACGGAGCGGAACAGGTGAAGTTGGTAATATTTAAAAATTCACCTTCTGAAACAGCTTATTTTGAATACATTCCAGTTTTAGAAAACAAAAAGGGACTTTTTCAAGTAATTACAAGCGGTAAAGCAAGGCTGTACGCCAGGAGTGTTAGCGTAACTTCAGCTTCAGGACCGGCAGGCGGTTTCCAAGTGTATTCTTTTAATAATTTTAATGAGTATTATGTAATCAGGGATGGAGAAGAATTAGCGAGTCCAATGATTACGGCCAGACTTTCCCGTTCATTTAAAAATAGGGCTATGGAGTATTTTTCAGACTGCCTAAATGTGGTTTTAAAGCTAGAAAATAGGATTTATAAAAAGGAAGATATAAAAAGCGTGGTGGATGAATACAACCAGTGTGAGTAGTTTTTTGGGAATCTTCAAGTCAATCAATATATTTTTTGTTTCACCACCTTGGGTAGGGAAACTACCTAGACCATGCTCGCCAAATTTGAACACTTCTATCTGACCATCAAAAGCAACCGCTGGTATTGGTTGTTTTCCATTTTTTGTCGGGTTTCCTTGGCCTTTGCCTTTTTGGTGGCCGGGTGGGTCAAGATCATTGGGGAGCGCTTCGCCAGTGGCCTGTCCATCCTACATCCCATGGGTGCCTATCTGGAAGCCCTGCACCATACGGGGTATTATTACACCTTTATTGGCGTGGCACAGATCGTGGCGGCCATTTTATTGTTGATTCCCCGTACGGTGACCCTGGGAGCCTTGCTATATTTCCCCATCATCGTCAATATCTGGTTGCTGTCCCATGCAGTTCGATTTGAGGGGTCCTATGTCACCGCTCCCCTCATGGTATGTGCCTGCCTCTTTTTGATCGTATGGAACTATGACCGGGTGCGCTATTTGCTGCCGCTGAACCACTTTTCGGATTTCGGAATCCTCCAAAAACCAGAGAAATACAGTTGGAGGTTTCCCTATCTTTTTGCGGGTTTTGTCTTGTTGGTGATGGTGGGCACCGTGGCTTATGCCGAATTCGGACATGAAGTGATGCCTAGAAACTCTCTGGCAGATTGCAAAAAACAATTCACCGATGCCCCCAACCAGGAAGCGGGATATCAATTCTGCGAATGCATCCATACGACCGGAAACGACTTGGATTCCTGTTTGGAAACCTATGAAGAAGCTGTAAAACGCTAAGTATGAAACTACCCGACCAACTGATCCAATGTATGTCCAAAAGCGTCTTGTGTTGGCTGGCCACGGCATCCAAGGATAACCTGCCCAACGTTTCCCCCAAGGAAATCTTTGCCCCCTACCAAGAGGATAGTATTATTGTGGCGAATATTGCCTCGCCCCAATCGGTAAAAAACATAAAGCAGAATCCAAAGGTATGTATCAGCTTTCTGGATATTTTGGTACAAAAGGGCTTTCAGGTGAAAGGCAAGGCTGAGATCATACAAAAAACCCATCCCGAATTTCAAGCAATGGAAGGGATACTGACTAAAATGACCGAGGGAAAATTTCCCTTTTCGACCATCACGAAGATAACCGGGGAACAGGTAAAACCCATCATCGCCCCAAGATATCTGTTGTATCCTGAAACTACGGAACAGGAACAGATTGCAAGTGCCAGAAAATCCTATGGGCTTTAAAAATAGCGACATCGGAAAGGGCAAAGGCCCTTACCTAAAACTATCAATGTAAATCGGTCTCTTGAAGACGGGAAGGGCATGAAATAGAGGGCCATCTCAAGGAGGTCATACCCTATCTGGAACATGTCCTTATTCATATAGAGCCCGATGATCTGACATAGACCCCTTGACGTTAAAAATGGGTTAAACATTTGGTAAGTCTAGCCGGGATCGTAATTTTGGCCCGTGTTCGATCAATTAAGAAATAGCGTTTATATAAGGTTTCTATGGGGTTTCATGGGAGTGTACCTTTTGAACATTAGTGTGGATACCATAGACCCAAAGCCAGAATATATTCCAGAAAATCTTGCCTTTAATGACCAAGAGAGTATTGTGGAAATTGTGGTGGAGCAGTTATTGGGTTTTGAGGAAGCTTTTGAGGAATTTGATGACCCGGATACGGAGGAGCACAATACTTCTTCCAAGGTGAAAATAAATCTTATTTCAGCATTCTTTTTTGAATATGGTTTGGATACTTCGAATTTTGAAACCGCTATAAAGACCTTTCCCAATTATCAAATGCACTTGCCCCACGGGTTTGGTCAATTGATTACACCTCCGCCCAAGGTTTAATTTGTTTTTCAGCACACTGGTTTCCCATCGCAAAAGCGACATGGGATTATTTTCAAATGCTTTAACAAATTAAAAATGCAAACTCAAAAATTAGGGGTGTTCTTCTTCGTATGGACACTTTCGGCCACGGGCATGGCCCAAATTTCAAATGCCGAAAAAGACAGTTTATATATTCAACAGGTGGAAAACCAAAAAGAACCCGATAAGGTACTGCATGCGGAACCTCTTTATATTGATCTTATCCGTGATCTGGGTGCCAGAAGGGGAGAAAAGGAATGGAACCTAGGGCTGGGACTCACAGATAATTTAAAGTTTGATTCCTACGAAGCCTTGATCGAGTACGAATGGGCCCCCATGGATCGGTTGGGACTGGAAGTTGAGCTGCCATTTACTTTTTACTCGCCCCTAAACGGTACCCAAAGGGATTCGTTGCCTTCAAACAAATTAAACAGTATAAAGATAGCTGCGCAATGGTCCTTTTTTGTGAGCGAACCTATGGCCACTTCCATGGCATTGGGATACATCAACGAATTTGAACTGTCCAACTTTAGAAATTTTGGGGCACCATTAATTTCAGGAAATGTCTATAATCCTTTTCTGGTCGTAGCAAAGCGATGGGGGACCAATATTCATTCCCTAATCTATACAGGTCCCATGATAGCGCAAAATTTTGAGACCCAAAAGTTTCACACCACGTACGACATCAATACCAGTTTTCATTATATGATAACGGGTACCCGAAATTTTATAGGAGTGGAATTCAACAAGACCATGGACCGAAGGGATTTTGACATGACCATACGACCTCAGATGAGATTGGGTATAGCCGATAATCTTATGATCGGTATCGTTGGGGGAATTCCTGTGAGTCGCGAAAATGAGCGTTTAAGCTCCTTTCTTAGACTGATTTGGGAACCCGCGCACAAAAGAAAATAAATGGGCTTGGGGACGTAATCGAATATTTTTTAAAACGTCCCCAAATGCATTTCAATAGTCGACCATACGCTTTGAGATTACAAAAGAGTGTATCTTATGGCCCGATGATGATAAAGAAACGGATCTGACCGGAATATCCATCGACACCTTTGGATATAAACGGTTGCTAACTTTGAAAACCAAAAACAATTGAACTATGGGCATGAATAAAATAGCGGTAATCACTGGTGGAAGTAGGGGACTGGGCAAAGATATGGCCCTGCAGATTGCAAAGAAAGGTTTGGATGTCGTCATTACCTATCACTCCAACCAAGCTGCAGCGGAGGACGTGGTGGCACAAGTAAAAAAACAGGGTGTAAATTCCTTTGCCCTGCAATTGGACACAAGCGATGTTTCCACTTTTGATGCCTTTTATGGCCGATTGGAAGAGGGTCTTCAAGAATCCATGGGGGGCACCCACTTCGACTTTCTCATCAACAACGCCGGTACGGGCATTTACAAACCATTTTTGGAAACTACCGAAGCGGATTTTGACGAAATGATGAACATTCATTTAAAAGGGGTCTATTTTTTGACCCAAAAGGCCTTAAAATATTTGAACGATGGTGGTGGCATTATCAATATTTCCTCCGGTTTGGCCCGATTCACCTTTTCAAAATCCTCGGCCTATGCGTCCATGAAGGGTGGCGTGGAGGTGTTTACCCGGTATTTGGCCAAGGAGCTTGGCGAACGAAAAATCAGGGCCAATGTGGTAGCACCTGGTGCGGTTGCTACCGATTTTGGCAACGGCGAGAATAAGACCAACGAGCAAAAACGAAAAATGGTGTCCAGTGTAACGGCTTTGGGCCGGGTAGGGGAACCCGAGGATATTGGAGGTTTGGTTGCGTTTTTATGCACGGAAGATGCCCGATGGATCAATGGCCAGCGCATTGAGGCCTCAGGCGGTACCATGTTGTAAGGTATTGCTAGGATTTTAAATTTTCCAGCATGGTTTCCGTAGTGCGGTCCAAATCAAATTCCGGGTGCCAATCCCAATCCTTCTGTGCATCGGAATCATCGATACTTTTCGGCCAGGAATCGGCAATATCCTGTCTAAAATCGGGAGTATAGTCAATGGTGAAATCGGGAATATGCTTTTGGATGCTTCGGGCCATTTCCGCGGGATCAAAACTCATGGCTGCAAGGTTGTAGGCGGACCGCACCTTGATCTTTTTTGTATCGGCCTCCATCAATTCCAAGGTGGCCCGTATGGCATCGTCCATGAACATCATGGGGAGCATGGTATCCTTCTTTAAAAAACAGGAATAACGCCCTTGGCTTAAGGCCTTGTGATAGATTTCCACGGCATAGTCCGTGGTACCGCCACCGGGCATGGTCTTCCAGCTAATGAGTCCTGGATAGCGAAGACTGCGCACATCCACGTTGAACTTTTTAAAATAATATTCGCACCAACGTTCCCCAGACTGTTTACTGATGCCGTACACTGTGCTAGGCTCCATGATGGTATGTTGTGGCGTATGGTCCTTTGGGGTATTTGGGCCAAAAACGGCAATACTGGATGGCCAAAAGATTTTGTTTATTTTTTTCTCCTTGGCTAGGTTCAACACATTGAAAAGGGAGTTCATGTTGAGGTTCCAGGCGCGCATGGGGAATTTCTCTGCCGTGGCACTGAGCATGGCGGCCATTAAATACACCTCGCTGATATCATAATAGGCGACTACTTCCTCCAGGGTATCGTAATTGGTGGCGTCCAAGATTTCAAAAGGCCCGGAATTCATCAATGAATCGCTGCCCTCCCGTATATCGCTGGCAATGACCTTGTCGTTCCCATAACGTTCCCTTAGGGTAAGGGTCAGCTCCGTTCCTATCTGACCGCATGCACCGATAATCAAAATGTATTTTTCCATTAAAAATGTAGTTAAATGACCTGCGTGGTAAAGATACCTTTTCTTAAAATTTGTACCTTCGGTCCATGCCAAAATTCCTGTATTTTCTTTTGTTTCTGTTGGTTTTGGGCTCCTGCAAAGATGTCGTCCAAGAGTCGGCCAACGTAGCCGAATCCAGCTTTGAGACCATGGCCAACGAGCTGCCCCCGGTGGTTGCCGTAAGTGCGAAGTCCGATGCCATTTTGGCCCAATGGAAGGAGTATTATTCCTTCCACCAGAGTTTTGAACGTATTTACACCATTGGCTTCCGGGAGGATTTGGTGTTGGTCATTGAGGATTTGGTAGAAAAGCAAAAGCTATTGGAAGCCAGTGAATACCCGGCGGAGTTCAATATCCCTCAGGTGAAGGGCAGGCAAAAGGTGGTTAAGACGTATATTTTAAAAACCAAGGGAGATTTGGAGTACCGACTGAACCCGGAAAATTCCATCAAGGAACTCATTACGGCCTATAATGCGCTGAGAAAGCAGTTTGATGTGACCGTAAATAATACCCTACCGACCGATCTGATCGAAAATGAAGACGTATAGCTATATCCTGTTTCTACTTATATGTGCGGTTTCAACCGGGTAGGAAACCGAAACAAAAACCGTTGAAAAGACCTTGGATGCATGGCATCGGGCCGCGGCCGAAGCTGATTTTGATGGGTATTTCGGATTAATGACCCATGATGCCGTTTTTATCGGTATCGATGCTACGGAAAATTGGCAACTGGCCGAATTCAAGGAGTATGCAAAACCCCATTTTGACAAGGGAAGGGCATGGAGTTTTACGGCCGTGGAACGAAATGTCTATGTGGACGCTACCGAACAGTTTGCGTGGTTCAATGAACTTTTGGATACCCAAATGAAACTTTGTAGGGGCTCCGGAGTGCTAAAAATGGTAGACGGATCTTGGAAGATTGCCCACTATGTACTGTCCATTGCCGTACCCAACGAACATGTGGGGGAATTGATCAAGATCAAGGAGGCCAAGGACACTGCCTTGTTGGAGGAACTACGTAAAAATTGAGGGACCGTTCAAGAAAAAGCTTTTCGAACGGTCCCTTCAATATTTCTTAAACAGTTTACTTTTTTGGTTCTTCCGCAGGGGCTTGTTTTCTAGAGGTAAGTGCCTGCTTGCTCAAACTTGCCAGGTTAAAGTTAGGGTCAATGGCCAGGGCCTCGTCGATGGTCGCAATGGCCGCATCGATGTTTTCCTTGTCCGTGTTGAACTGCACAAGTCCCTTTAAATGAATGAATGCCGCTTTTAGGGGAACATCATAGGGTTGCTGACGCTCGTAAAAAGCATAACGCATATCGTCCTTGGAATTGGCGATGCCGTATTCAATGTGGGTGGATGCCTTGGCATTGTCACCAATTTGAATGTTGAGGTCTGCCAGCTCATAGGCCAGATACGGATTTGGATTTCTCTGGTAAAGTACTTCAAACTGTTCCAAGGCCCGTTTGGGTTGGTTCAAGGCTTTTAGGGAAATTGCCTTAACCTGCACGGCCAAATCTGAATCCGTGTCCACTTTTTCAATACCAATGGTATTCAGGGCCTGTAGGTGCTGGTTGTCGTTGGCATAGATATAGGCCAAGGTATCCATACGCTCCTGGGAAGGGGCCAACACGTTCAAATGCGTTAGTGCATTGATGACACCATCCACATCGCCTTGCAACCGCATTTGGTTGTAAAAGGCCTCATAATGCTTCAATAGCTCACTTTTGGTCTGTGCCGTTCCATAGAAACCCATGGTAAGCACTAAAATAACAATGAATCTTTTCATCACGAACTGATTTATTTTTTGGTGCGCTAAACTATTAAATTATTCCCAATGAACTTGTTAATGAACCGTTTAATTGTCCTTAAACCCAAATTATGCATTAAGACTTCGTAATGATGTTTCAAAATACAATAAACATAGGTGTTTTCTTGATTCTAGCATAGAATCGCTATGGTTACATCAAAATAAAGCTTTAATAGCGTGTTTTTGAAGTAGATTGAAACCATACTAGATTTTCTATTGCATATTTTGGGATAAAACAAAAAGGACACCGTTGGGTGTCCTTGATTTGCTTTATTCGAAATTTCCTAGGCGAGCGAATAGACCTGTTCCTTTTGTTTAAAATTCTTCAGGAGTTGGGCATAAAAACCAAGACTTTTGTGGTCCCTGTCAATACAGGAACGGAGAAAGCTCTTAAGGTTGCCAAACAAAAGGTTGGTATGCAGGACGGGTAAGTTGATGTTCAATTTCCCGGGCCTGTAGGCTTCATCGTCCATTATGACATCCATTTTTACGCGGTGTCTGTGATAATCGATGGAAACATCGGCGGCATTATAATATTTTTTGAGCAAGGCTACATGTAGCTGTGTAAACTTCCTGGATTTTCGCTCGTCTCCGCAACTTTGCGCGATCAAGCGTTCCAACTCCATGATAATCCGTTCGTTAAGCTTAGATTTTTTCATGACAATTTGTTTTAAAGTTCACTCTAAGTTATGTATTTCGTCGATAACCCATTAAAAACCAACATTTTATTAACAAAAAATGGCGGACTTTGTTGTGAAAGCGCCAAAAGTTGTGGTTAAAATAGACTAAATAGATGCGGAAAAAACGTAATTTTTAGTAATAAAAGGATTACAAGAAGTGATTTTTTTCAGATTTTCAGTCTCACTCGTATTGTAACTGGGTGGGTTTAATCCCTTCTCTTGGGCCTTTTGAGTATAGTAGGATTTCTTTGTTGGGTGGACCGGATATACCCCGTTTATTATTTCGCCCCACAAATTGTTTTGGATTATGGAGGTAATGATGCCGATGCAATCCTCTAAATGGATAAGGTTGACGGGGGCATTGCCTCCCGAAAGGTTCGTTCTACCAGATAGCATATGTACGGGATGTCTATCCGGACCGATAAGTCCCCCAAACCGAAGGATGGTCGCTTCAAAATTTGGATTTTCCGTGAGTAATTTTTCCGTTTCCAAAAGCTGTTTGCCGGCTTCCGATGTCGGTACCGGGAGGGTTTCCTCATCCACTTCCCCTTGGCCGTCCCCATACACCGATGTACTGCTCACAAAAAGCACCTCGCGAACGGCCGAGGTCGATATATTGGCTACCAACAGTGCTATCTTACGGACATAGTTCTCTTTAGGTCCCTTGCCCCTAAGTTTTGGAGGAATGTTGACCACTAGCGTGTCCGTCCCATTTAGGAATTCCTGGATATTTCCCTGTATTTCATTTTCGGAAAGCCATACCCGGAATGGTGCGATGCCCACATTGGAAAGGGTTTCCAATTTTTCCTTGGAGGTTGTGGTACCCTTTACCTCATACCCTTTTGTTACGAGCGATTTTGCCAAGGGAAGTCCCAACCAGCCGCAGCCTATGACTCCTATTACCTTATTCAAACTTCATTTTTTGGATGGTTAGTATGGCATCGTTCAGCACAAAGGGCATAGGGATGTTGTCTTCTGGTCGTTTTGGGACGGTGAATTGTGGATTTGTCAGCAAGTCGTTGCTTGCCTCGTAAAAGGTAAGTTCCAGAGTTGCATCCGCCGGATATACGAGCGATAGCAAGGTAGGCTCGTTGTCAGTGATGTAATGGGTTACCAATTTCCCGTTCCTTCGGTCTTTTAAGTAATAATCAGAAAGTGCAATTCCGTTCACCATGGCCTTGTCTATGGGCGTATCGTTGGTGAACACTTCCAACCGGTTTACATTGCGTTGTGGGATAACCTGGAGTTTTAGGGATCGATGCATGCCGATAACGGTATCCGATAGTACCTCGATGATCGGCGGGGCGATTTCCTTTTTTGGGGCTTCTGCTACGTAACTGAATCCCGAACCGTATTTGCTGCTGATGGTGTTTTCGGACAGCTCCTCAGGTCGCATTTTGGTATCGCCAATATACTGCTTGGTCCAATCCAACACTACCTTTTCATACGTGGCCCAGTGGCTTTCGTTTTTATCGACGTTCCATACGTACAGTAGACTGGTCGGTTTTGGGTTATCCACATCAAAATCGGAATTCATGTGCGCCGATACAAAAAAGCCCAAAAACAGTAAAAAACTTAAAAAGGCCAAGCCCCTTTTGTTTCGTATCCGAATGATCAGGGGCAGCAGGAGAAAGAAGGTCAGCGTAGTAAACACCGTACTGGCCACCATCATTTTGAGCCCTAGGGCAATGGGAAATAGCTGAATAAAAGGCGCGAAAATAAAAATGGCCGGTAATCCCAAAAACAACAACAAAAACCCGTTGGGACTTTTTTGGTTGATTACTATATACAGGGCCACCAAGCTTGCGTACACCGGGATGATAAAAAATGCGGCACCGTTTAGATAGCTACAAATGAGCGTGCAGACCACCAGCCAAAGAAAGAGGGGCGCGACCAATAAATTGGGCGTTTTTACCATCTGAAACTTATGGTATGCATAAAAACAGCTGCTCAAGGAGAAAAAAACAAAAACGAGAATGTAGGCATGACCGTTATAGGTAAAACCATGCAACATATCCGTGTATGCGGGATATATGGATTTTAGCACGCCCCAAGAAAAGTAACCAACCGCTCCGTTGATGATCAATGCGATGAGCATGGGTGCAAAACCTTTCAGCATGTCCTTGCCGTTGAGTACCTTTTTTTGTATACCCAAGACCAACAACC
Source organism: Maribacter sp. C-4077 (assembly GCF_055378385.1). Classification (NCBI taxonomy): domain Bacteria; kingdom Pseudomonadati; phylum Bacteroidota; class Flavobacteriia; order Flavobacteriales; family Flavobacteriaceae; genus Maribacter; species Maribacter sp. C-4077. The sequence continues at coordinate 2,006,510 of NZ_AP038807.1, forward strand.
CTAAGAAAAGGGCAATGCCCAGAAAGAGCATGGGCCAGATCCATTCAAAGGGATAGGAGACCATTTTAAAAATGGGAACATTGAAATAAACGGATTCCTTCAAACTTCGTACGGTGGTCAAATCCAAGGCACTGAAATGATCTAACAAAGCGGTGAGGTAGCTACCTTGGTGGGCGAGGGTGTTTTTATCCAAGCGTTCGTAGGAGTCTCTAGCCGTATGGTAATCGAAATGGTCGTCAATAAAGGCAAAATTGAATCCATCTATATCCGCTTTTTCCCGGAACACGGTTAGGTCCGTATCGTTGGGAAGCAATTTGTAAATGCTGTAGGCGAGGGAATTGGCTACGGGATATTCGGGATTTGCCTTTGTAAATTCCTTTATCAAATTATAATTGCCCCGGTTGGTTTCCAAAAGCATGATTCCGGGGCCACCGCTCCCGCGGGCCTCAAAATTGATAACAAGGCCCACGTCCTTGGTCCACGGATGGTCCCTTACAAACAGATCGGCCCCGTTCAGCCCCAATTCCTCGGCATCGGAAATGAGGATGATAATGTCATTTTTTGGCGATTCGTTTTTGGCCAAAAAGGCCCTTACCCCTTCCAGAATGGTGGCAACCCCACTACCGGCATCGCTGGCGCCCAAGGAGGAATGCGGACTACTATCGTAATGGCTTAATAAAAGGAGGGCCTTACCGGTACCCGTTCCTTTAATCCTGGCCAGAATATTGGTCGCCTTACTGAGGTTGGCCCAGTCCCCGGCGGTGTATCCCTTTTGTAATTGGGTCTGCAGGCCCATTTTTTCCAATTGGGAAACGATGTAGGAGCCTACTTTTTGATGTGCGGGAAATCCAACGCCGTGCGGTTCCTTGGAAATCGCTTCTACATGGGCCAAGGCCCTATCCGTGGAAAAGCTATCCTTACCAAGGTCAATATCCGCGGAATATGTGGGCATTAGGGAAGCAATGCTCCAATACACGGCCAACGTCAAGAGGAGCAATATAAGTACGGAGGAAGTCTTTTTCATTGGTTATCGGTTCTGTCTAAAATTATTAAATATTAAAGAGATGTGACCATTCATCTATTTTTTTTACCATATTAACTTTTTTTTAATATATTTATTAATTAACCGCTAAATATATACTCATGGGAATCAAAAGCTTTCAAGGAATCAGGAAGACCGTTAAAAAGGAATTTGAGGCCCCTATATTGGTGGCCGATTATATGACCACCAAATTGGTGACCTTTAGGCCGGACCAGTCGATTTTGGAGGTCATGGAAAAGTTTGCCAAGCACCATATTTCCGGTGGGCCAGTTTTGGATGACAACGGATTTTTGGTGGGGATCATCTCCGAGGCCGATTGTATGAAGCAAATATCAGAGAGCCGCTATTTTAACCAGCCTATTTTGGAAAAGAACGTGGAGAACTTCATGACCAAAAATGTGGAAACCATCCCCGATGATATCTCAATATTCGATGCAGCCGGTATCTTTGCCCAGCATAACAGAAGAAGGCTTCCCGTAATGCGCAACGGTATTTTGGTGGGGCAGATCAGTAGAAAGGACATCGTCATTGCGGCCCTAAAGCTGAGCGGCCACAATTGGAAATAAATTTTTAAACCAAGTTAGTTAACAAAGGTGCTTCCGAAAGGAGGCATTTTTTTTGGGTTCCAATGCCATGTTTTCAGCATGGAGCCTATCGCATGAACCTGCAATATGTCATGCTATTGTTTTGGAATTTGGAATTTTTGAAAATTCAAATTTTGAAGGTTTTTGCTACCTCCCAAAACGTGCTATTAATTGTCAGTTGTTAGTTGGTTCAATTCCGCCCATTCCGTCCAGGAACCGTCATATAGTTTTAGACTTTTTTCATATCCGATAGCACTGGCCAATAAAATGATACTGGCCGTAATTCCGGAGCCACAACTAAAGACCATTTCTTGGGGTTCTTTGAGGATGCCTTGGAACAGGTTTTTGATTTCTTCCGCGGATTTGAAATGGCCATTTTCCAACACCTCTTCAAAAGGAAGATTCACGGAATTTGGTATACTGCCGCTCTGTAGGTGTTTTCTGGGTTCTGGAGCCGTTCCGTTGAATCGGCCGGCCGACCGCGCATCCACAATGACAAATTTTTGTTGGTCGATATTAGCCTTGATCTGGTCAAAGGTCACTACCATATCGGTTTGATAATCCGACTTAAAATTTCCTTTTTTTGTCGGCTTTAAATGTTCCGTAACCGTTTCAAAACCATTTTCTATCCAGGCGGGAAGGCCACCGTCCAAAACGCTAATGTTCCTATGTCCCATAAGCTGGAACAACCACCAAACCCGTGGACTGGTATAAATGCCCTTAGTGTCGAACACTACAATTTCAGAATCCTGGTCGATGCCCAGGTTTTGACATGCAAGCTCAAATTGTTCCAGTTTGGGAACGGTATTTGGAAAAGGGCTGGAGGCATCCACAAAAGCATGATCCAAGTCCAGGAACCTTGCCTTTGGAATGGTCCCTCCATTGGTCGCCGAACTGGCATCGAGAATGACCAGGTTCGGTTTTTCCATATGCTGATGAAGCCATGTTGCGGATACTAGTGTTTTCATAGATTCGGATTTTTTTTGTTTTTGCGGTTTTCGTGACTATTATTCCCGCTTTACGATCATATAAAAATCATTGTCCAAGGGCAGATAGCCCAAGTCATAGACAAAAAAGTAGGTGGTTCCTTTTTTGGTGGTATAAAGATTGGTGATGTACTCAAAATCAAAACCCTTGTCCATCAGTCGGGTTTTTGTGGTCTTTGTTTTACCGTCCGTAAGTTTGAAACTGTCCAACACCCGGTAGTTCTTTCGTAGGCGATTGTTGATGTTCCGTACGAGGTTTTTACTATCCTTGTTGAATTTGTTATTGTAAGCGTTTCGGCAGTAATCGTTGCAGAATTTTTTGTCTGCCCTGCCCATCACTTCCGTCCCACATTCCAGACACTTTCTTTTTTCCATCTATTGCCTTTTGTAATTGAACTGCACTTCTTCCTGGGTGCCATCTTCATTCTCTATGACAACGTATAGATTCACTTCCTGATCCGAAATCCTTTCAAGGGTAAACTCGTCAAAATAGATCCTGTTTCCGTCTATTTTGATCAATCTAAAGTCTACCGTTTCTTCTTTTTCTTCCCACCCAAAGAGGTCTCCGTCAAAGTGTTTTAATTGAAATAACAAAGTTCCGTCCAATTCCCGGATGTGCCCTAATTCATAAAAACTTACGGTACCATCCGATACCAATTTAAAGGAAAACATCATGGTGCCTCCCAATGGCGGACTCCAGATTTCTTCCGTAATGCCGCCAAAAGCTTCCCCTTTCCAGTGCCCTGTCATCCATTCTACATGTTTGAGGGTGGCTTCCGGGGATTCCATTCCTTCTTCCCAAGAAAGGGTATTCTGTGCACCTATGGAATGAATAAGAAACAAGGAAATAATCAAGAATAGTCTCATATATGATTCGTTTGCAACAAGGTAACAATTATCCGTTTACAAATGGATAAAATTATTGCTCGTAAAATTCGATGGGCAAATCGTCAGGATCAGAAATGAAAGTGAATCTTTTCCCAGTGATTTCATCCACCCGGATAGGTTCTACCGCAATATTGTTTTGGTTGCAATGGGTGACCATTTCTTCGATACTCCCAACTTGAAAGGCCAAATGTCGCAATCCACAAGCTTCCGGTCTGGAAGTGCGTTTTGGAGGTTGGGGGAAGGAGAAAAGTTCTAGGATATAATGACCGTTTAGGGCTAAATCCAGTTTATAGGAATCCCGCTCGGTTCGGTAGGTTTCATTTAAAATGGTCAGTCCCAGAAATTGGGTATAAAATTCCTTGGATTTTTCATAATCGGAACAAATAATGGCAATATGATGGACCTTTGAAAGCATTAGGAAACTACCTTTATTTTGTATTTGGCCAATAATCCGGGCAGATTTTCCATGGAAAACGTACAGTTGGACAGAACGTTCCTTTCCGGATCTATATTCATATTGGTTGAAGTGCTTACATCCGCTTGGGAGAGGTTGGTGTTTTGAAATAGGGCATTTTCAAGGTTACATCGAACGAATTGGGACTGCGTTAAGTTACAATCCGTAAAATCGGCCCCAATAAGTTTCGAGTCTACCATGCGAAGCCCTTTCAGCGTTAGGCCATAAAAGGAGCTATAATTCAAGGTGCAGTCCAAAAAACCGAAGTCAATGAACAGGGCGTTGCATGTCTCAAACTTTAACCCCATCATCTTGCAATGCTCAAAGCGGACTTCCTTAAAAATGGTATTGACCACGTTGGCGTTGCTCAAGTTGCATTCCAAAAAGGTACATTCCATAAAGTGTTGGTTGTCCAAAAAGCCATCGGAAAAATCGCAACCTTCAAAACGGCAGTTTTCATATTCCGCCCTCTTTAAACGGGTTTTGGTGAAATCCTGCGCTTTGAAGGTTCGGTCGCAGATAAAATCGGCCATATATTTCTATCATTATTCTTCCATAATAATAGCTGGAAGCTCCAAAGAACGGTACGTTTGATTGTACTCCGCCATTTCTTTTTGAATGATGGTTTGTTGCTCTTGTTTGAGTCCGTTCCAAAGCTGCAACAGATCCCTATACCGTTCCTTGGCCCCTTGGGTAACCTTGGGTTCGGCCACGTCTATATAGCCTTTTAAGGTCAGAAGTTGCGCATTTAGCTGGTTCTTAAAGTTGATGACATCCTGAAATGTTTTTTGTTTGGGTTGTATCAATTTTTCTTCCCATTGTGTAATCCTTTTCAAAATGGAATCCCCCTGTTTTAGTAACTCCGAAGCACTATCGGTATCCTTCAACAACTTTTTATAATTTTCCAGTTGTGCCTTGGCAGACCGCATTGCATTGACGGCTTCATGTATGTCCACGACCGTTTCATCAATGGTATTCAACATTTCCTGTTGCTCTGCATAGTCCGCCGGAGTTGCCTTTACGTTGGGGTTTGCCAAAATATTGACTTCCGTTTCGGAAGTGGTTCCGGGCATGGAAAGACGCAGCGTGTAGGTTCCCGGGGCCACGGTCGAGCCTTGATCGCCTCCCAGAACGAATACCTTGTCCACGGCCACAATGGGGTCCTTTCTAAAATTCCATGTAAAGCGGTTATAGCCTTTTTTGGATGGCAAAACTTCCGGTTTTGAAGGACCTCCCGGCCACGATTTAAAATCCTTTGGTTTTTGGTTGGTTAGGGTGCGGATGACCTTGCCCTTGTACAACACCTCCAATTTAAGTTCAGTGGAATCCAGTTTTTCTTCCAGATAGTAATCGAAAGTCACGCCACTTTTTGGGTTGGAGCCTTCCCCTAGCCCTGGATTTTCAGTATAGCCTCCAAAAAATAAATACGTGTCCTTGGGTTGAAAAACGGTTACTGCCTGCTTTTCGGTCTTAATATTTTGTAAGGCCGATAGGTCGTCCAGAATCCAAAAGGCCCTTCCGGCCGTAGCGGCTACTAGGTCATTGTCATGGATAATGAGGTCGTTAATGGGCACTATAGGCAAATTCAATTGCAGAGGCTGCCAATGGGCACCATCGTTTAGGGAAATGAAAAGACCGGTTTCGGTGCCAGCGTACAAAAGCCCCTTTTGTTTGGGGTCTTCCCGAACGACCCTCGTAAAGGTATGCTCTCCCGTGATGCCGTTTACGATTTTGGTCCAAGTAGTACCGTAATCAGATGTTTTAAATATATAGGAATTCAAGTCCATGGACTTATAGCGCATGACCACTACGTATGCGGTTGCCGGGTCATGGGGAGAAACCTCAATGCTGTTCACAATACCATCGGGGATTCCTGATGGGGTTACGTTTTGCCAGTTTTGGCCACCGTCGCGAGTTACATGCAAGAGTCCGTCATCACTACCTGCCCAAAGTACACCTTCCTCATGCGGGGATTCTACCAAATAGGTTAGGGTATTGTAATTCTCGCCCCCCGCGGCCTCATTGGTAAAGGGGGTTCCGCCTGGGCCATGCTTGTCGGTTTCGTTTTTGGTCAGGTCCGGACTGATGGCGGTCCAACTGATACCCTCATCGGTCGATTTAAAAACGACGTTCCCTGCATGGTAAATAGTCTGTCTGTTATGGGGCGATGTAATGATGGGTGCATTCCAGTTATACCGATATTTCGCATCCTTGGGAGCAATGCTGAGGCCCAGTTCCGGATATTGTTTGATGGGTTTGGATTCCTTGGTCGCAGCGTCCCACTTGTCGATATTACCTTGATAGGTGCCACCATAAATCAATTTGGGGTCATCCGGGTCAAAGGCCAAGAAGGCACTCTCACCTCCCGCCACGGGATACCAGTCCTTCCAATCGATACCGGAATCGTTGGTCCTGGAGGCGATAGCCACCGTCGTGTTATCCTGTTGTCCGCCATACACATTATAAGGCACCAAATTATCCGTAATCACGCGATAAAATTGGGCGGTTGTTTGATTTTCCTGGGTACTCCAACTTTTTCCACCGTTGTTTGAGACATTGGCACCCCCATCGTTGGAATTGACCATCTTCTGGTTGTCATAAGGGTTGATCCATAAATGGTGGTTGTCTCCGTGAGGAGTAGGTACAGGTGTAAAGGTCTTACCCCCATCGATGGATTTGGTCACCGGGGCATTGAGGACGTACACTACGTTCTCATTTTGCGGATCTGCAAAAATTTCCATGTAGTACCAGGCCCTGGCAATATTGATACGGTCATTATTCACCTGGCTCCATTTTTTTCCGGCATCATCGGAGCGATAGACCCCGCCTTTCTCACCTTCGGCCTCAATGACGGCAAAAACCTTTTCCGGATTGGCCCTGGAAACCGATATGCCAATTTTCCCCATTTCCTCTGGAAGTCCCTCTTTCAATTGTTTCCATGTTGAGCCGCCATCAGTAGACTTATAAATGCCAGAATTTTTACCACCAGATTCCATCACCCAAGGATATCTTCTGTGTTGCCACATGGCCGCATACAGAATCAAGGGATTTTTCATGTCCATGGATAGGGAGGAAGCTCCCGTATTGTTATCCACAAAAAGGACGTTCTCCCACGTGGTTCCACCGTCCACGGATTTATAGATGCCCCGTTGTGCACTGGGTCCGTATTGGGCGCCTTGGGCCGCGACAAAAACAATATCAGGATTGCTTGGGTGAATGATCACATCCGAAATATGTCGGGTTTCATCCAAGCCCACATGGGTCCAGGTCTTTCCGGCATCGTTAGATTTGTAGACCCCATCGCCCATGGAGGTCATCACCCCCCGGGCCGCATGTTCGCCCATACCTGCAAATACGATGTTCGGGTTGCTTTCCGCCACGGCAATGGCCCCTACGGTACCTGTTTTTAGGAAGCCGTCCGAAATATTCTTCCACGTAAGTCCGTCATCCGTAGTTTTGTAGATGCCACCGCCTACTGTTCCCATATAATAGGTCATGGGTTCACCAACGACCCCAGTGGAGGCAACACTTCTACCGCCTCTTGAAGGGCCAATGTTTCGCCACTTTAGGCCAGTGAACATGGAGTCTTGAACTTTTATATAGTCCGATTGATTTCTGTTTTTTCTACGTTGGGCTTCTAAGGTAGTTGGTAAAATAAAAAGTAGTGCGATGAGACAGCTTAGTTTTTGTATCATGGTTTCGGATGGTTTTAGGGCTATGAAGATAATGAATTGGGGTATATTTTCCGTTCAAAAGTTGGAATCTCAGCAAATACAAAAAGTCTTAACCCGACCCTCCCGTTCCGCTATCGCGAAACAACCCTCCCTAAACAGGGAGGGGAGCTTTTTCGGGTTTTAAATGTAGCAGGTGACTTAAATGAATTTTAAGGAGTATACCGGCCTATTTTGGGATACGTAGTAAATCCGGGCGTCCTTGGACTTGGCAAAAGGAAATCGCCCAAATAGTATTCCGATGCAATCGGAAACGGCCTGGGCGATGCGGGCCAAGGACTTGCTGGATTTCAAGTATCCTAAAATCAGCCTAGCCTTTTTGGATACTTTTTCGGCGATGGAAAAAGTATCGGTAAGAAACCTCGACCCACCCCGTTCCGCTGTCGCGTAACACCCCTCCCTAATCAAGGAGTGAAGCTTTTTAAAGGAAGCCTCTCCTTTAGTGAGGAATTCTTCTTGTGTAGGGGGTCTAGGTACGAATGTTATTTAAAGATAATTATATGAAATGGGGTTACATCCAGATACTAATCGGCATATCGTACCTTTGCCCCCTATAGCTACTGCTAAATGGAATATCTAAAGGAATTAAAATTGGGATTTATAACGTTTTGGAGGGATATAGGGTTTAAGGTGCCATCCGATGATGTTTTGGACGAAATATCTGAAAATGTCTTACCGGATGGCGAAGACCCCTCCGACTTCTGGCGCAACCAGATAAACCGACTCAAAAGGAGGGTCCGAAGTGTTGAAAACCAAGAAAACCTAGTTGTCTTTTATGGGAGTTCCTCCATACGGCTGTGGGTGCATATGAGGGAAGACATTGCTCCCTTAAATGTGTTGAACCTGGGTTTTGGTGGTTCCAACTATGCTTGGTGTGCCCATTATTTTGATGAGGTATTCGGCCCTTTACATCCTAGCAAAATTGTTCTATATGCTGGGGAGAACGATTTGGGCGAAGGAAAATCCCCCGAAACAGTTTTGGCCGACTTCAAGTGGTTGGTGCAAAAAATCAAGGCAAAGGATGCAAACATAGCTTTGGCGATTATTAGCATAAAACCCACGATGGCAAGGCAGGAGATGCTTCCGGATATTTTGGAAACCAATCGGTTATTGGAAAAGTATGTGGTCCATGAACTACAGGCCCAATTCATTGATGTCTTTAACCCGATGATATCCAAAGACCACAAACCTCGGCCCGAACTGTATATGGCGGATGGACTACACTTAAACAAAGCGGGTTATGAAATTTGGAGCCTGACCATACGATCGGCACTACTACCTTCATAGGTGCATTTTCCCGATAGCATGAGTTTTAATCCATGCCACCCTTTCTGGTAGGACTACGTTGGGATGGCCATTCCCGTTGTTCCCCGGTTCTGGGATCGATACCCAATACCGCTTTTTCCCTAGATGTTTTTTCTGGGTCCTCACAGGCCATATAGGTTAGGATGGCCGTAAGGATGGCGTTGTTCCGAACGTCGTCAAAGACAATTTTGTCATAGGTATCCAGATTGGTATGCCACGTATAGTTCCAATAGGCCCAACTTAGGGAGCTCAACGAAAAGGCTGGTGCCCCTGCCGCCACAAAAGAGGCATAATCTGAACCGCCGCCTCCAGGTGTACCGGGAAATGTAGTTTCAATTTCGTTTTTATAGGCATCCGGAACCGCTTCCAACCATCGGCCTAGGTAATCATAGGCATGCAGAAAGCCCTGCCCTGAAATACGCACCACCCTTCCCGTACCATTATCCTGGTTGAACAGTGCCTGAAGTCCTTCCACAATTTTTGGGTTATCCTCCACAAAGGCCCTGGACCCGTTTAACCCCTGCTCTTCGCTTCCCCAATGACCGATCAATATGGTCCTTTTGGGATTGGGGTATAACTTTTTAAGTATCCGTGCGGCTTCCATCATCGTGATGGTCCCTGTGCCATTGTCCGTTGCACCCGTAGCCCCGTCCCAAGAATCGAAATGGGCGGATAAGATTACGTATTCATCGGGGAGTTCCGTTCCTGGAATGGTGGCAATGGTGTTGAAGGTAGGTACTTCACCAAGTTCCTTGGATTCCGCCATAATCTTGATCTGAGGCTTGGCGCCGTGCTCCACCATACGGTATAGCATCCCATAATCCTCCAAGGAAATGTCCACTACGGGAATTTTGTCGGTTCCGGCACTAAAAATTTTGTTCGCCCCAAATCCACGCGACCATCGGGATTGTGCAATGGCTACCGCTCCCGCTTCTTCCAAAACTTTGTTGATGGTCCTGCTGGAATATCCGGTATTTTTCATGTTCTCGTCCCAGGCTTTTTCCATCGCTTCCCGCTCTTCCTTCATTTTTTTGAAGGAAGCTTCGGTAGCGAATTCTTCCCAATTATCATCCGGTCTTCCGGTGGGCTGCATCATGCTGACCATCACGATTTTCCCCTTTACATTGGGAAGCCATTGGGCAAACGCCAAGGAATCCTGTATTGTTGGGAGGGCAATAAGCTCGGCCGTAACTCCCTTTTTACCCGCACTTGGGCTCCAAGCCAATTGGGTAGCATGCAAGGAGGCCACCCTGGGATGTACTATATCAACATGGGTAATGCCCCGTTGCCATCCTTTCCAGGTGCCCCATTGCTGGTTTTGCGCATCGATGCCCCAGCTTTTATAGGTGTTTACCGCCCAATCGTGCGCAGATTTCATTTCTGGCGTACCCACCAACCTTGGGCCATTGAGGTCCATCAATTGATAGGCCAGTTCCTCTAATTGGGAATTTTCGGTACCCTCTTTTTCTATGGCCGCCACCATTTCTTCAACGGTTTGGGCATTAGAATTTAGGAAGAATCCAACAATGAACAGGATGGAAAATAGTAGTTGTTTTTGCATTTTCTGTAGCTATTAGTGATATGCTTTCAAGGTAGGGATAAAACCCCGAAAATGATATCTAAAGTATCCCAATTAATCCAATTTTTTATCCAACTCCAATAAGGATTTTAAGAGCACATTGGCCCCATTGGCCATATCCTTTGCAGAAGTAAATTCCTTGGGGGAGTGGCTTATACCTCCCTTACTTGGAACAAAGATCATTCCCGTGGGGGCAAGGATGGCCATATCCTGGGCATCGTGTCCCGCTCCGCTGGGCATATATTTATAGGTCAATCCCAAGGATTTGGCATTTTCGGCAATGATTTTTTGTACTTCCGAATTCATAATGGCAGGGTCCGCAGTTGTATCCAAGGGACGGAATTCCACCGTGACATTTGAGGAAGCTGCAATTTCTTCCGTTTTGGTTTTAATGGCCTGATACACCTTTTGGATTACATCCGATGAGAGATCCCGTATTTCCAAGCTGGCGGTTACCTTTCCAGGAATTACATTTGGCGCACCTGGCTCCGCTTTTATCCGTCCCACCGTACCTACTTGGGCCCCGTCAAAGCTGTTGGTGATTTCCTTTACGGCAACGATGAATTTTGCCGCTGCTAATAGCGCATCCTGTCTGGCATCCATGGGCGTGGTGCCTGCATGGTTGGCAAAACCTGTAAATACGACATCCCACCATTTAAGTCCCACAATACCCTCTACCACCCCAATTTCCAAATTTTCCTTTTCAAGGATGCCTCCCTGTTCAATGTGAAGCTCCAAAAATGCGGCCACGTCACCCTCTTTTCGTACAACCTCCGCAAGTCGGGTAGTGTCCCCGCCCAAACGCATGATGCCTTCGCCCATGGTGTAGCCCGTGGAATTTTTAACGCCTAGGGCACTCTTGCCCAAATGTCCGGCAATGGCCCTGCTACCCATAACACCGCCTTCCTCGTTGGAGAAGATGATGACCTGAAGCGGGTGTTTTGTTTTGATATTGTTTTCGTTCAAGGTCTTAATCACCTCCAAAGCGGCCATGGAGCCCACACAGCCATCGTAATTACCTCCGTTTGGGACACGATCTATGTGCGACCCGAAAACGATGGGTTTTATGTTCTTTTTTGTACCCGACCTGGTCGCCACTATGTTCCCTGCAAAATCGGTATGGGTATCAAGCCCCATTTTTGTAAGTTCATTTATTACCCATTGATGGGCTTCCAAATCGGCATCACTAAAAGCGACCCGCTCCGTTTCGCCATTTTCCTGAAGTCCGAATTTTGCCAAATCGAAAATCCGTTGTTCCAATCGGTCTTGATTCACAAGAATTTGGGAATTCGCTGAAATACAAGACAATAGGAACAGGAAGAAAAGAAGGGTTGGTTTGGATTGATACTTCATTCTTATCGGTTTGAATCTTTTAATTCCTTCAAGTTATAGATGCAATTGTTGGCGGGCATTTCGTCCCGAAGGATTGCCAGGGTATTTTGTACCGTGAACATGCACATAAAATCATAGGTCGTTTTGGTGAGGCTACCCACGTGCGCGGTAATGTAGGTATTGGGCAGTTTTAATAAAGGGTCGTTCGTTTTTGGCGGTTCTTCGGATAGTACATCGGCGGCAAAACCGCCCAATCGGTTGGCGTAGAGTGCTTCGGTCAGTGCCGTTTGGTCAATGATCTTGCCCCGGGCGGTATTGATGATTAGGGCCGATGGTTTCATTTTTGATAGTGCTTGGGCATCGATGAGATTTTCCGTTTCCTTTGTAAGGGGTAGGTGCAGACTGATGCAATCCGAAGTTTTCAGGACATCATCCAAATCCCTAAAAGGGTAGGGGACTTCTTCTTTTTTGGAGCTCCAATAAATGACTTCCATACCTAGGGCATCGGCAATTTTGGCAACTTTTTTACCGATGTTGCCCATCCCCAAAATACCCAAGGTCTTCCCGTGCAGTTCGTCGCCCACATAACCGCCACGATCTTGCCATCGGTCTTCCTTCACCATGGTGATGGCATTGTAAAGGTTCCTTTGCAGTACCAATAACAGGGAAATGGTGTGTTCCGCAATGGTATTGGCGTTGGAATTGGGCGCATTTACGACCTTGATGCCTTGTTCGGTCGCCGCTGAGACATCGATGTTGTCCAAGCCAACGCCACATCTTGAAATGACTTCCAATTTGGGGAGGGATGCTATTAGGGATGACCGTACCTGACCTTTTCCCCGGGTGATAATGGCATGAATTTCGTTCTCGGAAAGATGCCTTTCCAAAGAAGCTGGGTCAAAACCGGTTAGGATGTTCATATCCTCGGCCGATTCCAAAAGCTCCATGGCTTCCTCGGCTACAGTTTCCAATAAAAGGATGTTTTTGGGCATTTAGTAGTTTTGATGTTGCAGACCTGTCAGGTTTTGGAAACCTGACAGGTCTAAGCTTGTTTAGTGAATGCACATTACTTGTTGTGGTACAGGGTGGCATCCTTGGTCTTGTATCCCCTAAAATCGTTTCTTCCGGACACATATATACCCTCTTGATATAGTTCGTCCTCAAAAATCTTGGGGTCGATTTTATCCTTATCGTCCGGGTCCGAGGATATTTCCACCAAGTTTCCCGATGGATCCCGCACGAACATCTGGATAGCACCATCGGGCAGTTGGCGCACCATTCCCCAAGGTTGGATGTCAATGACTCCCAGTTCCTTCATCCGAAAGAAAACCGCGTTGATATCGTCTACGGTAACGCACAAATGTCCTCGAAAGGAGTAGGTATCTTCCCATTCGGTCAGGTGTAGCTGTTGCTCCTCATTGAACTTGAAAAAGGCCGTTGGGTAGTCGAACAAAAATGCGGGAATGGGTTCCAGGCCCAGTTCATGCTCATAAAATTCACAAGCTTCCTCCAAATTGCTCACCACCAAGGCTACATGATTGATTTTTACTGCTTTTGCCATGGTTCTTATTGTTTAAATTCTTTTACAAAATCCCAATTGGGCGTCAGGCCCAAACCGGGTCTGTCCGGAGCGGCGATCATGCCGTTTTGGTCCACACTAATATGTTCTTTCACCAGGTCGTACATCATGGGGTTTCCACCCAAGGAAAATTCAATGACATTAGCCGAAGGCGAGGCAAAGGCCACCGATAGTCCGGCCATAAAGGAAAAGGCAGATCCCCAACAATGCGGTGCCAGTTCCAACTGATAGGTATGGGCCAATTGCGATACACGCATGGCCTCCGTGATACCGCCGATAATGGCACAATCGGGCTGGATGACATCCAAGGCCCGTTCCGCGATCATATCCCTGATGTCAAAGGCCGTATATTCGCTTTCCCCGGCAGCGATGGGAATATGGGTCTGGGAACGCACTTCGGCGGTCCCGATTTTATTATCGGGATTGATGGGCTCCTCGAACCAATACAAGTTGCAATCGGCCACACCACGACAGAACTGTTTGGCCTCCGGCACGCTGAAGGTGCCGTGGGCATCCGTCATCAACTTGATAGCATCGCCCAAGGCTTCACGTGCGGCCTTTACGCGATCCACGCTCGCTTTTACGGTCTCGTCCATGATGCCCACACGCATTTTCACCCCCGAAAAACCTTTGGCGGTGTACCCTTTCAATTGCTCCCCAATGGCATCCACTTTGGCCCATCCACCGCTGGCGTAGGCTTCCATTTTCTCTCGGCAACTACCGCCCAACAGATCCACCACCGGAGCGTTGAGGGCCTTTCCCTTGATATCCCAAAGGGCGGTATCGATACCACTAAGGGCGGAAATGGTAAGTCCCCGTCGGCCTAAAATAGGAAACTTACGACCTCGGGACAAGGAATAGTGGTCACGAGTTCCGTTATAGACCATCTCCCAGATTCGAGAAATATTTCGGGCATCCTGCCCCACTAGTTGGGGTTTTAGTTCGTTCTCGATACAACTAACAATACTCGCACAGGATCCCGAGGATCCCACCGCGGCCTTGGCCTCCCCAAAACCTTGTAGACCGGTATCCGTGGTGACTACCACCAGTGTCATATCAAAATTGGTCAGCAGTCCGTAATCGCTAAAATGTTGCTTTTCCTTGGGGATGGGACAACGCAACCAGAAAGCCTCAATATTCGCTATTTTCATTTATTGATCAGTTTGGTCAATGTTTCCATGGATTTTTTCGTCAGCATGGTATAGAATTCATCCGTAACGGCGGAACTGCCATGATCTTCCAAAAATTTCTTCTGTTCAGCGGTCAAGCCTTCCGGGTCAGTATCGATGGAATTGGGGAAGGGATTGGCCGGGGTCCTATCCAAGGGGGCGCAGAACTCAACCGAGAGTACCTGGTCATAATTTATCTCGTTCAGCGTGCGTATGATTCGTGCCCAGTCCAAATGGCCCATGCCGGGCGCCATGCGGTTATTGTCCGCCACATGGAAGTTTACCAAGCGGTCGCCCACTTTTTTCATCGTTTCGAACATGTCCACCTCCTCAATGTTCATGTGAAAGGTGTCCAAGCACACCCCGCAATTGGGTCCTACGGCCTCTGCAAGGGCCAATGCCTGTCCGCCCCGATTGATAAAATAGGTTTCAAATCGGTTGATAGGTTCTATGCCTATTTTGAGCCCTAAATCCTCGGTATAGGCATAGATTTCCTTCACGCCTTCAACGGCCCATTCCCATTCCTGTTCCGGGGTGGCATCCGGGATAATTTTACCGACCGTTGCAGGAACCAGCGAGATCACGGAACCACCAAGGTCATATACCATTTTGGCTACATCCTTCACATACTGCACGGACATTTTTCGCTGCGCGGGGTCCTTCGCCAATAAGTTTCGCTCTTCCAACATTAAGGTGACGGAACCCCAGCATTGTATGCCATGGTCGTCCATGACAGGTTTTATTTTTTTGGCATCATAGTTTTCCGGGGTGCCCTGGATTTCCAGACGGGTATATCCCAGCTTGGCAATACGGCCCAAGGTATGTTCTAGGGATTCTGCCCGCATCCAGTTATGTATGGCTAATTCCATAGGGTTGCTTTGTTTTTATCTTGGTTATCCGATGAATTGTATTTTTCGATGTGATCCATCGCAAAAGGGTTTGTTTTCAGAAGCACCACATCTACAAAAGCCCGTGGTTCCTTCTTTTTGTATCGTTTCTCCGGAAACCAATTGTATCTGCAAATTACCCGACACGCGTAGGGGACCGTTGGCAAGTACGGCAATCGCCGTTTTTTGTCCTTCTTCGGCTTTTTCTGATGCTGCTTTTGAATTCCCGTTCATGTAAAAGGTCAATGCTCCAGATGGACATGCCTCGATTTGCGATTTCAAAGCCTCTGTGCTGGCATTTTCCGGGGTAATCCAAGGTTTTCCGTTGGGGTCATATACCTCTGGGAGGGTTTTTACACAGACCTCTGAGTGAATGCATTTTTTTGGTTTCCACACCACGGTCAGTTCTCCGTTGGTGTATTCCTTTACGATTTCTTTATCCATACAATTCGATTATTCAATGTTGATGCCTTTCATGACCAATTTTTTCCATTCGGGATGTTTTTTTAAGTACATCGCTACGAAGGGGCACAGGGGAACAAGGGTCAAATCCTGTCGTTCTACGTCTTCCAATACTTTTAAGACGAGCGATGAACCGATGCCCTTACCTTCCAAGGCCGTTGGTACTTCCGTATGGGTGAGGTAGATTTTATCATTTGCCTTAATGTATTCAATAAAGGCCGTTGAGCCTTCAACGTTGGCCTCGTATCTCTTTTTGTTCGGATTATCGGTCACGTTTAAATCCATAGGGAGTTCGTATTTTGAAGCTTTTAAGATAGGAAAAATTACGGAGTTGTTCCTATATTTTCAAGGTTGGGAATTACCTACCTTTCCTGGCGCGGAAAACTCGGTTTGAGTGGCATCCAGCACCAACACCCAATCATGGCCTTTACCGGAGGTGGGCGCGTTAATGGTTACGTGGTCCGATTTCAACACTTCACCGCCCAAAAAGCTATTCCCCGTCCTGGGGTCATACCACCAAGCTGTCAATTTGTTGGAAGTCAATGCGGTCACATCCAAATCAACTTTTCCGCCAGTAGGCATATATACCATGGCGTAGCTACCATTTTGATCTCGCGTGGCAATCTTGTAATCATTGTTCTCCGCTTGTTCACCATGAATTATACCTTGGTCGGGTATACGGGTTAGGAAGGGTCTGGACAGCATTAAATTTTTAAGATGCTTTACCTGATTGGCCATGGGCATGTCCAAAGCGGCGGTCCATGGGCGCAAGGGTCCGTTTATAGGTTCCTTGTCCGGAGTGTACATCTGCCAAACGTCATGGCATCCATAGGATTGTCCAAAAGCTCCTGCAAAAATGTTCCAATACATGATTCTTCTGATATCCTCGGCGGAACTATAACCAAGCTCCTTGGCATTGAAACAATTTGGATGATCTTCATAGAGTGGCTCTCCGTCCAAAACGGGCTTTACGGGAACAAGCGCATAATCGTGTTGGATGTGTTTGTACGTGCCTTTATTTGCACAGTGTCCCGTTTGATGCATATTGAAATCCAACCATTTTTGATCGTGAAACCAAGTGGAAGAACCTCCATTTTGGGTCGGTTGTGGATGATAGGTCATTAAGGTTCGGTCATAGCCACCGGCACCTTTGACGATGCCTTCGGCCATTTGGTTCCAAATAAGTACGTCATCACTTTCGTTCCTAGGGTTTCTATCTCCCCCGATGACCCAAATGATATTCTCGAAATCCTTGTATCGGTTTCCCATCCATTCACCAAATGAGTAGGCGTTTTTCGGATGGAAGATTTCCGGACCAACACCCCACTCCTTGGTGTTGACCTTATCACCCCAAGTGGGAAGCAAGGCTATATAAAGTCCTAAGGAATCCGCCATTTGGATGATACGGTCCACATGCTGAAAATAAGCCTCGTTTGGAGATGTTGGGTCGTTGTTATTCAAGGGTGTTTCTCCATACGGGTTAGGGTCGTTCAACCCATCCAGTTCTGCCAGCGCCACCGCTTGTATGATATTGAATCCCTGTTCCGCTCTTTTTGATAGGTACAGGGCAGCCTGTTTTTCATCGCATCGATGAAATAGTTCCCAGGCCGTATCCGCCAACCAAAAGAAAGGTTCGTTTTCTTGGGTCACCAAATACCGCCCGTTGGTGCTCACTTGCAACCGTTGTGAAAACAGACCCTGGGTGGTGAGCACTAATAAAAGAGAACTTATAAGAGAATAGAGTGTTTTCATAGGTATACTCATTAAGCTTTGTGATGAGGTTCAAATTCGAATCTAGGTCGTGAATCTATTCCCATTGTTTTGGATAATTCGAGAACCTCATAAATTTAATTTTTTTTGAATTAAAATTTACCCTGTTGTTTTAAAAAATTTGAAAAAAACTCTTCTTTTTTGAAAAAATCTTATCATTTGTGATTTGTATAAGAAACTTATATTCAAGTAAATAAAAGTTTACAAACGACAATAAACGATTACAAACGAAAATAAGTGTTTTAAAACCGAGTACCGATTTGAAGTGGTTATACGTTTGTCCCGTCGAACAAAAGCAGTTCGATAGTATTAACTGTTTAACGCTAAAAATAAAATTATGAATGCACTTAAAAACAAAGTACAGTTGATTGGAAACTTGGGTCAAGACCCAGAAATCGTAACCATGGAGAATGGTACCAAATTGGCCAAATTTTCATTGGCCACTACAGAGAGCTACAAAAATGCCAAAGGCGAGAAAGTAGACGACACCCAATGGCATAACATAGTAGCTTGGGGCAAGACAGCGGAAATCGTGGAAAATTATTTGACGAAAGGAAAGCAAGTGGCCGTAGAAGGTAAACTGACCCATCGCTCTTATGAGACTAAGGAAGGTGACAAGCGTTATATTACGGAAATCCGTTGCAATGAACTCTTGATGTTGGGAAAATAAATTAAATCAAAGTTTTGATAAGCCCCGGTGCCCTTTATGGATATCGGGGTTATTTTTTAGGAGTTCCTAGTCATCGTAGTTTACGAAGATACTTCTCCACATTTTCCCGATCTGGAACAGTAGTAATTTCCAATTCCAAGGCCTTTTCAAAATAGCCTTTGGCTACCAAATCGTAGCCCTTGTTGTAATTATACAATCCTGCCAGATAATAGCCTTCCCAGAAATAAGGGTTTAGTTGCACCAATTTTTTCAATTTGGTTTGCTCCACATGGGCTTCATTGGAAATAACATCCTCTATTTCATCTCTCAAAATTCTATATCGTTCGTAATTCAGGTAAGCTTCGCTTTGTAAAAAGGGATCTTTGGAAATATTGCGTTCCGTTTCGGCTATAGGAGCATCGGCAAATGCGGAAAGATTAAATACCTCGTTTAGGTCATAGGCCACAAATTCGCCCAACTGATAGGGGTTGCTGGATACCCAGACCAATAAATCTTCGGGCTGAAAAACAATGCCATGGTGGGCCAACAATTGGTTCAATGCCTTTTCATTTCCGTACCCTATTTTTTCCTCGTCCAAGCCCTCTTTGTTCCGCAATATGGAAACCACATCTTCTGGGCCGATTTTGGGCGTTTCCTTCAAAAGTTCTTCCATCCGTTCATAACGGTATTGGGAATGGCTTTCCAAAATATGTTTCTGATTTTTTTTATCATTTGCATAGGCAGCACTTTGGAAGTGGTTGGCACAGATCAACTGATCGGAATTTTCCACTTCATAGACCCCGAAATTCTTGGGAGAGACCTCAATGATAGCCGCTTTTTTGTCTTTGGCGCTTCCCACGAATATGGATTCCGAAACAAAGACTTCACGTTTCTTGGCAATTTCAATGGCCTCATCAATGGTGGAGGCATATTGTAAAATTTCACGGGTGACCAATGAAACAGGAGTTTTGGCAATTAGGGGAAATTGGGACTTTCCGGCATTGATGGTGACGGTCAACCCTTGATCGTTCATCCCGGATACCACACCGATCATGCCTCCCCAGGTAACCGACATAAACTTGTAACCTTGATTAGGCGCTACAAACGCAATGATTTTATTCTTAGCAAAGGCATCCCCGGCGTAGAAGTCGAAATTCCTGCCGATCAATAATTTACCATCCTCAGTGCTATCTCCCCAAGCCGCAAAGGAGGAGCAGCCCACCAAGGCCAAATCCTGTAGGGCATGACCTATATCATGGGCACCGTGAAAATACATGACCCGTTGGTACGGTTTTGCTATGTAATCGTAATTGGGGGAGGCATACTGGGAGACCCCATAAAGTTCCGCCTTAAATTGCGAATCAATATTGAGGTACATTTTACGGTTGAACCAGGCCAAAAACTTACGGAGTAGATTTTGATAGCCCTTGGAGGGTACGAGTTCATCTATCTTATTTACAAATATGTCCTCCTGTTCATTGAACAATTCTTGTGTGAGACTACCTGTTTTTAGCCCCAGTTCCAAGGGATTTCCACTAACCTTAAGTTCCCATAGACCTTGGCGGTTCTTTCGCAGGAAATTATGGGCAATGGTAAAGGTGGAATCGTTTATTTTTTCACGTGCCGGAATTTCGGTTTGATACAGGGAGACATCGGGTTTCTCCCGTAAGGATTTGGAAACCCCACAGGATACGCATAGTGCCATGCACATCGGCATCCAAAAAACTCGCAATAATGGCTTGTAATTTCCCAATTATGAAAGGTTCACTAGGTTTTTATGTGTCTTTTTTATGGCAATACGGTCTTTGTAATCCAACCATTTTTGTCCCCAATGCTTTCGGGTAAAGTTGTCGAAATTGCGCATGACCAATACATTATAGAGCATGTTAGCGAATCTTTTGGGGTTTCGGGGAAGCGCGCGGAGCGTCATGGAAAAGCCGCCATCCAGATATTTTATGTAGTGCCAATAGCCACTGGGCATAAAAAGGGCATCGCCATGTTCCATGTTGGCGGTAATTCCTTCGGCATATTGTAATGCTGGATATTTTTCAAAATCGGGATTGTCCATATCGATGGATTCCAGGTTATGGATGGAATACGGCACCCGATACAGATACTTTGTCTGCTCTGGAGAGAACAAGGTCACATGCTTATGACCGTCAAAGTGAAAATGCATGCTATCCGGTAAATCGATATCATAATGCATAAAAACCTTGGACTCCCCACCACCAAAGAACAGTGCGGGTAGTTTTTTAAAAAATTTTAGACCTATATCCGGGTACTCAAAATCGTTGGTTAGTTCGGGCATTTTTTTCAGGATTTCATAAAAGAAAATCCGAAGGTCCGTAGGCTTGGTTTTCAGTATTTCAATATAATCCGCCAATTTCATTTCCTCCACGGGCGCGTATACACTTTGTTTGTCCTTGGCCGGTTCGTTGTTGTACAAAGGCACGATTTGGTCGCCCGCCTTTCCTTGAATATAATCCAAGGACCATTTTCTATAGGCGGGCCAATCTTTGGTCAGGCCCTTCAGCAACACAGGTTTCTGGGGCTTGTAATAATTTCGGATAAAATCTTCCTTGGAAATAGTTTCCAAAACTGTAATTGGAGTTGTTTTAAACGTGCCCATTAGACGGTCATTTTTTCGTTGGCCTTTTTCGCAAGTGTATCGGTAATCTTGTTGATCAAATAGGAACCTCCCAAAATCTCGGAGCAGGTAACCACACCACTGATAGTGACACCTAGAATGCCATGCATGTTCAGGCTTTGCCCCGTTAAATACAGGTTTTCGATTTTGGTGCGGGGCGAAATAAAGGATTTTAAAGGGTCGTTAACGTCCTTTACGTAACCGTACATGGATCCTTGATGATTCCCTATGTAGTCCCTATACGATAGTGGGGTGGAAGCATATACGGACCGGATACACTCCCTGATATTCGGAAATTTTTTCTCCAGTTCCTTCAGAAACACGGCTGTTTTGTGCTTTTTAAATTCCTCATAACTTTTTCCGCGGTCACGTGTATGGGCTACCGTATTAAAGGTGTTTTCCCATTCTTTTACCTCCTCATATCGCATGTAGGTAATGGCCGTAAGTTGCTCTGCCCATGCATCCTGATTTTTACGTACCCCCATGGAGACCATATAGGTTTCCGGCCAGGTTTCCTGGGTATACTTGTGGGCGTCCCAGACCTTTCTATAATCCTTAAAATGGTAATAGTTTTTGTTGAGGTATTTAAAAGTTTTCGGTTTCAATACAATATGAATGCTAAAGGCAGATATTATACTCTCCATATTCTGGATGCGGTGATTATAGGATTTTCTAAAGTGCTCCTCCCCGATCATCCGTAGGGTATGCTTTGGTTCTATGTTGGAAATGAAGATATTGCCGTACACTTTTTTGCCGTTCTTTAGGGTAACCGATTCCAATTTCTTGCCTGTACAGGTTATATCCGTTACCTCACTGTGCTTGTAGGCCTCCCCGCCGTTTTCCTTAAGCCTTCTGATCAATAATTTGGTAATCTGGCTACCCCCATCGGCACATCTGTAGGCACTTTCAATATAGGAATTGATGGATAGGGCGTGTACATACAATGGAGTTTTATCAGGGTCGCCGGCGTACAACAAATTGGAACCTGCCAAAACCGCACGCAGCTTTTCGTTTTGGGTAATACTGGCAATGTATTCCTTCGCGGTTTGTTGAAAAAGCTCCGGGTCGTTTCCATAGGGCTTTCCTTCCTCCAAATTGTAAAGCGGAAACTTGTGGCATATTTCCCTAAGTTTTTTGTAATAGATCTCAATAGCCTTTCTTTCCTGCGGAAATTGTTTTGCCAGTTGGTCTATGAAGTTTTCATAGCCTTGGGCATGCGGGTAGGCAATTTCATCGTTGTCAAATGTGATGATGTCAAACCCGTCCCTGTTCATTTTTCTCAGATGCAGACCATCCAGAATACCCAAATAGTCGAAGTAGCGATGTAGGTTTTGTCCGGGTGCCAGCCCACCTATATAGTGAACGCCTGTATCAAAAATGGTCCGGTCCCTTACAAAGGTCTGCAGATTGCCCCCAAATTGGTTGTTCTTTTCCAGCACACAAACAGTAAGTCCCTCACGGGCCATGATATTGGCGGCCACGAGTCCGCCCATACCACTACCTATGATGACGACATCGTACTGTTTATTCAATGTGATAGGTTTTTGTTGAGTACAATAAAATTATCATTTTGCGCTTTAACCAGAAAATCTAAGGGTAAAACTTCGGCATACTTCAACTGTTTGCCCTGTTTCAATAGAAATATGGTCTCAAATTTCGCAAATAAAGATTCTGAAAAGGAGCATGTATCCAAATTGAATAGTAGAATTTCCGCCTCGTTTGCCAATGCATCCTTTGGAGTATCGTACAGGTTTATTTTACTATAATTATTGTAGAGAAAATTCTGTTTCAAGGCTGTTGAAGCCACCTTGTTTTCTATAAATGAGTGAAGTTTACGTTCTGAAGAATCTATGGATAAGAGTAGGTCCAACTGTCCATCGTCCTTGGAAAGATGTACGATACTTCCTTTGGATGGAATTGACCTTAGCAAATCATAATAGAATACATCATTTTGTTGCAAATCAATTTTTACCCGATTAAATAGCGTCTTCCCTTTAAAGCGAAAATGCTCCAACAGGGTTTTTCTCCAATAATCCTTGGTTTCTACATGCGTACGCATGTTTTGAAATTCGTTCCTAAAATAAGCGCCTATCTTTTTTGCCTGTTCGGTATAATTCTCTCCGTATTTTTTGTCCCCATGTACAATTCGTGGTAGGATTTTCACCGTGATACTGCCGTCCCTAATCACAAAACTGCCTTTTGGAAGTACTTCGGAATTCCCATGGATCAAAATGGGGATGATGTCCAATCCGAATTTTTCGGCCAAATAAAATGCTCCTTTATGAAACCTGTTTATTTTGTTGGATGTGGAACGTGTACCCTCCGGGAAAGCGATGATGGAAAATCCTTGTTGGAGTTTTTCGGCCACATATTCCTCCCCGTTTTCCACACCGCCAGAGACTGGATAGGCTCCTGCCAACTTTGCTGCCTTTCCAAAAATAGGCGAGTTGTAGACCCAATCGTTTACTAGGAAGATAATCTTGGGATGCAGCATCCCAATACATAAAATATCCAAAAATGAGGTATGGTTGGCGATGAGCATTGCTGGTTTTTCAAAAGTTTCCTTAGTAGGATTCAACACCTGCTTTTTGACAAAAGGGTTGGTGTATAAGACCGATTTCATCAACTTGGAAACCGACTTATGAAAACCGAGGTTCTCTTTTTTAGGTTGGGTTGGGTTCAACAAAGTCACTACCCATGCATATAGGGAAAATAGGAGTCCGCCCAGGCCAAAATAGGCAAAGGAAAGAACGGAATGCACAAAATAGCGCAGTGAAATGGGCCGCTTGTTTTTAGTGCCGATAAACAGCAGGAACAATAGCGGTTGAATGGTGAACGCCACAAAAGCCGCTGAAAAAATCCCGATCAAGGATACCCTGGATATAGAAAACAGCGCGGGATGTTTGGCAAAAACCATTACTCCTACACTGGCAATGGTCGTTATGACCGAAAGTATGATCGAAGTTTTATGCGTCGGGAGGGTTTTAATGCCCGTTCGGTGCTTCATGAGCAACCCGTTGGTAATGAAGATACTATAATCCACTCCCAGCCCAAAGATAAAGCTGCAGATGATGATATTGAAAATATTGAATTCGATATCCAAAATCCCCATGATCCCCACGGTCAATAACCATGTTAAAAAAATGGGTATACCAGTGACCAGGGTAAGCGAAAGGCTTCTGTAAAATAGGGCCAGAATAATGACAACCGCGAGTAGGGACAGCCAGAGCAGACGATTAAAGTCTTCCTTTAAAGTTCCCAGGAAGGATTCGTTGACCTCTTTTCGGTTGATCAAAAGCGTATTTTCATGATTGGCAAAGTAGATTTTGATGCCAGGGTATTGATCTTCGTTCAATTTGAGGAGCGAAGTGGCCGTTGTTCCTGTGCTGTCGGTTACAAGATAGTCATCGACACTGAGTGCCGGAAATTCCTTGAATGAGGATACGGACATGGGTTTGAAATCACCCTGGAGCCAATCGTAAAAATGTTGAAAGGTACCCTCCTTAAAGCCCAAAGCATCGGCGCTATTATTTAATTGTTTCTTTAGGGAATCGTTTCTGGGTCGCGACCAGAATTCCTGCCATTGCCTTATTTTATCGGTTTGGGTCTTTTCGGATTTAACAAGGCTGGATACAGAGGTGAAATTGACCAGTTTTCCTTCTTTTTTCAGTCTTAGTAGGTCGGTATAAATGACATCGTTCTGCTGTAATACCTTTTCCTGTTCGGTCCCGTAGGTGGATAGGTATACCGATTTTGATTCCAGATCTGTTAATGACTCCAACTTCTTACGTGCCTGGGTCAATACTTCTGATTCATAATTGAGTTTGGCGATATCCTGGTCAAAACCCACGCGGTTGTAGAAAAAAATACTCAGTATACTCCCCAAGAGTACAGTACCAATGGACCATTTATTTTTATGGAATTCAAAAGCTGCCATTCTTTCCAATACGTTGGAATCCTTCGGCCGATGTCCCTCAAAAGCATATACCTGTGGGATGAACAACAACGAAAAAACGGCCGATCCCACCACACTGACCGATGCAAAAACTCCCAAATCCTGTAGCGCTTGGGATTCCAAAAACAACAGACATAGAAAGGCCGAAGCCGTCGTAAGGCTGCTCATTAAAATGGAGGGAGTCACCTCCCGGTACATTGTTTGCAATTCTTCGCCTTTGCGAATGTGGGTCAAAATATGCAGGGCATAGTCCAGGGTAACCCCCAGTAATATCGCCCCGATTCCCAAAGAGACCGCCGAAAGGAACTCCCGTGAAATCGCCAATAGGGCCATCGCCAAAAGCGCCCCAAAAAGTGTTGGGGCAAAAAGTATGAAGGGCAGGGCGAGGCGTCTGTAAAACAAGATCAATAGTACAAGAAGGACGATCATGGCGATACTCACCGTAAATAGGATGTCGTTCTTTACTTGCTGGGCATTGGCCACTGCAACCAAGGCCGCGCCAAAAAACGAAGCTTCCACTTTGCCGCCGTATAATACGTTCAAGCTATTTTGAATGTCATACAGGCCTTCGGCCAAGGGTTGGTTTTCCACCGTGGCACTTGAAGGATTTGTAGGCGTGATGAACAATAGGATATTGGTCTCCTCCTTGTTGAGCAAAAAACCATCGCGGATGATAAAATCCTCGGCAACACCTATTTTTTGAAGTTTTTTGAGTGCAATGAAGGAAAGTCCAAGCGGGTCCTTGAGAATATTCTTTTTGGCAATGATTCCTGATGGGGAGACCAAAGTGCGATAGTTTTGGGCCATTTGTACGTCAATACTATCGTTTGAAAGTTTTTGTTCGATGCTACCATAATCCGGTTCGTCCAAAAAAACGGGAAGATTGTTATACACCAGATCCAACGTGTTCAATACCTGCGCATCAGCGACATTTCCTTGAACGTTCTTGACATAATCTGAATACCCATTTTGAAGGCTGTCCAGGAATTCCGAGGCATACTTGGTAAGTTCTTCTACGGATCCTGCTTCCTTTTTTTCAATATTTACAATGATTTTGTCCGTAAAGGCAATGGACTTCAATACTTTTTGGATGCGCCTAGACTCCGGATTGGAAGGTATGAGGGCCGTGATGTCATCCTTAAAATTGACTCTGGTAGTACAAACTATTAGTCCTGCAATTATAAGTAGTAGCAGAAAAACACTTACTGTCCTGTTTTTTCGTATTCGTTGGTATGCCCTAAAAAAGAAATCACCCATTGTTGACGGCCATTTTCCGCTTTCCAAAAAATGTAAGGGTAAGATAGCCTATTCCACCAAAAAGTACCGCACCTAAAATGGCCAATACCAAACTTCCCAGAAGATAGGCCTTTAGGTGTATCACAAAGTCGAAATTCTCATTGATGGAATCCAATGAAAGTGTAAAGGATTCACCTAAAATCCAGCTACCTGTCTGCAGGCTTGCAAGTATTATGAAGGGTATAAAAGGAGGAAGGCTAACATTGGAAAAAGCGAAGGCAATGGGTTTGTTCAATTTCAATAAGAAGGATAAAAAAAGCACCAAAAGTGTATGCAGGCCCCAAAACGGACTAAGGCCAATAAATACCCCCAAGGCAATCGATCCCGCTTTCTTCGCAGGGGAATCGTTACTTCCCAGCACATCGTTCAAAAGGAATTTCTTGACTCCCTTTTTTTTTATCTTTCTAAAAAAATCCCGCGGTTTTATATAGAATATGGTAACGATTACGAACCATGTATTGAGGATGCTTATCCGTGTAAAATCCGGGACCGTCCTAAAATGGGAGACCCGGTCTACATCGTCATATAAAATTTTGACGGGAACGTTTTTAACCAAGGTGCCTTTCCAAGAGGCTTTTACGATGACCTCGATTTCAAATTCGAACTTGGGTGTATAAAGCGATAATTTTTCGATCTCTTTTAGTGGATAAAGGCGATAGCCGCATTGCGTATCCTGTAACCAGGTTCCGGTCTCGAACCAAAACCAGAAATTGGAAAATTTGTTGCCAAAACTACTTTTTCCTGGTACATCGGCCTGGGTCATATTTCTTGCCCCTATGTAGAGCACGTTTTTGGTGGTCTCGGACTCCAAGGCATCCAGAAACACGGGAATGTCCTCCGCAAAATGCTGCCCATCAGAATCCATAGTTATGGCATATTCGTAGCCCTTTTTCAAAGCCTCTTTAAATCCGGTTTTAAGGGCCTTGCCCTTACCTTGGTTTTTCTCCAACTGAAACACTTCAATTTCATGGAACTCATCCAAGATTTGGGAAGTACTATCAGTAGCGCCATCATTTACAACCAGGATATTGGAGGTGTACCGCAATACATCCTTCAGAACCCGGGCCAACGTTTTCTCATTGTTGTACGTAGGTATCAGCACACAGCAACGCCATTGTTGCATCTTTTCCTGTATGGTCGCTTGGTTTGGCACGGGCTTATAGGTTTTTGGGCCTAAAATCTTCGTAAAGATACACAATCAAATAGGTCTACAGGGCCGACTTCTCCTCATCGGTAAATACCTTTGAACCCTGAATATAGTTACGGATCATTTTTTTCAGGGAACCATCCCTAATTTCTGTAAAGTGGTCTAGGATAAAACCCTTATCGGAATCGATAGCATCGTTATACTTTACAATCTTGGGAGCATTTTCCTGAACGCTCAACCGGATGAAACGAAGTTCAATGTTCCCAGGTTCTGAAGCGATGGCGGCCTCCAAGATGCTTACACCTTCCTTAAAAAACCCTTTTTTATCCTTGACGGCTTTGGCACGATTGGCCTTTAAAGTCAAAACGGCTCCTTTATATCCATAAAGTTCTATGTCATCATCTTGGGAAATGCCAGATAGTTTTTCAGCGAGGGTGTTCGTTATGGAGGCATCGTCCTTGGCCTTTGGATACAAGCTGCGTACCTCATCCAAGGATGTGGAGTAGGCTATAAAACTCAGAAAACCAAGCAACAACATCTTCATTAGGCCCTAATTTTAAAACTTGCGTTCAATTTTAGTGCCAGGGTGTCCTCAAAGCTGACCGTATTTTTGATCTTGACCTCGTCATCTGACTGGGAAAGTTCAATTTTAAATTGGACGGTGTCATTCTTTTCTGGATTGATAACGGTCATGAACTTGACATTGGAAGCAACGGACAGTAATAATTTTTTTTCAAGGGATTTCTCCGTGAGCTCCTTTATTATCTGTATCACACAGACCCCGGGCAATACCGGATGGCCGGGAAAATGGCCTTCAAAGATTTCATGTTCCTTGTTAAGTTTAACCGTGGCCTTCACATACGGTTCCGTGTAATTAAATTCCTGAATCTCGTACAATCCTTCTAACAGCATTTACTTGGTTTTAAATTTATAAGAGGCGCCAATTTGAAGAACACCGTTCAAGTTGCTTCCTGCTTCCTCGTAAAGGTCATCTGCGCCAAAAAAGTCCACACTTACGGTTCCTTGTTTATACCGCGCCTCCAATGTAAGTCCAAAATTGAATTCATATCCCATACCGCCAAAGACCACAACATCAAAAGGTGATATTTCTCCATCGGCCTCTCCATTGAACAAGTTCACAAAATTATTTTTTAAGTTGACGTCCAATCCCAGGCCAAGATTAAAATGAAACCCTTTGTTCTGGCCCACATAGAATTTATTAGCTCCCATAATGGACAAATAATGGATCCGAACATCGCCATAATCCGCGCTCAACGATTTTCCTCCCTGGGAGGAGTAAAAAACTTCCGGTTGAATGGTATACAACTTCGTAATGGGAATGTCCAGAAATCCACCAATATATAATCCCGATTTTGGTTCCAGCCTTGTTTTGCTAATGGTGCTTTCGTTGTAGCCCATTTTGATGCCGGGAGCTACCTGAGCTCCTAAAAAATAGGGAAAGGTACATGCAAACAAAAACAGGAATGTTATGGACTTCTTCATTTGATTGCTTGTAAATATATGGTAAGTTTCATTGTTTTGTGCGAAATTACAATTTGTCTTGCCACACGGTCATCGATCTCTGAGAATGTGATGACCACTTTTTCCTTTTCGTTTCCCACCCGTGTAATGTTGGTAAGGATATCGTTATTGAACGTGTAGAAATGTGTTTTGGAACCTATTTTGGTCTTTGTCAGTTCGCTGTCGTTCTTCGTGTAGGTATTCAATGGTACAATTTCTTCCTGGATCAAGCTTCTAAAATCCTGTTCCAGGATACTTAAAAGGATTTTACGGTCCATTTCCTTTAGGATGCGGTTCACTTTAAAGTCGGTCCCGCTAAGGGTAAAATCAAAAATCGTGTTCCCAAGTTCCGTAGTAAAGGCAATTCTATGGGTTTGATCTGCCAACTTTTTTAGGACCAAGATCCCTCCGAAGTTATTCTCGAAAACAATGATGTTCGCCTTGTAGACGTAATCCTTTTGTACATTCGAGAAATAGGGGTTCATTATTTCCAGGGTGTCAAGTGCAGTGGGTTGGTAGCCCATTTTTTTTGGGTACGAGGCACAGCTGAATAGGAGCAGGAAAAGGCTAAAGGTCAAAAACCGCATCGGGTAGGGTTTTGTTTTCTATCCGATTGGAAAAAACAATTCTGGTGTAATCGCCGCTGGGTTCGATCATTTTCACTTCTTCCACGGTCCCTCTTTGCGAAAATGTGATGTGGAAGGCTTGGATGAACTCTGAAAACTGAGGGTCCCTGGGTAAAAAATGCACCAAACTTGTCTGGTTCTCCTTGAAGTAGGCAATTTCAAAATCATCGGCATTGAACATATTCCCGTTAATACTGGCGCTTATCAAATGGTTGAGCTGTTTGAAAAGTTCGTTGGAACCAAGATCCAGCTTACTTTTGTTACCGTTGTCATTGATAAGCAGTTTTTGGTCCTTAAAAACTACCTTGTAAGAGAAAGGCTTTACGTATTGCCAACTCACATTGTCCGGGCTTTTGTAAGCCAATTTCCCGGTCGATTCGATGTCGCTTGACAAAAAGTCCAAATGCTTGTACTGTACAAAATCACTGGTGATGGTCTGGGTCTCTTCTGCCTTTTGTTTCACCAATTGCTGTAAGGATTTTGCCGCTTCAGCGGACATTCTGGTCTGTGCGAAACCAATGTAAGAGAATAGTAAGAGGATTGCCAGGATTCTATTCATACGCCCGTATTTGGAACAGTTGATCTACCGTGATCGATAGCAACTTTCTTTCCTCCAAAAATACCAATAATCGTTCCAAAACGGCGATCGATTTTGCACTGGTATCATGAAGTAGGATGATGGCCCCGTTTTGGGTACGGCTGGTTATCCGTTTTAAAACCTGGTCCTCATTTCTAAAGGTTGTATCCAAGGAACGCACGTTCCATCCTATGGTCTTTAACCCCAATTTTTTTACCGCCCTGGCTATACTTGGATTGGTGACACCAAAAGCGGGCCGGTACAAGGCCATTTTTAACCCTGAGATACCTTCAACAAGTTTGTTGGTTAGGGTAAGTTCTTCCATAACCTTTTCAGTTCCAAAAAAACCAAAAGTGTTGGCATGTGAAAAGGTATGGTTTCCAACGGAATGTCCCCGCCGTATAATCTCCTTAAATAGCTCCGGATGTTTTTCAATATTTTTCCCGATGCAGAAAAAGGTCGCCTTGGCATTGTACTTTTCTAGGAGGGAAAGCGCCTTTGGCGTGTATTCCGGATGCGGCCCGTCATCAAAGGTTATGGCGACCTGGGGTTTATTGATTTCGTTATTTGAATTCAAGGAAGTCATGTGGTAGTTCCACCGGATAAAAAAAGAACCACCCAGTGTCAAAAGGAACCAACTTGCCATCAATAGGGCGAAAGCGGGCCACGGAATCGGTTTGAAAATGGAAATGACCAGAGAGAAAACCAGGCCCAACAGGAAAATGGTATTTACTGTTTTCCGAGTTAGCATTTTTCCAGGACTACCAGACTGTGGTTTTTACCCCGATATTGGTTATATAATAAAAGCCTTTTTGGTTGGCTTACTTTTATATCGTTCCAGCGGATGACCTCTGGAACCTTACCGGTTTTGAAGATTTTATTGGCCATCCAAAAACCGAAACCGGAAGCCGTGTCATATTCTCCGGAAAGATGTTTATACACAAATTGTGGAATAGTTTGAAATATCCCATTTGCAAGGTCTTGGTAAATCGTATCGAAATCTATATCCCCATTGTTACCTAAAATGACACCGTCCAAATCTTCGAGTGTCAATCCATTCGTATGCAAAAAACCCAGTATTGTATCGGAGACCTCCTCCTTCTTTAGGGTATTGTAAATTCCCATGGCAATGAGCCTTGAATAGGTTGTATCCTGTTTTTGATTGGACAGTACAAAAAAGTGGGATCCCTCCCCAAAAACAATGCCCTTGGTGCCGGAGCGAAGTACCTGTTCCCTGGAAACGGGTTCTTTTTTTATATGATCGATGAATTGATGGGTGGTTACATGGTGTTCTACCAATTCGTCCACGGCACCTACCAATATGTTTTCAGCTTCATTGTTCTCTAATTGTAGCTTGGCGTCCCATAGGCTGGACTCGAACGATATGTTGGAATGCACGTAGGTAAAATTGTATCCCTTGCACCCCATATCCAATGCAATGGAGCCCGCTACGGTGTTGTGGGAAGATTGAATGAACCGGGTAGGGGTAAGGTATTGTTCATCGTTATCCAATAAGTCCCGCACAAATTTTTCGGATTCGCCCAAGCAGCCTAGACCCGTACCTACGATGATGGCGTCCACATTGTCCAGACCCGCTTCCTTTAGGGCATTTTGGGAGCTTACGGTGCTCATTTTTAAGCCTTTTGCCATTCTTCTAGCCGCAGCTGGAGGTATGTAGTCCCTATAATTGGGGTCGACCGCTTTAACCGAAGTGCCCTCATAATCAACGACCTCATCCAAAAACCCCGAATCATCAAAAGTTTTTTGGACGGAAACAGATCCGATACTGTTTATATACACCTCCAATTTCATGCGTTTAAAATTAGTTTATTGGCTTGACTTTTAAACATTTTCTTTCGCCTGGGTATTTCACTTACCATACCAATGCCCTCGATGAGGGTTTCATGCCTCTTTGGTAAAAATAAGGGTAGAACAGTTACCGCCAAAACCAAAGGAATTGGAGAGTACCGTTTTTATCTCCTTGTACTTTAATTGGGTCTCTGGAACCAAATTAAATTCGGTCATGGGCGTCTTAAAGTTGAGGTTGGGATAGATGACGTTGTTTTGGATGGACAAAACGGAATAAACGGCCTCTACACCCGCCGCTACTGCCAAGGTATGCCCCGTAAAGGGTTTGGTGGAACTGAATTCCGGAACGTTCTCCTTAAACACACGAAGTAAGGCCCTCCCTTCGGAAAGGTCGTTGTTGGGCGTTGCCGTACCGTGGGCATTGATATAATCCACCTCGCTTGGAGTAATACCTGCTACTTTTAGGGCCTTCTCCATTGCCATGACGGCTCCGTCGCCATTTTCCGAGGAAGCGGTTTGGTGATAGGCGTCGTTGGCATTGCCATAGCCTTTTACATAGGCCAAGACCTTTTTGTTTTCCTTTGAAACGATTGCATCGGATTCCAAAATCAAAAATGCCGCCGCTTCGCCCAGATTCAACCCTTTTCTGTGTTCATCAAAGGGAGTGTTATACGTATCGGATAAGATCATCAAGGTCTTAAAACCGTTGATGGTAAACTTTGAAAGACTGTCCGACCCTCCCACGATTACCCGATCCAGTTCACCACTTTTTATCATTCTGGCCCCCAACATGATTGCATTGGCGGCGGAGGAACAGGCCGTACTAATGGTGGTTACAAAGCTTTTGGTCAGACCTATGGCATCCGCAATTTTTTGTGTGGAGTCACCGGCATGTAAGCTGTTTATATGATTCCAATGGAGGTCCCTTTCATAAAAGTCATAGAAATATTGCTCGGATTTGTCCATGCCCCCTACCGTAGTGCCGGATATAAGTCCGGTTCTGTACTCAGATATATCTTGAATTTCTGCCTGTGCCAGTGCTTCCTTTGCGGCCATGATCCCCAATAATGGGGTCCTCGAATGGGAATCTGCGGGCAGGCCCAGTAATTTTTCCAATTCCCCATTGGTCAACAGAACTTCCCCCACCATGATTTCATGTTCATGGACCGTTTTTATACGGCTAATTTTGGAAATGCCCGTTGTGCCAGAAATCAAGGAAGCGAAGTTATCCGCAACATTGTTACCAATAGCGGAAATTAGGCCCATTCCAGTAATCGCAACTCCTTGATTCATTGAAAATATTTAGACAAATAGCAGATTACACCTTGTATGTAAATCTGTGATAGGGTACCAAGTTAGGCTTTGTTCGCACTGATGAAAGCGGCCATGGTATCTATGGACTCGAAGATTTTTCGGCCTTCCTTTGGATCTGCCAGTTTAATGCCATAATCCTTGTCCAGCATTACGATGAGTTCCAACGCGTCAATGGAGTCAAGTCCCAAACCGTCTCCAAACAATGGATCGTTGTCCGCAATTTCAGCTGCGGTAACATCTTCCAGGTTCAGCTGCTCTATAATTTTTTCCTTTAATTCTTGTTTCAAATCACTGCTCATGGGTCGTCTTATATAATCGGTTTATTTCAGCATCGGAATGGACAAAAGTACCTTTCTTCGCTACAACATACAAAAATGCATCATATTTTTCATTATCCACATCTACCCACCCACATAATACCTTTTCGGCCTTGTTTTCATCCATCAATTCCGCAGAATAGGAACTCAGGGTTTCAGGACTGAATTCGTCCATGACAAAGAAACAGTTCTCCGAATGAATTTTGTGCTTGATACTGATTTCGCCCATACAGATATTGGCCAAGGTATATACGAAAACGGCGGGGCTGGGATAGTACTGGGTGGCATCCTTTATGGAGTCTTGGTACCCACGGTCCGTATCCAAACTGGAAGCCCTATTGGAGAATACCATGGCGATATTTTTTTCCGATTCTTCCCTCAATAACACATTCGCGGCCAAAAGTCCCAGTTTACTCAGGTTGTCCATTTTAAAGAACTTGGGATAATCCACGATCAACTGTTTGTAGGCCAATTTCATGACCGATTTAAAATCGGTTTCCAAGGTTTTGAATACGGGCGTACCGTTAACGGAAACGATGCCATTGTTTACGTGGCTAAAGGATTCTATGTAATACCGGTTCTCCAATAAAATTATTTCTTTTTGCAGACGAATAACGTGTGGAATTCGCCCAAACTTATATCATTCTTCAATTCCAAACCGGCGGCTTCGGCAAGTTCCATAAGTTCCGTGGCCTTGTACATTTTGCTGTTTCCGTTGGCCAAAGCGGTAAAGTAGAGGGACGTGGCTTCCAAGGTGAATTTGGCGTTCTCGAATTTTTGTCGGTCCGTATAGGTCTCAATAATGATCAATTCCGTTTGGGATTCCATGGCATTCGCCGCTGTTTTCAAAATTTTTAGGATTTCCTCTTTTGAGAAGCAATCCAAGAATTGGCTCATCCAAATGGTATCCGCACCCATGGGAATTTGAGGATTTTCTGAAAGCCAATCGATTTCACTTCCTTGGACCCTATCCCCAAAACCTTGATCCGCGGTATTCTTCAAGGCTACCTTTAATTGTCCAGGTAAATCGAAAATATGCACGTTTACCTCTTCATTG
The DNA here is from genome assembly GCF_055378385.1 of Maribacter sp. C-4077. NCBI lineage: Bacteria > Pseudomonadati > Bacteroidota > Flavobacteriia > Flavobacteriales > Flavobacteriaceae > Maribacter > Maribacter sp. C-4077. The sequence continues at coordinate 2,041,193 of NZ_AP038807.1, forward strand.
TAAGCACAACATTGGATGGCAAATTTTCCGGTGTTTCCGCCAATATCGAACAACAGTTTTGGTTGGTGCCTAAAGACGATTTTTAGCGCTTCCTCAAAAATACCATCGGAATAGAAGTGATCAAAAGCGAACCATGACTTCTGAATTTCAGGTTTCAATTGGGAAAGTCCCTCGTAAATGGTGGGCCAATTTCCCAATTCCTTGAGTCCGGCAGGTTTGCCTTCCCGAATGGCTTCCTCTAAGTGGAAAAGTCCCTTGTAACAAACATCTTGAGTGAAATTCATGTTCACCTGGGTCATAGGGTTGTAATTTAAGAAATAACCAATTTTGGTGAGCTCATACCTTCCGCGTTCGTCCATGGAGACAATGTTGGCACTTTCGGCCATTTCCAAGAGTACGCTCAGGCCATACTCGCTAATGGAGAGTTCCTCGCAAATTTCGGTAAGGGTGACCCCGCCTTTGGCTACGTTTTGAAATATAAAGTCAAAAACCCCTAAATTTTTCAAGGAAACCGTGGTCTGGAAAACGAAAGGGGCAAAAGCTATTTTCTGTGCCTCCTGCAGTGCATCAATGGCCTTAATATATTTTTTTGGCATTTCTTAAAATCAAGGATTGAAAAAGGCGAATTTAATACCCCACACGATAATAACAAAGTTTATACCTTTTTAAAGATAACCGCGGTGTTTGAACCGCCAAACCCCGAGGCGGTTTTCAGGAATACGTTTAGTTCCTTTTTGGTTGTTTCTTTGATAATGTTCATGGGCCTTGAGACACCCAGTTCCTCAAAACCAAGGGAGGCGAACAAGGTGTTTCTATGTAGGGAATGCATGCCGATGATGGATTCCAGTAGGCCCGATGCGCCCAAGGTGTGCCCAAAGTAGCTTTTTAGACTGTTTACGGGTGTTTTGGATAGGCCGGCACGTTCAAAGGCGATCGACTCCATTTCGTCATTGAACATCGTGGCCGTACCATGCCCGGAAATATAATCGATATCATTTTTTTCCATGCCCGATTGTAATACGGCATTTTCAATGCACCTGTAAAGCCCTTCACCGGTACGGGAAGGACCCGAGATGTGGTTGGCATCGTTACAGGATGCCTCCCCCATGATTTGAACAGATTCCGGCGCAAGTTCCTTCGGGTTTTTGGTCACCAAAACACTTGCCGCCACCTCTCCGATATTGATGCCGGTCCGGGAATTGCAGTACGGTCTACAGGGTTCCAAGCTTAAGGCTTGAAAAGCATTGAACCCAGAAAGTATGAACTGGGTTACCAAATCTCCAGCCACCACAAGAATGCGGTCGTACCTACCTTGTTTAATCAGCCTTTTGGCTACGGCAATTGACAGAACCCCGGAAACACAGGCATTGGAAACAATGATGGCCTTGTTTTTAAATCCGAAGAATTTCTGAACCTGTTCGCCCAATTCGGCAAGATAGGCCCTGGATTCCGCAAAATTACTGTCCTCCTCCAGAACGTCTATGTTTCCTTTGGTGGTGGAAATAAGTAGTCCCGTTCTTTCGTCCAATCCTATTTTTGATTTTTCTAGCGTGTCCGCAAGGGAAACCAACATCATTTTCTCCAAACGGGTGTGTTCCGTGTTGGGATTGAGGTTTTCATATCGTTTTTGAAGCTCCTTTGGGGCTATCCGTGAGGAACAAAAGGGCACATGCAATACCTTGTTGTCCTCATAGACCGATAACCCGCAGTTTCCTTTTTCGATACTATCGATAACCGTGGTACTATCAAAACCTAAGGAAGAAACGATGTTGTTATGTGATAGGTAAACGTTATCCATCCAATAAACCTACTTTTTTCTTCCACTCCTTAAAAAAATCGGGAATGACCAAGGAAAGTTCCCCTTGGAGTTCCACAAAAACCTGTACGGTTTCCCCGGTGCATACCACTTTTCCTTCGGGATTCATGATTTCGTACCTGAATATCATCTTGGCAGCGGCAGAATCCACGTAGGTCGTCCTAATTTCGGCAACATCGCCATAGCGAAGGGGAAGTTTGTGTTCACAGGTCGATTTAACAATAGGGGATGAAAAATTATGCTTTTGCTGATCCAAATAGGAAATACCGTGATGCCTCCCAAAAGCTTCACGCCCATCCTCAAAATATTGAATGTAGTTTCCGTGCCAAACAATACCCAATGGGTCGGTTTCGGTAAAACGCACACGTACCTTGCTGGTAAAACTGATTTCCTTGGAACTGTTAGACGGCATTTTTTCTTTCGTTATAAATTATGGCCACAACCGTTGTTGCAATGAAAAATAGGAAAAGGGCGATTATTTCCAGAAGGATTTCCCCAAACCCAACATTTCTCAAAAATACATCATAAAAGGCATTCAGTCCCCAGTTCATTGGGGACAGTTTTGAGAGCAGCTGCATGAAATGGGGCATGGCAAAAACGGGCACCCAAACCCCGCCAATGGCCGCGAGAATCACCACAAAGGTTGCCCCAAAGGGAGCCGATTGCTCCTGGGACCTGGCAACGGTTCCCAACAGCAGTCCCAAACCAATGGCCGCCAGCCCTGCAAAAAACGCAACGATCATCAACAGCGGAATTCTTCCCGCGACTTCCAGTTTTGGAAGTCCTATTACGGGAAATAGGTATACCCCCAACAATAACATCAATATAAATTGGAGGAGGGAAACGACCACAAAGACAAGGGCCTTGCCGCCCAACACCGTGGCATAAGGAACGGGCTGGGTTTTAAGCCTAATAAAAGTCCCTTGATTTTTTTCGTGTACAATATTGATGGATAAGGGCAAAATGATAAAGAAGATGGCGAACAGGGTCCAGGCCGGAATATTGTGCTGTGTGGAATTGGGAATTCCCTCTTTTTTGTTAGTATTCGGAACGATCTCCGTGAAGGAAATAAAACTTTCCGTATCAAAAATGGGACTGTCCTCTTCTTCGCCTAACTCCTCTTGGAAGGCCTTGTAAATGGATTTGCTCTCTATTTGGGAAATCATTTTATCAATGTTGTTCCGCACCGAGCTTTTAAACGATTGTTGGGTGGCGGGATCAAAGTAGAGCCTAATTTCCTTTTTTTCGATTTTTAGTTCTTGACCATCCTGTGTTTCTTCAACCCCAAATTGGGCCAATATTCCAGATACGTTTTGGTCTATTTTCAGATGTAAATCCCGCGTCAGGTGTTTGGGTAGGATAATGGCCAATTGATATTCTCCTTTTTGTACCAGGTTCTGAGCTTGTTCCTCACTTTCTTCCCTAACGATTTCAAAAATACGGGACTCCATTAGGTTGTTTCCAACCTGGTCCGAGACTTCGCCTTTGTCCAAATCTACCAGAAGAATAGGTATCTTGTTTTCCTGAATGGTCTTAAAGGTATTGTCCTGTATCAGCGTGATGGTAACGACCAAAAGCAATGGCATCAGGAACAAAACGGCCAGGCCGCCCATATCCCTGGTGAGCAACCAAAACTCCTTTTTTGCCGATACCCAGAGTTTATGCATAATCGCGAAGGGCTTTACCAGTTTGGGCCAAGAAAACCTCTTCCAGGTGTTCCGCACCTTGTTCGTTTTGGATCAATTCCTTGGGCGTACCCAAACATAATAGCTTGCCATGGTCTATGATACCCACTTTGGTACAAAAGGTTTCGGCTTCGTTCAAATGGTGCGATGTATAAATAATGGTCGTTCCACGGGCATTCAGTTCCTTCAAGTATTCGATAATGACCGACTTGGACTGAACGTCCACCCCAACCGTTGGTTCGTCCAAAAACAGTACTTTGGGACGGTGAAGGATACTGGCAATTAGGTTGATCCTTCGTTTCATACCACCTGAAAAACCCTTTATTTTTTTATGGGCGAATTTTTCGAGTCCCAAAATTTCCAAGTGTTCCTGTATGGAAGTTTTGAACGAGGGTCCTTTTAACCCGAACATACTTCCAAAATAATAGAGGTTTTCGTACGCCGTAAGACTGGGGTAGAGGGCATATTCCTGGGGCACGATACCGATCAGTTGTTTCAGTTCCTTTTTGTTTGCGGCATAATCAAGTCCGTCTATCTTGAACGAACCGGAAGTGGGCCTTATCAAACCGCTGAGTATGGAAATAAGGGTGGTCTTACCGGCGCCGTTAGGACCCAGCAGTCCAAATATTTCCCCTGTTTGGATGTTCAGGTCCAACTCCAGAAGGGAGTACTGTTCCGCCTTCTTGTATTTTTTGGAAAGTTGGTCTATTTGAATCATGGGGTAAGGCGGCTTATACGGCTTTCTTCAAGGTTTTGAAAAAATGTTCTTCCCTGTCTGCAAGTGCTTCCAATTGGATGGCCACATCTTCATAGCCGTTACTTTCCGCGTTTCGGTTTTTATAGATCCGTGAGGCGTCCACCGCAAAACCGCGCCAAGCGTCACCTATAGAAGTCATCTCCTTGGAAAGCTCCATGAGTTTGGGATTTTCCAGTAAAACACTGGCCTCTTGTAAGAATGCAGCATAAATGTACCTAAATCCGCCACCGCCCGTACCAATTTCCTCCTGCATACGCACGATTTGGCCCAAATAATGGTTCGCTTTTTTAGGCCCCAGTTTTTTGGGCCATTTACGAATGTTTTTGGCTACCCACCGCATGGCCTTTACGCCCACAATGGGCACGGGGGCCGTCATATCCCGGGCCGTCTGTTTGATGCCCTTTACAATGGCGCTTTTTAGTTCCAGTTTCTCCGGAAAAGAAATAGGGTAGTACATATGTCCTTTGGGCGCAAATGCGCCTTTGGCAAAGCGTACCTTTTCCAGCTCCTTACTCGATAGGCTGGTAACCTCTTCCATTACGGGGTCACTGATCAAATACCGGTCTCCGTGTTTGCCGTACACGACCATATTATGGGCATTGAAATGGAAACGGTACTCATCTGGAAAATACACCAGATTGTACACACCTACCTGAAGACCTACCGGATTGTTCTTTGCCAAATTCTGGTCCAGACGTTCCTGCGCCTTTTTTGGATTATTGAACTTTTCCCGTTTCATTTTTATGCCTGTCCGTTTGGCAAACCTATTGAATATGAACCCTGGCATGGATCGGTAGGTGAACACGGGGGCATAGTTGACCTTTAAAAAAGGGAGGTAACTAAAAAGCAATCCAGAACCTATGCCAAAGACCATTGGCTCGCTTATTTGGAAACCGTTGTGCTTCATGAGGTTTGAAACCACGCCGTTTTCACAATGTGCGGACTGATTGTGGGTAAAGTCTATTTTAAGATTTTCCGTCATCAATGGATTTCAATTGTTCAATACTGATATCGAATACATCGGCATATTTCTGTAACGTCTTTTGGCTTAATTTTTTAAATACCGATGGTTTAAAGTGTCTTTTTACGCGCCATTGCCAAAGGCCCATATAGCTTGCCAGCACGGGAAGATCCATTTTATGGACTTCCATATAATATTCAATGGGACTCGTTTCATGGTTCAGAACCCGACTCTTTGCATGTGCCACACGCTCTTCTATTTCCTTAATGGCGTTGTCCAAGGCAATTTTTTTGGGATCCCAGCCAGTGCTCAGTGAAGTCGTGTATTTGCCATCTTCGTCCACTGCATAGACCATTTCCCTGAAATTGGCAGATGCCAGGTTACTTTCGTCCTGCGGCACATCTTCTTTCTTCATACGTGTACTTCTTGGATCAAACAGTTCAACGTACAATCTACAATTAAATCGTCATTTCTAAAAGTGCTGGAGCTCATCGTGCAAATGCTTACCCCGTTAAGGTCGTACCGTGACAAGAGCTGTGCCTTTGTAACCAGAACCTCATGTACTTTGGGTAGTTCATAAATACGAACTTTTTTTATGGCACTTATATAGCCGATGAGGTCATTGCTCGTACCTTCAAAATCCTTTACGTCGTAAAAACTTTGGCCAACGATCGCGGAACAGGTTTGGGCGGCGTTTTCAATGAGTCCAGCTTCGGTAAAGTATCCGTTTTCCAAAAAAATGCAGTGCGGCTGTATGTTGAATTCCGTAATTACGGAAGTACTGTCCACAAAGGGCATATCGGTTACCAAAAGCATGGGAGGCCTATGGGGCAAGAACTTCCGAATGTCTATTTTTTGCCCGTCCCTTTCCATTGGATTTATGCCAAAGCGGTTTTAATTTCACTGGTTGCGATCACTCTTTCGCCACATTCGACTTTTGCCTCCACCAAGGTAACACCCATGATATCATGAAGAATCGTAACCGTTGTAACCAATTCCGAACCCAATTTGGGCAATTCGAAAATTTCGGCTTTTTTAATGGCGCCTATGTATCCTACAGGAGCAGGTTTATTTTTTAAATAGTAGGTATAGCCTTTGTGCATGGCCACGGTTTGGGCCATATTCTCGATCAGCCCAGGCTCCAAAAATAGTGCATCGACACAGAAAAGGTTTTCGCTTTTTACGGTCAGTCCCGATACAATTTTATATTCTGAAAAATGGTGCAACGTATCGACCATTACAAACGGATTTTTTTGGGGTATCAGTTCGATGATGAATTCCGAATCGGTAATTGGGGGTTGCAATCGTTCCATCTAATAGACGGTTAAATAAGCGTACATGTAGGAAAATCGGGCACTTTCCGGAACATGAAGCAAAATTCTGTCCCCTTTTTTCAAGTTTCCCGATGCTACAAGCTCTTCCAGCATCACATAAATGGAAGCGGCACCCACATTGCCTACCCGCTCAAGGTTCAAAAACCATTTTTCCCATGGCATGGGTATCCCTTGATTTTCCATTTCCTTGTACAGGCCTTCCTTAAAATAATACGAGGAGATGTGGGGCAAATAATAGTCTACGTCCCCTGGGCCTATGCCATGTTTTTCATACGCTTGTTTTAGGCTGTCCACTCCTTTGACCAAGATGTTGGCGCCCAATAAACGGGTGTCCTGTTTCATGGCAAATAGGGACATCTTTCCCCAATCCTCTGCGGGATATTCACTCCAGGGTTTTAGATTGCCATCCTCGGTTTTTTCGGCGCCAGCGTACATACATGCATCCATTTCGAACGCATACGAGTAACCCTCCATCCATTCGATTTTCAGGGGATTGGGTCCTTTTGGCTTACTTTCCAATAAGACGGCGCCCGCCCCATCGGAGAGCATCCATCTAAGGAATTCCTTGTTAAAGGCCAACATGGGATTGTCCTCCAATTCCTTTAAATGGGTGACCTCGTTTTCAAAAATATCGTTGGTCATCCAGGATGAGGTACGTTCGGAACCGGCACATACGGCATTTTCCACTTGTCCTGTCATTACGGAAAGATATCCGTACTTTAAGGCATTCATTCCGGAACAACATGCCCCGGAAGGCGAATTGATTTCCATGTTGCCATTTTTCAAATACCCGTGCACCATGGCCGCATGCGACGGCAATATTTGATCGGGACTGGAGGTGCCACAGGACAATAGTTGAATGTCCTTGGTGGTAAAACTCTCATCACACAGTTTCTCCACCACCTCTTTGGTCAGTTGTGCATTGTTATGGGTCGTATTGCCATGTTCATCAATGGCATAATACCGTTGTTTTATTTGATTGTTGCGTAGGACGATACGGCGAGCTTTGGAGGCCTTTCCGTCTATAACTCCCAGTTTTTTCTCCATTTCCTCATTGGATACGGGTTTATTGGGTAAAAATTTGGCAATTTTAGTTATAAATACGTCCTTCATCAATTCTCTTTTAACGCAACCGAGGAATAATAGATTTTATCCCTTTTCCTTCGTTTATAGCTCGGCAAATAAGTCAGCAAAAATACGACAAAAACTATAGGGGCTATGACCCAAATAGCAAATAACAAATAAATTTTGAAGAAACCAATCCATTTGAGGCGTTTGGGATTTCCGGGTTCTCCTTTCCTGATAATGTGGTTCGCCCATTTGGAAAAAAGTACGTTTCCCCTTTTATCGGTCATGATGAGAAAGGGATTTACCCTAACTCCGTTCAGGGCTAAAATTTCATTTTGAAGGGCGTCATAATTATTGGAAAGCAGGGCTTGCTTAATGGGAGCCCCAAACCGCTCCGCTTCTTTAATGTCCTTATCAGATACCCCGGGTTTTGGAAAAATACCCAAATACCGGTCCTTTCTGCCTGAAAACATCCAATGTGCAATGGTGATCACACTGATATGATTGATATTTCTATCTACAAGGGCGATATGCCCCACCAACTTCGCCCCTACATCAAGCAGCAGCTTCTTCATTTTTTCTTGGGCCATGATCCACATATTTCTACAGGCCACCACCGTAACCACTGGGGTGTCCTTAAGAAGTAATTTTGCATCGGCCGATTTTAGAAAGGAGTTTATGGGAATCGATGGGGTCAGATACCAGACCGGATAGCCTAAAATCACCAAATCGTACTTTTTGTCCAAGATCGTTTTGGATGGAGATTCAAAATCGGTTGGAATCTGAAGGAAAGATTCAGGAAAGCTATCATAGAATTTTTCCTTCTTCCAGGGAAAGTCGTATGCTGGTTTCGGCACTACTTCATAATAGGAAATACGAACGTTATCGCCTTGTATGTTTCTTGCGATATTTTCCAGTATGGTCAATAACTGTCCGGTCTGGGAATAATATATAATTAAAACTTCCTTCATTTCTTTAGACTGTCTTTCCAAAAGTCAAAATAATTGAACCATTGATAGGGATACCTTACTAAAATCCATTCCATGCTTTGGGTGAATTCACTTAGTAAGGCTTGTGGATCCCGTGCCTTGGCAACCGCTTGTTTTGCGTAAAGATGGTATTCTTTTTTTGGGCCTTTCAGGACATACACGAACAGTACGGGCACCTTTAAACGGGTGGCCAAAAGATAGGGGCCCAATGGAAATTCAGCTTCGGCACCCAAGAATTCCTGTTTTAGGGTCTTGGTGCCTGGAAGGTATCTGTCTCCCGTAAAAACGACCAGACCACCCTGTGCCAGGGCATTGTGTATTTCAAAGATGTGCGACATATCTTCTTGGACCACAATAAACTCCATGGAGGATTTTGATACAATGCCGTCCATATACTCTTTTATATTCTCATGTTCCGCATGTGTGGTCACCATGAAAATCTTTGAAATGGAATAACGATCCTCCAAAAAATAATGGGAAACCTCAAAGTTTCCAATATGTCCGCTTATTAAGATACCACCCTTGTTTTGTTTAAGCAACTCATCAATATGCTCCATTCCGTCATGGGTATATTGATATCTGTCCCTGAATTTTGTAGAAATGGCGACCCTGTCCGTCAACACCTTGCCCAGCATGTAATAGCTTTTGTAAATGGCGGCAATACTTTTTAACCCGGTGTATTTGAGTCTTCCATTGAAATAATAGAAAATGGACTTGGAGCTACTAAAGGAGAATAGGAAATAATACAGGACTACAAACCTCAGAATAAAATAGGCCGTGCCAATTCCAAAAGTGTTTAGGAAAAAGATATATAGCTTATAGCCTAGGACGGTACCTTTAGATTTTCCTTCCCACTCCGTCGCCATGTCTCTATCTTCTTTGGGATTTTATCGGCTCCGCCGAAGAATTTGATATCCCTTGGCTTGCCGCAAAATTGAGGTTCGGTTTCATATGAATGCCTCCGGGGCGAGCCCGGAGGTAGTTTGCTAATCCAGTTTTCGTTCTATAAGGTTGTAGAAATCCTGAAGGGTCACAACGTTGACAAAATCCTCACCAACCAATTTCACTCCAAAATTGCTTTCCACGGCGACCACCAAGTCCACAAAATCCAAGCTGTCCAGGCCAATCGTATCCTTTAGGTTTGCATTGGGTTCCAATGCTTCCTCCTCTACTTCAAAATCTTCTATCAAAAAGTCGTTTATCTTCTTGATAATGGTTTGTTTGGTCATCATTTTATCGGTCAACATTTTTTACGATAAGTGCGGAGTTTGTACCGCCAAATCCAAATGAATTGGACAAAAATACATCAATTTTTTTATCTATGGTTTTGTTGGCCAAGTTAAGTTTTGCCGAGACTTCATCGGGATTTTCAAGGTTAATGTTTGGAGCCACGAAGCTGTGCCGCATCATCAACATGGAATAAAGAACTTCACTGGCCCCGGCCATCCAACATTCGTGTCCCGTCATGGATTTTGTGGAACTTATCAAAGGGTTACTTTGACCAAATACTTCATAGAGCGCCTTTGCTTCGTTGGCATCCCCTACAGGCGTTGAGGTCGCATGGGCATTTATATAATCAATGGCAGCCGCATCGATGTTGGCATCCTTTAGGGCCTTTTGCATGGCCCTGGATGGGCCGTCTACATTGGGAGTGGATATGTGGTCCCCATTGGAAGAAAAGCCATAACCAATGACCTCACCTAAAATAGGGGCACCTCTTCTTACGGCACTCTCAAAACTTTCCAGGATAAGGGTGGCTGCACCACCACTGGGAATGAGTCCATTTCTGTCTTGGTCAAAAGGTCTGGAGGCCTTGGTAGGGTCGTCATCCCGCAAACCAAAAACACCCAAACCGTCAAAACTTGCCATAGAAATGTGGTTGGTTTCTTGTGCTCCCCCGGCGATTATACAATCTTGCAGCCCGCTTTTAATCAAATGATAGGCCAATCCAATGGAATGCGAACCACTGGCACAGGCTGCGCTTAGGGTTAGATTTATCCCCCTCAATTTAAAAATGGTGGAAAGGTTCATGGTTACCGTAGAGTTCATGGCCTTAAAAATGGCACCCGATCCTACAAGCGTTGTATCTTTTTTCTCTTTTATGGTGTCCACGGATTCCACCACGGACAGTGCCGTGCTATCGTTTCCAAAAATGATTCCAACTTCATTCTTCTCAAAAAAGTCTTCCGTGATTCCAGCGTTCTGCATGGCCTCGACCGTGGCGACGTAGGCATACCTGCTTTCCTCGCCCATGCTGATTCGCTGTCTTCGGGAGAGCATCATTTTTAGATCGGGATCTTCCAAAATACCGGTGAGGGGAGATCTAAAGCCAAACTCGGTTCGAACGGGGTCGATACCAATTCCGGATTTTCCTTGGTACAGGGACTCCTTGACTTCATCCAGATTCTTTCCTATACAGGAATATATGCCCATACCCGTAATTACGACTCGCTTCATCTGCCTCTGCGTTTTCAGTTCATCAGGAATAGATACCTCCGTTTATATTGATTACTTCGCCCGTAATATAGGATGTTTTGTCCGAAGCTAAAAATGACACGACATGGGCAACTTCCTCGGCCTTGCCAAATCTGTTAACAGGAATCATTTTTTTAAGCTCCGCTTCGTCCAATTCCTCGGTCATATCAGTTTCGATAAACCCAGGGGCAACTGCATTTACGGTGATTTTTCTCTTGGCAACTTCCTGTGCCAAGGCTTTTGTAGCTCCAATAACGGCACTCTTGGCGGCGGAATAATTTGTCTGGCCCGGGGTTCCCTTGAGTCCGGATACGGATACGATATTGATGATCCTGCCATATCTATTGGTAAGTAGTTTTTGGATAAGTGCATTGGTCACGTTGTAAAATCCGTTAAGACTGGTGTTTATAACCGATGACCAATCCTCCATCGGCATCCACATGAAGAGTCCGTCTTTTTTTATACCCGCATTATTGACCAATACCTCGATGATGGCATTTTTATTTTTTTCATGCCATTCGTCCAAGGCGTTTTTGACACCCTCGGAATCGGTTACGTTAAATTGCAGGATTTGCCCTGAGCCGCCTACTTCCTCTACCATAGTCAATGTTTCTTGAGCGGCTTTTTTGTTACTGTTGTAATTTATCAAAAGGTTATACTCCAAATCCTTTGCCAATTGAATACAAACGGCCCTTCCTATTCCCCTAGATCCACCTGTGACCAAGGCATATTTGATTTTTTCGGCTCCCATTAAATAACAAGCATTAATTTTTTACGAATGGCTCCGCATTTTGGTACCATTTGTTGCCCAAAAGCTCTCCTTTCGTGTTGAAAAAGCCCCATCCTTCTTTTGATTTTATTCGGGCGAAATCCCCTAAGAATCCCTTGTCGTTGTTGCCGGCCAAAAAGGCGAATCCCGCGGTGATGTCATATTCCATTGGGATAATAAGGTTTCCCTTGGTATCTATAAAACCCCAATCCTTATCTTTGACTGGGGCAAACCCGTTTTCTGAATAGATTTCAGCGTCCTTATATTGGAAATCGATGACCGTTTTTCCCTCTTGGTTAATATATCCCCAATCCTTATTTTCTACCACAGGTGCCAAGCCGTTTGAAAATGCTCTTGCTTTCTTATAAATCGGCTGAATCACCCATTCCCCTTTTGAATTCACGAAGCCTGTCAACTTATCCTTTCGGGCATAGGTTAGACCGGAGTTCCCATGAAAGTTCCACACTTTATCCGCACCTGCGATGACATTGAACGATCCGTTGTGAATAATTCCAAAATCGGCACCTTTTTTGCCATACACTCCGGCTTCGTTCCAAGTATTCCCAATTTCTTCGTACTCAACTGGGATGACCACTTTTCCTTTATTGTCTATCATTCCCCATAATTCCCCATTTTGAATCTTCGCATATCCATCCCTAAAGGATTGGATTTCGTCATAGGTAGGCTCTAGGACGATTTTTCCATCGGTGCCTATGAGACCTATCTTATCACCCTGACGGATAAAGGCCACGCCATCTTCAAAGTCATAGAATTTATCCGTGGAAGGAACTTCCAATTCCTTTCCGCTAGAATCGATGTACCTCCATCGGTCCTCTTTTAGAACCAGGGCATATCCGGAATTGAAATATTTGACCTTGTCGTAAATCGGTTCTATGGCCCAATCCCCACTGGTATTGATATATCCCCATAATTTGTCCTTTTCTACGGCCGCTAAGCCTTCCGAAAAGCTTTTGGCCCCTTCATATTGCGGTTGGATTACGTATTCGCCGGATTTGTTAATGTAGCCGAAGAGGTCGTTTTCACGAACCAGTGCCAATTCTTGGGCAAAAGAAATGACAAATGAAAATAGGGTCAATAGTGTTAAAAGTCGTTTCATGATTTCGTATTTTGATGGTTAATAATATAGCTCTTTACTTGATTTACATAAGGATACATGACGGTATCTTCTTTGAATGGGGGAACTATCTTACGAACCGCATCGTACATTTTTTTGGTTTTGGAAGAAACCTTATCGGCCACTCCAAGGTATTCGATCGCTTGAACGATCGTAATCATTTCTATGGCTACTACTTCATAGGCATTTTCGATTACTTTTTTGGTAATAAGGGCGGCATTGGTACCCATACTCACAATATCCTGATTGTCATTGTTATTTGGGATGCTGTGAACATACATGGGATTGGACAACATTTGATTTTCCGCGGTGGTAGAAGTTGCCGTAAATTGAACCCCTTGCATACCGAAATTTAATCCTAATGTACCTAAATTAACGAAAGGAGGCAAAATATTGTTCAATTTGGAATTTAGCAAATAATTAAGTTGTCGCTCCGCGAGCATGCTCATCTTAGTGACAACTATTTTTAACTTGTCCATTTCCAATGAAACGTAATCCCCATGGAAGTTTCCGCCGTGGTATACATGTTTCTTTTTCACATCCACAATGGGGTTGTCGTTGGCGGAATTTACTTCCTCGATTAAAATACGTTCCACTTCGTTGAGCGTATCCCAAACAGGCCCCAGTATTTGGGGAACACAACGAATGGAATAATATTCTTGGACCTTTTCCTCAAAGACCGATACTTCGCTACTGGAATTGTACAAGTGATGTTCGCGCTTGCGCGTTAGGGAACTATCTTTTAAATGACTCCGCATAGCGCGGGCAATTTCTTGTTGGCCTTTGTGTTTTTTGGTGCTGTTGAGCGCTTCGGACAAATGGTCGTCATAGGCTTGCATGATCTCATTTATGGCCGATGAACAGGAAATGGCCCATTCCAACAAGCGCCGGGTGTAAATCGTGTTTACGATACCAATTCCCGTCATTACTGAGGTTCCGTTCATAAGTCCCAAACCTTCCCTAAGGGCCACTTTTATGGGGCTGATGCCCTCCATTTCAAAGACCTCACTGGTAGGTCTTCTTTTCCCTTTGTAAAAGACCTCCCCTTCACCGATCAAGACCAGGGCCAAATGTGCCAATTGGACCAAATCACCGCTAGCTCCAACACCGCCATGTTCATAAATTAAGGGGACGATGTTTTTGTTGAGTAATTCTGCCATCACTTCAATAACCGAAACATGAACCCCGGAATTTCCCAAACTCAAGGTATTTAAACGGGCCAACATGGCCGCTCTAACATATTTTGGTTCAATGGGATTTCCCGTGCCGGAAGCATGGCTTCGTATTAAATTGTACTGTAGGTCCAGGGTCTGGGAATCCTTGATTTTGTATTGGGCCATGGGCCCAAAACCTGTATTTACCCCGTAGATGACCTTGTTTTTGGAAAATTTCTTTAAGAAATTATGACTTTCTTCTACAGTATCCAAAAGCTCCTTGGAAAGCGTAAGGGGCTTTTGATCAAAAATAATATCATAAAAATCCTGAATTCCTAGACTTCCTTTAATTTCTGGCATGTATGGTTGATTCTATAAGGTTTAAATAATACCTTTAGTCTATGTAATTGGTCTTGCAGAAGCAAATTTAAAATAATTAGTGAACTAGGTTCAGGATTGTTCTGGAAATCGTTTTTAGATGAAAAAAGAAAAAGTGGACGTATTGATAATAGGGGCGGGACCTTCCGGTTCCGTTGCGGCGGCCTATCTCTACAACGCGGGTTTTAAGGTGAAAGTAGTGGAGAAAAACAAGTTTCCAAGATTTGTTATCGGTGAAAGTTTGATCCCCAGATGTATGGACCATTTTGAGGCAGTTGGTCTTCTGGATTGCCTCAAGAAAAAGAAATTCGAGGTTAAAACCGGAGCCCGATTTTTACAGGGTCCTAAGGTGTGCGAATTTGATTTCAGTAAAAAGCATACCAAAGGTTGGGACTGGACTTGGCAGGTTCCCAGGGCGGAATTTGATAAGACCTTGACAGACGAACTGTTGTCACGTGGGGTCGATATCGAATTTGAAAAGGAAGTTTTGGCCGTCGATTTTAAGGAGGACCGTTCCGTAACCACAATTATGGATGAAGAAGGCAATTCTTCTGAAATCGAGGCAAAGTTTATCATAGATTCCAGTGGTTTCGGTCGGGTGCTCCCTAGATTGTTGGATTTGGAAAAACCATCGGAAATACCCAAGCACTCCTCCATTTTTACCCACGTGAAAGATGTTCGAAGACCTGAAGGCTGGGAGGGACATCGCATTACTTTCGATATTGTAAGCCAGGAAACCTGGCTATGGGTCATTCCTTTTTCCAATGGCTACACCAGTATAGGATATGTGGGCCCCACGGAGTATTTGGAATCCTTTGAGGGCACCAATGGGGAAAAGTTGCGGCAGATGATGAAATTAAGCGACCACTACCATGACAGGTTTGAAGGCCTGCCCTATGAATTTGAACCCAAAATGATTAAGAACATAGCCAAATCCGTCAAACAACTTTATGGTAAGGGCTATGTACTTACGGGCAATAGCGCGGAGTTTTTAGATCCCGTGTTCTCTTCTGGGGTAACGTTTGCAACGGAATCGGCACACTTATCGGCAAAATTAATTGCCAAAGAACTTAAAGGAGAGGAAGTGGACTGGGAAACCGAGTACTCCCAATATATGTTGGAAGGGGTGGATGTATTCTCTACCTATGTAAAGGAATGGTATACGGGCAACCTTCAAAAAATATTTTTTAACGATTCTGAGAATCCAGTAATCAAGGAACAAATCTGTTCCGTTTTAGCGGGCTATGTTTGGGACAAGACCAATCCGTTTGTGAAAAACCATCATCGTTTAGTGAAGGCGGTGGCCCATTTCACGGATTTGGAAAAGGAGAATGCCAGTCTTTCCTAATTTAAATCGGTACTTACAATAATCAATCATCAATAGTAGTAAATACCATCTGCCGGAACTTCCATCCGGTATCGTCATTAACGGATCCCTGTGTTTGCTTCATAATTATACCGATAACATTTTCCTTGGGATCCGCAAAATACTGGGTGTTGAAGTAGCCGCCCCAGCTGAAGGTACCCTCGCTTCCTTCGCCTCCGGCCATGGCACCTTTTTTGTTCACAATTTCAAACGCCAGTCCATAATCCTTGCCACCGTCCCAAATAGTGCCGATTTGATTGCTCAGGATGCTGTTGACGGTAGTTCTGCTAAGAAGTCGTTTTCCGTTCAGCTCGCCTCCATTTAGGTACATCTGTAAAAAATTGGCGTAATCCCTTGCCGTACTGGATAATCCTGCTCCGCCCGAAAAAAAGGTTCCTGGGCTGTTAGGGTAGTCAATATCGAAAACAGGGGTTTCAAAACGTTTCCATTTGTTCCCGTCCTTATGTTGAACGGCGACCAACCTATTTACTTTTTCCATTGGGAGGTAGAAATACGTGTCGTTCATTTGTAAGGGTTCAAAAATTCGGGTGCGCAAAAATGCATCAAATGGCATTCCTGAAACGATTTCGATAAAATATCCCAATACATCCAGACCTTCACTGTAGGTCCAGGCCTCGCCTGGTTCATGGTGCAGGGGTAGCGTGGCTAGTTTTTTTATATTCTCCCCGATACGAATTTTTTCTGATGTAAACGCGTCAATGATTCCGGCCTTCGCGTATATTTTGCGAAAACGGGCGTCACCGTCGATCATGCCATAGCCAATACCCGATGTATGTGTTATAAGATCTCTAATGGTAATTTGATTTTCCGCAGGTTTTGTGGTGTAGGTGGAATCGGCTTCGTTAAAGGTGTCCAGTATTTGAGCGGCCTCAAATTGCGGGATATATTTTGAAATGGGGTCGTCCAATTTAAACTTGCCCTCTTCCCAAAGCATCATCACGGCCGTGGCGGTAATGGCTTTTGTTTGGGAAGCTATCCTAAAAATGGCATCTTTTTCCATTTCCTCGCCTTTTTCGGTATTTGCCATACCGTAGGCCTTATGAAAGACGATTTTCCCATTTCTCGCAATGAGGGCAACGGCCCCCGGTAGATTGCCCTTTGAAATTTCGCTGCTTAACATCAAGTCGATCTTGTCCAATCGTTCTTGGGACATGCCTTGGGCAGATGGAGTGCCCTCAGTTAGTGTCGGACTATTTTGAATGGAATTTGTTTGTGCCGCTAGGCAAAGGGAATAAAGCAACAGAAGATGGGCTGCGAGGTTTTTCATTTTAAGGGTGTTTGGTATGATTTTTTTAAATGTAGTAAAAGTTTTTCTTATTTAATCGGTAAAATGTGCGGACTAATATTGTATGTATTATATTAGTTGCCGTTCTTTTGTGCGAATTTCATAATTTTCAAAAAATCCGATTCAGATTTTTTTGTAATCAATTGAGAAACAGCATTCAAGAATTAATAGACTATAATAACCAACAAACCTCCTTCCTATGGATTTTCTTGCAGTGTTTTCTTTTTTGGGATTTACCTTACTTGTAGCCATTATTGCCTGGTATGCCACTAGAACTACCAATGAAAAATCATCCGATGGTTATTTTTTGGGCGGGCGTAGCTTAACGGCAGGGGTCATAGCGGGATCCCTATTGCTTACCAACCTGTCCACGGAACAGATTGTTGGCTTAAATGGAAGTGCTTATAAAGACGGATTGTCCGTAATGGCTTGGGAAACCCTTGCGGCCATGGCCATGGTGGTTACGGCCGTATTTTTGTTGCCTAGGTATTTGAAGGGCGGATTGACCACGGTTCCGCAATTTTTGGCGGACCGCTTCGATGTTACCACCAAAACGATTACCTCCGCACTCTTTTTGACAGGTTATGTAGTGGTCCTTTTGCCGGTCATATTGTATTCTGGATCTGTGGCCATTAGTGGTATGTTCGATGTGCCGGGTATGTTCAATATTTCTGAATCCGCCGCCTTGGTCTATTGTATTTGGGGGATTGGCATCATTGGGTCTATTTATGCGGTATTTGGCGGACTCAAGGCCGTGGCCGTTTCGGATAGTATCAATGCCATAGGTTTGATTATTGGGGGCTTATTGATTCCCATTTTTGGTTTGATGGCCATTGGGGATGGAAGCGTGACGCAAGGCTTGGACGTTTTAATGACTGCCAATCCGGAGCGATTCGATTCGACAGGGGAGAAAGGACAGGAGGTACCCTTTGTGACCATATTTACGGGGATGATGTTGGTACAGCTTTTCTATTGGGGCACCAACCAACAGATCATTCAAAGGGCCTTGGGGGCCAAGAACCTCGCCGAAGGCCAGAAAGGATTGTTATTAGCCGCTTTCTTGAAAATTTTAGGGCCCATAATCCTGGTACTACCGGGAATGATAGCCTACTATTATTTTGAGGGAGGATTGGCTTCCAGTGATTTGGCATATCCGGAATTGGTGCGGGCCGTATTGCCTAAAACCTTGGTCGGGTTTTTTGCCGCCGTTTTGTTCGGGGCTATCCTAAGTTCCTTCAATAGCGTGTTGAACAGTTCTGTAACCCTGTTTGGTATCGACATTTACAAACAGCATATCAACAAGGAGGCTTCCGAAGCTACGGTAGTCAAATACGGTAAGATTTTTGGGATTTGCTTGGCCTTGGCCGCTATGTTCATTGCCCCATTGATTGCCAATGCCGGTAGTTTGTTCAATTACCTTCAGGAAATCAATGGAATTTATAGCATTCCTATTTTCACGATTATCGTAGTGGGATATCTCACCAAGCGTGTTCCGGCCATTGCGGCCAAAATTGGAATCTTTTTGGGATCGGCGCTGTATATTATCAGTCAGTTTATCATGAAGCCCCATTTTATTGGAAAATCTTTGGAGGAGGCAAAAAATGCCGGTATTACAGACCCGGCACAACTTACTTTGGTAGAGGCCGATGCTTATCCACATTACTTGCACGTAATGGCTATATTGTTCATGATGAACTGTATCATTATGCTCGTTATTGGGAAGTTTTATCCACGGAAGGAGGCCTTTGAATTACGTTATACGGAACAGGTGGATATATCGCCTTATAAGTATGTAAAACAAGGCGGTATTGCAGTTGTTCTAATTGTAGTAGCCATTTATGTCTACTTTGCAAAATAATCTAGAATTGTAAGTTAAGTCCAATTTGTCCTGGGCCGAAAGTAAGGTTCCAACTTACTTTTTTGTCTTGGTCATTATATTTTTGGTCATATTTTGAATCCAGATAGTGGTCTATGGATTCAACTGTGGCAATGCTAATGGCGAAAGCAAATACCATATCGCTCAGCCAGTGTTGTCCGTCCCAGACCCTGGATATTCCTGGAATGGCACCTACAGTATAGATACCGGCCTTTAGCCAAGGATTTTTGAATTGTTTGGCAATGGCATAAGCATTCGTAAAGGCTAATATAGCATGGCCTGATGGAAAGGAATGAAAATTTCTGCTGGAGTTAAAAGGGTCAAACGTATCCTTTCCCAAATTCGCCACTGGTCTAGCCCTCCCAACAACGGATTTTAGAACTTGTTGTAAAAGACCTGCAGAAGTGGCCGATGATATTAATAGAACCCCGGTCCGTCGTAATTTTTCGTCTTTGAGTATAAGTCCGGTTAAATAAACTGCAGAGGTTGCAATATAATTGTTTTCGGGACTTCCGTAACTTGTTCCATAGTCCCTGATCCATCCCGGGACACTTTCCCTGTTATTGCGAATAAACCTTGATGTATTGTCGTCAAAAACGTAAACAAGCCCTGTTCCACCCACGACCATTCCAAAATCGGCCCATTGCTCCCCTTTCCAATGAAATGGTCTGGAATAGGAGTGGCCAACCCCCTTGAATATGTTGCCCATATCGTAGGTGAACATTTTCCATCGGGTATCCACAGTGTCCACAGGCTTAATCTGGGCATTTGAATAAAGGGATATGGATAGAGTTATTAAAAGAAAGTATTTCAAAATAAACGTTTAAGATTTTAAAACTATTAAAAAATTTATTTTCACATATGCCATAAAAATAAAAAGCTTGACCCATACCGAGTTAATTTTGAGAGCACTTGGGTCATTATATTATTTTGCAGTATTCAGGTAAAAATAACGGTAGCTAGTCTAAACGTATTGGCGTGTGCCTCAATAATGGTTTTGATTTCCATGGAATACCCTCCTCCCATACTACATTGGACCGGAATTCCATGTTCTTTGCAGGTCTTTAGGACAAATTCGTCACGTTGTTTGCAACCGTTTAAGCTTAGGGCCAGGGTTCCTAGTTTATCGGTTTCCAACACATCCACCCCGCAGAGATAGAATATAAAATCAGGCCGATGTTTTTCTATCAGCCCGGGCAGGGTATCCTGTAGAATGGAGAGATATTCTTCGTCGTTAGTTCCTTTTTCCAACGAAATATCTAAATCCGATACCTCCTTTTTAAAGGGATAATTCCCTGCCCCGTGCATGGAGAAGGTAAATACGGAAGCATCTTTTTGGAAGATTTCCGCTGTACCGTTTCCTTGGTGTACGTCCAAATCCACGATCAATATGCGATTCGCCAATTTTTTGGACTGCAGATATCGGGCACCTATGGCCTGATCGTTCAACATACAAAAGGCTTCGCCCCGATTGCTGTAGGCATGGTGTGTTCCTCCGGCAATGTTCATGGCAACTCCATGTTGAATGGCATATTCACAGGCTTTCATGGTGCCATCGGCAATGATCCGCTCCCGTTCCACCAAATTCTCGTCCAGTGGAAATCCAATTTTTCGGGCCTCCTTATGAGAAATTTTAAGGTTTAGGAGGTCATAAAAATATTCGGCATCGTGGGCGGCAACGATGTACTTGTCATTTGGGATTTCCGGAGCAAAGAAATTTTCATCGGTACAAGTCCCTTCATACAAAAGCTGCTTGGGTAACAGTTCGTATTTGATCATCGGGAACCGATGTCCTTCCGGCAACGGATGTTTGTAAATGGGGTGGTAGGCGATTTTCAGCATCAATTGACTGTCAATGTGCAAAAATAGGCAAACCTTAGTTACCTTTGGTCCCCATGAAGACCTCAATAACTACGGCTATTGAAAAATGCCAGGAACTTTTAATGGAAGGGCACCTAGTAGCCATCCCTACCGAGACGGTGTATGGATTGGCAGCAAATGCCTTGGACAGTATGGCGGTAAAGCGCATTTTTGAGATGAAGGGCCGGCCTGCTTTCAATCCCTTAATCGTTCATATCCACCAAATGGAGCAGTTGTCCATTTTGGCGAAGGATATTCCCCAAAAGGCCTATGAATTGGCAGAGGCTTTTTGGCCGGGTTCTCTAACCTTGATATTGTCCAAGCAGGATATAGTGCCTGAAATCATTACCGGTGGCAAGCCTACCGTGGGGGTGCGAATGCCAAATCACCCGTTGACGCAAGAACTTTTAAAAGGCTTGCCATTTCCCTTGGCGGCCCCCAGTGCCAATCCCTTTACGCGGGTGAGTCCAACCTCTGCCCAACATGTGTGGGACTATTTTGGTGACCGAATTCCAGCTATTTTGGATGGTGGTCCTTGTCAGGTTGGTTTGGAATCCACCATTGTGGGATTTGAAGGGGAGACCCCTATTTTATACCGAAAAGGGGGCATTCCCAAGGAGGCCGTTGAGGCTGTCGTTGGCGAACTAAAGATTTCCACAGAAAATGAAACATCTCCGGAAGCCCCTGGCATGCTGCTAAAACACTATTCTCCCAGAACCCCTTTACTGGTTTGTGATAATATTAGAGAGGAATTAATGAATAATCCACATAAGAAAGTGGGAGTCCTATCATTCTACCAGGAAGACTTTCCATCGGCTACCAAGGTCATCACCCTATCGCAAAAAAAACAAATGGAAGAGGCGGCCACGTACCTTTTTGAGGCCTTGCATATCTTGGATGCGAGCGGTCTGGATTTGATCCTTGCCGAACGTTTTCCGGAAAAGGGCTTGGGCAGTAGCATCAACGACCGCTTGTTCCGGGCGCAGAACTAAAACACTTTTTAAATCCTAGCCTTTGTGCAGCTTCAATTGTATCCTTTTTCTAGGAATATCGACGGACAATACCTTTACGATAACCTGCTGATGAAGGCTTACATGGGCATTTACGTCCTTTACGAAACTATCCGAAAGGTTGGAAACATGGATCAGGCCACTTTCCTTGATGCCGATGTCCACAAAACAGCCAAAATTGGTAATGTTGTTCACGATGCCGGGCAACAACTGTCCGTCCCGCAAATCCGAAATGGTTTTGATGTTTTGGTCGAAAGTGAAAACCTTTGCCTTTTCGCGACGGTCGAGTCCGGGTTTTTCCAGTTCGGAAAGAATATCCTCCAAAGTGGGTAGGCCAATGGTATCCGTGCAGTATTTTTTGAGATCGATTTCCTTCAGTAGGGCCTTATTTCCAATAAGTTCAGATATACCCTTCTTTTTGTCCGATGCCATTTTTTGAACAATAGGGTAGCTCTCCGGATGTACGGCGGAATCGTCCAAGGGATTTTCGGCATCCTTTATCCGAAGAAATCCAGCGCCCTGTTCAAAGGCTTTTCCGCCTAAACGGGGAACCTCCATAATTTCCTTCCGACTCCCAAATGGTCCATGGGCCGTTCTATGGGCCACGATGTTTTCGGCGAGTTTTGGCCCAATACCGGATACGTAACTTAACAGGGGGACACTTGCCGTGTTGATGTTCACCCCAACGGAGTTCACACAGCTTTCCACCACCGTATCCAAGGATTTCTTCAATTTTGATTGGTCCACATCGTGCTGGTATTGCCCCACACCAATGGACTTGGGGTCGATTTTTACCAATTCGGCCAAAGGGTCCGCCAAGCGCCTTCCAATGGAAACAGCACCACGAACGGTAACATCGTAATTAGGAAACTCGTCCCGGGCAATTTTCGAGGCCGAGTAGATGGAAGCCCCGGCCTCGCTGACCACGAAAACCTCGATGGGATTTTTAAATACCACTTTTTTTACCAATCGTTCCGTTTCCCTGGATGCGGTTCCATTTCCAATGGCAATGGCCTCAATTTTATAGGCATCGGCCAGGGAACTTAATTTTTTGATAGCTCCGGTAACATCGTTCTGAGGGGCATGGGGATAGATGGTTTCATTGTGCATAAGGTTCCCCAGTTCGTCCAGGCAAACCACCTTACAACCGGTCCTAAAACCTGGGTCAATCGCTAATATTCGTTTTTCGCCCAAAGGAGCCCCCAACAACAACTGGCGTAGGTTTTTGGAAAAAACGGCGATTGCTTCGTCATCTGCCTTTTCCTTGGCGTTTTTTAGCAGTTCATTGGAAAGGGAAGGAAAGAGTAAACGCTTGTAGGCATCGGCAATGGCCAATGTTATATGCTCCGAACAGGCATTTTTGGTTTTGATGATTTTGTTCTCGATGCCTTGCAGTAACCGTTCATCGTCCAGTTCTATTTTTACTCGGATGATTTTTTCCGATTCCGCCCGTAAAATGGCCAATAGCCGGTGCGATGGACAACGGTTCAAGGGTTCGCTCCAATCAAAATAATCCCGGTATTTTTGAGATTTTTCACTTGTGCTGAGCGTAGTCGAAGCATCCTTCATCGCTGAAACCACTTTTGTGGTAATCAATGCGAACCGTTCCAACTGGTTCCGGATCATATTTCTAACATCAGTGCGTTCATTGATCCACTCGGCAATAATGTGTCGTGCACCCTCTAAAGCTTCGTCTTCGTTTTGTACCTCGGGACTTAGGTATTTGGATGCCAAGAACTCAATGTCGTCCGACCGTTGGGCCATGATAATTTTGGCCAAGGGTTCCAACCCTTGTTTTCGGGCTACCTCGGCCTTGGTCTTTTTACTTTTTTTGAAGGGGAGGTACAGGTCTTCCAATTGGGTCAAATCCTCGGCGGATTCAAACTTGGCCCTAAGTTCCGGGGTTAAAAGGTCTTGTTCCTCTACCGATTTTATAATAGCGCTTTTGCGTTTTTCTAGGGCCTCGAATTGTTCTTTAAACTGAACGATACTGCCAATCTGGACTTCGTCCAATCCACCTGTAGCTTCCTTCCTGTATCGTGATATAAAAGGGACGGTACAATCTTGGTTTAATAGGTCAACCGTGTTTAGAATCCCTTTTTCGGGAAGGTTTGTGTGTTTTTGGATGTAGGGTAGCAATAACATTTTAAATTGGGTTTTGTCCGGTCGAGCGCAGTCGAGACCTTTTAAAGTGTGTAGGATTTTTAGCTAATGGTTAATCCATTACCAACCCCATCCTCATCCGGATTTACGAATACCAATTTACCTTCCTTGTTTTCCGTCATCAAGATCATGCCCTCACTTTCCACCCCACGTAAGGCCCTGGGTGCTAGATTGACCAATACGGTCACTTTTTTGCCCACAATTTCTTCCGGGGTAAAACTTTCGGCAATACCGGAGACAATGGTACGAACATCCAAACCGGTATCCACTTTTAGGACCAATAATTTTTTGGCTTTGGGCATTTTCTCGGCTTCCACTATGGTGCCTACGCGCATGTCCAGTTTGGAGAAATCGTCAAAGGTAATCGTATCCTTTTGTGGCATATGGGCTTTGTTTTCTTGTTGGTTTGCTTTTTTTGTAGCTTCCAGCTTGTCCAGTTGCGCTTGAATTTCAGCGTCTTCAATTTTACGGAACAATAGCTCGGATTGACCAATTTTGTGTCCGGGGGGTAACAGAATATCTTTGGTAGATACCTCATTCCAAGAGGTCTCGATTGCGCTCGACCGGACCCCTAAAATGCTTTTCAGCTTATCCGAAGTAAACGGTAAAAACGGTTCGCTCAAAACCGCCAATCCAGCGGCAATTTGCAAAGCAACATACATAATTGTTTTTACCCGTTCCTCGTCCTCTTTAATGACTTTCCAGGGTTCTGCATCGGCTAAATATTTATTGCCCAAGCGGGCAAGATTCATCAACTCCTGACCTGC
Organism: Maribacter sp. C-4077; assembly: GCF_055378385.1. Classification (NCBI taxonomy): domain Bacteria; kingdom Pseudomonadati; phylum Bacteroidota; class Flavobacteriia; order Flavobacteriales; family Flavobacteriaceae; genus Maribacter; species Maribacter sp. C-4077. Next base: position 2,066,062 of record NZ_AP038807.1, read on the forward strand.
TTCCCTAAAGCGATAACGTTCCAAGGAACTGGAGATAATCTCCGGAAAATTTTTGAGTTCGTTCAAGGTTTCACTATCCACTTCCAAAAGGGTACTTGGAGCAGGTATTTTGCCTTCATAGTACTTATTTGTTAGCACTACGACACGGTTCACAAAATTCCCAAAAATGGCCACCAGCTCATTGTTGTTCCTGGCCTGAAAGTCCTTCCAGGTAAAATCGTTGTCCTTTGTTTCCGGGGCATTGGCCGTTAAGGTATACCGAAGCACGTCCTGCATGTTTGGAAAATCCTCCAAATATTCGTGCAGCCACACGGCCCAGTTTTTGGAGGTGGAAAGCTTGTTCCCCTCCAGATTCAGGAACTCGTTGGCGGGGACGTTTTCCGGTAGGATATAATTCCCATGTGCTTTTAGGATGGATGGAAAAATGATGCAGTGAAAAACGATATTGTCCTTACCGATAAAATGCACCAATTTGGTATCCTTGTCCTGCCAGTAGGGTTTCCAGTCCTTTCCCTCTCTTTCCGCCCATTCCTTGGTGGAGGAGATGTAGCCAATGGGTGCATCAAACCATACATACAAAACTTTGCCTTCTCCGCCTTTTACGGGTACGGGAATCCCCCAATCCAGATCCCGAGTAACCGCACGGGGTTCGAGACCGCCATCAATCCAGGATTTGCACTGGCCGTAGACGTTGGGTTTCCAATCGTCCTTATGGCCTTTTAAGATCCATTCCCTTAAAAAATCCTCATAGCGGTCCAAGGGCAAAAACCAATGGGTGGTCTCCTTTGTTGTGGGTGTCGTGCCCGTTATGGTGGATTTTGGATTGATCAAATCGGTGGCATTCAGGGAGGAACCGCAATTCTCGCATTGGTCGCCATAGGCTTCCTCGTTACCGCATTTTGGACAGGTGCCGATGACGAATCGGTCGGCCAAAAATTGTTTCGCTTCCTCGTCGTATAATTGGGCGGTAGTTTCCTCTATGAAATCTCCCTGTTCGTATAATTGTTTGAAAAATCCCGATGCTGTTTCATGATGTACCTCTGCTGAGGTCCTGGAATAATTGTCAAAAGAAATGCCAAAATCCGCAAAGGATTTTTTTATGATACCGTGGTATTTGTCGATGACATCCTTGGGCGAAACACCCTCCTTCTTGGCTTTCATGGAAATGGCCACGCCATGCTCGTCGCTTCCACAGACAAAGGCAACCTCCTTGCCCGTTAGGCGTAAATATCGGGTATAAATATCCGCAGGTACGTAGACCCCGGCCAAATGGCCAATGTGTATAGGTCCGTTGGTATAGGGTAGGGCGGCCGTAACCGTATATCTTTTGGGTGGAATGGCTTTGGTCATCGGATTAAATTAAAGGCACAAAAATAACCATTTTTAATCCCTAGTTGGGCCAGATACGGAAAAAACAAAAAACCCTCGGCGTACCATAGTACGACCGAAGGTCAAGTTACATAGTGGGGAAACTCTTTACGCTACCATTACCGACTTGCTCATCTTTTGATTCTGTACACTTATGCGATAAATGTACTTGCCGGATGATAGGTGTTTGGGCATGCGCTCTCGTATGTTGATCTCTGTGGACCCTTCTAGCATCATTTCGTTAAAAACGGTGCCAACATGCTGTCCAAGAATATTGTACAATTGAATATCCACCTGCGCAGAGAACGGCATTTCCAGATAAATATGTGGGGTACTATCCGTAGGATAGAAAGGTTTGTGAACGATGGCGTTCAGTAAATCTGGATTTACGGGATCTGTTCCTTCCTCACCGGGTTGTGTTGGTGGGGTTACCGGACCGTCGCTGTACACGATATCTGGGAAATCCGTACCGCTACAGTTGAAGCCTAAATTCACTGGATTGTAGGGGTGGTCCAAAAGATGTTGTTCGACGAGGGGAATGTCCACGCACAACCATTCGGCCAACACCGTGGCATACAAATCCCGGAAATCCATGGTGTATTCCAGGTTGCCTCTTCCGTCAGGGTCGTCCAACGTAGGGTGGTCGCCCACAAAGGCGCTTCCGTTCAATCCTGAGCCAAAGAACAGGGTAGGGGCCGCCTTTCCATGGTCCGTTCCATTGGAACCGTTTTCGAAAATTCTTCGACCAAATTCAGAAAAGGTCATGCTCAATACCTGATTGTCCTGTTGGGTAAACCCTAGATCCTCGTAGAAATTATTGAGGGCAACCGATAGATTGGTCATTAATCGCTCATGTGCCAAAGGCTGATTGCCGTGGGTGTCAAAACCACCCATCGATACCATGTATACCTTGGTGCCCAAATTGCCTTTTATCAATCTTGCCAAAAGGGCCATTTGACGGGCAAACCCGTTATCCTGATATTCCACTTGGTTTTGGCCCCTTGCATAGGCTTCGTGAATAAGACCGGAATATTCATAGGTAGTATTCGCCACCCCTCTTAAAAACTTTAATTGGTCCCCGTACATACAGCCATTAAAGAGGGCATTGTCCAAACCATAAACTACGCCAGATTCTGCAATCTCCTGTAGTTGCTCCACGTTAGAGGTCACAAAGGCATAATTGGTTTCCTCCCCTTGGAAAATCAAATTTCCAAACTGCCCGATCTGTATCGCTGCCGGAGCGGCGGGAGGGTTTATCAAATAATCGGGATAAATATTTTCGAAATGTCTTCCCATCCATCCGGTATTGAGTCCACTAAAACCGGTTGTGGTCAAATCAGTATTCGCATAAATATCGGAACCCGTAAAATGAGAGAGACTTTGGTTTTGATATCCTACACCGTGGACTGCCTTGAACTGACCATTGCCCCACATGGGCTCCAAAGCTCCCATGTAAGATGGAACACCAAATTCATCCGTAAGTTTTAACACTTTACTTTCTGGGATATAGATATTGGGTCGTGCGTTGGCATAGCTGTCATATTGCTCAATGGGGATAACGGTACTTAGACCATCGTTTCCTCCAGATAACCTTATAAGAATTAAGATGTTATCCGTTTCCGCCGCGGCAATACCTGCGGTCAATGGGGAGGGAGAGGATGCGGTAAGCATATTGGCTCCCAATAACATAGAACCGGAACCGGCGATTCCCAAGGCCTGTAAAAAGGAACGACGGCTCCATATTTGATGTTCTTTATCATGACCATCGTGTTCCAGTCCTTTGTGGGGTGAGTGATGTGTATGGCACATAGTAGTAGGTGTTGTTATTTTAATTGATATTCAGGTTGTCTAGCTAGGTATTGCATCAAAAGATACACTTGATATGGGGCTTGTGGCCAAGTGGCCAAGGTCCAGGATTCCTGGTTGCCACCTTCGTAGTAAACGTCTTCCACATCACTTCTAAAGATGGCGAATGCCTTTGCATACTCGCCTTCGTCCAATAATCCTTTGGGGAGGATAAAGTCGATGATGAGCCGGGCTACCGCATCAGGATTGGTACTGGTCAAGCCAGTGGTTCCTGTTATGGATAAACCCAACGACCTGAATTGTTCGTTATCCTGTTGGTAGAAGGTCTCCAAAAGACTTTCAATGGTAAGCCACCTACCTATAATAAAATTAGTGTTGATCCACGTTCTGTCCCGCTGCCATCCGGCAACATCAAAGGGGTCGAACAATTCTTGACCTAAAAGTCCACTGTAATTGAGCATGGAGCCCAACACGGTATCATCATAGGCAAAGCTTGTTTCCTTCAAGGTGTTCAAATAAAAATCGAAAGGACTTTTAATGATGACGCCAATGGCCTCATCGTCAAAAAAGTGTTGGCTTTTAAATAGCTGCCTTAAGACAGGAGCCAAATCAAAATTGTTTGAAATGAACGTCGATGCCATGCCATCAATAATTACTTGGGCGTTGTTCATGTCGTCCTGTGAATCCGGATGTACGAAAAACTCATAGAGTTTACGACAGATGAATTCTGCTATTTCATTGGGTCTTTGCTGAAACAGGATGTTGATAACATCGTCATAGCCCCAATTGCCCGTTTGGCCCAAAATGGTTTTGGTACCCGTATCATGTCTGTCTGCCCTAAAGGTCACCTGGGTACACCCTTCCTCTCCACGCTCCACGTAACCACTAAGGGCCCTTGCCGTTTCTATGATATCCTGCTCCGTGTACCCATTTCCTTCACCAAGGGTAAATAGTTCATAGAGTTCCCTTGCGTAATTCTCATTGGGATTGTTACCATTGTTATAGACACCGTCCAAATAATAGAGCATGGCACTGGTTAGGCCAATTTCACTTACGAACGTCCTGAAATTTCCAATGGCGTTTCTTTGAAGGCAGTTGATGTAGTGGTATAGGAAGGAGTTACAATCGTACACATCCAATTCGGTCACAAAATGGTTGCTCCAGAAGAAACTCAATCGGTCCCTAAGATTGTTCGACAATAGGGCATTGGTATAGCCTAGGGCGAATTCTGACCGTTGTTGGTTTACCAATTGCCTACGGGCATCATCGTCTGCCGGATAATTCGCATTGTTCCAATCCGCCCAAAGAGGGGCGGCCGTAGGGGCCATGTTTATGGCCTGGTCCACCAAGGCATCCACAAGGGTACCGGCATTTTGTTCAATGGCTTGGTTGATGGTATCTACCGATGCACTAAAGCCTAATCTTCTGTAAAGGTGTAAAGCTCTAGTCTGGTCTAAAGGTGCCGTATACGGAGCAAGGGTAGAAGTATTACAATTAATGAAATATTCCATAGTCCTGAAAGTAGGGCGTTAATAATGTTACGTTCAATAGAGTTGGGGCTTCTATCTAACGCAACGAAATTTGGGATAGTATAAGAATCCGTATATTTTCGTTGTCCGACAGCCGAATTTAATATGTTCCTTTTTTAAAAACGGTAAAAAACATATTTTTTCGACGAAATACACTTTTTTACGGAATATTATGGGAAGACATAATGAATTTGGCAAGGAAGGAGAGGAGATGGCCAAAGACTACCTTATAAAAAAAGGATATCAAATCTGCTATCAAAACTATAGGTACCTAAAGGCCGAAATTGATATTATTGCCAAAAAGGATAAAGTCTTGGCCATTGTAGAGGTACGTTCGCGAAGCTCCGTTTTTTTTGAGAACATTGCAGAAACGGTAACACACAAGAAAATAAAGCTATTGGTCATGGCGGCCGATCATTATGTAACCTCCAACGATTTGGATGTGGAAACCCGTTTCGATATCATCACCATTCTGAAAGAAAAGGGGACCTTTCAATTGGAACATCTTGAATCCGCGTTTTACCACTTTTGATTATCCTATTAGGTTTATAGAATAATGTTTAAAAACATTTTGTTTTATTTATAACAAGTTGTTATATTTGCTCAAACAGCCAAATGTCTGAAATGAGCCAATGGCATACTCGTAAGCCAACGAGGTGCTCCGAAAGTTATCGGGAAGGTGCATAGCATACAGCTTTTTAAATCAATAAATTCTAACATATGAAGACCATTTCTTCCGTTGTAGAGCATTACATCAAGAAAAAACCGTTCTTGCAAAGCGCCTTGGCACAAGGTATCATCAACCTTACATCGCTTTCAAGAATCGTCAAACCTGAAATTGAGTCCGAACTGGGAAAGGATATACGAAACGGTGCTATTGTCATGGCGCTGAAAAGACTTTCCGATGACCTTGAATTTAGGGCTACACACAAGATTTTAAAGGTGTTGAAGAATATCGGGGAGATTACGGTGCGGTCCTCCCTATCGGATTATACGTTTTTGGCTTCGGATAAAATACTGGTGCATCAGGCTAAATTATTGGAAGAAATCAATGAAAACCAAGATGTCTTTTATACTTCCAGTAGGGGCGTAAACGAAATCAATATCGTCATCAGCAGTATTATGGACGAAACCGTCCAAAGACTTTTCAAGGACGAGAAATGTACCCAAAAAGCGGATGACCTTTCCTCTATAACGGTCAAGTTGCCTGCGGAAAACGTATCCGTTCCAGGAATCTACTACTTTATTTTTCAGCGATTGGCGTGGGAAGGAATCGTGCTCTACGAAGTTATCTCCACAACCAACGAGTTTACCATTTTGGTGAATGACGAACAGGTAGATATCGCCTTTAAGACCATTAAGGACTTAAAAACCTTGTAGTTGTAGTTTAGGGAGTTATGGGAGTTCTTTAGTATTGGCTATTTAAAAATTCCAAGCTGTAAATTCCAAATTCCAAAAAAATGGTTGTATTTACAATTGTCCTTTTTCTTAAAAACAAATCTTTAATAAAACCCTAAAAATCAGCTAGTTTTAGGTTGACAAACCTGTGATCAGTTTTTTTTATTACTTCTCTTTAAATAGTCAACAACCGCCTCAGCACTTTCAGGTCTGTCCAAGAATCGTTTGTCCTTGTCCAGGATAAAGTAGGTGGGTGTCTGTTGAATCGCAAAAGTCTTTACATAGGGGCTTTCCCACTTCTCAAGGGCTATGGCGTGGTGGAAATCGGGCAACTTGGGAATGGTCTGTTCCCAATTTTCCTTACCGTCCTCCAAACCAACGGCGAGCACCTTCAAATCCTTGACGGTTTTTAGGTGTTCGTGAAGACCGGGCAATTCATTTAAACAATGGGAGCATGTACTGCTCCAAAAAATCAGGAGGTAGTTGGAAGCACCGGTCAAACCTGACAATGATTTGTTTACTCCATTTTCCTCCCAAGTAATATCGGGCGAAACGGCCCCTTTACGGAGTCGGGTTTGGGTTTCGATGTTCGTAATTAAGTTTGCATTATTGGTATCTGTAGCAAGTTTTTTCAAATAGGTATTGAAAATATAGTCCGAAACGGTGTAGACCTCACTTTCATTTGCCTTGTTCCAAGCCTTGGCCCAAATCGATGATTGCAAAACTTTTGGAACCACCTCCAATTTTGAGGCTAAAAAATCCACGTTTTTATTGATTTCCTTCACCATATCCTTTTCTGGAGTTCCGGGGTGAATGGCCCAGAACATATAGTTTATGATCTTATCGGAAAAAAATTCTGAGGCCTGTAGCGTCGCGTTTTTAAAATCAATGGCATCAAAGTAGTGTTTCTTTTTCTCGATAAGATAGTTTTCCAAAGACATATACTCTTTTGGTAGATAGTGCCTATTCGCTTTTACGAAAGTATCGGCGATCAAACCTTGTGATTGGGTCTCGAAGGAATTTTGCACCTGTTTTAGGTTGTTCACCAAGTCCATATACTCCTTTTTATCCGATTTATCTTCGCTGTAAAAGGCCATGAGTTCATCCTTGGCATTTTCGATTTCGGTGAAGTAATCATAGTAGATCATGTTTTCCTTAGAACTCACGATCGTAATGCCCTCGTCCAAGTTAAAATTGAAGACGATATCCTCTTCGCAGTTGTAAACGATATCGATAAAGTACTCATCTTGGGGAACGCCATACACCAATCTGTAGGTGCCCGGGGAAACGGAATTGGGCAAGGTAAAGGAAAACTGGCCGTCCTTTACACCCGTATCCGTAACGTATTGAATACCGTCGCTGGACAGGTGATATACCATGATATAGCGAAAAGCATCGGCCGGGGAGAAATTACCCGAAACCGTATGTTGTGATTGGACTTTAAAGGATAAAAAAAGCAATAACAAAATCTTTGCGATCTTCATAAATTCTGATTTTTAGTTGGCATTATCTGCCTTGTAGGGGCCATAAACGGCATCCCTGAATTTTTTGTGCAATCCTATTTGGTCATAAGGGAACAGTTGTACGAACATGACGGCCGTGAGCTTATTTACGGGGTCTACCCAAAAAAGGGTGCTTGCAGCACCATCCCAATAAAACTCGCCTACTACGCCATGATTTTCATCTGCATCTGCAGGTGAGGCTACCCGAACGGCAAAATCGATTCCAAATCCTACCTGACCCTTGGAAGGTAACCAAGAACGCTCGGTTATGCTATCGGCCAACTGGTTAGTGGCCATGAGTTTTACCGTTTCCGGTTTTAATATTTGAACGGAATCAAGACTACCATCATTTACCAACATCTGGGCGAATTTCATATAATCGTCCAACGTAGAGGTTAAACCGGAACCACCTCGGGTCATAGGCCAGTGTTCCGTGTAATTGCTGTAGGTGACGGAATCCTTGACCAATTCCCCCTCCCCGGTTCGTATATAGAGTCTTGCAAATCGATCCCGGTCCCCTTCAGGAATAAAATAGCGTGTTTCTTGCATTCCAAGCGGGTCCAGCACATTGTTCCGTACATATTCTACATAGGGGACCCCAGAAATCCGTTCCACCAAAAGGGCCTGTACATCTACACTTGGCCCATACTCCCATTGGGTGCCCGGTTGGAACCAAAGTGGGATGTCGCCTAATTTTTCCGCTAAATCACTTAGCGTAGTCTCACGATCGTAAATGTTTTTTTGCTCCAATAATTCGCTCAAGCCAAGAATATCCGGTCTGTTGGGAAACCCAGCAGTGTGCCGGGTTACGTCCCTTATGGTTACCGGCCGATCCAAGGGTTCCGTGGTGATATTTCCCTTTGGATCCATTCCTGTATAGACTTCCATATTGGAAAATTCCGGAGCATATTTTGATATGGGGTCGTCCAAATCGAATTTTTCTTCTTCATATAGTGTCATGAGGGCCGTTCCCGTAATGGGTTTGGTCATCGAGTAAATTTGGACGATGGTGTTCCGGTCCATAGGTTTTTGGGCTTCTTTATCGGCATAACCAAAGGCATTGAAATACACTTCTTGCCCATTCTCAAAAATCAAGGCCGATATACCTGCGATATTTCCAGAATCAACGAAGGATTTCAAGGTGGAATCTATTCTTTTTTTGGTGGCATCCGTAACAACGGAAATTTCCACGGGCTCATTATCCGATTTATTAATTTCCTTTTTGCACGAAACCAATACTAGGAATGCAAGGCAAAAGCAACTTGCGAAGGGTTTTTGAAGTTGTCCTAAGAAAGTATCCATAACTTACTTTTTTGATTTTTTGTAAATGAACTCCATAAGGAAGCAGCTAAAGATAATTGAAATGGAAACGATTACCTGAGAATTTATGGCTCAGATTTGCCCAGTATCCAAATTGAAGGGAGGTATGAAAGTATAATGGAATAGGGCTGGGTGTCGTTTTTTAGGACCGAAATCTGATTATATTGCTATCCTAAGCTATTAACAGTACCATTTACACATTGGAATGAATGTGCATTTTGATGGAGGATAGTACACTTTCCATCATTTCAATTTCCTTTTGATGGACAAAACCATCTGATTTTGCCACCTCCTCCATAAGATTCTCCAACATTTCCCTTTTTTCATGGGAAAAATTACGAACCATGGAGATGCTCTGTTCGGTTTCCAGAAAACGTGCCTGAATCAAAAAGTTGGCGTCAAAATCCAAAACCTCCATCAGTTTCCCAAAGGCGTTTATTTCACCGTCATGCACAACACCATCGGCATGGATAAGTGCATCAATAACCTTTACGATGGCCAGTTTTTCAGAGATATCAAAAGTCATATGTAAAGAACTTCACGTGGTTATTTAGAGTTTTAGCGGTTTTGCTAAGGTATCTGAATCAGGCCGTATCTGGGAGTTAATTCTGTTAAAATTGCTATTTTTTGGATTAACCACCTTTTTGCCCTTCCAATTTTGAGATATTTTCAATTCTAGCCCTTCTTTCAAAGGGTAACATCGCCTGTAATGCCTTATCCACGCTGGTAATTCCGTCAAAAGTCAGGAGCAAACGGAGCCCGTTACGGGTCTGCTTTTCCTTTATCCTACATTTTTGGTGGTTGGATTGTACGTATTGTAATATCCGGGTAAAATTCTCGCTTTGATAGAAGTCGGATTGCTGGTCGCTTATAAAATAGCCTATCATCTTCCCCTGTTTCATTACTATTTTTTCAAGTCCGATGCCATTGGCGATCCATTTGATCCGTACGGAATTCAATAGGTCTTCGGCCTGGAGGGGCAGTTCCCCAAAACGGTCTATCAATTGTTTTTCAAAGTTCTGGAGTCCTTCCTCGTCATCTACCTGGTTCAAATCGGTATACAGTGTCAGCCGTTCCGTAATGTTATTGATGTAGTCATCGGGGAACAAGAGTTCAAAATCAGAATCTATCTGCGTCTCCTTTACATACACTTTTTCGTGGGGACCGTCCACTTCATCATACAGCTCCTTGAATTCGTTCTCCTTCAATTCCTCAATGGCTTCCGCGAGTATTTTTTGGTAGGTTTCAAAGCCGATTTCGTTAATGAATCCGCTCTGTTCGCCCCCCAATAAATCGCCGGCACCCCGTATTTCCAAATCCTTCATGGCGATGTTAAAGCCACTGCCTAGATCTGTAAATTGTTCCAGTGCCTCGATACGCTTACGGGCATCCGTGGTCAATACCTCGTATGGCGGGGTAATGAAATAACAAAAGGCCTTTTTGTTACCTCGGCCCACACGACCGCGCATTTGGTGAAGGTCGCTCAGTCCAAAATTGTTCGCATTGTTGATAAAGATGGTATTGGCGTTGGTAACGTCCAGGCCGCTCTCCACAATGGTCGTGGAAACCAGTACGTCAAACTCCCCGTTCATAAAGCCCAACATGAGGGTTTCCAATTTTTTACCGTCCATTTGGCCATGGCCTATCCCTACCTTGGCATCCGGAACCAATCGTTGGATCATGCCCGCTACCTCCTTGATGTTTTCGATTCTGTTATGGATAAAGAATACCTGACCTCCACGCTCTATTTCATAGCTAATGGCATCCCTAACGGTCTCTTCGTTAAAGCGGATTACCTGACTTTCAATGGGATATCGGTTGGGTGGGGCCGTATTGATGACCGATAGATCCCTGGCGGCCATCAAACTGAATTGCAAGGTCCTAGGAATAGGTGTGGCCGTTAAGGTGAGCACATCCACATTTTCCTTGATGGATTTTAACTTGTCCTTTACCGATACGCCAAATTTCTGTTCCTCGTCCACGATCAACAGTCCCAGGTCCTTGAATTTTACGTTCTTGTTCACCAATTGATGGGTGCCAATGATAATGTCCACCTTGCCGGAAGCCAAATTTACCAGGGTCTCTTTCTTTTCCTTGGCCGTTCTAAATCGGTTTAGATAATCGACCGAAACCGGCATATCCTTTAACCGTTCTGAAAACGTACGGTGGTGTTGGAAGGCCAAAATAGTGGTAGGTACCAAGACGGCCACCTGTTTACCATTGTCAACGGCCTTGAAAGCGGCCCGTATGGCCACTTCTGTTTTTCCAAAACCTACATCGCCACAGATCAATCGGTCCATGGGGCGTTCGCTCTCCATGTCCTTTTTTACATCCTCCGTGGCCGTGCTTTGATCCGGAGTGTCCTCATAAATAAAGGAAGCCTCCAATTCGTTCTGCAAATAACTGTCCGGCGCGTACTGGAATCCTTTTTCCAAGCGTCTTTTGGCGTATACCTTGATGAGGTCGAACGCGATTTTCTTGACCCTGTTTTTGGTCTTGTCCTTGATTTTTTTCCAGGCCCCGGAACCCAATTTGTATATTTTGGGAACGGCCCCGTCCTTGCCGTTGAATTTGGATATTTTATGAAGGGAATGGATGCTCACGTAAAGGATATCACGCTCGCCATACATGAGTTTGATGGCCTCCTGTTTTTTGCCCTCCACATCTATTTTTTGCAGTCCCCCAAATTTCCCGATACCATGGTCAATATGGGTCACATAATCCCCAATTTCCAATTTGTTGAGTTCCTTTAAGGTGATGGACTGTTTTTTGGAATATCCGTTCTTGATATGGAACTTGTGGTAGCGCTCAAAGATTTGATGGTCCGTATAGCACACCAGTTTTAGATCGTCGTCCACAAATCCTTGATATAAGGGAAAAACCAGGGTCTGGTAATGTACCTTTTGGTTTATTTCCTCAAAGATGTCCTGAAACCTTTTGGATTGCTGTTCGCTGGCACAAAAAATATAGTTGGTATAGCCTTTGTCCCTATAATCGTTGAGGTTTTCGATCAATAGATCGAACTTCTTGTTGAAAGAGGGTTGGGGCTTTGTATGGAACTCAAATTGGTTTTGATTCTTTTGGGCGCCATCTGTAGTTAATACGGTGAAGTTCTGCAATTGCTCCTTAAACGCCGCGCCGCTCAAAAAGAGTTCCGCCGGGTTGGCGTGTTTTATCTCCTCCGAGAGTTTTGAAAAGGCTTCCTTGGCTTTCTCGAAAAGGTCGTTGAGGCAACCAAAAAGTAAATCGGTATTCTTGCTGTATACCAGTGTATTCGCCGCAATATAGGTCAAGAAGGATTGTCGCTGTTCCGTAAGGAACTTGTTGGCCATATTGGAGACGATGGTTATGGTCTTTATCTTGTCAATGGATAGCTGTGTGGCTACATCGAAGGTCCTAATGCTATCGACCTCATCGCCGAAGAATTCAATGCGGTACGGTTCGTCATTGGAGAAGGAATACACGTCCACGATACCCCCACGTACGGAAAACTCCCCAGGTTCGGTCACAAAGTCCACGCGTTTAAATTGATATTCGAACAGCACCTCGTTCAAAAAATCGAGAGACAACGAATCGCCCACTTTCATCTTTAGGGTGTTCTTGTCCAGTTCCTTCCGGGTGAGTACTTTTTCAAAAAGTGCATCGGGGTAGCTAACGATAAAGGCCGGTTTTTTTCGGGAGTTGATGCGGTTTAAGACCTCGGCCCTAAGGAGTACATTGGCATTGTCCGTTTCCTCAATTTGATAGGGCCTTCTATAACTTCCCGGATAAAAAAGCACATGTTCTTCACCAAGGATCCTTTCCAGGTCGTTGAGATAATAGGCGGCCTCCTCCTTGTCGTTGAAAATGGCCAAAAACGGTCTTTCCTGTTTGTTGAACGTATCAGCAAGGACAAAGGATAGTGCAGAACCTGCCAATCCTTTTAGTTCAATACTTGGGTTTTCAAGGGCATCCGAATCTTGAACTTGGGAAATAGCATCCCGCAGTTTCCCTAGTTTGGGAGACTGTTGATAAAGCGTTGCTATGGATGATTTGGTCAATCCAAGAAATTTGCGGCAAAAGTAACCCCGGATGGCTTACCAAGCAATTTTTTCCAGTGAGATTTTTAACCCTTTCAAGGAAACCAAGGGACGCAGATCATTTCTATTGAATATTGCAATAATCGGATTTTAGGCTTCAAAAAATCCTTACAAACCGGACAAAAAAGCTCCTTTATGGTGATTTCTATGCTTTGTGACAACTATAATTTGAAATCCACGTCAAAGCAATTACGTACATCCCTAACGACCGTATGCGCATAATAGGCTACCCCCAGAAGAAGTTCCGCTCCCCCCACCATATAAGGATTAAGAAAGCCTAGAAGTTGCGTTCCCAACATCCCTGCCAAGAAACCCGAATTCATAAGAAGTAGCACGATCAAAACACTTGAAGTTTTCATTTTTTCTTTTATTTATTTGGTTCAGGACAAATGTCAGTAACGGCCGTGCATTCCTTCTTGGCTATTTTGGCAAATGGAACGATTATTTGTGCGATCCCTAAAATATCATGGGTAGTATTTTTGCAAAAAATACCATAAATAGCTTATATTTAGTTAGTTGCGAAATTGTGTGGGACTTTGCCCAAATTCTTCCCTGAATGCTTTACTGAACCAGTTGGGGTCGTTGAATCCTGTTTCAAAAGCAACCTCGGCAACCGTTTTATCTGAATTTTGGAGCAGTTCTTTCGCCTTTTCCAAACGTACATTGCGTATGAAAATAGCTGTGCTCCTGCCCGTGATGGCCTTTAGTTTTCTGTAGAGTTGTGAGTCGCTCATGGCCATATCCTTGGCCAACTGCTCGCTGTCATAATCGGCATTGTCTAGATTTTTATGGATCAGTTCAACGGCCTTGTTTAAAAATCGTAGGTTCTTTTCGGATTTGGCACTGGATTTTTTCGGTGTATGAAGGATGGAATTTTGGTATTTGGATTGTAACCGATTTCTTTTTTCAATCAGGTTTGAAATTCGAAGTTTTAGTTCCGCTTCGTTGAAAGGTTTGGCCAGATAGGCATCGGCACCGCTTTTTAAACCATCTAGTACGTCCTCGTCCATGGACTTGGCGGTGAGCATGATGATGGGAATATGATCGGTAACTGCATCTTCCTGAAGCATTTTGGTCATTTCATACCCGTCCAGTAAGGGCATCATTACATCGGTAAGTATGATATCCGGTATTTCCCTTTTTGCCATTTCCAGCCCCTCTTGCCCGTTATAGGCAAACAATAGGTGGTATTGGGAATCCAACCTGGAGGCTATGTAGGCCGATATATCGGCATTGTCCTCAACAACCAAAACCGTATGCACATTTTTTACTTTGCCGATTTCTTTTTCCCTCTGGGCATCTTGTGCCATTTGTCCGGAATCCGAATTGTGGATTTCTTCCGAACTATAATCCTCTTCTGTTGGGGATAGGTTTGAAAGGGGTAGCTTAACTTTAAAAGTGGTGCCAATGTTTTCTATGGAATACACTTCAATAGTACCCTCCATGAGGTGTATCAACTCTTTGGTCAAAGAAAGTCCAATACCTGTTCCCGATGTTGTGGCAGAGGTATTGGTAGAGCGATAGAACCTATTGAATATATGCGGTAGTTCCTCTTTTGGAATGCCCATGCCTTGGTCTTGGATCGTTATGGTCGCCCAACCTTCCTCTTTGGCCACCAACACTTTGATCGTGCTTACCTGTTCCGAAAACTTGAGTGCGTTACTTATCAAATTGAATAAAATTTGACGCATTTTTTCCGTATCCACCGTGCTGACAATGGAATCTTCGGCTTTAAAATACTTTATTTGGATATTATTTTTTTGGGCGAGGCTTTCAAAACTTTGGACTATATAATGGGTAAATGTTGCCAGATTTATGGGTGTCCTGTCCAATTTTAGGTTGCCGGTTTCCAATTTGGCCAGATCCAGCATTTCGTTCACCAACTTTAAGAGGTTTTTACTGTTCTGTTCAATGGCATTGAGGGGAATTTTCATTTTTGCCCGCTCCCCCAATTCACTGTTCAAAGTGTTCAGGTACCCAAGGATTACGGTTAGCGGCGTTCTAAATTCGTGGGTGATGTTCGTGATGAGTCGGGATTTGACATCGTCCAGTTCCTTAAGGCGTTTTGCCTCCTGGTACGCCATTTTTTGGCGCAACCGAAAACGATACATCAAATAGCCTGAGCCAAGCAGTAGCAGCGCATAAGCCAAATAGGCAGGATTACTGTTGTACCAAGGTGGTATTACGACTATTTCCAGTTCCAAAGGGTCCTTTTGCCAAAAACCGTCCCTAGAACTACCTTGTATTTTTAAGGTATGCTTTCCCTTGGGCAATTGGAGCAGTTGAA
The DNA here is from genome assembly GCF_055378385.1 of Maribacter sp. C-4077. Classification (NCBI taxonomy): domain Bacteria; kingdom Pseudomonadati; phylum Bacteroidota; class Flavobacteriia; order Flavobacteriales; family Flavobacteriaceae; genus Maribacter; species Maribacter sp. C-4077. The sequence continues at coordinate 2,081,351 of NZ_AP038807.1, forward strand.
GTTCGTTGCTATAGCCAAGGGCGTTCCATTCCTCCTCATCAAAGGAATAATGGTATTGGGTATTTTTATTGGGGCGATAGTCAAAATCCGTGAACTGGATATAGCAGGGAAAGGAGTCGTGGTCCAACGTAATCCTTTTTGCTATGCTAAAGCCAAGGTCCAAAACGCTAGGATGCGTAATTGGGTTCACCTCTTTATCCTTTATTTTAAGGGAGGTGAGGGAAAGGTCGCCCTGCCAATCCAGCAGGTGAACATCGCGCGGGGAAAAGGAATTAAAGCCATTGATGCCCCCAAAATAGAGTACATTTTCTTTCGTATCGTTGAAATGGGCACCTAGGTTGAATTCAGAACTTTGCAGCCCGTCCTTGACCGTAAAGTGGGTAAACTTACTTTGTTTTTTATCAAACCGAAACAATCCGTTGTTGGTACTCATCCATAACATGCCATCCTCATCCTCCAAGATGTTGTAAACATAGTCATTGCCCAAGCCCTCGGCTTTGCCAAAATGGATAAAGGAATCTGTTAGTTCATCGTATGTATCGATACCGCTTTGTGTGGCTACCCAAAGTGTCCCTTCGGCATCCAAAAAGGTGTTCAGTACGCTGTTGTTTTTCAATTCCCCTTCCTTGCCATTGGCAACATATGTTTTAAAAACGGGGTTTTGATAGTCACCTTCTTTGAAAGTCAATAGGTTAAGACCATTTTCAGAGCTTATCCAATACCGATTTTTTTGGTCCTGAACGATGTTGTACACAAAATCGGAACTGATGGAAGTTGCGCCATCCAACATCCCGTACCTCTCAAAAGTGATTTCATTACGGCTTAGGTCGCCCGTAAACCGGTTTAGGCCGCCCCCGTAAGTACAGACCCACATGGTCCCAAGACGGTCTTTGTAAATACTCCGGGTGTTATCGTTGCTCAGGGAGCTTTGATCGTTTTCGTCAAAATAAAAGGATGTGATGTTGGGTTTTTGAGGATTGAAATTGTTCAGGGAAATTACCGAAACACCTTTGGTGGTAGCCACCCAAAGATTATTGTGGTCATCTTTTGCCATACCCCTAATGACGTCGTACGCCAATTGCTGTTGAGTGCTCTCCTTTGAAATTACGTATACCACGCCATTTTGGTCAATACAATTGATTCCTTTTCGTGTGCCGATAAATAAAAAATCTGTATCCTTGAAAATGGAAAAGACGTAGTTGTTCGTAAGTGCTGGCCTGGTATCGGGGTTGACTGTCCTAAAGACATTTAGACCTTGGGAAGCGATGTCCAGATTATTGGTGCCGATATAAATAAGTTCATCATGCACCAATACATCGTACACCCTGTTGCTGGTAATCGTGTTTGTGTCCTCCAGATCGCCCTTATACACATTGCCCGAAGCAAACCTACCCGTGGTTTTATCCAAACCTTCAAGCATGAAAAAACCGTTGTCCGTTCCCAAATAAAGTTGATTTTGGGTGTTAAAAATGGATTCAATAAAAAAGACCTCGTTGGAGGTAGCATCGTGCTCGGCAATGTTCAGAAAGGTGGTGGTATCCAATGCCTCGTTGTACAGATAAAGTCCGCGCGAAGTACCTAAGAGCCATTCATTTTGATAGGGGACAATTTCCTCGATACTGCCAGGAAAGGTAGTATTGCCAATGGTCCATTCATTGTGATTGTCCGTAGTGCCTTTTAGTATGTTACCGGATTTGGTGCCCAGTAAAATGGTTTTCCCTTTTATCGCGATGGAAGTGATAATCTTATCAAGGGCCGAAAAATGTTCCGGGGCGAAATCACGGTCCTTTTTAAGCACCGTAAGACCGGTCTGGGGGGAATTAGTGTAAACGTTTCCATCGGTATCCAAGGCCAATGTGTTGTAGTTCCCATCTTCCAGTGGGGTCTTTTTAAACGTGTCCGTTTCCGGATGGTAATAACAGACCCCTTTGCCCCCAGTGGCGACCCACAGGGTTCCGTCTTCACTTTCTAGCAGCCTATTGATAAAATTTCCCGATAGGGAGCGCGCATCGTTTTCGTTATGTTGGTATACTTTAAAATTTTTACCATCGAACCTGTTTAGGCCATCCTGTGTACCCAGCCATAAAAAACCATCACGGGTTTTGGTAATGCACCGAATGGTCTGTTGGGACAGGCCTTCATCGAGACCATAATGCTGAAAAAACAGGTCCTGAGAAGTACCTATTTGAATGCCGATTAGAAAAATAAAACAAACAACAAATCTGTTCACTGGTTTCCTGTTTTGCCCACCTTAAAATTAAACCGATTTAATATTGTAAAAAATAGCCTCTTTTAAAAACGAAATTGTATTTCTAGAAAGGATTTATGGATAATCGGTTGGTTTAGGGAATACAAATGGAAGACGGCCCTTTGGGATTAAGAGTGGAATATAAATTTAGGTAAATGGGAGTAATTGATTTTAAAAAGGAAATACTTTAATCAAAGTTTTAGGGGACTTTTATAAAAAGGATTGCTTTTTCTATTGTTGAAACCCTGCCACAGGATATAGCTAAGAATAAGTAGGGCACCTATCAAGGCGCTGAGTGCAATGACTTGGTAATTGTTCCAATGCCTCACTGCAATAGCGATCAAGGCCCAGACACCTACGGCAGCGAATTCACGCATAAATCGTCTTTTTATGATCAATAAATTGAGGGCTGTGGCGACGGCCACAAGTATTATGGTCCAGGTGCTTTCCGATAAAGGAGCACCCGTCCATCCAAGTTTGGTAAGAAAGGCCGATATATTTGCAATGGTCGCCACGGCGATCCAGCCGCTGTACAGACAAATAGGCCACCAAACAAAGGCGATGAGCTCCTTGGGGGCATCCCACCGCTCCATTTTCGTGTTTAGGACAATTCTGATCAATGAAAAAAGAATACCTAGCATGATCATAACGGAAAGTCCCGTATAATCGTAAACAAAGGCAATAACCCAAGCACTGTTCAAGATATTGGCCAAACAGAACCAATAGCCAATTTGACTTATAAATTCCGTTGAGTTTCTTGTAAAAAAGGCCCGATGGATTTGAAAAATGGCAAATGCTAGGAGTCCCAAAAAAATCAGTCCCCAAATAGAAAAAGCATAGCTGGCGGGAGTGAATAGATTGTCATAAGTGTTGCTTACCTCTCCAATGGTGGTATCGTTCAGTCGCACGGCCTGGGAGATATAGTTCACCCCAATGACCAGTAGGACCGATAAGAGGTTGAGCACTGCATAGATCTTGTTCATGATTTTTTGTTTATATAAACTTACGGGAAACAAAGGATGTCCATGTGCGGTAACGAAGGAATTTTGGGCCGAGTTGCAATAATTTTATGACTTACGGCCATGTACCTGGACAGGCAGTACCGTATCCCCCAAAATGGCGAAGACTTCGCACTCCTTTGTAACCGCCATGGTATGGGATCCTGTAAACTCCCCCATGGCAGGTAATATCATCTGTACAGATGATTTGTAAAAACAGCGCAAACGCACGGATTGCCTACCAAGTCCGGTAAGACGGACGGCAGGGTGTAGATGCCCTGAAAAATTGAACTGGCCTTCCCGCTCCTCCGGATGGTGGGTCATAAAAAAGTTGCCCAATGAAAACTCAGGTGTGACCGTGATGCCCAAGGCTTCGTATTTTACGGGCGATATAATATCATGATTCCCCTCTACCAAAGTGAGCTTAATTATTTTTTGCCCCACCCATTCTTCAAATAATTCCCATTCCTTGTTGAGTGAAGAATGAAAGAGATCTCCCATAAATACCACGTGTTTTGGGTCAAATTGGGCAATGGCCGCGTCCATGGTCTCAAAGTTTTTTAAAAGGGCGTGTTGCGGAACGGCGGCACCATACTTCCTAAAATGGGAGATCTTCCCTAGATGTACATCGCTCATCATCAGCAGCGACTGGTTTTCCCAGAACAAGGCACCGGAATAATGTAACTGGAAGGATTCCTCTTTAATTTGAATGGGATGGGTCATGCGGGTAAAAATACAAATCTGGGTTTGATTTATTGAAATGTAAATGTATCTGTAAAGGACTAGTTTAAATAAGGATTCCACCTCTGGGGGCTAATGGTCTTACTTCATCAATAGGGCCGCCATTCTGCGGATACGGTCCTCCAACTTTTCACTGGAAAGTCGCTCACGGCTTAATCGGTCGGTGATTAAGGGGAAGGCAAAGGGCGTTGGCTTTTCACACTGTTTCCATATGATTTTTTGTGTCGCTATACGTTCCATGGAAAGTCGCAATCGACCTTCTTCCAGCTGATGTTCAAAGGTTTCCGTAAAGGCCTGTTGAAAGAGCAGATTGTCCGGTTCGTAATCCCTAAAAACTTCGAACAAGAGTTGCGAATTACTTTGTAAGTGTTTCATTTTGATGCCTTTGTTTGGGTAGCCGGTAAAGACCATCCCGCTAATGATTGCGATGTCCCTGAACTTTCTTCGTGCCATTTCGGTGGCATTCAAACTTTTCTGTAGGTCGTCCAAAAGAAAATCGGTCGTAAAGAGGTTGTTGTCCAAAACCTGTTGCATATCTATCGGCTTGTCCGAAAGCAGTTCAAAACCATAATCGTTAAAGGCGAGGGAAAAGGTAATGGGGGATAGCAGACTGATGCGATATCCCAGAAGACTTCCCATGGCTTCATGGACGAAACGTCCTTCAAAAGGGTAGAAAACCGCATGGTGACCATCCCTACTTTTAAAGGTTTCAATAAGGAATTCATCGGGTTGAGGCACGATGCTTTCCCTGCGCTGCCGTTCAAAAATGTGGGCCAGGGATCGGATTTCCACCGATTGGTTTTCCATCGCTTCACCGGAACTGTACAATTCGTTCCGAAGTAATTCCGACATCTGGGCGGAGAGCGTCAACCTACTGCCCATCCAACTAGAGACCTTGCTGGTTTTTTTCTTGGAATTTTTCACATGCACCTGCATATCCTTTATTCGGATGAATTCCAGATTCCTGCCAGCAAACGTGAAGACATCGCCCTTATTGAGTTTTGAAACGAAGTATTCCTCAATGGTTCCTATATAGCCACCCTTTTGATATTTCACGGTAAGGTTCACATCGCCAACGATGGTCCCGATTTGGAATCGGTGTCGCATGGCTACGCCCCTGTTGTTCACCTTGAATTTGCCGTCCCCCTCAATTTCCACTTTTTTATACTCATCATAGGATTGCAAGCTTTGACTTCCCATGACCAAAAAGTTCAACAGCCATTGCCAATAATCCTCGCTCATTGCCTGATAGCAAAAGGTTCCTGATACTTCCTTGAAAATCTCGTTTGGGTAAAATCCATCGGAAATGGCCAACGTGGTCAAATATTGCAATAGGACATCGTAACTATTCAGGTAGGGAATACGGTCCTCTACGGTATTGTGTTTCACGGCCTTTTGTAATGCCGAAGCCTCTATAAGTTCAATCGCATGGGTGGGCAAAAAATAGATAACGCTTTCCTTCCCCGGTCTGTGGCCACTTCTTCCTGCGCGTTGAAGAAAGCGGGCAACCCCTTTGGGCCCGCCAATCTGGACCACGGTTTCCACGGGGGCGAAATCAACCCCAAGGTCCAAGCTGGAGGTACATACCGCCGCTTTAAGGCTTTCGTTTCGGATGGCGTTCTCTACCCAAATACGTGTTTCCTTGTTGATACTCCCATGGTGCATGGCTATTTCACCGGCAAACTCCGGATGTTTTTCCAGAATCTTCTGAAACCAAATTTCGCATTGGCTCCGGGTATTGGTAAAGAGTAGGGTAGTCCTGCTGTTCTTTATGATGGGGACTACATACTCCAACAAATGGAGTCCAAGGTGTCCCCGCCATGGGAAGGTCTCCATTTTATTGGGGATGATACTTTTGACCGTTATTTTTTTGTTGAGGTTTGCCTTGATCAAGACCGAATTTTCCAAGGCTTTGGAGGCAGGCCCCAACAAAACTTCGCGGGCCTGCTCCATATTCCCTATGGTAGCCGATATGCCCCAAATACGAAGTTTTTTGGAAATCGTTTTGAGTCGGGATAGGGCCAGCTCCATTTGCACTCCCCGTTTGGTGCCTAGAATTTCATGCCACTCGTCCACTACTATCGCCTGGCAGTCCTTGAAGATTTTATCATAGCCTTTTGTGGCCAAAAGAAGCTGCAAACTTTCCGGGGTGGTAATCAGTAAATCGGGCATTTGTTTTTTTTGCGCTGCCCTGGTTTTGGTAGTGGTGTCCCCAGAGCGAATTCCTACCGTCATTTGGGTTTCCAGATCGGTAACAACACGCTCGGCCGATTGCTTAATTTCTTGGGATAATGCTCTTAATGGGGTAATCCAAATAGCCTTGAGCCCTTTTTTATGCTTAGTCTTATAATTTGGATTTTGTTTGATGTAATTAAGAACTATGGGAAACCATAGGGCATAGGTCTTGCCACTTCCAGTAGGGGCGTTCAAGAGTCCGTTTTTGCCCTGAAGAAATGCTTTCCAGGTGTCCTTTTGAAAGGGGAAGGGCGACCAATTCTGTTGCTCGAACCAGTTTTCTGCGATATGGAAAAGTTCATCTCTAGTCATAATTCCGAGCGAAGCGAAGGAATCTGTTTGTTAATAGTTCTAATTTTTTATATTCGAAGCGAAGGAATCTGTTTGATAATAGTTCTAATTTTTAATATTCGAAGCGAAGGAATTCAACTATTCGGCCTAACATTTTATTCTTTGCTTCTGAGTAAAAAATTTTCGTCATACCATTGAGAGGATAAGTCTTCCCAATTGGGGTTCATTGAATTAATTAGCGCAATTTTCTTTTTTCTATTCCCTGACTTCAATTGTTTTTCTCGAATAAATGCATCTTGTACTTTATCAAACTTTTCAAAATACACCAGAATATCACAATTATATCTTTTAGTAAATGCGTTTTTATAAATTCTGTGTTTATGCTCATTCATTCTCCGCTCAATATTATTTGTGGCACCTACATATAAAACGGTTTTGTTTTTGTTTGTTGTTATATAGGCATATCCCTTCATATCGTTAATTGAAGCTAACCAAATTTAAATCTTAAAATATGTTTTAATTATTTTGGTTTGTGTTTTCTCCAATGTCCAGTTTTTTAGCGAAGAGATTCCTTCATCCCGAATTCTCGGAATTAGGGATTAGGTTTTTGAGCTCACCCAAACTATTCGCTTCATGAATGTTTTTATCCTGTCGCCATCGTAGCATACGGGGAAAACGGGTAGCAACGCCACTTTTGTGCCTATTGGACAGGGCGATTCCTTCAAAGGCAATTTCAAACACATGATGTGGGGTCACACTTCGTACCGGGCCAAAACGTTCCAATGTGTTTTTCTTGATCCATGCATCCAATGTTCTAAATTCGGCATCGGTGAGTCCGGAGTACGCTTTCGCAAAGGTGACCAATTCCCGTTCCCCCTTCTCATTTTCGTCCCACAGGGCAAAAGTGTAATCGGTAAACAAGTTGCTTCTACGCCCGTGCCCTCGCATGGCATAGGTGAGCACGGCATCTATTGTTAATGGATCTACCTTCCATTTCCACCAATCCCCCTTTTTTCGCCCTACCAAATACGGAGAGTCTTTTCTTTTTAGCATCAACCCTTCACTGTGTTTTTCTCTGGAAAGCTCCCTTTCTTTGGCAACCTCCTGCCAGGAATCAAACTGCATGGTTTCCGAGAGTTGTAGGGGCAAATCACTTCGATTTCGTTGAGTGCCCCCACTTTCACTTTGCTCTGTAGTTTTTGATTTCTGGTGGCTGAGCGTAGTCGTAGCCACGGTTTCAAACAGAGCTTCCAACAATTGTCTGCGTTCGGAAAAAGGTTTCTGCCGGATATCCGTTCCCTGCCATTCCAATAAATCATATGCTTTAAGAATGACGGGAACTTTTGTGAGGAGGGATTTTGAAACCGATTTCCTCCCGATTCGTTTTTGCAAGTCGTTAAAGGTCCCTATTTGTCCTTTTGGGTAGGGTAATATTTCGCCATCGATGACCGTTCCATTGGGAATAAAACCGATAAACTGTTCAAATTCCGGGTACTTGTCTGTAACCAGTTCCTCGCCCCGGCTCCAGACAAAGATTTCATCATTTCTTAGGATGACCTGTGAACGTATACCGTCCCATTTGTGTTCCATGGACCATTCGTTAACATCGCCCAAACTTTCCGGGACTTCTTCTAGCGCATAGGCCAAATAAAAGGGATAGGGTTTGGATAGGTAGTCGGTTTTGTGCTCCTCCAAGACCAGCTGTTGAAAGGAAATTGTATTGGGGTCCCAATTCCCCATTAACTTATAGGCGAGAATGTCCTCGTCAATTTCAGTGGCCTTGGAGAGTGCCCTTGTCATCAATTTCTGACTCACCCCAATGCGGAAACCGCCTGTTATCAATTTGGTGAAAACGAACCGTTCATAGTAATCCAGAACCTTCCAATTGTCAAAAAGATACTGCTTTTTTTCGTAGTCCGATTTCTTTTTGAGCGCTATCATCTCCTCCAAGAATTGGGTCAGGGTCTTCCCTGTGGACGCTTTTGATGAAGGGACCACCAAGGAGATGGTTTCGGCCAGGTCGCCAACAATGTGGTAGCTCTCCTCAAAAAGCCATAAAGGGATGTTCGCAAGTTCCGATGCCCATTCCCTTAAAAGTGTCGTGTTCACGGGTCTGGGAGGCCTGCGGTGCGATAGGATGGCGATGGTCCAAACTTTATCGGTATCATTAGCCTTCAAAAAGTATTGGGTGAGGGCATCAACCTTAACGGTAGTCTTGTTAGTGCTGTCCAGCGTCTTAATAATTTGCGCAAATCGTTTCATGATTCGGATACAGATTTTGAGGTTTCCATCTCGCCCTGTTCGCCTTCATATTGAGTGGCTTCGGTGCGTGCATCGTATCCTTGTTCCCTAAGGTATCGGGAAAAAATATCGCTATAGCCATGCGTACAAATGACTTTTTCTGCGCCTGTAGCTTCAATACTGGAAAGTAAGCCTTGCCAATCGCAATGATCGCTAAGGACAAAACCTTTGTCGATGGCTCGTCTGCGTCTAGCTCCCCGAAAGGTCATCCAACCACTTGCCGATGCCGTTACATAGGGCACCATCTTCCTGATCCAAGGGCTGCCATGGGCACTGGGAGGGGCCAAAACGATGTTTCCCAAAAGTTCTTTTTTGGTTGTTTCTTTAGTGACCAATTTGGTGGGAGGGAAAGAGACCATCGGCCTTAGGACTTCCGTCATATTCTCTATGGCCCCATGGGTGAAAATGGTGCCAATCTCTGTATCCAAATACTTTAACAATCGCTGTGCCTTTCCAAGACTGTAACCAAATAGGATGGAGGTCTTACCTTCCTTTTTGTTCTCCAGCCACCATTTGTTAATATCTGCTAGGACCTCTTTTTGGGGCAACCATTTAAAGGCAGGAAGACCAAAGGTACATTCGGTGATAAACGTATGGCAGTTTACAGGCTCATACGGGGTGGATATGCCATCGTCCTCCGTTTTGTAATCCCCGGTAAATACCCAGACCTCGCCTTTGTGTTCTACCCTAACTTGGGAAGCTCCAATGATATGTCCCGCTGGATGCAGGCTAAATTTTACGTTGTTAACGGTGAAGGTTTCGCCCCATTCAAATCCTGTGGTCTTAATATCACCCAACCTATGTGAGATAATGGGAATGTTCCTTGGATGCGTGATATACTGTTCGTTTCCCCAGCGACTGTGGTCCGCATGGCCGTGGGTGATAATAGCCTTTTTAACAGGTTTCCACGGATCTAGGTAAACGTCCGCTTTTTCACAATAGATACCTTTATCGGTAAATTTTAAAAGGGGTGATTTCATCTGTTTATATTTAATGGTATTAAATGGTCAGATGCAATTATTCACATCGCTGTTTATTGTATTTTAAAAAGGTGTTCATGAATCTTTGATTTAGTTCATTATTTACTATTTGCTTTTCAGCGGTATTCATGAAACTTCGTTTTCGCCATCCCGATAGCTATCGGGACATCCCGGTGGGTATCAGGACTTGTTATGGCTCATTTCATAGCATCGTGAAGTTACAAATTTGCGTAGAAACAAAGTTGGACGGGATATAAACTATGACCTGTAAAAAAATTATATTTGCCCAATAAAACAAAATACGATTATGGCCATTGCAGATTTATATACCAGTGGAGAACATAGAAGAAATTTGGCACATTTTGCGGCCCTCGCTACTCTTGCCTCTGTTGATGGAGAGGTAAGTACGGAGGAAAAGCTTTTATTGGACCGATTTGCCACCAAACTGGATATCACACAGTCCGAATATAAGGAAGTCCTTAAAAAAGAGAACAAGTATCCTATTGAGGCGCCGCTTGATTCCGAGAAACGTTTGGAGCGACTTTATGATTTGTTCAGGATTATTTATTCTGATCATGAAATGGATCCGGAAGAAAAGATTCTGGTTAAAAAATATGCTATTGGACTAGGTTTTAATGGGGAAAAGGCAGATAAAGTTATAGAACGTTCCGTTCAAATTTTTGGAGGTAAACTTGATTTTGAGGATTACCTCTATTTGGTCAAGAAATAATTTACAAAGCACTTGAAACAGAAAGGGGAGCGATTCGCTCCCTTTTTTATTGGCACCGCCAAAAGCTATAATACACCGAGGCTTGCCCGCCTGAACGCCAGTCGGGCAGGCATCAAAATTAAAAGTTCGTTTTCGAAGAATATCTCCTGAGCTTGCCCCGAGGTTGTTTACTGGTACTTATCCAGGAATTCCTGCAGTTTTTCCACCATTTTCCGGCTACCGCAGAAAAAGGGAACACGTTGGTGCAGTTCGGTCGGTTGTATGTCCAGAATCCGCGTTTTACCACCAATGGCGATTCCGTTCGCCTGCTCTGCAATAAAGGCCATGGGATTGCATTCATACAGTAATCTCAATTTTCCGTTTCCAGTGAGGCTACTTTTGGGGTACATATAAATGCCGCCCTTTATCATGTTCCGATGAAAATCCGATACCAAAGACCCAATGTACCTTGATGTGTAGGGCCTGTCTTCTTCCTCCATTTGGCAATATTTGATAAAGTCCTTCACACCTTGATGAAAATGAACGTAGTTCCCTTCGTTCACGGAATAAATCTTGCCGTTTTCTGGAAATTTCATATTGGGGTGCGATAGGTAAAAGGTTCCCAAAGCTGGGTTGAGGGTAAAACCGTTAACACCATCGCCAGTTGTGTAGACAATCATGGTGGAGGTTCCGTAAACAACGTAACCCGCGGCAACCTGTTGGTTACCAGGTTGTAGAAAGTCCTCAATGGTGACTGGGGTACCAACCGGGGTCACCCTTCTGTAAATGGAAAAGATAGTACCTACAGATACGTTTACATCTATATTGGAGGAACCGTCCAAAGGGTCTATGAGCACTACATATTTATTCTGATGGTTTTCATCACTGCTGTTTATAGAAATGAAACTATCCTCTTCTTCGGATGCTATTCCACAGACAATTTCCCTATTGGTTAAGGTCTGTATGAACTTTTCATTGGCAAAAACATCCAATTTCTGTTGGTTTTCCCCTTGGATATTGGTCTCGCCCGAGGTACCAATTATATCCACTAGCCCCGCCTTGTTGACTTCGTGGTTTACCACCTTGGCAGCCAAACGAATGGCGTTGATTAATTTGGATAGTTCCCCAGAGGAATATTGGAAAGATTTCTGGTTTTCAATGATAAATTCCCCTAAGGTTTGTTTTCTGAAGGCCGACATAGGATATAAAGGTTGATCTCACTACAAATAACGCCTATTTTGTGAAACTCTTGTGTTTGGTTTTCACTTCTTTGTTTAAAATTATAACTTTGTGTTTTATTTGTAACAATGAATTATAATATCAGAGCTTCCCGAAGGGAGGATATGGTACAGGTGTTGGAATTGATCCGGGAGCTTGCCGTATTCGAAAAAGAGGAAAATGCGGTTGAGGTTACCGTGGCCGATCTGGAAAGGAGTGGCTTTGGAGATGATAAGTTATTCCACTGTTTCGTGGCCGAACAGGAAGGGAATATCGTTGGAATGGCCTTGGTCTACCCCAGATATTCTACGTGGAAGGGACCCATCATCCACTTGGAGGATCTCATCGTCACGGAGAAAATGCGTGGAAGTGGTCTGGGGACCGCTTTGTTGAACGAGGTAGTGAAGTATGGCCACAAATTGGGTGTAAAAAGGATAAGTTGGGAGGTGCTCGATTGGAACGAACCTGCTATTGAATTTTATAAAAGCAAAGGTGCAGATGTAAAACGCGATTGGGACGTGGTGCACTTGGATGAAAAAGGGATAGCCAACTATTTGGCGAAGATTTAAAATTTTAGAATCGTAATTCGTGTATGAGAGTATTTAAGTTTGGAGGTGCCTCCGTGAAAGATGCGGAAGCGGTAAAAAATGTAGTAAACGTATTGCAGACAGTAGGCTATGAAAACACGCTGTTAGTAGTTTCCGCCATGGGAAAGACCACCAATGCCATGGAAGAGGTGGTAAATGCCTATTTTAAGAACAAGAAGGACATTCCCTCAAAAATCTCGGACATTGTGGAGTACCACAACGGCATCATAAACGATCTGTTTGAGAACAAACAACATAAAATTTATAAGGACTTTAAGGTGTTGATCGATGAGATCAACGGATTTTTGGTCTGGAACAAATCCCCCAATTACAATTTTGTCTATGACCAAATTGTAGGATATGGAGAATTGATTTCTACCACCATTATCAGTGCCTATTTGGAGAAAGTCGGTATCGCCAATAACTGGTTGGACGTGCGCAATTATATCAAGACCGATAACAGTTACAGGGACACTACCGTAAACTGGGAAAGGACCCAGGCCAATGTAGCGGATATCGATAAGAAGGTACTGAACATCACCCAAGGTTTTTTGGGTAGTGACGACAACAACTTTACGACCACTTTGGGAAGGGAGGGGTCGGATTATACCGCTGCCATTCTCGCCTATTGCCTTAATGCAGACTCCGTGACCATCTGGAAGGATGTGCCCGGTGTTTTGAACGCAGATCCTAGATATTTTAAGGAAACGCAGTTGTTGAACAATATATCCTATCGAGAGGCGATCGAACTTGCCTTCTATGGTGCATCGGTCATACATCCAAAGACCCTGCAGCCGTTACAGCGTAAGGAAATACCCTTACATGTAAAATCATTTTTGAACCCCAAGGACCCCGGGACTACGGTGGGCAAGGGCATGGGCATCGAACCCAAAGTTCCCTGCTTCATCGTTAAGAAAAACCAAGTGCTTATGAAATTGTCCTCACTGGATTTTTCCTTCATGGTGGAGAACAACATCAGTGAGATTTTCAAGCTATTTCATGACTTTAAGATCAAGGTGGACCTGATCCAAAATTCCGCTATAAGTTTTTCAGTTTGTGTAGATAACAAATTTGGTGGTTTGCAAGATCTTTTACAGCAATTAAAAAGTAAGTTCAAGGTGGTACACCATGAGGATGTTTCGCTCTACACCATCCGGCATTTTAACGCCCAAGCACTCGAATCCTTGGTCAATGGGCATGAAGTTCTGTTGGAACAGCGGGGTAAGGAAACGGTGCAATTAGTGGTGAAATAGCCTTCTGCGCTATTTTTTCCCTTCTTTAAAATAGTGACCTCCACTACCATTTTCCTATATTTATGCCCTGAAATTGTTTAGGGTATGGGTTTAGTGACCGCAAAAGAAGTGGCAAAGGCCGTTAACTTGTCCAAGTACGGCTTTCTGGGAACTTTTATAGGTTGGGTATTGATGAAGGTCACCCGCATATCCGGTGTCAATAGGTTTTACGATAGTATTTCGCACTTGGAGGGCAAGGAATTTACCCAGGCCGTTTTGGACCATTTTGAAATCGATTTTGAAATTCCCGAAGAGGATTTTAGGCGATTGCCCAAAGACGGCCCGTTCATCACCATTAGTAACCATCCCTTGGGAGCTATTGACGGTGTTCTGCTGATGAACCTATTGCTTCCCAAAAGACCGGATTTCAGGATCATGGCCAACTTCCTGTTACAGCGTATGGTGCCATTGGACCCTTACATTCTTCCGGTAAATCCGTTCGAAGGGCATAAGGATGCCAAAAGTAGTGTTAGCGGATTTAAAAGGACACTCACACATCTAAGGGATGGGCATCCCTTGGGGATATTTCCGGCAGGGGAAGTTTCCACGTATCGCGATGGAAAATTGATCGTGGACAAACCTTGGGAAGATGCTGTCTTAAAGCTAATAAGAAAGGCGGAGGTACCGGTAGTCCCTATTTATTTTCATGCCAGAAATAGCAAGCTTTTTTATAGGCTTTCCAAACTGAACGATATTTTTAGAACGGCTATGATTCCTTCACAGGTATTTTCACAACATAACAGACCCATAAAAATCAGGATCGGCCAGCCTATAACGGTACAGACCCAAAAGGAACAGGAAGACATGGTTGAATTTGCAGATCTGTTGCGAAGAAAGACCTATATTCTCTCCAACGCCTACGAAAAGGAACGGCTGATAGACCAAATACCCACTTCCCTAAAAATCCCCAAACCGCCCAAAAAGATTGCTTCCGCCATGCGAAAAGAGGTGATGCAGGGCGAAATCGAAAAGCTTCGGGAAAAGGATTGCAGGTTGTTGCAAAGTAAGAACTACGAGGTTTTCCTAGCCAAGGAGAAGGATATGCCTTTTATCCTCAAGGAAATTGGACGGCAGCGAGAGGTTACCTTTCGGGAGATAGGGGAGGGCACCAATAATTCCATTGACCTGGACAAGTTCGATTCCTATTATTACCATCTTTTTTTATGGGACGATGCGGAAAAATGCATTGTGGGTGCCTACCGCATGGGTCTGGGTTCGGAAATTTTCCCGGAATACGGCATCGACGGGTTTTATTTGCAGGACCTGTTCCGGGTGGAACCCGAACTTTATGGGATGATGAAAAATTCCATTGAAATGGGAAGGGCCTACATTACCAAGGAATACCAGCAAAAACCCATGCCCCTGTTCTTATTATGGAAAGGTATCGTACATACGACCTTAAGGCATCCGGAGCATAAATACCTAATAGGGGGCGTAAGTATCAGCAACCAATTCTCCAATTTTTCAAAGAGCTTGATGATCGAGTTTATGAAGTCGCATTATTGGGATCCCTATGTGGCCCAATACATTCGGCCCAAAAAGGAATTCAAGGTAAAGCTTAAGGATGCCGATAAAGAGTTTGTCTTTGATGAGACGCAGGCCGATTTAAATAAGTTCGATAAGATGATTGATGAGGTGGAACCCGGTAGCCTTCGTTTGCCCGTCCTTATCAAAAAATACATCAAACAGAACGCCAAGGTAGTCGCTTTCAATGTAGATCCACTTTTCAATAATTCCGTGGACGGTCTCATGTACATTAAAATTGCCGATTTGCCCGAAAGTACCGTAAAACCGGTCATGGAGGAGTTTCAGGCGGAATTGGAACGCAAGTTGGCTGAATCCCAACAAAATCAAGAGTAAGGTTTTAATCTATACCGATAACCGTACTGCGTCTTTCGAAAAGGACATTGTCTATCCAAACACCGCTCAAATTTCCAACCCGCTCGCGGACACCGATTTTTCTGAAACCTGCCGATTCGTGTAATTTAATACTTGTTTGGTTCGATGGAAAAATCCCCGATTGTAAGGTCCAAAATCCTTGTGCTTCACTCTCCAAAATCAGGTGTTTTAAAAGCGCTTTCCCAAGGCCCAGCCCCCTATACTTTTCACCTATGTATATGCTGACCTCCGCTACGCCCCTGTATACATGTCGGCTAGAGACGGGCGCCAACGCTGCCCATCCAGCAAGATTGTCCTCATAAAGTCCCACAAACCGACAAATTTTCAAGTGCGACCTGTCCCATTTTTCGTAAGTGGGAATCTGGGTCTCAAAAGTGGCCATGCCCGTGGCAATGCCTTCCCCATAAATTTTGGCAACCTTTTCCCAATCGGTGGCGGCCATTGGTCTAATTGAAATCATTGAAAGTCCTTATGGATTAACAACAGCCGCTTCCCGGCACACATGCTGAAACGGCTTCTGTAGCTTTTTCAGGGATACCACAGGTCTCTTTGGCCTTACAATCCGTTTGTTCCACGCCCAATTTTATAATTAGATTGTTATGCGAAATTTCATAATCGTTCACGAATAATTGTGCGGTATGAAAACTTTGGTTGCTGTATTCAAACTTGACCTCTACATCCCTTTCCATGGGCTTTATCTTGTCCACTTTTTTGAGAATGGAAAGTGCTTTGTAGGCACTCATATACTCCCGTTTGTCCTTTTCCAATGGACTTTCATAGAGTTGGATGATGGTTTCCTTCCAAAAGTCGGGGTTTGCACCACAATCAACGGAGTCGATGGTTACATTTTTCACTTCGGTGATGTGATAATTGGCACCTACCAATAGACCGGGAGCATATTCAAAAAGTAAGTTTTTACCAGAATTTCCTTCAAGGATGTTCAAAAGTTCTTTTGTTTTCATACTATAATTTTTTGGTTAACAGCAATTTGTTTTGGTTTTGTTGAAAAAGGAGTTGAGCATTTCTTGAATGGCCGACCATCTTTCCAGATTGATGCAATAGCATACCCGTTTCCCTTCTATTTCCCCAGAAATTAAACCGATACTCTTCAATTCTTTTAAATGCTGGGAAATGGTAGGTTGGGCCAGGCCTATTTCGTCTACAATATCGTTGCAGATACAGGCTTCCTGCTTGCTTATATATTCTAGGATGGCAATCCGTGCAGGGTTGGCCAACACCTTAAGTATAACGGCTAGTTCGTTCTGCCTGTTGGTAAAAATTTGTGTTTTGATAGCTCCCATAGTAATATTTATATATTGCAATATTACGATAATAAATTAAAATAAAAAAAGCCTTTTTCATAAAGGCTTTTTTTATTTTAGAACCAAGGTTTCTTGCCCACCTGATAGGTGTTATAAAACTCTTCGTCTGATTTGGTAAGATAGATAATCCCTTCAATCAAACCGACTAATCCCGGAATCCAAACAAACAACAGCCCAACGGCTAAGCATGACAAAACATAAGCAGCTAATGAAACCCCTAAAAGGATGAATCCTTCCTTTTGATATCCTAGTATGAACTTATGTACCCCAAGCGAACCCAATAAAATTGCTAGAATACCCGCCAATACTTTTTTGTTCTCACTTCCACCAGTAGCACTTTTTAAGCCTTCAGTGAATTCATTTGCGGTCTTTTTTGCTTCATTGGCGAAATCGTTGGCAGCATCTTCTGCCTTATCGCCAAAATCTTTGTTTTCTTCTGACATGGTATTATTTTTAGGTGGTTAATTATAATTTAAAAGTAAAGAATAAAACGATATCACAAAAAAACTTTATCATTAGGTTCCCAAAGCTCCAATTTATTGCCATCTGGGTCTAGAATCCAACCAAACTTACCATAATCGTATTCCTCAACTTCCCCGACAATTGTAACTCCCTCCTTTTTCAATACTTCCAAAAGTTCAATTAAGTATTCCACTCTAAAGTTCATCATGAAGGAGGAAGTACTGGGCTTAAAGTATTGGGTGTCCTCTTTCATGGGACTCCATTGTGTAGTACGGTCGTTTCCGTCTTTGTCCTTCCACCAAAATGTACAACCGTATTGATCTGTATTCAGTCCTAAATGGTTTCTGTACCATTCCTTAGTTTTATCCGGATCTGATGTCTTAAAAAAGAATCCCCCCAATCCAGTTACCCTGTTTTTCATACGTTTCTTATTTTCCAGTTTTATTCTCGTAAAGGGCTATCCAGTCCTGAACGCTCATTTTGCGCGCTAGATTCCCAATAAGTACATAGGGAATGTCGTCCAAGTTCTTGAACCTAATACAGCTTTTCCCCATATCCAATTTACGTTTACTGTGTTTAGGATATTCCGTTTTAAACCAATCCAACAACTTGGGGTCCGCGTACAGACCGGAATGATAGAGGGCTACAAAGTTTTTTTGGGACGCCAAATTTATAAAGGGGAGAGGAAGTTTCGGATCTACATGGTAACCGGCGGGATACAGGCTATGCGGCACTACATAGCCCAACATGCCATAGCTGATCTGTTCCTCAAAACCTTCCGGTAGATTTTCCAGGATGTTTTTCCTAATTTCCAAAATTACCGCCTTTCTTTCTTCGGGCAATTGGGAAATATAGTCTTCTGGTGAATCCGCCTTGTACTGCATCTCAAACGTGTTGGTCTATTAAAATGGGGTTGCCATCTGGGTCTAATAACGTAATGCTGGCAGGTCCTGAGGTACCTTCTTCTACCTTACGCACAAGGTTGATGCCCTTGGCTTCTAGCTTCTTTTGGATGTCACGGATATCGGTATAATTGTTCAAGGTATTGGCATTAGAATCCCAACCGGGATTATAGGTGAGGATATTCTTTTCAAACATACCTTGAAAGAGCCCAATGGTAGAGGTTTCATTTTTTAGAATCAGCCAATTTTGTTCAATATCGCCATGGAAAACCGAGAAGCCCAAAGCTTCATAAAACGCTTTGGAGGCCTTAATGTCCTTGACACTAAGGCTTACGGAAAAAGAGCCTAAGTTCATTTTAAAGGTGTTTAAGTTTGACTATCAATCCCTTAAGCTACAAATTTATTTTTGATTTTGTCCACCACGGTCTGTGCCAACTTAATTTTGCTCTCTATCGTCCAACCGGCCACATGGGGGGAGAGGATGACATTTTCCGCTTGGGTCAAATATTCAAAGGCCTCGGGAAGTCCGTCTCCGGTAAACATATTTTCAAAGGAGGTTTTTTCATATTCAAGGACGTCCAAACCAGCGCCCAACACTTTCCCCGATTTCAACGCTCCGACCAAATCGGCCGTTTTAATGCATTTGCCCCTGGCCGTGTTGATGATCCAGATATCGTTGTGGAACTTGTTCAAAAATTCGGAATTGATCATACCTATGGTGGCCTCGGTTTGGGGAACATGTAGGCTCAGGACATCGGTTCGCTGGTGTAACTCCATGATGCCTACTTGCCGGGCATATTCATCCTCTACGCCACCTATGATGTCATAACATATAACCTCCTCTACATCAAAACCCTTTAGTTTTTTGGCAAAGGATTTTCCCATGTTTCCGTATCCTACGATACCTACTACCTTACCTTCCAATTCTACCCCTCGGTTGCCTTCGCGGTCCCATTTGCCGTTCCTGACTTCGGCATCGGCCTTGTTCAATTTATTGAAGAGGGACAGGAGCATGCCCAGGGCATGTTCCCCAACGGCGTTTCTATTTCCTTCCGGCGCAGCGGCCAAAAAGATGCCCAAGGACTTGGCATACCGGGTATCGATATTCTCCAAACCGGCGCCCAAGCGTCCAATGAATTTTAAGTGCTTCGCCTTGTCCAGAAAAGAGGCGTCAATGGTAAATCTGCTTCGGATGATGAGTCCGTCGTAGTCCCCAATTTTCTCTTCTATCGCTTCCTTTGTGGAAACATAGTCCTCATCATTCACAAACCCCATTGCGTTGAATTGTTCAATAATCAAGGGATGGTTTCTATCTACATGGAGTACTTTCATAGGATGTTTAAATTTTTGGATATTTAGTTTGGGTGAGGTCATGGGTTACATCGCCTGTATGGGCCGTTGTACTTTTTTCAAATAAAAGGATGTGGACTTCCTCCCCGGCATCGGTCTTGGGACAATGTTCCACCCCTTTTGGAACGACAATGATTTCACCTTCCCTTACTACCTCGGTACGGTCCCTAAACTGCATATAGAGTGTCCCTTTTATGACCTGAAACAATTCATCTTCCTGTTCATGGGAATGCCAAACAAACTCACCTTTAACCTTTGCCAGTAACACCTGCATATCGTCCACGATCGCTATTTGATGTGGGTGCCAATACGTGTTGAACCGGCTATGTTTTTCCTGGATGTTAATTGCTTTCATTCGCTTGAAATTTGGTTAATAGCCTGATTTTTAAACATTTACTTTTTAAAGGATACTTAACTTTCCCTATCCAAGCCTTCTACGAGGGTTTCATCTGTGCTACTCCAAGGGTATGATGGCCGCTTGATAAGGCAACAATTCAATTTGATTCTCGGTCATTTTAATAGGTTCCAAATTGTTTATCCATTCGTCTCCCAGATTCCATCCTTCGGGAAGGTCTATCGTTGCATTGCTGGTCGAAAAGTTTAGCAGGACGGCTATTTTTTCGTTCCCCAAGGTTCGTGTATATGCGTAAATCGTGGGATGGTCTTTGGCGATAATTTCGTAGTCTCCATACACGAGCACATCGTTATTCTTTCTGAGGGCGGTCATGGCCTTGAAATGCTTCAGTACCGAATTTGGGTCTGCTTCGTTCGAGGCCACATTGATTTCCTGATAGTTTTCGTTGACCGGAAGCCATGGAGTGCCGCTCGTAAAATTTGCATGGGCCGATGCATCCCACTGCATGGGCGTTCTCCCGTTGTCCCTTGATGAGAATTTCAGGTTTTCCATGTAGGCCTCCACATCGCCGCCTTGGTTCACTACTTTTTTATATCCGTTGATGGCCGCTATGTCCTGATATTCCTCAATGGTCTCAAAACCGATATTGGTCATACCCAGTTCATCCCCATAATAACAATACGGGGTGCCACGCATACTTAATATAAAGGTGTTCAACAGTTTTGCCGAAGCGGCCCTAAATTCCGGGGTATCATTGCCAAATCTGCTCACCAAACGCGCCTGGTCGTGATTGGCCAGAAATATGGACAGCCATCCGTCCTTGGCGAATTCCCTGTCCCATTTGGTGAATACGTCTTTTAGGGTGGAGAGTTCATATCCATCGGACTTTGCAATATCCACCCCTTCAAAGGCATAGGCCATGTTCAGCTCGTTACGGTCGGCATCCACCAAGTTATGCGCATCCTCGAAATTCCGGCCCGCTCCCTCCGAAACGGACATGACATCGTATTTGCTAAAGACCTCCTTGTTCATTTCCTTGAGGTAGGTATGCAGGCCGTCTTGCAAGGCATAATACTGGATAAAGTTCTTTTCCAAGTCATCGTCAATGGCGGGAAAAGTGGTATCCTTGGCTGCGAATTGAAAGGCATCCAACCGAAAACCGTCTACCCCTTTTTCGGCCCAAAACTTCATAATGTCGTAAACTTCCTGGCGTACTTTGGGGTTCTCCCAATTGAGGTCCGGTTGTTTCACGGAAAAGTAATGGAGGTAATACGCATCCGTGATGGAATCGTATTTCCAGGCCTCCCCATTTTCATCGAACAAACTGTATCTGTAATTGGGCTTCCCTTTTTCAGCGGGCCACCAATGGTAGTAATTCCTGTAGGGATTGTCCCGTGAACTTCTAGACTGCTTGAACCATTCATGTTCATCGCTACTATGGTTCACTACCACGTCCATAATGAGCTTGATGTCCCGCTCGTGCATCCCTTTTAGCATGGTGTCAAAGTCCTCCATGGTTCCAAAGTCCTCCATAATGCCCCTGTAATCGCTCACGTCATAGCCATTATCATCGTTCGGTGAGCTGTAAATAGGGTTCAACCAAACGGCCGTGACCCCAAGACTTTTTATGTAATCCAATTTTTCGATGATGCCTTTAAGGTCGCCAATCCCATCCCCATCTGTGTCTTTAAAGCTTCGGGGATAGATTTGGTAAATAATGGCTTCCTTCCACCACTTTTGATCCATTTCAAAGGCCTCATTTTTTGGTTCCTGTTTTTTTTCCTGGCAACCTATCAGCATAAAGGACATTAGAATCCATAGTGTTCGTAATCGATTCATTTTATCGTTGTTAGTTGGTAAATGGTTTTATCGGAATAAATTATTCTTTCAATTTAGGAATAAAAAAGGAGCTAATTGAGATCAAATGCGTGAGCGTTAGATTCCCAAAATGAGCTTGGCGATCATAAAATATATGAGGATGCCAAAAATATCATTGCTGGTGGTAATAAAGGGACCCGTAGCGATGGCGGGGTCTATGCCTCTTTTATGCAGGAACAAGGGTACAAAAGTACCGATCAGTCCGGCAACTATAATGACCGCAATCAAGGAGATGGAAATCGCAAAGGAGATATTGACCTTGCCTTCATAGGACCAAACAAATATAAATAGTAAAATAGCCAGTATAATACCGTTTAGGGTGGCCAACAACATTTCCTTTATCAATCGGTTGCTGATACTTCCCTTTAAATCGTCATTGGCAAGGCCTTGTACGATGATGGCACTGGATTGTACCCCTACGTTCCCGGCCATAGCGGCGATCAGAGGGGTAAAAAAGAAAATAATGAACTGCTCCTGTTTGAAATCCTCCTCAAAGCCTCCCATAATCATAAAGGCTCCAATACCGCCAATAAGGCCCAAAATCAGCCATGGCAACCGTGCCCTGGTCAAGTCCAGAATACTATCATCTGCCTCTACATCCTGCGAGATACCTGCGGCCATTTGATAGTCCCTATCCGCTTCTTCCCTGATTACGTCCACGATGTCATCAATGGTGATACGCCCCACCAACCTGCCAATCTCATCCACAACCGGGATGGCTTCCAAGTCGTATTTGGACATGATCTTGGCAACCTCTTCCGGTTTTTCATTGACGTTGACGGAGTCTACCTTGGGAATGTAGACATCTTTTATGTGTGTTTTAGTGGAAGTGGTCAACAGGTCCTTGAGCGACAACCTGCCAATGAGCTTGTCTTCTTCGTCCACGACATAAATTGAATGTACACGGGTCACATTTTCGGCCTGGGCGCGCATTTCCTTTACACAAGTGAGTACGTTCCAGTTTTCCCTTACTTTTACCAATTCCTTGGCCATAAGGCCCCCGGCGGAATATTCATCGTACCGAAGCAGGTCAACGATATCCTTCGCATGCTCCCGGTCCGCTATTTCAGAAATTACTTTTTGAACCATTTCCTGCGGAAGTTCCCCAATGATATCCGCGGCATCGTCCGTATCCAGTTCCGCTAGTTCCTCGGCGATTTCCTTCGAGGAAAGATTGCTCAGAATAGCTTCTCGAACGTCTTCGTCCACTTCCGTAAGCACATCAGAAGTTTTGTAGCTATCCAGCAGTTTTATGAGATAGGTGGCCTCGTCCTCGTTGAGTTCATTGATAATTTCCGCAACATCTGCATAATGCACGTCCTCCAAAAGGGAATTCAGCTCCGTATCCCTTTGGTGTTCGATGAGCTCCTCTATCTGGGCAATGAGTTCCTCTGTGAGTTTAAATGGCGTCATGTGCTATCTTCTTTGTCAACGCAATGAATTCCGAAACGGAAAGCTGTTCCGGACGTTGATCAAATATAGCATCTTCTTTAAGATTTTCGGAGAGTCCGAGTGTTTTTAAACTGTTACGGATGGTTTTCCTGCGCTGGTTAAAGGCGGTTTTAACAACGGTAAACAATAATTTTTCATCGCAGTCCAGAACGTACTCCTTTTTTCGGGTAAGGTTCAATACCCCGGATTGCACTTTTGGTGGTGGATCAAAAACTTGCGGATGCACCGTAAATAGGTATTCCGCATCATAAAAAGCCTGCGTAAGGACGGATAATATCCCATAGGTCTTACTACCTTCCCTTGCGCAGATACGCTGTGCCACTTCTTTTTGGAACATGCCGGAAAACTCCGGTACCTGATGCCGCATCTCCAGCATTTTAATAACGATCTGTGTGGAAATGTTGTAGGGAAAGTTCCCGGTGATGGCAAAGGGTTCAGCACCAAAAAGGGGGGACAGGTCGTAGTTCAGAAAATCGGCCTCCACTACCTTAAAGGAGCCGTTGCCTTGAAATACCTTGGGGTGTTCCAAGGGAAAACTGTGGTTGAGGTATATGATGGATTCGGCATCCAGATCCATAGCGACCAAATCAATTTCCTTTCGCAATAAATATTTTGTGAGTACCCCGGTGCCGGGACCGATTTCCAGCACATGGGTATAGCCTTTGAATGAAAGTGTTTCCGAAATTTTTTGGGCGATGTTCTCGTCCTTTAAAAAGTGCTGCCCTAGGTGCTTTTTGGCTTTGACCGGACTTTTTTGGTCGGCATAGTTTCCCTGATCATCGCGAGGCTTTTTATTTTTTCCCTTTCCCTTTCTTTTTCCCATTTCAGATTTTTTTAAAGCTTACCCAAACGTCAGGTTCACCTAGAGCTAGGTGATTACCTTGCCAAATATACCCAAGCTTTTTTACCTGAAAGCAAACCGACCTCGATTCTTTCGTAGGCGTCCCCTTCATAGAAATCGGCCTTTTTCAATTCATCGTCCGTAAGTACATAGACTTTACCGTGAATTTTATCTTGCGGATTATGGGTCGGTTCCAAGGTGGGATATAAACCGGCGACTTTTATATCGGAAATCCGATGTCCGTGTAGGGTATCATCATACCCGCCCAGAAGCCTTGAAAAAACGCCCAATTGAACCTCTTTTTCCTGCAAGGTGCCATAGGTAAAAAGGTGGTGCGTTGCGGTATTCCGATGCACAAAAAACTCATCGACCACCTCTAGTTCCGTCCGGAATGAAATCAATTGGTCCGCAAATAATTTTTGCCCTTTTTGCCTTAATCTTGGGGCATCCTCCCTGTAATAGTCATTGAGCATTTCCTTGCTGGCCACGGTATATTGGACGGAATAGGTGTGCCCCGTACCTTCTTCGGCCAATACCTTGGTCATTTTTGCACTCAGGAACTTTCCTGTGGCAAGCACCTCTGGAATATGTACGGATTTCATCCAGTGAAGCCATTTTTCATGGGCCTTATCCTCTATGTTGCTGGTTACGTTATAAATGTACATGGGGTGATGGTTGTTCGTTTTTGGTTGTTGATTGTTCGCTATTCGCTTTGCGCTAAACGCTTACCGCTGTTCGACTCTAAGCTATTAACTGTTCAATGCTAATTGTTTATTATGTATTGCCTCCAGCATATTTCTAACTGTTAACTCTACACTCTGAACTCCGCACTCCGCACTCTCGACTATTAAACGTTAATTGACCGCATCCCCCCGCAGCATTCTAAAATTTTTGCGGGCCTGTGGAAAATAATAGCTGTCCTGATAGTCATAAATGATACGTTCATAATGTGCCTTGGCCTTCTCCGGCTCGTCCAGTACAGTCCTGTAAAGTTCCCCTAAGGCAAAATAGGCGTCGTCTGCCAGGATACCGTTACCATAGAACTCGATTATTTTTTGATAGTTGAATTCTGCCGCTTCGTATTTCTTTTGGGATTCCAATAATTGGGCCTGTTTTAGGAGTGCCTCGTCCTCTATTTTTTCTCCCTTGTGGTTTTCCAAAATATCGTTTAGGTCTTGGATCGCCTCGTCCGTTTTGTTCTGATAGGCCAAAAAATCGGCACGGGCATATTTTTTCAATGCTGTCTGGGTGGAGTCTTCCAAGGAATTGTCCGATATCAACAAACTCAATTGCATGGCATCGTTCGCGATGAGCTGCGAGGTAGAACCCCGTAGCACCTTTAGCTGTGTCAATGCCCAGTCAAAATCTCCCTTATAGAAGCTTGTTTCCGCTACTTTGTATCGGGCATCCTGTCCCATGACATCGTTTTTTAACTTGTCCTGAACTTGCGAAAAAAAGATGAGCGCTTCGTTAAACCGACGGTCGTATACCAAAATATCGCCAAGGGCAAGCTTAATGTAGGCCTTGCTCCGTTCGTTCATGGGTAGTTCCAAACTGTTCTTTAGCAGTTCGATGGCCGGGCCGGGCTCGTCTTTTTGAAAGGTCAGGAAATTGGAATAGGCCACCTGGAGTTGCAGGGTCTGGGTCTGGTATCCGTATTGTAAAATAAGGGCTTCGTAGCGTTTCTGTATGGCGTCCAATTGATTTTTTTCCACTTCTTCCAAGGTGATGTCTATCAAATGCAGCTCCGCGTTCAATTGCACAATAGGGTCCGCACTTTCATCCTTGATGTATTCAAAAACCTCCTTGGCAACCTCATATTCCTTCTCCTCTAGTACCGTGGTGCCCAAATTCTCCAGGCGACCGGTATTGCCGCCCTCCATACGTTTGTAAATGGCCTTTTCCTGTCTGAATGCGCTTCCAAATTGCCGTTGTTTTACGAACAGCCAGCTCAGCAGCTCGTTCCAGATGATATCCGGATTTTTCTGTGCCTTTTGAAGAAGTATGGCCCTAAGGGTCTGGTTGTTGACATCCTCCGGGTCCGATGTAATGAAGTCGTCAATGCTTCTAAGGATATTGGATTTTGACGTTTTATTGTTCACCAAAAGTTCCAAATAGGAGGTGTACATTCTTTCAATATCGCCCTGTTCCCCATAAATCCTGGCTAACTGGTAATTGTAGTCCAAGGTAGGGTTCAGTTCCATAGCCTTCTTATAGGCCGCCACGGCTCTGTCCAATAAGGTATATTTTTGGAATTGGTAGCCCAAAGCGTACCCGTAGTTAGGGTTTTCCTCAATAAAAGCCAGGGCACGGTCATAATATGCCTCGGACTTTTCCGGCATGTCCTGGAGGGAATAATTGTAACCCATTTCTATCAATAGGGTAGGATGTGGGTTTCTCTGGTTCAACTGTTCCAAAAGGTAGGCTTCGGCATCGGTATAGCGTTCCAGCTGTTGATAACAGGCAATAAGACCTTGTAGATAGTCCGTTCTTCTCGGATTCTGTTTCGCCAATTTTTCGTAGAAAACGACCGCTTTTTCAAAATCGCCATCGGCAAAATATTGCTTGGCCAAAAAGTCCTCTTGGGCACAAACGCTGATGGAGATGAATAGAAAAGCAAAAAATCCTAAAAACTTCATAGCAGAAATTTATCAAATTTAAGCAAGAGCCGTAAAAGAATCTGTTAACTGAACTATAATAAGGTCAATATCGCATGGCGGCAATGGGATTTCATGTCAATTCGTACAGATTCTGCGACTGGTTATCAAATAATATATTGTAGGAATACTATTAATAATGTAGTTTTAGTAAAAGGGGCCATTTACCGGCCAAACGCAAAAAATTAAATGGAAACACGGTTTTTAGGGTCAAAAACAAAACGGTTTTACTTCAACAACGGCGTTGAGGACGTGAGCTATGTGGTAATCTATGGTGATGAACTAATGGTGGAACCTTTGGAGGACAATATTGCGGAGAGTTACAGAACTGCCATTTACCGGGGGCGAGAAGGAAAGATTGCGTCCAACACCAAACTATTGCCTAAAAGGAGTTTGGAATTTTATTTTTTGGACATTGGGCAAGGGGATGCTTCCTTTACCGTAACCCCCGATAATATTAAAATATTGGTGGACGGCGGATTAAAGGACAGGGCCTTGGGTTTTCTTATCTGGAAATTCCGATTGGACCAGCCCGATACCAGCGTAACAATTGACCATTTGTTTTTAAGCCATGCCGATAAGGACCATATTGACGGCTTGGAGCCGCTACTTGAACACCCCAAAATTACGGTCAAGAATATATACCACAATGGTATTGGTTTATATGCCGATGGACACAACACGGAAATAGGTACCATGGAAAATGATAGGTTGAGAACCATACATGACTCGGTACAGGATTTGGAGAATGAACATCTTAAAAGTGACTTTAGCGAATGGATCGATGCCGTTAAAGGCTCTGGAGCTACCTACCAACGTGTGGACGCTTCCAACGGGTATCTGCCCATAGGGGACGCAAGCGTACAGTTGGAAATATTGGGACCCACCCTGGAATCCGACAATTCGTTTAAGTGGTTTGGCGGAAAGTCCCATACCATTAATGGACATTCCTTGATCTTTAGGATTGACTATGACCATGTAAGGGCCTTTTTTTCTGGGGATTTGAACGTGGAGGGAAGTGAACATCTCTTGTCGATACCGGGGAATACCCTTAAAGTAAACGCCCATATTTTTAAGGCGCCCCATCACGGCAGCCATGAGTTTTCCCAAAATTTGCTAAATCATGTGAACCCCATGGTCACTGTGGTTTCCTCTGGGGAAACACCGGATCATGGTCACCCAAGAGCGGTTTTTTTAGGAGGTTTGGGACTGGCCGGAAGGGGAAAAATGCCCCTTATTTTTTCAACGGAACTTTCGGCACTGTTCGTGGATGCGGGTGACGTTGAGGCACAAGTCTATTCCGATGCTACGGTAACTACGTTGGGCGACCTCGATTTTTCCGATTCCTTGGCAAACACGGAAGCCAGGCAGCGTTTCAAAAAAGTATTGCCGGGAATTATAAACGTTAGAACAGACGGTGAGCGTATTTATGCCTTCCGGCGTGTTCAGATGGGCTATCAATGGGAATCCTATGAATTGAAATACAATGACGTCTAGGGACTAGTCAATTTTATCGAACCCACAATAGGGCACCAACACCTCGGGGATTTGGATACCGTCTTCGGTTTGATAATTTTCAAGAATTCCGGCCAAGACTCTGGGCAAGGCCAAAGAGCTACCGTTCAGGGTATGTGCTAGTTGACTTTTTCCGTTTTCGTCCTTGTACCTTAATTTTAAACGATTCGCCTGATATGTTTCAAAATTGGATACGGAACTGATTTCCAGCCATCTGTCCTGCGCCGTAGAAAACACCTCAAAATCGTAGGTTAGGGCAGATGTAAATCCTAAATCCCCACCACACAATCGCAAGATACGGTACGGCAATTTCAACTCACGCAAAATATTTTTTACATGTTCCACCATACCATCCAAAGCTTCGTACGATTTATTGGGATGCTCTACATGGACAATTTCCACTTTGTCAAACTGGTGCAACCTGTTCAGTCCGCGCACATGGGCACCATAACTTCCAGCCTCTCTTCTAAAACAAGGCGTGTAACCTGTGTATTTAATGGGAAAGTCGCTTTCCTGTAGGATGGTATCCCTAAAAATATTGGTCACGGGAACTTCCGCCGTAGGTATTAGATACAGGTCGTCCGCAGTTATATGGTACATCTGTCCTTCCTTGTCCGGCAATTGTCCGGTTCCATACCCGGAAGCCTCGTTTACCACGTGGGGCACCTGCATTTCCGTGTAGCCGGCATTGGTATTCTTGTCCAGGAAATAGGAGATCAAGGCGCGCTGTAAACGTGCTCCTTTCCCTTTGTAAACGGGAAAACCGGCTCCTGCGATCTTAACGCCGAGTTCAAAATCGATAATATCGTATTTCTTGGCCAATTCCCAATGGGGTAAGGCGCCATCTACCAGCTTGGGAATGTCCCCTTCCCTAAAAACTTCCTCATTGTCCTCTTCGGAACTTCCTGCCGGCACCAATTTGTTGGGGATATTGGGAATTTGATATAAAAGCGATTGAAGTTCCTCTGCCGTAGTTGTCAGTTCCTCCCCTAATTGTTTGGACTCCTCCTTAAGGTCCGCCGTCTTTTCCTTTAAGGTATTCGCCTCTTGTGCCTTTCCGGATTTATAGAGCATGCCAATTTCTTTCGATAACCTGTTTGATTCCGCAAGGATGGAATCCAATCGGGTTTGGGTAGCGCGTCTTTTTTCATCCAAAAGAAGTACGCCGTTCAGCATGGATTCGGCATCAATATTTCTTTTTTTAAGGGCTTCTAAAACGTTCTCCTTTTCCTCTCGTATGACCTGTAATTGTAGCATCGCTCTATATAATTTGGCAGCAAATTTAAGGGAAAGTTCCCATTAAAAGGTATACTTTTAATACCTAAAACAATGGTTTATGGTTTTTGAGCATTTTGCCTTGAACGTTGCCAATATTGGACAGGTGGTAGATTGGTATTGCCAGCATCTGGGGCTAACAATCGCAAGCGAACAAAAAGTAGCACCCTATATGACCTTTTTGGCTGATAGCGCCGGCAGGGTCGTCTTGGAACTTTACAGTAGGGACGATGCCACAAAAAGAAATTTTGAATCGGAACATCCGTTGACATTTCATGTTGCCTTTGTTTCGGAGGATGCGGCTAAGGATAAGGAGCGTTTAATGGCCCAGGGCGCAACCTTCTTCGAGGAGGTCCTCAAGCCGGATGGCGGTCATCTCGTTATGCTCCGTGATCCTTGGGGGATGCCCCTACAGCTTTGCCAGCGGGCGATAAAATTTTAGTCCTCCAATGGAGACGGTAGTATCCAATCGCTGTGTTTCAATGGTGTCCAAGGAATATTTGCGAGGTCCACGGTTGGGTCTATGAAAGGAGCTAGAGGTCGGCCATTGATGCTTACCTTGGAATTAATTAGGTATACGGATACTTCCTCGTTTTCCTCTTTTAAATCCCTTTTTAGATACTGTGCAAATTGCCAGGCAAAATCTGGATAGGCGAGGACTTTTCGTTGTTGACCTGTAGTAAGATATTGCTGTATATCTATGAATAGTTCCGTGCCGTTGCCGCGCAATACCTTAAATTGTCCCGTACCGCTTCGTTCCCTTAACATCATTCTCCAGCTCATTCTATGGCCTTCTTCCGTCCATAATACATCGTCCTTTATAAAATAGTGCCTGATAGGTAGGATTAACTGGAGCAAAAAATAGATACCGAACACTACCAGGAATGGTTTTTTATAGTTTGGGACCACCGTTTTCTGGAGGTTAAAAGGGACTTTACGTTTGAAAAATAACTTTCTGATGGTTTCCGGTTCAAAGAAGAAAACCGTGAAAGCCAAGGACAGATAAGGAAATATTCCTATCTGGAAAATGACCGAATTGAAGAGGTGAAAGAAAATGGAGGCGATAAAGGCCGCTTTTCGGGTAGGTTTCCAAATCAACGCCGGAACCACCAACAAATCAAAAATAATCCCAAAACTCCCGATGATTTTGTGCATCCAAGGCTGTTGCAATACATCACCAACGAGCGGGTAGCCGGACTTTGACTTCATCAGTATGTCTATCATGCCAAAATCCAGCCAATCTCCGTACAGTTTTGCAATGGAGGCGTAGGTATATACAATGAACAATTGCAAGACTATGATCCACTTCACATAGCCGTACATGGAATTTTCCTTTTGAGAGTTTCCCATGCGAACATCCAAGGAATATGCTTTATGGGCCGGAAATAGGCACATCAAAAAGGAAATAAGGACCAATAAATAATAATGATTGTTATATGCGGTTTTTTGCATCAGGTAACTGCCGGTCCAGAGCAAGGTAAAAGCCAGTACGGAGAATCTGTATTTTAGCCCCAACGCTATACATATTCCCAAGATACCCATCAGGGAAAAATAAAAATACATACCCGGCCCGGCAAGGGCTTCCAGCCATGCAAAATCAATAAAGGGAAAGGTGTATTGGGGCGCTACGATATTCCTTTTGAGCCAGCCCGTGGCTATGGCACCAAAACATTCCAATGAAACGAGAACGCCAAAAAATATGCGGAAAATGATAAGCGGGCTGTTGTCAATTCTATGAAATAACAACCTCTTGAGCATCATTATCTATTGGATATAAATTGCAGCGATTTCTCTTTGTCCTTGGCCAATTGTAATTTCAGTTCGTCCAGGGAATCGAACTTTTGCTCATCACGGAGCCGGGAAAGGAGATTTATCTGGAGATTCTTGTCGTAAAGGTCCGCATCAAAATCAAAAAAATGAACCTCTATTGTTTTTGAAGTACCGTTCACTGTTGGATTATAGCCAATATTCATCATGCCAAAAACATCCGCACCCTCAATATGGCTTTTTATGATATAGGACCCATTTTTGGGAACAAGTTTATAGGTTTCCTCAATATGGACGTTCGCCGTTGGGAAGTGGATTTTTCTGCCAAGGCCCTTCCCTTTTTTTATGGTCCCCGTTAGCATGTACTCATAGCCTAGGTAGGCATTGGCCGTTTCTATATCGCCATTTTCCAAGGCCCTACGTATTTTCGTGGAGCTCACGGAAACCTCGTCTATTTCCTGCGCAGGGATTTCCTCCACGGAAAAATCCAGCGCGTTTCCAAAAGCGATCAAGTCGGTTATATTGGCGTTCCTATTTCTGCCAAACCGATGGTCGTAACCAATAATAACGTTCTTGGATTTTAATTTGTTCACCAAGAGATCGCGAACAAATTCCGTGGCCGAAAGCCGCGAAAATTCCTTGGTAAACGGATGGATGACCAAAATATCCAATCCCATTTTCTCCAGAATGGATTTTTTTTCGTCTATGGTGTTAAGAAGCTTTATATTGGCATCTTTTTGCAGTACCATACGGGGGTGCGGAAAAAAGGTAAGTACGGCCGATTTTAAATTGGAGTTCTTGGCACGGTTTATGACTTTTTCCAATATTTTCCGGTGACCAATATGTACTCCGTCAAAGGTGCCAATGGTTATGGCAACAGGGTGTTTTTCATCGTAATTGGAAATGCTTTGAACTGTAATCAACGCTGTTGGAAAATAAAAAGAACTATATTTGATTTGGAGATAAAAGCCCCACAATGACTGCTAAATTACGTCTTGTTTTCTCAATTACCATAGTATTTCTTTCCTTTTCTGGGTTTGCACAGACCAATTATTGGCAAAGAGCGGAGCTTAAAAATCAGGATAGGCAAAGTACCCTCAAGCGATTAGATGTACAAAAGGCCAGGGCATTTGTGCTGGATGAAAAAGGGTTGAAAGGGGAACTTTCCAAGGTTTCCAAATCCAAAAGATCAGTAAGAACCATCCATTTTCCGGATGCTGAAGGCAATTTGATACCGTTTCAAGTCGAAGAATCCCAATTATTTGCACCGGAATTGGTCCAAAAATATCCCAACATAAAATCCTATAGGGGCGTAGGGTCCGGACCAAATAAGCAAAAGATATTTTTTAGTGTTTCCCCCAAAGGGATACAGACTATGATCATGGACCCTGGCAAGGGGGGCACCGTATTTATGGAAAAAGCGGCCAGCGGTGATTATGTGGTTTACAATGCAAAAGATCATTTGACCAAAAAATTGGATTTTGTCTGTAAGACCGACCCAAATATGGTTGCCTTACAATCCACCGCGTCAACAGCCAAGCTAGTGGACGATCAAAGCCTGAGGAGGTTTAGGGTCGCGATTGCAGCCTCCGGGGAATACACGCAATTCCATGGGGGTACCATCCCCGATGCCCTTGCGGCCATCAATGCCACATTGACACGGGTGAACGGCGTTTTTGAACGTGATCTGGGAGTGACCTTGGAGCTGATTGCCAATACGGATGCCGTTATTTATACCAACCCGGATACGGATCCCTTTTCAGGGGGCCTGAGTTCCCAAACCCAGAATACCTTGACCAGTGTTATTGGCGAGGCCAATTATGATATTGGCCATTTGTTCAATCAGCAGGATGATACTTTGGATGGCAATGCAGGTTTTATTGGTTCCGTCTGTCAGGATAACAGAAAGGGCAGCGCCTACACCACGTTGTTCGCTCCACAAGGCGATCAGTTTGACATCGACTTGGTTGCCCATGAAATGGGACATCAGTTTGGAGCCAACCATACTTTTTCACATTTGTCCGAAGGCACCTTAGTGCAGGTGGAACCTGGAAGCGGCACCACCATTATGGGGTATGCCGGGATTACGAACGCAAATGACGTCGCCACAAATTCAGATGACTATTTTCACTATGTGAGCATCGTACAGATCCGCGAATATTTGGAGACGATAAGCTGTGGGGAAACCCTGCCTTTGACCAACAATGCCCCCATTTTAAATCCGGTCAGTAACTACACCATTCCTGTTGGAACCGCCTTTGTATTGACGGGCAGTGCCAGTGATCCTGATTCAACGGATGTGGTAACCTACACTTGGGAGCAAATAGACAATGGAATTGTCACCCAGGCCACTTTTGGGCCCAATAATCCCACAGGTGCCATGTTCCGTTCGCTCCCCCCTTCAGTATCTCCAGAACGTTATTTTCCAAGGTTGAGTAGGGTAGTATCGGGTGACCTTACCCAGTCCAACCCTGTTGAAGGAGGGGCATGGGAAACGGTATCTAATGTGCAGCGTGAAATGAACTTTTCGCTTACTGTGCGCGATAATGTATTGAACGGCGGACAATCCGCCTCAGATGAGGTTACAGTTGTCGTTTCCAGACAGGCAGGCCCTTTTTTGGTTACCTCACAAGAGGTGCCGGCAACTTTTGTGGCAGGCGAAACGGAGACCATCACTTGGGATGTGGCCAATACCAATGAATTGCCCATAGCAGCCCAGAATGTGGATATTTTTCTCTCCACGGATGGCGGACTCACCTTCCCCAACAGGATTGCCCAGAACATTGCCAATGATGGAAGTCATACTATGGTGATTCCAGGAGGTTATACCACAACTGCCGGGAGGTTTATGGTCAAGGCTTCGAACAATATTTTCTTTGCCGTGAACCAAGCTGATTTTTCCATTTCGGAGTCTGAAGTGGTACTAAATTTTGCGGACCTTACCTATGAAGTCTGTAAACCGGATGACCTTGTGGTCAGTTTTGACTATGAAGCGTATTTAGGCTTCATGGAGGAAAGTACCCTGAGTGTTGGGGCGTTGCCACCTGGAGTGACCGCCACTTTTTCACAGGATACCGTTTCCGTTTCCAATACCACGATTGACCTTACTATCTCGGGAACTGAAAATTTGGCCATTGGTAATTATCCTATTGATGTTATTGCCACTTCGGTCAGCGTTACAAAAAGTATTTCCTTGCAATTGAGCGTTTTCGATAGCAATTTCTCCGAAGTCATACTTACCGCTCCATCGGACGGAAGTTTGGACGTATCAAAAGATGTAGTCTTGGAATGGGAACCGGATTTGGTGAGTACCTCCTACGCGGTTGAAATTGCAACGGACATCGGTTTTACGGAAATTATTGAATCCAAAGTGTTGGCGACAAATTCCTACCAGCCCACGTCCTTGTTGAACGAAACCCAGTATTTTTGGCGTGTCAAGCCTTTGAATGCCTGCGGGGAAGGAGTTTTTGGGGTACCTTTCAGTTTTACAACGATACAGTTCAATTGTATCACCAAGGCGAGTAACAACGTTCCAATAACCATAACCCCTGTAGGAACACCAACGATTACCTCAAGGGTTCTTTTTTATCAGGATTTGAATTTGGCCGATATCAATGTAAACCTGGATATAGAACATACGTATTTATCGGATTTGGTCATCAGCCTCACTTCCCCAGCGGGAACAACGGTGGTTTTGGTTTCCAGTGCCTGTGGGAACAATTCGGACATCAATGCGGTTTTTGACGATGAGGCTGCAGACGCATTTACATGCTCCGGTTCCCCTGCAATTAACGGAACCGTGCGTCCCATTGGCACCTTGAGTTCCTTTTATGGGGAATCCATACTAGGTGAGTGGGTCTTAGAGGTAAAGGACAATGCGGCGTCGGACGGAGGCCGACTCAACAATTTCTCCTTAGAGGTGTGTGTTGAGGGTGATTTTAGACCTGATGACGACGAGGACGGGGTGTTCGATGATGGAGATGATCTGTGTTTGGGCACACCTTTGGGGCAGGAAGTGGATGCATCTGGTTGTGCCATTTACAGATTTACCCAAGAAAACTTTAACGTAAGCCTTGAAAGCGAATCCTGTAGGCCAAATAACGATGGTGCCATACGGATAGTTCCCAAAGTATTTTTGGATTATGAAATCACCGTAAACGGGAACGGTGTAAATACTACCGATAATTTTACCAATAGTTACAACCTTACCAATTTAAGCGCGGGAACCTATGATATCTGCATTACCGGAACCGATGGTACCATCAGCTACGAACCCTTCTGTTTGGAGGTGGTCATTATAGAACCTGCCCCACTGAGTGTTACCTCCAAGGTTTCCTTACAGGCTTCCCAGGTGGTTCTGGATTTGGAAGGAGCCAAAGGATACTATGTTGAACTTAATGGTTTCACTACCTATACGGCAGAAAAACAGTTTTCATTGGACCTTTCCAAGGGCATCAATTTTTTAAAGGTGTACACCGATATTCCCTGTCAGGGTATGTATGAGGAGGAAATTCTAGTTTCCGATGGCCCACGGGTATTCCCGAACCCCTTCCTCGATTTTATAGAAATCTATTTCGATGTACCCACACAACGGGCTACGATGCAGTTGTTCAGTTCGGATGGTAGGTTGTTACGAACCGATAAATTACAGGATGGCGTTTCCTCCCAAGAATATGATCTGAGTATGTTGCCCGTTGGCATGTATTATTTGCAATACGAAAGTAGGGGAATGAAAAAAACAACTAAGATTTTAAAAAGATGATGAGAAAGACAGTACTTCTTATGTGCCTTTTTGCGGTATTTGGTTGTAAAAAGAAAGACGACCCTAAACCTCCCGGTCAGGTGTTGCTTTTGTTCCCTGAAAAGAATTCTGAATGTACCACGGGTATAGATCAGGATGCCACTACGAGCAGGGTGACCTTTCAATGGCAAAGATCGGATAATACGGACAGCTATGAATTGCGCGTGACCAATATCAACTCCAATACGGTGCAGACAATTTCCACCCAAAGCACAACGGCCAGTCTTCCCTTGCTAAAGGGACAGCCTTATTCTTGGTTGGTGCGTTCCAGGAACAATCAAGTGGACAACACGATTTCTAGCGAAATGTGGAGTTTTTATAATGCAGGTTCAAGAACCACATTTGCCCCGTTCCCGGCTGAAATATTGGATCCCAGCATGTCCGAACGTGTGTTCAAGGACATTAACAATGAAGTGACCCTGTCTTGGTCTGCATCGGATCTGGATGATGATATTGAGAATATCGAGGTATATTTTTCGGAACAGAATCCGCCTACGGATTTGGAAGCTACTTTGTCCAACTTGGCCACTACCTTTAAAGTATCCGTAATCTCTGGCAGTACGTACTATTGGAGTGTGGTTACGCGGGATGCAGAAGGAAATGCCACCAACTCTGGAATCTATAGTTTCAGCGTTCTTTAAACCCCGTTGAATTGGTTCATTGTGCGGGAAACACCTGACAAAACAAAGGATTCCATAAGCGCAATGGATTTTTCCAATCGCTCCGGCATTTTTGAGTTCTCCTCGTCGTTCCACTGGCCAAGTACATATTCCACTTGTCTGCCCTTGCCAAAATCGGCACCAACACCAAATCGAAACCGATTGTAATTGGTAGTCTGTAATACTTGTTGAATATCCTTTAGACCATTGTGGCCGCCATCGCTTCCCTTGGTCTTGAGACGCAAAGTACCAAATGGGAGGTTGATGTCATCCGTTATGACGAGCAAGTTTTCCAAGGGTATTTTTTCCTTGTCCAACCAGTATCGCACCGCTTTACCGCTAAGGTTCATGTAGGTGGAGGGTTTCAGGCAGAGGATGCTTCGGCCTTTTAATTTGTAGATTGCAATGTCACCTAGCTTCTCGGTTTCAAAAGCCAGCCCTTTCTGATTTGCGAGGGCATCCAAAATTTTAAAACCAATGTTATGTCGGGTTTCGGCATAATCGGCACCTATATTTCCTAATCCAACGATTAAATACTTTTTCATGGGGTCTACCTCCTCTAAAAATGGGTCTACTAAGCCCAATAATTTTTTAAGATATTTCAACATAGAATATCTTTTACAGTTGCCTAAAAATACAAAAGCACCCCAATATTTAAACCGGGATGCTTTTTGGGTCTGTAAATCAAATCTATTCTTGGGCAGCTTCTTCAGCTGGGGCCTCTGCTCCCTCAGCACTTGCTTCTGCTCCTTCTTCTTCATCAGTTTCTTCATCCTCGTCATCGGTCATAACCGCAGTACGTGCTGTTTTAACCTGTACTACCGTAGTGGTATCTGGGTGAAGGATGGTGAAATCGTCACTTAACAAGGACGAAACCGCAATGTTCTGGCCAATTCTAAGTTTGGAAATATCCACATCAAAGAAATCCGGTAATTTATCCGGTAAGGCCTTAATGGTAAGTTTTCTTTTTCTGAACAATAAACGTCCACCGTTTCTAACCCCTGGCGAGTTTCCTTGCAACCTAACTGGAATATCCATGGTTACAGGTTTGTCCTCGAACAACTGATAGAAATCAATGTGCATGATACTGTCAGTAACAGGGTGGAACTGGATGTCCTGCATTACGGCGTTCACCTTGGTCCCGTTATCCAATTCAATTGCAACTGTGTGCGCATTGGCGGTGTAAACCAAATCCCTGAACGCTAGTTCATCTGCTGAAAAGTGCAATGGTTTATCCCCTCCGTATACTACGCAAGGAACCTTTCCAGCATTACGTAGGGCCTTTGTTGACTTCTTGCCCACGCTTTCTCTTTCTGATCCTTTAATTGTAATTGACTTCATTATATGTATTAAAAATTAAAAATTCTAATTGTTTCCTGGTCCGTTCTTAGTCTCTTTTTACATTAAAAACTTGGACGAAATGGAATTGTTGTTGTGTACTTTGTGCATAACATCCGCAAATAGATCCGCACAACTCAGTACTTTTACCTTATCGCTTTTTACTTCCAAAGGGATGGAATCTGTAATGATCAATTCCGTTAGTTTGGACTTTTCGATTTTCTCGTAGGCATTGCCGGACAATAAGCCATGGGTAGCAATCGCCCGTACGCTTACCGCTCCCCGATCCATCATCAAATCTGCAGCTTTGGTCAATGTACCTGCGGTATCCACCATATCATCCACCAGAACAACATTCTTCCCTTGGACATCCCCAATAAGTTCCATGTGGGAAATGACATTCGCCTTGGCCCGCTGTTTGTAACAAACGACTACATCGCTATCCAAGGCCTTGGAATAGGCATAGGCCCTTTTTGATCCGCCCATATCAGGTGATGCAATGGTTAGGTTTTCCAATCCCAGGTTTTGCAAATAAGGGAGAAACAACGTAGAGGCGAACAAATGATCTACAGGTTTTTCAAAGAATCCTTGAATCTGGTCCGCGTGTAAATCCATAGTTATGATCCGGGTAGCTCCAGCCGTTTCCAGCATTTTTGCAACAAGTTTAGCGGCAATGGGTACCCTTGGTTTGTCCTTTCTGTCCTGTCTGGCCCATCCAAAGTAAGGCATTACGGCAGTTATATGTCGCGCAGAGGCACGTTTGGCACCATCGATCATCAATAACATCTCCATAAGGTTTTCCGGACCGGGATGGGTAGATCCAATGATAAATATTCTTGCACCACGAATGGATTCTTCAAAAGAGGGCTGAAACTCACCATCACTGTATCGGGAAAAAATAACATTGCCCAAATCCACACCATAGGCCTTGGCAATTTTTTCTCCTAAAACCGTACTTTGGGTACAGGCGAAAAATTTTGGTTCCGGAACGCTGTATGGCATGGCTTGTTTTTTGTATCTCTGCCCCTAGAACGAAGTAGGCTTAATGCCTTGTTTCTACTGCGCTTTGCGCAGGTGTTTTCTAAGGAGGTGCAAATTTAGAAATTAATTTGTCTTGCTAAAGGATAATTGTTGAATTTTTTGGTGTGGAAATAAAAATATTTTTTAGTTTTGCAGTCCTATTTTAAACGCTCGAGTGGCGGAATTGGTAGACGCGCTGGATTCAAAATCCAGTTCTTTCGGGAGTGTGGGTTCGATTCCCACCTCGAGTACAAAAGGGAAAGCCGAGATTTATGTCTCGGCTTTTTTGTTTCTTTAGATAAGGTATAGTTTAAGAATGGAATTATCTCA
Source organism: Maribacter sp. C-4077 (assembly GCF_055378385.1). Lineage (NCBI taxonomy): Bacteria > Pseudomonadati > Bacteroidota > Flavobacteriia > Flavobacteriales > Flavobacteriaceae > Maribacter > Maribacter sp. C-4077. The sequence goes on from NZ_AP038807.1 coordinate 2,120,774, forward strand.
GGTGCTACCTTTAAAATTTATTAAACGCAATTATCGCTCTATTATTTATTGCTTTGGCATCACTTCTTTCCCAAAGCCATTGACATCCAGCCAATGAACAAAAGCATCGAACCAGCGATTGCTCGTACGGTTTGGATTTCCTAGGCCAAATCCATGTCCCCCGTTTTGATATAAGTGGAATTCTACAGGAATACCAGCTTTATACCAGGAATCAATAATCCCAAACTGTCCTCTAAAAAGAAAGTCATCACTTGCAATAACATTAAACATAGGAGGTGCGTTATTAGGAACTTCAACAGGTCCCATACCACCATAAATGGGGCCTATAAAAGCTAACTTCATAGTTTTTGAATTTAGTGTTGAATGCATTGTTAGCCCGGCCCCGGCAGAAAATCCAATCATTCCTATTCTCTTTGTGTCCACGCCCCATTCCTTTGCACGTTCTATTATCATTGCATAGGCGGCCTCTGTATCCTCCAATTGGTTGGAAAGGTCCATTTGTCTAGGCGGCACGGGTGTTTCTTCCTTATTCCCATTCGAATTTTCAGTAGGTTCTGGAGTTCGAGGTCGGTTCATCCATGCGGTGAAATCATCAAGGGACTCTGGGGTAGGGTGTAAACGATATTTAAGTACGAAAGCAGCATATCCTTCCTTGGCGAGTGCTTCTGCCACTTCCCAGCCTTCATTACCCAGGGATAGCCATCTAAATCCACCACCAGGGGCAACAATAACAGCTGCGCCATTTGCCTTATCAGTGTCTGGTAAAAAGGGAGTAAGTGTGGCTTGCGTTATATTTCTGGCCATAGGATCGCCCCATTGCCTAAACCAGGATTCCTTGGCAGGCTGATTTTCCACACCTCCTGTTTTTAACGGAATTGCCTTTGGTTCCTTCGGTGCTTCAAGTGGATAGATTGTCCCATCTTGGGCTATCATAGGGCATTTGCCAAAGAAAACCAGAAAAATGGCGAGTTTCAAAGGGATTTTAAAATTATTTAGCATTTAAAGGTGTTTTAATTACACTTAAATGTAAAAAATATATTTAATAAATAGCCCTTGTAATTCAACGTATCCACGAACAATGAATTTTCTATTTATTAAATACAAATTTTTACAATATGATATTTTTATTGCATATATAATAGCAATTTAATACATTGCCTCTATTAAGTGTAAAAAAAACAGTTATAAACAAGTAATTTGTAGGCAGCAAATACTTCACCTTGGAATCGTAAAAACACATATGATGGAAATGCCAAGCCATAAACTTCTAGAGCAAATGTTTTTGGACCATTATAAAGAATGGTGTCTAAAATCCTTTAGTTATGTTGAAAATATGGATGATGCCCAAGATGTTGTTCAAAACGTTTTTATCAAACTTTTGCAAAAAGAAAATCTTTCCCATGTTATTGATATTCATAAATATCTTAATGTGGCAATAAGGAACGAAAGCCTTAAAAAAATAAAAAAGAGCCGTGAGACTTTTCAACTTAACAACCAATCAACAGAAGTACCTTCCCATGAAAGCGAGTTGATAAAAGGGGAAGTTTCTGAAAATATGCTAAGAGAACTAGAGGCTTTACCTGAGCAGAACAAAAGAGTTTTTACCCTATGCGTACTGGAAGGTAACAAGTATGAAAGTGCCGCAGAAATCATGGGAATTACCGTAAATACGGTGAAATATCATCTTAAGAAATCTTTTAAGTCTTTACGGATAAATTTAAAGGATGTGTATTTATGGTTCTTGTAAATTAAGCATTCTTTAATTTTATACATCTTTTTTTGATAAATCCACTACCCGATTTTAATCTTCATGGGTCTTAATAGTAGACAACGTTGATTTGTTTACTAAATAAATAGGATTGATAGCAAATATTATAGTTAAGAGGATAAAGGGTACTTTGAGTCGTGAAGAAGAGCTTTATTTTCAGAAATGGCTTTACCAAAGCAAGGATAATCAACTTACGTATCAAAGACTGGTGAAGTTGCATGAGCTAAATGTGCCTTTGCCTGATGTAGACGAACTGGATGCCAAGAAAGCTTGGCAACTTCTTGTTCATACCGGAAAGCAAAAAAGAAAGGACGATTCAAAATTTTCTGGAAGGGAAATTCTAAAATACGCCGCCATTTTCGTGGGGTTATTGGGTTGTTTTTTTATGTACAAGTCTTTTCAGGAAGATATTTCTATAGTTGAGCCAATTGATCCTGATTCCATAACATTGGTTTTGGGTAATGGAAAAACGCAGGTACTTACCAAAGAGGGTACGTTGAAAATAACCAATACTAAGGGAGAGGTTCTTGGCGAAAAGGTGGATGGTTTGGTTGATTATTCGCAATCAAAAAATGAAGACGAGGTGGAAACGGAGTCGGAATATAACACCTTGAGGATACCCCATGGAAAGACTTTCAAGGTAGTCCTTTCAGATGGAACTTTAGTTCACTTGAATGCTGGGTCATCATTAATATATCCCGTAAAATTCCAAAAAAATAAAAACAGGGAGGTCTCATTAATTGGTGAGGGCTTTTTCGAAGTAACAAAAAATGAAAACAGTCCTTTTATAGTCACATCTGGTGGTGTGGATGTTAGAGTGCTGGGTACCAAATTTAATATAACATCCTATCCTGAGGACCAGAACCAAAATACGGTTTTGGTCGAAGGTTCAGTTCGACTTTACAAAACCGGTTCTATTTATGACCTGGAAAACTCTACCCTGCTTTCACCTGGCTATAAAGCCGAATGGAATACAGAAACTAACAATATTGATTTAGAAAAAGTACATACAGAATTATATACAGGTTGGATAAACGGCAAACTGATGATGAAGGAAATGGTCTTTTCCAATATTGTTAAAAGGCTCCAACGGCATTACAATGTTACCATTACAAGTGAGAACCATGAATTGAATAATAGAGTGTTCACGGCCACATTTGAGAAAGAATCAATTTGGGAGGTATTGGAAACATTTAAACTGGAAACACCCTTTGATTATGAAATTGAAGGAGACCATATACGTATTAAATAGCAACCTTAAATCGACTTGCCTATGGTTACAAATTAAAAACTAAAATCAACCTACAGAACCCACTCAATTCTGTAAGAAAGAAAACTGAATCAATTAATAATCAACAATATGATATGAAAACTAACGATCTATTAGGGTTATTTAGACCCGGTTACATGAAAATTGGTTTAACGACCAAACTATGTTCGCTCTTATTTATCGCCGCACTCATTTCTGCGCAGGCGAACACCCTATCCCAAAAAACCAAGATGACCATTAACTTGGAAGACGTGCCAACGTACAGGGTTATGGAAGAAATTGAGGCAACTACGGAATATAAATTTCTGTATGATGTCAATAAAGTGGATACTTCTAGAAAGGTTTCCATCAAGGTTAAAGACTTAGCACTTGAAAATGTACTGCAAGTACTTTTTAACAATACAAATACCGATTTTGTTTTTAGTGGAAATCAAATCGTATTGAAACCTAAACAGGTACAAACCAATACGCCAAAGTCTAGTGTGAAAAGTTCGGACAATGAAACCACTTCTGTTCAACAAAGCGTGTCTGGAACCGTAAATGATACCAACGGGCAGCCGATTCCCGGGGTTTCGGTAGTTGAAAAGGGAACTTCAAATGGAGTTGCAACCGACTTCGATGGAAATTACTCCATAACCTTATCCCAACCAAACGCGGTGCTCATTTTCAGTTCACTGGGGTTTTCCAGGAAGGAAGTAACCGTGGGGCAATCCAGTGAACTCAATGTTGTATTGGAAGAAAACGTTGAAGGACTGGACGAGGTTGTGGTGACTGGATTGGGAATAAAAAGGGATGCGAAAAAAGTGGGATATGCGGTCACCGCTGTGGATACAGAGGAGCTTACCAAAACCAGAACGGTAAATGCTATGGAGTCTTTGCAAGGTAAGGTAGCCGGATTAAATATCAGCCCTCCATCAGCAGGGGCTGGTGCCAGTGTTCAAATTCGTTTGCGTGGTCAATCCGCATTTGCCGGTGCAAGCAATTCACCATTATTTGTAATCAATGGTCTTCCAATAGATCAAGGTGCTAGAGGGGCCAATGGACGTGATAATCAAAGAGATCTTGGTGATAACCTACAAAATCTTAATCCGGACGATATTGAAAGTATGACGGTTCTTAAGGGAGCTACTGCCGCCGCTATTTATGGTGCTAGGGCAGCAAATGGTGCGGTGATAATAACAACAAAAACAGGTACCTTAAACCAAGGTATTGGGGTTGATTTCACATCAAGCATTACTACTTCCCATGCGTTGAATTTCTTGGATGAAATAAGACAAACTGAGTATGGTCAAGGAACTGGTGGAGTTCGGCCACAGACACAGGGAGAGGCCCAAGGTACAGGACAATTTAGTTTTGGCGAAAGATTTGATGGAGTACCCACGGTCAATTTTGATGGTGTGTCTAGACCTTACTCGCCTAATCCATATCAACTCTACGATTTCTTAAGAACTGGAACAAACCTAACCAATACCGTTGGGTTTTCCGGGGGCAATGAGAAAGGAAGTTTCCGTGCTTCATTTGCAAATACTTCCGCTAAGGGTATTCAACCTGCGAATGAATATGAGAAACGCATATTTAATGTAGGTATAAATTATAACGTTACAGAAAAGCTGAACATGCTTTTAAACGTAAACTATACGAACGAGGAGAATATCAATCCGCCACAGATTGGTACACAAGGCCCGGGTGCCGTAGGTTTTTTCAATAGATTGGCTATTTCTACGCCTATTGAGGCTTATCGTCAAAGTGCCATTGATCCTGTTACTGGTGCAGAATTGCGTACCAATGGATTTTTAGGAACTATCAACAATCCCTATTACCAATTACAAAAGAATCAATTTTTTAATGATAATAGGAACCGTCTGTTAGGTACGGCTACTTTAAGATATCAATTTACAGACTGGCTATACCTTCAAGGAAGGTATAACTATGATTATGCTACCAATTTTACGGAGTGGAATGAGCTTAATGGAGCTGGTGCTACAACGACCCTAGAAGGTGATACAGGGTTTTATAGAGGTCGTTATGACATTCAGCAGACCCAAACGCGGGATGTAAACGCTGATTTCTTATTGGGTGCAAACAAGGAATTTGGAAAGTTTTCGGTTGATGCAAGTTTTGGAGGTAATACTTGGCGTTCGCAATTTCAAAGAAATGCCCAATATTCAAGATTGTTCGTAGTACCTGATTTATATTCAATAAAAAACGGAACAAGTTTCGAAACTGATGAAGCCGCTTTTCAACCTTACCAGTTTAGTACCTTCAGAATCAATTCTCTCTATGGATTGGCTGAATTTGGATATGACAATCTTTTATACCTGAACTTTACGGGTAGACAAGATTGGTTCTCGGTACTAAACCCAGAGGACAATAGTGTTTTCTATCCTTCTGTTTCCGGTAGTCTTATCTTTTCTGAATTGATGAAAGAACAAAGTTGGTTGACTTATGGTAAATTAAGAGGTTCTTGGGCAGAAGTAGGTAGTGCCAATGGTGTGGGGACCTATGAGGGTATACTTAATTACACTATTAATCCACCATTTAATGGCCAAACCACTGCAGGGGTTGCAGGTAATTTTGCCCCAAATCCACTTTTACGACCTTTTACGGTTACGGAGAAAGAAATTGGTTTGGAAATGCGGATGTTTAACAGTCGCCTCCGTTTTGATATAGCTGCTTTTGATAAGGTGACCACTGACCAAGTGCTGGATGTAACCTTATCCAACGCATCTGGTTATGATAATTCAAAACAAAACTTGGGATCCCTTAAAAACTCTGGTTTGGAAACTTTGGTAGAAGTGGTGCCCATACAGACCGATGATTTCATGTGGTCAAGTACATGGAACAACGCCTATCTTAAAACAGAAGTATTGGATGTTGGAAATGATAGTGGTACACTTTTATTAATTTTCTTTAATGGAACCGGAAACGAATTTCTCGGAGAGCTAAGATATACGGAAGGATTGCCAATGAACCAACTATATACCAGAACGTATAGGAGGAATGACAGTGGCCAGATTTTAGTGAACGATGACGGTAGATTATTGGCTACAAACGGTGATACGCCTGGAGCTGAAAACACAAATGGGTTTTTACCGGTTGGATCTTCCATACCGAAACATGTTGGTGGCTGGAATAATAATTTTTCCTATAAAAACCTGAATTTTAGCTTCTTGATTGATTATAGGTTTGGTGGTACGATGTTGTCATCCACGCATTTGAACATGACAAGGCAAGGACATTCCCAGTTTTCCCTTGAAGGTCGAAGAGAGGGAGAGAACGGTGTAATTGTTCCTAATAGTGTATATGAAAGCAATGGTCAGCCAAATACTACCGCGGTAAGCAATTTGCAATCTTTCTATGCAGATTACCGTAACCTTCAAATTGGAGATCCATTTACCTTTAAATCTGATTTTATCAAGTTGAGAAGTATTTCATTATCCTATGACCTTACGGATGTGGTAAACAATATGGCGGATTTGAAGTTTGTGAAGGGATTAACGTTATCTGCTTCTTGTAGAAATGTCGCTATTCTTTATAAGGACATTCCAGGGCTTGATCCAGAAGCTATTCAGTCCTCGGGTGATTTTAGGGCCGGTTATGAAAATTCAGCACTGCCTACTACCCGTAATTTTAATTTTAGTCTCAATGTTAAATTCTAGAACCATGAAAAAGATACAATATATATTATCCATAGTTTTAGTCTGCCTCATTTTGCAAGGGTGCGACGAAGATTTTGTGGAAGTGAACACCAATCCTTATGCGGTTAATGAGGTAGATCCGGCCCTTTTGTTTGCTGGGGCACAAAGAAGTCATTTAGGAACTTGGGCAGCGGAACATACCATTGTACAACATTTTGTAATTCCTTACAATCAGGGAGCTACACTAGGTTTTAATTTTAACGAGGATATTGATGGGGTAAATAATCCCAAATGGAATGATTCGTACCCTTCTGTAATTCGAAACTTGGTACAAGCTACAGAATTGCTTGGTGAAGATACTGATCGTGTCAACCTGTTAAGTATGATTCGTATATGGAAGGCCCAGGTATTTATGGGGGTCGTGGATACTTATGGTGATGTGCCATATTCAGAGGCTGGAAAGGCTGTCAGTGATATCATTTACTTTCCTTCATATGATGATGACGAAGCTATCTATGATGATTTATACAATGAGATAACAAGTGCGGTTGCATCCCTTAATGCCAGTGGTGATTTTGTTTCGGATGATTTGTTTTACGGAAGTAATGGTAGTCAACCTACAAACTCTGCGTCGGCACAAGTTGAAAAATGGAGAAAACTTGGAAACTCTTTATTGTTGAGATTGGGTATGCGCTATTCAAAAGTTAATCCATCTAGGGCGGAATCTATTGTTTCGGAAGCGTTTTCCGGTGGAGTTATGACTTCGAATGCTGATAATGCGTACGTCAAATATGATGGCAACGTTTATGCCTGGGGAGACAATAATCAGCTACGTAATTTTTCCTTTTTCAATTATGCCGCTGAGCCACTGGTGGACCAGTTAAAGACAACCAATGACCCAAGGGCAAAGTATATGATTGCAATGTTTGAAGATCCCGGGGCAGTGGCCAACGAAACGAATCCAAATACGGATTTAGATGATCAATTTGGTGTTCCAGTCGGTGTTTCTGATTTGCAATTATCGGACACATCCCTTGGGTACAGAGGACCAAAAGGAACAGGTCTTGACTATAGCCAGATTAATGTTTTTGCAGCCGCTTCCCCTGCGGCACCGGCATTTTATGTAACCTATGGCCAAACATCTCTCTTATTGGCAGAAGCTGCCTTTAGAGGTTGGGTCTCTGGAGATGCCCAGTCTTATTATGAGGATGGTATCAGGGCCAATATGGATATTTATTCTTTGTATCCCAATACGGAGCCTATACCAGCATCTGAAGTGGATGCTTATTTGGCCGAACCTGAAGTTGCCTATAATGCTTCAAACGCTTTGGAGCTTATTAATACTCAATATTGGTTGGCCAATTACCGCAATGGAACAGAAGCATTTGCAAATGTTAGAAGAAGTGGATTCCCTGATTTAGCCCGTAATGATTTCAATGATAATTTACTGGCAAACGGTGGTGACGGATTTGTGCATAGAATGACATATCCAGACCGAGAGGGTTCTGCCAATTCCGATAGTTACACTGCTGCGGTCTCCGCCATAGGGGGTGACAATCTAGTTTCGAGGGTATTCTGGGATGTGGAATAAAAGGATTAATTTAAAGGGATAATTTATTAAGAGCTAAAAACTTAAAATCCCTAACTAAATTATGATGGAAAACACACTGCGAAAACTAGTATCGAAATTTAAAAAAGAGGAAGAAGGTATCTTGGCCCTTAGAAACAGGGAACTGGAAGATCCTAGAATCACGGACCAAAGAAGAAACTTCCTCAAAAAGACCGCTTTGGGTGGAATAGCGATGACCGGAATGATGGGTCTTGGTATCGAGGATACCATAGCGCAAACAACTTCCAAGGTCAGCAGGATGTCTGCCCCGTCGGAGTTGAAGATTACCGATATGCGCTATGCACTGACCAATGTTATGGGCGGTACGGCCATTATCAAAATCGAGACCAATCAAGGTATTTATGGTCTTGGTGAGGTAAGGGACGCTGCGGATGTTCGCTATGCCTTGTTTTTGAAGAGTCGCATTTTAGGAGAAAATCCATGCAACGTAGAAAAGATATTCAAGAGCATCAAGCAGTTTGGCGGACCTGCAAGGCAAGCGGGTGGTGTATGTGCCGTTGAAATGGCATTATGGGATATCTGTGGTAAAGCGTATGATGTTCCGGCTTGGCAATTATTGGGAGGAAGATATAGGGATAAGGTTAGGCTCTATGCAGATACACCCGAAGCATCTTCTCCAGAGGAACAAAAAAGATTGATCGACTTTAGGATAAATGAACAAGGATATACCTGGTTGAAAATGGATGTTTCCATAGGGGAACTTCGTGGCAAACCAGGTACTGTTGTGAATGGTAAGTTTTGGGAGAACGATAAAGGAGTATTGGCCCAATGGGGCGATCGAAGAAACATGATGTCCTACGGAAATACGATGCATCCTTTCACGCAAATCCAAATCACCGAAAAGGGTTTGGAAGAACTTCAAAAGGTCGTGGAGGATGTACGCAATATGGTAGGCTATGAGATTCCCATTTCTACGGACCATTATGGGCATTTTGATTTGAACAATGGTATTCGATTGGCAAAGGCCTTGGACAAGTATAGATTGGCCTGGTTCGAAGATATGGTGCCCTGGCAATATAATGAACAATGGCGCACTATTACCGATGCTATAGAGACACCAACAACGACAGGTGAGGATATTTATCTTCTAAAGGATTTTCTTCCTCTGATACATAATAGGGCAGTGGATATCATCCATCCAGATTTGGCATCTTCCGGTGGACTTTTGGAAACAAAAAGAATCGCCGATTATGCCGAAGAATATGGTATAGCAATGGCCATGCATCAGGCGGGTACACCGGTTTCATTTATGGCCAATGTGCATTGTGCTGCCGCTACCCAAAACTTTTTGGCATTGGAGCATCACTCTGTTGATGTTCCATGGTGGGAAAGTCTGGTAAAAACCGTTGGCGGTTTTAAAATGATCGATAAAGGTTTTGCAACTGTACCATTAACGGCGCCAGGTCTGGGAATTGAGTTGGATGAGGAAGTAGTGAAGGCCCATTTGCATCCTTCAGATAAGACATTCTTCAAATCAACGGAGGAATGGAATGAACTCAGGTCTCATGATAGAACCTTTAGTTAAATTTTGAATTATAATTAAGTGTATTGAGTAAGGGTTTACCAATATTAAAACTTTGTATTTGAGTTAGTTTAAGTTAAGCAGGAGAACGCTTCCTTATATGGAGGTGTTCTCAGCTTGATTACTATTGTAGCTTAGGTATTTTGTTAATTTGAATATGGAAAAACTTTAAATCGGGTTAAAATGAAAAATTTCAAAATTGTACTGGTCTTGTTTTGTTTAACATATCATTTCCAAGGCGATGCTCAAGGGGTGACAGGTTCTGTGGAATATATCAAGGAGCTGACTTCCCAATGGAAAGGGGAGCGCTTTGATGATGGAAGACCCAAGGTAACGGATGCCCTTTTAAGCAGGATGAAAAATATACAGATAGAGGAGGCCTGGGGCTTTTTAAGAAGTAGAGGCTACAACAACCAATATGAAGGGGAATGGGAAATTATCCATCCGGAAGGTGTTATGACTGGAAGAGTGGTCACTGCCCAATATATGCCGTTAAGACCGGACTATCAAAGATTGATAAAACTAAAGGGAGCCGAGGAAAAAAGGGATACCATAGGGGGCAGCAATTCCTGGCCCATTCAACAGTTGGTACCGGGAGACGTTTACGTGGCGGATGGATATGGTAGAATCATTGATGGTACCCTTATAGGTTCCAATTTGGGGAATGCCATTTATGCCAATTCACAGAACGGGGTCATTTTTAATGGCGGTGTACGTGACGTGGCGGGTCTTTTGGATATTGAAGGCTTCAATGGATGGCATAAAGGAGCGGACCCGTCCTATCTACAAGAAGAAATGTTGTCTGCCATTAATGTGCCAATTAGGATAGGAAGGGCAACTGTTTTGCCAGGCGACGTGGTATTGGCAAATAGGCATGGAACCATCTTCATTCCTTCCTATTTGGCTTCTGAACTGGTGCTTTCCTCTGAAATTGTAGGCTTACGGGACATTTTTGGATTTCAGAGATTACGGGAGAAGAAATATACTGCTGGCCAAATCGATACCAAATGGACGGATGAAATCAATAAGGATTTTGAAAACTGGTTAAAATCCTATCCGGACAGCAAATTACCCATGACAAGAAAGGAGCTTAACGATTATATGGATTCCAGAAAAAATTAAATATCAAACCATTAAATAAAAAGGAATATGATAGCAATGAAGTTGCATTTTCTTTCTAAGGTTGCGCGGGGACTAACACTTATTACACTTTTGGGCCTTACTTCTTTTATTTCGGCGCAGAATCGAAATAAGAATGTTACGGAAATTGAGAAAGCAGTTACCGAATTATACGGTGCCATGGTGGACAAGGAAAAAGAAGTTTTGGAGCAATTGACATCGGAAAATTTATCCTATGGTCATTCCAGTGGTGCTTTGGAAAATAAATCGGAATATGTAAACGGGGTACTGAACGGTGCATTTCAGTTTTCTTCCATTACGCAAAAGGAACAGACCGTTGCGGTAACCGGTAATGTAGGTGTGGTTCGGCATATTTTTGAGGCCCAAGGAAACAACAATGGTAAACCGGCCGAGGTAAGGATAGGCTGTCTATTGGTATTTAAAAAGGAGGGCCGATGGAAACTACTGGCGAGACAAGCTTATAAACTTTAAAATATTTACTCTTGGGAAAAATCAATATTTATTCAATTTCTTTAGGCTTTGCGGCGGTTTTCTTATTGGTCGTCGTTGGTATGATCATATCGGGAAATATAGATATGGCAGGACCTTTCATACTAATTCTTTTTGCCCTCATTGCATTCGGCTTCAACGGGTATGAAAAATTAAAAGGTCTTATTTTTACAATTATGATTTTTATGGGGGTGACGGCTGCCCTCTACTACCCATCCTATTTCACCAATATTGGTGATTTCAAGCTCACTGTACTTATAATTCCACTTATACAGATTATTATGTTCGGTATGGGTACCACTATGAGCATCAAGGATTTTGCAGCTGTTTTTCAATCACCTAAGGGTGTTGCTATAGGGGTGTCGGCACAGTTACTAGTAATGCCCATCATTGGTTACATTTTGGCACAGATAAGTGATTTTCCTCCGGAAATTGCAGCCGGTATCGTTTTAATTGGCTGTTCCCCAAGTGGTGTGGCCTCAAATGTTATGGCTTTTTTAGCCAATGCCAATGTTGCTCTGTCCATAACCATTACATCCATAGCAACATTATTGGCTCCTTTTCTTACGCCACTAATGATGAAGGTATTTGCAGGTGAATTCATTGAAATCGATGTGCTTTCTATGATGTGGAGCATTATCAAAATGATTATTCTTCCCATAGGTGCGGGTCTTTTGGTCAATAAACTTTTGGGAAAAGGTGCCAATTGGATTGGTCGAGCCATGCCGCTAATCTCAATGTTGGCCATTGGATTGATCATTACGATTATCACTGCTGCGGGCAGGGATAGTTTGTTGGACATAGGAGGCATATTAATGTTTCTTGTATTGATCCATAATTTCTTTGGATACCTTCTAGGTTATTGGTACGCGAAACTCTTCAAAATGTCCGAAGAGGATGCGCGAACCATTGCTCTTGAAGTGGGCATGCAAAATGCTGGATTGGCATCTGGTATTGCCAACAGTCTTGGGAAAATAGCAACCATGGGATTGGCGCCCGCAGTGTTTGGACCGTTGATGAACATCACTGGATCTGTATTGGCCTCTTACTGGCATGGAAAACCAACGGTGAAGGAAGCTAAAGTTTTGGAAACCAATTAATAAATAAAATTAATCACATTAACAAAAATCAAAAGAACCAATGAAAAATTCAAGAAGATCTTTTATATCAAAATCTTTAATGGCTGGAGCAGGTTTAGGTATGGTTTCAAGTACCTATGGTAACGAATATGTAGCAGCTATTGATAAAAACCCCAAACTTTCTGCGCCTTCAGATTTAAAGATAACCGATGTAAAATGTGGTTTTATACGAAGGGGTAGTGGTCTTTTCGTGAAAATACATACCAATCAGGGAATTTACGGATGTGGAGAAGGTGTTGATGCCGTGCCAGGTACCTACCACCTGGTCAAAAGAATGGGATTTTTTTTAAGGGACCAAAGTCCTTTCAACGTTCATAAAATATTTGAGGATATTAGACGGGCGGGTCATTTTGGCGGCGCGCAGTCAGGTACTTACGTAGCAGTTCTCTCAGCTATTGAAACTGCCTTGTGGGACTTGGCTGGCAAAGCCTTGGATTTGCCTGTTTATAAGTTGCTTGGAGGCAAATTCAGGGACAAGGTAAGGGTATATTGTGATACGGCGCTTTATAGGGTTCGTTTTCCCTCTCCGGACGATTTCGCTACCGCAGCAAAGGATGCCATCAAAAATTGGGGTTTCAATGCCTTAAAGTTCGATTTGGATTATGCTAGTGATCCGGATAAGTATGATCGATATAATTGGACCGCCAGTCCGGGTGAAATTATACGTATGTATGATCAACTTGCCGCGGTGAGGGAAGCGGTAGGTCCAAAAATTGATTTGTGTGTGGATATGCATGGACGTTATGATCATGTTACCGCCCAGACCATAGCAAAAAAAGTAGAGGATTTAAATCTTACTTGGTTGGAAGAGCCCATACCAGCAGAAAATTTTGATGCTTTTAAAACACTTGCCGAAGAAACAAGTACTCCAATTTCTGCTGGTGAAAATGTGTATCTAGGTCATGGGTTCAAGCAATTGTTAGACAATGGAGTGGATATTATTATGCCAGATCTTCAAAAATGTGGCGGATTAGGTGAAGGTCAACGTATTGCCAATTTGGCCAATTTATATTATGTTCCTTTCTCTCCACACATGGTGGCTTCATTCCTAGGAGCCATGGCCTGCGCCCATGTGTGTGCCTCGGTTCCAAATTTCCATTTAATGGAATGGCAATCGTACTTTCATACAGACCCCATGTTTAAGGAAATAGTAACCTATGATGAAGGAGATTGGGTAAAGGATAGTTTTGTAAAAGTTTCGGATAAACCGGGTATTGGGGTAGACATCAATGAGGATGCCATGCGAAAATATGCACCTGAAGGAGTTCCGTTTTTTGAATAATCAATAACACTTTAAATATAGAAGATTATGTTTGGAAAAAAATATATGCTCCTAGTGGTGCTCGTGGGTCTTGCAACACAAATGATGGGGCAGCAGATCAGTAAGGAAGAACTTATTTTTTTGACTCCACAATGGACCGGAGAACGTTTTGATGATGGAAGACCCAAGGTGTCCGATGCCCTGTTGGAACGGATAAAATCCGTAAGTGTGGAAGAGGCTTGGGCCGTCATGAAGAACGAAGGATATCGATATCAAATAGCGGAGGATTGGAAAATGATCAATCCAGATAGTGTTTTGGTAGGTCGCGCCGTAACAGCCACCTTTATGCCAGGCCGCCCTGATGTATGGAAAGCCATTGATGACCGTGGAAAAGCTGAGGGAAAACGGGGACAAAATACATGGCCCGTGGATATTTTGGTTAAGGGTGATGTTTATGTTGCCGATCAATTTGGGGCGGATAAGGACGGTCCTACCATTGGGGACAATGTAGGGAATGCCATTTATGCCAAAACTGGAAATGGCATCGTTTACGACGGCGCTCTTAGGGATGTGGAGGGACTCATGGAAATAGGTGGTTTTACCTCCTATTACACCAGCTATGATGCATCCCACCACAATCCACCGGGAGATTTGAATACGATGCTCATCGGTATAAACCAACCTACCCGAATCAGAACGGTAACCGTTATGCCAGGCGACGTGGTCTTGGGAAAAATGGGAGTAGTGACTTTTATACCTCCCCACTTAGCCGAAAAGGTCGCAACAACTTCGGAAGTTGTTAGGCTCCGTGATATGTTTGGCCACTTGCGTATCAAAGAAGGTGTATATACCGCAGGACAAATAGATACCCGTTGGGCAGAGGATATAGAAAAAGACTTTAGCAAGTGGCTCAACGAACATATAGATGATCTTCCTGTTTCAAGGGAACAGATTCAAGAAATATTGAAGAAAAGAACTTGGTAGCCGATAGTAAGTACGGTTGAAATTAAAACCCTTATCGCCGGGATTTTACACCTTAAAATAATGCAAAAAAAAGACTTATCCAGATTTCTGATTCCTCTTTCAGTAACGATGTTTATACTCGTTCTTGTTGGATGTCAATCTCCTGAAGTACAAAGTACGGACCATAAGACATGGTCCCACTATGGGGGCAGTCCGGATCAATCCAAGTTTTTTGAGTCGCCTAGTATTACCAAGGAAAATGTAGGTCAACTGGAAATGCTTTGGAGCTATCCTTCCGGCGATGATAGGTTTTATTTTTTCAGTCCTATTATCGTGGACAGTACCATGTTTGTGTTAGGAAAGAATAGTTCTTTAATTGCAATTAATGCCCTAACAGGGGAAGAACTTTGGATTCATGCCAATTTACCGGGAATTACCAGAAGAGGTATCAATTACTGGGAAAGTAAGGACAAGAGTGATCAAAGATTGTTGTTTACCTTGAACAATTCCATACAGGCCATAGATGCAAGAACAGGAAAATCCATAGAGAATTTTGGAAACAATGGATATGTAGATCTTAGGGAAGGGTTGGACCGTGATCCAACCTCAATAACCCGTATTCAATCTATGATGCCAGGTGTCATTTATGACAATCTATTGATATTGGGGTCCGCGCCCGGAGAAGGATATTTTTCGCCGCCGGGTCATGTCAGGGCCTATAACGTGGTCACTGGTAAAATGGAGTGGATATTTCATACCATTCCCCATCCTGGCGAATATGGCTATGAAACATGGCCAAAGGATGCTTACAAATATGTGGGCGGTGCCAATGTTTGGAGTGAAATCTCCGTAGATGAGGAAAGGGGAATCGCGTATTTGCCCATTGGTTCACCTACGTATGATTATTACGGGGCCGATAGACTAGGAAGTAATCTTTTTGCAAATTCCCTGGTTGCCGTAGATGCTAAGACAGGAGAAAGATTATGGCATTACCAAACGGTACATCATGATTTGTGGGATTATGATCTATCACCTGCACCTCAACTACTAACAGTGAACAAGGATGGGAAAAAAATAGATGCGGTTTCCATAGCCACAAAACATGGATTTGTTTTTGTGTTTGATCGGGTATCCGGGGAACCTTTATTTCCAATTGAAGAAAAACCATTTCCAAAAAGCGAAATGCCTGGGGAAGAATCTTGGCCTACCCAACCCATAACATCACTCCCTAGTTTTACAAGACATGAGGTAACCAAGGAAAATTTGAATCCATATTTTTCGGATAGCCTTCGACAGGATTGGCTTAAGCGGCTGGACTCGGCAAAAACCGGTCTGTATGTGCCGCCATCGGATAAATATGAAACCCTAATGATGCCCGGAGCCTTGGGTGGTGCCAACTATGGTAATACTGCTGCAGATCCAGACAATGGAATAATGTACATAATGACCCAGGAGTATGCCTCAACGTACAGGTTAAACAAAGTGGAACCACCTAAAAATGAGTTGACGAATAATGATGTTGATAAGGTGAAATCGCTCTACGGGTCTTCGTGTATTGCCTGTCATGGTCCAAATATGGAGGGTGGTGCGGGACCTTCCCTAAAAAATTTGGGACACCATATGTTTTATGAGGATTTTAGAAACATTGTAATCAACGGAAAAGGGGTCATGCCTGGTCTGGTACATGTGGACGAAGCCTCTTTAAAGGCGTTGTTTCAGTTTTTGGGAGGTGATCCTGAACGTAGAAATTTTAGACGTGGCCAAGGTGAAGAAGTGCCAATCGAAGGACCAGTTGTGGCTTCAGGAGGCGTAGATATTCCCCCGGATACCCAGCGTGGCGCTCCCATGCAAGAGTATCCTGAAGGCACTGATCATCCAGAAGTAAGGTACACCACGGATTATGGTTTGGACTGGCCGGGTTTAATTGACCCACCTTGGTCTTCGATCCTTGCATATGACCTCAATAACGGAACGATAAAATGGAGACGGCCCATTGGCGTGGACTCCCTTTATGCAAAAGGGGATGAGACCAAGGGAGCTCCAAATGGTACACAACGTAAGGGTATGGTAATTACCTCTACGGGTATCGTATTTGCTACTGCCAAAGGAGGCAAGGTATATGCATTTGATAGTGAAGATGGAAGCGTACTATGGGAAACTACTTTGAGCAATGAAACCAATGCCCAACCAAGTATGTTTACTTTGAACGGTAAGGAATATTTGGTCATAAATGCTACTTCCAATTTTAGAAGCGATAGTTACGATCATTCAAAAAAGTCGGGAGCCATTTCCAAAGGGTACGTGGTTTACGGGATACCGGATAAAAAATGACTTCTTTCGTAGGGGTTAAAAATGATAATTTTTCGAATCGATTAAAATATAATTCACTCTTATGAAACCAATGCTTAGTTTTTTGTGCTGTCTTTTGGGCAGTATCTGTATAGCGCAAAACCTCAATGAAAGGGTGGTCCACAATGACCCTTCTACCTATCGGGATTTGTCTAGTGTGCACGCAGGTGCGGGTACAATGGGTTTTACCCAGTTAGTAGGTAGAAATGATCTGGCCACTAATTTTTTGTATTTACATTCTGGAATAATTCAGCCTAAATCTGGGATAGGCCATCATTTTCACCATTCCATTGAAGAGATGTACGTTATTCTGGATGGGGAGGCGGAGTTTACGATTAATGGAAGAACATCGACCCTAAAGGGGCCGGCATTAGTTCCCTGCAAACTTGGCGATTCCCATGGTATTTATAATGCCTCTGGAAAACCTTTAAAGTGGTTGAATTTTGCCGTAAGCGAGGTAAAGGCAAGGGGAGATGCCTTTGATTTGGGAGACGATTTATCCAAAACCAAAAAAGATGGCGCCCCTGTGTTTGTAAATGCTCAATTGAACATGAGCCAACTTAAAGAGGACGAAAAGGCCCATTATGGAAAGGGAGCAAAGTTTAAAAGAATTTTGGGACCCGAAATCTTTAGAACCGCTTGGCACCATGTGGATCATCTAGTAGTGCCGGCAGGGACCAAAACAGAAATGCATCGATTGGAAGGTACAGAGGAGGTTTATTACATTATGAAAGGAACAGGGTCCGCTACAGTAGGTTCGTCCACGGTAGAGTTAAAGAAAGACGATTCCTTCTTTGCCAGCTTGGGAGAGGAGATATCATGGTCTGGTGATGGTGAAGATTTGGAAATTTTGGTGATTGGTATAGCCGCATCCAATGAAAGTGGGCATAAAATTAATAAACCCTTGAACCGACCCAAGGCCATGGCATTGCAAATGGACTTTGTGGTAGATGCGGAAAATGCGGCAGCTTTTGAAAAAATGTACTATTCCATTTATGTTCCCGCGATGGTCGTACAAGACGGATATTTAAGTTCTAAACTACTTCGTCTTTTTCCTCAAGATTTGTCAAAGGAGATCCAAGCGGAACCAACTATATTCAACTACCAAATTCAAATATCTTTCGATACGGAAGAAAATAGGACAAAATGGGTGGCCAGCGACCAGCATCAAATTGCATGGCCGGCAGCATCAGGACTTGCCAAGGAATTTAAGTGGCGAGGCTACGATGTTATGGGCGATGATGTGCAGCATTAAAATAGTCGTTCTTAAAATGGGTCGGCATTTTCCTTGTTAGTAATAAAGGCTTAAAAATGGTTTCTTATTTTTAAGATGGGTAAATAAGCATCCAGACATTTATTGAAAACAAGATTCGACACCTCGTAAGGCGATGTTTTAGAATAAAATTAGGCAAATACATGGCAATACAACAACGATTGTACAACCCACTAAATATCAAAACTATACATGGATAAAAATCAAATAATCCCAGAATTGGCTAATGAAGGCATATGGATAGGAAGATGCCACGTTCCAAAAAAAAACGCTTTTAAAAATATAGCGGGACCCCACGTGATTTGGGCCCATAAGGGAATAGTTTATGATCTGTCCTATTATTTTAAATCTACCAGTGAACTTATCAATACTAGTTCTTATAAAGAGTTTCTAAAGGTGAACGACCAAAATATTACCCAAATAGGAAAGCTGGAAGAAATATTGGAGAACTCCATATTCCATAATAGGGATGAAGAAAAACCTTTTCTACTGGCGCCTAACGATACCCAGGCGGTAAAGGCGTGCGGGGTAACTTTCATTAAAAGCCTATTGGAACGTGTAATTGAGGAGAAGGCAAAAGGTGATCCCATGTTGGCGAATGAGATAAGGGAAGAAATTACGGCTACCATAGGGGAGGGTCTAAATAATGTTAGACCTGGCTCTGACCATGCCATGAAATTAAAGGAAGAACTGAAGAAACGGGGTATCTGGTCACAATATTTGGAAGTAGGTATAGGGCCGGATGCCGAAGTATTCACTAAGTCCCAACCCTTTTCTTCCGTTGGTTTTGGCGCTGAAGTAGGGGTTCACCATGATTCTGGTTGGAACAACCCAGAACCAGAAGTGGTATTGGTAGTGACCAATAAAGGGCAAATAGTGGGTGCCACATTGGGCAACGATGTTAACCTGAGGGATTTTGAGGGAAGGAGCGCCTTATTACTTGGCGAAGCGAAGGATCAAAATGGCTCATGCGCCATCGGTCCGTTATTTAGAATGTTTGACGATACGTTCTCCCTGGAGCATTTAAAAGCTTCAAAAGTATCATTAAAAATTGAAGGAAAAGATGGCTTTCTTTTAGAAGATTCCAGTGATATGGGGGAAATAAGCAGGTCTCCGGAGGACTTGGTGAGTCAGGTATTGAGCGATAATCATCAATATCCCGATGGGTTTGTACTTTTTTGCGGAACGATGTTCGCCCCTACGTTGGACCGGGACAAAGAAGGTATGGGCTTTACCCATAAAATAAATGATAAAGTGGTAATTGCATCTCCCAAACTTGGCCAATTGGTTAATTGGGTAAACTTAACGAATAGGATTCCAAGATGGCAATTTGGAATCAATGCCTTTATTGATTATACCCTAAAAAGAATGATCGGCTAGCATTAGCTATAGGTTGATGCTGTGGTAAATTGAAATCCCCCTTCTTAAGAAACTGATTTATTTGTTCCTAAACCTATTGTTTTATTACTCCCAACCTCTGTAAATAGCAATTTTCAATTGTGCTTACAGGGATTGGGAGTCAACATAGATTACATTGTATTGGATAAGTTCAAAGTATAGAATTCATTAGGAAATTGCTTAATAGGCCTTTTGTTTTTTCCATAGTCACTATTTTTCAAAAGGTTTCATTTTGTAAATAAGCGCTGTGCAAATGTATAAAGGTCATGTCGCCATACGGGCCATGTATGTCCTCCTGGATATTCGCTGTACTCATATTTGATACCTATCTCGTCAAATTTTTTCATCATTACTTGACAGTTTTGGTAGGCGATATCCTCTTTACCTCCCATCGAAATAAAGAAGCGGTTCAAATTGTTATTGATTTTCTCGGTATGCTTTTTCATAAGTGCATATTGGGGACCCGATAACTCATCGTTATTTGCGAACCATCCCGAACTGAAAACACCTAAATA
This sequence comes from Maribacter sp. C-4077, assembly GCF_055378385.1. NCBI lineage: Bacteria > Pseudomonadati > Bacteroidota > Flavobacteriia > Flavobacteriales > Flavobacteriaceae > Maribacter > Maribacter sp. C-4077. The sequence goes on from NZ_AP038807.1 coordinate 2,141,129, forward strand.
AGCGAACATATCCGTATTCTGAATACCTGCATAAAGTGTTTGCAATCCACCCATGGAGAGTCCGGCTAAGGCTCTATTTTCAGCTCCTGTCTTTACCCGGTATTTGTTTTCCACAAAAGGTATCGCTGCTTGTTTTAGTTCATTTTCAAAAGCCTTCAGTGAATTTTCGTTGAACCCGGCGAGACCGCCAGAGGAAACATTTCCGTCCAACATGGCAATAATCATAGGTTCAGCCTCATTTTCGGCAATTAAATTGTCCAATATTAGATTAGTTTTCCCTTGCATGGCCCAGCCCCGTTGGTCTTCACCACCGCCGTGTAAGAGGTAGAGCACCGGATAGTTGCCGGTTGACCCATCGTACCCCGGAGGTGTATAGACATACATTTCTCGCCAAGAACGGGAAGCTTCGGAATAGTACTTGTTAATGCGAATATCACCATGGGGAACATCCTTTAAGCTGTAGTATCCATCTCCCTTGAACGGTATCTCGATTCCACTGGCCATACGACCCATTCCATAAAATGATTCGCTGGCAGGATCTGCAACCGCTACCCCGTCGATAATCAGGGAATAGTAGTGAAAACCTTCGGTGATGGAGTCTGTGGTAACGGTCCAAAAACCTTCATCATCTATTTCCATGTCGTATTTTTTACCCAGGTCTATTTGTAGATTTTTGGCATCCGGAGCCTTGGTCTTGAAAATAACACGCTTATCTGGTAGTATTTGAGGATAGGACGACCTTCTTATATTGGTGCTTGCTGGTAATCCGAGCACGCTGTATTTGTTGAAAAGTGATTTATCAACCGGTTTAAAGAGTAATTGAGAAAACATGTACAAGTCATTTTTCCACACCTCAAAATCATGTCCACCTGGTTCCACATAAAAGATATGGGGAACATCGTGTTTACTCAAGTAATCACTCGTACGTTTACTAAAAGGCATCAGACCGTCGGCATCGCCACAACTGATCCATAATGCTTCCAATTCTTTAGCCTTTTCAGGATTTGGCAGTAATTCTTCAGGTACTTTTGTATTTGGAGCCGAAGAAAAGGCACCTACCCAAGAAAAAGTATCCAAATTGCCCAAACCAAAATTTAGGGTTTGCCCACCACCCATAGAGAGACCTCCAATGGCACGGTGCTCCTTATCCTTGTAGACTTTGAATTTTTTCTCGACATACGGAATCAAATCGTTCAACAAGTCTTTTTCAAAAGTGGCAAATGCGGCCACTTTATCCTGGGCAAAAATATTACCCTCGGCCCGGTCATTTTTCATGGCGCGACCGTTTGGCATGACCACGATCATGGGTTCCAATTTTCTTTCCGCATAAAGATTGTCCAAAATTGCGGCCGGAGCTCCATTTTTATACCATTCCTTTTCATCGCCACCGATGCCATGTAATAAATATAATACTGGATAGCGTTTTGATTTGGAATAACCTGGAGGAGTATAAATGAGCGCTTTCCTCTGGGCACCGACCGTTTTTGAATCATACAGAATACTGTCGATACGACCTTTCGCTATTCCGGATTTTTCCATATCAAACCCTTTAGGAGCGTGCCTTTCGGTAATTGGATTGTTGGCCTGATTACGAAGAGCATTCAATAGTTTAATGGCATATCTTCTGCCAAGAATACGGTAGCCTTCGGCATTAAAATGAAGATTATCCTTTGCATCCGGCACTCCCTTTGACGAAACAATATGTGCATTGGGTATCGTTTCTGGAAGCGTTGCAACAATTTCGTTCATACTCGAACAAATACCACCTTGATCCGCATGTACCATCTCACCGGCAATTAAAGGTGTTTTGGAAGCCTCAAGCCCCAAGTCTTTAAGCAGGTTGTCATATACTATTTGCACTTTTTTGGGCCATAGGGTGTCCCCGGTGTTCGATTCTCCCTGATGCAATAGAATACCTTTTATTACACCGTCCTTTTGAGCAATTTTTGCCATATCTACGAGACGTCCATATGGATTTCCGTCGTATTCCTTTATCATATTCAGCATCCAATCCGGTGCCGTTTTGACATAATCCTCATAACCATCCTTGTCGAAAAGCTCAATTTTGCAACTTCCTACCGCTACATTTATGACCCCAACTGTAATGCTATCCGGAAGTTTTTCTACAAGCGTTCTTCCAAAGTAATCAGTAGGTGTAAGGCCCGTTTTACAACGGCATAGAGGCGGTATGGCCGTGTACCAATTTCCTTTCTTCCGATTAAGTTCCGGGCAGTCTACTGCTGCCAACACCTTAAAACGGTCCGTTACATCAATAGTGTCCTGTGCTTCTATACGAGCGTTCCCCTCCATGTTGGACTGACCAAAACTCAAATAAATATGAAAGTTTGGGTCCTGACCCATAATTTTTATGGAAGATATCAGGAGCATTGCCAAAACGCCGATGTGGATTCTTAGTTTTTTCATTTTTAGTGTTGTGTATCTAGTTTACAATTAAAAATATCAGTCATTGATTAATTGGTTCCTTTTTATCCAATCAAATAAGGGAGTAATCCAGCTGGAGTGTTTGAAAATAAATCCATGACCTCCTTTTGGATATATATGCATTTCCACATTTACTTTATTGTGTCTCAATTGTTCAAAATATTCAATACTATTGTCCACATCAACAGTGATATCATCTGCAGCATGCGTTATGTAAGCAATTGGTGTATTTGTATTCACTTGTAATTCATTGGAGAAAAGTCGAATATCTTCTTCACTGGGATTTTCACCAATTAAAGCATTTCGAGAACCATCGTGGGTTAAATTACTGGTCATGCTAATCACTGGGTAAACCAAAATTTGAAAGTCGGGCCGTAAGCTTGTGTTCCGTTCATTTTCTATGTAGGCCTTTTCAAAATGGGTGGAAACAGTTGAAGCTAAATGCCCCCCAGCAGAAAACCCCATTACACCAATTTTATCTTTGTTCAACCCCCACTTTTCAGCATTTTCACGTAATATTTTTATGGCTTGTTGGGCATCTTGTAAAGGGCCAATTTTTCTATCTACCATAATCTCATCATTTGGTAAGCGATATTTTAAAACAAAAGTCGCAATACCTTTTTCAGCTAAAATTTTCGCATTACTAATGCCTTCACCTTGATAAACAACAACACTATAACCACCGCCGGGAATAAGAATAACGGCTGTGCCTGTTGCTTTTTCGGGATTTGGTTTGAAATATTCCAGGGTAGGATTGGTTACATTCCTATACAAACCTTCTCCAGATTCTTTTATTTCAGAGGGTTTTGAATTTGGAATTTCAGAAGAATATAGATTTATTATTTCCTGAGCATTTATAGCGGAAAATGATAAGAAGAATAAAACTATATGATAAAAAATATTTTTCCCCATTAAGTAGATTTTAAGTTACTCGGTAATTACTTTTCAAAAAATAATTGTACTAATCCTCCAGTATGATGTCGTTACCCGATGTTGCATACAATCCTAACAAGGCACCGGTAAAACCTCCGGCAACATCGGTAGAGAGAATATCTCCAGAAACTGTTCCGCCAACCGTTTTGAAATCCGAACCGTTTACTGCATAACTAAATTGATATTCATCCCCATCGGCTGATATTTTTAGGTCTATTGGGCCATTCAAATCAATCGGTTCCGTTGCTATGATTTTAGAAACTGTTTCGCCACGCCAATTGGGTTTACTGTTTTTCTGAAGAACTAAATAGTTTTGCTTTCCTTTTTTTGTGATACCGAATACATAATTGGAATTTTCATTTTGATAGGCCGTAACTCCGGCCATGTCTTTTTCCGATTTCGGCTCATATTCCAAAGTAGTTGTAAAGGAAAAGGTTTTATGCTGTTGCCGATGAAATAACGTTGAGGTAGGTTTTCGTTCCTTGATGTTGGTACTAAACGGGGTTATTTCCAAGCCTTTCTTTGTTTGTTTGATGAACGCTTCCCGTGTACCCCTTAAACCAATCCATCTATAATCCAGCTTATCCGAAGAGAAATCTTCTTCAAAGGTGAAGTTTCCATTGGGTATAAAACCATCTTGACCGGTTTTATTGGTTACGCCTTTCGGCATTTTAAGCTTTGGCTCTATAGGGACCAAACCATTTTCGAAGACAGGATATTCACCGGACCAATCTACGGATAGAATAAAGGTCTCCCTACCCGTATTAACGCGATTTTCTTCATTGGGCCTAATGGCAAGGAATACGCCGTAATATTGGTCGTCCGGACCTTTAACCAAATCGGCATGACCGGCCCAGTCCACCATATTTTCTCTGTCTTTTGGAAAGTAACGTTGGGTCAAAATCGGGTTACTTGGAGCAGGAATGTAGGGTCCTTTTGGGCTATCACTTTTAAAAATCACTTCACTATGCCAGTCGCCCGTACCACCTTCCGCGCACATTAAGTAATAACTTCCGTCTTTTTTATAGATATGTGGTGCCTCGATCCAAATAGGTTTTTCGGTAATATCTACGCCACCATCTACAATGATTTCGTCTGTGCCGGCTATTACTTGATCCTTCTCAATATCATATTCCCATATCTTGATGACCCTGTGCCCATTGTATAATTCTTTTCCTTTATCCGGGGCATCATTATGTACAACATAAGCCTTACCGTCATCATCAAAGAAAATGGAAGGGTCAATTCCGCCAAAATCTAGCTTTTTTGGGCTACCCCATGCTTTCATAGGATCTTTTGTTTTTACGATGATATTTCCTAGTCCCCCAGAAAAAGCCGTAACAATCATATAAAATGTATCATTATGAGGGTTGTAGGTTATACCAGGGGCATAAACACCTTGACTAATACCGGTATCATGAGGATTGAACTCTGTAATATCATCTAGAACACCACCTAAGTCGGTCCAATTAACTAAATCTTTTGAGTGGAAAATCGGCACGCCGGGAAACATGGCAAAAGAGGAGCAAACCATATAATAGTCGTCTCCCTTTCTGGTAATGGCAGGGTCTGGGTAACAACCCTGTAAAATGGGGTTATAAAATTCCCCTTCTTCCAATGGATAATCGTTGTAGACCTGATCGTTACCCTCATAGATGACTTTCGTAAATATGGGGACGTTTTTTTTAGGTGGATACGTACTGTATTCCGCAACCGTAAAGCTTACCATGGCAAACAGCGATAAAACGACCATTGCTAAAAGTGTATTTCTTTTTCTCATTTTTAAAGTATTCAAAAGTTGTATTAATTCTTATTTATCTTTCCAGTACTTATGTGCCCACGCAATCCAAGTACTCCAGTTGGGCCCTGTGCTATGCCCGCCCGCATGTTGCCTAAAAGCAACTTCTCCAGAAGTTAAAGCTTGACCAATTACCGGATATTCTTCGCTTTCCATACCTTTTTTGCCGAGTAAGGTATATACTGGGGTGGCATGAAGTCCTGCAAGGAACATGCCCTTTCCATCCACCCAATTTCCTTCGATGAGTGGCGAACCTACGCTAATAAAGACGGGTCTTGGCGCACATAGGGCAATGAGTTCATGGGCATCAACGGGCAAGTCATTTACCGTGAGCGTGCTAGCGTACTTAATGAAATTGCCAGCAAACCAGTGGTACTCGCCGCTAGAAGCCAAATTTTCTACCATCTCACCAAAATTCCTTCGTAATAGGGAAGCTCCTCCAGCACCAGAGCTACCAATAAAGCCCAAAGAAAACCGTGGGTCAAAGGCCATGGTGACCAAGGCCGCCTTACCATAGCGAGAGGTTCCTTCAATACCGATTTTTGAGGCATCGATTTTAGGATTAGTTTCATAGTAGTCCATGGCTCTTTCTGCGCCCCAGGCCCAAGCACGAAGCACGCCCCAATCTTGGGGACTTCTATGTTTTCCTTTGTTTGTCAAGCCGATGATGCCCGAGGTGAGTCCGGCCCCATGATCAGCCTGTACACTTGTGGGTACCAAAATGGCATAGCCCCAGTGCTGTGAGATGAGTTGTTGTTTCCATAACGGTTCGTACGAGGATAGCAAATAACTGCTAGGTTCTTTAGGAGGATGACCAAAAGGCCAAGTGATAAAGCCAAAACGGGTGACCAAAGGGACTGCTTTTTCAATGATTTTGGGAAGGCCTATCAGCAACTCAATATTAACTTCGATATTGGGATGGTTGGAATTGTCCACCTTGCCGATAAGTAGCGTTTCCATTACCGGATACGGACCGGCGGTGGTGTCTTTTTCCGACACGATGGTCCAGCTTATATCGGGGATGTTTTCGGGTACATGACCGTACATCTCCTCTTCAAACTGTGCTACTATTTCTGGTCTTCTAATGTTCCACCAAGCTTTTTCTGTTGCTACTGGAGTTCCGTTTGAAGTAACTAAAGGGTCGGGTAGGGAATAGAAACCAACTTTGTTCTCATCCGTATTAGCGGCATTGGGGTCAGTAGGATTTCCTGATGGTCCTGGACGATTGGGAATCGTAATCCCCAATTGCTCCTTCATTTGTGCAAAATCTTGTCGGGTATACTTGGCGATACTATCCCTTGACAAATCACTATTCTGGGCACCTACTAGGATAGTACTTAAGAAAATAAAGAAGTATAGTATTTTTTTCACGTTGGAAGGATTTTTGTTCAGTTATCAAGGTCTTTCCAAAGGTTGGGCAGAAACCTATAATATAAGAGGTGCCGCCAAGTAGACCAGTCATGTCCACCCTTGCCGCCCACATAGTATTCGTGTTCTATGTCATGGTTGTTCAATGCATCGACGAGGCCTTGGACCCTAGCATTGAAAAAACCTTCCGCTTCCTTGGTTCCTTGACCTACGAAAAGATAATCGACCTTGTCATTGACTTTTGGATCATTTAAGAAATCTTTCAAAGAAGTTTCCGCATCGGTATCTCCAGCACTGAGAATTCCAAAGTTCGCAAAAAGATCGAGCGACCTAAAACCGATGAACATACTGTGACGGCCTCCCATGGATAATCCGGAAATGGCCCTTCCTTTAGGAGATTCTATCGTACTGTAATTTTTATCTACTATTGGAATCACATGGTTTCGTAGCTCCTTTTCAAAAATATCAAAGGTCAGTTGTGCATGCTCAGGATGATTCCGATGAATGACCTGATTGTTGGGTATGGCAATAATCATTTGGTTTGCCTTGCCTTCTGCCAAAAGATTATCCATAATAAAGTTCGCTCTTCCATCATAAATCCAATTGGATGGTAGCTCGCCACTACCTCCGACCAAATAGAGTACGGGATATTCTTTACTGGAATCATAGCTGGGAGGCGTGTATACATACAATTCCCGTTCGCCATTGGTGACATCCGAATGATAAACGTGACGCGTGACATTTCCATGGGGTACATTTTTCGCATCATAATACGAAGGTTCGTCACCATGCACCACCAAAGTACTGTATGGTGGCATGGCCGTAAAAGCGGCCTGAGTATTATTGGGATCTGCAATTTGTGCACCATCTACCCTAAAATGATACGAATACATATCCACCGGAAGCGGGCCAATAGTCAATGACCAGACCCCATCATCACCTTTGGTAAAAGGGATGGGCTCTCTTCCCTTGCCCAAGGCAGTGTTGATGGCACCGGGGTTCAATTCCACATTTTTTGCGTCGGGAGCTTTTACCCGAAAAGTAACGGTGCGGTCATCATGCACTTCGGGAGAATTTACCGCTGCACTAAAAGGAATCAACCCTTCCGTATCTTTCTGAGGGTTATAGTCCAAGTTGACATTCGCTTGCTGACCAAAGCCAAGGGCTGCAGTTAACAGCAGAGCCGAGGTGAAAATTTGTAAATAAAAATTCTTAAAATTCATAGTAGTGTATTAAAGTTTCATCGCCTGCTTCAATTTTTAAAAATGAGCTGGGCAAATTCATAAAGGCTTCTACGCCAAGTCAACCATTCGTGTGCCGTCTTGGGCGATTCGTAAAAGGTGTAGTCAATACCTTGTTTGTCAAGCATGTTCTTGAAGGCGCCGATAGACCCGGGAAAAGGGTTTGGTTCTTTAGTACCCATGCTCAAAAAGAAAACATCCATTTTTTCATCAAGCGACACACCATCATCAAATACCCCGTTCAAGAAAGTAGTAGTATCAATGGCATCACTACTGGGATAGTTGGAAGTACCGCTAAAACCTCCGTATGAAGCGAAAGTATCCAAGTTGTTCATGCAGATACGCATGGTCTGGTTGGCTCCCATGGATAGGCCAGCAATAGCCCTTTGCGTCCGGTCCGTTTTGGTCCTGAATTCTGCATCAATCATGGGAATTATTTCGGTCATCATCACTTCCTCGAAAGCGGAGGCGGGTCTGCCACCGGACTGACTTTTCTCCAGTTCTTCCGGTCTGTAAGCATAGCCGTTATCCATCACGATAATCATCGGTTCCGCTTTATTTTCGGCTAACAGATTATCCAAAATCAGATTGGTATGCCCTTGGGAGGTCCACCCCGTTTCATCCTCAAAACTACCATGTTGCAAATAGAGTACAGGATAACGTTTGTTGGTTTCTTTAAGGTAGTTTGGCGGGGTATACACAAAACAGCGTCTCCAGCCCTTGGTAATCTCCGAGAAATAGATTTTTTCCGAAACCAAACCATGAGGCACCTTTTTAAGGGCATAAATTTCCTTGTCGCTTGATGGTATTTCGATTCCGCTTCCCCATCGGCCAGCGCCGTAGTAGTATTTGGTGCCCGGATCGGGAACCGATGCCCCATCCACATTCAATTGGAAATAATGAAATCCTTCATCCTGCGGTTCGGATTCCCCGGTCCATAGACCGTCTTCATCTTTGACCATCTCATATTTAACCCCTCCGATATCCAAACGGACATCGGTAGCATGAGGAGCCAAAATTTGGGCTCGTACTTTTCCTTCGGAATTGACTTGCGGAAATTCTTTTCCAGGTTGATTGGTCTCCGATGGCTTGTACCCATCACTGCTTTTGGATTGGGCAAAACTGTATCCGTATCCAAAAAAAGCGATTAGCGTCAGCGTAAAAATGCTGTTTTTCATGTGTTCTCGGAATTCAGGATTTTACTTGGCAAACAACATGGGGGCCATTTCTTTCAAACTGCGACGCCATGTCTGGAATTCGTGGGCCGTGCCTTCAGAAATATAGGAGGCCACTGGGTAACCGGCCTCTTTTAATTTTTCTGTAGCTTCCTTTATGCGCTCTGGACGTTCCTTACTGCCGCAGCTTAGAAATATAAGTTTCACATCTTCTTTGTCGATATCCTCAGGAGCGTACGTACCACCACTTAACAAACCGTAATATTCGAATACATCAGGCTTATTCAAGGTAATCATCTTTGTTTCCATACCACCCATGGAAAGTCCCGCCATGGCCCTATGGGATGCATCGGCCATAGTACGAAAATTTTTATCTACATAAGGAATCAGTTCATCCACCATTACAGTTTGAAAAGGGGTGATGTCAAAATTACGGAGTCCCCCGAACTTGATTTCGTTCGTCATCCCGTAGGTCATTACAATGATAAAGGGTTCAATTTTACCCTCGGCAATAAGATTGTCCATAATCAAATTGGCATGGCCTTGATTGCTCCATGCGGTTTCATCCTCGCCCCAACCATGTTGTAGGTATAATACCGGATATTTTTGTTTGGATTTTCGGCATATCCTGGAGGGGTATAGACAAATGCTCTTCTTGATGTATTCGTACTGGGTGAAGGAAATAAGATTTGTTCCACCTTACCGTGAGGAACATTCTTTAGTGCATAGAACTCTTGGTCATGTGCAGGAATTTCTATACCGCTTTCCCAGCGTACAGAACCGTAATAGTTCTTGGCGCCAGGGTCATTGAAGGTACCGCCATCCACATTCACGTGGTAGTAATGGAATCCCTCGTCCATAGGGCCTTCGGTAGTACCCACCCAAAATCCGTCTTCTCCTTTTTCCAATTTAGTGCCACCTCTGCCACCTAAGCCTAAACTGACCCGTACACTATCCGCGGCAGGTGCCTCAATTCTAAATCGGGCATAACCTTGGGAATTCACCTGGGGATATTCCTTGCCCGGTTGGTTTTTTGTAGAAGGTTTGAAATCCTCAATAATAGTTGGGCTATTTTGAGCACTGCTTATATAGCTCACTGCAATAGTGAGTAAAGCGATTAGTGGTAATTTTCTGTTCATTTTATATTGATTATAGTATTGTTTTAATCCAGTTCATTCTTAATTCGGAAATAGTCGAAATCCACCAAGCCTCCGGTTTGGGAAGTGGCATAATTGAAGAGCCCAAAACGGTATCCCATAAAGTGGGGTAGGGTGTAGGACATTTTTAATTCCGAACCTATTCTTTTCCAATTTTTGTTATCCAAACTATAATAAAACCAAGCAACGTCCTTCTTGTCCGTAAAATCGCAGCTGGCTTTTAAATAGATTGTTTTTTGATTTAGCGCCAGCTCCTCTACAATCTTTTCACCTTCATTATTTCCTAGAACCATGACAATTTTCTTTTTGCCCTTTACTTGGGTTGCACCGACCCAACCGTAGTTTTTTTGGAGAAGCACCAATCCGGCATTATCACCATCTTTCATGTTAGAAACGTCTATGGAAGTAACACCCTGACAAACGGGACCTATCGTTCGTTGTGTAAGCGTATTTCTGGTATCCACCAATGTTTCGTCCGTTCGCCCTGTGGTCAATCGTAAAAAACCTTTACGGTTTGAAAGCGACCATAAACTGTCCACAGGATTATGGTTCCATTGCCAAACCAATGGAAGTATTACATCATTTTTTTTACGCTTGAACTCATCCGAAGCCACGATATTCGGAATCAATCCTTCGCTTGGAGGTAAATCCAAGGAATCAGGGACTTTTCCATCTATGCCAAGTAAGGGCCAACCATCTTCCCATTTGACCGGAACTATATATGGAATTCTACCCACGGAGCCATAATCCCTAAAGAGATAAGAAAACCATTTGCCATCCGGGGTATCTATGAGGCCGCCTTGGGCAACTCCTTTGTCCTGAAGGGCAAGTCTGCCTTCCCAAGGACCGTTGATGTTGTCCGCTCGATGAATTAATACGGTACGCATCCCACCCCTTGGCCAGGTAATGTTGAAAAGATAGAATTTTCCGTTGATTTTAAAGAGTTGTGAACCTTCTGCACCCAACATGATGTTGTCACCGGCCGGGGCACTGGCGTTTTCAATCAAGACCCTTTCCGTTCCTTTTTTTACGCCGGACAAATCGCTTTCAAGTTCGGCAATCATCAATTTCCCAGCACCCCAAATCATGTATACTTTGCCATCATCGTCAAAATGGACCGTCAAGTCGTGATAGGAAGGTTCAAACGAGGTTTCTTTCCAAGGACCGTTTTCTATATCCTTGGTAGAAAAGGCGTAGGTTTTTCCGGTGGTGGCTGCAAACGTGAAGACATAAAATGTTCCATTATGGTAGCGTATACAACTGGCCCAAGAACCCCTGCCGTAGGCATTTTTACCGTTTTCCATATTTATGGCATCCACTTCTCCGAGTCGGTCATAGGCATAGTTCACCAATTCCCAATTGACCAAGTCTTTGGATTTCATGATAGGAACCCCCGGACTCAAATGCATAGTGGTACTGCTCATATAGTACGTGTCTTCTACACGCACCATGGATGCGTCCGGAACATCCGCAAACAAAATGGGGTTCTGTGCGTTTTGCTTTTGGGCATGAGCGGAAAACTGAAGCATCAGTAAAACGAGCAAAATAGTATGGGTGAAAAATCGGATCATGCTTACTTCTCCATTATAAAGGTGTATGTCTTTCCTTTTTCAGTTTCCAAATCGTATAGATACGTATTTGCCAATTCTAGATTCTTCAAGGTGGCCTCCTTGGAAATTATGGGTGCAGCCGTTTCAGGTACATAAAAGAGTGGATTCGGATTTTCGTCTTCCGCTTTTTTCAAGGTTCCTATTCCGACTAATTCTACAGCGTTTGGAACTCGAAGCCGAAGGTTTCCTCCCAAATTCGATTTTATCGTAGCGACCACCAATTTTTTATCCTCCCATTCCATCGAAACCAATTCAAAATTGCCCCGAGCTTTTAATCCGCCTACATAACCTGACTTTAGGGCATCGGGAATGGCGGGGAGTAAATGAACCGACCCATCGGAACTTTGCAACAACATCTCGGCAATACCAGAGGTGCACCCAAAATTACCATCGATTTGAAACGGTGGGTGTGCGTCAAAAAGGTTATTGTAGGTGCCACCTCCACCTTGGTTGATACCCACCGGGGTCAATTGGTCTTTTATCAATTTATAGGCATGGTTGCCGTCTTGCATTTTGGCCCACCAATTTACCTTCCAGCCCATGCTCCATCCCGTTGAAACATCACCCCGTTGTAGGAGCGTATTTTTTGAAGCTGCAAAAAGTTTGGGGGTTCGGTAGGGCGAAATCTGGTTGGACGGAAAGAGACCGTACAAATGGGAAATATGTCTATGATGATCTTTGGGCGAGTCCACATCATCCAACCATTCCTGTAATTGATTGTGCTTGCCCACTTGCATGGGTGGTAGTTTCTTCCGTAACGTTTTAAGGGAATCGGCAAAGGCTCCATCTTTTTCTAAAATTTCTGAAGCTTTGATTGCCGTATTGAAAACATCCAAAACCAATTGATTGTCCATTGTAGAACCTGCCGTAATGGAAGAGCCTTTATGTTCCTCTGGGGCGTTTTCGGGAGAATTTCCAGGAGCAACTACCAAATAGGGGTAGTTAGGGTGCTGTACCAAAAAATCGGCATAGAACTCCGCCACCCCTTTCAACACAGGATAGCTAGATTGTAAAAACGAGGTGTCGCCCGTATATAAATAATGTTCCCAAAGATGCTGACTGGTCCATGCACCTCCACCGTTCCAGATACCCCAAAACGCACCGTCTATGGGGCCGGTTATTCGCCATATATCAGTATTGTGGTGCGCCATCCAACCCTTTGCGCCGTACATCACTTTTGCGGTTTCTTTTCCTGTTTCCGAAAGCTCTTGCACCATGGTCAAAAAGGGTTCGTGCAATTCCGAAAGGTTGGTGCGTTCCGCAGGCCAATAGTTCATTTCGGCGTTAATGTTGATCGTATATTTACTGTCCCATGCGGGTTTCATGCGTCCGTTCCATATTCCTTGTAGGTTTGCTGGTTGTCCACCAGGTTGGGAAGAGCAAATCAATAAATACCTTCCAAATTGAAAATATAGGGACACAAACGAAGGGTCATTAGTATTTCTAAAATTTGCCAATCGCTCATCCGTAGGTAGTTTTGAAGCCTCCGAACTTCCAAAATCCAAAACAACCCTATCAAAGAGCTTTTGATATTTTTTAATGTGGTCAGACTTTAATTGGTCATACTCTTTTTCAAAAGCAGCATCCAAATACGCTTTTGCCCGTTCCGTTTCATCACCACTCAAGTCATGGTATGAATTAAAGTTTGTAGCAATGGAAACCATGATAACGGCTTCATCCGCATTTTTAACTTCAACGGAGGAATTGGTTTGGGTGACCGTTCCGTTAGTAGTTTTTATTCTGGCCAGCGCATTGAACTCCACTTTACCCTCTACTCCTTCGTGGTCACTCGTTTTGCCCCAAAGTGAAAGTTGGTCGTTACCCTGAGTCTCAATTCTTGGTTCTAGGTGCGGCGTAGTAAAGTTTGCCGTAAATGAAACTTTACCCGGTTCATCAGCCGAAATTTTGATAACTAGCACACGGTCGGCCAAAGAAACAAATGCTTCTCGGTTATAGGTAATCCCATTTAATTGGTAAGAGGTTTTACTAACGGCCTTGCTGATATCCAATTCCCGATAATAGTCGTTGTAATTGTTATGGTTTGGAAACGACAGTTCCAGATTGCCCACGGGCTGGAACATTTGACCATGCGATTTTTTGGTAATGATCTTCTCATTGGCCAGTTGTTCGGCGGCCTTGTATTCACCATCAAAGATTAACTTTCTCACTTCTGGCAGAGCTTCCAGTGCATTGGGATTATCATTTCGATTAGGGCTTCCACTCCATACGGTATGCTCGTTCAATTGAAAAATTTCATTAGACACATTGCCGTAAACCATGGCTCCTATGCGTCCGTTTCCTATGGGCAAAGCATTTTCCCAATCCTTCCCGGAAGGTTCATCATACCATAATTTTAGGTCAGAATTTTGTTGTCCGAAAAATAAAAATGGAGCTAGGAGAATGGCCGTACATATTACTTTATTAAGGGTTACCATCTAACTTATAAAATGAAGGTTTAAATTTAAGTTTTCAATATACACATAAAGCCGATTTAAATTTTATTTTTAAAAAGTATTTTTTGAATAATTGTGAAGGAATCTAAAAAAAACCAATAAATTGTTAGAATAACTTCCGTTATTTTGAGACTTATAACATTTGTGAACCGAATTATTAATTTTTTTGGTTTAAGATAAGTGACGCAGCACCATGAAATATATCATTTGCCAGGAACCTGGCCGTTTTGAATTGAAGGAAAAAGAACGACCGGTTAGAAGGACCGGGGAAGTACTGGTCAAAATACATCGTGTAGGTATTTGTGGAACGGATTTACATGCCTATGGTGGAAATCAAGCTTTTTTCAAATACCCAAGAATACTGGGTCATGAACTCGCCGGGGAGATATTGGATATTGCCCAAGATGAAGATGATTTCAGAATTGGCGATCAAGTAATCGTCATGCCTTATGTAAGTTGCGGCACCTGTGTGGCCTGCAGAAATGGAAAAACAAATTGCTGCACCCAAATCAATGTTTTAGGCGTACATGTGGATGGGGGGATGCAACAAATTATAAGCCTGTCTAAAAATCTGCTTATTCCCGCAAATAATCTTTCCCTCGAGGAAATGGCCATCATTGAGCCTTTGGCTATTGGGGCACATGCCCTAAGAAGGGCAGCTATTCATAAAGGCGAAACAATCGTAGTAATTGGTTGTGGACCTATAGGTATCGGCCTCATGAAGTTGGCCCAAATTAAGGGTGCCAAGGTTATTGCCTTGGATATGAATAAAGACCGATTGAATTACGCTGCCAATCAAATAGGGGTTTCCCATGTTTTGGACGTTAGGGAGAGCCCCCTTGAAAAGATAGCTGAAATTACCAATGGTGACTTGGCTACCGCTGTATTTGACGCTACTGGAAACAAACATGCTTTGGAAACAGGTGTATCCTATATGTCACACGGTGGCAGATTTGTTTTGGTAGGCCTTTCCAAAGGAGAACTTACCTATGTGCACCCCCAGATACATGCCAAAGAAACGACTTTGATGTGCAGTAGAAATGCTACTTTGGAAGACTTTCAGTTCGTAATCGATCATATAAAGGAATTTCCAACAGATTCGTTTATAACGCATAAGGTTCATTATTCTGAAATGATTGAACATTTCGACTCTTGGTTATTACCAGAAACAAATGTGGTCAAGGCCATGGTTACTTTTGATTGGAAATGAAAAGTTCGTTTTTATGATTATTGACTCACATCAGCATTTCTGGATTTTTGAAAAGGAAAAACATGCCTGGATCGATGATAATATGGCCAACATCCGAAGGGATTTTTTACCGATGGATTTGGAGCCCATTTATAATGAAAACAAGGTGGGTGGTTGTATTGCCGTACAGGCGGACCAAACCCTTAAGGAAAACGATTTTCTACTGGACTTGGCCAGTAAGCACGATTTTATAAAAGGCATCATAGGTTGGGTCGATTTGCGAAGTGAACGTCTTCAGCATGATTTGGACATTTATGGGCAATTCCCCATTGTCAAGGGGTATAGACATGTAGTACAGGCCGAAATAGACCCATTATTTCTTTTAAGGAAAGAATTCCTGGAGGGTATTGGAGAGCTGCAGAATCGCGGCCTGATCTATGAAATTTTGGTCTTTCCGCATCAATTACCTTCCGTATTGGAATTCGTGAGGCTTTTTCCCCACATAACTTTCGTACTTGACCATATGGGCAAACCCTATATTAAATCGGGATATATCAAAGCATGGAAATTACTCATGAAGGAACTAGGGAATGTTGAAAATGTACACTGTAAAATATCGGGTGTAATTACGGAGGCGGATTACAGGAATTGGTCGGTTCCCGGTTTACTACCGTATTTGGAAGTGGCTCTGGAGTCCTTTGGTACCAAGCGTATACTTTATGGTTCTGATTGGCCCGTTTGCCTTGTAGCCGGAAATTATGGCAAAGTCCTGGAATTGGCCAAAGAATTTGCCAATGAACTTTCCGAAAATGAGCAACAGGATTTCTATCATAATAATGCAGGGAGAATATATAACCTAAAAAATTGAAGCAGCATGGATTTAAATCTTAGAGGCAAAATCGTTGTAGTAACGGGTTCAGCGGGGATGGAAGGCAGCATTGGACATGCAATAACATTTGCCTTGGCAGCGGAAGGTGCCATACCGGTACTTATCGATAGGAACATAAGGGGGATTGAGTACGAAAAGCAGTTAGGGCAAACCGGGTTGGATGCCCTTTTTATTCAAACGGACATGACCGATGTAGACCAAATCAAAAATGCGATAGATAAAGTTTCAGAAAAATATGGTCGTATTGATGTGGTCATAAATAATGTGGGCGTAAATGATGGGGCCTCCTTGGACAAATCCATTGAGGATTTTGTAGCCTCTTTAAAACTGAATCTTATCAGCTACTTTGCAACGGTCAAATTTGCGTTACCCCTATTGAAAAAAAGTAAAGGAAATATATTGAACATTGGGTCCAAGGTAGCCCTTACCGGGCAGGGAGGTACTTCTGGTTATGCGGCCGCCAAGGGCGGCGTCTTGGGACTTACCAGGGAATGGGCAGTGGATTTGATAAAATTTGGCATACGCTCCAATGCGTTGATGATTGCCGAAAGCTATACACCCGCGTATGAGTCTTGGATAAATAGTTTGGAGAACGGAAAACAGAAATTAGAGGAGATAAAAAACAGGATTCCCTTGGATTCAAGAATGACGTTACCGTCTGAAATAGCCGATACCGTTCTTTTTTTAATATCGGAAAGATCCTCCCATACTACAGGTCAGTTCGTTTTTGTAGACGGGGGGTATGTACATTTGGATAGAGCTTTGTTATCCACAAAATAAACCAACCCAACCTAAAATCATGGCAAATCAGACCCCAACACCATTACTTAAACAATCGGTATTAGTTCCCTTTATACTTATTACTTCCCTTTTCGCCCTTTGGGGTTTTGCAAATGATATAACCAATCCAATGGTTTCCGCATTTAAAAAAGTGTTGGAACTGGATAATTTCCAAGCCTCTTTGGTTCAATTGGCATTTTACGGTGGATATTTTACCATGGCCCTACCTGCCGCGATATTCGTTAACCGATATTCCTATAAGAAAGGTATTTTGCTGGGCCTTGCCTTGTATGCCGTAGGAGCCCTTCTTTTCTATCCGGCAGCGGCCTATGAGGAATTTGGGTTTTTTTTGGCGGCCTTGTATATTCTGACATTTGGATTGGCATTTTTGGAAACTACAGCAAACCCTTATATTCTTTCAATGGGCTCCGAAGAAACTGCTACAAGACGCCTTAATTTGGCCCAGGCCTTTAATCCAATTGGAGCACTGCTAGGTCTTTTGGTAGCACAAAAATTCATTCTGGCGTCATTGCAATCAGATGACCTTTTGCCTAACGGAGCGCCTGTTTATGGAACTTTGTCAGAAACAGCTAAGGAATTGGTAAGGACATCGGACCTGGCAGTAATTCGTAATCCATATGTAATCTTGGGTCTTGTGGTCATTGCATTTTTTGTGGTCATTGCATTGATCAAAATGCCACGTAACGAAAGACAGGAAGGCAAAGTGGTTGTATCGGAATCCATAAAAAGACTTTTTAAGTCCAAAAAATTTGTAGGGGGTGTAGTGGCACAGGCTTTCTATGTAGGGGCACAGATTATGTGTTGGACCTACCTTTATCAATATGCGGAATCCTTTGGTATTACCAATGAGAAGGCGGTAAATTTTGGAATTGCGGCGTTGGTCATATTTTTGACTGGTAGATGGGTGGGAACCGCACTACTCAGGATAATAAGTTCCGGAAAGCTACTGTTTATATTCGCCATAGGAGCATCCATTTTTACATTGATAACCATTTTTGTTCCGGGTATGGTAGGATTGATCGCTTTGGTAGGCATTTCCTTTTTTATGTCCATTATGTTCCCAACAATCTATGGTATTGCATTGGAAGGGCAGGGAGATGATTCCAAATTTGGGGCTGCCTTTTTGGTAATGGCCATCGTTGGCGGTGCGTTGATGCCCACCTTACAAGGATTGATTTTGGATTTGGGGGGAACCGGTTACACGGATATATCGATTTTGGGAGTACCTGAAGTGAATTTCTCATTTGTTCTACCATTGTTATGTTTTATTCTTGTTGGAATCTATGGACGCAATGTGTATACAAAATACAATCCTACATTATGAAACCAACCAAACGCTATTGTTTTGCCTGTGATTTGGTAAATGAGCCTGATTTAATAAAGAAATATAGGGAATATCATGAAGCTGGAAATGTTTGGCCAGAGGTTACTGAAAGTATTAAAGGTGCCGGTATTTTGGATATGGAAATTTATTTGGTCGAGAACAGGCTTTTTATGATTATGGAAGTGAACGAAAGCTTTTCCTTTGAACGGAAACAAAAAATTGACAAGGAAAATGCCAAAGTTCAGGAATGGGAACAATTGATGTGGACGTTCCAACAGGCCTTACCGTCTGCACGTGATGGGGAAAAATGGATACCAACCGAATGTATATTCAAGCTATCTCGATAAGTGATAAAATCAATCGTACAATTTTAAACATGCTCTAAATTATTCTTATAAAAAATGCATTGTGTCCCTATATTTTTGGAATTCGATGGCGATTGTACATTTTGAAGACATTTTATTTATAGTTTTTATCAGCGAGAATCAAACCTAAACTTCAAAACAGCCTCATAACATCGTTTATTAACAGTTATGCGGTCCATTCCAACGTAAAATAAGAGGTGTAAAATTTTAATTTATAGAGTTTTATCTAGTTTTATGGGATCTAATCATTCCTAAGTAATTTGCATTATTTGGGGCAATAAGATGAAGTACTGTTAAAATTATACCCTGATAAATGGGTGTTGTTTGAATAATTAACAATATAATCAGTTGGGTGCAACAATATTTCAAGAAAGCGCATCATCTGTTTTAATATTTCTTTCCCCTTTGGAATACATTTGGTTTCAGTTTATTGGTGACAATTAAACTTGATTAACATTACTATTGATTGCAACAAACTTTAACCACTTAATTATGAATAGATTTAAAACAGCCTTGATTGCAACATTTATCTTAGGATTGCAATTGGCATTTTCCCAAACGTTGACCGTTACCGGTACAGTTACCGATGACTCAGGGACACCACTTCCTGGAGCATCAATTTTAGTGGCTGGCACTTCCAATGGAACCCAGACGGATTTTGATGGAAACTACGTTCTTTCAAACGTTCCCTCCAATGGATCCTTGGCCTTTAGTTACATTGGATTTAAGACACAACAAATTCAGGTCGATGGTCGGTCTACAATAAACTTAGTTCTTTTAGAGGATACGGAGGCGCTGGATGAGGTAGTTCTAATAGGATATGGTACTCAGAAAAAGGAATCTGTAACCGGAGCCGTTTCTACCGTTTCTTCTCAAGATATCGTTGCGCTCCCCGTTGTGAGTTTTGCCGAGGCACTCCAAGGTCGTGTTCCTGGTATCCAAATCAATAATTCAGGGGGACCAGGTACCGATCCAATTGTGCGTATTCGTGGTATTGGCTCCATTAGTTTTGCATCAAGTCCTCTTTACGTTGTAGATGGATATCCGGTAGGTGGCCTGGGCGACTTCGATAATAATGACATCGCTTCCATTTCTGTACTTAAGGATGCCAGTGCTGCGGCCATATATGGTTCAAGGGCTGCCAACGGTGTTATTTTGGTCACCACTAAAAAAGGCAGGGCCGCAAATGGGGTTGAACTGAATTATCGCACATTTAGCGGGTTTGCAAATGCTTCCAACAAATTGGATTTATTGAACCGAGAGCAATATCTCGAATTTGGAAGGGAATTATTGGATAATGCTGGAGCCACGTATCCTTCCCGTTGGAGTGAATTGAATACCCCTATTTATCCTGGCGCAACCCAAACCTATGCTGAAACAGATTCAGATTATCAGGATGCCGTTTTTACCACGGGTATCACCACCCAGCATCACCTTAGTGTTAGGGGAGGCTCTGAAGCTTCTAGGGTGTATGCTTCATTTGGCTATTTTAAGCAAGACGGTATCATGTTGGGAACCGGTTTTTCTAGATATAATTTTAGGGTGAACTCAGATCATGATATCAATGATTGGTTATCGGTTGGAGAATCTTTCACAATATCCAATGGTGAAAGACTAAATGAAGCGGAGTTGGGAGGAAGAACCCAGATTCAGAACATTATAAGAGGTATACCTTATATACCGTTGAGGGACCCAACATTGCCAGGAGGTCTTAGAGCGCCAGATGGCGCTGATGGTACGGATCCTGAAAACCCATTAAGACCCGCGGTAATAGACAGAAATACAAATTCCAATGTACGGATTTTTGGTACGGCCTACGCCAATGTTAAACTTTTTGATGGATTGGATTATCGTTTTACAGCGGGTATCGATTGGAACAATTTCAGAAACCTGCAATTGCAACCCATATATTTTGACGGATTTGCGGGTAGGGTAGAAAATATTACAATAGATCAACAGAATACCTCCACCGGAAATTATTTTTCAAACCAATTGAACTTTGTTAAGACTTTTGGTAAGCATAATATCGATGCCATAGCCGTTGCAGAAAGACAAGATTTTGATATTTACACTATAACCGGTAATGGTCGTCGTCTAAGTAATGACTTAAATGTTCTCCAGGGAACCCAGGCACAAACAGTTAGCGGAACGGAAGGCTCAAATGTCATTTATTCCTTCTTGGGAAGATTGAACTATGATTTTGGTGGTCGTTATTTGTTAAGCGCTTCATTACGGCGTGACGGTTCCTCAAAATTTTCCGATGGATTCAAGTGGAAAACCTTTCCGGGAATATCCGCTGGTTGGAATATAGCTGAAGAACCTTTTATGCAAGGACTTGAAAACTTGTCAGAATTAAAAATTAGGGGAAGTTGGGGTCAAGTTGGTTTCGAAGGAATCGGTGATTTTGAAAGTCAGGCCGGTATCTCTACCAACACCAACGCAATCATAAACAATGAGGAAGTACAAGGAGCTTTTTTCAATCGTCTTGCCAATGCTGAATTGGAGTGGGAGGTGACCACTATGACCAACGTAGGTTTTGATTTGGGCTTATATCAAAATAGGGTTCAGTTGTCTGCGGAATGGTATAAGCGAACTACGGACAATTTGATTCTTAATGTTCCTATTCCTGCCTCACTTGGTTTCGCAGGAAACACGATTGCCAATGTAGGGGGTATGGAAAACTGGGGTATGGATTTTAGCACTTCTTATTATTCAAAACCAGGAACCGAATTTCAGTGGAACGTTGCTGCAAATGTTGGGCTTTTTAGAAATGAGGTAGTGGCATTAGCTACTGAATCCGCTAGTATTTTTGGTGGTCAAAATGCCGATGCGGGTGGTTTTGACATAACCCGTACCGCTGTAGGCGACCCTATTCAATCCTTTTATGGATGGAAGGTCGAGGGTATTTTCCAAAGCCAAGCTCAAATTGATCAATATAATGCACTTGATGGTGACGCATCCACACCGTATCAAAGTAATGCTGCGCCTGGAGATCTTATTTTTCAGGATTTGGATGGCAGTGGTGATATAACTGCGGACGACCGTGATGTCATTGGTAGTTTTATTCCTGATTTCTCCTACGGTTTAAACTTTGACGCTTCCTATAAAAATTTATATCTTAATATGTACTGGTATGGAAATCAAGGAAATGATGTTTACAATGCTACAAGGGTATATACTGAAGGAGGGTTAAGACTGTTTAATCATGGAACCCAGGTATTGGATGCTTGGACCCCTACCAACACAGATACGAACATACCAAGAATGGTAAATGGTGATCCCAACCAGAATACCAGAACATCAGATCGCTTTGTGGAGGATGCCTCATTTTTAAGATTGCAGAACCTAAAAATTGGCTATAGGTTTCCACAAGATTGGTTGGACAGGGGCTTGGCCGGTCTTAGCAATTTTAACGTGTATCTTTCTGGAAACAATTTGTTGACTTTCACAAAATACCAAGGATATGACCCTGAAATTGGGGCAAGAAACAACAACCTGAATATCCAAGGTGTGGATTACGGGCAATATCCAAGACCCCGTACTATCTTAATAGGATTGGAACTAGGATTTTAAAATTGTTATAAAAGAAAATAAAATGAAAAATATGAAAAACTTAAAACCCACGATTGCCATAATTGCGGCTTTTCTCTTCAGCTTATCATGCGGAAGGGAAGATTTGGATCTAACGAACCCTAATGAAGTCGTTGTTGCTACATTCTACAAGAACGGAGACGAGTTAAGGAGCGGTGTTTACTCCATCTATGCATCCCTACAGAGTCTTCAGTTGTATGCAAGGGAATATTTCTTTTTACACGATTTAAGGGGCGATGATAATAAAGCCGGCGGAGGCCAATTAGAAACGCCTAGAAATCAGTTGTTAATAGGTACCAATGACCCTGGTAATTCGGTCGCTAGAGATGTATGGACAGGCCTCTACGCTGTAATTTTAAGGTCAAATATTGTAATAACCCAAGGGCCTGAAGTAGCGGATATAAGCGAAAGCTTACGGACGGCCTTAATTGCAGAAGCCAAGTTCACAAGAGGTTGGGCCTATTTTGAGTTAGGAAGTCTTTGGGGAGGAGTTCCCATCTATACCACCTATGCTGGAACATTTGAGGACAGTGCTCCAAAATCATCACAGCAAGAAGTACTGGATTTGGCCATTCAAGACCTAAGGGACGCTGCAGCAGGATTGCCTTTGGCATCACAGACTGAACAACCGGGCAGGTTTTCAAAAGGTTCCGCTCAGGCAATGTTAGGACGTGCTTTAATGTTTACAGGTGACTATGCAGGAGCAAAAACCGCTTTTGAAGCCATAGTAGACTCAGGTGAATACGCCTTGGTAGATGAGTTCGATGATAACTTTCAAGAGGAGAATGAATATAATAGGGAGTCCATTGCAGAGATTGGTTACTCGAACGTTGGTGGTTTCAACTGGAACGGAACGGGTGACGGCGTAGGTAACGAGCAAAGTGTTAGAACACAGGAATATTCTGCTGTGGGTTGGAGAAACTTAATACCTTCAGATGGTCTATTAAATGAGTTTGAACGTGTATCCAAAGGCGATGCGAAAGATGACCCAAGATTTGCAAAAAGTTTTTATTCCTTGGGTGATACTTTTAATAATGGAGAAAGTGTTTTGACAGATGTCCAAGGCGAGGAGACCACGTTTGAGGGCGTTACCACAAAAATAAGCTGGAGAAAGTATTCGCTTATGTACAAAACCGATCCTGGAGGATTCCTAACAGGAGGTATCAACATGAGGGTAATTCGCTATGCGGAAGTCCTGATCAACTTGGCAGAATGTGAATTGGAGTTAGGTAACCCTGCAAGGGCAATAGCGTTATTGAATCAAGTTCGTGCAAGGCCTAGTGTAGATATGCCGCCATATCCTACTACTAATTTTCCTGTTAGTAACCCAACCGAGGTTATGGAAGCCATTATCCATGAAAAGCGTGTAGAACTAAGTTCAGAGCAAATTAGGAATAGGGATATTTTAAGATGGAGAAAGGAAGGTAAGTTGCCTGCCGAACCCATTTCACATTTTGAACCAAAATTGGAACTACTTCCTATACCACAAAGTGAGATTGATAACAATGCTAAATTGTCGGAATCTGATCAAAACCCTGGTTATTAGAAGTCATATAAATATTAGTTAGATTGAGTTAGTTTTTATTGGTAGTGCCAAAACCGTGAGGGTTTTGGCACTTCCCTTTTATACTTATCTATATTATTTAGTATTTTACTATATGCGTTGGATTAGCGGTTTTATTTTATGTGTTCTCTTATTTGGTTGTGAGACCAAAAAGCCTGAAAATACATTGTTTAAAAAGGTAACGACCGAACACTCAGGCCTCACTTTCAGGAACACTATTACAGAGAATGAAACATTGAATATTATAGATTATGAATATCTGTTTAATGGAGGTGGAGTGGGGATTGGGGATTTTAATTCAGATGGTCTGCCTGATGTCGTTTTTTCTGGTAACATGGTCACTAGCCGTATCTATCAAAATATTGGGAACCTTCAGTTTAAAGATGTCACTTCGTCTTCCGGAATCATAACCGATGCTTGGTGTACCGGTGTGTCCATTGTTGATATTAACAATGACGGGAAACCGGATATCCATATTTCGACGGCCCACGATCTTTTCTTGGGAAACACTAAAAACTATTTTTACCTCAATGAAACGGAATCCAAGGAGGAAATAAAATTTAGGAACCTTGCAAGTGAAATGAACATCGCAGATTCTTCTTACACGATGCAGGCCGTTTGGCTGGATTATGATAGGGATGGCGATTTGGACCTTTTTTTGGCCAACAATTCCAAAGAAGAATACCCTAAGAACAATGCTTTTGGTCAACGAAAGGACGGCAGGGGAAAAAGTACGGATAAACTTTACAGGAACAACGGAACCAATAAAAATGGCATTCTCCAGTTTGAGGATGTTTCAAGGGAAGCGGGAATCTCTATTGAGGGATGGAGCTTGGGCGTTGCTGTAATGGATATTAATGGGGACCAATATCCGGACATTTACGTAGCTAATGACTTTCTGTCCAATGATGTGCTGTACGTGAATAATGGAAACGGCACATTCACCAATAAAGTTTCTGAATATTTTAAGCATCAGAGCCACAATAGTATGGGTATAGATGTAGCCGATATCAACAATGATGGAGGGCTTGATTTTTTGGTTTTGGATATGTTTCCAGAAGATAATTTAAGAAGGAAAACCATGTTTTCCGAAATACCTTTCGACAGGTTTAATTCATCGGTTAAAGCAGGTTACCAGCCGCAATTCGTTAGAAACGTACTTCAGGTGAGTACACCCTCAGGATTCAGTGATATTGGAAATTTTGCCGGTGTTTCGGCTACGGATTGGAGTTGGGCACCCTTGATAGCTGATTTTGACAATGACGGACTTCGGGATATCTATATTACCAATGGTTATAAAAAAGATATTACCGATATGGATTTTGTGGATTTCAATAACTCTTCAAATGTCTTTGGTTCTTTTGAGGAAAAGAGAAAGGCACTTGTCGATCAACTGAAAAAAATGGATGGGGTAAAAAAGTCAAACTTCTTCTTCAGAAACAGGGGCCAGAACAAGTTCGAAAATGAAACGGCCACCAGTGGTATACAGGTACCATCTTATTCAAACGGTGCAGTATATGCAGATTTGGATTTGGATGGCGATCTTGACATTCTTACCAATAACATCGATGATGAAATACTTCTTTTTGAGAATAAAAGTACGGATGTTAAAAAGGATAATTCCAGCTATCTAAGGTTGAAGTTCAATCCAAATGCAGAGAATATTGGGGCCAAGGTATGGGTCTATTCCAAAAAGGGAAAGCAATACGGGGAATTCCATCCCCAGCGTGGATATCTATCATCTGTTGAACCTTTTATGCACTTTGGTTTGGGAAATGCAGCGATTATCGATTCGATCAGGGTAATCTGGCCCGATGATACTACAACATTGTTACAAAATGTTGATACCAATCAAACGATTGCTCCAATAAAAGGAAATTCAAAGATTGAAGTTAAAATTTCAAAAAAACTTGAAAAAGCCTATTTGGAGGAGATTGCCCCTCCTTTGGACTCCCCCTATGTCCACCAAGAAAACACCTTTGACGATTTTAAAAAATGGCCGCTGCTTTTTAGAGGCTACAGTAGGCCAGGCCCAATTCTTTTAGGAGGAGATATAAATGGCGATGGTCTAGAAGACTTTTTTGTGGGAGGAACTGCAAATAATCCTGCCAACTTCTATGTACAGTCAGCAAATGGCAACTTTGTTAAATCTCCATTTCAGAAATCCCAAGATGAAATTAGAAGTGAAAATTCAGCTGGCTGCTTTTTTGATGCGGACAATGATGGGGATTTAGATTTATATCTTGCAAACGGAAGTTCAGAAAATTATGCCGATACTGATTTGTACCAAGACGTTCTTTATTTGAACGACGGAAATGGGTTTTTTAATATGGAAACCGATGCACTTCCCAAAATTTCATTTCCAACCAATACCGTCGTTCCTCTTGATTTTGATAAAGATGGAGATGAAGACCTTTTTGTGGCAGGTCGTTTAGATCCCAATAATTTTCCTTTCTCACCAAGATCCTATCTTTTGGAGAATAACCAAGGTGTTTTTATGGATGTAACAAAGAAAATTGCCCCAAAACTGGTTTACCCTGGAATGATTACGGATGCATCTGCTGCAGACATAAATAATGATGGGTGGATCGACCTTATTTTGGTGGGCGAGTG
Organism: Maribacter sp. C-4077; assembly: GCF_055378385.1. Taxonomy (NCBI): domain Bacteria; kingdom Pseudomonadati; phylum Bacteroidota; class Flavobacteriia; order Flavobacteriales; family Flavobacteriaceae; genus Maribacter; species Maribacter sp. C-4077. The sequence goes on from NZ_AP038807.1 coordinate 2,167,642, forward strand.
GAATCCGGTTCAACTTTTTTTTAACAAGCAAGGTCGATTGGCTCTCGATTTGAGCGATAATGGATTAAAAGACACACACGGATGGTGGAATTGTTTAAGGGCTGGAGATTTTGATGGGGACGGCGATATGGATTTCGTAGCCGGTAATTGGGGCTTGAACAATCCCTTTTACGCAACTGGAGAGGAACCACTAAGACTTTACGCCCATGACTTTGATAAAAATGGCTCCATTGAACCTATTATAACGTATTTCAATCAGGGTAAGGAGTACATTTTACAGGCAAGGGGTACTTTGATGAAACAGTTGCCATTAATTAGAAAGTTGACAAAAAATTACCATGATTACGGGGAGAAAACTTTTGGGGAACTATTCGATAAGGAGAAAATGGATTCAAATTCTATTTTCAAAGCATATGAACTGGCCTCCATGTATTTTGAGAATACGGGAAATGGAAAATTTAGGAAATCTCCACTACCCGAGCAGTTGCAATGGTCTCCTATTTTCGATTTTATTGACATCGATATTAATGGTGATGATGCTATGGAATTGTTGAGTGTAGGTAATTTTATGAACACTGAAATCCTAACCGGCCATTATGATGCAGGTATAGGACAGACGCTGGAATATAATCGGACTAAAGGTGAATTTGAATTGATCAAATCAAGTAAAAGTGGTTTTGACATTACTGGGGAAGCACGGTCTTTGTTAAGACTGAAAAGCCATTCCGACGATGAACTAATAATTTTAGGTTTACAAAACGATACTTTAAGGTATTTTAGAAAAACGATTCCACTCTCAAAAAATCAGTAGAAACAAAATCGATTCTTTTAACCTTCGGTTATGTTTCTTAGTACTTTAAAAGCAATAGTCTAATTTTAAAATTATTATCAATCCCTATAAGCTTTGAGCGTTTTTATGGTTCCATCGCTTAGGTGTTCAATTTCCGCAACCTTAATGCACCTTAGATGGGTTACGCCCTTAGATAATGAGGAATCATGGTAGAAAAGATACCATTTTTCGTCTACTTTACATATTGAATGGTGGGTTGTCCAACCAACAACCGGTTCGAGGATCCTTCCCTTATAGGTAAATGGCCCATATGGATTATCACCAACGGCAAAACATATAAAATGAGTGTCGCCAGTAGAGTAGGAGAAATAATACTTTCCTTTGTATTTATGTAACCAGGCGGCCTCAAAGAATCGTCTTTTGTTATCCCCGGCCAAAAGCGGGTTGCCATTTTCATCAATGATTAAGGCATCTTTAGGTTTTTCAGCAAACTCAAGTAAATCATCGGTCATTTTTGCAATCTTGGGCATTAGTGCCATTTCATCGTCATTGGGTAGATGTGCTGTTGGACTCTCAGGTTCTTTACCATTAAATGAGCCATTTCGCCATCGTTGCAATTGACCGCCCCAAAGACCACCAAAATACATATAGAAGCTTCCATCTTCATCTTCAAAGACTGCTGGGTCTATGGAAAAGCTATTCTTTATAGCTTGCGGTTGTGGGGTGAAGGGGCCGGTTGGAGAATCGCTTACGGCAACACCTATCCTAAAAATGCCGTCATGGGCCTTTGCAGGAAAAAACAAATAATATTTACCGCCTTTATACGCAGCATCAGGCGCCCACATCTGTCTCTCCGCCCAAGGAACATCCTTTACATGAAGGGCAATTCCATGATCAACTGCCGGACCATCAATGGTATCCATGGATAGGACATGATAGTCCTCCATGGCAAAATGACTCCCTAAGTCGTCAAAAGCCTCGCCAGCGTCTATATCATGTGAGGGATAGATGTATATTTTACCATTATAATAATGAGCGGAAGGGTCTGCTGTATATATATGCTTTACTAGCGGACTTGAAATCGCCTTTTCATTCAGTTTGTCAAAATTTATATGATCTAAACTCTCTTCAGGCATGCTATTTATTTTTGTCTATTTCTAATTAAATCGTTTTCAATCTGGGTCTCCATTTTTTTATTAATCTCATAAAAAAATAGTAGTGCTATTCCCATTAAAAATGCTATGGATGGGTATATGCTAACCAACATTCTTGTACCTTCGATTGCGCTATCCGGTTGAACTACAGCACCGTTGGAGGCAAATTTCTTAGGAATGTAATTGTAAACCCCAAGTATCCACGTTACGAGTGAACCGCCAATAGTGAGCCCTAGTTTTAACCCGATCATCATGGCGGAAAAAATAATGGCCGTGGCCCGTCTATTGTTCTTCCATTCGGAATAATCTGCAACATCTGCAATCATGGCCCACAAGAGTGGAATGGTAATGCCGTAGAAAAACCCGTGCAGAATTTGCGAAAGGAACATAAGTTCTACTGAAGTAGAAGAAAAGAAGTAGAAAATGGCTATAAATAGGGTGGATACGAACAATGCACTACCAAATACATCTCTTTTTCCATATTTGTCCGCCAAACGTTTTGATAATGAAATCCCGACAATCATAAAAATAATTCCGCCAGCATTGAACAGTCCAAACCCTGCAGAAGTTGGATCGTCCCCAAAAAAGTCCAAACCTATGCTGGAAAGAGCCCTTAAAAGCGGAGCGATAAATTCTGCCAAACTGGCCGCATTTACATAGTTCTCAAAATAATAAACGTACGATCCTCCCTTCATTGCAAGGGTTATGAACACCAAGGTGGTGAGTACCAACATTATAATCCAAGGTCTGTTCTTTACCAAATCGCCTAAATCTTCCTTTAAGCTAGATTTCTGATCAGGGGTAGGGACAACACGTTCTTTGGTTGTAAAAAAGGTGATCAATAGCATGATGGTCCCAATAACCGCCAAATAGGTCATTACCGTTTCAATGCCATCCGCTTTATTGCCATCACCAGCATACATTATGATTGGCAACATGAAAACCTGTACAAAGAATTGCGCAAACATCACGGCAACGAATCGGTAGGATGAAATACTATTGCGCTCCTTCATACTTCCTGTTATAACTCCGCTAAGAGCGGCATAGGGAAGGTTGTTGGCCGCATACAATAACAGTAATAGGGTATAGGTTATCGCGGCGTAGACTACCTTACCTGTATATTCAAAATTGGGTGTGCTGAATGCTAAAAGTGCAACGATTCCTAAGGGTATCGAAGTAAACAATATCCATGGCCTAAATTTTCCCCACCTACTCCTTGTCCTATCGGCAAGTGCACCAACAATAGGGTTAAAGGCGAATGCGGAAATGATACCAACCACAAATATGATAACCGAGGCATCATCCGTTTCCAATCCATAAATATCCGTATAGAAATACGCCAAGTAGGTAACCAAAGTTTGGAACACAAGGTTGGCGGATAAATCTCCCAAACTATAGCCAACTTTTTCCTTAATGGATAGTTTATGTGAATCAGGATTCATAATCTACAAATTAGTTTGTTGTCTGTAATTGGTCAAGTTTTTCTTTTAGGCCAATTATGCCATAGTAAGCTGGCTTTGGTTTTAACTCCCTATCAAAAAGTAAAGGATAGTTGGTCCTACCACGAATTGGAAATCCGTTTAACCATGACTGTCCGTCATTAACACCCCAAAAGGTAACCCTACTGATTTTATCCCTATGTTTTAGGAATATTTTGAAAATGTCCTTATATCTATTGGCCAATTTTGTTTGTATTGAATCGGGTAGACCTTTGGTGTATGGATTCATCTCTTCGCTGTTCTCGAAATTCTGACTGATTTCGGCCCCTTCCAAATCCCATGGGTTTGGCAATACACTAATATCCAATTCCGTAATTGCTACCTGGACCCCCAATTTTGAATACTCCAAAATGCTTTCTTCTATTTCTTCAAGGGAAGGGTAATCCAAGTGCCAATGTCCCTGCATTCCAACCCCATCAACTTTTATTCCTTTTTCCTGGATTTTCTTTATCATTCTGATAGCACCTTGCCTTTTATCAGGATTTGTCATGTTGTAATCATTATAAAATAACTTTGCATTAGGGTCTACCTCAGAGGTCCACTTAAATGCTAATGAAAGATATTCATCCCCCATTTTCTCAAGAAAAATGGAATTTCTAAGTGTACCGTCTTCATTTAAGGCTTCGTTCACAACATCCCATGAGTCAACGACACCTTTAAAGTGAAGAGCCAAATCCTTGATATGTTTTTCTGTTGCATCCTTAAATTCGAAGCTGTCTTCGATAGTTGCAAACCAAGGAGATAACTGACTGTGCCAAATTAAGGTATGGCCATGTACATGCATGCCGTTATTTTTTCCCAATGCAACAAATTTATCGGCCAATTCAAAATTAAAACTATCCCTTTGAGGATGGATAATGGACGATTTCATTATGTTTTCGGCGGTAATGCTATTAAATTCTCTTTTTACCAGGCTAAGAGAGGCACTATCACTTTGGTCTATTATTCTACCGTTCAAAGCTACGCCAATATAAAAATCCTTTTCAAAAGCTTCTTTTAGTGATTTTACTTTTACTGGATTTTCATCCTTTGTCTGCGAGCAACTTATCAGAGATGTTAAAATAATGAACATGAAGGATTGTAAAACGAGTCTCACAATAGAACGGAATTTTTCGGCTTTATTAATTGAAGAACAAATCATTTTAGAATTTATGTAAATCATTGTATTTGGTCATTTAGGCCATAAATCTAACCGAAATCGAATCCTTAGAATATCACATTTGTGGCTTTGTATCCTAAACATGTTGTATAAAAATTTTATGGTATTACGGAACTACCTTAAAACCAAGGTTGGATATGGATTTCATTGAAGCTAAGCCCAGAGTATATCTGATGCTACTATTTAATAAAATTTGGGTGTTTAGAGATTGTTCATTTTTCTATTTTGTTTTAATATCAGTAGGAAGGATACCAAACTCTGACTTAAAACAACGACTGAAGTAGGATGGGGAAGAAAAACCTACTTTGAACCCTACTTCGGCAATCGATTCACACCCTGTTTCTATCATATTTTTCGCCTTTTCCAAACGAACCTTGCGAATCAGTTCATTAGGGGTAAGTCCGGTCATGGCTTTAATTTTTCTATACAGTTGACTTCTGCTTAAGTACATATCTTCTGCCAGATGTTCAACGTTCAATTCTGCTTTTTCAATATTCTTGTTCAAATAGTCCAATACCTTTCTCATAAAGGATTTATCCAATTCAGTTGTTTTTTCCAACAAATTAAGTTTTGAAGGGTCGTTCAAATTTTTGCTTATATAAACTTGTCGATTTTCAATCAAACGGGATAGATAAGAATTTAATAAACGCATATCAAAAGGCTTGGTCAAATATACATCAGCTCCAGAATTTACACCATTTATCATGTCATCAGGCATGGTCTTGGCGGTCAACATAATAATAGGGATATGACTTGTGGCAATATTGTTTTTAAGCTTACTACAGAATTCCAAACCGTCCATTTCTGGCATAACTACATCGGTTATGATTAGGTCAGGTATTTTTCTGTTTGCCAAATCCAGAGCTTGTTGGCCATTAGATGCTTCAAAAACATTATGGTCAAAGGAAAGTTCCTGCTTGAGGTATGACCTCAGTTCAACATTGTCCTCAACGATTAAAATTGTCTTCGCAGATTTATTTCCAAATTTATGGGTCAAAGGTTTTTTTAATGAGCCCATATCCGGCAACATACTTTCGCTGGCCGTATCTTTCAATAGTTCATCTTCTTTAAAGTGTTGATTGCCCAAGGGCAGAAGTATTCTAAATTTTGTCCCTACAGCTTCTTCACTATCTATAATAATTTCTCCTTTCAATAACTCAACGAAATTCCTGACCACCTCTAGTCCTATCCCCGTACCTCCATAATACTGACTATTCATGTTTTTAACCTGATAGAATCTATCGAAGATTTTTTTCACTTCCTCTTGGTTGATACCACTACCTGTATCTTCAATTGAAATCTCTATGCATGGCAGTGTTTTGTTATTTACAAGTCTAAAACAGTAATCTGTAGGAGATTTGAAAACGCTTACTGTTATGGCACCATTTTCAGGTGTAACCTTGAATGCGTTGGAAAGTATATTAAAGATTACTTTTTCGAGCATTCCGGCATCGCTCCACAGATAGGGTGTTGTCTCATCGCGCTCTATCAATAGGGCAATGTTCTTTAATAAAGCCTCTTCTTTGAAGTGGTCTGTAATTTCCTTTACAAAATCATTAATGCCTATTTTAGAAACTTTAATGGAAAATTTGTTTAACTGAAGTTTTCTAAAATCCATAAGCTCATCAATAAGACGTTTGAGCCTAGCTGCGTTTTTGTAAATTATGGTATGTTTTTCCGCTACTTCCTTTGGAAGCGGCTGTCCAGTATTTGACATTATGTCCTTTAACGGATTCAAAATAAGGGTCAGTGGGGTTCTGAACTCATGGGATATATTTGTAAAAAACTGTATTTTTTTATTGTTCAGCGCTTCCTCTTGACTGCGTTTGGTGCGTTCAAATTCGACGAGACGTTTTTCTCGAATTCTCGCCCTTACAAGTCTGTACAACCAAGATGAAAAAATAATGATGGTTAGTAGGTAAAGGATTATAGCCATTTTTGTTTTCCACCAGGGGGCTAGAATGGTAAAGGAGAGGGTTTTTATTTCATTGCTCCAAACCCCGTCATTATTAGCTGCCTTTAATTTAAAGGTATAACTGCCCGGGGACAGGTTTGTATATGTTGCACTTCTATTATTGCCCACAAGATTCCAATCTTCCTCGAACCCTTCCAAATAATACGCATACTGATTTTTTTCTGGCCTTGTATAGTTTATACCAATATATTCTATAGTAAAAACACTTTGCTTGTGGTTGAGTGTTACATGTTCGGTTTCTGAAATCACCTTATTTAATGGGGAATTTTTATCGTCGATTTTTACAGATTTGTTGTAGACCTTAAAATCCGTAAAATATATCTGTGGTTCGTACATGTTCTGAGGTAATGTAACAGGTCTTACCTCATTTATACCCTTATAATTGCCAAAGTAGAGAGTGCCATCAACATCCTTAAAGGCGGCATTGAAGTTAAAATCATTGGTGAGAAGACCGTCATTTATGTCATAATTGATAATCTGTTGATTACTTTTATCATAGCACGAAAGTCCTTTGTTGCCAGCCATCCACAATCTTCCATCGTTGGATTCGATTATCGTTGAAATTGTTTCTTGCTGCAATCCTTGTTCTTTATTGTACCACGTTAAAAAATTATTGGTTGTATTGTACTTCCAAACCCCTGCACCGTCCGTACCTATCCAGACATTATGCTCAGAGTCCTCAAAGAGAGAAACGATCACGTCTACCGAGACCATATGACCATTTGGATTCATAAGCTCTGGCTTTAACTCAATTTTATTGAACGATTCCTCTGAACTGGCCTGTCTTTTGAACAGTCCACTTGTGGTTGCGACCCATATGTTGTTATTTCTATCGACCATGACCTTGCGAATTTCCGCACGGCTTGTCTTTAAATCGTTGAACTTTTTATCGTCCACATAACCAAATTTTCCGTCTGCGAGACTATAGAAATGTAAACCATTTGAGAAGGACCCAATCCATATTTTACCATAGGCATCCTCTGAAAAACTCATGACCCGATTTGATTTCAAGGCACCATTAGTACTCTGGTAATCGAAATGTTCAAAAACATTTGAGTTGGACTCAAGAAAGTAAATGCCTGAATTCCAAGTGCCTACCCAAATGTTATCTTGGCTGTCCATGAATATGGTCTGTACATCGTCAGCATTTAATTGCTTGGCTATTGGATTTTTAGGGTCTAAAAGATGTATAAATTGATTTGTTGCAGTGTCATAAACATCTATCCCGCCACCATCCATAGCTATCCAAAGCCTGTCTTCCTTATCCTTTAGGATGCCCGTTACGGAAGATGATTGCAACGAATTTTCAACATTGGGAATGCTTTGTATATCAGGAAATTTATCATAATTGTAATCGTGTACTCCAACACCTTTGTTGTAATATCCTATCCAAATACGATCTTGTGCATCCACCAATAGCGACCATACAGAGTTTGATTTAATACTGTTGCCGTCGAATTTATCGTACCGATAATTTTTAACGAGATCGCCTTTTTTGGAAAGTACGAATAATCCATCATTTTCGGTCCCACACAGAATCCGGTCATCAGGAGCTTGAACAATGGTCAATATGCGCTCATCCGTAATATTGAAGGTTTCGATTGTTTTTTCACTATCGGTTCCATTAGGTGCCAAAAATTTTATCAATCCATTGGAATGTGTTCCCATCCAAAGCGAACCTTCGTCATCTACAAAGAGCGATTCGATATTCAATTCATCATTTTCAGTATGAGTAAAGAGATCTTCCTTGAGCAAAACCTTCGTGGCCTCAACACCATTAAATGCATAAAGACCCTTGTTCGTTCCAATGTAAACAGTTTCATCACCGTATTGAACCAGGCAATTGATAAGTGAGGGAGTCTGAATGTTATCATTTATTTTTAAGGGATATCCCTTTAAAGATTGAATATCCACTTTAAAAAGTCCGTTCGCAATTGATCCAATTAATAAACTGTTCTGGTTTATTTCTACAATGGATGTAACGACAATATTGTTTAAGACGGTTCCATTTTTATTAAAGGAGACATGTTTGAAGCTATCAAGCTCCTTTTGATAAACATCCAATCCAGTTTCCGTACCCACCCATAGCAGTCCGGAAGAATCAACGTAAGCGGTGTGGACTAATGAACTGTTTAGGGAGTTGGGATTGTCAAATTCCTGCTTGTATGTAGTTATATCTATTCCGTTGTATTTGTTTAGCCCCACTCCGTAGGTTCCCATCCATATCAATCCTTGGTTGTCCTGTACAATTGAGGAAACTGCTCTTTGGGTAATGGATTCTTCTATAGCCAAAAAGTTATATGCCGCTTCCTTCTCTTGAGCGGATAGAATTAGGGAGCAAAAGAAGGATACGATAAGGTAACTTGTTTGAACATAATTCCGATGGACCATAGTTTCAAATGTTTTCTAATAGGCAGTACAAGCTGAAAATTCGATAATTTTTCTTACATAACGTATAATTATCAATTTTAGCAATAAATTTCCAAGTAACTGATAATCTTTCATCTAAAAATGGGGTTTTTTACGAAAATGTTTTAGTGGGTAATGCAAAATAGTATTTTATTGGTTTGAATTGGAGGGTTGAGGCCAGATATTATTTTGAAATTACGGGCTAGGATTCACCCTTTTTTACTTTTAATTCCATTGGCTCTTTTGAATATTGCACAGGAATGTCAATCCTAAATTTATCCCAAGCGACTCCTAAATTTTTACACTATTGTAAAAATCGCCTAGTCCTTTGTAAAGGATGTTTTTTTAGAATGTTTAGTAATAAGTCGAAAACCATTTTAAAGTATTGAAGATGATATCAAATCTTATTTTGTAATTTGATTTAAAATAGGACAGTAAATTATGAACCAGAGAAGAATTTTTATTAAGAATACGCTAATTGCAGGTGCGGCAGCAAGCTTTTCCCCAAGTTTTTTAATGTCTGCAACACGAACTAATAAAGAAAAACTGGGTGTCGCCTTGGTAGGATTGGGATATTATAGCACAGACCTTCTTGCACCGGCTCTTCAGTTGACCGAACATTGTGAACTGAAAGGCATTGTTACGGGGAGTCCAGAGAAAATTCCGGTTTGGCAGGAAAAATATGGTATTCAGGACAAGAATATTTATAATTATGAGAATTTTGATTCCATTGCCAACAATGAGGAAATTGATATAATTTATGTGGTTCTTCCTCCATCAATGCATATGGAATATACGGTTAGGGCTGCAAATGCAGGGAAACATGTTTGGTGTGAAAAGCCCATGGCAACCTCGGTAGAAGAATGTACAACGATGATAAACGCCTGCAAAAGTAATGGCGTAAAGCTGGCGATAGGATATAGATGCCAACATGACCCCAATATTCAAGCTTATATGAAAGTGGCCAAGGAAAGACCTTTTGGAAAGGTCAAAATGATAACATCGGCGGCCGGATATTTTGATGGAAGGACAGATCATTGGAAACAGAAAAAGGACCTGGGTGGAGGTGCCATGGGAGATATGGGGGTCTATGCATTGCAAGGTGCCAGGTTGGCTACTGGGGAGGAACCAATATCCGTATTGGCGCAGGCATCCACCACTAGGCCGGAGATTTACCATGAAGTTGAAGAGACCATGATGTTTCAGTTAGAGTTTCCCAGTGGAGCACTTGCTTCTTGCCAAACCAGTTTTGGAATACAGATGAACCATTTACATGTAAATTATGAGAAAGGCTGGCTCAAAATGGAACCGCATTCATCTTACAATGGAAATAAAGGTAGCATGTCTGATGGTACAATAATTAATTTTCCTATCAACAGCCAACAGGCAAAACAAATGGATGAGGACGCATTGTCCATTATGAATGGTCAGAACATGTTGGTTCCTGGTGAGGAAGGTCTAAGGGACATAAGGGTAGTTGAGGCGATTTATAAATCTGCAAGACAAAATTGTGTGGTTAAATTGTAGCATCTGTCTTAAAATGAGTATGGGATAAAGACATTGCAATGTTATCCTCTTAGGATTAAAGAGTAGGGGTTTTTCTTTTTCTTGCAAAGTGTTTAAAATATTGAAAGAAAGCACCTTGCAAGTGAGTATCTTGAAATGATCCTTTCAAATCGACTCCCATCTCCAGTACAAAAGGGAAAGCCGAGATTCATGTCTTGGCTTTTTTATTTCAATACTTAACACTAAGTTTTCAATTCACGGAATAACTTACAAAGGCCAATTTCTTACTGTCCGGGCTCCAGGAGGGTACATTGATAGTTCCCTGGCCACCAAAGAAAACGGGAGTAATATCACGAATTTCCTTTGTTTCAACGTCCATTAGTCTTAGTTTGACCTGTTTTCCAAATAAGTGATTTTGTTTTTCATCGGTCGTGTATGCTATGTATACGATCCATTTACCATCTGGTGAAGGGTGCGGGAACCAATTGGAATTTTCATCAAATGTTAACTGTTCCGGTTTTTTTCCGTTGGCCAACATCCTCCAAATTTGCATGTGGCCCGTCCTGTAGGAGTTGAAATAAATATATTTTCCATCTGGGGAATACTCGGGTCCGTCGTCTAATCCTTCTGTTGTGGTAAGCCTTTTTTCCTCGCCACCTTTTACGCCAATAGTATAAACGTCGTAATTCCCATTCCGTTCCGCACAATAGGCCAAGGTTTTGCCGTTGGGCGACCAGCCATGCCAGTAAGAAGGGACTTTTGTGGTTACACGCTTTGGTGTTCCTCCACTTATGGGCATGATGAAGATTGCCGATTTATAGGATTTGGTGGAAGGATTATTTTTATCGTTGTGGCTTATGGCCAACCACTTGTTATCTGGCGAAATTCCATGATCATTGTTACACTGATTTGCAAAACCAGTATCAAGCAGGTTCAATTTTTTCGTGTTAAGGTCCAGGTTATATAGTTTTCCTTTACTGTTCACGATCAAATAACCTTCTGGATGCCAGTTGGGTGCCTCAAAATGTTCGTTGATTTGAAGAACCGTCTCAATGCGACCCGTTTCAATATCCACGGTTTGTATGTAGCTAGTCGTATCTATTTTGTTTTCAGGTGGATGATCGTAGAAATGCATGGATTGGCCAACCATTTTCCATTCACCATCGAACCTTTCCAAAAAACGGACTTCATAGGAAAGGCTTTCCTTACCTTGAACGTCCACCGAAACCTCATTATGTCCAACGATTGCAGAATTCCCATCAATACGTATTTTATGATTGCTGTGAAAGGCAAAACCACCGTTACCGATCATATTTGATGGAGGGTCCATCATTATGGACACGGGAACGTCAATAAAGCTGCCATCGGGTCTGGACATGACATTGATTGCATTGGAAGTCGCTTCCCAACATTCGGCATGTCCTTCCTTGTCACCCACTCGCCAGGTAAGTCCTTCTTTTTCCAATAGCTTTATAATTTCTACTGAGTCCTTTTCCCTTTGGGAGTGTATTGTCGTACAAAAGAGAATAGATAAAAGAGGAATGAGCTTCATTAGAAAACGCCCAATTTCAATAGTTGCCCAAAGCCTAAGTATCTGTTTCATTATAATTTACGTGACTTGTATAAAAGTACATATAAATTATCCAAAAATGACGGGCACTGGCTTTATGGACTCCAAGAGAATTAAATTGGGCTTTTGAGACTACTTGTTCACGCTGATCATTACCGCTTCACAACTTTGAAGGTCCGAGTTCAAGATCAGGTTTTCAGACTTTGACCCATCCGATATTTCTACGGATACCGTGTTGGGAGGGGCATCGCCCAAATTGTGTGCGTAGAGGAACAGGTCGTTGGATTTGTTGGGGTTTAGCTTTACCTTGAATTCCCGCTTGTAATAGGTCAAATAGTGTTTGGACACGACCGGCAAACCGTTGAGGTAGATGGATACAATGTCCCCGTCCTGTCTTCCATGGTCCCAAATTTTGATGGTAATGTTCTCACTGTCAAAGGAGAGTTCTTTCGTATAGGAGATTTTCCTGCCTTCAAACTCGTCCCTAAGAGCATTTTCCGTTTTTTGTGTTTCCTTGACCGTATTGGAAGATATTGTCTCGATTTTCTCTTTTTTATCCCGCTGTTTTCTTCTCATTTCGCGCTTTTCCTTTCGGGTCGGTTCCCGTTTCGTTTCTTGTGCCTGTTCGTGCTTTTTCTTTCGCTCGTCCGAAGCCTTGTTGGAAATTGAAAAAAACGGGGTTACGAACTTGGCTATGCTGTATTTGTCATCGGGGAAAAGCTCGATACCTACGACCTGATATTGATTACCGGAACCTATGTTTTTGGCAAGCGATATCCCGTCTGCCCTTCCATTGTTCTTGAAGGATCCAAGTTCCTGCACCACCATTTCATTACGTACCAAAAAGAACCGAATCGATTTTTCCGGACCAATATTTTGGGTGGTCCACTCCAAGGAAACCTCCTGGGGAATGATCCAGACCGTACTTTGGTCCGGATTGTTGATCTCTATACTGGACTTGCTTTCTTGCGTAAATCCTTTGATGCCAATAAAACAAAAAAGAAATGCAATTAAAGGGTATTTCATGTATAATTTAAAAATCAAAATATATCCGCTTTTTCTAGTTTGGTTAAAGCTATAAAATTCGATGTTTTATAATAACGTATTTTCTGCCAAAATGTTGGGGGCAAATACTGGATTGTCCAAAACGGCATTTTTTTATTTTGATATATTTAGCGAACCTGTATTAGGTGTATGAAAAACATTATTTTTATGTGGTTGATTTAAAATAGATTATCATGGCATCAAGAAGAAAATTTTTAGAGAATATCGCAATTTCATCAATAGGTGTTTCGTTATTAAATAACCCGACCCACCTTTTCGCCGCTCCTGCGGAAAAATATGAAGGCCCAATGCTTCGGGTCGCCATTATGGGACTTGGAAGCTATGGTACTAGGGTAGCGGAAGCCATGCTGGATTGTAAAAAGGCCAAATTGGTAGGTGTCATTAGTGGAACCCCATCAAAGATTACCGATTGGCAATCCAAATACAATATTCCCGCGAAGAACTGTTATAATTATGAGAATTTTGATGCGATAAAGGACAACAAGGATATAGACGCCGTATACGTCATTACCCCTAACGGATTGCATTGTGAACAGACCATTCGGGTAGCCAAGGCAGGAAAACACGTTATTTGCGAAAAACCCATGGGAGTGAATGCCGAGGAAGGACAAAGAATGGTGGATGCCTGTAAGGCGGCCAATGTAAAATTGTTGATCGGTTATAGGATGCATTTTGAGCCCAAAACGGTGCACGTCATCCAAATGCGAAAAGATGGTGAATTCGGCCAGCCAAAATTTTTTCAGGGCCAGTCCGGTTTCGTTATCGGAAATCCTACGCAATGGCGGTTAGATAAGGAGCTTGCCGGTGGCGGTGCCATGATGGATATAGGTATTTATTCCATAAATGGGGCCAGGTATGTTCTGGGTGAAGACCCTATCTGGGTGACCGCCCAGGAAACCAAGACCGATCCGTTGAAGTTTAAGGAAGGGGTAGATGAAACGATACAGTTTCAAATGGGCTTTCCAAGCGGTGCAGTGGCCAATTGTCTGTCTACCTATAACATGAACAATTTGGACCGATTTTTCATGACCGGTACCAAGGGCTGGATGGAGATGAAACCATCCACCGGGTATGGGCCCATTCAAGGGCGCACCCACAAGGGTGAACTGGAGCAGCCCCACTATACCCATCAAACGTTACAAATGGACGGTATAGCAGAACTAATTTTTGAGGGAAAACAGCCCATTGTGCCAGTAGATGGTGAGGAAGGGGTAAAGGATATGAAAATCATCGATGCTATTTTTAAAGCGGCGAAGAGTGGGGATAAAGTTATGGTTGAAATTTAAAACGAATTTCCGATTCCATAATAAAGAGGTGTCGAGCAGAATTTATACTCCTGGGCTAACCAGGTTTGTCAACGGTTCGCCTCTTGAAAATTGGATAATATTCAAGGCTACCAATCTAGACATTTCGTTGCGGGACTCAACGGTCGCGGAACCGATGTGGGGAGTGATCGCTACATTTTCCATGTTCAGTAGGGGATTGTCTTTATTCATGGGTTCTGGATTGGTAACATCGAGACCGGCTCCCCATATGACCTTATTTTGTAAAGCTTCAATGAGGCTTTTTTCGTGGTGTAGACCTCCTCTGGCCGTATTTATAAAAATGGCGGAAGATTTCATTTTGGGAAATACATCGGCATTAAACAATCCCTTTGTTTCATTTGAAAGCCCGGCATGAACGGATAGTACATCGCTTTCTTTCAATAATTCCTCAAAAGATACATAGCTCGCATTCAGCTCTTTTTCCATCTCTGGGTTTGGTCTCCTGTTATGATAAATGACTTTCATATTATAGGCCCCTAGGCAGCGTCTGGCGAATTCGCTTCCTATTCGTCCCATCCCAAAAATGCCGACTGTTTTCCCTTTTAGCTCCATGCCCAAATTGGCTTGTGGCCTAAAATGTCCCCAATCCCCGGATATAATGGTCTTATGCATATGGAACATTTTTCTGGAGACGGCCAGCATCAATGCAAAGGAAATGTCTGCAGTGGCATCGGTCATGGCATTCGGGGTATTGGTGACCGGGATACCCAATTCCGTCGCTTTTTCTATATCGATGTTGTTATAGCCCACGGCAAATTGCGAAATGAGCTTTAAATGTTTGTTCTTTTCCAGAAAATCGGCATCCAACGTATAAATACTAGAGGACAATAGTATATCGTGTTTCTTAGTGGCCTGGATAAGTTCTTCCCGGGTCATAGGGATATCATTTTTCCAAACGGTAACATCCAATCCTTCTTGTTTGAGCATTTCTATACCCAAGGGAGGAAAGTTCAAGGAAACCAATACTTTCATGGTGATAGTTTTTGGGCTAGTTGTATGGTAAGAGTTCTATTTTTCTAAAATCGATGGGGTGGCTGTTGGATTGCAGGGAAATATAGCCACTTTTTACCGTGGAATCACCTTCTTTGATAAAGGCCCTTGCAAATTCGTTTTCTGGATCATATACGGGATTGGTATAGCTCATGATTTCCTCCCCGTTTACAAAGTGCTTCATTTTTCCGTCTTGTACATCAATTTCAACCGTTATCCATTGATCTCCGTGGAAGGTTTTGGCCACTTTGGCCGGATTGCAGAACAGGTCACTTCGTTCCCCATCTATCTCTACCTTCATTCCTATACCGCAAATAGCGCCTAGAGGTCTGTCATCGGTACCATTGCCCCCGTGCAGATTGTACTCCAGACAAATGGGGAAACCTTGGTTCAATTGAACAGTATTGGGCGGTTGGGTGTGTATCTGTACCCCGCTGTCCCTATAGCCCCATTCCGGGGCACCGGGAGCGGTTTCGCCCACAAACCGATATTCTACTTTTAATCGGTAATCCATTAATTCCTTATTATAGAAAAGGGCACCGAAGCGCTCGCCAAATTCGGGGCCGTATCCATCGTAACGTATTTTTAGGATACTGTCCTCTACCCTAAAAGTATTTCCAAAATTCTCCCCTAATGGGTATCCGTTTATCTTCATGGTCCAACCGTTGAGGTCTTCACCATTAAAAATGGCTATCCATTGATCTTTGGGTTGTTCCGGAACAACTTTTTCAGCGGCTTTTTTGTTGTCCTTACAGCTGGTTTAACAGATAAAAGTGGTTAGTAAAAGACCCTTGCAGAGCAATGCGACAGGTTTTATCATAGTTTTTCAATTTTTAGAATGGATTTTAAAAATAATCATATTCTGCATGTAAAGGCATAAAATAAAGATGGATTATTTCCAATAATATGGATTTATTCCATAAATTAGTCTTCCTTTTTTAATCGATGATGGACAAGACGATTTTACATTTGGATTTGGATACCTTTTTTGTGTCCGTAGAGCGTAGGCTGGACAGTAAACTGTTGAAGAAACCTATCCTTGTGGGTGGGTTGAGTGACCGTGGGGTGGTAGCGGCATGTAGTTATGAGACCCGTGGATATGGTGTGCACTCCGGCATGCCCATGAAAATGGCCAAGGAACTTTGCCCCGAAGCGATACAGATTAGGGGAAACGCAGGGACCTACAGTCAATTTTCAGATGTGGTCACGGATATCATCAAGGAAAGCGTGCCCCTTTTTGAAAAGTCCAGTATCGATGAATTCTATGCCGATCTTACAGGGATGGACCGTTTTTTTGGAGCCTATAAATATGCCTCTGAACTACGGCACAGAATTATCAGGGAAACCGGGCTCCCTATTTCCTTTGGACTTTCGGTCAACAAAGTAGTCTCCAAAGTGGCTACCAATGAGGCGAAGCCCAATAACCAATTGAAGATAGATTACGGCCTGGAAAAACCCTTTTTGGCCCCACTTTCCATAAAAAAGATTCCCATGGTGGGCGATAAGACCTATCAAACGCTCAGGAATCTGGGATTACGGAAGGTGCGGACCATACAGGAAATGCCCATGGACGTCATGCAGCGCGTTCTTGGTAAAAATGGCACGGTCATTTGGAAAAGGGCCAATGGCATAGATCATTCCCCGGTGGTCCCGTTTTGTGACCGAAAGTCCATTTCTACGGAGCGTACCTTTGATCAGGACACTATTGACGTGGCAAAGTTGAAAGGGATCCTTATCGCCATGACGGAGAACCTGGCCTACCAGCTCCGCCGGGGCGAAAAGTTAACGGCCTGCATTACGGTAAAGATTCGCTATTCTGATTTTAATACCTATTCCAAGCAGTTACGGATTCCCTATACGAGTGCGGACCATATCCTGATTCCCAAAATCTTGGAATTGTTCAGGGTACTGTATAACCGAAGGTTATTGGTGCGGTTGATAGGTATCCGGTTCAGTCATTTGGTATCGGGCAATTATCAGATCAATCTTTTTGATGATACCGAGGAGCGGCTCAACCTGTACCATGCCATGGACCATATTAGGAACCGCTTTGGGGAAAAGAGCGTGGTTAGGGCCTCGGCCATGGGAAAGAATACCATTGGACGCATGCACAATCCGTTCGATGGGAGACCGCCCATCGTGCTGGCACATCGGAAACAGTAAAAATTAGTTACTGGTTGTTAGTTGCTAGTTGTTAGAATTAGATGTTATTGATTACCAATAACCAACAACTAGTAGCTTTTGAACTTGACACTTGAACTTGAACTTGAACTTGAATTTGCCCCTTGTATTTAAACTGCCACACATATTACAGTTTGCGCTACGGAACCTTTTCCGAAGAGGAACTTCTGCGCATGGCACAAAAAAATAGGGTGTCGAAATTGGTACTGACCGATATCAACAACACGTCCGCGGCGCTGAATTTTGTACGCAAGGCTCCTGAATATGATGTACGTCCCCTATTGGGAATCGATTTTAGAAATGGTGTGGACCCCTGTTTTATAGGCATAGCCAAAAACAACGAAGGCTATTTGGAACTGAACAATTTCCTGTCCAAACATCTTCATGAGGAAAAAAGGTTCCCTTCCCGGGCTCCACGCTTTCAAAATGCCTATGCAGTCTATCCTTTTGAAAAGGTGCTTCTCAATGAAATGGTACACTTTGGGGCACACGAGTTTATAGGAATATCGATAGCAGACCTGCGTAAGTTGCCATTTTCAAGAATAAAGGGGTTGAGGGACAAGTTGGTGGTGCAACAACCGGTGACCTTTCGGCATAAGGGCGATTTCAATGCCCATAGGTTGCTACGGGCCATTGATAGGAATGTGCTGTTAAGCAAGTTGGAGAAAACGGAGGAAGGCAGCGAGGATGAAAAAATGTATCCTATAGAGAATCTAGTGGCCGCTTTTTCAGAATACTCCTTTATCTTGGAAAACACGGAAAAATTGTTGAACACCTGTTCCATCCATTTTGATTTTTCAAAGGACAGGGTTTCCCAAAACCTACAAACCTATACGGGATCCAAGGAGGAAGATGATGCAATGATCGAGCGATTGTGTAGGGAAGGTCTACCGTACCGATACCAAGAGGTGGGCGAGGAGATCATGGAGCGTTTGAAAAAGGAGTTGGGGCTGATCAAGGAAAAAGGTTTTGTTTCCTATTTCCTGATCAACTGGGATATTGTTTCCTATGCGCGAAAACGTGGGTTCTTTTACGTGGGCAGGGGTAGCGGCGCCAATAGTATCGTGGCTTATCTGTTGCGAATTACCGATGTGGACCCCATGGAACTCGACCTATATTTTGAGCGCTTCATAAACCTCTATCGAACCAACCCCCCGGATTTTGATATCGATTTTTCACACCATGATCGACCGGTGATGACCCAATATATATTTGACCGTTTTAAGCATGTGGCCCTTTTGGGTACCTACGTTACTTTTAAGGAAAGGGGCGTTATCCGTGAGTTGGGGAAGGTATTTGGACTTCCTAAAAATGAAATCGATTTTCTCGCCGAAGGAAAGTTTGATCCGGGAAAGCTTGATGAGGTGGCACGGCTGGTGTTGAAATATGGTCGGTTGATCATGGGAATGCCCAATTACCTGAGCATTCATGCCGGAGGTATTTTGATCAGCGAAAGGCCCATACATTGGTTTTCGGCCACGCATTTGCCGCCCAAAGGGTTTCCTACCACACAGTTCGATATGGTGATATCTGAAGACGTGGGACTTTATAAGTTCGATATTTTGGGCCAAAGGGGCCTCTCGAAAATTAAGGAATCCTTGGAGATCATCGCCTATAACCGCATGGGTAACACCCAGGAAATAGATATCCACGATGTCAAAAAGTTCAAAAAGGACCCCAGGATCAACAACCTGATCAAGACTGCCCAATGCATGGGGTGTTTTTATGTGGAGTCCCCTGCCATGCGGATGCTGTTGAAAAAGCTGGAAGTGGATAATTACCTGGGTCTTGTGGCTGCCAGTTCCATCATCCGTCCAGGGGTTGCCAAAAGCGGTATGATGCGGGAGTACATCCTAAGGCATAGGGAAAAGGGGAGGACAGCCGAGAAGGCGCATCCGGTCATGTTGGATATTATGCCGGAGACCTATGGGGTCATGGTCTATCAGGAAGATGTGATCAAAGTGGCCCACTATTTTGCCGACCTTGATTTGGGCGAAGCCGATGTGTTACGGCGGGGAATGAGCGGAAAGTTTCGTTCGCGGGAAGAGTTTGAAAAGGTACGTTTAAAATTTATCGAGAATTGCCGCAAAAAGGGAGAGCCGGACAGTGTTATTTTTGAGGTGTGGGAGCAGATAGCCAGTTTTGCCGGCTATGCCTTTGCCAAGGGACATTCCGCTTCGTATGCGGTGGAAAGCTATCAGACCCTGTTCTTAAGGGCCTACTATCCCTTGGAATATATGGTGGCCGTGCTTAATAACGGGGGCGGTTTCTACCGGACGGAATTCTATGTCCACGAGGCCCGCATGCTGGGGGCTACCATACACCCGCCCTGTGTTAATAGGAGCAATCATAACAATGTAATCTACGGAGAAGCTATTTTCTTGGGACTGGGCTATTTACGCGATTTGGAAAGCAGGGTAGCGGAACGTATCCTCAGGGAAAGGAGTCGGGAAGGAATATTTACCTCCTTGGAGGATTTCTTGGATCGTGTGGTCATATCCATAGAACAGATAAGTATTCTTATACGTATCGATGGGTTCCGGTTTACGGGAGTCAACAAACACCAATTATTGTGGAAGGCCCATTTGTTTCTCAACAGAGGGACAAAGCTGGAGCACCCAAAGCTTTTTCCGGCCGTACATCAAAATTTTAGGATTCCCCCATTGCATACCAGTGGTCAAGAGGACGCCTTTACCCAATTGGAACTGTTGGGTTTTTGTCTGTGCAGTCCGTTCGAGCTCTTGGCAGAACCTCCAAAGAATACGAACGGGAGCAAGGATCTAATTAACTATGTAAACGGTTATATAGATATTTATGGGTATTTGGTTACGGTGAAAAATACGAGTACCCATACGGGGAAGCGTATGTATTTCGCCACGTTGGTAGATCAGCAGGGAATGGTTTTCGATACGGTGTTGTTTCCACCGGTAGCTGCCAAGTATGCTTTTAGGGGCAGGGGTATTTATCGGTTCTACGGAAAGGTGGTGAGCGAGTTCGATTTCTTGAGCATCGAAGTCATCAAAATGCGCAAGGAAGATTACATCCCGGATCCACGTTATGCCGATATGAAGACCAGTGCCAGAATTTTTTCCGATAAAAAGAATGCAGCTTCACCTTCAGAACTCAAGTTGGAATAGGGAAACTACAATTGGAATAAAACGCTCTTAGTAGAGTAGAAGCAATACAGTATAAATGGCAAGAAGGATAATACACTTTTTCATAATGTATTGGATTTGGTGTTCGATTATTTATACCGCTAAAGTATACAGAACAGCTACTTTCTTGGCAAACTCTTCGAACACCCGAGGGAAATAATCGGTAAAAACCATTTTTCCGTCTTTGGAGCACCAAAAAGTATCGATGGAAAGCGTCCTACCTCATTTTAAATTAAACTAATCATAAAGTATCCGTAACCTACCACCTACTTCTTAAGAATTACTTTTGATCGGAAATCTAAAAACAAAAAAGAGCCTGCGGCAACAGGCTCTCTAAAAAGCATCGAAAATCATTAAAACTTCAACACTTTAAAACTATGTATCTTAAAAACCGACTAACTAAAATCGGCTTTGCCTTACTTTTTGCGATTTTAGGAAGCAGTTTCCTCTTCGGGAACTCAAAAACTACCAATAAAAGTATTGAAAAAGCATGGGGATCTGTAGAGGATTCCTATTATTTTATATTTTTTCTGGAACAGAACCCCATAACCGGACAGGTTACGGATGAAACGGGAGCGCCACTTCCGGGAGCGTCCGTGCTGGAAAAAGGAACCAGTAACGGTTCCATTACGGACTTTGATGGTAATTTCACCATCAATGTAAGCTCTGGGGCAACTTTGCAAATTTCCTATTTGGGCTATAGTTCCAAGGAGATAGAGGTAGGCAATAATTCCATTATAAATGTACAATTGGAGCCGGATGCCACGCAATTGGACGATGTAGTGGTCGTAGGTTACGGTACCCAAAGGAAATCTGATATTACAGGTGCTATTGCATCGGTTAAAAGCGAAGATTTCAATCAGGGAGTGGTAACCAACCCTGGGGAATTACTACAAGGTAAATTGGCAGGGGTGAACATCGCGGCAAATAGCGGAGAGCCTGGTGCGGCACAAAATGTGATTATCAGAGGGGTTGGAAGTTTGCGTTCAGGTACACAGCCGCTTTATGTGGTTGATGGCTTTTTGCTGGACAATGCTAACAACGGTTTTGATACCAACCCTTTGAATTTTTTGAACCCCAGCGATATAGCTAGTATTGATGTGCTAAAAGATGCCAGTGCTACCGCGGTATACGGATCACGAGCCTCCAATGGAGTCGTTGTGATTACTACAAAGAGGGGAAGAATGGGCAAAACCGAAATGAATTTCTCGGCGTCCACGGCTTTTTCCACCATTTCAAACAAGATCGATGTATTTGATGCGGACACGTTTCGCAACCAAGTAGTAGCGGTAGGTGGTACGCTGGAAGATTTTGGGGCCAATACCAATTGGCAGGACGAATTGACACAAACCGCGGTATCCAACAATGTAAACTTTTCCATGAGTGGCGCCACAACGGAAAAATTTGCCTATTTCGCTTCGGTGGGGTACCAAGAACAAGAGGGTGTTTTGCAAAACAGCAACCTTGAACGCTATTCGGGCAAATTGAACATGAACCAAAAAGCGTTCAACGGTAAGTTGAACGTTGATTATAACCTCACCGCCTCGCGTACCCAAAATTTGAGACCTGTAATAACAGGAACCATAAGTGATATGCTCAGTTTGAACCCCACGATTCCCGCACTTACAAATGGTGTTCCAACAATTTTGAACACAAACGCCTTAAATCCGTTAAAAAGGAACGAACTCTTTAGCGATACTGCCATCAACAACCGTATTTTGGCCAGTATTTCGCCTTCAGTTACAATTTTCGACGGTTTGGTCTATAAATTAAACCTAGGGGTCGACTATTCAACTACCACAAGGGACGAACAGTACAGACCTTTTCCAGAGGTCGTAAATGAATCCAATATCTCACAGGGCTCATTGGAGAGCACAATCAGTTCCAATACGAATGAACTGGTTGAAAATACACTAACGTATAATTGGAACAATGAGGTTCATAATGTAACCGTACTTGCGGGACATTCCTATCAGAAATTTTTAGAAGAGGGGAGAACCTTTTTTTATAGAGGTTTCGCCAACAATAATATTGAGCCACGGTTCCAGGACCAGACCAATACGGATGAATTTCCAACTACGGTAACAGCTGCCGCAGAGCAGAATGAGCTACAATCGTTCTTTGGAAGGGCCAACTATACCTATGATGATAGATATCTTGTGACTGCCACCTTGCGTGCAGATGGTTCTTCAAAATTTGGTGCAAATAACAAATATGGGTATTTCCCTGCATTTGCACTTGGCTGGAATATTAGCAATGAGAATTTTATGGCCAATTCCGTATTTGATAACCTTAAGCTGCGCGCAAGTTGGGGACAAACAGGTAACCAGGAAATCCCCTCCAAGATTACAAAGGCCAGTTTTTCGGAAGATAGGTTGTTAACGGGTGCAGGGAGCCTAAGTACCTACCCCATCGATACCCAGGGCAACTCCATTGACGATTATCCGTTCGGTATCGTTTTTACCCGCTTGGCGAACCCCGATCTACAATGGGAGGTTTCCACACAAATTGATTTAGGTCTTGATTTTGCGCTATTCGACTATAAATTGACGGGTACGCTGGATTATTTCAATAAAGTTTCTTCTAATATCTTATTGGAAGTAGTGCCCGCAGACCCCGTAGAACCTACCTCTACTTTCTGGGATAATATCGACAATATGGAAATCCATAACAGTGGCGTCGAATTGGCATTGGACTACAACAGCAATTCACAGGGCGATTTTTCATATAACATTGGGGGCAACGTCACCTATATTCAAAACGAAGTAAGGGATTCACCCTATTCGGTCCTTACTACAGGAGCGGCGCAAGGGTCCGGACAAACAGGTGCAACCATTAATGGGTATATCAACAACGAGCCAATAGGTGCTTTCTACATGCTTGAATTCGATGGTATTGGAGCCGATGGCCTTAACCAGTTCAAGGACACTAATGGAGATGGTGCCGTCTTGGATGATGACCGGAGGGTAGTGGGCAGTGCCATCCCTGATTTTATCTACGCGTTTTATGCGAACTTCAAGTACAAGGCTTTTGATTTGGGGCTAAACTTCAATGGGGTAGCCGGTAATGAAGTATACAATCACACAACAATGTCCCTTTTCAACAAAGCGCAATTGGGTAGGTCTAACAACACTACGGATTTTGCCGTGCAGTTTCCCAATGAGTCGTTGAGCAATTCGAATACGGTATCCACCCGCTATCTAGAGGATGGTTCGTTCTTACGTTTGAACAACGCCACGCTAGGGTATAATTTGAGCGCGGAAAAGGTCGGCTTGGGGGATGCCCTTCAAAACATCCGTTTTTCGTTAACCGGGCAAAACCTTTTCGTTCTTACCAATTATACCGGCTTTGACCCAGAAGTCAATACGGGCGCTACCCAAGGCGAAATACAGACCTTTGGTATCGACAGGTTTACATATCCAAGAGCAAGGACCTTACTTTTCGCTCTTAACGTAACATTTTAATGAAAAACAAAGGATTTTAAAATCACATAAAAAAGTATCATGAAAACTATTAGATTTTACAGAGCATTACCGATAGTGCTATTTTTAGTTGCATTTTTTGGTTGCACGGACTTGGAGGAGGATGTACTGGACGAGTCGCTTACCGGGACCGGTCAGGCTGAAATTGTAAGTGGTTCCATTGCGCCCGTTTACGGTCTACTTAGAAATGTATGGCTTCATACACGTAATTTTGGTCTCCAGGAAATCGCTTCGGATGAAGCCATAATTCCCAACCGAGGTGGGAGGGACTGGTTTGACGGTGGTAAGTTCATCGCAGTGCATCAACATCTGATGACCCCTGGTAATAGTCTCGTGGGCGATTCCTGGAACGAAATAACCTTATCCATATCCAGGGCGGTCATCGCCATTGATAGACTGCGTCCTGAGGCTGATAACGGAAATGCCGAGGCGCAAGGTGCTTTGCACGAAATGATCGCCGCAAGGGCCTATCTCAATATGTTGGTGCTGGATAATTGGGGAATTGTTTTTAAAAAAGAAAGTTCAGAAGAAATATCCCAAATCCTTAGAGCGCAAGAAGCTGTGGATTATATTGAAAGTGAACTATTGTCCGTGGTTGAAGTTATCAATAACGACCAAGGTCCTGGTAGGTTTACCAAAGATGCGGTGAAGGCCCTTTTGGCCCGATTGTACTTGAATTCCGCCGTATACCGCGATCCTTATGGTACACCCAATTTTTTGGATGCCGATATGGATAAGGTAATTCAATATTCCAATGATATCATTTCGGGACCCTACTCTTTGTCACCGGAGTATTTTGACATATTCAATGACGACAACAATAGCAACCCTGAAGTTATATTTTCGCTCGATCAAAGGGGCGTTTTGCAGACAGAACACAGTCGTTGGCAGTACTGGTCCATATCGGGCGATCAAATTCCAAGACCGGAATTCCCCAATACACGTGGCACCGATGCCGCTGCGGCAACTCCTGATTTCATTCAGACATGGGCAGATGCCTATGGCAATATTTATGCGGCCGTGGCCGATGCCCGTTTCTTTCAAGAGAACACCGTAATCCCGGAAAATCTAAGAGACCTCACAGGTGTTAACCCTAACAACGATGCAGACCATTTTTACTGCGTTCCGGCCGAGGAGTTTGAAATTGATAGGGGTATACTTCGTGGAATAATTTGGGGACCTCGAAAAGACGAGCAGGGCAATATTCTCACCTGTGATGATGGGTCTGTCCGTATTTATCCCGTCATAAACAGAAGGACAAGCGGTGCGGACCTTAAGTATGTGGACCATAACCTTGACGTTAATTTTACGGATGAGGGCAGTCTGCACAACACTGGACATCGGTTTTCGAAATATCAATTCAGCCGTACAGCTCCCAATTGCTGTAGCAACAGTAGCGTGGATATAGTATTGCTTCGTTTGGGTGAGATTTATTTGATGCGGGCCGAAGCAAAACTCCGTAAAGGGGACAATGCCGGTGCCTTGGCAGATATTAATACCCTTAGAACCTCAAGAACCGCCAGGCCTGAGCAGACGCCCGAAGCACTTGCAACGATTGACCTTGATATTCTATTTCGTGAATCTGGATTTGAGCTCTATTGGGAAGGACTGAGAAGAACATACCAAATCCGTTTTGGCAAATATGAGGGCTCCTGGACGGGCAAGACGGATAGCGATCCAAACAAAAGATTGTTTCCCATTCCTCAGAGAGCGATAGATGGAGCATCTAGTTTAGAGGGATTTTTGGTGCAAAATCCCGGTTATTGATGCTCTATATTAAATTAAATACGGCCGGTATGAAAATACCTGCCGTATTTTCCTTTTCTGGGGGGTTTAAATTAGTTTGAACGGGTTAATCGCAATCTATGAAAATGCATAAGCAAATACAGGTATTTATGATTTTAATACTTCCTGTTTTTTGTCTTTCCCAGGAATATGGGAAAGGAAATGTACGGCTGAACGATATCCAGGTGATCGGAAGTCACAATAGTTACAAAATAGGAATTGAAAAGCCTTTATGGGAGTATCTATTTCAATTGGATTCATCAATGGCAAAATCGCTTCAATATGAGCATATCCCATTGACCCAACAGTTGGATTTAGGACTTAGAAACCTGGAACTTGATGTATTTCACGACCCTCAAGGTGGACACTATTCCAATCCAAAAGGATTGGATATTGTAGAGCTATCGGGAGAAAAATTCTTGCCGTTCGATAGGGAGAAAAAATTAAACAAACCCGGCCTCAAAGTATTTCATGTTCAGGATATAGATTTTAGAAGCCACCAATTACTTTTTCAAGAGGCGCTGCTGGAACTTTTGACCTGGTCCAACAAAAACCCGGAGCATACTCCAATCTTCATAACGTTGAACACGAAAGACGGGATAATACCGCAACTAAAGGATCCTTTGGTTTTTGATGCCGATGCATTGGAAAACCTGGATAAAGAGATAAAAACGGTTCTCCCAAACGAAAAATTGATAACTCCGGATTTGGTAAAGGGGGATGAAGAGTCTTTGAAGGAGGCAATACTTGGCGATGGATGGCCCAGTTTGGACGAGGTAAAGGGGCGTTTTCTTTTTGTCTTGGATGAAAGTGAGACTAGGTGTGATCTCTATCTAGATACATTCCCCGGACTTAAAAATGCGGCACTGTTTATCAATAAACCGGAGGGAAGTCCGGAAGCGGCCTTTATGATCGTAAATGATCCGGTTGGGAATTTTGACAAAATCCGGAATTTGGTTTCCAAGGGTTTTATAGTCCGCACTCGTGCGGATTCGGGAACGGTTGAGGCAAGAAATAATGACTATACAAGGTTTGAGAAAGCTAAAGCTTCGGGTGCCCAAATCATTACTACCGATTATTATCTGCCTAGCAAACTTTTTGAATCGCACTACAAAGTTGATTTTGGTATGGGTACATTTGAGAGAATAAAAGAATAGCGCAACCAACAAATACCGCAAACCATGGTTACCTTGGGGCCTCTTACTAGAACTTTAACCATAAGGACAGTGAATAATCTTGTTTAAAATGAAAATTGACGATTTACTAAAACGCCTATTATCGCTTTGGATTCTGGTCTTTGCGCTACATTTTGGCTATGGACAAATACCTTACAAAGTACATTCCCATAATGATTACCATCAGGATTTCCCTTTTGTAGAAGCGTATATAAATAACGCTTCATCTATAGAAGTTGATTTGTTTCTAAAGGATAATACCCTGTACGTTACCCACGAGGAATCAAATATCAAAGAAGGTCGCACGCTATCCTCACTTTACTTGGAACCCTTATCGGAACTAGAGAAAAAAGGTGAACTACGGAACTTACAACTCTTACTGGATCTAAAGTCCCCTGCAATACCTACCCTAAAGGAAATACAAAAGGTATTAAAAAAATATCCTGATCTTATAAAAGGAGATAAAGTCTCCTTTGTGATATCAGGAAATCGTCCGGATCCAAGTGATTATGTTAACTATCCGGATTACATATACTTTGATCATCAAAATTTGGACAATTTGGAAATGGTACCAATGGAAAAGGTGGCCATGATCAGCCTTAGCTTTCAAAAGTATTCTGTTTGGAACGGATATGGCCGAATGGTGGAAGAAGAACTGAACCAAGCCAAAGCTGCTATAAAAAGAGCCCATACGTTCAATAAACCTTTTCGGTTTTGGGCAAACCCAGATACCAAGACCGCTTGGGCACGGTTGGCCACATTGGGGGTGGATTTTATCAACACCGATCAACCGGCCAAGGCATATAATTATTTGGAATCTTTGGATAGCAGGAGTTATAAGGGCGAGGTTAATTCGATATATAGGCCACAATACAAGTTTGATCCAAATTCTAAACCAATGAATATCTTGCTTTTGATTGGCGATGGTAATGGATTGGCCCAAATTTCGGCCGCTATGTTCGCGAATAGGGGTCAATTGAGTATCACAACTATTAAGGACATTGGGTTGATAAAAACATCCGCGTTTGATGATTTGATAACCGATTCGGCCGCAGGGGCAACGGCCATGGCCACGGGACAAAAAACGAATAATAGGGCCATTGGGTTGGGACCCAATGATGAGGTGTTGCCTAACTTGGTCGATGTCGCATCCGGAAAAGGGTATAGAACAGGAATAATTACGACCGATGCCATTTACGGTGCTACACCGTCGTCATTCTATGCCCATGTAAAGGATAGGGACAATACCGATGGTATCCTAAAGGACTTGAAAACAAGTAAATTGGATTTTTTTATTGCCGGGGGAGCTTCTTATATTGCTGAATTGGGCAAGGTGTTTAAGCCAATCACGCTGACAGAATTTACCGATCTAAAAAATAAGACCGCGATATTTTGGGGAGATAACAAGATGCCGACCCTAGAAATGGGCAGGGGGGATATGTTGCCAAAATCCGTAAAAAAATCCATGGAAGTTCTTTCAAAAGATGGAGAACCTTTTTTCATGGTCGTGGAAGGAGCCCAAATAGATAATGGCGGTCATTCCAATAATGTAGCCACCATCATAGATGAAATGTTGGACTTTGATGCAACGGTTGCCGAGGTATTGAAGTTTGCCGATACAACGGGCAATACGTTGGTTCTGATTACGGCCGATCATGAAACGTCCGGCTTTGGAATCGTGGGCGGAAATTTGGAACAAGGCGGGGTTCAAGGTGATTTTTTGACTATAGATCATACTGCCATCATGGTTCCTTTATTTGCCTATGGGCCACAAGCTCAAAATTTTCAAGGGGTGTATGAAAACTCCGAGATATTTTCAAAGCTCAAGGAAATTATGGAGGCCAAGAACTAACCATTCTTTAAAAAAAAAGAAAAAGCCCCCTAGAATGGAGGCTTTTAATTTAGGTTTCGGCGGAAATCAATTCCATCCACCACCAAGAGCCTTGTAAATATCCACACGGGCAACAAGCTGGTCCCGTTTCGTTTCTATCAACTCCATTTTGGATTCCAAAGCTTCCCTTTGGGTAAACAGCACCTCTATATACTCGATTCTTGCCGATTGGAACAATTGGGTTGAAAGGTTTATGGATTCCGTTAAGGCCGCTACCTGCTCGGCCTTTAGGTCATAGGTTTTTTTGAGGTTCTCCATGTTGGATAATTGATTCGCAACTTCAATGTAGCCTTGAAGAATCGATTTTTCATATTCATAGACCGCCTGTACCTGTCTGGCATTCGCCGTATTGTATTCTGCCTTGATGGCATTTCTGTTTATCAAGGGGGCAACCAAATCGCCCACCGCCGAATATAATAGGGACTGCGGGGTTTCTGTCAGATATTTTGGTTTAAATGCCTGAAGTCCCACCCCGGCTTTTATCCCAATCGAAGGATAAAAGTTGGCCCTGGCCACTTTTATGTCCAGTTTAGCGGCGTGCAACTCATACTCCGCTTGACGAATGTCAGGTCTGTTCAATAGCAGTTGCGACGGAATACCGGCATAAATGGTATCGATTTCGCTTTCTATGAACCCTTCCGAATTTCTTTCAATTCGTTGGGGTGACCTACCGATGAGAAAATTCAGTTTGTTTTCCGTTTCCACGATCTGCTGCTGCACCTCAAATTTATGGCTTTGGTTCTTTAGGACTTCAGCCTCAAACCTGCGTACCGCAAGTTCGGTCGCCCTTGCCGCCTGCTTTTGTAAACGTACCATTCTCAGGGCATTTCCTTGTATCTCAAGGTTTTGCTCAATGATGGCCAATTGGTTGTCCAAAGCGATCAATTCATAGTACGAATCCGCTATCTCGGCAATAAGACTTGTGACCATAAAGTTTTTGCCCTCTACGGTGGCCAAATACTCCATGACCGCTGCCTTTTTTGAGTTACGTAACTTTTTCCAAACATCCAGTTCCCAAGAAGCGAAAATTCCGGCGGAAAAATTGGTCAAAGGCTCTGGAAATTCCTCGTCCTCCCGAATGTTCAGGTTTTTTTCAACCGCACCGTTTCGGGTGTATTCCCCCACTTTTTCAACATCGGCACCAGCCTTGACATCGATAAATGGCAGATATTCCCCTTTTCTGGCCTTTACCTCATTTTGTGCGATATCGATCTGTTGCAACATAATATTCAGCTCTTGGTTGTTTACCAAGGCAATATCGATCAACGATACAAGGTAGGCATCGGAAAAGAATTCCCGCCACCTTGTGTTCGCGGTGTTCAAGGTATCATTGGATATGGCCCTGTAGGTTTCCGGTAAGCTTTTGTCCTCCTGCTTTAGCGTTTTCGTTGGAACACAGGAATGGAAGGCCCCAAAAAGAACAATACAGACGAAAAGCCTACCGTAGCTTTCTATTTTAGGTACTCTGTAGTTATTCATTGTCATTTCTTTTGGTTAATTTTTTCAAGAGTTTTTTCATTTCCTTTAAGGCCGTTTTAGTCCTGCTTTCCTCTTCGGAAATTCTCATGAACTCTTCGGAAACCGGTTCGTTGGACTCTCCCTTGATGAGACTTCGACCATCGGCCATCTTTGCGAAAATGTAGTAAAGACCCGGGATTATTAGTACCCCGAATAGGGTTCCCAACAGCATTCCACCCATGGCCGACCCTCCAATGGTCCGGTTGCCGATAGCTCCAGCTCCGTGGGCGATGACCAAAGGAATAAGTCCGGCGATGAAAGCAAAGGAAGTCATAAGAATAGGTCTAAACCGTACTTTGGCCCCTTCAATGGCGGAGGCCAAAATAGTACTTCCCTGCCTTCTTTTCTGAACGGCGAACTCCACGATAAGCACGGCGTTCTTGCCTAGTAGCCCAACCAGCATGATAAGTCCTATTTGTGCATACACGTCATTGGCAAGTCCCATCGCCTTGAGCATTACAAAGGACCCAAAAATACCTACGGGCAGTGAGAGTAAAATTGCAAAAGGTAAAAGGAAGCTCTCATACTGCGCCGCCAATACAAAGTAGACGAAAATAAGCACAACGATGAATACATACAGCGATTCATTGCCTCTTTTTGCCTCGTCATACGAAAGACCTTCCCAATCTACATCATACCCGCGTGGAAGCTTTTTTTCCGCTACCTCCTTGATCGCTTCAATGGCATCGCCACTTGTAAATCCTTTTGCAGGAAGTCCTCTGATGGATGCCGAATTGTAAAGGTTGTACCTGGTAATTTCATTGGGTCCCAAACGTTTTTCCATCGTCATAAAGGCAGAGTAGGGTACCATTTCGCCTTCCTCGTTCTTTACGAACAATTTTTCCAGATCGGAAGGTAATGCCCTGTACTCTGGTGCTGCTTGGGTGTATACCTTGAAAAACCTTCCAAAACGGATAAATCCTTGCTCATAGGTACTACCGATTAAAATGTTCAGGTTTTCCATGGCCTTGTCTATACTCACCCCCTTCTGCATCGCAATTTTGTTGTTGATTTTTAGTTCATACTGCGGATAGTTGGCAGAGTAGAAAGTGAAAAGGCCGGTAATCTCTTCACGTTTTGATAGCGCATCCATAAAATTATTGTTGATACGTTCAAATTCATGGTAATCGGTTCCGTCCGTTTTATCCAAAAGACGTAGGGAAAAACCCCCGGAAGAACCAAAACCGGGAACGGCTGGTGGTTCAAAATATTCGATTACCGCACCCAAATCCTTGGTTTCCTCTTCCAGTTCCTCCATAATCTCGTGAACGGAATGATGCCGTTCCGACCATGGTTTTAGGTTGATCAAACAGGTACCCGCATTGGAACCACGGCCTTCTGTCATAATCTCATAACCTGCTAGGGATGAAACCGATTCCACACCCTCTGTTTCCTCACATATCTGTTGCAATTTTCTGGCAACATCATTGGTGCGTTCCAATGTTGATCCTGGAGGTGTTTGGATAATCGCATAGATCATACCTTGATCCTCATTGGGAATAAATCCGGAGGGCAAGGTTTTGTTCGTGAAAAATATACCTACACAAAATGCGATAAGGATACCAAAGGTCAATACCCTTCTTGCTACGATACGGTCCAATACTTTCCCATATTTACCGGTCAATTTTTCGAATCCACGGTTAAACCAATCGATGAATTTGTCCAACGGGGATTTCTTTCTTTGCTTTCCATGGTTGTTTTTTAAGATCATGGCGCAAAGAACGGGTGTCAAAGTAAGGGCCACCACCGCTGAAATTACGATAGATCCCGCCATGGTAATGGAAAACTGGCGATAGAATACACCCACAGGTCCTGTCATAAAGGCAATGGGAATAAATACGGAAACCATCACCAAGGTAATGGCAATGATCGCGCCCCCAATTTCATTGACGACCACCTTCACGGCCTCAAATGGTCCAACATGTTTTTCTTCCATTTTGGCATGGACGGCCTCCACGACCACAATGGCGTCATCCACCACAATACCAATGGCCAAAACCAAGGCAAATAAGGTTATCAAGTTGATGGACAATCCAAATAGCTGCATTACGAAAAACGCACCTATGAGGGATACGGGAACCGCAATGATGGGTATTAACGTGGAGCGCCAATCGCCCAGGAACAGAAATACCACAATGGCAACCAGGATAAAAGCATCCCTGAGCGTGTGCATTACCTGTTCTATGGAAGCATTTAAGAAACTGGATACGTCGTAACTGATTTTATAATCAAGTCCGGAAGGGAGGTCTTTCTCCAACTCTGTAAGCTTGTCCTTTACGGCATCGATAACATCACTGGCATTACTGCCAAAAGTCTGTTTCAAAACTATGGAAGCCGATGGTTTACCATCCAGATTGGAATAAATATCAAAAAATTCGCTTCCCAGCTCTACATCGGCCAAATCACCAAGTTTCAAGATTTCACCATCTTCGTTGGCCTTTATGATAATTTCCTCGTATTGTTGGGGTTCGTTATATCGGTCTTGATACATCAACACATATTCCAAGGATTGCGAGGTCTTACCGGAGCTCTGTCCGATCCTTCCCGGTCTGGCCAAAATACTTTGCTCTTCCATTGCCGTGAGGATTTCCTCGGCAGAGACATTATAAGCCCGCATACGGTCTGGTTTTAACCAGACACGCATCGCGTATTTTCGGCTTCCCAAAATTTGGGCACTTGCAATACCATCGATTCTCTGTATTTCTGGAATCATCTTGGTATATGCGTAGTTATAGAGGAAGAGCTCATGATCATCCACGTTATCACTGTAGAGGTTAACGTACATAAGCATACTGGGCTGAATAGGTGTTATGATAACCCCTTCGCGTTGCACAAGATCTGGTAGGTTTGGCATTACCTGGTCAACGCGGGTCTTTACCCGTACGACCGCTTGATCTGGATCGGTACCAGGTTCAAAAATGATACGTATGGTCGCCTCGCCGGCACTGGTGGCATCGGAAGCGATATAGCGCATTCCCTGTACACCGTTTATGGCGGTTTCCAAGGGGATTAGTGTGGACTTTACCAAAACGTCCGCACTGGAACCTGGATAGGCAATGAAAATGTTTACCGTGGTCGGTGCAATTTCGGGGAACTGTGAAATAGGCAATTGCTTTATGGAAAGCAATCCTACAAATACGATTATTACCGATATGACAATAGCCAAGACCGGTCTCTTGATAAATTTACTGAACATAATACGTTGGATTAATTCTTGTTATTCGGCATAAACGGCCAACTTGGAAATCACCTCGTTCGGCTCCGCGAACTCGGTCTTTATTTTTTCCTTGTTCTTGACCATTCGTATGCCATCCAGTAAAATTTTATCTTTAGGACTTACTCCTTTACTAACAACAAATAAGTGAGGAAGTTCTGCAGCAACGGTAATTTCCGTCTGTTGCACAACGTTATTTTCGTCGATCACAAAAACATATTTTTTGTCAAGAATCTCAAAAGTGGCCTTTTGGGGAATGATGATAGCATCTTTAAAGGGGATGGTCATGAGAATACTTCCAGTCTCTCCGTGCCTAAGAATTCTGTCGGGATTGGGGAAGGTGGCCCTAAAGGCTATATTTCCCGTTTCGTTGTTGAATTCACCTTCAATGGTCTGTACGATACCCTTTTGGTTGAACTGTTTGTTATTGGCCAACAAAAGACCTACGGTTTTCTTATCGCCCCTGTCCTTGCTCATGATATAATCCAAATATTCGGCTTCCGGTACGTTGAAATAGACCCACATTTCGGAATTATCGGATAGGGTGGTCAATAGTTCTCCTTCATCAAGTAAACTACCTTCCCGAACGTGAAGGTGGTCCATGATACCATCAAAAGGTGCGCGAACATCTGTAAATCCAAGATGTGTTTGGGCCAATGCCACCTCTGCTTTTGCTCTTTCTAAAGTAGCTTTGGCCATGGCGAGCTCATTGGCGGAGACCACATTGCCATCGGCAAGTAATTGGGTGTTATTGAGCTCTATTTCGGCAATTTTGGCTTCGGCCTCTGCCTTTTGTAAATCGGCTTGATAGACATTGGGCATTATGTTGAACATCTTTTGCCCTTTTTTTACGAACTGGCCTTCGTCTACATGAATTTCCTTTAAATACCCTTTTTCAAGGGCCCTAAGTTCTATGTGGCGTATAGAATGAATTTGGGCCACATAATCCTTGGTGATGGAAGTGTCTTTTTTTATGGGACTGGTAACCAAAAATTTTGTGTAGTCCTCGTGGGTTTCTTTTTTGGAGTTACAGCTAGATAGGCCCAAAATAATTAGAAGACCTATAATCATGGGGATTCTCCTCATAATTTTAAATTTAGAAAATGATATTATTTAGAACAATGGATTTGCCTATCACTTCTCCTAAAGAAGGAGTCTAGGTGAGAAAGGCTTTTTGAAAGGGGCCAGCAAAGTGTTGCGGCCTAAAAAATGCTATAGTCTAAATACCTGATACTTGATGTATCTTCTAAATAAGGAAGTTGTATCCGATGCGCTGAAGGCTACAAAGGATTTTTGTGAATCAAAGCGAGTATGCCAAATGAATTGGGTTCTAAGTGAAGTAGCGGAAATGCCACCTAAATATCTACCGTGCTGCGTTGGAAACGTATGTCTTATCTCTTCCTCTTGCTCTTCGGTTTCTGCAACCTCGATGGCAAGTTTTTTATCACTGGATAATGGGTTGATGGCGACCTGGGCATGCTGGTCTACATCATTGAGTTGGATTAAGGCTTCCTTGGAATCGAGTTTTATGGAATCCTCTACCTTTAAATTGGAATGAACAAAGAAAAGCCCACACAGCAAGGTGAGCATTAGTGGTAAGGAATATTTTAAAAGACTTTGCTTCATTTCGGGGGTGAAATTATATCAAGAAAACCCTGATAACAAAAAGTGGTTGTTAAAAAAATGCAAAAATCGATAGAAAAGTGATTAATGAAGTTTAACGGGGCTTTTTTTATGTAATTAGTAATTAATGGTTTAGTATACCTTAATCTGTATAAATAGAACGTTAACCTTACGTTCGAGAAAAAATACAATGATTCCGTCCCGGACATTTATTTCCTCAAAGTTCAATTGGCAAAATCTTGCATGAAATTGTAAGCTATCTTTAGATCTAATAACACAAACGGATCAACTATCAATTAAGTATAAATAAACAAAAAATGAAGGCAATAGAAGTAGCAGCTATCGTAAACGCCAAGAAAGAAAAAACTTGGAAGTATTGGACGGAAACAAACCATATCAAAAATTGGAATTTCGCATCGGATGAATGGCACTGCCCAAACGCTGAAAGCGACCTTAGGGAAGGTGGTAGGTTTACTAGTAGGATGGAAGCCAAAGATGGGAGTATGGGCTTTGATTTTGGCGGTCAATTCACCAAAATAATACCTAATAATCTGTTGGAATACACCTTGGATGACGGACGGGAAGTATCCGTAATATTTGTGGACAAGGAGGGTCAAACGGAAATTGTGGAGACCTTTCAACCCGAAAACCAAAATTCCCTGGAGTTACAGCGGCAAGGTTGGCAGGCCATTTTGGATAATTTCAAGGACTACGTGGAATCCAATTAGACTTATTTTTTTAGGTTGGATACTTGAATTCCTTTAATATCAGGAAAAATGGGATTGTACGGAATCTACGGGTATTGTTGGAGATTTTTTATTTTAAAGTTGGTTATATTTGATGTAACCACCTAACAGTAAATAGTATGAAATCGATTTGGTTGAACCTTCCCGTTAAGGATATACACGTTTCAAAGACATTTTTCAAGCAAATTGGGTTTAGGGAAAATCCCATGCATGCCCATTCCCAGCAAATAGGAAGTTTTTTGGTTGGTGAGCACGATTTTGTCTTGATGCTCTTTCCTGAAAATGCCTTTCAGCATTTTGCACAGACGGGGATTTCCGATACCAACAAAGGTTCCGAGATGTTGATCAATTTGGATGCCCAGACCAGAACGGAAGTCGATGATATGGCCCAAAAAGTGAAAAATGCCGGAGGCAGGATTTTTGCCGAACCTTCCGAAGTCGATGGCTGGATGTACGCCATGGGTTTTATCGATAGGGACGGCCACCGTTGGAGCATGCTGCACATGGAAATGGATAAAATGCCGAAATAGATTTAATGGATTTTGCGATTGAAACCCATAAGGAAACAAAAAAGCCATCAATAAATTGAGGGCTTTTTGCGGTCTGGACGGGACTCGAACCCGCGACCCCCTGCGTGACAGACACGTCATTTATGGTTTTAATTGATTTTAAAAATAATTAAATGGCTGTTTTTCAGTAAATTAAAAATTATATAAAACCATATAGAACCAAATAACACCTATATTTGTTTATAAATAGTTTATAAATTTACAAACGTATGCTAACCACAAAAGTCCTTCTAAACAAAGTACGCCAAAAACAGGACGGAACCTTTCCGCTGGTGATACGCATCACCTATAATCGTAAATCTATATATCTGCCCTTGGGCTACAACTTGGCTGAAAAAGACTTCGATGCCAAGAATCAACGTATAAGGCCTTCAAGTAAAATAGCTTCGAATATTACGCGGCTGAACAACGGAATACAAGAAAAGCTGAAGAAGATTTACGACACTGTTTCCCGCTTGAAGGAAGATGGTAAAATTGAAAGTTTGTCGATGTCCTCAATCAAAAAAGAAATAGAGGGTAAGTCCGTTGGCAACATGGACTTTTTTCAATTCATCGATTCTCTAATACTAGATTTCAAAAAGGCCGGAAAATATGGTAATGCAGAAATCTATAGGACCCTGAGAAATAGAATAGAAAAATTCCATGGAAAGCGTTCCCTTCCTTTCCGTCAAATCAACTACGCTTTTGTAAAGAAGTTGGAGACGAATCATTACGCTTCCGGAAATACGGCCGGTGGTTTAAGTGTGTATCTCAGAACTCTGAGATCGGTTTACAAAAAAGCTATTAAGCACGGGATAGCCAAGGAAAATCACAATCCCTTTAACGATTATTCGATAAAGAACGGAACTCCTAAAAGACAATTTTTAAACAGGGAGCAATTACAAACTTTAAAGGAAGTATCAATTGAAGAGCCTCACTTGGCCAAGGCGCGAGACCTGTACATGGCTTCTTTCTACTTGCGAGGTATGAATTGGATGGATATGGCCTTGTTGAGAGGGGATAATGTACAAGGCGATTTTGAGCGGATAACATACATAAGGGCCAAAACAAAGAACAAATTGTTCTCCATCAAAATAACCCCTGCCTTAAAGCAAATGCTCCTTGACTATAATAAGGGCAAAATTCAAAAGGATGATTACATTTTTCCTATACTTACCAAGGATGTATCCCAAAATCAAACCCATGAAACCATAAAAAACAAACGAAAAAGGCAGAATATTTATCTAAAGCGTTTGGCGGAAAGACTTGAACTTCCAAAATTCACAATTTATACTGCCCGACACACCTATGCCAACATACTAAAGAGAAGCGGCGCGCCTAGCAATGTGATTCAAGATAGTTTGGGCCATACAACCGAGGCCATGACCCAAAGCTATCTAAGTTCATTTGAAACCAATGTTATTGATGATTATGATGCTAAAATCATGTCTTAAGTTTCATTTTGAATGAAGCTTTTTTTCTCGGTTTGATTAAAATCCCGCTTTTTCTTCTTCTCCCTAACCACAAAAAGTGCCCGATAGGGCACTAAATCCCAAGTCGGAAATTCCATTTTTTTTTAAGATTTCAGTCTCATAATAAGGTGCATTAACTTTGCCAATACAAAGGACCGAGAATAGGACATCTTGACGAAAAAAGGTTTGCTTTCCCGGTATTGTCTTATATAACTGACGTTTTATAGAAGAACCAAGCTAAAAATATTATGAAACGTTATTCTACCCCCACTTCATCTTCTGCAACCGCACCGCATTAAAAATTGCCAATAATGCTACCCCAACATCGGCAAAGACCGCTTCCCACATTGTGGCAAGTCCACCTGCGCCCAGAATAAGCACGATAATTTTTACCCCGAATGCCAAACCGATATTCTGCCAAACAATTTTTCGGGTAGAACGACCGATTTTAACCGCCGTGGCAATCTTGCTTGGTTGGTCGGTCTGTATGATGACATCTGCGGTTTCGATGGCCACATCGCTTCCCAAACCGCCCATTGCGATACCCACATTGCTTGCAGCGAGTACGGGCGCATCATTGATGCCATCACCCATAAAGGCAACTGTGGTGTCAGGTTTTTTTTTCAGTTCTTCAACCTCGGTCAGTTTATCTTCCGGTAGTAGACCTCCTTTTGCCCAATCGATATTCAATTCTTTGGAAACCTTTTGGGTAATGGAATCCTTGTCGCCCGAGAGCATTATGATTTTAGAGATACCCGCCTCTCGTATCTGTTTGATGGCTTGGTGGGCATCTTCCTTCAGTTCATCGGCAATCGTCACGTATCCGGCAAATTTTTTATCGATGGCTACCATTACTATGGATTCGACTATGGTATCGGTTTCAGAGGGAACTTCGATGCCGTTGGAAACCATCAAAGCCTTATTGCCGACCAATACTTGCTTTCCGTTGACCGTACCTTTCAGTCCTTTTCCTGCCACTTCGGAAACTTCGGTCGCTTCAAAATCGGCACCATCGGCCTTATATTCCAGAATTGCCTTTGCAATGGGATGGGTGGATTGTTCTTCCATCGCCATCAGATATTGCATAAATTCCGCTTCTGCAAAAGCGGATTTGTTGACCACTTCCTTAATCTTGAAGACCCCTTTGGTAACTGTACCCGTTTTGTCCATTACCACGGTATTTACCTTGGTAATCGCATCGAGAAAGGACGCACCTTTGAACAAAATCCCGTTGCGGGATGCCGCACCTAATCCGCCAAAATAGCCCAAGGGAATGGATATGACCAAGGCACAGGGACAGGAAATTACCAAGAAAATCAGAGCGCGGTAGAGCCAATCCCTAAACACATAATCGTCCACGAAGAAATAGGGCAAAAACGTCAGTCCGATGGCAAGGAAAACCACGATGGGTGTATAAATTCTGGCGAATTTTCTAATGAACAGCTCCGTTTTAGATTTTCGGGCGGTAGCGTTCTGAACCATATCCAAGATTCGGGCGATGGAACTGTCCTTAAATTCTTTGGTAGTCTTTACTTCAATGACCCCATCCAAGTTGATGCTTCCTGCATAGATTTTTTCGCTCTTGGCAATGGTATCGGGTTTGCTTTCACCGGTAATGGCAGCCGTGTTCAGCGATGCTTTTTCTGAAAGTAAAATGCCGTCCAAAGGAATTTTTTCGCCTACGCGAACCTGAATTCTTTCACCAATCTCGACCGTTTCGGGATTGACCGAAACAAAATCCCCATTTCTATAAACCAATGCTTCATCGGGTCGCGCATCCAAAAGTGCCTTTATATTTCCCTTCGCCCTATTTACCGCAGCGTTCTGGAAGAGTTCGCCCACGGCATAAAATAGCATTACGGCCACACCCTCGGGATATTCGCCTATGGCAAATGCCCCCAAGGTGGCAATGGACATCAAGAAAAATTCCGTAAAGAAATCACCGTTCCTGATACTGTTCCAGCCTTCTTTAATTACAGGAAACCCAACGGGAATGTAAGCTACAGTGTACCAAATAATCCGCACCCAGCCCCTGAAGAATGGGAACGTATCGAAATAATCTATGGCAATGCCCGTAATCAGCATTAAAAAGCTGAAAATGGCGGGCAAGTAGGTCTTAAAATTGGATACCTCTGCGGCACTGCTATGGTTATGTCCGTCATCGTGACTGTGCTCACCTTGATGTTCTTTCGGGTCTAAATCCCGTAAGTTTACTTTTTTCTTTTTCATTGCGTTTTTCGGTATTTATTTAAAATTTTGGCTATGTCTTCGGGCATTTCCATTCTTTTCAATGGTGGCACATCGCTTCCACCGGTATTTCCAATGGGTACGTGGTCGATAAATGATTTCCAACCACCAACCAAAAGTCGCAACACCTGACCCAGAACTTCTTTTGTGTTTCGCTGGCGTAACCCGAATTTTAACATTGACCAATGGGTATAGGTATGTTCCAACGGGTAGGATTGACCGAGAATATGGGAACGTTCAAGGTGATGCCAAGCTTGGGATGAATTTCCACTATGTAATGAAGAACGATATAGGTTCAGTTCATCTAAATAAAATGCTCTAAGGCCTATTGGTATGGTGGTATTAAATTTCATTATTTATTATTCATTTTTAAAGTGCAAGGTATGTATCTGACCTATGCAACGGAAGTGCATTATTGTCCGCTGCATTTGTCACAAATACCCTTCAGTACCAAATTGGCATCCTCTGCCACAAAGCCTTCTGGCAGATTGATATGTGGAATCTTATGTTCGGTCAGGCAAACGGTCTCATCGCAATTGTTACAATGGAAATGCAGGTGCAAATCTTGTTCAAGGTTACAATCGCAACCAGGCTCACAAAGTGCATATTTTTGTATGCCTGTACCATCATCTATTTGGTGCACAATTTTCTTTTCTTCAAAGGTGCGCAACGTTCTATATAAAGTCGTACGCTCTGCTTTCGCGAAAGCGGCTTCAATATCTGTCAATGATATGGCTACTTCCTTTTCTGCCAAATATTTATAAATCAATAACCGCATCGCCGTCGGGCGAACGCCATTTTCAGTGAGTCTTTGTTCTATTTTTTTCATTTTATAATTGTCTGTATTAATGTCCGTGTTCTTCCGCTTCGCCCTTTTTTAGTTCCGCCATTAGGTAGTAGGCGTTGTTATAGGCGTATTGTGTGTTCGGTTCTTGTTCGCTCAAAAAATCAATGGCAATCCAATCGCCATCGTGGGTGCCTTTGGTGATTTCAATGGGTTTGAATGACCAATCGTCACCTTCCTTTTCTGCCGAGAATACAAAGAATCTCTCGCCATCGGCTGCTATGGCAGCTTCGGGCATCGCCTTAGTTTGTGTATTTTCCGTTTGGATGCGCCCCTGAATGTACATCCCGGGAATCAGGTTGCCTTCCTTGTTCTCGATTTCAGCGTGTACGTGAATAGCCTTCGGATTTTGTTCAAAGGTCTTTCCTACGGAATAGATTTCGGCAGTCAGTTCCTTTCCGGGAATGGACTGTACATTGAAAACCACTTTTTGCCCTTCTTTCACCTTATGGACATCCTTTTCGAAAACCATCAAATCTGCGTGTACGTGATGGGTGTCCACAATTTCCATAAGGTCGGTCTGTGGTTCTACGTACTGCCCAGTCTTAATTTCTACTTTTTGGACGAATCCTTCAATGGGGCTTCTAAGAGATACACGCTGATAAATTGTACCGTTTCTTACGCCTGGTGCGCTGATACTCAACTGTTGCAGTTGCGCCTCAAGACCTTTTACCATACTTCGGGATGCCTGGTATTCGGCTTCTGCCTTTTGAAAATTGGCACCGCTGCCGACACCTGCATCGTACAGGGTTTTTTGCCGCTCATATTCCTTTTTAAGAAATTGACTATTACTGAAAGCATTGAGGTAATCCGTTTGTTTCTCGATGATATTGGGGTGGGACAGATAGGCGACCGTTTGCCCCTTATTAACCTTATCACCCTCGATAACTTCGATGGATACCACGTTGGCACCTACTACCGTTGTGATGGTGGCCTCGTTCTGAGGTGGGACTTCCAACTGCCCGTTGGCTTGCACATAACCGCTCATATTCCGCATTTGCAGGGTGTCGATTTCCATTTGTAGTGCATCGAACTGTTTAGCTGTGAGCATTACTTCCTCGGCTTCACCCTCGGAATGTTCTTTTTCCATTTCCAGATTGGCATTTTTATTCCCTGCGGTTTCTTTGTTGGAATCGCCACAAGCGGTCAACGCCAAAAGCATCGCCAACAAACCAATAGCTGTGTATTTTGATAGATTCTTCATTTTATTATTTGAAATATTGTAGTGCAAAAACTGATTTTAGATAATTGTCGAGCGCGTCCAGCGCATCCATTTCCGTCTGTATGGCATCCCTAATAATTTGGGTGAATGCGGCATAATCCACGGCACCTTCCTTATAGGCTAATAACGCACCCTGTCGCTGTTCCTCGGCAAGCGGTAAGGCCTTGTCCTTATAGAATCGCCAGGATGCTTCCCATTTTTGATACGCTTGTACAGCTTGTCGATATTCCGATTGCAGTTGGCGTTTGGTAAAGTCCGCATTGGCTTTTGCAATTTCACTTTGGATTTTGGCTGCCTTGGCCTGACTGCGTTCTGTACCAGAAAACAATGGAAGGGATATTCCTGCCTGATAAGTGTAGAATCCGTTACTGCCATTCACCCGTTGCAATCCGCCCTGAAGGTTGAGATTGGGCAACAAATCGGAACGTTCAGCTTGGTAGCTGGATTGGGCTTCCTCAATCCGCTTTCGCGAAAGTTCCAGTTCTGGATGGGTTTCTATGGTTGATGGAATTCCCAGTACTGCCATTTCATTTTCATCAAGGGTGTCGGGAACAGTATAGAACGTGTCGGAAACCAACCAAAGATTAAGCTTCTGTAGGGCAATGGCATAGTCACTTTCGGCCTGTTGAAGTTTATTGTTGATTTGTAATGCCTGATTGGTTGCCGATGAATATTCCAAACGTGAAATGGCCTCTACCTCGTAATTCAGTTCAATCGCCTTTTCAAATTGCGAGTAGATGGAATCCAGTTCACGATACAGTTCAAATTTCTGCCGTTGCTGATAGGCCTGTGACCAAGCTTTTTTGACTTCCTGTTCCACTTGCAATGCGGTAAAGTCAAGTGCGGTTTCCGCCAAGGCGATACGCTGTTTTTGCAACCGCTTCTTCGCACCGATACCGAACAGGTTGATATTCTGTTGAACCACGCCAACAAGGGTATAAATGCCCTGACCATCAGAAACTTCCTCACCACCGGTAAACACTTGGGTATTCCCTAAATCATAGGCCGTACCTTTTAGGGCGTTCTGCTTTTGAATTTCCAGTTGTTTTGTTTTCAATAGCGGATAGTTTTCTTTGGATATTTCTACCGCTTGTTCCAATGAAACAACAGGTAATGTATCGTTCTGCCGAACTTGTTGCGCTTCCGCTTTCGCGAAAGCAAAAAAGAAACAGACCACCGCAGAAGCGGTTACGATTTTCGGATTGACCTTTATCTTGCGTTCCGAACGTCTTTCTACCCATTGATAGAAAATGGGAAGAATGAATAGAGTCAACAAGGTGGATGTAATCAATCCACCGATAACGACCGTTGCCAACGGTCGCTGAACTTCTGCCCCTGCCGATGCGGAAATTGCCATTGGCAGAAACCCAAGGATATCGGTAAAGGCCGTGAGCATAATGGGGCGTACCCTTCTTTTTGTTCCTTCAACGATTCGCTCTTTTAGGTTTATAACGCCTTCCTCTTTCAGTTCGTTGAATCCGCTAATCATTACCAATCCGTTCAGTACGGCAACCCCAAAAAGCACGATAAAGCCAACCCCTGCGGAAATACTAAAGGGCATATCCCTAAGCCAGAGAGCGAACACGCCACCAATAGTCGCCATCGGTATGGCCAGATAAATCATCAACGTCTGCGGAAAGGATTTTAATGCAAAATATATCAGGATGAATATGAGTAATAGCGCAATAGGAACCACGGTCTGCAATCGGTCGCTGGCCCTTTCCAGATTTTCAAAGGCACCACCATAGCGGATAAAATAACCTGGGGGTAAATCGAGGTTTGCATCCAGCTTGTCCCTTATCTCATTGACCAGCGATTCCACATCGCGACCACGTACATTAACG
The DNA here is from genome assembly GCF_055378385.1 of Maribacter sp. C-4077. Classification (NCBI taxonomy): domain Bacteria; kingdom Pseudomonadati; phylum Bacteroidota; class Flavobacteriia; order Flavobacteriales; family Flavobacteriaceae; genus Maribacter; species Maribacter sp. C-4077. The sequence continues at coordinate 2,212,031 of NZ_AP038807.1, forward strand.
CCTACATAGGTTCTGCGATTGGTATTGTCCCTGCTTATCTGCATCGGTCCCGGTGTGTATTCGATGGCCGCCAGTTCGTGAAGTGGAATTTGTGAACCGTTCGGTAGATTGATATAGAGATTACGGATATCGTTGATATCGCTTCGGTTCTGCTCATCGAGCCTTACCACCAAATCAAAACGCTTTTCACCTTCAAAAATGACCCCTGCGTACCCACCTGCAAAAGCGGATTGCACCATCATATTGAGTTGGTCGATGCTTACGCCGTATTGGGCCAGTTTGTTTCGATTGTACTTTATCGTCATCTGCGGTAAGCCCGATGTGGCTTCTGCCCGCATATCGCCTATACCTTCAGTACCTGCGATGATTTTGGTAATCTCGTCCGCTTTGGACGCAAGTACATCGATATCCTCACCGTATATCTTAATGGCAATATCCTCACGGATGCCTTCCAATAGTTCATTGAACCGCATTTCGATGGGTTGCGTAAATTCATAATTGACACCAGGGATAATGCTCACCGCATCCTTCATCTTGTCAATAAGTTCATCCTTGGATTCGGCAGAAACCCATTCGTCCTGCGGTTTCAGGATTACGAATACATCGGCAAAGTCCATAGGCATTGGGTCGGTAGGCACTTCCGCAACACCGATACGGCTAACTATTTTTTCCACTTCGGGAAATTCGGCCTTTACGATGCGTTCTATTTTTGTGGTGGTCTCGATGGTCTCGCTCAATGAGCTTCCGGGTTTCAAAATAGCGTGGAAAGCAATATCGCCCTCGTCCAATTGCGGTATGAACTCACCGCCCATTTTAGTGAACGTGAAGATAGCCACGGCAAAGATGGCCACCGCAATACTAACGACCCATTTTCCTTTTTCCAAGGCATTTAACAATAGGGGCTCATACTTGCGTTGTACCCAATGTACAAAACGGTCGCCCCACGATTTCTTTTCCTTTTTTGGCGGTTTCAGGAATAATGCGGACATCATCGGCACATAGGTCAGACATAAAACCATTGCACCAATCATCGCAAAGATGAACGTAAGTGCCATAGGCTGGAACATCTTGCCCTCGACACCTTCCAATGCCAAGATGGGTAGGAAAACGATAAGGATTATCAGCTGTCCGAAGAAGGCTGCGTTCATCATTTTTTTGGATGCATCGGCTGCAATTTCGTCACGGTCTTTCTTATCCAAAGATTTCTTTTTAAGCACATAACTGGCCATAAGAAATACACTCGCTTCCACGATAATGACCGCCCCATCTACGATAATACCAAAGTCGATTGCACCCAAGCTCATCAGGTTCGCCCATACGTCAAAAACATTCATTAGGATAAAGGCAAACAATAGGGATAGGGGAATGGTCGATGCCACAATCAGTCCGCCACGCCAGTTCCCCAAAAGAAAGACGAGTACAAAAATCACGATGAGCGCGCCTTCCAGAAGATTGTTGCGTACCGTGCCCGTTGTCTCACTTATGAGTTTACTTCTATCCAACAAGGGTTCGATGACCACGCCTTCGGGAAGTGATTTCTGGATTTCCGCCATCCTATCCTTAACGCGGACAATGACCTCGTTTGAGTTTACGCCTTTGAGCATCATCACCAGTCCACCGACGACCTCGCCTTCGCCATCCTGCGTTAATGCCCCATAGCGAACGGCGGAACTGAAGCGTACATCGGCCACATCGTTTACGGTGATGGGCACACCATTTTCATTTTTAATAACGATTTTCTTGATGTCATTGAGGTTGCGTACCAAACCTTCACCCCGAATGAAGTTGGCCTGGTGGTTCTTTTCGATGTAGGCACCACCCGTATTCCTATTGTTTGCTTCCAAAGCTTTAAATACATCGGTAATGGTAAGCCCGATAGCCTTCAATTCGTTGGGGTCAACGGCCACTTCATATTGTTTAATCTTTCCACCTATCGCATTGATTTCAACGACGCCAGGCACCATCGCCATTTGTCGTTGTACAATCCAATCCTGCATCGTGCGCAAGTCGGCAAGGGAATACTCGTCCTGAAACTCAGGCTTGACCTTTAAGGTGTATTGGTACACTTCGCCCAAACCAGTTGTAATAGGTCCCATCGATGGCTGGCCCAATTCCTCTGGAATTTGCTCGCGTACCTCAGTCAGTTTTTCGGAAACGAGCTGGCGTGGCAAAAAGGTTCCCATATCATCGTCAAAAACTACCGTTACCACCGATAGCCCGAATCGGGAAATCGAACGGATTTCCTTGACATCGGGAAGGTTGCTCATCGCCACTTCCACGGGATAGGTTACGAACTGTTCGATATCCTCTGTACCCAGATTGGGCGATTGCGTGATGACCTGTACCTGGTTGTTGGTTATATCCGGCACAGCATCTATGGGAACTTGGGTCATACTGTAGATACCGGCACCGATGAGTGCCAGTGTAAGCAGACCGATAATAAATTTGTTATTGATTGAAAAATCAATGATTCTGTTAATCATAGATTTAGGTGTTAATTCAGTTAAAAATGAAATTGTGCTTTCCCTTCGACTGCGCTTTGGACAGGCGCGCAAGGCAAATACACCATTTGAAGTTTCCTAAAGCTGAAAACTTCAAAACTGGATATAGTAATCCTGTAAAACTGAATTAAACCTGCGGGGGCTGAAAGAGAGAGAAAGTAATATCCTTACCGATACTGTCGAAGTGGGAAAAGTTATCCTGTGGAATGGTCGCTTGAAGCGGTTCGAAGTTAGCAATACCAAAGTGTATCGTGTGAACGTGACAGCAGTGGCACTGGCAGAACGGTGAGCAAAGTTCGCAATCGTCACCGTGGTCACCATCAAAATCAACTACTGAAACGGTTTGGGAATCGTCGGCGACATCACCAACATCGCTACAAGGCACCACATTGAGCGCCAAGAAGTAAATCGATAATATGATTGCCAAAACTTTCACGATGCAAAGATAACAGAATTTCGGTGCAACAGGGTTGCAAAGTCCTATTTCAACGAATCAATCACACTACCGCACGTTAACATTGCATCACCATAATAAGGATTACGGATTTCTTCTTCGGTGCTCAACCAAACCGCACCTTTATTGTTGTTTGCCATTGGGCATTTTTGAACGTATAGGGGGTTGTCAATGCTTTCGAGATTCATTGCTATTGCAACCAAATTTTCATTGAGAATGACGAAATGACTACGTTGGTTTTCTAAATTAGAATTACTTGCAATGGCATCCAGCATTTCAATACTTTTGGATAGATGGGTTTTGAGCATTTTGTCCAAATCTTTTTGTGATATCACCTTCATTTTTTCGGAAGATACTTTCGCAAAATCGGAAACTTTTTCTGCATTACTCGCTACCAAAGCATCTTTGAGTTCAAGGTATGACGGCAAAGCCTTCACAAACTGTTCTTGAAAAGAAGTTGAAAGTGACATTTCCATCGCCATCATTTCTTTCTCTTCTTCAGTACTTTGATTCATCATCGATTTCTTCCCCTGCAATTGCGCAGCTGCATCTACGGTAAAAGTGCCATTGGTCACAATCTCATCGCCATTTTTTAAACCGGATGTAACCGTAAACATATCGCCATTGCGATTGCCAAGAGTAACTTCCCGCATTTCAAAAACAGGTTCGTTGGCGTTGGTTTTGATGTACACCAAAGACCGTTCACCCGTCCACATCACAGCACTTGCAGGTATGGTCAGGTTTGATTCCGTATTTACCGTTGTTCCTTCTACTTTGCCAGTTACGAACATTCCGGGTTTTAGCATTCCATCGCTATTTTTGAGATTGGCCCGAACGGTTACGGTGCGGGTTTGGGTATTCAGAACAGGGTCTATAAATGAGACCGTTGCATCAAATTCCTTATTTGGATAAGCATTTGTCGTTACTGAAATTTTCTGCCCTTTTTTAAACTCTGAAATCTGGTTTTCGTAGGCATCAAATTCCGCCCATACAGAGTTTAGGTTACTCACCTTTACAATGGGCTGTCCCTGTTTTACATAGTCGCCTTCGGCAGCCATTTTTTCTGAAACCGTTCCGGATACGGTCGCATAAATCGGAAAGTTCTCTTTGACCTTGCCGGATTCCTCTATGCTATTGATTTGGGCTTCCGAGAGTTTCCAAAGTTTCAGTTTGTTGCGTACCGCCTTGTATAGTGAGGGTTGCGATTCTTTTAGCGAAGCCGCAGTAATCAATTCTTGCTGAGCAGCTATCAGATTAGGTGCATAAATGGTTGCCAACAATTGCCCTTTTTGTACTTCCTGACCTTCAAAATTGACGTTGAGCCGTTCAATTCTACCATCGAAATAACTGGCCTGCACCGCATTTTCTTCCTCGTTCATCTTGATTTTTCCCGAAAGGGAAATCATATTCTCATCATCTACAGAAGCATTTCCCACGATGGATGTTTGGATGTCCGCCAATGCCATCGCATTTTTGGTCATCTTTATTTCGTTCATTGCAAGTCCATCAGCACCTGATTCCGCAGGAATTAAATCCATTCCGCAAATGGGACAATCACCTGGTTCGGGTTGCATAATCTGGGGGTGCATCGAGCAGGTCCACATTTGACCTTCCGCTTCTGTGGAATGGTCGTGCTTATCTGTCATAGATTCTTCCGATGAGCCACCGAAAATGAGCCAACCACCAAGCAGTCCGACAACGACTGCAATAGCGATATATATGAAATTCTTGTTCATAGCTATTTATTTTTCGTTCTGTAATCGTTCAATCATTTCTTTCATTTCGGCAATTTCCCTGCGCTGTGCCTTGATGATTTCTTCTGCCAGTTTCTTCACCTCTGGGTCTTTGATGTCCGCTCGTTCACTGGTCAATATAGCGATGGAATGATGCGGTATCATTGCTTTCATCCATAGTACGTCACCTACTGTGGATTTTTGGTCGCGAACCAAAAACAATGCCCCAAAAAACAAGACCAAACTACCTAAAAGAATGGCAATATTCTTTTTCTTGTCGGTGTACATCTTCCGCATAAAAAACCACATAATGACTGCCATTGCTGCTATGCCCAGACAGACCATATAGAAGCGCGTTAGGCTGAACCATACGTGGTCGAGTTCATAGGTGTTGAGATACATTGTGATGTACATTGCTACAAATGAGCAAGCCAGCATCATAAAAAATGTTCTGTATTTTCCTTTGTTTGCGTGTTTTGAATGTTCCATAGTTTTTGAATTTTTGGTGTTATTTGTTTCTCTTTTTTATTTTTCTGATTGTTGGTGAACTGATATACCATAACAAAAACCCGCTCAATACGGTAATCAATCCAAGTAGGGAAAAGGCACGTAGTACGGTTGTATTGAAATCGTCGCGACCTTCATAATCCATCGTATGGGTCATCCATAGAAAGTCGAACCAACGCCAATCCCGATGACGTAGCGTTTGGAATGCGCCATCTTTTTCGGAAACGTAGGCCTTGATGTTTTTAGGTGTTTCATAGCTGATGACATAGGCCGGAAGCGGTCTGCCACGATACTCGCTATGGCTGCCTACTTGCTCGATGCGCTCGATTCCTTTTACTTGAAGTTCCGGCAACATATTCCGTTCAGCGATTTTCAGAGCTTCACTTTCTGAGATTACTTTCTTTACTTTGCCTGTCTTGGCATCAAAGAGCTGTTTGTCATTAATCCAGTAAAAGGGTTTACCACCGATTTCCCGAAGTTCTACCGAGACTATTGCTTCTTCAAGATTCACTTCGGATGGACTTATCAAACTTGTAAAAGCAGATGCCTTTACTGGGTCTTGCCGAAATTGGTCACCGTGTATTTCGTCAATGTCTGTCCAACTAAAATACATCCCACTTATCGTCCACATCAAGAACTGGATGCCCAAGAAGATGCCCAAATAGCGGTGTACCTTTCTAATTTTTATCGCTGTTTTTCTTTTTACCATATAACTTAATCAATGTTTGAACCTTTAAGCCTAAGCGAATTGGCTATGACCGAAACCGAACTGAAACTCATCGCCAAAGCAGCTATCATTGGTGATAGTAAAATCCCAAAAAATGGATAGAGCAATCCCGCAGCAATGGGTATTCCCAAGGTGTTGTATATCATCGCAAAAAACAGATTCTGCTTAATGTTTCGCATTACCACATCGCTTAAATTTCTTGCCTTGACAATACCGTGTAGGTCGCCTTTGACCAAAGTAATGGCAGCACTTTCTATGGCCACATCAGTACCCGTTCCCATTGCGATGCCTACATCGCTTTTTGCCAAAGCAGGTGCATCATTGATACCGTCACCTGCCATCGCCACGACTTTTCCATTTTCTTGTAGTTTTTCAACTTCCTGCAATTTGTTTTCGGGAAGCATTCCCGCTTGAAAATCTGCAAGATTGAGTTCGTTGGCCACTGCCTGAGCTGTATCGTGGTTGTCGCCCGTGAGCATAATCACATCGATTCCCTTGTCCTGTAATTCCTTGATGGCCTTGGCACTCGTTTTCTTAATTTTATCACCAATTACTACATAACCGACAAGGTTTCCATCAATCGCGAGATAGGAAACGGTTTTGCCCTGCTTTTGGAAGAATTGGGCTTTTTCTTCCATTTCTTTGGAAAGCGTCGCCTTTGCATATTCCATCATTTTGGCATTTCCTAAAGCCACCTTTTTACCGTTTACATTACCTTCAACACCTTTACCGGTTACGGCATTGAACCCGTCGGCTTTTAAGAAATCAGCTTTTTGTTCTTTGCCGTATTTGATGGTGGCTTCCGCAAGGGGATGCTCACTTTGATTATTCAGGGAAACAATGTATTGCAGTACTTCGCTATCGCTGAAACCGTTATCAAAAGACCCCATTTTTTCCACCGTGGGTTTTCCTTCGGTAATCGTTCCCGTTTTATCCACGATAAGGGTATCTACCTTATCCATTTTTTCAAGTGCCTCTGCATTCTTGATGAGCACCCCATTTTGTGCACCCTTACCCACACCGACCATCACGGACATCGGTGTTGCCAATCCCAATGCACAGGGACAGGCGATAATCAAAACGGCAATGGCATTGACCAAGGCATACACATAAGCTGGTTCTGGTCCCCAAATTGCCCAAATCCCAAAAGTGATTACGGCGATGATGACCACGATGGGCACAAAGTAACCTGAAACGGTATCGGCCAGTTTTTGGATAGGCGCACGGCTACGACTGGCATCATTGACCATTTGGATGATTTGTGAAAGCAAAGTGTCGGAACCTACCTTTTCCGCTTTCATAAGGAAAGACTGGTTGCCGTTGATAGTTCCGCTACTGACTTTATCATCGGTTGACTTGTTGACTGGAATGGGTTCGCCCGTTATCATCGATTCATCGATGGATGTTTCGCCTTCGGTGATAACACCATCAACGGGAATTTTATCGCCCGGTTTTACCCGAAGAATATCGCCCAATTCAATTTGGTCGATGGCCACTTCCTGTTCCTCACCATCCACGACTTTAACTGCCTTATTTGGCGCCAGTTTTAAAAGTTCCTTGACCGCGGAATTTGTCTTGCTATGGGCTCGGGCTTCCAATAGTTGGCCAAGTAAAACTAACGTGAGAATGACCGTGGCCGCTTCAAAATACACGTGTACGGTGCCCGCTTCGGTCTTGAACTGGTCTGGGAAAAAGTCCGGCATCAGCATCCCGAATACACTAAACAACCAAGCTACACCAGCACCGATGCCAATGAGCGTGAACATATTGAGGTTCCACGTTTTTATGCTTCGATAAGCACGCTCGAAGAACATCCAAGTGGCATAGAACACCACGGGTAGGGAAAGTGCAAACTGAATCCAGTTCCAGTATTTCAGTTCCAAAATATCGTATAGCGGATTGTTGCTGACCATTTCGGACATCGCAATGATGAAAATAGGCAGTGTAAAGGCCGTGGCTATCCAGAACTTTTTGAGCAGTTTTTTATAGGTTTTTTCCTCTGCGGACAAATCTGGCTTCATCGGTACCAAGTCCATCCCACAAATGGGGCAGCTTCCCGGTTCATCCTTTACAATTTCAGGATGCATTGGGCACGTCCATTGTTCGCTGCGGGAACTGGCGGAAAAGCTTTGCTCTTCCACCAAATCCATTCCACAGACAGGGCAATCGCCTGGCTTGTCATAAGTATTATCGCCTTCACAGTGCATCGGGCAGTAGAACGTTCCGGTTCCCTTGCCTTTTGGTTTTTGCTTTTTCGCTTTCGTACTTCGACTATGCTCAGTATTAACTTTAGCCGAATCATCCTTGTGATGATGTTTGCCAGATTTGTGAATGCTATACGAACCACCATCTTGCTTTAGAGCTTCCTGAAATGATTCGATAGGAATATGCGATTCCATTTCAATGACCGCTTCAGATTTTTCCAAATCGACCAATACATCAATTACACCGTCCACTTTAGAGAGCGTTTTCTCGACGTGGGTTCTGCAACCGTTACAGGTCATTCCGTGTATGTGATAGGTGTGTTTCATTACTTTACTAATTTGTGTCTGTTACGGAAAGGGTTACTACGAACCATCATACTACCCTTCCCGCAGCAGGACTTTATTCCAAGCTATCTTTTAGTTTATTCATATAGTCAATTACTGCTGTTTTGTTCGCCTCAGAAAAAATTGCATCCCGATGAATTAGCGTGTAACTATCCAAAGGCATTTCCCCATCCTCGATCTGGTTTATGATAGACCGTAATTTGCTATTTTTCCTTCGGTCGGAAAGGTTGCCCCATTCGTTGAAATTCAGCTCTGCCTTTCCTTCTTTGATATGATGTTCCAAGTACCAAGAAGAGGGTTGTACCTTGCTGTACCAAGGATAATCGGTATTATTGCTATGGCAATCATAGCAGGAAACCTGCAACGATTGTTCTACCGTTGCAGGTACATTGTTCACGAGCATAAAATCGGTTTGTGGTACGGTTTCACTCTGGTTATAGTCCACAGGAAAAAACTGGATGACCACAAAGGCAACCAATGCTATCCACGCTATGATTTTTACTATTTTCACTTAGTTGATTTCACGTTGCACCTTACCACATTTTAGCATTTGGGCACCGAAATAGGGGTTTCTGATTTCTTCATTCATACTTAGCCAAGCACCGCCTTTATTGTTATCGTACATTGGGCAGTACTGCTCATAAATGGTCATTGAAGTTCCCGTTATCGCCACCATATCGGTCATATCCTTGCTAAGCGTTTTAAAATGCTCGCGTTGGTGGGCTATATCGCTCTCGCCAATATGCTCGGCGTGTTCGGTGGCATCCTCAATGATATCGTTTAGTTCGTTCTGCTCGCTGTCCGAGTAGCTCGATGCATCAAAGGATTTGAGCGATTGTGCCAAGGTGTTGCCCAGTTCCTTTGCTTTGGAATTGTCATCGTTGACCAAAGCGTCCTTCAAGTTGAAATAGTCCTTCAATATCGCTTCTGCCTTGGCATCTTGGCTGTTATCCATAGCCATATCTTCCTTATCATCCATCTTTTCTTGATGTATTTCATTGCTCATTGGCTTGGCGGGTTCGTTCTTATTTCCGTCCTTGCAGGAAACTGTTACCATCACTACGGTAGCAAGTGCCATTGTACCTATCGTTCTCTTTACTGTTTTCATTTTGTGTTTGTTTTAAATTGTTACTTTGTTAAAATCGGGCTAAAAGACCGCCACCCCAGCCATATCGGTTATTGTAATTTGCTTGTATTGAAAAATTTCGGGATAGGATATAAGAGGTTCCCACCAACCATTGCGTTTCGCCCTGATAGGATGTATCGCCTATATCGTTCACCCAACCAAAGTCTGCCCGGTATTCGTATTCCCCTTCAAGGAAAAAGCGTGGAAAAAGCAACAGTTCCCTATCGAGACGTATCCTTGGGCGCAGTTGATGGTCTACACTCACATCTACATTAAATCGGTAAGGCGTAAAGTATTTTACACCAATTAGACCTACTGTATTAAAGGTGTCATACGAGTCGGGTGTAGAAGTTTCGGTATTTACTCCTACATAGAGGCGCACCCAATCATTGAGATACCTATTATAGTTTACTTCGGCTTCAAGGTTTTTGTTATAATCGAACTCTGCTCTTAAACCAAATTCATTCCGAATATTGCTTGACATCAGAAATAGTTCATTAAAGTTTGAGCCTGCACGCAACAATCCCCAAGAATAGTAATGGTCTGTTTCGTCAATCAGTTTTTGAACGGGAAAGTTTTTCATCCTTTCATCCCTTGGGGTATCATAGCTGAATACGCGAGCCATACCGCCCATCATATGGTACAGGATGTGGCAGTGAAAGAACCAATCGCCATACTCCTCGTTATAGAACTCGATAACCACTTTCTGCATCGGTGGCACATTGACGGTGTGTTTCAACGGCGAGCGCTCACCATTTTCATTGATTACCCTAAAATAATGCCCGTGAAGGTGCATCGGGTGGTGCATCATCGTTAGGTTGTTAAGGGTAATGCGGGTTACTTCACCACCCCTGATTTTAATCTTATCCGTTTCTGAAAGTGGCACACCGTTAATACTCCACACATAGCGTTGCATATTTCCGGTCAGGTTTAATAGAATGTCGTTTACGGGCAAATCAGCCTTGTAGGTGGTATTTTCCTTCGCTTTTAAGAAATCATAGTTGAAATAGGTTTTACGGGTATCGTAATCAAAAGAGGAAGTGTCTTTTTGCATCATAGGCATATCGTGCCCCATATGGCCTCCCATCATATGCGAAGGTTCGGTAGATTTCATTGGCATTGAATCTTTTTTCATTCCTGCCATACCGTCCATCTTTTTATCCATCTTCATTTGCTTATGGTCGTCCATCTTCATATTGTCGCCCATTTCGCCTTTATTCATTGACATTTTGTCTTGCATTCCCATATTCATCTGGCCATCTTTCATATCCATTTTCATCCCGTAATTTTCCTTCAAAAACTCGGGTGTTTTTTTCTTTTTGTTACCCACCATTGCAGGGGCGCCCATCTTCATATCCATTTTGGCCATTTGTTTCATCATTGCAACCTTGTCCGGTCTCTCAATTCTTTTTGCTGGATACAGGCTTCCCTGTCCCAAGCGCAACGAGGTGCTACCAGAACCGTCTTGAGCGGTGGCGGTAACTTCCAAAGTACCTTCAGGGATGGTTACGATAACATCATAGGTTTCGGCAATACCAAAAAGGAAACGGCTTTTAGGTACAGGTTCCACATCAATACCATCGCCCGCAACGACCATAGGGTTGCCACCGCCAAAATCCATCCAGTAATAGGTAGAGGCGGATGCATTGATAAAGCGAAGCCGTACTTTTTCGCCTGTTTTGAATTCGGGATACTCGGCCAATGATTTTCCATTGGTCAGAAATGCCGGATAATAGATGTCGGCTATATCTGCTCCTTCCATACGGTCTCTCCAAAATTTCAGTTGTGCACCAAATGCGCCTTCCTTGATAACCCTGCCCAAAGGAACCGCCGTACCTTTTTTGACCTGATACCACTCGTTACCTCTTTTAAGGTTTCTCAAAACATTCATAGGATTTTCGTTGGTCCAATCAGAGAGTACCACAACCAAATCCTTGTCATATTCCAGAGTTTTTTCTTTTGGGTGAATAATAATAGACCCATAAACACCGCTTTGCTCCTGTAGCATCGTGTGGGAATGGTACCAGTAGGTGCCTGATTGGTTGATTGGGATTCTGTATTGAAAAGTTGTTCCTGGTTTAATAGGTGGCGTGGTCAAATAGGGAACGCCATCGTAAAAATTGGGTAATATCAACCCGTGCCAATGTACAGAGGTTTCCACATCCATTTTATTGGTAACATTGATAATGGCGAGGTCGCCCTCGGTGAATTCCAAGACTGGTCCAGGAATACTACCATTGATGGTCATTCCTTTTGCTGTTACACCAGCGAGCGTCATTTCATTTTCTTCAATGGTTAAGTTATACTCCTTGACAGGTCTACCTTCTTCATTTCTGTCCGCACCGTTTGTGCCTACTTGGGCAAATACAGTAGAAGAAAACAGCAATAGGGTGGTGATTTGTAATATTTTCATTTTTAATTTATTAAATAGTTTAAAAGTGCTGATTGCACGTAATACATCTTTATGGATTCGATTTGGTTCATCTGAAATTTCAGTTGCAATTCCTGAATGTCCAGCACATCGTTAAAATCGATGGTTCCCGTTTCATAATTCTTTATTAATATTTCCTCGGCATCGTTAGCCTGCATTAAACTCTTTTCTTGGGTATTGAACTGAATACGGGCTTGATTGCGCTGTGATTTTGCTTTCGCGAAAGCGGTTTCAAGTACATTCAAACGCTCTGTTTTTTGTGATTCGATTTCCAGTTGTCTCAGTTCGTTCTGTTTGGAAACCGATGAATAGCGGTTGTTGAAAATAGGTATGGACAGCGATACCATTGGCATCACGATATCCTTGCCGTTGTCGCTAAAGGTCATATCGGGACGTTCGGAAACGGGTACATAGTCCAATCCAAAACCGATGTTCGGGGCACTTTCCTTTTGGTTCAGCAATTCGGATTGTTCAATGGACTCGTAAAGTCTATCATATTTGAGCAGTTCGGGATTAAGCGCCAATCCTTCATCGCTGTATATCGGGTCTTCCGTTGGGATGGTCATTTCTGGGACGATTTCAACGGCAATGCTTTCCTTTCGGTTCAAAAGATTGTTGAAGCTGACCTGTTCCGCCAAATACTCCTCCTGCAAGACCTCTTTTTGTTGTTGCAGTTCGTTCTGGCGAATCTGCAACCGTAGAACATCAACTGCGGAAGCCTTGCCCACTTCCACAGAGGTCAATGCCAACCGTTCGTAAGTTTGTAGTAGTTGGATGTTTTCGTCCAGTACATCCTGTTTCGCATTGATGGCATATAGTTGATAGTAGGATTGGGCGACCGAAAGTGCCAGTTTTCGTTTGGCAATGGCAATTTCAACAAACTCGGTTTCCGCCATTGAGCTGGCATAGTTTTCCCGTGCCGTTATCGTACCGAACCACGGCAACATCTGCGAAATCGAAAATCGTGCCCGTTGCGCACCCGTTCGGGTTTCGGGTTCGCTTACAAAGTATCCTGCGCTTACCACAGTATTAGGTAGCGTATTGACTTCGTTCACTTTTTCTTCGGCGATATTGTACCGCAGCTCGTAAGCCTGAATATCTGGATTGTTCGCTTCTGCTTCCTGTATATAAGATTGAAGCTCTTGCGCTTCCGCGTAAAAAGAAACAAGCAATAATCCGATGATGATTTTTACATTTTTCATTTGCTCGCTCGTTTAAGTTGATTTTCTTCCCGCCAGCTATATAGTACGGGCAACAGGAAATATGAGGTTACATCAATGAGCATCCCACCCACAATGGGAATGGCCATTGGAATCATTATATCGCTTCCCTTTCCGGTGGATGTTAGCACTGGCAACAAGGCAAGAACGGTCGTTACGGTCGTCATCAAACAGGGACGGATACGCTTGCCTGCCGCTTCACGGGTAGCTTGACGAATGCCCGGTTTGTCATTCGGTTTTTCCTTATCGAAAGATTGGTCGAGATAGGTTGCCATCACCACACCGTCATCGGTAGCAATACCAAAGAGTGCGATGAATCCGACCCAGACCGCAACGCTCAGGTTGATAGTTTTGATATTGAACAACTCGCGAAGGTTCTCACCGAACAAATTGAAATTGAGAAACCAGTCTTGTCCATAGAGCCAAATCATCACAAAGCCACCTGCAAATGCTACGGCAATGGCGGTAAATACCATCAATGAGGTGGTGACCGATTTAAACTGAAAGTATAGAATGAGAAATATGATAATCAAGCATAGCGGAACCACGATGGACAGGGTTTTCTCTGCACGCAACTGGTTTTCATAGGTGCCCGTAAACTTGTAGCTGATGCCTTTGGGTACGGTCAGTTCGCCGCTGTCTATCTTTTCTTGAATCAAGGCCTGGGCATTTTCCACCACATCCACTTCGGCAAAGCCGTCCAGCTTGTCAAATAAAACATAGCCGACCAAGAAGGTGTCCTCACTTTTGATGACCTGCGGACCTTGCTCATACCGGATGTCCACGAGTTCGCCAAGGGGAACGGGGCTTCCTTTTTCCACGGGAACGTAGATATTCTTTAGGTCGGTCGGATTATCACGCAGCTCTCGTGGGTAGCGTACCCTAACGGCGTAGCGTTCCCTACCTTCGACTGTTTGGGTCAGGGGCATCCCACCTACGGCCACTTGCAGGATTTCCTGTACGTCCATAATCGAAACCCCGTAACGCGCCAACTGTTCCCGTTTGATATCCACCAACAGATAGGGTTTGCCCACGATACGGTCGGCAAATACGGCCTGTTCTTTTACACCTTCGGCCTGTTTCAATATTTCTTCGAGTTCCAAGCCGAAAGCTTCGATTTCCCGTAAGTCCTGCCCCTTGACCTTAATGCCCATTGGCGCGCGCATACCCGTTTGCAGCATCACCAATCGGGTTTCGATAGGCTGTAACTTAGGGGCGGAAGTAATACCGGGCAGTTTAGTGACCCTGACGATTTCGTTCCAGATATCATCCGGGCTCTGGATTTCAGGTCGCCAGTTTCGGTAGTACTCGCCATCATCATCGGGAATCAATTCGTTTCTTGTGATGGTAGTTTGCAATTGGGATGCTTCATAACTGGCATCGTTTTCTACTTCGTTGTTCGGATTAATATGGAACCTATCATTTTTCAATACAAAAAGTCCGTCGTCGTTTACCCGATAGCGTTGCCGTTCCCCTGAAGCGTTGCGCATATATTCCGACTTGTACTGAATCACGTTCTCGTACATCGAAAGCGGTGCCGGGTCAAGCGCGGATTCGGTGCGGCCTGCCTTTCCGACCACGGTCTCGATTTCAGGGATGGTGGCCACCGCCATATCCAATTGTTGCAAGACCCGTTTATTTTCGGCTACACCTGAGTGCGGTAGCGAGGTAGGCATCAACAGGAACGAACCCTCGTTGAGCGCTGGCATAAATTCCTTACCCGTGTTGCGCATTATGAAGAAACCGAGAACCAGCAATGTGGTGGGAATTATCAAGAACAGCAATCTGTTTTGCAATGCCCATCTTAAGATGCTATCGTAGTATTTTCTGAGTAGCGAAAAGATGCCCAGAACACCAAAACAGCTTACCGCTACAAAAATGAGGTTCATAATCAGGCTGCGGTCGAAGCCGAGCGGTCGCCAGTATTCAGCCAATAGGAATACAACTGCGATTGTGGCAATAGCCGTATTGATGAGATTTTTTTGCTTTACCGCTACGCTCTCCCTTTGGTCGTGAATCTCGCCAGCTCGATTTCGCGAAAGCGTAACACGCATCGATAAAATGGCTACCAAGCCAAAAGCGACAAGTACCAATCCTATCCAATACCCAAAAATCACTGCGGTGATTCCCAAAAGGATTAAAAGCCCATTGATGGCATATTTGAGCCGTTCCCGCATTTCGGTCTTTCTAAAGAAAGTGGCTGCGAATGGCGGTATAAGGAATAGGGCAATAACGAGTGCAGCGGCCAATGCCATTGTTTTGGTAAATGCCAATGGTCGAAAGAGTTTCCCTTCAGCACCAATCATCGTAAACACCGGAAGGAAACTAATTATTGTAGTCATTACAGCAGTAACAATAGCGCCGGAAACTTCGGATGTGGCGTTGTAAACGATTTCGTTTGTTGTATAGGGTTGACCGTTTTTGTTTACCCGCAAGTCTTCATCTTCCAGATGTCGAATCATATTTTCGGCAAGGATGACCCCGACATCTACCATCGTACCAATAGCAATGGCGATACCCGAAAGTGCCACAATGTTCGCATCCACATTAAAGAGCTTCATCGTGATAAAGACCATCAACACCGCCACGGGCAATAATCCAGAAATCAATATGGATGCTCTGAGATTGAAAACCATTATGATAATGACCAAAATGGTAATCAGGATTTCCAAGGTCAGGGCCTCGTTGAGCGTACCCAAGGTTTCTTGAATGAGTTCGGTACGGTCGTAAAAGGGGACAATAGTGACTTGGGAGGTTCTACCGTCGGCCAGTTCTTTTGAAGGAAGCCCCGAGCTTACCTCGTCGATTTGGTCTTTGACATTATTGATGACTTCCAGCGGATTGGCACCGTAACGGGCAACTACCACACCGCCCACGACTTCGGCACCTTCCTTGTCCAAAATGCCGCGACGTGTAGCTGGTCCCAAGTGTACCTTGCCTACATCCTTTATCCTGATGGAAGTGAAATTCTCGGAATCGACTACCGCATTTTCTATATCGGCTATGGATTTTACGTACCCCAGACCGCGCACCAGGTATTCGGCCTTGTTCATTTCCAAGGTTTGCGCACCGATGTCCTGATTGCTTTCCCTAACGGCCTTTACAATATCCGCCAGACCGATGTTGTACTGCCGCATCTTTTCGGGGTCAACATCCACTTGGTATTCCTGAACGTATCCGCCAATGGATGCCACTTCACTTACACCGCTTGCAGAAGAGAGCGCATATTTTACGTAGTAATCCTGTATGCTTCGTAGTTCCTGTAAATCCCATCCACCTGTAACGTTTCCCTCTTTGTCACGACCTTCCAGAGTGTACCAAAAAATCTGTCCCAATCCCGTGGCATCCGGGCCCAAGGCGGGATTGACACCATCGGGCAACAGACCGCTGGGTAGCGAATTGAGCTTTTCGAGGATGCGGCTACGCGACCAGTAGAATTCGATGTCCTCTTCAAAAATGATGTAGATACTGGAAAACCCGAACATCGAAGAACTACGAATGGTCTTGACGCCAGGTATTCCGAGAAGGGAAGTGGTGAGCGGGTAGGTAATCTGGTCCTCGATATCCTGAGGAGAGCGCCCTTGCCACTTGGTGAAAACAATCTGTTGGTTTTCGCCAATATCGGGTATGGCATCTACAGCCACAGGGTCATTGGGCAATATTCCGGTGTCCCAATTAAAGGGTCCGTTCACGATACCCCAACCCACGAAAAGGGCTAGCATCAGTACCGCAACGAGCTTATTTTCTATAAGGAATTTTATGCCTTTGTTCAGCATATAAAATGATAATTAGACAGTTATACAATTGTGGCTTGTTGCAATTCTAAAAGTTGAATACAACAAAACGTGCCCAGAACGGGATAACCGTTGGGCTTAGTGCCGTTCCGATGGGTATCGGAATCGGGCTACTGTCTAAAAATCAAATTAAATAAGTCTCGTAGAGTATCTGAACGTCCCGTTCAATAAAGGGGGGCGAGTAATCCTTGAAGGGAACGATATTTTCATCAAGTCCCTCGAAAAGATTGATATAGGTGTAGAAAAATGTGGCAACGAAGGTTTGTTGCTCAAAAGTAAGTTTGTTGAATGATGTTTTAAGGTCGTCGCTACCTTCCTTCACGATTTTTTGGTCTGAGCAACACGATTTATTGCTCATTGAAGGATTTTCACAACCCGTGGTTGGTTGTGCCTTTTCCATTCCGCAGGTTTCTGCCTTTGTGAAGAAACTAAAATCGACCAAAGAGTCCCCGCAGTAGTGTATATCAACCGTGAATGACATCGTAGTGAACATCACTACAAATGCCATTAAAACAGATAATATTTTATGGAAAACCTTTTTCATCGATGCAAAATTACAAAATTTTAAGATTCTTTTTTTGGTTTAAGGAATTTTTGGGCAATGCAATCGATGAAAAATAGTCAAAAAATGTGAGATGTTTTATAAGATAATAGTTTGTGGGACAAAGAATGAAAACGAAATTTAGAATGAAAGTCCTCTACCTTTGCCTTTGTATTTCGACCAATCCGTAAACTCATCCTTGAACCCGTTATAGACTTCTTCGGTTTTCTTGCCCCTACTGCCCAATAAGGAGCTAACGGCATAAACGCCTTTTCTGAGCAGTCTGTTTTGTTGGATATTCGAATGCCTCGCTGATGCCATTTTCACACTTTCGCGAAGTCCGTTATCCATATGGTGTTGCACTATTTCCCGGTGCAGGTTCGGGTACCCTTTTTCAGCGGTTAGCATAAAGGCGACCTTGTCGTACAGTCCCCTTTCCATCAAATGTCCCGCCCATAGGTTTTCGAGATTGTTCCTTCCATCTGCTATTAGTTCATTAATGATAGGTTGTTGTCCTTTTAATGTTTCGCTTAAATCAGGAATTGAACTCAAATACTGGTTCGTTCTTTTCGGCAAGGGGCAACTTGTTGTATTGTCCGTATAAATGGATTTGATCTCGAACCCTTTCTCTCCATTTACAAAATAGAACCCCTTGGCATTGAACAGGGAGATATAATCCTTCGCCGATTTTTCGAAAGGCGCATGCATACGTTCGGCATTCTTTATATACGAACCCAAAGCGATACTTTCATATTGCTTTTTGTAAACGGTATTCATTTTTCCATATAGTTTCGGAAAAATCATAGGCAAGAATATAGCCGTTGCAGTCAGCTTAGGACTGTTATCGGAAGACTGCTCCGACAGCATATCCAACATCAAATGGTTTTGACGCACGAATCCCGTGGATACATGTTTTTCCATATGCTCGGGGAAGGACAAGTCTCCCAGAGTAACGGGAACCGTATGCTTGTTCGATTTGGTAAAGGACAATTTGTTGTCATAGTACTTTACGCCCAAAGCTTGGAACAAAAGACGAACACTCCCCTGTTTCGTGCCAACATTGAAAATGTCCTTTTTCAATACCTTGCCGATAAGTTTGAATATGTTCTCTAAGATTTCTTTTTCCTTTTTGGTCTCAATTTCATACAATCTGTCCCTGACCATGGGAAAGATATTTTCTACCGCTTTCCTGAAATCCGTCCTTTGATTTCTTGGGATGTAGCGTTCCAAGAAATTATGAGCTTTGGAGGCCGTCAAGATTGGAACGATATCCCCGAAGTTGGTTTTCAGAATATGTTCCGAAAGCAGTCCTTGCTGTTTCGGGGATTTAAGATAGGATGTTGTAAAAGCGTCTTTTATAAGTTTTTGGATTTCCAATTTGACCTGTTTGCTTTCCATATCGACTTGGGTGGGTTCGTGCCCTTTACCAAAAATGTCTAAACGATTCTGCATCCGAACGTTCTTGCCAAGCTCCCTTGCCCTGAAAACATAGCGCGATCTGTCAAAGATAGTGTACCCCTCGATAACATCTCCTTTTTTGTCCAGTTTGATATCAATGTGCTGATATTCCTTTAGCACGGCTTCCAGGTCATGCGGACGGATGGTCTGGAAAAGGTCGTAAGTGGTCTCTATTTGTTTCAAGAGCCGTTTACGGTACATCGGCAACAGCTTCGATTTGGAATGGATATCGAATACCTTTTGAAGTTTTGGGCCGCTCAAATTTCGGTGTACGGCGGAACCATTGATTAATCGTGTTTTATACCCATTTTGGTTATTCAGCCCATATGCGACCCCTATTCTTCCCGTTTCACTTTTGGTCTGTCTTACTTCAATATGATACCGTTTTACCAATCGTGCAAGTTCATCAAAACTGCGCACCCTGTATTTTTGGTTGATGCTGTTCAGGACATCCTGTAGATAGTACTTCGTTCCTTTTTCGGCTTCCATTCCAAACTGTTTTTCCGGTAATCGGTATATCGGTAGTTGGCTTGTCTGTTTTTTGGTCGGTGCAGGTGTAAGTCCGTACTTTTTTTCGAGGTGTTTCCGTATCGCCATACTTCTTTTGTGGCTATTGTAGATTCCGAGTACTTTTCCGTCTTCCTTTACTGTGGTGGTTACAATATGGACATGCTCGTGCTTGGTATCGTTGTGGCGCACCACTACAAAGGGCTGATTTCCAAAGCCCATATTTTCCATATACTCCTCGGAGATTTTATAGAAGGTCCTATCGTCCAAATGTTCGCCATGGGGAAGGTTCAAACTTATATGGGCATACCGGTTCTTGGTGGCGTTGCGCTGTCCCTGAAAATAAAGCACGCTCCCGAAAAATTTTGGCGATATGTTTCGTGAAAATGTGTTTCCGTAGCCGAGTATTCGCATACCTTCCTTTCCGAAAACATAGTTCAATGTTCCGGTACAGGTTTGGCCGTAAATGATCTTTGCTATCATACCGTTTGTTCTGTCATGACAATCTCTAAAAGTGCATGTAGCAATCTGTTCGTCTTTTGTATTTCATTTTGCAGATTACTGTTCGGGTTTCTCAGGTTTTTGTGGTGTGCGATTTTGACTAATTGGTTAATGTTGTTGCCTATTCTGTTGATGTGGTAAGCAAGGTTCGAGGTATCGGGGAGCCTATCTTTTTCTTCGGCCTCCTGCTGCAAAACTAATCTCCTCAGGAGTGGACTTATAACGCCCCTTTGCGAAATATCGAGATTATAGGATTCACAGATTTTTCGCAATCTTTCAAATTCGGAATCGTTGAAACGCAGCATTATGTTATGGAATCTCTTCTTGTTTCCCAATCGTTTCCGACCTCTTTTTTGTTTTTCCATTTTCGTTGCTTTTTAAGCAAAACACTTCGCCAGAAGTAGACAATTCTAAGTTACTTAGAATGCACCTCGCTATCCGTTTCACGGATAAATATAAGTAATCAATTATGAATTTAACTATCTATTAATCAATTGTTTAAGTCGTTAATTCATATCGAACCATATCAATATAAATGGGTACAGGCATGAAATTAAAATGGTCTAATATGGTGTTTAAAAAATGGGAAGAATTACGGCAGTGTTCAAGTTTTTTGTGGGTAGGGAGAAAAAAGGGCAAGCGGCATTTTGCCGCTTGTGCTTTTGCGCGGCCGCGAGGGGGTCTTGCAAAACCGGAACGGAAAGACGAGCGAAAGCGGGCGGACGAAGGTCGCCCGCTCGGGAGGATCGGAGTGGAATTTTTGCAAGACTTCCGCAGTGGCTTGGGAATATATGGCTGAATAAAAAAGTTAAAAAGAGTACTACCTCCTTAGTTAAAATCTTTACTCGGTATCTTTGGTCAATCTTAAAATCTAGACCTACGACAAACAAAAAAACTTATAGCCATTGATAAGTATTAGCGACAAAATGTTCATTACAAAAGATATCAATGCAGCTACTATAGCCTATTTTAAAAAGATAGTGCTACGTAAATTATTGATGAGTTTTTCCTTTGAACCACAATCAAATAATGAAGCTATTACCGGCCTCTTCAAAAGCATCAATCATTATGGATTTGACTTGCCCAACGAGTATGAATTAGACCCTTCTGGAATGTTATGGCAGTTCAAAAATAACCTTGAAAAGGCCGAGCTAACCGCTCTATACTTTTGGGGCTTGAACCAAAAATACATGTACTATTTCAAGAATTTTACAGATGAAAGTGACACCTATTCGGAAAAGAAATTCGACGAGGAATTTGGCAGGTTTCTTGCCTATAAAATCTATGACCCAAATGCTAGTGGATTGGAGGAGGATACTATGGAAGAACTCAAAGTACTCTTATGTTGTAATTTCGCTAGTGAATTTGATTTATCGGTTATAGATGAATTTACATCAGAAGAGATAGTAGAGGTTATTGATATCTACTGTTCATCATCGAATAATTTTGTACCAGTTCTCTAGTTAAGAATTGTACTTACGTGTTAACGGAGTGTTTTTATGTGGAATGTTCATAACTAGGATTAAGCTGTAAGCCCACTTTCTAAAAGTTCTAATTGCTCCCTATGCTTTTCAGGATTAGCTTCTTTTAGCTTTTGTAGATTTTGTAATTTCCATTGTACCGCAGGATAGTCTTCAAAATTGTACGCGTTCCAATTTGGGGTGTTGTTTTCAAAACTCAATAGAAATTCTTTATCAGAATCAGTAAGGTTTTCATGAATGGTTTTAAGAAGTAAATTTCGTGTTGTTTCAAAATCTTCATAGGCAAACACTTCTTCACTCATACCTTCAAATTGATTCGCCATAACTGAACGTTGGTCAAGCAAATTTGGAGCAAGCATTTCATGTAGTGGTCTATTGCTACTTAACAGACCAAAGAGGAATCCTGTTCTGACTTCCTCAGTAAATCCCTCGTTTTCTAAAAGATATTTGACATCGAAAAAATCTCTTGGATGCTGACGATCCAAAGCAGCACAAATTTTGCCTCCATAAAGTTGACCAATAGGGACGATAGCAATTTCACAAAAAGCATCGAATGCTTCCTGCGCCTTTTCACATAAGGTCATTTTAATCGATGGCGTAATAGTCCCGCGCATTGCCTGATTGACTTCGAGTTTTATTTGAGCTTGTATATTGGAAATTTGCAATTTAAGTTCAGCTTGTTTGTGTACAACCTTGGCGTTTGGGACGACCGTTTCAATAGTTGCTTTAATTCTTTCCAAGGCCCCCGTTATATCTTTAAAAGATGTTTCCCTATCCTCAAGCGGAACGTAGGTTAAATCAATATCTACGGACAACCTAGGCATTTCACGAACGAACAGGTTAATGGCCGTTCCTCCATGGAGGGCAAAGCATGTTTCCTGTGCAACTTCCGGAAGTACACTCAATAATAATGAAACTTGTGATTTATAATTCGCCATTTGCAAATTCGGTAGGAACGGTTATTTTATATTTTGAATTGTAAACACCATTTTTTACGACACTTCGTTTACCACTTCCCAAATCTATTTTTTCGAGGTTTATATGTTGAACCCAACTATGACCAGCCTTTTCTGCCAGATATAGAAAGAGGCGTTTTACCTTTATGGAGGAACAGTTTTCCAATAGATTTTGAACAAGATTGGGTCTTAGATTATTTAACCCTTCCATTAATTGGTAACACTCTAAAAGTTCTTGATTTTTGGGTGTTAAAAATAGGCACTCTAGCATTGCCCTCGCAGCACTGGAAACTTTTATGGTGAATGTTTTTAGCTCCACTTCCGTAAGTCCTATTTCTGCTGGTAGAAAAGAAGAACTATAATAGTCTAGGGTTACGCCCCAATCATGCTTTAAGCACCAAGTGGGCAGCTTTTCGTTTTTTCCACCGAACAGTGTAACCTTTTTTTGGGAAAGTTCTAAATAATGTGATTTTCCGAGTAATGAGAAAGCGGTCTTCCCTGCTGGATGTACAAATAGCCCTGCTTGATTTTGAAGGGCATAGATAGCCCCTTCGTAACCGACATCATCGCCCGAGCGTATCATGGCTCCTGTACCTATTGAAGTAAACCAGTCACTGCTACGATATCTTTTTTGCAGATCAAGGCTATATCCTTGCCCTACTAACCAAGAAGATAGGTAAACGATTCCCGAAGGATTCGCGCCCAATAATTGGTTTATTTTTAATTTACTATCGGTACTCACGGTACCAATTTACGTAATTTTTTAAACTTTATATGGATTTGGTTTATAATTTATTTCCTTTCGGTACTATAAGTACCGAAAAACACAAAATATCAAACTATCCTTAGGTGTCTAAAACCTCTGACTTCGAGTAATGGAAAGCAAAGCATTATGTACGATTTTGGGCGGTTAGTACCTACGTATCAGAGAAAAATTATTGATTAGGAATAAAATATTATGGAAAGCTGGTCTAACTAAAAGCCTAAACCCTTGCCCCTTTTCTTTTTGACACTTTTTTCAACGGTTTTATCCTGTCTTTTATTTTTGGAAAGTTTGGCTTCATCAATAAACTGCTGCATACCCAAGTGCATGGGATTTGAGGGCATAATTTTCTCCTGATTTTCAAGCATAGGGGATTTGAGATTCAACTCCTCTGCCAATCGATAACCCAAGTTAAAGGCATGCTTAAATTTTTCGTCAACTTTGATTTCTTCTTCCATTTTTAAAAAGTTTCTCGGGCGTGTTTCTCGATGTATGCTATAATAGAATCCCTATCGTAAAGGATAATCTTCTTTTGGGGTTGGGAAAACCTAATTTTTCCTTCATCCCTTAGTCTCTGAAGGGTAGTCGTAGATTTTATTCTAAGGATAGACATTGCTTCTTCCCCATCAATCCATTTTTCGGGCTTATCCTGCCTTTTGGATTCAACATGTTCAATGACCTTTTTAAACAAGGCATAAAAAGCTTCCTCTTGTAGACAGACGACTTGCATGGTAATTAACTGGTATGATTATTTATTGTTTCAAGATATGACTTTTTTAGTCTTGATTAAAATCTTGATTATAAAACCCTCGAATGTTTATAAATAGTTTATAAATGGAGAAATAAAAAAGCCCCCACATCCGTGAGGGCTTTATTTTACTGGCGGTCTGGACGGGACTCGAACCCGCGACCCCCTGCGTGACAGGCAGGTATTCTAACCAACTGAACTACCAGACCGTGGCGTTTAGCGTGTGCAAATATACATTGCTTATTCAATTGCACAAACATTTTCTTTTAAAATATTACCTTCTATAGAAATTTGGAGCGTTCAACCAAAAAGGTATTCAGTATCGTAGAAAAATCCCTTATTATATCGACTTCTACATATTTGATTCGGTATTGGGCACATTTCAACTTTATGGCGGTGAAATATTCCTGTACACCCTTCTCATAGGCTTCTTTAATAGTATCGGCATAAAGATCCAAATGTTCGCCCGTTTCAACATCCAAAAATCGTTTGGGCGTATTGTCGAAATCGAAGTGATATTCTAGTTCCTTGTCCATCAAATGGAAGAGTACCACCTCATGCTTGTTATACTTTAAATGCCTAAGGGCCTCGAACAATTCTTCATCTTCTTTTTCCGTCTGAAGCATATCGGTAAAGAGAAATATGAGACTTCTTCTTTTTATTTTTTCGGCTATCTGATGGATATAGGTATAGGTTCTTGTTTCCTTGCCGCCCGTTTGTTCGCTCCCAATTTCATTTAATTTTGACAAAAGCATTTGAAAATGCCGCTCACTCCCTTTTTCAGGGGTGTAATAGTGGTAATCATCGGAGAACACGCTCAGGCCCACGGCGTCGCGTTGTTTTTTTAATACGTTCATTAAGGCCGCAATGGCCAATATTCCAAAACCGATTTTATTCAGGTTTCCCAAGGTCTGGGTCTTGACCTGCGGATAGAACATGGAGGCCGAGTTGTCCAAAATCATATGGCACCTAAGATTGGTCTCTTCCTCGTAGCGTTTGGTATATAACTTATCCGTTTTAGCGTACAATTTCCAATCGATATGCTTGGTACTTTCGCCGTTGTTGTAGATTTTATGTTCCGCAAACTCCGCAGAAAAACCATGAAAGGGGCTTTTATGGATACCACTGATGAATCCTTCTACGACCTGATTGGCCAATAGCTCCAGATTAGGAAATAAGGTGGCGTTGTTTAATTCTTTGCGTATTTCCATAGCCTAAAGATAACATAAAAAAAGTCCAGCGTTCTTCACTGGACTTTCCTTTATAATTATATGGGTAACGGCCTATAAAAGCGCATCAATAGCGTCCGTATATACCTTTTTGGGTGAAACACCTACTTGTCTACTTACGATTTCCCCGTCCTTGAAAACCAAGACCGTTGGGATATTTCTAACTCCATATTTTGCGGCGAATTCCTGATTGGCATCAACATCCACTTTTCCAACTATGGCCTTGCCCTCGTATTCGTTACTTACTTCGTCAATGATTGGCCCTACCATTCTACAAGGTCCGCACCATGCGGCCCAAAAGTCGACTACTACGGGTTTATCGCTTTTTAAAACTACTTCGTCAAAAGTAGCATCTGTTATTTCTAATGCCATGATTATTACATTTTATTGATTATGCAAAGTTAGTCAAATATTCAACGCTTTCCTTACGCTATTGGTATTCGTTTTGGTTATTTAAAGATTGATGTAATCTATGCCAATTTACTCATTTGCCTCGGCTTCTGGGTAAATGGCAATGTTATGGGTTCTGACCCCAATTGGGGTTGATTCTTCCAATTTGGTCAATTGTACCTGCATGCTCCTAGAAGGGATTATAGGCATATGGCATTGTATACAGTCATTGTTATTTGCTGTCATTTTTGATTGCGAAATAGAACATGTGATTGTATTTGGTTGATGGCACTCGATGCATTTACTGTTGAAATAGCCTGATTGTCCTCTTTGGTTTCTATGGGGGTCATGACAGGTCATACAGTCCATCTGTTCAGATTGGGTAAAACATTTGCTACTGATGAGCAATCCAAACTGGTTTCCGTGAACGTCCAAAGACGTGCTTGGTCTAAGTGAGTTAAAGTTTTTAGAAAACTTGGATAGCGTATCCCCAGGTAAGAATTTAAAGGGGTTTTGAATTTGATTGCTTCTGAGTCCGGAGTGGCATGAGGCGCAAACATCAAGTCTTTGCTGCCTTGACAGGGAAGCCAAGGCTATGAGCGTGGTATCTTTTTGTGTTCCTATACCTTTCCTTTGAAAAATTACGTGTTTTTCCGATGGGCCATGGCATTTTTCACAGTCAACGCCCAAAACCATTCTGGACATATCGTACATGTTGGAGTTTAGGTTCTCATTGTTGCTTTTGGCAAAAGTGACATGACATTTTAAGCATTGGTCGTTTACGGGCCTCAATGGTACCAACGTATTTGCATAATTTGGGCTATTGATCCAAGTATCAGTAGGTACAAAATAGGATGCTTGCAATTGATGTAAACCATCAGGTTGATCAGTCAAATAGGTTTGTCCCTTAAGTCCCGAGCCTATGGTGATGTCCATGCTCCAATCAAATTGTTTCCGGTCTCCATAATTTAATCGGGCAACCTGAAACGGATTTCCATTTTTATCCACTATGGTAATATCGGCATCCATTAATCGCACCGCATTTTTCCCTTCTTCAAAACTTCCATGGATATTGTCCAAAGTGGTGAATTCCGAAGTGTTATAATGTGCCGTTTGTAAGTGGGTTTCATAAATATCCCCGTGGCATTCCATGCAGGATTCAGATCCTACGTACCCTTCACCGTTGTAATGGTAGGCAATCACTTTTACATCAGTGTACTGCTCCGATGGTCCGGAAAGATAATCGTATAGTTTTACCGAAATAAAACCGAGCAATATTAAACCAAGGCCGACAAATATCTTTTTCTTCAATGGAAATGGTCTTATGGCTAGTTAAGTTTAAAATGTACCTGTTGCTCCTCCAGTCGTTGTAATAATTCACTGGAAATCTGTACTTTTTGTTTTCTGCTGCTCAATCGCACCTTGATCTGTTCCTGCATTTCATACACCACAAAGCTCAAAGGGTGTTCCCCTTTGTGGGAAACCAAGGTATCCTTGAGTTGGTGTACCTGCGCTTCTTCCAATTCATCGATGTTCAGCCTAATGGTCAATTTTTTGGCAAAGGATTCCATGACATCCTGTAACAGCATAAAACTGTTGAACTGCATTCGTGGCTCTCCCTTGAGTCCGGTTTCCCTGTTTACCCATCCTTCCCGCACGAACAATTTTACATAGGCGAAGGAGTTTAGCATGAGGAAGTGCCTAAACTTGAGGTATTCTTCCCCAAAAATTCGAAACTCAAAGGAGTCCGTATAATCTTCCATGGTAAAGGAGGCCCATCCCTTTCCGTTTTTGGAAACCCTGTGTTGTACATCCGTAATGACCCCCGCAAAGGTGAGTTCCCTATTGATATAATTTTGAAGGTCGCTACAATGGGAAAGACTGGCATTGCAGAAAGCTTTGATTTCCGTTTTAAAATCATCCAGTGGATGGCCGGAAATATAGATGCCCACTACCTCCTTTTCCCTTCTTAATTTTTCCATGGTACCCCATTCCTCGCAGGGAGGAACGATGGGCTCGGGTATGGAGACTTCACTGGCATCGCCAAAAAGGCTCACTTGTGCCGAATTTTGGTTCTCCTGGAATTTTGCCCCGTACTTGATGACTTTTTCCAAAAAGGTGATTCCGTCTCCGTCGTTATGAAAGTATTGTGCCCTGTGGGAATTCCCCAAGGAATCGAATCCCCCGGCGAGTGCCAAGTTTTCAAAGGCTTTTTTGTTTGCTGCCCTTAGGTCGATGCGCTTGGCCATATCAAAAACCGATTTATACGGACCATTTTCCTTTCGTTCCTCAACGATTGCCTCTACGGCACCTTTTCCTACTCCTTTTATGGCCCCCATTCCAAACCGGACCGCTCCGTCCTTGTTCACTGCGAATTTGTAATACGATTCGTTAACATCCGGTCCTAGAACATCCAGCCCCATGCGCTTACATTCCTCCATGAAAAAGGTGACCTGCTTAATGTCGTTCATATTGTTACTGAGCACCGCGGCCATGTATTCGGCAGGATAGTGGGCCTTGCAATAGGCCGTTTGATAGGCTATCCATGCGTAACACGTAGAGTGACTTTTATTAAAGGCGTATGCGGCAAAGGCTTCCCAGTCCTTCCATATTTTTTCCAGTTTGTCCTCCGGATGGCCTTTGGCAGAGGCTTGTTGGATGAATTTGGGCTTCATTTTGTCGAGCACGTACTTTTGTTTTTTCCCCATGGCCTTTCGCAGTACATCCGCTTCGCCTTTGGTGAAATCCGCCAATTTTTGGGACAGGAGCATTACCTGCTCTTGATATACCGTAATACCATAGGTTTCGGCGAGATATTCCTCGCAAGCCTCCAAATCGTACACGATTTCCTCCGTACCGTGCTTTCTGGCGATAAAGCTGGGAATATATTCCATAGGACCCGGACGATACAAGGCATTCATGGCGATAAGATCGGCGAACACGGTAGGTTTTAACGCCCGCATATGTTTTTGCATCCCGGGCGATTCGTACTGGAACACCCCAATGGTCTCCCCACGTTGAAAAAGCTGGTAGGTCTTTTCATCGTCCAACGGGAAATTTTCAGGATCCAATTCAATGCCATGTTTGGCCTTGACAATCTTGACGGTGTCCTTGATAAGGGTCAAGGTTTTTAGACCCAAAAAGTCCATTTTCAGAAGTCCGGCACTCTCCACAACGGAGTTATCGAACTGGGTACAGTACATGTCGGAATCCTTCGCCAAGGCCACTGGTACGAATTTGGTGATATCGTCAGGTGTAATGATGACCCCACAGGCATGGATTCCTGTATTTCGTACGGAACCCTCCAAAACATAGGCCTGGTTCAAGGTTTCGGATTCCAATCCGTCCCCTTCTGAAATGGCCAACAGTTCGTTGATTTTGACCATGTCGTCACTGTTGAACTTGCTTCTGAGGATTTTCTCATCGACCCCCATAATTTTTTTCAACTTGGACATGTTGGGAATCAGTTTCGCCATTCGGTCGGCATCGCCCAGAGGAAGGTCCAAGGCTCGTGCCGTATCACGGATGGAAGATTTGGCGGCCATCGTACCATAGGTAATAATTTGCGCCACCTGGTTTGATCCGTATTTGTCGATCACGTAGTCCATAACTCTGCTACGGCCTTCATCATCAAAGTCGATATCGATATCGGGCATGGAGATACGGTCCGGATTGAGGAAACGCTCAAATAGCAAGTCGTATTCGATAGGGTCGAGATTGGTTATCCAAAGGCAATAGGCCACCGCAGAACCTGCGGCAGATCCCCGGCCAGGCCCCACCGAAACACCCATTTCACGTGCCGCCCTTATGAAATCCTCCACGATCAAAAAGTAACCTGGATACCCCGTTTTTTCAATGACCTTCAACTCGAAATCAAGGCGCTCGTCAATTTCAGGGGTTATTTCCCCGTAACGTTTTTTGGCACCTTCATAGGTGATGTGACGTAGGTACTTATTTTCACCGCGTTTGCCCCCGTCGAGTTTATCCTCTTCAAATTGGAATTCTTCGGGGATATTAAATGCGGGTAACAAGACATCCCTTGCCAAGGTAAAGGTCTCTACTTTGTCAACGATTTCCTGAATGTTGATGATGGCTTCTGGGATGTCCTTGAAAAGCTCCTTCATTTCATCCGAGGACTTGAAATAATACTCCTGATTGGGTAACCCATAACGATAGCCACGACCCCTACCAATGGGCGTGGATTGTTTTTCGCCGTCCTTTACACAAAGCAAAATATCATGGGCATGGGCGTTTTCCTTCTTTTCGTAATAGGTGTTGTTGGTGGCCACCAACTTAATTTGGTGCTTTTGTGCAAACTGGATCAAGACTTGGTTGACACGGTCCTCGTCTTCCTGTCCGTGGCGCATGATTTCAATATACAGGTCGTCGCCAAAGGTTTCCTTCCACCATAACAGAGCTTCCTCGGCTTGGTTTTCACCTACATTTAAAACTTTGCTCGGCACCTCGCCATACAGGTTTCCCGTTAGGACAATGATGTCATCCTTGTATTGTTCGATGATTTTTTTATCGATCCTAGGTACGTAATATTTACCGTCCACAAAGGCAATGGAGGACATTTTGGCCAAATTTAGATAGCCGTTCTTGTTTTTCGCCAACATTACGATTTGGTACCCATTGTCCTTTAGGGTCTTATTGGTATGGTCCTCGCACACCTGAAACTCACAACCCACAATGGGCGTAATTTCCTGCTCTGGTTCCGGTAATGTTTCCAAGGGTTCCTGACCTTCTTCCAAGGTGCCTTTTTTGGTTGCCTCGTAACGCTTTCTGTTTTCTTCGTTCCTGGCCGCAACCCCGGTGTTATGGTTGATGATGCCGTTTACAAAGTGAAAGGCGCCCATCATGTTGGCATGGTCCGTTATGGCGACCGCCGGCATTTTTGCCTTGGCCGTCGCCGTAATGAGGTCAGGTACGCTGATGGTGGATTGTAATATGGAAAACTGGGTATGATTGTGAAGATGGGCAAAAGCCGCCGTCTCCAAGTTGGCCAGGTTTTCCTTTATTTCTTCCTTGGTGATACCGCCCGTATCCTTTTCCCAGAGGGCATCGGCAATTTTTTTGGATGCTTTTTTTAGGTTGATATGCTTTAGACCGATGAGCTGAATCTCCTGCGGATTGGCTTCGGAGAAATTCCTGAAATAATCGGGCTGCACGTCCAATTGCTCGGCCGTGTATTGTCTGAGCCGGACCAACTCCAAAAAGCATCGGGTGGTAGCTTCAACATCCGCGGTTGCGTTATGCGCTTCGGCGAAAGGCTCCTTGAACAAAAATTCATGCAGTTCCGTTAGGGTTGGGAGCTTAAATTTCCCCCCGCGCCCTCCCGGGATTTGGCAAAGCTCCGCAGTATGTTCCGTACAGGTGTCCAAGACCGGAAGTTCCTGCAAGGGGTTTTCAACGCCCATCCGGTGGAATTCCGCTCCCATGATATTGACATCGAACCCAACGTTCTGTCCCACGATGAACTTGGTCTTGGACATGGCCTCATTGAATTTTTCCAATACCTTGGCCAACGGAACTCCCTCCTGTTCTGCCAAGGCGGTGGAAATACCATGTATTTTCTCGGCATCATAAGGAATATTGAAACCTTCGGGCTTTACCAGGTAATCTTGCTGGTCCAACAAGTTGCCCATGGCATCGTGCAATTGCCAAGCTATCTGGATGCATCTAGGCCAGTTGTCCGTATCTGTTATGGGTGCGTCCCAGCGTTTGGGTAGTCCAGTGGTTTCGGTGTCGAAAATTAAGTACATATACTACTTTTAATTCCGAAGGAATCGGAAAATTTGGACAATCAGTTTTGTTTAAATTAAATGAGGACCTATCTCATCTTATAAATCTCAAAAAATACAAAAATCAAATTCCAATAAAAACAACAAGGTATCCAATGTTTGGAATTTGGAGTATGTACTTTAAAAAAGATCAAGGATAAAAATACTGAAAAGTGACGGCAGGGGGAAAGGGAGTTGTGAGGAGTTATCAACTAAAAAAAGCGGACGTTTTAACGTCCGCTTTTTCAGCAAATTTAATACAATGTTTAGGAGACTGCCTCTTCATATACTTTGGCGTTTCTTAATGCCATTTGAATTTCGTCCCTATGCTTTTTTAGCATGTTCTCTGTAGATGGCGCCAATACCATTTCATCATCTTTTAGAATCTCGTTATATTCTTCAAGACTCGCTTTTTCACCACGTTCCACTTCTTCTAAAATTTTTTCCGTTTCGTTACTCGTAAAGGTGGTATTCAAGTTCATCCATGTTCTGTGCAAATCGCCTTTAATGCTTCCGCCCTTATCTGGCAGTTCACCATAGGCTTGGATTTCTTTTTTCAACTCATGGCCAAAATTGTAGCGCTGCTGCACTTTATCGGCCAAGAATTTTTTCACGGTCTGGTTATCCACCTTTTCCTGTGCCAGTTTATATCCCTTTTCTGCGTCGTACGTTTTAGTCAACAAATCATTTAACCTGTTAGAAATTTTTTCTGAATACTTCATAATCTATCTTATCATTTAAATTTATAACGGTTATTGTTTTTCAATAACTTCATGACATAAGATACAGGAATATCTTGGAAAACCAAGTGTTTAAGGGGGTTTTGCATAGATTTAACTTGCTAACTTAAAAGCTCTTAAAGGTTTTAACAATGTGCTTCTAAATTTTGTGGAAGCAATGATTGCCAAATCAAGGAAATTAAATTACATTTGCAGCCCTTTTTCAAGGATAATGATTCCCTTATTTGTGGGAATGGCAGAATAAAAAATAATGAATTAATAACCAAGGGTCGGGCACCCTACAAATTAATGTGATATGCCAGTTAAGATTAGATTACAGAGACACGGTAAAAAAGGTAAACCATTTTATTGGGTGGTTGCCGCCGATTCAAGAGCCAAAAGAGACGGTAAATTCTTGGAAAAATTAGGAATCTACAATCCCAATACCAATCCGGCAACCATAGATTTGAATGTGGATAGTTCCGTAAAGTGGTTGCAGAACGGAGCTCAGCCAACGGATACTGCCAAAGCCATCCTTTCATATAAGGGTGTTCTATTGAAAAAACACCTATTAGGAGGTGTTGCGAAAGGCGCATTGACAGAGGAGCAGGCTGAGGAAAAATTCAGTGCCTGGGTTTCCGAGAAGGAAGCTGCAATCGATGCCAAAAAAGGCGGATTGGATAAAGCGAAGGAAGAAGCTAAAGCAAAAGCATTGGCTGCTGAAAAAGAAATAAACGAGAAAAGGGCTGCTGAAGCTGCGGCTGCTGCACTTCCAGAAACTCCAGAAGGAGAAAGTGCAGAGGAAGAAGTTGAAGCTGTAGAGGAAGCACCTGAAGTACCAGAAGAGGCCCCCGCCGCTCCTGAGATGAAAGAGGAAGAAGCTCCAAAAGAAGGCGAGTAGTTTTAACGATGCGAAAGGAAGATTGTTTCTACCTAGGCAAAATCGTTTCAAAATATAGTTTTAAGGGTGAAGTCCTGGTTAAGTTGGACACAGACGACCCCGAGATTTACGAAAATATGGAATCAGTATTTGTTTCATTGGGAAACAATCTGGTTCCATTTTTTATTAAACGTTCCCGCCTTCACAAATCCAACTTGCTTCGTATCGATTTTGAAGAAGTGAAGGACGAGTCCGATGCGGACAGAATCATGCGCTGTGAACTTTACCTTCCCCTAACTATGTTGCCTAAACTTACGGGCAACAAGTTCTATTATCATGAGGTTATCGGCTTTACCGTCTTGGATGATGTCCATGGGGACATAGGTATTGTTGAAGGTGTTAACGATACTACCTCCCAAGCACTTTTCGAGATTAAAAAAGGGGACAAACAGTTGTTGATTCCCATCAATGATGAAATTATTAAAAAAGTAGACCGGCAATCTAAAACCATTCAAGTGGCTACCCCGGAAGGTCTGGTAGGTCTATATCTAAACTAGCCTTCCAAAGCTTCTTTAGCGAAGGCCAAGCATTTTTTTACTTCAGCAATGGCATCCGAACCTTCGGGAATATCATATTCCAATTCAATGGTAGCAGGAAATGAATAACCATTATCGCGCATCATTTGCAAAGCCTCTACTAGCGGGGTATCTCCCTCTCCCCAAACCACATTGCCCTGGCCATGTTCAGGAGTTTGCCTGTCCTTTACGTGCATGCTTTTTATATGATCGTGTTTTTCCTTGATAATATTCAAGGGGGCTTCATTTCCAGCAGCAACAAAATGTCCTAAATCCAAGTTAAGGGCATTGTATTTGGATTGTTCCAAAGCTGTGTCCCAAAAGGTGGGTGTTTGCTGTGTATGGCCATGATAGGCAACAAATATGCCATGTTTCGAGGCCATTTCCCCTAGTTTTTTAGTGTGTGCATCATCACTTGGGTGTTCCAGGGTCACATGGGATGCCCCTAAGGCCTTAGCAGCTTTGAACCCATAGTTTATTTCTTCATCGGTATTGTCCTTGCCAAAAGCATTGGGCTTAAATGCGTAAATGATTACCCCGGCATCATTATACATTTTCTTAAGTTCCTTAAACTTGTCCATAGAAACTTGAGACCTCCAGGTAGCCACTTTTTCATTATAGACGCCCATGGCCTCTTGCATTTCCGTCAATTTTTTTTCATCCGCTGCTGTTATTGTTCCTTCCCTTTTGGAGCGCATTAATCCCCAAAGCGTTCGTCTGTCCAAAGAACTTTCGGGTTTTCCTGCAAAGGATTCAGCCGGATCTCCCATTAATTCAATGGCGTTAATGCCCGAATCCAACACATATTGTAACGTAGCTTCTGCACTTTGGTCAGGCATACTTCTAAAGGAATACGTAATTACCCCGATTTGCACCCCATTTATTTTAGAGTTTGGGACAGCTGAATTCAGCAACCTATTTTTTCCAAAAATATTTGGACCAATCAGTGTTGTCCCAATGGCCAAAGCGGCTGAATTCGCTACGAAGTTTCTTCTTGAAACTGTGTTTTTTTTGTTATTCATAATACAGGTTTTTTTGATGCTCCATAAATCTTCATTTGTCTCATGGACCATGGTATTTCACGGTCCTCTTGTGGGCCAAAGTTTTTCGTTAAGCTCATACGAATAAACTTGGCCTCAACAGGGTCGAAAATCAGGGAAACATCTGCCTGTTCTCCTTCGCCCTTTTCAATTTCTTTCCATGAAATTCCATCCATGGAGGTTTCTAATCTATAGCCACGCGGATAGGTGTGAAGTGGCGGTGGCGATCCGGGACGCCAACCTCTAGAAATTGGGGTCGCGTTATAGTGAACTTCAGAGACGCTCATAGGTTCCGGGAACTCTACTTGAAACCACATGCCCTCTTCCTGATTACCTCCAGAACTCCATCCCTCAAAATTAAACGCACTGGTAGGGGAGGCCCGGCCACCAATTCTTGTGGGTACGGAATGGCTTGCCGTA
This sequence comes from Maribacter sp. C-4077, assembly GCF_055378385.1. Classification (NCBI taxonomy): domain Bacteria; kingdom Pseudomonadati; phylum Bacteroidota; class Flavobacteriia; order Flavobacteriales; family Flavobacteriaceae; genus Maribacter; species Maribacter sp. C-4077. Next base: position 2,247,064 of record NZ_AP038807.1, read on the forward strand.
ATATTCCAATCTTCGCTTGGCACAAGGAGTTGCGGAACCGATGTCATTAACTCATCATATACATAAGGCGCGTTGCGCTCCTCTGTTTTGGTCCTAACGTTATGTACATCCTCAGCGGATACTAATGTTGCTTCATTAGATAAGTTGGTTCGAATGTAGGATACAATGGACGCAATCCAATCATCGGATTGTTCTTTGTTGCCCACCATAATACCCGCTGGGTAGGTTTTTCCATCCAATGGGCCTTCCAGTCCGTGCATCACCGTTTTAATAACATATTCCGGGTGCGATTGTACTCGGGTGGAACCGCTTAAGGCCGGTGCCATGACCAAACCATCTCCAACGGGTGTTCCTGTGCCATCGTTTCCATGACATTGTACACAGAGTTCGTTGAAGATGACCTTTCCTTTTTCCAAGCTGCTCTTTTGGGCTTCGGTAAGCTGATTATTGCCAACTTCCCACCAATTTTTGACTTCTTTTGGTTCTAATATCTGTTTGCCAATGGTCTGTATTCCTTTGGCCGAATTCGACTTGAGTAATTTTTTGAGGGCAACATCGAAGGATGGGACTTCAAGGATGTGTGCCGACAAAACGGCCTGTAAGGCCACATCCACATTTTTATCCTCAAGTAATTTTAAATAATCCTCTCCAAGCGATTTTTTACCCGACTTATAAAGTGTTTCCCCCGCACGCATGGCATGAATACGCATTCTGGGATTGGGGTCTTCCATTAATTTTTCAACCATTTTCTCTTTCAACGAACCCAGACCCTCCAAGCACCACAAGGCATGGAAACGAGCCAATGTATTATCGCTGTTATTAACCATGGCTTCAAGTTCTGGAACGATACTCCTATCCTGTGACAACACAATCAACTGTTGTGCCTTGTCTCGCCACCAACCATTTGGGTGTTCCAAGTGCTTTATAAGTTGGGCCGGTGTTTCATTGAGCATATTCGGTTTGGTCTTGTCCCGTTCCTTGCTATCATGCGTAATACGCCAGATTCGGCCTAGCCCTATTACCTTATCCAGTTGATACTGCTCAATTTTGGTTCGAAGATAGGTGCCTTTTTGCGCCCATTGCCCTTCCTGTATAATTCCATGGTACATATCCGTAATATACATGGTTCCGTCTGGTGCGGTGGTCATATCTACCGGTCTGAACAAAGGGTCTGTGGATCGAAGGAACTCGGATTTTTGGTCCTGGAATGCGTTGTGCAAGGTGGTGATTCCTTCGTTGACCACCGGATCAACCTGGCGCACAATCCGAGCTACTGGTTCTCCATAGAACAATTGTCCGTATAATTCTTTGGGTAATCGGTCGCCACGGTAGATATCGTTTCCGGCCGCACCGGTTACCCTCTTTGGACCACCATTGTTTTCACGAACTCGATCCATTCCTTCCTGAAGATCGCCGATCAATACAGGTGCGCCCCACGGTTCCTCAAAACCTTCGGCATAATTGTCGGTATCCTCATAATCGAAATTACCATAATGTACGGGTTGTTGAAATTGGGATGGTAGGCCGCTCGCACCTCCCAAAAACCAAACCTTTCCATCGTCATCGTGTGTTACGCCCCATTGTGCCCGGTTATATCCCGTATTTTCACGGATGACTCCAGTAGGCGTTTCCCTGACCCGGAAGGCGTTATAGGTGCTGTACATCCAGTTGTCCATGTTGTAATACATAAAGGCCTGTTGGTGCTCTACGTTCCCTGATCTACCGTAATTTGTGGTGAAGAGTTCTTTTTTATCGGCCTTGCCGTCACCATTGGTGTCGGAAAATTTATATACATTATCCTCATCTGAATTCATGGTCAGTACGGCATCCTTTCCGTAGGGCAGTACAAATCGGGGAAAAATAAGACTGTCCACGAAGACAGTTCCCGTTTCATAGATTCCGTCATTATCGGTATCCTCCCATCTGGAGATTCTACTTGTAGGTTCCAAGGTGCCGTCAGAATCGGCCGTAAGCATATAAGTACGCAATTCTAGAACGAACATTCTCCCATTACCGTCGAAAGCGATGGCACCGGGCTGTTCAATTTGGGGTTCGGTAAGTATCGGTTCAATATGGTAGCCTTCGGGCAATAGAAATTTTTTGGCCTCTTCTTCTGGATATAAGGGAAGTACGGGGGATTTTGGATCTAGATCCGCGCCTTTCCAATCTTCATGCTCTGGATCCACATCCGGAGGTAAGGAAACAATAGGAAGGGTATCTGACATCGAGGCGATCACATCTGCCACACTATCTTTATCTACTTCCTTTTTTTCTTGGTTTGAGCAGCTAAGTAATCCTACAATCAAAAAGCCGTAAACTAAAAGAAATGAAAATGAGCGGTTCTTCTTAAAGATCTTATTTAAATTCATTTTGGTCAAGGTCATTCAAAATATACGTTCGGAAATTAACTATATTCATGGCATCTTACAAGTAATTTAACTGGGTATTTTTGAAAAAGTGTCAATGAAACCGACATGATTTAGAATAATCCTTAAAAAAATAGTGTAATCATTAATGGTTACATGTGACTTATCAAAAACAACAATAAAAAACATATGAAACAATTAAATTTTAAAGGATTTGTCTTTTTAATGCTGATTACTATGTGTTCTTGTCAAGAGAGACCACAAAAATCAACTTCAAAAGAAGCTCAGCCACCTAATGTCGTTTTAATTTTTACAGATGACCAGGGATACAATGATGTAGGTGTTTTTGGAGCCGATGACATCGCTACCCCTAATTTGGACCAAATGGCCAAGGAGGGACTGAAGCTCACTAGTTTTTATGCTGCACAGGCGGTCTGTTCCGCATCTAGGGCCGGTATTCTTACCGGATGCTACCCCAATAGAATCGGCATCCACAATGCATTGATGCCCAATAGCGAGATTGGATTGAACCCTGAGGAAACTACCTTGGCCGAAATGCTCAAGTCCCAGGGCTATACTACCGGAATTTTTGGGAAATGGCATTTGGGCGATGCGCCTGAATTGATGCCCAATAATCACGGATTCGATGAATATTTCGGAATCCCCTATTCCAATGATATGTGGCCATTGCATCCGCAGCAAGGGCCTGTGTTCAATTTTGGTCCTTTACCGTTGTACGAAAACGAAAAAATACTGGACACGTTAACGGACCAATCAGACCTCACAAAAAGCATTACCGAAAGGAGCGTGGATTTTATCAATAAAAATAAAGAGAAGCCATTTTTTCTTTACGTGCCCCATCCACAACCACATGTTCCCTTATTCGTATCCGATAAATTTAAGGGGAAATCCGGAAGGGGTTTGTACGGTGACGTTATCATGGAGTTGGACTGGTCCGTTGGGGAAATCCTAAGGGCATTGGAGGAAAACGCACTGACCGAAAATACCATAGTGATTTTTACTTCGGATAACGGGCCTTGGCTTTCCTACGGCAACCATGCGGGGAGTGCCTATCCGCTCAGGGAAGGCAAAGGTACGGCTTGGGAAGGCGGCCAGCGCGAACCTTTTTTGGTGAAATACCCCAAGAAAATCCCATCCAATAGGGTAGTGGATGCACCTGTCATGGCCATCGACATTTTGCCTACCATTGCCGAGGCAACGAATGCAGAATTGCCCCAAAAGAAAATCGACGGTAGAAGTGCCTGGGGCCTCTTTACGGGTGAAACCGACAATAGTCCACAAAAGGCCTATTTCTATTACTATCGCGTCAATGAACTCTTTGGGGTGCGCTATGGAAAATGGAAACTGTATTTTCCCCATACCTATAGAACCATGGAAGGTCAAGAACCCGGTAAGGACGGGCTGCCAGGAGATTATAAAATGGTGAAACTAAAAGATATTGAACTGTATGATTTGGAGGCCGATGTTAGTGAGACCACCAACATTGCGAATTTACATCCGGAGATTATTTCAGAAATTACCGCTATGGCCGATGCCATGCGGGCCGAATTGGGAGATAGCCTTACTGGAATGGAAGGCAGTGAACGCAGGGAGCCAGCTTGGGTAAGATAGAAATGATTTTTTTATAATAAAATAGGGCGACCAAATTTGGTCGCCCTATTTTATCAAATAATGAAACGTGTTTACTCATTTATTCCGATGTCAGCTTGCGCAACCAAGGTTGCCAAGTCATCCGGACTTAAATGCACATTGATATATCCGTCTACTTCCAACACATCCTGATAGCTGAACGGAGTCTCGTCATCCAAGATTTCCACATGTGTGCTACTCATCCCCGAAGTTCCGTCAACGGGATTGAAGCTAAAAATAATCGGACCGGTTTCCTCAGCGCTGTTCGCATGGATATGGGCTGGGTGAACGCCATCTGCCGGGGTTCCTGTGAGTTCGATTACCGCCAGGGCATTTCCGCTTACACGTTCAAAAAACGTGGCATTTCCGCTAATTCCAGGTACATCTACCGAAGCCAAGGCATAGGTTTTGGAAGTACCTGTCAATTCATTTTCGCCTATATCTCCTTGGGCTACCAAAGTGGCCAAATCATCCGCACTCAAGTGAATATTGATATATCCGTCTACTTCCAATACATCATCATATCCAAAAGCCGAGTCATCGTCCAAGGTAGCTACATTGGTCACGCTCATTCCGGTAGTTCCATCCACGGGATTGAAGGTAAATAAAATGTCGCCCGTTTCCGTTGCACTATTGGCGTGGATGTGTCCTGGGTGCATGCCACCATCTGGAGTACCTTCAAGCATAATAGTTGCCAAAGCCTCTCCATTTAGACGCTCTTCGAAGGTCGCTGTACCAGAGATAGTCGGTACGGCAACAGAACCTAATTCGTATGTTTTGGCTTCCCCGGTCAATTCATTTTGCCCAATATCACTTTGTGCAACCAAAGTGGCCAAATCATCGGCACTTAAATGAACATTGATATATCCATCAACTTCCAATACTTGATTATACCCGAATGAAGTATTGTCATCCAACGCGCTTACATTGGTCATGCTCATACCAGTAGCACCATCAACAGGATTGAACGTAAAGATTATATCTCCACCTTCAGCGGCAGTGTTCATGTGGATGTGTGCAGGATGTATTCCATCTTCAGGGGTGTTGTTCAACATGAGTGTCGCCAGGGCTTCACCGTTTACCCGCTCCTCAAAAGTGGCCGTTCCATCAATTCCTTCCACATCCACAGAAGCAAGTTCATAGCTTTTGGCCTCACCGGTCAATTCATTTTGTCCAATATCCCCTTGTGCGACTAAAGTTGCGAGGTCATCCGCGCTTAAGTGAATGTTGATATATCCGTCATAGGTAAGCACATCGTTGTAACCAAAAGCGGTGCCATCATCCAACGCGGAGACATTCGTATTACTTATGCCGGTAGCACCATTGACTGGATTGAAAGTGAAGGCAATATCACCACCTTCTGCAGCCGTATTCATATGTATGTGTCCCGGGTGTATACCATCAGCGGGCGTATTGTTCAATATAATAGTAGCTAAAGCTTCTCCATTTACTCGTTCTGAGAATGTAGCCGTACCGCTGATTTCTTCAATGGCTACGCTTCCCAGTTCATAAACCTTGGTCTCGCCGTTCAGCTCGTTCTGACCTATATCGCCTTGGGCGACCAAAGTTGCAAGGTCATCTGCACTGGCATGGACATTGATGTATCCGTCAAAATCCAACAATTCTTCGTAGGTAATGGGAGTACCGTCGTCAAGCGTAGAAAACGTAACGGAACTCATGCCGGTTGAACCATCCACCGTCCCCAGGGTAATTGCTATATCCCCACCTTCCGCGGCTGTATTAAAATGGATATGAGCGGGATGCATTCCTCCACTTGGGGTATTCTGCAGCTCCAGTTCTACGGTTATGGAGTTGTCCTCGTTGTCAATAATTTTGGCTGTACCCGAGATGTCGGGGTTGGAAACGGAGCTCAGTTGATAGGTTTCGGAATCGCCTCCGTCCACTATTGGAGGAATAAAATCGCCGTCATCATCACTACATGAAGTAACGAGCATTGCGCCCATGACTATGGGCAGGATAAATCTGAATGTTTTTCTAAGTTTCATAATAATTGTTTTTATGTATGTTTATGTACGGAAGATTTTTTCAAGGGTTTGGTTTTTTCCTTTTTTTTGGAACCTAGGCCCTTCAAAATTTTCATACACCTCAAAAAACAACACATTGAAGGATACTTTTTGCTTTAAAAAATTTAAAATTGACCAAGAACGTTGTGCGATGAAAATAGGGACCGATGGTGTCCTTTTAGGCGCTTGGACGAACGTAGATTTTGAGCCACAATCCATTTTGGATATTGGTGCAGGTACAGGTGTATTATCCTTAATGTTGGCTCAAAGATGCGATGCGCCTACAATCGATGCCCTTGAAATCGATGAAAATGCCTACGAACAGTGTGTCGAAAATTTTGAGGCCTCACCGTGGGGCGACCGACTATACTGCTATCATGCTGGATTGGACGAGTTTGTAGATGAAGTGGACGAGGTCTATGATTTGATCATAAGTAATCCGCCATTTTATAGTGAAACCGTATCCAGTGGTAATACCTCAAGGGACTTGGCGCGCCAGAACGATACATTGCCCTTTACGGAATTGGTGGAAAGTGTTTCCAAGTTATTGTCCGATAGAGGTACGTTTTCGGTCATAATCCCCTACAAGGAAACCGAGGAGTTTATCGCACTGGCAAATACCTCGGGTCTTTACGTCTGGAGGATATGTAGCGTAAGGGGGCACAGCGATGCCCCATTAAAGCGTAGTCTGATAGAATTTTCGAGGACAAAGGCCGATGCAATAGTCGAAACATTGACCATCGAAAAGGAAAGGCATGAATATACCGAAGCATACGTGGCCTTGACCAAGGACTTTTATCTAAAAATGTAACTTATTGTTTTTACAATGTTATATTTTTACGTCACTTATAAATCCTATATATGAGAACCGACTTATTCGAAGCGCCCGACTATTATAATTTGGACGACTTGCTCTCCGATGAACATAAATTGGTACGTGATGCCGCTAGGCAATGGGTAAAAAGGGATATTTCCCCTATTATAGAAACATATGCCCAAAAAGCCGAATTTCCCAAGCAGATTATTGGTGGATTAGCGGAAATAGGGGCGTTTGGCCCGTATATTCCAGAGGAGTATGGGGGTGCAGGTCTTGATCAAATCAGTTATGGTCTCATCATGCAAGAAATAGAGCGCGGGGACAGTGGAGTGCGATCCACGGCATCCGTGCAATCCTCGTTGGTGATGTATCCTATTTACACCTATGGAACTGAGGAACAACGCAAAAAGTACCTGCCTAAGTTGGCAAGCGGGGAAATGATGGGCTGTTTCGGACTTACGGAACCCAATCATGGATCCAATCCGGGCGGTATGGAAACAAAGTTCAAGGATATGGGCGACCATTATCTGTTGAACGGGGCAAAATTGTGGATCTCCAATTCGCCATTTGCGGACATTGCCGTGGTTTGGGCCAAGAACGAGGAGGGCAGGATCTATGGACTCATCGTGGAAAGGGGCATGGAGGGATTTTCCACACCCGAAACGCATAACAAATGGTCTCTAAGGGCGTCGGCAACGGGCGAACTTATTTTCGACAATGTAAAAGTGCCCAAGGAGAATTTGTTACCGAACAAATCGGGTCTAGGAGCGCCATTGGGCTGCTTGGACTCTGCCCGATATGGAATTTCCTGGGGCGCCATTGGAGCTGCTATGGATTGCTATGATACGGCCTTGCGATATGCCAAGGAGCGCATGCAATTTGGCAAGCCAATCGCCGCTTTTCAATTGCAACAGAAAAAATTGGCCGAAATGATTACGGAAATCACCAAGGCCCAATTGTTGGCTTTCCGTCTGGGACAGTTAAAGAATGAGGGGCGAGCCACTACGGCCCAGATTTCCATGGCAAAACGGAACAATGTGGAAATGGCCATCAACATAGCCAGGGAAGCCAGACAAGTTTTGGGTGGTATGGGCATTACCGGGGATTACAGTATCATGCGCCACATGATGAATTTGGAGAGTGTGATTACCTATGAGGGCACCCATGATATTCATCTCTTGATTACCGGAGCGGATATTACAGGACACCAAGCCTTTAAATAAGATAACAAATTGCTTAGGTTATCTTAACATATCCTCAAAAATAGGATCTTATTTTTGCCCTGCGTGTAATTAAGATTCATGTAATTTTTTGAGTTAGTTAGCTTAAGCCGATGGGAGCATCGGCTTTTTTGTTTTAAGTATCCAATAAGTGGGAAACCTTCAAAAGACTTTTTGGATTCTCCATTATATATCACATTCCAGTGTCACCTCGAGCAGCCTTTACTGAGGGTAGCCGAAGGGTAGTACAGAGATTATTGAACCTATTGCTTTTAAAATGAGGTCTCTACTGCGCTCGACCTGACATTATTGTTTGTATTTATGACTAATTGCGTACATCCAAAAAGGTCTTATACCACTTTCCCGATTTTTTCACGGTGCGTTTTTGCGTTTTAAAATCGACATGGACCAAACCAAAACCGGGGTGGTAGCCTTCGGCCCACTCAAAATTATCCGTGAGCGTCCACACGAAGTACCCATGAACGTTTAGGCCTTCCTTTTTGGCTTTTAGTACTTGCTCCAAGTGGTCCTTAAGGAACTTCTGTCTTTTCTTGTCCTTGATTTTTCCTTCCGTGAACGTATCCTGAAACGCGGCCCCGTTTTCCGTGATGATAAGATCGGGCATCGTATTATAACCGTTGTATTTGTGTATCATTTCATAGATACTGGGTGGATATACCTCCCAATCCATCAATGTGGTGCGAACATTTCTTTTGGGGGCTTCTATGATCTTGGCCTGGATGTAAGGAATAAAATAGCTGTGTTGTACAACCTCCCTCGTATAGTTTTGTATGCCGATGAAGTCAAATTCAAATTGGCTTTTTTCCATATCCCCGGGTAGGATAAAAGGCTTTAGTTTTTTTAATATCGGCAAATCTTTTTCGGGATAGTCAAGACCTAGGACGGGCTCTATGAAGAGTCGGTTTAAAAGTGCATCCACCCTTTTTGTCGCCCTGATGTTCCTTGGTGATTTGTTTTTTGGTACAATGTAGGAACAGGAGTATGTAGTTCCAATTTTTGCATCGGGAATCCATTTTCGAATCATGCGTCCCCCAACCGCTTGAGACAATTGCGCGTGATGAACGGCAGGAAGAAAATTGCGCATTCCTTTTTTTCCCGGGGCGTGGACTCCCAAAATATAGCCACCGCCGGTAAACACCATAGGTTCGTTCAGTACCATCCAATGTTTGACCCGGTCGCCAAAGGATTGGGCGCAAACCTTAGCGTATTCCTCGAACCAATCCAGGATTTCCCTGTTGGTCCATCCTCCCTTCAACTCAAGCTCGTGGGGTAGGTCCCAATGGTATAAAGTGATCCAAGGAGTTATGTCCTGTTCCAGGCAATAGTCGATGACCCTATTGTAGAAGGCAATTCCCTCCGTATTTATTTTACCCGTGCCCGTAGGCAATATCCTACTCCAGGAAATGGAGAACCTAAAATTTGGGATATTCAAGGATTTCATCAGGTAGATATCTTCCTTGTACCTGTGGTAAAAATCACAACTGGTTTTGGCCGTATCGTTTCCGCGAATTTTTCCCTTCCTTGAGGTAAAAACGTCCCAAATAGAGGGCCCCTTGCCATGTTTGTCATGGGCCCCCTCAATCTGGAAAGCGGCCGTGGAGACCCCCCAAATAAAATCCTTGCCAAAATCTGAGGAGTGAATCTTTTTAGCCATGAGCAACCCTATGCCTGTAAGCTTTTCTGAAGTAGTTTTTGAACTATTTCATTGGTGATATTCGGGTAATCTACTTCAATTTTTTTACTGGATGCCACCCAATCCATGACCTTGGGCAGGTGTTTTTCCTTTAAGGATTTTATGACGGGAATATTCATTTCCTGCAAAGCGGCCGCATTGCATTGTTGTTCATATTGACCTTTCATAGGAACTACGAGTAGCTTTTTTTGCATATAAAGTGCTTCCGCTGGTGTTTCAAAACCTGCCCCGCATAGAACACCCTTGCTAGTGGCCATACTTTGCACAAAGGCTTCATTGGTAATGGGGCGTATGCTCAAGTTCTTAGTGACCGTTTCCCGGTTGTTGTGCTTGGAAAATACATCCCACTTTACATTGGGTATTTGTGAAAGAAAATGAATGATTTTTCCATCACTGTAGGATGGAAGATATACCGTGTAGTGTTCCCCTTCGTAAACGTTTGCATTACGAATATCGGCCCGGATAATGGGCGTAAATATACCCTCGTCATAGGATTTGAAATGCAGGCCAAAGTGATGGCTGCCGGGCGCATAGTTCTTTAATATCATTTTACCCAAGCTGTCCTTTTTTTTTGGTTTGGGGGCGTTGTTGGATAGTACGGCCGATTGATGGCTGAAACTAAAGCAAGGCTTTTCCGCTAGTTTGCAGGCCCATGCGGAAACAGGTTCAAAATCATTGATGATCAAATGGTAGTCCTGGACCGGAATGCTTCGGATTTCTTTTTGCAATCGCAGGGTGTTCGATTTTACGTAGGTCTTCCACATATCCACGCCCCCTTTTTTTCCGAATATGAAGCTCAATCCCTTGCATCGGTATTTAACTGAGTAGGGCAAATCGATATCGGCCTGTGTACCACTGATCAGGATATCCAAATCTATATTTTCATCGAGTAGGGCCGGAATTACGTCCCTTGCTCTGCTTAAATGACCGTTTCCTGTACCTTGAATGGCATATAATACCCGCATATACTTATGTCGTCTTATTTCAGTTTTACCAATCCGCTTGTCCTGAATTCGTCCAATAGGCTTTGGAAAAGTTCGGCCTTTTCAAGGACCGGATGTTCCTCATGAGGATCCTCCAATTGATTTTGTATGCCCTTATCATTGTAAAATGAGTAGAGCTCCCATTGACCTTGGACGTATTCCAACGCAGTTAGGTTTTCTATCCAGTCCCCAGAATTCAAATAGGTCACTTCGCCTTTTTCCATTTTGATCTTGCGAATTTCCGGTTGATGAATATGTCCGCATACAACGTATTCATAGCCATTTTCTATGGCTATTTCAGAGGCCGTCGTTTCAAAGTTATTGATGAATTTGACTGCGGATTTTACGCCGTTCTTTATTTTTTTGGACATAGAAATAGGTCCGCGTCCCAATTGTTTACTGATAAAATTAATGCCCCTGTTCAACAGAATTAAAAAGTCATAGCCCTTGGCCCCAAGTTTGGCGACCCACTTGGAATGTTGCATGGTCACATCAAAGACATCCCCGTGAAAAAACCATGCTTTTTTACCTTGAACGGGCAAAACCACTTTGTTGACAATACTTAAGGAACCCATTTGAAAGCCCGTAAATTTTCGTAGCATTTCATCGTGGTTTCCTGTAATGTAATGCACTTTGATGCCCTTTGCGATCCAGCCCATAAGATATTTGACCACCTTCATATGCGATTTGGGCCAATAGCGCTTACTGAACTGCCAGATGTCAATAATGTCGCCGTTCAGTATAACTTCTTTTGGAGCAATGGACTTAAGGTATTGCAATAGTTCGTTGGCATGGCATCCATAGGTACCTAAATGCACATCTGATATGACCACGATATCAACAGGTCTTTTTTTCATAAGGGTCGATGAATTGGTGGTGATTTTTTCTTAAGTAAAATGGACTGACCGGAGAGTTTACTGAAAAACTTGAGGGACATGTAGTAAGAAGTTTCAGTCTTATTTTCACGAGTTAAAATAAAGAATATGAGATCCCTAAATGAATATTTCCTTTAAGCGAGGTATATAGTTCACCATAAAAAATCCCTGATTACAAAATTGACTTTTTAACGCGCTATTTCGGTTACGTGTAACTTATCTTTTAGTTATTTGATCGTTAAGCTATTTATCAATGGTTCATTTAAAATTACATATGTAAAAGGCTTCTAAGAATGAAAGAAATTTCGGCAAACCACAATTTAAATAGGTTTGACAACAAATAGCGCCCCACTCACAACAAATAGTTCTTGAGCGCAAGGAAAGCTGCTACATTTACATCGTAATAAAGAAGTAAATAATTTTTCATTTTCATATAGTGTTCTCGTAGAAGAGTCTGGTTAAAAAAAGCCAGACTCTTTTTAGTTTCAACCCTTTTGGTAATCTTTAAAACACAAAAAAGGCCGGTAGCAACAACTACCGGCCTTTTTAATTTTTAGGAGTTTTCTACCACAAAGGTGTTTTGTAAAGTCCCTCGTCGGTCTTGGACTGCAGGTTCTCCACGGCCTTTTCCCGATCACTGGCATAAGTAACCCCAAACCATTCCGCGCCAGAGGGGATACATTTCACCTCGGCTTCATTAGCTTGCAGCATCTCTTGGATCATGAAGGGCAGATACAGCTCGCTGGATGCGATTTTGTTCTCGTCCTGTAGAAATACCTTCAACTCGGCATCTATCTTTTCAAAAATGGAAGGCCTGCAAACCCAAAAGTTCATACTGGCCTGTTCATCGCCCGTAAATTCCAGACCGGTGTCCTCATCAACGATTTTGTCGCCTTTTTGAACCAATTTTAACCGTTCGTTTACGGAAACCAAGTTATCTCCTTCAACCTTACAAACACCTCGGGATACGGAACCGTGTTCGGATAGGGTATCCTTTAGGGTGTAGCCCAAAAGGGCGTATGCCTCATTATTGGATTTTATAAAGTCCGCAGCCTTTTTATAAACGGCCTGTCCGTAATAATCATCCGCATTCAAGACCACAAAAGGTCCGTCAATGACATTTCTGGCCGTCCATACCGCGTGCGCGGTTCCCCAAGGTTTTTGACGGTCCCCATTATAATCTACACCATCGGGCAGATCAGTCAATTCCTGGGCCAGTACATTTATTTTAATGTTTTTTGGTAATCTTTCAGTTAAATATTCCTCCAAAAAGGACACATTTTCCTTTTTGGTGATGACCACTATTTGTTCAAAATCGTTCTGTAGTGCATCGTAGATGGCAAACTCCATCAAGAATTCCCCTTTGGGGCCCAAATCATCGAACTGTTTTAGTTTTCCATATCTACTTCCGCTTCCTGCGGCCATTAAAAGTAATGTCATGATTTTAAATTTTAAAGTCCAAAAGTACGGATTGTGATGAAAATAGCGGGGAAGAAATAGGCAAACAGTGTAGGATTCCCCATGAAGTTACTTTTCTCTTCCAAAGTATGCTTATTGGCCAAGATGGGTATTCCAAACTGACAATTATCATATTTTTTGGTCGGTGTCGGGATTAGATTTGTACCATATTCAAACCAACTATGTGCAATCTTATTCAAAAATATAATATTCCGGGTCCTAGGTACACCAGCTACCCAACGGTCCCTTTTTGGGATATTCATTCGTTTTCCGGCAAAAAATGGGAAGCGACCGTAAAACAGAGTTTTTCCGAATCGAATTCCAAGGAAGGCATAAGTCTATACATACATCTTCCCTTTTGTGAGAGTATGTGTACATTTTGCGGGTGTCATAAGCGTATCACCAAAAGACATGAAGTTGAGGTACCTTACATAAGGACTTTATTGAAAGAATGGTCCTTATATCTTGAGTTGTTTGACGAACGGCCTAAAATCAAAGAACTTCATTTAGGTGGCGGTACCCCTACATTTTTTAGTCCGGAAAACCTGCAGATGCTTATCAACGGTCTTTTTAGAAGGGCCGATAAGGCGGAGGATTATGAATTTAGTTTTGAGGGCCATCCCAACAACACGACCAAGGAGCACCTGCAGGCGCTGTACGATGTTGGGTTTAGACGTGTGAGTTATGGCGTACAGGATTACAACGAGACCGTTCAAAAGGCCATCCACCGGGTGCAATCTTTTGAAAACGTGAAGAACGTTACGGATTGGGCCAGGGAAATTGGGTATACCTCCATCGGTCACGATATCATTTTTGGGTTACCGCACCAAACCTTGGAACACGTACTCGAAACCATAGAAAAAACGAAAACCTTACAGCCAGATAGATTGGCCTTTTATAGTTACGCTCATGTGCCTTGGCTCAAGGGAAATGGACAGCGTGGTTATAAAGATTCCGATCTGCCGTCCGCTGAGGAAAAGCGTACACAGTACGAAGCCGGCAAATTGGAACTTGCAAAGGCCGGATATACGGAAATAGGGATGGATCATTTCGCCTTGGATACGGACAGTCTTTATCGATCCATGAAAAATGGCAAACTGCACCGGAACTTTATGGGGTACACCGCTTCCAAGACCCAATTGATGGTAGGTCTGGGAGCCTCCAGTATTAGCGATAGTTGGTACGGTTTTGCCCAGAATGTCAAGAGTTTAGAGGAATATCAGCACTTGGTGGAGAATAACATCATACCCATTTTTAGAGGCCATATTTTAACCGATGAGGATAGGATCATCAGAAAACATATCCTTAACTTAATGTGCCAACTTGAAACTATTTGGTTCCAAGAGTCCATGCAGTTCAAGGAATTACCTGTGGTGATGGACAGGTTGAAGGAGATGCAGGACGACGGACTTCTAGAAATGACCCAATATCAATTGCGGGTCACTGAAAAGGGACGCCCATTTGTTCGAAATATATGTATGGCGTTCGATTTGAAATTGCACGAAAAAACACCGGAGACCCGATTGTTCTCCATGACCATTTGATTGTTTAACCTAAATCTTGTAAAAATGAAAAGTATCATTGTCCCTATAGATTTTTCGGAAATATCCGAGTATGCCTTTGAGGTAGCGGCTTCCATAGCCAAAAAACACGATGCCACGCTGTACGTGCTGCACATGCTGGAATTGAATCAGGCAATGCTTACCTCCACCGAAGGTTTCCACCCGGAACAGACTGTTTTCTTGATAAAATTGGCCGAAAAGCGATTGAATGAATTCTTGGACAAACCGTATTTGAAAGGTGTCAAGGTTGAGCCGATAATAAAGCACTACAAGGTCTTTGGTGAAATCAGCGAAGTTGCCGAGGAGAACGATGTGGATTTGATCGTGATGGGCAGCCAAGGTGCGGACGGACTCAAGGAAATGTTCGTAGGTTCCAATACGGAAAAAGTGGTTAGAAATTCTGATATCCCCGTTTTGGTCATCAAATCCAAAATATCCGATTTTAATCCGAAGCAGATCGTTTTTGCCTGTGATCTCAAAAATGAAAATATCCATGCCCTACAACGGGCCAAGTACATCGCCGATAGCTTTTCGGCGGAACTAAAATTGGTCTATATCAACACCCCTGGTGACGATTTTTTAAGCACCGCCGAAATACAAAAGAGGATAAAATCCTTTTGCGAGCTAGTCGGGTTTGAACTATTGATTGCCATCTACAACGATTATAACGTGGAACGGGGCGTACTGAATTTTGGAATGGAGAGCAATGCCGATATGATCGGGGTTCCCACCCATGGTAGAAAGGGACTTTCCCATTTCTTTATGGGCAGCATAGGGGAGGACATTGCTAACCATGCAACGCTACCTGTGGTCACCTTTAAGATTTAGTTAGAAGCAAGGAATCACAGTTTTTAGTTGGTTGAAAAGGGTGCGTAGGCACCCTTTTTTTATATGAGCTTCATTTTTACGGGATCCCAGTTTACGGGTTGTTGTTTGTAATAACTGTCATTCGCCAAGAGCGCAGCACCAGCGGCCCTAAGTCCAAAAGTTGGGTCTTGGATTACGGAACCATTGGTTCTAATGGCGGTGAAGAAATTGTTGAAATGGTCATAGTGGCCTCCCTTATAATCTCGTTCCGCCTCCCATGTAGTGGTGCCAGTGCTTAAGGAAGAAGACCTAGGTTCCAAGGTTTCCAGGTCATAACCGGCCCTGATCTTTTCCTGCATTTCCTCGGTAAACGAAACCATGGAGTATCCATGGGGTATCATACTCAGTTTGGAACGTCTTACGGTGACCGAATTTTGTCCCACTTCCATTTCCCCTTCGGTACCGATTAGCTTAAAGCCCCCACCACCGCCACTACCGGCGATGAAATTGATCCTAAAGGCCGCATTAAAGGCTGCATGCGTATCGGTTTGAGGATAATCGTATAAGGTAATGGAAACATCGGGTACATCCCGGCCATCCTTCCAATAACGGAGTCCACCGGTTGCCAGGGCACGGTTAGGCCCCATGGAACTAATTACGTGGTTTAAGGTTGAAAAGGCATGTACGAAAAGATCGCCCGCAACTCCTGTCCCGTAGTCCCTGTAGTTTCGCCACCTGAAAAAGCGTTTGGGCTCAAAAGGAACTTTGGGCGCTTTTCCTAGAAAGGTATCGAAATCAACGGTTTTTGTATCGGCATCGGGAGGGATGGGATATTGCCATGCGCCTTCGGCGGAATATCGGTCGTTATACATATCCAACATGACCAAATCTCCAATGGCACCTTCCTCATAGAGTTTTTTTGCTTTTTCATTGCCCAATGAAGACATACCCTGACTCCCAATTTGGCATATTTTGCCGCTTTCTTTTTGAGCGTTGATAATGGCCTCTCCTTCCTCAGGTTTTTGGACCATGGGTTTCTCACAGTATACATGCTTACCGGCTTTCAGAGCATCGATCGTGATTTTTTGATGCCAATGGTCCGGGGTGGCGATAATGACGGCGTCGATATCCTTTCGATTCAATAAATCTCGATAATCCCTTGTCGTGTAAATAGATGCCCCCCAAAGTTCCTTGGCCCTTTCCAATCTGCCTGTGTACAGGTCACAGGCGGCAACCAATTGGACACCGTCTACTTTTAGTGCCGTCTGCGTATCATAAATTCCTTGGATACCTGTTCCAATCAAGGCGAGGTTTATTTGGTCGTTTGCCGAAAAGGAATGCGCTGTATAGTGTCTGCTAAGAATCAGTTTTTCTTCGAAGCTTGCGGCCAATAGAAACGGACTGGAAGTTAAGGCTGCGGATGTCAAGGTCGCCTTTTTTAGAAAGGACCTTCGGGAGTTTTTCTTGCTCATAATCGAAAAGGGCTTGGTTACAATTTGAATTCGTCGGTTTTAAAAATAGGAATTTTTAAACGATAAATCCGAAGTGAAAACCTCAGGAACGTTTATTTGGCCGCCCGATGTTCGAATATCTTCAGGAAAAGCATCGTATTCATTTTACGGGCCCTATTTTTTGCGATCCAGGCCGTTTCCCCAGAAAATAGCTCGTCTATAGTAGCGAACCATAGATTGAGCCAAATACCAAAGTGTTCCATGGACATGGTGTTCCCCATGTAATCATCGGTCTTAATGTGGGCCTTAATCGGGTCGCCGGTATACTTTCTTTTAAGGAACAATTGGGATTCCCAAAAATTGGTCAAGATTTCCAAATGGGCCTCCCAATCGGAAATAATTCCATTGAAAATGGGTCCTAAGGTGTTCTCTTTCCGCACTTTTTCGTAAAAAGTGTTTACAAGGAGTGCTATGTCTTTTCGAGTCTTGATTTCCGGCTTATCGCTCATATTAGTAAAATACACATTTCAATGGATAAGGGTTGCAACTACCCCAAAGTTTCCATCATAAAGGCGTAAAGTTCCTGTATTTGGGGCTTGCCTTTTCTTTTACCCAGTTGCCCAAAGGTATAGAGTGCGAACCAAACGACCACCAATAAGACCATAAACCCAACTTGAAGTCCGTAGGGTTTGTTGAGCGATGCACTTACATAGGCCCAAATACCCACAATAATGAACAGGGTGGCTACCACAAAATGCAGAAACATGAAAAAGGTCCATAGGGTTGGGTTTGGACCAAAAAAACCATAGATTTTGGATGTTCTATCGTCCAAGGCATCTATTTCCAAGTGTAATTGAGGAGAGCCAAAATGGGTGGTCTCCTTGTTGTATTTTATGAAGATATGGTTGTCCAGGCAATTGACCAGAAAGGGCGCTTTTTTTGAATCGATGAACTTTCGCAACAATTGTTCCCTGTTTCCCAAAATTTCGAGCTGAAACCGTGGCCTAAGGACAATATCGTTGGATAGTTTCTTCATTAGAATTATATCATGGATGACATTCCATTTCTGCCGATACCATTTGGGTAACCGGTTTTGGGGAGATGTAAGGGATTCCCAAGCCAAGACCGCGTAAAATGAAAAGTGTTCCCATAAGGACCACAAAAACGGGAATTAGTTTCTGGATGCGTTTCTTTGCGTTTCCTTTCAAAAATGCACTAAAATAAACGGCCGTGGTCATTAGGGGAACTGTGCCCAGTCCAAAAAGCACCATGTAAAGGCTGCCCTGGGCGACCTCGCCCATGGCTATGGACCCGAACAATGCCATATAGACCAAGCCACAGGGAAGAAAACCGTTTAGGAATCCAATGGTCAAAAAGGTGTCGGCCGATTTCTTTTTAAACTCTTGGCCCAACCTGCTTTTTATTTTTGATATGGCCCTATATACAGGGCGTCCCAATTGAAATCTGTTTAAGGTTTTGGCAGGAATCAGCACCAACAGAATCATTACAATACCAACGGCAATGGACAGTCTTTGCTGCATTCCAAAGACATACAGCCCTTTCCCCAATAGCCCAAAAACCAGTCCGATGATACCATAGGCCAGTAGTCTACCTATGTGATACAGGCTGATCTGGCCAAACTTTTTAAGATTGTTTTTATGGTCCACCGGCAGCATAAAGGCTATGGGTCCGCACATGCCTACGCAGTGAAGACTTCCCATAAAACCTAATATGAGGGCAGAAAGAAGCATGATTTCTAATAGATTATATTTTCCTTATGCAAGTAATCCGTGCCATTGTAGTTCCAAAGTATTTTAATGTCCCAGCGACCATCCAACAAGCGGTTGTCAGGTATGAGCAAATGGTTATTGGACAAACTTATGGGTAAGTCAAAATCCAATTGCTTATTAGATGGTCTGTATAGGGACACTGTGCCTTCAATTTCTCTTGGGTTCACTTTTTCTGGGAAAATTATTTCAAGTCCATCCGGACTTTTTCTCACCTGTAATTTATTGATGTCCTTTGTGGCATTGTTTTGGGCATCGATTTCTTTTTGATAGGCCAATTCCTGCCTATAGTAATCCTCTGTTACAAGGTCGTGGTTGGCACGGTTGTCAGTACTCATCCGTACCACAAAGAAGAGGATAAAGCCAATAAAACCTATAAATGCCAGTACAATTCCGGTTCCCCAATTAATTTTCATTGTGTATATTTTTAATTATTTATAACTTCTAGGGGCCATAAAGGAGCATAGGGTCGTCTCGACCAATTCATCTCCACTATATACTCCCACTTTTACCTTTTCCTTATCGCTTTTTACGGCGGCGTTGTTAATCTCAATAAATAGCGTTCCTTCGGCCAAATCCTGTGCAGGAACCTCAAAGTTCTCGTTACGGACCAGTTTTATGGTTCCCTTGTGGGAAATCAATTTAAAGCTAACGTCCTCTACAGGTTTGGTGGTTTTGTTCACCAATTTATAGGTGTAAACATTGCTTATGATGTTCCCTTCCTTGTGCTCATAAAGTTGACCCGGTAACCTAAGGATATTCGCTTCCAAGTCGTTTCTTAAAAACAGCATCCCGACCAAGACACCAATTAAAATGGTCAATACGGCAGAATACCCTTTTAAACGTGGCGTGAATTTGAATTTCTCCTTTTTGGTGATTTCGTCCTCGCTTGCATACCTAATGAGTCCCTTTGGGAGGTTTACCTTTTCCATGATGGTATCGCATTCATCGATACAGGCAGTACAGTTCACGCACTCCAGTTGGGTTCCGTTCCTAATATCGATTCCTGTAGGGCACACGTTCACGCATTGAAAACAATCGATGCAATCCCCATAGCCAAGGGCTTCCCGATCTTCATTTTTACGCCATTTTTTACGGCCGTTTTCCGCCTCGCCGCGTTTGTGGTCGTAGGCGACTACAATGGATTTATTGTCCAGCAATACACCTTGCATTCTACCATAGGGGCATGCGATGATACAGACCTGCTCCCTAAACCAGGCAAAAACAAAATAGAACACTCCCGTAAAAATCAATAAGGATACGATGGTGCTTACGTGCTCAAAAGGCCCGTCCGTGATATACCTGATCAATCGGTCGCTACCGATAAGATAGGCCAAGAATACATTGGCGATCAAAAAGGAAATGATAAAGAAGATGAACCACTTTAATAACCTTTTCCTAATTTTCTCGGCATCCCAAGCTTGTCGGTCCAATTTTATCTGGGCCCCACGGTCCCCATCGATCCAATACTCAATCCTTCTGAAGACCATTTCCATAAAAATGGTCTGAGGGCACATCCATCCGCAGAAAATACGTCCAAAAGCAACGGTAAACAGCGCGACAAATATCACACCGATAATCATGGAAATAACGAATAAATGAAAATCCTGGGGCCAAAACGGAAATCCAAAAATATTGAAACGGCGTTCCAATACATTGAACATCAAAAATTGGTTCCCATTAATTTTTATAAAGGGTGCGGCGAACAAAAAGGCCAGCAGAAAATAGCTCACGTATTTTCTGTATTCGTAGAACTTGCCACTTGGTTTTTTCGGAAAAATCCAAGCCCTTTTTCCTTCTTCGTTTATCGTTCCAATGGAATCCCTAAAGTTTTCTTGATCCTGTGCCATTACGGTTTAATTTGTCTTGCTTTTACTAGGGATAGGAATACTGTTATTATTGGCTTTTAATGTAT
This sequence comes from Maribacter sp. C-4077, assembly GCF_055378385.1. Classification (NCBI taxonomy): domain Bacteria; kingdom Pseudomonadati; phylum Bacteroidota; class Flavobacteriia; order Flavobacteriales; family Flavobacteriaceae; genus Maribacter; species Maribacter sp. C-4077. Next base: position 2,267,693 of record NZ_AP038807.1, read on the forward strand.
TGGTGTCGGTTTTTTGAAACGCCACATGCCAAATGAGTGTGGCATGTGGCCATCCAAAAGGATTCCGTTATTCAATTACGGTACCCTCTTCGTCAATAGTTTTAATGAATTCTAACGTGTCGACTTCAACTTCTATCAATACCGAATCCACGGCGGGTGCTCCCTCCACATCCATATGCGGGTTTACGATAATATCACCTTCCGGAGCTTTTGGGTTGGCTGGTGTGGTTCCTTGAAAGTTAAGTACATAGCTGGCAACTTGCGCCATCTCCACAGGTTTTAGGCTCTGTTTCCAGGCAATCATACCTTTACCGTCCCTTCCACCTTCTGAAATGGTGTTGAAAACCGATTTAATATCGCCACCCAATATCCAGTTTTGATCGGTCAGGTTAGGACCGATTCCCCCACCACCGTCGGCCATATGACAGGCCACACAATTCGTTTCGAAAACGGCCTTACCTGCGGCAATATCGGATGCATCGGTCAATAGTTCCACGGTATTGACATCTACCAGGTCCTTCGCGTTCTTCTTGTATTCTTCTATTTCGGCTTCGGCCAAGGTCATTTCCGTTAGGTATTCGGTATCCTGATCATAATCATTGAAAATGTGGAACCGCACCAAATACACTACCCCAAAAATGATGGTGGCGTAGAACATATATACCCACCATGGTGGTAGCTTGTTATCAAGTTCGCGAATGCCATCATAGTTGTGGTCCAAGATGATTTCACCTTCGGCCTCAATTGGTTTGGAGCCCAAAAGTTTCTTGTACATTCTTTTGCCCCAGGCCCATTCAAAGCCTTGTTCCTTGGAAGCCAAGTAGCGTTCCTTTGCCTCTTCCGATAGCGTCTGGAACATGACGTTCTCAATGGAGGCCAGGATAAGCTCTATGCCCACAAGCAAAAGGATTATAAAGCCTAGAAATAGTGCGACTATGGGTTGGTCCAGAAAGGCTGGCTTATCCCCCGAGTCTATAAAAAACTCCGTCAATCCAAATATGATAAAAAATAGTAGTGGAAGTCTGATCCACCAAGGTCCTAGGTTCTTCATAATTCAATGTTTTGTTGGTTGTTATTGTCTAGTGGGATGTCGCTCACCTCTTTGACATACTCCTTGGATGCGGTAAAGACCCACCAGAAGAGAACGACGAAGAAGACGAAGAAAATCATCAGTGAAATCATTGGGTAGGTGGCCACCCCCTCAATGTTTTCCATATATCCTTTTACAAACTTTAGCATGGCTATTTATTTTCTGAGATTAATTCGTTGGTTTCCTTAATTTTTATATCCGTACCCAATCGTTGTAGGTAGGCGATCATGGCCACAATTTCCCTGTCGCGCATTTCAATGAATTCCTCCCCGTTTTCAGCGGCGTATTTTTTATCGGCCTCGTAGGTCGATGCAAAATCCGGGTCGCTATAGAGGTTCTTCTCAATTTGTATGGCCTGTTCGCTCATACTGGCTTCGGCATTGGCAATATCCTCATCGGTATAAGGTACTCCCAAGGTAACCATGGCCTCCATTTTGTCCTGAACCCCACTTCTGTCATGTTTGTTGCGTACCAACCAGGAGTAGGAGGGCATTATGGAACCGGAGGAGGTCGTTTGTGGATCGTACATGTGGTTTAAGTGCCAGTTATCCGAATACTTTCCACCAACCCGTAGCAAATCAGGACCCGTTCTCTTACTTCCCCAAAGGAATGGGTGGTCGTATACGAACTCACCGGCCTTGGCATATTCCCCATAGCGTTCTACCTCACTTCTAAATGGCCTGATCATTTGGGAATGGCATCCTACACAACCTTCGCGTATATATAGGTCCCTTCCTTCCAATTCTAATGGTGTATAAGGTTTTACACTGGTGATGGTAGGAATATTGGACTTCACCATGATGGTTGGTACAATTTGTACAATACCACCTATCAGAATGGCTACGGTAGCCAAAATGGTCAATTGGATGGGCTTACGCTCCAACCATGTGTGGAAGGTTTCCCCTGCGGTCCTGTTTTTGGATACCCGGGTGAGGGCAGCGGCTTCGGCCAATTCGTCCTCCACTTTTTGACCGGATTTGATGGTAACAACTATATTGTAGACCATCACAATGGCACCTACAATGTAAAGGCTACCGCCAATGGCACGCATCCAATACATAGGGATGATCTCGTTTACGGTTTCCAGGAAGTTACCGTAGACCAAGGTTCCATCCGGATTAAAATCTTTCCACATCAAGGCCTGGGTGAAACCGGCTACGTACATAGGTAGCGCATATAATATGATACCTAGGGTCCCAATCCAGAAGTGGAAGTTTGCCATTCCTACCGAAGCCAAACGGGTCTTGAACATTTTGGGAACCAACCAATAGATCATACCAAAGGTCAAGAAACCGTTCCAAGCCAAGGCACCTACATGTACGTGGGCAATGATCCAGTCGCTAAAATGGGCTATGGCGTTTACGTTCTTTAAGGAAAGCATTGGACCTTCAAAAGTGGCCATCCCGTACCCTGTAATCGCAACTACCATAAATTTAAGTGTTGGGTCCGTACGAACCTTGTCCCAAGCACCCCTCAAGGTCAAAAGGCCGTTGATCATACCGCCCCAGGAAGGAGCGATCAACATGACCGAAAAGGCAACACCAAGGTTTTGGGCCCAATCCGGCAATGCGGAGTATAGCAAGTGGTGAGGTCCTGCCCAGATATAAATGAATATCAAGGACCAAAAGTGAACTATGGAAAGTCTATAGGAATATACAGGCCTGTTCGCCGCTTTAGGAACAAAATAGTACATCAATCCCAAGAAAGGGGTTGTCAAGAAGAAGGCAACCGCGTTGTGGCCGTACCACCATTGTACCAAGGCATCCTGAACCCCCGCATATACGGAGTAGCTCTTTAAGGCGCTTACAGGTAACTCCAAACTATTGAAGATATGTAGTACCGCTACGGTTACAAAAGTGGCCAAGTAGAACCAAATGGCAACGTATAAATGGCGTTGTCTTCTTTTGATCATGGTCCCGATCAGGTTGACGCCAAAGGCTACCCACACAAGGGCAATGGCAATATCGATGGGCCACTCCAATTCCGCATATTCCTTAGATGTGGTAATTCCCAGTGGCAATGTAATGGCTGCGGCCACAATGATCAATTGCCAGCCCCAAAAATTGATGTTGCTCAGCACATCACTGAACATTCGTGCCTTTAGGAGGCGCTGGGTCGAGTAATACACACCGGCAAAAATGGCATTACCTACAAAGGCAAAAATGACCGCGTTGGTGTGCAAGGGCCTTAAACGGCCAAAACTGAGCCAAGAAATTCCGTCCGTAACATTCGGAAACAAGAACATAAAGGCCAATAATAGGCCAACGGACATACCAACAATACCCCAAAGCATTGTAGCATAGATGAACTTTTTTACGATTTTGTTATCGTAATAAAACTGCTGTACTTCCATAGTTGATTAGTTATTTGATTCTATTGATGTATCCATATTGGATTTTTGTAAACTCTTTTTCTGTTTGACCAATTCGTCCTCAAAGAGCATCCGGACGGATGGCGTATAGGAATCGTCATATTGCCCATTTTTTACAGAGAAAATGAACGCTGCAAAAAAGACAATGGCGACGATGATACTAATGGCCAATAACACATAAATTACACTCATACCTACCTGAATTTCGGGGTAAAATTACCGTTGTTGCTTCCTTTTAAATATGACATTTATCAGTTTTAAATATTTTATTCTATACCTTGTTTTTTACTTTAATTTTTTGCCCAAAAGGTTGGTCATTAGCGTTGTAAACCCAACCACGCTAATGGAACTCAAGGGCATTAAAATGGCCGCGATAACGGGTTCCAGTTGCCCGGTAACCGCAAAATAGAGTCCCACTACATTGTAAAGGAGCGACAATAAAAAACTGAGCTTTATGATTTTCATGGCCTTTTTGGAGGCGATGATGTATTGGTACAATTGCTGGAATTTTGAGGCATCCATAATACCATCACAGGCAGGGGAAAATACGTTGATGTTCTCCGATATGGCGATACCCACTTCCGCTTGGGCAAGGGCACCGGCATCGTTCAATCCGTCACCCACCATAAGGACTTTTTTGCCCTGTTCCTGTAAGGCAGTGATAAAGGCCAGTTTATCCTCCGGTTTTTGGTTGAAATACAACGGAGTCAATTTGGGTAATAGTTTTTCCAAGTTGCGTTTTTCGCCCTCGTTATCACCGGAAAGAATGGCCAATTGCAGTTGATCCGACATTTGTTCAAAAACTTCGGAAACACCCTCCCTGTATTGATTGTGAAACACGTATTTGCCCTTGTACGCATTGTTGCTCGCCACGTGCACCGCCGTGTTCAAACTGTCCGAAACCTCTTCCATGCCCACAAATTCAGAAGAGCCTATTTTTATATGCCTGTCGCCCTTACTTCCTTCCAGGCCTTTGCCAAGGTGTTCCTCATAATCGTCCAGTGTATATATGTTATGGTCCGATAAAATATCGTACAAGGTCCTGCTCAACGGGTGGTTGGAGGCCCTCAAGGTATTTTTTAGAAGGGACTCCTCTTCCTCTGTCAACGGCATGCCTTGATAGGTGGCCGTACTTTGTTTGGAAGTGGTAATGGTTCCGGTCTTGTCAAATATGGCCGTGTCCACTTGGGCCAATTGTTCAATGGCACCGGTATCCCTCAAGTAAAATTTCTTCTGACCAAAGATGCGGAGCATATTGCCCAGGGTGAAAGGCGAGGCCAAGGCTATGGCGCACGGGCATGCGATGATCAACACCGCCGTAAAAACGTTCATTGCCAAGGACGGGTCAAAAAACAACCAGTAGGCTGTGGCCAAAAAAGCAATGGTCAATACCCCAATGGTAAAGCGTTTTCCAATGCTATCGGTGATGTTTTGGAATCGGGTGGATTTGTCCGTTTTAAAGACCGAATTGCTCCAAAGCTGGGTGAGGTAACTTTGGGAAACCGATTTTAAGGCCTCCACCTCAATAGGGCCGTTCATTTGCCTCCCACCGGCGAAAACTTTGTCGCCAAATTCCCGCTCAACGGGGACCGATTCCCCCGTTACAAAACTGTAATCAATCTGTGCTTTGCCTTTATATAGGAGTCCGTCTACTGGAATCAGTTCCCCGTTTCTGATCAATAGCAGGTCGCCTTGTTTGATCTCGTGCACCTGGGTACTTTCCTCGGTACCGTCATCATTAATTTTGGTCACAGCTATGGGGAAATAGGATTTATAGTCCCGTTCAAAGGAGAGAAAGGAATAGGTTTTTTGTTGGAAGAATTTCCCCAGGAGCAGGAAGAAGACCAAACCGGTAAGGGAGTCAAAAAAGCCGCTTCCCCAATCGAACATAATTTCCAAGGTACTTCGTACAAAAAGTACCAAAATACCCAAGGAAATGGGAACGTCAATGTTGAGGATTTTGGAACGAAGGCCTTTATAGGCCGAAACAAAGTAATCGGCACCTGCATAAAAAACGACGGGAAGTGAAAAGGCGAACATCAGCCATCTAAAAACCACTTCATATTGGTTCAACCAGAATTCACCACCGGAGGTTTTGCTGGAGCTTAGATCAAAATAATCCGGAAAGGAAAGGAACATCACGTTACCAAAAGCAAATCCGGCTACGCCCAACTTATAAATAAGGCTTCGGTCTACCTTTTTTTCTTTTCCATCAATATCCTCCAAGGATATATAGGGTTCGTAACCAATTCTGGCCAGTAGCACCACCACGTCCTTCAAAGAGGTTTTTTGGCTGTTATAGGAAATCCGTACCGTTTTCTTAGAAAAGTTTACTTGGGAGGAGGAGATGAACGGGTTGAGCTTGTTCAGGTTTTCCAATACCCAGATACAGGAACTACAATGTATTAAAGGAATATAGAGATTTACGATCTGTAGGTTGCCGTCATTGAATTCCGTTAATTTTTCAACGATACGCTCGGTTTCCAAAAAATCGTACTTGCCTTCTATGGCTGTAGGCGTAGAACCTGCCGAAGTTTGCAAGTCGTAATAATAGGATAAATCGTTTTCCGAAAAAATCTCGTAGACCGTTTTGCAACCGTTGCAACAGAAGCACTTTTCATCGTACTGGATACCCTCGGAGCTGCAATCGTCCCCACAATGATAACAGGGTTGCTTTTCCATAATTCATTTGCTAATACCTGGGGCAAAGGTTTGCAATGTTGGGTTTTTGAAATATGATATTTATCAGTTTTTGCCTAACTTGTAGTGGTTACCTTTGTTTCGTCAGGTAAATTTTAGTTCAATGGAAAGCAGATGTGAAAATTGTATCGTACGGCAATTCAACTCCTTACGCGCTATGTCTAAGGAGGAATTGAAAAGGGTGTCCGATTCAAAAACTACACGAACAATCAAAAAGGGAGAGTCCCTCTTTAAGGAGGGTGAAAAGTTGGATGGCGTATTTTGCGTACGCGATGGGGTATCCAAATTGTCCAAATTAAGCGAAAACGGTAAAGATCAAATCGTAAAGCTTGCGAGCAAGGGGGAGGTCATTGGACAACGCTCCGTGGTGGCGGAAGAAAACGTAAACTTGAGCGCCATTGCCGTAAGTGATATGGAGGTTTGTTTCATACCCAAGGAAGGTATCGTTTCCAGTTTGCATACCAATCCCAATTTTACCCTTGAGGTATTACGGCATATGGCTCACGACCTGAAGGAGGCCGATGACGTTATCGTGAACATGAGCCAAAAAAACGTCAAACAACGAATGGCGGAAGCTTTCCTGTACCTGAAAAATAATTTTGGGGAGGATGAGGAAGGCTATCTAAGACTTGTGTTGTCAAGGGAGGATATTTCCAATGTGGTAGGTACGGCCATTGAATCGTGTATCCGAATCATTTCAGAATTCAAGAAAAAAGGGTATCTAAAAACTTCCGGGAAAAGAATTGGGATCACCGATGAAAAGGCGCTAAAAAACCTTGTGGAAGGTTTTTAAGTCGATTATTTCCCAAAGATGATAATTGTCATAGTTTCCCCGTAATGTTAGGTCTAATTTTATCCCATATTCAAAGATGAAATTAGATGAAGAATATTTTAATCCCTACGGACTTTTCGGATAATTCCTGCAATGCCATCAAGTATGCCATTTCCATGTTCTGGGATCAGGAATGTACCTTCTATTTATTGAATACCTATACCCCGGCCATCGCCGGCAGCAGGTTTATGGCGGCTTCCTTTGAGGAAAGTATGCTAACGAACAGTGCCGCCAAATATTCCCAAAAGGGCCTGGATGATCTATTGGCGCGGGTCAAGAATGACTTTGTGAACGAGCATCATCATTTTGAGACCATTTCTTCCTTTAGTTTGTTGGTGGATGAGATCATTGAAAGTATTTCGGCCTATGACATTGAACTGGTCATTATGGGAACCACGGGGGCAACAGGAATGGAAGAGGTTTTCATGGGCAGCAATACGGTACGTGTCATCAAATCCGTAAAGGACTGTCCCGTATTGGCCATTCCACAAAACTTTGAATTTCAAAAACCTACCGAAATCGCTTTCGCGACGGATTTCACCCGATTTTATACCAAATCCGAGCTAAGGCCTTTGGTGGAACTGGCTAACATTTTTGATGCCACCGTCCGGATCGTACATGTACAATACGAAATCAAGACCCTGTCCGAACTTCAATTGTTCAATCTGGGAATGTTGCGCAAATACCTGGGTGAAGTGGAGCATTACGTACACACCGTATCCGAGTTGAATTCCGTATCAAAGACCTTGGAGGTTTTTTCCAGGGAAATGGACATCCATTTACTGGCCATGTTGAACTACCAACACAGTTACATGGAACAATTGGTACGTGAGCCCGTAGTAAAAAGAGTGGCCTTTCATACCCAAATACCACTGCTGGTCATACCGGAACTGGGCATGACCTCCCATTTAAAGGAATCCAGTAAGAGGGAAAACGTATTCGTACCTAATTAACGCGGTTCCCAATGGGATTGTCCTCGTAAAAATCCTTGAATGTTTTGTCCGTCTTGTAATTATCGGTCAGTACTTTATAGACCATGATGACAATAAGGGCCTGGCCTAGCACGGTGCAATAAAATATCCAATTAAAGGGGAGGTTCATTACGGACATTATGGTGACCGTAACCAATGCCAATGTGGTAATCAATACCCAAACGTAGACTGAATCTTTCATTTTTAATTGAAAGATAGTGTTTAGGGTCTCGTGAATGCGTTAAAGGTTTTTTAAAACTGCGACTAAAAATCGTATTTCCAAAATTTGTCGGCTGTTGGTAGCATGTCCTTTTTTCCCGTATCGAAAGGATTGAATTTGGTTTTGGCGAAGTAGTACCAGAGGGTGGAGGACAGCGCCGGGGTAATATCCGTATGGTCCCAAAGTTCGTTGCTTCCATAGGAAGTCCCAAAGTTGGTGGTATAGGGAATGCCTTTAGCGTTTTCGGTCATGGAGCTCTGTATGACCGTCTTTTCAATGTTTTCCATTATATTTTCCGAAATATCGAACCGCTCGATACTGTTGAAGGCCACTGCCATTTGTGCGGAACCTTCCAGCCAGATTACATCCTTGTCCTGGTCGAAGCAATACCCAGAAACCATTTCACCGCTCAAGGTGGCTGTCTGATCGTTCAGGAATTTATTGGCTTGGAAGAGCACATCGTCAGAGAGGTCGTTGAAAATAAGTTTGCTTAGGGAAAGTACGTCCAGGGCAAAAGCATATTCCGGATTTTCAGGCCAGGCCATTAACAGTCCAAGCTCTTCGTCCCACCGATTCTTTTTCAGGAAATCCAGCATGTTTTTATGGAATGTGTCGTATCCCTTTACGGCGTGAAAGGCCGTGATCATACCTTCCGTCACATTGGGTATCTCTGTTCCGTCTGAATTAGTTCCTCCTCTCAAAGCTCCATTTTCCAATTGTAGGGAACGTATCCAGTTTTCCAATTGGAGCGAAAGTGATTCATATTTTCCAGATCTATATTTGGTGGCATATTGGTTCAAAGCGATCAGCAACCAGGCATTGTCGCCCATCCAGACCCTTTCCGCATCGGAACCATCTGATTTTCTAAATTGATAGAACCCCCCCGTTAAGGGTAGTTCCGTTTCTTGAATAGCGTAATAATAATCGAATATCTTTTCGGCATTTTCCCTTCGATCCTCTTGTATGAAAAATATCGCGGCCAAGGCATTGTCGTATAGGGAAGTAAAATTGGAGATTTCCGTACTTTCCATCAGGCCCGATGCTTGCTGCCGGTTTCCAATCCAATGAACAAAGGCCTCCTCAAAATACTGGGATTTTTCATCTTTCTTATGGGATGCTGTCTCAATTTCCTCGTCCAAACGTACCACTAAATCCTCTTGGTAGGTGGAAATATCCTCTTTCGAACACGAAAAAAACAGCAATAGGACAATTATGGAGGCAACCGGTCGTAGGTTCATGGGATAGGTCGATTTGGATTTGGACCTGCAAATTACGTAGCCGCTTTGGAGTAACTACCCAAGTGTCGACCAGTGGAAGGTTTCCTTGGTAACTTGTATTGGTTGGATCTATTTATCTGATTATATGGTTTTTAATCGGGAATTCCCTTCTAGGTCAAATTTCAATTCAAAGGAAAAAGGAGACCGCTCATCCGATGATAATTTTAGAATGACCTTAAAAAATAAAAATCCTTTCTTATCTTTGTGCTGTTGTGTTGTGTCCCGAAAGTGATTTTGGGACAGTGGTAAAAATAGGATTATACCTATTGAACCAATGAAAGGCTTTCCATTTGGGAGGCTTTTTTTGTTAGTGAAAACCAGATAGGTGAAACGAAGTGCACATTTATCCGTTGGTTGAACTAATTCCGCTTGAATGCGGAATCTTTTCAGTTACGTTCAGCATGTAAAACGTAATGCACTAAGGATGCCGCCAATTTTGCCGTTTGATCGTCCCTATCAAAATCCGGATTTAATTCTGCAATGTCCAAAACCCTAAGTTTACCGGTTGCCATAATGGTCTTTAGGGATTCTAGGACAACATCCGGGGTGAAACCCATGGGCGAGGGAGCACTTACCCCGGGTGCGTAGGCCGAAGAAAATCCGTCCAAATCAATGGTCACATAGATGTGGTCCACATTGCCTGTAAAGGCATTGATCCAGGCGTTTATCTCATTGTGGAATTGGATTCTAAAAGTGTCTCGCATGATGTACTTAACATCCAGTTCCTTGGCCGTTTCAAAGAGAATCCTGTCATTCGCATCTTGTCTGATACCCAAACAGAGATACTTGAAAAGGGTGCCGTCCGCTTGGCAGTCCTGGGCTATTTGGTAAAACGGGGTTCCGGAATTGTTCACAGTGTGACCGTTGTCCTGTCTGTTGTTTCTTAGGTCAAAATGGGCGTCAAAATTTATGATACCGATGGTTTCCCCTTTTCCAACATATTTTTTGAGTCCGTTGTAGCTGCCGTAGGCCATATCGTGCCCGCCTCCAAGTACGATGGGGAAGTGTTTTTGCTGAAGCAATTGGCAAATGGAATCGCTGAGGTCCCGTTGGGTTACTTCCATATCGCCTTCCAAACATTGTAGTGTGCCCACATCATAGAGTAGCGTCTCCGTGGGAAGATGGTTGGGCAGTTTGCCCAAGTGCTTTCGGATGGCATCCGGGCCATTTACGGCACCGGGCCGACCCAAATTTCTTTTCACCCCTTCATCACAGGCATAGCCCAAAAGGGCAAAGCATTTTTTGGAAGCAACCGTTGATACGTTGGAAATAGGAACGCAAGAAATCTTTTCATGTAAATACAGTTGCCGCCCCGTAGGTCTTCCAGTGTATATCTCCGAAAAAGTTTCTGTGTAGTTGCTCATATATTTTTTTAATGCTAGGGTCGCCCTTAAAATATGTATTTGTCCGGTCGAGCGCAGTCGAGACCTTCTTTCCTAGTTGCAAATTATGACGACCTCCCGACTGCCTCCGAGGAGACAAAAGAACGATCCGATCGATTCCTGTTAAAGAAATAATTTTTCCAAAACGTGGTCCTCCACGAAGTTAGGTAAATTAATGCGCAAGTTGGGTGTGCGGTCCATTTCCCTTTGTATGGCGAAGATGGCTTCCTTGTTTCGGGCCCAACTTCTTCGGGCGATACCATTGTTTACGTCATAGAACAACATGCTTTTTAGTCGGTTCGATGCTTCATTTGTCCCGTCGAGCACCATGCCAAAACCGCCGTTGATGACCTCGCCCCAACCTACGCCGCCACCGTTGTGGATGGATACCCAAGTGGCGCCCCTAAAACTGTCGCCGATCACGTTGTGGATGGCCATATCCGCAGTGAACTTACTTCCGTCGTAAATATTACTGGTTTCCCTATAGGGACTGTCCGTGCCGCTCACGTCATGGTGGTCCCTGCCCAAAACAACTGGTGCGGAAATTTCGCCCGACTTCACCGCTTGGTTAAAGGCTTCGGCAATGGCTGCCCTACCTTCCGCATCGGCATATAAAATCCGTGCCTGGGAGCCAACGACCAAGTTGTTTTCTTCGGCCTCTTGAATCCATTTGATGTTGTCCTCCATTTGTTGCTGAACTTCTATGGGTGCGGTTGATTCTATCCGTTGCATTATCGCCAGCGCAATCTGGTCCGTTTTACGAAGATCTTCCGGATTCCCTGACGTGCAGACCCATCGGAACGGACCAAATCCATAATCGAAACACATAGGTCCCAATATATCCTGAACATAAGAAGGATAAGCCCATCCCCCATCCTGTGCATTCCTCTCTTCGCCAGTTGGCGAATCGTCGGATGCAATAGGGGAAGGGGTGTTACTAAAATTGCCCTTAGAATCTTTGTAGATAGCCGCACCTGCTCTTGAAGCCTCCAATAGAAAGGCGTTACCATAGTCAAAGAAATAGCAACCTCGTTCCGTATGCTTGTTTATGGCATTGGCATGTCTTCGTAGCGATTCCTGGACCTTGGCTTTGAAAAGTGCGGGATTTGCGCTCATCAATTCGTTGGCCTCTTCATAACCGAGCCCCACGGGGTAATAGCCACCGGCCCAAGGATTGTGCAAAGAGGTCTGGTCCGAACCCAAATGCACAAAAATGTTTTCTTTATAAAAACGCTCCCAAACATCCACTACATTCCCAATATAGGCCAACGACACAACTTCTTTTTGTGCGATGGCGGTTTTGGTTCGTTCAACAAGGTTGTCAATATCTTCCAAAAGTTCATCCACCCAACCCTGTTCAAAGCGTTTACGGGCGGCCGCCGGATTCACTTCGGCGCAGACGGTAATGCAGCCCGCAATGTTTCCTGCTTTGGGCTGGGCCCCGCTCATACCTCCCAGTCCGGCCGTAAGGAAGATTTTACCTTCCGGTTTTTCTCCGGGTTTCAACACTTTTCTAAAGGCGTTCATGACCGTAATCGTAGTGCCGTGAACGATACCTTGCGGACCAATGTACATATACGAACCTGCCGTCATTTGCCCGTATTGCGTAACGCCCAAGGCATTAAAACGTTCCCAGTCATCGGGTTTGGAATAATTGGGAATCATCATACCGTTGGTCACGACCACCCTGGGAGCTTCCTTGGAAGACGGGAACAAGCCCATGGGATGCCCGGAATAGATATGAAGCGTTTGTTCTTCGGTCATCGTGGCCAAAAATTGCATGGTCAATAGGTATTGGGCCCAATTCTGAAAAACGGCGCCATTGCCCCCATAAGTAATCAATTCTTCCGGATGCTGTGCCACCGCAGGGTCCAAGTTGTTCTGGATCATCAACATAATGGCTGCCGCTTGGGAAGTCTTGGCGGGATATTCGGAAATGGGTCGGGCATACATTTTATAATCGGGCATGAAGCGGTACATGTAAATCCGACCGTATTGCATCAGTTCTTTTGCAAATTCATACGCAAGTTCTTGGTGCCATTCCGGTGGAAAATACCGCAACGCATTGCGTATGGCCAGTTTTTTTTCCTCGGTTGAAAGGATATCCTTTCTTTTTGGGGCGTGTGAAACGGTGGAAGAACGTTCTTTTTTCTTTGGTAGTTTCGATGGGATTCCCGCAAGAATCTGTGCTTTAAAATCCATGCTAGTCTTTAGGCTTTATGCTTGTTGTACACCAAATTTCCGTTTTTCCAGACCATGCAGGGTTTCAGGTTTCCTTGGTTGTACAGGATTTCCTGATAGTTATCGGTATGGAAAAGACTAAAATCCGCCAAGTATCCCTTGGCCAGTTTCCCTCGGTCCTTGAGCCCTAAGGCGGTGGCCGCCCTTACCGTAATTCCTGCAAGGACCTCCGCATTCGATAATTTTTCAAAAGCACCCAAAATAGCCGCTTGGGTCAATAGATCGCCCATGGGGGCGGAACCCGGGTTGTGGTCGCTTGCAATGGCCAAAGTGGCCCCGGCATCCAATAGTTTTCTTGCCGGTGTAAAATTACAGCCAAGTCCCAATGAGGCCCCCGGTAAGGCCGTGGCGATGGTATTGCTTTTGGCCAATAGCTCAATTTCGGTATCTGTACTCGCCTCCAGATGGTCCGCACTGATGGCCCCAAAATCAACCGCCACTTTGCTGCCGCCCGTGGAAAATTGGTCGGCATGCACCGTAATATCAAATCCAAGTTGTTTGGCCGCTTCAAAATACGGGGCTATTTCCTCTGGAGAAAAGGCACTTTCTTCAATAAAGGCGTCGATTCTGTTGGTGAGATTTTCGGCCTTCAATTTCGGCAATAACTTTTGGGCCAATTCCTGTAAATATTCGGTTTTGGTACCCGCATAATCCTTGGGAAACATGTGTGCGGCAAGGCAGGTTGGGATTAGGTCCGATGGAATTTCGTTGTCGGTTTCCTGTATCGCCTCTAACATTTTAATTTCCTCGTTCAATGAAAGTCCGTATCCACTTTTCACCTCCAGCGTTGTGACGCCCGTTTTAAGGTGCCGATTGGCTAATTTTACCGTCTTTTTTTTCAATGTTTCCTTGTCCGCCTTTCTGGTTTGGGTAACCGTATCCCAAATACCACCACCCGCTTTGGCGATTTCCAAATAGGTTTTCCCCGAATTTCTAAGCGCGTAGTCGTTGGCCCTGCTTCCCCCAAAACAAATGTGGGTGTGGGCATCGATAAAACCGGGAAGACACACATGGGCACCTGTTAATTCGTGACATTCGGCGGAAGGATGTTCTTTTTTTAGAGAAGCGTAATTTCCCGTGGCCATCACTTTTCCATCGGAAACCAGAATCCCTGCATCTTCAATGATCCAAAGTTGACTATCGGAAAGCGCACCTTTTAACGGCAAGGCCTCCATGGTCAATAGTTGTTTGAAGGGTCCGATCAATTGCAATGCTTCCATAGATCAATAGCTTTCAAATTCTGCCGAATATTTCGTTTTGAGCGAAATGTTTCTGTTCTTTTCAACTTTTTCAATGACTAATATGATCGTTTTGTTTTGGATCATTTCGATGCCCTTTTCGATATCATCCGAAAAAACTCGGTCACGATCTGCAAAAGGCACCTTTTTCCGAACGGTTTTATGAATCTCGTCCAAAAAAATACCCGATTTTAAGGGCTTTCTATATTCAAAGGCCTGCGCCGCAGTCAACAGTTCTATCGCCAATATCTTTTCTACATTTTCTATGACGCGAAGCGCCTTCCTGCCTCCAATGGAGCCCATGCTTACATGATCTTCTTGTCCTAGGGAAGTGGGAATGCTATCTGCACTGGACGGAAAGCACATCCCCTTGTTTTCGCTCGCCAAGGCCGCACTGGTATATTGTAAGATCATGTAACCGGAATTGATACCTGTGTCCTTCATCAACAATTTAGGTACACCGGGGCTGTTTCCCTCCAGGGCCAAATAAATGCGTCGGTCCGAAATATTCCCCACCTCCGATGCCGCCAAACAGGCATAATCCAAGGCCAGTGCCAAGGGTTGCCCGTGAAAGTTTCCGCCGCTAATGGTGAGTTCTTCGTCAATGATTACGGGGTTGTCCGTAACCGAATTCAGTTCGGTTTCCAAAAGTTCCTTCAAGTGTAACCAGGCATTTCTGGAGGCACCGTGCACTTGGGGAATACAACGCAGGGAATATGGGTCCTGTACGCGGTCACAATCGATATGGTCCTCCATGATTTCTGAACCCTTTAGCAATCGCTTTACGCGCCTGGCAACATGAATATTGCCCTTAAAGGGACGTAGTTCGTGCAGTTCCTTATAAAAGGGCTTTACGGAGCCTTGCAGCCCTTCGATCATCATGGCCCCAATGATATCGGCTTGGGACAAAACGGAATGTAATTTTTCCACGACCTTGACGGCGTGGGCCGCAATGAACTGGGTGCCGTTGATGAGGGCGAGCCCTTCCTTGGGTCCCAAGTTTAGTGGTGTCAGCCCCGTTTTTTCAAATAAGGTCTGGGTCGGGATAATTTTTCCTTGGTAATCGACCTTGCCCAGCCCGATCAAGGGCAAAAACAAATGGGACAATGGCGCCAAATCACCCGATGCCCCCACGGAGCCTTGGGAGGGGACCACAGGTATCGCATCGTTTTCTATGTGCCAAATAATTCGTTCCAAGGTGTCAAGCGCGATGCCGGAATATCCTTTTGCCAAGGAATGGGCCTTCAAAATCAGCATGATTTTGGCCAATTCCCTAGAAATAGGCTCTCCAACGCCCACACTATGGCTTTTAAGGATGTTTGTCTGTAAAATGCGCGTCTCCTCTTTGGAAATTTTTGTGGTGCATAGCGGCCCAAAGCCCGTATTGATCCCGTAAACAGGATGTCCTTTTTCCACGATGGATGTGACTACCAGCGAACTGTTCTCGATCCGTTTTTGAACCGATTGAGAAAGAACAATTGTAGTACCTCCTTTTGCAATACTTAGGACCTTACCTACAGTAAGCCAGTCTTCTCCAAATTTAAAGGTGTCCAACGCCAAAATTTGCCTTTTAGATATTAGTTTTATAAAGATATTGTTTAAGTTTGATAATTACCAATACCATTTTGTTGAACAATCAATAACTATGAGTTCTCAAATAGAATTACGGCACCTTACGTATTTTTTGGCGGTAGCCGATGAACTACATTTTAGAAAGGCTGCGGAAAAGCTCTTTATCTCCCAACCAGGTTTGTCACGCCAGATAAAGCAAATGGAGGAAATATTGCAGGCGGAACTTTTCGTGAGGGATAAAAAGAAGGTTGCACTGACCCCGGCTGGCCATTACCTGAAGCACCAATCCGAAGCACTTTTTAAGCAATTAAAAGAGGTAAAACGACAATTACAGCTGATGGGGGAGGGCGATACGGGTGAAATTCGGATCGGGTTTTTGGGTTCCGCCATGCAGGATGTCATCCCAAATCTGCTCTTAAAATTGAGGGATACCTTTCCAAAGATAAAGACCTCTTTGGAGGAGCTGTCCAATTTGAACCAAGTGGATGCGGTTTTAAAGGGAGATTTGGATATAGGCTTTGTTCGATTGGCCAAAGTTCCGGCCAATTTGCACATGCGAACGGTTTATGAGGACACCTTCTCCTTGGTATTGCCCGAAAGCTATCCCATGCTTACAAGGGAATACTCGGGGATGGAACGCTTTTCCGAAGATAACTTTATTTTGTTCAGTCAGGATTACAGTCCTTATTACTACGAAACGATCATGAGCATTTGTTCCGATGCGGGTTTTGTACCCAAGGTTTCCCATAAATCCGTGCACGCGCAGACCATTTTCAAATTGGTGGAGAACAATTTGGGCATTGCCATTGTCCCAACGGCCCTGCAATACGGCTTTCAAATGCGGGTAAAATTTGTTGAGCTTAGGGATATAGAACAAAGGGCCTTGCTATCGGCCATTTGGAAAAAGGAGCATAGGAATCCTGTTTTACAGAACTGCATCGATTTGTTGTTTGAAACTAAATAGCATAGAAATCGTTGAGATTCATTTAATTGCTGTACTTAGACTTTGGAATCATGGGTTTTGAGGCTTAATTTTATGAACCTAAATATTGAACTATGATATTTGATTTGATTAAAAATAGAAGGTCGGTATTTCCACCTCAATATATAGAAAAGGAACTATCCAAAACCGATTTGGAGCGCATATTGGAGGCCGCCAATTGGGCGCCAACGCATAAAAAAACGGAACCATGGCGATTTAAGGTACTACGGGGAAAATCCAAGGAAGCCTTGGGCGCATTCCTGTCCAAAAAATATGAGGATACCGATGCACGACCCCAACAGATCAAGATCAAAAAGTTACGCGCCAACGCCGATCAATCCGCAGCGGTGATAGCCATCTGTATGCAGCGAGACACTAAGGAGAGCCTTCCCGAGTGGGAAGAGGTGGCCGCGGTTGCCATGGCCGTGCAGAACATGTGGTTATGTTGTACCGAGCTGGGAATTGGGTGTTATTGGAGCTCCCCGGGAATTATAAAGTACATGGATGAATTTTTCGACATGGCCGTAGGGGAAAAATGCCTAGGATTTTTGTACATGGGCTATTATGATGGCGATGTGCCGGTATCTACAAGAAATCCAATTTCGGAAAAAACCGTTTGGCTGGATTAATTAAAATACGGAAACAACGCCGTTCTGTACTCCCAAGCGGTGGAGATGAACAGTCCCAAATAGACCACGGCGACCACAAACTTCATAAACGTACCGGTAAGGAAACCCAAAAAGGAACCAAAGGCAGCTTTTAGGGCCGTTTTGTTATCGGCTTTCGCCGATAGTTCCCCTAGAAAGGCACCTACAAAAGGACCAATAATGATTCCTCCAGGTATAGGTGCGAGCAATCCAACTATGAGGCCGATGGTCGTACCTATCATCCCTGCCCGTGTTCCGCCAAATTTCTTCGTACCCATGGCAGGAATGATATAATCAAGCGCAAATACAATGAGTGCAATGGCGAGGGTGATGCCCAACACCCACCAACTGTTGGGAATGGCCTTAGTAAGGTATAAAAGTAAGAGTCCGATCCAACTAATAGGTGGTCCCGGAAGTACGGGGAGAAAGCTGCCAAGGATGCCTAGCAGCATAAAAATAAACCCGATAATCAATAGTGCTATATCCATATGACGATTGGACGAAAATAGGTCAAAAATGTTACAAGTGTCATACTGAAATCAATTTTTTAACTAAAAAATTAGTTTAAACTAAATATTTAGTTATATTAGCGATGAGATTTACGAATCGAACTGCTACCCTGAGCGGAGTCGAAGGGTGTTATAACTGAAATTTGTATTTAGAATAAAAATAAAAACCTAAAGTAATGAAGCAATTAACAAAGGCCGAAGAGGAGGTAATGCAGGTATTATGGCAATTGGAAAAATCGAACGTAGCGGGTGTCATTGATGAATTGCCCGAACCCAAGCCGGCCTACAACACCGTTTCCACCATCATTCGGATTTTGGAGAGCAAGGGCTTTGTGGACCATGAGAAGGAGGGAAAGGGATACCTCTATTATCCAATCGTGAAAAAATCGGATTACAGCAACCAAAGCATCAACAAATTGGTGGACGGTTATTTTCAGGGCTCCTTCAAGAGTATGGTTTCTTTTTTCATGAAGAAGAACGATATGAGCCTGTCCGAATTGGAGTCCATTATGAACGAAATAAAAAAGGACAAGAAATGATACAGTATATCCTAGAGTGCATCGCCTTTCAATTGGTGTTCCTCGTTATTTATGATTTTTTCCTTAAGCGCGAGACCTTCTTTCAATGGAACCGGGTCTATCTGTTGGCCACATTTGCCGCATCCTTGGCCTTGCCCTGGGTAAAAATAGAGGCATTTAAAAACGAAGCCCCCGTTTTATTAGGGTATTCCGAGTATTTATGGAACCTTCAGCCGACGGCTATCGTGGGAGTTGGAACTGCTCTGGCGGCAATGGAAATTACTTGGCTCATCGTCCTATTTTTCATTGGGTGCGGAATGGCTGTCATTGCCTTTGTCGTGAAACTTTGGCGCTTGCGAACCTTAAAGTTGACGGGGAAGGTACAAGTTTATAGGGACCATAGAAGGATTCTGATCCCCCAGAGTAATGTGGCCTTTTCGTTCCTAAAGTCTATTTTCTTAGGAGAGAATTTTAGTCGTAAGGAAACCGAATCCATTGTAGCACATGAGATGGTCCATATTAGGCAGTGGCACACCTTGGACCTACTGTTTTTCGAGGTCGTGCGAATCGTGTTTTGGTTCAATCCCTTGGTTTATGTTTATCAAAACCGACTCACGGAACTGCACGAATTTATCGCCGATGCCCAGGTTCCCAAACAAGAGCGACAGGAACACTGTGAAATGCTGTTGTCCCAAGCGTTCGAAGTCCGGAATTTTTCCTTCATCAATCCATTTTTTAAATCAACATTAATCAAAAAACGAATAGTCATGTTACAAAAATCAAAATCAAAAAAAATCTGGCAGTTAAAGTATTTGGTATTGGTACCCCTGGTACTCGGTATGTTATTCTATACCTCGTGTGAAAGCGAGGCAAATTCCAAAGAAAATTTAGAAGCTACTCCCTTAAAATCCAATATGGTACCATTTTCAGAATTAGATGCTGTACCCATTTTTCCAGGTTGTGAGAATTCCGAAGATAAAAGGGCCTGCTTCAATCAAAAAATCATGGAACACATCAGTAAAAACTTTAATTATCCAGAGGAAGCCCTGGAGAAAAACATCGAAGGTAAGGTGAGTGTTCTGTTTACCATAAATACAGAAGGAAGTATAGTTAATATCGAGAATCGTGGTCCCCATCCTCTTTTGGAGGAGGAAGTGGAAGGGATCATCTCTAAGCTTCCTAAAATGCAACCGGGATTAAAGGATGGTAAGACAGTGAACATACCTTATTCCATTCCTGTTATTTTTCAACTGGATGGAACATCGGCCCAAACAATTCGGGCCAATAAGGCCCTTGAATCGAATGCCATACCATTTGGGGAAGTAGATGAGGTTCCCGTTTTCCCGGGCTGTGAAAATGCAACCGACTCCCGTGCCTGTTTCAATGAGAATATCATGCGGCATATCAGCAAAAATTTCAGTTATCCCCAAGAAGCTCAGGACAGGGGAATCCAAGGAAGGGTAAGTGCCCTTTTTACGATTTCAAAAGAAGGAAACGTCGAAAATATTGCCATGCGCGGACCTGATAAACTTTTGGAGGATGAGGTGGAGCGAATCTTAAAGCGTTTGCCAGTAATGAAACCGGGTAAAAATGGGGTAGAGGAAGTGGCGGTGGCCTATTCCATTCCGGTAAATTTTAAGTTGGAATAATAGGTTTGTAATTAAATAATTTAAGACCTGTACAGGTCTTGTACTTCAAAATACTTTCTACATAAATCATTAGACTGGAAATTCAAATAGCTTACCTTTCCAAAATAGCAACCAAACGCATTTCTGATTTCAAGGTGGAAATCCACTTTTCCAAAAACTAAACCCGTCAAAAATTTGTAATTTCCACCATAGAATTGGTGACATGCAACGCATATTGGTATTGTTGGTCGTTTTAAGTTTGGGTTCCTGTAACCTTTTCCAGTCCAAGGAAAAAAGGACCCAAGAATTGATTAACGCGGAACTTCGGGAAATGGACTGGAACTCCGTGGATTCCTATCCGTTGTTTAAGGAATGTGATGAAACGGCCAGCAAAGAGGCCCAGAGAAAATGCTTTGAACATCAATTGACGACCCATTTCGAAAATACCTTGCGGGAATTTGAATTTACCGTAGATTCTGACCAAGGGGCCCTGGTAGATGTTATCTTTGTCATCGATGCGAAGGGAAAAATCAGTGTTATAAAGATAATCAAGGATGCGGCCATCCTACGGCAAATGCCCGAATTCGATGGTATTATCACCCAAAGTCTCAAGAACATACCTCCCATCGCCCCTGCCCTAAAAAGGGGCATTCCGGTAAAAACAAAATTTAAGATACCCATAAAACTAAACACCAAATAAGGTTTGGCGACAGAAAAAATCATTTTAGGGATAGATCCCGGAACTACGATTATGGGCTTCGGCCTAATAAAAGTGGTGGACAAAAAGATGCAGTTCCTACAAATGAACGAACTGCAATTGAAAAAGTATGACGACCCCTACACCAAGCTCAAATTGATCTTTGACCGCACCATTGAACTCATTGACACCTACCATCCCGATGAAATCGCCATCGAAGCACCGTTTTTTGGCAAGAACGTCCAGTCCATGCTAAAATTGGGCAGGGCACAAGGAGTTGCCATGGCGGCGGGACTTTCCAGGCAGATACCCATAACGGAATATCTCCCAAAAAAAATAAAAATGGCCATTACGGGCAATGGGAACGCCAGTAAGGAGCAGGTGGCCAAAATGCTCCAAAGCCTACTCTCCTTAAAATCGCTCCCCCAAAATCTGGATAGCACGGACGGACTTGCGGCAGCAGTCTGTCATTTCTACAATGAAGGCAGGGTGGAGGTAGGGAAGTCGTATACTGGGTGGGAATCCTACATAAAAAATAATCCGGGGAAGGTTGGAGGTACTTAATCAATTAATAATTATCAGTTAACAATTAACAATGAATGAAAAATAATCCATTAGCTGAAAAGTCATATTTATTTGCTTTAGAGATTGTAAAAACTTCCAGATTTTTGACCGATGAAAAAAGGGAATTCATTCTTTCAAAACAGCTGCTTCGTGCAGGAACCTCTATTGGAGCTAATATTGCCGAGGCAAATGGTGCTATTTCAACAGCTGACTTTTCTTCTAAGATATCCATTGCCTACAAGGAAAGTTTAGAAACTAAGTATTGGTTGAGATTGCTTCAGGATTCTTTTTATTTAGAAAAAAGTATTGCTGTTGATTTACTTGAAAGAGCGGACGAATTATCTAGAATTATGTTTTCAATATTGAAGTCCACACGAATTAATAAAGGTTAATTGAAAATATTATTATGATAATGATACTGCTAACTGTTTACTGTTAATAGCTAACTGCTTATTGTTAATTGCTAAATGATTCTTGAAAATCAGCTTCGTATGAATACTGAAAATAGCTCCCCCTTTGGGGGCGGGGGGGGCTTGTACATCCACATCCCTTTCTGCAAACAGGCCTGTCATTATTGCGATTTTCATTTTTCCACTTCCCTGGGAAAAAAGGAAGCCATGATAACCGCTTTAAAAAAGGAATTGGAATTACGGAAGGAGGAATTCGCCACTGAAAACGTGGAAACCATCTATTTTGGGGGCGGCACACCCTCGGTGCTGGAATTGGATGAAATCTATGATTTGATCTCGACCGTCTATAAGCATTATAAGGTGGTCGATACGCCAGAAATTACTTTGGAGGCTAATCCGGATGACCTTTCGCTCCGAAAAATACAGGCACTCGCGAAAAGCCCTATCAACCGATTGAGCATCGGTATACAATCTTTTTTTGACACCGATTTAAAACTGATGAACCGTGCCCATTCTGCCGATGAAGCATCGGAATCCTTAAAAAATGCGGTGCGCTATTTCGACAATATTTCCATCGACCTTATCTATGGCATGCCAGATATGACCTTGGACCGATGGAAAAAAAACATCGAAAAGGCCCTTTCCTATGGAGTGCCCCATATTTCAAGCTATGCGCTCACTATAGAGCCCAAAACGGCATTGGCCAATTTTGTGGACAAGGGATCGATTCGGCCTGCCAGTGATGAACTGGCCCAAGAGCACTTTCACCTCTTGTACGAAACATTGCTGCAGGAAGGTTTTATTTGTTACGAAATCTCCAATTTTGGCAAGCCGGGCTATTTTTCCCAGAACAATTCGGCCTACTGGCAGCAAAAGAAATATGTGGGTATCGGGCCATCGGCACATTCCTTTGACGGGATTCGCAGGGGGTGGAACATCAGCAACAACCCCAAATACATAAAGGCACTTGAAAAAGGGGAACTTCCCATGGAAACGGAAACCTTGTCCACAAAGGATAAATACAACGAGTATGTCATGACCGGCCTTCGAACCATTTGGGGCGTGGACGTAACCCGAATCCAAAAAGAGTATGGGGAAAAATTTAAGGACTATCTTTTGATGCAATCCAAAAAGTTCAGGGAAGAAGGCCTGTTGGTATTAGAGGAAAATGTACTTTCTACCACCAAAAAAGGGAAGTTTTTGGCGGATGGAATTGCCGCTGATCTGTTTATGATTAACTTGTCATAACAAACAAACCACGTAACCGATCTACAATTGTTTTGAAAGCGACCCTAACCATTAAAAAAAGGACTTATCAAGTAGACCTTTCCAAACCTTTGGATTTATCCATACCCATGACCGGTGATATTTCCAATGTGAATGCGTGGTACGTGGACCATCCCAGGATCGAGCCGCATGTGGAACATGGTTTTACGGGTAGCGTAAAGCAGGGCGCAAGCACCAATTTTAATGATATTTGGTTCAACCCCCATGCCCATGGCACGCACACGGAGTGCTACGGCCATATTACCCGTGAGGTCTATTCCGTCAACGAAAAATTGAAAAACTACTTTTTTTTGGCCGAAGTCATTACGATCGCCCCGGGAAAATTGGGGGACGATTTTGTGATTTCCAAGCATCAGTTGAGCAATGTCATGAAGGGGGCAAAACCGAATGCCTTGGTGGTACGCACCTTGCCCAACACCAAGGAAAAGTTCTCAAAACAGTATTCCAATAGCAATCCCCCTTATTTTATGGAGGATGCCATGGCATTTTTGGTCAACAGCGGTATAGACCATTTATTGGTAGACCTACCATCCGTGGATAAGGAAAGGGATGGCGGTGCCTTGCGTTGCCATCGAACCTTTTGGAACATGAACGGCGACATACGAAAGGAGGCCACCATTACGGAATTTATTTTTGTGCCCAACGAGGTAGCCGACGGAATGTATTTGTTGAACCTACAGGTAGCGCCGTTCGTGAATGATGCCAGCCCAAGCAGACCAGTGTTGTTTAAAATTACCGAAGTATGAGGAATTTATTGAGTTTGGAGGAAGTGGCCATGTTCGTGCTGGGCATCTTTATGTACGGACTATTGGGCTACCCGTGGTGGTTATTTTTTGTACTACTGCTAACGCCTGATATTGGCATGCTCGGTTATCTGATAAGCGAAAAGGTTGGGGCCATTGCATATAATCTTTTCCATCATAAGGGAATTGCCATACTTTTATATTTTCTGGGGATGTACCTTTCCATGCCGGTCGTTCAGATGATAGGGGTCATACTATTCGCGCACGCATCTATGGACCGGATTTTTGGGTATGGACTTAAATATGAAAAGGGATTTAAATACACCCATTTAGGGGAGATAGGAAAAAGGAATGGATAATATACTTGATGTCTTTTTGGGCCTTATTTTGGGCGGAATCAGCATGTACTGGTTGTTTTCCCTGTTCCGAAAAAAACAGAGCAAGGAAATTACCACGCATCAGTCCACCGTTTTATTGGAAAAGATACGCAGTGTCTGCAAGTTGATTTCCGTGGAGGGCGATTTTGCCGAAGTCTACAAGTATGAAAATACGCGGGAACGGTTTATGAGCCTTTTGAGCAGCAAAAAAAAGGCGCTCATCGTCATTAAGGCGAAAGCACAGATTGGATACGACCTTAATAAAATATTGATGCATGCCGATACTGGCAAAAGGAAGATTATCCTATCCAATTTTCCAGAACCTGAGGTTTTGTCGATTGAGCCCGATTTGGAATTTTATGATATTAAAAACGGACTTTTCAATACCTTTACCCCTGATGATTTGACAAGTCTCAACACCGAGGCAAAAAAGCATATCAGGGAAAAAATACCGGAAAGCGGACTCATGGAGACCGCCAAGAAGGAAGCTTTACAATCGGTTATGCTCATTGAAAAAATCGTGGAGACCATTGGCTGGAAATTGGATTATTCCGCCTTGCATATTTCGGAAAAGGACAAGAGACTACTCGAACATTAAACTTATCAAACTACGGATACAATCACATGAAAACTATTACAACTTTAGTATTTTTGGTACTTACAACCATGGCTTTTGGCCAAACAAAAAAAAACATGAAAGAATTCGATCCTAATTTCAACCATACCGTATTTTTTTGGTTGAAAAATCCAGATAGTCAGGCCGATAGGGATGCCTTTGTAAAATCCCTGTCCAAATTTTTGGACAATTCCGGGTATGCCAAGACCAAGTTCATAGGGACCCCGCCAAAAGCGAGCAGGGATGTTGTGGACGGTTCCTTTACCTTTTCCCTAATGGTTTCCTTTGAATCTGCCGAGGCACAACAAGCCTATCAAGATGAAGCCCCTCATAAACTTTTCATCGAGGAATCAGAACATCTTTGGGAGAAGGTTATCGTCTATGACTCAACAGGTATATAAAAGCCTATCCCAACCCCATCCAATGCTTCGACTTCGCTCGGCACAGGTGAAGGGAGGACTTAATTAGAAGAAAGATTTGCATTTTTTCCCTTAGGGTTTAAATAGTATTATTTGCAATGAACATTGAGGAATTTCGGGAATACTGCTTATCCAAAAAGGGCGTAACGGAAGGATTTCCTTTTGACGAAAAGACCCTCGTTTTCAAGGTCATGGGAAAAATGTTTGCGTTGTGCGGCTTGGAACGGGTACCCTCACAAGTGAACCTAAAGTGTGACCCCGATCGTGGCGAGGAATTAAGGGAACAGTATGACGGCCAGATCATTCCTGGCTATCACATGAGCAAGATCCATTGGAATACCCTTTTTCTAGAAAACTTACCACCAAAACTGGTACTGGAGCTTACGGACCATTCCTATGACCTTGTAGTGGCGAAGTTCCCAAAAATGCTTCGGGCCGAATATGATGCCTTATGACACGTAAGTGAAAGAAGAATCTTGATTAATGCAACCAGTCCCCAAAGGTTTTTAAAACCTTTGGGGTCTTTTTAAATATCTGTAAGCACAGATTTCTTCAACGTATCAAAGTCAAGGCCAAGTCTATGGAATTTTTCAATTCTTGTTTTTGAGGTTTTATCTTTGAAACCACTTTTATGCCATTGTAAAGCATAAAAAGTAAAGATGCCAAAGACCTCAAATCTTGCTTTGTTTTTAATTGACCTTTATCTTTTCCTTTTTTCAAGTACTCGTAAAAAATATTTTCAAAATCACGTTTGTTCTCCTCTATAACCTTTACGAGACTTTTGTCATTTGGTATAAGTTCTGTGGTAGTATTTACAACAAAACAACCTTTAGCTTCCGTGTCAAGTATTGATTCTTGTATAGCAAAATCAAATAGTTTAGAAAATCCGTTCTTCACATTTGGTTGCCTATCAAAAAACTGAATTAGACCTTCCATATTTGATTTTCTATATAGAGCAAAGGACTTTTTAAACAATTGCTCTTTATCCCCGAAAGTATCGTATAAACTGGCTCTATTAATACCTAAGTGGCTAACCAAATCTTGAATAGAGGTCGCAGAATAGCCTTGTTTCCAGAACAAATTCATTGCTTTGGTCAAAACTTCGTTTTCGTCAAATGTTTTTACTCTTGGCATAAAAAAAGTGGAAGCATTATAAGCTTCCACAAAAGTAATTTATTGGAACTATCGTTCCAAATATATCCAAAAAAATAGTTAACTCAAAAGAGGATTAATATTTATGCCGCCATCAATATTGTATTCGCTTCCTGTTATAAATGAAGCATCATCGGAAGCTAAAAACGAAACCAATTTGGCGATATCTTCCGGCTTTCCAAATCGCTTAAGTGGCACACGATTTTGCATTGCTTGTGCAAAGCCATTCAATTGTTCTTCTTCCATACCTGTTTTACCAAAAATAGGTGTAGAAACTGGTCCTGGATTTACTGAATTAACTCTGATTTTTCTCGGAGCTAATTCTGTTGCAGCAGTTCGAGTGTAAGAATTTAATGCAGCTTTTGAAGCAGCATATACTGCTGTATTAGGCATTCCTGTATAGGCATTTACAGAGGACAAATTAATAATGGATGCACCATCATTTAAGATTGGCAGAAACTTTTCAGTAGTAAATACCGCACCTTTAAAATTAATCCCCATTTGGTGGTCGAACATCTCTTCGCTTATTTGTCCAACTGGAGATGGTTGAAAAATCCCCGCATTGACAAACAAGATATCTACCTTCTCAAATTCATTTTTTACTTGGTCTACCAAACTTGCGATAGCGGAAATATTTCCAACATCTGCTAACAATCCTCTAACACCAAGTTCTAAGGCTGCTGATTGAACTTTTTCAGAATTTCTTCCTGTGATTACAACGGTCGCACCTTGACTCTTTAGTTCTTTGGCAGTTGCATAACCAATACCACTGTTACCACCCGTTACAATTGCAATTTTTCCATTTAATTTACTCATTTCTTTAAATTTTATATGTTTTTAAATATTGGAACGTTCATTCCGATAACAAACATAGTTATAATAGAATGATTGTTCCAAATAAAAATTTGACTTTTTTATAAATAAAATTATGTGCTCACAACTTATATAAAAATTAGTGCTTAGGTTACTCCTACGAAAATGGACTTTGAATTTAGAAATACCGTTTATAAAAAGTATGTGCTTATAATCCATTACGTTCCATATAAATGGCCGGTAAATAGTTATATATTATTAACGGCACTTCCCCAAGCTGGCGAGCGTCAAGCTCGTGAAGCGCTCATTGGTTACGTCCGTTTACAATAGGTAGATGTCAAGAGTGATTATTGCGCTTCTAAAGTGACAACTTTAAAGAATCTTGTTGAAGAGAAGTGTTTTCAAATAAGTAATCATATGAATGTGAAATTACAAACTTCGGATATCATAGGAGAATCTTGTTTATTTCAACCAGACCCCAAAGGTTTTTAAAACCTTTGGGGTCTTTTAATTTTTGCGACCAAAGGGTTTTATAATGCTCCAATCTCGTGCCACCACCAGCTCTGCAAAGTTTTCGATTTGGAATTACAGAATAAAGTCTCGTTATAAACTGATTCAATCCTCTCTAAATTTCCCTGCTTAGGAATTGAAACCCTACTTTTGTTGAAACTTCAGAAGTAAGCAATGGCATGAGGGATCCCCTATCTTTTTATCAGGATGAAATTAAATCGTACCAGGGGCAATTGGAAACGTTAAAGTCACAATTGCTCGCCTCCAGCACCGTTCGTTTGGTCGTTTTCATACTTGCGGTTGTTGGTGTTTATTTTTTGTATGGGTATACCAGAATGGTCCTGGTAGTTTTGGTCGTTGCCATCGTCATTTTTCTTTATTTGGTCTCTAGGCATACCGATTTACAGTATAAAAGGGACAAGCTCAAAAGATTGATCGCTATCAATGAAACCGAGATCCAGGTTTTAAACAGGGACTATAAAAACCTTCCAACAGGAGATGAATTTAAGGACGATACCCATTTTTATAGTCAGGATATTGATCTATTTGGCAGGGGTTCCTTTTTTCAGTATCTGAACAGAAGCATCCTTCCGGAAGGCGGCCTACTCTTAGCTTCCATACTAAAGGAAAACACTGTGGACCGAATTGAAGCAAAACAAGAGTCAATGAAGGAATTGGCTCAAATCCCCAAATGGCGACAGGATTTTGCCGCCACCGCGGCGTTGTCGAAGGCGGAAGTAACCACCCAAACGGCATTGCACTGGATAACCAGTTACAGGCCCTTTGTTCCGGGTGTTATGCGATTTTTACCGTGGCTGTACACCGGAGGCAGTATTCTGTTTTTTGGCCTGTTGCTTATGGGTTTTCTACCTACTTCGGTATTGTTCTACTGGTTGTTGTTGGGGCTATTGATTTCAGGTGCCTTTACCAAAAAAATGACCAAACTCGTTTCAGGCACAAGTAAGATCCAATCTTTATTCGAACGCTATAATCGTTTGCTGGCGGCCATCGAATCGCAAAAATTCGGGTCGGCCCTACTGAAGGAAAAACAGGGAGGGATACAAAGCCATGGTAAAAAGAACTCCGTAGTGCTTAGGGAATTCGCCGGTTTACTGTCGGATTTAGACCAAAACAATAACCTGTTGTACCTCATTTTTGGAAACGGCTTGTTTTTAAGAGGCCTGTATACGGCATATAAGGTTGAAAAGTGGATTTCTGAACACAAGGAATCTATGGTTGTTTGGTTCGATTGTATCGCCTTTTTCGATGCCCATAATAGCTTGGGGAATTTTGTCTTCAACCATCCGGAATATACCTTTCCAATTCTTAAGGAAAATGGAATATGCATTAAATCGAAGCAGGCCGGGCATCCTTTGCTGGACCCCAAGAAATGTGTACGAAACGATTACGAAATTGGCCAAACCGATTTCTTTATCATCACGGGCGCCAATATGGCCGGCAAAAGTACCTTTTTGAGAACGGTTTCCTTGCAGATAGTGATGGCGAATATTGGCCTTCCGGTATGTGCGGCATCCATGGAATATAGTCCCATAAAACTGATCACCAGTATGCGTACATCAGATTCCCTAACCGATGACGCCTCCTACTTCTTTTCAGAATTGAAAAGGCTAAAGTTCATTGTGGACGAAATAAAAAAGGATCGCTATTTCGTTGTCTTGGACGAGATTCTCAAAGGCACCAATAGTACGGATAAGGCCGCAGGCTCAAGGAAGTTCGTGGAGCGTTTGGTATCTTCGGGTGCTGCGGGGATCATTGCCACCCATGACCTAAGCTTGTGCGAGGTGGCCAAGAAACTATCAAAGGTTAAAAACTACTATTTTGATGCGGAGATTGTGAATGACGAACTTCATTTTGACTATACCTTCAAAAAGGGCATCTGCCAGAACATGAACGCCTCTTTTTTATTAAGGAAAATGGATATCATAGGCGAGTAGCCAATACCTTGTTTATATATCCAAACTTAGTGATTGCAGGTTCTCCTATTTAAACTTTTTTAATTAAGATCATAATCTAAGGTAATTTACCATTCGTCTACAGTAATTTGGGGTTTCATCTTGAGAGTCCTCATGTTCTCTTTGCACGACTTTATATTTGTTTCATAATTAAATACAAACTATGATGAATAAGCGAAGTAAACTCAAAAAATCCCTGGGCTATTTAGAAATATCAAGATCACATTGTATTTATCAGATTTGTGATGTTAGTATCAACAGAAAGGAAATAATTCTAAGCACCCTAACTCCTATAGCTCCCTAAAGTATAACTACCATAGGTAGTTTCCCCCGAATCTTTCAAAAGCCGATATCCCTATCGGCTTATTTTTTTAGTTGAGGTTTACGTTTGGCATATTTCAAAACCAACTTCCCAAAAAGTAAGTATCTTGCACGTGTGAAATTTAGAAGAAGCAAACTTACTGTACATTTCATTGGCTGAAAGTGTAGATGCAAATTAAAGAAACAAACATAAAGGACTGTTATGAATTGGAACCTAGGGTCTTTGAAGATCAGAGGGGGTATTTCTTCGAGAGTTTTAATCAAAAAAGGTATGCTGAGCTTACAGGCTTTATGGTGAATTTTGTTCAGGACAATCAATCATTTTCCACAAAAGGGGTGTTGCGCGGGCTGCATTATCAAAAAGGTGAAAGTGCCCAGGCAAAACTAGTAAGGGTGCTTCAGGGAAAGGTGTTGGACGTGGCGGTGGACATCCGAAAGGATTCCCCAACGTATGGAAACGTATTCAAAACAATTTTATCCTCAGAAAATTATAGACATCTTTTTATACCAAGGGGATGTGCACATGGTTTTGTGACCCTTAGTGATACGGCAACCTTCTTTTACAAGTGTGATAATTACTACGACCCAAAGGCCGAGGCGGGAATCATCTATAATGATCCTAACCTGAATATCGATTGGGAATTATCCGATAGCGAACTTGTCATTTCCGAGAAAGATCAAATACTTCCTCAATTCAAGGATTTGGTAATCCATTAAGCCCTATAGATGCAGCGTAAAAAAAGAGTATTGGTGACCGGAAGTTCGGGTCAGTTGGGAACAACCTTACAAAAATTGGTTCAACCAATTGATGAGAGCATTGAATTTGAATTCGCTAATTCGAAGGATTTGGATATTACGAACCTAGAGGCAGTCACGGAATTTTTAAATAAGGACAGCTTTGATTATTGTGTCAATTGTGCTGCTTATACCCAAGTGGACAAAGCAGAGGAGGATTCGGAAAGAGCCTTGCTCATAAATCAGCAGGGTGCCCAAAATCTAGCAAAAGCCTGCCATGCATACAACATTGTTTTAATACACATTTCTACGGATTTTGTTTTCGATGGCACAAAAAATACTCCCTACTTGGAAACTGATAGACCCCGTCCATTGGGTATTTATGGACATTCCAAATTCAAGGGCGAACAGGAGGTAGTAAGGAATATGGAGCGATATTTTATCATACGTACTTCTTGGTTGTATTCGGCATATGGTCATAACTTCTTTAAGTCCATGCTCAAATATGGTATGGAACGGGATCAGTTATCGGTCGTTTTCGATCAAGTGGGCACGCCCACATCGGCACATGATCTATCCGAAGTAATCCTAAAAATCATTTCGGAGGAAATAGACGCGTATGGAATCTATCACTTTAGCAATGAAGGCGTGGCCAGTTGGTACGATTTTGCGGCGGCCATCTTCGAAATCAACCATATTGAGGTAGACCTAAGACCCATCCGTTCCAAAGACTATCCAACGCCAGCTGAGCGACCCAGCTATAGTGTTTTGGACAAAAGCAAAATCAAGCATGTATTGCATTTGCGCATACGACATTGGAGAAGAAGTCTTGCAGAGGTATCCAAATTTATGGAATAGTCCTTATAGCCTTGTAGGTGCCAAAGAGCAACTCCTAAAAAGGGTATCCAATAGCAAAATTCAGTGTCATTCTGTTCCCTTTATCCCCAAAAAATGGAATATTCCATCGGTCGTTTTCTGGTCGGTAAGGAATGCGAAACGGTGATGCCAAGTCCAAACGAATTACAAAGTTTTGAATGTCGACCCGCGCTCCAAATCCAAATCCGGCAGCTACTTCACTAATCCAATCGGATTCAAATTTCCCATCAGTAAACAACGAATTGGAAGCTGCACTTTGTTGTTGGTCCGCTTCTAAATCCTCATAGCTTCCGGTCAACCAAACATTTCCCGCATCAACAAAGAAAGCACCTTTTAGATAGGATACTATTGGGAACCGATACTCCAAATTTGCTTCTAGCACCAAGTTTCCGGACCTATCGAAATAATCGGTAGTGGCATCTTCTTGTTGGGCATTAAAATTCCCGGGACCTAGGGATCGAATGTTAAAGGCCCTGACACTATAGGGCCCTCCAGAAAAAAACTGTTTTACAAAAGGTAAGGTTTCGCTATTGCCATAGGGTACGCCCCACCCTGCATAGACACGCGATACCAAGGTTTGATCATTGCCCCAACGCAAATAAAACCTAAAGTCTGCATCCAATTTGGCATATTGGGCATACTCAGAACCGATGATGGTCCCCGAACCTCCATCGATCAAACTGAAAAGATTTCCTGCAATGTCCAGGTTGGTGGAGAAGAATATTGGGTAGTCTTTTTCCAAATCAGAAACTTCATCATAGGTAAATCCATATAACAATCCGGCGATGAACCTTTGCTCAAAACTGCGTCTTAAAAAGGGGTTGTCATCCAGGATTTCCTGAAAATCCTCCGTGACGTTCGTTAATCTCGCATAGCTCAGGCTTACGGGGTCCAATTGATGGTACACATACCTGTTCTCCTTCCAGGTATAACCAAAGGACCCGTTGATGGAGCTCAAGGTGAACAGCTGACTACGTCTCAAGTAATCGATACCAGCAGAAATTTTTGTTTTAGGCACGGAATATCTAAAGTTTTTTGGGGAAAAGGGAATGGATCTGGGGAATATTAGGTCTCCCTTGACCCCCCAGGCAATGCTGCTCAGACTTGAATTGTTTCCTGAAGATAGCTGCGATTCATAGGAAAAATTCGTGGATAAACTAAGTGTTTCGCCTCCCTTGAACAAATTTCTGTTACTATAGGTCAGTTGTATTCCGGGTCCGGTAAAACCATTGGATTTGGTTACGGCCTGCACCTCTGCCCGAATGGAACGTTTCGTTAAAGGGGCCAAATAAATATCGGCAGCAAGGGAACCCCCGTCACCATCGGTCATGGTAGTGTCCAGTTCTGTATATTGGATATTCACATATTTGTAACTGCCCAATGAAGAAAGCCTATTGCTGGTAATCTTAGAGGTATTGGCATCATATAGGTCACCTTCCTTAAAGAGTAAGTAGGTTTCCAATAATTCGGGTCTAAAGTAAAATTCGTTTTGGATAAAATCAGTTCCGTTTACGGTGGTTTTCTTTTGGTTAGAAACGGGTATGGTGTCGCCTTCTATAGAATAATTCGGGAAAACGGTAATGGAGTCTATTGTGAATGGAATGGCTGATTTTTTAGGGACTTCTTTTTTAAGTCTAAGGAACAGGTCAAACTTTTTGTCCTTATACTGATTGGTGTCCGCCTCAAAAATCAAAAGATTGGCTTGGCTGTTGTAATACCCTTTCTGTTTCAGTCCATTGTCAAGCCTTTCCCGTTCCGCTTTTAACAGGTCAAGGTCGAATCTGTCTTCCTTTTTTAATGGGGTTTCTACAATTAGCTTTTCCAACTCCCTATAAATAGGAAGCGAATCCCTATCCAATTGATAGTTCCCAAGGGTGTAGGGTTCTTGAATGGAAATACCATAATTGACCGAAGCCTTTTTATCCCCTATGATGGCTTCTGAGCTTGATTTACTGTAAAAGTAACCGTTATTGTCCAATCGGTTCAATAAGAGCTCCTCTACTTGTTCCGGATTTATTTCAGAGAAGTATACAGGTTCTTCTCCAAAAGAATTGTTTAGGAATTTATATATAAAACCTGGACGCTCCCTTTGCGCCTTGTAATGAAAAAAAAGTGCCGGTTTCATACCTAGAAACTTGGTATTTGGGTTAGGGGTTATTAAAGTTGTTAATTCCCTCTCGATATTTTTAAGGTCCCTAATGTCACCAATGGTATCCACTTTTAAAGTGGCACCCGTATATAGTTTTTCTCCTTCAGGAATGAACTTCTCAACACTACAGGCGGAGAGGAACATTACCAATAGGGGGAAGAGCGCGTATTTTACGTGGAACGTTTTCAAAGTCTAGTTCACCTTTTTTTGGTTGTCATTTTCCTCTATATTGTCTTCTGTTTTTACCTTGACCGGGCTAAATAGTTGACTGAATTTATTAAACTCCCTATCGAAGATAAATGCAAGTCCGGTCACGATTAATTGTCCATCAATGATATTTTGATATTCTTGTCTTCTAAACCCTTTTAAGCGGTAGGTTCCCTTTTCGGATAAAAGATATTCAAGCATTACATTACCGATGACCGGAGTGGAAGTGTCTGAATTGGCGGCACTGCCCTCCACATCCAAGGCGCTTCCGGCCGTAACAATTAGGCGGTCATTGAATAATTTTTTACTTGCATTGACATTCAGTTGGGTTCTGTTCCGGTAGCCGTTTCCTTGATAATCCTGAAAACTGTCCAGGTCAAAATCAAGTTCAAAACCACTGTTTCCCAATATTTTGTTCGAAATCGTGTTCAGTTCGCTGGACAATACCTTGTTGACATTGTTTCTTGCCAAGGCAATGGCGCCCCCATTACTTCCATCACTACCGGAGGTGGGATAAAAACGATTCAGGGCCAGGAGGGAGAATACCTGTTTGTTCAATTCAGATTCCTGCTCGTTCAATTGTTGTATGCGCCCATACACCGCTCCACCGTAGGAACCCTGTGCATTTTCGGGCATATCGAGGGCAAAGGAGAGCTCGGGAGTGGTTATTTCCCCACCTACATTCAGATATACTAGAAAAGTGGATGATCTTTGATATTGCCCCGAAATTCCGGTATCCTGACCAAAACTGATAGATGACATTAAGGGTGCAGCCGATGTTTCCAGTTCGTAGATGGCCGTTACATTCAATTTTGCATTGTATGGGTCACCAGACCAGGTGACACTACTCCCCTCATTGATGGTAAACTCCCTGCTAACCAAATTGTACAAACTGGTCCTGTAAAAACCTGAATTGAGTTCCAACCTTCCTGATAATCGAATATCTTGATTGGGATCAATGTTTAGGCTTAAACTGGCATTGCCGGAGGCTTGTAATTTGTCTTGGGTCTTTTCATCCAGCACAATGGTGAAAACCGCATCTTCCGAAATCTCCAAGGTGGTATTGATATCCATGCCGGAAAAGACGGAGTTGGCCGTCTCCCCGGTATTTCTCGTCAATATAGCATCTGGATTTTCTCGATTTACAAAGATGACCACACCTTC
Source organism: Maribacter sp. C-4077 (assembly GCF_055378385.1). NCBI lineage: Bacteria > Pseudomonadati > Bacteroidota > Flavobacteriia > Flavobacteriales > Flavobacteriaceae > Maribacter > Maribacter sp. C-4077. The sequence continues at coordinate 2,302,884 of NZ_AP038807.1, forward strand.
CCTTTCCTGAATTTCATATTGTGTCTGTGGCACCAGATACGTAAGATTTGTTTTGTCACCAATGCTCAGGTAGCCATCAATGACAGGGAGTTCCAAATCTCCTGTAATTTCTAGGTCGGTATCGATTACGGCAGTCCCATATACCAATTCGTTATCTCCTTTTACAGAATTCAAGACCGTAAAGTTTTTGGCCTTTACGGTAAGTTGAAAACCTGGATTTAAGAGGTTGTCCGTTGTAATCGCTCCATCCAATAGTATACTGCCTTGGTTGGAGTCATTTATACGAAAGGCGTTGAGGGTGATTTCTTCCTCGTTCAGATCCAACTGTTGGCCATTTATTTTTAAATCTGTTTTAAAGGCAGATAGTGTAAGACCCACATCATTGAATTTGATCCTACCCGAATACTCTGGCTCGGTTAGTGAACCGTTGACCAATAAACTTCCAGATATATTTCCTGAAGGATTCGAGAGTTCATCGGCAAAAAAACCTTGTACAATAGCAGTCTCCAATTTTTGTATGTCCAGCTCCAGGTTTAAATCGGCGCCGTTCTGTGTTGCCGCATAATCCCCCGTAAGGCGTACATTGGCACCACCATCTTTTAATAGTAGGTCGATATCATAATCCGATAGCGATTTTGAGGAGGCATTTAAACTGAGGGTCCCTAACGGGTTTTGTTGCAACCGAAATTGGTCTATATTGAGTTCAGACACCAGACCGGATGCCCCGTACGGATTTAAAATGACAAAGTTGCCATCCACGATGCCCTTGGCCAAGGGTTCTTCTGGATTGAAAAGGCTTAAAAAGGTCTGTAGCTGGAAGTTTTCAAATTGGATGCCGATATGGTCCGATGACATTTCAGGAATTTGGGTTGATACCTCCAATTTTTGGTTGTTTTTGGAGAGTATTACGTTTTTAAATTGGGAGTACGAGTTCGCTAAGAGTATGACATTGTCCTCTGGAATGTTCCATGGTTTTTTGTTCAATACTAGATTTTTTGGAGACACATGAAGCCGAACCGTATCACGTTGGAAAACAAGTTCCGATGCAACGTGCATCACTGTAGTAGTATCATTGGCCGAACTAAAATCCAAGACCAGTTCCTTGTTTTTAAGACTGCCCTCCAAATACGTCCTTTTTAAAAGAACCGGTTGGTAATCAAGTTCAGAAACCCCGGCCATGAATTTAAAATCCTGGGAGTCGCCCTCCAAATCCACCCGGAGGCTATCTATCGTGCTCCCCGCATAGGAGACCCTGGGGACGATGACCTGACCGGATATTTCCTTGGTAAACGAATCGAACTTGGCATCAATGGTTAGGGAATCCAACTCCTGTATACCATCAAAAAACACCTTTGAAATTATAGGCGTAGGTGCAAGGGCCAAGTCCAGGGTGGCTTTTACACTGTCTAACTCCATAATCTTTAGGGAATCCGAACTGAAATAGGTTTCAAATTGTTTTTTTAAAGCGGCTGTGATTCTGGCAGGGGAGGCGTTTGAAAATAGTCCTCCGTTGATAAAACCGCTCTTTATTTTTATATCCGTAATAGAATCTTCTACATGGGCATTGATGTTGAGCGGCGCAATTTGATATTGTTGGTTGTCCGTTACCGCAATTCCATTGTCGATGGTGGTTTCAAGGCTGAAATTATTCGAAAGCCCCGTAAAGGAGCCCTCCATATTGGCGGCTAGTTTAATATCCTTTTTGGTAAGGCCCAATGCCCTTAAGTCCGCCCCTATTAAATTGGCATTGAAGTTTACGGAATTGGTTGCTGCTTTTAAATCAATAGTTGCCGTGGATTTGAAATTAAGATTCCTGTCCTGCATTTCAAGGGACGCACCACCTGTTCCATTACTAATTTCCCCATTGATAAGAATATCTTTATACGCGTAGTCATGAAATTCCACCATCGGGATTTGACCATCAATTTTAGAATTTAGGTTGGAAAGGTTTGTTCCGGACCCGCTGGCGTTTAGATGTAGTGATAGCAATCCCAACTGCGGATTTTTCAAGATTTTACCCAGATGGAGACTATCGGTTTTTAGGGTGCCATCAAAATTTTGAGTCGTATCAAAACGTGCATTGCCATCCAGATGGACGGATCCTTCAGGGATTGAAAGTTGTAAATGCGTTTCTAAGGATTTTATAGTGCCTTTCGCATTCCCTGTAAGTGCTATGGATTCTGAAATTTCAATCCCCAATTCTTTGTCCGAAATGAACTTATAAGCATCCGTATTTATCGTATTTATGTTAATATCGTTCAAATTGTAGCTAAATTCATTTTCATCCGTGATAGCACTGGCCTCCCCTTGAATGTAAAGATGTGTATTGGGGCCCCAATGTAATTCCGACTGAAATCGGTCAATCCTTTTCAAGTTTCCGGATACCTCTAAGTTCCCTGTAATATTGTGCTGCGATAGGGAATCCAAATATTGGTTGTGTTGGAGTTGGGGTAGGAATTTTTGAACGTCTTTGGTAGCAATGGATACATCCGAAATAGTAGCATCTAATTTGGAGTTGGAGGTGTTGACCAACGCCTGCTCTAAGCTTTCATATTCCATTTCAAAATTTGAGCGGGCTTTACTCTGATTGAAGGAAACAGTTAAATCTTTTAGAAAGGCCCCAATGTCCGATAGCTGCGCATTGAAAGCCAAATGTTTAAGGACGATGCCACTGGCTTCCTTAAAAGCTGTTTCATCCACGATCAGTTCTAAAATTTTAGGTTTATAGTTGAAATCCCGCGCAAGGAACGTCATCTCTTGAAAGTTGAGATTGTTCGGGTTTAAAGTGGTTTCATTGGTAAGAGCTTCCGGTCTGGAAAAATGGAATTCATTGTTCTTTAGGCGGATGTTGTTCGCGGAAAGTTCCATTTCGGGCCACTCGAAGGAAGTATTCTGTGTCTGGGTGGTATCCACGGACTGATTAAGGGTGAGGGACATGGATGAATCTTCAAGAATGAAGTCCTCCACAGTGAATATAAATTCAGGAAGGTTCACATTCGCTTCCGTGATGTTAAAATGGTTTAGTTTTCCAGAGGTTTCAATACTATCGGGAGAGGAAGAATATTCATACGTTACGTTGTCAAGTAACAATCGGGCGACGTTTATTTTGGGTAATGGACTTGAATTAGGTTCGTCGCTTTCCGGAAAAGCATGTGCTTGGTTATAGGTTATTTGGGTATTTCCAAGTTCAAAATCGCCAACACTAAAAATCATCGCTTCCAAGTCGAATTCCTCCATATCGGTTTCTAAGGTTCCCAAGGAAAGATGTACATAGGTCCCCAAATAGTCGTCCTCGTAGCCCACTTTCCAGTTGGAAAGGGAAAAATCACCCAAGCTAATTTCCATAGGTTCCGAGGACTGAGTGGAATCGGTCGGCGTAGAAAAGGCATCGATTAAAAAGGAAAAATTGAATCGGTCCCCCTCCGAATCTCTTTGGATGTTCGCAATTAAACCATCCGCAGAAACATCGTCGATGGAAAGTCGGTTCTTATAAAGAAGTGGATAGAGGGGTAGATCCAATTGAAGTTCCTTTGCAAAGAGTAAAGTATCCCCTTGGATATCCTCCAAATAAATACCCTTGGTTTTTATGTCTCCTGCAAATGTGATGAATACTCGTTCTACGGCTACTTTTGTACCTGTCTTACCGGAAACATAATCCGTTAGTTGCGTAACGATATAGTTTTGTGCCCATGGTGTTCTAAGAACCAAAACCAAAAGAACGAACAAGGCTAAAAGGGAAAGAAAAATCTTTCCTACCGATTTAAGAATGCGTTTGCGGTTCCATTTTTTGTTTTCCATAGGTCTTTAAAAAAGGAGATAAATAGGCGATTGGCCCTTGACCATTTTATAAGGTATTCACCAAAATCGCGGTAATAATTACAAGCAGAAGGGAAATTATAATTACCAGATTGTATACCCTCCTCTTTTTCTGCTTTTGTTCCTTTAATGTACCCATTAAGCGCAAAGGTAGGTTGATATCTTCAAAAGGTGATGCTGTTATGAAATAAAGAGTGTCTCTTTTACTTGTAGTTAGATAGAGGAACGCCCACCTCTATCACGCTGGTCTCTAGGCTTAAAATTCAATAGTCCACGCCGAAATAGTAGGGAAATTGTGGTTGGTCCTTTAAAGGGTATCCAGGAAGAATATCTTACATTTTAGGAAATCTAAACTTAATTGGTCTTTAGAGGTTTTTAACCTGAACCTCGTGGAATTTGTCGGCCTGGAGGCGTAAGAGTTCTTCTGCTTTCTGTTTTTTGTACCCGTAGAGTTCCTCTTCTCCTTTTAAATCTTCGTAGATTTTTTGGTTGAGTTCCCCATCTGTAGCAACAATGAGTTGACGCTGTGCCACCTTTTGGGCCACCCAAGAGGAAAGGATACTTTCCTGTTCTTCCAATTTTACATCGTACTCACCTTTGGGAGCCAATAACTTGGCAATGATGGGAGAGGTCTCAATGGCAAGGAACAAAAGGAAGATGAAAAAGGAGGGAAACCAAGGTAGTTCACCCAAGGCATTGATACGGGCCATGAGTCCGTCAAAACCGTCTATGATGGGTTGTGTGTTCTGTACTACTTCGGCATATTCCGTATTAAGATCGGTTATTTGGTTTTCCAAACCAACAATCTTTTCACCGTTGGTGGTTTTTAATTGCTGTAGTTCGGCCAAGGAAGTATCGTGTTTCTCGCGCTTTTCCTTGTACACAGGTCCTTTTCCCAAAAGTCCGGTTCCGGCGGTTCCTTCGGCTTCTTTGATATAGACATCGTAAAGGGCATTTGTCTCGGCTTCCTTTGCTGCTATTTCTGATTTTAGATTGGCGATATCCTGGTTCAATTGCTCTAACCTGGGCGTGTACTGTAAAGCAAGCTGTTGCTTGTTGGCCAAGGTGAGTTCGTTTTTCTGCTCCAAAAGCACCTGATTGATTTCCTTCTCAAAAATTTTCATTTCAAGTGGTTTGGAAATGACTACGGCGATGATAATGGCCAACAAAATACGGGGAGTGGCCTGCAGCAATTCCTGTGAAAAATTGTTCCGTTTTTTTATGGTGGAAACGATGAATCTGTCCAGATTAAAAATCAAAAGACCCCAAATTAGACCGAAAAATGCGGCGGCATAAACACTATCAAATACCGTATATAACGCGTAGCTACTGGCAATAAAGGCCATGACGGCCGTAAAGAATACGGTGGCGCCAATGCCGGCGTATTTGTTCTGCTCGCCTTTGGAGCAGGTTTTTAAAATTTCGGAATCCGCTCCGGAACACAGGATAAAAAAGTTTTGCAGCATGATGATTTGTTTTTTGATTGATTAAAGCCTTACCTGTTAGAACGGTGTTTGCAACATATTGTTACACAAAAAGCCCCTTTCAAGGGGCTTTTAACAGTATTTGTGAGTTCTTTTTAGTTCTTTAGATGGTTTGGGTCGACCGACAGCTTTACCAAGGTTTTTTTATTCGTGGATTCCCTTAGGTCGATATTTATCTTGTCATTGTTTTTTACGACCTCAAGAGCTTTTTCGGCGGAAATGGGTGTGCCGTTGAGCATAAAGTCGGCTCCTTCTTTGGCCAACTTCTCAATGCTTTCAACGGGGGAGATAGGGTTTGGCGGAGGTGGTGGCGTTGTTATATTGGGTTCACTCATCTTAATATAGGTTGGGGTCGGTTGAGACTCCGGTAGTTCCGACCGATGAACCAGTATGGTCTTGCCAACCACATCATACGGATCCTGTATGTCAATAATGCTTTCTATTTGGTTGGAGGCAAACTCCCTATCCGAGACATTTTTGGGAGGTTCCGGAGCTTTGGGAGCCTGAGGCGGTGGGGGAAAATTTGGAAAAGGTTCCGCATCCGCCTGTTGTTTTTGGGACATTTTGCCATAAAGTTCCTTCAGGCGTTTTATTTCCTTGTTTTTAACGACCATACGGTTACGGTCCATTTCATTGTACTTTTTGGCCAATGCGTTGTATTCCTTCATTTCCTCACGGGTGGCGCTTTGCTGAACTTTAGAGAATTGTTTATCCTCCGGGCCTACAATATTGATCGTGGCTACACCATATTCAACAAGTATTCCTTCGACTTTTTGAACCACTTCTTTAGGTGCTTTGGTATCGACATATATTTTAGAAGCTACAATCTTTCTTCTTTGCTCAACGGATAAATGTGGATTGATTTGCGAAAGGAACTTTGATAACGCCTCCAAAGCAACCAAATCTTCTTGAACCAATAATTGACCTTTATTATTGATGTTGACAGAAATCTGTTTAACGGTATGCTGAATTGTTGTGTTGGTTTTTGGTAAACATTCAGGAAAGGGTTGCGCTTCCGTTTTCTGCACCTCGCTCATTTTACTGTAAATGGTCTCTAGAGTTTTTAAATCATTCAATGGAATTTTTCGTTTTTCAATGGGAATGGCATTGTATTTTGTTGCCAAGGCATTGTATTTTTCAATTTCCTGCTTTTCTGGATAATCATTTTCAATGGCAAAAGGGGTATTTCCCTTTTCACGTATAACTTCTTGATTTGGTGCAACTATGCGGTAAAATCCATAATCCAAAAGTGAATTATACACGAACCAAACTTCGCTATTTGGAATATCCCTTGAGGAGGTTAAGTGAATATTCAGAATATTGTTTCTTATTTCCGTATTGATATCAGAGTTGAATTTATTTACGATTTCAACCAAATTATCCTTGTCGACCTTTATTTCTTCTACAAGGTAATTACCATTCCCTAAAATTTCTATGTTCAAGCTTCTTGCGGAATGATTTACAATTTCTATGGAAGCGTTGTTAGGTATATAAACTTCTTTGCTGGTGCTAAAGGCAAATAGAAGGAATACGGTTAATGGGAGCAACAGAAAACTCCTGAGTAAAATTGATTTTTTTGATGTGTTTGTTTTCATGACTGTAAAACGTTTTTTGATGCTTCGACTACGCTCGGCACGGGTTGATGAATAAACTATAGCGTTCGCTATTTTGATGGATGAATGGTGGTTTTCACTCGCCTTTGTTAAAAAGGAAAGTAGAAGATGTTGGTATTTTGGTATGCTAGTATCGTTCTTGACGACGGCACTATCCGCCAAGAATTCATGATTCAGCTTTATGGCGAATTTTAATAGGTGAATAAGGGGATTGAACCAAAGGAGTACTTGGGCCAGTTCCACTAAAACAATGTCCAAACTATGCCATTGCTTGGCATGGGTTTCCTCATGTAACAATACTTCTTGTGGAATTTGGTCCGTTTCGTAAGCGGTCTTGTTTAAGAAAATATAGCTAAAAAAGGTGTGGGGAGGTAGTTTTGGTATCAATAAGACCCTTGTTGTAAGACGTGTCCTTAATTTTGGGTTTTTACGAATACGCCACCAAAGTTGTCCTAAATGTAGTAGAAACCGAATCCCGAATATGGCTACGCCAAACAAATATATACTCCAGAGAACGGTTTCCCAATTCATTTTTTCCGTCTGGATTTTTGTTGGGGCATCGGTAAGAATGGGATTGCCCTCTTGAGGCGTTGCTTCAAGCAGGTCGGTATTTGTGGGAATCGCCACGTATTCGGTAAAAACGATGGTAGGTATCAGTAAAGAAGCCACTAAGGCACCCAGTAGGTAGGCCCTTTTAAAATGGTGCATGCTTTCCTTTTCCAACAAAAGCTTGTAAAAGAGGAGGAAAATGGCCAAACAGGCGGTGAATTTTGCAAGAAACAACAACATATCACTTCTTTTTTATTTCGTCGTCTATCAATTTTTTCAATTCTTCCAGTTCCGTTTTGCTGAGATTGGTTTCTTGCGCAAAAAAGGAGGCAAACTGACTGGCGCTGTCGTTGAAGAAGTTCTTGATCAGTCCGTTTACGTGTTTGGAAAAATAATCCTTCTTTTTTACCAAGGGATAATATTCACGACTCCTTCCGTAACTGTTGTAGGCCACAAAGCCCTTGTCCGCCATACGCTTTAAAAGAGTCGCCACCGTGGTGGTAGCCGGTTTTGGTTCCGGATACGCCTCCAAAAGGTCTTTCATAAAGGCCTTTTTGAGTTTCCATACAATGTTCATGAGCTCTTCTTCGGATTTAGACAACTGCATTTTTTCTACAGATTTAGAGTTTGTTCTACAAACATAGAATAAAATATTTGATTCTACAAATGTAGAATATGGATTTTGTGAAATCTTTGGGAAACTGATAGTTGTCATAAAATCGGCCTATGCACCATTTTACCTTTATAACATAAATCATGAATAATGACCACAACTGTAGTAATAGGTGGAAATTTCGCAGGAATGACCGCCGCCCTCGAACTTAAAAGAAAGGGGAAAAAGGAACAAAAGGTAATCGTAATCGATAAATCGCCCCTCTTTTTATTTATCCCGTCCTTAATTTGGGTGCCCTTTGGGAGACGGAATATAAAAGATATATCCTTTAGGAAAGATAAGATACTTCAAAAGAAGGGGGTGGAATTTGTACATGCCGAAGCACTTCGTGTAGACCCCCAAGCCCAAAAGCTAAAAACCACCAAAGGGGAAATCGGTTATGACCACCTTGTCATAGCTACGGGACCCAAGGTCGATTTTGATGTCGCACCTGGCGTTCTGGAGCATGCCCATTACATAGGAACCCCAGACGGTGCCATGAAGACCCGCAAGGCCTTGGAGGAATTCAAAAAGAATCCTGGTCCTATTGTCATTGGGGCCACCCAAAACGCAGGTTGTATGGGTGCTGCCTATGAGTTCTTGTTCAATATAGAGAAATGGTTGCGGGAAGAGAACATTCGCAAGAAGGTCGACCTACATTGGATAACCCCTGAAACCTATTTGGGACATTTTGGCATTGACGGTATGCCCGGAGCCGAAACCATGTTGAAGTCCTTTATGAAGATGTTCAATATCCACTACCATACCGAGGTCGGCGTTGCCGAGGTACAAAAGGATGCCGTGGTTTTAAGCGACGGAAAGGTGTTGAAAAGTAGTTTTACCATGCTGATGCCTCCTTTCAAAGGGGTTGATTTTGTACTAAACTCACCGGAGCTCCAACCAACGGCCACGGGCTATCTACCCGTTGGCGAGGATTATAGACATGCCGTTTATCATAATATTTGGGCAGCCGGTATCGCCGTAGATGTCAAGTTGCCGTTTGAACCTGGAAAAATCCCTTTTTCCGGACCCAAAACGGGGTATCCATCAGATGAAACCGGAAAAATAGTTGCCGAAAACATTATAAGGACCCTATCGGGCAAAAGCAAACTCAGAAAAAAGGCATGGGGCAAAATCCCGGGAATCTGTGTCATGGACGCCGGTAAAAAGGAGGTCATCATTTTGAGCGATCACTTGTTCAAACCTCGCAATTTTGCCATCATGATTCCCAACGTACTGTACGATTTCAACAAGGTACTTTTTGAAAAATATTTTCTTTGGAAGACCAGAAAGGGCTATTCCTTTTTACCGTAGTATCGTTTTTTGAGCCTTTATTGCGATATAGATTTTGGGAATCGGCAATAGTGAACGAATTGGTGTATGTTTGCCGATAAATATTTTGAAAATGGGGTTATTGGAAGATTTACAAGACCGAAGTGGCAAAGTGTGCGAGTTTTGCGGCAGTGCCGATACCTTATCGATTTACGAAGTACCACCGGTCTCCACGGGCGGATTTGATGGCAGCGTATTGGCGTGTAGTACCTGTATTGGCGAAATTGAAAATCCAGATACGACCGATGCCAACCATTGGCGTTGTCTCAACGATAGTATGTGGAGCGAGTACGATGCGGTCAAAGTAGTGGCTTGGCGAATGCTGTCCCGATTAAAATCTGAAGGATGGCCTCAGGATTTGTTGGATATGCTGTATTTGGAACCGGAGACCTTGGAATGGGCCAAGGCCACGGGAGAGGGCGTTTTGGAAGCCGATAAAATCGTCCATAGGGATGCCAACGGAGCCATTTTGGAGAACGGGGATTCCGTGGTGTTGATTAAGGACCTAAAAGTTAAAGGTTCCAGTATGGTGGCCAAACAGGGTACGGCCGTTCGTAGAATTTCCTTGGACCATGAAAATGCCGAATATATAGAGGGCAGAGTAGATGGTCAGCAAATCGTCATCATTACGAAGTACGTGAAGAAGGTCTGATTAAGTTAAAATTTAATAGTTAAAAGAGTTTTTTTGCTAACTGCTAACTGCTAACTGCTAACTGCTCTTTTTCATTTCCGTAAAATATTCATAGAAGTAGGGTATGGTCTCAATGCCTTTTAAATAGTTCCAAACCCCAAAATGTTCGTTGGGGGAGTGGATGGCGTCACTGTCGAGGCCGAAACCCATTAGGATTGTTTTACTATCCAATTCTTTTTCGAAAAGCGAAACGATTGGGATACTTCCACCACTGCGTTGCGGTATCGGCTTTTTGCCAAAGGTAGTTTCATAGGCTTTGGAGGCGGCCTGATAGCCATCAGTATCTATCGGTGTTACGTAGCCTTGACCCCCATGATGCGGTTTCACTTTCACTTTTACCCCTTTAGGAGCTATGGACTCAAAATGACGTTTGAAGAGCTCCGTAATCTCCCTCCAATCCTGATTGGGCACCAATCGCATGGATATTTTCGCGTAGGCTTTACTCGCAATGACCGTTTTGGCACCTTCGCCAATGTATCCACCCCAAATACCGTTCACGTCCAAGGTAGGCCTAATGGAGTTTCGTTCATTAGTGGTATATCCTTTTTCACCGTAGACGGAATCGATATCCAACGCTTTTTGATACGCCTCCAAAGAAAAGGGGGCTTTGGCCATTTCGGCGCGTTCTTCATCTGAAAGCTCCTGAACCTTGTCGTAAAATCCCGGAATGGCAATATGATTCTTCTCATCATGTAGACTGGCAATCATCTTGGTGAGTATATTAATGGGATTGGCTACGGCACCGCCGTAGAGACCGGAATGCAAATCGCGGTTAGGCCCTGTGACTTCTACCTCCACATAGCTTAACCCACGAAGTCCCGTGGTAATGGAAGGCACATCATTAGCAATCATTCCGGTATCGGAAATAAGGATTATGTCGTTTTTTAGTTTTTCCTTGTTTTGCGAAACATAGGTAGATAAATTGTTACTGCCCACTTCTTCTTCCCCTTCGATCATAAATTTTACATTGCAGGGCAATTGATCCGTTTTGACCATAAATTCCAGAGCCTTTACATGCATGTACATTTGACCTTTATCATCACAGGCGCCCCGGGCAAAAATGGCACCTTCAGGATGGAGTTCCGTTTTCTTGATAACAGGTTCAAACGGAGGGGAGTTCCATAGATCCATGGGGTCTGGAGGTTGCACATCATAGTGTCCGTAAACCATTACGGTGGGTAAATTGGTGTTTAGTATCTTTTCACCATACACAATGGGGTAGCCGTCCGTTTCATGAATTTCCACCAAATCACAACCGGCCTTTTCCAAGGCTTTTTTTACCGCTTCAGCTGTATCCAATACGTCTTGGGAGAAGGCGGAATCGGCACTGATGGAAGGAATTTTTAAAAGCTCAATAAGTTCCTGTAGGAATCTGTTTTTGTGTTGGGCAATGTATTCTTTTACGTTTTGCATGTATGTGTTTTGAATAATCCATTTAAAAATACAAAAAGCTGGAATTTAAAGATTGATTATTTAGAGAATTGAAAATTTACTTTATATTTGCATCCCGAATATTTCGACAGTGGTCGGATGGGAAATGCAGGCGTGGTGGAATTGGTAGACACGCTAGACTTAGGATCTAGTGCCGCAAGGTGTGAGAGTTCGAGTCTCTCCGCCTGTACAAAGGGAAAAGCCGACTTTTAGAAGTCGGCTTTTTTGTTAATCAAAAATATGTTGAACTACATTTGATATTTGGTATATCAATCCTTCTTCGAGTTTTCCCATTTTTCCACCATGGGTTTTAATATCTCTTCTTCAACCCCATAGACCTTTCCTTCCTTTGTAAGGGGCATAAATTCGTCAATATACCGTTGGCTAAGGGCCTCGGAATCTCCGTATAGCTTCCGCAGGGCATCCAGTTTTTGGTGGAGGTCTTTCTGTATATTGGCATAGGCAGGGTCATCATAATAATTGTGCTGCTCCAACGAATCTTTTTTTCGGTCTATCAATTCCCAATAATCCATATCAAAATAGTAATGGATAAGTTTGTAATCCTTTGTAATTACCGCATAATGTCTGTTTACGTTGTGTTCGGAGGGGTGCTCGTAGTAATGGTAATATACGGCATCCCTGTCCCAATTTTCCATGTCATCGGTCAAAACCGGCACCAAACTTTTTCCTTGCATATCCGCTGGTTGCTCCACTCCGGCAACATCCAAAAATGTTTGGGCAAAATCCAGGTTTTGCACTAGTTCATCGGAAACACTTCCAGGTTTTATGTGGTTTTTCCAAGAAACCAACAAAGGTGTTTTTAGGCTTTCGTCATACACGAATCTTTTATCGAACCAACCATGTTCGCCCAAGTAAAATCCTTGGTCCGAGGTATAAACGACAATGGTATTTTCCATCATATTGTTGGCTTCCAGATAATCCAGCACCCTACCTACGTTTTCATCAACGGATTTAATAGTGCCCAGATAATCCTGCATATAGCGCTGATAGCGCCATTTGGCAATATCGGTTTCGGTCATGTTGGGTAAGTTCGTTATAAATTCATCCGCAATGGCCCTATAATAGGTGTCAAATGTAGCTTTCTGGGTGGAGTCTAATCGGCCCACCGTCATTTCATACCTGCGTTTATCAAAACCAATTTGCTCCTCCAAACCCAGTTGGTCCATAACTTCAGGATACAACTTACTGTCCGCTGCCCAGCCCATATCACCGTCGACCTTCATTTTGGCCACTTTTGCGGCAGGCATACCTTCATGGGTGTCGAACAAGGTTGCCGGCTCCGGGAATTTTTTCTGGGTATACTCCGCCATATGACGTTCGGCCATCAACCACGAGCGGTGTGGTGCTTTGTGCAAATACATAAGCATAAAGGGTTTATCCGCTTGACGTTCGTTTTCCAGCCAATCAAGGGTCATATCGGTTACAATATCTGTTACGTATCCCTTTACATTGATCTCGCCTTCGTTTTTTGTGATGAAGTCTGGGTTATAATAGAATCCTTGTCCAGGTAAAATCTTGAACTGGTCAAAACCTTTGGGATTGTTACCAAAATGCAGTTTTCCAAACATTGCCGTTTGGTACCCTGCCTTTTGTAGGAGTTGGGGAAAGGTAACATTCGTGGTGTCAAAAGGGGATACATTGTCTATTTTTCCGTTTAGGTGCGAATGTTTTCCGGTAAGTATGGTCGCCCTAGATGGGGCACAGATACTATTGGTAACACTTGCGTTGGTAAACAGCATACCCATATTTGCAATCCTGTCTATGTTAGGTGTTTCGATCAAATGATTGTCGTATGCCGAAATTGCCTGATAGGCATGGTCATCAGACATAATAAAGACGATATTTGGCTTTATGGGTGTTTCTTTTGCATCCTCATTACATCCAAAAAAAACGGAAACACATAGTAGAAGAGCTACAAAATTGAAGATGTTTTTGAATATTAGATATTTTGAGTCGGTTTCAGTTTTCATAGGTAAAATATGTTTTAGCGATTACATTAGTCTTAAAAGTAGTAATATTAGTATTTGGATAACATGTTTATCCTTTTTTGGGATACCCAGAGAATCCTTTGGAGGTTTTTAATGGCGCTATATGATGGTAACGTAATTTGTTGATATTTCCTGATTGAAATCCTATGCTGGATGTTACTTATACATCATACACTGTGATTGTAGTGGTATCATCGGATTTTAAAAGGTTCAATCTTGTTTGAAGCTTTTGTAAAACTTTGAATTACAAATTATATGTTTATAAGACTTCGCCAACTGCTGGATTAAATTAGTGGAGATGTTTATTTGACAAGTATTTTAGAAACTTACCTATTATTTTGTTGGAACAAATGAGTTTGTAAGTCAATTGCATTGTTTTTTTAAATTATTTAGCGACTAATTCGGTCTTACAATTTGCATGAAAGTACCATTAATATTTTGTGATTTTATGTTAAAATTTCAATTATTTTGAGAAATCAACAATATTTTGATGTGTATTTTGGACACTTAATAATTAATCGGTTTTTGTGCATATGTGATTATTTTTTCACCCCTCCACCCCAAAATTCATGAATTTGATAGTTCTTCCCGTTTGAAATTTACCTAAGATCAATTCCGTTAAGGTAATTTTAAGGAATGTTAATTTTTTAACATAAAACAATCATAATAGGTATGTTCGATTAAAAACCGGTCGAACCATTGACATTAATTTATTTTAACTAACAACAATCAATATTAACTTAAACCTAAATTATTTATGAAGAGTACATTCTTTAAAGGTTTTCTGCTGTTTTGTGCATTTTTATGCATTGGATTGGCAAAGGCCCAAACAGTAACAGGTACGGTTTCTGACCCAATGGGTCCTTTGCCCGGTGCCAGTGTTTTGATTAAAGGCACGACGACAGGTACCCAAACTGATTTTGACGGTAATTATACCTTGAATAATGTAAATGACAACGCTACATTGGTGTTTAGCTACATTGGTTTTAAAACGGTTGAAGTTCCTGTAAACGGTCAATCTACCATCGATGTTACCATGGAGGAAGATGCCAGTAAATTGGATGAAGTTGTTGTGACTGGGTATGGTTCGCAGGCTAAGAAGGACTTAACAGGTTCCGTCTCTGTAGTGGATACAGAAGATCTTCTGGCAGTTCCTGCAACAACATTTGCTCAGCAATTGCAAGGTAGAGCTTCAGGAATAAGTATTATCAACGATGCTAGACCTGGTGGTGAGGCTACCGTGAGAATTAGAGGATTTGGTACCGTTGGTAATAACGCTCCTTTATATATTGTTGATGGTGTTCCCACTCAGTCTCAAGCAAATTTTAATCCAAACGACATCGAATCGCTTCAAGTTCTTAAGGACGCATCTGCCGCCTCCATTTATGGTTCCCGTGCTGCAAATGGAGTTATCATCATTACCACGAAAAAGGGTAAACTTGGACAGCCTACCATTTCATACAACTCCTATTATGGGATAGGTTCTCCAGAGAAAGATCCGGAGGCACTAAATGCCCGTGAACTGGGCGAGTATCTTTACTTGGCTGATATCTATGCAGGAAAAGTGCCTAGTCATGGTCAATATACTTTTGGCCCCAATGGAGAAGTTACGATTCCTGATTTTGTCTTTCCAAGTGGAGCGAACGAAGGTGATCCGGGGACAGATCCAAGTCTATATGCTTTAGAGGAAGGTAATATTTATGCCATTACTAGATCTGCGGATACCAATTGGTGGAACGAGGTTACTCGATCGGCCCCAATTCAACAGCATAATATTTCCGCATCAGGGGCCACTGAAAGTGCCAGATATGCATTTAGCTTGGGGTATTTTGAACAAGATTACCTTGTAAAGTTTGCCAGCTATAATAGGATTTCTTTACGGGCAAACACAGAATTCAAGGCATTCAACAATAAGTTGACTATTGGTGAGAATTTTACTGCCTCTTTTGACAATCAAAAAGGTAATTTTCAGAATGACCAGGAACAGAATGCGGTTTCCGCTGCCTACAAGCACCATCCGTTATTGCCCGTACGGGATATAGCCGGCAATTTTGCGGGTAGTAGGGGGGCAAACCTTGGTAACAACTTTAATCCTTTTGCGGTTTTGTCTAGAGATCAAGATGATAGGACTTATAGGTTGCGTTTATTGGGAAATGTTTTTGCTGATCTGGCAATTACTCCAAATTTGAGTATCCGTTCAAGTTTTGGTTTGGATAGTAGGGTTCAAAGGGAACGAGATTTGGGAAGACCGCAACCCGAATATGTTGAGGGTAACTTCATCAACAGTTCTACAGCAAGGGAAGAATATGAGTATCAATGGACCTGGACCAATGGATTGACGTATACCAACACGTTTAACGATGCCCACAACGTTACCGCTTTCCTGGGAGTTGAAAGTATACAACAATTTGAGGAACGTTTTGGGGCTTCTAGACAACGATTTGCCTTTGAAACGACCAATATTCTAAGTTACCTTAATTTAGGTAATGCCACTACAGCGACCAACTATGGTTTTGTGGAACAGGATTATTCGCTTTGGTCTCAGTTTGGAAGAATAGATTATGACTACAACGGTAAATATTTGGCGCAGTTTACATTAAGAAATGATTCCTCCTCCAGATTCCAATCGGCCTCCAGAAGTGCAATCTTCCCTGCATTTAGTTTGGGTTGGCGTATTTCGGACGAGAGTTTTATGGATAATATAGGATGGATCGACAACCTTAAATTGCGGTATGGATGGGGTCAGACAGGGAATCAGCAAATAGGGGACTATAATGCGTTTACCACCTTTCAATCCAACATTGGCACGGGAGGTTATCCTATAGACGGCAACCCTTCATCCCCTGCGATTGGTTTTGCGCCCCAGGCCTTTGGTAACCCTAACGCAAAATGGGAAACTACGACGACCAATAACATTGGTTTGGATCTTACTGCTTTGGATAGCAGACTTTCCTTTGAAATTGATGTTTATAACAGGGTTACGACGGATATGTTGTTCCAGATTCCTCCAACCTATACAGCTGGACAAGCGGATGCTCCGCGTTTCAACGTAGGTGGTATTACCAATAATGGTGTAGACTTGGCTCTGGGCTTTAGTGACAAAAAAGGTGATTTTGGCTATAGTATCAATACAAATTTTTCACACTATACAAATAATGTTGACAAATTAGATGATAATCCTTCCACTAGATTCTTAGGGGGTTCCAGAAGGGTGCCATCGCTTACCGTTACTCAGGCAGGATCTCCACTTTCTTCCTTTTTCGGATTTAAAACTGTTGGTATTTTCCAATCACAGGCAGAGGCGGATGCTTGGCCGGAATACGGCACCTATAATGCTCCAGGTAAGTTAAAGATTGCGGATATAAATGGAGATGGCGTTATAAATGATGACGATAGAACAGTAATAGGTAATCCACATCCGGATTTTGTTTACGGTATCAATTTGGATTTCACCTATAAAAATCTGGCCTTGAACATTTTTGGAAACGGATCTCAAGGCAATGATATTTACAACTACGTACGGTACTTCGCTGATTTTAACACCTTCCAAGGTAACCGCTCAAGAAGGGCTTTATATGATGCTTGGCAGCCTACAAATCCTCAAGCAGATCCATCTACTTGGGTTGCTGCCAATCCAGGTGCCACCGTTCCCATAATGGATGCAAACGATCAAGTAAGTAGCCGCCCATCTTCTTATTTTGTTGAAGACGGTAGCTACTTTAGGATTAAGAACGTACAATTGACTTACAATTTCACGGACAATCTGTTGAATTCACTTCCGGGAGTTTCCAGGGCTTCAGTATACATTCAAGGACAAAACTTGGCTACTTGGACAAAATATTCAGGTCTAAATCCCGAAATTCAAACACCAAATAGTATAGATATTGGTTACGACGGAGGTTTCATGCCTGTAGCAAGGACTTTCTTATTGGGACTTAATGTAACTTTAAATTAAAAAAATTATGTTAGATATAATTAATATGAAAAAGAGAAATTTTATTCTTAGGGCCGTCATAGCCTTCCTGGTAATAGCGACAGGCTGTAGTGACGATTATTTGAACAGGGAACCGGAGGGTCGGTTCAGTGAAGGTGATGTTGCGACTCCAGAAGGGGTTGAGGGTCTTTTAATTGCTACATACACAATGGTTCCAGGCGGAGGACTTACTGGTCAGACCTGGCACAATGATATTCATAATTGGGTTTTCAACATTGCCTCAGATGACGCTTTGAAAGGTACTGACGCCGGTGACCAGCCGGAACAGTCCTTTATTGAGGCTTACGATTTTCAAGCCTTCAATGTGCATATTCGAGATAAATGGAGAGGACTTTATAAAGGAGTTGCTGGAGCCAATAATGTAATCAATACATTGGCACTTGTTGAAGAAGGAATAACAGATGAAAGAAGAGCACAAATTGTTGCAGAAGCAAGGTTTTTAAGGGGACTCTTTCATTTTGAGGCAAGAAAAATGTGGCGTATGCCCGTTTACATCAGTGAGGAAAACTTCGTCCTTAACGATTTAGAAAGCACCAAGATTCCTAATGATCGTGAAATATGGCCATTAATTGAGGCCGATTTTGAAGCGGCTGCTGCCGTATTGCCGGATACACAAGGTGATGTAGGTAGGCCAACTAGTTGGGCTGCTAAGGCATTTTTGGCAAAAGCAAAAATGTATCAGGGATGGGATGACAATGGTGTTGCAAACACTGCTAAATTGGGTGAAGCGAAAATAATTCTGGATGATATCATTGATAATGGGCCATTTCAGTTGGTGGATAAATTTGAAGACAACTTTTTGGTGGCCACACGAAACAATGCAGAATCTATCTTTGAAGTTCAATATGCTATAAATAGTGCTACTGGTGATGCTGCTAATAGAGGCATTGGTCTGGCGCACCCCTATACAGACCCATGGGGTTGTTGCGGTTTCTATCAAGTATCACAAAACTTGGTCAATGCCTACCAAACCGAGAATGGCTTGCCATTATTGGAAACATTTGATGATACAGATGTTTCACCAGATACTAATGCCGATGGTTCCTCAGTAGTGACCACTACATTAGACCCAAGAGTCGACCATACTGTTGGAAGGCCAGGGATTCTTTATAAAGGCTTTAAAATCTATCAAACCGATTTTGTACGTGATCTTTCCTATGCGGGCCCATGGTTTTCCATGAAACATGTTGCGGAGCCCGAGGCATTCGGTCAAGGTGGCTGGCAAAACCTTTCTGCCAATAACTATCGCATCATGAGGTTGAGCATGATTTATTTGTGGCTAGCTGAAGCAGAAGTTGAATTAGGTAACTTAGAGAGGGCGAGAGAATTGGTAAATGCTATAAGGAGTAGGGCTGCTAATCCGGAAGGTTTCGTACCTAATGCCATTCAAGGTGTAGAAAGAAACGATTTTACCATTGAAGAAGGTACGCCGGCCGCCAATTACGATATTGCAACCTATGACGACCCTTGGACCGATCAAGATTTGGCCCGACAGGCAGTACGTTTTGAGACGAGACTGGAGTTCGCAATGGAGGGTCATAGATTTTTTGATCTTCAACGATGGGGTGTGTCAGCCGAGGTATTAAACGCCTACATTGCAAGTGAGTCACAACATCGTGCCTACCTGCAAGGTCGTTCTTTTACCGCTGGAAAGCATGAGTTCTTTCCAATACCCTTGGAAGCTATAGATCGTTCCGCATTGGATGGGCAGCCAACATTGACCCAAGATCCAGCATATTAGAAAGTATTTTTTTAAGTTAATTGTTTAAAATGCCCGAAGAAACATTTCCTCGGGCATTTTTCTAGTTTTGGGTTACAGTATTAAGAGTAGGTATTAAAATTGTCCTTAACTATCTGTTTGATTGATTTCTGGATATTTCATGGAACGGATAGCCAATTTTATCGACTATTAAAGAGAATAAGTTTCTTTCTGAAAGATACTATTAGAATGTTTCTTTAAAACTCTTGTTCATACATAGGAAAAGCGTTTTATGCTGCTATGCCAATTGACTATTATTTTGGTCGTTCCTTTAATAATTCTTTTCTCTTTCTAAAATTCATGAATTTTACAGAATTGCCCTCTATTTTCAAGTTAAGTGACTGGTTTTTAACGTAAATTGTATATATGTAGTTTAGGGCTACAAAAATGTTAGAGTTAGTTTTTTTAATTTCAAAAAGGTAGTACTGGTTCCCGTACTACCTTTTTCTTTTTTTAAAATTGTCTTAACCTTTTTGTGTTTCTTCGTTTAACTGTTTTATGAAGAACGACGGTAATATGCCCTGTCTCTTTTTAAAGGCTGAATTAAAGGTGTTAAGATTATTATAACCTACTGAGGCTGCTATATAACTAAGTTTTCTATTACGGAATTCTTCGTCCTGTAAGAGTTTTGTTAGGAGATGATTAATCCTAAGTTCATTTATGTAATTGTTGAAGTTAGAGCCTTTTTCAATATTGATTACTTGAGATAAGTATTTGGGATTTGTCTTGAGCTTTTCAGACAATTGATGTAGATTACAATCAGAATCTATAAAGAAAAGCTCTTCTTCCAGCTTTTTTAATCTTTTTAGTATTATGTCTTTTATGTTATCGTCTATAGTTGTAACAGTTTTATCGTCGTTTTTTATCTCTGCAAGTTTAGTGGGAATCTTTTTATTTTCTGTTCTTAATTGCGCCTCAAGATTTTCAATTGTTCGTCTGTAAATTACCTTGTTTTTTTCCTTGAATTTAACGTAGACGATAACGACGAACAAACCAAATACCAGAATTAAGACCAAAGCTCTTATAATGGCGGTTAATTCAGCTCTTTGTGACATGTTCTCTAATTCCAATGCCTGCTGCTTTAAGCCAGCTTCCTTTATCTTCCTTCTAGCTTCCAAAATAACGATGCGTTGCTCCTTTTCATTGTTGAATAAAGAGTCTCGAATGGCATCATACATTGTCTTATTCTCAATTACTTTATCCGGTTCACCTACTTTATCATATAAATCCATTAGAACCAAGCTATTGGATTTTATAACATCGAAAGCATTTATGTTTTCTGCAGCATCCACACTCTTTTCATAGGTGAGAATGGCGCTGATTGTATCCTTCGTTTTAAGAAATAGCTCCGCCTGTATCATCAGTGCTCTAGGTAGTCTGAATCTCTAGTTGTTGGCGTTCACCATAGTTATTGCTTGTTCCAGGTAGTTTTTAGATCGTTCGTACTCCCCAGTTGATAGGTAAATGTCTGCCATGTTCATGTAGACCACGCTTTGAATATAACTGCCTGGGGAGTAGAGATTTTTTTCCAATTTTAAATAAAAGTCGTAAGCCTTTAGGGCAGCTTCTTTATTCCCGAGTTTTGCGCACATTCTTGCTATTTCATCTACTTTTTGAAAAATGTAGTGGGTGTCCTTCTGTTCAATAATATAATCTAGTCCTTTCAAACAGTGCTCCAAAGCTTTTTGATAGTTTTCCAAACGGAGATAATAATGGGACAAAGCTGCATGGGCTTTGGATAAGATGAATTTATTTTTGGTAGTTTCGGCTATATCTAAGAGTTTCAGTCCTGTTTCCAAAGCCTTATCATATTCCCCTCTTTCGGTATATATGTCGGCTTTTAGGTTTTCAAATTCAGCGTACGTTTGTGGATATCTGCTATAATTGATTACTTTTTGTAATCCATTGATGACTTCCATGGAACGATTGAAATTTCCTTGGACAAACATGAGATAGGCCATATTGTATTTGGCCTTATAAATTCCGTGTTGATAATTCAATTGCTCGGATACGGCCAGTGCTTCTTGGTTATAGTTGTTTGAGATTTCAATGTTACGGTATTTATAGAGGTGACATAATTGAAGAAGGATATCGGCTTTTTCCTTGCCAAAAGCATTGTCCTTCATCGCTGTTAATGTATTGATTTCCTTATATTTATTTTGATTTTTTGTTTCGGAAACCAATTTTTCAATTCGAGTAAAATACCCCGTAATACTGTCTATTCTTTGTTTTTGGGAAAATACTGATGCGTGTATTGTAATGAAAACAATAACGAATATTTTGGAGCTTCTGTTCAAACCGTCATTATCTATCTTAGAGAACTCTAAAATATTAAATTTACTGGTCAAATACTATTTCTGTTTTGCCCTATATTATTAAACTCATTTGATTTTCTGTAATTATTTAAAAGTTAGATAATTGAGAGATCAAGGGCTTTGTACTCTGAATAATGTAATAGAAGAACATAAAAAAACCCTCCATAAGGAGGGTGAATTAGAGATTGTAGATTTTAATCTATAATTGAAGGATTTAACGGTTTAAATTAGGCCAAACAAGGCCAATAAGGATCCTACTGCAACTACTGCCAAAAAAGCGTTCATCGCAATAATCAGAATTGACAAGTAAGCGTCAACCCCAGTTTTAAATGATAAATTGTTCATAACATTACCTACTTTAAAGTTATTTACAATAAATTACGCATAATTAAATCTTTAATTGTATTTGTTGTTGTCTAACAGTGGTTTAGCGTTGTGTAAGACATAAATTTTGTAGTTGGACATCTTGAAAATTAGGCCTTTTGTCGATAATCTCGAACGTTTCGCCGATGTTATAAACAAAAAAGGATGGGCCCCATCACGGTGCGCATCCCAAATTTACATTTACTGTAATTACTAATCGATAATGCCCAACCAATCCAAAATTAGAGCTATTGGAATGGCCACCAAAATTCCTATCAGGCAGGCAATCATAAATTTTAAAAAACCATTGAGGAGTTTCACCCCAAAAGATAGTTCCTGTTCCATATTCTTATTAGCGTTCTTTTCTCGATAATCGAGATTCATACAAGCCAACTTCACGGCGGTTGTATAAATTTAGTTTTAATATAATCTCTTAGTTACTTTACTCTGAAAGTCTTCTCAATATACCGATTTTAAAACAAAGTTTCTGAAAAACAGGGGCTTAATTCGATTAAGGGAGGAAAATGCTCTTTAAAAAACTATAACACTGCCATACCTTCAATTCAAAATTCAATCTTTGGTAAGCAGATGTATCATGGCAATTCCAGGTTTTAATGTGTCCAAAGCTTTGTTCCGTTTGGGCTTGATTTGTTTTTCAGGAGGTCGGGTTTTTAAAGAACTGGAATCAATTCTTATAGAGTCCATTTCCTGAGGGGCTTTCCTATTCTTGTTATCCCTCGAATTCACAAAGGAATCCCAACAAGAGCTAAAAATAAAGGGGATGAGAAGGAGTAAAGGATAGATGATTTTGGGGCATTTCATCTGTTCTATGACTTTGATTACTTTAAATATGTACGGATTCCTTCCATGATTTGGACGCTAGCCCCTTTATTATTTAAGATATATTGTGAATTTATCTGTCCTATTTTTTGGGAGGTTATTGCATCCTGAAGCAATTTGTCCGCAACACTTTTAAATCCTTTTTCATCCTTAATGGGAAGTATACCTCCCAGTTTTACCAAATCCTCTGCTTCCAAAAAACCCTTATAATTAGGGCCGATAATTACAGGAATCCCAAAAACGGCAGGTTCCAAGGTATTGTGCAGGCCCGTGGCAAATCCACCCCCCACGAAGGCCACTGTTGCATAGCTATAAATTTTTGTCAATACACCTATGGAATCTATAATCAATACCTGCGTGTCATCTTTGGTTTTTTGTGAAATACTGGAATATAGTTCGGCCTTTTTTTGAATGGATTGAAAGAGATGGTTAATAGGGCCTTTTTTTATAGTATGGGGCGCGATTATGAATTTTAGGTCCTTTGGTGCATGGTTGATGTAGTTTGTCAGTATCCGTTCATCATCGGGCCATGTACTGCCCGCAACAAGGCATTTATTTTGTCCGCAGAAATTCTCAATAATTTCCAAGGTATTGTCCCTTTTCAAGATTTTGGATACACGGTCCAAACGCGTATCCCCCGCAATACTCACATTTTTTATGTTAATTCCTTCAAGTAGCTCCAAGGATAGTTTGTCTTGTACATAAATGTGCGAAAACCTGTAAAGGGCCTTTCGCATGAATCTACCGTAGTTTTTAAAATAGATTTTATCGGCACTGAACCTAGCAGAAATCAGGAGAATTGGGATTCCCCTACTTTCCAGGGCAAAAAGATAATTGGGCCAAATTTCGTATTTGATAAAAATGGCCATCTCCGGTCTGGCGGCATCCAAAAATGAGCGCACGTTCCGTGGAGTGTCCAAAGGCAAATACGTGGTGAGGTCCGCTGGAGAAGCGTTCTTTTTCACTTCGTATCCAGAGGGTGAAAAAAAGGTCAGTAGTATTTTGTGCTGGGGATTTTCCTTTTTCAATTCTTCCAAAATGGGAAGTCCCTGTTCATACTCCCCCAAGGAGGCCGCATGTAACCAGATAATTCTATCGTTTTTGGTGAATTGAACTTTAAGCGACTTCACAACCTCTTTACGCCCATTTACGAATTTTGAGATCTTTGGATTTACAAAGCCTACCAATTTTAGGATTTGCCAAGTTAGTACGACTATAAAGGAGTAGAGATGGCGCAATTTGATTTGTTTGCGACTAAATTACGGTTCTTTCCAGAAAATCATTGTGGCACGTTTCGTATTTTTGCCCTGCTTCATATAATACCAAAACATGAAAAAGATACAAATGGTAGACCTTGGCGGTCAGTATCAGGAAATAAAGGAACAGGTCAATGCGTCCATTTCCCAGATATTTGAATCCACTTCCTTTATTAATGGTCCGGAAGTCCATGCGTTTCAAAAGGAACTGGAGGAGTATTTGGGAGTGAAGCATGTCATTCCTTGTGCGAACGGAACCGATGCCCTACAAATAGCCATGATGGGACTTGGCTTGAAACCAGGGGATGAGGTCATTACGGCCGATTTTACCTTCGCTGCTACCGTAGAGGTAATCGCCCTGTTGCAACTTACGCCGGTCTTGGTGGATGTAGATCCCGAAACCTTTAATATAGATATAAAGGCCGTTGAAAGGGCCATTACTCCAAAAACCAAGGCAATCGTTCCCGTGCATCTCTTTGGGCAATGTGCCAATATGGATGCCATCATGGCCTTGGCGGAAGAACATAATTTGTTCGTAATCGAGGATAATGCACAAGCCATAGGAGCGAAATATTTGTCGGCCGATGGAACAAGGAAAATGGCCGGAACCATTGGACACGTTGGGGCAACCTCATTTTTCCCTTCAAAGAATTTGGGCTGCTATGGGGATGGTGGGGCCATTTTCACCAATGATGACGATTTGGCGCATACCTTAAGGGGCATCGTAAACCATGGTATGTACGAGCGCTATCATCATGATGTAATTGGGGTAAACTCCAGGCTGGATTCCATTCAGGCCGCTGTGCTTCGGGCAAAGCTCCCAAAATTGAATCGGTATTGCAATGCCCGTAGAACGGCCGCCAGGAAATATAATGCGGCTTTAAAAGGCCATAAGGATATTGTACTCCCAAAAACGGTCAATTCCTGTGAGGGTATTTGCGAAACCTGTGATTGCCATGTGTTCCATCAGTACACAATACGGATAACCAATGGACAGCGTGATGGTCTGGTCAAGTTTTTGGCGGAAAACGATATTCCCTGTGGAATTTATTACCCTATTCCCTTACATCGCCAAAAGGCATATTTGGATACAAGATATAACGAGGCCGATTTTAAAGTGACCAACCAATTGGTGAATGAGGTTATTTCCCTACCGATGCATACGGAATTGGATGATGAACAAATCGCCTTCATTACCGGGAAGGTTATCGAGTTTATGAACGATTAAACAAAAACAAAGAGTACTTTTCGCACTTGTAAACTAAAATTATGAAAATACTCGTAACCGGAGGTCTAGGTTTTATTGGTTCCCATACGGTTGTGGAACTTCAGGCAAAAGGATTTGAGGTCGTCATCATCGATGATTGCTCCAATGCCGATGAAAAAGTGCTTGAAGGCATCGAAAAAATATCGGGGAAAAAACCAATCTTTGAGAAATTTGATTTAAAGGAACGGGAGAAGGTAAAGGACTTCTTTCAACGCTACCCAGATGTGGAGGGAGTTATCCACTTTGCGGCTTCCAAAGCCGTGGGCGAAAGCGTTGAAAAACCTTTGTTATATTATGAAAACAATATTGGCACCTTGGTCTACATTCTCAAGGAATTGAGCAAAAAGAACAAGGCCAGTTTTATATTCAGTTCTTCGTGTACGGTTTATGGGCAGGCGGATACAATGCCCATTACTGAAAACGCCCCTGTAAAGGAAGCGGAGTCACCTTATGGTAATACAAAGCAAATGGGCGAGGAAATCATTAGGGATACCTGCAAGGTAACCCCTAATTTAAATGCCATTGCGTTGCGCTATTTCAACCCCATGGGAGCACATCCCAGTGCCGAAATAGGGGAGTTGCCCATTGGGGTGCCACAAAATCTGGTGCCTTTCATTACCCAAACGGGTGTTGGGCTTAGAAAGGAACTTTCGGTTTTTGGGGACGATTATCCCACGGAGGACGGAACTTGTATCAGAGACTATATTTATGTCGTTGATTTGGCAAAGGCACACGTGGTAGCTTTGGAACGTTTGTTGGCCGGGAAGAATACCGATAATTATGAGGTCTTTAATGTAGGTACGGGAAAAGGAAGTTCGGTTTTAGAGGTTATTGGTAGTTTTGAACGAATTTCAGGCAAAAAATTGAACTATAAGATCGTAGGAAGAAGACCGGGCGATATCACAACGGCCTATGCCGATACCACTAAAGCCAATTCCGTGTTGGGTTGGAAATCACAATATACTTTGGACGAGGCTATGAAATCAGCCTGGGATTGGGAACAAAAAATCAGAAAATGATTTCCTGAGTAAGGAATCGGTTCTAAGGGGAAATATGGTTATATTTCCCCTTATTTATTTTAGACACGTATCGTATGAAGAATCTACTGGTATTTTTAATGTTTTTGATGGTAGGCCTGGTGAGCGCCCAGAACACCTACCTGCAATGTGGAAAAATTTTGGATGTAACATCCGGCAAGCTGCTTGAAGAAAGGACCATTGTTGTTTCCAACGGATTGATTAAAAGTATCCAAAATGGCTTTGTTTCAGGCACCAATGCCGATAAGGTAGTGGATTTGAAATCAAAGACCGTCCTACCCGGTTTTATTGATATGCACGTGCATATTGAAAGTGAATCCAGCCCTTCCCGATACTTGGAGCGATTTACCAAGAACGAAGCCGATGTTGCCTTCCAGTCCACCATCTATGCCAAGAAAACTTTGATGGCGGGATTCACCACCGTTCGTGATTTGGGTGGTTCTGGCGTGAACATCGCGCTAAGAAATGCCATCAATAAGGGCACAATCGTGGGGCCAAGAATATTTACGGCCGGTAAGTCCATTGCCACTACGGGTGGTCATGCAGATCCTACGAACGGCACTCGGGATGACCTTATGGGGGATCCGGGTCCAAAGGAAGGCGTCGTAAATTCCCCGGAAGATGGTAGAAAGGCAGTGCGCCAGCGCTATAAGAATGGCGCGGATGTCATCAAGATTACGGCAACAGGGGGCGTGCTGAGCGTCGCCAAAAATGGGCAGAACCCCCAGTTCACTGTTGAGGAGGTACGGGCGATTACGGAAACGGCCAAGGACTATGGAATGCTCACCGCCGCACACGCACATGGTGATGAGGGTATGCAACGGGCCATAAAAGGGGGAATCAAGACCATTGAGCATGGAACGTTAATGTCTGAGGAAACCATGGAATTGATGATTCAATACGATGCGTATTTGGTCCCAACAATTTCGGCAGGTCAGGAAGCGGCACGGTTGGCGAAGATACCGGGATACTTTCCGCCGGTGGTGGCCAAGAAAGCCTTGGAAATTGGCCCTTACTCGGAGAAGACCTTTGCCAAGGCCTATAAAAAGGGAGTTCCCATTGCCTTTGGTACGGATGCGGGTGTTTCGCCCCATGGGGATAACGGGAAGGAGTTTGGATATATGCATCGGGCTGGCATGCCCATACTTGAGACCTTGCAGGCGGCAACGATTACCAATGCCAAACTTTTGGGGATGGAGACTTTAGGACAGATAAAGGAAGGTTTTATTGCCGATATTGTCGGGGTCAACGAAAATCCATTGCAAAATGTGGGCACCTTGGAAGATGTCGTTTTTGTAATGAAAGAAGGTGAGATCTTCAAATCGGTATCTGAATAGGTAATTATACGGAGAAGGTGGAGGAAAAGAAGGTATTGGAATTATTGCAAAGCTCACAGGAAGAAGGGCTTTATCTGGATTTGTTACAGCAAGTACAGAAGGATTTTCTCTTGGCGAACTGCAATTTAAAACTGGAAGATGCTATTTCTCCCCAAAAACTGTCCCTCCTGATTAAGGAAAAATTGTACGTATTACTCATGGAGCGTTTTGATGAGTACCTAAACCTGCTGTATGTCATCGATGTCCCTGAACATACACTTCGACAAATAGATGCCATGGATGCCGTAGAGGTCGCGGAGCAAGTATCTTTTTTTGTTTTGGAAAGGGAATTGAAAAAGGTACGATCAAAAAGGCGTTACGGAAACTGACCTTAAAAAAACACACGAATGAAGGGCAATAAAGCATTGGCATAAATACTTCTATCCTCATCGAATAGGAGATTATACCTTAATCCTACCGTTACATTATACGTACTGTATCCAATTCCTAAAAATAATGCCGGGGACCAATAATTATCCTTTATAGTGTTGGGAAAGGCTTCAAAGGTTCTATTAATTCTCAATTGCTCCAATTCTGCGGAGAGCTGTATTTCCGGAATGGGATTGTAAAGGGAAAGAAGACTGCCTCCATAAGCCAGTAGTTCGTCATCGTCGAATTTCGCATAGTTGAAATTGAGACTCGTCCCGGCAGAAAACCGGTCGCTAAATGGATAAATAGCACTAGGCGATACGGAAGCATTGAAACCACCGCTAAAAAAGTTAAGTCCAAGACTTCCCCCGTACCTAACATCCCGCCAAAAATTGTTGGTTCTTTGGGTATTTTGGGAATAAATAAAAGACAGGGCGCACACTGAAAGACAAGTCAAAAGGATTTTTTTATCCATTGATTTTAAAAATTTGTTTGAAACCTTAAAATTTTCCAATAATACCAATCAGCATTCCGTTAGATATTGTAAATGTTGTATTTTTGTACAAATTTCTTCTAAAGATACAGAAAGTAATTCATGGATAAATATTCCTTTTTGAATGCTGTTCATACCTCCTATTTTTCCGAGTTATATGATAAGTATTTGATCAATCCGGATAGTATTGAACCAAGCTGGCGTGCCTTTTTTCAAGGTTTTGATTTCGGTATTGAAAGTTCGTTGGACGAATTGGATATCGACCCAGAAAACAGAAGTACTGTTACCATTAACGGCAACCAAGTGGAAATGCCAGAATCCTTGCAAAAGGAGTTTCAGGTCATTAGGTTGATAGACGGTTACAGGAGCAGGGGGCATTTGTTTACAAAAACGAACCCCGTTAGGGAAAGAAGGCAGTACGAGCCCACATTGGACATCGTGAACTTTGGTCTTACGGAGGCTGATTTGGATACGGTCTTCAATGCCGGCGATATTATTGGTATAGGGCCCAGTACGCTTCGCGAGATAATCGCCCATTTAACCAGTATTTATTGTGACTCCATAGGTGTGGAGTATATGTATATCAGAAAGCCGGAACGGATCAAATGGATTCAGAATTGGATAAATGTAAACGACAACCACCCCAATTTTAGTCCGGAGCGTAAAAAGCATATTCTAAAGAAATTGAATCAGGCCGTTTCCTTTGAGGGCTTTTTGCATACCAAGTACGTAGGCCAGAAACGATTTTCACTGGAGGGTAACGAATCCTTGATTCCCGCGTTGGATGTCATAGTGGAGCGTGCCGCGGAAATGGGCGTGAGACAATTTGTAATGGGAATGGCCCATAGGGGAAGATTGAACGTACTAACGAATATTTTCGGGAAATCCGCAAAGGATATTTTTAGCGAGTTCGATGGAAAGGATTATGAGCAGGAAATATTTGACGGGGACGTGAAATACCATCTGGGCTGGACTTCGGACCGCATGTCCGATAACGGAAACCAGATCCGTATGAACATCGCACCAAACCCATCGCATTTGGAAACAGTAGGTGCCGTAGTTGAGGGTATTGCCAGGGCGAAGCAGGATGCCCATTATCAGGACGATTTTTCAAAAGTGCTGCCTATTGTGGTGCACGGCGATGCCGCCATTGCAGGCCAAGGCTTGGTCTATGAAGTGGTCCAAATGGCCAATTTGGATGGCTATAGGACCGGAGGTACCATACATATTGTAGTAAACAATCAAATTGGTTTCACCACAAACTATTTGGATGCCAGAAGTTCCACCTATTGTACCGATGTTGGTAAGGTAACTTTAAGTCCCGTACTCCACGTTAATGCCGATGATGCGGAGGCCGTAGTCCATGCCGCTTTGTTTGCCCTGGAATATAGGATGCAGTTCGATCAGGACGTATTCTTGGATCTTTTGGGATATAGAAAATATGGCCACAACGAAGGTGACGAACCTCGGTTCACCCAGCCCAAACTATATAAGGCCATCGCCAAGCATATGAATCCACGGGATATTTATGCAGAACGATTGATCAAGGAAGGTGTTATAAACGAGGGTTATGTGGCCGAGCTTGAGAAACAGTATAAGGATAGTTTGGAGGTAAAACTGGAAGATTCCAGGAAAGAGGACAAGACCATTATTACGCCGTTTATGGCCGATGAATGGAAAGGTTTTGAGAATGTGCGCGAGTGGGAGATGATGGACCCTGTCGATACCACCTTTGAAAAGGAAAAACTGACTGAGATCGCCAAGGTCATAACCGAATTGCCAAAGGGTAAAAAGTTTTTACGCAAGGTGGAGAAGTTGGTGAAAGACCGACATAAAATGTACTTTGAGGACGACTCCTTGGACTGGGCAATGGGAGAACTATTGGCCTACGGGACCCTACTACAGGAAGGTTTTGGGGTCCGTATGTCCGGTCAGGATGTTGAGCGGGGAACTTTTTCGCACAGGCATGCGGTCATGAAAGTGGAGGAAAGTGAGGAGGAAGTGTTGCTTCTGAACAATATTTCAAAGGAACAAGGAAGGTTTCAAATATATAATTCGCTCCTATCAGAATATGGTGTGGTAGGCTTCGACTATGGGTACGCCATGGCAAGTCCCAATACCTTGACCATTTGGGAAGCCCAATTTGGAGACTTCAGTAACGGGGCCCAGATAATGATCGACCAATATATATCGGCGGCGGAGGATAAATGGAAGCTTCAGAACGGTCTGGTAATGTTGTTACCACACGGTTATGAAGGTCAAGGCGCGGAACACTCTTCGGCCCGTATGGAAAGATATCTCCAGCTATGTGCAAGGGACAATATGTATATCGCCGATGTAACCACCCCGGCCCAAATGTTCCATATCCTTAGGAGACAAATGAAAGCGAATTTTAGAAAACCGCTTATTATCTTTACTCCAAAGAGTTTGTTGAGACATCCAAAGGCGGTTTCTACGGTGGACGAGCTGGCGAATGGTAGTTTTAAGGAGGTGATAGACGATGCTACGGCAGATGTCAAGAAAGTAAAAAGCTTGGTTTTCTGTACCGGTAAGTTCTATTACGACCTTCTTGCCGTTAAGGAGGAATTGAATCGGGATGATGTGGCCTTGGTCCGTGTGGAGCAATTGTTCCCACTGCCAGACCAGCAGATGAAGGACATTATCGCAAAATATAAAAATGCGGACGATATTGTTTGGGCACAGGAAGAACCAAGAAATATGGGCGCATGGAGCCACTTGATGATGCATTTTAGCGATGTGGGTAAATTTAGGGTGGCCTCCAGAAGGTTTTATGCCGCCCCCGCCGCCGGTAGTGCCGTTAGGTCTAAAGCTAGGCATCAGCAAGTAATAGACTATGTTTTTGATAAGACCAAGGATAATATGTCCAAACCAAAATAACAAGAATTAAGAATAGCAAATAATAGAAAGAATGATTCTAGAAATGAAAGTTCCCTCACCTGGGGAATCCATAACGGAAGTTGAGATAGCGGAGTGGTTGGTTGAAGATGGCGATTATGTAGAGAAGGACCAAGCCATTGCCGAGGTCGATTCTGACAAGGCAACCTTGGAATTGCCGGCGGAGGCAAGTGGGACGATAACCTTAAAGGCAGAGGTTGGGGATGCTGTAGCCGTGGGTGCCGTTGTGTGTCTTATTGATACTAGCGCCGAAAAGCCGGATGGGGCAAGTAAAGCTGCAAGTTCCGCGTCGGGTGGGGACGAAGGCTCCTCAAGTAATGCCGCAAAGGATTTGGATAAACAACGAGAGGAAAAGGATACGAAAAAGGAAAGCGAAAAGGCGCCACAGCCCCCTCAGGCAAAGGAAACCTATGCTTCTGGAGTGGCTTCACCAGCTGCAAAGAAAATTTTGAACGAAAAGGGAGTTGAGGCTTCTAACGTTACAGGAACCGGAAAGGACGGAAGAATTACCAAGTCAGATGCCATGAACGCAAAGCCATCCATGGGCTCACCGGTTTCTGGAGGTAGTAGGGGCGAGACCCGATCTAAGCTATCCATGCTGCGAAGAAAAGTGGCGGAACGTTTGGTTTCGGCAAAAAATGAAACGGCCATGTTAACCACTTTCAACGAAGTGGATATGTCCCCAATATTCGAGTTGCGAAATAAATACAAGGATGATTTTAAAGAGAGACACGGTGTAAGTCTAGGGTTTATGTCCTTCTTTACCAAAGCAGTCGTAAGGGCATTGGAAATGTACCCTGCCGTTAACTCCATGATAGATGGTAAGGAAATGGTGTCCTACGATTTTTGTGATATAAGTATTGCGGTATCAGGTCCAAAAGGATTGATGGTTCCTGTAATCAGAAATGCGGAAAATCTTTCCTTTAGAGGTATTGAGGCCGAAGTAAAACGTTTGGCGATACGCGCAAGGGAAGGGGAGATAACGGTAGATGAAATGACAGGCGGTACCTTTACTATTACCAATGGTGGCGTGTTTGGTTCCATGTTGTCCACCCCTATTATCAACCCGCCACAAAGTGCCATTTTGGGAATGCATAACATCGTGGAGCGTCCCATTGCTAGGGATGGTGCCATTGCCATAGCCCCGATAATGTATGTAGCATTGTCTTATGACCACCGAATTATTGATGGTAAGGAATCCGTCGGGTTTTTGGTGGCTGTAAAAGAAGCCTTGGAGAGTCCGGAAGAATTATTGATGGGCAATGATGTTAAAAGGGCATTAGAAATGTAATTCCATATGTACCTAAAAATAAAAGCACCGAAATATCGGTGCTTTTTGCTTTTATCACTTTTTGACCTTTAGGTACAGTGCCTTCTTTTTGTAATCGATTATGGCTTTACCTTCGTTCAGCACATCGGCACCAATGATGCCATCAACAGGTTCCGCATCATGACTTATAAGGGCAGTATTGACGTGAACAAGATCGAACAACACTATTTTCAGCTTCTTGTGGCGCCATTTGCCAATATCTATAGTGTTTTTTTTGGAGGTGAGCGTTTCCATGTCGGTGGCCCCGGCTCCGGCCGCTTTTATTTTGGATTCTTTGGATTTCAAATTAAAAAAATCGATTTTGTCAAAGCCGATACACGTATTGGAAGCTCCTGTATCCAGAATAAATCTTCCCGGTGTACCATTGATAATGGCAGAAAACTCCAAATGATTTGTTTTGGTAAGGGTCAGGGGAATTTCGTCATATCCCTTTTTCTTTAGGTATTTTTTTAGGGAGTGCATAGAAGTATAGTTTACGTCAAATGATGGGGCGAATACTTGGATTAGGCTTAAAAAAGTCAAAGATAAACCTATTTTTGCGGTATGATTATAACGGACACCCATACACATTTGTATAGTGAAGCATTTGATGGAGATAGGGAAGGCATGATGCAAAGGGCCATGGACCAAGGAGTCAGCCGATTTTTTGTTCCGGCCATTGATTCCACGTATACGGAGCGAATGTTGCAATTAAAGGACCGCTTTCCTGAAAATGTTTTCTTGATGACGGGGCTTCATCCAACACATGTTAAAGAAAATTTTGAAGAGGAACTTCGCCATGTGGAAGAATCGGTAAAGATGCACCAATATTATGCAATTGGTGAGATCGGCATCGACCTGTATTGGGACAAGACCTATTTAAAGGAGCAACAAGAAGCTTTTGCCAGGCAGATACGACTCGCAAAAGCGATGGAGTTACCAATCGTTATTCATTGCAGGGATGCCTTCGATGAGGTTTTTGAAGTATTGGAGCAAGAAAAAGGAGAAGGGTTAAGAGGGATTTTTCACTGTTTTACCGGAAATTTGGAACAAGCGGAGCGGGCATTATCATACGATATGAAGTTGGGAATAGGCGGGGTTGTAACGTTTAAGAATGGAAAAATCGACACATTTCTACATCAGATCGACCTGAGGAACATCGTTCTTGAAACGGACGCACCTTATTTGGCGCCTGTGCCGTATAGGGGAAAGCGAAATGAAAGCGCCTATGTTGTGAACGTCCTAAAAAGGGTTGCCGAGATCTATGGTATGGAGGAAGCGGAAGTCGCCACTGTGACTACTGAGAATTCAAAAGAAGTATTCGGGATTTAATTTATAAGTTAAGGTTTGGACACAAGAAAAATTCTTTTGATGTATACGGGGGGAACCATAGGAATGGTAAAGGATTACCAAACCGGGGCCCTAAAATCCTTTGATTTTAATAAACTTTTAAAGCATGTTCCGGAACTGAACCAATTGGACTGCACCATAGAAACCATTTCCTTTGAAAATCCATTGGATAGTTCGAACATGAATCCAGCCGAGTGGATACGAATTGTCATCCTGATCGAGGAGCACTATGAAAATTATGACGGTTTTGTAATCCTGCACGGAAGCGATACGATGAGCTATACGGCATCGGCATTGAGTTTTTTATTGGAAAACCTGGATAAGCCTGTCATCCTTACCGGTTCGCAGTTGCCCATTGGGGATTTACGTACGGATGCCAAGGAGAACCTGATAACATCCGTCCAGATTGCCGCCCTTCAAAAAAATGGAACATCGGTCATTAGGGAGGTGGGCTTGTATTTTGAATATAAATTATATAGAGGGAACAGGACCACTAAGATTAATGCAGAAAACTTTAGGGCTTTTGCATCATTAAACTACCCGCACTTGGCGGAATCCGGAGTACATTTGAATGTGTTTTCGGAATATCTTTTGCCTTCGAAACGCAATAAAAATTTGATAGTTCATAAAAAAATGGACGAAAATGTGGCTTTGGTCAAATTATTTCCGGGAATGAACAGGTTCGTATTTGAAAATATATTAAAAACCGATGGGCTGAAGGCACTCGTCTTGGAAACCTATGGGTCCGGAAATGGTCCTACTGCAGATTGGTTTTTAGGTTCGCTAAAAAAATCTATAGCTGATGGCTTACATGTCATAAACGTTACGCAGTGTTCTGGGGGCAGTGTGTTGATGGGTAAATATGAGACCAGTTCCGCGCTAATGGACATGCAAGTAATTAATGGTAAGGATATTACCACGGAGGCGGCAATTTCAAAGGCAATGTACATGCTCGGGAGTGGGGTTTCAAACAAACACTTTAAGACAGTTTTCGAGACTTCATTACGTGGAGAAATGCACTAAAATTAACGGGTAATATTTTATTGTCTAATATTTTTTTTGTTATTTGCCCCACCTTAAAAAAGGCGAAAAATAGAGAGGTGGCCGAGTGGTCGAAGGCGCACGCCTGGAAAGTGTGTATACACCAAAAGTGTATCGAGGGTTCGAATCCCTTCCTCTCTGCGAATAAGTTTTACTTTTTTTATATTGATTTTTTTTATCTTTAACCCTATTAACTAACTAATTTAAGTTTGAAAAAATGAAAAAATTATTTCCAAGCCTAGCTGTTGCTGGGGCGTTTGTAGCAGGTACAAATATGGTAAGTGCAAAAGTGGCGGCGGTAGCTTTGCTTGTTCAAGACGCGGCTCCTGAAGCGGATAGAGGATTTACCCAAGTGTTGAAAGAGCAGTTCATCCAAGGTGGTGCTGGCTTCATGGGGATTGTACTTTTGTGTTTGATTCTTGGTTTGGCCGTTGCTATTGAAAGGATTATCTATTTGAATATGGCCAGTACTAATACTGCCAAATTAAAACAACAAGTTGAGGATGCATTGGCATCTGGTGGAGTTGAGGCCGCTAAAGAAGTTTGTAGAAATACAAAAGGACCAGTTGCTTCTATATATTACCAAGGTTTGGATAGGGCTGGAGAAAGTGTTGAATCTGCAGAAAAAGCTGTTGTGGCATATGGTGGTGTTCAAATGGGTCAGTTGGAGAAGAATGTATCTTGGTTGTCCTTATTTATCGCCATTGCACCGATGCTTGGTTTCATGGGTACGGTAATTGGTATGATTCAGGCCTTCCAAAAAATCGCTGCGGTTGGTAACTTGAGTGCCTCTCTTATTGCAGGTGATATTCAGGTGGCGTTATTGACTACGGTATTCGGTCTTATTACGGCTATCATACTTCAAATCTTTTATAACTATATTATCGCCAAGATTGATAGTATCGTAAATGATATGGAGGATTCATCGATCACTTTGATTGATATGTTGGTAGACCACAAAAAATAAGTTCCACATTCAATACCTAAAAATAGTATCATGCAAAAAATAATAAAAATAGCATTGATTGTCATAGGCTTACTAAGTGCGGTACTTTGGTATATGTTGCCAAGTAGTGACATGCCGGCAGCCGAGGCAGCTCAAAGCGGAGCAATGAACGGAATGTTCGTTATCACATATATTCTTTTAGGAATCGCTGTGGTAGCTGCATTGTTGTTCACCTTAAAAAATTTGTTTTCTAATCCTCAAGGCCTAAAAAAGACGCTATTTGTAGTTGTTGGGTTGGCAATAGTCGTTGGTATTTCATACGTACTTTCAAGTGGTACGGATGTAGCACCTGAGTACATGGCTATGTCCAGCGAGTCTACGGTGAAAAAAATAGGAATGGGATTGAACGTGTTTTTCATTTTGACTGCAGTTGCAGTTGTTTTGATGGTTCTTCCTGGGGTTAAGAAACTATTTGGTAAATAAAAAATAAGTTATGGCTAGAAGAGCAGGAGCACCAGAAGTAAATGCAGGTTCCATGGCGGACATAGCGTTTCTACTGCTCATCTTTTTCTTGGTAACTACTACTATAGAAACGGATGCAGGTTTGGACCGTATGTTGCCTCCAATTGAACCGCCTGATCAAGATGTTGTAATTAAGCAAAAGAATATCTTTCAGGTAAACATCAACAAAAATGGTCAGTTACTGGCTGATGATGAGTTGATAGAAATTTCGGATTTAAGGGAGAAGGCCATGGCGTTCTTGGACAACGGGGGAGCACCTCAAGGCAGTCCCGATTATTGTAGCTACTGCAAGGGGTCTAGAGACGCATCTTCATCTGACAGTCCGGCAAAAGCGATTATCTCCTTAAAGAACGATAGGGAAACAAAGTATTCTACCTATATCACCGTTCAGAATGAACTAGTGGGGGCCTACAATGATTTAAGGGATAGGGAAGCACAAAGATTATATGGTAAGAATTTCGTGGAGATGGAGGCAGAATACCTTAATCCTGAAACTTCGGACGAAGCGAAGGAGGAGCTTAAAGAAAAAGTGCAGCGTATTCAGGAGTTATTTCCTCAAAAATTATCCGAAGCTGAAACCACTACCAATTAATAAAGAAGAAAAACTGAAACACTATGTCTAAATTTGCAAAGAAAAAAGATGGTGAAGTACCTGCGGTCTCAACCGCATCGCTTCCTGACATTGTATTTATGCTTTTGTTTTTCTTTATGACGGTAACGGTTATGAAGGATAGTTCCCTAAAGGTCGAGAATGTGTTACCCAATGCCAATGAGGTCAAGAAATTGGAGAAAAAGGATAGGGTAATTTACATATACGTAGGTAAGCCAACCAGGGAGTACGAAAAGGTATATGGAACGGAGCCTCAAATACAATTGAATGATAAGTTTGCCAAGCCATCTGAGGTAGGTGACTATATCTTAATGGAAAGAGCCAAGAAACCTCAAGAATTACAGAACGTATTGACCACTGCTTTAAAAGTTGATAAAAATGCCAATATGGGTCTTATATCAGACATTAAGCAAGAGTTACGTAAAGTGAATGCATTAAAAGTAAACTATACAACGTATGAAGGGGACGCCTTTAGGAACCTTCAATAGTTTGTAATTTTTCAAACTTATAGAAAGCGCTTCAAATTTTTTTTGAAGCGTTTTTTATTCGTATCAACAAAGATATTAATACCATAAGGCACGAGCAGCTTGCAAAAAGCAGGTTTCTTTGTTACAATCTTAATTCTCATTTAAAGTATTTTTCGTGAATAATTTTGGAGTATGAGGCTTTTCATATTTGTGTTGACTTTCATTTTTGGCTTGGCATGTTTTGCCCAAGACACCTCTTCTGAAAACAGGGAGCGGTACTTTGAAGATCAATTTTATCTGGGTATTACGTACAACTTTATTCGGAATCGACCGCAGGGCTTTAATCAAAGAAACCTATCCTATGGACTCCAAGGTGGTATTATAAAGGACGTGCCATTGAATGAAAGAGGAACGAAAGCGCTTGGAATCGGCTTAGGTTTTGCCTTGAACACCTATTACTCCAATTTAGTGGTTTCAGAGCTTCTTGACGGCTTTTCCTATAATTTTGGAGGTACTATCCCGGGTTTTAAAAGAAGTAAGGTGGAGACGCATTTAATTGAGTTTCCTTTGGAGTTTAGATGGCGCAATTCCACCTTGGAGGATTACAAATTTTGGAGAATATATGCAGGAGTGAAATTTGGATACGTGGTTGGGGCCAGGTCTAAATTGGTAACTTCCGAATATAGGGATGGCTTTTTCAATACAGATGTAAATAGTTTTCAATACGGACCAACTTTTAATGTTGGTTATAATACCTTTAATGTACACATTTATTATTCGTTGACAGAATTATTGGGGGATAACGCAATTCTAAATAATGAGTCTATTGATATTAAGCCGTTAAGGGTCGGTTTAATTTTCTACATTCTATAACCAAAACTTTACCGTAAGAAGTTGGGACAAAAGTCCGATCAACAAACCTACAATAATTTCTAGTTTTGAATGTGCCTTAAGGTACAACCTAGCGGAAACAACAATACCTGTCATCAAGGTCATAAGGCCAATGGCGATAATGATGTTTATCTCAAAATGGATGCTAAGGTTGATTAGGTACATGAGTATACCCGCAATCCCAACCGCATGTAAACTAGTCTTAAAATTGAAATAAATCAGCAATAAGCATGCAAATGAGGCTCCCATAAGTCCCACGAAGTAATAGTACAGTTCCGCGATGTAGTTGTTGGGGATTACCTTGAACAATATCAATCCCAGTAAGATGATATGTATGAATAAAGGGTACCTTCTTTCGTTGACAGAGTTTAAAAAAATGGAATTGGTTACCCCCAGGTTTTTTAGGATTAAAAAGGTTATTATTGGGATAATAACCGTTAGGATAAATATGGGCAGGATATTGCCGCTTTGTATTTCTAGGGGACTGTACTTTGGGGTGGTCAAGAAATAGGCTGCAGTACCCGCAATCGGTACAAAAATTGGATGAAAAATATAGGATATTGTATGAAAGAAAAGTTTCATCAAATTTCCTTTCTCAATCTGGCAACCGGAATATCCAATTGTTCTCTATATTTTGCAACCGTCCTCCGGGCAATAGGATATCCTTTTTCCTTTAGGATAGCCGCAAGTTTGTCATCCGTCAGAGGTTTTCTTTTTTCCTCATTTTTGATGACCGTTTCCAATATTTTTTTGATTTCCTTGGTAGAAACGTCTTCCCCCTGATCATTTTTCATGGATTCTGAAAAGTATTCCTTGATCAATTTTGTTCCATAGGGGGTGTCTACGTACTTGCTATTGGCCACCCTGGAGACGGTACTCACGTCCATATCTATTTCATCGGCAATATCCTTTAGGATCATAGGGCGCAGGTTTCGCTCGTCCCCGGTTAGGAAATACTCCTTTTGATACTGCATAATGGCGTTCATGGTAATGAACAAGGTCTGTTGGCGCTGTCTGATAGCATCTATGAACCATTTGGCGGCATCCAATTTTTGTTTGATAAAAAGGACCGTATCCTTTTGGGATTTGGTTTTGTCTTTGGATTCCTTGTAGCCTTTGAGCATGTTGCTGTACTCCTTGGATACGTGCAATTCCGGTGCGTTACGTCCATTAAGACTAAGTTCGAGCTCCCCTTCCACTATGCGGATGGAAAAATCCGGCACTACATGTTCAATGATTCTAGTATTACCAGAATAGGATCCACCCGGTTTTGGGTTCAATTTTTCTATTTCAGAGATAGCATCCTTTAATTCTTCTTCGGTAACATTGTGCTTTTGGATAAGCTTTTTGTAATGTTTTTTGGTGAATTGATCAAATGACTTTTTAAGAATGGCCTTTGCCAACTCGATACTTGGGGTAAGCTCTTTCCGTTCCAATTGAATAATAAGGCATTCTTCCAAAGACCTGGCCGCTACCCCGGGAGGATCCAATTCCTGTACAATGGACAACACTTTTTTTATCGTTACCTCGTCCGTAAAGACATTTTGGGTAAAGGCAAGGTCATCCAAAATATCCGAAATTGGTCTTCTAATGTACCCGCTTTCATCCACACTGCCCACTAGAAATTCGGCAATCGCCCATTCCTCGTCGTTCAGGTACACCGTGTTCAGCTGATTGATCAAATATTGATTGAACGTTGTTCCGGCAGCATAGGGAACACTCTTTTCATCGTCGTCAGCACTATAATTATTGGATTGTGTCCTATAATCCGGGACTTCATCATCACTAAGATAGTCGTCTATGTTGATATCATCGGCAGCTATAGTCTCACTATCGGATTCGTTCTCGTACATGTCGTCATAATCGTCCGTAGCAATGTCCAGATCTTCCTTACCGCTTTCCAACGCGGGATTCTCCTCCAGCTCCTGTTTTAAGCGTTGCTCGAACGCCTGTGTGGGTAGCTGAATCAACTTCATCAACTGAATCTGTTGAGGAGATAACTTTTGGGAAAGCTTAAACTGTAAGTGCTGTTTTAACATCTCTTTTATTCACTATCTATAAAAATAACCAAATACGCTTAGAATTCGGCATTCTGTGGTGTTCTTGGGAAAGGAATGACATCCCTTATGTTACCCATTCCAGTTGCAAATAACACCAAACGTTCAAACCCCAAGCCAAAACCGCTATGAACCGCGGTACCGAATTTTCGTAAATCCAGATACCACCAAAGTTCTTCCTCGGGGATATCCAAGGCGGCCATTTTCTGCTTAAGAACATCCAAGCGCTCCTCCCTTTGCGAACCGCCAACGATTTCCCCAATACCGGGAAAAAGGATATCCATGGCCCTAACGGTCTTCCCGTCCTCGTTTAAACGCATATAAAAGGCCTTTATTTTTGCCGGATAATCAAAAAGGATGACAGGGCATTTAAAGTGTTTTTCAACTAGATAGCGCTCATGCTCGCTTTGTAGGTCAGCTCCCCATGCATCGATTAAATATTGGAATTTCTTCTTTTTGTTGGGACTGCTATTCCTTAAGATTTCGATGGCTTCCGTATAGGTAACACGTTTAAAATTGTTGTCCGTAATAAACTTCAATTTTTCGATCAGGGCCATTTCACTACGTTCCGCCT
The DNA here is from genome assembly GCF_055378385.1 of Maribacter sp. C-4077. NCBI lineage: Bacteria > Pseudomonadati > Bacteroidota > Flavobacteriia > Flavobacteriales > Flavobacteriaceae > Maribacter > Maribacter sp. C-4077. Next base: position 2,344,213 of record NZ_AP038807.1, read on the forward strand.
GTGGTTTTGTTTTCTCTTCATCCAGCAATCGGGTTTCCAGAAACTTCAGGTCCTCTTCACAATGATCTAGGACATAGCGAAGAACGTATTTGATAAAATCTTCGGCCAGATCCATATTGGCATCCAGGTCATAAAAGGCCATTTCCGGTTCGATCATCCAAAATTCCGCCAGATGCCTGGAGGTGTTCGAATTTTCTGCTCTAAAAGTAGGTCCAAAGGTGTACACCTTGCCCAATGCCATAGCGTATGCTTCGGCCTCCAATTGCCCTGAAACTGTGAGATTGGTTTCCTTTCCGAAGAAATCTTCCTTAAAGTCGACCGTTCCATCTTCTTTTAATGGGGGGTTCTTTTCGTCCAATGTGGTTACCCGGAACATCTCGCCTGCACCCTCGGCATCTGAGCCGGTAATAATAGGGGCATGAAAATAATAAAATCCATTATCCCTAAAATACTGGTGGATTGCGAAGGCTAGGGCAGAACGTACGCGCATCACCGCGCTGAACGTGTTGGTGCGAACCCTTAGATGTGCCTTCTCCCGTAGAAATTCCAAAGAGTGCTTTTTGGGCTGAATGGGATAAACCTCTGGATCGGCACCTCCATGAACGAAGATATCCCTTACCTGGATCTCAACACTTTGTCCCTTACCCTGACTTTCCACCAAGGTCCCTGTAATCTTTAGGGCGGCACCTGTATCAACTTGCTTTAATATGGCATCGTCGAACTTTTCAAAATCCACAACACATTGAATATTATGGAGTGTGGAACCATCATTTAGGGCGATAAACCGATTGCTTCTAAAAGTTCGTACCCATCCGTTCACGGTAATTTCCTGTAATAATTGCTTTCCTGTTAGGAGTTCTTTGATGCTTACTGAGCGCATTATAAATCGATTGAAAATTAAAAGCCAAAGATAGGTTTTTGACCCAAAAGAATAAATGAATAAGCATCGGTTTTAGCGGTACCTAATCGTTTTCCTCGTCCTGTGGCAGTATATCTATTTGTGGTTCCTTCAGGGTATTCTTGTTGGCGATGCTTTTCTCCAGGGAGAGCAGCAGGGAAGGTAGCAAAATCAAGTTGGCCAACATGGCGAACAATAAGGTGGCCGAAACAAGGGCCCCCAAAGCGACCGTTCCCCCAAAATTGGAGATGATGAACACTGAAAATCCAAAGAAAAGTACAATGGATGTGTAGAACATACTAACACCTGTTTCGCGTAAGGCCGCGTACACGGATTTTTTGATCTGCCATTTTTTGGCCTCCAGTTCCTGTCTATACTTGGCCAAGAAGTGTATGGTATCGTCTACGGAAATACCAAAGGCTATACTGAATACCAAAATGGTTGAAGGTTTAATAGGTACACCAATGAATCCCATGATGCCCGCGGTAACGATTAATGGCAACAAATTGGGTATGAGTGATATTACGATCATCCTAAAGGACCGGAATAGATAGGCCATAAAGAGGGCAATTAATCCAATGGCCAGCGCAAGTGACATTACCAAGTTTTTAACGAGGTACTTGGTTCCCTTCAAAAATAGGAGGGCACTACCGGTCATGTAGACGGAATAACGTTCTTCGGGAAATATTTTAGTGATATTCTCCAAAAGACGTTCCTCGATCTGTTCCATGCGGCTAGTCTTTACATCGCGCATGTAGGTAGTCATACGGGCCACTTGTCCTGTGCTGTCCACAAAACTATCCAGCAGATTGCTCTCATCCGATGATTTCCGGGCCACATCCATGATAAAGGTATTTTCCTGGCTGGTGGGTAATTGATAATACTTTGGGATTCCGTTGTAAAATGCCTGTTTGGAGTACTTCACCAGATTCACTACGGATAGGGATGGTGAAAGTTCCGGGATTTCGGCAATCACTTCACCAAATTGGTCCATTCTTCGTAGGGTGGCCGGCTTCATGACGCCTTTGGGATTCTTCGTGTCCACCACAATTTCAACAGGCATAATACCATCAAACTCATTTTCAAAAAAGCGTATATCCTTAAAAAATTCGGCCTTTTTGGGCATATCCTCAATGGGGCTTCCTGAAATATCTATTTGATAAATTCCGATGATGCTCACCACCAACAAGCAAATGGAAATGATATAAACGGCGATTCTTCTGTTACGGACGATATTTTCCATCCAATTTACGAAGGCATCGATCCATCTTTTGTTCAGGTGTTTTAAATGCCTGGTTTTAGGAAGGGACAGAAAGCTATAAACGATGGGTATAATCAAAAGTGACAATATGAAAATCCCGATAATATTGATGGAGGCCACAATACCAAATTCCTTCAGTAACTTACTATCGGTTATGATGAAGGTGGCAAAACCGGATGCCGTTGTAACATTGGTCATAAGGGTGGCATTTCCGATCTTGGAAATTACCCGTTGAAGTGATAAAGCCTGATTTCCATGTTTTTTGACTTCCTGTTGATATTTATTTATCAGGAAAATACAATTGGGGATGCCAATTACGATGATCAAGGGAGGAATCAATGCCGTAAGAACGGTTATCTCATATTGTAAAAGGCCTAATACCCCAAAGGCCCACATCACCCCAATTATAACAACACACATTGAAATGAAGGTAGCCCTGAAACTTCTAAAGAAAAAGAAGAAGATGAGTGAGGTCACCCCAAGCGCGGCCAAGATAAACTTGCCAATTTCGTCTATGATATTCTGGGAATTCATCGTACGCACGTATGGCATTCCAGAGATACGAACGTCAAAGTTGGTATCTTCCTCAAAGGTTTTGATCAGTCGGCTCAGGTCTTGTAAAATGAAATCCTTTCGGACACTGGTATTCACAATATCCTTGTCCAGATACATAACTGTTCTTATGGTGCCGGATTCTTTGTTGTAGATCAGGTTTTCGTAGAAAGGAAGTTCATTGAAAAGGTGCTGGGCGATACGATTGACCTCAGCCCTGGAATCCGGGGTTTCCTCGATCAAAGGGCGCATCACGAATTTCTGTTCAACGGTATCCTTGACAAGTTCTTTCAGGTTATCCGTAGAAAGGACAAAATCGACTTCGGGGAAAGCCTCCAATTGCTTGCTTAGTTTGTTCCACCGATTGAAATTTTCCGGAGTGAACAAGGCGGAATCCCTGATGGCGAACACTACGGCGTTGCCTTCCTCGCCAAACTGATCCAGAAACTCCTGGTATTCCAAATTTATGGGGTGGTCGTCCGGAAGAAGATTGGCCTGGGAATTGGAAAAACGCATGTTATCCCATTGCATGGCGAGAAATATGGTAATTCCAGCAACCAAACATAAAATAAGAATCCTATTCCTCAGTATTATCCTGGCCGTTATTGGCCAAAATCCTTTGGTAAGTTTAGCAACCATACTTGTTTTTAGGCGATTGCAAAGGTAACCATTGTGGTTAATTGAACCTAAAAAGTATTGGAAGAATATAAATACGAAAGAGAGCGGACCACTGGTCCGCTCTCTTTGCTTCATACTTTTAAAAATAGATTAATAACTGGATTCTTAATCAATTCTTTTTGTAGCGGCATTTAACTTACCATAAAAAATCCCTCGATGAAAGCAGGTTTAATTAAACCTTCATTATCTCGGCCTCTTTTGCGCTCAGAAAATCGTCGATTTTCTTAACGTATTTGTCCGTTAGTTCCTGCACATCTGCGGTAGCGTTTTTTTCAAGGTCTTCGGAAACGTCCAAATCCTTGATTTCCTTATTCGCATCCTGCCTAGCACTTCGTACGCCTACTTTTGCGTGTTCTGCTTCGGCCTTTGCCTGTTTGGTCAATTGGACCCTGCGTTCCTCAGTAAGTGGCGGCACGTTGATTATGATAAGGTCGCCATTGTTCATAGGGTTGAAGCCAAGGTTGGCGTTCATAATCGCCTTTTCTATTTCGGGTAGCATTCCTTTTTCCCAAGGTTGTACGGAAATCGTCCTACCATCCGGTGTATTGATGTTGGCTACCTGGGACAATGGTGTTTGTGATCCATAATACTCTACCAATACGGAAGATAGCATCGCAGGACTGGCCTTTCCTGCCCTGATTTTAACAAAAGCCCTCTCCAAATGGGCCACTGCGGCATCCATACTTTCCTTGGCGGAGTCCAAAACAAATTGTATTTCTTCGTTCATATCAAAATTTTGTATTCAAAAGCACAAATTATACCAAAATTACATGTTCACGGTAGTTCCCACCGCTTCACCATCTACAATTTTCAATAGGTTTCCTTTTTTGTTCATATCGAACACAACAATGGGAAGTTCGTTTTCCTGACTTAGGGTAAAAGCCGTGGTATCCATAACCTTTAGTCCTTTTTGAAGAACGTCCTTAAACGAGATGGTATCAAATTTGGTGGCATTTTTATCCTTTTCTGGGTCCGAGGTATAGATTCCGTCCACCCTGGTTCCTTTTAAAATGACATCGGCTTCAATTTCAATGGCCCGTAAAACAGCCGCGGAATCCGTTGTGAAATATGGGTTTCCAGTTCCGCCCCCAAAGATAACGACGCGTCCCTTTTCCAAATGACGCATCGCCCTTCTTCGTATAAAAGGTTCTGCGACCTCGTTGATTTTAATGGCAGATTGTAATCGGGTCTGAACCTTCTTCATTTCCAAGGCACTTTGTAATGCCAAACCGTTGATAACTGTGGCCAGCATACCCATATGGTCACCTTGTACCCTGTCCATTCCGGTAGCGGCTCCGGCCAGCCCTCTAAAGATGTTGCCCCCGCCAATAACAATGGCCACTTCGATACCTTTATCCACTACTTTTTTAATCTCTTCGGCATATTCATCCAATCTTTTGGCATCTATACCATACTGTTTTTCGCCCATCAGGGCTTCACCGCTAAGTTTTAAAAGTATCCTTTTGTATTGCATTGTTTGATTTGTTTCAGAGCAAAAATAATGAAAAAAATCTATGGTGGACATGGTGATAACGGGGCCCCTAAAACATAATTATTTACTAATCGAAACGGCTATCATTGGTATTTTTAATATCCTTGCAGGAGGATTTGATTTTTTGACTAATAATTTGTTTTAATGATAGAAAGAATGAAAAAAGTATTCTTTTATGTAATTGCAATAGCCTTTCTTTATGGTTGTGGTGCTGGTAAAAACTTAACGACCATTGATAAGGGGCCTGTCCAGGTCTTCATGGATTTGGTCAACGTTACCAATGATCAAGTGAAAGTAATAGTGGATCCCGGTGCCTTTACGGTAGATCAAATATCTTTTAGAATTCCTAAAACGGTTCCTGGTACCTACAGTGCCGATGATTACGGACAATATATAGAAGGTCTTGTTGCGTATGATTACTCAGGGAATCCTATGCAGGTATCAAAATTAGATGTAAACACGTGGAACATTTCCAACGCCACGATGTTGGACAAGATATCTTATTTTGTAAACGATACCTATGATACCGAAAACGAAGTGGAGGATGCCGTTTTCTCGCCGGCTGGAACGAACATAGAAAAGGACTCCAATTATATGCTGAATTTGCATGGATTCGTAGGTTATTTTGATGGATATAAGGAAATACCCTACCGATTAATCATCGAAAAACCTTTCGGTTTGGAAGCGGCTACTTCCTTGAACCAAGTTGTATTGGACGATGCTATCGAAAATGGGGATGTATTTATGGCAAATAGGTATTTTGAAATTATTGATAACCCAATTTTCTACACCAAACCGGATAAGGAGACATTCAAGGTAGGTGGGATTGAAGTTACTTTAAGTATATTTTCACCAACGGGAGCCTACCTAGCTAGTGATTTACGGAATCGAATGGAGGGCATGATGAGCGCACAAAAGGCATTTTTGGGAGATATTGATGCTACAAAAAGATATAATATTTTATTGTACCTGTCTACTATGGAGGATACGGATGCCAGGGGCTTCGGTGCCTTGGAACACCATACGTCTACTGTCGTGGTTTTACCTGAGGCGATACCTCAGGACAGATTGGAACAGGCCATGGTAGATGTGGTTTCCCATGAATTCTTTCACATTGTGACACCACTTTCCGTGCATTCCAATGAGATTCATTACTTCGACTACAATGACCCTAAAATGTCGCAACATTTATGGATGTACGAAGGAACTACAGAATATTTTGCCAACCTGTTTCAGGTGCATGAGGGGCTAATAGATGAAGCGGAATTTTATGAAAGGATGCGCACTAAAATGGATAATGCAAAAGGCTATGATGATGCCATGTCCTTTACCACCATGAGCATGAATATCTTGGAAACACCCTACGAAAGTAACTACGCGAATGTCTATGAAAAGGGAGCATTGATCAATATGGCTTTGGACATTTTAATCCGTGAAAAAAGTAATGGGGAAAAGGGAGTGCTTTGGTTGATGAAGGAACTTTCAAACAAGTATGGGGTAGATGCCCCTTTTGAGGACGACAAACTTATTGATGAGATTGTATCTATAACATACCCCGAAGTACGGGATTTTTTCAATAAGCACGTAATAGGGAACAAACCCATAGATTATTCCGTATACCTTGCTAAAATGGGATTGACCCTAAACGAAGTAGAGGAGAAATCAGGTTATTTTTTGCAAGGTGAAATACCTTATATCGATGTGGATCAATCCAATAATGACGCTATTTTCGTTCGAAAGGGAATCGAGTTAAATTCTTTCTTCAAAGGTTTGGGCGTTCAAGGAGGGGATGTTATCAAAAGCATTAACGGAACGGCCATAAACCTAGAGTCGATCAGACCAATTATAGGACAGAGTTTTGGATGGGGTCCTGATACGATGATAAAATTGGAATTGGAAAGGGATGGAGAAGTCGTAACGGTAGAAGGTGCCGTTGGAACCCCTACGATAGTTGTGAATAAGATTACCCCTATTGAAGATGTTTCAGATGAAATCAAAGCACTTAGAAACGCTTGGCTAAAAGGGTAGTGTCTGAAAAATTATGCAATAAAAAAATGCCGGACCAATGTCCGGCATTTTTTATTATTAGAGGGAATCGATGCTTATCCTAGCGCAACTCGCTTAAATCCGGTTACTTCTAAATTTGAGTCTACCGATTTTACATACTGGGCAACACTTTGCTTGCTGTCCTTGATGAAATCCTGGTTCACCAAGGTGTTATCCTTGAAGAACCTGTTCAATTTTCCTTTTGCGATGTTGTCCAACATAGCTTCAGGCTTACCTTCTTGACGAAGTTGATCCTTTGCGATTTCTATTTCTTTGTCGATAATGGACTGATTAACACCTGCCTCGTTCAATGCAACAGGGTTCATTGCCGCTGCCTGCATGGACACATCCTTGGCAACAACGTCTGCACCTTCAACTGCCGCTGAAAGACCTGTTAGGACGGCAATCTTGTTACCGGCATGTATGTATGATCCAACAAAAGGAGCGCTTAACCTTTCAAAACCTCCTATTTCGATTTTTTCGCCAATGACGCCAGTTTGCTCTGTCAATTTATCCTGAACGGTCATTCCTTTAAAGTCCGCAGCTAAGAAAGCTTCTTTGGTATCATAGCTTATAGCCAAATCAGCTAATTCGTTGGCCAAAGTAACGAAAGAATCATTTTTGGCCACAAAGTCGGTTTCACAGTTAAGCGATATGATTACACCGCTTGTGTTGTCATCGTTTACTTTGGCGATGGCGGCACCCTCTGAGGAATCCCTGTCGGCTCTATTTGCAGCGACCTTTTGTCCCTTTTTACGAAGAATTTCGATGGCTTTGTCAAAATCACCTTCGGCTTCAACCAAGGCTTTTTTGCAGTCCATCATACCAGCACCTGTTGTTTGTCTTAATCTGTTTACTTCTGCGGCTGTAATCTTTGCCATTTTCTATGTTTTTTGTTCCCTTTAAAGGGAGGTTTAATTATCAATTATTTATAAGAGTGCCTTTATTCAATACCACCTTTAACACTATCCTGCCATTCCTTAAGCTCGTCCCATTGACCGTCCGCGGCCATTTGAGCCTGCTTTGGCCATGAAGTTGGGTCTAAATGCGCCATTCTGGAACTTGCTTCTGTCAAGATTTCTTTCATTTCATCAGCATCGGCTTTGGCAACTTTTGCATAGGTATCCAAACCGGCATTTACAAGAGCCTCGGCAGCTTTTGGTCCCACACCTTCAATTTTGGTAAGGTCATCGGCCTCGGCCTTTTTATCCTTCTTTACCGCTTCCTTTGTCGCCTCAACGTCAACAGTTACGTTAGGAACCTTGTCTACAACAGGGGTTGGTTTGGTGTCCACGTTGTCTGGAGTTGGCTCTAGTTTTTCCTTAGCTTCTTTCTCTTTCTTTTTGGAGCTTTTCTCTTTCTTTTCTTCTGAACCTTCCGCTTTTTCAGATTTGCGTTCGGCTAGACCTCCGGCAACGGCCTCGGTTACCTGGGCCATAATGATTTCAATGGATTTTGAAGCATCGTCATTGGATGGAATAACGAAATCCACATCCCTGGGGTCCGAATTCGTATCGACCATGGCAAAAATTGGAATGTTCAATTTTTGGGCTTCTTTCACTGCAATGTGTTCCCTCATGGTATCCACGATGAACAACGCACCTGGTAAACGGGTCATTTCAGAAATGGAACCAAGGTTCTTTTCCAATTTAGCCCTTAAACGGTCTACTTGTAGACGCTCTTTCTTGGATAGGGTGTTGAACGTGCCATCTTTTTTCATCCTGTCAATGGAAGCCATTTTTTTAACGGCCTTACGGATGGTTACAAAGTTGGTCAGCATACCACCTGGCCATCTTTCAGTGATGTAGGGCATGTTTACGTTCGATGCTTTCTCTGCAACGATGTCCTTCGCCTGCTTTTTCGTAGCAACGAAAAGAATTTTCCTTCCCGATGCAGCAATTTTAGCCAAAGCCTCATTGGCTTCGTCCAATTTCGCAACAGTTTTGTAAAGATTGATTACGTGGATACCGTTACGCTCCATGTAGATGTAAGGAGCCATGTTGGGGTTCCACTTTCTGGTAAGGTGGCCAAAATGCACACCTGCTTCTAATAATTGTTTTACTTCGACTTTCGCCATTTTTAAATTTAGTTTACGTTCTTTTGAAATAGCAATGACAAAGTGGTATCCTAATTTAAAGAAGGAAGCCTTCATCATTTAGATGCTAAACTAAGTTACCTTCATTTTAAATGGAATGAAGGATTTTTAAGTGTCCGAAAAGCGGACTTTCAATGAACTTGTTAATAAAAATACCGGAATTGCACCGGCAAGATTAATATAAACAAGCATCCGCCAAATGACGGATGCTTTGAAAAAATCGTTGGATTAACGCTTGGAGAATTGGAATTTCTTACGGGCTTTCTTCTGACCGAATTTCTTCCTTTCAACCATTCTTGGATCCCTTGTCAACAAGCCTTCGGGTTTCAAGATTGTGCGGTTTTCACTATCCACATCGCAAATGGCTCTGGAGATTGCTAATCGAATCGCTTCGGCTTGACCGGTAATTCCTCCGCCAAATACGTTTACCCGTACATCAAAGTTATCCGTAGTATCCGTAAGTGTAAAAGGTTGTTTTACCTTATATTGTAACGTAGCGGTTGGAAAATAAACGTTTAAATCCTTGTTGTTTATAGTAATAGTTCCATTTCCTTGGGAAAGGTAAACTCTGGCAACAGCAGTTTTTCTTCTACCTATTTTGTGAATCACTTCCATTACTTAATATCTTTTAAATTAACCGCAGTTGGTTTTTGTGCTTCCTGACCATGTTGGGCACCAGCATACACCTTAAGGTTTCTGAAAAGGTCCGCGCCCAATTTGTTCTTTGGAAGCATGCCCTTAACAGCTTTCTCGATAATGGCAGTTGGGTTTTTGTCCAACAAAACCTTCGCATTTGTGAAACGCTGTCCTCCTGGATAACCCGTATACCTTTGATACGTTTTGTCTGCCCATTTATTGCCGCTTAGGGTAATTTTCTCAGCATTGATGACTACAACATTGTCACCGCAATCAACATGTGGAGTAAAACTTGGTTTATGCTTTCCTCTCAATAAATTAGCCACTTTTGAAGACAAACGACCTAACGTTTCTCCTTCGGCATCTACCAACAACCATTCTTTGTTTACGGTTGATTTGTTGGCGGATATGGTTTTATAACTTAGTGTATCCACTGCTACTGTTTTTAACTATTATTCTATTCAATCCCGTGAAATGGGCTGCAAATGTACAATTATTAAAATGAATTGCAAATACTTGTTTCTAAATATTTTCAGATTTTTCCACGACTAATTTTTGATTCGATAGGAAAGGATAAAAATAGTTGTTCCCAGTACTTGGAAGAAAATGATATTTGGCAAATTATGTTAATTTAAATTTGAAAATTAAAGCGTTAAAGCTTTGTGAGGGTAACCCTGATACTTTCGCCGGAACTGAAATATTTTTGAATGGAAGACTTTAATTGTTTCCGGGAAAATATTCTATCAACTTGGACGTTCTAAACTTTGGATTACGTACTCTTGACATGATGTTATTATATGTACTTAAAGAATTAATAATCAATTAGGTGAAATTTTAGTTCAAGCAAGGTGTTAATTGGAAAAAATGAGATGGATATATTCGATTTAATTGCTTCAGGTAGAAAGCGTTCCATTTAATAGCAAAACCAACGTACATAATAAACAAAAAATAAAAGATATGTAGTAAGCTATTACAAGTCTTAATACCCACTGAGATGTCCCGATAAGCTTCACGATGGCGAAATCGAAGATTCTTGAACACCCATGCTAAACAAATGAAATGATGTGAATAATTACAACCCTGTGCTGAACGTAGCCAAAGCATGATCTATGACAAACAATAAAAATAAACAAATGAAAAAGACGTATTTGACGATTCTTACAACAGCCTTTTTGGCCATTTCCTGTAGTTCCGACAAAGGGAACGGCTCAGATATTGATGCAACTGCAAATATTGTGGGTGCCTGGGAGGCGACCGAGCTTCGTGTCGATGAAAATACGGCAAGTGACAATGCCATTTTTGCCAGGGAAGCCCTTGCATACCTAACGGATCAAAACTGTACTATTATAACGTTACAGTTTAATGCCGATTTGACGGCATCGGCAACAAATTCAACCGACTATCTTGAAATTGATACAACCTCTGGTTTCGATATTCCATGCCCCACAACCTTTGAAACCGAGACAAGTACCTATACCTACGAAAATAATGTGGTAAGTTTTGTGAACGTAAATGGAGAGGTAGTGGAAGTCAATGTAACCATTAACGGGGATACCATGCTGGTAGATGCCGAGGATCTCCAAATCCCGGAATTTGATGAGGAAGGACAATTGGTCTTTCAACGACGATAAATAACAAATCTCGATGCTAAAACCTTCCAAGAAATTGGAAGGTTTTTTTATTTTGGTCTGAAGGATGATCAGGTAATTATGAGAGCTTATTATTTAAAATGGTATCTTTCCCTTATTTGCAGTAGTGAAAGAAAAAGTTTGATTTTACAATTTTAATATGATACCCATTCGGTCGCTCACATTCAAAAGTAAATTTTTCAACAGTATTTTTTTTGATTTTGTTGTGAGGCCCCTTACCGGAATCCTGGTTTTTTCTTTTTTTCTTGTTGGATGCATCGATCCAGTTTCTCCGGAATTTGATTATGAGGATGGGCTTATTTTTATAGAGGGTTTTGCCAGTTCCAATGCCGGTTCTTCCTATGTTGGCATAAATGAATCTGTCACGGAATTTGGGGTTAGGGGTTTGGAATTCATAACCGGGGCTTCGGTACATGTGGAAAACCAGGATACGGGGCGAACTGTTAGTTTTTTTGAATCTGAAGATGCATACCTCTCACCTCAGGATTTTAAGGTGGTACCTGGGGAACGTTGGAAGCTCATTGTTGTCATGCCCAATGGCACTATATACGAGTCTGAGCCTGAGATTGTTTTAACCCCTGTGCCCATAACCGTTGTTTCAATCGATTACGATCCTGAGTTGGAGTTTAGGCCCTCGGCAAACCGATTTATACCTGGGCACAAGATTTCAGTCAGTTTTGACGATCCTTCAAATTCCGAAAACAATTACTATTGGAGTTATCGCTCCTTTGAAAATCTGGACTATTGCATACGTTGTAACGAGGGTATATATAGAGAAGGAGGCTGTGTCCCGTATGATTTGAGTGGTAGATTGTACAGATACTTCGACTATATCTGTGAAACGGAATGTTGGTCCATACGTTACCCTGAATCTGTCAACATCTTTGATGATACATTTTCGAACGGGAAAACGGTTACCGGTTTGGAAGTGGGTTCTTTACCATTGTATACAAAGGAAAACATGGTGGTAGAAGTACAACAATTCTCCCTGACCCCCGCTGCCCATAAATATTACAAGGTCTTGAAGGATATTGTGGACAATGCCTCGGGGTTTAATGCCCCGCCGCCAGCGGCCTTAATTGGTAATCTTTACAATGCTGATGATTCTCAGGAAATTGTATTGGGCAGGTTTACCGCGGCCGCTTCTTCTATAGTCAATGTGTATGTAGAAAGGGAACTTATCAACGAAGCTGCTATTGCGACCAGACAGCCACCAGCCGTTTCCTTGGAACCTACCATAGGTTCACCCTATCCCCCTCCTGCCACCAATTTGGCCCCATGTGAAGAATCGAGATATAGAACCGCAATTGAACCGGAGGGTTGGCAGTAAAACAAAGCAAATGAGACTAAAAAACCAATCCATTTTATTTGTAGCGATATTCTTTTCAGCTTTCCTAGCCCATGCCCAAGATTTCACCTTATCCCTAATAGTGCTGAACGAGGAGACCTATCTTCCCATGGAAAACGCACAGATTTCCATAACTCCATGTAATTGTGGGGGAATAACCAATGGGGCCGGTAGGTTTTCAATTGATTTGCCACGTGGGGATTACACGGCAACCGTAAATTATATTGGATTTACCAAAGAGGTTTTAAACATCGGTCTAAATCGAAGCCAGGTGGTTACGGTTAAATTATGGCCGCAGGAAGAGCAGCTCTCGGAGGTTGTTGTACGTGCCAAACGAATTTTGGACAATTTGGAAACCCCGCAAATGGGCGCGTTGGAACTGAATGCCCAAGAGCTTAAAAAAATACCTGCCGCGATCGGGGAGTTTGATGTGCTGCGAGGTATGACATTGTTAGCTGGCGTAAACAACGCTGGGGAACTTAGTAACGGACTATCGGTACGGGGCGGTTCCTTGGACCAAAACCTATTACTGTATGATTATGCGCCTGTTTTTAATCCCACCCATTTATTCGGTTTGTTTTCGGTATTTACTCCAGAATCGGTTTCATCCGTAGATTTGTATCGGGCAAATATTCCTTCCCGATATGGAGGAAGAACAACTTCCGTATTGGATGTAAAGGTCAAAAATCCGTATACGAATAAATTTAAATTGAGCGGCGGAGTTGGTATCATTTCAAGTCGGTTGGCCATTGAAACTCCATTGATAAAGGATAAATTGATGGTGAGCCTTGGGGGCAGGGCGGGTTTTACGGATTTCCTGTTGCCACTATTTTCTGAACGTTTAAAGAATACCAAGGCCAATTTTCAGGATGCTACCCTAAAACTATTGTATTTGCCCACGAAAAAGGACCAGATATCTTTTACGGGCTTTTTCACAAAGGATTTCTATCAGTTGGATCTGATAACCAAGATCCAAAATATCAATGCGGAAAATAACCAATTTGATTTTAGGACATTGAACGGCACCCTTAATTGGACACATAGTTTTAGCAATGACCGTATTCTTAGGACCTTGTTGGTGATGAGCGATTATAATCCCAAAACCATTTTTCCAGAACAACAGAGCGATAATGAAATAGAGTTTGACTCTGGCATTAATTATTTAAGCTTTATTTCGGAATTGACAAATACCATAAATGAAAAGGTCGATTACTACGCTGGGGTCCAAATCAATAAGTACACCATTCAACCTGGCAATCTAGACCCTGGCAATGGCAATAGTATTTTGCCCGTTGATTTGGCGCAGGAGAATAGTTATGTTTTTTCGGGCTATGGAAATCTGAATTGGTTGTTGGGTGAGCGGCTTAAATTTTCCGCAGGCCTGCGTTTTAATCATTTTGTGTTTGTGGGTCCTTATACCCAGGGTTCTTTTGATGATATTACGGGAGAACTTTTGGGAACCACCTTTTTTGAGAAAGGTGCCGGTGTAAAAACGTATAATGATTTGGAACCACGATTGGGGCTCAACTATAAACTTGGGGAGGTAACCTCCATCAAGGCGAGTTTTGCTAGATTGAACCAATACCTACAAAATGTGTATAATTCAACGACCCCTTTGCCTACCTCACGTTGGAAGACTTCGGACCCCAATATCGTTCCCCAAAATAGTGATACCTATGGTTTTGGAATTTATACCGGGGTAGCGGATAATACCATTGAACTCGGTTTGGAGGGCTATTATAGGACCTCGGATAACAATCTTACCTATAAACCGGGTGCCGACTTCTTTTTGCAGGAATATTTGGAGCGGGATATCGTTCAGGCAGAAGGAAAGGCGTACGGGGTAGAATTGAGCTTTAGGAAACCCAAGGGTAAATTCAATGGATGGTTCAACTATACGTGGTCCAGAAGTTTATTACGGTCCCAAAATGAACGTTTGGCGGATAGAATCAACAATAACGAATGGTTTGCATCTGATTTTGACCGACCTCATGTATTCAACGGAACGGTTAATTTTGAGGGCGATCCCTACAATACATGGAGTTTCAATTTTACCGCACAAACAGGTAGGCCCTATACGGTAGCCAACAGCGTTTTTAAAATCGAGGATTTGGACGTCCCTATATTTTTGGAAAGAAATAATGCCCGATTACGCCCGTACCACAGGCTGGATTTTTCATGGAAGGTATCCTACGGTAAAAACCCCAACAGAAAATGGAAAGGGGATTGGATTTTTACCATTTACAACGTGTATGGCAGGAGAAATCCATTTAATGTGTACTACACACAAAGACAGGGCGCCGAGGATGGTGCGGTATTTCTGGATAGTCCATTGGGGTCTTACGAACTTTCCGTTCTGAATAGCCCCTTACTGGCACTGACCTATAATTTTGTTTTCGACTAATTATTGCTTTACGAACTTCTTCTGAACCTTTTGTTCCGGTGAAATGATGGAAAGCAAGTAGATCCCGGGGTCGAGGTTTGCAACCGGAATGTTCAAGGCATTGTTCTTTATTTCCCACTGATAACTATTCTGTGTATTTCCATACGTGTCCGATAGAACAATGGAAGCCTGTGGTGCGTTCTTGAGGCCAAGGACATTTACGACCGTAGTAGCGGGATTTGGGAAGATTATTATTTCCTGTACGGCAGATGCATCGTCCACAGCCTTTTTCTGTTGTGAAAACAGCAAGGTGCTAAACAAACAAAGGGAAACAAAAATCATTCTTTTCATGGCACTGCCAACCTTTAGAAACAATACCTAGAACGCCTTACAAATTCAAAATAGTATCTTTTTAAGAGTAATTAACTTTTTGATTTGATGGCTCTTGGGATACACCTTAATCATCAGTAAACTACCTCGGGGTATTAAACCCTTTGGCGATGCCAATAAAATGTTATTTTGACCTAATATCTTATTAAAATAGAGCACTCAGGTTAATATAGCATAGAAATATGTGAAGATTCTTGTTTTGGCCCCCAAAAACGATTCTGAATTTTGTACCGTATAATTTTAATATACAGCGTTATGAAATATAGAAGAGTATACCCAACAATTTGGCAATCGATACCATTCTCTTTGGATATGATGGATCAATGGGACAACAAAGGAAATAGGATTGAAGAATTGACCTTAATAAGTGACATAGCCATGAATAGGGGCGTGTCCGAAATGTTATTGAACGTTTCCCATATCTCCGTTTTGGACAATGCGGGCAAAGAACATGAAATGCCCAATTTCAAGGGCAACAAGGCTTTGAACCTAAAGGGGATGCATACAGGTTTGTATTTAAAGACCAAGGAGGCTTTGGAACTTCCTGTTGGGAATTATAGTACATTCCGTTTCTACCTAAATGGAAAAGGAAATTATTTTTTCAATAAGGAAAAGGATATGGAGGCGGTTTATGTATTTCCGTATATGGATTTCAAAATACAAAATGGATTGGCCATCACCGGAAACGATTCCAAAAAAGTTATCCTACGATTCGATTTTGAACCATATTCCTTGGCCAGTTATTTTAAACCCTTTTTGAACCTTTTCAAAAGGTCCAAAACGATGTCCCATAAGTGGGCCAATAGTTTGAACTAAGACTTTCGGAAAAAATAAATAGTAAAGGCACCTTAGCAGGGTGCCTTTTTGTTTCTATATCTACCGATTTTAATGGGCTACCAGCCAGTTTTCTCCCATACCCAGTTCAACATCCAGGGGAACGGCCAATTCATAGGCGTTCTCCATTTCGGATTTAATTACCTGCTTTAAGGTTTCCAATTCGGGCTTGTAAATGTCAAAAACCAATTCATCGTGTACCTGAAGCAGCATTTTGGATTTGTATCCGCCCTCGATCAATTTCTTATGGATATTGATCATGGCTATTTTAATGATATCGGCCGCGCTTCCTTGTATGGGGGCATTCACGGCGTTTCGCTCGGCGGCTCCTCTAACAACCGCATTGCTTCCGTTGATATCCTTTAGATAGCGCCTACGGCCCAGAACGGTCTGTACGTATCCGTGCTCACGGGCAAAATCCACCTGTTCGCTGATATAGTTTCTAAGCTTCGGGTAGGTTTTATAATAGGTATCTATCAAATCTTTGGATTCTGAACGCGATAGGTCCGTCTGATTGCTTAGCCCAAAGGCCGAAACCCCATAAATAATTCCAAAGTTTACGGTCTTGGCATTGCTTCGTTGCTCCCGGGTTACTTCTTCCAAGGGCACGTTAAAAACCTTGGAGGCCGTGGATGCATGGATGTCCTCCCCATTTTTAAAAGCCTCGATCATGGTATCCTCTTGGCTTAGGGCGGCAATGATGCGCAATTCTATCTGGGAATAATCCGCTGCCAGTAAGGTATAATCCCCATTTCTTGGGACAAAGGCTTTTCGTACCTGTCTACCCCTTTCCGTTCTAATGGGAATATTCTGTAGGTTGGGGTTGTTGCTGCTCAAACGTCCGGTGGCCGCAACGGTTTGCATATAATCCGTATGTACCCTGCCGGTAGAAGGTTCTACCTGTTCCGGCAAGGCATCCACATAGGTGCTCTTTAGTTTGGTAAGCCCCCTATAATCCAGCACATTCCGAATGATTTCGTGATCCTTGGCCAGATAGGAAAGTACGTCCTCTGCCGTGGAATATTGCCCCGTCTTGGTTTTCTTCGGTTTGTCCACCAACTTCATTTTGTCAAAAAGGATCTCGCCCAGCTGTTTGGGCGATCCAATATTGAATTCTTCCCCGGCGGCCTCATAAATTTGTTGTTCCAGATTGGCGATATCGTTTTCCAGATCTTTGGAAAGGGACTTTAAAAAATCGATGTCCAAATTGATACCTTCCAGTTCCATATCGGCCAAGACCCTTAACAAGGGTATTTCGATATCCCCGAAAAGTCCGTCCGTTTTGGCTTCCGCCAATTCCGGTCTAAAATGTTGGGCGAGTTGAAAGGTGATATCCGCATCCTCCACGGCATATTCCGTTTGTTTTTCCAACGGCACTTCACGCATGGAAAGCTGGTTTTTACCTTTTTTGCCGATGAGCTCCGTTATAGAAATGGGGGTATAGTTCAGATAAGTTTCGGAGAGTACGTCCATATTATGGCGCATATCCGGATTGATTAGGTAATGGGCCAACATCGTATCAAAAAGTCTACCGTGAACCCTGATATTATACTTGTCCAAGACCTTAATGTCATATTTTAGGTTCTGGCCGATTTTTTCAATATTCTCCGATTCAAAAAACGGGCGTAACTCCTCGATTAGTTCTTGGGCCTTGTCCCGGTCCTTTGGAAACGGCACATAAAAGCCCTTGGTGGCCTCCCAGGAAAAGGCGATACCTACCAATTCCGCCTCCAAAGGATTGATGGAGGTGGTTTCCGTATCAAAGCAGACGGAGGTCTGTTTCATTAAATTCTGTAGGAACAACTTCATGGCCATTCCCTGGGCCACACTCTGATACACATGGGGAACATCGGCTATGGTATTTCGACTGGAAGTATCCTTGATAGTTGCAGGGGAAGCTCCATCCCCACCAAAAAGAGAAAATTGGCCACTACCTGCGGAGGAAGCTATTTTTTGGGCCGTTTCCGTGCTGGTTACTTGGGTTTCCGTAGTTTCCTCTTCCCCTGAGAATATTTTGATGAATTGCTCCTTTAGTCTTCGAAACTCCAGTTCCTCGAATATTTTTTGGACGGCCTCGCTATCCGGAACGGAAAGTTCATAGTCTTCTGCATTGAAGGTAACGTCGCAATCCGTGCAAATGGTAGCCAGTTTTTTGGAGAGTCGGCCCAACTCGGCATTTTCAATGACTTTTTCCTTCATTTTGCCTGTCAACTGGTCCGCATTTTCCAAAAGCCCTTCCAAGGATCCGAACTGCTCAATGAATTTTTTGGCCGTTTTGTCTCCTACACCGGGCAGGCCGGGGATATTGTCACTGGCATCGCCCATCATGCCCAGGTAATCGATTACCTGTTCCGGGCGTTCTACCCCAAAGCGTTTTTGGACCTCTGGAATTCCCCATATCTCGATTCCGTTGCCCATACGTGCGGGTCGGTACATAAAAATATTTTCGGATACCAGCTGCCCAAAATCCTTATCTGGAGTTACCATAAACACTTTATAGCCTTCTTTTTCGGCCTGTTTTGATAAGGTGCCTATGATATCGTCCGCTTCCCAACCTTCCAAAATAACCGAAGGTATATGCATAGCTTTTAGGATATCCTGGATATAGGGTATCGCAATCCGGATGGCATCGGGAGTTTCGTCTCGGTTTGCTTTGTATTCCGGGAAAAGTTCCGATCTCTCAGTACTGCCACCTTTGTCAAAACAGACGGCCAAATGGTCCGGTTTTTCACGCTTTATCACATCGAACAGGGAATTCATAAAACCCATGATGGCACTGGTGTCCATCCCCTTGGAATTGATTCTAGGGTTTTTTATCAGGGCATAATAGCCTCTAAAAATTAACGCATAGGCGTCCAGTAAAAACAGTCTTTTTTGTTCCGACATTTTTAAAAATTATAGGTGAGGGGTTAAAAGTACGAACTTTGTATTGAAAGCTTATAGGCACAACCAACAGGGCCTAGGATTTTAAATAACTACCCGAAGGATTATTCAAATGCCCATCTTTGGTATAGGTTCTATAGGTAAATCCTGGATGTATGCAATAGGCACCCGTTTCCCCTTTTTTATTGATGGCGATAAACCCAATTTGGAAATCCTGCTTGTACTTGTTCTTGGCAATGATACGTTTTACGCCTTCCTCACAGGCTTCTTGGGGCGATTTTCCCTGGCGCATCAGTTCCACTATCAAAAAACTGCCCACGGTCCGTACCACTTCTTCGCCCACCCCCGTGGCCGTGGCCCCACCCACCTCGTTATCCACAAAGAGTCCGGCACCTATGATGGGGGAATCGCCCACGCGCCCGGCCATTTTATAGGCCATGCCGCTCGTGGTACAGGCACCTGCGATATCTCCCTTTTCGTCTATGGCCAACATGCCTATGGTATCGTGGTTCTCAATATTGATGATGGGTTTATACTGCGATGTTTTTTTCCATTCCTTCCATTCCATTTTTGATTTTTCGGTCAAGAGATTTGTCCTTTCAAAACCTTGTTCGTAGGCGAACTGTTCCGCACCTTTGCCCACCAGCATTACATGGGGTGTCTCCTCCATGACCTTACGCGCTACGGAAATGGGATTGGCAATATTTTGAATGGCCAAAACGGCCCCGCAATTGGCATCCTTGTCCATGATACAGGCATCCAGTGTTACGTTTCCATCCCGGTCCGGCCTGCCACCATTGCCCACAGTTTGATTATCCAGATTGTTTTCTTCAACCATTACGCCTTGGTGAACGGCATCCAGGGAACTTCCTCCGGCACTCAATACTTCCCAGGCCTTTGCCGTGGCATTGCCAAAATCCCAGGTGCAGATGGCGATGGGAATGGTAGCGTTTGATTGGGTGTCGATTGGTTTTTGGTTCTTTTCATGGTCGCTGGGTGCCGCTATTATGGGAGTTGCCAACATGCCTGCAGTAAGGGCCCCGGAATTTTTTAAAAACTTTCTTCGTTGCATTGGTTCGGTTCTTTACTTTTAAGAAATTAAATATAAGAAGATGCTAGTAGAAGTCTGTGCAAATTCCGTTGAATCTGCCATCAATGCGGAACGGGCGGGAGCCGACCGAATTGAACTGTGTTCCGAATTGGCCGTTGGCGGTATAACGCCTTCCTATGGATTGCTGAAAACGGTAAAGGAACGGATTTCCATCCCGATACATGTATTGATCCGGCCCCGAAGTGGCGATTTTACCTATTCCGATGTTGAATTCAAGGTAATGCTGGAGGATATTGCCTTGTGCAGGAAAATGGGTGTTGAAGGTATTGTATCGGGTGTTCTACATACTGATTTTACCTTGGACGTAGCACGGACGGCCGCGTTGATGAAAGCCGCGCGAGGGATGAAGTTTACCTTTCACAGAGCTTTCGACTGGGTGAAAAATCCCAATAGGACGATGGAAACACTTACGGATTTGAAGGTGGATTATGTGCTTACTTCCGGTCAGGGGAAGTCCGCCCTGGAAGGAATGGACCTTTTGAGGGATTTGAAAAGACTATTTCCAAATGTGGCGATCATACCAGGTTCCGGTATTAACGAAGGAAATGTCCGGTCCTTTCTGGAAGCGGGCTTTGAGGCGATACATTTGTCCGGGACCAAGTTCAGACAGTCGTTGGCCGCACCGCCTCCCATCTCCATGAACTCGGCATCCTTTTTGAACGATGATAAGCTGGGTGTTTCAAACTTTGAAACGATAAAAGCCGTGGTCGTTAAGGTTAAATAAAATCCAAATGCACCACTTTCCCGTCGTGCATAAAATATATTTGTAAAAAAGAAAGGAATGTTCCGCTGGATAGTTTTTGTACTGATTTACCTAGGACTGAGTTTTTATATTGTTCAGGCCTTACGGACCTTGTTCAGGCAACCTTGGGTTTATCTGGTTTATATTTTGGTTTCACTGGCCATCCTGGTCAATTTTATTTATCAGTTTACCGCAGGGGAGGAGGCGGGTCGTGTGTTGAGCAGGCCTAAAAGTTATGCCTTTGGCTTTTTACTGACGATGTTGTCCTTTAAGTTGGTCATCATACTCTTTTTGTTTTCCGAGGATATTTTCAGAATCCTTTCTGGTGTATACCAAAAACTCTTTGGGGCATCCAAGGAGTTCACCCTCCCTGAAAGGCGCAGGTTTTTGGGTATGATCGCCTTGGGGATAGCGGCTTTGCCTTTTGGCGCACTTTTGTATGGGATGTACAAGGGCAAGTATAATTTCAAGGTGCTGAAGTATACCTTGGAATTCGAGGATCTGCCGGATAGTTTTGATGGTTACCAGATCACCCAAATATCGGACATTCATAGTGGTAGTTTTGACGACCGAAAAAAAATAGAATATGGTGTAGACCTAATCAATAAACAGAAGAGCGACCTTTTACTTTTTACAGGGGATATGGTGAACAACAAGACCGAGGAAATGTTGCCTTGGGCCGATTTGTTCAGCACCTTGGAGGCCAAGGATGGTAAGTTTTCCGTGTTGGGCAACCATGATTACGGGGATTACATCGCATGGGAAACGGAGGCCTCTAAACAGAAGAATTTACAGGATTTGAAGGACTTGCAACGGAATATGGGGTTTGACCTTTTGCTCAACGAACACAGATACCTCCAAAAAGGGAAGGACCGTATTGCCTTGGTTGGGGTGGAAAATTGGGGAAAAGGTGGTTTCAAAAAAGCCGGCGACCTTAAAAAGGCTTCAGCACAAATACATCCTAACGATTTTACCATTTTAATGAGCCACGACCCTTCCCATTGGTCCGAAGAAGTATTGCATGACGAAAAGCACTATCATTTGACCTTAAGCGGGCATACGCATGGTATGCAATTTGGGATAGAGATTCCCGGCTGGGTGAAATGGAGTCCCGTCAAATGGCGCTATCCACATTGGGCGGGAATCTATAAGGAGTTGGGCCAGTTTATTAACGTCAATAGGGGCTTCGGGTTTTTGGGCTATCCTGGAAGGGTGGGCATCTGGCCGGAAATTACGGTACTCACCCTTAAAAAAAAGACCTTAACATGATTTTAACTCGGCCCGTTCTACACAATACATGGGGCCGGCGTTGTATTTTAACATTTTTTACTACATTTGGCTTGTAACGCAAAGCCGATTCTATGTCTAAATTTGGTGAACTTATAGACTTGAACGTTCCCGTGCTGTTGGATTTCTATGCAGAATGGAACGAACAATCCACTGCCATGCATCCCGTATTGCGCGATGTGGCCGCTGCCTTGGGAGACAAAGGTAAGGTCATAAAAATCGATGTGGACAAAAACAAGGAACTTTCCCAGGCATTGCGTGTTAAAGGTCTTCCCACCTTAATGATCTATAAAAAGGGCGAAATGGTCTGGCGCCAAAGTGGCGAGCAAGACGCAAAAACCCTCATAGGCATCCTAAACGAGTACGTTTAGCGGCAGTTTTTAATTTTCCTTCACCCCATTTTTATTCGATCGGGTTGCCAATGGTATCCTGCAGTAAATCGGTCGTAGTTTTATCCGTACTGATTGTATCGCTCATGGGCAAGGTATCTATTATCATATCCGGGTCGTCCTGATATTCGCCTTCGGGCATTTCAAAACTATCCTCGTCCTTGTAGAAATGTTGGAATTTGTCTATGTACTCGTTGAATATCAAAGTCTCTTTTTCCGCAAAATCCTTTTCATCGTTGGCGATTACGGTATCGATGTTTCTTCGGTAGGCTTCCATATCGGCTATGATATCGTCAATATTACTGTATTGTTCGTCCAAACTTGTGGAAGCATAGTACTCCAAACGTTCCTGATATTTTTTCTTTAAGACCCCGAACAACTCTCGAGCCTTGGTAGTTTCCCCAACTTTGTAATAACCATCCACAAAAGGCTCAACCAGTGAATAATAACCAAAAATTTCTACGGGCATGTTGGTCAAGGAAATTTCGATAATTTCCTTGGCCCTGTCCATCTTGTTCTCTTTAATTAGGGCTTCCATCAATCGGGCGAGGTTTCCTCTGTAACTTACACTTTGAATCCTCGTTTGGGTGTCATGGTAAATATTCTTGTCGCCGGCGTTGCCCCAGTCCCATTTTGTTACGATGTCGTACATCAAATCTGTATCAATACGGCCCATTTCAAAGGAGTTGGGTCTTTCGGTTCTAATAGGAACCAATTTATAGGCCAGGCCGTCCAATTGCAGATAGTCCTTCATCCAAAGGTATTCCGCATCGTCAAAACTTCCTCCAGAGAAATAGAGGGGTCTTTTCCAGTCATTGTTGGCAAGGATGTCCAACATCATCATGCTCTTTTTGGTAATGACACTGGGTAAGTTAATATCGATATAATCCACGATTACGGCGGAATCCTTCGGTTTTACCAAACCACTTTCCAAAACATTCTTTTTGTTTACGGGAACACGGATTTTGTTCGTTGGGTAGTATACCATGTTCTGGGTATTTTCTGAATAGTTACTTAAATCAGCACCCTGTTGTTCTAATAAATAACCCAATTTTGTGCGCGGTTTGTCACTATCGATCCAATTGATGAAATCCTTAATGGGCCACCTGTTTTCCGTAATACCTTGATGATATAAAACATCCCTGGAACCAAATCGATATTTGTCATGTTCAATCTGTGAAGGAATTGGGTCGCTATCGTAGGCCTTTCGCTTCATTTGATCTATGTACCAATCCGTTTCGAACAAGCTTGTACAAACGATACGGACATCCGTACGGTATTTTTCTATTTCTTGGGCGTACCATAACGGGAAGGTGTCATTATCCCCGATGGTGAACAAAATGGCCCCGGCATCTTCCTGGCAGGAGTCCAAGTATGATTTTGCGGATGAATTTGCCGTAAACCTGTTGGAGCGGTCATGGTCGTCCCAGTTCTGAACGGCCATCACGGTGGGAACCGAAAAAAGACACGCCACCACGACCACAGGCGCCAAAATCTTTGGTGTGATCCAATCCTTGAATCCGTCGTAGAGTCCATATACGCCGAGACCTATCCAAATAGCGAATACATAAAAGGACCCTACCAAGGAATAGTCACGTTCCCTAGGCTGAAAAATATAGGGATTGGTGTAAAACTGTATGGCAATACCGGTAAAAAGGAAAAAGACCATGAGCACCCAGAACTGTTTGGGGTCTTTGGACACTTGAAAAACCAATCCAATGATTCCCAAAAGGAGCGGTAAAAAGAAGTAGGTATTCCTGCCCGGATTGTTCAGGATGTCGCTTGGGAGATTGTCTTGGCTACCCAATCTTGCGCTATCGATAAAATTGATACCGCTCAGCCAGTTTCCGTTGTCATTGTATCGGCCTTGGACATCGTTCTGTTTTCCAACAAAGTTCCACATGAAATAGCGCATATACATGTAGTTGAACTGGAATTCGAACATGTATTTAATGTTGTCCCAAACCGTAGGTGGCTGTACTTCAATATAATCGCTGAATCTTTTTATAAAGCTTATGTATTGGTCCGCATCTATTTCACCATTTTCAAAGCCTGTCTTCACTTGATTGATGGCTTCGGCCAAATCTGCATTGTATTCCGTCATCTTAAAATCCAACGGGCCAAAATACTGCATGTAGTTGGAAGCATGCTGTGAGCTCCACATTCTGGGTAATAAGCCCTGATGGTCTGGATTGGGACCCTGTTCAGAATTTTTGTATTTGTTTACGATAATATATTTCCCCAAGGTATAATCCTTTTCATACTTGGGGGTGCCGTCCCTATCCTCACCTGCGGGAGCGAACATATCTGAATAATACGAACCGTAAACAGGGCTGTCCACCCCGGGATATTGCTCCCTGTTGTAGTAGGCCAAAAGTGCCCGGGCATCCTCCGGATTGTTTTCATTGATGACCACCTGTGCATTGGCACGTATGGGAAGCATCAACCAAGATGAGAACCCCAGAAAAAGAAACATCAGGCAAAGCACTATGGTATTTGCAACCTTGTAATTGTTCTTTCTTGTGTAATTAAGGCCGAAATAAAAGGCCCCTATAAACAAAAGTCCGATAATTATGGAACCCGAATTGAATGGGAGGCCAATGGTATTGATGAAGAACACCTCGCCCCACCCGAAAAACATCAGCACATAAGTAAGGGAGAATTTATAGACCAACATCAAAATGGCGATAACGATGATATTGGCCAAAAGGAAATTTTTAACAGTGGTCTTTTTATAGGTCTTAAAATAGTAAAGTAGTCCAATGGACGGTATGGCCAAGAAGCCCATGAACTGCACTCCAAAGGTAAGGCCAACAACAAAGGAAATTAGCAAGAGCCAACGGTCGCCCCTAGGGTCGTCCAGGTTGTCTGTCCATTTAAGTCCCAACCAAAGTAAAAGTGCCATGATTAAACTAGCGGATGCATACACTTCGGTCTCCACCGCATTGAACCAAAAGCTATCTGAAAAAGTAAAGGCCAAGGATCCAATAAGACCACTTCCCAATATGGCAATTGCTTTGCTATTGGTCATGGGTTCATTACCGTCCAATAATTTTTGCGCTATATTGGTAATGGTCCAAAACATGAACAGGATCGTAAAGGCACTTGAAACCCCGGAAACTAAATTGACCATCATGGCAACTTGGCTGGGTTCCATGGCGAACATGGAAAAAAAAGCACCGATCATCTGTAACAACGGTGCCCCAGGAGGATGCCCTACCTGTAATTTAGCCGATGTGGCTATATACTCCCCGGCATCCCAAAAACTATTGGTTGGCTCAACGGTAATAAAGTAAGTTATGAAGGCAATAAAAAAGACGGACCACCCAAGAAGGGTGTCCCATTTTTTGAAGTTCTTTGAAAACATGGAACCTTGGTTAAAGCTATCCGGCGAAAATACTAATTTATATAGATACCCACCCATTATTTTTATAAACCTTTAACAGGCAGGGAAATAGGTATTTTTACTTATTTGGCTTAAAAAATGTTTGTTCAAACCAAACTTTGTTTTAAATTTGCACGCTCTTAAAGGTATTGGCCCATGGTGTAATGGTAACACTCCGGTTTTTGGTACCGTCATTCTAGGTTCGAGTCCTAGTGGGCCAACAAGCAAAGCCCCCGATTTTGTTGAAATCGGGGGCTTTTATTTTTTTTAGGTACAACATAGGTACAACAAATACCATTTTAATAAAATTGGTCAAGATTAGTTTGGTGGTGGGTAAAAGAAAATTATTGAATCCAAATAATCAATAATTCAAGTGACCTTTTGTTATTTGTCTCTCTACTTTTCCGTTTCAAATTTTTTAGTCCCGGGATATTACCCATGATAATTCATGGATGGTAGTATTTGCATATTTGCTTTATTTGCAAAAATTATACATAGGTAATCTATTATATTTTAATAAATTGTTTTTAAAGATTCAGAATACTCTGTACATATCTTTTCATTTTTTAAAAGAATTTTTAAACAATCGTATTTATCGTATTTAATTAGAGACTACTCAAAATAAACTAATTCTTTTCTATAAAATTTGGCTTAATTTAATTTTTTCTAATTCAGAAATCGTATAATTTTTAAATGTAAGACTGCAGTGAAATTTAAAATGCGTCAGAGTTATATAAAGCTCTTCAAATAATCCAATCTAAATCTAATTTATGTTTGTGTAATTCCGAATAAAAAATGATTATCCAAAAGTACATTTCATATATCTCTGTGCTATTCACGATTTTATCGATTGTTTCTTGCACTAATGATATGAAAAGGGACGAGATCCGTATTGGATTTTCGCAATGTTTTGATGACCATCCATTCCGGTCAAAAATGAATCAAGAAATGCGGATTAAGGCATCCCTCCTCCCTAATGTACACCTTACGATAAAGGAAGCTAGGGGTAATCTTAAAACACAGGGTGAGGATATTAAAAAATTTATTAGCGATGGGATGGATGCTATCATCGTATCGGCAGTGAACGGAGATTCCATTACTGATGAGATAGATTTGGCAATGGCAAATAATATTCCTGTAATTGTTTTAGACAGGAAAATTAAAGGTTCAAACTTCACGGCATATTTGGGTGCGGACAATATGGAAGTTGGTGAAAATGCGGCCAAATACATACTTTCCAAATCAATGGACAGTGTAAAAGTCATTGAAATCCGGGGAGGAGGACAGTCTTCCGCAGATTTGGAAAGAAGTCAAGGTTTTAATGAGGTAGCAGCTACAAATAAAAGGTTGAATATCGTTGCCAGTTCAATAGGGGATGCCACCGGAATTGTTGAGGAAGAGGTTCATCAACTCTTTGACTCCATTCCTAAAAACGAAATCTTTATGGTTTATGCCTTCAGTGATAGAATGGCCTTTGAAGCTTGGTCCGTGGCGCGCGAATTGGGCGTTGAAAGAAATCTACGTTTTATTGGCGTGGATGGTCTAAGTGGTGAGAACAATGGAATCGATTTGGTAATGAAAGGTATTTTGGAAGCCACGGTGCTTTATCCAACAGGAGGTCAAGAAGCTATAGAATTGGCTGTAAAGGCTGCTAAAGACGGTGAAATAACCAAAATGAACAAATTACCCTCCACCATTATTGATATTACCAATGCGGATATCATGAAAAATCAATACGATAAGATAAATGAACACCAGGAAGATATTGAAAAGCAAGCATTGGCCATAAAAGAGCAAGAAATACTGTATGCCAGTCAAAATAACTTATTGAAAATGATGATAGCCCTATTGGTCGTTGTGCTAAGCCTAGCTATCTATAGCGTATATTCAATAATAACGATTGGAAAAAAGAACCGGCAACTACTCACCACCAATGAAAAGATTATAGCCCAAAGAAACGAAATTGAGCGTATAGCCAAAGAAATCAAAGAAAACAATGAGGCTAAGTTCAACTTTTTTACGGGTCTTTCCCATGAATTTAAGACTCCTCTTACCTTAATTATGAGTTCAATCGAGTCCGTAGGCGATATATTTAAAGGAAAAAAATCCGAGATTCAAAATGAGATAGAATTAATCAAAAATAATTCCAATAGATTATTGAGGCTTATGAACAATTTGTTGGATTTTAGGAAGTCTGAAGACCAAAAATTTAACATTAGGGCTTCCAAGACAAATATCTATTTTTTTAGCAAAACAATATTCAACGAGTTTAGAAGGGAAGCACAAAAGAGACAGATCCAATTTGAAATAGAAACGGATGATCCGGAAATGATGCTTTTTATCGATAGAAACCTCATGGACAAGGTGTATTTTAATTTACTGTCCAATGCATTCAAATTTACACCTGATAATGGAAAAATAAGGTTGACTATTGACACCCACCCAGAAAAAAACTATGTATCCATCAAAATAAAGGATAATGGCATTGGAATCCCAAATAATGAAATTGCCCATGTCTTTGAACCTTTTTTCAAGGGCTCCAACAACCGCAAGAATAGCACGGGTATCGGTTTGCACCTGAGCAAGCAATTCGTACAGCTACACCTTGGAACCATCGATGTAAAATCCTATCACGGTACAGAATTTGAAATAAAATTATTTAAAGGTGATAAGCACTTTAACGAGGATCAGCTAACTGTGGAAACAGTCTTGGAGGAAACAAGTTTCATAAATCTTGAGACGGAAGTCGATTTCAATGATTCCTACATCGCCAATATTTCAAATGAGGACCAGGAAAGGTATTCAATTTTAATCATCGAAGACAACAGAGATTTGTCCCAATTTCTTCATAATAAGTTGCTAGGTGAATACAAGGTTTATTTATCGTACGGTCCCGATGCCATAGCACAAGCCATTGAACAGATTCCAGATATTATCATATGCGACGTAAATCTGCCTATTAAAAATGGCTTCGAGATCTGTTACGAATTAAAGAACGATTTAAGAACTTCCCACATACCTACGATTTTATTAACAGCCTTGAGCGATAAGGAATCATACCTGAAAGGACTACAAGCCGGTGCAGACCTCTACCTGACAAAGCCCTTTAGTTACTCTATTTTGATCCAGTCCATAAAATCGTTGATGTACAATAGAGAAAAACTACGATTTTATTATACAAGCAATATTCATAAGATTGAAGACTCGGATTCCTTTGGTAATATGGAACAAAAGTTCATTACCAACTTAAATTCCCTTATTCATAACAACCTAGCAAACTCCAATTTTTCGGTAGAAAACTTGGCTGAAAGCCTAAATGTCTCCCGTGTTCAGCTATATAGAAAAGTAAAGGCCATAATGGGCATTAGTGTGAGTGATTATATAAGTTCCATACGTTTGAACAAAGCAAAATCCTTACTTGAGACTACCAAACTCAGTGTTTCCGAAATAGCTTATGAAACCGGATTTTCATCGCCCAACTATTTTTCAACCGCTTTTAAGAGCCATTATGGCGTATCTCCGGGTGCGTTCCGAAAATCTTTATAATCCTTACTATTGCTTTTTTCTTTAGGGTACCAAAAGTTTGTATCAATATTATAACTCGTGTTACCTAAGTATACCTTTGTAGTTTACTTATATGTTAAAAATTTATCATAACTAATTGATTTTCATTATGTTAATTAGTTATTGCTCTTTTTGAACAAAACCACACATATTTGATACATCACCAAAATAAGTGCGTGATATTTAAGAATATTTTAGTAGTCAGCAAGAATAAATGCGATTATGAAAAATATTTGGATATGGTCTATTGCTGCGGCCTTGGCCGGTTTCCTTTTCGGGTTTGATACTGTCGTAATCTCCGGAGCTGATAAGAAATTACAGAGTCTTTGGGGCTCTTCTGATGTTTTTCATGGTACGGTTGTTATGGCAATGGCATTGTGGGGCACTGTCATAGGCGCTTTTTTTGGTGGTGTGCCTACAAACAAATTAGGACGTAAGCGTACTTTATTTTGGATCGGAATACTCTACACAATTTCCGCCCTTGGTTCCGCATTGTCTAACGACCCCATCACCTTTGCTATTTTTAGGTTTATAGGCGGTTTGGGCGTTGGAGCTTCCACCATAGCCGCTCCCGCATACATCTCGGAAATAGCACCAAGTAAGGATAGGGGAAAATTGGTGGCCCTCTATCAATTTAATATCGTTTTTGGGATTTTGGTCGCATTTTTTTCGAATTACCTATTAAACGGTATTGGCGAAAATTCATGGAGATGGATGGTTGGGGTGGAGGCGATTCCCGCCATTATTTATACCCTGTTTGTCCTGAAAATCCCAAGGAGTCCAAGATGGCTTTTGACCCAATCCAGAAAAGAGGAGGCTGTCCATGTACTAAAACTGATAAATCCAAATGAGGATGTCCAACCAATACTCTTGGAGATTGAAACTGAGCAAATGAACCAAATACCCGGGGAGCACATTTTTCTTAGAAAATATAGATTCCCCTTGATTTTAGCCTTTTTGATTGCCTTTTTTAATCAATTGTCCGGCATCAATGCCTTTTTATATTATGCGCCCCGCATCTTTGAAGAAGCGGGTCTGGGGGAAAGCACCGCGCTTTTAAGCAGTATCGGTATAGGAATTACCAATTTGGCATTTACACTTTTAGGTGTGTTCCTTATAGATAGGTATGGAAGAAAAAAGCTTATGTACCTCTGTTCATTTGGGTATATCATTTCGCTCTCTTTGGTAGCCTTCGCCTTTTTTCTAGATTGGAACGAACTTAGTGTACCCATTTTTCTATTTCTTTTTATTGCGGCCCATGCCATAGGACAGGGCACCGTAATATGGGTATTTATTTCGGAGATTTTTCCTAACCACTTAAGAGGGGCAGGCCAATCTTTTGGGAGTTCCGTTCATTGGGTTCTTGCTGCGGTAATACCCTCATTGATCCCTATTCTATTTACAAAAATAGGACCTGGAACAGTATTCGCATTTTTCGCATTCATGATGTTCCTGCAATTACTATTCGTAGCCTTCCTAATGCCGGAAACTAAAGGTATATCCCTAGAAGAGTTAAGTAAAAAGTTAATTAGGAAACAATAACGAATTAAATGCAAACAAGGAACATGAAATATAACAACAGTTTATACAACCTTAACCTAAACTAAATGAGAAAAATTATACAAAGGAATCTTATAGTCATCTTGACCTTGGCCGTAGTTTCATGTAAAAGTGAATCCAAAAATAATATGGTAGTAGCCAAGGAACAAAAGAGCGATACGATCAATAACGTTGAAAAACAATATCGCCCAACGTTTCACTTTTCCCCTAAAAACGGATGGATGAACGATCCCAATGGCATGTTTTATTATAACGGTTACTATCATCTATATTTTCAACATTATCCAGATGACAGTAAATGGGGCCCAATGCATTGGGGCCATGCCATTAGCATGGATATGATAACTTGGAAAGAACAACCAATAGCTTTATATCCGGATGATTTGGGCTATATTTTTTCAGGAAGTGCTGTTGTGGATATTGAAAATACCTCAGGTCTTTCAACTGAAAATAAAATTCCCGTGGTTTCCATATTCACACATCATGATATGCTTGCAGATAAGGCAGGTAAGGTAATTGATGAGACCCAGTCCATTGCCTATTCACTTGATGAAGGCGTAACATTCAAAAAATATGAGGGAAATCCGGTAATAGAAAATCCGAGTATTCCAGATTTTAGAGATCCCAAAGTTAGCTGGCATGAAGAAAGCAAACAGTGGATTTTGGCCTTGGCAGCGGGACAGGAAGTTATGTTCTATGCTTCCAAGGATTTGAAAAAATGGGACTTTGCATCAAAATTTGGACAAGGAATAGGGAACCACGATGGTGTATGGGAATGTCCAGACCTTTTTCCTTTACCGGTCCAAAATAAGGAGAACACCAAATGGGTCTTACTGGTGAGCATTAATCCCGGTGGCCCAAATATTGGCTCAGCTACTCAGTATTTTGTAGGTGATTTTGATGGCAAGACCTTTACAATTGATGAAACCTTTCAGCAAGAACAGTCCAGTGAACATAACTTTTGGTTGGATTATGGTCCAGACAATTATGCAGGGGTTACTTGGTCCAACGCTACCACCTCAAAGGGAGGAAAATTGTATATCGGTTGGATGTCCAATTGGTTATATGCCAACGAGGTTCCCACAGAGCACTGGAGGGGCGCCACCACCATTGCACGTGAGCTTGGCCTTATCCATGATGGCAAGACCTATCGACTTATCTCAAGCCCCGTTAGGGAACTTGAGGGGTATAGGTCCAAAAAAGTGGCCGATACCAATATTTCCGTTGAGGGCAAAACGGTGTTGACAACTGCTAAAACGATTAGTCTATCCAATACTGAAATCAACTTCAACATTGAAAATGTGATGCAGGGTAATTATACATTTACCTTGGCCAATACACAAGGGGATGAACTTAAATTTGGTTTTGATGCAGAGGAGGGCCTTTTCTTTTTAGATAGGAGCAATTCTGGTAAAACCGATTTTTCCGAAAATTTCACAACCCTAGCCAGGGCTCCAAGAACATCTAGTTCCAACAACCTGGACGCCAAAATAATACTGGACAAGACGTCCATTGAACTATTCTACGATGAGGGTCAAACAGTAATGACAGGCATTTTCTTTCCAAATGCTCCTTTTGAAACATTGACCATAGAATCGAATATTGACAAATTTACACTTACGAATCTTGAAATGCACGAATTGAAATTTTAACTAAAACTCAACAATTATGAAATTAAAACTCTTATTCTATCTATTTATCCTTGCCCCCATTGGTATTATGGCACAAGGACAAATAACCGGTACGGTGACTTCCGCTGATGATGGGATGCCTCTCCCAGGAGCATCCATTGTGGTCAAAGGAACCACCTCAGGTACCACGACTGATTTTGATGGTAATTATACACTGGACAACGTACCATCGGATGCCACACTAATATTCAGCTATATCGGTTTTACGAGAAGCGAGGTGCCAGTGAACGGTCAATCCGTTATTGATTATGCCATGCAGGCAGATGCACAACAACTTGAGGAAGTTGTACTTACAGGATACGCCACAGAGCGAAAAGCGGATTTAACCGGTGCCGTAACGGTGGTTGAACTAGGTCCTGTGGAAGGTCAGAGCATGAGCTCCGGTAGTGCCGTTCAATCCTTACAAGGTCGAGTACCCGGACTTTTTATAGAGAAATCCGGTGACCCAACGGGGAACAGCAACAGGATACTAATACGTGGTGTAACCACTTTGGGCAACAACGATCCGTTATATGTAATTGACGGGGTGCCTACGGTGCGTCAAGAAGTGTTTTCAAGTTTGAACCCAAGTGTAATAGAATCCGTTCAGGTATTGAAAGATGCTTCCGCATCATCCATTTATGGTGCTCGCGCAGGTAATGGTGTTATTATTGTGACAACCAAAAATAGGGCCCGTATCACCGATGGTGAAAAACTCAGCATTTCTATAAACTCAAATGTTTCCGTTCAATCGGAAAAGCAACAGCGATATGATATGCTAAATGCGCAGCAAAGGGGAGAGATTCTGTGGCGGGCATCCGTTAACGACGGTGCAGATCCAACCGGAGGTTATGGTGAAATCTACAATTTTGATTGGAACAATGATTTTAACAACCCTGTACTAAACAGTGTTACCGTGCAGCCCTTTGTTGGAGGTGACAATAACGTACCTGCAGGCGATACGGATTGGCAGGATGAAACATACGAAACTGGTTACGTACTTAACAATGATGTTAGTATTTCCGGTGGAACGGAAAATTCCTTCCATTTATTAAACGTTGGATATTTAAAGAATACCGGTGTACTCAAATACACGAATTATGACAGGTACTCCGCAAAACTTAATTCCAATTTTAATTTATTCGACAATAAACTTCGTATTGGAGTAAACACGCAGTTTTATACATCGGACGAAACCTTGGCCTCTCCTGATGTGGGAAGTGCCCCAACACCTAGCATAGCCATTACTTTAGCTCCTACCATACCATTAAGAGATGCGAACGGTGATTTTGCCGGGCCAATAGGTGCAGGCTACTCTGATAGGAACAACCCGGTTTTGATGCAATTTCTAAATAGGTGGGACAATACGGAACGTACCACCATTTTTGGAAATGTCTTCGCAGAGCTGGACATTATCAAGAACCTTACTTTTAGAACTAGTGTAGGTCTTGATTATAACGATTTCAGAAGAAAGGATATAGAGCCAACGGTTAACAATGGTTTCATTACCAGGGGAAATAATAGGTTGATAATAGATACCAACAGGTTTACGAGCGTGGTATTTACCAATACCCTTAATTATCAATTGGAATTGGGCGATCATAGATTTGGAGTCTTGGTTGGTACGGAATCCGTGAAAAACGATTTTGACGCAGTTCTTTCCCAAGCGGATGGTTTTGCAGTTGAAACGGAAACCTACTTTGTTTTGGGAGCTGCCACGGGTGCAAGGACCTCTAACGGTCGCTCTAGTGGAAGCCGATTGCTTTCCCAATTTGGTAAGCTAAACTATTCCTTTGGAAATAAATACTTGGCATCGGTAACGGTACGGCGAGATGGTTCATCAAGATTTGGTCCGGACAACAGGTACGGGATTTTTCCTGCATTTACCGCAGGATGGAGAATTAGTGAAGAGGAATTTTTTCCAAAAGACAGCTTTGTAAACAATCTTAAACTTAGAGCGGGCTATGGAGAGGTAGGAAATCAGAATATAGGTGATTTGGCACGTTTTGGAATATTTGAGGCCCGCTATGGCGATAATCAATTATCTGCCACCGGCGACAACTTCTTCTTCAATACCTTCTACAATGTAGGTACGGCCTATGATTTGAACGGGAACAATGGTGGAACACTGCCATCAGGCTTTGTTTCTACACAGGCAGCGAACCCGGCATTAAAGTGGGAAACTACCAAAGAATTGAATTTAGGGGTCGATTTTTCGCTATTTAAGAATTCCGTAGTAGGTACATTTGATTACTTTACAAGGGATACGGATGATATTTTGACCACCCCCCCTATTGCATCCGTAATTGGAGAAGGGCAACAGCGCGTTTTAAACGGAGCATCCACAGAAACGAAAGGATGGGAACTATCCCTAGCGTACTCCAAAACTTTTGATAGCGGACTATCTTTTGGAGTATCGACCAATTTTGGGGCCTTTAAGGATAAGATAACCTTCCTTCCAGAGGAAGTTCGAGCCGCCTTTCCGGGTACGGCAGAGAATTCCATCGTAGGACAGTCTCAATTCTCAATCTTTGGTTATAAGACTGATGGCCTTTTCGTAGATCAGGCAGATGTTGAGAGTTCCGCTGATCAGGTTGGGGCGAGACCTGGAGGTCTTAAGTTTCAGGATTTGAATGGCGATGGTACCATTGACGCTGATGATCGTGACTTTATTGGCAACACTTTACCCGATTTGGAGTACGGTATTCGAATAGATTTAGGGTACAAAAACTTTGACTTTTCAATATTTGGCTCCGGAGTTTCAGGAAGAATAGGCCAAGACCCGTATATCTTTTGGAACAATTTTGCTTCCGGTAGGGAAAATGGCGGTCTAGGACTTTTAGACGCTTGGACTCCCACCAACACGAATACGGATATCCCGGCTTTGTCCTTAGCATTGAACGATACAAGAACATCGGATTATTTGTTCAGGAACAATTCCTATTTCAAAGTGAGGAACCTACAAATTGGTTATTCACTTCCAAAAGACCTCATTAATTCATGGGCCGGTATGAGCAACTTGAGGATTTACCTGCAAGGAGAAAATCTCTTTTGGTTCACGCCCAAAGACTATATTGGAGCTGATCCAGAACGTACCGATGTAAATCGTATACCTGTCCCCACAGTGGTATCATTGGGACTAAATGTAAACTTTTAATAAAAAATTGATGATCATGAAATATATTAAATCACTAAAGATGGGAATGATAGCATCGTTGTTCCTAGTATCTTGCTCCGATGATTTTTTGGAGTACGAACCTGAAGGTGTACTATCCAATGAAAATGTGGCTACCGCGGACAATGCAGAATCCTTGGTTGTGGCCGCATATGCCGGAATTGCCAATGACGATATGGTAGGGCCACTTACCCAAATGTGGGTATATGGTAGTGTTAGGTCCGATGATGCCTATAAGGGCGGTGGCGGACGTAGCGATGTGGATATCGTTGACAAATACGAACAGTACAACCTTACAGAGGCGGATAATGGTACGGATTGGATGGGACCTAGGACCTGGACAAATTATTATGCCGCTATTTCAAGGGCAAATTTTGCCTTATCGGTAATCAATGATATTCCGGATGCAGATTATCCCAACAAGACCTTGAGACAGGCAGAACTGCGATTTTTAAGGGCGCATTCCCATTTTATAATGAAACAGTTGTTCAAGAAAATACCGTACATCACGGAGGACTTGACACCTGAAGAAATTGCAGAAGTCTCGAACGATATTCCAAATGAAGAGCTTTGGAATAAGATAGCGGACGATTTTCTTTTCGCATACAACAACCTTCCTCAATCCCAAGAGCAGCCTGGTAGGGCAGATAGGAATGCTGCTGCGGCCTATTTGGCAAAACTTCGTCTGTACCAAGCGTATGAACAAAACGAAACGCATCAGGTAACCAACATAAACACGGCTAGATTGGAAGAGGTCATTTCGTATGCTGATGAGGTCACCGCAGGTTTGGAAACGGATTATGGAAATAACTTTTTGGATGGTTTCGATAATGGTCCCGAATCCATTTGGGCCGCGCAGTTTTCCATTAATGACGGAACCATTGTTAGTAGGGTAAGTTTCGTGACCGGATTGAACTCTCCACATGGAACTGGTCTTTATGGCTGCTGCGGTTTTCATTTGGCCAGTCAAAATATGGTGAACGCTTTCAGAACGGATGAAAATGGCCTTCCCTTGTTGGATACCTTCAATGATGAGGACATTCTTAATTCAGTAGAGGGCGATGGTACGGTTACGCCACAGCCGGGTCTCACGGTAGATTCAAGGATTGACCATACGGTAGGAATTCCGGGAAGACCTTTCAAATATAGAAATACGGTAAACGAAGCTGGAGATATGATCTATAACTTTAGTTGGGCAAGGGATCCCGGAGTGTACGGTTATTTTGGGAACATGAAGGAACAGCAAGCGCCGGACTGTTCATGTTATGTAAAGGAAGGACCTTTTGTGGGTACGTCTAAAAATGTGGATTTTATTCGTTATGCGGATGTTCTTCTATTCAAGGCCGAAGCCCTCATCCAACTGGATAGATGGGAAGAGGCACTTCCAATAATAAACCAGATTAGAACCAGAGCGGCAGCGAGTACCGCAAGGCCGTTAGCTGCGGGTGCAACCGATATTTACAATGTAGGAACATATGATGCTTTCCCTAGTAAGGATTTTGCCTTGAAGGCCTTAAAATTCGAAAGAAGATTGGAGTTTGGAATGGAAGGCCCTAGGTTCTTCGACCTTGTTAGATGGGGCGAGGCTGCGGAAGTTTTAAATGCCTATCTAGCGGTTGAGAAAACCAAGAGGGACTTTTTGACTAATGCCGCATTTACGGCGGGAAGGGACGAATATTATCCCATTCCACAAAGGGAAATAGACTTTACAGGTGGTGTGTATGTTCAAAACCCTGGATACTAGCAAAATGATATTAAAATTAATTCATTAGGTTGAATTAGGTTGAGTTGTTAGTTTAAGAGCACGGGCGTAACACCCGTGCTTTTTAATTTTAATAGCTCTCTCTCCTTTTTAAATTCATAATTTTTTCATGTTTTCTCTTAATAATCTCGGGAGAATTCAAGCTTGGAACCTTGTTTTGATAGATTCCTTATAAATTGAAATCTACTTTTGTCCTAAATAATATATTTTATCTGCCCTCCGGAAGTCGGCCAGTCCTTCCGTTCAAATCCTCCCATGCGGACACGCTTCGCCAGTCCGCAACTGTCGTTTTTCCGCTACAGATCGGCCGACCCCCTCGGTCGGCTCGAAAGAACAAGCGGCGTTCTACGCCCCTTGACCTTTCCTTCCCCTACCCACAAAACCTTCTTCAAAGTAATTTTTCAGGATATCGAAATCCCAGATTAGGCCAAATAAAACATCGGTTTGGCCCTATTTGCCTCTATGTGGTTTCATATGTTTTTATTACATAAATAACTGATAATAAATTAGTTATAATATAAATTCTTCACTTATATTTATCCGTGAAACGGATAGCGAGGTGTATTCTAAGTAACTTAGAATTGGTTACTTCTGACGAAGTGTTCTTCTTAAAAAAGCATCGAAAATGGATTCTGGAAAAAGTGGAAGGAAACGATTGGGAAACAGGAAGCGATACCATAACGTAATGCTCAGGTTCAACGATGCCGAATATGAAAAGCTGAGGGCCATTTGCGAGTCCTATAATTTGGATATATCCCAAAGAGGGGTCATCAGCCCATTGCTTCGAAGAATGGTCCTGAACGGCAAAACAGAAGAAAGGGAAAGGCTGCCCGATACCTCGGGCATTGCCTACCATATCAACAGGATAGGGAACAACATTAACCAACTTGTAAAGTTGGCACATCATAAAAATCTAAGAAACCCCAATGTGAACCTCGGACCGGAAATCAAAAGGACCAACGAACTACTGTACGAACTCTTGGAGATTACAATGAAAGCATAAACGATATGATTGCCAAGATAATTTACGGACATACATGTAGGGGAACCTTGGACTATATCCTCGGCAAGGAGGGCATGCAGGTACTAGGCTATGGCAACACGTTTTCCCAGGACATATCGCCAAAGTTTTTTGAAAGCCTGCTCCATTTTCAGGGACAGCGCAACGCGACCAAGAACCGCTATGCCCATATCAGCCTGAACCTGCCCCACAACGAAGATGTCAATGACAACACCTTTTTTGAAATCTCGAAAGAGTACATGGAAAAGATGGGCTATGGCGAGCAGCCCTTCATCGTAGTAAGGCACAATGATACCAAGCATGAACATGTGCATATCGTAAGCACCAATGTCAATGACAAGGGACAAGTGCTAAGTCTCTACAATAGTAAAAGAAGGAGCATGGCCACCACAAGTTATCTCGAAACGAAATACGGCCTTGAACCTACCCCTAGGACAAAACAGGAGAAGGAACTACCGATTTTTCGGTTACCGGAACCAAGAACCGACAACGAAGATACCCAAGGGACACGATATTATATACAGGACGTACTGAACCGAATCCTACAGAAATATAAGGTCAGGAGTTTCGAGGAGCTTGCCCGACACGTCCAACCCTATCACGTTGAAATACGCAAGACCCAAAATACATCGGGAAGGGTAGGGGTAGCCTTTGGACTGGACAACCGACAAGGATACCGAACACGGTTCATCAACGGTTCCCAGGTACACCGACAAATGAGCGGCCCGAAACTGCAAAAGGTCTTTGACAGTCATAAAAGGTCGAAGCTTTTGCCGATGCACCGGAATCGGCTTTTGAAACAAATAGGGACGACCTACGATTTATTCAAGACCATCCGTCCTCACGATTTAAAGGAAGTGCTTGAGGAATACCAGGGCGTGGATATCGAACTGGATATAAAGAAGGATACCATTGAAGGATATACCATCTATGATAAGTCAGGATATGTCTTCAGGGAAAAGGAGCTGAGCAAACATCTCAGGATGCAGGAGCGGCTGGATATTTTCGGGAACGGTAATGTCCCGACCCAAATTGATACCCAAAGCAAACAGTTCCAACTTGAAAAGGAAAAACTGATTAGGGAAGCGATTCAAACATCACACCTGACATCAAAACAACAAAAAGTACTTCTATCGGAACATATCGAAACCCTCAGGTTTAAGAATATCGTTCCAATCCTATTGGAATCTGAAAAGCACAGATTCCTTGAAAAGTATATGTCAAGCGAGGAGAAACATACATTTAGGAAAAACCTAAAAGAAACCTTTCCCCAAATCCAAAAAAGGATACATGAAACAGAAACCAGAAAGGAGAGGGAAGTCCTTCAGGACAAGTTCGATTTGATAGGGGATGTATTGAGAAAAGGTGTTTTCAATGTAGGAGCAACGGATGGGAGCGTTAGGCACCTGTTCCAATCCTTAGGTGTCAAGTACCAGAACAACAAACTCTTTTTCAACGATTCGGACAAATATTCCGTTCCCGTTCCCTTGGGAAAATTGCCCTTTCCTAAAAATATGCAAGAACATGTATCTAATGGATTTGTCCGCCAGAACCATCTGATGTTGGAAATGCTGACACAGCAAGAAACTGATATCTTATCCAAACAAACCGCAATTTCCTTTTTTCTTCCCATGGTCTTTCCGGGACTCTTCGAACGTATACACCCCGATTATAAACGGGGATATGAAAGCCTGGCCCTAGGTGCTTACCTAAGACATGCGGAACGGATTCATGCATCGTTCGAGAAATCCCCAAATGATTACATCTCGTTTTTCAATGCCAAAGGATTCTATTTTGAGAAAGGAGATAACGGTATCGATATAAAGTCGATTTACACTGACAACGGTTCAAGTTATAAACTACCAAAAAGGACAAACCGTTATTTAAGTTCCATCCCCAACTTGGGAACGACCTTAAAGCAACAGCAACCGGTTTTGGAAAATCTTATCAAAACTAAAAGGAATAGCCTGAAAAACCTATGGGCCGCCCATTTGATGGAACTGGGCCAATATGAAAGGGTAGCATATATGCTAACAAATGATAATGTATACCCGAACCTTCACCGAGAAGTAGTGGAATATCATATGGATAAGGGACTCCGTAAAACCATACAGGAGCGGATAGCACGTAAAAACACCTTCCAACAAAACCGCTTACTCAGAAAAGGAGCTTACGCCATAGTCTCACTAATGGAGAAACCGACAGGGAACCATCAGGAAGATTACAACGGGTTTAAGGACGAGCTGACTGACTACACCAAGCGAAGGAATGATAGGGGAATTTCATTTTAGTGGCAAAGGGGACTAATCGGCAAGGAATCTACACAGGATTTTTTGTGGTTAGGGGAGAAAGAAATTTTAACCGTAATTTAAATGATTTAAAAATTTATCACAGCATCCAAAGCTTCATCAGCTTCTTTATGGATGAAATTGGCCTGGTAATTTATGGTCGTCTTCAAGTCACTGTGCCTGTAAAGTTTTTGAAGCATCATAGGATGAATTTTATCCCCTGCAATATTACCAAAGGAATGACGTGCAATGTGCATGGTCAATTTTTTGTTCACAGCTGCCTTTTCTGCAACTTTTTTTAAATGTTTGTTGAATTTTAGAGTAGCATTTTTAGTACTTCGCAGCATACGCTTCGCATTGTTGTGATTAACACTTCTTAATTCTGGAAAAATGTAATCATCTGGTCCAAGATTTGGACTAGAATATTGGTCAATTATCTTCTGAAGTTTATCCGATACCTTTAATGAAACAACCTTGCTATTCTTGTTCATCTTATAATAAAGCCGACCTTCCTGTATATCTTTCCACTTTATTTTTAAAACATCCGCAATACGCATTCCTGCCAAGTAAAAGCTAAACAACCAAACATTTCGAGCATGATTTTGCGGTTTATGTTTAGAAATGTCTAAGATTTCGATACGCGCGATCTCTTCACTGGTCAAACCTATTTTAATAGATTGAGGAATTTTAATTCTGATTTTGCCTTTTTCAGGTCCGAAAGGATAAGATTCTTTTTTTTACCAGTTTTTCTTGTATCGCCCTATTATATAGGGTACGGATAAACATTAGGATATTGGCAATACTTCGATCGCCTAGTGTGCCACGGGCCTCTAAATGACTTCTAAGACCTCTTAGAAAAGAAACGGTAATTTGATCAAAATGTAATGTCTTATCACCAGTATAGTCCTTAATGCGGTTCAGAAGCGGCCGTTCACTATCGATTCGGGAAAGTTTTTTGCTTTCCTCCAATTGTTTAAAGTGTTTTTCGGCATATTCAAAAAATGAGTGCCCAGCTAGTGTTGTTGTCAGTTGTGATTTCAGTTCCTTAACGGAAAAATGGTCACCATCCTTTGCTGAAGTATCCAGTAGAATTGCATTCGCTTCCGCTTGCTTCATGGCAATAAGATTATTCAATCGTGAAGAATTAGGATGTGATTTTTTGACCCGTTGTTTTGTCTCGTCCCAAAATTTTGGATCAAGATACTGGCCTGTATAGAGGTAAGTCGATTTTCTATCCTTTGTTACGCGAACTGAAATGGGAAAAAGCCCTTTTTTGTTACTCTTTTTTCTTAATATTACATTAATGGTTGCCATGTTTTCCTCCTTTAATCGGAATAAGATACAAAAAACGGGTACAACATAGGTACAACAATTAATGGTTTTTCTTGGTTTTATATGGTCTTATTTACTCTACAAATTATCTTAAAGTACACGTTTTCAGTCATATAAATATTTATGAATTTAAAAGTATAAAAGTTCGAGTCCTAGTGGGCCAACTAATAAGAATATGAAATCCCAGCGTCCTAGATGTTGGGATTTTTTTAATTTATCACTTGAATATGTTGTTTAAATTTTCACGCAAACCAACCTTTGATGCATATAATTTGGTAGTTCACCTTTAAAAATTATCTGGTTGGTTCAAAACGGTTAAGTTCACGGTCTCAAATCTTGAATTGTATGCAGATACACCTTGTGATCCTAGATGATTCCAATATATGGTTGAATATTGCGGAAAGATTAGCACAGTCTA
Source organism: Maribacter sp. C-4077 (assembly GCF_055378385.1). NCBI lineage: Bacteria > Pseudomonadati > Bacteroidota > Flavobacteriia > Flavobacteriales > Flavobacteriaceae > Maribacter > Maribacter sp. C-4077. The sequence goes on from NZ_AP038807.1 coordinate 2,387,062, forward strand.
ACCCATTGATAGCAAGCGTCTCAAAATTTAATGATCCCATGGACGCTTGGATATATTTACAGACTTCGCATGCCAATGTATTGATGACTGTCACAGAAATGCCCATGTTGGATGGATTCTCTTTTGTAACCATGTTCGGAAGAAAATTGCATATCATTTCAAGTTCCACTAGGGAGGAATTTGCCAGCTATATAATGAAATTGGGATGTTCCAACTTTTTGTCGAAACCATTTTCCAAGGAGGCGTTTGATACCGCTATCGCAGATATATATCAAAAGGCGTCCACCAGTAAACATTCAAGAAAAGTGGTAAGGACTTTTGGTTGATATTTCGTACATTGTCCATTGATTGCATCAATAAAATATTGGAAAAACGACCGCGCCTTAAAGGTTGCCACTTAGCTTTGTACCACCCATAAAACTAAATGTTATGAAGTTGACCACAAAAAGTTTAAAGATCATTCTCATAGTTGTGTTGCTTGGTTTTGGGGTGGGTATTTACCTTCAGGATTTACAGCATGGAAAGAGTACCCAGCATGCCTGGAAGGCCAATAGGTATAATCTATCTAGATTCGATAAAATTACCGAGTACAACAAAAAAATGAACGCCGGTAACTGGCAGATGATGCGCGATAGCATTCAAGGTCAATTGGATACCTTAATGATATTAAGGTTTAGAAGAGAGGTCGATAGTATTAATAATCTGAATAGTCAGGATGGGAAACCGCAAACGGCTCAATTTTTGGGAGGATTGAGGTGAGAATAAAACTATTTCCACTATAATATGTGTGGGGTTTTCTTAAATTATTTGATTGAATTCTAACATCTTATTGCAAACAACAAAGAATATTGTATATTTGCAGCACTGAAAGAATAAAAGTATTCGTGAGGGGACAATTTGTCCCCTCTTTTATTACTTGGTTTTTTATGTTGAAGGAAAAGGTTAAGGAATTACTGGAAATGGGATTAGAAGAAGATCCTTCGTTATTTTTAATCGATTTTACGGTGTCCCCTGATAACAAAATTAAGGTAGTGATCGATGGTGATGCCGGTGTGACCGTAAATGATTGTATCAAGATAAGTAGGGCCATTGAACATAATTTGGATCGGGAAGAGGAGGACTTTTCCCTTGAAGTTGCTTCTGCCGGGGCAACGGCGCCCATGGTGATGCCAAGACAATATAAAAAGAATATAGGAAGAAAATTGGAGGTTGAGACTTCTGGTTCGTCATTCGAAGGTAAGCTGACACAGGCCAATGATGAATATATCGTTTTGGAATGGAAAGCTAGGGAACCCAAACCTGTTGGTAAGGGAAAAGTTACAGTGCAGAAAAGAGAGGAGATTCCCTTTTCTGATATTAAAAAAGCGAAAGTTGTATTAAAATTTTAATTGTAATAACCAATGGAAAATATTGCGTTAATCGAATCTTTCTCGGAGTTTAAGGATGACAAGTTCATAGACAGGGTAACACTTATGGCAATTTTGGAGGATGTTTTTAGGAACGCCCTTAAAAAGAAGTTTGGGTCCGATGATAACTTTGATATCATTATTAACCCGGACAAGGGAGATTTGGAGATTTGGCGTAACCGGGTGGTGGTCGAGGATGGCGAAGTGGAAGACCCCAATGAGGAGATATCTCTTTCTGAGGCACGCAAGATAGAACCGGATTTTGAAGTAGGCGAGGACGTGTCTGAAGAGGTGAAGTTGATTGATTTGGGGAGACGGGCTATTTTGGCACTCCGTCAAAATTTAATCGCCAAAATCCATGAGCACGATAATACCACCATATACAAGCAGTTTAAAGATCTTGAGGGAGAGATTTATACCGCTGAGGTGCATCATATCCGTCACAAGGCGGTTATTTTGTTGGACGATGAGGGCAATGAAATTATTCTTCCAAAGGACAGACAGATCCCATCGGACTTTTTTAGAAAAGGGGACAATGTTAGGGGTATCATTGAAAGTGTAGAGTTGAAAGGTGCCAAGCCCACTATTATCATGTCCCGAAGCTCTCCCTTGTTCTTGGAACAGTTGTTTTTTCAGGAAATACCGGAAGTTTTTGATGGTTTGATCACCATTAAGAAGGCGGTGCGTATCCCCGGTGAAAAGGCAAAAGTGGCGGTAGATTCATACGATGACAGGATAGACCCTGTAGGGGCCTGTGTAGGTATGAAGGGGTCGCGGATCCATGGAATCGTTAGGGAGTTAGGCAATGAGAACATTGATGTAATCAACTGGACTTCCAACCCCCAATTGTTGGTTACAAGGGCTTTAAGCCCTGCAAGGGTGTCCTCAGTGAAACTGGACGATGAAAAAATGACCGCCCAGGTATACTTAAAGCCAGAGGAAGTGTCCAAGGCTATTGGTCGAGGAGGTCATAATATTCGCCTGGCAGGTCAATTGACCGGTTATGAGATCGATGTGTTCAGGGAAGGTGTTGAGGAAGATGTGGAGTTGACAGAGTTCTCCGATGAAATCGATGGTTGGATCATTGAGGAGTTTAAGAAAATAGGGTTGGATACGGCCAGGAGCGTTTTGGAACAGGACGTGGACGATTTGGTAAAACGTACCGACTTGGAGGAAGAGACAATTATAGAAGTTGTACGTATCCTAAAAGAAGAATTAGAAGATTAGCTATATATTAGCGGATAAATAAAAGAACGGGAATCAGTATTTATGGCAGATAATCCAAAAATAAGACTTAATAAAGTTCTTCGAGAGCTTAATATTTCCTTGGACAGGGCGGTAGATTACTTGAACAGCAAAGGACATGATGTGGACGCAAGGCCGACTACAAAAATCTCCGATGAGGTATATCAAGTGCTATTGGACGAGTTCCAGACCGATAAGAGCAAGAAAGTTGCTTCAAAAGAGGTAGGGGAGGAAAAGCGAAAGGAGAAGGAAGCCATACGGGTCCAATTGGAGCAGGAGCAGGAAGAACGAAGATTGGCACGTGAAAAAAGAAATGCTGCCCAAGAAGAAAATAGACTTACGGGAAAAGTGGAGCTTGCCGGACCCAAAACGGTTGGTAAAATCGACCTGAACCCTAAGAAAAAGGAAGAGCCTCCTAAACCAAAGGAGGAAGAAAAGGTACAGGAACCGGAAAAGGTATCCGAAGAAAAGAAGGAAGAAATAAAACCGCAAGCCGAAACACCTGTAGCTGACAAGCCGAAGGAGGTAGCGCCTGAAATTAAATCAGATGAGCCCGAAACCTTGGAGACCCAGTACAAGAAGTTATCCGGACCAAAAATTACGGGCGATAAAATAGACCTTTCCAAATTCCAGAAGCCGAAAAAGAAGAAGGAAGAGAAAAGTAGTTCGGACAGTTCAGACCGTAAGAAGCGTAGAAAGCGTATTGTAAGTAAAAATACATCGGGTCCCGGTCAATCTAAGGGTGGTAATTCCAACGACCGCAAGGGCAATAGACGCTTTGCGGCTTCCAAGGTAGAGCCTACTGAGGAAGATGTTCAAAAGCAGGTGCGTGAGACCTTGGAGAAACTGCAAGGAAAATCCAAAAAAGGCAAAGGTGCCAAGTATAGAAGGGATAAGAGAGATCAGCACCGTCAGCAAACGGAAAAAGACCTGGAGCAACAAGAACTGGAAAGTAAAATCCTTAAGGTTACCGAATTTGTTACCGCCAGTGAGGTTGCAACGATGATGGACGTTTCCACTACAGAGATTATTTCGGCCTGTATGTCATTGGGTATCATGGTTACTATGAACCAGCGATTGGATGCGGAAACACTTTCGATTGTTGCGGAAGAGTTCGGCTATGAGGTAGAATTCGTAACGGCGGATATTGAGGAGAGTATAGTTGAGGAAGCGGATGCTCCCGAGGATTTGGAGCCTAGGGCACCTATTGTTACGGTAATGGGACATGTGGACCATGGTAAGACATCTTTGCTTGACTACATTAGGGAAGAGAATGTAATTGCTGGTGAAAGCGGAGGTATTACCCAACATATTGGGGCCTATGCTGTCACCTTGGACAATGGTCAAAAAATTTCATTTTTAGATACACCGGGTCACGAAGCTTTTACGGCGATGCGTGCAAGGGGTGCTCAGGTGACGGACATTGCAATTATTGTAATTGCCGCGGATGATGATATTATGCCGCAAACTAAAGAGGCCATAAGTCATGCGCAAGCTGCAGGTGTGCCTATTGTATTTGCTATCAATAAGGTCGATAAGCCAACGGCAAATCCCGATAAAATTAAGGAAGGACTTGCCCAGATGAATTTATTGGTGGAAGATTGGGGCGGTAAAATTCAGTCACATGACATTTCAGCCAAGACAGGGCAGGGTGTTCAGGAGCTTTTGGAAAAGGTATTATTGGAGGCCGAATTATTGGAATTAAAGGCCAATCCCAACAAATTGGCTTCTGGTACGGTAGTAGAGGCGTTTTTGGACAAAGGAAAAGGATATGTATCGACAATCTTGGTGCAGGCTGGTTCCTTGAATATTGGGGATTATGTATTGGCCGGAACAACCAGTGGAAAGGTAAAGGCCATGCAGGACGAGCGAGGAAAGAGCGTTACCAAGGTCGGCCCATCGCAGCCTATATCCATCTTAGGTTTGGATGGTGCGCCACAAGCAGGGGATAAGTTCCATGTCCTACAAGATGAGCGTGAGGCCAAGCAGATTGCGGCCAGAAGGTCCCAATTACAGCGGGAGCAATCTGTTAGGACACAACGTCATATCACATTGGATGAAATTGGAAGACGTATAGCCTTGGGCGAATTCAAGGAATTGAACATTATACTTAAAGGTGATGTGGATGGTTCCGTTGAAGCTTTGACTGATTCGTTCCAGAAACTGTCTACCGATGAGATCCAGGTGAACATTATCTACAAAGCTGTTGGGCCTATTACGGAGTCCGATGTTTTATTGGCCTCCGCCTCGGATGCTATCATCATAGGATTTAATGTTAGGCCGATGGGCAATGCCAAGGCCATGGCCGAAAATGAGGAGATAGACATCAGGATGTATTCCATTATTTACGACGCCATAAATGATTTGAAAGATGCGATGGAAGGCATGCTTTCCCCGGAAATGAAAGAGGAGATTACCGGTACTGCCGAAATCAGGGAGACCTTTAAAATATCCAAAATTGGCACCATTGCAGGCTGTATGGTAACAAGTGGAAAAATATTTAGGAATTCCAATATTCGCCTAATTAGGGACGGTGTAGTAATTTACACGGGTGAACTGGCATCCTTGAAGCGCTTCAAGGATGATGTCAAGGAAGTTTCCAAAGGGTATGATTGTGGTCTCCAAATCAAGAACTACAATGACATCAACGTAGATGATATCGTGGAAGCCTTCCAAGAGGTAGCCGTTAAAAAGAAGTTGAAATAAAGCGATACGGATTGATTGAATAATAAAATAAAAAATCGGCCTTTTAGGTCGATTTTTTTGGTTTTAAGAGCATGGCATTGGGGTATTTTTTCCGCACCTCGTTGAATTTGCGCTCAGCCTCCAATTTAGATTTAAATTTACCAACTCGAATTCTGTATGTAGGTGAGTCGAAATCAATTTGTGAGGGTAGATCTGGGAAGTCGATTTCCACATTGCTTTTAATCTCTTGGGCCTTTTCGTTATTGCTTACAAAACCAACTTGAATCCTGTAATAATCGTTCTTGTCCAAGGTTTTCTTGTAAAGCTCCAACAATTGTGTTATTTGAACATCCTGATCAATGGAGATAGTACCTTCCTGGGCGTTCGCAAAGGTTGCAAAAAGTAAGGTGAACGCTATGTAAATGACATTTTTCATCTAAAAATGGGATGTTTTAGTTCCCTTTGCAAATGTAAATTTTTAAGGAATAAAGGGTTAGCATTTTTAACTATTTAGAATAATTATAAATTATAAGGTATAAAGACATTAACCTTTTACCAAATAAAGTCTATGTCGTATTTTTGCCATCGATTAAGGCATTTTTTTTACCGTTTGTCGTTAAAATGCGGGCTAAAATCGTGCCAAGATTCCGATTGAAATATTCTATGTATGAAAAAGGTACCGTACCGCAATCAATTTTCTAAAGTCTTTGTTTTTAGTTTAGTAGTTAGCCTACTTTTTTCAGTTTCTTTATCGGCGCAAGACGCTGCTGCGGAGTCTGCTGATGTTTCTGTAGAGTCAACAGAGGCTGCTTCGACCGATGGTGATCCGGCTGCCGGTAAGGCTTTGTTCAATCAAAATTGTGCGGCTTGCCACGCATTGAATCGCAAGATGACTGGCCCTGCCCTGGCAAACGTCGAAAGCCGTTTGGCCGAAGAAGAGGGGTTGGATAGGGAATGGTTGTACGCCTGGATAAAAAATAGTCCAGGGGTGATTAAGTCCGGGGATGCTTATGCGGTAAGGATTTACAACGAATACAATCAAGCGGCTATGACCGCTTTTCCTACCTTGACCAACGAGGATATCGACAATATATTGGCGTATACCGCTGCTCCGCCACCGGCTCCTACAGCCCCGGCTGCCGGAGAAGCTGCTGCGGTTACGGCGGGTGCTGCTTCCGGGGGCATTTCCAATGAAATGATTTTAGGTGCTTTGGCCCTCGTTTTCGCTTTATTGGTCGTAATGTTGTTTTTGGTAAATAACACCTTGCGAAGAATAGCCGAGGCGAATGGAATTTCCATAGAAAAGGAAAGGGCTGAAAAGAGGGTTCCAATTTGGAAGGCCTTTGCGCAAAACCAGTTCTTGGTACTGGTAACCGTAATTTTTCTACTGTTAGGTAGTGCTTATTTTGCGTACGGATGGATGATGCAGATCGGTGTCGATCAGGGATATGCTCCCATCCAGCCCATTCATTATTCCCATAAAATACACGCGGGCGATAATAAAATCGAGTGTAAATACTGTCACTCGTCAGCAAGGGTATCCAAACACTCCGGAATTCCTTCCTTGAATGTCTGTATGAACTGTCATAAATCCATTTACGAGTACAAGGGTAATCCTGAGGGGCCTTCGGCTGAGGATTTGGCGAACGGTTATACCAATGAGTTTTACACCAAAGAAATCAAGAAGTTGTATAAGGCTGTAGGTTGGGACGAGGAAAACCAAAAGTATACGGGTGAATCACAGCCTGTGGAATGGGTCCGAATCCACAATTTGCCTGATTTCGCCTATTTTAACCATTCCCAGCATGTTTCCGTAGCCGGTGTCGAGTGTCAGACATGTCATGGTCCGGTTGAGGAAATGGAGATAATGTATCAATACTCTCCTTTGACCATGGGATGGTGTATCAATTGTCACCGCGAGACAAACGTTAAAGTCGAGGGTAACGAGTATTACGAAAAAATTCACGCAGAGCTTTCCAAGAAATATGGTGTTGAGAATTTGACAGCGGCCCAAATGGGTGGTTTGGAATGTGGAAAGTGTCACTATTAATTTATATAAGAAGCTAATTACAGATATTACGTATGGCATCAAACAAAAAATATTGGAAAAGCGAAGCGGAGTTAAACCCTAACGATTCCATTGTTGAGGCACTAAGACAGAATGAATTTGTGGAACAGATTCCTGCGGATGACTTTTTGGGTGATAAACAAAATTTGTCGTCAACAAGTACCAATAGAAGGGATTTCCTAAAATATATTGGTTTCAGTACCGCCGCGGCTTCCTTGGCCGCTTGTGAGGGGCCCGTTATAAAGTCCATTCCCTATGTGGTTCAACCAGAGAACATTGTTCCCGGCGTTGCTAATTACTATGCCACCACCATAGCAAATGGATTTGATTTTGCCAGCGTACTTATCAAGACCCGTGAAGGTCGCCCAATTAAAGTGGAGAACAACACCTTGGCCAAAGTAGGCGGTGGCGCTAATGCTAGGGTTCAAGCTTCGGTACTTTCTTTGTACGATAGCACGCGACTACAAGGTCCTATGGCCAATGGAGAGCCAATTGAATGGGATGCCTTGAACTCAGCGGTAACCGCAAAAATGAATAGTCTTAAGGGTTCTTCGAAAAAGGTTGTTTTGCTTACGCAGACGTATGCAAGTCCTTCAACGGATCGTTTGATTATGGACTTGATGACCGCTAATGAAAATGTGGAGCACGTATCCTATGATGCTATTTCAGAGGATGCTGCACTAACGGCCTTTGAGCAGGCTTATGGTGAGCGCGCTTTGGCGGATTATGATTTTGAAAAGGCGGATTTGATCATTTCCTTTTCTGCTGATTTTCTAGCGGATTGGCAAGGAGGAGGATATAGTTCTGGATATTCCAAAGGACGTGTTCCAAAAAATGGAAAAATGTCCAGACATGTACAGTTGGAGGCGAATATGTCCCTAACGGGTGCAAATGCTGATAAAAGATTTCCTTTGACGCCAACGGCGCAAAAGGTCGTTCTGGCAAAATTATATGGTAAATTAAATGGAACCTCAGTAGGAGGAAATACGTCTGAGTACGATGCCATTGTGGACCAAATTGCTGCCGAGGTTAAGAAAGCGGGTTCCAATGCAGTTGTCTTGACCGGTTTGGATGATGTAAATGCACAGTCCGTTGTTTTGGCGATAAACAAAATGTTGGCAAGTAAAGCATTTGACCCATCAGCTCCTAGATACATTAGGAAAGGAAGCGTTAAACAATTGGAAAGTTTGATTTCCGATATGAAATCCGGTAGGGTTGGGGCTTTGATTATGGATGGTGTAAACCCAATGTATTCCCTGCCTAATGCGGCCGACTTTAAAGAAGGTCTTGAGAAAACAGATCTTTCAGTTTTGTTTACTACCAATTGGAACGAGACTGCGGAAGCGGTTCAATACACAGCGGCTTCCAACCACTATTTGGAGTCCTGGGGAGATGCCCAGTTCAAAAAAGGACATTACAGTTTAATGCAACCCACCATCAAGGAGTTGTTCGATACAAAACAGTTCCAGTCAGCCTTATTGACTTGGATGGGGAGTGAAAGTTCTTACTACGACTACATTAAGGATACATGGAGTGCCAATATCCTTAACGGTTCAAGTTGGAACCAAGCATTGCAGGATGGGGTGTTTGTCGCTCAAGCCACTGCAATAGATATTGAAGGTGAACTGGTTGCGGTTGAAGAAGAAACAGAAATCGAAACTAGTGCAGTGCCTATTGCCTCTGCTGTGCGAAGTTTGGCCAATGCCACTAGTGGCGGTATGGAACTAACATTGTACTCAAAAGTAGGTATGGGTGATGGGCAGCAGGCAAGCAATCCATGGTTGCAAGAATTTCCGGATCCAATCACAAGAGTTTCCTGGGATAACTATGTCACTATTTCAAAAGCGGACGCAGAATCCTTAGGAGTTAAGAATGTGAATGTTGCCAATGGCGGTATGGATGGCGATTATGTCAACCTAACCGTCAACGGTGTTACAATTCAAAATGTGCCCGTTGTCGTTCAGCCCGGTCAAGCAAAAGGATCTGTGGGTCTCTCTTTTGGTTACGGTAAGACCGTAGGAATGAAAGAAGAGATGCAAACCGGTGTCAATGCTTTCAAACTGTACCAAGGATTCAATGCAAATCAGGTGGTGACAGTAGAAAAGACTGGTGGTAACCATGAGTTCGCATGTGTCCAGCTGCATAAAACCTTAATGGGTAGGGGCGATATTATCAAGGAGACTACTTTAGAAATATTCAATACAAAGGACCATGCGGAGTGGAATCACGTTCCCCAGGTTTCTTTGAACCATCAGGAGGTTCCTGCAACTTCCGTCGATCTTTGGGAAAGTTTTGATCGTTCCATTGGACATCATTTCAATCTGTCCATCGATCTGAATGCCTGTACGGGATGTGGGGCTTGTGTGATTGCGTGTCACGCCGAGAATAACGTGCCTGTAGTAGGTAAGAAAGAGGTGAGGGTTTCTAGGGATATGCACTGGTTGCGTATCGACAGATATTATTCTTCAGAAGATTCTTTTGAGGCGGACAATACTAAAAAGGAGGAATTGGATGGACTTTGGGGTGACAATGGTTCCCTAGGAGGTTTTGGTGAAATGGAAGATCCATCGGATAATCCTCAGGTAGCCTTCCAGCCGGTTATGTGTCAGCATTGTAACCATGCTCCTTGTGAAACGGTTTGCCCTGTTGCGGCTACGTCACATGGTAGACAGGGTCAGAACCAAATGGTCTATAATAGATGTGTAGGTACCAGATATTGTGCCAACAACTGTCCATATAAGGTGAGAAGGTTCAACTGGTTCTTGTATAACAACAATGATGAGTTCGATTTCCACATGAACAATGATTTGGGTAAAATGGTATTGAATCCAGATGTAAATGTTCGTTCAAGAGGGGTCATTGAAAAATGTTCTATGTGTATTCAAAAGACACAAAAAACAATTTTGGATGCCAAGCGTGAAGGAAGAACAATCCAGGATGGAGAGTTCCAAACTGCTTGTTCCGCCGCCTGTGATAATGGAGCTATGGTATTTGGTGACATAAACGACGAGAGCAGTAAAGTGGCAGAACTAAAGGAAAGTAACCGTATGTACCATTTATTGGAGCATGTTGGGACAAAACCAAACGTTTTCTATCACGTAAAAGTTAGAAATACCAACGAAGCATAACAATACTAGAAAGTAATTATAATAGAAGTCTATGGCGTCGCATTACGAAGCACCTATACGAAAACCCTTAGTACTTGGAGACAAAGGATACCATGATGTAACCGTGGATATTGCAGCTCCTGTAGAGGGAAGGGCCAATAAGCATTGGTGGATTGTTTTTTCCATTGCCTTGGTGGCATTTCTTTGGGGAGTAGGTTGTATTATTTATACCATATCAACAGGTATCGGAACCTGGGGATTGAACAAGACAGTTAACTGGGCTTGGGATATTACAAACTTTGTATGGTGGGTAGGTATCGGTCATGCAGGAACCTTGATTTCTGCGGTACTGTTATTATTCCGTCAAAAATGGAGAATGGCTATCAACCGTTCGGCGGAGGCCATGACCATTTTCTCCGTTATCCAGGCTGGTCTTTTTCCAATTATCCACATGGGTAGACCCTGGTTGGCCTATTGGGTATTGCCAATTCCAAACCAGTTCGGGTCCTTGTGGGTAAACTTCAATTCGCCGCTTCTTTGGGACGTATTTGCGATTTCGACGTATCTATCCGTTTCCTTGGTGTTTTGGTGGACAGGTTTGTTGCCGGATTTTGCCATGTTACGCGATAGGGCCATTTTACCCTTTCAGAAAAAAATATATAGCTTATTAAGTTTCGGTTGGAGCGGTCGTGCAAAGGATTGGCAGCGTTTTGAGGAAGTTTCCTTGGTTTTGGCAGGTCTTGCAACACCCTTGGTACTTTCGGTACATACCATCGTATCGTTTGACTTTGCTACATCAGTAATACCTGGTTGGCATACGACCATCTTCCCTCCATACTTTGTTGCAGGGGCGATTTTCTCCGGGTTTGCCATGGTAAACACTTTATTGATTATCATGAGGAAGGTTTGTAGCTTGGAGGCCTATATAACGGTACAGCATATCGAGCTAATGAACATCGTAATCATGATTACAGGGTCAATCGTTGGTTGTGCCTATATTACCGAGTTGTTCATGGCATGGTATTCTGGAGTGGAATATGAACAATATGCCTTCTTGAACAGGGCTACCGGACCTTATTGGTGGGCTTATTGGGCCATGATGACCTGTAACGTGTTCTCACCTCAATTCATGTGGTTCAAGAAGTTAAGAACAAGTATAATGTTCTCCTTCTTTATTTCCATTGTCGTAAATATTGGTATGTGGTTCGAGCGTTTCGTGATTATCGTTACCTCCTTGCATAGGGACTATCTTCCATCCTCCTGGACTATGTTCTCTCCAACATTCGTGGATATTGGAATTTTTATCGGAACAATAGGATTCTTCTTTGTACTCTTTTTATTGTACTCGAGAACCTTCCCGGTTATAGCACAAGCGGAAGTTAAGTCGATACTTAAATCATCTGGTGAGAAATATAAGAAACTAAGGGATGCCGGTCAGCCGCTTTATCAAATCTCAACGGACAGGGTTATTGTTAAGGAAGAGCCCGTTGTCACCCAGGATGTGGTAATGGGCGAAGTTGAGCCAACCAAGGGCGACAAAGTTGGGGTAAACGAGCTATTAAGCAGCATTGGAACCTTTGATGCTACCAAAGAATCTCCAGATGACCTTAAAAAGGTCAAGGGAATAGGACCTCAGATGGAGGCGACTTTAAACGAAATCGGTATCTATACCTTTGCCCAGGTGGCAAGAATGACTGAAAGGGAGTATGATTTGTTGGACTCGATTACTGGTTCCTTCCCTGGAAGGGCGCAGCGTGATGATTGGGCCGGACAAGCAAAAATTTTAAATAACAAAAAGTAGGCTATGGCATCTAAAGTTATACAAGCATTTTACAATGATGATGATGTGCTAATGCATGCTGTCAAAAAGGTTAAGGCTGCCAAACATCACATTGAAGAGGTCTACTGCCCCTTTCCGGTGCATGGTCTTGATAAGGCGATGGGATTGGCACCTACCAGAATAGCCATTACTTCCTTTTTATATGGCTGTGTGGGTCTGACCGTTGCCATCGTAATGATGAACTTTATTATGATCAAGGATTGGCCACAGGATATTGGTGGAAAACCAAGCTTTAGTTATATAGAGAACATGCCGGCTTTTGTGCCCATCATGTTTGAGCTTACGGTCTTCTTTGCTGCGCACTTGATGGTAATTACCTTTTATCTGCGCAGTAGGTTATGGCCTTTCAAGAAAGCTGAAAATCCCGATGTAAGAACTACCGATGACCATTTTGTTATGGAAATTGAAATTCATGGGAACGAACAGGAGTTGAAGGATTTGCTTGCGGGTACTGGTGCGGTAGAAATTAATATATCAGAAAAAAACAGTCATTGAATATGAACAGTTTTCTAAGAATTACGGTCATAGGATGTTTATTGGTAGTTATTGCCGCTTGTCAGGATAAGCGTAAACCAAATTACCAGTACATGCCAAACATGTATGAACCGGTAGGTTATGAAGCTTACAGTGAGGTGGATATTTTGCCTTCAAACCAAGAGGCAATGGTTCCACCTGCAAATACCATCAACAGGGGTTGGTTGCCTTATGAATTTGAGAATTCCCCAGAAGGCAAGGAGCTTGCGAGGTTAAATTCCAGTCCATTGGATTCTTTGGCCAAGGACGCCAATTTGGCTGCGGGAGCGGAAATGTATACCATTTACTGCGCAATATGTCATGGTGATAAAGGCGATGGTCAAGGGACTTTGGTAAAAAGGGAAAAAATACTTGGTGTGCCCAGCTATGATGATCCGGCAAGAAACATTACTGTTGGTACGGCATATCATGTTCAGATTTATGGTTTGAATTCAATGGGATCGTACGCATCCCAAATGAACACGACAGAAATGTGGCAGGTAGCCGAGTATGTAATGAAGCTGAAACAAGATTTAACCAAATAATAGGTGAACAATACTATGTATACGTTTTCGAATAGACTAAAATTAGGTTCCATCATATTAATGGCCGTAGGGTTATTAGGAATTATTGGTGGTTTTGTTATGGCTCCTGGTACCGTTGAGGAAGCAAAGGCCATGGTTGCCGCCCACGATGATGGACATGGGGGTGGACATGAAGCCGCTGCTTCGCACGACTCGGAAAATTCCCATGCTGCTGCAGCGAGTCATGAAGGTGACCATAGTGCCTCACATGATGAGCATTTATTAGATCAGCTTAAAAATAGGCCTTGGGCGGCCTTGTACGTAGCGGCCTTTTTCTTTATGATGATTGCCTTGGGCGTGTTAGCCTTTTATGCGATACAAAGAGCGGCACAGGCAGGTTGGTCCCCTTTGCTTTTTAGGGTTATGGAGGGAATCACAGCTTATTTGGTTCCTGGCGGTATTATCGTATTCGTAATTTTGGTGCTGTCCGTACTTCACATGAACCACCTGTTTATTTGGATGGACGCAGATGTGGTTGCCCATGATGAATTGTTGCAAGGGAAATCAGGTTATTTGAATCCTACCTTCTTTTTAATTAGGGCGGCTATCTTTTTAGGTGGTTGGATTGCCTACCGGGAATATTCTAGAAAATTGTCCTTGAAACAGGATGAATCCAATGATAACTCAAACTTTAAAATGAATTTTAGGATTTCCGCTGCATTTTTGGTTTTCTACCTTATTTCGGAATCCATTATGTCTTGGGATTGGATTATGAGTGTTGAACCACATTGGTTCAGTACCTTGTTCGGTTGGTACATATTTGCAAGTATGTTCGTCTCGGGTATTACCGTAATAGCCATGGTTACTATCTACTTAAAATCCAAAGGATACCTACCCGATGTAAACGATAGTCATATTCACGATTTGGCTAAATTTATGTTCGGTATCAGTATTTTCTGGACCTATCTTTGGTTTTCCCAGTTCATGCTAATTTGGTATTCCAATATTCCAGAGGAAGTCACGTATTACGTAACAAGGATCGAGGATTATAAATTACCTTTCTTTGGTATGGTAGCAATGAATTTCGTGTTCCCATTATTACTTTTAATGAATAGTGATTATAAACGTATCAATTGGTTCGTTGTAATGGCGGGTATTGTTATTTTGGCCGGACATTATATGGACATCTTTAATGCCATCATGCCGTCTACCGTGGGAGATCAGTGGTTTATTGGTATTCCAGAAATTGGGGCTATATTGTTTTTTGCTGGATTGTTCATTTTCTGGGTGTTTAGGGCGCTTTCAACCGTACCCTTACAACCGAAGCGAAATCCGTTTATTGAAGAAAGTAGACACTTTCATTATTAGTGAGTTTTAAAGTATAATATCAATACATACAATGACTACATTATTGACTTTAGCTGTTTTAGTTCTCGTGGCAATTGCCATTTGGCAAATGACCAAGATATTTGAGTTGTCACAGCTTAGAACAGATAATTCAGAGGTTGCCAATGACAAGGATAACAAGAACAACGGATATCTTATGTTCGCTTTTCTCGTCTTTATTTATGGCATTACCATTTTTAGCTTTGCAAAGTATGGTAAGGTACTTTTGCCTGAGGCCGCTTCGGAACATGGGTCCGATTATGACACGTTGATGTTGATATCCATGGTAATTATCTTTATCGTTCAGATAATCACGCAGGCGCTTTTGCATTATTTTGCTTTTAAATATCGTGGAGAGAAGGGTAAGAGGGCGTTGTTTTATGCCGATAATAACCGTTTGGAGTTTATCTGGACTATTATTCCCGTAATCGTACTCGCTGGTTTGATTCTATACGGTCTTTATACTTGGACCAACATTACAGATATAAATGATGAGGACGATCCATTAATCGTTGAGCTTTATGCGCAACAGTTCAATTGGACAGCGAGGTATGGAGGAGCTGATAATACACTAGGAAGCGCCAATGTTCGAATGATCGATATTGACAAGGCGAATGTTCTAGGATTGGATGAATCAGATCCCTATGCAAGTGACGATGTTATTGTCAAGGAACTTCATTTGCCAGTCGGCAGAAAGGTAAATTTTAAAATGAGGTCACAGGACGTGCTTCATTCCGCGTACATGCCGCATTTTAGGGCTCAGATGAACTGTGTTCCTGGAATGATTACGGAGTTTTCGTTTACACCGGTTTACACTACCGAGCAAATGAGGCAAAATCCGGATATTGTGGAGAAGGTAAAGCGAACCAATCAATTTAGGGCAGAGAAATCTACTGAAACCGGAGAGGTAATTGATCCATGGGAGTTTGATTACATTTTGTTATGTAACAAAATTTGTGGTAAATCTCATTATAACATGCAGATGAAAATCATTGTAGAAACTGAAGAGGAATACAATGCTTGGATGGCGAGCCAGCAGACATTTAAGAATACTGTAATGGCCAGCGCAGAATAAAGAAAAAATTGTCTATACTATAAAAGAAAAAGTTCGATTATGTCAGCAACAGCACATTTACACGTAGATGATCATGCTCATGATGATCATGGGCATCATCATCACAAAGAAACATTTATAACTAAATATATATTTAGCCAAGATCACAAAATGATAGCAAAACAGTACTTCATTACTGGGGTGCTTATCATGGGTTTTATAGGTATCGCTATGTCACTTTTGTTCAGGATGCAATTGGCCTGGCCAGGTGAATCTAATGTCTTCTTTGAGGCATTATTGGGTAAATGGGCACCAGGTGGGGTTATGGATGCTGATATTTATCTAGCTTTGGTTACTATGCACGGAACGATTATGGTGTTCTTTGTGTTGACGGCAGGTCTAAGTGGTACTTTTAGTAATTTATTGATTCCACTTCAAATTGGTGCCAGGGATATGGCTTCTGGCTTTTTGAACATGGTTTCCTTTTGGTTGTTTTTTGTCTCCTCTGTTATAATGGTTCTTTCCCTTTTTGTTGAGGCAGGACCGGCAGCAGCTGGATGGACAATCTACCCACCTTTGAGCGCACTTCCAATGGCGCAACCCGGTTCTGGGATGGGTATGACCCTTTGGTTAGTTTCTATGGCCATATTTATTGCCTCTTCGCTATTGGGTTCCTTGAACTATATTGTAACGGTTCTGAATTTGCGTACCAAAGGAATGACCATGACCAGGTTGCCATTAACAATTTGGGCATTCTTTGTAACCGCAATAATCGGTGTAATCTCGTTCCCGGTTTTACTATCCGCAGCACTATTGCTTATAATGGATAGAAGTTTTGGAACATCGTTCTTTCTGTCGGATATCTTCATTCAAGGCGAGGTGTTACATTATCAGGGAGGCTCCCCTGTGTTGTACGAACATCTATTCTGGTTCCTAGGTCACCCTGAGGTATATATTGTATTATTACCTGCCTTGGGTATTACTTCAGAAGTGATGTCTACAAATGCACGTAAGCCGATATTTGGTTATAGGGCTATGGTTGCTTCTATTCTGGCAATTGCATTCCTTTCAACCATAGTATGGGGTCACCATATGTTTATTTCAGGTATGAACCCATTCTTAGGTTCCGTGTTTACCTTCACTACCTTATTAATTGCCATACCATCTGCAGTAAAGGCATTTAACTACATAACAACATTATGGAAGGGCAACTTGCAAATGAATCCGGCGATGCTGTTTTCTATTGGCTTAGTGTCTACCTTTATTACTGGAGGTTTAACGGGAATCATATTGGGAGACAGTACGTTGGACATTAATGTGCACGACACCTATTTTGTTGTGGCACACTTTCATTTGGTAATGGGTATTTCTGCATTGTATGGTTTATTTGCTGGTATCTATCATTGGTTCCCTAAGATGTTTGAGGGTAGGATGCTTAACAAGAATTTGGGTTATGTACATTTTTGGATAACCGCAATCTGTGCTTACGGTGTTTTCTTCCCAATGCACTTTGTCGGTATGGCCGGTGTTCCAAGGAGGTATTATGAAAATACAGCTTTTCCAATGTTTGATGAATTAGCGGATGTACAGGTTTTGATGACTGTCTTTGCTTTAATTGCCGGGGCAGCTCAGTTGATATTTGTTTACAATTTCATTTACAGTATGTTCTATGGTAAGATAGGCCCTAAAAATCCTTGGAGTTCAAATACTTTGGAGTGGACTACTGAAATAAAACATATTCATGGAAATTGGGATGGTGCAATCCCTGAGGTACATCGTTGGGCCTATGATTATAGTAAAGTGGATGTTAATGGAGAATATATAATACCTGGACAGGATTTCGTCCCACAGCATATCCCGCTAAGGGAAGACGAAGAAGAATTAAATCATTAACTCAACGACCATCTAATATAAAATGCCTGACTAGAGTCGGGCATTTTTTTTGCTTTAAACGTTTTGGGTTTGCTACTTGCTAATTTATAATATCTTTATGTAGCAAAGTGCTTAGTATTATGTATTCTAATATCTTGAAATGAATCTAAACCATGCTTAATACCTGCTGAGATGATTATAGGCGAATTTCGTCGGACGTTTAAAAGGTACATAAAAGAAAAACAGATGAAAAAGTTATTGTTTATAGTTTTTGCCCTAGTATTTGGGATTCAGGCTTATGGTCAAAGGAAACCAAAAATAAAGGGAAATAGGAATGTGGTCGAGGTTAGGGAAAGCCTTCCCGCTTTTAATGCAATACAACTGGATGATGATTTGAAAGTATACCTGAAAAAGTCCTCCAATGAGGGTTATTCGTTGGAACTGGATGATAATTTGGTCGATGTCCTAAAGTTCAAAGTGGAGGATAGTACCTTGTTCATTTCTTCGTTTTATAATATCACTTCAAAAAGAAAGCTTGATATAACCGTTAATTTCACAGAACTGAATAAAATCACCATGAACAATGGTGAAATAAGTATGGAGGATGTTATCTCGGGCGATCGCTTGGACGTCCTAACAAGGGAAACATCCCGTTTGGAACTTAATGCCACGGCCGATATTATCAACATACATATGGAGGGTATTAGTTCTGGCGACTTTAATGTGGCCAGTGATTCCCTTGTAATGAACCTCAAGGACCGTATCGATGTAAGAGTATATTCGGCGGGAGCTACAAATAATCTGTTCATGTATGAAAATGCATCGGCAAAGTTGGAGGGTGCCACGGATCTTTTTATGGTCAAATTATACGGAAAAAGCACCCTAAAAGGAGAGCAATTGGAGGCGAAACAGGCTATCGTGATCCTGGAAGACTCCCCCGATGCCCGAGTGAATGTTTTGGAGGATTTTCAATTGTCATCAAGAGGTTCCTCCAAAACAAGTCTGTACGGAAATCCCAAGATTACCATTTTGGATTTTCTAGATACTTCACAACTCGACAAGGAAAATAATTAATTGGCAATAGGTGCTGTCAAACAATTGTCCGGAATGCCAAAACCGTCCACAAGTACATGTATATGTGGCCTAAGTTCCGTACACAGGCGCTCCACACGCTGTCGTATGGCCTTTGATTTTGTGCCGCCAATGTAACCTTGTTCCAAATACCAAGAGGCATCCTTTCTTATTTCGTAAAGAGCGAATAACGTACCCAGTTTTTGAAATAGGGCCCTATGTTTTTCATTTTGAATGTTCTCTGTGAATTGGAAGTAGGTATTATAAGCCAATTCAATGCTATAGGCTTTTCCCAACGCCAATAAATGCGTTTGGACCTTAAGAAATGCTTGATAGGACGGCACTCCCTTTTTAATGTAATCCCTAATGCGCATCGCCAAGGTATACGTCAATCTGCGGGTTCTATAATCAAAGGCGTGCTTGTGGAATTTGGGGTTGTATAAATGTTCTGTATCCACCTTATTGGAGTAAATGGGATTTACCGTGGCCAATTTATCCGATAATTGCTGGCTCAACAATTTTAAAACGGAAGAGAACCCTGCACTGTTGAATTCCGATTTAAAATCTGAGAGGACTCCCTTGGCCGCCAGTTGCAAGAGCACGTTGTTGTCCCCTTCAAAGGTGGTAAAGATGTCCACATCGCCTTTGAGGTCGGCAATACGGTTTTCCAAAAGGTACCCCTTCCCACCACAGGCTTCCCTACACTCCTGGATGGTATTGTTGGCATACCAGGTAATAATGGATTTGAGTCCGGCTACTTGGGTTTCCACCTTGCGTTTGTCCGGCTGATTCTCATCGCAATAAATCTCCATCATTTTATCTAAGGTGGCATGATAAACATAGGCACTGGCAACCAAGGGAGTCAAACGTAATTGATGGGTAGGATAGTCCATCAACAGGTCTTCCTGTATTTTGATGCTGTCATTGAACTGCCTTCTCTTTAGGGCATGTTTAACGGCGATTGTCAATGCCATTTTGGCCCCGCCCAGACCGGCACGCGCCACACAGATGCGACCTCCCACCAATGTTCCCAACATGGTAAAAAAGCGTTTGTTTGGATTATCGATTTCCGAATAATAGGCACCATCGTCTGTAATGCTACCGTACTTGTTGAGCAAATTTTTTCTGGGCACTTTCACTTGGTTGAACCATATCTTTCCATTGTCTACCCCGTTCAAACCCAACTTGTAACCGTTGTCCTCTATCCGGATTCCCGGGAGCAGTTCATGCTTTTCATTTCTTAGTGGGACAAGAATGGCATGTACCCCTTCATTTTTGCCATCAACAATGAGTTGTGCAAAAACAGAGGCAATCTTGGAATGCAGAGCGTTGCCTATGTATTCTTTGTTGTCGTTCTCACCAGGAGTGTGAATAATTAGGCTGTCATCTTCCTTTCTATAGGTTGCCGTGGTTTTGATGCCCCTAACATTGGAGCCATGTCCCGTTTCCGTCATTGCAAAACATCCCAAGAGGGTTGCCTTTCCGGCATCGGTTAGATACGTGTCGTGATGATATTTTGTGCCCAGTTTTTGGATACTTCCTCCAAAAAGTCCGAATTGAACCCCAAATTTTATAGTCAAACTACCATCCACGTACATTAGGTTTTCAAAAATAGTTGCATACCCTTCCATGTCGCCCGTACCTCCGTATGCACATGGATACGCCATGGCGCCATATCCGTTTTCTGCCAAAAACTTCACTTGCTCCAGAACTACCTCCCTAAAATCTTCTTTTTGTCGATGAACGTCCCAATCGAAGAGGGAATGTTGAATGAATTCTTGAAACCGGTCAATGACACGGGCATGTTTACCCTTAAGGATGACAGAAAGTTCTTCGGCTACATACGTATTGGCACTGGCGATGTGTTCAACTTCCACCTCAAACAAATGATTGTAGTGATTGGGCTGGATGCCCAAGTTGACTTCAATATTTTTTAGATGCTCGTTAAAGGGGCAGGTTTCGTGATAATGACAGACTACTTTTTGACTGAAGGTTGTCAATGGATAGGTTTCCCCTTCCAGTAATTTGATGCCCGAATTGGAGATGGTCTGTTTCCAATTTTTGAATTCCTCATTCTTAGGAGGGTTTTTAACCTGTAACCAAGAGTTCAAAAGAACCTTTTCCATATCCGATAGGCTCTCATCCTTTTCGATAGCTCTTTCCACAACGTTTACCTCGGAAGCGGATACGAGGTCATCGGACCAAATAACATAAAAAAAGGGAATGTATTGAAGGATTCCCGGGGTGTAAATTTTCTTTTCCATTTTTTGAAAATACAAATTTCTCCCTGAAATTCTATGAATAAAGAAAACAGTGGTTCAAAAAAAATTAACAAGTGTTTGCCTATCTTTGTTGGTGTATGAATGAATACCTAGACCCGTCCAAAAACGGTTTTTCCGATGCCGAACTAGATATAGAGAGGGCTTTGCGCCCCGTAAGTTTTGATGACTTTACGGGTCAGGAGCAGGTCTTGGAAAACTTAAAGGTTTTTGTGGAGGCGGCCAATCGAAGGGGGGAAGCCTTGGACCATACACTTTTTCATGGTCCTCCCGGATTGGGTAAAACCACCCTCGCGAATATTTTGGCCAATGAATTGGGCGTTGGTATCAAGATAACCTCTGGTCCCGTGTTGGACAAGCCAGGTGATTTAGCGGGACTCTTGACCAATTTGGATGAACGGGACGTACTTTTTATTGATGAGATCCATAGGTTGAGTCCCATTGTGGAGGAGTATCTCTATTCCGCGATGGAGGATTACAAAATCGATATCATGATAGAAACGGGCCCCAATGCCCGTTCGGTCCAGATAAACCTGAACCCGTTTACCTTAATTGGCGCAACGACCCGATCGGGACTCTTGACCGCTCCCATGAGGGCCAGGTTCGGTATTCAAAGTCGGTTACAGTATTACGATACGGAATTGCTTTCTACCATTGTTCAAAGAAGTGCGGATATTTTAAAAGTTCCAATCACCAATGAGGCGGCCATAGAAATAGCGGGAAGAAGTAGGGGAACCCCTAGAATATGTAATGCCTTATTGAGGAGGGTTCGAGATTTTGCACAGATAAAGGGCAACGGTAAAATAGACATCGAAATTTCCAAATTCGGTCTAAAGGCCTTAAATGTAGATGCCAATGGTTTGGACGAGATGGACAATAAAATATTGACCACCATCATTGATAAATTTAAGGGAGGCCCGGTAGGAATAACCACGTTGGCCACGGCCGTATCGGAAAGTGCAGAAACCATTGAAGAGGTCTACGAACCTTTTTTAATCCAACAAGGTTTTATAATGCGCACGCCTAGGGGTCGGGAGGTGACCGAGTTGGCCTACAAGCACTTGGGAAGGATAAAAGGGGGTATACAGCCTGGTTTATTCTGAAGTTTCGTTTTTCTTTTTATCTTGTTACAGACCTAATTAATCGGTTTGCAATAGATGCGTTTCTTTCAGTATACCCTTTTTCTTTGCCTTATCAATTCAGGATTAATCTTTTCACAAGAAAACGTCTATGTGCTGGACACATTATATCCGGTCCATTCCCTCGATCACGTTCTAAAGGTGTATCCGGATATCAATGATGTTTTTACACCCAAAAAGATTGTTGCCGATACCACCCTCTCTTTTCTCCAAGGAGATGAATTGCCCCGATATCTAGAGGTTGGAACCACCTATTGGGGAAAACTCAGCTTAAAAACAAAAGAACCATTAATTGGCTGGACCTTGCATTTTGAAGATAAAATGATCGGTCCACCGGCATGGACTAAAAGTAATGGAACCGTTGACGTCTATGGGTATGTAGACAAGGAATTTATATTCCATCAAAAAACGGGAGTCGAATATCCAAAGAAAGAAAAGACATATAAGGGTAATTGGATTATGAATGCGATTACCTTAGATTCACTGCCCGTCAATAAGGTTGTAGAAGTGATAATCAAGGTTAAAGGCAATGCTATGGGATATCCGGCCTATTTCAATTTGACTGCTAGAAGCCCTGATCAACCCTATTACCATCAGTTTAACCAGTACCACAGTAGTTTCAATATTTTTTTATTTGGTGTTACGTTCATTATATTGCTTTATCATTTTTTGCAGTACATCTATTTGAGGGAACCTATTTTTCTTTGGTTCTGTATCTGGTTGGTTTTTTGTACCCTAACCCAGGCTATGACCGTAGGTTTTATCATTGGTGGTTTGGCTAAGTTTCGCTACATAACATGGTTACTAATAGCAAATGGAATTTTTTATTCATTTTGGTTTTTTGGTAGGGCGTTTATAGATTCCAAAATCAAATTTCCAATATTGGACAGAGTGATGCTAGGCCTAGCATTGTTCATCTTGGTGGAGATACTTTTAACAACTGTTTACGTTCTATTATTAGAACCCCAAACATCCTTCACCGGGGTAGGTTTTCATTATGTTTTTCTAAATGTTTATGCCGTTGCTAGCTTGATAGTGTCAATTGTTATTGCGCTTAAGAATGATGCATTCGCCAGATATTTTGGAATTGGTTCTATTGTCGCCAGTATTGCTCTCGTAATAGGAACACTTTGGTCAATGGACTTGATGAATCCCCCATTTAGACTTGACCCTTATTCCACGGGTATTTTTTTACAAATTATTATATATTCCTTCGGTATTGCGTATAGGCGTCAAACTATAGCCAAGCGAAATGAAAATGAAAGAGTGGAAGCGGAAAAATCGCGTTCTGAGATTCTTCGTATGAAGGATTTAGATGAGCTAAAGACTCGATTTTTTACCAATATTAGTCATGAGTTCAGAACGCCGCTAACTTTGATTCAGGGGCCCCTAGAGAATGCCAAAAGAGTGCAAAAGGACAATGGGGTACAAGGTGTGACCTTAAGTGAAACGGAATTTAATATTGTGCAAAGAAATTCCTCCCGTTTGCAATCCTTGGTCGATGAACTATTGGAACTTTCCAAATTGGAGAGTGGGAAGACAATACTTTCCCTAACTAAAAATGATATTATACCATTTTTAAAATTGATGGTCTATTCATTTGAAAGCACCGCGGAACGTGCCGGTATTTTCTATGAGGTAACGTTCAGCTCAGATTCGGAAATTGGCTATTTCGATGCTGATAGGTTGGAGAAAATAGTCAACAATCTGTTATCCAATGCATTCAAGTATACCAGCCAAGGAGGAAAGGTTACCGTCAATGTTGATTTTAATAACGGCAATCTTGACTTTTCTGTTTCAGATACTGGTAATGGAATCTCAAAAGAAGATATTGGCAATGTTTTTGATCGGTTTTATAGAGTGGAAGGCTCTGAACGTAATGGTTCTGGAATCGGGCTTGCATTGACAAAGGAGTTGGTCGAATTGCATCAGGGAGAAATAAAGGTAGAAAGCTCCTTAGGGAAAGGCACCGCATTTTACTTAAAAATACCCATTACTTTGGAAGGTCTCCCCAAATCAGCCATGATAGTTGAGGCCCAAGCACCAACAGATACTGAAGAAGGGTATTTTGAAACATTTACCACGCTTAGTGAAAAAGGAAGTAATAGGTCCAAAAGGGATTTGCCAATTGCATTGATCGTAGAAGATAATGAAGATTTAAGAAGTTATGTGGGCTGCATTTTAGAGGGACAATATGAAATTTTACTTGCTAAGGATGGGGAGGAAGGTGAGAGGATTGCTACGACTGAAATACCGGATATTATCATTAGTGACGTCATGATGCCCAAAAAGGACGGATTTGCCTTATGTGACACGTTAAAGACGAATAGCAAGACGAGTCATATCCCCATTATATTACTGACCGCCAAGGCCGGCCAGGACAATAAGATGCAAGGACTTTATCAGGGTGCCGATGCCTATTTAACCAAACCTTTCGCTTCCGATGAGCTTTTGGTACGTATCAAAAATCTAATAGGTTTAAGAGAAAAGCTTTGGATAAAGGTGAAGGAGTTAGATGGTCTCCTGGTGGACGACCTTTCCTTAAATTCAATGGAGGATGAATTTCTTAAAAAGGTTTTTAAGGTCATCAACGAACACCTGGAAGATTGTTCTTTTTCCGTAGAGCTACTTGCCAGCTCTGTGGGTTTTAGTCGTGCCCAACTACATCGCAAATTAAAGGCGTTAACAAATAAATCTGCCAATCAGCTTATATCCGAAATTCGTTTGAATAGCGCATTTAAACTTTTACAGAATTGTACTGGTAATGTTTCTGAAGTTGCGTATAGTGTTGGTTTTTCCAATCTCTCATATTTTGCCAAGAGCTTTAAGGAAAAGTTTGGAATCTCTCCAAGCGAAGTGACTGTCATTAGAAATTAGAGGTTTTTAAGCTATTGATAATCAATGTTTTTATTTAGGTGAGACAAATCTGTTAAGATATGCGACATTTTTGTCAAACACATATGTAGCTTCTTTTGACCTTAGCGATACTGTTCCCCAAAGGACAAATAATATTTCATTTAAATCGTATCGTTATGAAAACATTAAAAGGCACAATTGCAAGTTTAGGAAGTCTATTATTACTCATAGTAGTTACTTCCTGTTCAAAAGAGGAGACTACTACTACAGAAAACGAGCTTGAATTGGTATCCGTTAAAGCAAAGAAGGAAACATTAGAATCCCAATTGAAAAAAGTTAATAGAGCAACCATGCGCTATCACAGCTTTGAACAGGCGAAAAAGGCAGGCTATGCCGATCCTTATCCATTTAATCCATCTATATATGTTCCCAACATGGGCTTCCATTATATCAATGTAGGACTTATCGATGGTGAATTTGATATGGAAAAACCAGAAATTCTCCTGTACGTGCCCAATGAACAAGGTCAGCTAAAATTGGTAGGTGTCGAGTACGCGGTTCCAAAGGCTATTTCTCCTACACCTCCAGAAGGTTTTGTGGGAGACGCGGATCACTGGGATGACAATCCCAATGTGGCGGGAGGTTCATGGACACTGCACGCCTGGATCGTTGAAGAGAACCCCAATGGAGTATTTGCAGAATTTAACCCTAATGTGCCTTTTAGTGACCCTTCCGATAATTAGGCCTATACGGATTTAACAACCAAAAAAGAAAGAAGATGAAAAATAAATTAATCGCGATCATGACCTTTTCGGTATTGATATTGGCCTCGTGCAACCGGCCTAAGGAAAAGAAGGTCGCAGTAATAGAGGAAGCAAACGTTAAAACGGTGAATTTAGAAGAGCGAGGTGAGTATTTGGTAAGTATAATTGGCTGCGCAGATTGCCATACGCCCAAGAAAATGACTGAAATGGGTCCTGTGCCGGACATGGACCGTTACATGATGGGATTTGACAGTTCCGGAGCTTTACCGCCAATCCCTGAAAATGTTCCTTTAGGCCCTTGGGCTTTGTTTGCAGGGGATTTAACGGCTGCAGTTGGACCTTGGGGAACCAGCTATGCCGGTAACCTTACGCCTCATGAAACAGGTATAGGAAGCTGGACATTAGACCAATTCAAGAAGGCAATTAAAGAGGGAAAATATAAGGGACTGGATGGTTCTAGACCAATTATGCCTCCAATGCCCGTAGAGGCCTACAGAAGTATGAATGATGAGGATGTCGAGGCGATTTTTGCCTATCTAAAATCTTTAAAACCTATTGAAAATGTTGTGCCGGTCTATATACCGCCTACTTCCTAATTAACTATTTTAAATTAAAATTAATGTACCTTCGGAATATGAACCGAAGTATATTGTCACAGCGAATAAAAACCGAAGCCAAGCGCCTCGGTTTTTTGTCTTGTGGTATATCCAGGGCAGAGTTTCTTGAACAGGAAGCCCCAAGACTGGAGCGCTGGTTGAAAAAAAACATGCACGGGGAAATGGGGTACATGGCAAACCATTTCGATAAACGACTGGACCCTCGCTTGCTGGTGGACGGGGCCAAGTCAGTGATATCCTTGTTGTTGAATTACTTTCCACAAGAAACTCAAGAAAAAGACACCTTTAAGGTTTCCAAATATGCATATGGTGAGGATTATCACCATGTGATCAAAGGCAAACTAAGGCAATTGCATGATTTTATATCCGAAGAAATCGGTGAGGTGAAAGGGCGTGCCTTTGTTGATTCAGCACCGGTTTTGGACAAAGCGTGGGCAGCAAAAAGTGGTTTGGGATGGATTGGGAAGAACAGCAACCTATTGACGAAAGAGGTCGGTTCCTTTTATTTTATAGCAGAGCTTATTATCGATTTGGAATTGGATTACGACACACCTGTTACGGATCATTGCGGGACCTGTACGGCCTGTATCGATGCCTGTCCCACCCAAGCTATTATAGAACCCTATGTCGTGGACGGCAGTAAATGTATTTCCTACCTTACGATAGAACTCAAAAATGAAATTCCGACCGAGTTCCAAGCTAAAATGGACGATTGGATGTTTGGCTGCGATGTTTGTCAGGATGTATGTCCATGGAATAGGTTTTCAAGACCACATAAGGAACCTTTGTTCAATCCGCATCCGGAGTTGTTGTCCATGACCAAAAAGGACTGGGAGGAGATAACGGAAGACGTTTTTAAAAAAGTGTTCAAAAAATCGGCTGTGAAAAGGACCAAATTTTCTGGATTGAAAAGGAACATTGAATTTCTACAAAAAGAGTCCTAAACCACTACAACGTTATAGCTGGGTTTTGATTTCTAATTATCCTTCTATTTATATTTACTTTTCGTTAATTATACTATATTGCTAGACGACTTTTTATGAGGATTCAAAAAAAGGGATTGTTGTATTTTGTCAATCCCGTAATTACTTTCTATAAAATCAAATATCAGATTGTATGCAACTAACCAAACCAAGTCTTAGCTTCTGGCAGATATTTAATATGAATGTGGGATTTTTAGGCATTCAATACAGTTTTGGCCTTCAACAAACCGCTATCAATCCCATCTTTCTCTACTTGGGGGCGCCAGAAGAAATGTTGCCGATATTGAACATCGCAGGACCGGTAACAGGATTGGTGGTTCAGCCAATAATTGGCGCCATGTCAGATAAGACCTGGTCTCCAAGATGGGGAAGACGAAAGCCTTACTTTTTGATAGGCGCACTCATTGGAAGTATATGTTTGTTCATGTTTCCTTCAAGTCCGGTTCTTTGGTTTGCTGTAGGCCTTCTTTGGATTTTGGATGTGGGAAATAACATGGCCATGGAGCCCTATAGGGCTTTTGTAGGGGACAAGCTTCCAGAAAAGCAGTTCAGCCTTGGATATCAGATGCAAAGTTTGTTTGTAGGTGCAGGTATTTTATTGGCGAACGGGTCCATCGTTCTTTTTCAATATTTGTTCGGGGATGAATCGGTAGAAGTAGCGGGTTCCATTCCTACTTGGCTGTATTATTCCTTTTACATTGGAGGTATCCTTTCGATTACCACCATTTTATGGTCGGTATTGAAAACTCCGGAAATACCGCCATCGGACGAAGAACTGGAGGAGATAAACTCCGCCAAGAAGAAACCTTTGGCAGCCCGTATTGCTACACCTTTTGCCGAAATAAAGGATGCGGTAAAAAACATGCCCGTTTTCCTATGGAAACTCGGGGCGGTTTATCTGTTCCAATGGTATGCTTTATTTGTTTACTGGCAATATATTACCCCCTTGTTCAAAAGCACTATGGGGTATTCCACTTCGGAAGCTGCTTCGCAGTCGGCACAAATGAGCCTTACCTACAACATAGTAACCATGGTGGTAGCTCTGGGATTGGTGCCCTTGACTTTAAGATTTGGAGGCAAAAAGGTATATGCCTATAGTTTGGTCGGAACCGCCATTGCCCTGTTTTCCATTCCGTTTATTAATGACCCGTTACTGGTATTGGCGCCCATGGTATTGTTCGGAATTGGATGGGCGGCCATGATGGGCATACCTTATACAATGGTTTCTAAGGTAGTGCCTCAGGAAAGAAGGGGAGTCTATATGGGGATTTTAAACATGATGATCGTTATCCCTATGGGTATAGAAACGCTCACTTTCGGTCCAATTTATAAATACCTATTGGGAGGTGAGGCAATTAACGCAATGCTTTTCGCAGGTACCTTTTTTATCATTGCAGCTTTCTTGGCTATGCGATTGAATGTAGGGAAAGCAAAAACCCTTGTCGATTTATAAATTAGGGATTCATTTATTAATCTATAATACTTTCGATAAAAAGGCCTCTTTTTCATCAGGTTTTCTGTAATACCTTTACATTTGTTATTTAAATTCCCAGAAAATGAGCAAGGAAAAGCAACGAAGGGAGGCATTGGTCTATCACGCCAAACCACAGCCCGGTAAGATTAAAATAGTACCCACAAAACCCTATAGTACGCAGCGCGATCTTGCATTGGCCTACTCCCCTGGAGTAGCGGAGCCTTGTCTCGAAATTGCTAAAAACAAAGAGAACGTCTATAAATAC
Organism: Maribacter sp. C-4077; assembly: GCF_055378385.1. Classification (NCBI taxonomy): domain Bacteria; kingdom Pseudomonadati; phylum Bacteroidota; class Flavobacteriia; order Flavobacteriales; family Flavobacteriaceae; genus Maribacter; species Maribacter sp. C-4077. The sequence goes on from NZ_AP038807.1 coordinate 2,416,210, forward strand.
ACTTCAAAAGGAAATTTGGTGGCCATTATTTCCAACGGCACCGCTGTCTTGGGATTGGGCAATATTGGGCCGGAAGCCTCCAAGCCCGTAATGGAAGGTAAAGGACTACTCTTTAAGATTTTTGCCGATATAGACGGAATCGATATCGAGGTGGATACGGAGGATGTGGATAAGTTCATCGAAACCGTAAAAATGATTGCCCCAACTTTTGGGGGAATAAACCTTGAAGATATTAAGGCTCCCGAAGCCTTTGAAATCGAGAGAAGGTTAAAGGAGGAACTCGATATCCCCGTAATGCACGATGACCAGCACGGCACGGCCATAATTTCCGCGGCCGCTTTCCTGAACGCCCTCGAACTTGCAAAGAAAAAAATTGAAGACGTAACCATCGTGGTCAGTGGGGCAGGGGCGGCCGCCGTATCCTGTACAAAGCTTTACAAGGCCTTTGGGGCAAGGGCGGAGAACATAGTTATGTTGGATAGCAAGGGGGTTATTAGAAAGGATGCCGAAAACCTTTCGGAAGCCAAGAAGGAATTCGCTACGGATAGAAAAATAGACACTTTAGAGGAAGCGATGGTTGGGGCCGATGTATTTATCGGGCTTTCCATAGCAGATATTGTAACTCCGGAAATGCTACTTTCCATGGCGGACAACCCCATTGTATTTGCCATGGCCAATCCTAATCCGGAAATCAACTATGACCTGGCCATAAAGACCCGAAAGGATATCATCATGGCCACGGGCCGTTCCGATCACCCCAATCAGGTGAACAATGTGCTGGGATTCCCGTTTATTTTTAGGGGCGCTTTGGATGTGCGGGCAACTGGGATCAATGAAGAAATGAAGATGGCGGCCGTAAAGGCCTTGGCCCGACTCACAAAACAGCCCGTACCGGAACAGGTGAATATCGCCTATGGGGAAACCCGACTCACCTTCGGAAGGGACTACATCATCCCAAAACCTTTTGATCAACGATTGATACACGAGATACCACCGGCCGTGGCCAAGGCCGCTATGGATAGTGGTGTGGCCAGGGCACCCATTGAGGATTGGGACAAGTACAGGGAAGAATTGATGCTGCGTTCAGGAAACGATAACAAAGTGGTTCGTTTGTTGCACAGCAGGGCACGATCAAATCCCAAAAAAATCGTTTTTGCCGAAGCGGATCATTTGGATGTCCTAAAAGCGGCACAGATCGTATATGAAGAAGGTATCGCGGAACCAATTCTACTTGGTAGAAAGGATATTATTTTGGAGTTGAAGAAGGAACTGGAATTTGATGCCGATATTCCAATTGTAGATCCTTTATCCGACGAATTTGACGAGCGGCATATTAGATATGCCACAAAGTATTGGGAAAGTAGAAAAAGGAAAGGCACTACCTTGTATAGCGCTAAAATAAAAATGAGGGAGCGGAATTATTTTGGCGCCATGATGGTACTGGAAGGGGATGCGGATGGTATGATTTCAGGATATTCCAGGGCCTATCCTACCGTAGTGAAACCTATTTTGGAGGTAATTGGTAGGGCGACTGGTGTTAAGAGGGTTGCCACAGTAAACATTATGATTACGGAAAGAGGACCGCTTTTTTTGGCGGATACTTCAATAAATATCGACCCAAATGCGGAAGAGTTGGCCGATATTACGCAAATGACCGCCAATGTGGCCACTACCTTTGGGTTTGATCCCGTAATCGCACTTTTGAGCTATGCAAACTTTGGTTCTTCGCCACATCAAAACGCCATAAAGGTGCGTGAGGCGGTACGAATTCTACATCAAAGTAATCAAGATTTAGTGGTCGATGGTGAAATACAAATGGATTTCGCATTGAACAAGGAGCTTCATGAAAGTAAGTTCCCTTTCTCCAAACTGGCGGGCAGAAAGGTAAATACTTTGGTCTTTCCAAATCTTGAATCGGCCAATATAACCTATAAGATGCTGAAGGAATTGAACAAGGCAGATTCCATCGGCCCCATTATGGTGGGATTACGAAAATCTGTACACATAATGCAATTAGGTGCAAGTGTTGAGGAAATAGTGAACATGACGGCCGTTGCGGTCATTGATGCCCAAGAGAGGGAAAAAAGAAAACAGGCTAAAATAACAAAATAAAGGTTTAATAATTACTTGGTCTCTGAGGATATAATTTTCAGCGGATAACAACCAACAACCAAAATAAATGATTCACCATTTAAAGGGGAAATTAATAGAAAAGAACCCTACCCATATAATTGTTGAATGTAACGGGGTGGGCTATTTCGTAAACATATCCTTGCATACTTTTTCAAAATTGCCGGATGCCGAATTGGTGAATATTTATACCCATCTTCAGGTCAAAGAGGATTCCCATACCCTTTTCGGTTTTTCGGAAAAATCGGAACGGGAAATTTTCAGGTTGTTGTTATCCGTTTCTGGGATAGGATCTAGTACGGCCAGAACTATGTTATCCTCAATGTCACCCGTCGAAATCAGGGATGCAATAGCCAATGGGAACGTGCCGGCTATCCAGGCCATAAAGGGCATCGGTGCCAAGACTGCGCAACGTGTCATTCTGGACCTGCGCGACAAGATTTTAAAAGTCTACGATATAGATGAAGTTTCCTTAACTCCAAACAATACAAATAAGGATGAAGCGTTATCTGCTTTAGAGGTTCTGGGTTTTGCTAGAAGACAGGCTGAAAAGGTAGTAGATAAGGTTATTTCCCAAGACCCCTCTTTAAGCGTAGAGAACATTATAAAACTGGCGCTGAAAAATTTATAGCAAGTTTGAAACAAGGGGCATTTAAACAACTTAAAAATTCTTTTAAGGGTATTTTCCTATTCATTGTATTCATTGGCTTTGTGGAACGTTCCATGGCCCAGGAAACGGATGAACAGGAATTGGATTCGGTAAAGACAGGCTACGATCTGGGAAGAATCGTATTGGAGAATCCAGACAGTATCGTTTCCAAATATATTTATGATCCAAATTTGGACCGATATATCTACAATGAAAGTATCGGCGATTTCAATATTGGCTACCCTATAATCCTTACCCCTGATGAATACTATGAACTTGTCCGGAAACAAGGAATCAAAAGTTATTTCAAGGAAAAATCCGATGCGTATTCCGGTAAGAAGGCCGGAAGCGAGGAAGCCCGAAGAAACCTTTTGCCCAACTTTTACATCAACAATGATTTTTTTCAATCGGTTTTTGGCGGGAATACGATTGAGGTAATCCCGCAAGGTTCCGTTGCCATGGATTTGGGTGTCATATGGCAAAAAAATGATAACCCCTCCCTATCGCCTCGTAATAGGACAAACCTGTCCTTTGATTTTGATCAGCGCATCAGTCTAAGTATGTTAGGCAAGATTGGGGAGCGTTTACAGGTAAATGCCAATTATGATACAGAGGCAACTTTCGATTTCCAGAATATCGTAAAGTTGGACTATACCCCAACCGAGGATGATATTTTAAGAAAAATAGAAGTAGGTAACGTCAACATGCCTTTGAACAGCTCCTTAATACAAGGGGCACAAAGTCTTTTTGGGGTAAAGACGCAATTACAGTTTGGTAAAACAACGGTCACCGCCGTTTTTTCAGAACAGCGCTCCCAGAACAATACTGTAGTGGCCCAAGGCGGTGGTACCATCAATGAGTTTTCCTTAACCGCTTTGGATTATGACGAGGACAGGCACTTCTTCTTGGCGCAGTACTTTCGGGATAACTATGACAGGGCTTTGGAAAAGTATCCCTTTATCCAGAGCAAGATACAGATTACCCGTTTGGAAGTTTGGGTCACCAACAGGAGTCAGCAAACATTGAACGTACGTAATGTGGTAGCGTTGCAGGATTTGGGGGAAACTAGGTTTGGAGACCCACTTTCTGATGCAACCGATGAGGAAAAGACTAGAATAGGATTGATTGCAGGGGACGCATCCAGCGGATTTTTTACATCCTCTTTGAACGGTCTACCTAGAAATGGGGCAAATGCCTATGACCCTACTTTGATCACAACAGGTGGAGGCGCGTTGAACGACAATATTCGGGAAATAGCCACGGTCGAGCAAGGCTTTAATTCGGTTGTGGCGGGCTATCAGGCCAATCAAGGGTTTGATTACGCTATTTTGGAAAATGCCCGCAAACTGGAGCAGGGACGGGATTATGATTTCAACACCCAATTGGGATACATTTCCTTGAACCAACGGTTGAGCAACGATGAGGTGTTGGCAGTCGCCTATCAATACACCTTTGACGGTAACGTTTATCAGGTAGGTGAATTTGCTAACGGAGGCGTGGATGCGACCACCATTTCAGGTGGGGCTACGCCCATAATTGAGAACAATACCTTGGTGTTAAAACTTTTGAAAAGTAATATTACCAATGTCAGCGATCCTATTTGGGATTTGATGATGAAGAATATTTATGCCACGGGAGCATTTCGGTTGAGCGAGGATGATTTTAAGATGAATATCCTGTATTCCGATCCTACACCAAGGAACTATATTACTCCAGTGGTACAAGGGCCAGGGTCTGGTTGGCCGGAAGGTCTGGAAGACCGCATCCTTTTGGACGTGTTCAATTTGGACAGATTGAATGTCTATAATGACGTACAGCCTGGCGGGGACGGATTTTTTGATTTCTATCCAGGTATAACGGTGGATATTCAAGGAGGCCGAATCATTTTTACCAAGGTGGAACCTTTTGGGGAGTACCTGTTCGAAACCTTGGACAGCGGTACGGGAGATTACGAAAATGCTGGTTCCTATAATGACAATCAGGAGAAATATGTCTTCAGGGATATGTACGAATCCACCAAGGCGGCAGCGCTACAGGATCCCGAGAAAAACAAGTTCTTGTTAAAGGGTAGATACAAATCCGAGGGGAACAACGGTATTCCCATTGGTGCCTTCAACGTGCCCCGAGGTTCCGTGACGGTTACGGCCGGCGGTAGGCAATTACAGGAAGGAATCGATTATACGGTGAACTATCAGGCAGGAACCGTGCAGATCTTAGATCCAAGTCTGGAAGCTTCCAATGTGCCCATCAATATATCGGTAGAGAACAATGCGGTATTTGGCCAGCAGACAAGACGTTTCACAGGGGTCAATTTGGAACATCAGTTCAACAAAAACTTTGTACTGGGGGGAACATTATTGAATTTGAATGAACGTCCCCTGACCCAAAAGTCGAATTTTGGAATAGAACCTGTAAACAATACCATTTTTGGGCTTAATGGTAATTTTTCGACCGAAGTACCTTGGTTGACCAGAATGGCGAACAAATTACCCAACATCGATACTGATGTGCCTTCCAATGTATCGGTTAGGGCAGAAGTGGCATGGTTAAAGCCCAATTCGCCCAAGAATGCGGATTTCCAAGGGGAAACCACCACCTACCTTGATGATTTTGAAGGGGCCCAAGCCTTGATCGATATCCGGGGTTCCTTGGGGTGGACCTTGGCCAGTACCCCTTTGGAATTTGTGCCCGGCGGGCAGTTGATAGGAACTTCACCGGAAGATCCGGCAAACCTTGAAAACGGCTACGGCCGAGCTAAAATGGCTTGGTATACCATCGACCCTATTTTTTATACGAACCAAAGACCTTCCGCCATTACGGATAACGATATTTCTACCAATCCTACGCGTAGGGTATTCATAGATGAGGTTTTTCCTCAAATAGACATAGCCCAAGGACAGACTACGGTTCAGGGAACTTTGGATATGGCCTATTATCCTAATCAAAAAGGCCCGTATAATAACAATCCGGACTTTCAGGGTACCCAAGCGGATCAAAAATGGGGGGGTATTATGCGTTCCTTGAGCAGTACCAACTTTGAACAGGCCAATGTGGAATTCGTGCAGTTCTGGGTGTTGGACCCGTATGTGGACGGGGAGGCAACAAGTCCCGGGGAGTTGGTGTTGAACTTGGGAAATATATCCGAAGACATTTTACGGGACGGCAAAAAACAATATGAAAATGGATTACCCGGTGTGGAAAGTAATGATTTTGTAGCGCCTACTAGTTGGGGCGAGGTGCCCGCAACCCAATCCTTGGTGTATGCCTTTGATGCGAGCGAAACGAACAGGACCTTACAGGATTTGGGATTTGATGGGTTGAACGATGAAGCCGAAGCCGCCATTTACGATGCCAATCCAGGACCGGATCCGGCCTTGGACAACTATCAGTACTATTTGAACCGGGAGGGCGGTATTTTGGAGCGGTATCTGGATTTTAATAACCCCGATGGAAACTCGCCCGTACAAGTCACCAATACCAATAGGGGGTCTACCACATTGCCCGATGTAGAGGATGTGGACCGGGATTTGACCATGAATACGGTTAATAGTTATTATGAATACCGTATACAAATCAAACCGGGAACGACCATCGATGATAAATATGTAACCGATATCAAAGAAGGCATTACCCCTGAACTTCCCAACGGAACACAATTGAACAGAAGATGGATCCAGTATAAAATACCGCTGACCGATTTTACCGATGCCGTAGGCGGTATAACGGATTTCAGGTCGATCAGTTTCATGCGTATGTATATGACAGGATTCACGGGACCAACCGTACTTCGGTTTGCGACGCTGGATTTGGTACGTGGGGATTGGAGAACATACTTAAAGACATTGCAAGATCCGCTGGTCGATGATAATCCCGCGGACGATGGGACCACCTTGGAGGTTAACACCGTAAATATAGAGGAAAACAGCGGAAGGATTCCTATTCCCTATGTATTGCCTCCAGGTGTTGCCAGGGAGCAATTGAACAACAACAATACCATCATCAGGCAGAACGAGCAGTCTTTATCGTTGGTCGTGGAAGGATTGGAACCTCGAGATTCCAGGGGAGTGTTCAAAAATTTGAACGTCGACATCCGTCAGTATCAAAAGATTAAAATGTTCATGCACGCGGAGAAGATCGTGGATAGCGATTATGCGGACAGTTCCACACCTCTAGTAGGTTTCTTACGTATTGGTACGGACTTTACCCAAAATTATTACCAAATAGAACTACCGTTGCAGTTTACTCCGTTTACAGCGGCTTCGGAGAGTGAAATATGGCCGGATGTCAACGAAATGAATATTGCCTTGAGCGATTTGAACAAGGTGAAGTCGGTTTGGATACAAGGGGGCGATTTGAGCGAGGTGCGCTATTTTGAGGTGGAAAACGGGGAAGTCGTTCCCGTAAACGAGTTTGATGACAGGGCACCGGGTAGCTTGCGTATCGGAATTAAGGGAAATCCGTCCTTGGGTAGTATCCGTAGTATGATGGTAGGTATCAAAAACCAGGATATTTTACCGGCAAGGGGAGAAGTTTGGTTCAACGAACTTCGTTTGGCCGGATTGGACAACAATGGTGGTTGGGCCGCTATAGCCGCTGTAGATGCGAACATGGCAGATTTTGCGAACGTCACGGCAACGGGCAGTAAAAGTACCTCAGGGTTTGGGTCCATTGACCAAATGCCGAACGAAAGGGCCCGGGAGGACGCCACAAGTTATGATGTGGTGACCAATGTAAACGTGGGCCAATTATTGCCCAAGAAATGGGGCATACAATTACCCTTTAATTATGGAATATCGGAGCAGTTGATTACTCCGGAATTCGACCCGGTCTATGATGACTTAAAGTTGAACGATTTAATCGATGCAGCACCAGACCAGCAAACGGCGGATGAAATACGTGAGCAGGCCGAGGACTATACCAAGCGGACCAGCATCAACTTTATAGGGGTTCGAAAAGATCGAGGTGAAGAGGCCGATGCCAATTTCTACGATGTGGAGAACTTTACCTTTAATTACTCCTACAACGAAACGGAGCATCGGGATTTTGAAATTGCGGAACTTAGGGATCAATCCGTTAATGCCGGTTTTGTCTATAACCATAGTTTCGACCCGGTGGAGGTAGCTCCCTTTGCCAAAAAGGATTCCCTGTTTACGGGCAAGTACTGGAAATGGTTAAAGGATTTGAACTTGAACCTGCTACCGGCAAGTTTTTCGGTGAATTCCAATATCAATAGACAGTTCAACGCCCAGCGATTTAGGGACGTACGGGAAGAAGGCGTGGATAGATTACCATTACCGGAGTTACAACAACGGAACTACCTTTTCAATTGGCAGTACGCGGTCAATTACAACCTAACCAAGTCCCTGCGTTTCAATATGACGGCATCGAACAATAACATCGTCCGTAATTATTTTGAAGAAGATGGGAATCCACGGTCTGAAATAGACAAGACCCTTGAACTATGGGACGGCTTTTTTGATTTGGGCGAGCCAAATAGACATTCGCAGCAGATACAGTTGAACTATGAAGTGCCCTTTGCCAAAATACCGGCTTTGGACTTTATCAATGCGCAGTACAGCTACACCAGTAATTTTGATTGGCAACGTGGCGGGGACGCCCTTGCTGAGGTTGCACAGGAAGCATTAAATGATCCCAATGCCCGTATCAATACGGTTCAGAATGCCAACACCCACGCATTGACCGCTTCCTTGACCATGCAGAAGTTCTATGATCTCATCGGCCTGAAGAAGCGGGAGGCCCCAACGGCCCAAAGAGGTGCACCTCCCCGTCCAGGTATCCTGGACCAAGCAGAAAAGGTAGAGGAAAAGGTAAAGCCAAAAACGAGTGGCTTGTTCAATACGGTGGTGGATGTAGTTACGATGGTAAAACGTTTGAACATCAACTACAACGAGAACAATGGAACCGTGCTTCCCGGTTATACCCAGTCAATCGGTTTTATAGGGACTACCAGACCTACGCTCGGTTTTGTTTTGGGTAGCCAGTCGGATGTACGTTACGAGGCCGCCAGAAATGGTTGGTTGACCGCTTTCTCGGATTTTAATGATCAATTCATCCGCAGGACCAACAAGCAATTGAACATTACGGCCACGGCCCAGCCTACTAGGGATATCACCATCGATTTGGTAGCCGATAGGCAGTACTCCAGTAGCATACAGGAGAATTATGATTTGGAAGCCTTGTTGGACAATAGGACCGGACTCCAGAACCAATTGGGCAGTTTTAGTATTTCTACCATGATGATAGGCACAGCCTTTGGCAAGAGTGATGAGTTTGATTCGGCCACATTTGAACAGTTCAAGGAAAACAGGCTTACCATTGCGAATCGGTTGGTATCGGATCGGGGTGAGAATCCTGGCACTCTGGACGAGGATGGATTCCCACAGCGGTACGGAAAGACCCAACAGGATGTATTGTTGCCGGCCTTCTTTGCGGCCTATACAGGTCAGGATGTGAACAGGGTTAACCTGGATGTTTTTAGGCAGATTCCCATTCCCAATTGGAACGTTAAGTATACGGGACTCATGCAGAACAAGTGGTTCAAGAAAAAGTTCAAGCGTTTTTCCATCCAGCATGGGTATAGGGCCTCGTACAGTATCAATTCCTTCCAGACCAATTTGGAGAAGGAGCAATTGATAAATGATGGTATTCCCGCAATTGACACTGAAAATCAGGATGTGCTTCCAGATTTGATTCTGAACAATGTGGTTCTCACCGATCAGTTCAATCCCTTGGTGCGACTGGATTTTGAAATGCAGAATTCCGTTAGTGTATTGGCGGAAGTCCGTACGGACCGTACGCTCTCCTTGAGTTTTGATAACAACCTGATGACGGAAATAAACGGTCAGGAATACACCGTAGGTTTGGGCTATAGGATTAAGGATGTGCAATTTGTGACCAACATAGGAGGGAACAAGACCCGTCTAAAAGGTGATTTGAACTTAAAGGCCGATGTTAGCCTTAGGGACAATATTACGATTATTCGGAATTTGGATATTGACAACAACCAGATTACATCTGGTCAGAATTTATTGTCCATTAAATTTGGAGCGGACTACGCGTTAAGCAAACAATTGAACGTTTTGTTCTTTTACGATCACAACTTCTCACAATTTGCCGTTTCTACGGCCTTCCCGCAGACTACTGTGAATGCCGGGTTTACATTGCGGTATAACTTTGGCAACTAGGCAAACCGAGATATTTAGTAACTGAAATTATTTTTTTGAATTCCTTTAGGGAATCATTTACATTTGTGCCCTATCAAAAATTAGGATTATGAATATACCCGCAGAATTAAAGTATACCAAGGACCACGAATGGGTTAGAATCGAAGGCGATGTTGCTACGGTGGGCATCACGGATTTTGCCCAGGGAGAATTGGGGGACATTGTTTATGTAGAAGTGGATACCTTGGATGAGACTTTGGATAAAGAAGCTATTTTTGGAACCGTTGAGGCAGTAAAAACTGTATCTGATCTTTTTTCTCCCTTGTCCGGAGAAATCATTGAATTCAATACAGCGTTGGAAGATGAACCCGAAGTCGTAAACAAAGACCCCTACGGAGCGGGTTGGATGGTGAAAATAAAATTTTCAGATAGCTCAGAAATAGAGTCACTTTTAAGTGATACCGAGTATAAGGAAGTGATTGGTGCTTAAGAAGCTCTTTTATAAAGTACTTTTTATAAGCTGGATGGTGTTCGTCACTTTTTCCAGCTTATTTTCTTTTGAAGGCATGAAAATGGGATCCTTCGCCCTTAGGATTCCCCATCTTGATAAGCTAGTCCATTTTGTATTTTATTTGGTCATGTTCCTGACAGCATTTTTCGCGGTAAAGGACCAATTTTTGCCAAAGTTGAAATTATGGACCGTACTGTGGGGAGTGCTTTCTTTTACTATTATCTACGGCATGATTATTGAGGTGTTACAGTATACCCTTACCGTAAACAGACAAGGAGATATCATGGATGCTTTGGCCAATTCCATGGGGGCGATTGTAGGATTGATGCTTACAAAAGGCCTTATTTATAAAGGTGGGTCGTTAAAATGAAAATTTTAATTGCATCTTTAAGGATTAATTAATTAAATTAGCAAACACTAAAATGATGAGATATGGAACCTAAAAAGAATCCAAAGGCGGATTTGACTAAAAACAGCAGCTTATACTTTGTTATAGGTCTTTTCGCTGTTATGTTACTTACTTATGTAGCATTTGAATGGAAAACGTACGACGAAGTAAATAATTATGACATCTCCATGAATGTGGATGATTTGTTGGATGAGGAAGTCCCGATGACTGAGCAAATCAAGACACCGCCACCGCCACCGCCACCAGCGGCTCCTGAAATCATTGAAGTTGTGGAAGATGAGGAAGAAGTTGAGGAAACCGTTATCGAGTCTACTGAAACCAGTCAGGAAGAGGAAATCATTGAAGTGGAGGATGTAGTGGTAGAGGAAGAAGTGGAAGATGTGGACGTTCCTTTCGCTGTAATTGAAGATGTACCTATTTTCCCAGGTTGTGAAAATGAAAGCGACAAGAGGGCCTGTTTCAACTCAATGATCCAGAAACACATCAGTAAAAACTTCCGTTATCCAGAAATTGCCCAGGAAATGGGTATACAAGGTAGGGTAAGCGTAATGTTTACAATCCAAAAGGATGGAAGTATTGGTAATATTAGAATGCGTGGGCCGGATAAAAATTTGGAGGCAGAGGCTGCTAGAATCATAGGTAAATTACCTAAAATGACTCCCGGTAAGCAGCGAGGTAGAGCGGTTCGTGTACCTTTTAGTATTCCTATTAACTTTAAGTTACAATAACAAGATATAAAAATCATTTTTAGGTCCGAACTTAGTTCGGACCTTTTTTTTGGGATTGAATCAAATCTTTCAATCAGTATTTGATACAGTTCTAAGTTTTCCTTAAAATCCATATCAGGGTTTGCAGGACAATGATTGTCAGAGTATCTTTGCATTCCAATTTTTGTGTAAGGATGAAGACCGCGGTCCGTATGGCAAAAGACAATACACTGGCAGTGATTTTTGCTGACTTTAAGGAGATTACCAAAGTAAGACTGGCGGTTAGTGTAGTGTTTTCCTCTGTTGCCGGTTATTTTTTAGGTGCCTACGAAGTAACCATTAGCGCTATTTTCTTATTGGCCTTTGGAGGATATTGCATGGTAGGGGCGAGCAATGCTTTTAATCAGGTCATTGAAAGGGATTTGGATGCCTTGATGAAACGGACTAGGAACAGGCCCATACCAGCGGGAAGAGTGTCGGTTTCTATGGCGATGACCATTGCAGTTGCACTTACCCTGTTGGGAATCGTAACTCTATACCTTCTCAATCCTAAAACGGCCATGTTCGGGGCTATTTCTATTTTCCTGTACACAAGTGTATATACCCCTCTAAAGACCAAAACGCCTTTGGCTGTTTTTGTAGGAGCCTTGCCGGGCGCCATTCCTTTTATGTTGGGTTGGGTCGCCGCTACGAACGAATTTGGAATCGAGCCGGGAACCTTGTTCATGATTCAGTTTTTTTGGCAATTTCCCCATTTTTGGGCCTTAGGCTGGATGTTGCACGATGATTACAAAAAAGGGGGTTTTAAAATGTTGCCTACAGGTAAAAAGGATGCGGGTACGGCATTACAGATTATCATGTATACCGTATGGATGATGGTCATATCCGTAATCCCCGTATTTGGGATTACAGGAAGACTGTCCCTTTCCATTCCGGCTGCAATACTCATATTTCTTATGGGCGGGGTAATGTTGTTTTTTGCGTTTAGGCTGTATATCAAAAGGGATACGGCAACCGCTAGAAAACTAATGTTGGCAAGTGTAAGCTATATTACACTAATGCAAATAATATATGTAATCGATAAATTTATTTAGTCTGATATGGATTTGACCACGGGTACTGAAAAGGAAAAAAGGGACCGTTCCAAAAAGATGATTCTTTGGTTCGGGATGGTGAGCCTGTTGATGGGTTTTGCTGGATGGACCAGTGCGTATATTGTTAGTAGCTCCCGAGAAGATTGGGTGAGCAGCCTCCATCTTCCTTCGGCTTTTTATGTAAGTACGTCCATAATCATCACCAGTAGTGTCACCTATATATTTGCAAAAAATGCGGTAAAGCAAGGTAATGGTAAAAGGGGCACCACTTGGCTATTGGCAACGTTGGCCTTAGGTATCGCTTTTATAATTATGCAGTTCTATGGGTTTTCCCGGATGGTGGCCGAGGGCTATTATTTTACGGGGCCCACAAGTAACATTAAGATGTCCTATGTGTTTCTAATAGCCATGGTGCATATTGTCCATGTAGTGGCGGGCCTTATTTCCCTTTTGGTGGTTTTGTACAATCAATACAAAGGGAAATATTCAAAAGATGAATATTTGGGAATTACCTTGGGTGCCACTTTTTGGCACTTTTTGGACCTGCTATGGATTTACCTTTTGTTGTTTATGATCTTCGTAAAATAATATTTTGAAACAAAATTGGTTTTGAATCTGATTCAAGCTTTTATATAGCTGAAAAAAATGTAAATTTGCCAATGTTTTATTAAAACGATTTATAAATCTATGGATACGACAGTTACTACGGAAATTAAAGAAAGCGTGTGGGGAGGTGGCAATAGGCCTTTGGGCGCTAGCTACGGGAAGTTGATGATGTGGTTCTTTCTGGTTTCGGATGCGCTTACTTTTTCTGGTTTTTTGGCGGCATATGGTTTTTCCCGCTTTAAGTTTATGGAAACCTGGCCCATTGCGGACGAAGTATTTACGCACGTTCCTTTTTTCCATGGTAATTACCCAATGATTTATGTTGCCTTCATGACCTTTATTTTGATCATGTCTTCCGTAACCATGGTTTTGGCCGTGGATGCAGGTCATAGAATGAAGAAAAATGCGGTTATATGGTATATGTTCGCAACGATTATTGGAGGTGCCATATTCGTAGGTTCACAAGCTTGGGAATGGGCGACCTTTATAAAAGGGGATTATGGTGCTATTGAGACCAAGGGTGGCCGAATTTTACAGTTTGTGGACGCCGAAACGGGAAAAAGGGTTGCTTTGGCCGATTTCGCCAAAAGTATTGCAAGCGAGCGTGTCGCCCATGAGGAAAGTAATGGTATCTGGTTCTATGGAGAAGGGACTATGCCAAGTTTCACTGTAAATGAAGTAATTGAAGGATTTAAGGCGAATCCCGGTTTGGCGATTAAAACGGAAACAATTAATGAAGAAGGTGAGAAAGTTGTTTTAAGCCGACAGGAATCCCTTTCAAAATTGGCCGATGCCTCCCAAGTTGTAGAAGGTGCCAATTTGATTCACAACGAATACGGTAGCCGTCTCTTTGCCGATTTCTTTTTCTTCATTACGGGCTTTCATGGCTTTCACGTATTCTCTGGCGTAGTTATTAACCTTATCATTTTCTTCAATGTCATTTTGGGAACCTATGAAAGAAGGGGACACTATGAAATGGTAGAAAAAGTTGGTCTGTATTGGCACTTTGTAGATTTGGTTTGGGTATTCGTATTTACCTTCTTTTATTTGGTTTAAAAATTTTCAGGTTAAGTTTAGATAGATATTATGGCACACGAACATAAATTAGAGATTTTTAGGGGGTTATGGAAGTTTAAGTCCAATACCCAGAAAATTTGGGGCGTTTTGGCATTTCTTACTCTTGTGACTGCGGTAGAAGTTGTTTTGGGTATTTTCAAACCTGAGTTTTTAACCGACACCTACGTACTTGGTATGAAATTGTTAAACTGGATTTTTATCATCCTGACCTTGGTAAAAGCTTATTACATCTCTTGGGATTTTATGCACCTAAGAGACGAAAAAAGTGCTTTGAGAAGAGCCATTGTTTGGACACCCGTTTTTTTGGTCCTTTATCTGGCTTTCATTTTATTGGTAGAGGGGAATTATGTGTTCGATGTGTACAAGGATGGATTTGTAAAATGGAACTTCTAACGATTGCCTTAGAATTTAATTAACAAAATTGAAAGACGGTTTGCCAACCGTCTTTTTTATTTTTGTATTGTTTTCAAAATGGGTTTTACCCAAATTATGCATTAGGACATCGTCATGAGTGTTCAAAATACAATAAACAGAGGTGTTTTCTTAATTTTAGCATAGCATCGCTATGGTTAAATTAAAAAACAGCTAAAACAGCGTGTGTTTGAAGTAGTTTGAAGCCGTAATAGATTTTCTATTGCATATTTTGGGTTTAACCAATGGTTCACCTAACATAAGATCTGTTTATATCGGTTGCATGAAAAAGACTTTTGTTCTTGTTGTGTTGTTCGTTTTACCCATCGTGGCCTATTTGTTCTTTGCCAGCGGGGTCACCAATTTTGGTAGGTTGCCATCACTTAAGGAGGGTATCATGGAAATCCCGCTAAATAGTGGAAATCCCATGTTTTCGGAAAAAATCTCCGTATTGGGCTTTTTAGGTAAAAATGTTGAGGGTAGAAAGGGTAATGCCTTCAATTTGAACCAGAAAATTTATAAACGTTTCCATGAGTTCGATGATTTTCAGTTTTTAATGGTTGTCCCTAAAGGAACCGAAGTAGCGGTTTCAAATTTAAAAAAGGAGCTGTCCAACTTGGATGAAACTGATAAGTGGAATTTCGCTTTTTTGGACGATCAAGACATTACACGTTTATTCGAAAGTTTGGGAACGGATAAAAAACTTGAAAGCGATCTTAGTTCTCCATTTGTGTTTATAGTGGACAAGCAGTTACATCTGAGAGGAAGGAACAATGATGAGGACGAGGGCTTTAAATATGGGTATAACACCGCTTCTGTTGCCGATTTGAACAATAAGATGGTCGATGATGTAAAGATTATCTTGGCGGAATACAGGATGGCCAGAAAGGAAAACAACCTACAGGGAAAAAACTAATGAACAAAAAATATACCTACGTTTGGGTTTCGCTTATCATACTGATATTCGGGATAATATTTATCCCTAAAATTGTCAATAGATTAAAATCAGGCGATGTGGTGGAAAATGATCGCATGAATACCGCTTCGGCAGAGGGAACCTTAGGGTATGTATTATTGAACGGTGAAAAGCGTAAGGTGCCTTCCTTTCAATTTATAAATCAGGATAGTTTGGTAATAACCGATAAGGACTATTTGGGAAAGGTATTCGTTGTCGACTTCTTTTTCACAAGATGTCCCAGTATCTGTCCAATTATGACCAAAAACTTGGTCGTATTACAGAATGAATTTCAGCAAAATGAAAACTTTGGTATAGCCTCGTTTAGTATCACCCCAGATTTCGATACGCCACAGGTATTAAAGGAATATGCCGAAAAGTATGGCATTACCCATATGGATTGGCATTTAATGACCGGAAACAAGGAAGCGATTTATGACTTGGCCAATAGCGGATTCAATATCTTTGCAGCTGAAATGCCCGATGCCCCAGGTGGATTTGAACATTCCGGGTTGTTCGCACTAATCGATAAGGAGGGATATATACGCTCCAGAAAAGATGCCTTTGGAAACCCTATTGTGTATTACCGTGGTGCAATTACTGAAGCCATGGGGGAAAATAGCGAAGGAGAAAAGGAACAGATGAGTATTTTGAAGGAGGACATAAAACGATTATTGGAGGAGTAACATGGAGAATAATATCGCACTTAAGGAGAAAAAATTTAATAGGATGATTACCGTTGTATCTGTGGTGATTCCTATTGTGGTAGCATTGCTTTTTGGGATTAAAATTCCCAATGTGGCCCCGTTAAAATTTCTGCCACCCATTTATGCGACCATAAACGGACTTACGGCAGTATTGCTCGTTGTGGCCGTTTGGGCGATAAAAAATGGCAAACAGTCCCTTCACCAAAAGCTAATGACAACCAATATTGGATTGTCGCTTATTTTCTTGGTCATGTATATTCTGTATCATATGACTTCGGACTCAACACCTTATGGGGGAGAAGGTGTACTTTCCTATGTTTATTATTTTATATTGATTACCCATATTATATTATCCATTGCCCTGATTCCCTTGGTATTAAGGACCTATGCCAAAGCATATTTGGGTCGTTTTGAGGACCATAGAATATTGGCCAAATATACATTTCCGATTTGGTTATATGTTGCCGTCACCGGTGTTGTGGTGTATCTGATGATTTCCCCTTATTATACTTCCTAATTTCAATAAAGGCTTTCCATGGAACCGCATAGACATATAAATTTGACAAAAACCAGTATCAAGGCCCTCTTTGTTATTTTGGTGATTGGATTGGCACTTTTCCCTTCACAACTGGAGGCCCAATGTGCCATGTGCCGTGCCGTACTGGAAAGTGAGGAATCTGGGACGGCGGCAGAAGGCATCAATAACGGTATCGTGTATCTTATGGCGATTCCCTATGTGCTTGTAGCGGGCGTATTCTATTTTGTATATCGCAAAATGCGTTCTTAACTCAATTTTAAGGATTTAACATTTTTTTTGGTTCTATTGTGTAACATTGTAGGTATTCTATAGTCTTATCCATAGTAATACTTGTATTACGTTCATCAATCAAAACTAATCAACATGTTCGACTTAGAACGATGGCAGGAAATTTTCGATACTATTCGAAAAAACAAGCTTCGTACCTTTCTAACGGGACTTTCCGTAGCTTCGGGCATATTCATCCTCGTAATCTTATTGGGATTTGGTCAAGGCATGCAAAATGGCATTGACAATGAGTTTAAGGGCGATGCTGCTACCAGTATCTGGGTTTGGCCACAACGCACGACCATGGAGTATAAAGGTCTGAATCCCGGTCGGCGGATCCAACTTAGAAACGAAAACTACGAGACGGTCTCAAAAGTTTTCGATCAAGATTTTGAAAAAGCTTCCGTTTTGTATTTTCCAAACGATGTTCAAGTAGTCTATAACAATGATCTACTGGTATACAATGTGGCCGGTACCAATGGAGACCTTCAGGTAATCGAGAACGAATTTTTATCGGAGGGAAGGTATATCAACGAAAAGGATGTTCGGGAAAATGCCAAGGTTGCGGTAATCAGCAACAAAATTAAAAGAGAGGTATTCTCAAATTTGGAAACTCCTGTTGGGGAGTACATCATGATTTCAGGTGCCGGTTTTAAGATTGTGGGTGTATACGGAGAGTACGGTAGGAATGAAAGTGAAGAGGAGCGAATATTTATTCCGGTAACGACCGCACAATTGGCCTTTAATGGTGCGGATAAGATCAATAACCTGAATTTTATGCTTCCGGAAATGGATTCTTTTGAAGAGACCGTTGCCATGAACGATACCTTTACGACCAAGTTATTGGAATATCTAAAATTGTACCACGGTGTGGCCCCTGAAGATGACCGCGCCATACGGCTATACAATCCCATACAGGAGGCCAAACGATTCTATACCTTGGGAAAGGCCATTGAGCTCTTCTTTTGGGCCGTAGGGTTTTTGACATTGATCGCAGGTGTGGTCAGTGTAAGCAATATTATGTTAATCGTGGTTAAGGAACGCACCCGCGAAATTGGGATTCGGAAGGCACTGGGTGCCAAACCTTGGTCCATTGTTGGGATGATCATGCACGAGGCCATATTTGTTACTGCCGTGGCAGGATGCACAGGGCTTATTTTTAGCATGGCTTTGTTGGAATTTGTTGGGCCAAACATTGAGGTGGATTATGTTATGAATCCTTCCGTGGACTTTAATGTGGCATTATCTACGGTGATCCTATTAATTTTTGCCGGGGCAATCGCGGGTTTCTTTCCGGCATGGAAGGCGGTGAACGTACAGGTAATCGAAGCATTACGGGATGATTAGGATGATGGGAAATCAATTAAATAATATTCAGGGAATTTATGTTCAATAAAGATCGTTGGAACGAAATTCTGGAGGTAATGTCCAGTAATGTGGTACGGACCATTGCTACGGCTTTTGGTGTGGGCTGGGGTATCTTTATCCTCATTATATTATTGGCGGCTGGGAAAGGACTGGAGAATGGTATACGGCAGGACTTCAACGGAGTGGCCACCAACACCATGTTCATGTGGACCGAAACGACTTCCATGGCCTATGCCGGGCTACCTGAAGGGCGGACATTCAATTTTAAACTGAGCGATGTAGAACTGCTCCGTCAAAACATTCCGGAACTACGGATTATTTCCCCGCGAAACAGCATACGCTTGGAAGAAGGGGACAATGTGGTACGGGGGACGGAGACCGGGAGGTATCGGGTCTTTGGCGATTACCCAGAAATTATCGAGCAAAATCCCATGTACGTTGCCCACGGGCGTTTCTTTAACCATAACGACATCAAGGAAAAAAGAAAGGTCGTGGTCATAGGGAACCGCATTCGGGAGGAACTTTATGAGGAGGACGAAGAGGTGCTGGGTACCTATCTTAAGATAAGTGGCATCAATTTTATGGTCGTTGGCACCTACAAGGAAAAAACGAGCAACGGGGGAGGAGAGAACAGTGAACGCCAGATTTTTATGCCATTTACAACTTTTTCCCAAGCATTCAACCGTGCGGATAACGTGGGGTGGATGGCCATAACGGCCAGAGACGGTAGCTCTATCAGTAATCTCACCGAGAAAATCGTTAATACCGTAAAACAAAGTCGAAAGGTGCACCCCAAGGATGAACGGGCCATTGGTTTTTTTGATCTGTACGAACAGTTTAATCGGGTGCAGAGTTTGTTCGGTGCCTTAAGGTTTGTGGCGTATTTCGTTGGGATTTTGGTTTTGATATCGGGAATTATCGGGGTAAGTAATATTATGTTGATTGTCATCAAGGAACGGACCAAGGAAATTGGAATTAGACGCGCTTTAGGGGAGAATCCATGGTCCATACGTTTGCAAATACTCATGGAATCGGTCTTTTTGACCATTATGTCAGGAATGATCGGGATTATTTTTGGGGCACTCATTATTTACGGCATAAATATTTTGTTGGACTCCGTGGGCCCTGTGGATATGTTCTTGAACCCAAGTGTTAGTCTAGGCGTGGTGGTGAGTGCCTTATTGATTTTGGTAGTATCGGGATTGTTGGCAGGTTTTTTACCGGCCAATAGTGCCATTAAGGTAAGGCCCATAGAGGCATTGAGGACGGAATAATTAAAATGATCAAAAAGTTAAAACTGATTTTAGGAATTTTAGCGGTTATTCTATTTGTAATAATCAGGCTTTCCTGTAATCATCAATCATAAATAATACAAAACCAATCAACATGAAGAAATCGGTCACAATTAGTATACTTGCTTTAATCGTGGTACTTTTCGGTGGTGCCATGTACTACCTTTATCAAAAGAATTCAGAAGACCCCGTGGTGTATGAAACGGATACCCCTTCCAAGCAAACGATCGTTCGGAAAACGATGGCCACCGGGAGTATACTTCCTTTGGAGGAAGTGCTCATAAAACCGAATATTTCCGGCGTAATCGAGGAAGTATATGTGGAAGGTGGCGATTATGTCAAGACTGGCGATTTGTTGGCCAAAATAAAGGTGGTGCCAAATTTAAGTGCGGTAAACGATGCCCGCGATGCCATCGATAGGGCAAAAATAGACTTGGACGATCAGCGAAGAAATCTGGACAGACAACGAACATTGTTCGAAAAAGGCGTAGTTTCTAAAACCGACTTGGAACGTGCGGAGGTAGCACATGACCAGGCTAAACAAACCTACAATGCGGCCATGAAACGGCTGGACATCATCAAAACGGGTACCGCCAGCGGATATGGGAACGAGGCCAATACCTTAATTCGGTCTACCGTTACGGGAATGGTGTTAGACGTACCTGTTGAGAAAGGGAATCAGGTCATTGAGAGCAACAATTTTAACGAAGGAACCACGATTGCCGCGATTGCCGATGTGGAGAAGATGATTTTTGAAGGCAAGGTCGATGAATCCGAAGTGGGAAAGATTAAGGAAGACCTACCCTTGGAAATTACGGTGGGCGCTATTGAAAACCAAGTGTTCGATGCCGTTTTGGATTACATAGCACCAAAAGGCAAGGAGGAAAACGGGGCCATTCAATTTGAAATTAAGGGCACCTTGAAAAAGCAGGATACTACCTTTATAAGAGCGGGTCTAAGTGCAAACGCCTCCATTATTTTGGCCAGGGCAGATAGTGTTTTGGCGATTAAGGAAGCCTTGGTCCAGTTTGATGATAAGACCAAGAATCCTTTTGTGGAAATTGCTACGGGTGAACAACAGTTTGAACGAAGGGATATTGAATTGGGGATCAGTGACGGTATTTACGTGGAGGTGAAGTCCGGTATCACCGAGGAAGCCAAAATCAAGGTCTGGAACGAAATAGAAAAAGATGAACTGGCACAAAACTAAATAATGGGGAGATATTTTATTTTTTCCTGTAACAAAATCAGCGAACTTAAGTCTAACCAGTAGATCTTACTAGATTAAAGGTCTAAAACCAAAACCAACATGATTGAAATTAAAAATCTTCATAAGTCCTATAAAATGGGCAAAAACTCCCTGCACGTGCTCAAAGGAATCAATTTCTCAGTCGAAGAAGGAGAATTGGTCGCCATTATGGGATCGTCAGGTTCGGGAAAATCCACCTTGTTAAATATCCTTGGGATGTTGGACGAGTTGGACGAGGGTACCTACACCCTTGATGGTGTGCCCATCAAAAATTTGAACGAGACGAAAGCGGCCCAATATAGAAACAAGTTCTTGGGGTTTATCTTTCAGTCCTTCAACTTGATAAACTATAAAAGCGCTGCGGAGAATGTGGCCTTGCCCTTGTATTACCAAAGGGTAGGAAGGAAGGAACGACAGGAGAAAGCATTGAAATATCTAGAACAAGTGGGCCTTAAACAATGGGCGACGCACTTGCCCAGCGAGCTTTCCGGTGGACAGAAACAGCGCGTGGCCATTGCCAGGGCCATGGCCGCGGAACCAAAAGTATTATTGGCGGATGAGCCTACAGGAGCTTTGGATAGTAAGACTTCTTATGAAGTAATGGACCTTATCCAGAAAATCAACGATCAGGGCAATACCATTTTGGTGGTGACCCATGAGGAGGATATCGCCCATATGTGCAAACGAATCGTGCATCTAAAGGACGGTGTCATCGTAGAGGATAAAAAGGTGGAACAGGTAAGGGCCGAACAATATGTTTAGTAGGGACAACTGGAAGGAAATATTCGAGACCATACAGAAAAACAAGTTAAGGACCTTCCTTTCCGGGTTTACTGTGGCCTTGGGTATCTTGATATTCGTTGTACTTTATGGTTTTGGAAACGGACTTATTAACACCTTCAACGAATTTTTTGAGGATGATGCCACGAACACATTTTTTGTGTTTCCGGGTAGAACTTCAAAACCCTACAAAGGATATAAATCCAACAGGCAAATAGAGTTCGATAATACCGATTTAGCCGATATTGAGGAGTCTTTCCCGCTGTTTTTGGAATATATTTCACCCAGGGTGGATCGTAGCGGTATGGTAAAATATAAAAACGAATCGAACAATTACACGACCCGGGGTGTGAGTGATGCTTACCAGTTTGCGGAAAAGACCGTCATAATGAAAGGTAGGTACCTCAATCGAGTGGACATAGAGGAAAAGGCCAAATACGCAGTGATAGGTAGGTTGGTGGAGCAGGATTTGTTCAAAAATGAAAATGCGCTAGGAAAATATATTGATATTACGGGAAGTGCCTTTAAAGTAATAGGGGTTTTTCAGGATGAAGCTGGGGACGATGAGGAACGAAGGATATACATACCTTATACTACAAGACAATTGATAGAAAAAAATACAGATAAGGTAGACCAAATCGTGATTGGCTTCAAAACCGAAATAGGATATGCCGGGGCCATGACTTTTGAGCGGAAGTTGGGGGACTTTTTGAGGGAGAAAAAATTCATTGACCCAAACGATGAAAGAGGTTTCTTTATCAGAAATGTGGCGGATCAGTTGAAGCAGAACCAACAATTTGCCGGGGTATTGCAAATCATCGTTGCATTTGTGGCATTTGGGACTATCATTGCCGGGATAATTGGAATCAGTAACATTATGGTGTTTGTGGTCAAGGAACGCACCAAGGAAATAGGTATTCGTAAGGCCTTGGGCGCAACCCCTAGATCCGTTATAAGTACTATACTTTTGGAGTCGGTTTTCATTACTACCATTTCGGGTATTTTCGGGATGATTGTAGGGGTGGCCATGTTAAGTTCCTTGGGGGATACCCTGGAGGACTATTTCATAACAAATCCATTCATTAATATGGGAACCGCTATATTTTCGACCATTGTCCTGATTTTCTTTGGAGGTTTGGCCGGATATATACCCGCTAGAAGGGCGGCAAGAATAAAACCAATTGTGGCACTAAGGGACGAATGATATGAAGTTTATTTTCGACAGAAATACGTGGCAAGAGATATTCGGTTCTATCAGTAAGAACAAGACCAGGACCATCATTACCATTATTGGGGTTCTATGGGGCATATTTATCTATATAGCCTTGTCAGGAGCCGCCAAAGGAATGGACAATGGTTTTGAAAAGGTATTTGAAAGTGTTTCCATGAACAGTATGTTCGTATGGGGACAGAATACAAGTATGCCCTACGAAGGATTTAAAACGGGCAGGCCCATGCAATTGAAATTGGGTGACGCGGCCATGTTGGAAAATAGAATACCGGAAATCAATTATATAGCACCCAGGATCAATTTGGGCAATTTTGGAACGGAACCCGTATTTACGGTCAGAGGTCAAAAATCGGGAACGTATCCGGTAAATGGCGACTATCCCATCTATACCAAAATTGCCACCAAACAGATTTTTGATGGTGGTAGGTTTATTAATGACGAGGACATCGCCCAGGCCAGAAAGGTCTGTGTAATAGGGGAAAGAAATGTACAGGAGCTTTTTGATAAGGATGAGGAGCCCATTGGTCAGTACATAAGAATCGGGGACGTGTATTTTCAGGTTGTAGGGATACATAAACTTTCACAAGGCGTAAGCTTTGATAGCGATGCGGCGATTTTTATACCTTTTACAACCTTCAGAAAACTTTACAATACCGGCGAAAATGTGGATTATTTCTGTATTGCGGCCTATGATGATGTGGATGTGGTTCAAGTGGAGAAGGATGTTAAGGCCTTGCTTAGAAATATCCATCGGGTAAATCCAGAGGATGAAAGGGCCTTTGGTTCCTTTAATTTAGGTGAAGCCTTTGCAAGGGTGTCCGGGTTTGCCAAGGGCATGACCTTTTTGAGCTTGGTTGTTGGTTTGGCAACGATTCTTGCGGGGGTCATCGGTATCGGAAATATATTATTGATATCCGTAAAGGAGCGGACCAAGGAATTGGGTGTAAGGCGTGCCTTGGGTGCGACGCCTGCCGAAGTCAGAAACCAGATTATTCTGGAATCCGTTTTTCTAACTATGATAGCCGGAATTATGGGAATCATACTGGGCGCAGGTGTATTGTCCATCATAAACAATCTTACCAAGGATTTGGATTTTCCATATACAAATCCAACAGTACCAATCCCTTACGTGCTTGGGGCACTTTTGATTATGGTGATCCTTGGAACCCTGATCGGATTGATACCGGCGCAACGAGCAGTAAGTATAAAACCAATAGATGCATTAAGAGAAGAATAACAACCATTTAAATAAACACTTAAAAATGAACAAAATCGTAAAATATATTTTAATAGGAGTTTTGGTGCTGGGAGCACTTTGGGCCGCGGTGTTCTTTATTAAATCGAACAGCAAATCTGCCATTACCTATGATACCAGCCAACCTTTTATTTCCAGTATTGAGAAAAAGACGGTGGCTACCGGAAAGGTTGTTCCGGAAGAGGAAATTGAAATAAAACCGCAAATATCAGGGATTATCGAGAAAATATACCTGGAAGAAGGAGCCAAGGTAAAGGCCGGCGATTTGATTGCCTTAATAAAGGTCGTTCCTAACGAACAAGCCTTGTTCCAAGCACGTGGCAGGGTAAACAATGCGAAGGTTGCTTTGGGCAACGCAGAACTCGATTTTAACAGAAACAAGACCTTGTTCGATAAAGGTGTGGTTTCCGCACAGGATTTCCAGAACATCCAGTTGACTTATGACCAGGCAAAACTGGAACTTGAAAATGCGCAAAACGATTATCAGATAATCCTTCGTGGTTCTGCAGGTGGATCATCCACCGCCAATACCAATATTAGGGCTACCGTGGACGGTACTATTTTGGAAATTCCCGTGGAAGAAGGAGATCAGGTTATCCAAAGTAACAATTTTAATGATGGAACAACCATTGCATCGATTGCAGATCTGGGCAAGATGATTTTTGAAGGAAAGGTAGATGAAGGAGAAGTTGGAAAATTGCAAGTTGGGACACCTTTGAAGATAAGTTTGGGAGCCGTTGAGGATGTTGAGTTGGATGCTAAATTGAAGTTTATAGCACCAAAGGGTGTTGAGGAGACAGGTGCCGTACAGTTTAAGATAGAAGGCGATGTAGAGGAGAAAGACGATGTCTTTATCCGTGCAGGGTACAGTGCCAATGCTTCCATCGTACTGGAGAAAAAGGATAGTATTTTGGTAATACCAGAGGCGGTTTTACAATTTGACAAGGAAACCGATAAACCTTATGTAGAGGTAGCGGTAGGCTCCGCCGAAGAGCAAAAATTCGAGCGAAGGGATATAGAAACCGGTATTTCAGATGGGGTGAATGTGGAGGTGATATCCGGATTGACCAAGGATGACAAAGTAAAACACTGGAACAAAACAGAGCCTATCAAGAAAGGTGAGGAAGAAACAGAAACAGAATAATCATCATCAATCAAAATAAAAATCAAAAAATGAAGTATACGATAACCACACTACTACTGCTTTTGGTAGCAGGTACTTCCATGGCTCAAAACAAAAAATGGACCTTGGAGGAATGTGTCACCTATGCAGTGGAAAATAACTTATCCGTTGAGCAGTTTGAACTGGATTTGGAGAATGCGAAAATCAATGAAAAGGATGCTTTTGGAAATTTTCTGCCAAACCTAAATGCCAATACCTCTTTTTCAAGTAACACTGGTTTCTCTATTAATCCAACAACCAACTTACCGACAAATAGCACTCAAAATAACGTAAATGCCGGTATCACCACGGGTGTAAATCTATTTAATGGTATGAGGGACGTGCATCAAATGAACAGATCTAAATTGAATACCATTGCCAATCAGTATCGATTGGAAGATTTAAAGGACGACATTCGATTAAATGTTGCAAATAACTACTTGCAGGTAATTTCGAACAAAGAAAGTCTTAAGGTAGCCCAGGCTCAATATGCGGTAACAGAGCAAGATTTAAAACGTACCAAAGAATTGGTGGAATCTGGCGTAGTGCCTATGGGAGATCTCTTGGATATTGAGGCCACTGCGGCCAATCAGGAGCAACAAATTGTAAATGCTGAAGGACAAGTGTTGATATCCAAAATTGCCTTGGCACAATTAATGCAAATCACGGATTACGAAAATTTTGATACGGCCGATGAGTCGTATGAAGTACCCCCTTCAGAAATATTGGCGAATTCACCAAGTAGCATCTTTGCAAAAGCCTTGGAATTTAGGAATGATATTAAATTCTCCAAAGCAAATGTAGAAGTAGCTGAAAAAGACCTTCAAATTCGGAAAGGTGCTTTATTGCCCACTATAGACGCATTTGCCAATTATGGAACTAGATATTCAGATGTTGCTCAATTACCCGTTGCCGGTCTTCCACCTGGATCTCCACCCGAATTCTTTACGCCCAATTTCACGGATCAGTTGTGGATATTCGATGGTGTTTCCTACGGTGTACAGCTGAGCGTTCCTATTTTCAATGGATTTAGCACTAGGAATAATATTGATAGGGCGAAAATAGATGTGGAGCGTGCAAAGTTGCAATTTGAACAGGATAAGTTAGATCTTGAAAATACGGTTAACCAAGCCTACGTTGCGGTGAAAACTTCCGCAAAGGCATATGAGGCTGCTGAGAAAACCCTAGAGGCAAGAAGATTGGCCTTTGAATACGCCAAGGAGCGTTTTGAAGTAGGTCTTATGAATTCCTTCGATTATAGTCAGGCGCAGGCCCGCGTGGACAATGCCGAAGCCGATGTTATACGGACCAAATATGACTATATTTTCAGGATTAAGATATTGGAATTTTATTTTGGGCTCCCAGTTGTCTTGAACTAGTAGACTGACCCATCATAAAAAAACCTGTAATATTGAATTGCAGGTTTTTTTATGGTTATTATCTACCTTTGGCAAATGGCATTGATTTTAAACTTGGAAACGGCTACTACCAACTGTTCCGTGTGTTTGTCCTTAAACGGTGAAATGGTTTCCATAAAGGAAAACAACACACCAAGCTACTCCCATGCGGAACAATTACATGTTTTCATTAAAGAAAGCATGGATGAGTCCGGGTACGAAATGAGTGATTTGGATGCCGTTGCCGTGAGTATGGGTCCTGGTTCCTATACAGGCCTTAGAATTGGTGTTTCAGCGGCCAAGGGGCTTTGTTTTGCCCTTGATATTCCCCTGATTTCCATTGCAACCTTAAAAAGCTTGGCTGGCCAACTGGATGTAACCAAGGGAGATTCTATCGTCTCGGTTTTGGATGCCAGAAGAATGGAGGTCTATTCAGCAGTATTCGATGCGGATTTGAACCAAATAAGGGACACACAGGCTGAAATTGTAGATTTGGAATCCTTCCAAGACTATCTTTCAAAAAGTAAAATCCATTTTATTGGTTCCGGTGCTGAAAAAATAAAGCAAACACTACCCAATGTCAATGCCGAATTTTATATGGATGCTGTTCCATCAGCTAAGGAAATGGCAAAACTAACTTATGAAAAGTATAAGAAATTTGAATTTGAGGACGTTGCGTATTTTGAACCCTATTATTTAAAGGATTTTTTGACAACATCGACTAAAAAACAATAAAAAATACCGTTTTAAAGTTCTGGTTTTAAATCACTTTTAAGAGTATTGAAAAATTGAATCAATTGAATGGCATCCTTTTGATTTCTAAGATTTAGTTCCTGTGTCGAAATATAATCTTTCAAAGTTTTTTCGTATTGCCCTAGCGCCTTTATTATAGCTCTTTTGGAAAGATTGATGTATTCTGCCGGATTATTCCCGAATTTAAGGTAGTAAGAAGAAACATCCTTGTATTTAGGTGGGGAGAAACTATCGTAGCCGTTATCAGGGTTTTCAGCTTGTAAAAATACCTTTTTTGGCCTAAATAAAAGTTTGACGTCACCACTGTTCAAAGGATTGAAATAGGCCATTTTCGTTTTCTCACCTTCCATATATTCATCTACTTCATATATCAAATTATCAAAGGTGACCTTTATATTATTTTGTCGAAAAAGTTTTCTTGGCTTACCATTTTCATTTAGAATTTCAATTGCCTCGTTTACCGCATCGAATCGCATTAAGGCCTCTGATCTCACAACGCCGTTAATGTAAATTTTTCCGCTTTTATATATATCATTTATGTAGGCGCTACCTTCAATAGGTACTTCCCTGTAAACAATACCCACTTGAACATCAGTAGTAATACCATCACCATTACCTATCACCTGTCCATATCCTAAGGACAAAAAAAACATAAATAAAAAATATAACTTATTCATCTTAAGAAAGATAGTTAATTATTTTTCAAGTATCAACTTTTTGTCCTGTTTCTAAAATTCCTTAAAATAGATTTAGACGGTTTATAAAGAGGTTCCGTGAACAACCCTTTGTGGAAATGGAATTTCTATACCTTCCGCATCGAACCGGTGTTTTATTTCTTCCATCACATGGAAATGTGCCTTCCAGAAAACGTCATTATTGGCCCAGAAACGGAGTGTTAAATTGACAGAACTATCAGCTAGTTCCCCAACATATACTTCAGGTGCGGGATCTTTTAAAATCGTATCGGTTTCTATACAAATTGCCAAAAGTATATCCTTGGCTTTTTTGATGTTGGAACCATAACCAATACCTACGTCTATTTTGTCCCTTCGGGTGTCCTCGGCATTATAATTTATGATGTTGTTGTTCGATAATTGACCGTTTGGCACAATTGCAACCTGATTTCCAAAAGTCTTTAGCTTGGTAGTAAAAATCGATATCTCCTTCACCGTGCCATCAACTCCTTGTGCGGAAATAAAATCCCCCACTTTAAAGGGCTTGAACAACAAGATAAGTACTCCACCTGCAAAATTGGCAAGGGACCCTTGTAGTGCAAGACCAATGGCCAAACCGGCAGCACCAATGATGGCGACCAAAGATGAGGATTGCACACCGAGTTGGGTGATAATCACTACAAAAAGTAGAATCTTTAGGGCAATGGATATTAGACTTTGAATAAAGGATTCCAATGAAGGGTCATAATCTTTTTTTGCAAAAAATTTGCGGACCATCTTGTTCGTAAATCGGATTACGTACATGCCTACAAACAGGAGAATGATGGCGGCAATCAAATTTGGGAGTGCATCCCAGAACCATTTAATGGCATTATCCAGATGTTCTTGATAGTTGGTGAATTGTTCCATAGTTGTTTTAAATAGTTTTGGCGACAACTTAAAAATTTGGAACAGTCCAATCAAAAATATTTCATTAAACTAATGTTAATGCGGTTGGTTTTAAACCAGACGAGTCAAAGGTTGTTTTTTTTGAGTCAAAATCAATTATGAAGGTTGAAATTTTTGAACAATCTTCTTATACTCAGAGAGGGGATGATTCTCAATTATAAACAAAAAGAGACTGTCTAAAAAGTCTTATTTGGCTTAGTTGTCAGGTTGAACCTGTCGAAACCGATTTTTAACTTATCAGTATTTTATAATATTTCGACACGCTCAATATGACATTCAGAACTACTTTTTAGACAGCCTCTTCAATAGTGGTCAAATGCAAAAAACTTATTGCACCTCAAAGGTGATCTTTACATTTACCCTGTAGGTTACCATTTTTCCATCCTCTACGGTTGCACTTTGTTCGTTAATATACACCGAACGAATGTTCTTAACCGATTTTGAGGCCTGGGCCACTGCATTTTTTGCGGCGTCTTCCCAGCTCTTATCGGAATTCGCCAATACTTCAATAACTTTTAAAACTGCCATGATTTAGTGTTTTTTATGTTTCTCCTAAATTTAAGGATTCTTGGGAAGAAACTCCGCCCTTAGGGCTGTTTTTTATCCGTTTAGGGCAACAACTTCGTTTACTCGGTCACCCATCATATTTTTTAACATGGTTTCGATTCCATTTTTCAGGGTAAATGTTGACGAAGGACATCCACTACAGGCACCTTGAAGAATGACGTTTACTGTTCGGCTGTTGGGCTCATAGGACTTGAACAGAATATTCCCACCGTCACTCGCCACCGCGGGCTTTACATATTCCTCCAAAATATCGATGATTTCCAACGAGGTATCGTCCAATTCATCTTGGATGATATTCTGGGTGGGGTCCGCTGCTTGGTTTCCTTGTATGGGTTCCGCATTCGTGGTTACAATATCCCTGCCTTCCGCTATAAAGTTTCTAATAAGTTCCCTTAGCTCCATTGTAATATCGTCCCATTCGGCAACTTCGTATTTGGTAACCGAAACGTAGTTGTCATCAATAAAGACCTGCTTCACAAAGGGAAATTGAAACAACTGTGTGGCCAAAGGGGAGTCTTTGGCTTCATCTATATTCTTGAACTCGAACATAGAACCTACGATTTTTTTACTGGCCACAAATTTCATGGTGGCGGGGTTTGGGGTAACCTCAGCGTATACGGTCACGGCAATGGGCTTGTCGGTTTCGGCTTCAATGACCACGGGCTCCCCGGCATTTAGGTATTCCACTAACTGCTGTGCCACTTCGTCCTTAACATCCTCCCATTCGACAATATCGTACCGTTCCATACCAACGAAATTCCCTGAAATGTATACCGTTTTGATAAAGGGTAGGTAAAAAAGTTGTTGTGCCAATGGGGAATTTTTGGCCTCGTCTATATTTTTGAATTCATAGTTTTGCCGTTTGACCAACATGTGGTTGGATTCAAACTTCAATATGGCAGGATTCTTGGTTTTTACGACCGTTATATTGTACTCTTTCATGTGTTCCAATTTTATAATACGTTTAAATGGATGTCAATAATCTGATAATTAGTAATTACCTTTTGTTATAGTATTTAGCTAACCATACCAAATCCCTCGATGCGGGTTTCAAAAATACGAAGGAATTCTAAGTTTATACCTACATAATAATGTACTGTTTGTACCGTTATCCATTATATTTAGTGTCATGTACACTATTACCCCAAATTATTGACATGAGATGTAAGTTGTTCCTGTTGTTCTCCTTCCTATTATTTGGATTAAAATCCAATGGTCAAGAAGGGATTCCGGTATATTTTGATTATTTGGCAGATAACTATTATCTCGTATTTCCATCCATGGCTGGTTTTACGGAATGTGGCCAAATCAGGGCCACGGCGAGACAGCAATGGTTTGATGTGGATGATGCCCCAAACTTACAGACCTTAAACGGGCATTTTAGGTTGGGAGACTCCCCCAGCGGTTTAGGGGCCATCATTTTTAACGATGCCAATGGCTACCATTCCCAAACTGGATTCAAAGGAACCTACGCCCATCATTTGCGCATGGGTGGTGACGATGTGCGGGTATTGAACCAACTTTCCTTTGGTTTGAGTGGAACGGTGCTTCAAAGTAGTTTGGATGAAACAGAGTTTCGTTCCGTAGCATTTGATCCTGCTATTTCAGGGATTAAGCTCAATGAGACCTATTTCAATGTGGATTTTGGAATGTCCTATGCCTATCAGGAGTTTTATACGCATTTTGCCGTCTTGAATGCACTTTCTTCGAGGCGAAACATATATAGGATAAATCGAGCTGATGACCCGGATAATCTAACGGTTCCCAGGGTGGATAATCTTAGAAGATATCTCATTTCGGCAGGATATGTATTTGGCAGAAGCGAATGGCAATTTGAACCCTCCGTGCTTTTTCAATTGACGGATTTCACCAAGGAAAAGACCGTGGACATTAATGCGAAGCTTTACAAGGATGTTGATTTTGGTCGGATTTGGGGCGGTGTTTCCTACAGAAGGAGTTTTGATGGTGCACAGTTTCAAACGGCAACCAGTTTTGGGGAGCAACGCCTTCAGTTGATTACACCAATTGTAGGGGCAAATTTTAATAAATTTATGATCTCCTATAATTACTCCTACCAGATGGGCGATATACGTTTTGATAATGGGGGCTTTCACCAGATAACCTTAGGTTTCGATTTTTGCAAGCCCGAAAAAAGGTACGATTGTTACTGTCCCGCCGCGAATTAAAAAAGGGCCTTTTACCTTCTTAAAAGACCCGAATAAATCCGATTTTCGTTTAAGCTAATCCCATGTGTAGTT
Organism: Maribacter sp. C-4077; assembly: GCF_055378385.1. NCBI lineage: Bacteria > Pseudomonadati > Bacteroidota > Flavobacteriia > Flavobacteriales > Flavobacteriaceae > Maribacter > Maribacter sp. C-4077. Next base: position 2,448,389 of record NZ_AP038807.1, read on the forward strand.
CTTTTGAGCCGCTTGTTTCTTGATAGCCTTGAGCATAGCACTTTCCAGTTCCCCTTGGGTGTTTTCCTTTTGATTTTCGCGGATATAACGTTCCCTTTTACTATTTAGTTCCGCAATTTCGGCCTGTATACGTTCCCTTTCCTTGCGTTTTTCTTCAACGTAGGATATAATTTCTTCATCCGATTTTCCTTTTAGTTCCTCGGGCAAGCTTTTTCGGTCCATTTCCTTTAATTCAAAATCTGCATCGGCCGATGCATCCACCAAATCCCATGATTTATTATTGTAAAGTCGGGAGCTTTTGCTAACGGCTCGTTTGATAGCCACACCGTATCCCACACTCATGGCATTTTCATCCTGTGAGGCTTGGTTTTCCTCATATTCGCTCGCCCTGGCACCGTATGAAATGTACGTTTTGTTCAACCTTGAATTCAATTTGATGATGATGTCGTCATACGGTGTGTTGATATGTACCACTTCCCTATTATGGTCTATGGCCATATATTCACCACCTGTCAGTTGAGCTCCTTTTTTCCATTGCGTTTCAATGCCCAGTTCGTAGTTTCCACAGAATATGGTGTTTACGATAACATCATGTTCTTTGGCATTGGTTAGGGCATCCTTGTAGTGAAGCCTACCTTGAGTGAAAGGTTCGTTGCCAGCAATGAATATCATTCTCAAGTTATCTGGATCTTTGCCCCATTCCAATTGTTTCAAGGAGGTTTGGATTACCTCGCCGCAATACTCCTCTCCTCCATTGGTGGTCAATGAAAATAGTTTTTCTGATATCTCGTCCAGGTCACTGCTAAAATTCAGAACTTGCTGTATGTAACCTTCCCTATAGGAAAGCGCGTCATTGCCATATTGGTACAAAGCGATTTCAAGTTCCGGTCTAGTTTCGTTTCCGCTCTTGGCCCTTGTGAATTCGTTGACGATGTCCCATAATTGGGATTTCGCCTGATTTATCAATCCGTCCATACTGTTACTGGTATCCAATAACAGGGCAATTTTAACAGTCCGTTTATTTGATTTATTGGAAGGTTCGACCCTTTCCGCCAACAGGATTTGTTTTTCCTTTTTCGGTTCGTTTTTACATCCATAGCTTACCGCCATGGATAGTACCGAAAAACCTAGGGTCATTATTTTTTGATATTTTTTCATACGTTTTGAATTAAATTAAAAGCTTGATTTTTAAATAGTTCCTTTTGTAGAGGAATTACTCACTATATCAAATCCCTTGATGAGGGTTTCATCGTTTTATTGATTTGATTACGCTGTAAACCTAGAATGAAACTTTTTGGATACATAACCGTTTTTAGGGAACGTGCCATTTGGATGAGGTAACCAAACCTTTCTTTTAGCAAAGTGAGAAAGCACGGTGGAAATTCAGGTAATATCCTAAAATCCACATTTTTTAGTGTGCTAGGAATCATCTAAGTTTACAGTCATATGATCAGAAAAAATAGATGCGGTCATCCCTTTTACATATAATCATTCCATTTCTTTTCGTGAGTGTTTTGGGCTTGGCCCAAAACAACGGAACCCCAAAATTTGTACTCAAGGGCTTGGTGGAATCCCAAAAATCCAATAAACCCATTCAGGGTGTATCCGTATCCACAAGCTCCGGGCAGTTTACGTATACCAATGGTATGGGGGAATTCAGGATTTCCGTTTCCATTGGTGAGCGGTTGATTTTGGAACACCCCAGTTTTGAGACTGTTAGGCATCAAGTGACCAGCAGGGATGATATCAAACTACAGGTGGTTGAAGAAAGTAAAAAGGATGATGCCCTAAGTAGGTCCTCAATGTCCAGAAATAGGGTCCTGAGCAACCAGGCTTTTTTGGATTCCGCGGAATACTATAAGAAAACGGATATTGCCAGAAGCATCGATTTTGTGGCCCAAAGCTTGGAGGTTTTGGGTACCGATGGCGATAAGGACCAACTGGCAAAATCCCTGACCAAATTGGGGGAAATCTATTTACATCACAAACAATATGATTTGGCCATCGATAATTTTGAGGACGCCTTAAAGGCCAATAAAACCATAGCAACATCCTTAATGTTGGCCAGGACCTATGAAATCACGGATCAATTTGATGCGGCCGAAAATGTGTTGAAATCGCTTGAGAGACTCAAGAATATGGTGCCCTACCAACGAGTTGAACTCTATGAGATTTTTGGGGATATCAAGAAAGGAACCGGCGATACTCCATTGGCGGTAGACTATTACAACGAAGGTTTAAAGGTGGCCTCCCAGAACCAGATTACCCCCAAGATGACCGATCTAAATTCCAAAATCGCGGATGCCTATGCGCAGGATAATAAGGTAATGGAGGCCGAGGTCTATTATGGCAATTCCGTAGAACTGGCCAGCAAAATGGCCCCAAAGAGGGTACTGCAGGAGCGTGAAAAAGTCGCCGATTTCTACAACAAAAGGAACGAGTATACCGAGGAAATAGCCATCAGAAAGAATAGTTTGGAGGCCTTGGGCAAGCTGAACATTTCTGAAGCAGATGGAACAATGGATCTGGGCGATACCATCACAAGCCAGCGCATCAATTATAAGATTGCGAACGCCTACATCGCGCAGGACAAATATGAAGAGGCGATACCCTATCTACAGAAGAGTATCGTTCAGGCGGATTCCGATAACGATTTGGTCGTGCAAAAGGATGCCACGAGGAAACTATCCGAAGTATATGAATTCAAGGGCGAGTACAACAGGGCCCTAGAAACCTATCAGGACTATGTGGCCCTTGTGGATACCTTGTACATACGCAAGGAACAGGAAATTTCCAGGGCGGCACGTTTCAATAGGGAAATTGCCGTTACCCAGAGTAGGATTTCCGGCTTGGAACAGGAGCGGGAACTGTCACAAAGTAAATATGAATTGGCCTTGACGGAACAGGAATTGGCCGAGGAAAGTTACAAGCGGCAACGATACATTATTTATTCCCTGATATTCGGATTATTGCTTACCGGCTTGGCGGCGTTCTTTTTTTACAGGAGCAACCAACAACAAAAGTTAGCCAACAATCTACTGGCCTTGAAATCCTTACGGTCCCAGATGAATCCGCATTTTATTTTCAACGCCCTTAATTCTGTCAACAATTATATTTCCAAGAGCGATGAGCGAAGTGCAAACAGATACTTGAGCGATTTCTCAAGACTGATGCGGTCCGTGCTGGAAAATTCAGAGGAGGATTTTATACCCTTGACCAAGGAGTTGGAACTTTTGGAATTGTATATAAAATTGGAACATTCCCGCTTTCCGGATAAATTCGATTATGTACTTCAAGTCGATGAAAACCTGGATGTTTCCACGTTTCAGATTCCGCCCATGTTACTCCAGCCGTATATAGAAAATGCGATTTGGCACGGACTCAGGTATAAGGAAGAAAAGGGCCGATTGGAATTGAAGGTCCAGGCAAAAAATGAAGATGAACTAGAAATATTGGTGTCTGATGATGGCATCGGCAGGAAAAAATCAGCCGAACTTAAAACGGTCAACCAACGGAAGCAGAAGTCAAAAGGAATGGGAAATATAAAACAACGAATCGCCATTTTGAACGATATGTACGGCGATAAGGTGTCGGTTTCCATTTCCAATTTAAAAACAAACGGTGAGGGTACCCAAGTACTGTTTACCTTAAAGAAGGACAAATGACCTTAAACGCAATTTTAGTAGAGGACGAGGCCAATAGCAGGGAAATCCTTGGCAATTATATACATAAATATTGTCCGGATGTCAACCTGGTGGGCATGGCGGCCTCCATAAAGGAAGGTTTGGAACTGATCGAAAACAATGATTTGGATCTGGTATTTCTGGATGTTGAGATGCCTTTTGGCAATGCCTTTGATCTGTTGGACCAAGTTCCGGACCGCAGTTTTGAGACCGTATTCGTAACTGCATATGACCACTATGCGAAGGATGCCTTGAACCACCATGCGGCCTACTACCTGACCAAGCCTATAAATATTGATGAGCTGGTAAAGGCGGTGGACTATGTACAGGAAGTAAAAACCAAGGAAAATCGTTTGCAGGAAAAGGTGTTGAATACCAATGCCAAAAGTATCCAAGGAAAACTGACACTTCCCCAACAGGATGGTTTTCAGGTACTCAATGTGGAAGAAATCCTATTTTGTAAGGCCGATGATAACTACACGGAAATCTATTTGGAGAAAAAAAAGATCTTGGTGAGCAAAACACTCAAATATTTTGAGGATGCTTTGGCCGAATTCCATTTTGCAAGGATACACAAATCCTATTTGGTCAATGTGAACGAAGTGGTGAAATATAGGAAGGGAAAGGGAGGTAGTGTGGTATTGTCAAATGGAAAGGAATTATTGGTTTCGGCCTCCAAAAAGAAGGATTTATTGTCCTATTTTGACTAAAATAAAAAGAAGACTATGATCAAAGAGGTTAATGGAAAACACCCAAAAATGGGAGAGGATTGTTTTATTGCCGAAAACGCGACCATTGTTGGCGATGTCACCATGGGAAATCAATGCAGCGTTTGGTTCAATGCCGTCATTCGTGGCGATGTACATTACATAAAAATCGGGGATAAGGTCAATGTCCAGGATGGAGCGGTCATCCATTGCACCTATCAAAAATCGCCAACAACTATAGGAAACAATGTTTCAATAGGCCATAATGCCATTGTGCATGGCTGTACCGTCCAGGATAATGTGCTGATCGGGATGGGAAGCATCGTCATGGACGATTGTGTGGTGGAAAGCAACAGTATCATTGCTGCGGGTGCCGTGGTGACGAAGGGGACACATGTGCCATCCGGTAGTGTTTTTGCGGGTATGCCCGCAAAGAAAATCAAGGATATTAGTCCGGAGTTGAGCGCCGGGGAAATCAATAGAATCGCTGAAGCCTACATACTGTACTCCGGCTGGTTTAAGGAAAATAATTGACTTGATTGACCAACTGAATGTACCTTTCGACGATTATCATTACTTTTGCCCAACCTAAATTTAAAACGATGAACGCTTACATTTTTCCCGGACAGGGCGCACAGTTTGTGGGTATGGGATTGGATTTATACCAAAAGTATCCCGTTGCTAAAGATATGTTCCATACCGCCAATGAAATACTTGGTTTTCCAATTACAGAAACCATGTTCCATGGAACTGCCGAAGGCCTAAAGGAAACGAAGATTACCCAGCCCGCCATTTTTCTGCATTCCGTTATTTTAAGCAAGGTGATGGGCGACAGTTTTAGGCCTAATATGGTTGCAGGCCATTCTCTTGGGGAGTTCAGTGCCTTAGTGGCCAACGGCACCCTTACTTTTGAGGACGGGCTTCAATTGGTATCCAAGCGGGCATTGGCCATGCAACGAGCCTGTGAGATACAGCCCAGTACAATGGCCGCCGTGTTGGGATTGGACGATGCGACCGTTGAAAAAATCTGCACGGAAACACCGGGAATCGTGGTCGCTGCGAATTACAACTGCCCAGGGCAATTGGTTATTTCAGGGGAAGTGGAAGCTGTGAACCGCGCTTGTGAAAAATTGAAGGAGGCTGGTGCCAGAAGGGCCCTTGTCCTACCCGTGGGCGGTGCTTTTCACTCACCATTGATGGAACCTGCCAGGGAAGAATTGGCCAGTGCCATAGAAGGAACCCATTTTGCCGCTCCAAGTTGCCCTATCTATCAGAATGTAACGACCACTGCGGTAAACGATGCTGATGAAATCAAGAAAAACCTGATTTCCCAACTGACGGCTCCCGTAAAGTGGACCCAAAGCGTGCAACAGATGATTGCTGATGGTGCAACGATCTTCACGGAAATCGGACCGGGAAAAGTACTTCAGGGATTGGTCAAGAAGATAGATGGTTCCGCAGAGACCTTATCCCCAGAGTTGGATTAGAACGCGTACACCATAAAAAAGGTAGTTTATCAAGAAAATAGCTTTTTAATCTGTTAATTAAGGGTTTAGGAGCAATTTTTTGGTATTATTGGCTTCTGTTTTTGTCGTATTGGGCATTTTTGGAACACTGTCCAATGTTTTATAAGTAACGCTATGAATTTGAATAATAACCTCCGCACTTTACGCAAAGTCCCAAAACTTTCCTTTCATAATTGGGTCTTTTTTATGGTACTCTTCTTCACTTTAGGTTTTATGGGTGGGGATGTGTACGGACAAACGGTTTCCATATCGGCCTCGCAACCCAATGCCGATGAAGATGGTCCTGTAGATGGACAGTTTACTGTAAGTGTAACTGGAGGCGGAATTGGTAATAATTATATTATTGGGTTGGGTCTAGACGGAGCAAGTACTGCGACATCTGGAGCTGATTTTAATCCAATCCCCGCTCAAGTAGCAATAACAACCGGTATTTTTGGAACCGGATTTGCCATTGTTGATTTGGAAGTTCTGGACGATTTTTTTGTTGAGGTTACTGAGAATGTAATAGTGAATATTACAACTGTACCTTCAGGCACTACTATTGGAACTGGCAGCGCAACGGTCAACATTGCTGACGATGATGTTGCCGGTGTAAATGTTACTCCTACTATCGGAACTACCACAGAAGCTGGTGGCACTGCAACTTTTACATTCACACTAACAAGCCAACCAACTGCAAGTGTTACCATTCCGATAAATAATTATGATGCGACCGAGAACTCTGGGCCAGCGAGTGTGGTCATTCCGCCAGCACAATGGAACACTGGCGTCGATTTGACTATAACCGGATTGGATGATGCAATTGCGGACGGAGACATTACCACAACGATAAATACCGGTAACGTAACTTCTCCAGATCCCAATTATGATGCTTTAAGTGGAGCAGATGTGGCCCAATTAACGGTTACCAATGAGGATGACGATGCAGCTATATTGACCATTGAAGATGTTTCTCAAACCGAAGGTCTTTCCATGCAGTTTACGGTTACTTTGAATAATGCGGTGGCAAATCCTTTTTCTGTGAATGTGAATTTTGGAGGAGGAACCGCTCAAGGTGGAGCTCCTCCTTTAGTTGCGCCCGAGGACTATAATAATGTTCAGCAGACGTTAAATTTTAATGGTACAGCTGGTGAAACTAGACAATTCAACGTTTCGTCTTTAAACGATAATATTTTGGAAGCAGATGAAACTTTTATAGTCTCATTAACAGCGTCGGACCCTTTGATTGATGATTCTGATACCGCAATAGGCACCATTCTAAATGACGATGTGGGACAAGTTACGGTGGTGACAGAACCTGGTAGAGAGACCACGAACGAAGAAGGTGGAGGTGGGGGTAATAGAGGAAGATTTCAGATAAACCTCAGTCAACCCAATACCACAGGAAGTGATATCACTGTAACATATTCATTTGGCGGTACTGCAACGGCTTCTGGGCCGGGGCAGGATTTCAATGATAGTGGGAATGGTACGGCTGTCTTTGGAAACAACGATGATTCCATAGATATTAATATTACCCCAATAAATGATACTGCAGTGGAAGGCGATGAAACGGTAGTACTCAATTTGGGTACGGTCAGTTCATCGGCCTATGCCATAGGCGCCCCTAATTCGGCTATCGTAACCATATTGGACGATGATATTTTTACGGCAACCATTACTGCAACGGATGCCACTGCTGCAGAAAACACTCCTGCCACGGCAACCGGACTTTTTACCATAGACTTGGGGTCGCCGAATACAACAGGTGGACCTATTGTCGTTACCTACAATATTACGGGAACGGCAATTAATGGAACGGATTATAACAATATAGGTGCTAGCGTTAGCATACCAAACGGAGAACGATCTAGAACGGTTTCCATAACACCCATAGATGATCAAATACAGGAAGGTACCGAAACCGTAATTTTAACTTTGACCGATAGTTCCCCTGATTACGATTTGGGAACGGCGGGGACAAGATCTGCAACGGTAAACATTGCTGACAATGATCAAGCAACTTTAACCATTTCTGATGTTACGGCCAATGAGAATGTCGCTTCAGGAGAGATGGTTTTTGAGGTTGTACTGGATATTGCGGTAGCTGGGGGGACCACTGTTTCTTATACTATTTCTGATGGTACGGCAACAGGGGGTGGCGTTGATTACACGGCCTCAGACGGTAATTTGTCCTTTACAGGTACGGCCGGTGAAGTAGAAACGATTACAGTGACCTTAGTAGATGATCAACTATTGGAGGATAGTGAAACCTTTACGGTTCAATTGGGTTCACCTACCAATGGAGTTCAGTTTACAAATGGGGGTACGGCCATAGGAACCATCAATGACGATGATAATTGTGTGGCGGCACCAGAACTGGATACAAGCTTGGAAACAACGTTTTGTGGCGTGGAATCAACCTCAGGACCCACACCCATTTTTCAGAATACAACGATTTCTAGTTTGGATGATTATACAAGCACAACGCCCCCTGCCGGACGGGTAGGTTCCACAAGGTTAGTATGGAGTACCAGTAATGACCCGTTAAACGAGAATGCCTATTTATTACCGGCCGAGGTTGACAATCCTACTTTGGAAGGTTCTTATTTTGGATTTTTCCTAGACGATAACGGTACGCCCAATAATTTTGCCGATGACTGTGCCAGTGGAACGATTGAGGTACAACTTACCTTGAATATCATTCCTCAAATAATTCAAACAAATAATGGTGAGGCTTGTGGACCCGGAACAGTAGAGCTTTCGGCTGAGGCCAGTGGAGGAGCTTCCCTAAGCTGGTACACTTCTCCAACTGCGGTTACACCTATTGGGGCCGGTGAAAATTTCACTACCCCCAATATTTCATCGACAACCAGTTTTTATGTAGAAGCCGTTTCCAACGGATGCGTTTCCGAAAGGGTTGAGGTGGTTGCTACCATAGGTAATGAGCCTACTACGGGTACCATTGTTGCGAATGGAGGCGCCTGTAGTGTTGCCGCCTTTGGTAATACGGTCGTTGATTTGGACAGTAGATTGGTAGGTGCAAGTGCTGGAACATGGACGGCAAACGGAAATACCTTGGTCATAAATGCCGATAACGAAGTGGATTTTGAAGGCGTTCCCAATGGCCCCTATACCTTTACCTATACCACCAATGTGGCCACAGCACCTTGTACCGATATCTCCGTAGATGTGGTAATTACCGTAAGCGACTGTAATGTGGACGATGATAACGACGGATTGTTAACAGGTGAGGAATTTGCACTTGATTTAGATCCAAATAACCCAGATACTGATGGGGATGGAATCTTGGACGGGGAGGAAGTTGGTCCCGATATTCAAAATCCTTTGGATGAGGACGGAGATGGTATTATCGATGCCTTGGATTCCAATATCTTGGATTCTGATGGTGATGGTGTCAATGATCAGCAGGATCCTGCTAACGATAATCCATGTATTCCCGATAATTCTAGCCCGGACTGCCCAGTTGATTTGGAAATTACCAAAGTAGCCGATCGTGAAAATGTAGCTCCGGGAGAAGAAATTACGTTTACCATAACGGTAAGGAACCTAACAGATAAACCAGTGGATGAGGTCATCATAGTTGATGATTTGACCGGTACGGGATTTGACTATGTGTCCAATACAACGTCTTTAGGAGAATATAGCCCACTTGACGAATCATGGACATGGACAATGGTCAATTTACCGGCATTGGGAACAGCCACTTTGGATATTAAAGCGATAGTGCTGGAGGATGGAAGCTACACGAATATGGCGGAATTAATTACTTCAACGCCATTGGATGATAATCCTGAAAATGATAAGGCAATCCTTTCAATAGAAACACAAGTATACGAAGGCATAGATTTGGACATAGAAAAGTCAGTGAACAATGAAACACCTTTGGTGGGAGAACAGATTACGTTCACCATCAAGGTAACCAATCTTACCAATGCATCGGACTTTGCGGAAGCCATTGAAAATATCATAGTACGCGATAGTATCGAGGTGGGGAAAGAGTCCCTTTTTGAATATGAATCCAGTAGTGCAAGCATCGGTGTATATGCTGAAGAAACTGGTATTTGGACAATACCTTCATTACTGGCCGGTGAGCAAAACGCGGTGGAGCTTCAAATTACAGGTAGGGTTACCGCAGTGGGTAGTTTCAGGAATACGGCCATCATAGACCGTTCGTCGCCCAGGGACAGTAAGGATGCCACCAACAATCAAAGTACGATAGCGGTCACCATAAACGAACGGACATCCGCTGACCCCGGTTTTCTCTTCAATCAGTTTTCACCCAATGGGGATGGAACCAACGATGTATTGCGTCTAAATCTGGAGGATGCGGACAACAATCTTGTGGGAATCCAATATACCATTTCGATTGTGGACAGGTATGGAAATACGGTTTTTGAGGGGGCGGATACGGTACAAAATGGAAGCCAATCCGTTGCCGATATTTGGGACGGTACTTTTAAGGGCAAGGAAGTGCCCAAAGGGACGTATTTCTATGTTTTGGAATATACTTTGATGGATGCCTTTGGTCCCATGGAAAGTCAGACGGATAAAGGTTGGATCCAATTAATTAGATAGATTGCAATGGAATACCTAAAGAACAGAGCAACATTCGGTAGTATCCTTGGGTTCGTCCTAGGTGTATTTCTCGTTTCAAATACGGTTTTCGGTCAAAAGGAACCGCAGTACACACAGTATATGTATAACATTGGGAGTTTCAATCCGGCGTATGTGGGGACCGTTGAAACACCCGAAATCGCTGCCTTGTACCGCGCACAATGGATCGATATTCCCGGAGCACCTCGAACAATCAGGATTGGTACAAACCTTCCATTGAGCAACGAAACGATGGGGCTGGGATTCAACGTGGTCAATGACCAGCTTGGCCCTGTGACCCAGACCTATGCGGACCTATCCTATTCCTATCAGGTAAATCTATCGGATGAGACAAAATTGTCCTTTGGTATGGATGCGGGCGGCTCTTTTCTGAATGTGGATTTTTCCAAAGGAACCTTTGAAAACCCCGGTGAACCTTTAAATCAGGAGCAAATTACCAGATTTTATCCCACTATAGGGGCCGGTCTGTTCCTGTATGCAGATCAATGGTATTTGGGAGCATCGGTGCCCAATTTTCTAACGGAGGGCATTTATAATGACGATGTGGCCTCCATCGTAGAGGACAAGCTACAGTTCAACTTTATTGGGGGCTATGTTTTTGACCTTTCGGACGGACTCAAATTTAAACCGGCATTTTTGGTCAATACCTTGTCCGGAGCTCCGGTGAACATCAATATTTCCACCAATTTCCTAATAAGTGATGTACTCACCTTGGGCGCTTCGTATCGGGTGGACAATGCGTTCAGTGGCTTGGCAGGCTTCCAGATTTCCAATGGTACTTTTATTGGATATTCATACGATTACAATACCAATCCGTTGGGGGAGTTCAACAGCGGTTCCCACGAGGTCATACTTAAGTTCTATCTGGGAAGAGGTTCTGGTGGCTCCGCCGATAAGGAATCGAAAGGTGCCAAGGGTAAACCCAAACAAATTGATTCTCCAAGATTTTTCTAATATGAAGAATATGAAGGTTACAACATATATTTTCTTGTTATTCATTGCCCTTCCCAGCTTATTATTTTCGCAGGGCAAAAATTCCAAGGGCGATAATTATTTCTACGGATATCAATATCAAAAGGCGATAACAGAATACCAAAAAGAACAACAAAAAGGTTCCTTGAGCAATTCGCAATTGTTGAATTTGGCCGATTCCTATTTTAAGGTTGGGAATTATAAAAATGCATCGGAAATCTATCAGGAAGTCAATAAAAAGGACTCCATAATGACCGTGCTTCAATTCAACCAATTATTGCAAAGCTTGTCAAAAACTTCCAACAAGGAGCGCGTACAGACTTTCCTGCGGTCAAAATCCCCGGTGTTGTCCAATGAATTGATGGACAACGCCGAGTTCAACTTTCAAATATTGGAAACGGGTGCCAATAATGCCAGTACCGTAAACCTTGTCAACCTGCCCATCAATTCCCCACAGACCGATTTTTCACCCGCCTTTTACAAAAACAAGCTTTTGTTCAGCAGCAGCAGGCCTTTAAAGTCAAAAGGCGTGTACGTGCCTTCTGGAGAATCTTATTTGGATATTTATGAAGTTGCCATAAGCGATACCGGTAAAACAGGAGTTGTACAGTTGTTCGATCAAGTGCCCGATTCCAAGTTCCATAAATCCACACCTTTTTATTCCGAGGAAAACGAAAGACTCTTTTATATTTTGTCCAATGCTGAAGAAGGAGAGTTGACCTATGATGAAAACGGGAAAAATTCACTCGCGATGGGGATGTCCTATAACTCTGGGCAGTTCAGGTTTTTGCTAAAGAACCTAAGTACATCATTCTATTATCCTTTTTTTGATGATGCAACGGACCGACTCTATTTTGCCGCGAATTTTGATGATAGTTATGGAGGTACAGATCTCTATTACGTATCCACGAACAACGGCCAGGTAATGTCGGCACCTGTGAATCTGGGTCCCCGGGTCAATTCTCCTGGGAACGAAATCGCGCCTTTCATTTTTGACGGCAGTCTTTATTTTTCTTCCGATGTTTTTTATGGCCTAGGGGGTATGGATGTCTATAAATCCAGAATCCAAAGTCGGGATGTATACGGCATACCCGTAAATCTGGGTGAGGGCATCAATTCCAAGGAAGACGATTTTGGGTTCATCATCAAACAGGAAAACGATACGTATATGGGGTATTTGGCCTCCAATAGACCCGGCGGAAAGGGTGGTGACGATATCTATGCCTTTCGCATGGATGCTATGCCCGGACTTAAGACGTTTGCTCTCCGAGGAACTGTGGTGGACGCTTCCTCCAACCAAGGAATCGGTAAGGCACAGATCAAACTATTGGACAATGAAGGGAATGTCTTAAAGGAATTGTATAGTGCAGAAAATGGCGATTTTACAGTAGAAATACCTTGGCAGGATGAAATCACGGTACAATCTGGAAAAGGGGAGTTTTCCGCATATTCAAAATCCTATTCTGGTAAGCAATTGGAAGAAATCCAAAAAAGCCCATATAGCATAAGCTTACTTCAATTGGAAGACCTGGTGGAGGAGACTGAAGGTAAAAAGGTCGTACGACTTAAAAAGTTTTATTTCCCCAAAGGCAATAGCACCTTGACCCCCGAAATTACCATGGAGCTGGACAAGGTAGTGGAAGCGGTACAAAACTTTCCCGATATTAAGTTACGCATAGAGACCCATACGGACAGTAGGGGCAGTAATGCCACCAACCAAAAGTTGTCACAGGAAAGATCGGATGTCGTTCGTGATTATTTGGTAAGCAAGGGCGTCCCTTCAGAAACCATTTTGGAATCCATAGGATATGGTGAGGAAAACATCAAGAACAACTGTACCAATGGGATGTATTGCTTGGACTTCCTTCACAAACAGAACGAACGGACTTTGATCGAGGTAGTAAGTAATTAGGGCTTAGTTCGCCAATACGCAATCGTCACACTCCTTTATTTTACCGTAGTAGGTACCTCTGTATTTTCGGAGTGTCTTAAAGGGAATTCCTACGGCGTATTTTTTAATGTAGGTCACATCGGTGTAAAGAACGCCCATCTTTTGCGTGTACCTTCTTTCTTTTTTTGTTCTTCTTCTAATGGAAATAAGCTTCATGATTTCTTTAGCATTTGTCAGGTGCAAAGGTCTAAAAATCAAGGATAAATCGCAAATCGTCCCAAAACACTCCTATTTAAAAGGGTCCAGGTGGTTTTAAAAAATCACGATCCAGAAGTAGTAAAGGGAAAAAAGCGAAAGAAATAGAATGCCCAAATAGGTTAGGAGACGAAGGGCACTACCAGGTCTAAAGCGTGGGTCGATATCGGCGCTCATTACGTTTTTCAAGTTCATGTAGCCAATGATGGGTGCCACCACAAAGGATACAAATGTGGCCAGCGCCACTAAATTCCCCATGTTTGCTGAAAAAACCGAAATCACAATATAATTTACAACGGCTAATACAAGTACTGTTACTGCAAAATTCAGTTTGGTTTGCCTAGTGGTTTGTTTAGGAAACAACAAGTCCAATATGTCCAAACTAACACGGCTTACGGCATCATGGGCCGTCATACACGTACTGAACATGGTAGCAAATGCGGATACGGCAATGAAAATATAGGCCCAAGGGCCAATATGGGTGGTGAACAATTGGACGACTTGATCCGCAAATTGAACTGAATTATCACTTAATACGGTATTGGTACCATACAGGGTAAACCAACCGATGAGCATAAAGAAAATGGCGAGCAGGCCTGTGAAAAAATAGCCAAGATTAAATTCTTGAAGGGACTCCCTTAGGCTTGGCTTGTCCTGGGTCTTCCATTTTTCGATACTCCAAAGACTTACCCAACTGGACGCCTCTACAGTGGTAGGCATCCACCCCATAAGACCTATCAAAAAAAGGATATCCACCTCGTTAAAAATAGGTGTGGGTTCAAAACCAACGATTGCAGTGGTCTTCCCATTAAAAAGGACAAGGGCCGTAGTTACGATAAGAGCCACAAAAAGAATGCTGATTACAAATTTCAGGCTTATTTCCAAAAATTTGTATTTCCCAACAATTAGTATAGTACTTATAAACACAAAGAGACCTAGAGCCACCATACTTATGGAAATACCTTGCATCTTAAAAAGATTTATAAAGAGTCCGGCAGTTACTGTGTAAAGGGCCGCCAAAATGGTAAACGTGGAAAAGAGTGTGATAAAAGCATAAAACCATAGATAGCCTTTGCCTCGGTTCAAATACCCTTCAATAAGGGTTTTGTTGGTTATGCTCGTATAACGAACGCCAAATTCAAAAAAGGGATATTTGAGTACATTGGCCAAAACGATAGGGATGATCATTATCCAACCATATTGTGCACCTGCCTTTGTGGAAAGTACCAAATGTGATGTGCCTATCGCCATGCTGGCAAAAAGTAAGCCTGGCCCAAGATTCTTGATCAAAATTCGAATTGTCCCCATGAATGAAAAGAACCCAAAATTATTTTAAAACGAATGTAATCATTCGATTTTAATTTTATCCCCTGAAAATTTAGGTCGGGTGTTAAGGGCCAAATCTATAAAGACCTTTACACGGGCAAAGTATTCCCTTAATTGTACTTTTAAACCGGATTCCAAAGAGATGTCCTCGGCATTGAATCCTATGGCGTTCAACTCATTTTTGTGGGCTATGTATATAGCCCGTTCATTATGAAATTTTTGTGAGACTACAGTAACATCATCTAGTCCAAAAACCTCCTTGGCCCTTACCATGGAATCCAGAGTGCGAAAACCTGCATAGTCCAGGAAAATTTTATCGGCTGGGACACCAGATGATACTAGGTCATTTTTTATGGTAGTAGGCTCATTGTAGTAAATACTGCCGTTATCCCCACTTACCAATATAAATTCAATTTTCTTGGCTTTAAAGAGGGAAACGATTGCCTTCAGTCGGTATTCATAATATGGATTGGAACCACCCCCTTTGATGTTCTTGGCAGTACCTAAAATTATTCCTACTTTATTTTTAGGAATGGACGTAAGATTAGAATACGTTTTTCCCTCCGCAAAGGAATTGATCAGGATATTACAGACTATCAAGGATAAAAGTATAATGCCCGCAAAAAAGATTAGAATGGGTAAAAATCTTTTCCTTATACCTGAATATAGATGCTTTATCAATGTAAAGAAATATTGGTACTATCAAAAATAGGTATTCTTTTGAAGCCAACTTCTTTTGGTTATAGAATTACGAAATTCCCTCGATACAATAGCAGTAAATACTGAAATGTCAAAATCAAGAGGGCGAAAGTGGTAACGCCACCTTAAAGATTGTCAAAGGGAACTACGTTAAGTACAATAGTTTTATTAATCTAAACATTACAAAAGGGCCAAAGATTTCTAATTTTTATTACTATACTCTTGGTCGAGAAATTCATAACGAGCATCAGTTTTAGCGTTGATCAACTTACTCTCTGTATCTATGACCATTACCGGTGGGGTATCGTCCTTTCCAGTGGCCGCGTCCCATTGCGGTAAACCTTCGCCATTGGGGTTGCCTGTTTTTATAAAGTTTGCAAAGTAATTCTGCATATCGGCGGAAACCTTAAAATCATCAGCTGTCCAGGCATAGTCATCCACCAAATACAAGTTCCCCATACAATACTCAATTTCACAGGCATGGGGTGCACCCACTGGTTTTGGTGCCGGTGGGACATCCTCACCTCTTTCTACGGTACCGCCTGCCAAACCACTGGCTCTGGTATTGTCCACTAATGGTGGCCTAAGTTTGCTATAGAGATAGCGATATACCGGCTGGTCGCTATTTTTTCTGTGTAAATCGAACCATTTCCAGGTACTGTAGGAAATAAAACGATCGGAGGCCAATGCCGTGGCGGATAGTTCTATTTCTTTCTCCGAACTGGCAGGGTAAAGTTCCAGTACTTCTTTAACGTCTTTTGGATAGGCCTCCTTTACTTTGTTGGTATAGTTTTCTACAGTGTATGGCCCTTGTGTAAATGCCATTCCAGGAATTTCCGCTGAGTTCCATCCCAATAGTAGGGGAACCATGGCTTGTTCCTCATTTTCAAAGATTTCTGGGAGCGTTTTAGGAAGAAAATACCCGTCAAGCACCGCTGGAAAGCCAAATCTTTGGGATTCATTATAAAGTTCGTACACTTCGCGGGTACTCAAACTCCGTAATTCCGCCAATGTTGGATAGCCTATTTTTTCTGCAAACTCCAAACCGATTTTTTCCGCCTCTTCCAAAGAAACGGGTGCCATGGTGGGATGAATTCCTGCTCCGCTTTCGCCAATGGCACCGGCAATCAACCCTTTGGATAGGGGAGAGGCCATTTGTTGGCTTACGCCTATGGATCCAGCAGATTCCCCTGCAATTGTTACGTGATTTGGGTCTCCACCAAAAGCGGCTATGTTTTTCTGTACCCATTTTAGGGCTGCATGTTGATCTAAAAGGCCATAGTTGCCAGAGGCCTTGTAGTTGGCTTCCGCACTAAGTTCCGGATGGGCAAGAAAACCAAAAATATTGAGTCGGTAATTGGTAGTAACTACAACAATTCCTTTTTTGGCCATGCTTTCCCCGTCATAACGAGGTTCGGAAGCATCACCTGCCACGTTGCCACCGCCGAAAAAATAGACCAAAACCGGAAGGTTTTTGGTATCTCTTTTTGCAGGCGTCCATACGTTTAGGTAGAGACAATCCTCGCTTACCCCGTTGGAACGGGATTTCATATCCCCAAAGACCATGGTCTGCATCGGCCTAGGACCAAAAGCTTTAGTTTCCTTAACACCTTCCCAGTTTTTAACAGGTTCGGGCGATTTCCATCGCAGGTCTCCAACAGGAGGTTGGGCGAAGGGGATACCAAAATAGCGCTGAATTCCGGAATGGGTATCATAATTTCCCTCAATGATTCCGTTTTCTATCGATACTTGAACTGGGAATGAGTTTGTTTCTTGGGCCATAAGTAAATTTATAGACGCAAACACTACGAAAAGTGATAAGATATGTTTTTGCATGATTTTAATTTTTCTATTGTCTCAGTGTGATACAATAATACATCGTTTTTCTGAGAACTCTATGACATTCATAATAATTAACAATCAAAAATGCTTATGTGGCAGTGTTTTTATATATAAAATGATAAAAGAGAAAGAAGTGCTTATTCTTTCCCTTTTAAATGTTCAATTTTTTAATTTCTTAGATAGTTCTTTGTGTCCTCTTACTGAGTATTAAAAATAAAATGCCACAACAAATCCAAGCAGGTAAGGTTAAAAAGGACAGGAACACATCAAATTGTACGGATATAAAATAGAATACCCCAAAGCTTATGGCCCATGCCAGTAACACCGATTTATTAAACTGCAAATTCGCCTTTTCGGCATAATCCTGGACGATGCCCATTCTTTCATGGAAGAAATGTTCAAAAACGATGATGGCACCTACGGGAGCGAGTACAAATCCATAAAAAGCAACGAAATCCAATAGTTTCATGGCGAAGGCAGGGAAAAGGCCAGCCAGTGTCGCTACGGTACCGGCCAAAATGGTCACCCAAAATGTAGATGTTTTGGGCATTATGGCCTGAAATGCCAATCCTGCCCGGTAAATGGTAGGGTTGGCCGTTGTCCATCCGGCAAGTACTACGGCTATGATTCCAAATAACCCAATGGCATTATAGGCCAAGGGACCTGGTGCGACGGAGGGTGCCTCGCCCATATTCAATAAATTTTGTGCTTCGGGAGTCCTAATGTAGACCGCATATAGTAGTGCTGCGGCAATCCAAGCCATGTAATGCCCTACATACATACCGGCAGCGGAGGTCCATCCAGAACTTGCCTTTTTTGCATAGCGAAAAACGGATAGGTCGGACATACCTATGTGCATGGCCGCATTCGCAAACCAGGACCAAAAGAACACATGCCAGAAAGTATATTTGATTTGGCCGGGAAATGGGTCACCGCCATCGCCCCATATATTCCAAAAATCAGAAAAACTTTGTACACCCAATTGCTGGAGTGCCACAAAACCACACACTAAAAATGCGAGGACAATTACAGGTGACATCCAGTTTGCGGCCCTTGAAACCATTTCGTAACCCTTGGAGGCGATTAAGGAGATGACTGCCCCAATAATCATTACAATGACTATCCAAGTGATGCCGTTGGGCATGGTATCCGTCAGTTTTGGCATTTCCATATCAAAAGGGATGCCCACCGCCGTTGCCGAAACGGTAATCATAGACCCTGCCAAAAAGCAGAAAAGAATACCGTTGGCCAAATTGTAGGCAATGACAAGTTTTTTGCCACAGATTTTTTCTAGCTGATAATAGAGGGTCAATCTTCTTTTAACGGCTATTTCCGAAGTAAGGAATCGCCAGCTCAATACGGCCATCAGGTTTCCCAGCAATAGGCCAATGATGAGGTCAAAGGCACTGACCCCGGTAGTAAGGAACAAGGGTCCGATTACAAATTCGGTTCCAGCGGCGTGCTCCCCAGCATACATGCCCAAAAAGCTTTTCCAGTTTTTTAATTTGGATTGAGGTACGGGTTCCCTTTCAAACTCACCGCCAGCGATTTCCTCGATTTCTTCCTCAATGTTGAACTGACTCATGAAATATTGTTTAGGTTGGTTATTGTTTAATGAGATGGTTTGGTAAATCCTCGACCCTTTCACAGCATAACTGATCCATCACCTGTTGAAATTGGGTCTTCAGCATACCTATAGTGTGGTCACCCCCTTTTGGCCCCAGTGCACCAACACCATACATAAAGGAACGGCCCATGAAGGTAAACTTGGCCCCACTGGCCATGACCCTTGCAATGTCGGGTCCAGAACGTAGGCCGCTATCCAGCATAATTTCTATTTGGTTGCCATATTTGTCGGCAACGTCCTGTAGGGTACCAATGGTGGATTGTGCGGCATCCAATTGCCTTCCGCCATGATTGGAAAGGATGATTCCATCAAAGCCCATTTTAATGGCATCTTGGGTATCCTGCTCCGAGGCCACACCTTTCAATACCAATTTGCCCTTCCATTTGTCCCGTATGGGTTTTATTTTTTCGGCATTAAGCCGACCAGAAAAGGTCTTGTCCATAAAAGCCCCTAATTGTTTTAAATTCAGCCCTTCTGGCGTATATGGTTTTAAGTTTTCGAAGGTGGGTTGTCCGTATTTTAAGGTATTGAATGCCCAAGTAGGTTTTCCAAAAATTTGTAGGATGTTGGCAATGGACATTTTTGGAGGTAGGGCCAGTCCGTTTTTAAAATCACGGGGCCTGAACCCAAATGTGGGAACATCACAGAGTAATACCAAAACTGGGCAACCGGCGGCTTGTGCCCTATTAATGATATCGTCCCTAATGGCATCATCTACGGGGTTGTATAACTGAAACCAGGCATTGCCTTCGGTCAACTCACTCGCTCTTTCAATGTTCATCGTAGTTACCGTACTTAAAATGAAAGGAATATTGTGTTTGAAAGCTGCTTTTGCCAAAATGGCCGGTGAGTTGGGCCACATCAAACCCTGTAATCCCACTGGAGCAATCCCAAAAGGTGCGTCGAATTCCATTCCCAACACCTTGGTCTTGGTGGAGCTGGTACCATAATTCTGTAAATATCTGGGTTCTAACTGCACCTCGCGGATATCGTTGGTATTTCTTGCCAAACTTACATCCTCGTTACAGCCTCCGTCCAAATATTCAAAGGCAAACCTAGGGACCCTAGATTTAGCTTTGTTTCTTAAATCGTCTACCGAGGGATAATTTGAGTCAAAATTTTTGGCCATTGCTTTTTATTTGGTAATAAAAGGTACGTGTTTTTTTAACGAGTAATTATTCTTTAAAAACTTGGAATTTAATTTCACATCAGAAATTGCGATGGCTGCTCCCAAAGCTGATCCTAAGGAGGAATCCGTTGTTCTGAGTTTCATATCTTTTAAGGCATCGGATAACAACTGAATATAAATTTCATTATCACTGAATCCACCATCAATATATAGTCTTTTGATACTCATAGCCCCTTGGGCCATTTTTATACTTTTCACTTGCAGTTCCACCAATTCCATCATCAATTGGTGGTAGGCCTCTTCAAAAGTATCATAGTTAAGTATGGCTCTAGTAGGCATTTCAGGACTGTTTAAAGCCTTCCATGAAAACCTGTGCTGAAAATCCTTTTTTAACTTCAGATATAATTCCATATCAAATGCAACCGAGGTGTGATATTCTTCGGAAACTTGGTAATGCTCCGATAGGATTTTAATCTGATGACTATACTCGTTTCCTAAAAACAATCGGGTGGATTTCACTGGCTTTCCATTGATCCGCATATAATTGATGCAATCCTGCTTTACTTCAGTTTTAGATAGTACGCCATTTTCAAAAGGGTTTAAGGTAATGCTCCATGTGCCCGTGGAAACCAAGACGAATTTTTTGTTTATGCTTCGAACATAAGGAAGCAAAGCCGCAGAACTGTCGTGGATCCCAACACCAATTTTAATCCGTTTTCCATTATAGTTCATATTGATACTGGTCTCCGTGGAAACGATAGGAGGGAATATTTTATGAAGACCTTCTGCATAAACCCAAGAGTGATAGTCTTTTTTAGAATAATCCCATAAAGCTGTATGGCAACCAATACTGGTATATTCGCTTAGTGGAATTCCCGTAAAAACGTAACTGATATACTGAGGAAGATGTAGAGAGTATCTAATTTTTTTAAAAAGGTCCGGTTTTTTGGTTTTCAGCCAATAAAGTTGCATCCCGGAATTCAGCATCCCTGAATTTGTGGATCCGGTAATGGCTGCAAATTCATCTTCTGGACCGTATTTTTCAAAAAACGATTCAATAATCTCGTTTCCCAAGGGTTTAGTGTAATTATACAAAGGGGTAAGTACTTCCCCATTTTCGTCCAAATGCACCAAGCTGGCACCGTAGGTTGAGAAATTTATGGCGGTTACATTGAACTTCCCTTCGTTAAGTATGCTGTCAAAAACACCTTTTAGCCATCTTTGAAGTGCCAGTAGGTCTTCCGTTGGGTGACCGTCCTCATCTTCAATGGTATCGAATGAAGTATATTCCCGATACACCTCCTGAAAATTGGCGTCGAAAAGGAAAAACTTTTTATTGGTCTTACCAATGTCAAATATGGCCGTTACATTCTGCATAGCTTAAAGTCCCGATGCTACCGAATGAAGACCTCTTTCTTTTATCAATGTTTCCCTTACTTTTAGGTTTCGATAGGTCCGAATAGGTGAGAGGGCTCCGCCTCGTGCCAATCGGGCTTTTTCCAATAAGGGTCTTACATCGGTCCGGTAGGCGGATTGTATAATTTCTTGGCAAAGTGCCACATCATGCGCTGCTTGGGCTTCCCTTAATTTATTTTGATCGATAAGCATTGCTTTCGCATATGCTTCCTGAATGGCTTCCAATGATTGTATCAAGTCCTCTAGCGGATCTTTGATATTATGGCTAGCATCTATCATCCAAGCCGGATAGGGATTTTGGGGATTGTGCTGCATTCCTTGCACCAGTTCATTGAAGATAAGGAAAAGGGCATAAGGCTTAATGGAGCCTACGGTAAGATCATCATCACCATATTTACTATCGTTAAAGTGAAAACCTCCCAATTTTCCCTTTAGCATTAGTGTCGCCACAATTTGTTCTATATTGGTATTGGGCAGATGATGCCCCAAATCCACCAAGGTATACGCCCTATCGCCACAAGCATTGGCCAACATAAACGAAGTACCCCAGTCTTGAATTACTGTACTGTAGAAGTTGGGCTCATAGGGTTTGTACTCAATAAAAAGACTCCAGTCTTCGGGCATGGAATTGTATATCTTTTTTAAGCTATCCTCCGTATGTTGAAGTGCCGATTGAAAGTTGCCCTGTCCCGGGAAATTGATACCATCGGCCAACCAAACCGTTAGGCTTTTGGAACCTAGTTTCTCCCCAATTTTGATGACATCTATATTATGCTGTACTGCTTGGTCCCTTTCGGCATCGCTCGTATTGCTTAATGAACCATATCTGTAACTTTCCTTGGCATCTTTTTGATCTTGAAAAGTATTTGAATTTACCGCATCGAAGTTAAGGTCGTGTTGGGCTGCTTTTTGTTTGATGGCTTCATAGTCTGTTGGTATGTCCCAAGGAATATGAAGCGAGATGGCTCCAGCTGTTTGGGTCAACGAGTGGATGACTCCTACATCGTCCATCTTTTGTTCCAAAGTGCCTGGCTCTCCGCCATGGGAAAAACGGCCAAAGCGCGTTCCTCCTGCACCCAGGGCCCAGCTGGGAATGGCCACTTGGAAGTCGGCCAGTTTATTTACAAGATCATCTACATTAATTTCTGATTTTGCCAAAGAATTGGCCAAAAAATCAAATTTATCTTGATGGTCTTGAAGTGATTTTTGATTATCTGATGCTATATCTGATTTGTTTACTATCATACCTTTTCATTAAATAGAGAAATTCCACAAGCAAAATGCTTGTGGAGATTCCCCTCAACTTAAAATTAACACGATTATCTTACAAATGCATTGGCCATACCCCCATCAACATTGATAATGTTTCCAGTGGATTTGTCCAATATGCCGACTAGGGCAAAAACCCCATTGGCAATGTCCTCTGGGTAGATAATTTCATTGAGTAGGTTTCTTTTGGCATAATGTGCGGGAAGTTCGTCTACTGTAATACCATAGGCCTTGGCGCGTCCTTCGGCCCATTCTCCTTCCCATATCTTACTACCAACGATGACACCATCCGGATTCACGACATTTACCCTAATCTTATCGGAGGCCAATTCTGCCGCCAGTAATCTAGACATGTGTTGTTGTGCCGCTTTGGCGGTTCCATATCCAACATTGTTGGGGCCAGAAACCAATCCGTTCTTACTGGCGATATTTATGAAATCACCGCCCAGACCTTGCTGTCGCATAATGGCCACGCCTTGCTTGGCCAGTTCAAACTGACCTTTGACCAGGACGTTCTGTAAAATTTCCCAATCGGCATCCGTGGTATCCGTTAAGGGTTTGGAAATGGCCAAACCTGCACTGTGGATTACGATATCCACACCGCCAAACTCCAAACACGTCTTTTTAAAAGCCTCCGCAATGGATTCCGTTTTGGTGACATCGCAAACGGCGTAGCTGGCTACGTCCCTGGGATAGATGTCCACGGCATCCTTCAATCGGTCTTCGGCGATATCGCTTAAAATGACGTTTGCGCCTTCTTGGGCCAATTTATCGGCGATCGCCTTGCCTATTCCTCCTCCTGCTCCCGTAACGAAGGCCACTTTTCTGGAAAGCGGTTTTTCCTTGGGCATACGTTGTAATTTGGCCTCTTCCAACAACCAATATTCAATATCGAACGCTTCCTGTCTTTGAAGAGAAGTGTATTCCGATATAGCTTCGGCCCCACGCATGACGTTAATGGCATTTACATAAAATTCATTGGCGACCCGAGTAGTCTGTTTGTTTTTGGCAAAACTGAACATGCCCACTCCCGGGTAAATAATTATGACCGGATTAGGGTCACGCATGGCCGGACTATTGGGCCGTTTGCAATTTTCGTAGTACTCCTTGTATTCCTCACGATATTTTTCGAATGCAGGTTTCAATTTTTTCAATAGGGCATCGGAATCGTTCGTGTCTTCGTTCACATCCAAATCCAGCACCAAAGGTTGGATTTTCGTTCTCAAGAAATGATCGGGGCAGGAGGTACCCATGGGGGCCAATCGGTGCAAATCCTTACTGTTGATGTATTCAAGAACGACATCACTATCGTTAAAATGACCGATCATTCTAGCTTCGGAAGAACAAAGTCCCCGTAATAAAGGCATTAATTGCGCTGCTTTTTCCTTTCGTTCTTTTTCGGGTAGTGAGGTCACTTTTTGTCCCCCGAAAACACTTCCATTCTCCTTGATTTTCTTTTCGATAAATTCAGAGGCCATTTCAATGACTTCCAAGCTATTCATGTAGCATTCGTAGGACGTATCGCCCCAAGTGAACAATCCGTGGCTACCCAATACAATACCACGAATGCCTGGGTTATCGTTCAGGCATTTTTCCAACTGAAGTCCCAAATCAAAACCAGGCCGCTGCCAAGGCACCCATCCCATGGTGTCGCCCCATATTTCCTTGGTCACCTTTTCGCTGTCCTTTGCGGCGGCCACCGCTATGAGGGCATCCGGATGCAAATGGTCAATATGTTTAAAAGGCAGTAGACCGTGGAGCGGGGTATCAATGGACGGTGCCTTGCTATCCAGATCATAGATACAATGATTGAAAAGACCCACCATTCTATCCTCGTCTTCCAAACCACCGTATACATTTTTAAGATTACGAAGTCTTTCCGTATAAAGACCGGCGATTCCGGCCTTGGTCAAGGTTCCTATATCCCCACCGGAACCTTTGATCCACATGACTTCCACATCCTCATTGGTCAATGGGTCCTTTTCTATGGTCTTACAGCTTGTATTTCCACCTCCATAATTGGTGATTCGTAAATCCGCACCCAAAATATTGGATCTATAAAGAAACAAGGCAACCTGATCGTCCTCTAAAGCGGCCGCTTTCTCATCATCCCAGAGGTAGTCTACATGTTTAAACTTTTTCGTATGTGCATTCATTAAAACTTTTTTTAGTACAGGTATTATTATCGTTTTTTTGCCTTACACCTTAGTACCTATCTCTTTAACCTAAGAAAGGATTTTTTCCAGCACAGTACCTAAATGTAATGATTACAAGATTACATAAATCGGTTCTCAAACCTGTTCCGAACTGTTCTGTTACTTTTTTTAGTGTTACAATGACTTTCTGAGAATCACGTAAAATGGATTCTCCTTTTGGTGTTTTTGTTTATTGATGACCAATTTTGCGGCCTCTTTTCCCAATTGTTCAAAATTGGTTGAGATTACCGTAATGCCATCCAGAAGGATTTCTTTTAAGGGGGTATCGTTGTAGGAAATGATGCCTACATCCTTTCCCAGCACAAAATTGGTTTCCTTTATTTTTTTGATGAGGATGACCAAATCGTTTTCCATAAGGTTGATGTAGGCCGTATCCTTTTCAATGGTCTCGTTCTCTATTTCCTCCACAATTTTAAAGTCATAGGCGTATTGTCCGCAGAATTTTATAAAGCCATTCTTTATTTCGATAGGATGATAGGTGCGTTTGCGCAAGAGTAATTTGATCTGTTTGTACTTTTTCAATTGCGGATTCAGTTCGGCAAGGGCTTCGTAAATATTCTTCTCAAAATCCTGGTAAATACATCCTACGGAATCACCTAACTGTTCTACGCGTTTATCAAGAATGACTAATTTTTCCGATGGAATATGGGTCTTTATAAAATTGATGAGGTCCTCGCCGCCTTCCTCAAAATGGCAAATGATGGCATAGTGCGTGTATTCCCTAGATTTGCTGGCCTCGATCAAATTCTTGAACTGCCTGTAATTATTGTCGTAAATAAAGAAATCAATGGTGGCGCTATCCCCTAGTTCCTTGGCGAAGGCATCGTAGATGATTTTCTTATGGGCACTTAGCTTATTGAACAACAAAAAGACCTTGGCCTTAAGGACCAAGTCATCTTTCTTGATGTAATAACCTTTACCGGGAACGGATTCTATGAGCTCCATTTTTTTCAGATAGTCATAGGCCCTTACGATGGTATCCCTGGATATATCGAACTCTATCAAAAGTTCATTGACCGAAGGCAGCTTATCGTTCTTTTTGATGTCGCCATTTTCAATGGCCGCAAACAGGGAATTGATTATCTGCTTGTACTTTGGAACCTTGGAATCTTCAATTATGTCAATGAGATGTAGCATGGAAGGGTATAAATATTTTCGAATATACTAAATTAGGGAAGTGATATCTCTTCACTTTTATAATATATACCTAACAGTACGTAACGGTTGTTTTTAAATTAAGGAATATATTTCCTCACAAATTCTTCACCAAGTTCGAACAAAGAGATTGAAGACTCGAAAATTAAAATTGAATATTTTGAAAAGGATACTATCGCTTGTTACATTGTTTATATCAACGACAATTGTATTTGCCCAAACCCCTACCAAGGAACTTACAGTGGAATATCTGCCCACCCCAATGGGCATAGATGTAGAGACCCCTAGATTCGGTTGGCAAATGGAAACCAATACGGAGTTGGTCGGTCAATTTCAGACAGGGTATCAAATACAGGTGCAAACGGAGGATGGTGAGTTGGTCTGGGACAGTGGGAGGATCGCGAGTGATGCATCCTTGGCCATCCCATATGCCGGCGAAAAATTACAACCAAGAACACGCTATACGTGGAATCTCTCGGTTTGGGACCAGGATGATAAAGTGTCCACAAATGCTTCGTGGTTTGAAACAGGACTTATGGATAACGACCCAAATTCGGGCCAATGGAACAATGCCCAATGGATCGGGGGCGGAGAGGAGGACATGGTCTTATACTCCCATTATTTGTCCGTTTTTAAATTGGAGTACGGGCTACAGCTAGATGAAAAGTCCAAAAGCACGAAGGCTTCCTTTGTGTTTGGGGCGAACGATAGGCGGTTAATGGACAAGGACAAGAACATGCAGGGGGTCGTTTCCGGAAAGGATGAAAGTTTTATTCGTTTTGAACTGGATATAAGTGCCGTTGACGGTTCAGACGCTGGCCTGGCAAAATTCAATGTATATCGGGTGGGATATGACCCTAATGATAGCAATGCCCGGACCTTCCGAAGTTATGACGTACCATTGGAATTGATCAATAACGAGAACAAATATGAAAAGCACACCTTTCATACGGCTTGCAATTTTGGGCTGTTCGAGGTTTTCTTGGATGGTTGGGGCTCCGGCAACAAGATATCGGGAGATGACGACACCACCCCACCACCACGGGGAAGGGTTGGGTTCAACCTAAATCCGGTCGGTAGGGGAAATGATTATATCAGTTTTCCCATGGTTGCGGATATCGGTTTTTATATGGGCGAAAATCAAAAGGCCAATTTTTCGGATATAAAAATCAAAAATTATAGGGCCCCGTCCAATGCGCTATTTTCCGAGGATTTAATGAATGCCGATGCGTATAAAGGAATTTTTAGGGAAGCTGTCCAAAACGATTCCAATTTGGTTTTGGAGTCAGATGGATTGGCTATTTCGGGAGGAAAGGAAGGCAATTTGACGGTGGCCGACCCAAGCAGGAATGCGGCGCCTATGCTCAGAACTACTTTTGAAGTATCCGGTAAAAAAATAGCCAAGGCCCGATTGTACGTAACGGCCAGGGGTATTTATGAACTGTATCTGAACGGCGAACGGGTTGGAAATGACTACTTCAATCCCGGGTTAACGCAATACAACAAGACCCACATGTACCAGACCTATGATGTTACGGATATGCTGGGTAAACAAAATGCACTGGGTGCATGGTTGAGCGAAGGATGGTGGAGCGGGAACATTACCTATAGTGGGGAGCATTGGAACTTTTTTGGTGATCGCCAGTCCTTACTGGCACAATTGATCATTACCTATGAGGATGGTACCGAAAAGGTGGTAACGACCAATGATACCGATTGGAAGCTCTTTACCGATGGACCCATTCAGTATGGTAGTTTTTTCCAAGGTGAAGTATATGACGCGACCAAGGAAGCTTCTATAGAAGGTTGGTCTACAACCAGTTTTGATGATGCATCTTGGAAACCTGCAAAAGAAGTTCCTTTGGAAGGTACCACCTATCCCAACGACGGTCTTACCTATGAAAATCTAAGGATTATGGGCCAAATTGGGGAGAATGTCTCCATTGTTAAGGAAATGCGTCCAGTGTCCATGGAGGAAGTAAGGCCAGGGGTGTATGTATACGACATGAACCAAAACATGGTGGGTTTTGCAGAAATAAAGCTTCCGCCGGGACAACCTGGTGACACCATTACCTTGCGATATGCCGAGGTAAAATACCCAGATTTACGGGAATACGTCCCCAATGTGGGCATGGTCATGTTGGAAAATATTAGGGCGGCCTTGACACAGGACATCTACATTCGAAAAGGTGGGGAGGAATCCATAAGGCCGCGTTTCACCTTTCACGGTTTTCGGTTTTTGGAAATTACGGGGGTCGATACCCCGGTACCCATGGAAAATATAAAAGGGTTGGTCATCAGTTCCATTGATAGTCTTTCATCCAATTATGAAACCTCCAATGAATTGGTGAACAAACTTTGGGAAAACATTACCTGGTCCTTACGCGGAAATTTCCTATCCATTCCAACGGACACCCCTGCTAGGAACGAGCGTATGGGCTGGAGCGGTGATATCAACGTATTTTCAAAAGCATCTACCTACTTGGCGGACGTGGAGCCTTTTTTGGATAGGCATATGCTCGCCATGCGAGATGTGCAACGCGAGGATGGACGCTTTACCGATGTAGCTCCGGTTGGGGGCGGATTTGGCGGGACCCTATGGGGAAGTGCCGGTATTATTGTGGCTTGGGAAGTGTATCAACAATATGGTGATTTGGCTTTATTGGCCGAACATTATGATGCCATGAACCGCTATGAGGCATTTTTAAGTTCAAAAATTAATTCTGAGACAGGAGTTATCAATGAAGGTCCCTTGGGCGATTGGTTGAGTCCGGAAGGATTCAAGAACGAGGATACGGCTTTTTGGACAGCTTACCATCTTAGGGATTTGGAAATATTGACAAAAACCGCAAAGCTGCTCGGCAAAGAAGCCGATGCCGAAACCTTCCAAAGGAAATATGAAGAGCGTAAGAAATTCTTCAATGACACTTATGTTGATAGTGAAACCGGTAAATCATTGCATCTTGGAAACCAAAGCATGCGTTTTGGCCCTCCTTTGCCGGAGGACAAGCGAAAAAAGGCGGGCGATTTTGTGGACACGCAGGCATCGTACGCCATTCCTTTGGGAATGGGTGTTTTGAACGAAACGAATAAGGAAAAGGCGGTTTCCAACTTGGTGGCAACCATCCAAAGAACCAATGAAGATGAACTGGGCATCGTACGTCCGGAGTATTCCTTGATGACCGGTTTTATTGGAACCGCTTCCTTGAACCCTGCACTATCGGAAAATGGAAAAAGTGAAATTGCGTACAGGCTACTGCAACAAACGTCCTATCCATCATGGTTGTATTCGGTAAAGAACGGCGCCACTACCATTTGGGAACGGCTCAATTCGTATACGGTTGAGAACGGCTTCGGTGGAAACAATAGCATGAACTCTTTCAACCATTATTCCTTTGGGGCGGTTGCGGCCTGGATGTACAATTATTCCCTGGGCATACAACGGGATGAGGATACCCCCGGTTTTAAACATTTTATATTGCAGCCTACCCCGGATCCGGATAAGAAAATGACCTTTGCCAAGGGGTATTATGATAGCATGTACGGGCGCATCGGGAGTGCTTGGAAATGGGTCGAGGGCGGTTGGAATTATACCGCAACCGTTCCCGCCAATACCAGTGCTACATTGTATTTGGATACTGATTCCATTAAGAAAGTTTTGGTTAATGGCAAGAAGCTTAAAAAAGCGAAGGGTGTCAAAATTATCTCAAAGGGTGAGACTAGTCAGATACAATTGGAATTGATATCGGGCAGATATATGTTTGAAATAAGTGAGTAGTGGATTAAGGAATCCTTTCAATTATTGTCTCATTTTGTTACAATAATGCTTTGTTTTCTGTCCATTTTGTTCGTTATTTGATACTTTGGGATTTTAAAAGTACTGAATTTGAGTAGTTCAAAAGAAAAGCGGGATTATATTCAGAATGTGTCATATGATTCCGTCATATTCGGGTTTAATGGTAGCCAGCTGAAAATCCTTGTGTTGGAATACCACAATACCGGCTATTTTGCATTGCCGGGGGGATTTGTCAAGATGGACCAAAGTCTGGACGATGCCGTAAAAAACGGCGTCAGTCAGCGTACGGGATTACAGGATATTTACTTGGAGCAGTTTTACACCTTTGGAAGTTTGGAAAGGTCAGACCCAAAGATCATGGAAAAGATCCTTACCGAAAACAAACTGGATTTGGAGCAACACCAATGGATGTTGGGCAGATTTCTTTCCATAGGCTATTACGCCTTGATCAATTATGAGGAGGTGAGTCTAAGGCCCGATGAACTTTCGGATAGTATCAACTGGTATTCCATTGACGAACTGCCTCCACTGATGATGGATCACAAGGAGATGGTGGATAAGGCGCTTGAAGTCCTACGCGTTAATCTGGATCGAAAAATCGTTGGTACCAACCTGCTGCCCCAAAAGTTCACCATGCGGCAATTACAGGAGGTATACGAGGCCATTTTGGGCGAAAAAATACGTCGTACCACTTTTCAACGAAAAATGCTGTCCATGGAAATACTGGTAAGGCACGAAAAACTGTTTCAAGGAAAGGCGCATAAGGCACCTTACTTATACAGTTTCAAATAAGCATTTTGAGTTTAAACATAAATCGATAATTAGTAACAACATGAACATGAAAAAAATAATCTTAAATGTATTTGTATTGGTTGCGGCTGGGTTGGTCTTTTCCTGTAAGGAAAAAGCCGATAAGGCAAGTGAGGCAACGGAGACTCCAGCGACTGTAGTGGAGGAAGAGACTGATTTTGGTGGATTGGCCCTTTATACCGTTCGGGAAGACATGGGTACCGATGCCAAAACCACCCTCAAGGCGGTGGCCGATGCCGGCTATAAAAATATCGAGGCCGCAAGTTATGCCGATGGGAAATTTTATGATATGTCCCCAGCGGATTTCAAGGCTTATTTGGCCGAGGTAGGTTTGACCCCCGTAAGTACGCATCAAGGTTCCGTTACTTTGGAGAATGCCGATCAGATGATGGCCGATGTCAAGGCGGCCGGTTTTGAATACTTTGTGGTGCCCGTTCCCCCAATGGGAATGTTTACCTTCAATATGGAAGATAGGACCATGGGCATGAAAGGTACGGCCCAAGAATTGGCCGATATTTTGGACACCCTGGGCGAAAAGGCGAATGCGGCAGGTCTTAAACTGTTGTATCACAACCATGATTTCGAGTTCAAAAAAGGAGATAACGATGTGGTTATGATTGACTATCTCTTGGAAAACTGTAATCCGGAATTTGTAAACTTCCAAATGGACCTGTATTGGGTGACCAAAGCAGGTGCGGACCCTGTAGCGTATTTTGAGAAATATCCGGGCCGATTCAAATTATGGCACGTAAAGGATATGGACGACCAGGGCAGATTTGCGCCCGTAGGTGAGGGAACCATTGATTTCGGTAGGATTTTAGCGAAAAAGGAGCTGTCCGGTATGGAGTATTATATGGTAGAACAGGATATGACCTTTGACGGACTTAAACCGCTGGAAGCCATTAAAATCAGCCATGAGGGCTTGAAGAAGTTCGGATTTGAATAAACACCGAACATGAAACGTAAAACATTCATCAAAACCACCGCGGCTTTTGCCGCGGTTACCGCTATTAATCCTTTGGCTTCCTGTAAAATGGAAAAGGCCAAGATGTCCGAAGATTTGCCTTTGGATCCTATCCGTAAAAACTGGGCCGGCAATTATACTTATAAAGCGGAAAAACTTCATGTTCCAAAATCGGCCGCAGAAGTTCAGAAATTGGTGAAGCAATTGAGCGCCCAAAAAGCCTTGGGGTCCAAGCATTGTTTCAACAATATTGCAGATAGCCCCTTGAACCAAATTTCGACAGAAAACCTTAAAGGGGTTCTGGAATTGGATGAGGAAAACATGACGGTTACCGTCGGTGCTGGGGCCAAGTATGGGGATTTTGCCCCGGAACTTCATGACAAAGGATATGCCCTGCATAATCTAGCTTCCTTACCACACATTTCAGTTGCTGGAGCCTGTGCTACGGGGACCCATGGTTCAGGTGTAAAAAATGGAAATCTTGCCACAGGTGTCGCTGCCATTGAATTGGTGAACGGAATGGGTGAATTGATTACCTTAAAACGGGGCCATGAAGCCTTTGATGGTGCCATCGTTAATTTGGGTGCCTTGGGCATCATTACCAAAATGACCTTTGATATCCAGAAAACTTTTGAGGTGCGCCAGGACGTTTTTCAAGAACTGCCCTTGGAGTCCCTTCAGGAAAATTTTGAGGAAATTTTATCGGGGGGATATAGTGTGAGTCTTTTTACAGATTGGCAAGACCAAAAAATAAGTCAGGTTTGGGTCAAGAGAAGAACGGATGAAGAAGTAAAGGATTTGGGCGATACTTATTTTGGTGCAAAGGCCGCCACTAGAAACCTTCACCCCATTACGGAATTGTCCGCAGAAAACTGTACTGGCCAAATGGGAGTTCCCGGACCTTGGTACGATCGCCTGCCCCACTTTAAAATGGGCTTTACGCCCAGTAGCGGAGAGGAATTGCAATCGGAATTTTTTGTACCCACGGAGCAGGCACTGGATGCGATTTTGACCTTGGAAAAAAAGAGGGACCTTATTTCTCCGCAATTAATGATTACCGAAATACGTACGATAGCGGCAGATGATTATTGGATGAGCCCTTGTTATCAGCAGGATTGTGTGGCCATCCATTTCACATGGAAACAAAACCCTGAAGAAGTTGGGGCGCTTATTAAAATGATTGAGGCAGAACTGGAGCCATTTAATTACAGACCACACTGGGGCAAACTCTTTACCATATCACGGGAAAAATTAGCCAGTAGGTATAGCAAATTCAACGGCTTTCTGGCATTGGCCAAGCAACATGACCCAGAAGGGAAATTCAAAAATGATTATTTAAACACGAACATTTATTCCTAGTGGTCCTACTAGGATTTTCTATGAATACCAAGTTCATTCAAACACGAAGAAAATGAAAAAATTAGTACTAAATGCGTTGTTTCTGGCAATGACTACTTTGGCCACAATGGCCCAAGAAGTGACCACGGGTAAGGATGTAGCCGTTACGAATACGGAAAGCGGCAAGGTTCGCGGATATATCCAAAATGGAATTTTTACCTATAAGGGAATTCCCTATGCCAAGGCGGAACGTTTTGAAGCATCCGTAAAGCCCGGAGCCTGGGAAGGCGTACGCAGTTCCACCATGTACGGTCCTGTGGCTCCTTTGATGACGCCTACCACTTCGGTTCAGGACGAATCGGAGTTTGTGTTCGATCATGATTGGGGCTATACCAACGAAGATTGCCTTAGTTTGAACGTTTGGACCCCAAGTATTTCGGATAGCAAAAAAAGGCCCGTTATGTTTTGGATTCACGGCGGTGGTTTTACGGCGGGTTCAAGTCATGAACTCCCTTCCTATGACGGGGAGAACCTCAGTAAAAAAGGGGATGTGGTCGTGGTTTCCATCAATCACCGTTTGAATGTATTGGGCTTTTTGGATTTATCGGCCTATGGAGAAAAGTACAAGCACTCCGCCAACAACAGTATATTGGATATGGTCATGGCCCTGGAATGGGTAAAGGCGAACATCGGGAATTTTGGTGGCGACCCCAACAATGTAACCATATTCGGTCAGTCCGGGGGTGGGGCCAAGGTGAATACTTTGATGGCCATGCCCAAGGCAAAAGGACTTTTTCATAAGGCCATCAACCAGAGCGGGGCCATGAGAAGCGGTATTTTGGAGAAGGAAGATACGCAGGCGATAGCGGCGGAAACCATTTCTATTTTGGGATTGGATGCCTCCAACATCGATAGTATTCAAAAGATACCGTTCCAAGTATTGGCCGATGCCAGTGCCAAGGCATTACAAAATGTCGCCCGAAAAATGAAGGATTCTGGAAAGCCGGTCATAGGTTTTGGACTGAACTGGGGGCCCAGCAGGGATGGGGAGGATTTGCCTTATCAGGTAAATTCAGACGAAGCTTTTGAGTTGTCCAAGAACATTCCTTTAATGATAGGAACCGTTAAGAACGAATTTGCACCATTCGCCAATATGCGGTTTTTGGAAGCTAACGAGACCGAAATTATGCAACATATCAAGGATACGTACAAGGATAAGGCCGATGATTACATCGCTGCGGTTAAAAAGGCCTATCCAAATGACACGGACCCTAAGGACTTATTGGACGTGGATACCAGATTCAGACCAGGTGCAGTGGCACAGGCAAATACTAAATCAAGCTTGGAAGGTGGTGCCGATGTGTATATGTACTTATTTACGTGGCAATCCCCGGTTTTTGACGGCAAATACAAATCGCTACACTGTATGGAACTTCCCTTTGTTTTTAATACGGTGGACAAGGCCAACCAAATGACAGGTGGTGGTGCG
This sequence comes from Maribacter sp. C-4077, assembly GCF_055378385.1. Taxonomy (NCBI): domain Bacteria; kingdom Pseudomonadati; phylum Bacteroidota; class Flavobacteriia; order Flavobacteriales; family Flavobacteriaceae; genus Maribacter; species Maribacter sp. C-4077. The sequence continues at coordinate 2,483,116 of NZ_AP038807.1, forward strand.
GAAGCTCATGCCTTGGCCGATAAGATGAGCCAGGCGTGGATCAATTTCGCCACGACCGGAAATCCCAATACGGATAATTTACCGGAATGGCCTGCCTACACGGAAGAGAATACGGCAACCATGCATTTTGATGTTAGCTGCGAGGTGAAGCCCCAATTGGATAAGGAGCTTTTTGAGTTGACATCAAGCCTTTAACCGCACTCAAAATATAAAGTATGCAAATATTTCATAAAATATCGCCTCTGTTACTTTGCAGCCTTGCACTGGTAGTCGCCAGCTGTGAAACGGCTCCCAAGTTTACGGAGGAAGTAGTGGACAGCTATTCCCTGGTTAAAAATATAGGGGGCGCTACCTTGGGCTATCACCCGGAATCTGGAGTAAAACTATTGACCGTTGAAGGTTTTGCATTCAAGGACCTAAACAGGAACGGGGAATTGGATACCTATGAGGACTGGCGTCTGACCGTTGATGAAAGGGCAATGGATCTGGCCAGGAAAATGAGCGTTGAACAAATTGCTGGCCTCATGTTGTACTCGGGCCATCAATCGATTCCAGCAAGGCCGAATGGGTATTTCTCAGGTACTTATAATGGAGAACCCTTTACCGAGGGAAAAACGGATCCATCCGACATTACAGATCAACAGAAACAGTTCCTTGAAACCGATAATCTGCGTCACGTATTGATAACCACGGTACAGTCCCCCGAGATTGCTGCCCAATGGAACAATAAGTTGCAGGCCTTTTGTGAGGGTATCGGCTTGGGCATACCAGCCAATAATAGCTCAGATCCGCGACACGGTACGGTCGCCCGTATGGAATACGATGCCGCTTCTGGCGGGGAGATTTCCATGTGGCCAAGTTCACTGGGAATGGCCGCCAGTTTTAACCCAGATTTGGTGAGGCAATTCGGCGAAATCGCTTCCAAGGAATACAGGGCCTTGGGAATTACTACGGCCCTTTCGCCACAAATCGATATTGCCACGGAGCCCAGATGGGCACGCTTTAATGGCACTTTTGGCGAAAGCTCAAAACTGGCGGCCGATATGGCACGAGCCTATACGGACGGATTTCAATCTTCCCAAGACGGTGGTTGGGGTTTTGAAAGTGTCAATGCCATGGTCAAACATTGGCCTGGTGGTGGGTCTGGGGAAGCGGGTCGGGATGCCCACTACGGTGCGGGAAAATATGCCGTCTATCCAGGTAATAATTTCGATGAGCACATGATTCCCTTTTTAGAAGGTGCCTTTAAACTAGATGGCGGTACTAAAATGGCCTCTGCGGTCATGCCCTATTATACCATTTCCTGGAACCAGGATACCAAGAATGGGGAAAATGTTGGGAATGGATACAATGAATACATAATAAAGGATTTACTCCGAGGAAAATATGGATTTGATGGGGTGGTCTGTACGGATTGGAGCGTGACCCATGAGCATACCGTTATGGACAATTTCATCGATGGAAAGCCTTGGGGACTGGAAAACCTATCCGAAGCTGAACTTCACTACAAAGCCTTGATGGCCGGTGTGGACCAGTTTGGCGGCAACAATAACGCCCAACCCATTTTGGATGCCTATGAAATGGGTATAAAGGAGCATGGGGAGGAAAAAATGCGGGCACGCATGGAAGAATCCGCAGTACGTCTTTTGAGGAATATCTTTAGGGTTGGTGTTTTTGAGAATCCGTACGTGGCACCGGCGGAAACGAAAAAAGTGGTAGGTCAACCGGCATTTATGAAAGCCGGATTCGAAGCACAGCTTCAATCCATTGTCCTTTTGAAAAATATGAACAATGTGCTTCCCTTGAAGGAAAAGCAGAAAGTATATGTGCCTAAGCGCTACGTGGCGGCAAGCCGAAATTTTTTGGGTATGGAAAGTCCGGCCACCAACGACTATCCGGTGAACATGAATTTGGTCAAAAAATATTTTGAGGTGACCGATGATCCAAACGCTGCGGATATCGCATTGGTTTTTATAGAAAGTCCCTCTTCTGGAATAGGGTATGATAAGGCCGATGTTGAAAAGGGTGGTAACGGGTACTTCCCGATAAGTCTGCAATACGGCGATTATACGGCGACCGAAGCTCGGGCGGAAAGTATCGCAGGCGGTGACCCGTTGGAAGATTTTACGAATAGAAGCTATCGAAATAAATCGGTTTCCACAGCAAATAAGTCCGATGCCGAATTGGTAGTGAGAACAAAATCGCTCATGAAAGGCAAACCTGTGTTGACAGTTGTACATACTACCAACCCCATGGTCTTCTCTGAAGTCGAAAAACAATCCGATGCCATTTTAGTGGGCTTTGGGGTGCAGGACCAGGCACTTTTGGAAATCATATCAGGAGAAGCCGAACCATCGGCATTGCTGCCTTTTCAAATGCCGGCAGATATGGCCACGGTAGAAACCCAATTTGAGGATGTACCAAGGGATATGGTGCCGTACACGGATGCTGCTAGAAATGTATATGATTTCGCCTTCGGACTAAATTGGAATGGGCTCATTACCGACGAGCGTGTTTCGAAGTATAAATAAAAAATCAAATAACCAATTGACCAAAAAAAGAACCCGGACAATTGCCCGGGTTTTTTTTAAGGTTGCTAATGGATTACACCATCAAAAGGACTACCGTCAATAAAAATCCAGCAACGGCAAAATAGATACCCTTTTTATAAATGGGCGCTTTTGGATTGATCATAAAAAAGGCGGATACCGAAAAAAACAGCAAACCTATCCCAAATAAGATGGCTAGCCAAAATAAGGGATTCCCCTGGTGCATCTTATGCAGTTTGTTCATTTTTTCGATGACAATGGGCTGACGTTTTTCCGTATAGGATACATCGCCCGTAGCTTTGTTATAGGTGCCATTGCCAAAATAGACAATATCGCCTTCGGTCTTATCGACCTTGAAGAAGCGCATTTTAAGTTCCTCCCCAAGTTTTTCCTCATTGAGGCCTGCAGGTACGGTTTTTGTAATTGTTACCTCCTTTTTTAGGAAATCTGTGTTACGAAAGGTCAGCACAATACCGCTAATGGCATAAACGGCCATTATACCAGCAAGGAAAAAGCCTAGATAGCGGTGAAATTCCCTGAAGGTGTTCTCTGATTTTCTACTCATAATAATATTGGTTATTTAGTGTCTCTAATTTTAGAGGCCTAAAATAGGAAAAGGTTTAATGGGGAAGACTTAATTTTTGCTGGTATTCGAATGATTTTCTAAAAAAATAGAATCCCTATTTTTAAAAGAGGCTTTGGAGACTGCTTATATAAATCGAAATCATAATAATTTAAAAACCCTTGAAAATCAGTTGATTAACAAGGGTTTCTGTACTCGAGGCGGGAGTACCATACGCCCTAAACCTACTTATATGCACTTATATACCTCAGTATCGATGTATATTGGCCTGTTGAAGTTCGATAAAATTAAACTTTTTTAATTTTTACAGAAATATTGCCCCCTATTTTGCCCCCTATTTTATCCAGTTTTATATCTTTACAAAGTATGCAAGTTTCATTTGAGATAAGAAAAGACAAGATAGATAGGCATGGATCAATGCCTGTTAGGGCTGTGATTACCTTCGATGGATTTCGAATAAGAAGAACAGTGGAAGGAGCCAAGTCCAGTGTAAAACATTGGAATGATAAAAATGAACGCATAAAAGCGCCCCTCAAATCCGAACCATACAATTACCATTTGGAATACAATGATAAGATTGAGCGTTTTGAGCAAAAAGCGAAAGAAATATTTCGATTCTACCACCTCCATGAAATGACTCCTAGCCAGGAAGATTTTTTGGCACGATTTGATTCCGATTTAGGCGTCAACGTATCTAAGGATTTTGTGCTTTGTTTTAATGAATTTATCGATTCTGGTAAACTAACGAAAGCAGAGAGAACTATTAAATCCTATGTGACTGCCTTGAACGTTTTTAAGGATTTCAGCAAAAGGAAAAAATATGCTTTGCGCTTTGATACTATTAACAAGGAATTTTTCGCCAAGTTTCAGGAATTCTGTTTTATAGAAAAGAAAACTAAAAACAATTATTTCTCAAGGTTGATTACAACGTTAAAGACATTTATGCGTTGGGCCATGGAAAATGACTTCCATGAAAATTTGGACTTTTTGAAATTTCAAGCTCCCGAAGAGGAAATCGAGGTAATTTATTTGACACTTGATGAATTGATGAAACTATACCATCATGAGTTTGAAAAAGAAAAATTGCGTAGGGTTCGGGATGTATATTGTTTTGGATGCTTTACAGGCCTGCGTTTTTCGGATTTGAAAAACCTTCGGCCATCAAATATCATGGAGAACGAGATAAAGGTAAACATTCAAAAGACGCGGACCATAGATCATAGGATTCCCTTAAACGATTACGCAAAATCCATTTTACAAAAATATCAAGAAACAATTTGGGAACCTCTGCCCATAATCTCTCCGCAAAAATTCAATTCATATGTCAAGGAATGTTGTCGTTTGGCAGGAATTGATTCTCCTACTTCTATAACCCGGTATCGAGGTACAAAACGATTGGATAAGACTGTTCCAAAATATGAGCTTATAACAAGTCATACCGCCAGAAAAACGTTTGTGACAAATAGTCTGGTACTAGGCATGAAGGAAATGGTAGTACGAAATATTACTGGACATAAAAAGGAAGAAACATTTCGGCGTTATGTCAAAATAGCTGAAAACCTAAAGCAGGAGGAAATGTCCAAGGCATGGAACAACATATGACTATTTCTTTTCCCATAATTAAACTCAGAAATCGGCCAAACAGCTCTATTCCAATTGTATATATAAGATTTTTCTAATAATTCCGTTTGAATAAGACTATTTTCAAACGAATCGCTTTTGGCCAAATCCTTAAATATAGAAGAATCCTTTGATTCGATTATTCAGTATTTTTTCAGTGATTTCCAGACGAAAGAGTTTAAGGAATTCACCAGAGGGAAAATTAGGAACCTTAGCCCATATCAATTCTATCATTTACTAGGATGGCTATTGGAAAATATTAAGGATGATATTTTATTGGCCAACCTGGATATCATATTTGATTTTACTGCCTTAAAACCTAAAAAATACCTCCTAACTGAACAAAGAGAAGTCCCTGCTTTCAATGAAATTGTAGATGGAACGCTTCTACCTAACAGATTGAGCAAGGATTGCATAAAATTCTTCCGATTAGGTTATGGAACCATTAAGTATTTAAGTGAAGAGGTAGACTCTAATGAGTTAGTTGATCGGTTCTTGTTTTATTACAAATCCAAAGGATGCCTTATTGAACCTGAAGTGGATTATGAGCGCTTGTTGAATTTAATGTCCCTGGAGGAACGGCTTTGCTTTCCAGTGTACAACTTCCCAGACGAGAATTCGGCTCCCTTCTATGGTCATACTATCAATTACCTTCGTATGAATGTGGAAAGGGAAGTGAGCTTATTAAAATTGTCTATAGACGAGTCTATTTGTATGGTAGGGGAAAAATTAAAGAAGATTTTTTTGGGTAAACCGAAATCTTCTCTCCCAATGTCATTTATGACCAGAGAAGCAATGTTGTTGCCTTTAATAGTGGGTTTCGAACAATGGAAACGACTAGTTTTGGACTCACTTCAGGATAAAAAGTTATTTCCGCTTTTAAAGGCTAGAATATTTTTTTTGTTGGACGAACTTCAACAAATTATCAAAGGCCGTTATTTTCAGGATTTGACCTCCTTTGTAAAAAGAAGGGGACTAATCGTCGAAAATAAGGCGACGGGCATTAAGACATTGAAGTCGCTATCACCTCCATTAGTCAATTCTTATGAATATAGAAAGTGGTTGAAAAATCTCAAATCCTCGGATTTGAATAAGGAGGTAAAAGTAGAAGCTGAGAAACCTTACAAGAATCAAATCATAATTACGAAAACGGGTTCGCAATTAAAGCTTAAAAAGGCTCTACTTGAATTTTTTGCACATATAAAACTTAGAATAGACGAAAAGAGGAATAAGGCGTTAGAGAGCTTTATATATCGAAACTTTTCCTATGAGTATGATGATAAAACGGATTATACCAAGCGAACTGTGAACAACTTTGGGTACAAACCGATGACCTTTATACCCTCGGAACATGCCAAGGACTTCACAAAGTTATTGCTCTACCTATCCGATAAGGACTATTTGGTAAGCAACAAGACCCAGATTATCCGAACCCTTGATGATGATATCCATGAAAAAAATGGTAAGGATGGTTTTAGTTACAGTTCCCTGATACGAATTCCAAATGATGAACACCACCTATTTCCAGATGATACCATTAGAAGGCGGGTTCGTTCCATCCTAAGGATTGACGATTAATTGCACCATCAAAAACTTGAATGTTCTTAAGTACCCCTGTATGTCGGACGTTTAAAAGGGTTAATGCACTAATTCTTGTAGTGCAACCTGGTTTTTCCAAATTGTCCCCAATTTAGGTATCCGGTATTTTCACCCGGCTTAAATTCATTACACATGGGAAATATACTTTTTTACACGCACACAAAGGAAGATTTGAAAAGAACCGTGAAAATGGTCTTAGAAGAACTTCGCAAAACAGAATTAATCAATGAGACCTCAATAAACCCAGAGGACGATAGGCTTACCCAAAAGGAAGCAGCAAAGTTTTTAGGTATCTCTGTAACCTCATTGATAAGTTGGAAAAAGAAAAAAATTGTACCCTATTATCAAATTGGAAGGGCTATTTTCTTTTCAAAAAAAGAATTATTGGACTTGGCTAGAAAAAATGCTTTTATTAGGAGGTCTAGATAGTAATATTGAATTTAGTGATTTTGAAACCTTTAGTTTCCGCCACGATTATTTTTTGTACAGTATTTTCTAATCATAGTATGTTATGGATCGTTCTCCTATTAAATAAGGCCTACCATCTTCATAGATAATCATTTGAGTCCAATTTCCATGTACATCATATTTACTGTATCTAAAAATATACTCATCTCCTTTTCTGAGTGCAACTACACTTTTTTTGTAGTATCCATCTTTATCAAATTCATCATAGTTTTCCGGACCCAAGTATTTTTTTTTCCTTACTCCTGAAGGGTAATACTCATAGTAGATTGTGGGATTACTTTTTTCCAATTTTTTCACCAGATTTCCATCCTTATCATATTCATATGAATAAGAATCATCTTCAGTTTTTAATTCATTCTCATATTTATGGTGGTGTTCCCTTACTTTTGCACGTATACGGATATCGTCACAATCATAATGAACAAATGAACTATCAATCTGTTTTATCAAATCATTATGGTTATTATATTCTAAATTGTATTTACTGGTTAGCCACAATTGATTTTCCTCGCAATAAGAAGCTTCAAAATATCTCGTTAAAACCTCTCTGTTTTCTGTATCGTATTCGCGCTCTATTTTATCTACAAGCACTTCCTTTGAGGGTGTAGTATAGGTGTAGGATTTTGTTACATTTCCATTTGAATATTCATTCGCTACATAGTATGCAGGATCGGTACTTCCATTTTTATAATTTATCAAACCAATCCTTTTGCCTTCTTCATTAAAAATTAGTTTACCACCCCCACCCATTAATGTTAATCCACTGCTGTTCACTAACTCTCCTTTTGTGATATTGCTATCTCTATAATTAGGTTTATAAGTGTTGATTTCAATCGATTTAATAGGACCCTTAAGTATTACATCTCCATCTATTATAATCTGAGCACTGGATTCACACCCAGTTATGATGGCTATTGTAATTAAGAAGCCAAGCGTCATTCTTGCAAGACTCATTCTAATAATTTTAATTTAATTATTGTTGCACAGCGTTTTACTATTTGAATTGCCACAAGTTTTAGAACGTGAATTGTACGTTTGTATTGCTATTTATAGACAAGAGAATTGCTTAGAGAAAATCTCTTGGAACTTAGTATAGCTAACAGCCTCACGATGCCCTAGGTAGAATACCGAAGGTAAAATATGCGGAACTTAATTCTTTTGGGGCTAGCCCCAAAAGAATTAAAAACAATAACTTTAATGAAGTTTTAGAAAACTAAACAGTTCTATCTAGGGGAAGCTTACACATGTATGTTGAATTATTACAAGTATAAATAAGACTCTTTTCATTTATTATTTCAGTTAATTCTGACCAACGTCAAAGCGATATTAATTTTCCTTTACAAAATTTTACTTGTTAGCTTAAGAAATTAATAGAGTTTCTTTATGTTGAGAATTACACACAACGCCGCGCTATGTGAAGTCCGGCGAATTTTATGGAAATATAGTGAAAACCATCAACGATGGTTCGGTTATCTGACCGGTTTCGGATATTGCTAACCGAATCATTGTTCATCGATAAGGCTACGTAGTGGCCGTCTATCGTGGTTTTCACGGTATTGGGAATAAAATTTGTCGACCAGATTACATATAGCGTCCTGATATGTCGAGTAGATAAGCCGTAGCGGCGGTCTTGGCAAAGAAGTCCCTTATCCTACGGCCATTGTAATCTGGCATAGCGCGGCGATGATGTCGACTAGCTTTTGGTGCGGCGATTGCGCCAGCAATGCATCAAAAGTACGCCGCAGGCGTATTCGACATCATCGTCCTTGGCTATGCCTTCGTGGCCGAGCGCAGGCGTTTTTTGGTTTATTTAGAAATTTACGAAAAATAAGCCGAGCGATAGGCTATGAGGTATAGCCGTTGTTAGCTACTGCTCTTTATTTTTAAATAAGTCCGTTCCTTATTTGTCCTATTGTCAAAAGTTTTAAGAGTTACATAATACCAGTTGCGTTCGGGTATGTCAACTGTAAAGATTTCATTCAGTTTGTGTTCCCGAACAGCCATCTCAAATTCTGGCATCATTTGTCCATCCTTGAACCAGCCTAAATCTCCTTTGTTTGGATTGGGATCCATATTATATTCTTCATTCAAATCTTCAAAGCTGGTTCCATCTTGGAATTTTCGAATAATAATAGGTCGCAGAGAATCGATTTCTGTTTTTTTCAGTTTTGTTCCGTCGAGATATATGTAACTCGCTCGGTATTCAATGGTAGTTTTGATATCAATTAGACAGTAAACATAAAATCCATCTTCTTCTTTGGTCGTTAGATATTCAAAACGTTCTAAATCTTTTAATCCTTTTAATTCGGAAGGATATTCTTCGTCGAAAGTCACTAATTCCTTGTTAGTCAAATTGGAGAGAGCCGTCAGAGAATCTGCGGTTTTAAATTTGTCCAGTATTAACTTAATTTCTGTCGTGTCTTTGAAAACTGTTTTCCATTCCGACCGTTGAATGTCTTGCCCAAATGAACAAATTGGTATAAACGATAAAAAGAAGATTAGAGTTCGTTTCATAAGAGTTGTAGCTAACGGTCTCGTATAACCGTCAGTTACGGGTTTATATGCGTTAATTTTCGGTTGAGCACTGACTATAGCAATTCCGAGTGGATTCGGACGTAGTCGAATCCGCCGTAATTGCGGTTAGCATCTATGTAAAAGCAGCGTGTCCTTTATCTTTAAAGTTCTCTAAAACAAAAAGATATGAAAACGGAACACACTGCAAGACCCAAGTTATTCATTGGTATCGACATACACAAGCGCAGTTGGAAGGTACACTGTGCTACGGACCTGTCCTCCGGCAGGACCTTTTCGATGTCCCCGGACCCGGAATGCCTAAGGGAATATGTGGGGCGGCACTATCCGGGCCATGAGGTCTCGACGGCCTACGAGGCCGGCTGTTGCGGTTATCGTGCCCATCGTTGTTTCGAGGGTTATGGCTGGCGCTCGCTGGTGGTGAACCCTGCGGACATATTCAGGCGGGGAAAGGAACGCCACACAAAGACGGACCGTATCGACGCTCAGCTCATAGCCCGTGAACTGAAGGACGGGCGTTTGGGGGGCATCGTGGTCCCGGACCCCCAACGGGAACAGTTGCGAAGCCTGTTCCGCAGAAGGAACGACCTGGTCAAGGACATGCGCCAGATCAAGAGCTACATCAAGATGCAGTTGCTCTATTACGGCATCAAGGTCCCGGAGGAGTTCGACAACGACCACTGGAGCCACGCGTTCAGGAACTGGTTGGACGGTTTGGAATTCGCACACCCGACGGGGAAAGAGGTGCTTGAGAGCCGCATGCGCAGCTTCAGGTTCGTCGACCGGGAGTTCAGGGACGTATCGACCCGGTTGCGCAAATGGACCAAGGAACACTATAAGGAAGACTATATGCTACTGCGCAGCATACCCGGTATCGGCCCCATAGTGGCCAGCGGGATATTGGGCGAACTGGGGGATTTGAGGAGGTTCGGCAACATAAAGCAACTTGCCGGTTACGTGGGGCTTTCCCCCGGGATCTACCAGAGCGGGGATACGGTACGCCACACGGGGGTAAGTATGCGTGCCCATCGGTTGATACGCAGTTATTTCATCGAGGCCTCCTGGCAGGCCATACGCACGGACCCGGTGATGCAGGGATATTACCGCAAGCACCATGGCAAGAACGTGAAATCCGTGATCGTTAAAGTGGCCCGTAAGCTTTTGAGCCGTACCCTGGCGGTGATAAAAACGGGGATTCCCTATGAGATAGGGGTAGTTGAATAGTAAAATTTGGACAGGACATAGCGAAGCTCACGATCAAGGTAGAACGGCCCGTAACACAGAACAATGTAGGTGATCGCGATAGCTATCGGGAATCACACCGGTTAGCAAGTGGCCGGGCCTATTATAGCTTATAATCATACAGATGCCGGTGAACACGGAAAAGAGTGTATCACATATAGGATGCGGAGCAAGTTATATGGTATTGAACGGTTGATAATCCTATCGGAATTATCAACGATTCAACACCCCAAAACCATCATTATGAAGTAATTGAAAATTAAATATTAACTTTAGAGAACTGGACTAGGGCTTTTCATAGGATACATTGTTGTAAACAGTGCTTTTTTCATTTTCTAATTCTATTTACTTTGACATAAAACCAAGGAACAGGTTCAGCGTTCATTGGGTCATTTAGAAATTCCAAAACTCCATTCCAATTCTCGACTTTTTCAAAAAGTCCGAATTCGTTTATTTTAAGTCCAAATTTATCTTTTAAATCATTCTCCAAGTCGTTGCAATGAAAAGAATGGAAGTCTCCACTTATTTCAATTCCGATTATGTCGTAACCTAAAAACTCGTCTTTTTCTAAATCGAGCTCTTTATTTTTAAGTTTGTTATAAATTCCAATTTCTCCGCTATTCGATTCAGTCGGTTTTGTCATTTCCAAAGCTTCGCTCAAATCAGATTCGGGAAAGCTGATACTTAATATTTCAAAGTCAGAATCATTAGGAAAGAACTTTTCTTTGTATTCGGTCAATGTTTTTAAGTCCGAAAACGTATTTATCCAACCGAGTTTTTCTTCTTCCAATTTTTTGTCTGCCCAAAATTGTATTTCCTCAACATTTTTGTCAGTCAGATTAAAAGTTTGTTTAGTTTCTTCTAATTCTTTCTTTTCAGTTGTTGCCCAAGAAATTGCCCACGAGTCAAAAAAAGAGTCGTTAATACAACGACTACAAGTATAAATTTCCGAACCTTTAATCGTTCCGTATTCGATAGGTTTTAATTTAATGAGATAATATGCTCCTATGTAGTATTTCACTCGGTTTTCGGCATTGTTTACAACGGTTCGTGTATGATTAGTTGCGGACTTTTCCAACGGAAAATGTCCGCCTGACTTTAATGTTAATTGATTGCAGGAATTTCCATGTGGAAATTCCGACCGCAATTAATTATACACCACTTAAGTTTGATTCTAGTTATTTTAATGAAATAAACCAGAAAGAAAAAAAGCGTAGAATAAGGTTAATATACACCTAGAAACCTAGATTTCGTCAACATTGATAATCCCTACGCTTTACTACTTGGAATTCGTTCAGTTTTATGAGACCTAGATCTCGCTTTCAAGTTGTGGAATACGCAGTAGCTTTTTCTTTCCAATTCATTTACCTATGATTAAAAATAAAGATTTTGTCGGTATCGATGTTAGCAAGGATACTTTGGATGTTTATGACGGAAGCACTTTTTATCAGATCAAAAACAGCTATGCAGGGTTTAAAAAGCTGATGAAACTTGGTGGAGGGCAGTCGCAATTCGTAATGGAGGCCACGGGATATTACCATTATAAGCTGGCCTATTTTCTTTTGGAAAACGGTAGGGCGGTTTCTGTAGAGAATCCCTTGAAGGTAAAACCTTTTATCCAGATGCAACTCAGTAAGGTAAAGACCGATAAGAGTGATGCCAAACAACTTTTTGAATACGGATCGAGCCAGAATCCAGCTTTATGGAAGGGAGAGAGCAGATCGCAGCAGGAATGTCTGCAAATAGTTCGTTTACTGGCTACTTACACTAAACAGACCACCCAATTAAAGAACAAGCTACATGGTGAAGCGGTTTTGGGAAACCCTTCAAAATTGGTCGTCAACTCTTTAAGACGACAATTGCGCCATACCGAAAAGGAGATTGAAAAACTGGAAGGTGTATTGGAAGAAAAGGTAAGACAGGCCAATGCAAAGGAACTTACCTTGCTTAGATCAATTCCTGGAATAGGAAATAAATCGGCTTTGTTGCTCTTGGTCTTCACAGATGGTTTCAGGCGTTTCGATACAGCAAGTGAACTGTGCAGTTATGCCGGTCTTACACCAACGACCAGGGAATCCGGTTCAAGTATCAAGGGAAGGCCAAGAATAAGCAAAATGGGGAACCCAAAACTTAGAAAACTATTGTTCATGTGTAGCTTTAATGCCTGTAAATACAACAGGGCCTGTAAGGCACTTTATGACCGATTGGTTGCAAAAGGCAAAAGCAAAAAATTGGCTCTGATTGCAGTTTGTAACAAATTGCTCAAACAAGCTTTTGGAGTGGTAAAAAATGGACTGCCCTATGATGAGAACTTTGTATCAACATTGAGCTAAAAAGGCTTGTTTTTTACCTCAGTTCTTTGTTGTGCAACGTTTTTTATTCATTAGGCTCAAATTTCGTCCATTTTCCATTCACAAGCTTTTCCAATTTTCCGAATTCCGGCTGTCCGTTTTCCCGTCCTTTAATTCGGACAGGATTTATCCAATCGTGTTGGCAATGCGGTTCAGGATTTGGAATTTCGTTCCATTCCAATTTCTTAACACCGTATTTTGTCAAAACAGATTCCATTGCGTCATTTTCCGATTCATACCATTCGTCCCATTCCGCTCCACAGTCCTCATTTTTTTTATATCCGAATAGGTAAGTTCCATAATCGTCATTGAAAATCATAAGTCGGACAATTCCGTCTTTCGATTTGGTCAGATTTACGATTTTTCTCATTCAGTTATTAGTTTTGGAAATGTTGCACAACGGTCTATGTATGATCAGTTGCGGTTTTAGAACGGGAATTGCCCGCTAGTATTGCGAATAATTGCTTGCAGGATTTTCCGGAAGGGAAATCCGCCAGCAATTGATTATACATTTTGTTAGCAAATGTTTTTATTTTCTGTCCATTTGAAATTTTCCGACCATTGCCATTATGATACCACTGGCAATCGGTCCATAAGCCAAGATTCCAATTCCTTTGAGGTCGATTAGGCCCGTGAAGGTACCTATCGTCAGAACAAAGCCTGCGACCGCTAGTACCAGACCGCCGTATAACAGATTTTTGCCGTTTGAGTTCACCTCTCTTATTTGGGCAGTTCTGGTAACTTTTTTGTCCACTTGTCGGAAAACGACACTTATTTCGTCCGATTCAAGGCCTTGATTTTCAAGAGCACTTCTTAAGTCCGAAAATTCCATTTGTCCTGAGGTTATCTCGTCTACGAATTTTTTAATCGTTTCAGCTCGGTTGTATTGAATCATTGGTCTTGCAAAATATTTGCTAACGGTTCGTATAACCGTCAGTTACGGGTTAAATGTTAATGATTTTCGGTTTGGAGCTGACGTTAGCAATTCCGAGTGGATTCGGACGTAGTCGAATCCGCCGTAATTGCGGTTAGCATCTATGTAAAAGCAGCGTGTCCTTTATCTTTAAAGTTCTCTAAAACAAAAAGATATGAAAACGGAACACACTGCAAGACCCAAGTTATTCATTGGTATCGACATACACAAGCGCAGTTGGAAGGTACACTGTGCTACGGACCTGTCCTCCGGCAGGACCTTTTCGATGTCCCCGGACCCGGAATGCCTAAGGGAATATGTGGGGCGGCACTATCCGGGCCATGAGGTCTCGACGGCCTACGAGGCCGGCTGTTGCGGTTATCGTGCCCATCGTTGTTTCGAGGGTTATGGCTGGCGCTCGCTGGTGGTGAACCCTGCGGACATATTCAGGCGGGGAAAGGAACGCCACACAAAGACGGACCGTATCGACGCTCAGCTCATAGCCCGTGAACTGAAGGACGGGCGTTTGGGGGGCATCGTGGTCCCGGACCCCCAACGGGAACAGTTGCGAAGCCTGTTCCGCAGAAGGAACGACCTGGTCAAGGACATGCGCCAGATCAAGAGCTACATCAAGATGCAGTTGCTCTATTACGGCATCAAGGTCCCGGAGGAGTTCGACAACGACCACTGGAGCCACGCGTTCAGGAACTGGTTGGACGGTTTGGAATTCGCACACCCGACGGGGAAAGAGGTGCTTGAGAGCCGCATGCGCAGCTTCAGGTTCGTCGACCGGGAGTTCAGGGACGTATCGACCCGGTTGCGCAAATGGACCAAGGAACACTATAAGGAAGACTATATGCTACTGCGCAGCATACCCGGTATCGGCCCCATAGTGGCCAGCGGGATATTGGGCGAACTGGGGGATTTGAGGAGGTTCGGCAACATAAAGCAACTTGCCGGTTACGTGGGGCTTTCCCCCGGGATCTACCAGAGCGGGGATACGGTACGCCACACGGGGGTAAGTATGCGTGCCCATCGGTTGATACGCAGTTATTTCATCGAGGCCTCCTGGCAGGCCATACGCACGGACCCGGTGATGCAGGGATATTACCGCAAGCACCATGGCAAGAACGTGAAATCCGTGATCGTTAAAGTGGCCCGTAAGCTTTTGAGCCGTACCCTGGCGGTGATAAAAACGGGGATTCCCTATGAGATAGGGGTAGTTGAATAGTAAAATTTGGACAGGACATAGCGAAGCTCACGATCAAGGTAGAACGGCCCGTAACACAGAACAATGTAGGTGATCGCGATAGCTATCGGGAATCACACCGGTTAGCAAGTGGCCGGGCCTATTATAGCTTATAATCATACAGATGCCGGTGAACACGGAAAAGAGTGTATCACATATAGGATGCGGAGCAAGTTATATGGTATTGAACGGTTGATAATCCTATCGGAATTATCAACGATTCAACACCCCAAAACCATCATTATGAAGTAATTGAAAATTAAATATTAACTTTAGAGAACTGGACTAGGGCTTTTCATAGGATACATTGTTGTAGTGCGTTTTTTTATTTCCATTTCTATTTTCAGGTCAGATTAAAGTCCGACGTTTTATTTCAGTCCGATTTCGTTAACATTTTGGTCAATTCTTTTCCAGTCAGTTCCGATAAAATTCCTGTAATCATAATTTTCGGATAGCACTAGATAAAAATATTTGGTCAAATAATAGACTTCAGCATTACGTTTCGCATATCCTAAAGCTCCAATATCTTTCATTTGAAATTCAACTTTATGATTTTCTTTATTTTTATTAATTAGTTCAATAGTTTGGGTTTTCCAAGTCGCAATATTGAATAGAATTTTTAAAGGGTTTAAGTAAATCAGTCCAATTATTGTCAAAATTGGGATTACTTTTCTTAAAATCGGTTCGGGCAAATTTCGATTAGCTTTAAATTCCATTATTAGTAAAGGAATCGGTAAAATCATAATTACGTAATAAATACTTGTTTTTAAAAATCCGATTTTTGTTTGAAACAAGTCAAAAATGTCCAATAAAAAAAGTGACAAAACCACATAAAATGTTATTCGGGTTATTTTCAGCATATAGGTTTTCTCAAATGCACTACAACGGTTGGCATAACCGAAGTTACGGGTTTATATGCATTAATTTTCGGTTTAGCACTGACGTTAGCAATTCCGAGTGGATTCAGTTTACCCTGAGCGAAGTCGAAGGGTAGTCGAATCCGCCGTAATTACGGTTAGCATCTATGTAAAAGCAGCGTGTCCTTTATCTTTAAAGTTCTCTAAAACAAAAAGATATGAAAACGGAACACACTGCAAGACCCAAGTTATTCATTGGTATCGACATACACAAGCGCAGTTGGAAGGTACACTGTGCTACGGACCTGTCCTCCGGCAGGACCTTTTCGATGTCCCCGGACCCGGAATGCCTAAGGGAATATGTGGGGCGGCACTATCCGGGCCATGAGGTCTCGACGGCCTACGAGGCCGGCTGTTGCGGTTATCGTGCCCATCGTTGTTTCGAGGGTTATGGCTGGCGCTCGCTGGTGGTGAACCCTGCGGACATATTCAGGCGGGGAAAGGAACGCCACACAAAGACGGACCGTATCGACGCTCAGCTCATAGCCCGTGAACTGAAGGACGGGCGTTTGGGGGGCATCGTGGTCCCGGACCCCCAACGGGAACAGTTGCGAAGCCTGTTCCGCAGAAGGAACGACCTGGTCAAGGACATGCGCCAGATCAAGAGCTACATCAAGATGCAGTTGCTCTATTACGGCATCAAGGTCCCGGAGGAGTTCGACAACGACCACTGGAGCCACGCGTTCAGGAACTGGTTGGACGGTTTGGAATTCGCACACCCGACGGGGAAAGAGGTGCTTGAGAGCCGCATGCGCAGCTTCAGGTTCGTCGACCGGGAGTTCAGGGACGTATCGACCCGGTTGCGCAAATGGACCAAGGAACACTATAAGGAAGACTATATGCTACTGCGCAGCATACCCGGTATCGGCCCCATAGTGGCCAGCGGGATATTGGGCGAACTGGGGGATTTGAGGAGGTTCGGCAACATAAAGCAACTTGCCGGTTACGTGGGGCTTTCCCCCGGGATCTACCAGAGCGGGGATACGGTACGCCACACGGGGGTAAGTATGCGTGCCCATCGGTTGATACGCAGTTATTTCATCGAGGCCTCCTGGCAGGCCATACGCACGGACCCGGTGATGCAGGGATATTACCGCAAGCACCATGGCAAGAACGTGAAATCCGTGATCGTTAAAGTGGCCCGTAAGCTTTTGAGCCGTACCCTGGCGGTGATAAAAACGGGGATTCCCTATGAGATAGGGGTAGTTGAATAGTAAAATTTGGACAGGACATAGCGAAGCTCACGATCAAGGTAGAACGGCCCGTAACACAGAACAATGTAGGTGATCGCGATAGCTATCGGGAATCACACCGGTTAGCAAGTGGCCGGGCCTATTATAGCTTATAATCATACAGATGCCGGTGAACACGGAAAAGAGTGTATCACATATAGGATGCGGAGCAAGTTATATGGTATTGAACGGTTGATAATCCTATCGGAATTATCAACGATTCAACACCCCAAAACCATCATTATGAAGTAATTGAAAATTAAATATTAACTTTAGAGAACTGGACTAGGGCTTTTCATAGGATACATTGTTGTGTAACGTATTTTATTCAGGATATTTTTCATAAGCGAGTTTGTCAATTTCAGATTCGGACAATCCTTTTGCTCTCAATTCTCCGCAATAAGTTGCTCTTAATCCAGCCAAATCATCAAATGGACTGTTCACAAGAATCGATTGGTGTTCTTTCCTTTCTTTTTCTTCCCATTTTTTGTCCAAAATTCCG
The DNA here is from genome assembly GCF_055378385.1 of Maribacter sp. C-4077. Classification (NCBI taxonomy): domain Bacteria; kingdom Pseudomonadati; phylum Bacteroidota; class Flavobacteriia; order Flavobacteriales; family Flavobacteriaceae; genus Maribacter; species Maribacter sp. C-4077. The sequence goes on from NZ_AP038807.1 coordinate 2,500,873, forward strand.
AGTAATTCTTCCTGTTTTGTAAACATTATTCTTCTACAATCTTTTTCCTCAATTCTGTTTTTCAATTCGTAGTCACAAGCCATCGAAAAAGTCACTGAAGAAAATATCCAGTATAGTAATTCATTCAAGTCAGAAGTCAGTTTTCTTTCATATTCATTTCCTCGTTCCGAAATCACATAATTATAAAGTCCAAAATTGTCAACTTCAACATTCGGTGTTGCATCTCCAATTGGTGAACTAAATGTTGGAAGTAAATAACTCGGTGCATTTATCTTTTCAGCCAATTGCTTTACAGTTTTTTCTATTTCAGCTACGGTTTTTGTCATATGTTGCACAACGGTTTGGCTATGATTCCGTTGCGAGGAAATTCGGCAGAATTTCGGAGTAGGAATCGAGCCAAGTTAAAGGTAATGTTTTTTGGTTTAGCATTTGGCGAGCAATGGATTATAGCCGTTGTTGTGTTTAGTGTTTTTTTTAAATCCGTTGTAATTGTTCATACCAATCTTTATGGTAGTCAAAAGTTCCGTCTCTTAAATAAATAAAGGCATGAGCTAACATAGTATGAAAATCGTCCGCTGTACAATTTTTAAATCTCTCGAAATGATTTTTATTTTCAGATGAGTAATTAAAGGATAAAATTCCGCTGTCGGTCAGTTCGATTCGTGTGTCAATTCCGTTTTTCTTTAAATCTACCACTACAGAATTATTTGAGTCCGTTTTTTCATAGCGATATTTATAATCCATCCTGTTTGCTGAAAACCTGGAACCTAATCCGCTTTGGAATTGGTCAAACCAATGATTGGTAATTAATTCAGTCAGATTTTTGTTTTTCATTTTCAGCGTTCAGATTTTTACATTAAACACAACGGTTCGTGTATGATTAGTTGCGGACTTTTCGAACGGAAAATGTCCGCCTGATTCTAAAGATAATTGATTGCAGGAATTTCCAGCTGGAAATTCCGCCCGCAATTAATTATACACAATGTTAGCTGCTGGCTTTTTTTAAACATAGCTTTTTTACGTCGGATATAAGTTCATCGATTTCAAAGTCCAGTTTATTCCGCCTTACTTTTTCTTTCACCAATCCAAGTTTTTCCAAAATCCGATTTTTTAAGAAGTCCATTTGGCTACTTTTATCCAATTGGAAAAAATTTTGATTATCGAGTATAGTTGGGATTCCAATTGATTTTTCTTTTCTCCTATAACTTCCTATTTCTTTTAAGTTGCCCCGCAAATAGGGGATAGGATTTACATAAAATTCAAATAGAATAAGTACAATATCTGTTCCGTAGTCCTGCCATTTAAGAGATGAGAAATTATTTTTAAGTCCGTCTGTACCCCAAAGAAAGTCTTTAACGAGTTCAATATTCGTTTCCTTCTCTCCATGCCCAAAACTGGCATAAACCCCGATTATATTGTTTTCTGTCTTTTCGATAGAATTAAGTTTTAAGCTTGTAGCTAACGGTTCGTGTATGATTAGTTGCGGACTTTTCCAACGGAAAATGTCCGCCTGACCTTAAAGATAATTGATTGCAGGAATTTCCAACTGGAAATTCCGACCGCAATTAATTGTACACTTTGTTACCTGCTGGCTTTTATCCCGTAACCTCTACGTTTTCTTAAAGCCTTAATTTCATTTGCCAAGACTAATCGATGTATTTTCATATTTTCTAAATAATCGTTTTCAGGAGTTTTTGACTTTTCAGAGGCAAATAAAACTGAACTAATTCCCAGTGCTTCAACTGTATTTGTAACTGGTCTATCGAAAGGTCTACTTAGACCACACATATTCATGGTCAAAAATCCATCTTCCATACTCGCGTAGACAAGCCAAGTTCCTTGTTCCTCAACATAAGGATAACAATTTCTCAAATTTTTTCCTATATAAATATTTCCTTGCAAATCTCCACCGTCTAATGATTCGACCACAGTTATTTTATAAGTCAAATCATCTTTAACCTCTGTAATTTTTCCAATGAAAATACATTCTGAAAATTCCATTTCGCGTTTTTGCGATTCAGCAAGTTTTTTCAAACCGCAATCACATGCCATTAGCTTTAGCGGAATGATTAACAAGACTATTAGAGTTAAAATAAGTTTTTTTAATTCCATTATTTTTCAGCTTGCAGGTAACGTCCCTGGCTATGCCTTCGTGGCCAAGCGTAGGCGTTTTTGGTTTATTAGAAAAGTACGAAAATAAGCCAAGAGAAAAGCCATGAGGCATAGCCGTTGTTGTGCAACGTTTTTAATACCATCTAATTTGATAAGGATATCGTTCATAAATCACATTATCCTCATTAATTGTATTTCCCTTTCTACCATTTATTTCTCCTAATTTTTGTAATTCTTTTGCTTCTTCTGTTTTTCCAATCTTTTTTAAACAATCCGCCTTGAAAATTTGAACTTCGGAAAAGTCCGGATAGCTTTCTAAAGCTTTATCGAAAATTTCGATTGCACCTAGATAGTCTTTTTGTTCATATTTACTAATCCCGAAATAAAATAAGTCCAAATGATGTAGCCAATCTTCTCCTTTGTCCTTTAACTGAAATTCAAGGTCTTTTTTGAATATTTGTTCAGCTTTTTCAAATTCGTTTAATTGTAAGTAAGAAAGTCCAATGTAAAAATCATAGGTGTGGTCCATTACATATCCATTTCCAAACCTTTTTTTGTAGTCTTCGAAATCCGCAATTGATTCTCTATAGGTATTGGCGAATATACATTTGATAAAGGCTCGATAATCTTGCCATCGTTGACGGTCATATTTTACAGCATTATCAATAAATTCCATTCCAACTTCGTACTTCCCTTGCTTAAACATTGGCATTGCTTTTTGCTGCCATAAATAGGCGATAGTACTATCTTTTGCAAGTCCTTTATCGATTTCCTCTTGCCACTCTCTTGAGTAAAGTTCGTGTTTCCAAGCTCCGTTTTTTAGATGTTCATCTATAATCATGTCCTGCTTTTCTTTGTCAACTTTTAATTCGGTCAGTTTGTTTTCAGCTAAATCTTTATCAGATTTGCTTTTTTGTCCACAAGAAAAAATTGTTGCAATAAATAAAAGCATCGATATTTTGAAGCTAATTCTCAATTTTTAGTCAAATGTTGCACAACGGTTCGTGTATGATTAGTTGCGGACTTTTCCAACGGAAAATGTCCGCCTGGTTCTAAAGATAATTGATTGCAAAGGATTCCGATCAAGGAATCCGACCGCAATTAATTATACTCCGCTTAAGTTTGAATCTCAGTAAATTGATAGTATAAACCGGAAAGAACAAAAGAGAGAATTAAGGTTAGTATACACCGTGAAGCTCTAGACTTCGACAACATTGATAATCCTCTCTCTTTTACTACTCGGACCACGTTCAGTTCTGTGAGACCTAGATCTCGTTTTCAAGTTGTTGTGGGCAGAAGTAGCCAGTTCTTTCGTAAATCATTTCCTATGAATAAATATAAAGAAACTTTTGGAGTCGACATCAGTAAGGATGTCTTTGATGTACAAGGTAGTAACAGAGGTCACCACCGGTATAGGAACGATGAAACGGGATTCAGGAAATATCTTAAAGAATTGCCTCAAGGTTCATTGGTCGTTATGGAAGCAACGGGTTACTATCATTACAGACTGGCACAGTTTCTTTACAAAAATGGAGTAGCGGTATCGGTAGTAAATCCCTTATCGATAAAACGGTTCGTTCAGATGAAACTGGCCAAAGTGAAAACGGACAAGAGCGATGCGAAGGCAATCCGTGAGTATGCCTTGATTAATGAGGTCCCTCTTTACAATGCCTTGACGGATACCCAGAGTGAATGTTTACAGTTGTTCAGGTTATTGGACACCTATTTGAAACAACGTACCGCGACCAAGAACAAGATACATGGGGAAGCAGTTTTGGGCATACCCTCAAAGTTTGTCCATAGTTCCTTGGTCCGTAACAGGAAACAGCTTGATAGGGAGGTGGCAGCTATCGAATCAAAGATTCTATCATTGGCAAAAGATAATCAACAAGAACAATTGACCTTGCTGACATCGATACCGGGAATAGGACAAAGGACCGCTCTGTTCTTAATAGTGTTGACCGATGGTTTTAACAAGTTCGAAACGGCCTCACAGCTTTGTAGCTATGTTGGAATAACCCCAACGATACGTGAGTCGGGGAGTAGCGTAAGGGGCCGTGCACGGATAAGCAAGGTCGGCAATAGAAAGCTTCGGAATCTGCTGTTCCTATGTGCCTTTAACGCCTGTAAGCGCAACAAGGCCTGCAAGGAAGTCTATGAGCGTATCGTTAACAAGGGCAAGAGCAAGAAACTGGCATTGCTAGCGGTAGCCAATAAACTGCTAAAACAGTCCTTTGCCATTGCAAGATCAGGTAGACCATACGATGAAACCTACGTTTCAAAGTTGCCCAGGTAATTGATCATGGGATAGAACAAGATATGGCTTGAGAATCTAATTTTTGAATCTATGGGCCTGGAATGACTATGTCTCGAAACAAGGAAGAATTTATTTGTTTTTTACCTCAGTTCTTTGTTGTAAGCAGTTTTTATTTCTTTTTGATTATTGGTTCCAATTCAGAAATTAAACTAACAACTTTGTCAATTCCAATAATCAGGTAATGTTTGAAATCCATTTTATTATCCCTTACATAAGAAAATTGGTCAATCCACTCTGAATTTTTAACTATTAATGTTGTTAAGGGTTTGTTCATATTCTGAGTATTCAATTTTTCCCAAAATCCGAAATAATGTTGTTCCGATCCAACTTCAAAGATTTCTGGAACAACATTCAATTCGAACAAGTCCTGCTCACTATGTTTAATGTGAATTGATAGTTTTCCATTTTCATCTTGGGTTATTCTTTCCAGGACACAATTCTTGTCGCATATTATGGTTTTCCAGACTTTAAACTCCATTTGCATTTAGGTTTGCAGAATTGCTTACAACGGTTTGTGTATGATTAGTTACGGACTTTTCCAACGGAAAATGTCCGCCGAGACTAAAGATAATTGATTGCAGGAATTTCCAAGTGGAAATTCCGCCCGCAATTAATTATAGCATCTATGTAAAAGCAGCGTGTCCTTTATCTTTAAAGTTCTCTAAAACAAAAAGATATGAAAACGGAACACACTGCAAGACCCAAGTTATTCATTGGTATCGACATACACAAGCGCAGTTGGAAGGTACACTGTGCTACGGACCTGTCCTCCGGCAGGACCTTTTCGATGTCCCCGGACCCGGAATGCCTAAGGGAATATGTGGGGCGGCACTATCCGGGCCATGAGGTCTCGACGGCCTACGAGGCCGGCTGTTGCGGTTATCGTGCCCATCGTTGTTTCGAGGGTTATGGCTGGCGCTCGCTGGTGGTGAACCCTGCGGACATATTCAGGCGGGGAAAGGAACGCCACACAAAGACGGACCGTATCGACGCTCAGCTCATAGCCCGTGAACTGAAGGACGGGCGTTTGGGGGGCATCGTGGTCCCGGACCCCCAACGGGAACAGTTGCGAAGCCTGTTCCGCAGAAGGAACGACCTGGTCAAGGACATGCGCCAGATCAAGAGCTACATCAAGATGCAGTTGCTCTATTACGGCATCAAGGTCCCGGAGGAGTTCGACAACGACCACTGGAGCCACGCGTTCAGGAACTGGTTGGACGGTTTGGAATTCGCACACCCGACGGGGAAAGAGGTGCTTGAGAGCCGCATGCGCAGCTTCAGGTTCGTCGACCGGGAGTTCAGGGACGTATCGACCCGGTTGCGCAAATGGACCAAGGAACACTATAAGGAAGACTATATGCTACTGCGCAGCATACCCGGTATCGGCCCCATAGTGGCCAGCGGGATATTGGGCGAACTGGGGGATTTGAGGAGGTTCGGCAACATAAAGCAACTTGCCGGTTACGTGGGGCTTTCCCCCGGGATCTACCAGAGCGGGGATACGGTACGCCACACGGGGGTAAGTATGCGTGCCCATCGGTTGATACGCAGTTATTTCATCGAGGCCTCCTGGCAGGCCATACGCACGGACCCGGTGATGCAGGGATATTACCGCAAGCACCATGGCAAGAACGTGAAATCCGTGATCGTTAAAGTGGCCCGTAAGCTTTTGAGCCGTACCCTGGCGGTGATAAAAACGGGGATTCCCTATGAGATAGGGGTAGTTGAATAGTAAAATTTGGACAGGACATAGCGAAGCTCACGATCAAGGTAGAACGGCCCGTAACACAGAACAATGTAGGTGATCGCGATAGCTATCGGGAATCACACCGGTTAGCAAGTGGCCGGGCCTATTATAGCTTATAATCATACAGATGCCGGTGAACACGGAAAAGAGTGTATCACATATAGGATGCGGAGCAAGTTATATGGTATTGAACGGTTGATAATCCTATCGGAATTATCAACGATTCAACACCCCAAAACCATCATTATGAAGTAATTGAAAATTAAATATTAACTTTAGAGAACTGGACTAGGGCTTTTCATAGGACACATTGTTGTGCAACGTTTTTTATTCAATTTCTACTCCGTTTAAATTCCATTTATAAATTCGATTGTCCCAATCAGTTGCTTTCACAAAATTGTCTTTAACTTCAAAGTCATTTTTTCCATTTTGCGAGACAAATATTTCAGCTCCTCCATTTCGCCATATTATTTTTCCGTCATTATTAATTCGCGTTATTTCCAATTCTCCGTGAATGATAAAACCATTCTCTATTCTGAAAATTTCAAATGCAGTAGCTATATCCACTTTTGTTTTCCAATTCAGATTTAGAGTAGGTAAGTCCAAACAAAAAACTGAATCGCAACAGCATATTAAAATTCGATTAGGTTCAATAATTTGCGAAGTTTCGTGCAGTCCAGTTGCTCCGCCTTCAGCTCCAATTATCGCACTATTTATTTCGGTTCCATTTTCCAATATTTTTATTCCGATTTTGGTCGGTAATTTGAAATCAGATTCCGTTAAAAAGTTATTTAAATATTTATTCAGATTGTCATTAGAGTCTGGATTATAGTCAGATTCGTTTAATAATTCAACTTGGTATTTTCCTATTTCGAATGTCATTTCAAATGTTGCACAACGGTTGGGCTATGATTTCGTTGCGACGATTTCCGGCAGGAAATTGTCGGTAAGAAATCGGGCCGTGTTAATGGTTTATGCGTTTAAATTTAACGATAAAGCAGCAATGAATTATAGCCGGTGTTGTAGCACGTTATTTTTCTTCCAATGCACTTTCAATTTCCTTTTCAACTGCAATTGAAGGTTCATTAATATTCGAGTTAATTATTTTTCCATCTTTTCCAATAAGAATATATCTCGGAATCGATTTAATGTTATAATTATTTCCAAATTCGGTTCGCATACCGCGTTCTATAAATAGATTTTTAGCAAATTCTTTATTTTCCTTATCTAAAAATGATAACCATTTGTCTTTTGAAGAATCTACAGAAACTAATAAAATTTCTACATCATCGTTGTTTTTATATTTTTCGGCAAATTCAAGAACTTTTGGTCTATGGTTTAAACAAGGTCCACACCAAGTGGCCCAGGTATCAATAAAAATAACTTTGCCCATTAGACTTTTTAAATTGAATTGATTTCCAAATTTATCTTCTGCATGAAATAAATATGCCTTTTCTCCATTTTGGGAAACGTAAAAAGATGAAGAAGGTTGTTCTATTAAATTGTAATAAATGTTGGTCTCTTCAGAATTTAAAGTTTGGGTTAAAACCTCTGTATCGAATAATTTTTCGTGTTTTTCCCAATATGAAGGCATCTCAATCAATGCCTTAATGTAATTTGCTTTTAAAAAATCGGCTAACTCTTTGTTGTTTGTCTTTTCTTCAATAAATTTCAAAAAATCAGTGATGCTCTCTATAGACTGATTTTTTCTTAAATACTCAACTTCGTATTTATACAGATAAATGTCGGGAAGGGATTTTAAAGTATTAGAAGCTTCTGGAATCTTTTCAATAAAATTGAAATAACTGTTATTTGGGGGTATTCCTCTAGAGATTCTGCCTAGCCAAAACAAAAATGAATAAATACGTGCATCATTTTGAAAGTAGAGAATCTCAGTTATTTCTGGGCTGAATTGGTCCTTGAATTTGTTTATCTCATTTTCTCTTTCTTTTCTAAAACTCTCAAACAAAATTGGGATAGAATCCGTGTTTTGAGTTGTAAATAAGAATGAACTATTTTCTTGTATGAATTTTAAGTTACTTTTCCATAGATAATTAATTAGAGAATCACTTTTGTTATTTGTTGTTAAGCTAGAATCGGGTAGTATTGATATGTTCAAATTTTTATTTTGGGCCAGTATGGTCAGATATTCTTGGTTATTGATTTTAGAATAAATGTTGGCTACAGTTGGAAAATCTAATTCAACAGTTTTTGTTTCTTTACTCTCATAAACTTTTGCAATCGGTTTTTTAGTAATCAATTCCGAGATGTAGATTGTATCTAATCTAATTTTAGAATTGAGGCTAATGTCAAATCCAGTACTTTTTTCCTTACAGCAATAGAACAAACATAAAGCTGCAAATAATACATATTTTGATTTCATTTAGTAGGTTCTTATAATGTGCTACAACGGTTCGTGTATGATTAGTTGCGGACTTTTCCAACGGAAAATGTCCGCTTGGTTCTAAAGATAATTGATTGCAAAGGATTCCGTTTAAGGAATCCGACCGCAATTAATTATACACTATGTTGTGGTTAGTATTTTTTTCATTATTCGATTCGGTTTTTCAATTCAGATGTTTTGATTTCTTAACACATTCAAGATTACAAAAGACACCGCAATTGCTGATAAAATAACAAGTAGAGTAATAATGTTTTCTGCTTTAGTCATTTTAATTTTTTCAACCAGTTCAAAATTCGGAAATCTCCGATTATAAATAAAAAAGAAGACAAAATAGAGTAGAAAGTAAAGTCCGATTATCCAGTAAATATTTATATCAGATTTTAGGTTTACAAGAACATAAATATTCAGACTAACGATTAGGCTCAAAATCAAGGATGGAAAAATAATCCAAAAGTCCTTTTTTCCACGATAAAATTTGATGTAGAATTTAGATAAAAAAATGAAAGGAAAATATGTCCATTTGACGTTTTCGTTCATATTAATTCAATCATTTTTAAGTCCGTTTGAGTTCAGTCTTGATATTAACCACAACGGTCCGTGTATGATCAGTTGCGATTCTTAGAACGGGAATATTCATTCGGTATTGCCGATAATCGATTGTAGGAATTTCCATGTGGAAATTCCGCCAGCAATTGATTATACATTTTGTTGTGGCCAGTTATTTATGCACAGTCCTAGAATTACCACTTTGGAAAATCCATTGTTCAATATTACCATAAGCTTCATATAGAACTTTGGTCAAGTCGTCAATCCTAGACTTTTTTGTCCATGATTTTTTTCTTTTCCCGCTTTCATTATTGGTACAACTAACTTTAACTCGTCCCCATTTCAGAATTTCAATCCAAATCTGGTATTGTTTTCCAGTATCGTCAACCACATTAAAGGAGCGTATCTTTTCGTCCTAATATTTATCTTGAAGGTGAAGTCCAACTTTCTTTGTCCATTCATTAACAATTCGCTCCACTTTATTATACCTCTTCTCCTTGGCAGAAGAAGACAACCATAACAGATCTAAAAAACCAAGAAACAAATCAGCTAGTCCTTCTAACATGGAGTTTTAATTGGCCACAACGGTTCGTATAAAGAAAGTAGGGCAGGTGGTAGGCGATGGCCTTTCCGCCTCACCCAAGTCAAATCTTTTGCATTTTGTTTTACCTTATTTTTCTAAAAGCCAAAGATTTGGCGACCTCGTAAATAAGCCCGAACGTCTCGGTTTAGCACTTACCTGCCCTATTTTTTTTATACATTGTTAGCAGCTGATTTTATTGAACTAGTTCTATTGCTTTTTCAAGAAATTCATCCCTACCTTCCTTTATTCCTTGAACTGTTTTTTGAACGTAAACATCCGGTAAAATTCCTATTCCAAATAATTGGGAGCCGTCATGCTTTACAACTTTCATTCCGGTCCAATTAATTTTAATCTCACCGGGAAGAATGAATGTATTGTAGTTGCCATTGGTCCCAGCAGTTGGTTGCCCTACTATGGTTGCTAATTTATAAGCTTTAACAAAACCCATTAGACTTTCAGCATAGCTTATGGCTTTTCCATCGGTCAGAACTACCACTTTTTTGTCTCCCAAATATGGTAGTTGGGGTTCAAAAAAACCTTTCCAATTAGCTGTCAAATAGCTTTTAGGTTTTTGGTGGTCTGGATAGACAATTTTCGGAATATACATCCAAGCTTCTGTGGTATCTCCCGTTTTCATCAAATGGGTAATTATCTCACCATTACTATTTGGATATCCTCGTAAATCGAATATCAAACCAGTACTTTTGACAAGTTCAGGAAGAAGATAGTTGAAAGTTTCCAAATCCAAGAGTGTAAGGTTTATATAGTGGACTCCGTCGTCTATCTTTTTATAGGGACTATATGATTTTGAATGACTATAAGGTTCTTGGTCTCTGGTAGCATCGATTATCTCATTATTAGTTTCAATTGTAATTCTTGAACCCTGTTCCCCAAAAAGCGAAATTTTCTCTGATCTATAACGAAGCCTACCTAAAGTCCCTGCTGATATCATCGATTCAATTTCATCAAAGTATTTTTTTGAATCAATTCCATTTATCTTTATTATCTCTTCACCCTTTTCAAGGTTCAAATCATCTTGCCAAACATCTGAAATTATAAGTTTATTACCTATCCATTCCCATACAAAGGGAGGGGTGTAAAAGCTTTCATTAACTCTGTTTGAGCTTATGGATATGTGACCGTCTTTTAAAGGAGAGGTAAATTTTCTGAGTGTAATTAGGTGGTCTTTTAAAGAGGAATCTTTAAATGACCTGATTAGTGCATTTTCCAATTCATTTTCCCAATCCAATTTTAAAACATCGAAATAGGGGAAAAAGTGTTGGAACACATTATAGGTATTTATAATGTTCCCTAGTCTAAACGATAGTGAATTTTCATCTATTTTATATTTATTGAGGCTATATATAAGATGTTCCAATTCCTTTTCACTAGATTTTGGAATTGTCCCCGTTTCATTTACATTAACAACTAAAGGGATAGATAAATATTGATTTTCATTAATACTAACATTGGCGGTCTCGCCATACTTTGGTCGGAATGATATAGAATCGTTTTCAGAGGTGGCAATTATACGCTGACTATAATATGGGCCATTCTGCATTGTCATACCATATCCAACCCCTTGGTGAAACCAGAATTGTTCTCCAAGAACATCAGAATCATTCGAATTTTTTATTATCAAAGTATCACCATTAAAATTAGAAAATCTAATTGAAGGTGCAATTGGAGAAAATAGAGAGTCAATTGTTTTTACAAACGCTTCGTTTGTTTCACATTTCAATACCTTGTTTGCGGCATAAATTGAAAATTTATCCCAATCGAGTGTAAAGGCTTCATCACTTGGGTGAAAATATTTTATATACCCATAAATCTTGGAAAAGGTTTTAAGGTTTTCCATTTTCTGCGAAATATCGGGCAATTCAGATTTTGGCGAACAACAGATAAAAAGAATTATGAGAACTGTTGTTGCTTTTTTAATCATGGTTTTTGAAATTTGCTGCTAACGGTTGGGCTATGATTTCGTTGCGGATAAATCCGGCAGGATTTGTCCGGGAGAAATCGGGCCCTGTTAAAGGTTGATGGGTTTAAATTTAGTGATAAAGCAGCAATGAATTATAGCCGGTGTTAGGCACTGGCTTTTATTTTTCTTTTTTTGCGTCTTCACGTAAATCCAAGTCCATTTGCAATTGAGTAGACCAAAAAGATTCATTTTCTATAACCTTGGTATCGGCAAGTAGAATTTCATTTTTTAGTTTTTCAAACTGCTCGTCCGTAAATACGGAATCTAGATAGGCATCCTCACCATTTTCTTTTAGAATCGTGTCAACGAAGTTTCTATAAGCGAGCAAACTTTTGGCAAGGCCATAAATGTCCGAATTGAAAAATCTGGACGAGAAATAATTTTCATGGTCCAAAAACTCAATTTGGTCGTTCATTTTAGTATTTACAACAATTGGGTCACCATCACCACAGGAACCAATAACAATGTATTTTTCAAATTCTGGTTCCAGGATGTCATAGACCTTATTAAGTTTTTGAATCCCGTTGTATAAGTCCTCAGAGTCTTTCGAAAATGAGAGATATGGAGCAGCGCTATCAGGCAAACCTGAACGTACTAAAAAGTCGATAGTTTTTACAGATAAACCCAGTCCATTCAGTTTTTCGGGACTTATCGGATTGAGCTCGTCCTCAATTGAAATCCATTTTTGCTTAAAATCTTCCGGTGTCATTAGCTTGTGCCTAACGGGTTTGGCTATGGTTTCGTTGCGGAAAAATCCGCTGGGATTTTTCCGATGAATGACGAATATACTAAAAAGCGGTGAATTCCGACTTAGGAATTCAGCCGCAATGAACTATAGCCGTTGTTGTGTGCTGGCTTTTTTTATTCCATAATGTTCTAACCAAGCCAGCGGTTCAGTCAGATGATGTTTATTAAATTCTAAATGTATTACTCGTCTTTTCTTTCCGTTTGTTGTTCTGTTCGAAGCGTGTAAAGTCAGAGGTTTCATTAACATTGCTCCGCCTTTTTCTACTTCACATACAAATTCGTTTTCTAAATTCCAATCTTTTGATTCAGCACGAATTATTCCTTTAAGGTGCGATTTAGGAATTACCTTTAAAGCTCCGTTATTTTTGTCCGTTTTGTCTAAATGAATTCGTATTGTTATAGTGTCTTCCAAAATCTCAATTGGTGGTTGAACTCCGTATTGTCCTTTTTTAAAAGTCCAATTTGTGTAGTTTTCCAATTCCGTTTTTTGGTCAACCGATATGCTCAAATCTTGATGATAAGCAACAAACCAATTGGATTCGCTTGGTTTGTCAAAATAGATTGCTTTGGTTAAAAAATATTCAGATTCGGAAAGGTCAGAGATTAATTCAGTCAGTTTTTCGTTAAACAGCAAATCGGTCAATTCAGGGACGTTTTTGATTAATTGTCTAATCGCAAACAGGTCTTTTGTTTTCATAAACGAACTTCCTTTTTGTTCAGCATTTTCTATACAAGCTAAAATTCTGCTTATTTCGTTTTCCGAATACAAGTCAGCTAAAACAGAAAATCCATTTTCTTCAAGTTCTATTTTATTCTTTTCGTAGTTCATTTCTCAGCTTGCACACAACGGTTCGGCTATGATTTCGTTGCGTGAAAAATCCATCGGATTTTTCCGTACGGAATCCGGCCGTTTTATTTGTTTATAGGTTGAATTTAGTCAAAATGAAGCAATGGATTATAGCCAATGTTAGCAAACGGTTTTTATTTTATTTGAGTCCACTTTCCAATGAGAATTAGAAACTCAGATAGCTCATAAAACGCTAGAACTGTCAAAATGGAAAGTCCATTTTCCGTTTTCCATTTTTTTATCAGAGTCCAGATATAAAGTCCTAAAGGAAGAAGCATCAAAAATCTCAATTCACCGACAAAGGAATATTGGAATAGAGCCCAAATAAATGATAGAAACGCAAAAAGTCCAATCACAAAATTTGTCCATTTTCGATTTGCAGCTTGGTGAACTGAAAACCCAAAGGTTAGCATTCCAAAACTGAAAAATGACAAATCCGTCAATAATTGGTTCTTAAAAAAAGTAAGTCCGAAACTGATAGTGAGTCCAATTAAAATTACTTTTAGAAAAGTTGGTTTGGTTTTAGGAAAAAGCAAAAGTCCAGCCAAGATTCCAATTCCGATTATAACTTTTTGCTGCGTCATTGAACTGTTTGCTAACGGTTTAGTATAACCGTCAGTTACGGGATTAAAGTTAATGATTTTCGGTTTAGCACAGATGTTAGCAATTCCGAGTGGATTCGGACGTAGTCGAATCCGCCATAATTGCGGTTAGCATCTATGTAAAAGCAGCGTGTCCTTTATCTTTAAAGTTCTCTAAAACAAAAAGATATGAAAACGGAACACACTGCAAGACCCAAGTTATTCATTGGTATCGACATACACAAGCGCAGTTGGAAGGTACACTGTGCTACGGACCTGTCCTCCGGCAGGACCTTTTCGATGTCCCCGGACCCGGAATGCCTAAGGGAATATGTGGGGCGGCACTATCCGGGCCATGAGGTCTCGACGGCCTACGAGGCCGGCTGTTGCGGTTATCGTGCCCATCGTTGTTTCGAGGGTTATGGCTGGCGCTCGCTGGTGGTGAACCCTGCGGACATATTCAGGCGGGGAAAGGAACGCCACACAAAGACGGACCGTATCGACGCTCAGCTCATAGCCCGTGAACTGAAGGACGGGCGTTTGGGGGGCATCGTGGTCCCGGACCCCCAACGGGAACAGTTGCGAAGCCTGTTCCGCAGAAGGAACGACCTGGTCAAGGACATGCGCCAGATCAAGAGCTACATCAAGATGCAGTTGCTCTATTACGGCATCAAGGTCCCGGAGGAGTTCGACAACGACCACTGGAGCCACGCGTTCAGGAACTGGTTGGACGGTTTGGAATTCGCACACCCGACGGGGAAAGAGGTGCTTGAGAGCCGCATGCGCAGCTTCAGGTTCGTCGACCGGGAGTTCAGGGACGTATCGACCCGGTTGCGCAAATGGACCAAGGAACACTATAAGGAAGACTATATGCTACTGCGCAGCATACCCGGTATCGGCCCCATAGTGGCCAGCGGGATATTGGGCGAACTGGGGGATTTGAGGAGGTTCGGCAACATAAAGCAACTTGCCGGTTACGTGGGGCTTTCCCCCGGGATCTACCAGAGCGGGGATACGGTACGCCACACGGGGGTAAGTATGCGTGCCCATCGGTTGATACGCAGTTATTTCATCGAGGCCTCCTGGCAGGCCATACGCACGGACCCGGTGATGCAGGGATATTACCGCAAGCACCATGGCAAGAACGTGAAATCCGTGATCGTTAAAGTGGCCCGTAAGCTTTTGAGCCGTACCCTGGCGGTGATAAAAACGGGGATTCCCTATGAGATAGGGGTAGTTGAATAGTAAAATTTGGACAGGACATAGCGAAGCTCACGATCAAGGTAGAACGGCCCGTAACACAGAACAATGTAGGTGATCGCGATAGCTATCGGGAATCACACCGGTTAGCAAGTGGCCGGGCCTATTATAGCTTATAATCATACAGATGCCGGTGAACACGGAAAAGAGTGTATCACATATAGGATGCGGAGCAAGTTATATGGTATTGAACGGTTGATAATCCTATCGGAATTATCAACGATTCAACACCCCAAAACCATCATTATGAAGTAATTGAAAATTAAATATTAACTTTAGAGAACTGGACTAGGGCTTTTCATAGGATACATTGTTGTGCGTAGTTTTTTATATTCCACCGTTTTCAGTCTTTTCATAAGTCAGTTGTCCGTTTTTAAATTCGAACAACACTTTCGTCCAATCACTTAAACTCAAATGCAAATTCTTTCCTCCTTTCAATTCCGCAAAGTATGGAATCAGAGTTATGTCAAACTGTCCATCTGATATTGACAAAGGAAATATTTTTACGTACCTCAATTTGTTTCTATTTTTTCTAAACACTTTCTTTCTGTTGCCAAGTCCGATTTTTTTGATTTCATATCCGTTGATTGAATCAGGTATTTTCATTAAGTAGTCTTGGTATTCAATAAAAATCTTATTCGGCTGTTTTTGGTTAGAATATTTGTTATAAAACGAATCGATTTCCACGATGTATTTTTCAATCGCTATGTAATACAGCGAATCCGTTTCCGTCATTTTAAAGTATTCCGAACTTTGATTTTCATTCTGTCCGATTGCACCGAATGATATTAAAAGGAAGAATATTATTAGTCGATTCATTGATTTATGATTATTTACTCAAATGTATTTTGCTATTTCAAATCTCAAAAATCATAATTAGTAAACTAATGTTTTGGATGAGTAACGAGTTTTTCTCAAATTACGCACAACAATTGTATATAATAACAAGTTACTATATTTTTATTTTACCAAACTAATCTAATGGATTTTTAATGTTCTTAAAAGTATTGGTCGCCACATGGGTGTATATTTCAGTCGTCTTGCTGGAACCATGACCTAAAAGCACCTGGATCTGCCTAAGATCTGTACCTGATTCCAAAAGATGGGTCGCAAAACTGTGCCGTAATACATGTGGGGTGACTGTATTTCTTATGCCAGCCTTTTCTGCTGCCTTTTTGACGATGTTCAATACGCTTTCTGCGGTATATTTCGATGCCTTCCTTCCCTCGAACAAATAATTCTGAGGTTTCCATTCTTTGTAATATAGACGAAGATCATCCAGTGTGGATTTTGATAATAAAGTATACCTGTCTTTATTTCCTTTGGAACCTTCGACCCTGACCAGCATTCGTTTACTGTCTATATCGTTTAGTTTTAAATTCAATAGTTCGCTACGTCTCAAGCCCGAACCGTACAAAAGTTTTACAATGCACCTATGCTTAAGATTATTGGTGTTCTCGATAATCGCAATGATCTCTTCCTTGGAAATGACCTTCGGTAGCTTTGATTCTTTCCGGGGCCTTTCGATCTCATAAAAACGGTTGGGCATTCCCAAGACTACCTCATAATAGAATTTTATTGCATTGATAGCTTGATTTATATAGGAGTTAGATACCTTTTTCTGTATAAGACTCTGTAGAAATAACCTGATATCGCTTTCGTCTATCGTGTTTAGTTCTTTCTCTTTAAAAAAGTTGATGAACATTTCAAAGAAGGACACGTAGGTCTTAACGGTGCTATTTGAATATCTTTTCAACTCCAACTTCAATAGATATTCCTCGGGACAATATCTATAATTGGGAATAGGTTTTCTTTTCCTGAACCAGGACACATCAACAATTTCATTTTTGCTGCTTAAGGGTCTATTGGTGAAAAATCGATTGTAGTTTATCCAGACGACACCTTTGAAGGTATTGAAAATGATTCCAAGATTAGCTTTGGTATTGGGTATGTAGGCCATATTGTATTTTTCGCTCCATTTGGGATTTGGGAGACCCTTTACCAAATTCTGTATAAGTCTATCAGGTAAAAACTTGATGCCTATCATTTTACGATCATCGATCATTAAATGGTAGAGCGTTATCGATTTCATTCCGTTCATACAACAAGTTTACCTAAGTTTCGTAATTTAAACGGTATATTATGTCTATAATATGCGTTTGTAAATGAATAATTTAAAAACTTGTCCGGTTTGTGGTGATTTGGTAATGGGTAGGTCCGATAAAAAGTTCTGCTCCAAGAAATGTAAGTCCATAGACCAATATGAGAATCGACAGAAAACGGAGGTCTTTTACCTTGAGGTCGATAGGCAATTGAAATTGAACAGAAGGATTTTAAAAAAGTACAACAAATCGGGGTGTACGATTATGAGGAAAAGTGAGCTAATTGTGGAGGGCTTCAACCCAAAATATTTTACCCATTATTGGAAGAACAAAAAAGGTGATGTATATCTTTTTGTTTACGAGTATGGTTTTCTGACAAAGAACGAAAATGGAAAGGAAAAATATGTTCTCGTCATCTGGCAGGACTATATGACCCTAAATTGAGGATACTATTTTTACTTGAGGCGAATAAGGTTACGGAGTATCTTTCAAAAAAGAAAGATAGCAAGCGGGAACCATGCGTTGCAGTGGTTCCCGCTTGCGCCTGCGGCGGGCCAACGCAGGCATGGCCTGCTTTAAGAGGCAATACTTGAATTATAGCATATTATAATTTTCTTATAACGAATGGTGCAACCAGTTGATTTTCAAAACGAAATACTATAAAAACCTTACGCACTTCCTAATTTTCTTCATTTATTAAATAATTCTGATACCCAGTGAGTTAGAAGGATAAACCTGCACTATAAACCTTAGTGCAAGGAATTCGGAGTTCCAAAATAGGACATTTGGAAAAAGGAACCGACATGCGGAAGAAGAGCATTATCATCAACGAAAGGAGTCATAGGGAACTCATAAAGCTAGCGCAGGAGCACAATAGGAATATTGGAAAATTTACCGAGGAAATGATCCTCTATTTCCAAAAAACAGGAACAGACCCCCAAGCGATAAAAGGGAAAAACGCCAGCGAGATGATCAAGGTCATCGATAGGCGTATCGTTTCCTTTTTTAAGACCCAGGAATCGGAAATACTTTATCCAATTCAAGCACAATTGAACAAGAACGGGGAGCGTACCGACTTTCTTTTCAAAAAGCTTATCGAGGAACTGAACAAGATTTTTGAACGGGTAAAATTTGGGGGATGATGCCCGTAAGTATCGTTCATACCACTTCCCAAGACAATAAGGGAAGTTGCTCCAAATACGGACATTACCTGAATAAGGAAAATAAGGTTCTGAAGAAGGAGGGCCTAGGACATCGGCAACAATTTTTCTTTGACCAGGAACGAAACACGCTCACGACTCTAAAAGCGATTTCAATGGTCGATGACAATGGAAAGAACAAAGGGTTGGCCAAAAAGCAGGACAGATATTTTACGATGACCTTGAACTTTAGCAAAAAGGAGCTGGCACATCTGACATCAACTTTGGCAAAAAGACCCATCAGGGATATTGCCGAAATGGACGATAGGGAGTTAAAGGATTACAATGAGGTTATAAGATTATTTACCAGAAGGGCCATGCGTAATTATGCGGACAACTTTAACAAGGGAATTACCGAGAAGCAACTCGTTTGGTTTGCCAAGATTGAGCACCGGAGATATTATAAGGGAACCGATAAAGAGGTAATGGTCGGCAAGGCCAAAAGTGGGGAACGTAAAGAGGGGTTACAGACCCATGTACATATTACCGTTTCTAGAATGCACAAGGAACATCGGATAAATCTAAGCCCTATGGCCAATGCCCGAAGTAGCAAGAATCTGGTCTTGAACGGAAGAAAGGTAAATGGGGGCTTTGACCGTTCCAAATGGAAGCAACGGAACGAGGACACTTTTGACGAGATGTTCAAGTACCAAAGACGGCTGGAGGTAAAATTTGAGACGCTTCGGATTTTAAAGCATGGTACTCTAGAAGAGAAAAAGGTGTTGAAAATGGCCATACAACAGGAAAAGAATAAGGCCATTGAGAATAGCTCAATGTCCAAAGAAATCAAGAGACCCAAGGGTATTGAAAAGGAGAGGATAAAAATTAGGAACAACCAAATTACAAGATAAGCACATGGACAAGTCGGTATTTATGGAATTGATGATGGGAGGGACGCACCCCATCATACATCTGTTGATGCGCTTTGTCGCATTTGTAGTCTACTTTCTGTTTTTAAAGCGTGTCTGTAGGATGCACTTTTTTCTGGCGTTCTTTGTTTCTTTTCCCCTAACCATAATTTTTCCATTGGCACTTTTTGTCCCATGTTTCGTCCTGGGCTGGTCCGCCTATCGGATATACGCTTGGTTACGTTCCCTGTTCAAGAAAAGCCAGGTAGTTCTCGATGAGGTTAAGGACGGTGCGGAGGGCTTTTTATTTTCAGCTGGTGGGAAGAACATACTCTTGGAGAATCCATATCGGGGCATTTATATCCAGGGAGGAGCGGGGAGTGGAAAGTCGGTCTCTTTGATACACCCCTTATTAATACAGGCTGTTGCCAAAAACTATTCGGGAATATGTTATGATTTTAAATCCCCCGAATTGACACAATTGCTATTTACTAACTTAAAAAGCGGCGAGGGGACAGTCCGACCTTATTTTATCGATTTCAAGGAAGCCCGAAGAAGTGATCGGACAAATCCCTTACAACCCGAACTGTTACCTAAAATTGCTTATGCCCATGAATATGCCCAGACCCTGATGTACAACCTTTCTCCCAAGAACATCAAGAACGAGGATTATTGGATGATGGAGGCCAAAAGTGTGCTTACTGGGCTTATATGGTATCTAAAATCGGAGCATCCCCACTATTGCAGCCTTCCCCATGTGATAAGTTTGATTTTATATAGCGATATATCGGAACTAGTGGAGCGGATTTCGGGAAACTTGGAAGCTGCAGGGTTTACCGCCAGTTTAAAACAGGCAGTAGAAAACGAGGCATCCAACCAGGTGGCAGGGGTTGTAAGTACCTTACGTACCAATTTAGCGAAGCTGAACACGCCCGATATTTTCTGGATACTCTCAGGAAACGACCTTGATTTAAACATCAACGACCCACTGAACCCAAAATTCCTTTGTATCGGAAACGAAAGCACGCTGTCCGAAACCTATGCCCCTGTAATTTCCCTGCTCATTTCCGTAGCCTTAAAACAGATGAATCAACCGGGTAAACATAAATCGGTGGTATTGGTGGACGAGCTGCCCACCCTTTATATCAACAAACTGGAACAGACCCCTGCCACGGCCCGAAGCAATAAGGTGGCAACGGTTTTGGCCTGTCAGGATTTTAGCCAACTCGTGGACCGATATGGAAGGGACAAGGCCCAGGTTATGCTGTCCAATATGGGCAACCAATTTTATGGTAGAACGGTCAATAAGGATTCCGCACAGATGATAACCCATATATTCGGCAAGGCGGACAAAACGTTTAAGACGACCAGTCATGGGGATAATTATTATCAATCCTCCATTTTTGGAAAGCACACCAATTCTTTGAACAAAAGTACCAATGAAACCGTTCAAGAACGGGACCGAGTAAAAACCACCGATATAATGAATCTTCGACCAGGGGAATTCTATGGTCTAATAGCCGAAGGCAATGAGAGGGAAATCTTAAAATCTGAATTTGGAATCAATAAGAGGTTAGGAGATAGTGGTTTCGATTTTCCAATTAGGGCAAGTGATCTGGACATTCAGGAGAATTACCAAAAGATTATTTGGCAGGCTAAAAGTATCTTCGAACCTATGGCTGAACAAGATGAAAGTTTTATTCGATTTTAGTTTTTCTCTTTGATTGCAATAGATTGAATTAGAAAGTTGAACCATAAAACGCTTCAATAGCCTCAATTTCTTCATCATTCAATTCATCAAACTCCTTGTCCCGCTTATTCTTTGAAAGTTTGCCTTCATTCTGATTTAGGAATTTAATTAGAAGATCGACCTTAGTATCAGGTAGGGTTACAACGGAATTGATATAGTTGGTCATTCGGTCGTACTTTTCTAAAAAGTCCAACTCTTCGGGAATAATCTTTTCGATAGTTTCTTCTACACATTCATAAAGAAATTCAGCTTGACGGGTTGCATCAAAATAGCGGTATAGATCAATCGTTTCATTGGTTATTTCAACGTTATGATCTGGAGTTGGTTTCCATTCGATCAAATCTAGTATAGGAGAGGAGTAGGCCTCCAAAACATCTTGATATTCCCCGATTCGGTTCAGGATAGCCGAGGATACCGGAAAAATCATGTCCCGTTTCGTGTACCCCATTTTGACCAATATATGATGTATCAAATACCTATGGATTCTGCCATTTCCATCGGAAAAAGGGTGTATGAACACAAAGCCAAAGGCAATGCTTGCCGCAGCCAAAACAGGGTCATAATCACTATTTTGAAGTCTATTATTAGTATCGATTAGTCCTTGCATCAGCGAAGTCAAATCACTTGCTTTTGCAGAAATATGATCGGGCATAGGCAGAAAACTTTCCCGGTCATGTTCGCCGATAAAGCCTTCCCCTATACGGATTCCCATATGCTTTAATTTCTTGGTGCCGATAACAATATCCTGTAAGCGCTCTAATTCATTTACGGACAAAGGTTTTTTTCCTGCCTGTCCAATAGCCTTGCCCCAATTTCTTGCTCGCAGGTTTGGGGGATATTCCCCCTCGATGGCAAAGGAGGCCTTGGAATCTTTTAATAATAGAAAAGCGGCCGTTCTTCGGATTAAATCCTTGTTTCTTCCTTTCAAGTCCTTTTCCATAAGTTCAGGAAATTTGGTTGCCGTAAAATTTTCCAATTTCTCGGTCCTTCGAATTAATGGACAAAATTCAGGAGTGCCAGGAAGATTGTTTTTTACGCGATGCCGGGTACTGTTTTCAATTGGGCCCTCATATTGAAGTTTTGGATTTACGATTTCGACATAGTTGCCTACTTTTAAATCGGGAATGTCCAGTTGTTTGCCCAATAGCCATTCATATAGGAACCAAATGCGTCGTGAGTATTGACCGGTGGGTTCGTTCTTCATCATGGTCTTTACAAGGCCGTCACCGGCATAAAGAAAGAATTCCTTTAAGATTAATAAATCAATGCCCTCGTATTTTAACGCAAATGTTACATGGGACATTTCATCTTTTGAGGGCATATAACGATTGGCGAACACTTGCCATTGTTCGGTATTGTAGCGTTGCTGCTTATCAGTAACCAATGCCAGAATATCGGGGGTTGGTAAACGTCTACCTGTTTGCTCTTCCAAAATTTGTAGAAGCCGAGCATAGCCTACCAGCACACCCTCTTCTGGTAAGATTCTACCATGAAAAGTGGTTACTTTGCGTGAAAAACGATTACTTTTTGACATTAATCATGAAATATGATTACAAATATAGCATGCAAAATGATTATTTTCCATGAAAAACAATTACTTTTTATGCTGTATTATGAAAAATGATTAAAGATAGTTTGTATTTAAATGTTTTCCATGTTCCTGCGGAAGTTGAAAAACCTTCACTTTCAATCCTGCCCGAGCGGACACGCCAAGCTGGTCCGCCTTCGGTCGTCTTTCCGGTTCCGATATTTTCAACACCCGCGAAACCGCGCATAAACACAAACGAACACAATTGGTGTTCGTTCGCCTTTATCGTTGCCCTTCCATTGGCCTTAATACGTCTTGTAACTGGGATTCTTTCCTTCCAATCTTGTTCAAGATTTTGCTTTGCAAGCTCCGAATTCCAAATGAAACGCCAAATGCGACGATTTGGCTTATTCATTTAAAATCCGGTGGACGCTCGCCATCAAAATCTTAAAACAATGGAAAGAGCGAACGAAATTCAAATCAGTTACAAAAACAATGGAAGTGCCAATCAATTAAAAATTACCGATGCCACTAGTGCCAACAATATTATAATGGATTCCTGGGACCGAAACACCATTGAATTATTTGAAACCTTTAAGGTGGTGTATCTAAATAACTGCAATACCATAAAAGGAATCTGTACCATTTCCACCGGAGGAATATCCGGCACCATCGTCGATATACGTTTGATATTTGCTACGGCCCTTAAGACCTTGTCCACTGCAATCATCTTAACACATAACCATCCAAGTGGGGTCGTAGTTCCTAGCCAGGCCGATATTCAATTGACCCAAAAAATAGTCAAGGCAGGGGAATTATTGGATATCAAGGTTCTGGACCATATCATCGTCACCCCACATGGCTCATTTTATAGCTTTGCGAATGAAGGGAGGATTTAGCACGACTTTTCTTAGCAGCGTTTTAATCATGACTCTTTACAAAAAGTAGATTTTGAAAGGAGTGCCACTTTTCTGAGATATATTGCATGGAGGTCAACTAACAATCTGAAACAACAATGAAAAGAGGTAGTGTAAAGAGTTCTGAAAAAGAGAATATGAACGTCATTGAGAAGGGTAAGGACTTTCTGAGTGATTCAGAAATCAGAATCCATTTGGAAGCGTCAAAAAAATCAAGATGCCTAAAATGAAAATACCTAACATTCAATTAGACTTTGAATTGGGTTAAAATCTCAATAACTTATCACTATTTGATATACTGACGGATTATGTTTCTTTTTTGAAACATAATTTTCTGCCTTATGTAACCTTACTTTGGTAAATACAAGGATTTCTTCGAAGATTTTCCTCCAAATTTTTCTTCTAAAAGTTTCTTCTCAAAAGTTATGGAACACTTATTATGCGACCCGACGAGCCTGTCCTGAGCGCAGTCGAAGGATAGGAGGGGAGTGTAATGTGTGTGGAATGGTATTTTACTACAATTCTTAATTCTTATTGCTGATTTAAGTAATTCATTCCTTGTTAAATAACTAAATATTTAATTTCTTATAGCTTAAAATATGAAATGAAGTATGAGTGATAGTAATTCGGGCGAAGTTGCAGCAATTTCGGGATATTTTAAGCAATATGAGGTCTTTGCTACCAATATCTATGATAATCTATTAAACAATAAAATTGAGTGGGTTGAATTAGCGAGTAGTAAGGCCGGTAAATTGGATGATATTTTAATAGGATTAGATACTAGAATTATTGCATATCAAGTCAAAAATATTTCTTCATCGAAATTTTCGTTTTCATCTTTCATATCTTCTGAAACTGAAAGTATTATAGAGGGTGCCTTTAAAGGGTGGAAAAAACTAAAAAATCAGTATCCCAATCATAAAATTGATGCCAAATTATTAACCTCGCAAAGCCCTTCGGAAGATGATCGAATAATTTCTTACAAAGGAAATCCTAAACCTTCATTTAAAAAATTCATTACAAATTTTTGGAATAAAATAAAATTTGAAAATTATATTCTCAAGAGCATTCCATTAGCTTGGAAACCAGTTTTTGAAGAGCTTAAGACTATTACGAATGCATCGGACGATGACCTAATTCAATTCATTAAAGATTTTGAGTTTGTTTTTAATTTCGACACAGATGGTAGTCAAATTTTAGATAGCTATACTTGGAATAAAAGGAAAATAGATATTGACAAAATTGCTAAATCAATATTTGAAATTGTAGGGCGAAAGGGCAATATAAAATTAAGCAAGGAGAAAATACTTACTGAATTTGGCCTAGGATATAGGTATGAAACTCATTTTAAACATTCATTTTTCATTGATGAATTACACTATCAACCAATAAATGAGACTCTTGTCAAATTAAATAAGTTAACCGAAGCCAACGGTAGAGGTTATATTGCCTTAATTGGAAATGCTGGTTCAGGAAAATCAACCTTGCTAACAAAATGGATAAGTAGTTCTAACCACGAGATTCTTAAATATTACGCTTACGTCAATAAAGACATGAACTATAGTTCTGGTTTTCGAGGTGAGGCCAAACTTTTTTTGAAAGATTTGTTAGTTCAAATAAGGGAGAAGGGTGTCTCATTACAAGACAGATTACCTTCAAACGATATCGAAGATCTTCAAAAACACTTTAAAGAGGAGCTTGATAAGATTTCATGGAGTGGTTTAAAAACGTTCATTTTAATTGATGGGTTAGACCATATTGAAAGAGAACAAAACATAAATAAAAGTTTAATCTCCATTCTTCCTTTACCTGACCAAATCCCCGAAAATATTTATTTCATTCTTGGTACACGAACTATAGAAAGATTAAACGATCTCCCCCAAAGAATTAAGCTTGATTTATTGGATGGTGATAGATTAATTACAATCGACCCATTATCTGAAGAACAAGTAGATAATCTTACAAAATCATATGATATAAGTCTTGACCAAAATCAATTAGAGAAGCTTTATTCAAATTCCCAGGGGCATCCACTATTCCTAAGATATACAATAGAGGAAATTTTGAGTAAGGGGTTTGATAGATTTGATGAAATTATTACTGCAAATATTTTTAGTGGGGATATTTATAATGAATATCGGATTTTTTGGAATAGTATAAAAGACAACCCAAGGTTTGTTGAATTACTTGGCATTTTATCAAGATTTAGATATTCATATATTGATATTAAGCTTTTGTCAAACTTTTCTTTTACCCGAAAAGAATCTGAAGAAGCAAAAAGAATGTCAGAACATTTCTTTTATAAAAAGGGCAAAATATGGCAATTTTTCCACAATAGTTTTAAGGAGTTTCTTGTTGAGGAAACTTCTAAAGATATATTTTCAGATGAATATGATAGTAATCTAGATAATGGGTATCATTTAAAAATATATGAAGCTATAAAGGACTTAAACGATGAATACAAATGGAACATTATTTACCATCTATTTCAAGCAAAAGAATTTAGGTTAATAAGCGAAACGATTTCTCAGGAATACTTTAGACAGCAATGGTTTGAATATAGACATACTAATTATATAGAAGAAGATATTAAGCTAGTTGCAAAAGCTGGTAGCGTTGTAAAAAATATTAAAACTCTCCTTATTTGTTCTCTATCTGAGTATGAGCTTCGACAAAGGGTAAATAATTTTACCCCGAGCTCGTACTATGAAAGTTTTCATCAATTATCGATGATAGACTTGGCCAATTCTTTCATATATAATAACGTTGAGTTATTTGTGGAAAAAGAAGTTGCTTTGGATTATTCTTTATTGCTATACGATAAAGGATACAAAGAACTAGCGTTCGAAATATTTAGAAAAGCTGAACCTACCTTTATCCTAAATAACATTAGGGAAGTCTCTTCAAGTAAGATTACCAGAGATTCGGTGTATCAAATAGATGAAGTTGAGTTAATATCAACTTGGGCTAAAACTTCAAGCCTATTTAAGCCGATAGGAGAAATTATTGAAAAATTAAGGCATTTCGAGGTCGTAAAAGAATTTCCAGCGGATGAAGGCAGGGATGTTCTTTCAGAGTCGGTTTATGAGATACTACAATTAAGAATTGATAAAAAGGATTGGAAAGGCCTTAAGGAACTTATCCTAGAAGTTGAAAATATAATTATAAAAGAGGACTTGTTTTATTGCTATTTTGACATTGTTTGGAACTTGCAAAATGAAGATGATTTTTACCAATACTGTAAGGACCAACTTTCAAAATGGAAAGTATCAAAAATCAATTCTATTAATCTTAGATTGACACTTTTTGAAGTGCTAATTGCCAATGATATAGAGAAAGGAAAATTGGTTTTCGAAAAATTGACCCAACCAAAGAATATGGACATAGGAACTTCAATTAACCATTCTGGTTTGTACAACTATGTTTTCAATTATTCAAGATTATACTATATAATACATCAAAAATTTTCAACTGATACCAGTTCTTTCGTACCAGGTTTAAAAAGTATTTATTTGAAAGCTTTTTGCAATGAATATGTGGAATTAGGAAAATCATACGCCTATATTCATCATGAGAAAAAAGAAGCTTCAATTGAATTTGTTTATAGACTAAAACAAACTTTTAATTATTTCCATAATCACGTTACCGATAAAGGCTATGAATATTCTATTCATGAAAATAAATCAGACATAATAACTCTAATACTAAAACTATCTCTAAATATTTCAGAAGATATTTTTAACAACATCCTTTCTGAAGTTTCTAAAGAATGGAATAATAATACAAGATATTGGAGAGAAAATAAACAGCAGGAAGTCTTAAAGTGGGTAATAGAGAGTAAAAAGAATAGAGATTGGTGTATTGAACATTTAAAAAGACTAGATAATTCCATTTTTGAAGATGGATATAATACGGAGAGAATTGAAAAAGGTGTATTTCAAATCAAGCTCTGGTCATTACTAGGGAAAATTGAAGAGGGAAAAGATGTTTTAAGTAAGTTGATGGAAATCTCCCTCGATGTTAGAGGAGAAAAAGACCATCAAAT
Source organism: Maribacter sp. C-4077 (assembly GCF_055378385.1). Taxonomy (NCBI): domain Bacteria; kingdom Pseudomonadati; phylum Bacteroidota; class Flavobacteriia; order Flavobacteriales; family Flavobacteriaceae; genus Maribacter; species Maribacter sp. C-4077. Next base: position 2,528,387 of record NZ_AP038807.1, read on the forward strand.
TGATTACATAGTCAATTGGTTAGGAAAATTTGAAGAAGTAGACTCAACCGAATTAAAGTTCTATTTAGACAGATTAGATTCCATTTATCAAAAGGTAAATTCTGGTTCACATACCCCAGCCAAAGAAATTTTATCCTATTCACTTGCCAAAGGTAATGGGTTTCAAGTCTTCAAATATTTATTGTTGGAAGGGCTTGTTGAACTTAATGATGGTATGGAAATTTTATTGGAAAACTTTCTCAAGAACTTTCCGAAAAAAAGAACTTTATTAGTCACTTTATACATAAGATTAGTCATAGCATTTGACAACAACCATTATGGTAGAAGTAGTTTCTTTAATAGCTTGTTAAAGCTTGAATTGCCAATTTCAGAAATCAAAAAAATTGTTAATGATGTCGAGGTTTATTCGATTCTGGAATATCGAGATGAATATTTAATTAAACTGAAACGATATTCCATAGAGAAAGGATATGACTTAGATGAAATTGGATTGACTAATGAAATTATTGAAGACAAAAGAGACAACAGTTCACATTTAACACTTCAAGACGGCACGACCTACTCGAAAGATGAGGCAATTGACTTTATCAAAGATTACGATCATTTGGTAAACGCAATAAATAGTGAGCAGGAACACGGATATTTTAGATGGATTAGCGTTATTGAAAATCTTGTAGTGAATTTAAGTTTGGTTGAACTAAAATCGATATTAAAAATTAAAAAATTTGACAGCCCTGATTTGATTAGGCTAGCTGAAATTTTTTATGGTAAAGGAGACTTTGACACAACCAAAAGTCTAATAGAAGACTCGCTTAGTAACTCCACATATAATAGTTGGGATGATGTATATGATGAAGGTCTAAGAGTAAAGGCATATGCTTTATACCATAAAATTGAAGATAAAAATATTGTTCAGGAAAAAGCGCTAAAGGACTTTTCGGAAAATTTTTATATCAAACACGAATCAATTATCGGTAAGTATGATTCCGTTTTTAAACTCATGTCAGATGATGTTATACTTGAAGAGGTATATGCCGAAATTCATAATTATAAAACTGAACTTTTAAAGTCACACTATGTAACAGAAGGTACTCCTGCAATTGATGGTGATTTAACAAAAGAAGAATTACTGTATCAAACTATTATTTTTCTAATGGAAATACCCTGTAGGTTTGATGATTTTATAAATGAAGTATTACTAAACCACTTCCATGAGAATGAGGATTTGATCAAAGAATTGTTGTTAAGATTATATGCAAAGGAATACCACAACACCTTTATTAAACTTGTCGCTGGTATCAGCTTAATTGACGTAGAATATTTAAAATATTTTAAAGATGAGATAACGAAAATGCTAAATCATGAAAGGTTCGATATTCATAATATAGCCATTCGGGTTCTCAACAGAATGGGAATTGACGTCAAGGGCTTGTATAAATTGAAAACAAAGATAGAACCTTTGACTTATACTTTAAAACTGGAAGAGAGAGGTAGTTTGATCCTGAATGAAAAAGAGAGAGTTGAAAGGATTGACAAAACTGGTTATTTGCCAGAAACCGAAAATCCATTGGAATATGTTTGGATATATAAGGGAGAGCTAGAATTAATAAGCGAACGTACGGATTATGATTTAATTAATTTGGCTACAAGAGTAATGCAGAAGTCTAAAAAGATGGTTATTCCAGAGTGGTATAAACTTCTATCAGAAGAAGAATTAAGAAACTTGTTTGACAATAGATTTAGAGTTAGAACCACATATTTAAGACCAAGAAGTCAATCAGTAATAAATGGAATGATGATTGTCTTGAAGGAATTAGTAGAACTAAAAAAAATCGATAATCGATTAGCAAAACATATTTCAAATATTTTTGATGAATCTATGTATTATATAGTACCTCAAAAAAAACCAAAGTTTATATCCTCGATTTTAAAAAATGACAACTACGCACCATCCGCCGATAGAAAATGGGCTCATGAAATTACAGATGATTATTTAGATAAGACGCTTAAGTTCAGTATAAATGAAGACTATATCGTTCTTGCTGAGACCACAATGATAAAGGGGCAAGGTGATGGTTATACGATTGAAAATCGTCAATCATTCATTGATCGGTTTGATAGTAAAGTTGATTCTGATTTAATATTCTCAAGCATACGTAAATGTTATTATGAAAATTATGAATTTGGAGAAACAACAGATAGCATTTGTTATTATAATTGGTTATTGACTTTTAATCATAAAAGAAATTGGCTGGCCTTTAATGCTGATTTAGCAAGGTTTATGGGTTTGAAATTAAGTCCTGATGGCAATTTTCGATGGTTGGATAAAAATGACAAGGTGGTCGTTGAATCAATTCATTGGCAATCTGGAGAAGAGTATAATAATAGTCGGAATTTACATTCAGAAAGTGGAAGTGGCTGGCTGGTATTGATAACAAAAGAAGGATTTGAAAGACTTAAAATAGCTTTAGGAAAAGAAAGATTATACCAACATAAAAGAATTGAGAGAGAATTAAAGTTCGTACAACGAAACTATGATACCTATATTCATGAAATGGATTTTAATTATAACGTGGTGGAGCTATAAAATTACTATACTATTATTACTAGGTTTTTAAAATTCTTTAGGTAGAAACGGCCTAAGAGAATTTTGGTTTAAACAATTGGGGAGAGGAGCGTTCAGAATTTTAGGGTGCTTGATACGATAACTTTTGACTGCTTATATTGGTGGTTTTGTCATGAAGTAGTTTTAATAGTTACAATGGATCCTAAATTCTAGATACGGCCCGTACTTTGTTTTTAAAATTATCTGTAAGACTTGATTTTTGTTACTTTTTTATGAAGAAAAAAATTAAAATATATTTTCTGATTTTTGATAAAATAATATTTAATACTCGAATATTAATATGACTTTTGACACTACGATAACAGTTGATACAATTGTACAAATTATTGGTTTTGCACTAGCAATTATTGGTATACGGTTCACTTACAAGCAAATGGAGGAAACATCAAGAGTTAATCGAGTAAAGTTTATATATGACTTGACAAACGATTTATTTAGTGATGATAAAATACGAGAGTTCTTTTACAAAATTGACTATGAAAAATTTGAGTTCAAATTGGAAGATAAAAAAATTGAAAAGTTCAAAGGAAGTAATGAAGAAAGATGGTTAGATGCAATTCTTTACAGATATGATGTCATTGGAAGGATGGTTAGAACCGAGACAATACCCTTGAATGATATAGAATACGTTCTTTTTGAAATCATACAGGTTTATAAAAATAAGGATGTGAACAATTACCTGAAGTGGTTAGATGGTGAGTTTGATACTCATGGAAAACTCGGAAAAAACAAAAGAAAAAGAGCCCATGATGATTTTAGATGGCTTGCTGAGCAGGTTGAAAAAAGCAGATTATTAGTTTAGATATGCGGAATGACACATATCAATTAGTTGTAATTAATACTCCCGAAGAGCTTTTACCTTTTTTAAAACATTATATCAATCAGGCGGATTCATATTTATGCTCCCCATTTTATTTTTTACTAACAGGTCGTAAAGGATTAAAGGCAATATATAATGGAGATAGCTCAATAATATTTTCAGAACATCCAAATCTAGAAAATGAAACTATTATTTTTCCTCCGTCTACCAAAAGAGAATTAGAGGCCTTAGACGAATTATTAACCTCGTATAGAAGTATTTTGAAAAAAAATCTAAGAATAATTAGATGCAGCAATAATCATATTGACCTTATTAACCATGATATTTTATCAAAGTATAAGTTAGTCAAACAAGATGAATATTTATTAGATTGGAAATTCCCATCTTTATTTATTTCTGTTAAAGATGTTTTAGGTATGAAAGGAAAAAGATATAAGGACTTAAGATATAATTTAAACAGAGTTAACACGAGCGAGATTAAATTTCAAAAATATAATCACCAGCTTCACTTTGAGAATTCTTTACAGTTAATTAAAAAATGGAGTAAAAGAAATACATCTAGATTATTTGATGAATCAAATCTTTCTGGACCATATTTCTACCTCTTAGAACAAATAAAAATTGCTAAACATCTGTCGAGCTATGTTATGTATTACAAAAATCGTTTTGTGGCTTTTAATATACTAGATAGGCCTTTCAATAAAGAAGATGAGTTAACTTCTTTAGCTTTTTTAGCAGATATCGATTTTAAAGGGATACCAAGTTTTATGCGTTATAAGGTATGTGAATCTGTTAATTCACAAGGCATTAACTCAATACATATTGGAGGGTCAGAAACTAATGGTCTATATAAATTCAAAAAAAAACTGTCTCCAACCATGGAATTAGAATTGTATTCTATTACAAACTATTGAAAGTAAGAACAGATTTTATGCCAAATATTTGACATAATGTGTTTTAAAGCTTATGAATGCAGCAAATAATTAACCCAGCGTGTAAAACTGCTTTGACATAATTGATGACCATATAGAACACTGGTGACTCGCTATATCTACAACTATATCAAATACACAGTATGCGCCGTTTTACGCTATAAGCATATTTGTATTATAATGTTCTGCGTTATGTAACTTGAGCTTTGTTAAAAGCGAAAGTTTGTACCGCACTTCCTGAAAAATTTCTTCCGGAAATCTTCTTTAAAAAGGTAATGGAACACTTTTTACACGACCCGAGGTAGGAGGGGAGAGTAATGTGTGTGGAATGATAAAATGATATAAAATTCAACCAGCTTAGTTTAGATTGTATTCTTGGTAAATTTGTAAGCAATATCCGTTCTAGTGCCTTTAGACGTGCAGACAATATCAAAAGAACTCAAATTCACCATTATCCATTTCTTTAATTAGTGTTTGACCATGGCAGTATATCCCTTTTATTCTTTCATTGATTTCTTGAAGATTTTTAAGAGTGTAGTAAGTTTCGGTTCCCATCTGCCATCCTGGATTATCAGGGTCATTCCCCGATGATATTGGGTAAAATTTAGTTACGGTATTATGATAAACTCCAATAACATCATTTCCTAATTTAGAAGATACGAACCAGCTACCATGTATGAAGGAATTACGAAGACTTTTTTGTTCTCTAACCTTGGAGATATAATCTCTTATCGGCTGTTTTTTATGCAGCTCAAACAAAACGGCTTTCTCCAAATGTTGTAGCTTTTTTTCCAAATTATCTTTATCTAAAATAAGTCCAACCAACATATTGTTACTATCACCATGTGTAATATATCGTGCAAGGATTTCTTGAACCTGATGTTCTATTGATGCGAATTGGGTAGATAGTAAACCTATTTGTGCATAAAGTTTCTGTTCAATATCAGTCATCTAAACGTAATTTTTATGTGAAACCAAGGAATTATTTAAAAAAAATCTGAACAAAACTCCTTCAGACTAATTTATCTGCTCAGCTAAAGCTAGTAATGAGCTGTAATCTAACTCAACCTGTATTATTGGTGTCATTAAGGCAGTTTTATCGGAAATTATTACAAATGGTCTATAATTGTACTTTGTTGTAATAAAATACTTGTTAACATTTATTATATTTATTTTCTCTCCCTCAACTTAGCTTTTTCTTTTCTAACGGAATCTATTATCAATAAATAATTTCTTAAATAAATTATGGCTAAAAACCTTAGTGAAATAAACTGGCAAAAACTGTTAAGAGTAGATAAGGATATTTTCTACTCGTGGTTTAATCTAAAAGAAGAAGTTGTATTATCCGAAGATTTGAAAATAAAGTTTTATAGTTTGAAATACATGAACAACAAACCTGATAGTGAGGGATTTGTCAATCATTTATACACACAAGTTGAGAGATACGTTTTCGACGAAAAAACGATTAATGAACTTAAAGAAGACGGCGAAGTTCCCCATGAAAAAGCACTAAGTTATTTTGGTGATATTGACCCTCAAAGTGATGGGAGATACGGGGAGTTGATTTTATATCTATTTGTCGAAGCTGTACTTAAAACCCCACTGGTAGTTCATAAAATTTCACAAACCTACAATAACAATGATCAAGTTAAAGGCTCGGATGGAATCTTTATAGGTAACATTGGAAATAAAGTCACCTTGTTAATTGGCGAATCAAAAATGAGGAACAATTTTCATGTATGTGTCGGTGATGTGATAGAATCACTAGAGCGATATATCAATAATCCCGAAACTACCACTAGAGAATTAGAAGTTGCAAAAAACCATTTGAGTAGTGACTTAAAAAATCTTGATGAAAACGACTTAGACCTTATTTATCAAAGTTTTAGAACCAAACAAGCAGAGTTCCAACAGTACAATTTTTGTTATCCAGCATTTCTAATGTATAAGGAGATAAAAATTAAAGAGTTAATTGATGAAAATTTACCAGAAATAGAGGAGCAAGTACTTGAGTTTTTGAAATCTATAAAAAAAAGAAGGTCAGAATATATCGGTAAAAATTTACCGGAAGTTAAAAACATCAATTTTGAGTTTTTTATGATGCCCGTACAAGATGTAAACACCTTTAGGAAATTGTGTTACAAAACATTTCACAATGGACGAGAATATGTAAAAGCCAGCCATGCCTAATAAAACTATAGAATCTGCCAAAAACCATGCTGTTTTCAAAAAGGTCTTGAACAGTATGATTGCAAATAGGTTTTATTTCGAATTAGGCATTCAGAACAAAGAAGAAATTAATGAAGAAGACCTGGATAAAGCTATTTGGTTGGCGAGTATAATTGCTGCGAGTCCAGAAGAAAATGACAAATATTTGTCCTCTGTATTTGGTATAGCTCTTTTCCTTGAAAAATCAGCTAAGGAGTATGTAAAAGCATCATATATTATTCTTTCTAGGTCAGGTAATTTGATTGCATCCAGATTTTTCAACGAAATAATTTACTACAACACCAAAAATGGAAATATTTCTTTCAGTGATTTTTTTGGTTCCATAGTAGATTATGAATTGGGCTCCAAGATTGCAATAAATGAAATTGAAAATGGAGATGACAAAATTATTGGTTCAGACTATCAGAAATACTTATGGAAAACTTTGACCAAAAGTGATGAAAATGTTGCCATTTCAGCACCTACTTCGGCAGGAAAATCTTTTATTATTCAAAATTATATAAGGAAAGTTTTTCGAGACAACAAAGCTTCCTTTATACTGTACATAGTACCAACTAGGGCTTTAATTTCCCAAGTGTCCGAGGACTTCAAAAGAACATTACAAAATGATGTGAACATTAATACAGCTTTTCTAGAGAATGAGGATTCTACGGCTGAACAATTTGGGCAAAAAGAGCTTTTTATTCTTACTCCGGAAAGGACAATGAAATTGATGCAATATTCTTATGATTATTCTTTTCATCCAGACATAATTTTTATCGATGAAATTCAAAATATTGAAGACGATGGAAATCGCGGCTTTTTATTTGAATTCTTAATCAACGAAATTGAATCTAACTGGTCGCAATCTCGGAAAATTATTGCTGGTCCATTTTTGGATAAACCAAATGAACTACTAAGATTATTATTTAGCGAAAAGAGTGAAAATTTAAAAACGATTTTCTCACCGGTATTCCAACTAAAAATAACTCTAAAGCCATCCAAAAAAGAAAATCATCTTCTGGCGCGTATATATTTTCAGCAAAATTTAATTAATGAAATAGAAGTACCCATTGAATTTAATTATTCTAAGGAAATCAAAAAAAGTAAGCTAAAGTCAACTGTTCGTGTCGTTCTACAGTTCGGAAAAAAAAGTAAAAATATTATCTATTTCCCAAAAACTAATTACGTTGAACAATTCACGAATTATCTAACCGAAGAGATTAATTCTAAGAAAGAAGAAGAAATCAATTTAGGTGAGGGGTTATCTGAGTTGATTGAATTGGTCAAGGAAGAAGTACACCCAGATTATTACTTGGTAGATGCTTTAAAAGCAAAATCCGCTTTTCATCATGGTAAATTACCAGAAATAATACGTACCGAATTAGAATATCTATTTGCTGAAGGGTTATTAGATAATATTGTTTGTACCTCTACATTAATGGAAGGAATAAATCTACCTGCTGAAAAAGTATTTGTTCCGTACCCAAAAAAAGACATCAATGATTTAAGTCCTTTTGAATTTGGTAACATTGTCGGTAGAGCAGGGAGGATACGGGATTCGCTAATTGGCACCGTTATTTGTTTAGAAAGAGGTGAAGAGGATTGGGCCGAGAATTATTATGAAAATGAGCCACAGAAAGAGATTGAACCAGCAATAAATAGAATTTTAAAATATCCATTAGAAGATTTAATTGAGGCAATTAATCAACCTTTAGATAAGAACGACAAAAAAATTGAATTTGGAATAATCTTTTTGAAAAACAAATATCTAAAAGGTGAAAATAGTCTAATCGAATATTTGAAAGATAAAGATGTCAACGAAAAAAAAATTGTGGAAATCGTAACCAACTTATCACAGAGACTCGATAAAATTAATATGCCAAATGACCTATTGAGGTTAAACCCAAGTATTGACCCGGAACTACAAGATAAATTATATAGAAGAATAAAAAAAGAAGGTATAAATGAATGGGTGTTACATAAGAATGAAAATTTCAATGCCAAGTGGACTAAAGAGGTAATAAATAGCAAAGCACATGAAGAAACCAACTTCTTTGGTCAATTAAGTAACATTCTATATAAACTTGATGAAATATTTGATTTTAATGCGGAAGCATTTTTTAAGCACCAGATATCAAGGACACTACCCCAAATGGTATTCTATGCAGTTTTATGGATGGAGAACAAAACATTCAGTGAATTAATTAACAGGGAACTTAAATTTCAATCAGATATTCTAAAGAAAATTGATAGAACAGATAGGAAAGATATAAACAAGACGATTAATGAAATTATCAAAGTTTACTCAACTATTGTAAGCTATGTCCTAGTGAAATACACTAAGTTATTAGCTGATATATTGGAGTTAGTTTTAACTGAGGAGCAGTTAGAAGAACATAAGTTGACTATATCACTACCAACAATGCTAGAATTGGGAACTTATAATTCATTGATTCTACTTTTGATTTCAAAAGGAATGTCAAGATCGATAGCAATAAAAATTCATAAACTAATACCAGAAAATCAACATGACAGTCCGTTGGAATGGCTGGCCCTGCAAAGAGAGCTTGATATTAATAATATTTACAATAAATACCTGAGGCGCAAGGGTTTTCTACTAACAGATCAAGAAGATGAATAAGATTGATGTTTGAATCTTGCAGATTGGCTGGAAGAAAATGCGGGCCAGTAGGGGAGTGAATTTGTGGCTGACACAAAGGGCAATTGCCCTCGGCTTTGTGTTAAAAATGCGTAGCATTTTGTGGGGAAGCCATTAGACACGAAGGGCGCGTGGAAGCATATTTTCTTCTTGATTTTTTGTTTCTTTTTTATCAAGAAAAAAGAAAGATTAACTTATCTCATATTTAATTAATATGAAGTTAACTGATAGATATAAAAGAGATTTTGGAAGTGACTATGATAGTTTTGAATATCAGGTTAGTTACGAAAAAGCTGGTTGGACAAATTATACCTTTTGCTGTGTTTTCAGCATGAAAAATTATAATCAGTTTTCCGTCGTAACAGTAGATACAATTGATAAAGGTTTTGTCAAGATTCCTGAATCATTATTGGCACTAAAGAACTCCGACAAAAATGTCTCTTATAACGTTTTTACATTAATTAAGGAGAAGGAGAATTTTGCTAACATTCCACACACACGAAATGTATACATATACTGTGAAAATTCAGAAATTGATAAAAATGTAATTGTGCAATACTTTCTCAAATATAACTTGAGAGCGATTATTAGAGATAATAAATATTTTGAGATGCAAAGGGCAGATTTTTTTATTTCACATGATTCAAGAGACAAGGATAAGGTAGCTAGGCCACTTTATGACGAATTGACTGAACGAGGTTTTAAAGTATGGTATGATGAGTATTCTCTAAAGATTGGGGATAGCCTCACGGAATCAATTGAGCGAGGTATTTCTGAAAGTAAATACGGTATTATAATTCTTAGTAAAAACTTTTTGTCAAATGAGAAATGGGCAAAGAATGAACTCCAGTCTCTAAAAACTAAACAAATAATTAAAAATCAAAACATAATACTTCCTGTATGGCACCAAATTGAAGAAAAGGACTTAGAAGGTAATTACTGGTTGTTAGATAAACTTGGTGGAAATACAAATAAAGGAATTGGACAACTTGCTGATATGCTAGTTAAAGGAATAAATACAACTTAGAATTAAGATATTAATAATATTGGTTGTCCATATATTATGTCAAATAGAAATAAAAAACGTTTCTTCGGAACACGAAGGGTAGCAAGTGCTAAGAATTTTGCCCAAAGGGAAAATTTTAGCTTTTGCGACAAGCTGACGAGATTTTCCTGAAATTTTTCTTTTCCAAATTCACAAGTAAACCAAAGGTTTCAACAAAAACGAAAAGCTGAGCTTTTAATGGCGTTGGCCGAGCGGCTATTTTGCATAACGGCAAATTATAGATACAGCCGAAAGGTTTGTCGTCTGGGTTGACAAAATTCGAAGTTTGAAATAAAATTTCTTCTGTGTGAAAAATTTTCTCGTAGCTTAAATTAAACAGGTTGATGACCCTGTTGCCACGTTGTATAAAAAGAATGCTTTCGAGGGATATTTTACATAATAGAATTATGACTTACAGCCGTCAAGTACCATTCCAGTAAAACAGCCTTTACATAATGGCTGACGATATGATTCGCTGGCGCGAAGGTCATATCTGCAATTATGTAAAATGCAAGCATGCGCCGTTTTGCACATTAGACCAATCTATATCATAATGTTTCGCGTTATGTAACTTTGCTTGGGTAAAGCAAAGTTTTCTGCACCAATCTCCCCCTAAATTTTTCTTCTAAAAGGTTTCTTCTCAAAAGGTAATGGAACACTTATTATGCGAACCGACGGTGCGAGGGGAGCGTAATGTGTGTGGAATGTTTTTTTGCTAAACAAACTAATTTGGTATGATTATCGTTTTATTTAAAAAAAGATCAATTCCCTAATTAGGTCAGTACTTACCTGTTGGCTCGGATTATTATTAATTTGAGAGTATAATGAAAAAAATAGCCTTAGTCCTTTTTTTAGTCTGTTATGCTGTTTACGCGCAACCTGGCCCTATGACTGGTACCTTGAGGTTTAAAGTTTACAAAGATGGTAATGAAGTTGACCTTTCAGAAAATCTTTGGAAAATAGAACCTAAAAATATCGTGCTATCTGAAAAACAACCGATTTATACTTATCCTGGTTTTTATCGGATAGTACCAGTTGCCACTCCCATGGGTGGTTTAGTGCGTGAGGACTTTTATTTGGATATTATTTTCAAAAAAGACACCATGCGAGTATTCTTACCCGTATTTACTTATTCTAATGTTATTCTTGATAGTATTCCTTTTAGCTCTGGTATTTATAAAATACCAAGCCATATCTACAATCTAATAGGTATTACAAATTCAAAATACAAGAATTACGTGCCCAAAATCAACGGGGACTGGAAATTATTCAAAAGTGACAGATACAAATGTTATATAGAAAAGGTTAAAGATTTGGACTTAATAAGTAGTGAGAATCATTATTCGGGATATAACGACAAATGGGATGAGCTAAGATATTACAAGGCAATGTTAAATATATCTTTTCGAAAGAATGTAATTATTTGGCATTACGATGATGCAGACTATGAAATTTATCAGGTAAAAAATGTCATGGATACTACATTTCTAGGAAACAAAATAAGGGATGACGATTTTGAGGTCAAGGCGCTGTTTATAGAAAATGATGATACATTCGGATTAATTCAGAAAACTTACTCAGGGATTACTTCCTCCGTAGAACGTTCTTATGGTATTTACAAACTCCATTTCGTTTCTAACGGTTTGGATGAAAGCTTTAAGAATGAACTAATAAAAAAACAAATTGAAGAGGATTATGAGGCAGCAATAAAGTTTATTAATATGAAAGATTATGACTGGAAAGAAAAACAATTGAACCTAGTAAGGGATAAATTTAAAAAATCAATGAAAAAGTTTGACAATTGAGTTCAAGTTCATCAAAATAATAAAAATTAGGATGAAAAGGTTTTTTACATTTTACATTCTATTGTTTCTTGCCTGTAACGGGCAAAAACCGAAAGGCGAATTCATTAAGTTCGACCCTAATGATACGACATACGATTTTGGCATCGTCAAAGAATCGGACACATTAAGAACCACGTTTGTTTTCAAAAACCAACTTGATTCCGAGCTAATTATCGAGAAGACTTTTACGAGCCGCAAAAACATGCAAATAATCGTCAAAGATTCGATACTTAAACCGAATGAAACTACGGAAGTTGAAATCACTTTTCTGACACACAACCTAAAAGGAAAACAAAAAGTACCAATTCGCTTAAAAACCAACAATAAAAGTCAAGAATATCTTAATTACTATATAACTGCGGAAATAAAGACACCCATGGCACTTGTTAGGTCTAATTTTTTTGACCTTATTCTTGAAAAGAAACATACTTCAGATTCACTTTCTAAAAAGAAATTTGATTTTTCAAAGAGATTCACAAAAAAAGAAATCGTCGCCCTTGATCTTGATTCCGCACAAATAGGCCCGAATGAGTATTACTTCCTCACCAATGAAAAATTTCTAAAAGAGCAAATTGATTCAATATCATTTTCGATTTATTACAGGCATTTATATGGCTACCAATTAGAAAAGATATTAAGGGTGGAGCGAAAAGATACTGTTGTTGATATTACGCTTTCGATGATTGGTGGAGATGGATTGGATGGTGATGAAACATCGACGGAATTTGAAAATGATTCCTTACTCAGAAAAACTTTTATAAAATCCATTGCATTAGCCGATGACCAATATTACATGGCTGATTGGATTGAGTCGATCGTGACTAAGTACATATATGATAACAAACTTAACATGAAGGTGTTCAAAAAGGATACTTTATATTCGAAAAAAGAGATCTTAATCGATAAAGTCACGGGGGAGAAAAATGTCCAATATGAGACCATCAAAAAGCTTGGCTCAATAAACGAAACTGAATTGTTTTATGGGTTTCATAATTCTTCATCTTCATATACTGATAGAGTTTCACTATACAAGAAGAAAGGTGAAGGATTGGTGAAATTAATAAATTTCGATTCTGGAGGCTCCCTATTGGACGAATCAAAATTGGTTTGGCTAAATCAACATCCGTTTGTTTATTTCAGTTTTTCCGAGACATCAGGACATTCGTATGGAACCTTATATTCAATTGACAAAACCATATCAAGCGCTAATGAAGTAACTTATGATTACGGGGATTCAAAAGTTGCCGATAGTTTAGAAGTACGGAACGGTGTCGGACCATTATTGGTTGAAACCAATAAGTTCTCTTCATTTTCATTACTGATTTCAAAAAATTCAGAAATTAGTTATGGTCTTACACGAGAATTTAAACTGGTCAAAATAGAGGACGATAAATTCGTGTTACAATTATTTAAGCAAAATATAAAAGAGCTTGAATAATAAAAGGTTGAATGGAGGCTTTTCGGCCTAAGAGAATTTTGGCGAAAACAATAGGGGAGAGGAGCGTTAAAAATTTTAGGGGGTCGGTATTAGCTTTTGTTAATTTTTAAAATGTTTCAAAAAGTTCAAGGTGGTCTTTAGGGTCAGCATGGATCCTAAAATTTAGCGACTGACCCGTACATTGTTTCCAAAATTATCTGTAAGCCTTGATTTTTTTGTTTCTTTTTTTATCAAGAAAAAAAGATAGAAATAAACGGTTACGGGTTAGACTGTTGAAATTCTATTTGATATAATGTTATAGGTATCTATAAAAGAAAGCTTAATCAGGGGAGTACTTTAGCAAGTGCACAGAAATTTACTCGCAGAGAAATTTTGTGCTTTTGCGATAAGCTGACGGAATGTTTGTGAAAAATTTGTTGAGGCAAGTTTGAAGCCAGACGAGAATTTGAAGGCAGCTAAAAGGTTTTGTTTTTTTTGGCGTTGGCGCGCGGCAATTTTACATAACGACTAATTATTAGTACAAATAATTTAGCCACGCGCTAGCGTACCGATTTTTTGGTTAATGGCCCTGTTCAAAATTTTAATAGAATGAATTCAGCTGAGGTATATTTTACATAATAGAATTATGACTTACGAATATAAATAAGCCCTACAGTAAAACGGCTTTGACATAATATCAATACCGAAATAATTCCCTTACGCGAAGTTATATCTGATATTATTTCAAATACGCTGTATACGCCGTTTTACAAAACTAACATGTTTGTATCATAATTTTTCTTATGTATAATAGAACCATAAAATTTGACGTATTTGGGGCTTTTAGAAAAGTAGGAATGGTTGCACGAATTGGTAAAAATCGAACAGTATTTTTAGAAAATGGTTCTATTCATTACACAGTTTCGATATAAATTATTTACAACAGTTGAACTTTCAGAATATGATATTTTCGAAAGGCCACTCTTTACAAATCTCACCTTTTATAAATAGATTATATTGAAAAGAAATTAATATCCTTTATAAAATTGGGCATGGTTTATTTGATTGGAATGATTCGATGGTACAGTTTAATACTGAAAATGCCCCCTATTTTGCCCCCTTAAAATTAAAAAACCCTTCAAAATCAGATGATTGAGAAGGGTTTCTGTACTCGAGGCGGGACTTGAACCCGCACGGGCAAATGCCCACAGGATTTTAAGTCCGGCGTGTCTACCAATTCCACCACTCGAGCAGGACTTATTATTTTAAACAAAAAACTCCACCAGGGGTGACTGAGCGGAGTTCAAGTCGAGCGAAAAACGGGATTCGAACCCGCGACCTCCACCTTGGCAAGGTGGCGCTCTACCAACTGAGCTATTTTCGCATTTTTCGAAAATCGCTTCAAGCAACTAAATCTTTGATAAAAAATCTAACGCTCTATTCCTATCCAATACGTATTGGAGAAATGGAATGCTATTTCGAATGTTTATAAGAACGTACATCTCCTAAAAGATGCGGATGCAAATTTAATACAATTCTATAAATGTCAAAGTAAAAAAAGCAAAACTATGGCTTTTCTTAGGAGGTGGCTTTCTTCTTTTTTGATAACAAGCGTTTTATCTCGTTCAATTTCATCAAAGCCTCTACAGGCGTCAGCGTATCAATGTCCAGATGCAGGATTTCTTCCTTGATTTCCTCCAGTAAAGGGTCGTCCAAATTGAAGAAACTGAGTTGCATATCATCGGGCACGGAGCTCATTTTTTCCGTAAGTTCCTCGCTGGAGTGGGATTTCTCCAATTTCTTGAGAATCTTATTTGCTTTTGCGATTACCTGCTGGGGCATGCCCGCCATTTTGGCTACGTGTATACCAAAGCTATGTTCGCTGCCGCCTGGTGTCAATTTTCTGAGGAACAATACGTTATCCTTTAGTTCCTTTACGGAGACATTGTAGTTTTTAATACGGTCAAAGGTGGCCGCCATTTCGTTCAATTCGTGGTAGTGCGTAGCAAATAGCGTCTTTGCCCTCGCTGGATGTTCGTGTAAATACTCCGAAATCGCCCAAGCGATGGATATGCCGTCATAGGTGCTAGTTCCCCTGCCAATTTCGTCCAAGAGGACCAAACTGCGTTCGGAAAGGTTGTTGAGGATGGAGGCGGTCTCGTTCATTTCTACCATAAAGGTCGATTCTCCCATCGATATGTTGTCACTGGCGCCTACACGGGTAAAAATTTTATCCACATAGCCAATTTGAGCAGCTTCCGCCGGCACAAAACTTCCCATTTGGGCCAAAAGCACGATAAGTGCCGTTTGTCTCAAAATGGCCGACTTACCGCTCATATTGGGGCCTGTAATCATGATAATCTGCTGGCCACTGCGATCTAAGGATATGTCATTGGCAATGTAGGCCTCCCCTAGCGGTAGTTGTTTTTCTATGACCGGATGGCGTCCGTTCTTAATGATAATGCCCGTAGAATCATTGAGTTCAGGGGCAACGTATTGATTTTCCTTTGCCAATTGGGTAAATCCGCAGAGACAGTCGAGCTGTGCGATCAAGTGCGCGTTGTTTTGAACGGGCTGTATGTATTCCTGCATCCACACGATCAACTGGGAGAAAAGTTGCTGCTCCAGAGAGTTGATACGTTCTTCCGCCCCTAAAATCTTGGACTCGTATTCCTTGAGTTCCTCCGTAATATAGCGCTCCGCATTGACCAAGGTCTGTTTACGTATCCAGGATTCCGGAACCTTGTTTTTGTGGGTGTTCCGGACTTCTATGTAATATCCAAAAACGTTGTTGGAAGCAATCTTAAGCGAGGAAATACCGGTAGCCTGTGTTTCGCGTTCCAGCATCTGGTCCAGATAGTCCTTCCCACGGGTTGCCAGTCCCCGTAGTTCGTCAAGTTCTTCGGAAAAACCTTCGGCAATGACATTTCCTTTTAAAATGTTTACGGGGGCTTCCTCGTTCAGCATTTCCTTGATCTTGTTTCGCAAAAGATCACAGGAATGCAATTTGTCCCCAATAAATGCCAATGCCTCGTTTTGGGAATTGCTGGTAAGCTGTTTTATAGGTACGACGGACTCCAAGGAATTCTTAAGCTGTACTACCTCCTTTGGATTTACCTTTCCAGTAGAAATCTTGGAAATGAGCCGTTCCAAATCGCCCATATGTTTGATGTTGGACTGTAATTTGTGAAGTATTTCCTCGTTTTCGAACAAGTGTTTTACAACCTGATGCCGACTCTTTATTTTTTGTACGTTTTTAAGTGGTAAGGCCAACCAGCGTTTTATCATTCTTCCTCCCATGGGCGAGAGCGTCCTATCGATAACATCCAACAGCGTAACGGCATTTTCGTTGTTGGAATGGTACAGTTCAAGGTTTTTTATGGTAAAGCGGTCCATCCAAATATACTCGTCCTCGGCGATACGCTGCAGGGTGTTGATATGCTGTAACTGCCTATGCTGGGTTTCGGATAGGTAATGCAATATTACCCCCGATGCAATTATACCCTGTTCCAAGTGGTCCACCCCAAAACCTTTCAGGGATTTGGTCTTAAAATGGTTGGTGAGATTTTCAAGGGCATAGTCTTCTTGATAGACCCAATCTTCCATGTAAAAGGTGTGGAAGCTAGTGCCAAAGATTTCGGCGAATTCCTTTTTATGCGATTTCGCGATAAGGATTTCATTGGGCGAGAAATTCTGTAAAAGTTTGTCCACCTGCTCTTCGTTTCCTTCCGAAGTCAAGAACTCCCCAGTGGAGATATCCGCAAAGGCAACCCCTATTTTTTTTCTTCCGAAGTGAACGGCACATAGAAAATTATTGCTTTTGGAATTTAGGATATCGTCGTTTAAGGCTACGCCCGGTGTTACCAACTCCGTGACCCCTCTTTTTACGATGGTCTTGGTCTGTTTGGGGTCCTCTAACTGGTCACAAATGGCCACACGTTGCCCGGCCTTCACCAATTTGGGCAGGTATGTGTTCAAGGAATGGTGGGGGAAACCGGCAAGTTCCGTCCGGTCACCGCCATTGTTTCTATGGGTAAGAATGATTCCCAGAATTTTGGATGCCTTTACGGCATCTTCCCCAAAAGTCTCGTAAAAATCGCCCACACGAAAGAGCAACAGTGCATCAGGATATTTGGTCTTGATGGTGTTGTACTGTTTCATCAAAGGGGTCACCTTTTTCGTATTTCCTTTCGCTGCCACGGGTTTCTACCTATTTTTGTCGATTCAACACGAATATATGGCATTCCCCATGCGATTTGAATTTTTGTTGATATTTACCGTCGATAGTTGAAAAGTATCATTATGAGAAAATTGAGGAACGAGGAACTGG
The DNA here is from genome assembly GCF_055378385.1 of Maribacter sp. C-4077. Lineage (NCBI taxonomy): Bacteria > Pseudomonadati > Bacteroidota > Flavobacteriia > Flavobacteriales > Flavobacteriaceae > Maribacter > Maribacter sp. C-4077. The sequence continues at coordinate 2,546,271 of NZ_AP038807.1, forward strand.
AAAGACTGGATGTGGACGCGTTTAAGAAAACCGAAAAAATTCCGGTTTGTATCGTATTGGACAACATTCGAAGTCTGAACAATATTGGCTCCGTATTTAGAACCTCCGATGCCTTTTTGGTGGAAAAAATCTACCTCTGTGGTATTACCGCAAAACCGCCCCATAAGGACATCCATAAAACGGCCCTTGGCGCTACCGATAGTGTGGAGTGGGAGTATGTGGAAGAAATTACGGATTTGCTGCCAAGACTTGGTTCCCAGGGCTATCTAAAGTTGGCGATTGAGCAGGCGAAAGGTGCACGGATGCTTCATGAGTTTATGCCCCAAATAACGGGAAAGTATGCGCTGATTTTTGGTAACGAAGTGAAAGGGGTACAGCAGAAAGTAGTGGACGCCTGTGATTCCGTTTTGGAAATTCCCCAATTTGGAACCAAACATTCCTTGAATATCTCCGTGAGCGTGGGGGTGGTAATTTGGGATTTTTGGAGCAAACTTCAAAAATAAAAGCCCGGCATAACCGGGCCTTTCGTATAGTTTGAGTTAGTTAGTTTCTCAAAAGAGCCTACCAAGAAAGTAAATTCATTTCTATTGTGCAAGAAATTCGCCAAAATTGTGTTAATCCCTCTGTTGAAGTGCAAAGCTGGAAATACTTTCTAAGATGGTTTTGTAATCAGTTTGTTTATTTACAAAGTCAAGCTCGGAAACATCCATAATCAATTGGTTTTGTTGTGGATACGTCCTTAAAAAATTGAGATAACCGCGATTTATTTTCTCAAGATATTGGGCGTCGATGCCCATCTCGTAGTCTCTGCCCCGCATTTTGATCTGCTCCAAAAGTCGCTCCGTGGTCTGGTACAGATAGACGTATATTCTGGGTTTTTTGACCTCCTTGTACATGAAATTGAAAATCTTTCGGTAGAGATCAAATTCATCTTTTTGAAGGGTCACCTTGGCAAAGATGAGCGACTTGAAGATATCATAATCACTGACCATAAAATTCTTGAAAAGGTCGAATTGATTGGTATCGTCCATGTATTGCTGGTACCTATCGGCCAAAAAGGACATCTCCAATGGAAAGGCGTACCGCGACTTGTCCTTATAAAAATTTGGCAAAAACGGATTTTCGGCAAAACGTTCCAGAATCAGTTTGGCATTGAAATCCTCCGATATTTTTGTGGCCAAACTTGTTTTACCGGCACCTATATTTCCTTCAATAGCGAGAAACTGTACATCGGAAAACAACTCAATCCTATTTTTAAAGAGTTTGATGGGCAGCTTGGTAATCTCGCTCTTGTCCCTGGTTTCCTGTAACAAATTTCGGGTGTCCTTGTTTACGATGGGATGGTAGAATTGAGGGGCGATATCGGCCAAAGGTTTAAGTACGAATTTACGTTCCGCCATTCTGGGATGCGGAAGGGTCAATTGGTCCGTATCCACCACAAGGGTTTCATAATAAATGATGTCAAGGTCTATGTTCCTGCTTTGGTATCCAGATTCTAAACTTCTTTCACGCCCTAACTGTTTTTCAATGGCCAAAAGTTGCTCCAATACCTCCGCTGGTTTCAAGGTCGTTTGGGCTTCGAGACAGACATTGTAGAAATCATCAGACTCAAAACCCCATGAGGGCGTATTATAAACGCTCGATACAGCGGTGACGTCGCCAATACGCTCCCCAATCATGAATATTGCTTTTTGTAGGTTGTTGCGTTTTTGGCCCAGATTACTGCCTATGGAAAAATAAACTGTTTGGGATTCTGTCATAATATAATGGCAAAATAACTAAAACAAATTCACATTGGTTATCTTTGGAAGCTAATAAAAATTGCGTTTTCATGAAGTTTTTGAGAAACCTTTTAGCGGCAATTCTGGGTACCTTGATTGCTTTGGGAATAGTCTTTGTGATGTTTTTTGTATTCATCGCTTTGCTGGGCAGCGGTGATGATACCGTAAAAGTCAAGGACAATTCAGTTTTGGAAATACAACTGCAGCGACCCATAGCGGATTATACCGGTAGCAGCGAACTGAATCCGTTTTCAGGTCTTTTCGAGGAATCCCAAGGTTTGGACGAAATTCTTCAGGCAATAACGGTTGCCAAGGATGATGACAGGATAAAGGGCATAAGCATCAACAATAATTTTTTACTGGCCGGATTGGCCCAGACCCAAACACTTAGAAAAGTATTGGAAGACTTTAAGGAATCCGGGAAGTTCATATACGCCTACGGCGATTTTTATTCCCAGAAGGATTATTATTTGGCCAGTGTGGCGGATTCCGTTTTCTTGAATCCGGTAGGGGTAATGGATTTTAGGGGACTTTCTTCCGAAGTACTTTATTTTAAGGAATTACAGGAAAAAACAGGTGTGAAAATGGAGGTGATTCGGCACGGGAAATATAAAAGTGCCGTGGAGCCCTATTTGGAAAATGAAATGAGCGAGGCCAATAGGACCCAGATAAAGGAGCTGATCCAATCCCTTTGGGATTCCATGATAGACGATATTTCCATTGCTCGAGGGATTTCAACTTCGGACCTAAATACCATCGCGGACACCTTGGGCGGTAGGCTGCCCAAATATGCCAAACAAAACCGATTGATAGATAACGTTCTTTTTTATGATCAATACGAAAGCGTTATCGCCAAGGCACTCACCGAAGAAGAAAATGAGGATATCAATTATATATCCTTGGACGACTACACCCAATATTCCTCGAAAAAAGTAGTTAGGTCCGGAAACGATAAGATTGCGGTCATTTTTGCCCAAGGCGAAATCCTTTATGGTGAAGGTGGACCGGATATCATAGGTCAGGGAATTATCAACGAGGCCTTGATCAAGGCGCGGGAGGATGAAAAGGTAAAGGCAATCGTGCTTCGGGTAAATTCACCTGGAGGTAGTGCCCTAACTTCGGATATTATCTGGAGGGAAGTGGAACTGGCCAAGGAAGTGAAGCCCGTAGTGGTGTCCATGGGGAACGTGGCGGCCTCTGGCGGTTATTATATTGCGGCCGGAGCCGATAAGATTTTTGCCGAACCTACCACCATTACAGGATCGATCGGGGTTTTTGGAACGATTCCCAATATCGAAGGCCTGGCCAAGGACATCGGTATCAATGCGGAGCAAGTGGGTACCAATAAGAACTCGGTAGAGTATTCCCTATTTGAGCCTATGGGCGAGGCCTTTAGGAACCAAGTGCAGGAGAGTATCGAGGATACATATGAAACCTTTTTATCACGGGTTTCCAATGGCAGGAACATTTCCATGGCCCAGGCCGATAGCATTGCCCAGGGCAGGGTCTGGAGCGGTGTGGACGCACAACGATTGGGCTTGGTAGACGAGCTAGGTACGTTGGAAGATGCCATTGCAGCGGCCGCAGGCATGGCCAAAATAGAAAGTTACAGTATACGCAAATACCCCAAGTACAAATCGGGATTTGAGCGTTTTATGGAAGATATTTCCGGTGCCGGTGCGAAGATGAAGGAAAATATGATCAAGGAGGAAATCGGTGAGGAAACGTATCAAGTACTTAAAGACATTAAATCCTACATGAACCAAAAAGGCATCCAGGCCAGAATGCCCTTTACCCTGAACATCGATTAAAATGGTGCAAAAGGATAAATTGTTGGCCAGACGTATCTATTTGTACCTTGGTGCGCTGTTCATCACTTCGCTGGTAGTGTCCAATCTTATCTTTCAAAAGTTTTTCTATTGGAAGCCCTTTGGGGATCTTACCGTTTTTGGAGTTTCCCTGTTCGAAATTTCAGTAGGGGTGTTGCCCTATCCCATTACTTTTTTGATTACCGACTTGATATCCGAAATTTTTGGGCGAAAAAAGGCAAACCAGATCGTGACCGCCGGTATTTTCGCTTCATTTTTCTCCATGGGACTGGTGCTTTTGGCCGATGTGGCCCCTGCCATAGAATCGTCCCCATTGGATGATGCGATTTTTAGTCGGGTATTCGCGCTCTCGCCCATAGCGGTTTTGGCCTCAATGCTGGCGTATTTGGCGGCGCAGTACATTGATATTGCCATTTACCATTTCTGGAAAAAACTGACACGAGGAAAATACCTGTGGCTTCGGAACAATTTTTCCACTTTTCTGTCCCAATTTGTGGATACGTTCACGGTGGTAGGCTTGCTCTGCATATTTAAGGTCTTGCCATGGGACCTGTTTTTCGGCCTTGTGGTAAGCGGCTTCCTTTTTAAGATATTTATAGCATTGATCGACACCCCTTTCCTTTATTTCTTCGTATATATCATGCGGAAACGATTTAACCTCGCCATAGGTGAGGAAATCGACCTAGATGCATAATAATCGCGGTGGTTTTTGAGTTCTATCGGTAGCATCAATAATCGGTAGAAAAACGTCCATAATTCCCATGGATTTTCAATAAGTTGTTGAAAGAAATTGCTTTTTTAAATTAACATATGAAGAAGATATTAAAAATAGTGGGCATTATCCTTGTACTGATTATTGCCCTGTTGGTTTCCATACCTTTTTTTCTGGAAGCTAAAATTGGGGACATCATTAGGAACAATGTAAATAGTTCCGTTAACGCGACCTTGGATTTTTCCGATGCCAAATTGAGTCTCATCCGTAGTTTTCCCAATGCCGAGGTTAGCTTAAAGGACGTGAGCTTGGTGAACAAGGCTCCTTTTGAGGGCGACACTTTGTTTGCCTCCAAGGAAGTCTCATTGTCCATGGGCGTTATGCAATTGCTGAAATCCAGCGGGGAGCCCATATCCATTTCAAGGTTACAGGTGGACAAGGCGCTTTTACATATAAAGTTGGACGAAGCCGAAAATGCCAATTACGATATTGCCTTGGAGTCCGAAACAACGGGTGCCGAAACTGCATCGGATACTGAAGGTTTTTCCTTCAACATGGAATCCTACGAAATAAACGATTCCAAAATTTTGTATGATGATTTTTCCACGGGCATTCATTTGGAAATCGATGCAATGAACCATAAGGGAACCGGGGACCTTTCCCTGGCAACCTCGGAACTGGATACCCACACGGATGCCCTTGTTTCCTTTGAAATGGACAGCACCAATTATTTGAACAGTAACAAGGTGCGACTGGATGCCCTGATCGGAATCGATTTGAACGAAAACAAATATTCCTTTTTAAGGAACGAGGCACTGGTCAATCAACTTCCCTTGGTTTTCGAAGGTTTTGTGAAATTGAACGAGGACAACCAGGAAGTAGATATTAGTTTTAAGACACCGTCGTCCGATTTTAAAAATTTCTTGGCGGTCATTCCTGAAACGTATTCCAAGAATATTGAAAATGTGACGACCACGGGCGACTTTGTGGTGGAGGGCCGCTTTAACGGAATCGTGGACGAGGAGCATATTCCACAATTCAATATCAAGATCAATTCGAACAATGCTTCGTTCAAATACCCGGATTTGCCCAAAACGGTAAAAAATATATTCATCGATGTGGCGATAAACAATACTAGTGGCATTGTAGAGGAAACCTATGTAGATATCAACAGGGCATCTTTTATGATCGATGAAGATCAATTCAATATGACCTCAAAAATTTCCGAATTGATGGGAAATACCAAGGTCAATGCCCACCTGGACGGAAAAATGAACCTAGCCAATTTGGAGAAGGCATACCCCGTGCCTGCTGGACTCAGTTTAAAGGGACTTCTGAATGCCGATATCACCACGGCCTTTGACATGGAAACCATTGAAAGGAAGCAATATGAGAATACGAAAACGGAAGGGCAAATGACCCTGACCGATTTTGAATATAAATCTGAGGAAATCCCCAATCCGGTTGTGCTGAACGCCACATCGGTCGCATTCAACCCAAAGTCGGTTACGTTGCGCGAAATGAAGGGTTCCACGGGGCAAACGGATTTCCGGATTACAGGTACCATCAACAATTTTCTGGGCTATCTGTTCAATAATGAAAATGTGGAGGGCAACTTTGATCTGGTTTCAAACACCTTTGCCCTGAACGATTTTATGGTGGAGGATTCTGGGGAAACATCGGGAGAAACGGCCTCCCAAACTATGCCATCGGAAGAAAGAATCAAAATACCTTCCTTTTTGGATGCCAACTTTAATGCAAGGGCCAATACCGTTATCTATGATAATATTACACTCCGAGACGTTTCCGGAAACCTGAGGATAAAGGACGAAAAAGCGACCTTGAGCAATATGACATCCTCTTTGTTCGATGGTAAGGTCGCCTTTAACGGGGAGGTTTCCACAAAACAGGAAACCCCCACTTTTGCCATGCAGCTGGCTTTGGACCAATTGGAATTGCAAGAAAGCTTCCAGGCATTGGAATTGTTTCAGGCCTTGGCACCAGTGGCAAGAATTCTCAAGGGGAAATTCAGTTCCGATATTTCCCTTTCAGGTAATTTGACCGATGATTTTACGCCGGACCTACTTTCGTTGACCGGTAATATCCTCGCCGATGTAATCACAAGGGAAATCAGTACGGATAAGGCGCCGGTGCTATCCGCGTTGGATACCAAGTTGGATTTCATCGATTTGGAAAAACTGAGCTTGAAGGAATTGAAGACAAAACTGTCCTTTGAAAATGGGCTGGTCGCGGTAAAACCTTTCAGTATTCGATATCAGGACATAGAAATTAACGTGGACGGAAACCACACTTTTGACCAAAAAATGAATTACAAGGCCACTTTACAGGTTCCATCCAAATATTTGGGCAAGGACATAAATAACCTGATTGCGAGGATAGATGATCGTTCCCTGGATAGCCTAACCATTCCTGTTACGGCCAATATCGGTGGGGTTTACAATAGCCCGGAAATTACAACCGACTTGACATCGGGCATAAAAACATTGACCAACCAATTAATCGAGATAGAAAAGCAAAAATTGGTCAATAAAGGAAAGGATAAGGCCAAGGATTTGATAGGGGATATCTTATCCGGCTCAACCAAAAAGGATACCACCGGTCAGGATACCAAAACAGGAGCCAAGGAAGTATTGAGCGGTATCTTGGGTGGTTCCAAAAAAACGGATTCCACAAAAGTAAAAACGGATACGCTTTCTACACCACCTAAAAAGGAGGAAGCCGTGAAGGAGGCCGCCAAGGATGTGTTAAAAGGTCTTTTTGGAAAGAAAAAGACGGAAACGGAGGCTAAAAAGGATTCCGTTAACTAATGGTAAGGCCAATATAGTAGCCCTCACTTCCCCGGATATTGAACACGGTATTGTCCTCAAAAATGAGATACTGACCTTTAATTCCTTTAAGGATTCCTTGATATGTTGGGGTTTTGTCCAGGCTTAGGCTCTTGACCTTCTCCGGAAATCGTAATACGGGGAATTCCAAATTGGTTTCCGTATTGTTTTCAATGAAATAGGGCAGGGCCTCTGGTGGAATATAGGACCTAAGGGTATTGCGCCACGCTACCAAATCCTGATCTTCGATATCATTGGTGAGCATTTTGCGCCAGTTGGTTTTATCGGATACATGGTCTTTGAGTGCAACCTCCGTAATACCTGCCAAATACCTGTTGGGCACTTCCACGATTTCAATCGCTTCATGCGCCCCTTGATCGATCCATCGTGTGGGAATCTGGGTCTTTCTCGTAACTCCCACTTTTATATTGCTGGAATTCGCCAAATAAACAATGTGGGGCTGCAATTGCACTTTTTTCTCGTATTCCAGATCGCGGTCCTCTTGATTCAAATGCGCGGTGCTTAGTTCGGGTCGCATTATCCAATCGCCCGCAGCGGGAATGTCAAAAAAGCAGGATCTACAAAAGCCTTGGCGATAAATGGGTCGGTCATTACCGCAGTTGAGACATTGGTGTTTAATGAGGTTAATTTGCAATTGGCAGTCCAGTACTTGGTTCATATTCAGAAAGTCCGATTCAAATACCAAATAATACTGGATGGGACTTGCCATTTCCGTCTGCATTTTTTTTAGGACACCTTCGTATTGCATTGTTAACTCTATTAAAACTTCAATTTGAAAATGATGGGGATATACCCTAATTTTAGATGTTAAAGATACCCAAAAATGTCCATTCCACTTTTCAATTCCATCGCCTCTTGGTTACTTAAAAAGCGCTATCACCAGATAGAACTTTTCCTAAAGTATCCAGAGGAGGTACAGGAAGAGGTATTGTTGAACCTGTTGGAATTTGCAGAGGACACTGAAATTGGACGGCATTATGATTTTGGGTCCATAAACAATTATGAGAAATATAAGGAGCGACTTCCAGTGGTATCCTACGAGGAAGTGGAACCCATCATAGAGAGGACCAGAAAAGGGGAACAGAACTTGTTCTGGCCCACTACCGTAAAGCTGTTTGCAAAGAGCAGCGGAACCACCAATGCCAAAAGCAAATTTATACCAGTAAGTTCAGAGGCCTTGGAGGACTGTCATTATAAATCTGGAAAGGACTTGTTATGCCTGTATCTAAACAATAACGAGGATTCACAATTGTTTACAGGCAAGAGTCTACGTTTGGGGGGCAGTAAGGAGTTGTATGAGGACAATGGTTCTTTTTTTGGAGATTTGTCCGCCATCTTGATCGACAATATGCCTCTTTGGGCGGAATTTAGTAGTACCCCAAGCAATAAGGTTTCCTTGATGAGCGAGTGGGAGACCAAGCTTGGCGCCATTATTAAGGAAAGCGTTCAGGAAAATGTGACCAGTTTGGCCGGCGTTCCTTCCTGGATGTTGGTTTTGTTGAACAATGTTTTACAGGAAACGGGCAAGGAACACCTATTTCAGGTTTGGGAGAACCTTGAGGTCTATTTTCATGGGGGTGTAAGTTTTAGCCCGTATAGGGAACAGTATAAGAGTCTCTTGCCGCGAAAGAATTTTCGGTATTATGAGATATACAATGCATCGGAAGGGTTCTTTGCCATTCAGGACCGGAATAATGCTGAAGATCTTTTGTTGATGTTGGATTACGGGATTTTCTACGAGTTCATCCCTATGGATATCTATGGAACTGAACAGCAGGAATGCATTCCATTATGGGAAGTGGAAATTGGTAAGAACTACGCCATCGTGATTACTACCAATTCGGGTTTATGGCGTTATAAGATCGGGGATACTGTCCGTTTTACATCCAAGAGCCCCTATAGGATTCGGATAACAGGAAGGACCAAGCATCACATCAATGTTTTTGGCGAGGAATTGATAATTGAAAATGCCGAAGAAGCCCTAAAAATGGTATGTCTAAAAACCAGGACTGAAATAAAGGACTATACCGCAGGACCTATTTTCATGAACGGAAAGAAGAAGGGATCGCACGAATGGATAATCGAGTTTAGAAAGGCACCGGAAGATTTAAATTATTTTACGGAATTACTGGATAACGCTTTAAAGTCCCTGAACTCAGATTACGAGGCGAAGCGCTATAACAACATTACCCTTGAGATACCCAAGGTCCATGTGGCTCGGGAAAACCTGTTTTATGATTGGTTAAAAATCAATGATAAATTGGGAGGACAGCATAAAATTCCAAGGCTAAGTAATAGGAGGGACTATATTGAACAGTTACTACGAATGAGCAGTAGTTAGAAGAAAAATCCAAGTTTCTTATATGACCGGAATTTTTAATTTTTTAATGATTGCTGGTGCCATACAGGGATTCATATTTAACGTAGTGACTTTTATGTCTCGCAGGAAAATTGAAAAACCTGTACTGTTTCTGAACTTATTCGTTCTTTTTCTATCACTCAATAATGTACAGTCATGGTTTCTTGAAAAGTACTTTTTTATCTCAGAATCTGAATGGATACATTATACATTACCATGGTATGTTTTAATCGTTCCCATGTTTTATGCTTTTTTGGTAAACTACCTAAAAATTGAAGATAAGGTCAAATCTTATATAAGATTATCCATATTGCTTTTTTGTATACAGTTATTTGTTCGATTGTTGGTCATTTTTATGGCAAGTAACTCTGTCTGGTCCATACCTACTCTTGTTTTATATAATAACCTGGAGGATTCCGTAACGCTTTTGTACTCTTTATTTCTATTTGTTAAATCGGCTCATATTGTTTTTGGTAACAACCATGATATTTCACCTATTATTGATTTTGATGACCTAAATTGGTTAAAAGGATTCTTTTATCTGGGAATTGGTGTTTTTTTACTATGGTCATTGGCTATTTTATTCAATACTACCGAGCTCGTTCAAAAGCCCTATAGTTATTATCCCTTGAGGCTGGCATCTTCAATTTTGATTTACTGGGTAGGTTATCAAGCCTTTTTTAGGTATATGGTTCTAAAAGACAGGATTGTACTTAGAAAAGAAGTGCGTAAGAAGAGTAGTGGCGTAGGTCCAGATTTTGCAGAAACTAATAAGGGGGCATTGACATTTGCGGAAATTGAACATTATATTTTGAATGAACAGGAATATCTCGATCCTTATCTAAGTTTGGAAAGGCTATCTGGTAAAGTTGGGAAGAGTGTGAGTACTGTTTCCAAAATAATGAACACGTATACGGATAGTAATTTCACAGATTATATTAATAGGTATCGGGTAGAAGAGGCGAAGAAACAATTGTCAAATCCCAAATTTTTCAACTACACTATTGCCTCAATTGGATTGGAGTGCGGGTTTAATTCCAAATCAACCTTTTATGTGGCCTTTAAAAAGTTCACAGGTTTGACGCCTACTGAATATCGGTCAAAGATTGGGTCCTAGATTAGTTTGTCCTGTTTTTTCGCAAATGGGGGATTTCGGACATCCGAAATATCAGGTTTTCTAGTTTTGCTGAAACGTTAAATGTTAACTATGAAAACTTGGGTCACCATTTTTTTTGTTTTTGCTTTTACATTGGCTTTAGGGCAGAGCAATTTGGTTTATTTGGAACTGGGAGGAAACGCAGGTGTGGTATCCCTTAATTATGAGCGTAGTTTTCAAAGAGCAAATAATTTAGGTATTAGGGTAGGACTGGGGATTTCTTTTTTTGAATTTGAGGAGGAGATAAGTTCAAATTCTATGTCCGAATGTATAGGATGTGGTGTATTCAGCGGTTTGCCAAAAACTTCTCTTAGCATTCCTTTTTCCATTCAGTATCCTATCAACTTAGGAAATAACAATTATTTGGAAGCTGGTGTTGGCAGTACAGGGCAAATATCGAATAAGTCCATCCTTGTTCAGTATGGCTCCTTGTTTTTTAAAAGGCATTTTGGGGAAAATAGAAAGTGGATATGGAAAGTTGGACTAACTCCAATTCTAGGGGTAGTGGGTAATAATTTGGATAAAGATTCCGAATCCACCATTTGGTTTGGAGCTTCTTTAGGAAAAAGATTCTAAAGTTGAGAGGAAAACAACTAACAATTTTTAGGACCATCTTAATGTTAATTACTTCAATAACAATTCATTAAGATACTGAGAAGGCAATTTCAAGTTACTATTAGGTAGTACTAAGAATTGATGGTTAAGAATGGATTTGAAAATGCGTATGTCGAATAATTCGTCCATTAAACAAATAAATTGGAGAATCAATCGTTAATTAAGCAATTTGAGGTCAATGTTCCCAAAATTAATTTACAAAACTACTATTATGGCTGAAAAACTAGTTATTGTCTCGGATATGTGGGGCACCAAAAAGGGCCTTTGGATCACTTCATATTTAGGATATCTACAACAATATTTTGATATCACTTTTTATGATAGCCAACAACTTGCGAATATTGATTTGCCAGTACAGACCGAGCAGAACATCCATGATGCTTTTGTAAATGGAGGTATCGATACCGCGGTAGCCCATCTTCTGAAAAAGGAAACTTCACCTTGCTATTACCTAGCGTTCAGCACAGGAGGTACCATTGTTTGGAATGCCGCAAAAAAAGGTCTACCGGTAAAGTCGCTTTATGCGATTTCCCCAACAAGAATAAGGTTACAGGACGAAAAGCCTTTGGTTTCCCTAAATCTCATATATGGGGAAAGGGATACCAATAGGCCCGATGATATTTGGGCCAACAAGTTAGATGTGGACATGGATATCGTTCCAAATTACGGACACACACTTTATACCGATGAAAAAATAATTAGGAAAGTCTGTTTATCCTTGTTGAACGAAGTCACTTCGATAAACATCCCGGAAAAGATTGAAAAGAAAAAGGCGGTTTAAGAAACCGCCTTTAATTTTTTAACTGTTTCGTAGGACAGTTTTTGTTCTGCATAAGGCTTAGTAACCTTGAACTCCCTTTCGTCCGTACTGGGCATTTCAAACATGGCGTCCGTAAAGATAGCTTCGCAGAGAGATCTCAAACCTCTAGCGCCCAGTTTGTATTCAATCGCTTTGTCCACTATATAATCCAGGGCCTGCTCCGTTATGGTAAACGAGATGTTGTCCATAGCGAACAGTTTTTCATACTGCTTTATAATGGCATTTTTGGGTTCCGTTAATATGGCCCTCAATGTTTTTTTGTCCAGCGGATTCATATGCGTAAGCACGGGAAGCCTACCAATGATTTCCGGAATCAATCCAAATTCCTTAAGATCCTTTGGGATGATATATTGGAGGATATTGGATTCGTCCAGATTCTCCTCTGCCTTGGAAGCACTGTAACCAACCGCTTGTAGGTTCAAGCGTTTTGTGATGGCCCTTTCAATGCCATCAAAAGCACCTCCGGCGACGAACAAGATATTTTCCGTATTTACCTCGATAAATTTTTGGTCCGGATGTTTCCTTCCACCTTTGGGTGGAACGTTTACGGTAGTACCTTCCAACAATTTCAGCAGTCCTTGTTGAACACCCTCTCCAGATACGTCCCTCGTAATGGAAGGGTTGTCGCTTTTACGGGCAATTTTGTCAATTTCATCGATAAAAACGATGCCACGTTCTGCCTTTTCCAGATTGTAGTCCGCGGCCTGTAACAAGCGGGTCAGGATACTTTCTACATCTTCCCCAACATACCCTGCTTCGGTCAATACCGTAGCATCCACAATGGCCAGGGGAACATTGAGCATTTTTGCAATGGTTTTTGCCATAAGGGTTTTTCCGGTTCCCGTTTGGCCTACCATGATAATATTACTTTTCTGTATCTCTACATCGTCCTCCTTGGAAGCTGGTTGCAATAGTCTTTTGTAGTGATTGTAAACAGCGACCGACATGACCTTTTTTGTGCGTTCCTGACCGATAATGAAGGTGTCCAAAAAGTCCTTTATTTCCTGAGGCTTTTTGAGCGTAAGTTCAGATGATAGGTCGTTGGTTTTGGTTTGTCTTGTTTCCTCTGCAACGATTCCATGGGCCTGCTCGATACATCTATCACAAATATGGGCATCCAGGCCGGCTATCAATAAATTGGTTTCCGGCTTTTTCCTTCCACAAAACGAGCATTCTAAGTTTTCCTTTGCCATATAAAAGATAATCTGACCAAAAACTTAACGAATATTATTGGTTTTTGGTTCACTAAAAAAATAAAATTCTAGCTTGTTGGACGAAATTATTCTTTGTCCCTTACTAAAATCTCGTCAATCATACCATATTCAAGGGCAACATCGGCTTTCATCCAATAATCCCGATCACTGTCCTCATGGATTTTTTCTATGGGCTGACCTGAGTGTTTGGAAATTATTTGGTAGAGTTCCTCCTTCAATTTAAGGATTTCACGAGCGGTAATTTCAATGTCGCTTGCCTGCCCTTGTGCGCCACCCATGGGTTGGTGGATCATAACCCTTGAATGGGACAAACCACTGCGTTTTCCCTTTTGGCCCGCACACAATAATACGGCTCCCATGGAGGCCGCCATCCCTGTACAAATGGTGGCTACGTCCGGCTTTATGAATTGCATGGTGTCATAGATGCCAAGACCGGCATAGACACTGCCGCCGGGCGAATTGATATATATCTGTATGTCCTTGGAGGCGTCCGCACTTTCCAAAAACAATAGTTGTGCTTGAACTATGTTGGCCACTTGGTCATTGATACCTGTTCCCAAAAAGATGATTCTATCCATCATCAAACGGGAGAAAACATCCATGGCAATGGCATTGAGCTGTCTTTCCTCGATTATGTTGGGGGTCATGTTTACAGGGTACATGCTGCTCATTATCTTGTCATAATACATACTGCTGATACCCTGATCCTTTATGGCGTAATTCTTGAACTCTTTTCCGTAATCCATAAACTCTTAATCGATTATTAGTAGTAAAAAAAGGTGCCGAAAAATAATTTTCCGGCACCGTAAAGATACTCAATTTATTGTTCGGATATTACCCGTAAACCTCTTTCACAAAGTTTTCATAGGTAACTTCTTTTGTCTTTAGGTTTCCTTTCTCCTTGTACAAGTTCAATAATTTTTGGCTCATAAGCTGTTCTGACAAACGCTTTACTTCATCCTGATTGCCCAAAACCCTTACTGCAATGGCATCCAATTCTTCCTCCTTTGGGTTCATTTGTCCAAATTGCGCCATTTGAGATTTGATGAATCCCTTCGCAAACTCCTTCAATTCATCAAATTGGACCTGAAGGTTGTTGTCCTTGATTATTTTACCCTCGATCAATTGGTAACGTAATCCCTTTTCGGATTTCTCATATTCCTCGCTGGCCTCCTCAGGGGTCAATTCCTTATCCCCCGTCATTTGTATCCATTTCGTCAAAAACCCTGTAGGAAGCTCAAACTTGGTATTTTCTATAAAGTACTCAGTTACGTCGTTGAGTAACTTTTGATCCGCTTGCTGTTCAAATTGCTTTTCGGAATCCTCGGCGATACGCTCTCTTAGTTCCTTTTCGGACTTCACGTTGTCTTTTCCGAAAAGTTTATCAAAAAGCTCTTGGTTTAATTCCGCGGGCTGCCGTTCGTTTATTTCTGTAATGGTGAAGGAAACCTCTGTGTCAAAATTATCGGCCTTATCCCTACCGATGCCCAAAGCACTGGATAGAAAATAATCCTCTTTAAAGAGTCCCTTGGTCTTCAAGGAAACGGTATCACCAACTTTCTTCCCAACCAAGCTTTCGATGGCTTTTTTGCTTTTGAGCTTGTCCATTTCCAGAAGTGACTGGTTGTCTATGCCCTCGGCCTCGTTTTCGAACTTTCCTGAAACCTCGTCATTTTTACCAACTTCCTCTTTGCTCACAAGTTTTCCGTACTGTTTCTGGATACGCTCCACCTGTTCGGAAATCATTTTCTTATCGGCCACGATTTTATAATGGGTTATGGCCTTTTTCGTTTTTAAAGGAACTTCAAAATCCGGGGCCAAACCCAATTCAAACTCAAAATCCAATTCTTCCTGGTCCCAATCAAAATCGTCTTTTTGTTTTGGTAAAGGATTTCCAAGAACATCCAATTTTTCCTCCGTAAGGTATTTGTTCAAATTGTCTTGAAGCAATTTGTTCACCTCGTCTACCAATACGGCTTTTCCATATTGCTTCTTGATAAGGCCCATAGGTACCTGGCCCTTTCTAAAACCCGGAATATTGGCCTGTTTTTTATAATTTTTTAGGATAGTGTCCACCTTGTCTTGATAGTCCTCCTTGGTGATAGCGACTTTAACTACGGCGTTCAGGTCGTCTATCTGTTCTTTTGTAATGTTCATTCCTTCAGTATCTTCTTAATTACTTAAATAAAACGGGAGGCAAAATTAGGCTATTTTCTTCTGTTGACCAAGTTTTTAAAGTCTTGAATCTCAAATAATAACTACTCTTTGTCTTCTTTTAACAGGGAAAACAAAATGGATTGTAAAAAAGAAAGCAGGAGACTGAACAAAAGGGCCCACCAGATACCGTCCACATTGAATCCTGCTATTAAATTATCGGCCAAAAGAATTATCAGGGCGTTTATAATAAGTAGGAACAACCCGAAAGTAACTATGGTAACGGGTAGGGTAAGGATGACCAAAATGGGTTTGACCAAAAAGTTCAAAAGGCTCAGAACTATGGCAACGATTATGGCAGTACCATACGAATCTACCGATACATGGGGCAGGAAATTGGCCAATAGGATTACCGCCAAGGCACTTAACAAAATACGCAATACAAGTTTCATATCAATCGGGTTTAGGTTGTTATTAAAGATAAAAAAATAATGCGATAGGATCAGATATCCAAGCGACGGTTGGATTGCCCTTATTTTAGAAAGTTATATGATTTTTCAAAGAATTGATCCGGGTTTTCTGCATGTAGCCAATGTCCCGCATTGTCGATTACCGCAATTTGCGCTTTGGGAAAATGCCTTTTGATTTGTTCTGTATCGGCATTGGAGACGTATTCAGATTTGCTTCCTTTTAGGAAAAGTGCAGGTCCGTTATAACTTTCAGAACTGGAAATGTTCTCCCCGATCTCTTCCATCCGCTCGCTAAGTACGGCCAGGTTCATTCTAAACCCAAAGGTATTGTCCGCCGTTCTGTATAGGTTTTTCAGCAAAAACTGCCGCACACTAAAACTCTTCAGGTATTTTTTAAGTTGGTCGTCCGCATCGCTTCTTGTAGTTATGTTTTTTAAATCCAAATGGTTCAATGCATTGATAATATCCTGATGATGGGGCGGGTAAAACCTGGGCGCAATATCCGCAACCAATAATTTTTCCGTTTTCTTCGGATAGGTACAAGCGAATTGCATCACCGTTTTACCACCCATGGAATGTCCTATCAGGGCGGACTTTTCAATGTTTTTATCGTCTAGGTAGTGCAATAGGTCCTCGGCCAAGAGGTCATAGTTGAACTCTTGCGACCAAAAACTTCTACCATGGTTTCTCTGGTCTATCAAGTGGACCTCAAAACCATTTTCGGCATAGAGATTCCCAAGGGTCTTCCAATTATCGGACATGCCCAAAAACCCGTGCAGGATACAAAGTGGTTTGCCGGAACCTAGGATGTTGGAATGTAAAATTGGATTCATTTCAATTTGTTTATGTACATGTTCACCACGTTTTCCAATCCCAGGTAAATGGATTCGCAGATCAAGGCATGGCCAATGGAAACTTCCAACAAACTGGGAATGTTCTGTCCAAAATATTGAATGTTGTCCAAGCTGAGGTCATGGCCCGCATTGATGCCAAGTTCCAGTTCGTTGGCCTTTTTTGCGGCTTCCACAAACGGTAAGATGGCTCGCTCCCTATCCGTTGCATAGCCCGTTGCATAGCTTTCCGTATAAAGTTCTATTCGATCCGTGCCAGTTTCCTTCGCGCCTGCCACCAGGTTTGGGTCCGGGTCCACAAAGATGGAGGTTCGTATACCCGCATTTTTGAACTCCGCAATCACTTCTTTCAAAAAGGACCTATGTTTTAGAGTGTCCCAACCGGCATTGGAAGTTATGGCATCCTCCGCATCGGGTACTAAGGTTACCTGATCCGGTTTTATCGCTAGCACAAGATCTATGAATTTCGGGTTCGGGTTTCCTTCTATGTTAAACTCGGTAGTAACGATATCCTTCAAGTCCCTTGCATCCTGGTAACGAATATGGCGCTCGTCCGGTCTGGGATGGATGGTGATTCCATGGGCGCCGAATCGTTCAATATCCGCAGCAACTTTCAGCAAATTGGGCACATTTCCACCGCGGGCGTTTCGCAAGGTGGCAATTTTGTTCACATTGACACTTAGTTTCGTCATATTGTCGATAATATACTATAAGGAGCCCAAAAATACGAATAAGGCACGCCTTTTGATATTATTAATTGTTATTTTGCGTTATAATTTCGGCTATGCATATTCAACAACATATAATTTCCAACTTACCGGTTTTCGATGTCCAGACTACGTGTGGTGAACTTATGGAGTTCTTTAAGCAAAACACGTTTTCCCATATAGCGGTCATGGAAGAGGACCGATTTTTAGGTGTGTTTTCCGAAAATGACATGGATGTTGTTTCGGACGATTCCAAGATTGATGAATACCGCTATGATCTGGAAACGTTTTTTGTAAGGAACGAAACGAGCTGGTTGGATGTGCTGGAAGTATTTGCCCGAAACGAGGCGAATCTGGTCCCTATTTTGGACGAGGTGGAAAAAGTGGTGGGCTATTATGACCTTACCGATATCGTCACTGAATTTATAGACACGCCCTTCTTTACGGATCCGGGTAATATATTGGTGGTCGCCACCGGCATCAAGGACTACTCCTTCAGTGAGATTTCCCAGATAGTTGAGAGTAACAATGCCCGACTCATTGGCGGTTTTATTACGGATATGCAAAATGACGTGGTACAGGTAACCATCAAAATAAGCACTGCCAACTTTGACAAGGTCCTACAAACGTTTAGACGCTATAACTACCAAATAATCTTTGGCAATAGCGACGATCAATTTTTGGAAGATTTGAAAAACAGGTCGGACTATTTGGACAAGTACCTAAACGTCTAGTATGAAGGTTGCGGTTTATGGTCAAATATACCAGGACAATGCCATTGAATATTTGGAGGAGCTTTTGGACGAAATTGCAAAGGACGCTTCTTCAGAGGTCTACATAGAAGAAGAATTCTACCATTTATACAAATCGAAAAATGCGGAAGCATCCTTTTCCACCTTCACGGCCTTAAAAGGTCTGGACACTTCATTTGATATGTTCGTAAGTTTTGGCGGCGATGGTACCATCCTTCGCGCCACGACCTTTGTCAAGGATCTTGGAATTCCCATTGTTGGTGTCAATACGGGTCGGTTAGGGTTTTTGTCCACCTTTAAGAAGGAAGATGTACGAAAAGTGGTTCGGGAATTTTTAAAGGGCGACTACACGATCGTGGAAAGAAGCCTGGTTCAGATACATGCCGATGCTTTGGATGTTGAGTTTGGGGAATTGAATTTTGCATTGAACGAAATAACGGTAAGCAGAAAGGATACCACCTCCATGATTACCGTGGAGACCTTTCTGAACAATGAATATTTAACCTCCTATTGGGCGGACGGACTCATTATTTCCACCCCCACGGGTTCTACGGGTTACTCGCTGAGCTGTGGAGGTCCTGTCATGGTGCCAACCGCCAAATCCTTGGTCTTAACGCCCATTGCTCCCCATAACCTCAATGCAAGGCCTTTGGTGATTTCGGATGATACGGAAATTAGGTTGCGGGTTTCAGGTCGTGAGGAAAACCACTTGGTTTCCTTGGATTCCCGTATAGCCTCCCTTGAAAATGGCAACGAAATTACAATCACCAAGGCCCCTTTTACAATCCGAATGATAGAATACAATTCTGAAAGCTTCCTGAAGACCCTTCGGAACAAATTATTATGGGGCGAGGACCGGAGAAATTGAACTTTCCCTTGAACAATATTTACCGTTAAAATCTGTTTACCTTGTGAGAACGCCCTTTGGGCCAAAACTTCGATTATGTTAACTAAATACCCCTGTAAACGATTCTTTATATGATACGTAGCATGGTACTGTTTACTTTTTTAATGGCATCAATGGGTCTTAATGCCCAGATGTACGAAGTGGGTGTTTTTGCCGGAGGGGCCAATATGATCGGGGATGTTGGAAGGACCAATTATATTCTTCCGTCAGATTTGGCATTTGGGGGCGTGTTTAAATGGAATATTAGCAAAAGATATGCCTGGAGAGGCAGTCTTACTTATGGGAAATTCACTGCGGACGATACAAAGTCCAGCGATACTTCAAGGCAACAGAGGGGCTATGTGGTAGATAATGCCATTTTAGAAGGTTCCGCGGGGCTGGAATTTAATTTTGTGGATTATAATTTGCACAAGTTGGGGCCGGCTTTTACCCCTTACCTATATACGGGAGTGACCTATTTTAGGTACGATTACAGCTATTTCAACGGTGGGGTTTTACAGGATTTATCACAGTCCGATGGCTCTTTTGCAATACCAATGACCGTAGGTTTTAAGTATCGTATCAACCAGTTTCTTATTTTTGGTGCGGAAATTGGTGCCAGATATACTTTTACCGATAATCTGGACGCCAGTAATCCAGAAGGTTCCAATTTTGAGGAGTTCGCTTTTGGAAATATTTTCAGCGATGATTGGTACGTTTTCTCTGGGGTGACCTTGACCTACACCTTTGGAAGAAAACCCTGCCAGGATTGCTTTCAATAAATGACAATGGAAAGTAAAATAGACGATATTGATTCACATAATTTACCACGTCACATGGCCATCATCATGGATGGTAATGGTAGATGGGCCAAAGAGCGGGGAAAATTAAGAGTTTTTGGTCATGAAAACGGGGTAAAGACCGTTCGGTCTACGGTAGAAAATTGCGTAAAGCTTGGGATAGAGTTTCTTACTTTGTATACGTTTTCAACTGAAAATTGGAACAGGCCCAAAATTGAAGTGGATACGTTAATGCGCCTATTAGTTTCTTCCTTGCGTAAGGAGTTGACAACTTTTTCGGAAAACAATATTCGTTTGAATACCATCGGGAATATTTCGGCCTTGCCCGATAAGGCCCGTTTGGAACTTTTGGAGGTCATTAAAAAGACCGAGCACCACACTGGTATGACGCTGACATTGGCACTGAGTTATGGTTCCAGGGAAGAGCTACAATCCGCCATAAAATCGATAGCATCCAAAGTTAAAAATAATATAATTTCACCCGAAAATATTGACGAAACCATTATTAATGACCATCTTTACACGCAAAATTTGCCAGACGTAGACTTGCTAATCCGAACGAGTGGAGAACATCGGATCAGCAATTTTTTATTATGGCAGATCGCATACGCCGAATTATATTTTATTGATGTATTTTGGCCCGATTTTAATGAGCATCATTTGGTAGAGGCCATAAAAAATTACCAGAACAGAGAACGAAGATTTGGAAAAACTAGCGAACAACTCATTTAGAGATATGACCAGGTTCATATCCGTGAACCACTTACTGACCACCCTACTCCTTTTTATCTTAACAAACGTCTTCTCACAGGACCTCTCCTATGAAAATGGGCAAACATATATTTTAGGCGGTTTGGAGGTGACCGGATTAGAAAGTTACAACGAACAGACCGTAAAGACCTACACGGGGCTTCGGGTGGGTCAGCCAATTACGGTTCCAGGGGAGCAAATCAGTGAAGTTATCAATAAACTCTGGGGATTGGAGCTTTTTACATCCATAGATTTTTTCATAACCAATATTGAGGACAACAATATCTTCCTTGAACTTCAGATTATCGAGCGTCCCACTTTGACGGATGTGACCTTTAATGGCGTCAAACCTCGTAAAGTTGACGAACTCAGAAACGATACGGACCTAAAAAAAGGGAAAAAGATTACAGAGAGTTTGATTTCCAACACAAAAAACTATCTCACCAATAAATATAAAAAGCAGGGTTATCTTAATACCAGGGTCAACATCATTACCGCCGTAGATACGTCCGAAACGAATGCCCGAAAAATGGTGGTGAATGTCAACAAGGGCGATAAGGTAAAAATTAAGGAAATTGTTTTTGAAGGCAACGAGGAGCTCTCCGATAAAAAATTGAGAAAGGCCTTAAAAAGCACAAAACGTAAGCGATTTGGGAGGTTTTGGAAAAAATCGAAGTATATCAAAGATGATTATGAGGAAGATTTGGATTTGTTGGTGGATAAATATGCCGAAAATGGATTCCGTGATGCCAGGGTAATTTCCGATACGCTTGAAAAAGTAGATGAGAACAACATTCTTTTAAAAATCAAGGTAGAGGAAGGAAACAAGTATTATTTTGGGGATATCGACTTCGTAGGCAATACCGTATACACCGATCGTCAATTACATCAGGTGTTGGGAATCAAGAAAGGCGCAACCTACAATGGAGTGTTGTTACGGGAACGTATTGCGGACAATAGTAAACCGGAACCGTACGATGTAACTAGTTTGTACCAAAATAATGGATACTTGTTTTCCACGATAAATCCGGTAGAGGTTTCGGCAGCGAACGACACTATCAATTTTGAAATTAGGATTATTGAAGGAAAGGAGACCTTTCTGGACCATGTGACCGTATCAGGAAACGATAAGACGAATGATCATGTAATCTACAGGGAATTACGTACACGCCCAGGACAAAAATATAATAAGTCGGACATCATTAGAAGTATCCGTGAATTGGGCCAACTGGGCTTTTTTGATGCGGAACAGATCAAACCCGATGTCCTGAATGCTAACCCAAATGAAGGTACCGTAGATTTGGCGTGGAGCTTGGTGGAGTCCGGTTCCAGTCAAATTGAATTGCAAGGAGGCTATGGTGGAGGAGGTTTTATAGGAACCTTGGGATTGTCTTTCAATAATTTTTCGATTCAGAACTTGTTCAAAGGAGAGGCGTATAAGCCTGTTCCCATGGGCGACGGGCAAACGTTTGCCCTGCGATTACAGGCCAGCCGGACCTTTAGGGTGTATAGCTTGAACTTCGCAGAACCTTGGATGGGAGGAAAGAAGCCGGTTCGATTTAATTTGAACGTTTCAAGAACACAACAGTTTGCCGCCTCTTTTACAAATAGGGGAATCGATGTAAACAAAGATCAGCAATTCTCGATTACAGGTGTAAGTCTTGGTTTGGCCAAAAGGGTGCAATGGCCAGATGATTTCTTTACCATTTCACATTCCTTGGGATACCAGTTGTACGACTTTAGAAACTACAATATTGGTCTATTCAATTTTGGGAACGGGAAAGCCAATTCCATTGCCTATACCATAGGAATCAATCGAAACGCTATGGAAGGTGGCCGTATATTTCCAAGAGGGGGGTCCAATTTTGAGATTACAGCGAAATTCACACCACCCTATTCTCTTTTTAGTAACAAGGATTTTGGAGCTTTGAAACAACGGAGCACAGAACTTACTGAGAAACGATTTACGACCCAAGAAGGACTTACTGCTGCTGAGGCAACAGAATTGGAAGAAATAGATCAAGAGCGTTTCAGGTTATTGGAGTATTATAAAATCAAATTCAAAGGAGATTGGTATACTACCCTGTTGGGTAGTGCGGACAAATCCTTGGTGTTGCGTACCAATGCGGAATTCGGGTTTTTGGGAAATTACAACAGCGATACGGGAGATGTTCCTTTTGAACGTTTTTTCGTTGGTGGTGACGGTCTCAACAACTTCACATTGGATGGACGGGACATTGTTCAGCTTAGGGGGTACGAAAATCAATCCTTGACTCCGATTGATCCTGTCACAAGGCAACAGGAGGGTGGATTGATCTATAATAAGTTCTCCATGGAGTTACGATATCCGCTTACCTTAAAACCTTCGGCATCCATTTACGGACTTACCTTTTTGGAAGCAGGTAATTCCTTCAACAATTTTCAGCAGTTTAATCCGTTTCAATTAAAACGATCGGCCGGTGTGGGGCTTCGCATCTTTATGCCAGCGTTTGGTTTATTGGGGATTGATTTTGGCTATGGGTTCGATGAGGACTTAAGGCCGCAATCCATAGGCAATGGTCCAAGCGGATGGCAAACGCACTTCATAATTGGTCAGCAGTTCTAGATTTAAATTGGAATTATAGAATCGGTCTTTATGCTAATCCTTTCATTTTAAAAGTTTTAGTAATTTTGGCACGATATTTTCTATTAGATTAAACGATATCAATAATGAAGTCAAAAACAAAAGTTCTTTTATTTCTTGTGACCGTTCTTATGGGTTTGGTTTCCATGGCCCAAAGAGGTGTTCGAATCGCCTATGTGGACATGGAATACATACTTGAAAATGTGGAGGAATACCGTGATGCCAGTGCCCAGTTGGATACCAAAGTCCAAAAATGGAAAGTGGAAATCGAGCAAAAGCAAAGTGTGGTGGAACAAATGAAGAAGGATTTAATGGCCGAAAAGGTATTGCTGACTCCTGAACTCATTGAGGAACGCGAGGAAGAAATCCAGATCTTGGAGAAAGAGATGATCGAATACCAACAGGACCGCTTTGGTCCGCAAGGGGACTTGGTGCTCCAAAAACGCCGGTTGATACAGCCAATCCAAGATCAGGTCTTTAATGAGGTTCAAAAATTGGGTGCCAATAAAAAATATGATTTTATTTTTGATAAATCTGCGGATGTTGTAATGTTGTACTCCGAAAAAAGGCACGATATTAGCGATTTGGTTCTCAGGGGTATTGCAAGGACCAGAAAGATAAGCAAGCCGAAGGAAGGTACGGACAGTAGGAGTAGGTTGGAGGCTTTTGAAGGAGAGGATGAAATAGAGGCGGAAGAGGTGGTTTCGGAAGCTTTACAGGAACGAATAGACAGAGCTGCAGAGGCTCAGGCAGCCCGGGAGAAAACCGCTGCTGAAAAACGTGAGGAGCAGCTTAAATTGCGCGAGGAACGAAAGAAGGCCTATGAGGAACGACGAAAAAAATTGTTAGAGGAAAGAGAGGCCAAGAAAAAGGAAAAAGAAGCGGAAAGAAATAACGATAACTCGGGAAACGATCCCAATAATAACTAGAAATCAGAAACCATTAATTAATACTCAAATAAGAATTAAATTTTAACTCATGAAATGAGCCATAACAAGTCTTGATACGTACCGAGATGGTTATTGGCGAATTACATCTAACTTATGAAACACAATAAAAACAAACAGATGAAACAAGTAAAGAAAATTGCGGTTGCCTTAATGTTGTTCGTGGCGGCGACCAGTTTTGTAAATGCGCAGAGTAAAGTAGCTCATATAGATGTTACCCAGTTGCTTTCTGCCATGCCGGAGATGAAAGCTGCCGAGGCGGAACTAAAGAAGTTGCAGGAAACCTATGGTGCGGATATCCAGGCCTCTATGACCGAATTACGAAATAAGTACACCCAATATCAGAACGAAGCAGCTTCCAAATCAAAAGAGGAAAATGAAAAGAGGGCAGTGGAGCTTCAAGGCATGGAAAAAACGGTAGGTGAGTTCCAACAAAATGCACAACAGGAAATCCAAAAGAAACAGGCCGAATTGTTCGCCCCTATCTCTGAAAAGGCTAAAGCAGCCATAGAAAGGGTTGCCGCGGCCCAGGGTATTGATTATGTTATCGATGCACAGCCAGGTGGTGGATTGATCGTAGCTAGTGGTAAAGACCTATTGGCAGACGTGAAAAAGGAATTGGGGATTTAAGACCACCCCATAATAATTTAAAAAGCCATTCTTTACAGAATGGCTTTTTTAGTTGGTCAGCTTGGATTTTATATTCTTCCACCGCAAACGGCGAATGAATTCTCCTTCTTCCGGACTAACCAAAAATGTTTCGCCCCGACTGCTTGCCCGAAAATATCCTTGTAAATTGTCAAAAAGGACTTTTGGTCTTTTTGATTTGACTGCCATTTTAAGGGAGGCGATGAGTGTAATCAAGAGCCCGTAACGCATGATATACATTGCCTGTCCTTGTAACAACCTAGCTTTTCTGTTATAGGATGTTCCGGTGGGCCTGAGGTGTTTTACCTGAAGGCTCTCATCCGTAATTACTTGGAATCCGTGATATTGCGCCAATAATTCGTCCACCGTGTCCCAGCCCATAGCATTTTTTAGGCCGCCAATGGCCTCAAAACAGTTTTTGGAGTAGGACTTGAATGCACCTCTAACATGATTTTTGTCCATCGGGTGGTTCAAATGCCAATTTCCTTGACGGTCCTGTTCGTAGGCGAAACCGCCGGCAATACCTGCTTTTGGGAATTCGGTGAATATCTTGGAAATAGTTTGGAAATAGTGCTTCGGAAGAACGATATCGGCATCAAGTTTTACAATAAAATCAAAATTAGCATCCAACACTTCCATTCCTTTGTTGAAGGCATTGATAACCTTGCTGCCTGGCATATGGCTTTTGTCCGATGTGGTATTCAGCAATTCGATATAAGGTACACTTTGCGCGAAGGCCTCCACAATTTCCGGGGTACTATCGTTGGAATGGTCGTTGACGACCACAACTTTTTTAGGAGGAAGGGTCTGTAATATCACGGATTCCAAGGTCAAGGAAATACATGCTTCCTCATTGTGGGCCGGTATGATTATGTAAT
Source organism: Maribacter sp. C-4077 (assembly GCF_055378385.1). Lineage (NCBI taxonomy): Bacteria > Pseudomonadati > Bacteroidota > Flavobacteriia > Flavobacteriales > Flavobacteriaceae > Maribacter > Maribacter sp. C-4077. The sequence goes on from NZ_AP038807.1 coordinate 2,572,090, forward strand.
ACTCCAAGTAAAGGTTTTAACGGCTTTTTTTCCTAGTGGCGTAAACAATATAGTAACGCGGTGTAAACATTCGTAAAATAGGTCTTACACCTAGTTTTTTAACGGGATGGGTCCATTTTTTGGAATCCTGGATTTCCCAGCCCGCTTTCTCCAAAAGCCAATCGAACTGCCAATCCTCAAATTCGTGATAATGCCGGTCCCATGGGTCGGTTTTACTTCGATAGGCCGGTGAGAACCAGAGTCGGAGTGGAATACTTGCCACCAATGTATCGGCCTTTATTTTTGAAAGCGCGTTCAAAGGGGCCAAAAGGTGTTCAAAAATTTCAAAAGCCGTCACTACCGATGCATCGGAATTGATTATCGACGAAAAATCCAGATCGAGATCTTCACCTTTCGTGTTTTCCACGGTATATCCTTCCCGTTGCATTATTTCCGAAAAAGGATTTTCCACGCCTAGGTCCAAAATGGCCTCATTGGGATCAATGTGCTTTTTCAGAAACTCCAAGGTGTATTGAAACCTTTTATTCGGAAAGGTGTTTTCGTACATATTAAATTTTATATACCAAGGCGTTTATGTTCATTCCGGCACCCACGCTTGCAAAGATAACAACATCGCCTTTTGTCAAGTTATGATTTGAAATTTTTCCTTTTAAGAGAAGATCTAACAGCGTTGGAATGGTTGCCACGGAACTGTTTCCCAATTTTGCAATTGTCATGGGCATACAGTTTTTGGGAACCTCCATGCTATATAGCGCATAAAACCTTGAAATTATCGCCTCGTCCATCTTTTCGTTGGCTTGGTGAATTAGGATTTTTTTTACTCCCTTGATGTCTATTCCACTTTTCTCCAAACAGTCTGCCATTGCTTTGGGAACATGAGTTACGGCAAATTCGTAAATCTTCCTCCCCAACATTTTAATGTACCTCGTTTCTTGTTCCGTCGTACGGTAGCTTTTTCCATAAAACAGGTAATAGGCTTCCTTATTGGTATACGATGCACTATTATGTGATAGGATGCCATTATCTTCATTTGTGGCCTCAATTATAGCGGCTCCGGCACCATCGGCATAGATCATGGAATCCCTGTCATACGGATCAACTATTCTGGAAAGGGTTTCCGCCCCTATGACCAAGCACCTTTTTGCGATTCCACTTTTTATAAATGCGTGTCCCTGAATAACACCCTCTAACCATCCAGGACAACCAAAGAGCATATCATAGGCCACACATTTAGGGTTCTTTATCTGTAATAGATGTTTTACGCGCGATGCCAGGCTGGGCAATGTATCCCCTTGAGAGGTTCCATAAGCAACATCGCCAAAATTATGGGCAAAAATGATGTAATCTAGCTCCTCTCGATTTACGTTTGCATCCAATAATGCATTTTCTGCAGCGAAATGGCCAATGTCTGAGGTGTTCAAACCATTAGTAACATACCTTCTTTCATTTATTCCCGTGATGTCCCTAAATTTTTCAATAATGACATCATTAGTTGCTTGGAAAGGACTTCCGTCACTGTTAAAAAATTCTTGCTGTGAGAATGATTCATTTTTTATTTGGATTTCAGGTATATAACTCCCTGTACCGATAATACTAACGCCCATACACCTTGTTGAATTAATTTTTACAAAAGGTACTTTAAAGCGTAAAGCTTATTATGCATGCATAATAAGCTTTACGATGTTCAGAGTATAATAATCGCTACATCCAGAGGGACAATAGTTTCCTTATACCCTAAAATAGTTCAATATTTACTGGTATTAAGGGGTGCTATTAGGCTTCCGCATATGCCTCTATAGGGGCACAGGTACATATTAAATTACGATCTCCATAGGCATCGTCCACCCTCCGCACCGATGGCCAGAACTTATTGTCGCCCACATAGGGCAAAGGAAATGCCGCTTGTTGTCGTGTGTACGGGAAGGCCCAAGTATCGCTCGTCACCATTTGCAGGGTATGTGGGGCGTTTTTCAAAACATTGTTCGGATTGTCCGCTTGGGCTGCATCGATTTCGGTGCGTATGGAAATCATAGCATCACAAAAACGGTCCAATTCCTCCAAACTCTCACTTTCCGTGGGTTCTATCATCAGGGTGCCGGCCACCGGAAACGAAACAGTAGGAGCGTGGAAACCATAGTCCATGAGTCTTTTCGCAATATCCGTCACCTCAATGCCATGCTGTTTAAAAGGCCTACAATCGATAATCATCTCATGGGCCGCCCTACCTTTTTCGCCGGTATAAAGGACCTCATATTTACCGCTCAACCGATGCTTGATATAGTTGGCATTGAGAATGGCGATTTTGGTGGAATTCGTAAGTCCTTCCTGTCCCAACATTTTGATATATCCGTAGGAAATAAGGCATACGAGAGAACTTCCCCATGGCGCTGCGGATATTGCCGAAATCGCTTTTTCACCGCCAGTTTTTATCACAGGGTTACCCGGCAGAAAAGGAACCAATTGTGGGGCGACACAGATGGGGCCTACTCCCGGACCACCGCCCCCGTGGGGTATGGCGAAAGTTTTGTGCAAATTGAGATGGCAAACATCCGCACCTATGGTAGCGGGATTTGTCAATCCCACCTGTGCGTTCATATTGGCACCGTCCATGTATACCTGGCCACCGTGGTCGTGGATCAGTTTCGTAATTTTTCGTATGGAGGATTCGAACACCCCATGCGTGGAAGGATAGGTAACCATTAAGGCCGAAAGATGATCAGCATGCATTTTTACCTTTTCTTCTAAATCGGCTACGTCGATATTCCCTTTATCGTCCGTTTTGGTCACTACCACCTTCATTCCCGCCATAACGGCCGAAGCGGGATTGGTGCCATGGGCCGAAGCAGGAATCAGGCAAATATTTCGATGTCCTTCACCATTGGCCTCGTGATAGGCCCTAATGACCATTAAACCTGCATATTCACCTTGCGCACCTGAATTCGGTTGTAGAGAAGTACCGGCAAAACCGGTAATAGTTGTTAAATCTTTTGCCAATTCCTTCAATACGATTTGATATCCTTCAGCTTGCTCCACAGGCGCAAAAGGATGGATATTTGCCCAATTGGCATTGCTCAATGGCAACATTTCAGAAGCGGCGTTCAACTTCATGGTGCAGCTGCCCAAGGAAATCATACTGTGGTTCAAGGAAAGGTCCTTACGTTCCAACTTTTTGATATAGCGCATGAGTTCCGTTTCCGAATGGTAACTGTTGAACACCTTATTCTCAAGAAAGGATGTAGTCCTTTGAATATTTTGGTGAATGGCCGATTTTTCCAGTAGCTGCGAAACTTCCTTAGTTTCTTTTTCTATGGCTTCGGAGAAGATACCAATGATTTGGTTCAGGTCATTGATGGAGGTGGCCTCGTTTACGGCGATTACCACCGTATCGGCATTCGGATATAAAAAGTTTACCTCTTCCCGCTCCGCGATGCCACGTATTTCGTTTGCATTCGCCTTTAATTGGATGGTGTCAAAATAGGCACTGTTACTTTGATAATACCCAAGTTTTTCCAAGGCATCCGTTAACGTAACCGCCGTGGTGTGTACTTTTTGAGCGATGTATTTCAAGCCTTTTGGACCGTGATAAACGGCATACATGCCCGCCATTACCGCCAAAAGCACTTGGGCGGTACAGATGTTTGACGTTGCCTTGTCCCTTTTAATATGCTGTTCCCTGGTCTGTAAGGCCATTCTCAAGGCGGGCCTATCGTCCCTGTCTTTGGTCACACCAATGATCCTTCCGGGAATGTTTCTTTTATATTCCTCCTTGGTCGCAAAAAAGGCGGCATGCGGACCACCATAACCCAGAGGAATCCCGAATCTTTGGGAGGTACCTACAATCACGTCCACCCCAAATTCACCGGGAGGGGTCAGAAGGACCAAACTAAGGATGTCCGCGGCAACCGCTATTTTGATATCCTTTTCCTTGGCTTTTAAAACGAATGCCTTATAATCATGTACCTGACCATATTTCCCAGGATACTGTAGCAAAGCACCGTAGAAGGAATCCTCAAACCCAAATTCCTCATGATTACCAAAGACCAATTCTATGCCCAGTGGATTGGCCCTGGTTTCCAATAAAGCCATTGTCTGGGGCAATACTTCCTCCGAAACAAAGAATTTTACAACCTCGTTCTTTTTCTGTTCCCTGGTCCTGACCTCAAAAAGCATGGTCATGGCCTCCGCGGCAGCGGTACTTTCATCCAGAAGGGAGGCATTTGCCAGTTCCATTCCGGTGAGATCGGAAATAACCGTTTGAAAATTCAAAAGGGCTTCCAACCGGCCTTGGGCAATTTCCGCTTGGTAGGGCGTATAGGCCGTATACCAACCCGGATTTTCCAAAATATTTCGTTTGATTACTGACGGAGTCAAGCTCTCGTGGTATCCCAAACCAATGTAGGAGCGAAATACCTTGTTCTTTTTGGAAAGTTCCTCCAAATGGGCCAAGAATTTATGTTCGCTCATTGGGGCTGCAAGATCCAATGGATTTTTTAGTCTGATATCATCGGGTATAGTTTCATATATCAGCTGATCTATACTCTCAACAGCGATCGTTTTAAGCATATGGTCCAAGTCTTCCTCTCGTATTCCAATATGGCGGGATGCAAACACGTCAGTCTTCATGATTTGAATAAATTAGTCGTGCAAAATTAGGCATTAATTACGTCAAAAAATACCCGTAGAATAGCTTCTTGGGGAAAGTTTTTAACCATAAACCAGGGTTATAAACAGTTTGGGTACATTTGTTTCATGGGGATGTTTAAGCGCCTGTTCAATTTCTATATAAATGCAAGTATCCATGTAGCTTTTGGGGTGTTTGCATTGACCCATGTTACAATAAAAACTTTCGGTTTTATAGGGGACGATCATTTGGCCTGGTTTCTATTTTTTGGCACCATCGTGTGTTACAACTTTATAAAATACGGGGTTGAGGCCAAAAAATATATCATAGTGGCAAATCCCTATCAAAAAAACATTCAGATCGTAAGTTTTTTGGCCGCACTAATTGGGAGTTACCACGCCTATTTTCTAAAGAGGGATATTTGGTTGGGCATACTTGTTCTGGTGCTATTAACCGGACTTTATGCCATCCCCGTATTGCCAAATGCAAGAAACCTCCGAAATTTAGGGGGTCTAAAATTATTTTTGGTAGCCTTGGTCTGGGCCGGGGCAACCGTTGTCCTTCCAACCTTAGGTTCGTTGCACACTGTTACTTGGGATATTTGGGTGGAAACTGCCCAGCGGTTTTTTTTCGTTTTGGCCTTGTTAATTCCCTTTGAAATCAGGGATCTTAGGTATGATGATCCAGCACTAAGGACACTTCCGCAGCGGTTTGGTGTTTGGCGGACAAAAATGATCGGGGTGCTTTTTGTGTTGTTGTTCTACGTGTTTACCTTTTTCAAGGACGATGTGTTGGAGGTGGAAATCATCGTCAAGACCTTACTTTTCTTTGGTCTTATTGTCTTGATGTTTTCGTTCGGTAAAAATCAGGGTAGGTATTTTGCTTCTTTTTGGGTAGAGGCAATCCCTATAGCGTGGTACTTTCTTTGGGTGCTTTGCCTTTGTTGGTGCTAGCCCTGTCTTCTGATAGTTTCCTTCATTTTTTCCTTTTCAGTCTCGGAAAGGGAACGAAGATTTGCCTTGCTGCAAAGGGAAGTCAGTTTGGTGTTCTGCTTTGCGTAAGCGGCACAGACCTTGCAATAGATAAGATGGAATTTTAATTTAAGCCTTTCCAAAAAGGTAGCCTCATTGTATTGAGCCTTTGTACAAATATCCGCCGCTTTTTCACACGAAATCATGCGTTGAACCATTTTTGATTTAAACATTGCATTAAGGCCGTTCTGGCTCTATGAATCATTACCCACAGGTTAGACGGGTTTATTCCCAATTCATTACAGATTTCTTCCGTAGAAATTCCTTGGATAGTCTTCATCGTAAATACCTGTAATTGTTTATGTGGCAACCTGTCTATACAAAGCTGAAGAGCAAGGCCCAGTTCCTCGTTTTCAATGGAGTCGCTTCCCAAGTTACCGTTTGGGTCCGCTACTTTTTCTTCCAGCCAATCCCCTTCGGTCTCATCAGGGTAACCCAAACTCATGCGCACTTCGGCCTTACCCTTTTTGGAATTGGATTTGCGGTAGTAGTCTATGACCTTCCGTTTTAGGATGGCTATTAACCATGTTCTTTCGGCGGCATCGCCCTTGTAGTTTTTTGCCGATTTCAATCCGGCCAAAAAAGTTTCGGAGACCAAATCCTTGGCGACTTCTACATCGCTCACTTTACCAATGGCATAGTTGAATAGGTAATCGGCATACTGGTCTACCCAGGAATTCGGATTTAGTTGGTTCTCTGCCATCGTTGATTCTTGTCGTAAAAATAAAGGAATTTTCCTTTTTGGTTTCACATTTTAGGTATGTCCTATTCAATATTTTCATTTAAAATGGAATTTAATGTATTTTCGAAGTACATAAATTAAGGTGTGTTACCAGTTGAAAAAATATAAAAATACCGTCATGAAGTATCCAGTAATTCTGTTGCTTTCCTTTCTTCTAAACCTATCCTGTGCCCAAACACAGACGCCTTCCTCAAAACCTATTAACAGTATAACTGCGGATGAAATGAAAAACGTGGTCCTGTTGGATGTACGCACTCCCGAGGAGTATGCCCAGGGCCATCTTGACAACTCCTTAAACATAAACTGGTTCGATGCCGATTTTGCCCAGCAAGTGGAAGGAATCGACAAGGACGAGACCATTTATGTGTATTGTAAAGTGGGGGGTAGGAGTGCCAAGGCACAAGAGAAATTAAAATCCTTGGGATACAAAAATGTAGTGAATCTTGAGGGTGGCTATGATGCTTGGTCCTTTAAACACCCCAGATAGGATTGGATTTTATACTTCCCGCCCAATTTGTTTCCATCAATTTATAGTTACTTGGAAACCGATAATTCATCAAATTATTTTGATAAATATATCAAATTTGCCAAATAATTTTGTATCTCATCCTCTGCCATTCCAGCTGGAAAATCTTTATCGTAGGCAAATTGAATAATTGACTTTTCATCTTCCAGAAAGTCGTTTTCCAAGGCGATACTGGAGCAAAGGAAACTTTTTTCCGTATCACATTTATCGGAATGTCCAAATCCTAGCACATGGCCCAATTCATGTTTGAAAAGGACTCCTGCGGGGTTGGAGATCCACAACCTGGCATTGCTCAAAACCCCAACATTGTTGGAGGTCATTGCATACCCTGAATAGGTGCCTCCATCAATGATGGCGAACATATCCGGCCAAAGGGCTTCCACTTCGGAGGTTTGTCCAAAAAAAAGGTGAGCATTGGACTCGTCCATGGTATCTACCAAGGAAACGCTAAAGTCACTATTCTCAAAGATTTCATTGTATTCTGCCAATGCGGCATCCACATTGTTCCGGAATTCATTGCTCAGTGTTCCGTCAAGATACAGATTGATGGGTTCGTTCCATCGGCTCGATACTTCCAGAGGAGCACCGTGGGTTGGGGCTTTCCATAGGGTGAGGTACTGAAAATAAGTGATAAATTCCTGTTCCTCCGTGGTCAATAATGCATATTCGTCAATATTGTTTATGGTGAGATCAAAGGACTGCTCCACGATGGAATTTCCATCAAAGACGGATATCGTAAATGGAAGACTCTGAAATTCTTCAAAATCCAACACCGTTCCATTTGATAGTGTTATCTCGCCCGTAGTTTCGTTGATTTCTAGGCCATTTTGGGATTCCATGGTGAAAGTTAGTGTATCCCCATCCGCGTCCGAAGCAGATACGGTCCCAATGGAAGTCCCGGCAGGGGCATGTTCGTCTATTCTGTAGGATTTTAATGTAATGGTAGGCGAACTGTTTCCGTTTTCTTCTGTATTTCCGGAAGAATCCTTGCTACAGGAAGCCAATAAAAATAAAGAAATAAAAAAACTAAGCTTTTTCATCTGTGACAGACGGTTTGTGGTTTAGGTCCACAAAGTAGTATCATCTTTCTGCACATAAAATTTTATGTGGTCAACCGTTTTGAAAATGTTGTGTGGAGTGACTTTTTAAAAATGTTACGAATTTCTCTTCCAAAAAATGGCTATAGTAATCCGGCCCTTTCCAAGAGCGCCTCCACTTTGGGTTCCGCACCTCTAAAACGTTTGTAAAGTACCATCGGGTTTTCCGTGCCACCTTTTGACAGCACATGTTCCTTGAACCTAGAGGCCACTTCCTTATTGAATATCCCTTGTTCCTTAAAGTAGGCGAAGGCATCGGCGTCCAGGACTTCGGCCCATTTATAACTATAATACCCGGAAGAGTATCCTCCTTGAAAAATATGTGAGAACGAGGTGCTCATGCAAGTTTCGGGGGTGTCAGGATATAATTTAGTGCCCTCAAAAGCTTCGTCCTCATGTTTTTTTATATTAATAATTTGGGAAGGGTCTATGCCGTGCCATGACATATCCAACAGTCCAAAACTTAATTGTCTAAGTGTTTGCATACCTTCCTGAAACGTGGCAGATTCCTTTATTTTGGTGATGAGTTCCATGGGGATTATCTCCCCGGTTTCATAATGCTTGGCAAATAGCTCGAGGGCTTCCTGCTCATAACACCAATTTTCCATCACCTGACTAGGCAGTTCCACAAAATCCCAATACACGGACGTTCCTGAAAGGCTTGGGTATTTGGTGTCCGCCAACATGCCGTGCAGCCCGTGTCCAAATTCATGGAACAGCGTCGTCACCTCATTGAATGTAAGCAGGGAGGGCTTGCTTTTGGTCGAAGGGGTAAAATTGCACACATTGCTTATATGTGGACGCACGTTTTCACCATTTCTTTTCCATTGGGATTTAAAGGATGTCATCCATGCACCTCCGCGTTTTCCGGGTCTTGGATGGAAGTCGGCATAAAAGAGCGATATAAAATTACCGTCCCCGTCATACACCCTGTATGTTTTTACGTCCTCATGATATTTGTCGATGTCCGTTACCTCTTCAAAATTAAGGTCGAACAGTTTTTCGGCCACCTTGAAAACCCCATCGATAACATTTTCCAGTTTGAAATAGGGTTTTAGTTTTTCATCGTCCAAATCGAACAACTTTTGTTTCAGCTTTTCGGAATAATAACTGCCATCCCATTTTTCAAGTACCTCAATGCCATCCAGATTTTTGGCAAAATCCGCCAATTGCTTGAACTCCCTTTCTGCGGCGGGTTTGGCCTTTTCTAGGATTTCGTTTAGAAAATCATATACTTTTTGGGGACTTTCCGCCATACGTTCCTCGAGCACAAAATGTGCATGGGTTTTATAGCCCAACAATTGAGCCCTTTCAAAACGCAGATTGGCAATTTTGAGCACGTTTTCCTGATTGTCCAACGCGTCATTATGAAACCCTTTGCTGCCAAAGGCTATGGAAAGTTCCTTTCGCAATTCCCTATTTTTGGCATATTTCATAAATGGGATGTAACTGGGATAATCCAGGGTGACCATCCAGCCGTTATCCTTTCCCTTGGCCATTGCCAATTGTGCGGCAGCTTCCTTTTCACCTTCGGGCAGCCCATCCAAGTCTTCCTCGTCCGTAAGATATAGTTGGTATTTGTTGGTTTCGGCAAGGACATTCTCACCAAATTTTAGCGTAAGCTTGGAAAGCTCGGCATCTATCTGTCGCAATCGCTTTTTCTTATCTTCTGGTAGATTGGCCCCGTTGCGGCTGAAATTTTTATATTTTTTTTCCAACAAGGTTTTTTGTTCCACATCCAGACCTAATATGTCCTTTTTTCCGTAGACCTCTTTAATTCTTTTGAACAAGGCTTCGTTGAGGGTAATGTCATTGCTGAACTCCGAAAGCAAGGGCGAAACCTCTTGGGCGATTTTTTGGATATCATCGTTCGTCTCAGCGGAATTGAGATTGAAAAAAACACTGGAAATCCGGTCCAATTGTTGACCCGCAAATTCCAAGGCCTCAATGGTGTTTTCAAACGTTGGCTCCTCTGTGTTGCCCGTAATCGCATCTATTTCGGCCTTTGCATCCTTAATTGCCTGTAAAAAGGCGGGTTTAAAATGTTCGGTCTTTATTTTGGAAAAAGGTGCGGTGTCAAATGGTTGGAGTAGGGGATTGTTTTTTTCTGTTTGGGATTGCGACATGATGGTAAGCTATTTTTTCTTGAGTTAAGAGTTAAGAGTTTGAATAAGTTATTTTATCATTTATCATTGTTCACTGTCCACTATCCACTGTTCACTTTTCATTGTTCACTTTTCACTTTTCATTGCGAACCGACTTAGCCCCCTCAATCACTTTTTGTTTCAAACCTTCTTTGTAAAAGATGATTTTGTCCAGAACACACTTATCCGAACTGCCTATAATTTGGGCGGCGAGTATTCCTGCATTTTTGGCCCCGTTCAGTGCTACGGTGGCCACAGGAACGCCTCCTGGCATCTGTAGAATGGACAAAACGGAATCCCACCCATCTATGGAGTTACTGCTTTTAACAGGCACTCCAATAACAGGTAACGGCGACATGGATGCTACCATACCCGGTAAATGTGCAGCCCCTCCGGCGCCAGCGATAATTACAGAATATCCGTTTTTATGGGCGTTTTTACTAAAGTCGAACAGTTTTTCAGGAGTTCTGTGGGCCGATACAATATCCACATCCACCTCTATGTCAAAACCTTTTAAAATGTCTATGGCATCCTGCATTACGGGTAGGTCGCTGGTGCTGCCCATTACTACGGCTACTTTACTCATAACTTATTTACTTATTACTTTGATTTTTTCCTTTACCTCCTGTGCTACATGTCTTGCTCGGGTCATATTTTCATCGACAATGGTCACATGGCCCATTTTTCTGAAAGGTCTTGTTTGTTTTTTTCCGTAAATGTGCGGTGTCACCCCTTCTAGCTTTAAAATTTCCTCCATGTTTTCGTATACCACATCGCCAGTATACCCTTCTGCACCCACTAGATTGACCATGATTCCAGCCACTTTACTTTCCGTAGCACCCAAGGGTAGGTCCAAGATACAGCGAATGTGCTGTTCAAACTGGTTGGTATAACTAGCTTCAATACTGTAATGCCCACTATTATGGGGCCTTGGGGCCACTTCGTTCACCAATATTTGATCGTCTTGGGTCTGGAACATCTCAACGGCCAATAGACCCGTCAAGCCAATTTTTTCAGCTACCTTTAAGGCAAGTTCCCTAGCCTTGGCGGCTACTTTATCGTCAATCCTGGCGGGACAGATAACATACTCCACTTGGTTCGCTTCCGGATGAAATTCCATTTCCACAACAGGGTATGTCTTTATGTCCCCGCTGTTATTCCGCGCCACGATGACCGCCAGTTCGTTCTTAAACGGAATCATGGTTTCTGCGATGCATTCGCCTTTGGGTAGGCCTTCCAAATCAGATAGTGTCCTGACCACTTTTACCCCTTGGCCGTCATAGCCAAATTGTGCTGCCTTCCATACAAAAGGCAGTTTCAATCCACCGTTTTGGACACTGTCCTCAATTTCGCTCAAATAGGCAAAGCGCTGAAATTCAGCCGTTGGGATTTCATGGTCCACATAAAAAAGTTTTTGCTTGGCTTTGTTTTGAATGATACGCAGGGCCCTTGGTTGTGGAAACACCTTTAGCCCCTCTTTTTCCAATCGCTCCAAAGCGTCCAGATTTACATTTTCAATTTCTATGGTAAGTACATCCAGACCTTGGCCAAAATCATAGACCGTGTCGTAATCAAGTAGATCGCCTTGTACAAATTGGTTGCAGGAAATATTGCAGGGAGCTTCGGGGGAAGCGTCCAATACCTTGGTCCAAACATCCCACTTGCGGGTTTCGTAGAGCATCATTTTGCCCAATTGGCCTCCGCCAAGAATACCTAGTTTAAAATCGGAAGAAAAATAGTTCATATCGAAGGCAAAAATACGGTTAAATCTTAGAATCCTGATTCCCATTATTCAAAAACACGGGGCAAAACCCTATATTTGCCAACCTTGATAATTTTTTAAAATTGATACGCTTACACGACAAATTTTTCAAACCTTTCCTCAGCGAATTACAGATCCAAGGAGCTGTAAGGCGTATGGCGGAGGAAATTGCCGTGGACTATAAGGATGGAAACCCTATCTTTGTTGGGGTGCTCAACGGAGCCTTTATGTTCGTTTCCGATTTTCTAAAGGCGTATCCGCATCCTTGCGAAGTGTCTTTTGTAAAACTAAGTTCCTACCAAGGGCTTACCTCAACCGGGATCGTGGAAACCCTGTTAGACGTTCCCGATAATATTGAAGGCCGCAGTATTATCATTTTGGAGGATATCATCGATACCGGACGCACTTTACAAAAACTGGTGCATTTGTTCAGCAACACCAAGGTGAAGGAATTTAAGATCGCCAGCCTTTTTTATAAAGCGGAAGTCTACAAAGGCGAATATGCCATAGATTATGTGGGGCTTGAAATCCCTGATAAATTCATAGTGGGCTATGGACTGGATTACAAGGAATTAGGAAGGAACCTTAAGGAAGTATACCAATTAAACCAAAAACATATGATCAATCTTGTACTCTTCGGCAAACCGGGAGCGGGCAAGGGCACACAAGCTCAATATTTAAAGGAAAAGTATAATTTAAAGCATATTTCTACGGGAGACGTTTTCCGGTTCAACATCAAAAACGGAACGGAATTGGGAACCTTGGCCAAATCCTACATTGATAAAGGCGATTTGGTACCCGATGAAGTGACCATAAAGATGTTGGAGGAAGAAGTGGATAAGAATCCCGATGCGGACGGGTTCATTTTCGATGGATTTCCACGTACTACCGCCCAAGCGGAAGCCTTGGATAACTTTTTGGAATCCAAGGATATGAAGATAGACGCCACCATTGCCCTGGAGGCCAACGATGACATTCTTATTGAACGGTTGTTGGAAAGAGGCAAGGTCAGTGGTAGATCAGATGATCAGGATGTAAGCAAAATCAAAAATCGGTTTAAGGAATACAATTCAAAAACGGCACCCTTAAAAGAGTATTACGAGGACCAGCATAAATTTCACAGTGTGAACGGTATCGGTTCTATAGATGAGATTACCCAACGCCTAACAGCGGTAATCGATTCCTTAAAAGCATAGTCACACATTGTTATAATTGCCGAAGTTTAATCGGCTTAAAATCGAATAGAACCCATGGCAGAGGAGGTGATAAGGCCCAAGGATGCCTTAAAGAGCTGTTTTATTATTGGATGCGGTTCCATGCTGGCGGTCGTTCTCATAGCTTTAGCCTATTTAATATACCTCCATTACTTTTATGACCCGTTGTCATAAACCCATTGCCCGTCGTTCATGCTTAATTGCGTAGCTTTGTAGGCGATTAAAACACCATATTCAACATGACCGATGGTAATTTCGTAGACTATGTAAAAGTGCATTTGGCTTCCGGAAACGGTGGCAAGGGATCTATGCACCTACACCGTGAGAAATATGTGGCAAAAGGAGGCCCGGATGGGGGAGACGGTGGTCGCGGCGGTCATGTAATCGTAAGGGGCAATCAAAATCTTTGGACTTTGGTCAATTTCAAGTTCAAGAAGCATTTCAAGGCAGGCCATGGCGAGCACGGGGGCAAGAGCAGAAGTACAGGGGCGGATGGTGCCGATGTTTTTCTGGACGTGCCCTTGGGAACCGTTGTCAAAAACCCGGATACGGACGAGGTGCTTTTTGAGATTACCGAACATGGTGAGGAAAAAATTGTCCTGGAAGGCGGTATGGGCGGCCTTGGAAACTGGCATTTTAAGACATCCACCAACCAAACCCCTAGGTATGCCCAGCCGGGGATTCCCGGGCAGGAGGGGTATTTTCTATTGGAATTAAAGATTTTGGCAGATGTAGGTTTGGTAGGCTTTCCAAATGCAGGAAAGTCCACACTACTTTCCGTAATAACTTCGGCAAAACCCAAAATCGCCGATTATGAGTTCACCACACTGAAGCCCAATTTGGGAATCGTGGAGTACCGTGACTTTCAGAGTTTCGTCATGGCCGATATTCCGGGAATCATAGAAGGTGCCGCGGAGGGAAAAGGTCTGGGACATTATTTCTTGCGACATATAGAACGCAATGCCACTTTGCTGTTTTTGATTCCTGCCGATAGCAAGGACATCAGTCAGGAGTATGCGATTATATTGGATGAATTACGACGGTACAATCCGGAATTGTTGCACAAGGAGCGTTTGATCGTTATTTCCAAATGTGATATGTTGGATGCCGAATTGATGGACGAAATGAAACAGGAGCTGGATGTGGATTTCAAGGGAATTCCCTACATGTTCATCTCGTCAGTAGCGCAAATAGGCATTACGGAACTAAAGGATAAACTTTGGCAAATGCTGAATGATTAATATTTATTATTGATGAAGCGGTATTTAAAAAATATTGTTGAGTTAAATGATAATCCCAAGAGCAGATTCTTTGCCTACTTTATCCAGATTTTAATTTTAGTATCCATTATTTCTTTTTCTTTTGAGACGGTACCTGATTTGGAACCACAAACCCTTATTCTACTCCGTGGCATTGAGGTTTTTTGTGTCACTGTCTTTACCCTGGAGTATTTGTTACGCATATACGTTGCCGATAAAAAGACCCAATTTATATTTAGTTTTTACGGTGTCATTGACTTTTTAGCAATTCTCCCTTTTTACCTTGCATTGGGTATCGATTTGCGATCCTTGAGGGCCTTGCGGTTCCTTCGCTTGTTCAGGATGCTCAAATTGATGCGCTACAATAGGGCGATTAAACACTTTACAAGGGCCATAGTCATGGCCAAGGAAGAGATTTTGCTATTTCTTTTTGTCACCCTTATTCTGATTTACTTTTCCGCAGTAGGAATCTACTATTTTGAGAACAAGGCTCAACCAGAGCATTTTTCATCGGTCTTTGATAGTCTTTGGTGGGCAATAATTACATTAACTACGGTTGGCTACGGCGATGTATATCCAATAACTGTGGGCGGTAGGATCTTTACTTTTTTTATTTTGATGATTGGTTTGGGTATTGTAGCAATTCCAACAGGAATAATTTCATCGGCGCTCACAAAAAGTGTGGACAGGAAAGAGGAGGACTGAATTTTTATTATCTTAAAGTAAAATATTCAGGATGAAATATATAACAACACTGCTGCTTGCCTTACTGTTGGTTTCCTGTGGAACGATAAAGGTACACTACGATTATGAGCGGGAAACCGATTTTTCAGGATACAACACCTATAATTATTTTGCAGATATGCAGACCGGAATTCCGGAACTGGACGAAAAACGTTTTTTCAAGGCCATGGATATTACCCTTCAGGCAAAGGGCCTAAAGTTTTCCGAAGAACCCGATATCCTTATCGATGTAAAAAGTATCATCTATGAAGCCCGATCAAGAAATACGGTGGGCGTTGGACTTGGTGGCGGTAATGCAGGTCTTGGTGGAGGTGTCTCCCTTGGGATTCCTGTTGGAGGTCCCAATCTTACCCGGGAGATTGAAATTAGCTTTATCGATGCTCGAAAGAATACCATGGTATGGCAAGCCATAGGTACGCAACCTTATAAGGAAGGTGCCCCACCGGCCGTAAAAGAGGAAAAGATGCAGGAATTGATTTCAAAGATATTTGACGAGTATCCCCCCAAAACAAAAAAATAAAGGCTTTCAAAAGACTTTTTTAAATACCCCGCATTTCTTCGCCAAGCCCTAGTTTATGGGGTTTTTGAGGTATGGTAGCGTCATTTGTAAGGGTTTAAAGTATTGTATTTCAGTTTATTACATTTTGGTAAGATAAAACTTCCGTTCGGTGACGACTTTCTACCGTTCGTCATAAACCTTTTAGTTTCTCCCCCAAGGACCTGTAGTTTTACATCGTAGTATTAATCAATTAAAAAACAACATCATGAAAACTATCGACAAAACAAAAGCAACAGTATTGGTAATTGGGGTTCTTACCGTAATGGTATCCCTGATAGGAGCCTTGAAAGATTTAAACCTTATGAATTACTTTTTCCCATTGTATGCGGGATTGACCTTGGTGGGCGTATCCCTCTTGAACAAGGAAAACACAGTGGAAATTCCAAATAAGGAAGCCAACGTGTAAGGAAGGAAAGATATTCATGAACCGAATCCATTAATCGAAAAAACAAATAGCATGATTGCAATTGTAAAATTTATTATGGTATTGGTAATTCAAATCTTATTTTAGTTTCAGCCAAATAGGCTGAAACTATTTTTGTTCCCCCTATAGTTACCTTTTAATACCCTTATGGCTTCCTTTATTAAAAAACACAGATGGGCGATTTCATTTTGGTTGGTCCAGCTCCTTTCCTGGGGAGGTTTGGTCTTTATTGCCTATGCCTTTACCCCGGATACTGATGGTTACAAAGCCACCAACCTTTTCAAATACGGTCTTTTGTCCACCTTTTTGATAGGTGTCTTTTCCACAAGTTTATTGCGATATTATCTAAAAAGCATCATCAATTTTGATGCCTTTGGAACAGGACAGATTATAAAAATACTGATTGGGATATCAGTGGTGTCGCTAATTTATTTTGGACTTTCCTACGGTACGGGCTACTATATGGGTAAATATGGGGAAGAGGATGTTAAGGTGCCGGAAATGTACAAGGATTTTGGAATCGGTTTGTTGATGATCAATTCCTTCATTACCATTTTCGGTTGGACTATTTTTTACTTATCGGTAAAAATTGCGGCAAAATTGAATGCAAACAGGGTGGAGCGTGCCGAGCTCAATGCGACCTTGAGACAGGCACAGTTGAATACCTTAAAAGGACAAATAAACCCGCATTTTATGTTCAACAGCCTGAACAATATTCGCGGACTTATGTTGGAGGATGTAGAAAAATCGAGGGATATGCTCACCAAGCTTTCGGAGATGCTCCGGTACTCCCTTACCAAAAACAATGTCAATGCCATAAATTTAGCGGAAGAGCTGGAAATGGTGGAGAACTATATTGCACTTTCCAAAATCCAGTTCGAGGATCGTTTGGAATTCATAAAGGAAGTCCAGGAAAAGACTTTGGAGCAAAAGATACCTCCAATGATCATTCAATTGTTGGTGGAGAACGCGGCAAAACATGGGATTTCCAACCTTAAGTCCGGAGGTACCATAAAACTGCTAACCAGTATGGAGAATGGGAATTTGATGATCAAAGTTGCGAATACAGGAACATTACAAATAGCCGAGGGTTCCACGCAGCTAGGTCTTCAGAACATCAAGCAACGAATACGTCTCCTATATGGGGATCAGGCCAATTTCTCCATTGAGGAAATACATGGCGAAGTTGTTGCGACCATAAAAATACCCTTCTCATGAGCCAAATTAAAGCAGTCATCGTAGAGGATTCAAGGCTTGCCCGAAACGAGTTGAAAGAACTCATTAAGGGCTATCCACAAATTGAGGTTATCGGCGAGGCCGAAAATGTAGATGATGGTTTCGCCCTCATCAATGATGAGCATCCCGATCTCCTTTTTTTGGATATCAATATGCCGGAAAAGGACGGATTTGAACTGTTGGAGATGCTGGATGAGGTTCCAATTACCATCTTCACGACCGCTTTTGATGAATATGCCATAAAATCCTTCGAATACAACGCATTGGACTATTTGTTAAAACCTATCAATGAAAAACGTTTTGCACAGGCCATAGAAAAGGTGGAGGAAAAACTCAGTAAAAATAGGGAAGCCACCACAAAGGAAAATACGGAACGATTGACGGGTAACAATCAAATTTTCATCAAGGACGGGGAAAAATGCTGGCTTATAAAGGTGGGTGATATTTCCCATTTTGAAATCGTGGGCAATTATACCCGGGTGTTTTTTCAGGATGAAAAACCAATGTTGTACAAATCCTTGAACCAAGTAGAAGATAAGCTCCCGGAAAAATATTTTTTTAGGGCCAATCGGCAGCAGATTATCAATACCAATTTTATCACCAATGTGGTGCCTTGGTTCAATGGAAAACTAAAACTGACCATGGCCAATGGTGAGGAAATTGAAGTTTCACGAAGACAATCCTACCTTTTCAAGGACAAAATGAGCCTTTAATTTCTACGGACCTTTACGACGTACGTGGCTATTTTGTCACCATTAAATACAATATGGGTGTCATATAACCCGGTCCGATTAAAGGTATAATCCATTTGAATTTTTCCAGGTTCCAAAAAGGTGATCTTTGGCTGAACTTCTACATCCTTTCCGCCATTATTGAGGGCAAGCCTAAATTGTTTCACATCCAAACCCTCAGGTATTTTGAATTCAAAAGAAGTGTTTACATCCCGTAAAACCTCCAAATACATTTTTTTGGGTAGGTTTGGTGCAATGCCGAATTTAAAAGCCTCTTTATAAATCACCGGTGCTTCCATAAAATCACTTAGGGTTGGTAACTCTTCCAATAGGGACAATTCCGGTTCCAACGGGTAGTGGTTCTTAGCAAACAATTCAGGATTCGGTAGGAAGTAGACATCATCATAATCGGGTTCGAAATGAGGTCCTTCGGCATCGAGCATGATTCTTCCTGCAGCCCATGTGGCATCGCACAAATACCATTGACCGTTCAGCTGTACCGTATTCCATGAATGATTGGGCGGGTCGTTTTCACTCAAAAGCAAGGTGGGTGTCCGCCCATAACCGTTTACGATTTCGCTCTCAAATCCTACCAAGTTGGCCATTTCCTTGATGAGGTAGGCATATCCCGTACAGGCGGTTCTTTTTTCGGTAACCAATTTCTCAAATACTTTGGGGGTAAAGCTTTGGTTCCATTCCAAAAAACCTGCTCTGTCCTTTTGTATTTTCTTCCTTTTTTTCCGGGTTTTCAGATAGGATTGGTAATCGTTCTCAATGTTGGTGCAGACCCATGTAAAAATAGCCCTGAATTTTTCTTCGTCTGTGGTTAGGTCTTTCGTTAGTTGATGGGTCAAAACCGGTAGGTTCTTCAGGCTATGTCCTTTATATGAAAAAGCGATGCTATCGGCCTTGGAAAAATCGGCTTCATCTAAATTGACAAATTGTCCAAAACCGATAGCATGGTAAAAAAGCAGCAATAGGAATACCAATCGCATTACTTAAAGAGTGCGATGAATTTTTGGAAAATGTTTCTCTTGGATTTGTAAGCGCCACCTACCACTACATCGCCCATGAGCTCGATATCAGTGGCATCGAAAACGATGGTAATATCGATGGTATCGTTTTGACCGGGTACTACTTTATACTCTTTGGTGTCGTACCCAATATAGCTAAAGACCAAGACGTCGTTGGCTTCCAGTTTTTGCGGAAACTCGAATTTCCCATCATAGTCGGTAGTCGTGCCTATGGAAGTTCCTTTGAGTATGACATTAACGCCCGGCAAGGGCAAATCGGTCTCATCCAAAACGGTTCCACGTACGGTGTAGTTTTCGGCCACAACCCTTGTGTTGCCTACTTTTTGGGAAATTACCATTTCCATTTTTGGAGAGGCTTCGACGACTTCCTGGGATTGTACAGGAGCGGTCGTGCACAGCGCCAAAAGCGAAAAACTGGCAATGCCAAAACTTTTTGGAAAGATATTCATGTTCATGATGCCAACGGATTCAAATTCATAGTTCTTGAGTTGGGAGGTCCTGAAGCGGCCACAGGTTCTGCCATTGTACTTATTAAAATGCTGTACGATTTCCAAATCCGATAGTCCGGTAAAATCGATAACTTCTTTTTGACAGCTGTTGCAAAAACCTCCCTGCTCGGTCTTTTTAAAAGTAGCAAAATTTTCTGAACAAGGTTGTTTGACGGAGATTTGTAATGACTTTTTCATGTTAAATACGTTTAAAGGTTTGTCCCTAAACTATATTCATTACAAAACATGTAAAACCACCCTTTAGGCAAATACGCCTTTGGATGAGGGAAATGTCAAAATTATTCTACATTAACCCGAATTCCTTCACTATGACTGGTAAATTCCGGGGCGTACATGCTCTGGATAGAGGTGATTCCATTACTGAAATTCCCCGAATTGTTGACCCTAAGGTCGTATTCAAAAACATATACGCCTTTGGGCATGAAGTCAAAGAAAAAGTTCGTACTGGCATCTTTGGTGCTTTCGTAATACCCAAGTCCGTCCTGCCATTTGTATCGGGAGAGCACATTGATCGGCTCAAAACCGGCGGCCCGCATATCCTTTAGGTGGATGAACTCCATATCCCGGTCCGATTTCAGCTCGATCCGCACCCGAACCAGATCTCCCACATTCAGTTGGGTACTTTCCTTGATTTCGGTCAGGAGTTCCCCATGGTTCGTATTCCTTTTCAGGAAGAGCTTTTTCTTTACTTCCAAGGCCTTGCCGGCCTCTTTTCCCGCTGGGGTGATGTGGTCTAAATCCTCAAAATACTGCCAGTAAAGCGCGCCCCAAGCAATTCCTTCCCCTTTCTTCTGAATACGGACCGTTGCCATTTCAGGACTTATTTCCTGGGAATTCCAGGAGGTTTTAAAATACCCGGTACCGGATTCTATCTTGACGTTCTCTAGTTTTTTTGGGTCAATTTCTATGGAGCCTACTTTTACATCAACGGCATCGGTGACGGACAGCCAATCGCTCCCTTGTAATAAAAGTGCATAGACCGCATTGCTTGTGGCCTTTGTCGTCTCCCATTGATTGGTCTGTTTATTTTTCAATAGCCAGACTTTTAGCTCGTCAATGGTCTTGGTGTCGTTCCCAATTTCCGAAAAGGCTTCAATTAATAGGGAATGCGTTTCAATGGGTGCCTGATGCCAATACCAAGAAGGCGTGTTTTCTTTCCAGTACATACCCAATTCCTTGGATTGTACACTGTTTTCCTCCAAGGCACGCAGGATTTTCTGGGCCGATGCTTCATCTCCGGCCCGATATAATATCAAAGCTATAAGTCCTTTTGAGTACAAATTTCTATCGGTCCAATAGCTCCGCGCCTGGCCCAAATAGTATTCCATAATGTCCTGCACTTTTTTCGAGGTTTTTACATCCTTAAAAAAGCTGCGCATGTACAGGAAATGGAGTTGGTTGGGACTCAAATGGTCCTTGGAAAGATCTTTGGAATACCTTTTCATACGCTCGTATTCGGATACAAATTCGGCATCCAAATAGGAAATAGCGGATTCCAGCATTGAACTTGCCTCTGAACTTGCACTTCCACTTGAATTTGAGTTTGCACTTGAACTTGTATTTGAATTTGAGTTTGTACTTGAACTTGTATTTGAGTTTGAGCTTGAACCGGTAAGTTTCTCCAAATGCCCAAAACCGATGGCAATGTGTTGGGTTATGAACCTATTTTCACGGCCCCCATTGAACCAGGGCCATCCACCCGAAGGCAATTGGGCCTCTTGCAATTTTCGTAAGGCCATTTCCTGTTCGTTCCTCATTTTGTTCAGGTTGAACAAAAGTCCGAAACGTTTCTTCTGCTCGGTTTCCGACTGCGCATCCCGCAACCACGGTGTTTCCTGGATCAAAAGGGACTTGAGTTCCTGATTTTTCTCCAAGTTGCTCAAAAGCGCATCTGAGTTGGCCCATTGGTCGAACACCTGTTTAATCCGTGGATTGGAATTCGCGATATGGCTCGCCAAGGTATTCGCATAGTATTTGGAAAAAGTCTGTTCATTGCATTCATACGGATATTCCATAAGGTAGGGCAGGGCCTGTACGGCATACCAAGCTGGGTTGGAAGTAATTTCCAAGGTCAATTTCTGATGGTCGAGCGTTTTCGAGGAAACGTTCTTCAGCTTATCCAAAACAAAGGTCTTGTCCTCATTGCTGCGCACCCACATGGGCAGGGTTTCCGTAACCAACATTC
Organism: Maribacter sp. C-4077; assembly: GCF_055378385.1. NCBI lineage: Bacteria > Pseudomonadati > Bacteroidota > Flavobacteriia > Flavobacteriales > Flavobacteriaceae > Maribacter > Maribacter sp. C-4077. The sequence goes on from NZ_AP038807.1 coordinate 2,593,908, forward strand.
GGTTAGTAAGCACAGGCAAGGCACCTTGCTCACCGTCACTATAAGTATCCGACTTTGCAACGATTTTGTATTGAACCCCTTGAACGCCTTTGGGTATGGTCAATGTCCAGGAAATTTGCGTGTTTCCCTTGGCCACAACACGAAAGGGCTTTTGTTTTTCAATGTTTTCAAGTTCCGCATCTATGGATTTTCCCGTGAGGATATCGGTGAGTTCCAATTGTCCCATCCCTTCCAAGGGATTCTCAGAAAGGTTCGCGATTTTAGTACTTAGGGTAATCGTATCGCCCTCCCGCAAGAATCTTGGAGGATTGGGGAGTACCATCAAGTCCTTTTGGGTGACGGTGGATAGGGTTTTGGTCACCGATTTTAAATCCTTTGTATAGGCCAATAATTGGAGGTTCCAGCGGGTCAAGGCCTCGGGCGTGGTAAAATTGAAGGAAACATTCCCCTCGTCATCCGTGGTCAACTGCGGAAAGAAAAAGGCCGTTTCCTGGAGGTTTTCGCGGATTATGACATCCTCAAAGTCCAGCTCTCCGTCGTTTTCCTCACTAGGTTTTGAGTTTTCCCCGTTACTACTTGTCATAACGACACTTTCCTCGAGTGCTTCCCTCTCAAAACTCACATCGGCATCCATAGCATCGCTCATGGACATCGGGGCTTCCATTTTACTTTTCCGCATCACTCCAGAAGCATAACCTAGGAATCTCCTATTGTCCCAAAAATTTAACCCAAACCACTCCAATTTGTCGAATTGTATATCCGGAAATTCCTTATAAAACCTGGTTGGATTGAAATAATCCCTAAAATTTTCGGTACCAAAGCTCAGATAGGCATTTACGTACGAACGCGAATAATATGTTGGTCTGTAAAAGGGATTGAAATACCAATTATGGGACACGAACTGATCCAAGGAAGCGTCGTACATACTGGCCAACAATTCCGCGGAAACCTTTTCGCCTTTGGGGCCTTTTATTTTGAAACTCCAGGTTTCATCGGTTCCTGGGGCGATTTTATCCCGAAACGTACCAGTCTCTATTTGTAAATCGGTATTAGGATAAGGTACAGGTATCAGAACGGTTCCCGAATGGAAGGAATTGTAGGCCGTAAAACTGTAGCCCACGGCAAAACCTCCCAAATCCTCCTCCCTTACCGGAACGCTGATGGATTCACACTCTTTTTTCACGGTTAGGATATCGGTCTTGATGCGCTCACCGTCCTTTTCCACCCAATAGGTAATGTTCAAATCCTTTGCATTGCTAAAAAAGGTGATTTCTGCCGCGTCGCCGGTTTGATAGCTCTGATTATCGGTTTCTACGTGGAATAGTTGATTGTCAGGTAGGGTTTTTTCCTTGGGATCTATCAGTTTTGTAGTCGTTTTGGCGGTGACTTCCTGACCAAAGACATCGGTACTTTCCACTTCAATGAGGTAACTTCCGGTTTCCCATTTTTTAAGGTTCGGTAGTTCGATGGATTCACTTTTTCCGGTATCAAATTCGGTTTCAAAGACCAAGGTGCCTTTCTCCCAAGATTCGACCGAATGTTCCTGCCCATAGGCTTCATGTGGAAAAAGTTTCTTAAAATCAGATTTACTCCAATATTGATAATCCGGCGCTTCCCATGGCCTGGGCCTGAGCACATGTTCGGGGGCCTGTAATTTGTACATTTTCAGCAATCCCTTGGCGGATACTTTTTGTCCGTTGAGGTTTTGAATAGTGACTGTGATCGTATTTTCTTTGTTTGCCTTGTTCAGGGGCTCGTTCAAAAGAATATTGGCCGTCATGGCATGGTAGCCCACGTTGACCGTGGTGGTTGCCGTTCTCGTTTCGCCGTTGATATCGGTTACATCGGCAGTGATTACATAGGAAAATACGGGAAGATTTTCTTTGGATGCCTTGAGGTCCGGTAGGGCCTTAAAATCAATACTGAAATTTCCTGCGTTATCCGTTTGTAGCTCCCCATGGGCTATTTCCTGACTTTCTCCCCAATAACTAGGGCCACGTCGCCACGAAAACCAAATGGGGTAATTGACGCTTCGCGTTACCCGATAACTGACCTTGGCATCGGTGATGTTGCTACCCGCAAAGGATTTGGCATTGCCCTTTACGGTGACGGAGTCGTTTACTTTGAATACCTCGGTGACGGGTTCAAAACCGACCTCAAATTTGGGTCTTTTGTATTCTTCGACCGAAAAGTAACTGTATTCCCGTACCAGGCCTGTAGGTCCGATAACGGATAAATAATACTGTCCGGTAAGTCCCGTATTTGGTATGGTGAAATTGCCTTGAAAGGAGCCGAATTCATTCGTCTGCACTTCCAATTCAGTTGCCTTTTCGCCATTGGCGTCGTATAGTTCAACCGTTACCTTTTGATTGGTTACCAGAGTAGATTTATTTTCGTTTTGCTTGATCAGTACCCCTTTGAAATAGAGCGGTTGGCCCGGTCTATAGATGCTTCGGTCCGTGAACAAAAAGCTTTTAAGAACCACATCCGGCCCGTTGTTTTTCCTATTTTTTTCACGGATGTAGGTGTTTCCGAAATTCGCCCGGTCGTCCTTGTAACCCACTTTTATTTGCTCAACGGACAGACTTTTTCCTCCCAACGGGATACGTACAAATCCATTTTTATCGGTAGTAAAATTTTTGCTGTTGGACAAAATCAGGTTGCCGCGGTGGTATAGGGTCACTTTGGCCCCGGGTTTGGCGGCACCGTTGTTTCGGTCCACCACCTGAAAAAGATGTTGGTTTTCACTCGTTGTTTGTAGCAGTGCCAAATTGGTAACCTGAACCTCGCTGTAGGCAAAACTGTCAAGGTCATTCTCTTTAGAAAGGGCTAAAATCAAATACTGGCCATTTGGAAGTTCCGGCATGGGAATTTCGATGCTGTGAAGTTGATAATCGCCCTCATCTATCAAGTTGACGGACCATTCCTTGGATGGTTTTAGTTTTTGAATGAATTCCAGTTTTTCGGATTCAGGATACAGGTTGTTCAGGTCTTCCCACTGTTTGTTCGAAATTGGGTAGGCTCGCAAATCCAAGGACGCTCTATTTTTGTAATTGACCAAAAGCTTGGCGGGCTTCGCAATGGGAATGTATTTCTCAGTTTGCAGCTGCAGGGATGGTGCCAGGATCTGTGATTTGAGATATTCACATAGTTGGGCGCCTCTTGTATCTGGATATCGGCTTATGACCTGATCACAAAGTTCAATGGCCTCTTTTAACTTCCATCGGTGTTGGGGTTCATCCGGCGTAAACCTATCGCCTTGGTTTTTGTACAGTTTGGCCAATTCGTAGGTGTATAGTCCCGATGTCTCATGGTGCCTAATATTTTCGGCACTTTCTAATAGTACTTTCTCCAGAACATCATCCTTATCGGAGAAAACTGCATTGGCATGTATAAAATTTAACCGTTCGATATCCACCAAGGTCAGGGCTTCCAACGTGGCGTCCGAAAAGTGAAAGGAAACCAGTTCCTGATACAGTTGAAGGGCCTTTGACTGCAAGGAAGTGGCATCCTGAGTGGGGATATTCAGTTGTGTGAAAGAATAGGCATCACACAGGTAATCCGGAGCATCGATTTCAAATGTCTCGGTAGGTCTGGTTATGCTGTTTTCATCGGATTTGTAAAAATTCAGCGCGTCATAGGCCAGGAGGTCGTACAATGTCGGTCTATACATTTCAGAACCTTCCTCGGTCTCGATCAATTCCTTAAATTCTTGGAGGTCGGTTTTTTGGAGTGCTTTTGAATCCGACAAAGCCTTTTGAAAACGGACATCGATTTCCTTGAACAGGGTGTTTAGGTCCCACGTCCTAAAATCGACCGAATCGACCTTGGTTTCGGTGGCCGTTCTATTGTAGAATTGATAGCGATTTTGCTGAAAATACTGCCAGTAGAGATTGGCGAGATAGCTTTCCAAGATGTTTTTTTTGGGAAAGGACGCCTTTTTAATTTCGGTTTTAAACTTGTTTATAACGGAAAGTTGGGCATCTTCTTCCAGAATCAATAGGTACTTGGAAGTGAACAACAGGGCCTTTATTCGTTGGACTTCGTTTTTCTCACCATCGGCTTTTTGATAGATTTTTTGGACCAGATCATAGGCACTACGGGTAAGTTGGTCTTTTTCAAGTTTCAGTACCTGGTTCCAGAGTTCATTATAGGACATATTGGCTTCTTGACCGTTCATTAGTTGTGAGAACAGAAGTATACTTAGGATTATAGAAATCTTTTTCATGCGTTTAGGATTGGATCAAAGACTTGATTTTAAAATATTTCCTTTTGTATAGGTATATAACTTGCCAAAACAAATCCCTCGATGAGGGTTTCATCATGCTAAATTTACACAACAAAAGTGTGCCAAACCGATTGAGCTATCAATGATAAATGAGTAAACAGGCCTTTTGGGTTAGTCAGTGATCGATGTGTCCTCTTTAATCGATACTACTATAATGTTTTTAGGAGTCCGCCATCGATGGGGATGTTCGTTCCGGTAATGAATGCGGCTTTGTCCGACGCTAGAAATGCAGCCAAATAGCCGTATTCCTTTGGGTCGCCAATGCGCTGTAGGGGAACTTTTTGTTCCATTTCGCTGCGCACATGACTTTCTGGAACGCCCATTTGTTCCGCTTTTTTGGCGTTGAGCTGGGCGATACGGTCCGTATCAAAATACCCCGTAAGTACATTGTTAACGGTAATTTGGTACTTGCCCACATCTGTGGCCAGGGACTTGGCCCAAGTGACTACGGCTGCGCGAATAGAGTTGGACAATGCCAAATAGGAAAGTGGTTCCTTCACTGAAACGGACGCCACATTGATGATCCGTCCCCAATTTTTTTCCATCATCCCTTTCAGGGCCAATTCCGTGGTGAGAACGACGGTTTTAAAGAGCAGGTCAAAGGCTTCCTGGTAATCCGGCACCTTCTTTTCCAAGGCACCACCCGCAGGAGGTCCTTGGGTATTGTTTACGAGGATATCCACGGAATAAGTACTATAATAATTTGTGATGATTTTTTGGAACGATTGAAAATCGGAGAAATCCACTGTCAGATATTGATGTACCTGACCATGGTCGGTTGGTAATTGTGATACGATATTTTTTAATTTTTCCTCGCTTCGGGACATCAGGGTCACACTGGCGCCGCTTTCCGCCAACTGCATGGCGATGGCCTTCCCTATTCCGCCGCTACTACCGCCAACCAGGGCTTTTTTTCCTATGAGAGATATGTTCATTCTTAGTTAATAGTTATGAGTTAAAAGTCTATAGTTATAAGGAAAATCAATTTGAACATCACGTCCTACATTCTATATCAGTAAATTATATCATTTTTGAACATGATATTTGAATTTGAACTTGAATTTAGTTCTCCCTTTGGGAGCAAGGGGGCCTATCGATATTCCTCCCTTACCGGACAAAATACATCCATGAGCTTGCAGTGTGTCAATGCCTTTCCGCTGTGTTTTTTATGTGGTGCTATAATTACGATGTCACCCGGTTTGTAAACCTTGGTTGTGCCATCCAAGGTAAACTCAAAAGTGCCTTCCAGCACGTGCATGACCTGTTCGTGCCTATGCGAGTGTTCCGGGACTTCGGCGTTTTTATCGACCGTCCAATAGGCGATACTCATGGTTTCCGCGTGCACCAATTTCCCGTGATATCCGGGCATGATTTCTTTTGACGCGATGGTTTCCAGGTTCAAGTCCATTTTTTTGATTTTAGTCCTAAGGTAAAAAGAATATCACAGGCCTTAAAATGGTTTGCGCTGCTAACGTCAATCTGTATCTTTACCCCATAATTTAGAATCATGCGAATACATTTTATTGCCATAGGTGGCAGTGCCATGCACAACCTGGCCTTGGCCTTGGCACACAAAGGTTACCAAATTACCGGAAGCGACGACGTTATTTTTGAACCGTCAAAATCCAGATTGGAAGCCAAGGATTTATTACCGGAACAGTTTGGATGGTTTCCTGAAAAAATCCAAAAGGAATTGGACGCTGTGGTACTTGGAATGCATGCCAAGGCCGACAATCCGGAATTGTTAAGGGCCCAGGAGCTTGGACTGACCATTTATTCCTATCCCGAATTTCTATACGAACAATCCAAAAACAAAACCCGGGTTGTAATAGGCGGTAGCCACGGCAAAACGACTATTACTTCTATGATCTTGCATGTGATCAAGTACCATCAGATACCCGTGGACTATATGGTGGGAGCGCAATTGGAAGGTTTTGACAGAATGGTACATTTGACTGAGGAGAACGATTTCATTGTTTTGGAAGGGGACGAATATTTATCCTCGCCCATAGATAGGAGGCCTAAGTTTCATTTATATCGACCGAATATTGCCCTGTTGAGCGGAATCGCATGGGACCACATCAATGTATTTCCAACGTTTGAAAATTATGTGGAGCAGTTTCGGATTTTTGTAGATAGCATCGTTGAAGGTGGCAGTATCACCTTCAATGAGGAGGACCCGGTAGTTAAGAAAGTTGTGGAAGCTTCTGAAAACCAAATCAGAAAACTCCCGTATAGCACACCCGATTATGAGGTGGTGAATGGGGAAACTTTGTTGTCAACGCCTGAAGGACCTATGCCTATTTCGGTATTTGGCAAGCACAACCTGAGCAATTTGGCGGGAGCCAAATGGATCTGTCAGAACATGGGCGTGGACGAGGCTGATTTTTATGAAGCGATAGCTACTTTTAAAGGTGCTTCCAAGCGGTTGGAGAAAATAGCAGAGGGCAAGAATTGTATTGCTTTTAAGGATTTCGCCCACGCGCCCAGTAAGGTCATGGCCACCACCACGGCCGTGAAGGAACAATATTCAGATAGAAGGTTGGTGGCCTGTTTGGAACTGCATACATATAGTAGTTTCAATCCAGATTTTTTGAAGGAATACAAGGGGGCTTTGAATCTGGCGGACGAGGCCGTTATTTTCTTTTTGCCGGAATCCGTGGCCATTAAAAAGTTGAAGGAAGTAACCCCGGAACAGATTATGGAGGCTTTTGCTCGCAAGGACCTGAAAGTGTTTACGGATGCGGAATCTTTTCATGCGTTCATCCAACATATGGATTATTCCAATACGACACTTTTATTGATGAGTTCAGGTAATTACGGCGGATTGGATTTGGGCGAACTGACCCGATCCATTGAAAATGTTTAGGTGCGCATTTCTTTCCGGGAAGAATCATGTTCAATAATAAAGAGCATCTTTATACATCCGTGATTACGATATTGCCAACCTGAAAAAATTAGTTCAGTATATTTGGAATATGGAAGCTAAGCCCGTTTCTTTTTCAATCAAAAATTGGTCCGACGACGATAAACCTAGGGAGAAACTACTCCATAAAGGACGTTCCGCCCTTTCCGATGCGGAACTAATCGCCATCTTGATAGGGTCCGGAAACAGAGAGGAAAGCGCCGTGGAACTTTCCAAACGGATATTGGCTTCCGTGGATAACAACCTGAACGAATTGGGAAAGCTCTCCATCCAGCAATTGATGAAATTCAAGGGTATTGGTGAGGCCAAGGCCATTAGCATTTCAGCAGCTTTGGAAGTGGGCAGGCGGAGACGAGGGGAGGGTTTCCTAAAAATCGAGAAAATAGGCAGTAGTCAGGATGCCTTTGAAGTCCTGCAGCCCATCATGGGTGAACTGCAGCACGAGGAATTCTGGATTTTGTATTTGAACAATTCCAACAAGATATTGCACAAGGCCCAGTTGAGCAAGGGCGGGATTACAGGAACTTTGGTAGACGTTCGTTTGCTTATGAGACAGTCGTTAGAATTAGGGGCCGTGGCCCTGATTTTGGCGCACAACCATCCTTCGGGAACCTTAAAACCGAGTCAGGCCGATACCGAAATTACCCAAAAAATCAAAAATGCATCGGAGTCTTTGGACATTCGTGTTCTGGACCACCTGATCATCACACAAAAGGAATATTTTAGTTTTGCCGATAATCAATTGTTGTAAATGTTATTGATCTATACCCATAAAATCACACCTCGCCTAACGTACACCATGAAGCAGGTATTTACCAGGATTTTGGGTATAGAAATAGGTTTTACTACCAAGGTGGAGGATTTCATAAAACATAAGAATGAAAAGATAACCTATACCAAACAGCCATTACAGAACGAGTTCTTCGTGCGCAGTCACGACCTTTTGTTCGAACAAGGTATTAACGATGTGGATATCAATGTAATGAGTTGGGACAATGTTCCCTGTTTTTTCTTTGCGGGGGAACGCAGTAGTCTGCCTTTCGACATTTTCGCGGCTTCATTTTACCTGATCAGTCGGTATGAGGAGTATTTACCTCACTTTAAGGATGCCCACGGGCGTTTTCCGTCCAAGGGAAGTCTGGCCTATGAACATAAGTTCTTGGAACGCCCGGTGGTGGATATTTGGGCGATGAAACTCTTCGTGATACTAAAGGAACGGTTTCCAGTTTTGGTCCAGGGGCCTAGAAAATATAAATTCTTGTCCTTGATAGACGTAACCACTTCCCATTGCTATGCGAATAGGGGAGTTATACGGGGGGCTGCCGGATTTTTACTGGATCTGGGAACGTTCAGGATAAAAAGGCTGATAGAAAGAATTGCGGTGGGACTGAACATTAAAAAAGATCCGTATGACAATTTCGCCACCTTAATAGAGTGGCACAAAAAGTTGAAAATCAATAGTATTTTCTTTTTTCAGTTTGCCAACTACTCCAAATACGATAAAAACGTATCCACAAATAGCATCAATTTTAGGTCGTTGATTAAGTATATTGGTGATTATTCCACTGTGGCCTTGGCGGCTTCCTATAGTTCTTTCAACGATGTGGAACTTTTGAAAAACGAAAAACATAATTTGGAGGACGTCGTCAACAGACCGGTAAACTATTCCAGAATGCGCTACAATCGGGTGGACGTTCCGGAAACCTATAGAAATTTGATTGCCGCGGAATTCACGGATGATTTTACCATGGGCTATAGCTATCAAATAGGGTTTAGGGCGGGCACCTGTACGCCCTTTCAGTTTTATGATATTCCTTTGGAAGTACAGCAACCCATAAAGGTCTTTCCTTTTGTACTTCATGATTATGCCCTGAGGGAAATCCATAAGAAAAAGGAATTGGAACGCAGAATGGACGCTATTTACAATGAAATAAAATTGGTAAAGGGTACTTTTATATCCGTATTCTCGAACGAATTGTTGGGTTCTGACCATACCTTCGATTGGAAGGATGTGTACCATCAGTTAATTACAAAGTACCATGTTTAAAAATCTCGTCACGGACGTATTTTTTGATTTGGACCATACCCTTTGGGATTTTGAGCGGAACTCGTCCCTAACCTTTGAAAGAATATTGGCAGAACACGGTATCCAAATCCCACTTGAGGATTTTTTAAGGGTGTACGTACCCACAAATTTGGCTTTCTGGAAATTGTATCGGGAGAAGAAAATAACCAAGGAAGCTCTTAGATATCAACGCTTAAAAACGGTTTTCGACCAACTAAGACACCCCGTTTCAGATGAGGTAATACATAGTTTGTCCAGCGAGTACATCAATCATTTATCGTCCTACACCCATTTGTTTCCGGATACCGTTGCCGTGCTCAACTATCTAAGGCCTAGGTATCGGCTACATATCATTACCAACGGGTTTCAGGAAATTCAGGAAAAAAAGTTGAAGAATTCCGGTATACACCATTTTTTTGAACACATCGTGGATTCCGAAATGGCGGGGGTGAAGAAACCCAACCCCATCATTTTTGAACTTGCCTTGGATAGAGCAAAAGTCCATCCGCAGAAATCCTTGATGATCGGGGATAGTTTGGAAGCGGATATCCTTGGAGCCAAATCTGTTGGTCTGCATACCTTACATTTCAATGCCCATGGAGATCCCTTTCATGACCATGCCCCCATTATCACGCAGCTTCGGGAAATAAAAACCTATTTATAGAGTTATATCTCTTAAATGGGATAGGACGTTCCTATCCGGTAATTGTTTCCAAAGGATGAATGTGTTACGAAAAATAGGTCTTCTGTTCGTTGGGCTTGTATTGTTGGTTTCCTGTTCCGATAAACAGGACTTTGGTCAATATGACGACCTGACCATAACCCCCACTTTCGAAACCAGTATTTTCTACGTAAAGACCCAGGAATCGATAATAAATAGGGTTACGGGCATCAGTTTCTTTACCCAGGATTTCAATTTTGACGCCTTTGAAGAGGATATTTTTGCCGAAAGGGTGTTGGAAGGTTCCATAACCTATGAATTGGAAAATACTACAAGTAAGGAAATTGAGATAACCATAGAGTTTTTGAACGAGAATGGGGATGTTCTGGACACCGAGTTCTTCCAAATGGATGCCGCACCAACGGCCCTGTTGACCCGGGTTGTGGCGTATGGCGGTGCGGACAAAAGTCTTGATATTCTTAGGAATACCTCCCAGATACGGCTGAGCGCCAGAAACCTTGGGGACAATACCAGTACCTCCAGTTTGCCGGATCCGGCCATCGAACTTCGTTCCAGTGCAAAATTTACGGTCAGGGTAAAATGAAGCGAATCCTTTCCATAAGCATTCTAGCGGTCTTGTCATGCAATTTTCTACGGGCCCAGAACAAGCAGATTCTTTACGATTTTAATGAAATTCCCCAATCCTTGATGGTGAATCCAGGTGTGGAGAGCGATTTTAAATGGTATACGGGCATTCCAATGATTTCAGGGATTTCTGGCTATGTGGGTTCCAATGGGGTTTCCGTTAATGATATTTTTGCCGAGGACGGACTGGACATCAACGATAAGATTAGGGATAGAATGGTATTCGGCATGGGGCGCAGGGATGAATTTAGTGGCAATGTCCAAGTTGAAATACTCAACATTGGGTTTAGAAGTGGCAATCCCAATCTTTTTTATTCCGGTGGGGCCTATTTGGAGTTTGATAATATTACCTATTGGCCAAGGGATTATGCCCAGTTGATATTTGACGGTAATGCCGATCAGCTGAACAGAAGGTTTGACTTGGGGGATTTGAAAACGCGGGGTTCCTTGGTGGCGGTCTATCATTTGGGGGTGAACAAGAAGGTGGACAAAAACCTGACAATTGGCGCGAGGGGGAAACTATATTCGGGTATCGTGGATTATAATTCCACCAGAAACAGTGGCTATTTGGTCAACACGGAAGGGCAGAATAACATTCTCAATACTACCTTAAATGCCGATCTGCAATTAAGAACATCCGGTTTCGGGCAATTGGATGAAGCATCGGACAATGAAACAACCGGGAATACAATAATGAAACGGGCCCTTTTTGGAGGAGATTTGGGTCTGGGTGTAGATTTGGGATTTTCATATCGGCTTAATGAACAAACGGTATTTACTGCCAGTGTATTGGATCTGGGGTTTATTTATCATAGTGGGGATACCCAAAATTATTCGCTGAATGGAATTGCCAGTTCAGAGGGAATCCAGATAAATGTATTGCGTGAACTATCGAATTTGAATCGGGATTATTGGCAGGACCTCGTAGATGAAATCGAGGAACTGGTACCTTTTGAAGAGAATAATTCGGCCTATTTGACCTTTAGGCCTACCAAAGTAAATGCTTCATTACGGTATGATTTTGGACTGCCCAAAGGGTCAGCTGAAGACTGCGATTGTACCATTGATCCTTCCGGAGGGAATTCACCTAGAATCGCATATAGGAATTCCGTTGGGGGCCACCTTTTTTTGATCAACAGACCAAGGGGTCCACAAGCGGCGATTACAGGTTTTTACATACGGAGGCTAGGCAATATCTTGGCGGTGAAGGCAACCTATACGGCCGATAAGTTCAGCTATACGAATCTTGGTTTTGGACTCAATCTTCAGGCGGGGCCCATAAACCTCTATGCCTTGGCAGATAACCTGTTATCCTATGGGAACATCGCGGCAAGTAATTATGCATCTTTTCAGTTAGGTTTAAATATTATATCTTGGGGCCGAAAGTAAGTGGACGGATTTTTGGCATGCTTTTTTCATTTACTTTGTATGAACAAAAACACCCTTGACTTTGAGAACCTTGTTAATAGTACTTACCGTTTCATTTAGTAATTTCTTGTCCGCACAGACAGACTTGAACAATTACAAATATTTTGTAGTTCCCAAACGATTTGAGGCGTTCAGGAAAACCAACCAATATCAAACCAGTACTTTGATTAAATACCTGCTTTCTGAAAAGGGATTTAATGCAGTTTATGATGATGCGCTTCCTCCGGACCTCGCATCCGATAGATGTTTGGGGGTTTGGGTTGATCTATCGGATGATTCTTCCATGTTCACGACAAAAACCACTTTGGTACTAAAGGACTGCAATGGTGCCGATGTTTTTGAAACACAACAAGGGAAAAGCAAGATTAAGGAATACAAATCGGCCTATAATGAGGCCATTGGAGAGGCCATGCAGAGTTTGGATGGTGTTGATTACGAGTACACGGCTATGGAGGCTCCCAAAGAGACACTAACGTTAAGTTTTAAGAACGATGTTAGAAGCCTAAAATATAAGGAAATAGCTGAAAGAATGGAACCAAAGGGTATCAATACCGATAAGGTACAGCGAAAAGCTCCCAAAAACCAGAATCCAATGGTGGTACAGGAAGCTACTACAGAGAACCAGTCCTATAAAAGTTTGGAGCCCGTACCGTCCAATATCGGTTCAAAAAATGAATCACAAGTTGCGGAAAACGGGGAAATTTGGTACGCCCAAGAAATCGCCAATGGCTATCAATTGGTGGACAGTACCCCAAAGGTTCGAATGAAATTGTTCAAGAGTTCCAATGAAAATATGTTCATGGCCCAATCCGGTGAAAAAAGTGGCATGGTCTACCAAAAGGAGGGCCAATGGATTTTTGAATATTATGAGGGCGAAAACCTGGTTCAAGAACCTTTGAACATCAAATTCTAAAAGTCATACTTGTCCTTCCAACGTTTTTTTAGAAAGTCGCTCAGGGCATTTTCCCGTTGATTTTTTCCCGGTTGGTAAAACGATGTTCCAGATAGTTCATCTGGCAGGAACTCTTCGTTTACAAAATTGTTCTCGTAATCATGGGCATACTTATAATCGGCGCCATAACCTAGGTCTTTCATCAATTTTGTGGGTGCATTTCTCAAATGTAAGGGTACGGAAAGGTTTCCTGTTTGTCGTACCGTTTGTTGCGCTTTGCCAATAGCCATGTAACTGGCGTTGCTTTTTGGCGAGGTTGCCAAGTAGACCGCACATTGGCTTAGAATAATTCGGGCTTCGGGATAACCAATGGTGGTTACGGCCTGGAAAGTTGTATTTGCCATGATCAATGCGGTGGGGTTGGCAAGACCGATGTCTTCCGAAGCGGAAATCAACATCCTTCTGGCAATGAATTTTACGTCCTCACCACCTTCAATCATGCGGGCCAGCCAATAGACCGCGCCGTTTGGGTCGCTGCCTCGTATCGATTTAATGAAGGCCGATACAATGTCATAATGCTGCTCCCCGGTCTTATCGTATAAAACGGTATTTTTTTGGGCCTTGGAAAGGACTAGGTCGTCCGTAATTATAATTTCTTCAGAGGGTTCCGAGTTGATGACCAGCTCAAAGACGTTCAACAGTTTTCGGCCGTCCCCACCGGATAGTCGCAGTAGGGCCTCGGTTTCCTTCAGGGTGATTTTTTTCTTTTTAAGAATCGTGTCGTTTTTCATCGCCCTCTCTAAAAGCAGTTCCAGGTCTTTTTTTCCGAAGGGGTTCAGAATGTAGACCTGACATCTAGATAATAGGGCCGGAATGACTTCAAAACTTGGATTTTCGGTCGTGGCACCAATCAACGTTACCCAACCTTTCTCAACGGCCGCTAACAGGGAATCCTGTTGCGATTTGCTAAACCGATGGATTTCGTCTATGAACAAGATCGGGTTTTTGGCTGTGAACAGGCCTCCGACTTGTTTAGCCTTATCAATAACTTCTCGAATGTCCTTGACTCCACTATTAATGGCACTCAACACATAGAACGGTCTCTCACTTTCTTTGGCAATGATGTTGGCCAATGTCGTTTTTCCCGTACCCGGCGGACCCCATAAAATAAGGGATGGAATAACACCTTTTTTTATTTGATGGGTCAAGGAACCGTTTTCACCAACTAGATGGTTCTGGCTGATATATTCTTCCAGGTTCTTTGGGCGTACCCGTTCCGCTAATGGCTCGTTCATGATGTAAAAATAGGCTAAAGTTGAGGAAGTTCCTTAGTCGAGATACGATTGGGTAGACCTAACAGGTTTTTAAAACCTGTCAGGTCTGGCAAAGAAAATCATCAAGACCTTTAATAAATTTAAATGACATTTTTACCGATTCCCAATTTTGGCCGATTAATTGTTAAATTGTTTCCATGTCCGATTCAGAACATTTTAAATTTTCCAACTCCGTGCTGTTCGCCCCACTTATAGGGGTGTTAACTGTTTGGTCCGTATATTGGATAGAATTGTTGAACGGGACCAATTTTAACGAATTCGGCATTTATCCTAGAAGTTTGGCCGGATTAAAAGGAATCGTGCTCAGTCCTTTCATACATGGTTCTTTGGAACATTTGTACAATAATACCATTCCATTGGCAATATTTTTGGCCGCACTTTTCTATTTCTACAAAAGTATAGCCTTGCGGGTCGTTCTTTTGGGTATTGTTTTATCAGGGGTTATTACGTGGGGCATTGGTAGACCTTCCTTTCATATAGGTGCAAGCGGACTTATTTATGTCTTGGCCAGTTTTATATTTTTCAAGGGAATTATAACCAAACATTTTCGGCTGGTAGCACTATCCTTGATAGTCGTTTTTATCTATGGAAGCTTGTTGTGGTATATTTTTCCGGTCAAGGAAGGAATTTCTTGGGAGGGTCATTTGGGAGGCTTTTTGACGGGATTGATATTCGCACTTGTTTTCGACGCTAAAGTCCCAAAACCAAAAAAGTATGATTGGGAACGGGAGGATTATAATGAAGCAGATGACCCCTTTTTAAAACATTTTGATGCCGATGGTAATTTTATAGAAACTCCTCATTTTTCAAATCAAGAATCGGAATCGGAAGATGGTCTCCAAATACGATATATCTATAAATCTTCCGAAAAAACAGACGATACTGAGAAAACTTAGTTTCTAGTTCTTTGCCTTAATGCCTCGTATAGGAAGACACCACAGGCAACGGAAACGTTCAGCGATCCTATTTCCCCCAATAAGGGTAGTTTGGCGCAATAATCAGAAGCTTTTAGAATCGAGGGGGAGATACCTTGGTCCTCCGCCCCCATGACGATGGCTATGGGTACCTTAAAGGAAATATCGTAAAGGGAATCATTCGATTTTTCCGTAGCGGAAACAATTTGTATACCTGAAGCTTGTAAGAAGAAAATAGCATCCTTGATATGGTCTACTTTGGCAATTGGCACTTTAAAAGCCGCACCTGCCGATGTTTTAATGGTGTCCGCTGTAACCGGTGCGGCACCTTTTTTTTGAATGATGATTCCGTCTACTCCGGTACATTCCGCCGTTCTTATAATCGCACCAAAATTCCGTACGTCAGAGAGTTGGTCCAAAAGTAAGAATAGGGCAGGGGTGTCTTTGTTATTGGCTCTTTCGACCAATTCCTCCAATGAATAGAATCTAACGGGAGAAATATTGGCAACGGCCCCCTGATGGTTATTTTTTGTGAGTCTGTTTAGCTTTTCAGCGGGAACATACACAATATTGATTTCATTCCTTCTCAAAAGGCTTTCTAGTTCTTTTTTTAAATCCCCTTTAAGCCCTTTTTGAAGAAATACCTTATCAATTTCCTCTTTTGAGTTTACAGCTTCAATAATGGCCCTTATGCCATAGATTTGGGTGGTTTTTTCCATGGGCTAAAGATAGGTATTATACCGTGATGCTTTTTGCCTTTTTTAACAACTATTATTTAGTGTAATACAATATTTTCAGGAATCACAACAAATTAAACAAATCGAAAAGGAAGGTGTTTCGTTGGAACAGTTCATCTTTTGAATGTGTTATTGTGGTACTCCTAGGGAAATCAGCATAGGGAATACATGACTCATCATATTATATTTATTCTATGATTTCAGTCTGTCATTCACCCTATCCGGGGTTTTGATATAGGTTTTGCCTTTCAATTCTTCCATTTTTTTGAGTTGTTCATTTCCAAACTGAGATTTGTCTCCCTTAAACTCGATTTTCCAAATTCTTCCTTCCTTGGATTCCGAAATATAGAGTGCCCCATCTTTGTCCTGTGCAAGACCCATTGGTCTATATTTTGCATCTGGCATTGTAGCAATTGTGTCCGTTTTGGCAAAACCATCGGCAAAGACTTCCCAACTACCTGTAGGTCTTCCATTTTCAAAAGGAATAAAAGCAATAATATATCCTGCTTGTGGATAGGGTGTTCTATTTGTGGATCCATGAAAGGCAACAAATGCGCCGTTCTGATATCGTTCTGGAAATTGATTCCCTGTATAGAAAAGGAGGTCATTTGGAGCCCAGTGCGCAGGTAGCCCCATCAAAGGTTTTGTGTATTCTTTTGCCTCCAATTTTCCGTCACCACCATATTCAGGGGCGACCAACTTCTTACCTTGAAAATGGTCATAGTAACTATAGGGCCAACCATAATTATCCCCTTTTTTAATTTTCATGAACTCCTCTGCAGGAAGTACCGCTTGGTCCCATTCTGTATAGTCCTCAGGGGCGTGGTTGTGAAGGTAGTCCCGTCCGTGCTGGACCGCATATAGTGCATTGTCCTCGTTATTCCAAGAAAATGCAACGATGCTACGTATTCCCGTGGCATAAAGTTCGCCATCCGTTTGAATTTGGTTGGGTTTGTTTTTGTCAAAACGCCAAATACTTCCTAGATATTCTAACATTGGGCAGGGCATATGGCCTTTTATCTTACCTTGGGAATTAGCGTCCTCACAAGCATTGGTAGGGGCTGAAAAAGTCACATACATAAAACCATCATTGTCAAAAGCCAATGATTTGGCATTGTGCCATCTTAGGGGGAAACGATCGGTAAGAATGACCTCTGGATTTGACTCGGGTATTAATTTATCGGGAGATAGTTTTTGTCTGTAAATTACCTGTTCAGAGCTAAAATATAAATAACCTTGGTGTATACGCATTTCCGTGGCAAACTTGCCGTCATTTGGATAACCGCCAAAACTTTGCACAATATCCGCCCTGCCATCGCCCGTCGTGTCCCTAAGTGCAATATTTCCCAGGGTGCCTTCTGTCTCCCTTAATTTCACATAAATATCTCCGTTATCGTTTACTGCCAAATGTCTGGAGGGGCCTATACTGTCTACTACAGTTATTGCTGAAAATGAACCGGGTAATAGCAAACCTCCGTTTTTCTCCTTTTCTTCTGGATTTGTTTTTTTCCAGAAAATAACTTGTTTGGTTGGTTCCTTTTTTTGAATTGGTTTTTTCTGCTCTTTGCAACCAGTTAGGATTAAAACAGTTGCTATGAAGATTAACGGGATTCTCATTTGCATTTGCGGGAAGTTGAATTTATCCAAAGGCCATGTAATATTTTCATTTTGATGCTCAATCAAAACTATGCTATAATGACCTTTAAAAATACATAGTCTTTGGCTAAATCAATAGCTTAAATTATGGACTCTGCTTTAGACTGTGAAATTCCGGTGAGAAAATGGGAGTTTAAATCTAAATGCGGAATTTTTATTGCTTCATAGCTCGGCTCTGGAGGGGAAAAAGATAAAGTATAGATTCACTACTGCAATTTTTTAGTGAATATGAAAAGGTTTAAACTAATTCAATATTAGAGTTGTTTAAAGTCCCAACCAATAATGTGGTGTAAATCCCAAATTACTATATGAATATTTATATTACTCGTTGGAATCTTAAATTGTTTCACTACAATGTATTGAGAAAACCAAAGACATTTAATAAATCTGCTTCTTCCTTTATTTTGATTTTGTTTTCCTTTAAGTACTTTTTTAAGGCTTCTTTATCGCTTCCTTCCAAATGTTTTAATAATTTACTGTTTGAAAGCGCAATTTCATCAATTCGGTTTACTCCATCCTTTTGAAAATAGTATTCCGTAAATTGAGAGAATCTTGCGGGGACTGCTTTTACAAAGGAGTTGGGGGCAGGCTTGCCCTCTGTAAATTTAACACGTATCCTTCTATAAAGATCATAGGTATTACCATCATTTAAGAGCAGCAAATAGCCATTCAATGTTTGGTTTTTTGAGGTGACAAATGTTTTGAAAGATAGTTTTTTCCCATCGACTAAAAGAGAGATGTTTTTGTCTCTTGATAGGCCTTTAACAGCTTCCTCTTCTAAAAGCGTGTTCTTAATTTCTATTTCTTCGTTCAAGGCATTGTATCGATAGAACATTCTTCCCATGTTTTCTTCATTATACCAAATATCCGTTTGTTTGAAGGTGTTGGATACGTAGGGAGAGCCTTGAAATTCGTCATAATTTTTGGTTCGTTTGGCATCCCTACTGGCCATATCTCCTAATAAGGTATTTATAACTGCCGCACTTCCATCCATAGACCCTCCTGAGGAAGCATTGCTTAGTGCTTGACCAGAGTATTGAGCTGTTAAAAAGGAGGTTGAAAGTGCAAGTGTGGCTAAAAGAAATAATTTTTTCATGTTTATTTTAATTTTACTCTTATCTAAAGGTACTAAACTTTTTTTTGAAGGTTTTGGGTTTGAAGTTTAAATATTTTTATTTTAACAATGTATCAGATTTTGTGTTTAGTTTGATTAAAGTTTCAATTTTAACCCCTGTTTTTCATGGTATCTACATATTGTATTAAATTTGAATAATAAAAAAAAGCGGTTCCAATATTGGAACCGCTTTTTTTATCTATGTACGATTTGGAATTACAACTCCAAATCCAAACAATAATCGATAAGTCCTGTAGATGTTGCAGGTTCCGGACCTAAATCCAGAATAGTATTGCCATTTGCGGAGATTACTTGGAAGGTGACCTCTTCGTCAAAAGACCCTCCATTGTAAACAATTTGGATAGCCTGTGCGCCCGCTGGCACCTCAAAGGTCAATTCCTCTGTGGTTTCATCAGGATATGGTCCTCCGTTATCCAAGCTGTTTGTCAATGTGATTGGATCGTTGTCGTCGATAGTAATACTCAAATTACCGCCGTTCCAACCATCTCCATAGGAGTCGACGGTGATTACGGTCCAAGTACCTGCAGTAGGCACGATTGGGGCACAGATTACATTGGCCGTAAATCTAAACGGTGAGCTAAAAAAGCCACCGGTAAGCGTACCAGTATTCTGTCCGGAGGAAAACCTTCTCCCATCCTCGGCAACTAGTTCGAACCGCACCCTGTACTGATCTCCCGGTTCTACTGCATCCAAGGATACGCCTGCCGCACCCAAAATTTCAGTGACACCTGTACTGTAAGTAAATCCTTGAAGACCAAATTCGGTATCGTCAAAAGTACTTATGTTGGTAATAAGCCCTGATGCATCACCTGGTGTATCGCCGGTATTGTCGATGAATTCTCCGAAAACATCAACGCTAACAATTGTGGCGGATTCATCGGACTGTATTTCAAAGTTCCCTGTGAACGTACTGGCGGTGGAACCTTCTGCTACATCCGGGAAGGACGAGGACAGTGTTCGTAGCACAGCTCCCCTTGTAGTATCCGCGAGGACATCCGTGATGACACTCTCGTCTTCGGTACAACCCTGAAAAACAAGGGCCAAGGCTGCCAAAACTGTATAACTTATATTTTTGATTCTCATTGTCATAATGTTTTAAAATTAATTGGCTTGTGGAAACGCTGGACTGGCAGGATTGGTATCCCAAAATACCTGATTGGTCAAGTCCGCACGTTGTTGCAAGTTAGGATTGGTGATTACCTCGTCCTGTGGGTAGAAGAAAGATCTTGGGAAGGGTCCCGGATCTGGTTCCCAACTTGGGGACAAGGTGGTAGGATATCCAGTTTTCCTGTAGTAGTTCCAGGCCTCCTGTGCACCTCCCCATTGGGCGATCCAATACTGTTCCGCAAAGATATCTTCCTGCGCGTCTCCTGAAGCCGCCAAGAATGCTGCTACGGTATCATCAATGTAATCGGAAACTTCAGTTTCCGTAGGCTCAAAAGATTTGTCGGCATTTCCGTCAACTGCGCCGAATGATTGAACCTTCGCAATGGATTTTTCCATGGCGCTTCGTAAAAATTCAGCCTTTGCAGCAGGAGTTGTTGCCATGGCACCTCTCCAAAAATCTACGTATGAAGCAAGAACGATTGGCCTGATACCGGCCCCGCCACCACCTTGGCCAAGGCCAATGGGTTCGAAACTGTTATCATCAAAACGTCCCGCAGCTGGATATACCCCGTAAGCAGTCTTAAAGAAGCCATCTGGGGGAGTTCCTTCATCGTTACCATGAGTTCTTCCCCAGTAACCATTAGGTACACTACAGAAAGTAAATCCGCCATCAACAAAGTGCTGAGGAACTGAGAATAGACTACAGCTAAGAAACTGTTCGTCCGGATCGGCGTCCGCTCCTGGAGTGGCTTCTACCTGACGGTAAAAATAGTACCGAATCCGCGGATCGTCCTTAACCAACATTGTTTCCATCAACCAGTTGCTCAAATAACCTCCAGCACCAGTTGGGCTATAGTCATTGGCGTATTCTGGATGTCTTGTGTCTGGCTGTAATACCCTTGTGCCGTATTGGAACTGGAAGTCATCTTCTACGTCTGATATGAAGTTATCATCAGCAATAACCGCATTGAAGGCAGCAGTATTTCCCGTCAAGAAATAAGTTCTTAAACGAATGGAGTTGATCAATTTGATCCATTTGCTGCTATCGCCTCCATAATAGAAATCATCCGCTCCCTGTGTTGGAGGGTTTGTGGCGAATAATGCCTCTGCCTCGTCCAAAAGGGATAATGCGCCATCATAAACCACTGGACCGTCATCCAACACTGGCGCAGGGAATTCATCAGGATTTCCGGCTTGAGTAAACGCAGCTTGTCCAATGAAGTCCGTAAGTAACAATAAGGAGTACGCTTTAATTGTTTGTCCAACTGCCACATGAAAATCGTAGTTGATGTCACTTGCTGCATTGATTTGTTGTAATGCATCTACGTTCGTGAAAAGACCTACATCAACTGCTGATCCCGCCAAGTTGAACTCACTACTGTAGGTACGCGCCCATACGCTGTTCATAACACCACCTTGGAAGTTGTTGAAGTAGATACGCCCTGTCATATATTCTATTCTGGTGAGCTGGGCGCTTAAATCACTGAATCGTTCCATATTTGATACTGCAGCTAATTGAATCGAGTTCAATATCAGATTAGGGTCCGCCTGACTGATCGCCAGGTCGTTTGGACTGACTCTAAGGTCCAAATCCGTGGTTTCACAGGCATTGAATACAAGCCCTGTAAAAGCAACTGTTAAAACTGTTTTTAATATTTTTTTCATTTTAGCAAATTTTATAATTAAAAGGATGCAGTCACTGTCAATCCATACCTGCGGCTACTTGGCCCGTTCAAGAAATCGAAGCCCCTTGCATTTCCGATACCTGCACCAGCTACGTTGGGGTCAAAATTGGCACCATCTGGCATGTTATAGGCATCGTACCAAAGGTTGAACCCTTGTACGGTAAAGCCCAGCTTGCTGAACGGTGTCCTATCTAGGTACTTGCTAGGTAGGTTATATGTTAGGGAAACCTCTTGCAATCTAATTACAGAAGCATCGTATACTTGTAATTCGGTAGGACCGAACAAGACGTTGCTAAAGAAATACTGCGAGTTGTTGATCTGCAAATCATTGGGTTGTCCCGTGGCCTGTCTGATGCCCGGTAAGATATAGGTATTCTCCCTATTTACGGTTTCCTTTATCAATCCCCGGCCTTGCAATAAGGCTACGGTATTGGCAACCATGTCACCTCCTGCGGTATGGCTTATCTGGAAGCCCAACCTCCAGTTTTTATAACTTAGAGTATTTATAAAGTTCATCACGTAATCCGGTACCGCATCCCCGATAATTGGCACGTTTCCATCAGCATCTACCTGAGTGGTAATATAGTTACCGGCCTCATCTATAAGTAAGTTTCCACTGGCATCACGAGCAACGGCATTACCTACGATACTTCCAAGAGACTCTCCCTTAATTGCGGCGTTACCCCCAATATCCAAATCCGTGGAACCGGCATAGATGATGATATCCTGCTCTTGTTCCTCAACTGTCTCTTTGTTAGAGAAGAAATTCACGTTGGATTTCCAGCTAAAACCATCAGGGTTTCTAAAGATATCCACACCCAAATCCGCTTCGTATCCGATGTTGCTGATCTGGCCTATGTTACTTTGTGTAAAGGTGAAGCCAGTTGAGGGAGAAAGTGGCTCACGCACAATTAGGTCATCCGTAGTCCTGTTATAATAGGTGAAGTCCAAGGATACCCTGTTTTGGAATAAACGTGTTTCTAAACCAAGCTCGAATTCCTTCAACAACTCGGGCTTTAAATTTGGATTTGCCTTAAAGTTCGCGATTTGGTTGGTCGTTACACCACCATCCTCACCGTACACCAAGGTATTCTGTTCTGCAATACTCAAGGTAGGGTATCCAGTTGGGAAATTAGCGGAAGTACCGTAACCAGCCCGTAACTTCATGTAGTTGATTCCTTTTTCAGAACGTAGGCCTGTAAAAGCTGCCGTTGGGATAAAGGATAAACTCGCCCCTGGATAGGTTAAACTTCTATTTTCGGTAATCAAGTTACTTACCCAGTCCGTTCTACTACTTACGTTTAGGAACAGGAAGTTGTCATAATCAAAGCTCACATCCCCAAAGACACCTACGATATTTCTTTTTTGGCTTCTTTGGATCGGTTGCTGGTTCAAGTAGTTATAGTGGCGCTTGATACCGTACACGATCTGTCCTATACTGGAAACACCCTGTCTGTCAAAGAAATCGGAACGAGCGTTGGCACCTACGTTGAACGTCATGCCTATTTTTTCACTTAAGTCGTAATTACCGCTTAATGAGGCAAAGTGGTCCCAGATGGTGTTGTTGTTGTCATAGGTATCCAAGAATCCAAAAATATCACTCTGCTGGTCCACACCACCTTTATTTGAGGCGTTTTCGTTGCGTTCGTTATAGAAATCTAGACCGGTACGCCATGTAGCGGCCAAATTGTCATTGATGTCATAAGTCAATGAAGCATTCCAAAATACCCTGTTGGTCAATTGGCGGTTGGTCACGTTCTTGGCCAACCATCTCGGGTTCACAATATCGTTCCCGTTACGGTAGTAGACACTTCCACCGGTAATTGGGTTTTCGAAAGGTAAGCCCATCAAATCAACACTGATCGGGGTGAACATTACGTGTCCATAAACAGATACGCCACTTACACCACCGTTACCCAAACTAGCGGCAATCGGAGGAGATTTGTAATCAGTGCGCGCATAGTTCATGGTGGCCGCAATCGTAAATTTATTGGATAGTTTTGACCTACCACCAACCGAGAAGTTCATCCTATTTGTAGAGTTCCCAGGAGTAAAGCCAATATCGTTCAAATATCCAAGGTTTGCGTTGTAGGTGGTATTCCCATCCTCTGAGGCCCCCTGGAAGTTTACCGAGGTATTGGTGGCATATCCGGGTTTGAAGAAATTCTTGACAGATTCGTATGGCTGCCAAGCATATCTTGCCCCCTGTAACTCTGGGAATGCGGCCCTAGTAGCGGCTACGGCAGTCGTGGAATAGGGATGTTCCAAGGTTCCGTTCTCGTCTATCAAGGCCTGTCTCCCCCATCCGGAAACACCGTCTTCATCAAAACTGGGTCCCCAGTTACTGAAGAACCAACCAAATTGCTGGTCAAATCCATTTCCATATTGGAACTGATAATCCGGTAAGGACGCGAACTCGTTAACAAAATAAGACTGGTTGACAGTAATTTCATTTTTTTTAGATCCTCCAGTACCCGCACCAGCTTTCGTGGTAATCAATATAACCCCGTTCTTACCAAGTGTACCGTATAAAGTGGTAGCGGCAAGACCTTTCAACACTTCTACATTGGCAATGTTGTTTGGGTCTATGTCCAAAAACCTTGAAGAACCCGTGTTTCCACTAAGGAACGCTGGATTAGATGGGTCATTGGCATCGGCACTGGTTCCTACGTTGGTGTCATTACTAAAGGGGACACCGTCCACGATAAAAAGTGCTTGGTTACTCCCGCTAAATGAACTTAGACCACGAATGGTTACGTTCGTAGCGGAGCCAGACATACCACCTGCAGCGGTGATATTGACCCCGGCAGCTTTACCCGCCAAGATACGGGCAACGTCACCTTCGGTCCTGTTTTCAATGGATTCCGCCCCAACAGAGGTCACGGCATAACCCAAAGCTTTTTTCTCCCTTTTGATCCCTTGACCTGTCACTACAACCTCTTCTAGGGCTTGGGCATCCTCCTGCATCTGTACATTAAGGGTGTTAGATGCGCCAACGGTCTGCTTTATCTCGCGCATACCTATGTAGGTAAAGGCAAGGGTTTGTCCAGCACTCGCAGTGATACTGTAATTTCCATCAAAATCAGTTTGGGTACCCGTAGTTGTGCCTTCAACCACAATGTTTACACCAGGGAGAGGTAAGCCATCCTGGTCTGTAACCGTACCGGAAACTGTTTTTTCTTGTGCATAGGATATATGCACAATCAACGCTAATAATAGCGTCAACAATCCATTTAGTTTTGTTCTCATTTTTTAATTATTTGAATTAGCTAGCAGCAAAAATCACAAAATGGCGTTAATAATCCAAGTGAATTTTAATAAAACTTTAAGAAGTAGAAGGATTCTTAGGAGTTATAGATTAAACACTATTGGGATTTTATATAATGTAATATAACAGCTCGAATTATGAGAATTCCATAATTCTTTTGAACTCACCGTGTGATAAATAGTCGAAATAATTTTAGGATTTTTAGTAATCTTCTAATTGTTTTGTTTTTCTTCTTAAGTGTTGGGCTCGGCAAGGAGGTCATGATTTTTAAGGGGTTTAAAAAAGTTTCCAAAATTATTGGCTTGTGGTTTGTTTTAAAGTTAAATATCACTACATTTGCCGACCCTTAAATAAAGGGTAGTTTTTTATACATATTTATATAGTATGCCAACAATTTCACAATTAGTACGAACAGGAAGGGCCACAATTACCAAGAAGAGTAAATCGGCTGCTTTGGATTCGTGTCCTCAAAGAAGGGGGGTATGTACTCGAGTATATACTACAACTCCTAAAAAGCCAAACTCGGCAATGCGTAAAGTTGCAAGGGTGAGGTTGACAAACGGGAAAGAGGTGAACGCCTACATTCCTGGTGAGGGTCACAATTTGCAAGAGCACTCGATAGTATTGGTAAGAGGCGGAAGAGTTAAGGATTTGCCAGGGGTTAGATATCATATCGTTCGTGGAGCATTGGACACAGCAGGTGTGGCCGGTAGAACACAACGTAGATCTAAATATGGTG
The DNA here is from genome assembly GCF_055378385.1 of Maribacter sp. C-4077. Lineage (NCBI taxonomy): Bacteria > Pseudomonadati > Bacteroidota > Flavobacteriia > Flavobacteriales > Flavobacteriaceae > Maribacter > Maribacter sp. C-4077. The sequence goes on from NZ_AP038807.1 coordinate 2,619,388, forward strand.
CTAAACGTCCTAAAAAGTAAATAACACTTTTTAATAAGAAGTAATGAGAAAAAGACAGGCAAAGAAAAGACCACTTTTACCAGATCCAAGGTTTAACGACCAGTTGGTGACCAGATTTGTCAACATGATGATGTGGGACGGTAAGAAATCTGTGGCGTTCAGTGTTTTTTACGATGCTATCGATATCGTTGAGGCCAAGAAAACAGATGACGAAAAATCAGCTTTAGAGCTGTGGAAGGATGCTTTGAGCAATGTGATGCCCCATGTGGAGGTAAGAAGTAGAAGGGTAGGAGGTGCAACTTTTCAAATACCGATGCAAATTCGTCCAGACAGAAAGATTTCAACAGCTATGAAGTGGTTGATAAGCTATGCGCGAAAACGAAACGAGAAAGGGATGTCCCAGAAACTGGCCGCCGAAATTTTAGCAGCTGCGAAGGAAGAAGGTGCAGCTGTTAAGAAAAGGGTGGATACCCATAAAATGGCGGAAGCGAATAAAGCATTTTCCCACTTTAGATTTTAATCAGAGAAATGGCAAGAGATTTAAAATTAACGAGAAACATAGGAATTGCTGCGCATATAGATGCGGGTAAAACAACAACTACGGAACGTATCCTTTTTTATACAGGCGTTAGCCATAAGATTGGTGAAGTTCATGACGGTGCCGCTACGATGGACTGGATGGAGCAGGAGCAGGAGCGTGGTATAACTATTACTTCTGCTGCTACTACGTGTGAATGGGTTTTTCCTCGAGTTAATGGAGAGCCAACTGAGGACTCAAATAGTTATCATTTTAATATAATAGATACTCCGGGCCACGTGGATTTCACTGTGGAGGTTAACAGGTCTTTGCGTGTATTGGATGGTTTGGTTTTCTTGTTTAGTGCAGTTGATGGTGTTGAGCCCCAATCTGAAACTAACTGGAGGCTAGCTGATAATTACAAGGTTCCTAGAATTGGATTTGTGAATAAAATGGACCGTCAAGGTTCGAATTTCCTTGCAGTGTGTAACCAAGTGAAAGAAATGTTAGGTTCAAATGCTGTTCCTATTGTTCTGCCAATTGGTGAGGAAGCAGATTTTAAAGGAATTGTCGACTTGGCCAAAAACCGTGCAATCGTTTGGCATGAGGATAACTTTGGATCAACTTTCGATGTCATCGATATTCCTGAGGATATGCAGGCCGAAGTCAAAGAATATAGGGCCGCCTTGATCGAAGCCGTTGCGGAATATGATGAAGAGTTGATGGAGAAGTTCTTCGAGGATGAGGAATCAATCACGGAGGAGGAAGTTCACGCTGCTTTAAGGGCTGCCGTAATGGATAGGGCCATTATTCCCATGATTTGTGGTTCTTCCTTTAAAAATAAAGGTGTCCAATTCTTGTTGGATGCAGTATGTAGGTATTTACCATCTCCTTTAGATAAGGATGCCATTGAAGGTACGAATCCTGATACTGGCGCTATAATTACCCGTAAGCCGGATGTAAAGGAGCCTTTTGCCGCTTTGGCATTTAAAATAGCTACCGACCCTTTTGTAGGTCGCTTAGCTTTCTTCAGAACATATTCAGGTAGATTGGAGGCAGGTTCTTATATATTGAACAATAGATCGGGAAAGAAAGAACGTATATCCCGTATCTATCAGATGCATTCCAATAAGCAAAATGCAATCGATTTTATCGAGGCTGGGGATATCGGGGCAGCGGTTGGTTTTAAAGATATTAAGACTGGTGATACAATGTCAGATGAAAAGCATCCGATTGTTCTTGAAAGTATGAACTTTCCGGATCCTGTAATCGGTATTGCTGTGGAGCCTAAAACAAAGGCAGATGTTGATAAATTGGGTATGGCCTTGGCAAAACTTGCCGAGGAAGATCCAACGTTCCAGGTGAAAACGGATGAAGCTTCAGGACAAACCATTATCTCAGGTATGGGTGAGCTTCACTTAGATATTATCGTTGACCGTCTGAGAAGGGAGTTTAAAGTAGAGGTGAACCAAGGTCAGCCACAAGTTGAGTACAAGGAGGCTATTACGAAAGCTGCAGATCATAGGGAGGTTTACAAGAAGCAATCCGGTGGTCGTGGTAAGTTTGCTGATATCGTCTTCACGATGGAGCCAGCTTCCGATGAGGAAAAAACAGGCTTGGAGTTCGTGAACGAAGTTAAAGGAGGTAATGTGCCTAAAGAATACATCCCAGCGGTTGAGAAAGGATTTAGGGAAGCCATGAAGAATGGTCCTTTGGCCGGATTTGAAATGGATAGTATGAAAGTGACTCTTAAGGATGGGTCGTTCCACCCTGTGGATTCTGATTCCCTATCCTTCGAGTTGGCAGCTAAAATGGGCTATAAGGCCGCCGCGAAAGCTGCAAGAGCTGTGTTGATGGAGCCAATTATGAAGCTGGAAGTTATTACTCCTGAAGAGAATATGGGTGATATCGTGGGTGATTTGAACCGACGAAGAGGTCAGGTAAGCAATATGTCAGACCGTGCAGGAGCCAAGGTTGTTAAGGCAACCGTACCGTTGTCTGAAATGTTTGGTTATGTTACTTCTTTAAGAACTCTTTCTTCTGGTAGGGCGACATCGACCATGGAGTTTTCACACTACGCCGAAACACCTTCCAATATATCCGAGGAGGTTATCAAGGCGGCAAAAGGTATAACAGCATAATTAAAGGTAATGAGTCAGAAAATTAGAATAAAGCTTAAGTCTTACGATCACAACTTGGTGGATAAGTCTGCTGAAAAAATCGTAAAAACGGTAAAGACTACCGGTGCTGTTGTAACGGGGCCAATTCCTTTACCAACCCATAAGAAAATATTCACAGTATTGCGTTCGCCGCACGTGAATAAAAAGTCAAGAGAGCAGTTCCAATTGAGTTCGTACAAAAGACTATTGGATATTTATAGCTCTTCATCCAAAACTATTGATGCCCTGATGAAGTTGGAACTTCCTAGCGGTGTTGAGGTAGAGATTAAGGTTTAGTAAGACTCGATTCTCTTTGTTTAAGAAGTGAATCGCTAGTCAAACAAACACTGAGTGCATACGAAGTGTCTGTGACAAAGTCAAGAGGGTTCCGAAACATTCGGAATATACATGTCCTGAGCTGCGAGCGAGGGAAAAACGGAGATAAAATAATTTCAGGGTTGAATTATTTTTGACCCTATTTTTTTGAATAGTTTTTAATAAATAGTAATTAATAAATAAAGTATGTCTGGGTTAATAGGAAAAAAAGTAGGCATGACCAGCATTTTTGACGAGAATGGAAAAAACGTTCCATGTACCGTTATTGAGGCTGGGCCATGTGTAGTTACCCAAGTCAGAACCGAAGAGGTGGACGGGTATAATGCCCTTCAACTTGGTTTCGATGACAAGGCAGAAAAGCGTGCTAACAAGGCCGAAACCGGTCACTTTAAAAAAGCAGGTGCTTCTCCCAAGAAAAAGGTCATTGAGTTCCAAGGATTTGAAGGAGAGTACAAATTAGGGGACACTCTAAGTGTTGATTTGTTTGTAGAAGGAGAATTTGTGGATGTTATTGGTACATCTAAAGGTAAAGGATTTCAAGGTGTTGTAAAAAGACACGGTTTTGGCGGTGTTGGTCAGTCAACACATGGTCAACACAACAGATTAAGGGCTCCTGGGTCCATTGGTGCAGCTTCTTATCCGGCTAGGGTTTTCAAAGGAATGAAAATGGCTGGTAGAATGGGTGGTGAAAGGGTGACCGTTCAAAACCTTAGAGTTTTAAAAGTGGTTCCGGAGAAAAACCTTTTGGTGGTAAAAGGATGTGTTCCTGGTCACAAAAATGGGTACGTAACTATTCAAAGATGGCAATAATGAAGGTAGCAGTATTAGATATTAAAGGAAAAGATACGGGTAGAAAGGCTGAGCTTTCTGACAGCGTATTCGGAATAGAGCCAAATGAACATGCCGTCTACTTGGATGTTAAGCAATTTTTGGCCCATCAAAGACAGGGTACCCATAAAGCTAAGGAACGTGGTGAAATAGCTGGGAGTACCAGAAAGATAAAGAAGCAAAAAGGAACAGGAACCGCTAGGGCAGGTAGTATCAAATCTCCTGTTTTTAGAGGCGGGGGTAGAATTTTTGGACCTAGACCTAAGGACTATTCTCAAAAACTGAATAAGAATCTTAAGCGTTTGGCAAGAAAATCTGCTTTAAGTATTAAGTCAAAGGAGAATGCAATCATAGTAGTGGAGGACTTTGATTTTGACACACCAAAGACTAAGGATTTTGTAAATGTTTTAAAGTCGTTAGGGCTAGAGAACAAAAAGTCCTTAATAGTGTTGGGCGATTCAAATAAAGGCGTATATTTGTCATCTCGTAATTTCAAGGGTTCTGATGTTGTAACCAATTCAGGGTTAAGTACTTACAAAATATTAAATGCATCAAGCGTTGTATTGTTGGAGGGCTCACTAGAAGGAATCGAATCAAATTTAAATAATAAGTAGAATCATGAGCGTGTTGATAAAACCAATTATAACGGAAAAGATGACCGCTGAAGGCGAGTTGAACAACCGTTATGGTTTCCTAGTTGATCCGAAGGCCAACAAGATTCAGATTAAGGATGCGGTGGAAGCTACTTATGGTGTTTCGGTGAAGAAAGTTAGAACGATGAATTATGGGCCATCTAGAAAGACCAGATATACAAAAACTGGTGTGCAGCATGGAAAGACAAACGCTACAAAGAAGGCAATTGTCGATGTTGTGGAAGGTGATATAATTGATTTTTACAGTAATCTATAAAGACAAGGAATGTCAGTTAGAAAATTAAAACCAATCACTCCTGGACAGCGTTTTAGAGTAGTAAATGGGTTTGACGCCATTACTGCTGATAAGCCGGAGAAGAGCTTACTTGCTCCGTTAAAAAAGTCGGGAGGTAGAAACAGTCAAGGAAAGATGACCATTCGCCAAAAGGGAGGTGGTCATAAAAGAAGGTACCGTGTAATCGATTTCAAAAGGGATAAGCAAGATGTGACGGCTATCGTAAAGTCGATTGAGTATGATCCAAATAGAACGGCATTTATTGCATTGTTGGAGTATGCTGATGGTGAGAAGAGATATGTTATTGCCCAAAATGGTTTGAAGGTTGACCAGCAGGTTTCTGCCGGTACAGGTTCTGCCCCAGAAATTGGAAATGCTTTGCCTCTCGGTGAAATTCCTTTGGGTACCATTATTTCCTGTATCGAGTTACGTCCTGGACAAGGTGCTGTGATGGCTAGGAGTGCCGGTACTTTTGCTCAGTTGATGGCAAAGGATGGGAAATTTGTAACCGTAAAAATGCCTTCTGGTGAAACAAGATTGGTTTTATCTGCTTGTATGGCTACCGTTGGTGCTGTTTCAAACTCTGATCATCAGTTGTTGGTGTCTGGTAAAGCCGGTAGAAGTAGATGGTTGGGTAGAAGGCCTAGAACAAGGCCAGTTGCTATGAACCCTGTTGATCATCCAATGGGAGGTGGTGAAGGTAGGGCTTCAGGAGGTCACCCAAGATCAAGAAATGGTGTACCTGCTAAAGGTTATAGAACTCGTTCTAAGACCAAGAGTACCAATAAGTATATAATAGAACGTAGAAAGAAATAAAAAGTAGAAAGAAATGGCACGTTCACTAAAAAAAGGACCTTACGTTCATTACAGTTTAGAAAAGAAGATTCAGGAAAGTGTTTCTTCCGGTAAGAAGTCCGTAATAAAAACATGGTCCAGGGCATCAATGATAACTCCGGATTTTGTAGGACTTACAATTGCTGTGCATAATGGGAAACAATTTGTACCTGTTTTCGTAACCGAGAACATGGTTGGACATAAATTAGGAGAATTTTCACCAACAAGGTCTTTTAGAGGTCATGCAGGTGCAAAGAATAAAGGTAAGAAGTAAGCTATGGGAGTTCGTAAAAAACAAATGGCCGAAAGAATTAAGGCTGAAAAGCAGAAAGTAGCTTTCGCTAAATTGAACAACTGTCCAACATCACCACGGAAAATGAGATTGGTTGCCGATTTAGTTCGTGGCGAGAAGGTAGAAAGGGCTTTGGCTATATTGAGATTCAATCCTAAGGAAGCTTCGAGAAAGTTGGAAAAATTGTTGTTATCCGCTTTGGCCAATTGGCAAGCCAAGAACGAGGATGCCAGTTTAGAAGACGCTGATTTGGTTGTTTCCGAAATTCGTGTGGACAGTGGGGCAATGCTCAAAAGGTTGCGTCCTGCTCCTCAAGGAAGGGCACATAGGATAAGAAAACGTTCAAACCACGTAACCTTGGTTTTAGGGTCTAATACAAATACAGAAAGCTAGAATGGGACAGAAAACAAATCCAATAGGAAATCGTCTAGGAATTATCAGGGGATGGGAGTCCAACTGGTACGGTGGAAATGATTACGGCGATAAGTTGGCAGAGGATGATAAGATTAGAAAGTATATCCATGCTAGGCTTTCTAAGGCAAGCGTTTCCAGGGTTATTATCGAAAGAACCCTTAAACTTATAACGGTTACCGTAACTACGGCAAGACCTGGAATTATAATAGGTAAAGGCGGGCAAGAGGTAGATAAGTTGAAGGAAGAGCTTAAAAAGATTACCAATAAGGAAGTCCAGATAAATATCTACGAAATTAAGAGACCTGAGTTGGATGCCAATCTTGTTGCTGCCAGTATTGCACGTCAAATCGAGAGCCGAATTTCTTTTAGGAGAGCAATTAAAATGGCGATTGCCGCTGCTATGAGGATGAATGCGGAAGGTATTAAAGTACAGATATCCGGTCGTTTGAATGGTGCGGAAATGGCACGTTCAGAATCTTACAAAGAAGGTAGAATTCCATTGTCCACTTTCAGGGCTGATATAGACTATGCTTTACAAGAAGCTCAAACCACTTATGGAAAATTGGGTATTAAGGTTTGGATTATGAAAGGTGAAGTTTATGGAAAAAGGGAACTTTCTCCATTAACTGGAATGCAAAAAGGACAGGCCTCCAAACCCGGTAAACAAGAAGGTGCAAGAAAGCCACGTCGTAGAAAGTAATAACTAAAGAAGTAGAGAAAAATGTTACAACCAAAAAGAACTAAGTTCCGAAAAATGCAGAAAGGCCGGATGAAAGGTATTGCCGGCAGAGGACATCAACTTTCTAATGGTATGTTCGGAATAAAATCTATGGACTCTTCTTTTTTGACTTCCCGTCAAATTGAAGCCGCTCGTATTGCAGCTACAAGATATATGAAAAGGGAAGGTCAACTATGGATAAAAATTTTTCCAGACAAGCCTATTACCAAAAAACCTTTGGAGGTGCGTATGGGTAAAGGAAAGGGTGCGCCTGAATACTTTGTGGCCGTTGTAAAGCCAGGTAGAGTAATGTTCGAAATTGCCGGTGTGTCAATTGACATAGCCAAAGAGGCACTTAGACTTGCGGCTCAGAAGCTACCGGTACGAACAAAATTCATTGTTGCAAGAGATTATACAGTTGACAATTAATCGTAGGAAATCATGAAAAATCAAGAAATAAAGGAGTTGTCTGTTGAAGGGCTTACGGAAAAACTTGCAGAGTATAAGAAGCAACATGCAGATTTAAAAATGGCTCATTTTGTGACTCCATTGGAAAACCCTCTTCAAATTAGAAAAGTAAGAAGAACGGTTGCAAGATTGGCTACTGAATTAACTAAAAGGGAAAACCAATAATTGGTTCTGCTTTATGGAAAAAAGAAACTTAAGAAAAGAGAGAATTGGGGTAGTAACCAGCGACAAGATGGAAAAGTCCATTGTTGTTTCTGAGGTTAAGAGAGTTAAACACCCTATGTACGGTAAGTTCGTTTTGAAAACAAAGAAATATGTTGCCCATGACGAAAAGAACGATTGCAATATCGGCGATACCGTAAAGATTATGGAGACACGTCCTATGAGCAAGACCAAGTGTTGGAGGTTAGTAGAAATCTTAGAAAGAGCCAAATAAGTTATGTTACAGCAAGAATCTAGATTAAAGGTAGCGGATAATACCGGAGCTAAGGAAGTTTTAACTATCCGTGTTCTAGGTGGTACAAAAAGAAGATACGCTTCCATTGGGGATAAAATCGTAGTTACCGTAAAGGAAGCTACTCCAAACGGAGGTATAAAAAAGGGTGCGGTTTCTACAGCCGTGGTTGTTAGGACCAAAAAGGAGGTAAGAAGACCGGATGGTTCTTATATCCGATTTGATGACAATGCATGTGTATTGTTGAATCCAGCAGGTGAAATGCGAGGTACGCGTGTTTTCGGCCCCGTAGCAAGAGAGCTAAGGGACAAGCAGTTCATGAAAATTGTTTCATTGGCCCCCGAGGTACTATAATTAGACTAGTAAAATGAAGAAGTTAAAGATAAAAACAGGAGATACGGTAAGGGTCGTTGCCGGAGACCATAAAGGTTCTGAAGGTAAGGTTATGTCCGTAAATCTTGAAAAAAATAAAGCGATTGTAGAGGGAGTGAATATGGTTTCCAAACATGAAAAACCAAGTGCACAAAACCCCCAAGGTGGTATCGTTAAAAAAGAAGCCTTGATCCATATTTCCAATTTATCGTTGATCGACTCAAAATCTGGTGAAACTACGAGAGTAGGTTACGAGGTGAGAGACGGAAAAAAGGTTAGAGTTGCCAAGAAATCAAATGAAGTAATTTAGTTATGGCTTACGTTGCAAGATTAAAGAAAGAATATAAAGACCGTATCGTAGCGGCCTTGACCGAAGAATTTGGTTACAAGAACGTAATGCAGGTTCCAAAACTCAAGAAGATTGTTGTGAGTAGGGGTGTTGGTGCTGCTGTGGCCGATAAAAAACTCATTGATCATGCTGTGGATGAGATGACAATGATTACGGGTCAAAAGGCAGTGGCTACCATGTCTAAAAAGGACGTTGCGGCTTTCAAACTAAGAAAAGGTATGCCGATAGGTGCTAAGGTGACACTGAGAGGAGACCGGATGTATGAATTTTTGGATAGATTGGTTACTTCGGCCCTTCCTAGGGTTAGGGATTTTCAAGGAATTAAGGCCACTGGTTTTGATGGACGTGGTAACTATAACCTTGGAATCACGGAGCAAATCATTTTCCCAGAGATCAATATTGATAAGATTAACAGAATCAATGGGATGGATGTGACATTTGTAACCTCTGCCGAAACGGATAAGGAAGCAAAATCATTATTAACGGAATTAGGATTACCTTTTAAAAAGAACTAGGATGGCTAAAGAATCAATGAAAGCCCGTGAGAGAAAAAGGGCAAAGGCTGTAGCTAAATATGCTGAAAAACGTAAAGCTTTAAAGGAAGCTGGAGATTATGAGGCGCTACAGAGATTGCCAAGAAATGCCTCTCCGGTACGTATGCACAACAGGTGTAAACTTACCGGAAGACCTAAAGGTTACATGAGGACTTTTGGTATCTCTAGGGTAATGTTCAGGGAAATGGCAAACCAAGGTTTGATACCTGGGGTTAAAAAAGCCAGCTGGTAAAATAAATTGAATAACTGGTTTCAGGTTTAGCAAAAGGCTAAAAACCGTCACCGAATTATATATAAATGGTAACAGATACTATAGCAGATTATCTAACAAGGATTAGAAATGCGAGTAGGGCAGGACACAGAGTTGTTGAAATCCCTGCGTCGAATTTGAAAAAGGAAATTACTAAAATATTATTCGATCAAGGATATATTTTAAGTTATAAGTTCGAGGATGACAAAGTTCAAGGTACTATAAAAATTGCCTTGAAATACGATAAATTAACCAAAGAACCTGTAATTAAGAAAATAGAGCGTATTAGTAAGCCAGGTTTGAGAAAGTATGCTTCCAACGCTAACTTGCCTAGGGTCCTCAATGGATTGGGTATTGCGATTGTTTCAACGTCACACGGTGTTATGACGAGTAAGCAAGCCAAGGCGGAGAACGTTGGTGGGGAGGTTTTATGCTACGTATATTAATAGAAAAAGAGTTAGAAGATGTCTAGAATAGGAAATAATCCGATAGCAATTCCAGAAGGCGTAACCATAGAGGTCAAGGATAAAGAAATTACCGTTAAAGGGAAATTAGGTGAATTGACTCAAGAGTTCTCTGGTGTAGATATAAAAATAGAAGACGGGCAGGCATTTGTAACAAGGCCGTCTGACTCTAAAGAGCATAAAGCAAAGCATGGTCTGTACAGAGCATTGGTATTGAATATGGTGAAGGGTGTGTCACAAGGATGGACCAAGGAATTGGAATTGGTAGGTGTAGGTTATAGAGCAAGTAACCAAGGTCAAAAACTTGATTTGGCTTTAGGTTTTTCCCACAATATTATTTTCGACTTGGCACCAGAGGTAAAAGTTGAGACCATATCAGAAAAAGGTAAGAACCCTATTGTAAAACTAACTTCACACGATAAGCAGTTGGTTGGGCACATTGCGGCGAAGATTAGATCCTTCCGTAAGCCAGAGCCTTACAAAGGAAAAGGTGTCAAATTTGTTGGTGAACAATTAAGAAGAAAAGCAGGTAAATCGGCTTAATAAAAGTATTATGGGATTATCAAAAACACAAAGAAAGTATAGAATTCGAAGGAGAATCCGCAAGGTTTCCAATGGAACTGCCGAAAGGCCAAGATTATCCGTCTTTAGAAGCAACAGCGAAATCTATGCACAATTGATAGATGATGTGAAAGGTGTTACTTTGGCGGCTGCTTCCTCCAGAGACAAGGATATCGCATCGGCAAAAGGAAACAAAACGGAAATTGCTGCTCTTGTAGGTAAGGCGATTGCCGAAAAATCTAAGGCTGCCGGTATAGAAAAGGTAGCTTTTGATAGGGGCGGAAACCTTTACCATGGAAGGGTTAAGTCCTTGGCAGAGGGTGCAAGGGAAGCAGGTTTAAAATTCTAAATAAGAGGTATGTTCCAGAAGTACAAAAATGTAGAAACAGTTAAACCAGGAGGTTTAGATTTAAAGGATAGATTGGTGGGCGTTCAGCGTGTTACCAAAGTTACGAAAGGTGGTAGGGCATTTGGTTTTTCTGCTATCGTAGTTGTTGGCGATGAAAATGGAGTGGTAGGACACGGTCTTGGTAAATCAAAAGAGGTGGCTACCGCAATCGCAAAGGCTATTGAGGACGGAAAAAAGAATTTGATTCGTATTCCTTTGAACAAAGGTACTTTGCCTCATGAGCAAAAAGGTAAATATGGTGGTGCTCGAGTTTACATTCAACCTGCATCGCATGGTACAGGTGTGATTGCCGGTGGAGCAGTTAGGGCGGTATTAGAGGCCGTGGGTGTTCACGATGTATTATCTAAATCTCAAGGATCTTCGAATCCTCACAATGTAGTAAAGGCAACTTTTGACGCTTTATTACAATTAAGGAATGCCAAAACAATTTCACAACAGAGGGGAGTTTCCTTGGAGAAGGTTTTTAAAGGTTAAGACAGTTAATTATGGCAAAAATTAAAGTAAAACAAGTAAAGAGCGGTATTAAGAAGCCACAGAACCAAAAAAGGACGTTGCAAGCTCTTGGATTAAAAGGAATAGGTCAGGTTGTTGAACATGATGCAACACCTAATATTCTTGGAATGATAAATAAAGTTAAACATTTGGTTTCTACCGAAGAAGCTTAAACATAAATCTAATGAACTTAAGTAATCTAAAACCTGCAGAAGGTTCCGTTAATAGAGAGGGTAAACGTTTAGGTAGAGGACAAGGCTCAGGTAAAGGTGGTACCGCTGCAAGAGGGCATAAAGGTGCTAAATCTAGATCTGGTTACTCAAAAAAAATTGGGTTCGAAGGTGGTCAGATGCCATTGCAGAGACGAGTTCCCAAGTTTGGTTTTACCAACATAAATAGAAAGGACTACAAAGGAATAAACCTTGGAAAATTACAGGAGTTAGTAGATAACAAAGTAATTGAGAGTTCAGTTTCCTTCGAAACTTTGGTCGAAAACGGCATTGTAGGAAAAAATGACTTAGTTAAAATATTAGGAGGCGGTGAACTAAAGACCGCTCTAAAGGTATCGGTACATAAATTTACTGCTTCCGCAAAAGCTGCTATCGAGGCTGCGGGTGGTGAAGCAATAAGTTTATAAGTATATACGGGAACATGAAGAAATTTATAGATACAATATCCAATATTTGGAAAATAGAGGAGCTAAGGAGTAGGATACTAATTACTCTTGGGCTTCTTTTGGTGTATAGGTTTGGTTGTCAAATCGTTCTTCCAGGTATTGATTCTACCCAATTAGGTGGTTTGGCCGATGGTACTGACCAAGGTATTTTTGGTCTTCTTAACGCTTTTACAGGAGGGGCATTTGCGAATGCGTCTATTTTTGCTTTGGGTATCATGCCTTATATATCGGCCTCTATCGTAGTCCAATTAATGGGTATTGCCATACCGTATCTTCAGAAATTACAAAAGGAAGGGGAAAGTGGTAGAAAGACTATTAATCAGATTACACGTTGGTTGACCATTGGTATTTGTATTGTTCAAGCTCCTGCTTATTTATATGGTCTAGGTGCATTTGGTGTTCCTGATAGTGCCTTTGTATTGGGTAAAGGTTTGGATTTTATGATTCCGGCAGTTATTATATTGGTTTCGGGCTGTGTTTTTGCAATGTGGTTGGGTGAGAAAATCACCGATAAGGGCATTGGAAACGGTATTTCTTTATTGATTATGATTGGTATCATAGCCACGATGCCGCAATCTTTTGTACAGGAGTTTGTTTCCAGGACAACCAATAATAACGGTGGACTCATGTTCATTCTGATTGAAGTTATTGTTTGGTTCTTGGTGATTTTGGCAAGTGTATTGTTGGTAATGGCCACCAGGCAGATACCCGTTCAGTATGCTAGAAGGACCGCTTCCGGAGGATATGAAAAGAACGTAATGGGATCTAGACAATATATTCCTTTAAAGCTTAATGCTTCTGGAGTAATGCCCATAATTTTTGCACAGGCAATTATGTTCGTTCCTGGTATGATCGGTGGTGCTTTTGATGATACAACTTTTGGACAGTGGATGCAGGTACAATTCAGTGATATTTTTGGTTGGGCCTACAACTTGTTATTTGCTTTCCTTATTATAATTTTTACCTACTTCTACACCGCTATTACCGTACCTACCAATAAAATGGCGGATGACTTGAAACGTAGTGGAGGTTTTATTCCAGGAATTAGACCTGGAAAGGAAACTGGCGATTATTTGGATAAAATAATGTCATTAATTACGTTACCTGGATCAATATTTTTAGCTTTGCTGGCCGTTTTACCAGCCATCGTCGTAAAATTATTGGATGTACAGGCCGGATGGGCACTATTTTATGGTGGAACTTCCCTTTTAATTATGGTAGGGGTTGCAATCGACACTGTGCAACAGGTGAATTCATATCTATTGAATAGACATTACGATGGATTGATGAAAACCGGAAAAAATAGAAAAGTAGCATAATTTATGGCCAAACAAGCAGCGATAGAACAAGATGGATCCATTATAGAGGCATTGTCTAACGCAATGTTCCGAGTTGAATTGGAAAATGGACATGTAGTTACAGCGCATATTTCAGGTAAGATGCGTATGCATTATATCAAATTATTACCTGGAGATAAGGTCAAATTGGAAATGAGTCCTTATGACCTTACAAAAGCAAGAATTACTTATAGATACTAAGATAGCATGAAAGTAAGAGCATCAGTAAAAAAGAGAAGTGCCGACTGTAAGATTGTTCGCAGGAAAGGCAGATTGTACGTAATCAACAAAAAGAATCCTAGATTTAAACAAAGACAAGGGTAATTATGGCAAGAATCGCGGGTATTGATATACCAAAACAAAAAAGAGGCGTAATCGCCTTGACCTATATTTACGGGATAGGAAAGAGCAGGGCCAAGGAGATTTTAAGTAAAGCCCAAGTTAGTGAGGATACTAAAGTTTCTGATTGGAACGATGATGAGATTGGTCGTATCAGGGATGCAGTTTCTTCATTTACTATAGAAGGTGAGTTACGCTCCGAGATTCAATTGAACATTAAGCGATTAATGGATATTGGATGTTACAGAGGTATTCGTCATAGAGCCGGTTTGCCATTACGGGGTCAGCGTACAAAGAACAACTCTAGGACCAGAAAAGGAAAGAGAAAAACAGTTGCTAACAAGAAGAAAGCAACTAAATAATAAACAATAGAAGTCATTAGTATTTAGACGTTAGAAGAATCTGTTTGAAATGTAAAAGTCTAGGATTCCAATAACTTAAAACTAACACTAGAAACTAAAAATTTATATGGCAAAGGCAAATACAAAAGTAGTTAAGAAGCGTAAGGTTATTGTTGATTCTGTTGGAGAGGCACATATAAATGCCTCGTTCAATAACATTATCATTTCTTTGACTAATAAAAAAGGTGATGTTATTTCTTGGTCTTCGGCAGGGAAATTAGGATTCAGGGGATCTAAGAAGAACACACCTTATGCTGCGCAAGTAGCGGCGGAGGATTGTTCAAAAGTTGCCCATGAAGCGGGTTTGAGAAAAGTGAAGGTTTATGTGAAGGGACCTGGAAATGGTCGTGAATCCGCTATCCGCTCCATACACAATTCTGGAATTGAGGTAACTGAAATCATAGATGTTACACCAATGCCTCACAATGGGTGCAGACCTCCAAAAAGAAGACGAGTTTAATTAAGTATTAATATTTCACCGAAGGTGTAATTACGATTATCGAAGGATAAGCCTTAATTCATAATCCCACCTTCATAATTTTAGAAAATGGCAAGATATACAGGACCTAAATCAAAAATCGCCCGAAAATTTGGTGAGGCGATATTCGGGGACGATAAATCCTTTGAGAAAAAAAATTACCCTCCAGGACAACATGGAAGCAACAGGCGTAGAGGAAAGCAGTCTGAGTATTCCGTACAGTTGATGGAAAAACAAAAAGCTAAATATACCTACGGTATTCTTGAAAAGCAGTTTAGAAACCTTTTCGCCACTGCCAAAAGAAAAGAAGGTGTTACGGGTGAGATTCTTTTGCAATTATGTGAGAGCCGCTTGGATAACGTGGTGTTCAGAATGGGAATTTCCCCTTCAAGAAGCGGTGCCAGACAATTGGTTTCCCATAGACATATTACAGTGAACGGCGATATCGTAAATATTCCTTCCTATACATTAAAGGCAGGAGACGTTGTAGGTGTTAGGGAAAAATCCAAGTCTTTACAAAGTATTCAGGATTCACTTTCGGCAAACAGTAGTGTTTACGAATGGATTACTTGGAATAGCGAAAAAAAGGAGGGGACATTCGTTTCCGTTCCGGAGAGACTTCAGATTCCTGAAAACATCAAAGAACAATTAATCGTCGAGCTTTACTCAAAATAAAAACAACACTGATCCAATTATGGCATTATTTAATTTTCAGAAACCCGATAAAGTAATAATGATCGATTCCTCAGACTTCGAAGGAAAGTTCGAATTTCGTCCTTTGGAGCCTGGTTATGGATTAACTGTTGGGAATGCACTTAGAAGGGTGTTGCTTTCTTCCTTGGAAGGCCATGCCATTACATCCGTAAGGATTGATAAAGTAGAACATGAGTTCTCAGTGATTTCGGGTGTTGTAGAAGATGTGACCGAAATTATCCTAAACTTAAAACAAGTTCGTTTCAAGAAGCAGATCGAAGATTCTGAGGCTGAAGTCGTTTCCATTTCAGTTAGTGGTAAGGAGCAATTGACTGCCGGGGATTTCCAAAAGTTCATCTCTGGTTACCAAGTGCTTAATCCAGACTTGGTCATTTGTAACATGGACCCCAAGATCAGTATCAATATGGAAATTACCATAGATAAGGGTAGGGGATATGTTCCTGCTGAAGAAAACAAGAAGTCAGGTGCTCCAATTGGAACAATAGCTGTCGACTCTATCTTTACGCCGATCAAGAACGTAAAGTATAGCATAGAGAACTATCGTGTTGAGCAAAAGACCGACTATGAAAAATTGGTTTTTGAGATTGTATCCGATGGTTCCATACATCCTAAGGATGCCCTAACGGAAGCTGCCAAGGTATTGATCCATCATTTCATGTTGTTCTCTGATGAGCGTATTACGCTTGAAGCCGATGAAATCGCGCAAACGGAAACCTACGATGAGGAATCCCTGCACATGAGACAGTTGTTGAAGACCAAATTGGTTGATATGGACCTTTCCGTACGTGCCTTGAACTGTCTAAAGGCAGCGGAGGTAGATACCTTGGGAGATTTGGTTTCTTTCAACAAAAACGATTTGATGAAGTTTAGAAACTTCGGAAAAAAATCCCTTACAGAGCTTGAGGAGTTGGTAATCAACAAAGGACTGAGCTTTGGAATGGATCTTTCAAAATACAAATTAGATAAGGATTAATTAATCATATTTTGCTCCTCGTTCGACCGAGTTTGGTAGCAAGATGATAATACTATAATAATGAGACACGGTAAAAAAGTTAACCATTTAGGAAGAAAATCGGCGCATAGAAAGGCTATGTTGGCCAACATGGCATGTTCTTTAATTGAGCATAAAAGAATCAATACAACGGTTGCAAAGGCTAAAGCTTTAAAGCAATTTATTGAGCCATTGATTACAAAATCCAAAGCTGAGAATAATCAATCCGCAGAAAAAGGTACGCACAACAGACGTATCGCTTTTAAAAACCTTCGTGATAAATATGCAGTAACTGAATTGTTCAGCGTTGTTGCTGAAAAGGTCGCCGATAGACCTGGTGGTTATACTAGAATCATCAAATTGGGAAATAGATTGGGTGATAACGCGGATATGGCCATGATAGAGTTGGTTGATTTCAACGAACTATACAATGCCGGTAAGCCTAAGAAAAAATCTACTAGAAGAAGTAGAAGAGGTGGAAAGAGTTCAGGTGCCGATGCTCCAAAAGCAGAGGAGACAGAAGTGAAGGAAGTAGTTGCAGAGGAAGCGGCTCCGGAAGTCGAGACTGCCCCAGAAGCTGAATCACAGCCTGAAAACGAGGTAAAAAAAGAGGATGACTCAAAAGAGTAACATGTCAATAAATATTGATAATTATAAAAGGATAGGTCTTACAGCCTATCCTTTTTTTATGTTTTTTTGTGAACGGATAAATAGAAAAGGAACATCATGAAGTATCAAGCCAAAAAGAAAGCTTTAATATTATTGGCCGATGGAACCATTTTTTATGGTAAGTCGGTAGGGGACAAAGATGGGACCGCCTTCGGGGAGGTCTGTTTTAATACCGGTATGACGGGCTATCAGGAAATATTTACGGACCCTTCCTATTTTGGTCAATTGATGGTGACTACCAATGCCCACATAGGGAATTATGGTACGAACGTTGACGAAGTGGAATCCGAGACCATTAAGATAGCCGGGCTCATATGCCGAAATTTTAGTTACGAATATTCCCGTCCCTTGGCGGATGCCAGCTTAAAGGAATTTTTGGACAAGAACGATCTTTTTGCCATTTCAGATGTGGATACAAGGGCTTTGGTCAGTTACATTAGGGACAATGGGGCTATGAATGCGGTCATTTCCACGGAGGTTGACAATATTCCAGAGTTGAAAAAACAACTTGAGAAAGTTCCCAGTATGGAAGGATTGGAACTCGCCTCAAAGGTATCTACCAAAGAACCCTATTTTTATGGGGATGCATCAGCGCCCGTGAAAATAGCGGCCCTGGATATCGGAATAAAGAAAAATATACTTCGTAACCTGAAAAAGCGTGGTGCGTATATTAAAGTATTCCCTTACAACGCAACCTTCGCAGAAATGTCTGACTGGAATCCGGATGCCTATTTCATTTCAAACGGTCCTGGTGATCCGGAACCTTTAAGTGAAGCGATTCAAGTTGCCAAGGAGATTATAAAAACCGACAAACCTCTGTTTGGAATCTGTTTGGGCCACCAGGTCATCGCATTGGCCAATGGCGTTTCTACGTATAAGATGCATAATGGTCATAGGGGTATCAACCATCCCATCTTGAATTTACTTACCGGGAAGGGGGAAATTACCTCGCAAAACCATGGATTTGCAATCAATCGTGAAGAAACGGAGGCCAATCAGGATTTGGAAATTACCCATGTGCATTTAAATGACCAAACCGTGGCGGGAATCCGAATGAAAAACAAGGACGTCTTTTCGGTGCAATACCACCCGGAAGCAAGTCCTGGACCCCATGATGCGGACTATCTTTTTGATGATTTTTTCAAGTTGATCGAGAAAACGTCAATGCAATCCACAGAAGTTTAAAAAATCGTTATATTCCTTTGAAATGGAACAATCGTTTTAACAACGTGGGTTTAACGTTCGTATCTTTACAAATCACATTTTAATTCAGTTACTAAAGAAAATAACAAATGAGTATCATATTAAGCGTTCACGCAAGACAAATTTTAGATTCAAGAGGAAATCCCACTGTTGAAGTAGATGTTATCACTGAAAACGGTGTCATGGGAAGGGCTGCTGTACCATCTGGGGCTTCTACGGGAGAACACGAGGCAGTTGAACTCAGGGACGGAGGAAAAACTTTTATGGGCAAAGGGGTCATGAAGGCAGTTGAAAACGTAAATACTGTCATCGCTGAGGAAATACTTGGAATGTCCGTTTTTGAGCAAAACCTTTTGGACCAGACAATGATCGATTTGGACGGTACTCCTAACAAATCCAAATTAGGTGCAAACGCTATTTTGGGCGTTTCCTTGGCTGCAGCTAAGGCCGCTGCCAATGAGTTGGGCATGTCCTTATACAGATATGTAGGAGGGGTTAGTGCCAATACCCTACCTGTTCCCATGATGAACATTATTAATGGGGGGTCGCATTCAGATGCCCCCATCGCTTTTCAAGAGTTTATGATCATGCCCGTAAAGGCGAAGAGTTTTTCGCATGCCATGCAAATGGGTACTGAGATCTTTCATAACCTAAAAAAAGTATTGCATGATAGGGGTTTGAGTACAGCCGTAGGTGATGAAGGTGGATTTGCTCCAAATCTTGCCGGTGGAACTGAGGACGCTTTGGATACCATTGCAAAAGCTGTTGATAAGGCAGGCTATAAATTGGGGGACGATGTAATGATCGCTTTGGATTGTGCATCCGCAGAATTTTATGTGGATGGTAAATATGATTATACCAAATTTGAAGGAGATAAGGGAGTGGTGAGGACTTCTGAGGAACAGGCCCAGTATTTGGCGGACTTGACTGCCAAATATCCAATTATTTCCATTGAGGACGGAATGGACGAGAACGATTGGGATGGTTGGAAGGCCCTTACCGATAAAATTGGCGATAAAGTTCAATTGGTAGGTGATGATTTGTTCGTTACCAATGTAGAACGATTGTCAACAGGAATCGAGAAAGGCATTGCCAATTCCATTTTGATCAAGGTAAATCAAATTGGTACTTTGACCGAAACGATTGCAGCGGTGAACATGGCCAAGAATGCAGGATATACTTCGGTAATGTCCCATAGGTCCGGTGAGACGGAAGATAATACGATTGCCGATTTGGCCGTAGCGTTGAATACAGGACAGATCAAAACAGGTTCCGCATCCAGATCTGATCGTATGGCTAAATACAACCAATTGTTGAGAATAGAGGAGGAATTGGGAAGTATGGCCTACTATCCTCAGGAAAAGGCCTTTAAGGTCAAATAATAATAGTTTTGCAAAAAAGGCTTTCTTTTAGAAAGCCTTTTTTTTTGGAACAGTCTAAAACTTTAATTACCTTTTCTAGGTTATAAATTCCCCTATTTAAAAGTGTATGAATAATTTTTTATTTGTTTCAGCGGAAAACGATGCGATTCCAAATTGCAAGGCCGGAGGAATGGGCGATGTGGTGAGGGACGTTCCCAGGGAAATCGCCAATCGTGGGGATTTTGCACATGTAGTAGTGCCATCTTACGGGAGGTTGCATCAAAACGGGATTTTCAAGACGGATTTGGAGTTCAATTTAAGGGGAACGGTCTATAAGGCGGAGTTGTACGAAGTTGTTCCCAAAAAGATCATAAAGAATATTACACATTATGCCATTCATCACCCTGAAATCAAAGAGGGTGGTATTGCCCACATTTACCATGATGACCCAACGGAACCATTTTTTAACGATTTCGTCAAGTTCATGATATTCTGCACCGCTGTGGCAGAAGCTATTAAGGTGGGTGCCTTTGGAAAATTGGACGTAGTCCATATGCACGACTGGCATTCCAGCGCGGTTCTTTTTTTGAAGACCTATCATCCCGCTTATCGCGATTTAAAAAAAATGCGATATGTCTACAGTATCCATAATTTGGCAATACAGGGCATCCGACCCTTTTACAACAACTATGCCTCTGTAAATAATTGGTTTCCCGAGGTTCAATTGGACCATAAGGGTTTAATGGACCCTAGATACCTGGATTGTATCAATCTTATGGCCGTGGGAATTCGATTGGCGGATGCCGTACACACGGTTTCCCCATCCTACAAGGAAGACGTCATGTTGCCGAGCAGGCCGCCCGAATTTATTGGGGGTGAGGGCCTGGAAAAGGATCTTCAAAAAGCGAATAATGAAGGAAGGCTCTTTGGGATATTAAATGCTTCCAATTATAATAACATTAGAACGGCCGAAAAAGGCAATCTGTATCGGAATACCGTTAAGGCACTGTTTAGATGGTTGCAGGACGAATCCAAAAAGTACAAGGCCGATTTTCTCGCCCATACAGGGGAAAAGATTATGCAATATGTTGGGAACCGGCCCAAGTTCATTGTATCAAGTGTTGCCCGGCTGACGGAACAGAAATTTTATTTCCTAAAACGTTCGCCCGAAGCTTTTGAGGAAATTTTAAAAAGATTGGACAAAGCAGAGGGTATTTTCATGCTTTTGGGAACCGGAAATCCGGATTATGAAGATCTGTTCAGGAAGATGAGCTACAAGCATAAAAATTTTATTTTCACCAATGGCCAATCTGAAGACCTTATTGATTCCATGTATTTGGAAACAGATCTTTATTTTATGCCAAGTTTGTTCGAGCCATGCGGTATAAGTCAGATGTTGGCCATGAGAAACGGGAACCCTTGCCTGGTACACCATACAGGGGGTCTTAAGGATACTGTAACCCACATGAAAACGGGGTTTGCCTTTGAAGGAAAGACCTATGACCAGCAGATAAGGAACATGGTGAAGGTTTTTGACGAGGCCCTGAACGTTTGGGAAAACGATAAACCCACTTGGAAAAGAATTAAAGCGAACGCAAAAAAAATGCGATTCACCTGGGAAGATTCCGTGGATGCTTATTACAAAGACCTCTATTTGTTATAGGTTTTTCCGTACGACTAACTTATTGTTAATTTTAGCCCAAAGAAGTGGGCGGAATTGTTAAAATACCCCTGTTTTATTAAATTTACAGCTAATCGATTAACACGTAAAATTCAGAGATGTCAGATAAAGCTACTTTAGAATATAATGGTAAAAAATATGAATTTCCGGTAGTTAAAGGAACGGAAAATGAACTTGCCATTGATATAAAATCTTTAAGGTCCTCAACAGGAGGTATAATTACAATAGATCCAGGATATAAGAACACGGGTTCATGTGAAAGTGCCATTACTTTTTTGGATGGTGAAAAGGGTATTTTAAGATATCGGGGATATTCTATAGAGGAGCTAGCCGAGAAAGCCGATTTTTTGGAAGTGGCGTACTTACTAATATTTGGTGAATTGCCAAATGAGGATGAATTGGCCAAGTTCCATAAGGATATCACCGATGAATCCCATGTTGACGAAGAGATGAAGAAAATTTTGGACGGTTTTCCAAAGTCGGCCCATCCTATGGGCGTACTTTCTTCTCTAACAAGTGCCCTTATCGCTTTTAATCCGTCTACCGTAGATGTAAGTTCGGAAAAGGATATGTATCGCTCTATTGTTAGAATTTTGGCCAAGTTCCCTGTTTTGGTCGCATGGACGTTACGTAAGAAAAAGGGCTTGCCCTTGGATTATGGTGACGATACCTTGGGTTATGTGGAGAACATTCATAAAATGATGTTCAAAAGACCAAATCAGGAATACAAAAAGAACAAG
Organism: Maribacter sp. C-4077; assembly: GCF_055378385.1. Taxonomy (NCBI): domain Bacteria; kingdom Pseudomonadati; phylum Bacteroidota; class Flavobacteriia; order Flavobacteriales; family Flavobacteriaceae; genus Maribacter; species Maribacter sp. C-4077. The sequence continues at coordinate 2,641,376 of NZ_AP038807.1, forward strand.
GTCGTTATCGATGCCTTGGATAAATTATTGATTCTCCATGCAGACCACGAACAAAACTGTTCTACTTCAACCGTACGTATTGTAGGTTCATCCCATGCCGGATTGTTCGCGTCATTGTCGGCCGGAATTTCCGCACTTTGGGGGCCCTTGCATGGCGGAGCCAATCAGGCAGTACTGGAGATGTTGGAGGCTATTGAGGCTGATGGCGGTGACACAAAAAAATATATGGCGAAAGCCAAGGATAAGGATGATCCTTTTAGGCTGATGGGCTTCGGTCACAGGGTTTATAAAAACTTTGATCCTCGCGCCAAGATTATCAAAAAGGCTGCGGACGAAGTACTGGGAGATTTGGGAATTCAAGATCCCATTTTGGATATCGCCAAAGGATTGGAAAAAGAAGCCTTGGAAGATTCCTACTTTGTAGATAGAAAACTGTATCCCAACGTGGATTTCTATTCGGGTATTATTTACCGCGCTTTGGGTATACCTACTGAGATGTTTACCGTAATGTTCGCTTTGGGAAGGCTTCCCGGATGGATTGCCCAATGGAGGGAAATGAGATTACGGGGAGAGCCCATAGGAAGGCCACGTCAGGTGTATATCGGTGAAAATCTACGACCATTTGTAGATTTAAAATCTCGTTGATCAAATAATCGATTTTAAAATTTAGAACGCCCTTTTAAAGTTTAAAGAGGGCGTTTTTAATAGTACCTTAGCGCTCAAAATTGATAGTATGCTTAGGCTAAGTGTAAATGATGAAATATCAAGGTTAAGGGCCGTGGTTTTGGGTACGGCAAAAAGTCCCGGACCAATTCCCAAACCGGAAGAGGCCTATGACCCAAAATCCTTGGAACATATCCTGGCGGGTACCTACCCAAAGGAAGAGGATATGATTAGGGAGATGGAGGCTTTTTCCAAGGTATTAAAGAAATACGATGTGGCCGTCTTTAGACCTGAGGTCTTGGAGGATTGTAACCAGATATTTTCAAGGGATATCGCGTTCGTAATCGAGGACAAGCTTATCATTTCAAATATTTTGCCCGATAGGGAAAAAGAAGTGGATGCCATACTTCATGTACTCGATAAAATTGAGGAAGACCATATTTTACATCCACCGGAAAAAGTGCATGTGGAGGGAGGTGACGTTATGCCTTGGAACGATTATATTTTTGTGGGAACCTATACGGGTGCCGATTATGCAGACCACATTACCGCCAGGACCAATGTGCATGCGGTCGAATATTTGCGCGAGCAATTTCCCAAGAAAAAGGTTCTGTCCTTTGAGTTGAGAAAATCCAAAAATGCCAAGGAAAACGCCCTACATTTGGACTGCTGTTTTCAGCCTTTGGGAAAAGGGAAGGCCATCATTCATAAGAATGGATTTTTGGTGGAGAAGGAGTACCAATGGTTGGTCGATTTCTTTGGCAAGGAAAACGTTTTTGAAATAACGGCAGACGAAATGTACCATATGTTCAGTAATGTATTCTCGATAACCCCAGAGGTGGTGGTATCGGAAAAGAGTTTTACCCGATTAAACAGTTGGCTTAGGGTACAGGGTTTTACCGTTGAGGAGATTCCATACGCGGAGATTTCCAAACAAGAAGGACTTTTAAGATGTAGTACGTTACCATTAATACGGGAATAATTTATGATGCAGATTACCAATACCATTTTGATGATTCGGCCAGTGAACTTTCGTATGAACGAACAAACGGCCGTGAACAATTATTTTATGGAAGATTTGGATGAGAAGAACAACCAGATCAACCAAAAGGCACAGGATGAATTTGATGCCTTTGTGAGTACTTTGAGGTCTGCCGGTGTGAATGTCATTGTAGTAGATGATACTATTGATCCAGATACGCCCGATAGTATTTTTCCCAACAACTGGATTTCTTTTCATGAAAATGGTACGGTTGGGGTATACCCCATGTTCGCCGAAAACAGAAGAAACGAACGGCGCGAGGATATTCTGGAAATTATGGAGCAACACGGTTTTCTTATCGATAACGTCATGGATTATACCGCCGCAGAAGCGGAAGGGGTGTTTTTGGAAGGTACCGGGAGCATTATTTTGGACCGTGTAAACCAAAAGGCCTATTGTGCCCTATCGGAAAGGGCAGATGAAGATTTGTTCATCGAATTTTGCGAGGATTTCGATTGTATGCCCGTCATTTTTACGGCCAATCAATCCGTAGATGGAAAACGATTGCCAATTTACCATACGAATGTCATGATGGCCCTTGGCGAGGACTTTGCCATTATTTGTTTGGACAGTATCGACGATAAAAAGGAACGCAAAAATGTGATGGACCACCTAAGAAACGATGGCAAGGAAATCATCGCCATAAGCGAACGGCAGATGCATCATTTTGCCGGGAACATGTTGGAAGTTCTTGGAAAGGACGGCCAGCGATTTTTGGTCATGAGTTCCGCTGCGTTTGCTAGTTTGGACGAATCCCAAATCGAGGCAATAGAAAAACGATGCAAAATAATCCACAGTCCCCTGGATACGATTGAAGCCTGTGGGGGTGGAAGCGCCCGCTGTATGATGGCCGAAGTATTTTTACCAAAAAAGTAATAGAATTTATTGGCACCGCCAAGGGGGGTTAATACTCCAAGGCTTGCTTCGAAATTAAAAGTTAGCTTTCAAAGAATGCCTCGTGAGCTTGCCCTCTAGGTAGTTTACTTAGTAACAGGTCATTTAAAAAGGAACTTTAGTTTCTTCGCCAGTTTTTCCGGTAATTTATATGGTGGATATCGAAGCGGAATTTCCGGCCAAAAACTTTTTTTGATGATGGCCTTTTGGTGTGAAAAAGTATCGAAGGAATATTTTCCATGATAGCGGCCAATACCGGAAGCACCTACGCCTCCAAACGGTAGTGTGCTATTTGTAATATGGAGCAGGGTATCGTTCATGACCCCTCCACCAAAACTGTAGGCATGAATAATTTTCTCCCTAAATTTTTTCCTTTTACTAAAAACATATAGGGCAAGAGGCTTTTCATAGTTTGAAATATAACTATCTATGTCCTCTTCCGTTTCATAGGAAATTATGGGAAGCAAGGGGCCAAATATTTCATCTTGCATTATTTTACTATCCAGTTTGGGTTCGTCCACCAATGTTGGGGCCATATATTGGGTCTGGTCATTAAAATCCCCACCCAGTAATATGCGTTGTCCGGTCAACATTTCCTTTAGATTGTCATAATGCGATGTATGGGCGATTCGGGCCAAATCGGGAGAGTCTTCTACGGAAGGGCCGTATAACTCTGAAATGCTCTTGCCAAGTTCCGTCACCAAATCTTTCTTTACCTTTTTGTGCACCAGAATATAATCGGGTGCAATACAGGTCTGACCGCAGTTTAGGAATTTACCCCATACGATGCGTTTGGCACTAACGGCAATGGAGGCCGATTCGTCCACTATGCAGGGGTTTTTGCCTCCAAGTTCCAAGGTGACGGGCGTTAGGTGTTCCGCGGCCTTTTGATAGATTATTTTGCCCACTTTCGTGCTTCCCGTAAAGAAAATATAGTCCCATTTCAGGGATAATAATTCTTGGGAAGTTTCGATACCGCCCTCCGCGACGGCTACATAGTCCTCGGGAAATACTTCCGTAATAATTTCACTGATGATTTTGGACGTGCTGGACGTAAATTCAGAGGGTTTTAATACGGCCGTATTGCCAGCGGCCAAGGCTCCTATAAGGGGTGATATGGTCAGTAGGAAGGGATAGTTCCAAGGTGCAATGATGAGTGTGTTACCATAGGGTTGCGGGTAGAGCCAATCCGAAGAGGGAAAATTGACCCACGTGGAATTCACCCGTTTTGGTTTGCTCCAATAGTTTATATTTTTCAGGGTCTCGTCCAATTCATAGAGTACGAACTGGGTTTCCGTGGCAAGGGATTCGAACTTCGGCTTTTTAAAATCGGAATACAGGGCATCACAAATTCGGTCTTCATAAGTAATTACGGCCGCTCGTAGCTTTTTAAGGTAGGATTTTCTAAACTTCAGGTCCTTTGTAGCCCCAGAACCAAAAAATTCCCGTTGTTTTTTCACAAAGGATGCAATCATAGGTCATTTTGTTTTTGCAATGTTTCGAATCATACCACCAAAAATAAAATAATGAAAGGGAACGAGACTGTACCAATACAAGCGCCCCTTTAGGCCACGTGGGCGAAAAGTGGCGGTCTGATGCAATACATTGTCCCTGTCGATTTTAAATTCCAGCCATGCCTCACCAGGCAATCGCATTTCGGCAAAGAGCAACAGTCTTTTTTTCTTTTTATCCGCCAAGAGTACCCGCCAAAAATCCAGGGAGTCCCCCGGATAAATTTTATCAGGATGGGTCCGTCCCCTTCTCAATCCCACACCCCCCATCAGTTTGTCCAAAAATCCACGTAATCTCCATAGGCTATTGCCGTAATACCAACCCTGTTCCCCACCAATCTTCCAGATATTTTCAAGTACTTTTTTGGAATCCGAAATTTGGAGGGTCTGTTCGTCCTTGAGCACTCCAAATTTTGGCACCTGAATGTATTTTTCCAGACTCTTGTTGAAACGGCCGCTAACCATACTGTCCTTCCAGCTACTAATGACCAAGTTTTGCTCTATTTTCTTAAAGGCCATTTCAATGGCTTCCTTATAGCTATGGGTTTTAATTTGAAGTAGTTCCGCCAGTCTCTGATCCTTTGCCACCACCTCAATTTTCATACTGTCCACAAGGTTCAATGCCAATTTATAGGAAGTGGAGGTTACAAAATACAGCCAATAGGAAGACAGTTTTGGCGTCATGACGGGCACCGTAAAAATCCAGTTTTTAAAGCCTCTTACCTGTGCATATTGATGTAGCATTTCTTTATAGGTAAGTACATTGGGGCCCGCTATATCGAAGGAATCGTCGAAGGTTTTTTCGTTGCCCAGTACACCTATCAAGAAGGAAATAACGTCCCGTATGGCGATGGGGTGCGTTTTGGTCAAGACCCATTTTGGGGTAATCATGATAGGTAATTTTTCGCAGAGATCTCTAATAATCTCAAAAGAGGAACTTCCGGAGCCCACGATAATCCCTGCCCGAAGCACTGTGAGCGAAAAGGGACCTTTTGAGAGGATATCTTCCACATTTTTACGGGAACTTAGATGCTTGGATAGTTTTTCATCGTTCACGATACCGCTTAGGTAAATGACCTGACGAATGTTGGTGGACTCCACGTAGGTAATGAAATTTTTGGCCATTGTGGCTTCCTTTTCGTCAAAATTGGTGGTGGAAGAACTCATGGAATGTATCAAGAAATAGGCTGCGTCCAAATCCTTGGGCAGAAGATTCGGCCGTACCGCTTCCAAAAAGTCGATTTCTATAATTTCAACTTGCGCCCTTGTTTCCTCATCAATGGAAAACCGTTCAGTGTCCCTTACGGCACATACCACTTTATGTCCATCGGCAATCAATTGCGGTAATAACCGCATTCCTATGTAACCATTCGCACCGGTAAGAAGGATTTTCATGTTTTAAAATTGAATTAAGATGGAATATTTGGATTTCAGGACTTATAGATCCTCCAAAGAGGTGGGCGAACTATCGGCCTTGAATTCCAATATTTTTTTAAAGAATTTTTGTACCGCCTTGGTATCGGATGCCACTTTGATAAAGTAGTGATCTCGATACAGGGAATATACGGAGGACTCCCCCTTGTACAATGTCAGTTTGTAATAGGGAACAATAAGCGCAAAGGTCTCCAAAAGCGATCGGAACCTCACAATGATACCTTTGGGCCTAAGCTCAATATTACAGGTGTCCCTATTATTGTCCAAAATGAGCAAATTCCTTATTTCAATACTGGCATCCGTAATGATGAGTCTTGGGGAGCCAATACCGCCTAGGGTCCAACGTTCCTTGAGGGTAAAGGGTTTCCCCACTTCGGTGTCGATTTTCTGCGTAATGGAGGGGTTTGAATAAGATACGTTCAATAGCATGCAATTCTTTTTTTTGACTTTACACAAGCGTTTTTAAAGTTACAGAAAAGAAGGGTCAAAGACCATAGTTTCGCTTTAAAAGGGCAAAAAATGCTTAGTTTTGCAGCCTTAAATCCTTGCAGATGACCATTGAAATAATTCTTGAAGCAAAAGTGAAGGAAGCCGTACAGGCTACCTACGGTGTTGAACTCATATCTGTGGAATTTCAGCCTACAAGAAAGGATTTTGAAGGGGATATTACGGTAGTGGTTTTCCCCATGCTCCGGCAAGTAAAGGGCAACCCCGTACAAATTGGGGAGCAAATTGGTGCCTATCTTGAAAAGGAAGTGGATGCTGTGGCCGGATATAATGTTGTCAAGGGTTTTTTGAACATCGTTATTTCGGATGGGTATTACCTGGACTTTTTCAATGCGGTCAAGGATAAGACCGATTTCGGTCTGGTACCTACCTCCAACGAAGCCGTTATGGTCGAATATTCTTCCCCCAATACCAACAAGCCCCTGCATTTGGGCCATATTCGAAACAATCTCTTGGGCTATTCCGTGGCCGAAATCCTGAAAGCATCCGGTAAGAAGGTCTATAAGACCCAGATTATCAATGATCGAGGCATCCACATCTGTAAGAGCATGCTGGCATGGCAACGCTTCGGTAACGGCGAAACTCCGGAAAGCTCGGGCTTAAAGGGCGATAAATTGGTGGGCAATTATTATGTGGCTTTTGATAAGGCTTACAAGGCGGAGATTGGGCAACTCGTTGAAAAGGGAGTGGATAAAAAAATGGCCGAAAAGGAAGCGCCTATCTTGTTGGAAGCCCAAAAAATGCTCCAAAAATGGGAGGCCGGCGACGAGGAAGTTGTTTCGCTTTGGAAACAAATGAACGGTTGGGTGTACGATGGTTTTGAGATCACCTATAAAAATTTAGGCGTGGACTTTGACACCTACTATTACGAGAGCGACACCTATCTGTTGGGAAAGGACGTAGTTGCGGAAGGTCTGGAAAAAGGTGTTTTTTATGGAAAGGAAGATGGAAGTGTTTGGATAGATTTGACCGACGAAGGCCTTGACGAAAAAATTGTACTGCGTTCCGATGGTACCGCGGTATATATGACCCAGGATATAGGGACGGCCATACAAAGGGTAAAGGATTACCCAGATGTCAACGGTATGGTCTATACCGTAGGCAACGAGCAGGACTATCATTTCAAGGTACTGTTTTTGATCCTGAAAAAACTCGGGTTTTCATGGGCCGAAAAACTCTATCATCTAAGTTACGGGATGGTGGACCTTCCCAGTGGAAAAATGAAGAGTAGGGAAGGTACGGTGGTAGATGCCGATGACCTAATGGAAGACATGACCCGAACCGCGGAAGCAATCTCCAAGGAATTGGGCAAGTTGGAGGGATATTCGGAGCCTGAGCGCGCTGCCCTTTACAAAATGATCGGCCTGGGGGCCCTTAAGTATTATATTCTCAAGGTAGACCCCAAAAAGCGGATTTTGTTCGATCCGGAGGAGTCGGTCGATTTTCAAGGAAACACCGGCCCCTTCATTCAATATACCTACGCGCGTATCCAGTCCATTTTAAGAAAGGCCCAGGAGACCAAGGTAGAGAGCAACCTACCCGCCCAAATTTCCGGACTCCATCCCAAGGAAAAAGAGTTGTTGAAACAAGTGCAGTTGTTTCCCGAAACCATACAATTGGCGGCCGAAAATTATAGTCCGGCGTTGATCGCAAATTACACGTACGATTTGGTCAAGGAATTCAATTCCTTCTATCAGCAGGTTTCCATATTGGGGGAATCTGATGAACAAAAGAAGGTTTTTAGGGTGCAATTGTCCAAAAAAGTGGGCGACACCATTAAAACGGCTTTCAGTTTGCTGGGAATAGAAGTTCCGGAGCGGATGTAAATGAGAAAGACCTTTGATTTTAAGCAAAGGTCTTTCAGAACAATCAGAGTTAGTAAAAACAAATTATTTGTTTTCAGTGGATTGTGCAGCTACTGCGGCACCATAGACTACCAAACCAAATCCAATTTTATTGACCGCGTCACCTATGTTGTAGATAACATCCATATTTAACCCAAGACCTCCTAGTCCATCATACCATCCTGGCGTTCCTGCCATATAGCCTAGAGGATAAATAGCCCATCCAACAAGTACGAACCAGCAGAGCATCTTATGTGCTTCCAACGTTGCTCCCCCAGCTTGTACGGCCAATTTTTTCGCACTTCCCAGCCATATCTCGTACACGATATAGAAATAGGCCAAACCAGATAACAATCCCCAGAACGCAGCATTGTCCCTGTAAACAGCTTCACCAAAATAACCGGTTATAAGCATGATTACCGAGGCGGCGATAAGCTTCCACATGAGTGATTTTTTCGCACCAGCTACCTTTAAGATGAGGTAAAATTCCACGCACATAAGAGGTACTGTCAATACCCAGTCAACATATCTGAAAAAAGTAGGTGATTCCCCTACACCAGACCAATAATCGCGCATGTACCAATAGTGAACGGCGGCGATAAATGTAATCAATCCTGAAACGAGGATAGAAGTTCTCCACTTTCTGTCAAAGTTGTTCATTGACAAAAAGAAAAAGGCTGACGCTGCCATCATGGCCATGCAACCTACAAAAAAGGTGAACCCAACGTAATCGTTATTTGCGATTTTAGTTACGTCGGCAAACATTGGAAAAATTTGTAATAATGTTTTCATAACATAGCATTTTTTTGTTTAAATAAATGTAATAAAAGTTAAACAATAAAATGATAAAAATTGTTTAAATTTTTTGTCATAACTTTAAACAAATTCAAAATTATTTTGGATAATGAAAAACTGGCTACTGTTGACAACATTTTTCGGATTATGGCTTTCCACACAACTCTCCTCTGGTCTCCAAGACTATCTAGCCTATTCCTTTATTCTTACTTTTGGTGTTTTGCACGGTGCAAATGACATTGTCCTAATTAGAAAGCAATATCAAAATTTGAATACAACTGGGGCAATCATTCCTTATATATTGGTAATATCCTTGGTTACCTTATTGTTTTTGTATTCCAAAGCCTTGGTGTTAGCGGTATTTATAGTTATCAGCGGATATCATTTTGGAGAACAACATCTTAGGGAAAGATTGACTAATTCACATTGGTTTCATAGATTCTTTTTCACTTTCTATGGTTTGACCATATTATTTATGATTTTTTATGCCAATATCGTAGAGGTTCAGCAAATAATTTATGATGTAACTGGGTATTTATTTCTTAGTGGTTATATTAAAATAGGGCTATACATAAACCTGATCGGGTTGTCCATTTCAGTGGCCTTTTTAAAATTTAAAAAAGTATTGCGGATAAATTTGGTCAAAGAATTATTTATGTTCTTTGTCTTCTATATTGTATTTAATGTCGCCTCTTTACTTTGGGCATTTTCAATATATTTTATCCTATGGCATAGCATTCCTTCCTTGAAAGACCAAATGGAAGTTTTATATGGTAGTTCAAAGCCTAGTTACCTTATGGACTACGTAAAGTCCTCTTGGATTTATTGGGTTGTTTCTATACTAGGTCTTTTTATTTTATACCTTCTACTACAAAAGCATATAGACTATTTCATTTCCGTAGTCCTTTATTTGCTTGCGGCCATAACTTTCCCACACGTCATTGTGATGTCAAAACTGGAAAAAAATAAGGGAATTTGACAGTTGGGTAAATTAAATCATACTGTTGTCAAATAATTTAGAATATTGTTTGTTTTCCAAATTATTCCTTTGTCGCCAAAAACTATCTTCAATTAAAGAAGTTTAAAGGTAATCAGAGCTCAACTCAAAACTAGTTAAAATCGAATCCTAAAACTTGCATTGGGAGTCACACCTAGGGATACCCGTTGCACCGTTTCAATTTCGTTGCTGTCGTTCAGCCTGTAGTAGGTATTCAAGATGTTTTTTCTGTTCGTAAAGTTTAATACCGATGCGCCTACAGATGCCCTTATGGTTTCGCTGAGGTTGAAATCATAGGTTGCGGATGCATCGGCCCTAAAATATTCAGGTAAGCTACTGCTGTTTGGGGCCTCATAGTTTATCTCACTTGGAAATATAGAGGTATCGAGCGGATTGGTAACGTCTGGCCTGGTATACGGTTTTCCGGACCTATAGTTAAAACCGACACCAATTTTAAAATCATTGTAATTATAATTTCCGGCCAAGGTAAAGGAATGTTCCAATTCCAGATTGTTCGGAAAAATGGGCGGGTCAACGGTGTTAAACGTATAGTTATTGTCATTATAGGCATAACTGAACCAAACGCTATAGTCGTTCGTTTTTTTGTTGATCAAGAACTCCAGACCCTTTACTAGATACTCGCCAATCTCACCGTCAAACTGATCTTCATTCTGGAAACCTTGGGTCCTCACATTGATGCCCGTAACATTTTTATAGAAGGCCTCAACACCAACGTACAACCTGTCTTCGTCGTAGTTGAAGCCCAGCGACCCCTGTTTGCTTTGCACTATTGGCAACTCATTTTCGTCTGCCAAGGTCCATCTTCTTTTTTCCAGACCAAGAAAATTTTGTTCCAGGTCAATGATCTGGTTGGTGTATTGGCTCTTGAATTCGCCCAAGGCCTCCACCTTAAAATTACGTGCGAATTCATAGGAGATACTTAGCCTAGGTTCTATAAGGACTTTCTCAAAGGTATTGATGTTGCTAATGTAATTTAACCTTCCTCCAACTTGGGCGAAGAGTTTTCTGTTCTCCGTTTCAAAGCAGAATTCTGAATAAACGCTATGCGACCTGATTACGCCCTTTACACTACTTTCAAAAAAGGGGAGGTTGATTCGTGTAATATTTTCAATGCCCGTTTCCGTGAATTGGTATCCGTTCCTCCATTGCAAGTTGGGCGTTAGTTTGTAAACAGTATTTAGTTTTATGCCGGATTCCTTAACCAGATTGTTTTGGTACAATTGCCGTGACGCACTTTCCGTAATACTGAAGGCCGTGAGCCTGTATTGGGTGTAATAGACGTTTGCCTGAGTGAAAAAGTTATCCGTCCATTCGCTTTCAAGGCTTCCGCCAAAGGATATGTTGATTTGGTCCAAGGAACTTTCGGTAGCATCGGTACCATCGGGCCTTAGCGTAAAATTGTCAAGATCATTATTGATATGAATGAGGCTCAGCCTTATTTTGTGATATCGGTCTACATCGTATAACAACTTGCCCGTAAAATCGTAAAAATAAAAGTCGTTGTCCGTTCGTACCTCACTATCCTGAAAGGCCTTTTCCGAAAATGTAGTGTAGGTGGGTGTCTCAAGAAAATCGGTTACGGACCTTCTTCCGGAGAACTGAATGGCCATGTTTTCGGCAAGGGGTATCTGTCCGTAAACATCTCCATTGATTAGGTTGAACCCAGCGCCACCATAGACGGAATTTTGGATGTCATTTTTGGTGCGAAGGTCCATGACCCCACTTACACCATCCCCGTATATGGAACTCGTTCCATTTTTTATCACTGTGATTTTATCGGTCAGATATGGGTTAAAAGCCGATATTAGCCCAAAAAAATGGCCGGACTGGTACATCTTTATGCCATCCCATAAAATCAGGTTTTGGTCATTGGTGCCACCACGGATGTTTATGTCCGATACGGTCTCGTCCACACTTTTGATTCCCGGAAATGCTTGGGCCGATTGTAGGATGTCCGGCTCGATCAAACCCGGTAGGATCCCGAATTCCGCGGTATTCATTTGAATGCTACCATCGGAAAACTTGGCAAGGCCATCCGTAAGAAATTTATAGACGACGACCTCTTCCAGTTCCTGATAGCTAAGTGCCAAGGCTATGGACGTACAAGGAGCCTTGTTGCTCAGTTTTTTCGCCGAAATAAAATAGGGTTTGAACCCCAAATGACTGATTTGGATGATTGCTGTACGGGGCACCTCCTCAAAAGCGAAGGTCCCGTCCATATTGGTGACCATGGCGATGTCAGTATCCAATACCCGTACCGTGGCGCCCGGTATCGTATTGTTCTCATAATTGTCCAGTACCGTGCCGCAAATGGAAAGTGTATCCGTAAGAATGACGGAATAATATCGGTCACTAAGTCTTTCAATTTCTAAGGGCGTTTGGGAAATTATTTGGACAATGGCGGATTCAAGGTTCTCCGTCTCCGGCCGATGGAGTTGAATACCCTCCAAATCCGCATCGGCAAAGGAAAATTTTACATTGAATTCGGTTTCCAATTCCTGAAGCAAACCAATGACGGAAATTTTTGGTTTGGATGTTTGCTGTGCCCGTCCGCCGTTCACAAGGAACAACAGAAGCACTATGAAAAGATGGACACTAAGCGTTTTAAGGGGCGCTTTCCTCATAGAACAGCACTTTGTTGCCCTCTAATTTAAAACTAATTTTAAGAGGTGTGCTTATACTTTTTAATGCCAAATCCAAATTGGAATTGCTAAACGTGCCTGTAAAAAGTTGATTTTCATCAATGTTTTCAAGAGTAATTTTCAAATTATGTTGGCGTTGCAATTCTGCAAGAACATATTTAAGCGGTATGCTTTTAAAGGTACTCTCGTTGTTTACCCAAGAGGGTTTTCCGTTTACATCCACCTTTGATTTTTTCATTGTACCCTCAATGGCAAGAGCGGAATTTCCCGCCGGCAGTTGAAACTCCTCGCCGTTAAAAGTTACACGTACCAAACCTTCATAGCAGGTAACCTCAAAATAACTGTCCCTGTCCTCCACATTGAACTGGGTACCCAAAACGGTGACAGTTCCCTGTGAGGTGGAAACCGTAAACTTTTTTCCTTTGGCCACTTTAAAATACGCCTCACCGTCTAATTTGATGGCTCTTTTGGAATCCCAATTTTTTTCGTTGTAAGAAAGAGTGGATTCCGCATTTAGGAGTATTTCAGAATTATCCGGCAGGGTAATTTCCCTGTTTTGGGCCAGCTTGGTAGTAATTGTTTCATCAAGCGTGTTAAAATAGAAATAAGCCCCTGTAAGCAACACGGCGATGACCGCTGCCACTCGTAGGAAGGCTTTAAAAGGGGATAAGGTAATGACCTTTGCTGATTCCTGGCTTTCTTTGGAAGCCTGAAGCCGCTCCCATGCCTTTTCACGATCAAATTCAGGAGCCCGTAATTCTTTGGAAGTCTCCGCTATTCTTTGATAGGTAGCATACTCTTCGGACTTCTTGAACGCTTCAAGTTCTGCCTCCGTAAGCTCATTAGTAAGCCATTTTGCCAAGTAATTTTCTTGCATATCTTTTAGCTTTATACCTCTTTAACAACTATCCAATCAAAAACCCTACTACAAGTTTCAAGTTCAAACACAAATATCAAATTCAAATACAAGAATCAAGTTCAAAAACAGGAGTCAAGTTCAAAAATGAAATTTTTAACTTCACTATCACACTATCACACTATCACACTATCACACTATCACACTATCACACTATCACACTATCACACTATCACACTAACTCGTAGCCCCAAATTCTAAATCCCCTCAATCTTTTCCCGAAGCGTTTTCAGGGCCAAGTGCATTCTTTTTTCAATGGCCTTGACGCTTACGCCCTCCATTTCCGCGATTTCCGCATATTTTTTTCCATCAATGCGATTTAACAGGAAAGTGGATCGCTGATTATCGGGAAGGTCGTTAAGGGCCCGCTCCAATTTCGTCTTGAATTCATTCTCCTCCATTAGAAACTCTGGGGACTCATGGGTGGTCTTAAGAGATTTATCGGCATATTTAAGACGCACCTTTTCCGCCTTGAGAACATTTAAGTAAAGATTGTTGGCTACCGTATATAAAAACGACTTTGCTTTCTCTGGGGCGACCTTGGCACAGTTCTCCCATAATTTTACAAAAGCTTCCTGCACGGCATCGTGTGCCTTCTCCTCATTTCCAAACTTATAATATATATAGTTGAATATCGTTTTGGAGCTAGCATTGAACAAAGCACTGTACGTACTTTCATTACACACATTTTGAGGGTCTTCTGCTTTCAAGGTCCTTTTTTTTCAAAGATATTTTAAAAAAAATTAAAAAAGCGGGTAGGGTTTTTTTTCAATGCGTTGTTTCAGTGGTAAATAATAAACAATACCAAATCGTTATGAAAAAGTTTTTAAGTTTTGCTTACCTGAGCATTTTAGCGGTGGCACTGAGTTTTACCTCATGCCAGGATGAGTTTGAAGAAATCAATACGGGCGAGGAAGCGGAAGCCATTACGGCAAGTTCTGCCGCCGGTATATTGATACAGAATACTACCGCTAGGGACGGTTCTTTTGATAACATTGTAGACGGCACTAGCTGTTACGATGTAAAGTTTCCCTATACGGTTGAGGTAAATGGCCTGGAATTGACCATCAATTCTAGGGAAGATCTAAAATTGATAGAGGAGATTTTTGATGAAGTGGATGACGATGAGGACTTTTTGGAGATTCTTTTCCCTATCACCGTTACTTCGGGTGATTATACCGAGCTAACCATAAATGGTTTTGAGGATTTACGGGAGTTGGCCCAGCAGTGTAAGGAGGGCGGTGAAGATGACGATATCGAATGTATAGATTTTGTATATCCCATGACCCTGTACACCTTTGATATCAACCTAGAGCAGACTGGGGAGGTGACCGTGGAGAGTGACAGGCAATTGAGGCTTTTCTTCAAAGGGCTGGAGGATAACGAGCTCGTAAGTTTCGATTTCCCCGTTACTTTGGAGTTGTACGATAGTTCAAAGATCGAGGTGAACAGCAATGAGGAATTGGTCATGCAGATTAGAAACGCCAAGGATGCATGTGACGAGGACGATGATAATGACTACAACGACGATGATTTTGATGACGAAGATTTGGAGGAGTTTTTGGTTTCCTGTCCTTGGTACGTACTTGAAGTGATAAGGGACGACGTTAGTGAGATCGCACAATATGTAAATTACTATTTCGACTTCAAGGCAGATGGAACCGTAAACGTTAGTAACCGATTAGGTTTTGAAGCCAACGGTACTTGGTCTTCCATCATGGGAGATAATGGTCCCAAAGTGACCTTGAATATAGAAACCTTATCGGGCTTCAATATGGAGTGGACCATCTATAAAACTGAGGAAGGTGTCATCAAGTTCTATAATGGGGAAAGAAACCGAATCTGGATGCGTAGGGATTGTGAAGGAGACGGTATTGGATTTGATCCAGAGAATTTAAGGAACATTCTAAGGGAATGCGAGTGGGTCATAAAAAAAGTGGAGAATCAGGGTGAGGAGATCGACCGTCTATTAGGGTACGAGTTCAAGTTTATGGCTGAAGGCGTTGTCACCTTGAGCAATGGGGTAAATACCTCAGAAGGTACTTGGGAGATCGGATTCAACCTACAACAAAAATTGATCATTGCCATTACAATGGGGGATGAGCCCGGTGTAAGTTTTGAATGGCCCGTGCGTGAATTGACCCAAAGTAGGTTGAAGTTTGAAGTGGAGGAAATTGACTACGAATTGATACTCCAAAGAGTTTGTAATGATAATTCCGATGATGCCGATGTCTTGGAAATTAGAAACTTCATGATGGGTGGCGACTGGATAGTGGCTTCCTATATAGATGGTGAAATTGATGAGACCATTGATTTTGGAGGGTATAGTACAGCCTTTATGCCAAATCTACAAATGGAACTGAAAGAAGGAGGGGAGGTATATGCCACAGGACTTTGGAGAGTTTTGAGAAACAGGGATGGTAAACTTAAGGTCTACCTAAATTATGGAGACAATATGCCTATGAACGAATTAACGGATGACTGGGACTTTGTTTCCGTTGCCCAAGGTAGATTGGAGTTGAAGGATATTAATGATGATGGTACCATTACCACACTTGTTTTGGAAAAATAAATAAGTAGGGTCTACGGAGCCTTGCGCTTCGTAGGCCTTTTTAATCAATAATCAATTGTAAAAATGAACAAACTAAAAAAAATAAGCTTGCTTTTGATGGCCGTTACGGGCTTCCTTTTCCTATCCTGTGAATCTTCGGATGATTCAGACGGTGTAAATGGTATGGTAAACGTGGAGCAGGTTAAGTCTACTGTAACTTCAGGTACTTGGCGAGTAACACTTTACGAAGAGGAAGGGGTCGATGAGACTAATTATTTTTCGGATCATACATTTGTCTTTGAGTCGGACGGTCGTTTAATTGCCGATAACGGTGAAACCTCCGTTTCCGGGGCATGGTCCATTACTTCGGATTCCAGTAGCAGTGACGACGACAGTAGTTCTGATGACGATGTAGATTTTAACATATTTTTTGCCTCACCGGCCAATTTCGCGGAGATTTCAGAAGATTGGGACATCGTTTCCTTTTCCAGTGCGCGAATCGAACTGAAGGACGAAAGTGGTGATGGAAGTATCGACCGCTTGGTTTTTGAAAAAATATAGTCCATAAAAATAAAACATCCAAAAATACACCACCAGCAGTAAAGAGTTGGGCCTCGTTGGTGGTGTTGATGGAGGTTTTCTGGGAAAACGATTAAATGGGAACTTAACTCAAGTTGATATACTTCCCGCTATGTTACTATTGAAAATGTAATACCTTTTTTGCCCCACATCCCAGCGTTAAGAGCATCCCAAAACGGATGCTCTTTTTGTTTACAGATTTTGGTAGCGTTTATGCCCGTTTAGCAATGATATTCTTAAATTTGCATTCCCCTTAAAACGGAAAAGGATGTTTGATAATTTAAGCGAAAAGTTGGATAAAGCCCTGCATGTTCTTAAAGGACATGGGCAAATAACGGAAATCAACGTTGCGGAGACGACCAAAGAGGTACGTAGGGCCCTTTTGGATGCGGATGTCAATTTTAAGATCGCGAAGGAATTTACCAATCGGGTGAAGGAAAAGGCGCTGGGCCAAAACGTTTTGTCTTCGTTGCAGCCAGGGCAGTTGATGGTGAAGATTGTAAAGGACGAGCTTACGGCATTAATGGGCGGCGATTCTGAAGGTATCAACCTATCCGGTAATCCATCGGTTATATTAATGTCCGGTTTACAAGGTTCCGGTAAGACGACCTTTTCGGGGAAATTGGCGAATTTTCTAAAGAAGAAAAAATCCAAAAACCCTTTGTTGGTGGCATGTGACGTGTATAGACCCGCGGCCATTGACCAATTGCACGTAGTTGGGGAACAGATCGGTGTGCCTGTGTATTCGGATAGGGACAATAACGACCCCGTGGCGATTGCCAAGGCCGGTATTGCCAAGGCAAAGGCGGAAAGTCATAATGTGGTCATCATAGATACCGCCGGTCGTTTGGCGGTGGACGAGAAGATGATGAACGAGATATCGGATATCCATAAGGCCATCAATCCGCAAGAAACCTTGTTCGTAGTGGATTCCATGACCGGACAGGATGCCGTCAACACGGCCAAGGCCTTTAACGATGTATTGAATTTTGACGGTGTTATCCTTACCAAGTTGGACGGTGATACCCGTGGCGGTGCTGCCATTTCCATAAAATCGGTCGTAAACAAGCCCATCAAGTTTATCGGTACAGGTGAAAAAATGGAGGCTATCGACATTTTCTATCCTTCCCGTATGGCCGATCGTATTTTGGGCATGGGTGATGTGGTTTCCTTGGTGGAAAGGGCCCAGGAGCAGTTTGATGAGGAGGAGGCCCGGAAGATTCAGAAGAAAATCGCCAAGAACAAATTCGGTTTTGACGATTTCCTAGGCCAGATCCAACAAATCAAAAAAATGGGGAACATGAAGGACCTTATGGGGATGATTCCCGGCGCCGGTAAGGCCCTTAAAGGTTTGGATATTGACGATGACGCCTTTAAGCATATCGAGGCCATCATATACTCCATGACCCCGGATGAACGTTCAAATCCTTCCAAACTGGATGCCAGCAGAAAAAGGAGAATCGCCAAGGGTAGCGGCAGGGAGGTGCAGGAAGTAAACCAATTGCTGAAACAATTTGACCAAATGAGCAAGATGATGAAGATGATGCAAGGGGGTGGCGGTAAAAAGATGATGCAGATGATGAGCGGTCTTGGACGTTAACATCGGATAACCAATAATAAAAACAGCGCATTGGCCGTAAACCGACGCAATTTAAAACGAAGAACCCGGGTAAATTTGTAGTGTAATGTACTGCCTACTTAAATTGCCTATTGAATACGTACTACATGGAAATTCTTGACGGTAAAAAAATTTCAAATCAGATAAAGGATGAAATAGCCGCTGAAGTGGCAAAGATGCGTGAAAGAGGGGAAAAGGTCCCGCACTTGGCCGCGGTCATTGTAGGGAGCGATGGTGCCAGTCTAACGTATGTGGGTAGCAAAGTAAGGGCTTGCGAACGTGTAGGTTTTGAATCTACCATGGTACGAATGCCCAGCACCACATCTGAACAGGAATTATTGAAGAAGATCCATGAACTGAACGAGGATAAAAATATAGACGGATTCATTGTCCAGTTACCTTTGCCGGAACAAATCGACACACAAAAGGTCATTATGGCCGTGCATCCAGATAAGGATGTGGATGGTTTCCACCCCATGAACTTTGGTAAAATGGCCTTGGATATGAGTACGTTCATTCCGGCAACCCCATTCGGGATTTTGGAACTGTTGGAACGCTATCAGGTAGATACAAAAGGCAAGCATACGGTCGTAATAGGCCGAAGCCACATCGTAGGAAGGCCCATGAGCATTTTAATGGGGCGAAAAGGGTGGCCGGGAAACTCCACCGTAACCTTGACCCATAGCCACACAAAAAATATTACCCAGATAATTTCCCAGGCAGACATTGTCATTTCGGCCCTTGGTGTGCCAAATTTCCTAAAGGCAGAGATGGTCAAGGACGATGCGGTGGTCATCGATGTGGGAATCACCAGGGTTCCGGACGATACCAAGGAAAAGGGCTATTACATTACCGGTGACGTAGACTTTGAAAATGTGAGCAAAAAGGCCTCGTTCATAACCCCCGTTCCGGGAGGTGTTGGCCCCATGACTATTGCCATGTTGCTTAAAAACACCCTATTGGCTCGAGAAAGGCATAGGAGCAGGGAATAGAAAAAACCACTTTAAATACAAGAACCCTACAATTAAAATTGTGGGGTTTTTCGTTTTGTAAACCTTCGCTAAACGCTAAACGCTAAACGCTAAACGCTAAACGCTATTGACCTGCCCAGTTTGTGTGGTGTCATTCGGTCTTAAGATATCCAAGTCGTTGCTGTCGTCATATTCGCAACTACTAACGGTAAGGATTCCCAAAAAAATAATAACAATGGCAGATAGTTTTTTCATTCGTCTAAATTTAGGTTAACAGCTTGTTTTTTAAACATTTACTTTTATAGGGATATTTAACCCCGGATTATGTTTTAAAAAAGCTGTTACAGCAAAAAATCGCTTCAAAATAAAACGCTAGGCTGTATTTTCAATTTCACCATAGCGGTGCTATGCCAAAATTTCCAAACCACTTTATTTTATTGCGCTTTTTACCTTCACGACGCTCTCCTAATGCATATTCCGGGTTAACTTATCTTAATAAATCCCTCGATTAGGGTTTCATAACGTTCAGGATTTGGGTGTGCTTTTTAATAGGATTCCATTGCTAAAATCCTATGCTAGTATAAAACGAATGGTTTTGATAAATGGTATGTTCGTATATACTTGGAAACAGCTTTTTTGACATCATTTTTGGTGGTCCTTTACAAAAGCAATGCAGACTTTTGCAATCTTGTGGAAATGAAGTACCTTTTTATCAAAAACCGACCTAAAATGATTAGAAGTTTTTGTCTCGCCTGTATTGCCCTTTTACTATTGGGTTCTTGCCAAAAAGTCAAGGAAACTACCTATAGCGTCAACGTACGTTTTTCCGAAGCCGCCAGCCCAGAAGCAAAGGATGGTAGGCTTTTGCTGATGTTTTCTTCCGATGACAGTAAGGAACCCCGTTTTCAAATCAACGATGGCCTTAACACGCAATTGATCTTTGGAATGAACGTGGATAGCATGGATCCAGGTAAGCCCATTACCTTTGACGAAACTGTTTTTGGATATCCGTATCCAAGCATGGCAGATATTCCGCCAGGCGAATACAATGTGCAGGCCTTGCTACATGTTTATGAAACGTTTAACCTAGCTACCGGCCATACCGTAAAATTGCCCATGGACAATGGCGAAGGGCAGCAATGGAACAGTTCTCCCGGTAATTTGTATAGTAAGCCCTTTAAGATTCGGGTGGGCAGCAATGGTATCGCAAATGTGAGCGTGGAGATGGATCAGGTAATACCACCGATTGAAGAACCTGAGGATACGGAATGGATAAAGCACATTAAGATGAAGTCCGAAAAACTATCGGAATTCTATGGTCGGGATATCTATCTAGGCGCTCATGTTTTGTTACCGAAGGGTTTTGACGAACATCCCGAAGCAAAGTATCCCCTGATGGTCTTTCACGGACATTTTCCTTCGGATTTTAGTGGCTTTAGGACCACACCTCCGGACCCGAATCTCGAACCCGATTATTCCGCTAGGTTCGATATGAAGGGTTACAACATCATCCAGCAGCAGGAGGCGTACGACTTTTATAAGAGATGGAACGAGCCCGATTTCCCTAGGTTTTTGATTATCGAAATTCAGCATCCAACACCTTATTATGATGATTCCTACGCCGTAAATTCGGCCAGTCAGGGACCCTATGGCGATGCCATTACCTATGAACTGATACCCTACATAGAAAAGGAGTTCAGGGGTATGGGCAAGGGATGGTCCCGCTTTTTGTATGGAGGTTCCACGGGTGGATGGGAGGCCTTGGCCGTTCAGGTGAAATATCCGGAGGAATACAACGGATGTTTTGCGGCTTGCCCGGATCCCATCGATTTTCGGGCGTATTGCCTTACCAATATCTATGAGGATGAGAACGCCTATTACTATGACGCCGCCCATAAAAAGTTGGAAGTACCTTCCCATCGGGATTATTTGGGGAATATCCAATCCACGTTAAGGCAGGGAAACCATCTGGAATTGGTGTTGGGTGATAAGTCCAGATCTGGGCAACAATGGGATATTTGGGAAGCCACTTACTCTCCCCAAGGCGATGACGGCTATCCAGTTAGAATTTGGGATAAAATGACGGGGGAGATTGACCACGAGGTAGCCGAATATTGGAAGGAAAATTACGATCTTCGATATATTATGGAGCGCGACTGGGATAAATTGGGGGAGAATCTCAAGGGGAAAATTCACATTTATTGTGGGGATATGGACAATTATTACCTAAACAATGCCGTGTATTTAATGGAGGATTTTCTGGAGAGCACCACGGATCCCTATTATGAAGGGGAAGTATTGTACGGAGACCGGGCCGAGCATTGCTGGAACGGAGATCCAGAGCTGCCCAATGCCATCAGTAGGTTGCGATACAACTCCATGTACGTGCCAAAGATCATGAAACGAATTGCGGAAAGTGCTCCCAAAGGAGCCGATTTGACAAGTTGGCGCTATGAATAGGACGAATAAGGTAGCATGGTTTGTATTTGGGTTTTTGGCCATAGGTGTGGGGCTATATCCATTAATGTATGTATTTGCCCAAGAGGAAATAGGATTGTTGCTGTCCAAAAGTCAGGAATTGCTGGCCAATGTAATTTGGAATATTGGATTCTTCGGTCATATCCTTTTTGGAGGAGTGGCCCTTATGGTTGGTTGGGTACAGTTTAGTAAACGCTTCAGGAATGCCAACCTTGCCAGGCATAGGCTTGTTGGAAAAATATATGTCGTATCCGTACTTATAAGTGGAATTTGTGGTGGTTTTATTGCCTTTTATGCAACTGGCGGCCCTATAGCAATGACAGGCTTCTTTCTGCTTGCCGTTTTTTGGTTGTATTTTACCATTACGGCTTATAGGGCGGCTAGGGAACGGGATTTTGAAAAGCACAAGGTCTTTATGATTTATAGTTTTGCTGCTTGTTTTGGTGCGGTCACGCTGCGCATTTGGCTTCCTTTATTAACAATGCTTATAGGTTCCTTTGAGCTCGCTTATCGCATTGTGGCATGGTTGGCATGGGTGCCTAACCTTGTTTTTGCCTATTACTGGGTGCGTCGCAAAGGGCTTTCAATAGGCTAAAAATTCTTGAATTTTATGAACGGTGTTCCGGGCTTGATTGGTAATTGAATATCTTACCGCAAAATCTAAATGAAACCCTCATCGAGGGATTTGTTATGGTACGTTAAATATCGCTACCAAAGGAAATGTTTAAGAATCAAGCTATTGACCTAATTTTAAAAGTATGAAGCTATGGCCAAAATAAAATTCCTGATGATGATCTGTAAATTGTTCCCTCGGTTTGTTTCAGTTCTCTTGTTGTTAGGGGGAACCTTGGTCAACGGTCAAAACGAAAAATCAGGTCAAATGTCCGGCAACCCCATTTTTGAGGGATGGTACGCCGACCCAGAAGGTGCGGTTTTTGAGGATGAATATTGGATCTATCCTACTTTTTCGGACGATTATGACAAACAATTGCATTTTGATGCCTTTTCCTCCCAAGATCTTATCGAATGGAAAAAGCATGAAAATATATTGGATACTACAAAGATTAAATGGTTGCGGCAGGCCCTATGGGCCCCTTCCATTATTGAAAAGGACAAAAAATATTACCTGTTCTTTGGTGCCAATGATATACAAAGACCTGGCAGGTCATCTTATGACCCCAATAATGATATCAACCATTATGGTGGCATCGGCGTAGCTGTGGCCGATACGCCAGGAGGTCCCTTCGAAGATTATTTAGGGGAACCGTTGATATCCGATTTTTATAACGATGCCCAACCAATCGACCAATTCGTTTTTAAGGATGTGGACGGGACCCATTATTTTTTCTATGGAGGTTGGAGCCATTGCAACCTTGGTAGATTAAATGATGATTTTACAGGTTTTGTGCCTTGGGAAGATGGTAGTATCTTTAAGGAGATTACGCCGGAAGGTTATGTGGAAGGTCCTTTTATGTTTTTACGTAGGGACATCTACTATTTTATGTGGTCTGAAGGTAACTGGACGGATGGTAGCTATCGCGTGGTGTATGCGATGGCAGATAAGGCTACAGGACCCTATAAACGAATCGGGACGGTATTAGAATCCGATGAATCTGTTGCTACGGGAGCCGGCCATCATTCAGTAATCAATGTGCCCGGAACGGATGAATGGATCATGGTGTACCATCGAAGACCCATTCCCAATGAGGATAGGGACCATCGGGTGACCTGTTTGGATAATATGGAATTCAACAAAGATGGAACCATCAAGCCCGTAAAAATTACCTTTGGAGGCGTTGAAAAAAGAACAATCGGAAGTAAATAAAAAATAGTAAGAATGAAGTACAGAAGGTTTGGAAAAACGGATTGGCAAGTAAGTGAAATAGGATACGGTATGTGGGGCATGGCGGGTTGGAAAGCTTCGGATGATGAACAATCTGCCAAGTCCCTTGATTTGGCCGTAGACAACGGCGTTAATTTTTTTGATACGGCATGGGGTTATGGCGAGGGACATAGCGAGGAACTTTTGGGCGACCTCGTAAAAAGACATCCCACCAAAAAACTTTATACGGCAAGTAAGATACCCCCAAAGAATTTTCGATGGCCCGCCAAACCGGAATATGCTTTTGAGGACTCCTATCCTACGGACCATATCATGGAATACACCCATAAAACGCTTAAAAACCTCGGACTCGAACAAATAGATTTGATGCAGTTTCACACGTGGGACGATACCTGGAGCGAGCGGGAAGAGTGGCAGCGGACTGTTGAGGATTTGAAAAAGTCCGGTAAGGTTGCGGCTATGGGAATCAGTATGAACCGTTGGGAACCTGAAAATGGCATTTTGGCACTCGAAACGGGATTGTTGGATGCCGTACAGGTTATCTACAATATTTTTGATCAGGCACCGGAGGACAAACTTTTCCCGCTTTGCGAGAAACTGGATATTGGGGTCATAGCGAGGGTTCCTTTTGACGAAGGGACGCTGACGGGTAATTTGACCAAGGAAACCACGTTCCCGGAGGGAGATTGGCGGGGTACCTACTTTGTCCCGGAAAATCTATATTCTTCCGTTGAACATGCAGATGCCCTAAGGCCCCTTATACCACAAGGTATGACCATGGCGGAGATGGCCCTTCGTTTTATTTTGGAGAACAAACATGTGGGCACCACCATACCGGGTATGCGAAAACAGCGCAATGTTTTGGCCAATACGGCCACCAGTGATGGTAAATCCCTACCAAAGGAATTAATCAAGGAACTTAAAAAACACCGTTGGGACAGGGTCCCCACTTCTTGGTCACAATAGACTATTTGGCGAATAATTGCCCCATGTCCTTGAACGCCTTAAACTCCAAGGCGTTACCGGCAGGGTCCAAAAAGAACATGGTAGCTTGTTCGCCCACTAGGCCCTTGAACCGAATATAAGGCTCAATGACAAACTTTAAGCCTTTCTGTTTTAGTTCTTCGGAAAAGCTTTCAAAGGTGTCCCGGGGCAATACCACACCATAATGTGGAACGGGGACATCGTGTCCGTCCACGGGGTTGTGTTATAGGTATAGCATTTTTCAAGTTTGAATTTAACCGTAATTAACATTTAAGTTATATACTATCAAGGATTTTGGTTTGACATTATTAATCAAGTTCGTTTTAATTAGGGCATGTATAAAAAATTAAACACTTCGAACTTTAACGAGTATTGATGGTAGTTTATCGAAAATCGAATTCTCCAAAAGGTAACATGACAAATATCATAATTGGGCCTTTTAGCTAAAACTATTTTTACGACTAACATTTTGACTGTAAGCTTAGTAATTAGCCAACAACTATGAAAAAAAATCTACCTCAATTCAAATTACTTTATATATTCACGTTTGTTATATTACTCTTTTCCTTTATACCGTACTTTGCGGGACCAGGTTTAACAGATGCTGAGCCAATTGGCAGTTTTTTAAATGGAAATTTTCCAAGTGAACCTCTTGAAGCCAAACCATACAGAAAAGCATTTCCAAACCTGACATTTGATTCACCCATTACCTTTAATGCAGTCCCTAATAGCGACCGTATTATTATCGGGCAGCGCGACGGTAAAATTTTCTCGTTTCAAAATGATGAAACCACTACTATTAAAGAGTTGGTCGCTGATTTCTCATATGATGTGGGAACTCCTTTAGATGGCGGATTTTTAGGCACTGCAATTCATCCTCGTTTTGGGGAATTGGGTAAGAATCATCTGTATATGTGGTATTCCACAAGAGATTCATTAGGAGGTCATCAGCCTCATGGTATGGCCAGTGGATTTGGTTGTGATCAAGAAGAATGGTTTTGGGGAAACCATTTGGTGTTAAAACGCATTGAGCTGGATCCTGTAACTTTTATAATGGTGCCAAATTCAGAATTGACAATGATACAAGTACGTATGTATGGATCAACGCATCGAGGGGGTGGAATGGTATTTGGCGACGATGGCTTTTTATACCTTACGACCGGGGAGCAAACAGGCTATGCCAGAGCTCAAAATCTTGAAAATAATATTGATGGAGGAGTGCTTCGTATTGATGTGGATATGGACCCTGCAAAAAGCCATCCCCCAATACGGAAAATGCAGGATGCCTCCATTTATAATGATGAGTTTTCGGGCGTTGAATATTATATTCCCAACGACAACCCCTTCTTAAGCCCAAATGGCGCAACCTATGAAGAGTACTATACCATTGGTCACAGAAACCCTTATCGAATGACCAAAGACCGTGCCACTGGTACCCTCTACATAGGTGAGGTGGGGGAAAGTAATCATGAAGAAATCAACATTGTACAATCAGGAGCTAATTATGGTTGGCCAGTTTTTGAAGGTAATGACCCGGGTCCAGTAGGTGCTGAGGGTTGTACTACCTTATATAATGATATGGTCGATACCAAACCCCTAGTTTCATTTCCTAGACAAGATGCCAATTCCTTGATTGGCGGCTATGTGTATAATGGCACTGAAGTACCTAGTTTGGTAGGCAAATACGTTTGTGCGGATTTTGGAGTAGGCGAAGAAATCTGGAGCGTAGATACCAACTCTGGGACTTATTCTTTATTAACGCAGTTCTCGCCAACAGATATTATTTCTTTTGGTGAAGATCATTTTGGCGAACTGTATCTGTTAAGTTACGGTGATGGTGTTTCTTTATATAAAATTACTGAACCACAAATTGATTCGAGCCAAATACCCACATTGCTATCAGAAACTGGTATTTTTTCGGATATGATTAATTTAACACCAAGCGATGGAGTTTTGCCCTATAACATGGTAGAGCCTTTTTGGTCTGATGGTGGTCTTAAACGTAGATGGTTTTCTGTACCTAACGACGGAGCTTATGATACACCAGAAGAACAAATTCAATTTACTGAGAATGGTGATTGGGAATTTCCAATAGGTTCTGTACTGGTAAAACATTTCGATTTTGCCATAGATGAAAGGGACCCTACCGTTCTACGAAGATTGGAAACACGTGTTGAAGTAAGGGCCAATGATGGTTCTTATTATTACCTTTTGTACAAATGGAACGAGCAGGGTACGGATGCGGTATTGTTGGATGGGGCATATGAAGAGGATGTTGTAATTACACAGGCCGATGGTAGTACCCGAAACCAAACCTGGTACTACCCCAGTAGACAGCAATGTTATGAGTGTCATGGAAACTTTGGTGTATTAGGTCCGGCAACCCGTTATTTGAATACTGACGAGACTTATAAAACGGGCATTACGGCGAATCAATTGGTTACCTACAGTTATTTAGGATTGATAGAAGAAACAATAACGGATGGGATAGCGGCAACGTACCAAACTCACAAAGCGTCTAACGACCTAACGGCAAGTTTAGAGGAAAGGGCACTATCGTATTTGGATTTGAACTGCGCCTACTGTCACAGACCTGGGCGTTCAGGTGAACGGGCAGCATTCGATTTACGGTTGTTCAATACATTAGAACAGACAGGTTTATTGACAGCGGAAGCTAATACACCAATTTATGGCGTAAACGGTACTAAGATAGTAGAGCCGGGTAATGCGGCGCAATCCATACTGTTTCATAGGACCAATTCGGTAGACCCAACCATAATGATGCCTCCTTTAGGTAAGAGCGTAATTGATGTCCCAGGTGTTGCATTGGTAGAAGAATGGATAAACTCGTTAACCAATCAGACCACTGTAGTTGATATTCCTGAAGCTAATTATATCATTACCAATGTGGGTAGTGGTAAGGTCATGGAAATTGCAGGAGCCTCTCTGGATCCCGTTGCAGACGTTGTTCAAAATACTGCTAACGGTGCGTTAAGTCAAGAATTTACCATTGAAAAGTATGGGGATTACTACGGAATTAAGTCCGCGTACAGTAATTTTTATTTTGATACCGAAGCAGATGGGCAAAGCTCAGGTACCAATGTGATTCAATACTTTGGAAATGGGGAGGATAATCAACGTTGGAAATTTGAAGATGTTGGAAACAATATGTTTGCCATCAAAAACAAATCTAACGGCCATTATTTAGGAGTCCAGAATAATGTTGGTATGGATGGGGCGAGTGTAAGGACCTATTATAACGATGGCTCTGATTATATGCGATGGATCTTGGTACCTGTCTCAGGTGTTGTTAGTGTTACGGGTGTTTCGGTCGATCCTTCAAGTGTAGTTATCGGTGAAGGTGAATCTTTTCAACTTACGGCAATAGTATCACCTTCAAGTGCTACTGATACCAGTGTAGGCTGGTCCTCGAACAATGAAGCCGTGGCCACGGTAGGTCCCATCGGAACGGTTACGGCCGTATCCCCTGGCACGGCCACCATAACGGTCACAACAGTTGATGGCGGTTTCACGGCCACTTCAGAGGTAACGGTCAACGAACCATCTGTAGCGGTCACGGGCGTAAGCCTAGACCCGGCCGCGACTACCCTTCCCGTTGGGCAGTCCGTTGATTTGGTCGCAACGGTCGAACCTACGAACGCCGATGATATTTCGGTGACATGGTCCTCGGACAATGAAGCCGTAGCAACGGTAGGTCCCAACGGAACGGTTACGGCCGTATCTTCCGGCACGGCCACCATAACAGTCACAACAGTTGATGGAGGTTTTACGGCCACTTCAGAGGTAACGGTCAACGAACCATCTGTAGCGGTCACAGGTGTTACGCTAACTCCAGGGATGGCAAGTCTGAATGAAGGAGAAGTTATCAGCTTAATGGCTACAGTCACTCCTGAGGATTCGGATAATACTTCTTTGATATGGTCATCAACAGATGAGACCGTAGCAACTGTCGATCAAAATGGTTTCGTAACTGCAATTGCAGAGGGAAACACTACCGTCACTGTTATGACAAATGACGGAGGATTTGAAGCTTGGACTGTGATTACCGTTCTCTCATTGGGTGAAAGTAACGTTGGTAAGAACCCGGTTGTTTACCCGAACCCTACTAGCGGAATTTTACAATTGGATTTAAGTCCTTACTCAAATAAGGAAACGAATATATTTGTGTTTAACGAATTACAACAGTTGGTTTATACCAAAAAGTTTCCTCAGGACCACTTGGATACTGAAGAAATTGATATTGGGCAGTTTTCCGTAGGAGCTTATTATATGGTTTTTGAAACTGATACGGACAGGGAAGGAAAGATTTTTTTAATAAGAAAGTAAAAAAACATTATCGTGGCTATCTAAAACGTAGCAATGAATGTCTGGTTTAGCTTGTGGAAGTATGCTAACCGACTGAAAGGAAAAAGCGGTTTCAACAAGCTAAACCAGACAACATGGACAAATTAAACTTTTTAGATAGCCTATATATAAGGAAATTATTTAGCAAATAATTGCCCCATGTCCTTGAACGCCTTAAACTCCAAGGCGTTACCGGCAGGGTCCAAAAAGAACATGGTAGCTTGTTCACCAACCAGCCCTTTGAACCGAATATAAGGCTCAATGACAAACTTTACGCCTTTCTGTTTTAGTTCTTCGGAAAAGCTTTCAAAGGTGCCCCAGGGCAATACTACCCCATAATGTGGAACGGGGACATCATGACCGTCCACAGGGTTGTGGTGAAGCGCTTCCATTTCGGATTTAGGTTTGTAGTGGATGACCAATTGGTGCCCAAAGAGGTTAAAGTCGACCCAATGGTCGCTACTTCTTCCTTCTTCGCAATTCAAGACTTCTCCATAGAATTTTCTGCATTCCGCCAGGTTATGCACCGGAATGGCAATGTGAAAGGGTGAAACGTTGTTCATTGTTCAGTTATTTCTTAAGGCCGAAATTAACTCTTTTTTGTTCATTTTGGAACGTCCTTCAATTCCAATTTCGGTGGCTTTTTTATAGAGTTCCTTTTTGGTCCTTTCTTCATACTTGGGGGCTTTTCCGCCTTTCTCTCCAGAATCTGGCGTGTTCGCAATTCTTGCGGCCTTCTCTTTGCTGTACCCTTTTTCTACCAGCGCCTCGTACTGCTCCTCGTTCTTAATCCTTGATGTATTCTTTTCTTCAGCCATTTTTATTTTAAAATTAACCAAAGAAGTGGAGGTAGAAGAGGCTATTGGGCAATTGGGTTAATTAACCTTGTAAAAAAGCAATGATTTTCTTGTTGACCTCCTCTTGGTGCATGGAGTGGCCCAAACCTTCGGTGGAAATAAAAGTACTTTCTTTCCAAACGGCGTGCACCTTTTCTGAAGCGTGGTACGGGGTGATCTTATCCCATCGGTCGTGAAATAGCAATCCTTTTTTGGTGTTCGTCAATACGAATTTGGAAGACGAAAATTCCCGTATGGTAAATCCGAACCGATTTTTGACATACTCTTCAAGAGCCTTTAGCATTCTATCCGAAAGTCCCAAAAGTTCCTTAAAATGGCCAATGATTTCATGGAATTCCGAAGGGGAAGCGATGGTCACTATTTTTTCGATTATGTCGTTGGGATTTTCGTATTCGTTGAAAAGTATGGTCATACCCCCAACCGAGTGCCCAATTAGATGGACCGGTTTATAGGTTTGTATCATATGTTCCAATACTTCGGCATATAGAGGAACATATAGATATTCACCCGATGAATACCCATGTCCGGGGGCATCAAAAGCGATGACATTATAATCGGCCTTCGTCAATTTCTCCAGTAATTTGTGCCATCTCCATGTGTTGCTCTCCCAACCGTGTATCAAAAGAACAGTTTCCTTTTTGCCGGGCCAATTATACGTCTGTATCGAATGGCCGGATACATCTATTCGTTCGTGTTTTACGGGGTCTAGATATTCTTTCTGATGGGGCGAAACCCTGCCTTTTCTGACCTTTGTAAAGATGGTGAAGGCTTTTTGGGCGGCGTTTTTCGGACTTACATACACGTATACATTCAACAAAGCACCGTATAATTTGGGAATGAGCTTTTTATACAAGGCTTTCATGGAATATTTCTTTAAAGTTAGAGGCCGGAGGTTTTTGGCAACCGATACTTAATCCCAACCTACCATAAGGTATTTGATTTTTGCCGCATCGGGGATTTGAACGGCCTCAATGTTCGTATTCGCTTGATAGCGCAGGTTATCCGGCAATTGCGCTTTGTCGATCGTGAAATAGATGTCACTATCCTTAAGCAGGATGATCACATTGTTGATGGAAGAAATTATCTTTTTTATTTCATATTTCTCCTGAATATCCTTGAAGGTGCTTTCAATGCTGATACCTTTATCGGTCTTGAACCGTTTATCGTTGATCAAAACATTTTGGATCGTAGGAATACTATCCGTATTGGGTGTAAGCGTGAGCAGTAAGGCACCTC
Source organism: Maribacter sp. C-4077 (assembly GCF_055378385.1). Lineage (NCBI taxonomy): Bacteria > Pseudomonadati > Bacteroidota > Flavobacteriia > Flavobacteriales > Flavobacteriaceae > Maribacter > Maribacter sp. C-4077. The sequence goes on from NZ_AP038807.1 coordinate 2,672,124, forward strand.
CTTTTTCATAAATTTTAATTTTACTGGAGCCGTTACCAAAGTTGGACTGTATGGTATCCCTAACCACGGAGTCGTTTTCGTAAATAAGATCTAGATCCCTGGCCAAGCTTGTTTTATCCAATTTGCCCACGGCATCTGTAGAAATCTTAAATGTTTTGTCATCTTCTTTAGTGCACTGCGCGATGATGATTATAGAAAAAAGGATCAGGATGGTTTTGATTGATTTCATGTATTTGTAGATACAGTTTATAGGTCATACTTCAACGTTGCTCATTATTAGGCTTATTATTTTGGGTGTCCCAGGTTAGTGTCATGGTCCTTTCGTATAATTAGCGCATGACTTTTTTTAATACACCCAAGACTCCCCTTATAAATGTTGCACTGGTGAGTACCTTGATTACCGGGTTCTGTCTGGTACTTCTTCTGGTAGGGGTACTTCTTCGTGGGGTCTGGGCTTTTTCTTTTTCCTTTTGGGCAAGTTCCTCCGCTTTTTCAATTTTCTCGTTTAATATTTCGTAGGCACTCTCGCGATCGATTACTTCGCTATATTTTTTTACCAATTTGGAATTGTCGATGAGCTCCTTTAGTTCAGATTCCGATAAGATATCCATCCGGCTCATGGGTGCCCTCAGCAAGGTGGCCGCCAAGGGTGTGGGCCTTCCTTTTTCGTCCAATGCTGAAATCAAGGCTTCCCCGATGCCCAAGGATGTTAGCACTTCCTTGGTGTCGTAATAATCTGAAATAGGATAGTTTTCGGCCGTAAGTTTAATGGCTTTTCGGTCCCTGGCTGTGAAGGCCCGTAGGGCATGTTGTACCTTTAAACCCAATTGTGCCAACACTTCGTTGGGTACGTCCGTTGGGTTTTGGGTCACAAAATACAGCCCGATTCCCTTGGAGCGTATCAGTTTTACGATACTTTCTATCTGATCCAAAAGGGCCTTGGAGGCTTCGTTGAAAATAAGGTGTGCCTCGTCTATGAACAAAATCAGTTCTGGTTTTTCGCTATCGCCAAGTTCTGGGAAGGTATCATATATCTCCGCCAATAAACTCAGCATAAAGGTGGAAAATAGTTTGGGCCTGTCCTGAATATCTGTAAGCCGAATGATATTGATATATCCCCGTCCATTTTCATCGATTCTGGTAAGGTCATTGACTTCAAAGGATTTTTCACCAAAAAACAGGTCGGCTCCCTGTTGTTCCAACTCGATTATTTTTCTTAGGATCGTTCCAGTGGAGCTGGTTGAAATTCGCCCATATTCCTCCGTAAATTCCGATTTGCCCTCGCCCGTAGCATATTGCAATACTTTTTTAAAGTCCTTGAGATCTAATAGCGGTAATTTATTGTCGTCACAGTACTTAAAGATTACCGCAACAATCCCTTCCTGGGTTTCGGAAAGATCCAGAATTCTTGAAAGCAGTATCGGTCCAAATTCCGAAACCGTGGCCCTTAGCTTTACCCCGTCCTGTTCTGAAAGGGATAGAATCTCCACGGGAAATTTTTTGGATTCGAACGGAATTCCAATTTTGGCATGGCGCTCGTCAATTTTTGGATGACCGGGACTTGGTTGGGCCAATCCGCTCAAATCGCCCTTCAAGTCCATCAGGAGAACAGGAATACCCTTGTCCGATAAATTCTCGGCCAATACCTGTAAGGTTTTGGTCTTGCCGGTTCCCGTAGCCCCCGCGATTAGACCGTGTCGGTTCAAGGTTTTCAAGGGAACCTTTACCAAAGCATTGGTCATTGCTTCCCCGTTCAACATTGCGGCACCCATCGTTATATAGTCGCCTTTGGTAGCATATCCGTTTTCAATATGTTCAAAAAATTCCTCTTTGGACGCCATACTCAAAATTTTTGCTAAAAATAGCGGATTTTTGAGCAAAAGAAAAAGGGAATGTATACCTTGAGGCAAAAAGGTGCCACGGTCTCCATTTCTGTCCCTTGTTTTTGGGACGCAATGTGTATCTTAGGGCTTGGGAAGTGTGGCTTTCCTTACCACAGGATTTGTTTAATAGTACTATTCTAGGGAGGGTCAAGGGGGATTTTCCACGGATTACCGATACATCATTTAAAAAGGGATAATGTCATTTTTTATACCAAAAGGCCATGTTTTAATGCTTTTGGGCCTTAGTTTCGCCTTTTTTTCGTGTAAAAGCAATGGTGAAAAGGATATTGCCAATACAGGAGACCAAGGGAACACCTACCGTCAGGATGAACTATCCGTACAGGAAGGCATGCAATTGTTCAATACACATTGTGCCAGTTGTCATGATTTTAATGCAAATAACATAGGACCAAGTTTGGCCGGTGTAACCGGAGAGGTAGATAAGGCCTGGCTTATCGATTTTATAAAAAATCCCAAACATAAAATAGAGGCCGGTGACGTAAGGGGTGTACGACTCTATGAAACCTATGGTACGTATATGCCGGGTTTTGAGTATTTTTCCCAGGATGATTTTGAAGCCCTATTAGGTTTTGTACATAAGTATTCCGAGGCGGAAAAAAAGAGTAAAAGAAAAAGGTCCGGTGCCATTACGGATCCCATTCCTGAAAAAATAACCCAGTCCAATCTCTTGCTGGTTTTGGAAGAGGTGCTTCAAGTACCCGCCAGTACAGATCATCATCCTAAGGCCCGTATCAATAAATTTTTTGCCTTGCCCACACCTGAAGGGGAACGACAGTTTATTGCCGATTTGAACGGTATATTATACGAGGCCAAGGAATCTACGGTCAGCAGCTATCTGGATATGGCCGTGGAACTACCAAATTTCATCAATGTTCCCGGTTTTGGTACGGGTCTTGGCAGTTTTGATTTTCACCCCAATTTTGATGAAAACGGACTACTGTATACAACCCATACTGAACCTGCCCATACGCGAAAGGCAGATTTCCCACTGCCTGATAGCCTAAAGGTTGCATTACAATGGGTACTTACCGAATGGAAGGCAGAAGACCCCTTATCCTCAAAGTTCAAGGGAACAAAAAGGGAACTGCTACGGGTTGATATGATAGGTAGCGCGCACGGATTTCAAGAGGTTTCCTTCAATCCCATGGCAAAAAAGGAGGATGCAGATTATGGACACCTATACCTCGGTGTTGGTGATGGTGGTGCTATTTATGCCGATCAACCTCAATTAGTAGGCCAAAAGGATCAGATATGGGGATCGGTAATCCGAATTGACCCTTTGGGAAGTAACAGCGATAATGGTCAATACGGAATTCCTTCGGATAATCCCTTTGTTGGGAATGGAGAAGGTATTCCGGAAATATGGGCTTATGGTTTCAGAAACCCCCATCGGATTTCGTGGGATGGCAAGGATCCGCGTCGCATGTATGTTTCCAATATAGGCAGGCATAGTATAGAAGAAGTGAACCTTGTGGAAAAAGGACGTCATTATGGTTGGCCTAACAGGGAAGGTACCTTTTTATTTGATTCCAGTGCCAATACGGAGGTCGTATATCCGCTGCCCAAAGATGACGAGGGCTATGACTATCCCATCATACAATATGACCACGATGAGGGCAATGCGGTTTCAGGAGGCTTTGTTTATCACGGTACGTTGGAAAAGCTCGAGGGCAAGTACCTTTTTGGCGATATTCCAAGGGGCACCCTTTTTATTGCAGATGTAGATAATGTCACCAACGGCCATCAGGCAAACATCCAAAAAATGGAATTTCTATTTAACGGGGAGACCACCACCTTTGATGCCTTGTTGGGTGGTGCCCGTGTAGATCTTAGATGGGGTATGGACAGTACGGGGGAACTCTATCTTTTTACCAAATATGACGGCAAGGTTTATAAGGTAGTAAATTGTATCGCCAAAGAGGGGCCTTCAAGCTAAAATTGCTCCCCTTGGCTGAAAACTATGCCCACGTCTTTTCCTATCTTTGCCAGATGCAACCCTCGCTGAGGGATTTTTTATGGCAATCTAAATAGTTCCAATAGTAGAATTCATTGATTGTCATAATAGTAATAAAAAATTAAACACGTGAGAACAAAGGAAACCATGGCATTGGTGGACCAGGGGCTGCTACTACCCTTAATGGAGGAGTTCTATACCATTCAGGGAGAGGGATTTCACAAGGGTACGGCTGCCTATTTCATAAGGGTCGGTGGATGTGATGTTGGATGCCATTGGTGTGATGTGAAGGAGAGTTGGAACGCTGAGACACATCCGCCTACAGATATAGATCACATAGTCGAAAATGCGGCAAAATACTCGGATACCATTGTGGTCACGGGGGGTGAGCCCTTGACGTGGGATATGGGACCTTTGACGGAAAAGTTGAAAGCCCGAAACCTGAAAACCCATATCGAAACTTCGGGGGCATATACACTGACGGGAACTTGGGATTGGATCTGCTTATCGCCCAAAAAGAACAAATTACCTGAGGGGCGGATTTACGATGAAGCCCATGAACTCAAAGTGATCGTTTACAACAAGCACGATCTGATTTTTGCCGAAGAACAGGCCGCCCAAACGAACAAGGAATGTATCCTTTATCTTCAGCCAGAGTGGAGTGTACGGGAGAAGGTGACCCCACTGATTGTTGAATACGTTATGAAAAACCCCAAATGGAAGGTTTCCTTACAGACCCATAAGTATTTGAATATTCCTTAGACAAAGAAACTATCTGGCCCCATTGCCTTGGATATCTTCAATACAAGCGGCATCCAAACCCGGAATTTCAACAGATCTGCCCGTTTTTGAGGGCTGCAAAAGGCGCATCACGGTAGTACCCGATAATACACATGCCGGATTGAGATTCGCAGCATAGGTACTTTTTTTAGGCTCTAAAATAGATTTTCCCGAAAGCGTAAATTGCAGTTCCGCGCGCATTAGGCATCCATCCACATTGCAGTGGTTTTCCGCAGCGGTATCCTCATGGTCTGACAAAGCCGGGGTGCCCAAATCGACCAGACCAAAAAGATGTCCGAATTCATGGTTCAGGGTAGCCGCCTCTACATCGGCATTGCTAACCAAGATACTTTGGGCGGCCAATCGCCGGATGGTGGCTTCATGAATGATCATCGAAGTATTTCTGTACACAGCGCCCAAAGTAACCAAACCCTCCTCCGGCTCGTCATCCTCCGCAGGAGCATCGGAAAAATAAATATAGACAGCCAAAGTAGAGCCATTACTGTAAGCGGTCCTGTTCTCACTTTCTAAATCTGCGATTTCCTGAAGGGTAAGATTTTCCTCATTTGGAGATTCCAATTCTTGGTATATAAATTCAATGTCCTCTTTGAAGGTGTGTAGCCTTAAAAATTTCGTAAAGTCCGAAATAGCCGTAGTCGTCGGCCTAAGCCCGGAAACATAGGCAATCTCTATTTGAAGTTTATCGTATGTGTCATTGGAGAGTATATCATTGGCGGAATCCCCCGTACCCTTTAAATTTAAGGTTTTGTCGATACGTACATCCGGTTCGGTAGTGTCCTTTGAACAGGAACCCAATAGGATAATAAGCACCAAAAGGGACACTATTTTAAACTTTTTCATAATCAACTTTTTCAATAGCACAACGTTAAAGATACTACAGAAGTATCACAAAAAGGTCAAACGGGCCAAATAGTCGTCGCTCTCGCCTTGTTTTACCATTTCGCAATTCAGACCGTTAAACGTAGCCGCTCTTTTTAAGGTATTAAAATCTACGTACAACCAATCAAAAGGTTCACTTTCCTCGTTTTTATAGCGCATCGTAAAAGTCACCTCCCCGTAATAGTCCAGGTGCTGCGGAATCCAGTAGCCTCCATCTTCTTCGTCTGATTCGTACATATATAAAATATCGCTGGAATCCAATAAAACCTGTCCATTGGGCTGGAGCAACCGCTTCATCTGGTTCAAATACGGATTTAGGTTTTTTAGTTTTCCGGTAATCCCGATGCCGTTCATCAATAGCAGAAGCGTATCGTATTTTTGTCCGTCCAAACGTAGAAAATCGGTGTGTATGGTTTTCAATAACCCTCGCTGTTTACAAACGGATATCGCACCGACGGATGCGTCAAGACCGGTTACTTCAAATCCTTTGTCCTGCAAATAGAGGCTATGGTTACCGGCCCCGCAGCCTACATCCAGTACGGTACCTTTGCAATGCCCCAAGGCAACTTGTTCCAAAAGGGGCATTCGTTTAAAATTTCTGAACATGAAAGGAAGTGGTAATTGGTCCTCCTCGTCCAAGGAAGAATAAGTGATGATATCTTCCGTATATTCCAGATTATGGTAATCCAAAAGGGCCCTGCCCAAAATATCCTTTGACAATTTTCTAAATTTTGTCCAACAAAAGTCCCCTTTTAAAAAGTACTTACCTAGTTTTGGAGCGAAAATTTGGATGATGGATAAGGTACTGAAACAACTTCCGCAATGGGCTTCCGATAAAAAGGGCGAGAACAAGAAATTCTTTGCCAAATTAAGGAAGAAACCGCCCAAGAAATTGGATTATGTGATGCAGGAATTGCACGAAACCGAATTTGATCGGACGGATTGTCTTACCTGCGCCAATTGCTGCAAGACCACGGGTCCGTTGTTCACCAATGCCGATATTGAACGGATTGCAAAACATTTTAGGATGAAGCCCCAGCAATTTATCGATGCCTATCTGCAAATTGATGACGAGAATGATTATGTGCTGCAAGAAGTTCCTTGTACTTTTTTGGATGCCGATAATTATTGCGCCATCTACGATGTTCGACCCAAGGCCTGTAGGGAGTTTCCCCACACCGACCGGAAAAAGTTCCAACAAATAAGCCACCTCACTTTAAAGAATGTAGCCATTTGTCCTGCAGCCTTCAATATTGTAGAGGAAATGAAGAAGCGGATTTCCCTATAATCTAGTTTAAAGAAACTGCTTGATTTCTTATATTTAATGCTATGGAACAATTAATTCAATACTTTGAAACGATTCCTTCGGCGCATCGTTCCCTGATTCTCGTAGGAGGTATTACCTTTTTTTGGGTTTTGGAAGGTATTGTTCCGTTATTCACGGTACGCTATAAAAAATGGAAACATGCCGTTCCCAATTTCTTTTTTACCCTTACGACCATCGTCATTAATTTTTTTCTAGCGTTTTTGTTGTTGAAAACTGCAGATTGGACCGTGGGAAATGATTTTGGCATTCTTAATTGGCTTCCGGCCATGCCCTTGTGGTTATACGTACTGCTTGGGGTGATGCTGTTGGATTTAATCGGGGCGTATTTGGCCCATTGGGTGGAGCATAAAGTAAAACCTTTGTGGATGGTCCATTTGGTGCACCATTCCGATCATCACGTGGATACGACCACCGCAAACAGGCACCATCCGTTGGAATCGTTTGTACGTTATCTATTTACGCTGCTTGGAGTGCTTTTGGTAGGGGCGCCTATTGGCATCATCATGTTATATCAAAGCTTGTCGGTCGTACTCTCGCAATTCAACCACGCCAATATCAAACTACCTACAAAATTGGATAAATATCTGAGCTACATCATTGTTTCTCCGGATATGCACAAGGTGCACCATCACTATGTATTACCTTATACGGACAGTAATTACGGAAACATTTTTGCCATTTGGGACCGATTGTTCGGCACCTATATGTATTTGGATAGGGAATCGATCGTGTACGGTGTGGATACCTTCCCAGATGAAAGGGAGAATTCCAGTATATCCGGATTGCTAAAACAGCCTTTTCATAAATACCGTAGGCCCACAACGGTTGGGGAATCCAAGTCTGCATTATAACAAACCCTTGTATTTTATTCTGAGTGGAGCCCTTTCACTTTTTGTTATTCTGAGAGTAGTGTTCTCTCTTTTTTGTCATTCTGAGTGGAGCATAGCGGAACGAAGAATCTATTGCATGTTCGGGGCTATCAACTTAGACTGCGATATCTTCGAGGATTCGTTGCTACAATAGATACTTCACTATGTTCAGTATGACAAAGAAACCAATACTACTCATACATCAAATACTTGGCCCGTATTTTCTTGAATTTCTCCAATTCCGGCTGCCAAGAAGCCTTTATTTCCGCTTCCGTAAGCCCCGACTCAATTTGCTTTTGAAGTACCGGGGTGCCGGCGTGCTTTGTAAATCCATCGGTCAAAAAGAACTTACTTTTATCTAGGGTGTTTTTATAGGCATCCAAAATCCATTGCAAGGAGACTTCGTTTATTCGCGGGGTATTGGAGAGGTCCTTACCATAACACTTCTTTCCTTCTTCCTTGGGATATTTACTACCAAAATTGGGTTCCGGAACATAGGAAAAGCTATAGGCGGTGGAATCCATAAAGGACGCTCCATACCGCTGAAACTGAAATTCCGTACCGCGACCTGCATTGACATTGGTCCCTTCAAAAAGACCGAGACTCGGGTAGAGATTTATGGAAACATCGTTCGGTAAATTGGGGGAGGGACGTATTGGGATTTGGTAAATTCGTTCGTGTGTCCAGTTTTCCAAGGGAATAACCCTTAGGTCACATTTCCTGCCTCCTTCCAACCAACCTTCTTCATTGATCATGTTGGCGTATTCGCCAATGCTCATGCCATACACCAAGGGAATTTCGTTCATGCCCAAGAATCCGGTGTGTTCCTTTTGCATGGTGGGGCCATCTACATAATGGGCGTTCGGGTTAGGTCGGTCCAAAACCAGAACGGGAATAGTATTTTCGGCACAGGCTTCCATAATCAATTGTAGTGTGGCGATATACGTATAGAATCGGGTTCCAACGTCCTGTATGTCGAATAGGACCACATCCAAACCCGCCAATAGTTCCGCCGAAGGTTTTCTGTTTTTTCCATAGAGGGAAACAATGGGAAGCCCCGTCTCCTCATCCGTACCGCTTTCCACTTTTTCGCCGGCATCGGCCTTGCCACGAAAACCGTGTTCCGGTGAAAACACCTTTTTTATATCGACATTTAATTGCAACAAGGAATCGACCAAGTGGGTATATCCGTTTTCCTTAAATATCACCGAGGTCTGGTTTGCCACAATGCCCACCGATTTCCCTGCCAACAGCGGAAGATATGCATCGGTTCTATTGGCCGCTACAATAATGGGTTCGGGTTCCTCAAGCAGCGTCTCCTCGGCCGAAACCTGAGAAGTGTCCGCATCTTTTTTGCCCGAGTTTCCACAGGAAATGCAAATCAAAAAAGATAAAAAAAGGGTATTTTTGAATCGGTATAAAAACAACATCATTTGAACTTAGAATATTTCATTGCCAAACGGCTTATTACGGGCAAGGAACATAAAATTAGTATTTCCGCGCCAATAATAAAAATAGCGATAGCCGCCATAGCCATTGGTGTTGTCATGATGTTGATTGCCATCGCTACGGGAGAAGGGTTAAAATATAAAATTCGGGAAAAGGTTACCGCTTTTAACGGCCACATTCAGATTTCCAACTATGACAATAATCGGTCCGAAGTATCGGTATCACCTGTATCCAAAAAACAGGATTTCTACCCCAGGTTTACAGATGTTGACGGAATTGCCCATGTACAGGCCGTGGCCACCAAGGGAGGGATTATCCGTACGGAGGACACTTTTGAGGGCATCATTGCCAAGGGTGTGGGGGCGGATTACTATTGGACGCCCATCCACGATTTTTTGGTGGCCGGAACCTTGCCGGATTATACAGGCGAACTCAATTCAGATGTGCTTATTTCAAACATTACGGCCAACCGTTTGAAGTTGGGGGTGGGGGATTCCTTTTTTACCTTTTTTCTGCGGGACGACGATACCAACAAAATGCCCAACCAACGTAAGTTCACCATTGTGGGGATCTATGACAGTGGTTTTGAGGAGATTGACGACAAGTATATTTTTGTCGACATTAGGCACATCCAACAGATGAACAAATGGGCCGATGATGAGGTGGGCAATTTTGAGGTGTTGCTGGACAATTTTGACGATATCGATGCCAAGAGCAATGAAATTTTTGGAAAGACCGTCTCCACCTTGGATACAAAATCAATACGGGATAAATATTATAAAATATTCGAGTGGATCGGCCTGTTCGATTTTAATACCGCCCTGATCATAGGAATCATGATTATTGTTGGGGGCATCAATATGATTACAGCCCTTCTGGTGCTTATTTTGGAACGTACGCCCATGATCGGAATCCTAAAGGCCCTGGGCACGACCAATTGGAGTATACGAAAAGTGTTTTTGTACAATGCGGCCTATTTGATCAGCATCGGACTGTTTTGGGGAAATTTGATCGGCTTGGGCTTTATTTGGCTCCAGGGACAATACCGTTTGTTCAAGTTTCCCAATCCGGAAGAATATTACATTGAGTACATTCCCGTGCACATCAATTGGATTACGGTGTTGCTGCTGAATATCGGGGTGCTTTTCCTGTGCCTGTTGATGCTGTTGATTCCCTCGTACATCATCACCAAGATTACGCCGGTGAAGGCCATTCGCTTTGAGTAATTCATAAGACCTCATTGGCAACCTAAACTATGGAGAATAGACCGTTGCACTGCTAGAACATAGAAAATAGACGCTTGAAAGACAGAATGCCGGGCTTTCCTGTTTTGACGGGTCATTGTTATTTTCCTGAATGTATCTTTATTGCAAAAAGTTTAGGTACATCAAAGAGACAAAGTGTTGGTCCGGTGGAAATAATTAAATCTATGTTCTTGGCTCTTAATGCTAAGCGGTGTTTTGTCAAACTTTCGGACACTTGTGATAAGACCTCAAACTTTCGATATTTCATTTTGATTTGGTTTTAGGTACATTTGACTCAAACCAAACGTTATGATTCGAAAAATCCTATTCGTCCTTCTCTTGTTCCCGATTTTCCAAAATGTAGCGGGACAAAAGTTATCCCGCACCGAGAAAAAAATCATCAAAAGTATCGAAGCCAATAATCCCGATGCCATCGGCTTTTTGGAAAAGGTGGTGAACATCAACAGCGGCACCTTGAATCTGGAAGGGGTGAAGAAGGTGGGTGCCGAATTCAATTCGGCTTTTGGCGACATCGGATTTGAAACGAATTGGATTCCAATGCCCGCGGAAATGAACCGAGCGGGACATTTGTTCGCCGAGACCAAAGGTTCCAAGGGTAAAAAGTTACTGTTGATTGGACATCTGGATACCGTTTTTGAGGAGGACAGCCCTTTTCAGACCTTTACCATGGTAAACGACAGTACGGCCCACGCCCCGGGTGGCAATGATATGAAAGGTGGCAATGTCATCATTCTGTATGCCTTAAAAGCCTTGCAAGAAAATAATTTGTTGGGCGATGCCCAGATTATTGTAGCCCTAACGGGCGATGAGGAAAGTGCCGGGGATCCTTTGGAGATAAGTAGGAAGGACTTGATAGATGCCGCCAAAAAAAGCGATATTGCCTTGGGTTTTGAAACGTCCACTGGGTTCAACTACGCTACCGTAGCGCGCCGTGGCTCATCCGGCTGGAAAGTGGAAGTGGAAGGGAAACGGGCCCATTCCTCCGGTATCTTTAGTGAAAATACGGGAGCTGGGGCCATTTTTGAAATGTCCCGAATCCTTCATGGTTTTTATACCGATGTAAAAGGGGAGGAACTTTTGACCTTCAATCCCGGGACGTTGTTGGGAGGTACTTTTGTGACCTTCGATGACATGACAAGCAAAGGCACCGTTTTTGGAAAAACTAACGTAGTCGCCCAACGGGCCGAGGTACGGGGTGGACTGAGGTTTATTTCCGAGGAACAAAAAGAACGAACCCGCGAGAAAATGAGGGCCATCGTTGCGAAAAACCTTCCAAAGACGTCGGCGACTATTTCCTTTTCCGATATGTATCCGGCCATGGCACCGACCGAAGGTAACCATGCCCTCTTGCAAAAATTGAATCAAGTCAGCCTCGATTTAAATCAGGGCGAAGTAGTCGCCTATGATCCCGGTAGAAGAGGTGCTGCGGATACCTCCTTTGTGGCGGAATATGTGGATTGCCTGGACGGATTGGGCACCATGGGCACGGGTGCCCATACACCCCAGGAAACCGTGAACCTGAACACCATTGAAGCGTTGACAAAAAGAACCGCTATTTTGATTTACCGATTGATAAACGAATAACATGACGATACTTACCTTACCTAAACAACAAGTACGGATTGACCAAGGGGAACTGGTGGGCTATCGGGTATATAGCCAGGAATTGATACATCAAAAAGGGAGTCCGGGTTGGCGAAATTCGGATACGGAGATGTTTCCCATCATTGGACCCACAAACGAGGCCGATTTCAAAGTGAAAACCCCAAAAGGGATGGCCGTCCAAGACCAGCATGGACTGCTCCGGGAACTGGAATATCAACTTTTGGAATCCACCGAAACAAAAGCTGTTTTTGAAAAGCGCTATAAGGCGAATACACGTATAAAAAATTCCAAATACCCTGGGAAGTCGGCCGCACCGGAACTTTTTTGGCCCTATGATTTTTCGTTTGTAAAGTCCTACTATTTGAAAGAAGATGGTCTGGAAATCCGTTTTGAAATCAAAGGGGAAGAAGGCATGCCCTTTATGTTAGGATACCACCCGGCCTTCAACCTTGTAACGGAGCAATCAATTATCAAGACCCAGGAAGAACAAATTTCCATCCCGGAAGTTATGGCGGTGGGGAGCAGGGCCCTTCAGGTACCCAAGGAATCCTCGATCATACTCAATGACCAATTGGAACTGACCATCAAGACCGAAGGTTTTGAACACTTTATGCTGTGGACGGAAGTCCCCAATATGGTCTGTATAGAACCCATCACTTTTTACCCCTATGCCGTGGAGCAAGCTAATTTGGATACCGGGTTTTCGTATCTTGAGGGAGGGACGGTCAAGCGTTTTAAAGTGTTTATATATCCTAGTTAGCTAACAAGTTTGAAAAAACAAAATGGATAAAATTAAAAAAGCAGAAAAGCACTTAAAAGAGTCAAAGTATTCCGAACACATAATTAACGGAATTAAGGCTATTCTTGCTAACTTTCCTGTAGGAAGTGGTATAGTATCTTTAATGTCCGATTATATTCCATCACAAAGGGAATTGAGGCTAATGGAGTTTATAGAAACTATAGCGAAAGACTTTTCGAAACTTCAAGACGAAATCAACGAGAATTATTTGAAGTCAGATGAATATGGTTTCATTTTTGAAAAGTGTTTTAAAGGAGCTGTTGAGAATTACCAAAAAGAGAAAATTCTTGCCTTTAGAGCAATTTTAGTGAACTCACTAACCGAATTTGAAATCACTCAAACGGAAAAGGAATACTACCTGAATTTAGTGGATAATTTCTCATCATTGCATATTCAAGTTTTGAGTTTTTTGGCTTACCCAAAAAAATATCTTGAATTGAACGGAATGGACGAATCGATAGTCTCTGGTGGATTTAGTTCTTTCTTCCCAAAAGTAATTCCCAATGCGAATGTGGAGATTATAAAATTAGCTTTTAGAGACTTACATAGTTACGGATTTACAAATACAGACAGTAGTATTTTCAACACTATGACAGCGAGTAGTGGTTGGAGTTTGCTGGGAGATAGAGTTTCAAAAAATGGACGGAATTTCATTCAGTTCATATCATTAAATAATTAAAGAACCTGTAGCTAAAAAGGGCTGCAAATCATGGCCGGACCGTTAGGCAAAATTATGCAAACACAAACAAAGCTACTTGTAATTTTGACTGCATTATGTTCATTTAATAGTGCTCAAGCTCAAATCGATTCAACTAATTTAAAAGAGCTTAAGGACAGAAAAATGAAAAGTAGAGATCCCTTTTGGAGTTATTGTTTTATTGACGGAAAGATTGAATCACAAACCTTAGTCGATTCGATAAACAAATACTCTATAAAAGTTCCTTCTAATTATGATTTAACGGTGTTTGCAAATGAAAAATTTGATACTTACCAACTGAAAAGCCACAAAAAAAAAGTAAAAAACACCTCCCCAATTTTTGAAATTAGAATAGGAAAATCAATCTCTGGGGATTTAGAAAAGTATTTTGATAAGGTTTTAATTAAGGTAATAGGAGAGAAAAGATTAGTCACATTTGGAAAGGAAAACACTAATGAAAATACTAGTTTTTGGATTGAAACATTGTCCCCTAAAAATGATGCAGATGTTAAAAGGGAATTAAACTATTATTCGATAAATCCTGAAAATCGTAAAATTTTTTATATCGCTATTAAATCTTACCAAAAGAAACGGTCCAATCCCGACTTGTGTGTTTTTGGAATGCTCATTAGGAATTTGAAATGGATTAAATAGGGTGATACAAAAAAGAACTGAGTTAAAAAACAAGTTCCTCCTCTTGCGCAAGCATCCGTGCTTGTGCCTTTCCATATACAGTTTAGAACAGAAGTACGAGGTGCTTCCTTATGATGTTATCGAATGGGTGCCTCGCCCTTTCAGGGCTTACTATGTATATGTGTTATTCGGTGGGACTGCTTCTCTAACTTTGGTCTTACCTAATTTTGCCACGTGGGATTTGTTTACTTTTGAAACGTGAAGCGTTTTCTACCATTTTTGGAATGGGCAGCTACCTATAAAAAGGCCTATTTTACAAAAGACCTGATCGCAGGGTTTACCGTGGGCATAGTTTTGGTCCCCCAGGGAATGGCCTACGCCATGATTGCCGGCTTGCCTCCTGTCTATGGTTTGTACACCGCCTTGGTTCCCGTGTTGACCTATGTGTTTATGGGTACCTCGCGCAAAGTAGCCATGGGGCCAGTGGCCATGGATTCCCTATTGGTGGCCGCCGCTTTGGGAACGTTAGCTATAAGCAATGTAGCGGACTATATTGCTTTGGCGGTCGTGTTGGTGTTGATCGTTGGGGCTGTGCAATTGCTGCTAGGTATATTCAGGATGGGCTTTTTGGTCAATTTTTTGTCAAAGCCTGTTATCAGCGGGTTTACTTCGGCTGCCGCAATTATCATTATGGTGAGTCAGTTAAAGCACTTGCTGGGAATCCCTGTCCCGAATAGCAATCATTTTCATGAAATTGTAGCCTTGACATGGCAGCAGCTGGGGAACACCAACCCCTATGATTTGGGATTGGGCATTCTAGGTATTGTACTGATTCTGGGATTTAAAAAATGGAAAAAAAGCTTTCCCGCGGTGCTTTTGGTGGTCGTATTGGGCATTCTAGCCGTTTACTATTTTGGTTTGGGTGTATACGATATGAAGTTAGTAGGCGAAGTTTCCAAAGGCTTGCCCTCCTTTGACCTGCCCAAAATCACCATTGAAACTATAAAAAGCCTTTGGCCCATGGGTGTCGCATTGGCCTTGGTAGGATACTTGGAGACCATATCCATAGGTAAGGCCATGGAAGAGAAAAGCGGGGAAGAGACCATAGATGCCAATCAGGAATTGATTGCCTTGGGGGCATCCAATATCCTAGGTTCTTTTTTTCAATCCTATGCTTCCACGGCCAGTTTTTCCAGGTCGGCCATCAATCAGGAAGCAGGTGCCAAAACCAATTTAGCGGGCTTTTTCAGTGTGGTCTTGGTTGTGCTTACGCTGTTGTTTTTTACACCTGTTTTCCAATACCTGCCCAATACGGTACTGGCAAGTATTATTATGGTTTCCGTTTTTGGGCTAATAGATTTGGACTATGCCAAGTACTTATGGGTAGACCGGAAGGATGAATTCGGGGTGTTGTTGCTTACTTTTTTGATTACGCTTTTTATCGGGATTACCCAAGGAATCGTTGTGGGAACGCTGCTATCATTATTGCTGATGGTGTATCGAACCTCCAAGCCCCACTTTGCGGAGTTGGGGAATCTGAAGGGATCGGATTATTATAAAAACATCAAACGGTTTAACGATGAGGTCATAATCCGTAAGGATTTATTGATTGTTCGGTTCGATTCCCAGCTCTATTTTGGGAATTCAGGCTATTTCAAAAAGAAGATGCTAAAGCAAATCAAAGGAAAGGGGTCCGATTTAAAGGCGGTTATCTTAAATGCCGAGGCCATGACCTACATCGATGCCACGGGTGCGGACGTGCTTTCCAAGCTCATCCATGAAATCCATGAAATGGGGCTGCAATTCTATATTGCAGGCGCTATCGGGCCCATGCGCGACATCATTTTTACCACCAATATCATCAATGAACTTCAAAAGGAATTTCTCTTTGTAACCACCAAGGAGGCTGTCGATTATTTTGATAATGCCAATCAATTGTCCACACTCGGTGCCAGAGTCGCCCATCAGAACAAAAAAGCGCGGTAGAAAATTTCTTTTATATGCCGATGTATATGACGGAAATCATAAAATTCCCTGTTCCTTCCATATATTTTTATTCCAATAATTAATCCACAACAAGGGGAAAGTGGGACCCTTCAAAGAGTAGTGCGAAAACAAAACTTTAAATTTTGGACTTATGAATACCATACTGCCATTAGTAAACTGGAGCAACGGGATTATCATGATCGGCGTTTTTACCGCTGTGGTGATTGCCCTTGTTGTGGTCACCCTTAGCCTTATGAACAGCGGAAAGGGAAAACAGTCTTAGGGTAATCCCTTTGATTGAACACATATTTTCGTACATTTAAATAAACCGGAATCAGGGGAGGGTTAGTTTCTGTTCCCTTTGCTTTCAATTTATTTAAAGTATGCTGAAGAGTTTTATCAAACGTATAGGGGTAATGAATTGTATTATGCTCCTAGTCGTGCTTTCCATTATAGTGGTATCCGAGGTCATGTTCCTGACAGGACAAAAGCTGGAGGCCATATTCATTGCATTTTGGGCACCTACTATCTTGGGCTTTATGAACTATTTAAAGTACAGGAAATAGTGGAGGTAGTATTGATTTATTCCATCATCGTAGGGATTGTTTTTGTCCTTTGGTTGTTTTTTGTGATCAAGATGTATCACAAACTAAAGGACTGACCGTATTCAATAGGTCTCCGCTCTCGTAAAGCTCAGAATGCCTTTCGGACTTTTCCTAACGAAAGCTTCCACGATACGTTGCGTTTCCAAGGTGTTTTTTTGTCTGGTTAGATAGGATTCAAAATCATCTTGGGTACTAAGTGGCGTGTCTTTGGGTATAAAGCCATATCCCGTATATAGGTTTTCCTGTACCAGCACAAAACCGTTCTCTTCCGGGTTTCTCCCTTTAAGTCTAATGGCGAAGTCCGATTTTGTTTCTCCCAGCGATTCTATGGCCTTCCTTACCCGCTGATTGTATACTTCCAAATGATCAATATCGGAACAAATCCCGATGCAATTTTTTATCCTAAAATGCGAACAGGTGTCCACGTTATCCTGGAGGTGGCAATATTTTGGACAGAGCCCAAAGCTTTCGCACAGTGCTTCCAAAAAGGTCCTACATTCAGAAATACTGTATAGCACCAGCAGGGGATTGGGCGCCATATTGATTTTGTTGTAGGCCAAATGCAGGATTCCGTTGCGGTCCTCATAACTAAATAGTGCGTACTGCTGAATTTTTCGTTTCTGGGCGCGATTGAATTTTGGATAGTGCTTCTTGATTTCCGCAGATTCCAGCAAAAGCGCGATTAATTCGTTTCCCGTTTCCTCAAAGTCCAGGTAGGCCGTTTCATTACACAACGCAATTTCCTTGTTGGATTTATCGTAGAAATGCCCCAACACCCTTTTTTTAATGTTGATGGCCTTGCCCACATATATGATATGACCTTTCCCATCCTTAAAATAATAGATGCCCGGAGTGGCGGGTAACTTTTCAAATTCGCTTTTGGGCAGGGAAGGGGGTAGCGTAGCTTCCTGTGATTTGGGGTTCAGGAAGGACTTAAATACTTTTTCGGCATCGTGGGACCGTAACAGTTTGTGGAACAAAAGCATGGTGGCATGGGCGTCACCACGGGCCCGGTGTCTGTTGGAAAGGGGTATCCCCACGGCGGAGCATAATTTCCCAAGACTGTAGGAATTATACCCGGGAAGCAGTTTTCTGGACAACCGCACCGTGCAGAGCTTCCTTCTTGAAAACTCGATTCCAAGGAGCTGCAGCTCGTTTTTGATGACATTGTAATCAAAATTGACGCTGTGCGCCACAAAAATGGCATTGGAAGTAATCTCCAGGATTTTTGGAGCTATTTCGGCCAATTTGGGAGCATTTTGTACCATATCGTTGTCAATACCTGTAAGTCCGGTAATGAAAAAGGGTATCTCACATTCGGGATTTACCAAGGAGGTAAATTCATCCACCACCTCATGCCCATCGTATTTAAAGATGGATATTTCGGTAATCCTGTTACCCTTGATTCCGTTTCCGGTGGTTTCTATGTCTACGATGCAGTACAAAATAGCGATTGAAAAAGGCCACCTTAAAGTTAGTTCAATTTAAGGAAAGGGAAATAGGGCATCATTAAGAAATACTTATTTCGATCGTTCCAAATGCACGATGATCGATTTACTGATGGGGGTGTTGCTTTTATCCGCGTAGTGGTTGTGGGGAACGACCATATTCGCTTCGGGGAAATAGGCTCCCAAATTCCCTTGCGGGATATTATAAGGGACGATTAAAAATTTTTGGGCACGTCGCTCTACCGAATCATAGTTGCTTACCAAATCCACGATATCCAAGCGCTTATAGCCGAATCGCTCCATGTCCTTCGGATTCATAAAAAGTACGCGGCGTTCGTTCTGTATGCCCCTGTACCGGTCGTTTAGGCCGTAAATGGTGGTGTTGAACTGATCGTGAGAACGTATCGTCATCAATAGGAATTCATTGGGCTTACGTTCATGTGACGCCATTTTGCAAATACTGAATTTGGCTTTTCCATGTTCCAATTTACTGAAATCCAGCTCCCTAACATTGTTAGGTAAATAATACCCAGATCCTTTGGAATCTTTTTGAACCGATTCAAAACCTTTCAGGATTTCGGACATTTTTTCACGGATGGTATCATAATCCTTGCCCAAATCTTCCCACGCTACGGGATGCTGGTTTTTAAAATACGCATTTGCAATACCCCCAATAATCTCCGGTTCGCTTTTTAAATGTTCCGATTTCGGTTGTAGCACCCCTTTGGTCCTGTGCACTTTGCCCATACTATTTTCCACGGTCAAGAATCTCTCTTTTCCGTTGGCATTGTCTTTTTCGGACCGACCCAATGTCGGTAAGATCAACGCGGTCTTACCGGTAATCAAATGACTTCGGTTCAGTTTGGTACTGATTTGAACGGTCAAGTCGCAGTTTTGAAGCGCTTCCGCTGCATAGTTGGTATCGGCCACGGCAGATGCAAAATTTCCTCCCAGCCCAATGAACACCTTGGCCCTTCCTTCGTGCATGGCCTCAAGGGCCTTTACCGTATCCAAGCCTTCTTTGTTAGGGGGTGTAAAACCAAATACCTTTTCAATACTTTGGTTCAGTTCCTTGGAAACATGGTGCATGATGCCCACCGTACGGTCTCCCTGGACGTTGCTGTGACCCCTTACCGGACAGGTCCCGGCACCCGGTTTTCCCAGACTTCCTTTTAGGAGAAGGAGGTTCACGCATTCCTTGATGTTGTCCACGCCATTTTTATGCTGGGTAAGACCCATGGCCCAACAGATGATGATTTTATTTTTTTCCGCTAGCAAGCTAACCGCTTCGTCAATCGTTTCTTCAGGAATACCGCAACGTTCCAAAAGTTCGTTTTCGGAGTATCGTTCCAAATCCTTTAGGAGTTGATCAAATTCCTCGGTATAGGTTTTAATGAAGTTGTGGTCGAATACGGATTTGCCACTTCGTTCCAGATGGGCCAACTTTTTCAGTAGTAATTTGAGGAGGGCTACGTCCTCATTGATTTTTACCTGCAGATGGATATCCGTGAGGGAAGTCCCTTTGGTAATCCCAGATAGGGATTGCGGGTCCTTAAACCGAATCAATCCGGCCTCTGCCAAAGGATTGATACTGATGATCTTTCCGCCGTTCTTTTTACATTTTTCCAGTGCGGACAGCATTCGCGGATGGTTTGTACCCGGATTTTGGCCCATAACGATGATTACTTCGGCCTCTTCAAAATCCTCCAATTTTACAGATCCCTTGCCAATGCCCAAGGTTTCGGACAGGGCAACGCCACTACTTTCGTGGCACATATTGGAACAGTCCGGCATGTTGTTGGTGCCAAAGGCCCGGACAAAGAGTCCGTATAGGAAGGCCGCCTCGTTGCTTGACCGTCCCGAGGTGTAAAAAATAGCTTCGTCCGGGGATGCCAATGATTTTAGATGTACGGCAATCGTGTCAAAGGCGGCATCCCAGGAAATAGGCTCGTAATGAATACTTCCTTCCCTTAAAATCATCGGCTGGGTCAACCTGCCACTTTTTCCAATATGGAAGTCGGACCATGTGGAAATTTCCTCAACGCTGTGTTTTTTGAAAAAATCGGCGTCCACCTTTTCGTACGTAGCCTCCTCCGCAAGGGCCTTTGCCCCGTTCTCACAGTATTCGCCAAGCTTGGAAGGTTTTTCCGGATCGGGCCATGCACATCCGGCACAGTCGAATCCGTCCTTTTGGTTCATTTTGGAAAGCGTGCCCAAGGCTTCCAAAGCCCCCATTTCCTTAAAAGTATGCTGAATCGCCACTTTAATCCCTGGAAATCCTGCGGCAAATTCCTTGGAGTCTGTCAGTGAGATACCGGTCAATCGTGTGTCACCGGTAAGTGAAATGTTTCGTTTGAATGGGGAAGGCATAGAAAATGTTTCCCACTAAGGTAATCCAAAGAAAGGAAAAAGAAGTCCGCGAAAAGGACGATTGCTGCACCAAAAAAGTTTCTTGATTAATTGGACTCCTCTACGGTGTCTATTTCTGCTAGCCTACCCGTATCGTTTTGGTCGATTGACGTCGTACTGTCTTTGATAACAAATTCAGAAACCAAGTCCGTTTCCTTGTTGCAGGAGGTTGAAAATATAATTAGAACAAAAGCAAGTAGTGCTAGGGTAGGGAACTTGGAAAGGCGTATTTTCATTTAAATTGCTATCAGTAAATGGGCATTTGGTCAATTGGGTCGGCCAAAAATAGATTTTGAAATTATTTTTACGATTAAAAGAGCAATTTTTTCGATGAAATGCATACATAAAGTTATTAAGATAGATTGTTAATAACTTTTTAAACGAGGTCCAAGACATTTTTTACTCTTCTTTTAAGAAAGTAAGCGGCTCCTGATTATAAAATATCATATCTTTGACAAAATTGTCAAGGTAATTATTTCAAGAAAATGAAGGAAACATTTGGGGAATATATTCACAAACTAAGGACTAATGCCTCTTTAACCTTAACTAAGCTTGCAGCAGCACTTGACATTGATCAATCAACACTATCCAAAATTGAAAACGGAAAAAGAAATATTCCAGAAGACATTCTCCCTAAACTTGCAGCCACTTTCAATTTGGACATTAAGCAATTGGAAAAAGAATATTACAGCGAGAAGATTGCAGAAATAATTTATCCAAGAGAAAATTCCGGTGAATTGCTGAAACTGGCTGAACAAAAGGCAGAGTACATGAAAATCACAAATTTAAAACAAGGAAAAATAGATTTCAATAATGCTTAGATATTCAAAACTTCGTAAGGATTTTAACATCGAAAATATGAATGGGAACGCCGAAGACTTGGCGTTTTTTACTCATTATTTACATAACAAATCAAATGGGATTTCTAAGTCATTTAAAAGTAGAGCTATTGAATATATCCAAAATAATAACTTAAGTAAATTATCCGAACCTGAACTGCAAGCAATGCTGCCGATTGACTGGGATATTCCATTTCCAAGCCCAAAAAATCCTGAATTTACTTTCATAGACTTATTCGCAGGGGTTGGAGGGTTTAGAATTCCAATGCAGGAAATTGGTGGGAAATGTGTTTTTTCATCCGAGTTCAACTATCACGCTCAAAGAGCATATGAGTTAAATTTTGGGGAAGTTCCATTTGGAGATATAACAAAACTCAATTTAGATATAGTTCCTAAACACAATGTTTTGTGTGCTGGCTTTCCCTGCCAACCATTCAGTATTTCTGGGAAAATGAAAGGTTTTGAAGACACCCGAGGAACTTTGATATATCACGTTTTTGAGATAATTGAAAAAAGAAATCCAGAGGTAGTTTTACTTGAGAACGTTAAACACTTGCTATATCACGACAAGCGAAGAACACTTTCAACAATTATTCGACATCTTGAGGGGTTAGGATATAAAGTCTCTCAAAAAGTCCTCAATGCTTCTAATTTTGGAGTTCCCCAAAATCGTGAAAGAATAATAATTATTGGACATAAAAAGAAGAAGTTTGACTTTACAAAACTTAATACTCAAGACAAACCTATTTTAAAAGATTTTCTAGACAAAAAGAATGATTTCGAATTTTTAGATGAGCCATACACCATATTAGACGATATGAAAGTTCAAGATTCAGGTTTAATTTTTGCAGGTTATAGAAACAAAACGATTCGAAAAGCTGGTGTAAGACCTAATACCGAGCATCTGTCAAGAGTCCACAAACAACCTAATAGAATTTATTCTACTGATGGTGTTCACCCAGCATTACCATCTCAAGAATCTTCTGGAAGATTTTGGATTTATCATAACAACCGAGTCAGGAAGTTAACTATACAAGAATGTTATAGAATTATGGGCTTCCCAAAAAAATTTAGGTTAATCAATAATCGTTCAGAACTTTACAAACAAGTTGGTAATTCTGTCGCAATTCCAATGATTAAGGAGGTAGCTTCGCAGATAAAGGAACAATTACTAGAACAAATTAAAATATTAGATGCCGAATTCATTTCTTAAAAAAGCATTTGAAGAATCAATGAAAATAGTTGGTTCTGATGATAAAATTAAATCAGATTTACCAGTTCAAATTACTGAACATTTGGATGTTATTCTTAGTAAATCTGAATCCTCAAAAGGTGTTCTTACAGTTTTATTGACAAGTTTAGTTTATAAATCTTTGAACCCCGAACAAGATATACGAAATCATCAAACTAGTATTGAGAATGGGTATTCGGGCAGGTCTTTCGACACAAAATATATTACACCATTTTTGAAAAGTGTAAAATTTCCTGCAATGGCAGAAAGTGGTTGGTTAACTCGTTCTTTAGAACAAAAAGTGCCGTATGATAAAGATTATTCTGGAGCTATTAAACCAAATGCTTTAAAAACATCTTTCTTAGAGACTATAGACTTTATCCAAAAAGGCAATGATTTAGACAAATGCTTAAGTTACTTAATGCAAGGATTGATTATCAAAAGAAATAGTCAAGAAATCGATCTTGCAAAACCTTTGAACCTTCCGATAGCAACTATAATTGATTTGCTAAAAAATCATTTTAATGCAACGTACGTAGCAGAAGGAGCTTCACGCCTTCCTGTGCTGGCTTTATTTGCGGCCTATGAATGCTTAATGAAAGAAGCAAAAAGATTTGAAGGCAAAGAGCTATTGGAAATAGAAAGCCATACATCTGCGGACATAAGGAGTGGAAGAATTGGGGATATTGACATTGTGGACGAAAGTGGAAGAGAATTTGAGGCGGTGGAAGTTAAACACGGTATACCAATAACATCACAATTAGTCCAGGATGCTTTTGAAAAGTTTAAAACAACTCAGGTAAAAAGATATTACTTGCTATCTACTGCTGATATTGACAAAAATGAATCAGAGAATATTGAAAAAGAAATTGAACGAATAAAGAATATTCACGGATGCCACGTAATTGCAAATGGACTTATTAATTCGCTAAAATATTATCTACGACTTTTATCTGAGACATCTGAATTTATTTCAAATTATGTAGACCTAATTGAAAGTGACACAGCCTTGAAATTTGAACATAAGAAAAAATGGAATGAAATCATTTCCAGTATGTAACTGAAATTTTTTGACATTTCTAG
Source organism: Maribacter sp. C-4077 (assembly GCF_055378385.1). Classification (NCBI taxonomy): domain Bacteria; kingdom Pseudomonadati; phylum Bacteroidota; class Flavobacteriia; order Flavobacteriales; family Flavobacteriaceae; genus Maribacter; species Maribacter sp. C-4077. The sequence goes on from NZ_AP038807.1 coordinate 2,695,907, forward strand.
TTTGGTAAAATATTAAAGGAAAGTTCTAAATTGGTATGGAGATATTGTATTAGAAATAAGATTACTTAGAGTTTTACCTCAATATCCCGAACCTTTATGGCTTGTTCCCGCAACAGGTTCTGAAAAATGACCACCGTTCTCTCCTGATATTCCTCCGGAATCCTACCACCGATCATCCAATTCTTTTTGATAAACCGCTTGTCGTTCAATTTGAACTCATTGCAAAGACAGGTAAGGGCTGCCTCGCGGGTGGAGTCGTTCATGTTACTGAACATGGTTTTGATATTTTTTATCATCGGTAGAGATGGTCGGTTTTCAAATATAAATAAATATTGATCCCGTTCGCTTCTTTTTAATCAACAGGTTTTTAACAGTGTACGTTTTTCCCTCGACTCCAAACCGCTGATTTAAAACCATTAAGATTGCTACTTATGGAGACCAAACCTTGCCCCGAAACGTGATTTATTGCTTGAAATTATATTATGTGTTCGAACACATTTTTTGTATCATTGTTCTATTGAAGTTTAATATCGTGGAGAATGGCTTCGGATTTTAGACTTTGCAATGAGCGTAACGTTAAGAAATTGAACCTTGTTGGATACGAGAATACATATTGTGGCCCCCGGGAGGACCTGCCTTTTTGGCGACCATCAGGATTATCTGGGGCTTCCGGTAATTGCCTGTGCCATAAATCGGTATATATTTTTGAAGGCAACACCCAATGAGAATGGGGTTTTTAGAATTCAGATGGAGGATATCGATTCCAAAAGGGTTATCCCCATTTCTCAGGAATTCAAAACATTGGAACCCCGTGATTATTTTGGGTCGGCACTTCGGGTTTTAAAACGGGAAGGCTGTGTTCCTGTCCAAGGGTATAATGTGGAAATTACGGGAAATATTCCCATTAATTCCGGAAATTCCAGTTCCTCGGCGGTCTTGCTGGCGTGGATTTATTTTTTGGTGGAGGCCTTTGGCCTGGATAGACCGGTAACCAAGGAATTTTTGGCGGAATTGGGCTATTGGGCGGAAATTTTGGAACATAAGGAACCGGGCGGAATGATGGACCATTTCAGCATTGGCGTGGGTGGCGTGTTACATATCAAAACAAATCCGCCTTTTGAAAGCCAGACCATCGGTTCTCAACTGCAAGGGATGGTAACGGGCGTATCAGGGGTTCCAAAAGAAACGGTGGGACTTTTGGCAAGGGTAAAGGGGAACGCCCTAAAATCCATTCAACGGGTAACGAATAAATTTCCGGATTTCAATATTCAAAAAGCCACTATTTCGGACCTAAAAAAATATACTTCGATTCTACCAATGGAATTGGTGCCTTATTTTGAAGCGGCCATTGAAAACCATGATATTACCCAAAAGGCATTATTGGAATTTCAAAAACCGAATCTTAACCTACCCGAAATAGGTAGGTTGATGACCGCCCATCATATCATTTTAAGGGATAAATTGAAGATTACCGTACCTAAAATAGATGCCATGATCAATGCCGTTTTACAACATGGTGCTTACGGTGCCAAAATTGTGGGCTCCGGTGGCGGGGGAAGTATCGTTGTTCTTACGGAACCCGGTACCGAAGGTAAAATAGTTGAAGCCCTCCGCTCCGTTGGGGCCAAGGAGGCATACCCGATACAAGTCGATGCCGGATTGCGCATCCAAAATTCGACCCATTTTAAAATCTAAAATCTTATCAAAATGAAATCAAAATCCAGAAGAAATTTTATCAAATCAACGTCCCTTGCGGCCACAAGTGCGGCCCTTTGGCCACAGTTTTCCATGGGAATGAACTTTTCTGCCCAAAAGCTCAGGGTGGGTATGATCGGGGTAGGGCTACGAGGAACCAATCACCTGAGTAACCTATTGCAACGTGACGATGTTTTGGTAACCGCTATTTGTGACATCGACCAAGCCCGTATAAAGATTGCCCTGGACATGATTTCTGAAAAGGGAGATGCCAAACCACAGGTATTCAGTAAGGGCGATTTGGACTATAGAAATCTTTTGGAGCTTAAAGAGGTGGATGCCGTCATCATCGCGACCCCATGGTTGTGGCACACACGAATGGCCAAGGATGCCATGCTGGCCGGAAAGTATGCAGGATTGGAAGTGTCCGCAGCGAACACCATGGAGGAGTGCTGGGATTTGGTAAATACCCATGAGAGTACGGGAACCCATATGATGATTTTGGAGAATGTAAACTATCGTAGGGATATCTTGGCGGTACTGAACATGGTCCGTCAAAATGTATTTGGGGAGCTGGTACATTTTAGATGCGGTTATCAGCATGATTTACGGGGCGTTAAGTTCAACGATGGAAAGGAACCCTACGGTGTAGGGGCCGAATTTGGCGAGAAGGGAATTTCCGAGGCCAGATGGCGTACGCAACATTCCCTGTTGAGAAATGCCGATGTATATCCCACCCACGGTGTGGGACCCATTGCCGCCATGTGCGATATCAATAGGGGGAACAGGTTTGTGTCGCTTACGTCCCATGCCACAAAGGCCATTGGGTTGCATAACTATATCGTGGACAAGGGAGGTGAGGACCATCCAAACGCAAAATTGAAATGGAAGCAGGGCGATGTGATTACCACCACCATCGATACCTCGAACGGGGAGACCATCATCGTTACCCATGACTGCAACCTGCCCAGACCTTATTCCTTGGGCTTTAGGGTACAAGGGGCGAACGGCCTCTGGGAAGTGGACGGAAACCGAATCTATATTGAAGGTCAGTCCGAACCTCACCGCTGGGACGCCGCGGATGCATGGCTAAAAAAGTATGACCATCCACTTTGGGTAAAATATGGGGAATACGCCACCGGCGCAGGCCATGGCGGTATGGACTTTTTTGTAATCAATGCCTTTGTGGAATCCGCCAAGGCCAATATCGCTCCGCCAATGGACGCCTATGACGCTGCGGCCTGGAGTGCCATAACCCCATTGTCAGAACTATCCATCGCCAACAATGGAGAACCCCAGGATTTTCCGGATTTTACCCGTGGAAATTGGGTAAAAAGAAAACCGTACAACTGGATAAAGGATACGTATTAACGGTTATTCCATAATCTTTCACAAGACCGATTAAACACCTTTTTCGGTCCGGATTTTATTTTGGGCAAGCTATGGAAAAAAGAAACTTTACCATAAAGGACATTGCATCCATGGCGGATGTATCCCGTGGAACCGTAGATCGCGTTCTCAACAATCGCGGCAAGGTTTCGGAGAAGGCCAGAAGGAAGGTAGAGGAAGTACTGCAACGTATTGACTACCGTCCCAATTTGATCGCCAGGACCTTAAAGAACCATCGGCCGTTTACCATTTGGCTGCTCATGCCAGACCACACAAGCGATCGGTATTGGCAGCAAATGCATCAAGGTGTGATGGATGCATATGCGGAGTTGGAGCCTTTTGGGATTCGTATTTCGTCCGTTAGCATGGGAAGTACGGCAGATACCTATTACCAAAATTTTAGCTCCGTGCTGCAAAATAGCCCTGATGCCCTGGTCATTGTTCCTTTTTTTACGGATGCCTGTTTCAATCTATACCGAAAACTCGAGGAAAGGAAAATCCCCTTTGTTCTTTTGAATTCCCCAATAAAAGATTTGAATTTTGGCTGCTTTATAGGTCAGGATTACTTCATGAGTGGCCGTACCGCCGCCTATTTTATGGATATATTGACCCGGAGTGTAGCATATAAAAGAACTATTTTGATACTCCATATAGGTGTACAGACAGAAAATGCCACCCATGTAGAGGAAAAGGAAATCGGTTTTTTGGATTATTTCCGTGAAAGGGACGCTTCAAGTACCATTGAGATTATCCGGTTTGAAGCCGAATTGGATATGGGCTTATTAGATCATAAATTAAGCAAGACCGATGGATTGTTCATAACCAATTCAAAGACCCACGTAGCTGAGGACCTCTTAAGAAAACACCCATCGGTCAAAATTATTGGGTATGATATGATTCCAGAAAATATCGAACTTTTAAGGGAAGGCACCATCGATATGCTACTTAACCAAAACCCGAAACTTCAAGGCTATCACGGCATATCGATAGTGACGGAATATTTGCTCTACCAGCGGGAGATGCCCAAAAACAGACTACTGCCCATAGATGTGCTCACTAAAGAAAATGTTTCAGGGTACCTATAGTTTTTTAAACTTTTAAGAGGCGTTTTTGAGTTCCACTTCGTTCAGCAAAAAGCCGATGTTCTCAATATTTGCCACGTGATAACTTATCAATCGGTTTAAGGACATCATATAGCTCAGTTGCTTGGAATCCTTTTTGATTCCGGATTCTGAAAGGATCTCTTGCAAGTTCTCCGTAATCTCCTGTACGATGGAATCCGTCGTATTACCCGGATTTACATTGATGTGCCTAAGTGCTTGGGCAATGTCGTTTTCATATTTACAACTTAGCTTTAGGTACTCTTCCAGCATTGTTTTTCGGCGTTCGTTCAAAAACCCGATTTTGCTACCGTTGAAAAAATTGTTCACCTGTTTTGAAATGGCATAGAGGTTACTCAGTTCTTTCCCTAATAATTCTTCTTTGTCCATTATATTGTCTTTTTTATAAATACAATGTATGGGAAGACGCCGACATTATGTTGTGCAATAGCCAATTTTTATAACCCGAACGTTCCGTTCGTTGGACTGTCCCTAGGCCTCTAGTACATCGACCCGTTTTACCGTACTACCTCTTTTTCTTAGGAGTTTGATGTCTTCCAGAATCAAGTAGAGACAGGGTACTATAACCAATATGATAGCTGTGGCAAAAACAATTCCGAAACCTAATGAAATGGCCATCGGTATCAAGTAAAAAGCCTGACTGGATGTTTCCAGAATAATAGGTGCGAGACCACCAAAAGTTGTCATCGTGGTTAGGATAATGGGTCGGAACCTACGAAGTCCCGCTTCATGGATGGACTCGTAAATGGAGTCTCCGGCCAACCGGCGTTTGTTGGCAAAATCGATCATGATGAGCGAGTCGTTCACTACCACCCCGGAAAGTGCGATAACCCCCATAAGACTTACCAAGGAAAGGTCATAGCCCAACAAAATATGTCCTATGACCGCACCCACGATTCCAAAGGGAATGGCGGTCATCACGATCAAAGGCTGTGAATAACTGCTGAACGCGATGGCCAGTAGCGCATAGATCAAGAGCATGGCAATGGAAAACCCAGCTTTTAAAGTGTTGGTACTTTCGCGCATATCTGCCTGACTGCCTTCAAAGGTCCACGTGGTGCCCGGGAAATCGCTCCGCAGTTGTGGTAGGACTTCCTCTTGCATGGATGCCAATACCCGACTCACGGAATTGGCCGGTTCTACATCCATCCCAACGTTCACGACCCTTCTACCGTCCCGTCGATTGATGCTGGTGAAGGCTTCGCGCTCCTCAACTTCCACGACGTCCATGAGGGGTACTTCAATTCCGTCCGAAGTACGGATAAGAAAATCCTGTAGATTCTTGATGTCCTTGCGCTCCTCCAATGGAAGTTTTACCCGAACCTCGATTTCGTTCATGCCCCGAAGCTGTCGCATGGCCAATGCACCAAAGAATCCATCCCTCACTTGTCTCCCAATCTCATCGGAAGTTAGGCCTAGATTTCGCCCTTGTGGAAGGAGCTTAAAATCATACTGCAGCTTTCCTTTGTTATAATTGTCCGTAACATCACGCGTATTGGAAAATTCTTTCATCCGTTTTACAAAACTGGCACTTGCCCTTTCCAGCACATCGATATCCGAATGACTAAGGTCCACACTGATTGCCTGCCGGGCCCCGCCCGGTCCACGTTCCGCCTCAAAGGTAATTTGGTCCACGCCTTGAATGTCACCAATATTATCCCGCCAAAGGGCGATCATTTCCCCAGCGGTAATATCGCGCTGGTCCGGGGGCAGCATTACAATTTCCACATCGATAAAGTTCTGTCCCCTAACGTTGGTTTTTATTCCCTCGGCTACTTCGTATAGATTATGCTCCTCGAACATTCGCTGTGTAGCATCGGAGATTTCCTTCGCGACCTTGGCCGCTTGATCTGGTGTAGTTCCAACAGGTAACCGTACCCCGCACTCAATTTCATCGGCAGCGACTTCCGGCATCATGATCATTCCCATATGACCACTGTAACCGTATCCACCAACGATCAATAATAAGGTCACGGCCGCGCATAGGGTAATGTAGCGATACTGGAGGCATTTGTCCAAAACGGGTCGGTACTTATTTTCGATAAAATTGTCAAATCCGGTAGCAAAGGTCCGTTGCCAACCTTCCAGTTTACGAACCCATTTATTTTTGTTCTGTTCCTTTTTTAGATGTGCCAAATGGGAGGGAAGGATGAAAAGTGCCTCAATCAAGGAAACCCCAAGAATAACGATTACAACCGCAGGCAAGGGTTGCCAAAATTTGCCCGTTTCCCCTGGCATAAAAAGCAAGGGCACAAAGGCAATAATCGTAGTTACAATACTGAAAGTTACAGGTAGCGATACATCCTTGGTTCCCGCGATTGCCGCTTTCATGGGGCTGAGACCTTTTTGTCTATACTCATAAACATTTTCGCCCACCACGATGGCGTCGTCTACCACAATACCCAAAACGACCAAAAAACCGAACATGGATATCATATTTACGCTTATGCCGATCAATGGTAGTAAAATCATTCCACCAATAAAGGAAACGGTCATTCCCATCATGACCCAAAAGGCCAATCGGTATTCCAGGAACAAGGTCAGTATGACAAGGACGATAAGGATGGCCAACACGCCGTTTTCGGTCAAAAGGGAAAGTCGCTCTTCATAGTCGGCGGCGCGGTTGCTATCCGTTCTATATTTTATACCCGGAGGTAATTGAAAGTGGTCTAGAATACCTTGGACTTCCTCTGCTATCTTTAATGGGGATTGGTCCCCAATCCTAAAAATACGTAACTCCACATAATTTTCTTGGTTGAACTGACCGTGAAAACCTACTTCCTCAAAACCATCTGTAATCGTTGCGATGTCCTTGAGAAGGAGGTTGGCACCGTCTGCAGAGGAAACTATGGTGATGTTCCCATATTCCTCGGCCCATTGCTTTCGTTCCTGCATACGCAGTAAAATCTCTCCACTTTGCGTTTGTACGGCCCCTGCGGGAACGTCGTTGCTACTTTGCCGGATGATATTCGCAATTTGGCCAAGGGTAAGGTTGTACTTTTGAAGATTGCGTCGGGGTACTTCGATACGCGTTTCATATTCGGGCACATTGCCCAATTCCACTTGGGTAATCTCCGGATTGTTCAGTAGAATGGTCCTGAGCCGCTCTGCCAATTGCCGTAAGGTCCAGATATCGGCATTGCCATATAAGCCGATTTGTATAACATCGCGTTGTCTGTTTTGTAAGGTTACTTCGGGTTCTTCGATATCATCAGGAAAGGTGCGGATACGGTTAATGGCCTGATCGATATCCTGAAAGGCCTTCATTCTTTCGGTCCCGGCCACCAACTCTATGGTTACCTGTCCGGACCCCTCCCGGGCCTCCGATACGATTTCCTTGATGCCGTTGACTCCACGGACCGCCTCTTCCACAGGCTGTAGAATTCCCTGTTCCACTTCCGCAGGGGAAGAACCCGGGTAGGCTACCGATACTTCCACAAAATCCAATTGAAACTCCGGGAAAACCTCTTTTTGGATGGTGTACATGGTGAAAATCCCACCGCCCAACAATAGTAACATCAATAAGTTGGTAGCAATGGAGTTACGGGCCATATAGGCTATGGCACCTTCTTTTCTGGGACGCTTCTTTTTCGTTTTTTCTTTTTCTTCCATGAGATTTTATTCTGATGTTTCCTCGGTTTCCTGCCCTTCCGTACGAAGGCCGATGCCATTGCTTACGGTACTTAGATCGGTGGTGACCACCTTGTCACCCGTTTGTAATCCGTTTGATATATAGGCATACCGATCATCCGTGAGGACAACATCCACCTCCCGTATTTCCAATTTACGGTCTTTCATCACCCAAACGGTCTCCCCCGTACGGACAAGACCTTTATCTAAACGGACGACATTCTCAATGGGAGTTGCATTGATATACACTTCTACAAAGGAACCTATGATAAGCATGGGCATGTCTTCAGAAGTGGACTTTTGACCCAGGGGGTCTTCCACACGGACCAAAACCCGAGCCAAGCGTGTCTGACCATCCAAGGCCCCAATTTGTCCGTCCAAATAGCCCTCTCTATAGGAACCGCTGGGCCAGGTTGTTGAATTTTCTATCCGAACTAGGGACCCTTTTTCAGCACTATTCTGTGGAAATTTCAACCATTGTAGTTTGGAAACGGGAACCGTGGCGTTCACCCAATAATAATCGGTGCCAACGATTCTACCTAGATTATCCCCTTGGGAAACTTGCGAACCCGTAGAAACATTTTGGGTAAGGATATGGGCATCAAAAGGTGCTCGTATGGTGGTCCTTTCCAAATTAAGTTGGGCCTGTTTTACCGAAGCCTTGGAAGCCTCAATGGTCGCCTTTACAGCATTTAGCTGCGGTTTTCTAAGTACCAGTTGGCGTTCTTCTTCAGATAAGGGATTACTTCCGAACAAGGAATCGTCCACAATAAGCTGGAGATCTTGGGATGCAATTTGTTGCCGACCCATTTCGGTATCCAAGGATGTTTGGGATTGCATCAGCTCACTTCTTCTAAGCTCAAGTGTGTTTTCATAGTCCGATGGATCTATCTGCAACAATACTTGGTTCTTTTTTACGAAGCCACCAGGTGTGAAGGCAGGATCTCTTCTAATTATTTGACCGGGCACCAGCGGACTCAACTGAACGTCCTCTACGGGCTGCACGGTGCCCGTGGCCACGATAACAGGCTCAAAAGTGCCCTGTTCCACTTCCGTAATATCGACCAACATGGCGGTTTCCACGGTGGCACCTTCAGTTTGGGCCTCAGGTTCCGTTGAGAAAATAAGCGTGGTGATAGCAACACCTGCCAGTAAAATCCCCAAACAAATCCACAGTATTTTTTTGTTGGTCATAATTGTTTTGTTTTTTCCATTTCCATTTCAATGTCCAATTCACGGTCCGTTTCAAACCCTCCGGCCAATGCGCGGTACAGGTCTATTCGAATCTGAATCTGCTGCAATTGTGCGGCCAAGTAGTCCCTTCGCAACTGTTGCTCTGCATCCAGTCCAATGAGTACGTCCAGGTACGGGCTAAAACCGTTCAGGAACTCGACCCGTAGTTGCTTGTTGCTTTTCTCCGCTAGGTCCAATTGCCTTTCGATGTTCTCAAGGCGCTCTTTTTGCATGATGTCCCTAGTGACTCCGTTTTCCACTTCTTGAAAGGCCGTTAGGGTAGCCTGTCCGTATTCATATAATCTTTGACGTTTGATGGCCTCTGTTCGATTCACTTCGGCACTGAGTTGGCCACCATAAAATAAAGGCGCCAATAGATTTCCGGCGATGGAGTAGGCCCAATTTTTAAAGAGATTGTCAAAATTATTGGAACGCAGTTGTCCTCTGGCGCTCAATGAAAGCCTAGGATATTTACTTTTTACTGCGGATGCCATATCGCGATCGGCCGCCAACAACAAGGAATAGGATCTTTGTAAATCTGGCCGTCTTCTAACCATTTCCAGAGGCAGTCCCGTTTCCGGTAATTCATGTAATTGGGGCAATGATGGGGACTCCAGGTCCAAAGGTGACTGTGGCTGTTTTCCGAGCAGTACGGCGAGCTGGTTTTCCAGAAGCTCCACATTGGTCATGAAGATAATTCGCTGTTCCTTGGTGCTTTCCAATAATTGCGCTTGTCGCAAAATATCAACGGCCCTGATTTGGCCGCCAACGAACCTGGAACGAATCAGTTTGATGATGTCCTCGTTGACCGCAATCTGCTCTTCCGTTATTTCCAGTTGTTTTTTAGCGACGAGCAACTGATACCACGTGGAAGCTATTTGGGCGGAGAGCGTAATTGCCGCTGTTCTGTAGTCGTAAAGACTTGCGTCTGCCCGAAGTTTTTCCGCCTGTACCGCTGTACGGATCCTTCCCCATAAATCTACTTCGTATGAAGTGGAAAGTCCCAATTGGGTATTCTCACCACCCACGAAATCCGGTTCCGGAAAATTTCGTGCCGTTTGTGCGGAGGCATCTATCTGTGGCCATTTATTAGACGCCTGTCTACGCACCACTGCTTTGGTTGCCATAAACTGTTGCCAAATGGCCGCCAAGTCCATGTTGGATTGCAAGGCGCTATCCATGAGGACGTTCAATTGTTCATCTTCAAAAGCGGTCCACCACTTGTCTTTCAATACCATGGAGCCTGAAGTTGAAAACTCCTGAACATTTTCAATAGGGAGTGACACATTGGTGAATTTGGGTGAACAGCCAATGAAAATAAGTACAGAAATTAGTACATATGCAAGGGGATTCCCTTTTATGCTTATTTTTTTAAAAGGTGTTTTTTTTTGAAATATGTGGCAAGTTGGTCGCGGTATCTTTACCATATTCCATAAAGTACCTTTTTTACTGGAATTTGTGTACTAACAAAAACTTAAAAATCCGCCAAATACCCATATTGGGTTATATGAGTTAAAGATTCTACGGAAAAAGCACTAAGCGTAATCAGGTAACGGATTTGTAAGGGCATAAAGACTGTTTATGACTTGGAATCTCTATATTGTATCCTATCCCGGATCTCCCCGTTTTCCCTGTGGATAATGACATCTGCATTATATTTTCGTGCCAATCTTTTGGCTTTTTCCAAGGCCGTACTCTGTTTTCGGTGCTTGCTGGTAATACGCTTATTTCCTTCGCGGCGAACGGCCCAACCATCTTCGTAAGGAACCACATGTTGGTGCCAGGTCCTTGTTCTATTTAGGCTTCGGGAGCTATTAAAAAAGACTTCCAGAAGTTCGATTATAGTACGTAGAATGGATTTTTCCGAGGGCATTCTGATTTTTTTGTTTATATCGAAGATAGCATTAATACCTATTGTTACCATTTTTTCCTAGTTACTTTAAGCGTTCCTAAAATGCAGTATAGCAGAAAGCCACCCATAAGGTGGCTTTCAATGTATGGAAGTCAGATTTTTAGTTTTTTATGCTAATACAAAAACAAAAGATTCTGGTCCATTGGTTAAACACTTAATTCTTCATACTTTTTATCCTGTAAGGATGTATTTGCCCCATTTTTCTTTTTCTTGACCCATATCAATTGATCTGGTTTCCAGAGTATCTCATCATTTTTTCCAGGATCCATAATGATGAGGTGGAGCCATTCATTGGCAATCAAGGATTTTAACGATTCGTTATTATCCAATATTTTGTTCACTCTTTTAAGTGGGGCATTGATCACTACGGTTAGCCTTAATGGAGGGTGATACGGGGTATCCTTTTCATCATAAAGGGATTCCCAGGGCAACCCACGTTTAAGATCGCCACCATTGCCCTGCACCACACCGAATTTTCCCGTAACATTATGAGTGGTTTTGGTACCAGCGCCAAAGGCTTCGTTATCCACGGTGGAAAAGTAATAGTGGTTGTTGATCCATTGGGTGACGACCATGGGTCCTTGCATTATAGCTTCTAGGGCCTTTCCTTCAGGATCGGTTTGCCAATCGTAGGAGTGGAGAAAGCACCGCCCGTCCAGATTGTGGTTTTGCGTCAATTTTCTTGGTCCAATCACGAAACTGGCGTTTTTGGCAAGTCCCCATTCCGGCCTTGTTTCCCCCCAATTGCTTGCATTCAATTGTGCTTGGGAGACACTGTTTTTGGTTCGTCCCAATCTTTCCTGCGTCGCAGAAATCTGGGCTTTTTTCAGGTTTATCTTGAGACTTTCCAAGGCTTCTTGGTGCGATTGAGGTGCATCGGCATCAAAAAGTACGATCTCATCGGTGGTAGTATTGTGTTCCGCACCCATAAAATAGGTAGATTCAGGAACTTTCAGCCCATGATGATTCAAAAGTACTTCCCTAACCTCTTTTTCATTGGCGAGTTTTGCCAACATCCGTGCATTGTGCCTTCCCGGCGTTGCCGCGCAGGCACCACAGTCCAAACTGGAACCAAAGGGATTATTGGCAGAATGGCTTCCATGGCCCGCGAAAACTACCAAGGGCGCAAAGTTTTTCCAACCCATTAAATCAAAGGCGGATTTCACAATGGCTACTTTTTCCGTCAAGTCAATGGAAATGGTATGGGAATCCTTTTTGTTGGTATTTTTAATGTCCGGGGTACACACCGTTTCATACGTATTTCCAGTTTTGTTTTTCCATTGGTATATGGAATTAGAAAAAAGGGTGCGTGCCGTAAGGTTAAGTCCGTAAAGAAATCCAGAACCTTCCACAAAACCAAAGGTGGAGGGCAACATATTCTTCATCCGCTTTAGAAAATAGTTCCAAAAGGAACGTATCTCGTTTTTGTTGTCCAGATGATTTTTGGAAGCTTCCTTGTCTTCTTTGGCATTTTCCGAAACCAGATAACAGGATTCCAAAATGGGCGGACAGGCTTTTTGTGACAGGCCGTTCTTTGGGTTTTCGTAATCCATGGCTATACCAAAGAAACCCGCATACCCAAAGGTTTCGTAGTTACCCTGAAATTCCACATGTCTACGGATGAGTTCTGATCTAGTATCTATACAGAATACCATCTGTGCATCGGGCTTCGAATATTCGTTTTTTGAAACGCCGATATCCGACTTTTTTAGGGTCTGTAACAATTCTTTCTGCCAACTTCTTTCCCAAGCCATTAGCCATATATAGTGGAGTTCAGTGGTTTGGTCTTTCGTATTGTTCGATATATCCTTATGTACAAGTCCGAATCCCAACTTTTTATTCGCCCAAAGTCGTACGGCCAAATAGTCCTTAAGGTCGATCGGGGCCTCCTGTTGCCAAGCCTTGAGATTGTTCGCTCTGTGTTTAATGTAACCGGTCCATCCCGGCAAGGCTGCTAGATGTTGGGAAAAGGCTTTCAGGATCACTTCTTCGGGCAATCCATCCAACAACATTTCTAGGGCGTCATCACTGGTTTTGGGAATCATGGTCAACCGAACAATACCTAAACTATCATCGTACGGTGCCAATTTTCTCCAAGCTTGATAAAATCCTTCGGACTTATAGGGCATTTCCCATTCCGCCAGACCTTCGTCCATAAAGGAGGAAAGCCACTTTACCATGTAGCGGTCCAACGCATTTTCCTTAGACTCCGTTCCCTTAGGGGTCTTTTTTGTCATTAGCTCCAAAGAATGCTCAGGAGAATAGGAATACCCTTTCTCCCTTAAAATATCCTTTATTTCGGAAATGGCTATAGCTCCGCTATCCAAGGCTTTTTTGTAAACCGAAGCCTTAGGGAACATTTGCGCCCTTAAGAGGTCCCCGGCTTCTTGGGTTGCCTGTAAAAAATGTCGGCTTTCGAAACCACTTAGGGGATTGGAGGTCACAAACGAATAGAGGGGCCATGTGTTTCCTACGTATTCCGTGGCCCTATCTACTAGTATATCGATGTCCAATTGATTCATGGTGTTAGTTTTTATAATTTAATAAGGATTTTTTGGAGGGTTGGGACAGGCCCAGAAGTTTTACATAAAGCCAAGGGATCTTTCTATAGCTTCCAAGTTTCATGATAAAGAACCCCACTAAGAACACAATACCAAATACAATTTGAAAAGGTGTGATCTGGGTTGGTATAGCAATGATTTCCATCCCGGTCATAAAGGTGGTCACCAATTTATATACGAGGGCATATACCGCGATTCCTGAAATAAAAAGTAACGGGGGCAACACCATTTTCTGCCATCCTTTGAGTGGATTAAGCTTTACGAGATTGTAGGTCATTTGTCCCACGGTGATGGCCGCTATCAGCGTTAAGAATATGCCGCTGTCCCAAGTCAATCCTTTTCCGGTGAGTAGGGCGAAAAGGTAAGCCCCCAGTAAGCTGAATACTAAAACAATCAGCCCTTGGTACCATTTTATACGTATGGACGGCGGGGATTTTGGATGAAGTTTTTCAACCTCTTCCCCGCTGGAGAGAAAAAGGGATGCTTTATAAAACCCATGTAGGATAAGATGCGCGATGGCTGCATTGAAAAAACCAAGGCCGCATTGCATGATCATAAAACCCATCTGCGCAATAGTGGAACACGCCAAACGTTGTTTCACGTTGACTTGGATAAGTTTTGTAAACTGTGCTACGATGGCCGTAAGCCCGCCAATGATGAGCAGTATATCCAAGGTGTTGGATGCAACAATAATGGGCGCCAACAAGGTTAGGATTATTCCAGACCCGTTCACAAAACCTGCATGCATGAGGGCAGATGCAGGAGTAGGGGCCGTCATGGAAGATAGTAACCATTTGTGAAAAGGGAATATGGCAGACTGGATCAAAGCGGCAACAATAATACAAAAAGCTGAAAGCAATAGGATGTATTTTGGAGTTTGTCCAATGGCATCCGTCCAAGCATCCAAGTTGATACTGTTATGGTAGGCGGCGGGCACCAAAAGCCCGACTCCCAACAGAAAACTGCCCAACAAAAAATAGTTTCGGGATAGTTTTTTGGCCTCTTTGGCCTCTCCCCAATCCGCATGGAAGCCAATAAGTCTAGACATGACCAAGCCCATGAGCAACCATCCCAGAAGTAACAGCAGCAAATGTTCCGAAATGATAAAGAAAAGAACTGCAAATGTAAATGCTAGGCAGAGTACCATGAATTTTGACCGCTGCCCCCGTTCCTTAAAATAGAATTTGGCATAGGTACTTATGATGGCACTGAAAAATGATACGGTGGTGAATAGTAGGAGGGTAAAACCATTGGTTCTGAACAAGTCGCCCCATCTCCATTCTGGAATATTCGGGAAATTAACTAGGGTGAAAACTACATTGGCAAGGAATAGGATCCAGAATAAAAAAGGCACCATCCCGGTTACATCGGCTTTGCCTGATTGTCTTTCTGATAAGGTCGGAAAAGTTGTGTATTGTGATGTCATTCTGTTACTTTTTACGATTTCCCTGCGGCCCTCTCATTGTCCTGCTCCATCTTCTTTATGTCCCCCAATAGGTGCACAAGGCCGGTTAAGCCAATAATGAAGGAGCAAACCAATATCTGCTCCAAGAAAATGGACTTGTTTAGATAGGATACCCCAATAAGGATTAGAAGTGCCAGCGCACCAAGCAGCATAAGCGTTGTTTTTTTACTTAATTGCATTTTTTTGTTTTTGAATTCGGATTTTATTTGGTGTTAGTTTATGTGGACAGAAGGAAGGATCAATCCACAAATTTTAGACTTAAGGTACCGTTGATAATGATTTTGGTTCCTTTGGAACGCGCCTCGTTTATGATTTCCCGGGCCAATTGTTTTTCCTTCATCAATTGTTCGATCCTACCGTCGAGCCCATTGGTGTTGCACTTATGATTTCCTTCCCACAATTGTAATCTTTGAATTTTATGAAAATTGATTTTTTCATCGATCAAGGCGGTTATCACATCGGATGCCTCGCTGGGGGTGAACGTTCCGTCCACTAGTTGAATCGTTCTTTGCTCTTTTTTGACTTTGGATAATTCTTTGGTTTCCATGGATTGCGTTTTTAAATTTTACAGTGCAAAGATGTACCATTAAAATCATTAAATTTTATTTATATTTATAATGTTAAACATTAAAATATTTTATGAACTATACGTTGCACCAGCTTCAGATATTCCTAAAAATAGCTGAATTACAAAGCATTACGAAGGCATCGGAAGAATTGCATTTGACCCAACCTGCAGTATCAATACAATTAAAAAACTTTCAAGATCAATTTCCAATTCCATTAACGGAAGTGGTTGGGCGCCGACTTTTTATAACCGATTTTGGAACTGAAATCGCCCAAGCGGCCCAAAGAATCCTGGAACAGGTACAGGAAATTGACCACAGGACGGTGGCCTATCAAGGGAAGCTTTCAGGTAGGTTGAAACTATCTGTCGTATCTACCGGAAAATATGTCATGCCCTATTTTTTGTCGGATTTTATCAAGGAACATGATGGCATTGAGCTGATCATGGACGTGACCAATAAAACCAAGGTCGTACGAAGTTTGGAGGAGAACGAGGTCGATTTCGCCCTGGTGTCCGTACTTCCCGATAAATTAAGTGTTTCCGGAGTGGAGCTAATGCCCAACAAACTGTTCTATGTAAGCAATTATCATCGGGAATTGCCCAAAAAGGTCTCTAAAAAATACCTATTCGAAAAAATTCCCCTTATTTACAGGGAACCTGGATCGGCCACCAGAAATGCTATGGAGTATTTTATTTCCCAAAACCGCTATTCGGTCACCAAAAAATTGGAGCTTACTTCTAACGAAGCGGTAAAACAGGCCGTAATTGCCGGGTTGGGTTGTTCCATAATGCCCTTGATCGGCATCAAGAACGCCTTAAAAAGCAACGAACTCAAGATTGTTCCCGTTCAGGGACTCCCCATCACAACAACATGGAACCTCATTTGGCTCAAATCCAAAAATTTGTCGCCAGTTGCCTTGGCACTTTTGGAGTATTTGGAACAGGAAAAAGATGTCATTATCCAGAAAAAATTCGGGTGGGTGGATGGTTTTTGAACCCCTGTATGAATATCTTCTTATTAACTAAAATTCAAAAAAAAAGCTCCCTGTCTTCTCCTATTTTTGATTTCCCCCGAAACTCAAAATGGTTATCAACAAGGAGCTTTTTAAACTCACCTTTATTTAAGAGGTGCTATTGAAACTAACTCAAATATCCGCCGATAGTATGGACCAAGTTTGGAATTGGCCTTCTTCCTGGGCTTGACCTTGACCAAAAACCACGTAAATCTTGTCGTTAAAAACAGCCATGGAATGAATGGTCTCCAGATTCGGGCTGGAAAGATTGGTCTCCAATTCAGTAAAAACCCCTGTGTTTGTATCGTAGACGCCCAAATAAGGTTCCCGGTCCAATAACATGTTCTCAGGGGACATAGTTTCTATTCTACCTGCCACATATATTAGGTTTTGTGTCTTACCGGTAAAAGTAAAATCGATGGCTGTAGGCAACTGTTCCACTGTCAGTTCAGAAGTGTTTAGATCAAAAATATAAATGGTATCCTTGGCCGGTGGTGTAAAAAAAGCGGTCTGTCCACCAAAAATATAAAGCTTGTCGTTCACAATTTCGGCACGGGCTCCCGATCTAGGTTCTGGCATGGTAGCAAATTCTCCAAGGGTCTGTGTTTCCGTATCAAAAACCAGGATTTTATCTGTCAGGTTATTGTCTAGGTCACCGCCTACGATATAGATTTTGTTGCCAAGGACTGCCGTTCCAAATCGGCTAAGTCCCAAAAATGGAATTCCAAGGGCCGCACCGTAATCCTGTGTGCTTACCGGATCGTTCTGTAATTCCAAATCGTAAATGTTGATTCTTTGACCACCGGCCACATAAATTTTATCGTCAATGATATTTACTTGTTTGGAAACAAAGTCAAGTAGTGGATTAATTCTTTTGCTAAGGGATCCGCTGGAAATATCAAATTTTCTTATTTTTTCGATATTGGCATCAAGTGTAGGATCGTATTCCCTGTTTGCCAAGTAAAAACTATTGCTCGTAAGCGAACCAACCATTCCAGGAGCACCACTATCTATAAAGTTGGAGGCAAAAGTGAACGCTTCGGTAAATTCTAGCATGGAACTGGGCACCTGTTGGTAGTCTGTCGCCAATTTGGGAACCAATGTTAGTTCCATGCTTCTATTGTCACAAAAATCCCAAGTCGCCATTGGGTTTTGGGTTGAAAGATCCAACACAAAGTTGTTGTTAAAGGCCTCAATCTGTGTGGAACTGTTTTCGACGAAATCAAAGGTGCTCTCGGCAGGGCTCGCATAGAGTTCCGTCAATGCGTCCACTTCGCTTAAGGCACCAATATCGAATGCGAAACCAGGATTCCAGACTAAACTACCTTCAAACTCCGATTTACCGGTGGCGTGGACCGTGTTTTTAAATATAAACTCGTCGTCCACTATATTGAAAGCCCCCGTAATATTAAAACTACCATTGGAATTGGTCAGTATTGCCGAGGCTATACGCCACACCTTTTCATTGTCCGCTGTAATTTCGGTAATGATTTCAGCGCGTTCGGCGGACAGAATTTCCTCCGGACTTGGTTGGGGTTCCTGTTCTTCCTCTACTGTTTCCTCCTCGGTTTCTTCCGTAATTTCCTCTATGACACTGGGGGTATCATCATTGTTACAAGCTAAAATAAGAACTGCGGTAAGGGTCATTAGAAATAATCGTTTCATCTTCATTTTTTTGTGTTTTGTGGGTTTTGGATATCATTTTGCCTTTTAAGAGGTGCTGATTTTCCAAAAGCCGGATTTCAACAAAGGTTTATTGTTGGCAAACTAGATAGATGTATTAGGAAAGTAAATACCCAACAATGGGTATTTTAAAGCAATATTCATTTAATATAATAAGGAAAGAGAAAGGGTAAATTCTAAAGGGAAGATGTGGGGACTCCAATATTGGAACTTGAACTGGGGGATTACCTTCGGCTCTCCCTCCTTGCCGTAGTTGAAAATCAAAATTTCAATCCTATGAATCGTAAATGTTTTCGCCCAAAACAGCAAAACCGCACATAAATGTGCGGCTTTTTGCTTAATCGTGGAGCCGGGGACGGCCGAGCGTTAAAAAAAGGTCTTGTAGACCTTTTTTGCGCTTCGGCTACGCTCAGCATAAACTTAGGAGCGAGCTTGCCGCGCTGGCCTTCGGTGCTCGATGGCGTAACGAAAATAGCCACCTAAAATGGTGGCTATTGGAGTGGAGCCGGAGGATTGGCTAAAGCCTTGACCTCCTAACCGTAATTGAAAATCAAAATTTCAATCCTATGGATTGCAAATGCTAATCTCACAAAATGAAAAAGCGAGCTTTTTCATTTGCTCGCTTTCGCATTTAATTCTAAATTTTGACTTTAGTGGAGCCGGAGGGATTCGAACCCTCGTCCAAACAAGCAACGTCAGTGCTTTCTACATGCTTAGTATCTGTTTGGTTTTCGATGTGCACCTGACCAGAAACCGCCTAATGCACACTTATCTTCTTAAGGTTTTAGAGGCACCGCCAAAGCGAGCGGATACCCTTGTGTTGACTTTTCTGGTGCTCCTAAATGAATCGCCGTCAACAAGGGCTATTCAGGAACATCTCGCTTCCCTACCTTGTAGGGACGAGGCATATCTTACTATAATTCAGATTATGCGGCAAGAGCGTAATTATTTTCGCCAATTAAAAGTGTGAAGTATGATATTAACGAGCTGTACCCCAGCGCTCGGCATGCTTACATTGCCATTGGTCTCGCTGTCAAAACCAGTCGGCCCCGTAATGGGATGTCATTCCCGCACCGGCGGGAATCTATCACTTTTTTGTCAAAGAACTATAACGGTACGTAGTACGGTAAAGGGTTGGGCGTTTCCCTTTTCGTGAAACTTCAATGGGTCAGGCTTTCGGCTTTATCTTTTTCTGTTATTTTGAGCGGAGTCGAAAAACAGAAAAAGGATATCGCCTCAATCCTTAACGCAAATTTTCAACCAAGTCATCCTGGGCGTAGTCAAAGGATCTAACGCGCGGGACGCAAAGCTAACAAAAGTTTGGCATACGCTACAATTTTGGGAAAGCCTAATCCCAACTCTCCTTATTTACTTATTTTAGCGCAAAATCCATACCAAGAATATATGAAGTTCGGAATCATCAGAGAGCGTAAGAATCCCCCAGATCGCAGGGTGGTATTGTCACCACAGGCCTGTCAAAAAGTCTTGAGTACCTTTCCTAAAGCAAGGATTTTCGTGGAACCATCGCCCATTAGGGCCTTTGATGATGAATCGTACAGGCAATTGGGGATACCGGTTGAAAACACCATGGAAACTTGTGATGTGCTTTTGGGCGTGAAGGAAGTACCCATCAATGCCCTCATTCCCAACAAAAAATACTTTTTCTTTTCGCATACGATAAAAAAGCAGCCGTATAATCGGGATTTGCTACGGGCCATTTTGGACAGGAATATCGAATTATATGACCATGAGGTCATTACAAATCCCAAGGAACAGCGTTTGGTAGCTTTTGGGCGCTATGCAGGTATTGTTGGGGCCTATAATGGTTTCCGTACCTACGGATTAAAATTTGATCTGTTCAAGTTGCCAAAAGCAAATGCCTTGCCAGACCAGCAAGCATTGATCAGTGAATTGAGAAACATCAAACTGCCCAACATAAAGATACTACTTACGGGTAGGGGCAGGGTAGGGAACGGAGCCCGTGAAATGTTGGATGGCATGGGTCTGCGGCGCGTTAGTGTCGCCGAATATTTGGAGGAAGATTTTAATGAACCGGTCTATTGCCAGATCGATGCTGGGGAATACAACAAACGCAAGGACGGGGTGCGTGGAAACAAGGCCGACTTCTTTGCACACCCCGAAGAATATAAATCCAATTTTTTCCGGTTTGCAAAAGTGACGGACTTTTACATTGCCGGACATTTTTACGGCCAAGGGGCACCCTATCTCTATACCCGCGAGGATGCTAAACACCCTGATTTTAAGATAAAGGTAGTAGCAGATGTAAGTTGCGATATTAACGGTCCCGTGGCTTCCACAATCAGACCATCAACCATTGAAGATCCCATTTATGGGTACGACCCACAAACGGAAAGCGAAACCGATTATAAAAATCCCAATGCCATCGCCGTCATGGCCGTGGACAACCTTCCCTGTGAATTGCCCCGCGATGCTAGCCAGGGTTTTGGGGAGGCTTTCGTAAAAAATGTAATTCCTGCTTTCTTTAATGGGGATGCGGACGGTATTTTACAAAGGGCGCGGATGACGCAAAATGGCAAATTGACATCTCGATATGCCTATTTACAAGACTACGTTTCAAATTGAATTTGGGATTTATTGATAGATATTTAAGGGTAACTTTAGATAAACGACATTAATTCTAAGGATGTGTTCCTAAATTATACCTATTGTAATTGCTAGAAAACTAGGAATTCACTTAAGACTCATGAGTATAATTGACGATAAAAATCCTATTCAATCGATTTACGGAATTAACATTCTACAATAGTTTCTTTAAATCGCCTTCTCTATCTAAAGGAAACCGCGATTCATCGAAACAAATATCCATCTTGGAATTAACGCTCCTACAGGGGTTTTGGAAGGAGGTAATTTTATTCTTCAAATGGAAAGGATATGTTTAAAACCCTCGTTGCAATGGATGTCTTTGAGCTTAAGAGCTCACGTCCTGTTCTTTTGTTAATTTCGCCAGGTCTTTATCTTTATAGCATGGCTATTGGACAGCTAGACCCAGGGCGTGCGGAATTGGATTGGTCACCTGAGATTTTGAGTCTTTTTTTCTTGGGGGTGGGGTTAACCCCTTTTTTCTTTAAATCTTGGTGTCGAAAGTATTATGGATATATCGTTTTCTCCGTCCTATTGTTGTTCGCCCATTATTTGATAATAACCTCTGCCCTGAACCAATTTCATCTTTCCTATCTTTTGGGTACCTATGTGGTCCTTTTTGGAGGTATTCTTCTGCTGAACCATCGGATCTGGATAATTATTTATACATTTTCCTCCTTTGTTCATTTATTGGTTCAATTACGGTCGGCGGACTTTTCCCCATCCGATGGTGGAGCAATTTTGTTGTCGCTGGCGACCATTTTCATTTTTTCCACTTTTATCCAGAACGGTTTTATTCGGTATAAATATAAACTCCGAAAGCAAAATATAGATTTGGAGTTCGAGATAAAACAGCGTACAAAGGCCTTGGAAAAAAGGGCCCGTGAACTATCCGTCAAAAACAAGGAACTGGAGGAATTTGCCTATGTGGTTTCCCATGATATGAAAAGTCCGTTGCGCAATGTACATTCATTGGGCGCTTGGATTTTGGAAGATATAAACGATGGCCGATTGGAACAGGGCAAGGTCAACCTCCAACTTTTAATGGACCAAGTGGCTCAAATGGATATACTTGTAGATGGAATACTTAAATACTCACTAGGAATCGAAAAAAAGACAGTTACAACACTTTTGGATTTAAATGAGGTTTTGGATGGTCTCATTAGGGCCAATTCCTCGGATAAGGTTGTTATTGAAAAAGACAGCTCACTACCCCGCTTAGTGGCAGACCGAAGCCAAATGATACAGGTTTTCCAAAATATGATCCAGAATGCGATTACGTATAATGACAAGCCCATTGCATATATCAATATAGGTGTTATGGACGAAGTAGATCGCTTTACCTTTTATGTACAGGATAACGGAATAGGCATTGCACGCGAGCATTTTGACCGAATTTTTAAACTATTTCAAAAGTTGAACGAAGATAAAAGCGGCGAATCCGGTGGAATAGGGCTGGCACTGGTAAAAAAGATAGTATCCAAAAATGGTGGAGATATCTGGTTGGAAAGCAAAGAAGGAAAAGGAACCACTTTTTTCTTTTCCTTTTTTAAGGAGGATGTGCTTTTTAATTTTGGTAGCAAGAAAAACCTTAAGGAATCATTCGCTTGCGCTGAGGTTCCATGAAATTATGGGGTTCTTTCTGGGTGCTATATAAGCTCCTAGGGCCTTTAGTTTCAGGGTCATTTCTTCCATGCTTTCCAAGGTCTTGATAAGCAGCGTTTCAGAAGTACCGGCCTTCAACGTGAAAATGGCCGGTTTGCTATAAAACGAGTATTCCGTCGCATTCTCGAAAATTAGGTCGCTACTGCTCAAATTTTCCAGCACCACTTCCAATACATAGCTGTCCTTTATATATTTTACGGAGTTGACTTTAACACTATTTTGGATCAGAGGCACAAGATAGGCCTCCCTTCCTACCAAAAGATCATTGTAAATCGCTACGGTCCTTCCGGCAAAAAGGGCTTCCTTGATCGAGGGAAGCGTCTTTTCTTTCGCAAAAACCAAGGTGATGGGGCGGTGGTTTCCCTTTTCGGTATAGTCCCAATCGATGAGTCCGTGCACATCACTTGTTCCCATAATGGTAAGATTGTACTCCAAGGCGAGCGCAAGGGATTCCTCTGCGTAGTCCAAACTGTTAATGACTTCTATGCCATGCAGCTGTCCTTTCTCCACAAGGCTTTTTTGGAAATCGCTCATGATGGGCGTACCTTTTGGGCTTTGTGCATACCACGCTGGATGGTTCCAAAAAACATAGGCACCTTGTTTATTGGCCTCCTTAAAGGCATTTTCCGCTTTTTCCTGAAGAATTGGATTGGCGTCCTCGATGAAAACCGCGTTGTTATGTCCCATAGGTGCGCTTCTGGTTATTTCCGAACCGTGCACGATCAATAGGTCATGGTCCTTGGCTTCCTGAAGTGCAATTTCGTACGAACGGTTTCTGTCCGGATGGGGTATATCTTCAGAATGCGGCTGATACTCCAAATGCTCCGTCAAACTTATCACGTCCAAATTATCCCTGAGGGCTTCTTGCACACGGATATTTGGCCATACATTTCCATCCGAAAATACGGTATGCATGTGTAGATCGGTCTTTACGGTTATATAGTTAGGAATATCTGGGAAAGTTAATGGTCTGGAACTGCGATGCGTGTGTTCTTGTCCCGAAACCAAGAATAGGGAAAATAAAAAGAAGAGAACGGAGTAATTATTTTTCATGGTGTTTAAAAATAGAACTTTTTGTATTTTCAGTGGTTACCTAAGCGTATGCCCAAGATTATTAAATAATTAATTTGAAAATAGTTATTGGTTAGGCTCGAACAGATCTGTATTGGGCCAAGCATCCTGTCGTTCTATCATGTTGTTCATAAATGTATGGATAGCGTCCAAAACCGTGGCAAAATTCGATTCCCCACTATTTACAAGTACAACATAAGAAAATGGATGTCCAACATGCAAAGCTGCCAATGTTCCAGGTAATGCCCCGTTATGTGTCCAACTACTCCTTAAAAGGTAACTTACTCCGTTCCCTGCCGGTAATATATTATTAACATTGAATCTGCCATCTGATTTTACTGCAAGTAGGGCCAAGGATTTTGCATTGGATACCCATCCACCGGCAGCGTCCAATCGTTCTATATTGATGTTGTAAGGAGAAGCCCAAGAAGAATAATATTTGGTTTCATCAGGTAGTTTTCCTTCAAGAGTGCTTTTTCCCATGTAAACCTCATGGATTAAATTGGGTTCCAAAATGTTCTCTTTTACATAGTCTTTATAGCTTTGGCCGCTTTTGGCTTCAAAGATTTTTCCCAATAAGGCGTACCCAAAATTGGAATATTGAAAGCGGAGACCGGGTTCAAAGGTCAATGAGCGCTCATCCAAGACCCTGTCTGCTAGAACGTTAAAATTTAAATCGACTTGCTCAAACATGATATCGGTTGGTTCGTTAGCAAAACCAGCAGTATGTTCCACTAGGTGGTCAACGGTAATCTGCAACTCGTTATTTTCTATGGGAAGGTTGCCGTAAGTGTTTCCTAAGATTGAATTGGCCCCGAAAACACGCTCATCCAAACTGAGTTTTCCATCAAGTATCAATTTTGAGATTGCTAAAAGGGTAATGGGTTTTGATATACTTGAAATCCTGAACAAAGTGGAGTTGGAAACGGGTAAATTTTTCTCGACATCTGAAATCCCAAAAGCTTCGAGGTATACCAATTTTTCATTTCGGATAATGGCCATTTGGGCACCAGGAAAATTGTTTTGGGCCATGAATCTCTCAAAATCGGAAGTTATTTCACTTAGGGAAACCTGAACCGTAGGTGGTTGCCTTTGCTCCTCAATAAAGTCAATAGAAGGGGAAGTCTCTTTGATTTCATTAGTTTCCGGAGTCGCAATGGGCCTATCTGTGCTTTCTTTTTCACAAGAAAATATTAAAAAAGAGAGAAAGCTGAAAAGAAGTATTTTTGTCATTATACCTAGTTTCAATATGATTTAAAGATACTAATAATCTCAATTTGAAGCCAATTGAAACTACCTACAGATTAATTGGTGATTATTATAAATCATAGGTTTAGATAACCTTGGACCCTCAAGAACAATTTTGGAAAATCTTTGGTATACAAAAATTAAAGTATCTACCAAGAGTAAGATTCATTGGTTTTTGGAATAACATTTAGTATTGAACTCGATTTTAATTATGCCTTTCGATTTTTGAGGATTTCAATTTTATTTTCAGAAAATAAAAATATCGATATGTCTGAAAATATCTGGTTAACTTGTAACGGATATGAACCCGGCTGAATACTATATTTTAAACCAACCTGAGCCCTACAGAAGCATTTTGCTCCACATAAAGGCTGTGGTTGAACATTCTATTCCGGCAGCCTCCATGAAATATAAATGGCGTATTCCTTGTTTTTATATTGGAAAGACTCCTTTATGTTATCTGAACGTGTCCCTAAAAAAAGGGTTTGTGGATGTTGGTTTTTGGAACTCGGCCCACCTAAAAAAACATCTGGACAAAATGGTTTCGGAAAAAAGAAAAGTGGTTAAATCCCTTCGTTATAATACTTTGGAAGAAATTGACGAAACCATTCTCAAAGAGGTGCTCTTGGAGGCCGAATCCCTAAAAAGCAAAGGTTTTTATAAAAGGGAGGACTTAACCTAGAACGTATTCACTACCTCCCGTAAGGCTACCAAATCTGTCAGCAATTTTCCCATCAAACTTAAATCCAGCATATTGGCTCCGTCACTTTTGGCATTGGCAGGGTCAAAGTGGGTCTCGATAAAGAGTCCATCGACTCCTGCAGCAATTCCCGCTCTGGCCATGGTCCCTATCAAAGCCGGTCTGCCGCCGGTAACCCCAGAGGATTGGTTGGGCTGTTGTAGGGAGTGGGTAACGTCCAATACCACAGGGGCAAACTGTTTCATGGTGGGAACGCCCCTAAAATCCACAATCATGTCCTGATACCCGAACATAGTACCACGATCGGTTATGATAGCTTGTTGGTTTCCGGTTTCAGTGACTTTGTTTACGGCATGTTTCATGCTTTCCGGACTCATAAACTGTCCTTTTTTGATATTTACCGTTTTGCCGGTTTCCGCTGCGGCCACCACCAAATCGGTTTGGCGGGCCAAGAAGGCAGGAATCTGTAGAACTTCCACGTATTCTGCCGCCATTGCGGCATCCTGTTCCGTGTGAATGTCCGTAATTGTGGGAATCTTAAAGGTTTCGGACACTTTTCTTAGAATTTTTAGGGCCTTTTCATCCCCAATACCCGTAAACGAATCCAGCCGACTCCTATTGGCTTTTTTAAAACTGCCCTTGAAAACATAGGGGATTTTCAGCTTTTCTGAAAGAGAAACAATATGATCGGCTATTCGTAAAGCCATATCTTCACCTTCAATGGCGCAGGGCCCTGATAGCAGAAAGAAATTGTTGGAATCGGTGTATTTTATTTGGGAAATCTTGGACAAATCCATCTTATAAATTTTTCATAAAGATAGTACTATTCCCTGGTATTGTTTTTAGATTTAAATGCAACAACCATCAATCGAAATGTACAAAATTCTCTTTTTTCTACTCGTTTTAGTAGGGTTAACAGTGCAATCCCAAAGTTATGGGGTCACTGAAAAAGGGTTTGGAATTGTAAACCTGGAACGACATCAATTTAGGTTTGATTTGCTATCTCCTGGAATTTCCTATGAATTGGGGCTTTTTAAAAACGTGAGTGCATCGGGTGGCCTGGGATTGGGATATGCCACGTACGAAGAAGGGTATGCGGTTGGAGTAACCTTACATACAAGGGTTCGATATTACCATAATTTTAATAGACGCATCCGAAACAACAAAAATGTTTCTGGTAACTCCGGGGATTATTTTGCCGCTGCGCGAAGCATTTTCTTCTCCCAAGGTAGACTGGCGAGCAATATTGAAGGTCCGGACGATTTTAATTTGGGAGTATTTGGGGCGGTTTATGGCATTCAACGTACGTATCCCAAGGGTTTTAATTTCAATTTGGAGTTGGGAGCGGGTTATTACAGGGGCGATGGGGTTCCCAATGGTTACGGGCCTTTGGTGAACTTTACTTTTGGTTGGGTCGCTACCAAGCGGAAATCCAGAAAACCGACATTTGATTAAAGCATTATTTTTTTAATAGCATCCATATAGCCTCTACTTACCCTTACCACTTCATTGTTTTCCATGGTGATGTCGTAAGATTTACCATACTTGTGAAGCTCTTTCACTTTGTTCAGGTTGATTAAGGATGATCGGTGTACCCTCAGAAAGGATTTTGGATTCAATTTTTCCTCCAAAGCGGAAATACCGTAATTACTTACTAAAACATCCGAAGCGGTATGTAATTTGGAATAATCGCCATACGCTTCGATCCAGATAATATCGGCAACGGCAATGGTAATAAGTTTATCCTTTTTTTCTACCAATACCCGTTCTGGATAATCGGTTTTATCCATCAATAATGATTGAGTAAGCGAACCGACTTTTTCTGTCGTTTGATTCAATTTTTCAATAGCTTTTGTAAACCGTTCCTTGGTATAGGGTTTGAGCAGATAGTCGATTGCATGTACTTCAAAGGCCTGAAGGGCATACTTATCGTACGCCGTAGAAAAAATAATGTTGGGTATTTCCTCTAAGCGTGTTAAAACCTCAAAACCGGTAAATCCCGGCATCTGAACATCTAAGAAGACCAGATCCGGTTTAAACTCGTTAATTTCCTTCACTGCATCCACCCCGTTATTGACCTCGGAAATGAGAATCAAGTCAGGAAAACCTTCTAAATATTCCTTGATCAATTGGCGTCCCGCTTTTTCGTCATCGGCAATCAGCACCTTTTTCATCTTCTTGTCATTAGTTGTTCTTTGTCGGACAGCTGTAATTTGTCATTAACTATTCGTGAACATTCCATCTATTTTAGTTTCCGCGTTTTATATGGAAAACAATATTTTCAGTCCTTGTGGTTTATTATCCAGCAATTCCATCTGGGAATTGTACATTTTTTGGAGCCGTAATCGGGTATTGTTGAGGCCGATACCTTTTTCGAATGCTGCTGTCTTTTCTCGTATTCCAATACCCGTATCGGAAATCTCGAATTTTAATTTACCTTCTGTTTTTTTAATGTTGATGGATATGGTTCCTCCATTGATCAAACTGGCCAGTCCGTGTTTGACCGAATTTTCCACTAAGGGCTGCAATAGCATGGGCGGCACCATTTCATCCAACAGGTTTTCGGGTACGTTGATATCAATTTGCAATCGTTCATCAAACCGGGCCTTTTCCAGGTCTAAATATTTTTTTACAAATTCCAGCTCTTCCCGCAAGGGAACCAGCTCGGTTTGGGAGGCCTGCAATTGGTACCGGAAAAGATCGCTCAATTGTGCGATCATCTGTCTTGTTTTTTCATTTTCAGGGGGGAGCGAGGCATTTATCGTATTGAACACATTATAAAGAAAGTGCGGATTTAATTGCGCTTTTATCGCGGCAAGTTCACTTTTCAACGCGGCCTGCCGTAACTCCCCTTCCAATTTGATCTTTCGTTCGTTCTCCCTGAAATACCGGTAGGCAAAGAAACATCCGAATTGTATAAAAAGAAACAAGAGCGGAATGTACCAGTCCCAAATGGCTCCAGAACCTTCCAGATGATTCATTCCCATAGCCTCAACAATCATGTACCTTATTTCCCTTACGAAGTAGGTCACGATGGGCAATAAAAGTAAAACGGTTAAAATCTGCCATTTTCTGGATTTATTTCGGAAAAGATAATACCCAAAAAACCAAATTAAAACCGACGCCAATAATAGGAAGGCATATTGTTGTCCGGAGGCAAACCAAAATCCCCTCAAGTTTGTCCATCCCCAAATTCCTTCTTCTTCATACCACATCCCGTTATACCATAGTACGATACGGTATAGCCAAGCAAAAAAGAAATAGAAAAGAAAAATGGCCAATATTTCCTTTACTGTGGTATTAAAGAATGTAGTCTTGTTTTTATCGCTCATTTTTAAAAGTTTAATTCACTGGATATCGAAAACGTACCAAAACTCTCCATCGTATGGGTCAAAACTTGCTTTCAGAAGACCATCCGGTGTTTGTACAAGATACTGATTTGTAACCTCAATTTCTTCACTATTAAGCCAAGCCCTAACCACCCCATCCTCATATTTGAATACCAATCCGTTGTTGAATACGGCCAGAAGATTATAACTTTTTGGATTTACTTTCGAAAGCTTAATTTCTTTTCGCTCCAAACCCGGCTTATCTTCATGTTTATCGTACCAAACAATTTGAGAACCGTTTTTAAAATTTTGGGTCCAGTTGCGGCGCTCCGTGGGCAATATGAAAATTTCCAGTTTTCCGCCTTCACTTTTAATGATTTCTGGGGATGATTTCCAAAATGTTTTTATGGATAGGGTATAATCGCCTTCCAGGGTCACGGCTTCGTCCTTTCCTAGTATTTGTTGGCTGCCGCTTTCATTTATCAACGTAAATTCAGCACTCTCGGGATAATTGTACGTGGTGTTCTCATTTTTGACTACGACCGCAAAATAATCTTGGGCAGTTACATATTTGCCAATAAGTAAGGCTAAAATATACAATAAGACTTTCAGCATGAGTTCCAATTTAGGATTCGACCATAAATGTAAACCGGTACTGACACTATTTAAAATACTTTCAGACGAGCTGTCCTATACGCGGATGAATTGCCCAGGGTCCATTTAACGCTACACGGGTCTATTCATCAGTTTTTCCTTGAACTGAGGGAATCAAAGCCTGAATTTTGGATCAAATCAAAAAACGAACGATCATGAGACTTTTTTTCACACTTATGCTATGGACAACCTTTGGATTTGGATATGCACAATCCATAACAGGGAAAGTACTTTCACAGGAACAAGAAGCTATTCCCTATGCCACGGTTACGTTAAATCAACTACAAGATTCTAGTCTGGTAAAGGCTGTTATTACCAATGAACAGGGTTTTTTCGAAATCAAGGATGCATTCAGTGGAACGTACATTCTCAACATTTCCAATATCGGGTTTGTTGGTTATAGTAAGACAATCTTGGTTAATGATACTTCGTTGGACTTAGGCGTCATTATTTTGGAGGCAGCTACGGAAAATTTGGACGAGGTTACGGTCGTTGCCGAAAAACCGATGGTTCAGGTATTGGCCGATAAAACGGTATTCAACGTGGAAAAAACCATAAATGCTACCGGTACCAGTGCGTTTGAACTACTGCGTAAGGCACCTGGGGTTGTAATAGACAATAACGGTGGTCTTATTGTGGAAGGTAAAGCGGGCGTTCAAATTTTTATAGATAACCGGCCATCGGTCCTACAAGGCCAAGACCTGACCAATTATTTGGAAAGCCTGCAATCTACCGATATCGAGGCCATAGAAATCATTACCCAACCCTCGTCCAAATACGATGCTGCCGGTAACGCGGGTATCATCAATATCAAACTCAAGAAGGACAAAAGCCTGGGAACCAATGGTTCCGTAACTTCTGGAATTACTAATGGGGATTTTGCCCGCTACAATTCCAGTATCAATTTTAATTCGAGAGGAAAAAGGGGAAACCTTTATGGGACCTACAGTAACAGGTATGGAAAGAGTAGTAATTTTTTAAACCTTTTACGTACACAGTCCGGTACACAATTCAACGCGCGTACCAATAGTATTTACGACCAAAATAGCAATAACGTGAAACTGGGATATGATTTCTACGCCAACCAAAAAAGTACTATCGGAGCCATTTTTAACGGGAATTTCAACAACGGGTTTGGCAATAATAACTCCAGAACGCCCATTCGACCGGTCGCGAATACGGCAAATGATAGTGTGTTGGTTTCCAATAACCGAACCACCAATACAACCTATAATATCAATGCTAATTTAAATTATAAATATGCGGATACCCTTGGGCATACCCTGAATATGGATTTTGATTATGGGCGGTATTCGAGTGACCGGACAGCCTTGCAACCCAACGTTTATTTTAATGGGGATGAGACCCAGGTTATTCGGGAAAATGCTACAAGCCAGAATACCCCCACCGATATTGCAATTATCACGTACAAGGCAGATTATGAACAGGATTTGTTCAAGGGGAAACTAGGTCTGGGCTTTAAGTTTTCGTACGTAAATACGGCTAATACTTTTGATTTTTTCAATCAGATCAATGGCGAATTTGTTTTGAACACCATGCAAAGCAACCAGTTTGATTACACTGAAAAAATAAATGCCGCCTACATCAATTATAATTATAAATGGGAGAAGTGGAACCTGCAAATGGGGCTTCGGGCGGAGAATACAGTTTCAGATGGCAATCTGGTCAGCAATCAACAAAATGGGGATAGCCGGGTGGAACGCAACTATACCAATTTCTTTCCTTCTGGGGGATTGACCTTTCAACTGAACCAAAAAAATCAACTGGCACTTATCTACAGCAAGCGCATACAACGGCCTAACTATCAATCCCTAAATCCGTTCGAATATGTAATAGACGAGCTTTCCTTTAGCAAAGGAAATCCTTTTTTACAACCTCAGTATACGGACAATATTAAGTTTTCACATACCTATAACTATCGTCTAACGACCTCTTTGAGCTATAGTTACGTTTCGGACTTTTTTGCCCAAGTGACCGTGGCGGAAGGCGAGAGCCGTAACTTTCTTACCACTAGGAATGTGGCGGACCAGGAAATCGTTAATTTGGGAATCTCTTACCCAAAACAAGTGAAGGAATGGTGGAACATTTATTTTAGCCTCAATGCCTACGTGAGCAATTACAAGGCCAATAGTCCGGAGTTTTTGCCGGTGAAACAGGAAACCTTGAGTATATACGCCCAAAATACGTTTAACTTACCCAGGAAGTACACGTTGGAGGTTTCCGGCTGGTACAGTTCGCCCAGTGTTTGGGGAGGCACATACCGGACCAGTGCCTTAGGTTCTTTGAATTTGGCTTTCCAAAAGAGATATTTTAAAGAAAAACTTACGGCAAGGTTGGCCTTTAATGATATTCTATATACGGTTCCCTGGCGGGGAACCACACAATTTGGAGACTTATTTATTGACGGTAGCGGGGGTAGCGACAGTAGGCAAGTAGCTTTTAGTCTAACCTATGACTTTGGCCGGGACGAAATCAAAAAAGCCCGAAATAGAAAGACTGGATTAGAGGATGAAAACGATAGGATTGGAAACTAACAATATTTTTGTTGAAATCCTTCAAAATCAATAAGATAAAAATAACATTTGTTTGGTCGGAGGTACGAAAATTAAGACTATCTTTGCGCGCTTAAAATAAGGCCTTATGTCCAAGACAAAAAATATTGCGATCATCGCACACGTAGACCACGGTAAAACCACTTTGGTTGACAAAATCATGTACCACTGTAGTTTGTTCCGTGAGAACGAAAATGCAGGGGATTTGATTCTTGATAACAACGATTTGGAAAGGGAGCGTGGTATAACCATTGTATCCAAGAATGTATCCGTTGTCTATAAGGACACAAAGATAAATATCATAGATACCCCGGGACACGCGGATTTTGGTGGGGAAGTGGAGCGGGTATTGAACATGGCCGATGGTGTTTTGCTATTGGTAGATGCCTTTGAGGGACCCATGCCTCAGACCCGATTCGTACTTCAAAAAGCCATTGATCTTGGTTTGAAACCTTGTGTGGTCATCAATAAGGTAGATAAGGAAAACTGTACCCCTGAGGAGGTACATGAAAAGGTATTTGACCTAATGTTCGAGTTGGGCGCGGAGGAATGGCAGTTAGATTTTCCAACGGTTTACGGTTCTGCCAAGCAGAATTGGATGAGCGATGATTGGAAGAACCAGACCAATACTATTGAACCCTTATTGGATATGGTCATCGAACATATACCTTCTTTTGAACCCAAGGAAGGCAACACACAGATGTTGATAACATCCCTGGATTTCTCTTCTTTTACAGGTCGTATCGCCATTGGAAGATTGCAACGAGGTATATTGAAGGAGGGTCAGCCTATTTCTCTTGTGAAAAGAAACGGGACCATCGTCAAATCCAAGATCAAGGAATTGTTCACTTTTGAAGGCTTGGGCCGTAAAAAAGTACAATCGGTTGAAGCAGGAGATATATGTGCCCTAGTTGGTGTAGAAGGCTTTGAAATAGGTGATACCGTGGCCGATTTTGAAAATCCGGAAGGTTTGAAGACCATTGCCATTGACGAGCCAACCATGAGTATGTTGTTCACTATTAACGACAGTCCGTTTTTTGGAAAGGACGGTAAGTTCGTTACTTCCCGCCACATCAAGGAACGTTTGGAGCGAGAATTGGAAAAAAACCTGGCACTTCGTGTAAACGAGACCGATAGTGCCGACAAGTTTTTGGTCTTTGGCCGTGGGGTACTTCATTTATCCGTACTGATAGAGACCATGAGAAGGGAAGGTTATGAACTTCAAATTGGCCAACCACAAGTAATCATTAAGGAAATAAACGGCGTGAAATGTGAGCCCATCGAGCATCTGACCATCGATTTGCCCGAGGATGTTTCGGGGAAGGCCGTTGAAATGGTTTCCATCAGAAAAGGGGAGATGACCAGTATGGAGGCAAAGGGCGACAGAATGGTCTGTGAGTTCCAAATTCCTTCTAGGGGCATCATCGGACTTAGAAATCAATTGCTAACGGCAACCGCCGGTGAGGCCATTATGGCACATAGATTTTTGGAGTACCAACCCATGAAAGGCGACATACCACAGCGCCAGAACGGTTCCTTGGTTTCCATGGAAACCGGCAAGGCGATTCCATATTCTATTGACAAATTACAGGAGCGTGGTAAATTCTTTGTGGATCCCGGAGAGGATATTTACGAAGGACAGGTAATTGGCGAGAATTCCCGAGGGGACGATATGACCGTGAATATTACCAAGACAAAAAAACTTTCCAATGTACGTTCCTCCGGTGCAGATGATAAGGCACGGATCGTACCTGCCATCAAATTTTCCTTGGAAGAAGCCTTGGAATATATACAAAAGGACGAATATGTTGAGGTTACCCCTAAGCATCTTAGGTTACGAAAAATATACTTAACGGAAAACGACCGAAAACGGAATAAAATAGCTTAAAACAAAGCCCTGATTTTTCAGGGCTTTTTTTGTTTCTTTATTTTGTGTTCAAATACCTAGTTAATTCTGCACGACTCCGTTTTTAGCTAAAAAATGCTTTTACCAAACTGCTAAATTTTTAATATCTTTTTTCTTATTATCAAATAGAATTTGTTTAAAAAATAACGTTTTCGTAATAATTATATCAAGCCTAATTTTCTTTAATGCTACCGCATTTTTTTTTCTAATTTGAAGTCCCAAAACAACTTAGGCTAACTAACAAAACTCATAGGGACTAACATGCAATTAAAAGGAAAACGGGTACTCATAACAGGGGGTACAAGGGGTATCGGTAGATGTATTGTGCAAGAAATGATTGATGGCGGCGTAACGCACCTGGCCATCATTGCCAGGGACAAGAAAAGCCTAAAAGAATTGTCCGAGACATATCCTGAGGTCAAATTTATGAGGATTTCCGGCGATGTCGCAAATATTGATGTCCTTAGGGAGGCAGCGGCCCGTATCGAGGATAAATGGGGGTATCTGGATATCTTGATAAATAATGCAGGCATCGTTTCGGCGGGGCCTTTGGAAGAATTGCCCGATGAGGAAATCTACGATCAGGTGGCAGTCAACCAAACCGCCATTTTATTATTGACAAAATACTGCGTGCCTTTATTGAAATCGTCTGAGGAAGGGGCCATTCTCAATATTTCATCTGGATTGGGCCTCATAGGGATGCCGTTTTATGCAGTGTATGGCAGTACCAAGGCAGCAGTTAAACAGTTTTCAGATTCCATACGAAGGGAATTGGCTCCGTATAATGTTTCCGTTACGTGCTCCTTTCCTACGGCCACGGCTACGGATATGATGCAGAAGTTTGATGGAATGGAAATGGATTCCCCGGAGTTTGTGGCCAAAAGATCCATCGAAGGCCTGCTGAACAAAGAATTACATGTGATTTTTGGCGGGGAACAGCGAAAAAAGGATAGCGAGGTCAACTTTATGGAGCCCAAAAAATTCGATGCCAAAGTTGCCGAAAGTTACGAAGATTTTAAAGCGTCCAGTGAAGGCCATAAGGCTTTGTAGTATGGAGTATGGAAAGCAATTAAAAAATTAAACCTTGGGAGCCTTGTGGAGACTCGCCACGGCCGCACCTATAATTCCGGCATGGTTTTGCAGTTCTGCAGGTATAACGGGGGTTTCAATTTTAATTTTTTTCTTGAACTGTTTAAAGTCCTTTGAAGCGCCCCCTCCTAGAATGATAAGGTCGGGCGAAATAATCAGTTCCACATACTCCAAAAAAGTATTGAATCTTTTTCCCCATTTTTTATAGGAAAGCTCCTCACGCTCCATGGCGCTCCCCGCGGCCCATAGTTCTATTTTCTCGAATTTTTTATAAGGTATTTGGCCAAGCTCAAAATTGGGAATCAGTTCCCCGTTATAAAAGGCCCCGCTCCCCAGTCCCGTACCAATGGTGATCATAACGACCAGTCCTTCCTTACCTCTTCCTACACCATAGTTAATCGTGGCATATCCAGCGGCATCGGCATCATTTATTACGGTAAAATCCAAGCCTGTCTTTTTCTCCAATAGCTCTTCTACATTGACGCCTAACCAGCTTGGATCTAAATTTCCAGGCGATTTACAGACTCCCTTTTTGATAATGGTAGGAAACCCGCAGCCAACTTTACCGGAGTAGTCGAAATGTTGTACGATTTCTGCAATAACGTCAGACATGGCTTCTGGCGTTCGTGGTTTTGGTGTGGGAATACGGAACCTTTCGGTCAGCATTTCACCACTTTCAGAATCCACCAATGCGCCTTTGATTCCAGAGCCGCCTACATCAATACCAAGTAAAGTCATTACGAAAATTTATAAGAGACCACAAAGAAACAAAAAAGATTCCTTTCCCTGAATTTTCCGCCCTACTACCTTGTTTTTAGGGAAATTGTATAACAAAAAAAGGACCGAGGTCCTTTTTCCAAGAGTTTCGGGAATATGGGTTATTCAATTAATTTCAGGGCGATAATGGTGTTGTATTCCATTTCATCGTCCTCCCCCATTTCCAGGGTAAAGGTGATATTGAACAATTTTCCGATTAGCGCTTCGTCCATAAGGTCAAAAGCTTCAGATGCCTCTTCGGTAATGTCATGAAATTCATAGATTTCTCCCTCATCGCCCATAAAAAAATAAACGCCGTCCTCATGTCTGTCATAAGTACCGTTTACCTTTACGGTGTCCTGAGGAATACTTCCGTAAAATGTGGTCGCGAACATAGCGAACGCGATAAAAAGTGTTTTCATTTTGTATGTTTTTTCTGTTTTTTAATTCTTGTCTTGATTCTATTCCTGCGATGGACAGGATTGGAAATCCAACACAAATGAACTCAATTTTTTTGAATGTTCATTATTTTTTCAGTTTTTTCAAATTCAAGTTTTTTAAAAATGTAATGTACTGTAAAACAA
The DNA here is from genome assembly GCF_055378385.1 of Maribacter sp. C-4077. Lineage (NCBI taxonomy): Bacteria > Pseudomonadati > Bacteroidota > Flavobacteriia > Flavobacteriales > Flavobacteriaceae > Maribacter > Maribacter sp. C-4077. Next base: position 2,732,374 of record NZ_AP038807.1, read on the forward strand.
TTAGTTGTTATTTAGTTTGTTTTACTTTAGAAAGTATTGGTATTAGAATTTATCATTATCCTTTTATTACTGGGCGTTAGAGCTGGAAATAGAGGGTCGGTTCAAAAAGCTTTCTTTTTCGGATTCTTTCTTTTATATACGTTGCTTAGACATTTTTTTATTAAAAGCCGGTTAATACAACATCCATGAAGCAAGGCCTATATCTTTTGACCTCAAATTAACTTGTGGTTTTGGTAAATTATAATGGATTGTAAGATCAACAAAATAAAAGTCGGCCTACAATAATAGCAATACTTCAATAGTTGTATGCACGTTTAATAGTTGAACAAATAAATTTTATTTTTAACACTTTTATGGGCATCGCCTCTGGGTGTAATACCTAGTGGCCTGCCAACAATTGTTCAGGTGGTTTTGCTACTAAGTTGATAGTATATTTTTTCCGAACATCTAATGGGCTGGCCCCTAGGTTGTTCGATCTCTAACTGAAAGGGCAGGAAACATTTAAAAATAGGAGGTTTGCCAATGTTGTTCCATTTGATAATAAAGAATTCAGATTTATGACCAAAAAAAATGCCGAGCAGCAACGTCTTGCCGTTGGGGACAATTACAAGAATTGGAAACGCTGGGGGCCTTATCTCGCGGATCGCCAGTGGGGTACGGTTCGTGAGGATTACAGCGTAAACGGACAGGCATGGAATTTCGTAGATCATGACAAAGCCCGTAGCAATGCCTACAGATGGGGCGAGGAAGGCATCGGCGGATTCTGCGATTCCAGGGAAATCCTCTGTTTGGCACCGGCGTTTTGGAACGGAAAGGATGCGATACTCAAGGAACGACTCTTCGGTCTCACCAATGGTGAAGGAAATCATGGAGAGGATGTAAAGGAGCTGTACTTTCATCAAGTGTCAACCCCAACACATTCCTATAATAAATTCTTGTACAAATATCCTCAAAAAAAGTTCCCATATTCCGATTTGGTAAAGAAAAATAGGGCCAGAAGCAGGGAAGAAGCGGAGTATGAGATTCTGGATACCAAGGCCTTTAGGAACAATACCTACTTTGATTGCTTTATTGAATATGCCAAGGCAGATGTGGGCGATATCCTAATGAAGGTTACCGTAGTGAACAGGGCATCCAAAAAGGCATCCATCCATGTTTTGCCACATTTGTGGTTCCGTAATTTTTGGAAGCACAACAAGCGGTTTGAAAGACCTAGCATGAAGGCTATTTCGGAAGATTGCGTAATGTCCAGAAGCGTCAGGAACGGCCGTTATTATCTGTACCATGAAAAGGGAAATCAGCTTTTTTGCGATAATGAGACCAACAACAAGCGCATTTATAACGTGGACAACGAGGTTCCCTATGTAAAGGATGGCATTAACAACCACGTTGTAAACGGCATGGATACCGTAAATCCGGATAAAACAGGTTCCAAGTTTGCTGTTTGGCATAAATTGACCTTACGGGCCGGTGAGGAAAAAACGGTTAGGATTCGTTTGAGCAAAGGAAAATTGGACGACCCATGGTCTGGATTCGATGCTATTTTCCAGAACCGGATGCAGGAATGCGATGAATTTTACAACGATATTCTTGCCGATAGGAATTTGCCCAAGGAACATCGGGAAATCGTGGAGAAGGCATTTTCTGGCTTGTTATGGACCAAGCAGTTCTATTATTACGATGTTTATAAATGGCTTTTTGGTGGTCCTGGCGAACCAAAACCTTACAGGGAAAGCCCCCGAAATTTCAGTTGGCAGCATTTGACCAACAGACATGTCATTTCCATGCCCGATAAATGGGAGTACCCGTGGTACGCTGTATGGGACTTGGCCTTTCACATGGCCTCTTTCGTTGAGATTGACCCATATTTTGCCAAGGAACAGCTTATATTGATGTTACGCGAAAGTTACATGCACCCAAATGGGCAGATACCCGCTTATGAATGGAATTTTAGCGATGTGAATCCGCCCGTACATTCTTGGGCCGTTTGGAACGTCTACGAAAAGGACAAACAAAAGACCGGCACTGGCGATATCCATTTTTTGGAAAAGGCCTTTCAGAAGTTGTTAATCAATTTCACTTGGTGGGTCAATCAAAAGGATAAAAGCGGAACGGACCTTTTTGAGGGCGGTTTTTTGGGCCTGGACAACATTGGTGTCTTTGACCGCAACCATATGCCACCGGGAATTACCAGAATGCAGCAAGCCGATGCGACCAGCTGGATGGCCATGTTCACCCTGAACATGCTGAGAATGAGCTTGGAGCTCTCCAAAAGCAACAAATCCTATGAAGACCTGGTCGCTAAGTTCTTTAGGCATTTTTTGAATATTGCTTGGGCCATGCACCACATCGGTAAAAAGGATATTTCCCTTTGGGACGATGAGGATAACTTCTACTATGACGTAGTGGAGATGGATAGCGGTATGACCAATCGATTGAAAGTGAGGTCACTGGTGGGTATAATTCCATTGTTCGCAGTTGAGATCATCCACAAGGACCTTTTTGAGGAACTTAAGGAATTTAGGCGAAGGGCCGCGGATATCGTTAGGACTAGGCCAGATTTGGCATCCCTTATCTCCAATATTGAGGAAACAAATGCTGATGGCAATTACCTATTCTCCATCATGCGCGGATTTCGTCTGGAGCGTTTGTTGAGGCGTATGTTGGATGAGGATGAATTTTTATCGGATTATGGCATTAGGTCCCTTTCAAAATACCATGAGGAACATCCGTTCGTATTCAAACATCACGGTCATCATCAAATTCAGTATGAATCCGGGGAAAGCCGCTCCAACATGTTTGGCGGTAATTCCAACTGGCGCGGACCAATATGGTTGCCGCTGAATTATATGATCATACAATCCTTACGGAAATACTATCTATTTTACGGAGACACCTATCAGTATGAATTTCCATTCGGTTCCGGTAGGAAACTCAATTTGAAGCAGATTGCCAATGAACTGAGCAAAAGGCTATTGAAGCTCTTTGAACGCAATGAGGACGGAAAGTTCCAATATCATTCAGACGATGAAAACAAGTTCTTTACCAATGACCCTCATTTTAGGGACCATCATTTGTTCTATGAGTTTTTTGATGGCGACCATGGAAAAGGTTTGGGAGCGTCACACCAAACAGGTTGGACGGCATTGATCGCCAATTTGATTTTGGAGATGGATTAGGTTCCTTGGTTTTTTAAACCGGTACTGGTTTAGAGGTAGATGGATATTTTTAAAAAATCATCTTTTTGGGGCAATTCGATCTTCGAATTTGGATTATATTCATTCCAATTATTTAGATAAGAGATGGATCTGAAGGATGGTGTAAAAACCTCGGAAAATAAAGTTTCATCAGAGGCTCGTAAATTGAGTGCCTTTGTTCGTGACCGTTCCAAATCGCTCGTAGATCGATTGGAGTGTTATGAGGATATAATCAGTCTGGAGATAGGGGATACGGGGCTCAGCAGGGCAAAAACCTTGGAGAGGGAGTTTGACCTTAGGCAACTTTACATCAAATATGAGGGCGATAATCCAACGGGAACCCAAAAGGATCGGATAGCCTTTGCGCAGTTGTACGATGCCCTCAGAAGGGAATACGATACCGTCTCCTTGGCCACCTGTGGCAATTACGGCGTTGCCGTGGCCCTTGCGGCGAATTTGGCCGGGGTACGCTGTAAAATATACATTCCGGAAACCTATCATACCGATCGCATCACGGAGATGGAGCAGCTGAATGCGGAAATCATCAGATTGCCGGGAAGTTATGAGGACGTGGTTATGGAAAGTTCCAAACTTGCCGAAAAGAACGACTGGTACGATGCCAATCCTGGAGGTTCTAATACGCCTTTGCAAATTACCGCGTATTCACAATTGGCCTTGGAAATTTTTGAGGATTTGGGTGACGCTCCCAAATATTGCGCGGTTCCCGTATCGAATGGGACGCTCATTGCAGGTATTTTCAGGGGCTTTGTAACGTTATATAAACGAGGGAAGACTTCTAGGATTCCCAAAATGATAGCGGCTTCCTCTGCCAATAAAAACCCCATAGTGTATTCATTTTTACAAGGAATGGATCATTGTAAAGATTTAAAACCGGATATGATAAAGGAAACCAAACTCAACGAACCTTTGATAAATTGGCATAGCTTTGACGGTGAAGAGGCACTTTATGCCATAAAGGAGTCCAACGGAGAGGCTTTTAACATAAGTGATAAGAAATTGCGTGATATGACTACCCTTTTGAACAAAAAGGAGGGGTACAAGGTTCTACCTGCCGCGACCGCCGGATTGATAGCCCTATTGGAACTTAATGAAAGAATGAATTTTGATGCGGACCGTTTTGTGGCCGTACTCACTGCAAAAAACTGATTTTGATATGAAGAGAATAATAGATGGAAAGGCCTTGGTTTATTGCCAGGGCGCCTTTAATACGCCAAATGGAAAAACGGCACACGGATTGGTGAGGTTTACGGAACGCTATGAGATTTTAGGGGTGCTGGATTCTAATTATGCCGGGCAGGATGCTGGACACGTGTTGGATGGCAGACCTAACGGAATACCCATTTTTAGGGATTTGCAGGAAGCCATTGCAAATCTGGATGTTACTCCGGAATATTTGGTGGTTGGATTGGCCCCGGATGGTGGCCGATTACCAGTAGAGGCGAAAGGAAGTATAAAATTGGCCCTGGAGCAAGGGATGAACGTCGATAGTGGTCTGCACGATTTTTTAACAAATGATTCCGAGTTGGTTGCGCTTGCCAAAGAAAAGAATGTAACCATTCGGGATATACGAAAGACCCCGGACAGGGATAAACTGCATTTTTTTACGGGCGATATCGAAAAGGTGGATTGTCTTAAATTGGCCATTTTAGGAACGGATTCCGCTTTGGGAAAACGGACCACCGCTTGGATATTGGTACATGCGCTCCGCGAAGCGGGAAAAAAGGCCGAAATGATCGGAACGGGCCAGACCGCTTGGATGCAGGGAGCCAAATACAGTATGGTCATGGATAGTTGTATCAATGATTTTGTTTCCGGGGAAATAGAATATGCGGTGGTCAGTGCCTGGAAAAATGAACATCCGGATGTTATAGTCATTGAAGGACAAGGGAGTTTAATGAATCCCGCGTACCCCGGTGGTTTTGAAATTTTGGCAGCCGGCCGGCCGGATTATGTCATTCTGCAACATGCTCCCAAAAGACTGGAGTACGACGGATTTCCAGGATACCGTCTTCATTCCTTGGAAGAGCAGATCAACGCAATACAGGTAATTTCTGGAAGGGAGGTCATTGCCATTACGGTAAACCATGAAGGAATGGAAAAGAATGAAATACCAGAGGTCTGTAAACGTATCACATTGGAAACAAAGTTACCGTCGTTCGATGTATTGGAGTACGGCGCGAAGGAATTGGTAGACTTGGTAAGGGGTAAATTACAATGAAGATTACCAAGGTTAGCTATGAGCGATTGGACCTGGAACTTGCAGTTTCCTATACCATTGCCTACCAAAGGATTGATGCGACCACCAATTTCATACTAAAACTAGAAACCGATGGCAATTGGGTAGGTTATGGATGTTCCGTACCAGATATGGAGGTAACCCATGAAACTCCTGAGGACGTTCAAAATGCCTTGGACTCTATCATCATACCGTACCTAAAAAACAAAGATCCGTTTACCTTCGCCCTAATACTTTCCGAATTACGAACACTTTTAGGTAAAAAATCGAGTTGCTTGGCCATGGTAGATCTTGCACTATATGACTTAGTGTCCAAAAAGGCTCAGGTTCCATTGTTCAAGTTTTTGGGAGGCTATAGGTCGAGCATACCCACCAGTATAACCATTGGAATCCTGAATATGGGGGAGACCGTTCGACAGGCCTACGAATATACGGCTATGGGCTTCTCGATCCTAAAAATTAAGGGCGGCTTAAATCTCGAGGAGGATATCGCCAAGATGATCCGCTTACATGAGGCATTCCCCCATGTTAAGTTTCGGTTTGACGGTAATCAGGGGTACACCGTACAGGAGTCCATCGCCTTCGTAAGGGCAACGTCGACCATTGGCATCGAAATTTTTGAGCAACCTACCAAACAGGAATCGGACGAACACTTAGGGGAGGTCACCGGGCACGTGGATATTCCCGTTATGGCCGATGAAAGCCTAAAAACCTTGACCGATGCTTTTCGGTTGGCGCAGAATGAACGGGTGGATATGGTGAACATCAAACTTCAAAAAGTAGGCGGAATTCTTACCGCCAACCATATCAGTTCTGTTGCAAAGGCGGCCAAATTGGAGACCATGGTAGGATGTATCGATGAATGCGGATTGGGTATTTCGGCCGGACTGCATTTCGCCCTATCAAGACCTAATATTGTATATGCCGATCTGGATGGCCATCTAGACTTGGTGGGGGATCCTTTTAAAAATATTTTTCGGTTGGAAAAGGGCGTTCTTTATCCAACCGAAAGGTATGGATTGGGATATTCGGAATAATTCACGGAAAGATTAGACCGCCTTTTGGACCACTTCAAAAACTTTATTCGCGTCGCACTTTATGGTCTTTGAAGGATATTTGAGAATCAGTGCATAATCATGGGTCGCCATCAAGATGGTGCGTCCAGATTTGTTGATTTCTTGAAGTACCTTCATTACTTCCACGCTGGTTTGGGGGTCAAGGTTTCCGGTAGGTTCATCCGCCAAAATGAGTTCTGGGTCGTTCAAAAGTGCCCTGGCAATGGCAACGCGCTGCTGTTCCCCGCCCGATAGCTCATGCGGAAACTTGAAGCCTTTGGTCTTCATGCCAACCTTCTCCAAAACCTCCACCACCCGGGCGTCCATTTTGGCCTGGTCCTTCCACCCGGTTGCCTTTAGAACGAACAGCATGTTTTGGTTTATGTTCCGATCCGGCAGGAGCTTAAAGTCCTGAAAAACGATTCCCAGTTTTCTCCGTAGGAAAGGAATATCATTTTCCTTAAGTGTCTTTAAGTTAAAATCCACGATTTTCCCCTCTCCTTTTTGCAAAGGAAGGTCTCCATAAAGGGTTTTCATAAAACTACTTTTGCCACTGCCTGTCTTCCCGATGAGGTATACGAACTCCCCTTTTGCTACATGGATATTTACTTCGCTTAGCACCAGACTTTCCTTTTGGAAAATGGATGCATTCTTTAACTCTAAAACCGTCTCTTCCATAAATGCTCTGTTAATATAAAAGTAATAAGTTCCTTTTGATAACGGCGTACCCTAAAACAAATTCTTTTCTTTTGTAGGCACAACCCACATACTTAGGTACAATATTTGCCGTTATCCTTTGTGATACTTCGGTAATTCAAAATAGTAATAGAACACTATGTTTCATAAAATCACCGCTTTTCTTCCATTGGCCATGGGAGTTATTTGGATGGGAACTGCCCAGGAATCCAAAATCTACACACACGAAAACAAGGACTTTCAAGACGCCTTAACGCTTTATAACAATGAACAGTTTCAGGCGGCCCAAACCATATTCGAAAAAGTAAAATCAACGACCAAGGACGAGGAGATTGCCGCCAATAGTGCCTACTATGCGGCCAATGCTGCGGTTCGATTGAACCAGCCCGGCGCAGACCGAATGATGGAGGAGTTCGTTGAAAACTATCCAACATCCACCAAAACAAATTCCGCCTATGCAGATGTAGCGGAATACTATTTTGATACGGGAAAGTATCCATATGCCCTTAAATGGTACAACAGGGTAGATCAAAGCGCCTTGTCGCGGGGCGAAATGGACAAATTCAACTTTAACTACGGATATTCACTCTTTTCCTCAAGTAAGCCAAAGGAAGCGGAGCGCTATTTGGAAAAGGTGACCACGTCCCCGGTATATGGTTCCCAAGCCAAATATTATTTGGGATACATTTCCTATCAACAGGACGACTACGAGACCGCCAATGAGCGCTTCGACCAGATTACGGACCAGAACGTTCTCGAGGAGAAATTGAGTTATTATCAAGCCGATATGAACTTTAAACTTGGTAAGTTCGAGGAAGCGATCGCTTTGGCCAAGAAGCAACTTCCAAAATCGGACAGAACGGAAGTATCGGAGCTCAATAAAATCATCGGGGAGAGTTATTTTAACCTCGGTCAATATGAAAATGCCATCCCTTATTTGAAGGAATACAATGGCAAGCGTGGCAAATGGAACAATACGGATTATTACCAATTGGGATACTGCTATTACAAACAGGGGGACTATGCCAATGCCATTGCCCAGTTCAACAAAATCATTGGCGGTACGAACAGTGTTTCCCAAAATGCCTACTACCATTTGGCGGAGTGCTATTTGAAACAGGACCAAAAACAGGAAGCGTTGAACGCATTTAGGAATGCCTCTCAAATGGATTTTAATCCAGATATAAAGAAGGATGCCTTTCTCAATTATGCGCGATTGAGTTATGAAGTGGGGAATGCCTACGAGCCTGTTCCACAGGTAATAACGAACTATCTGGATGCCTATCCCAACGACGAAAACAAGGAGGAGATGCAGACCTTGTTGGTGGACTCCTTCATTACATCCAAAAATTTTGCCGGGGCGATGGAACTGTTGGAGCGGAACCAAAATTATGCCACCAAGGAAACCTATCAAAAGGTAGCCTACTACCGGGGTCTGGAATTGTACTTGGAAGGGGATTACACTGCGGCATCGGAAGTTTTGGGAAAATCCTTGGGCAGTGCCGTCAATGACTCCTTTAGGGCACGTGCAACGTATTGGAAGGCCGAAGCGGATTATCTGCTGAATCGGTTTGATGCCGCCGCAATAGGGTTCAGGGAATTCAAACAAAACCCTGCTTCCAGAAATGTAAATGAAGGAAATGACGTGGATTATGATTTGGCCTATGCATACTTTAAACAAAAGGACTACGCCAATGCCATTACCTATTTCAGCGCTTTCACAGATGCCCAAAAGGATGATGTTGAGAAGTTGCACGATGGCTATCTGCGATTGGGCGACAGTTATTTTGCGACCAGCAAATACTGGCCGGCCATAGAGACCTACAACAAGGCCTTGGCCTTGACCGGACCTGAAAAGGATTACGCGGCCTATCAAAAGGCCATGAGCTATGGTTTTGTTGATAGGACAGAAAGTAAAATTGAAAACCTCGAGAATTTCGTGGCACAGTACCCAAGGTCAACATTTAAGGACGATGCCCTGTTTGAACTCGGCAATACCTATGTATCCGCAGGGCAGGAGAACAAAGGGCTCCAGGCCTATGACCGATTGATCAATGATTTTAGGGGAAGTTCCCTTGTGCCTCAGGCCCTTATGAGGCAGGGGCTCGTCTTTTACAATTCCGGAAGGAACAATGAGGCGCTGGGCAAGTTCAAAACCGTGGTACGGGATTTTCCCAATACGCAGGAGGCCATTCAGGCAGTTTCCACGGCCAAGTTGGTATATGTGGATTTGGGAAGGGTGGATGAGTACGCCAGTTGGGTAAACGGACTGGATTTTGTGGAAGTGACCGATGCTGAACTGGACAACGCCACTTTTGAATCGGCCCAAAAACAGAATTTGGAGGGCAAGACCGATGCCGCAATTCGCGCCTACAAAAAATACATCCAGGAATTCCCCAACGGACTACATGCCCTAGACGCAAATTTCAGTTTGGCACAGCTCTATTTTGGTGCCGGGGATAAGGATGCCGCTTTGCCTTATTACAAATATGTGGCCGATAAGACTACCAGCGAATATGCGGAGCAGGCCTTGACCAGGGTCTGCGAGGTATACATCGGAAAAGATGAATATGCTACCGCGCTTCCCTATCTTTTGAAATTGGAGGACCAGGCCAACATCCAACAGAACAGGACCTTCGCGCAGTCCAACTTGATGAAAGGATACTACGAGCAAAAGAACTACCCAAAAACCTTGGAGTATGCGGATAAGGTTTTAGCTACCGCTAGTATTGATGACCGTATCAAAAGCGACGCCCAGATAATGATCGCACGCTCCGCTATAGCTACCGGTAACGAATCCAAGGCAAAATCGGCCTACGCACAAGTTTTGACCATTGCATCCGGGGCAACCGCCGCCGAGGCATTGTACTACGATGCCTACTTTAAGAACAAGGAGGGGGATTATGAATCGTCCAACATCTCCGTGCAGAAATTGGCAAAGGATTACGCCACTTATAAAGAGTGGGGCGGAAAAGGGCTGGTCTTGATGGCCAAAAACTTTTACGCTTTGGGCGACTCGTATCAGGCGACCTATATTTTGGACAGTGTGATATCCAATTTTAGTCAATATCCAGAAATTGTTGCCGAAGCCCAAGGAGAATTGGCCATCATAAAATCAAAGGAGTCCCAGCGCAATTCTTCCGTAGATCCAAATCAAGAGTAAACCCGCATAGCAATAGAACACGTATGTACAAAAGCATCAAAATAGGAATAGGATTGGTAATGTTGATGGTGGCCCCATGGGCCATTGCACAAGAAGAAACCGAGGATTTAGGTACGGAAACCGTTACGGTGACCAAGGCCTATACGCCTACGGTCTCAGATGCCTTCAAAATAAAGTCCATGCCCAATCTAAACGATTCCATCGTTTTGCAGAAAAAGAAAATCAACTACAGCATTTTTTCCGTTCCAGTGGCATCCACCTTTACACCATCCAAAGGAACCGCTTCACGGGTGGAACGAATTCCACCGCCGGAACTTTTCAATACCTATGCTTCGGCCGGGGCCGGCAATTATGGGAATGCAACGGCAGAATTCTATACGACCCGCGAAGTAGATCGGGACGCGACTTTCGACTTGGGTTTTAACCACAATTCTTCCAGGGGTGACATAGAAGGCGTTCAGCTCGACAATATTTTTGCCGATAGCCGTTTGGACGCATCCTTTAAAAAGCGGGACCGCGATTTTGATTGGGGTGCCAATGTTGCTTTCCAGCACCAATTATACAATTGGTACGGTCTTCCCTTAGGTGTTTATGATGAAGCTGCCGTTAACGGAATCAACGAACGTCAAAACTATTATATGGGAGAAGTTGGAGGTCACGTAAATGTTGAGGAGTCCTTTTTCAGGCGTTTGGACCTGAAATACAGAAGGTTTTTTGATGCCGTAAAGTCAGGGGAGAATAGGGCCATCTTGAATACGTCCTTTGAGGCCCCGTTAAATGATGAAGTCTTTGCGATAGGTGCTAAAGTGGATTATGTGGCGGGAAATTTTGAAAATGCCAGTGTCAATAGTGCCACCAACGATGAGGGGATTACATATGGCCATCTACAGGTGGGCGTCAGCCCTGGTCTCGTCATGCGAAGGGACGATTTTTCACTAAACTTGGGCGTGAACCTTGTATATGGAATGAACCTGGAGGCCAATGAGGGAAATTTTTATATCTATCCGGCCGTAAAAGCCTCATACCGCTTGTTGGATGAGACCGTCATCGCTTATGGTGGGGTTGAAGGTGAATTACGGCAAAACTCCTACTATGATTTTGTAGAAGAGAATACCTTTGTCTCGCCTACGTTGACCATTGCTCCAACGGATAGTCAGTACAATGCGTACATTGGATTGCGGGGACAGTTGTTACCTAATTTGAGCTACAATATCAAAGGTTCGTACACGGCCGAAAATAATACACCCTTATTCAAGCTAAATCCCCAGAACAATTTTAGGGACGATGAAAAGGGATATTACTTTGGTAACTCCTTTGAGGTATTTTATGACGATATAAAAACCATTGGAATATTTGGGGAGTTGAATGTGGACGTTAATAGGAATTTTACTTTGGGTATCAATGCCGAAGTATATGATTACAATACGGAAACGGACAACCCTGCTTGGAACCTCCCTAATTTAAAAGGCTCCCTGTTCATGGACTACCAGATAGGCGAAAAATGGTTCGCTGGCGCAAATTTGTTTTATGTAGGGGAAAGGGAGGATTTTTCAACGGTGGTGGTGCAAAATGCTCCCATAGCCGATTTTCCTGCAACCTTGATCAATTTGGATAGCTTTTTTGATGCCAATGCCCATTTAGGATATAGGGTAGACAATCAATTATCCATCTTTTTGAAGGCGGCGAACATTGCCAACAACAACTACCAGCGTTGGGCAAATTATCCCGTTCAAGGCTTGCAGGTTTTGGCAGGTGCTACCTATAAGTTCGATTTGTAGAGGGAATCCCATATAAATAACCCCCTTATTTTCTAAATTAGGGGAGTGGTGTGTCCTTTAAATCCATATTGGCGGTGTATCGTTCCAATTTTCGTTCTGATTATCGGGTGGCGCGGGTTGTATGGACAAAATCTTGTTAAAAATCCCAGTTTTGAGGAGTTTGTAAACTGTCCCAAAAAGTTGGGAAATCTTGAGGAGGATTTGGTCCATTGGAACATTCCAACCTTGGGATCCACGGATTACTTCCACGCCTGTAGTCAGGCTATGGGAACCCCTAAAAATTTTAACGGGGAACAACCGGCGGAATTTGGTGATGGTTATGTTGGGCTCTATCTCTATGCCCCGGATGACTACCGGGAATATCTGCAGGCCAGTCTCACCACAACACTTCAAAAAGATAAGCAGTATAGACTTTCATTTTATGTAAGTTTGGCGGAACTGTCAGATTTTGCGATCAAGGAATTCGGGATTCTCTTCTCTGAAAACCCACTAAAGGTAGCAACGAACAAAGTACTTTCCAGGATGCACCTGTCCAAAGTGCCCGGTGATGTTTCAAATTCCTTTGAGATCAGGTATTCCGATTTCTATTCCGATGATGCTGCTTGGGTGAAGGTAGAAAAGGAATTTGTGGCAAACGGAACGGAGAATTATCTGATTATAGGGAATTTCAAGGACAATAAAAGGACGCAGACCTTTAAGACCAAGCGCAGGGCAACAGAGGGTTCGTATTATTATTTGGATATGATCTCTTTGGTGGGTTCCGGGAGCGAATCCAAAGGGGGAAACCGTACGGTAGCAGGAAATTCGCGGCACTATAGTACGAACGAGGTACACAGGTTCAGCAGCCTACTTTTTGAATTTGACAGTTTTGATATATCCAATGATGCCATAGCTGAGTTGATGCGAATCGTATCCTATTTGAATTCAAATCCCACGGTGTCGATTTCGATTATGGGCCATACCGATGCCATTGGGACAGCAGCCTATAACCAATTTCTTTCAAAAAAGAGGGCTTCGGCCGTTGCCCAATTTCTAATGCAACATGGTATAGAAGCCCATAGAATAGATGATGACGGTTTTGGTAGTTCCCGACCGATAGGTACCAACGATACGAGCGAGGGCCGACATGAAAACCGCAGGGTGGAGTTTGTGTTTACGAAAATCGATCAATAATCGGAATAATCGGTAGGATATAAAAGCCAGATATCGGCCTTGTTCACATTGTTTTTGTATTTTTCCTCCCCTATAAGCTCCTGCCACTTATCCGATGCCACAAAAGCTTTCCAAAGGGCGTCCCTTTTTTCCATATTTTCATAGGTGGTCATGTACATGAGGTTGGGCATACGGTCTCCCGAAAGTACTTCGCCATAAAAAACGGCATTGGCATCTAGGCTTTCGAACAATTCAACCTCCTCGCCCTCGTTGAACATGGACACTTTGTTTATGTAAAAGGCCTCGGTAGGGGACTCATAACTTCGAAGTTCATAGACCCTGTCCTTGCGCGGGGACGCTACCGGGCTTGGTTTCATTTTCGGCATTTTTGAGAACGCCCGCATCAAGGTGGAACTGATACGTTCATAGGGAGGGTTGTCATGTGTTGCCGTGATATAGTCCTCACCGGCGGCTAGATGGGTTTTGTCCACGGCCAGGGAAGCTGCCATTTTCACAAATTCGTCCATGGAGGAAAATGGGATAAGCACAAAGATTTTATCGGCCTTGACGAATTTTCCAGGTCGGATTTTAAAAACGCCTATATTCCCAAAGCCCATTCTCTTTAAAGCTGGTAGATAGGCCTTTTCGAGATAATCATCCACCCTTTTTTCCTGGGCCTCGTTCTTAATGGTATATGTTTTCAGTTCGTAGTACTCCTGTTTTTGGTCCTGTGCAAAAACATTTGCAATACTTGTAAAAAAAAGAAAAAGGATAATGCCTATCGATGTAATTTTATTGTTCATTCCCATGCTTTGGTTTGTTAATTTCAGGGTATAAGTTACTAATTCTATTTAGTTTCGATGTAGGTTCCGATAAATTTTGGTAGTTTGGAATCTATATATCAAAGATGTCCAAAAGCGCACCCATTCTTTTCATAGTTTTCGTCTTTTGTTGGGGAAGTATTTTTTCCCAACAAGTGAATCTTCATATATCGGACAAAAATGCTGTATTCCTGGAAGGAAAGGACAGTGTACTCGTCTTTCAAAAAGAGCCAAAATCCTTGAATGGAAGCTATGAAAGGGCCAATTACATACATCCCTTATTTTCTTTGGACGGTGTTTCTATTACAGAAGATTTCCCGGACGACCATTTGCACCATAGGGGGATTTTTTGGGCGTGGCATCAGTTGTATATCAATGGAAAAAGAATAGGGGACGGTTGGGAACTAAAGGATTTTGAATGGAATGTAATCAATACATCCGAAACTGTAGGACGCAATGGGGCAATCACACTAAAAAATCAGGTGTTTTGGGAATCGGACGTGTATCTTGATGAAGATGGTGCCAGAATACCGTTTGTATCGGAAACAAATTGGATAACCGTCTATCCCAGAAAAGGCAATTATAGGTTGGTGGATATTAAGATTCAACTGTATCCGTTGTTCGATTCTATTTCTATTGGTGGCTCAGAGGATGAAAAGGGATATGGCGGATTTTCGGCCCGGGTACAATTATCGGGGGATGTGATGTTTAAGGATTCTGAAGGAAAAATAATTCCGGAAAACACGCCGGTTCCAGGTGTGAACTGGATAAACATCCTTAGCAGGGTAGGTAAAGACAAAACACCGTATGGTTTAACGATCATTCCTTCAAAGGACAATCCCGGTCATCCAAATCCGTGGATTCTACGAACCAAGGAGAGCATGCAGAACGCAGTGTATCCATTTCCTGGGGCCCACCCCGTACCCTTATCGCGAGAAAGCCCCCTTGTTTTGAAATATAGGTTGGTCGTTCACGATGGTTTTATTCAAAATGAAACCCTTTTCACTATACAGGAAGAATATTTTAATCAATAGATTTCCCCCGATGGCTTGACTCGAATGTCTCGTGAGGATGGTCAGTTTCCTAAAAAAAGAGTCAAGAACATGGAGCCAAGACAGGTAAATGTCTAATCTCTTGGTTCTTGTAGCCTGCCCTTGCCCTTCAGTCGGGCGCAGCGGTCTTGGGTCCGATACGCATACGAATTGCCAAACCTCTCCGCGTTTAGACGTCCCTCTAGGCGGTTCATTATATATGAATAGTCTTACAATTTATTACCCGACCGATGTTCAAACAGCGGGAAAACCCTGTAACTTTACACAAAACAACACAAATGGACTTAAACTTGGCCGTGCTTATCGATGGTGATAATATACCCGCCGGGTATGTTAAGGAAATGATGGAGGAAATCGCGAAATATGGCAATCCTACCATTAAGCGTATATATGGGGATTGGACCAACCCAAGATTGGGAAAATGGAAAAACCTGCTTTTGGAAAATGCCATTACGCCAGTACAACAGTACGGATATACACAAGGTAAAAATGCTACGGATTCTGCCATGATCATCGATGCCATGGATATTTTGTATTCCGGGAAAGTGAACGGTTTTTGTTTGGTAAGCAGTGACAGCGATTTTACACGATTGGCCACCCGTCTTCGGGAAGCCGGTATGCAGGTTTTTGGTATCGGGGAGCGAAAGACCCCCAATCCATTCATTGTAGCTTGTGACCGCTTTATCTATCTGGAAATACTCAAGAGTCAGTCGGAGGATACCACCTCGGCCAAAAACAGTTCAAAAACGGAAAAGAGCAATATTGACAAAATTACACCTAAGGACCTTCGGTTCATAGCGACAACGATTGATGATGTTGCGGACGATGACGGTTGGGCATTCTTGGGAGATGTTGGAAGTTTGCTCCAGAAAAAGCAGCCAAATTTTGATTCAAGAAACTATGGCTTTCAAAAGCTGACCCCTTTGATCAACTCCATACCACATTTTGAAATTGAGCGGCGTGAGGATTCCAAGGGTAGGAACAAGCTCATTTATGTGCGGATAAAGGAAAAGAAACATAAAAAATCGAAATAGAGCTATAGCATCCTAAAAACCACTGACCATGAATTGCAAAGGATTAATTTTAGCAATAATACTATTGCTTGGAGCCTGTACACCAGAGCGTAAAACTACAATAGAGGATACCGGGAACATAGATAGTCTTTTTGTTGCTTTTTACGATTTTCAAAAAGAAATTAATCCCATAGAGGCCACAAAAGCGGGAATTGATATCTATAATGATACTGTTGTCAATTATATTTCGGACGGGCATCAGGAATTTCTTAGGGATTCCTACACCTCGTTTTTATCCGAATTGGAAAAATATCCCGTGTCCGAGCTTTCAACGGAGGATGCCTTGAGTGCCCGGGTCCTGGAATGGGACTGCCGGATGAAATTGGAAGGGCTGAACAACTCCTTGGTAACCATGGCATCTCCCATTTACAACCTCCCCAGTTTTGAACTTATGCCCTTGTTCCAAGTACAGTCGCTCCATCTATATGTGGCCCAATTGGCCGGGGGTACCAGTGTACAGCCCTTCGCCACTAAAGAGGATTATGAAAATTGGTTACACAGATTGGAAGACTACCTTCAGTTTTTGGATACATGTATGGAACATATGCGGGAAGGAATGAAAAAGGAAATCGTTTTACCCAAGGTCCTAACATTAAAAATGCTACCGCAGATTAAGGCATTCATAGATATTCCCCTGGAGGAAAATCTTTTTTATCAGCCAGTGCTCCACTTTCCGGAAGCGATTCAGGAAGATGTTAGGGTAGGCTTGAAAGCCGATTATGAGAGAATAATTACCCAAGAAATCCTTCCCATGTACGAAGAATTGTATCAATTTTTGGAACAGGAATATCTTCCTGTCTGTAGGGAAACGGATGGACTGTCCGCCTTACCAAATGGGCGTGGGACCTATGATTATTTGATCCGTTTGCATACGACCACGAAGATGACTGCAGAAGAAATCCATGCCTTGGGTAAGCAAGAAGTAGAACGCATCACAGGCGAAATGGAAAAAGTTAAGGAAGATTTGGGGTTTGAAGGCGAATTAAATGATTTTTTCAATATGGTTCGAACCAAGAAAGAACTAATGCCATTCGAAAATCCAGAGGAGGTAATAGCGCATTTCAATGGGATACGTGAGCGGTTAAGCCTACGATTGGATAGTGTGTTCAATCTTCGTCCAAAGGCTGATTTTATAGTAAAACGTACTGAAGCCTTCAGGGAGGCATCGGCCAGTGCTGAATACGTTCCGGGTTCTAAGGATGCCAAAAGGCCAGGAACCTTTTATGTTCCAATCCCCGATGTCAAAAGCTACAATGTGGTTCACGATGAGGCCTTGTTCCTGCATGAGGCCATACCAGGTCATCATTATCAATTGAGTTTGCAGCAGGAAAACCAAGGTTTGCCTGAATTTTTGCACCCTGAAAGTATGGGTGTCTTTGTGGAAGGGTGGGCACTTTATGCGGAATCCCTTGGCAAGGAATTGGGGCTTTATGAAGACCCTTACCAATATTTTGGGATGCTCAGTATGGAGATGCACCGCGCAATTCGATTAGTAGTGGACACGGGAATCCATGCAATGGGTTGGACCCGGGAAGACGCCATTGCCTATTCCTTGGCCCATGAGGCGGAGTCCGAGGAAGGTATCATTGCCGAAATTGAAAGATATATGGCCACTCCCGGTCAGGCGCTCTCTTATAAAATTGGTCAATTGAAGATATTGCAATTACGTAATAAAGCCAAAACAGAATTGGGTCCCAAATTTGATTTGAGGGAGTTTCATGACCAAGTGTTGGGTTCGGGTAGTTTGCCTTTAATGCTCTTGGAAGAGAAAATAAATTCTTGGATTGCGAGTTATAAGTAGAAACCTTATCAAAATATTTTGAGGGATATTCCTATTTTACTATTGCTTTCGTTAGTGTTTTTCACAGGAACCGCCCAAGACGGGTTCATAAACACTGCAAATGATAAAACTTTAGAATCCATAGACCTTGTAGGTATTTGGAGTTACCGGGTGGCAGGCGTATATAATGGCTATAGTCGAGGTCTTTTGATAATTGACAAAACGGAAGGTAAACATGATTTGCTTTTTAAGTTGCCTAATGGTGAATCGCTGATTGCGCATGACCTTCTGGTAGCAGGTGACAAACTGCAATTTCATGTAAAACCTGATCGTGTGTAGCGTGTTGCCGTTATTCTTACTATGGAGGGAGACGCGCTTGTGGGGGAGGTTTTTGCAAAGGAGGTCAACTACGCGGTGAACGGAATAAGGAAATTACCGGAAAATTAAAAGTTAAGGACTTTATGCCATTGCCTTAAAATTAAAACAAAAAAAACGGACCTAAGTCCGTTTTTTATTTTTAAAAGTATGGTTACCATGTAATAGGAACCGCCACTCTTGTTTTGTCCCATCCCATGACCATATGAGCTCCTTTGTCCACTTCTTTAAAAGCGATGGAAAACTCTTCCAAGCTGGCAGAATCAGAACCGTTTGGTACGGATACTCTAGCAACATCTGCACTGTCTTCATAGAAATAAGAACCCCATTGATTTAAATTTTTGTTCAGGATGACGGTCCATTCTTCTTCACCGGGAATTGTGAACAAAGAATACGTACCTGCGGAAATGTCCCTACCGCCAAAATTAACATCTTGGTAAAAAGTGATTTCCGCGGCTTCATTGGCACCCGTTCTCCAAACTTCCCCGGCAGGGGCCAGTTCCGCCAAGGAACGATTTTTTAGTTGTGGGCGTCCATATATGATGCGCACTACTTTTTCAGATACTTTGTAATCTGTAGGATAAGAAGCCATATCCATGGGGCTTTTGTCCAATCCAGAGAACTTTTGCGCACTCAGGCTGTTTGAAAATCCTAATACGGCAATGAATAGGAATAGGTAAATAACTTTTTTCATGATTGAATTTAATTTTAGTGTTCCAAAGCTAAGCAGTTCACCTAGCTAATACTTTTAAAAAGTCGTTAAATTTTAACATACTTACAAAATAGTCGCGTAATTTTCATTTTGTGGGAATATGGTTTTTTTTTTATATAGAATATCTTTTATAGGTTTAAAAATGTAACCATATTTACACAAAGTGTTTTATATTATAAACATGTAGTTCATTTTTGTAACCAAATTATTATAAACAGTAGAATATGTGCGGAATTGTTTGTGCGTTTGATGTCAAGGAAAGTACGGAAGTACTAAGACCTCAATTGCTGGAAATGTCTAAGAAGGTACGACATAGAGGTCCTGATTGGAGCGGTATTTATGCAGATGACAAGGCCATTTTGGCCCATGAGCGTTTGGCTATTGTAGACCCTGCTTCAGGGAAGCAACCTCTATTAAGTGAAGATGGTAAATTGATTTTGGCCGCAAATGGCGAAATATACAATCACCGGGAGTTGCGTAAGCAATTTGCCGGTAAATATAATTTTAAGACGGAGTCCGATTGTGAAGTGATTTTGGCACTTTATAAGGAAAAAGGAGCAGACTTCATTGATGAAATGAACGGAATTTTTGGCTTTGCTATTTATGATTCCGAAAAGGACGAATATTTTGTGGCACGGGACCATATGGGAATCATTCCTTTGTATATGGGCTGGGACCAAAACGGCACCTTCTATGTGGCATCTGAGCTTAAGGCCTTGGAGGGTACTTGTACAAAGATAGAACTGTTTCCACCGGGGCATTATTTGCATAGTGCGGACGGGGAATTGAAGCGATGGTACAAAAGGGATTGGATGGAATATGATGCCGTGAAGGAAAACGAAACCAGTATCAAAGCTATAAAAGAGGCCTTGGAAGCCGCGGTACACCGTCAGTTAATGTCCGATGTTCCTTATGGGGTATTGCTTTCTGGCGGACTGGATTCCTCCGTTACTTCGGCCATAGCCAAAAAATATGCCCAGAAGCGAATTGAGTCGGGAGACACGGCAGATGCTTGGTGGCCCCAGCTGCATTCCTTTTCGGTGGGTCTGGAAGGTTCCCCAGATTTGGCCGCCGCCCAAAAGGTTGCGGACCATATCGGCACCGTACATCATGAGATCAAGTTTACCATCCAAGAAGGCTTGGATGCCATCAGAGACGTAATCTATAACCTGGAAACCTATGATATTACCACGATTAGGGCGTCCACGCCAATGTACTTGATGGCCCGTGTTATCAAATCCATGGGGATAAAAATGGTGCTGTCAGGGGAAGGTGCGGACGAGCTTTTTGGAGGCTATCTGTATTTCCACAAAGCTCCAAGCCCAAAGGATTTCCATGAGGAGACCGTTCGTAAGCTGGACAAGCTGCATATGTACGATTGCTTAAGGGCCAACAAATCCTTGGCTGCATGGGGCATAGAGGGCCGCGTACCGTTTTTGGACAAGGAATTTATGGATGTGGCGATGCGTATCAACCCTAAGGACAAAATGATTAACGGGGAGCGCATGGAAAAGTGGGTCGTCCGTAAGGCATTTGAGGATATGCTGCCGGAAAGTGTGGCCTGGAGGCAAAAAGAGCAATTTTCAGATGGAGTAGGCTACAGTTGGATCGATACCCTTAAGGAATTGGTGGCGACCGAGGTAACCGATGACCAATTGGCGAATGCCAAATTTAGGTTCCCGCTACAAACGCCAACTACCAAGGAGGAATTTTATTATCGCTCCATATTTGAGGAACATTTTCCTTCAGATGCGGCCGCATTGTGCGTACCCCAGGAACCATCCGTGGCCTGTAGTACCAAAATCGCATTGGAGTGGGACGAGGCATTTAAAAACATGAACGATCCATCCGGTCGTGCGGTGGCCAAAGTTCATGCTGATGCCTACGTAAAGTAGTTGATTTCATGATAATTCTGTTTACCTGTCTCGGAGAAGAGCAGGGCAGTTTTTATTTTTTAATTAGTCCTTGAGAGGTGCCATCCATTGGCACCTCTTTTGTTTTATCAATTTCTTATTTTTCAGCCCTTCCCTTACCACAATACTGAACCGTTTGTGGGGGTGAAAATAGCCGTAATTTTCCACAATTTTTGTTGATAACTTGACGACCCTAAACTCATAGAAAGGTCCTATTTCATAGGGTATTCCGTATATTTGTAAGATTGCAAAATTTGAAGTAAAAACAACTTTTAACTTATGAGCGAAGAAGCAAATAAAAAGCAATATTCTGCGGACAGTATACAGGCGTTGGAAGGAATGGAGCACGTAAGGATGCGTCCTTCCATGTACATTGGCGATGTAGGTGCCCGCGGTTTGCACCACTTGGTTTATGAGGTAGTGGACAACTCCATTGACGAGGCCATGGGTGGGCATTGCGATACCATCAGCGTGACCATAAATGAGGACAACTCCATTACCACAAAAGATAATGGTAGGGGTATTCCGGTAGATCTGCATAAAAAGGAAGGTGTGTCCGCCTTGGAGGTCGTAATGACCAAAATTGGGGCAGGTGGTAAGTTCGATAAGGATTCCTATAAGGTTTCGGGTGGTTTGCACGGTGTGGGTGTTTCCTGTGTGAACGCGCTCTCAAACCACTTAAAGGCGACCGTACATAGGGACGGAAAAATATGGGAACAGGAATATGAAAGGGGCAAGGCCTTATATCCGGTAAAAAGTGTTGGGGAAACAGATTATAGGGGCACCATCGTCACTTTTAAGCCAGATGATACCATTTTCACCCAGACTATTGAATACAGTTATGAAACACTCTCCAACAGAATGCGGGAGCTTTCCTTTCTGAACAAAGGCGTAACCATCACCATAACGGATAGAAGACGAAAGGACGATAAAGGGGAATTTATTTCAGAAACGTTTTTCTCCAATGACGGACTCAAGGAATTCGTCAAGTTTTTGGATGGTAATCGCGAACCTTTGATCCAAAATGTGATTTCCATGGAAGGGGAGAAGAACGATATTCCCGTAGAAGTGGCCATGATCTACAATACGAGTTATACGGAGAACCTGCATTCCTATGTGAATAATATCAATACGCATGAAGGAGGAACACATTTATCCGGATTTAGAAGAGGTTTGACTACCACGTTGAAGAAATATGCCGACTCCTCCGGAATGTTGGACAAACTCAAGTTCGAGATTCAAGGGGATGACTTTAGGGAAGGATTGACGGCTATTGTATCCGTAAAGGTGGCGGAACCCCAGTTTGAAGGTCAGACAAAAACCAAATTAGGAAACCGGGAGGTATCCTCTGCGGTGAGTCAGGCCGTTTCTGAAATGTTGACGGACTATTTGGAAGAACATCCGGATGATGCCAAGGTAATCGTACAAAAAGTGATATTGGCTGCCCAGGCCAGGCATGCGGCCACCAAGGCCAGGGAAATGGTGCAGCGCAAGACGGTAATGAGTGTGGGTGGATTGCCTGGGAAATTATCCGATTGCTCTGAACAGGATCCTGCACAATGTGAAGTGTTCCTTGTGGAGGGGGATTCTGCCGGTGGTACTGCCAAACAAGGTCGGGATAGAAATTTCCAAGCCATCCTGCCATTAAGGGGTAAAATTCTGAATGTAGAAAAGGCCATGCAGCATAAGGTTTTTGAGAACGAGGAAATCAAGAACATTTATACGGCCCTTGGCGTAACTATTGGTACCGAAGAGGATAGTAAAGCCTTGAACCTTGAAAAATTACGATACCATAAAGTGGTCATCATGTGTGATGCCGATGTGGATGGTAGCCACATTGAAACATTAATTTTGACGTTCTTCTTTCGATATATGCGGGAATTGATCGAAGGAGGCCATGTGTATATAGCAACACCTCCGCTATATTTGGTCAAGAAAGGTCAAAAGAAACAATATGCCTGGACCGATAAGGAGCGTGATGAAATTGCGGCCAGCTACAGCGGTGGTGTAAGTATCCAGCGCTACAAAGGTCTTGGGGAAATGAATGCGGAGCAGTTGTGGGACACCACAATGAATCCAGAGTTCAGGACATTGCGTCAAATCACCATTGAAAATGCGACGGAAACGGACCGCATATTCTCCATGCTCATGGGTGACGAGGTTCCTCCCAGACGGGAATTCATTGAGAAAAATGCCGTCTATGCGAACATTGACACATAGAAAAAGCCCATTACACAACAAAAACCTGCGCCAAAAACGCAGGTTTTTTAGTTTTAGGAAAAATTAAAAAAATGAAGAATTTACTTACTTGTTTTTTGTTGTGCGGTTTTAGTGCCGCTATGGCCCAGGACTTGAACGACCTTTTGGCGGCAGGTGTGGAAGACGCGGAACAATTTACAACGGACTATTTGGAGCCACTTTCAGAAAGTGCCGTATATAATTTTGCGACAGGTTGGTACAATACCGCCGATGCCAAACCCCTTGGGGGATT
Organism: Maribacter sp. C-4077; assembly: GCF_055378385.1. NCBI lineage: Bacteria > Pseudomonadati > Bacteroidota > Flavobacteriia > Flavobacteriales > Flavobacteriaceae > Maribacter > Maribacter sp. C-4077. The sequence goes on from NZ_AP038807.1 coordinate 2,755,889, forward strand.
TGAAATTTCAGTGGTTGGAAACCTTACAAACTTTAAGAACAAAGCCGATAAAAAAGTGTTTGTCCTTGACCCTAATGATTATCAAAATCTAAATTTCGTTGATAATCCAGGAGTAGCCAGGGAGGTTTCCTCAGCTTTGGGAGATATTAGCGGGGTGGAGGTGTTTGTTGAAGGACAGGTTGCCGGTACCACGGTAAGACAAACTTTTGAATTGCCTTCGGGACTTTCTGGGGAAGGCATTGATTTTGTGCCTTCCGGATACTTACAAGGCAGCGTGGGTCTTATCAAGGGAACCGAGATTAAGGCCCGGTTTTTGCCTAAATTGGAGTATGAAGGTGCGGCCGTAGGCTTGATCGGTTTTGGATTGCAGCACGATTTTACTAAACTTCTGCCCGCGGACAAAATATTGCCTGTAGCCATTTCTGCCATTATAGGATATACAAAGGTGAACGGGGATTACGACCTAACGGATATTAACTTGGTACAAGGGAATGATCAGCGCATTGAGGCCGCTATCAGCACCTGGGCCTTCAATGCAGTGGTCTCCACCAAGCTTCCCATCATCAATTTTTATGGGGGACTGGGCTATGTAACGGGAAAATCGGTAACGGATGTTCTGGGAACCTATGAGGTCACTGCTGGTCCATTTGCTTCGGAAACGTACGAAGACCCCTTTTCAATTACCAAAAGAGTAAACGGTGTTACGGGCAATGTAGGTGCAAAATTGAAGTTGGGCTTCTTTAGATTGAATGCGGATTATACCCTTGGCGAGTTCAATACTTGGACCTTTGGCGTCAATTTCGGGTTTAGATAATCATCGGAAAAATACAAATAATGGACCCGGCAAATTGCCGGGTTTTTTGTACCTGTTTGGCAAATTTTGGTTTGGTCTTTTTTCATACATGAAGAGCCTGCCCAGATTTCTCCGAACAGGCTCTTTCCCATGGCCCTGTGAAAATTTTTATTCCCTAATGGCTACGTGTTCACCGTCTACCTTTTCTAAAATAGTACCTTGGTCGGTTTCGATAATTTTCAACCGATCAACAGGTACATTTTCAAGTCCCCTATATTCTATGGTATAAATGTCTCCTTCCTTGGACCACTTAAAATCTGTTTGTAGGGTAATGTTATTTCCGTTGATTTCATGATACCTACCAAGGTAGACATCATTGAAAATCCATTCTTTACGGAGGGTACTTTTGGAAGAACCGTTACTGATTTCCGTTCCGGTCTGAAACCAAATGCCAATAATGGGGTCGTTGTTCTGTTCTACACGGGAACAGTTGGCAGAAAAGATAATGGCACATATGGCCATTAACGAGAGGAACTTTTTCATTATTAAGTAGGTTTTGTTTGGATTTGGGATCCATAGCTATTAACGGGGCTTCTTTAGGGATATTACTAAAAATCGATGTATGGCAACTTTTTTACGATTTCTTCGTTGAAAGGTATCTTTTTTTAACGCGAGCTGCATTTTATCGATGTTTTTAAATGGTGGAAATCGGCATATATTACACCACTCTCGCCTGCTAAATTGTTAATAATTGAGTATTTTTGGCAAGCTTAAAAGGTGTTTTGAACCTTTTATTTTATCATAATCAATTTAAATCATAAAAATATACTAAAATGAAAGTTACAGTAGTTGGAGCTGGAGCGGTAGGGGCCAGTTGTGCGGAGTACATTGCCATTAAGGATTTTGCTTCGGAAGTAGTAATTCTGGATATAAAGGAAGGTTTTGCAGAAGGTAAGGCCATGGATTTAATGCAGACAGCATCATTGAATGGCTTTGATACCAAAATCACCGGAAGTACCAACGATTATTCAAAAACAGCCAATAGCGATATCGCCGTTATCACATCGGGTATTCCAAGAAAACCGGGCATGACACGGGAAGAGTTGATCGGCATCAATGCGGGTATCGTAAAGACGGTCTCCAGTAATCTCATTGAACATTCCCCAAACGTTATCATCATCGTGGTTAGCAATCCTATGGATACCATGACCTATTTGGTGCATAAAACAACGAATCTGCCCAAGAACAAGATAATAGGGATGGGCGGGGCTTTGGACAGCGCTCGTTTCAAATACCGTTTGGCTGAGGCCTTGGATGCGCCAATTTCAGATGTGGACGGAATGGTGATCGGTGGCCATAGTGATACAGGAATGGTTCCCTTGACTTCACATGCTACAAGAAACAGTATAAAAGCCTCTGAATTTTTATCCGATGAAAGATTGCAACAAGTAGCCGAAGATACCAAGGTTGGTGGTGCAACTTTGACCAAATTGTTGGGCACCAGTGCTTGGTACGCTCCCGGTGCAGCGGTTTCCGCTTTGGTACAGGCCATCGCCTGCGACCAAAAGAAAATGTTCCCTTGTTCCACTATGTTGGAAGGGGAATACGGCCTAAACGATATTTGTATAGGCGTTCCGGTCATCTTAGGTAAAAACGGTATCGAGCAGATTGTGGACATTCCTTTAAGCGATGCGGAAAAGGCCAAAATGAAGGAAAGTGCAGAGGGTGTTTCCAAAACGAATGGCTTATTGGAGCTATAGTTTTTAAGCACCTCATAACTTACTATAAAAACCTTTGGAATTTGATTCCAGAGGTTTTCCTTTTTTTAGGAAGGCCGCTCCGTATCATACGTATTGTCAATTATTTACTTTCAACAATAATCTTTCTTTTTATATTTGCGCCATGAATGCAAAATGGTGCATAAGTAGTTTATTGGTCATCTTTGCCCTATTGGGGCTGAGCCAACCGCATAAAAAGATTTCCAACCAGCAGATTTCCCTGCAGTTTGGCGATGTGGAAGTCGCCTCTGAAAACGCTCGTGAGGAGGTTTTATCGAATATCACGAATAAGCTGTTGTTCTTGGGTGTTGAGGGAATCGAGGTCTACGAGGACGTTTCTGGCCAGGTAAACATTCGTTATTACAGCGATATCGATGCGAGCGTTGTAAAGGAATTCCTTTCGGAGGAAAACGCGATGTCATTGGAACATGGGGAGGAACTTCCATCCAAATCACCAAAAGAACCCGTACCGGATAATTACAGTCTGGTAGTTTCAGATTTGCACCAACAAGGGCCCCAAGGTTTAAAAATCAGTGGGGATGTGGTTTCCAATCAGCAGGAAATATTCAGCGGATTTTACAATACCCTGGCGATAAATCCTACTAATACGTTCCATTTACGGCCGGTTTTCGACCAAACGGCTTTTAAGACGTACCATACTATTGCCATAGCCATAGACAACACTTCACGGAATATACCAGAGGGTAGGGCAGGACCTTTCCTACATGGCATTGGCTAATATCCAATTAGAATTTCACAAAGGCTTTCAATTACTTTCTGGCAGAAGTAGTTTGCCTTGTTTCAAATTATAAAATCAAAATCGACATAACTTAAATTAAACATTAAAATGCAAAATAAGGGACTTATAAAGCTGTTCGCTTTATTATTCGGGTTAGTTAGTATCTATCAGCTATCCTATACGTTCATCACCAATAAGGTTGAAAAGGAGGCGGAAGTATTCGCTGCAAGCCGAATTTCTGAGGCGGAAGAGGATTATATCTCAAAAAGGGAGGCCTTGGAAGCCAGTTATTTGGATTCCATTGGCAACAATACCATCTTAGGGTATACCAACTACAACGAGGCCAAAAAGAAGGAGTTGAACAAAGGTCTTGACCTTAAAGGTGGCATCAACGTAACGCTACAGATTTCCGTAAAGGATATCTTGAAAGGTTTGGCCAACAATACAAAAAATCCTGTTTTTAATAAGGCCTTGGCCGATGCGGATACCGCATCAAAGAACAGCGACGACACCTATATTGACTTGTTCTTCGAAGCTTTTGACAACATAAAGGGGGAAACAAAATTGGCTTCACCCGATATTTTCGCGAACAAGGGATTGAGCGATGAAATTAACTTTCAGATGTCTGATGATGAGGTAAAACCTATCATCCGAAGAAAAATCGATGAGTCCGTGGTTTCCGCATTTGAGGTATTGCGTGAGCGTATCGACGGTTTTGGGGTAACTCAGCCCAACATCCAGAGAGAAGGAAATTCCGGTAGGATTTTGGTAGAATTACCAGGAGCCAGGGATATTAACCGTGCCCAGGACTTGTTGTCCAGTACGGCGCAGTTGGAGTTTTGGGAGACGTACAAACAGAGCAACCCTTCCTTTAGTACCTTCCTGATTCAGGCGAATGAAAAGTTGAAGGAAATAGTGGATGTTAAAAAGCCGGAACCCGTAAAGGAAGAATCAGAATTGGATTCGTTATTGTCAGATGTTGCCGCTGATTCCTTGGATTTGGCCACTCAAGTAAACCCGCTTTACGAATTGTTGATTCCTGCAAATCCTGGAACTCATGCCATGTTCAGGGCGGCTATCAAGGATACGGCTACGATTGGTTCTTATTTTAGGATGCCTGAAATTAGAAGGTTATTGCCCGCTGATATCCAATTCGTAAAGTTCGTTTGGGAAAGACCAGCTACCGAGGATACGGAGGTTATCGACTTGTACGCTTTGAAATCGAACCGAGAAGGGGTGCCAAGGATCAGTGGTGATGTGGTGAGCGATGCCAGAGATGATTTTGACCAATTTGGCAAGCCTGCCGTTTCCATGACCATGAATACCAAGGGCGCCAAGGAATGGGAGCAATTGACTGGGGATGCCTATAACAACCAAACGGGGATTGCCATCGTTTTGGACAATAAAGTATATACAGCTCCAGGGGTTTCCAGTGGTCCTATTAGCGGAGGCCGTTCTGAAATCACGGGAAATTTTACCGTAAACGAGACCAAGGATATTTCTAATGTATTGCGAGCGGGTAAACTACCTGCCTCCGCAGAAATCATCCAATCTGAAATCGTTGGTCCGTCACTAGGTCAGGAAGCGATCGATAGTGGTTTTATGTCCTTTTTGATCGCCATGGCCATTGTATTGTTATGGATGATAGCCTATTATGGAAAGGCTGGAGCCTTTGCCGATGTGGCGTTGTTATTGAACATCCTTTTGATTTTTGGGGTATTGACAAGTTTGAACGCGGTATTGACCTTGCCAGGTATCGCGGGTATCGTTTTGACAATAGGTATGTCCGTGGATGCGAACGTCCTTATTTTTGAGAGGATCAAGGAAGAGCTGGCCAAGGGCAAAGGAAAAGGTCTTGCCGTTTCGGATGGTTTTGGAAACGCCCTTTCCTCCATTTTGGATGCGAACATTACCACAGGTCTTACGGCAATCATCCTATTTGTTTTTGGATCCGGTCCAATAAAGGGGTTTGCGACTACCTTATTGATTGGTATTCTTACCTCCCTGTTTACGGCCATTTTCATTACCCGATTGTTAATTGATTGGTACATCAGTGGCAAAGGTAGAAGTTTGGATTTCTCAACAAGTCTTACCAAAGGTTTGTTTCAGAACCTTTCTATCGATTTCTTGGCCAAAAGGAAGATTTCCTATGTGATATCCGGAATTTTGGTATTGGTTGGATTAGCGTCCTTATTTTTTGGACCAGGACTTCAGCAAGGTGTGGATTTTGTAGGTGGACGTTCCTACACCGTACGTTTTGAACAGGCTGTGAATCCGTCGGAAATCGCATCAGAATTGAACGATGTATTTGGAAGCGGCACCAATGTGAAGACCTTTGGTGAAGCTAACCAAATCAAGATCACAACGCCGTATAAAGTGGATGTGGAAGGGATTGAGGTCGATACTGAGATTCAGGACAAATTATACACTTCCTTACAAAAATACCTACCTGATGGCACTTCTAAAGATGCGTTTGCCATTGGAAGCGAAGGAAAGTCTATTGGAATTTTACAGTCCGTAAAAGTTGGGCCTACCATCGCAGATGATATTAAAAACAATGCTTTCTTGGCAATTTTGGGGTCCTTGGCCGTGGTTTTCCTTTACATCTTGATACGTTTCCGTAGATGGCAATTCTCCTTGGGAGCTGTTGTTGCGGTATTCCACGACGTGTTGATTGTATTGGGCGTGTTCTCTATTTTCGGAAAAATAATGCCGTTCAACATGGAAATTGATCAGGCCTTTATTGCGGCCATTTTAACGGTCATTGGATATTCCTTGAACGATACCGTGGTGGTTTTCGACCGTATACGTGAAACTTTGGCCGAAAGAGGTTGGAAAGGTGGGGAGAATGTCAATTCTGCCATCAACAGTACATTGGGAAGAACATTGAATACGTCCTTGACTACCTTGGTAGTATTATTGGCCATCTTCATCTTTGGTGGGGAGTCGTTACGCGGATTTATGTTCGCTATGATCGTGGGTGTGGTAGTAGGTACCTACTCCTCTGTGTTCATCGCGACACCCGTAATGTTCGATGCCTTGAGCAAGAAAATTACCAAGGTCCTTAATTAGGACTTTGACCACAACTAACTCGAGAAGGTCGCTATGTACTGCATAGCGGCCTTTTTTTATTGGCACCGCCAAAGGGTTTAATACTCCGAGGCTTGCCTAGAAATAAAAAATTTGTTTCCTGCGAATGCCTCCTGGGCTTGCCCCGAGGTAGTTTACTGGAATAGCTTAGTGTGCCCAGACCTAAAAGGTTTTGGAACCTGTTAGGTCTATTTTACAATGCCGATGGAACCTTTATCGGTATGTTTTAATTCAAGGATTTTCTTGGGGTTGAGTCCGGGTTCTTTTCGGTGGCTAACAAAAAGGATGGTGGTCTGCGTTTCTTGGGCTATTTTGTTGACAAGTTGGACAAGTATGCTGGCCGAAGCATCGTCCATGCCACTGGTGGGTTCGTCCAAAATCAATAATGGCGGATGTTTTACCATGGCCCGAACCGTCATTACAAGGCGCTGGTCCCCAAGTGACAAATCGTTGAATTGAACGTTTCTCCGCTCCCATAGACCTAAAAGTAATAGCCACTCCTTACAAATTCTTTTTTGCGTTTCGGTAGGTTTTATATACAATCCGATGGAATCCAATAATCCGGAAATGAGCATGTTTTCGACCGAATGTCTTCCGGAAAAGCTATCGGTCATGGCAGGGGAGAAGTAGCCGATCTTTTCCTTGATGTCCCAAACACTTTCCCCGGAACCTTTCTTGTTCCCAAAAAGGTATATTTCTTGTCCGAAGGCTTTTGGATTATCGCCGGTTATCATGGAAAGAATGGTTGTCTTGCCGGTTCCATTGTTTCCTATCAGTTGCCAAAATTCGCCGGTTTTCACTTCCCAGTCAATATCCTTTAGGACGTGTTTTTCACCATAGGAAACCGAGACTTTTTCAAAGGTGATCAATGTTTCCCCATTGAACGGTATTGGTTCAATGGCAGGAGGGATGCTTCCCAAGAAAATGGTCGCTTCCTTGTCTTCTCCTTGTATATTCTCGGTTAGTACTCTAAGTTGGCCATCAATGACTTTTGCAAAGTTGCGGATATTGGGAAGCATGTCAGACTTTCTACTGGCCAATTGTATCAGCAAGGTTCCGCTAGCCTTTTCTAAAAGAAGTGTTTTTAAATCATTTTGAAATGAAATATCCAAATTATCAAACGGATTGTCCAATAGGATATAGTCCGGTTTTTGGTCGAGGATATGAAAAAGCAAGGCCTTTTTTTGTTCCCCGCTTGACATGGTTTTCAATGCCTGTCCTTTTGTGGAAATATATTTTGTTCCATGTTTTTCCTCCTCTTCCATAAACCTTCTTACCTCCAATTGGGAAAATAGTTTCCCGGGTATATCTTTTAGGTTTACGATGTCTGAAAATTCGTTGTTTTGGAGCTTTCGAATGAGCTCTTTTTTGTTGGTTTGATTATCCGTAAAAATCCCTAAATGTTCCATACTAAAGGTCTATTCTAAAGATGTAAACGGGATTGTTCTTATATACCGTTCTTTTTTCCAAGTGCATCCCATTTTTAAGGGCCACTTTTTTTGACGGTTCATTATCGATATGGATAATGGATATAAGGCGATTGGCCCATCCATTTTTAAAGGCGGTTTCCTTGCATTTTTGGGCGGCTTCGGAAGCGAAACCTTTACCCCAATGCGTCGGTAGAACGGAATACCCAATTTCCAATTCTTCTTGGCCGTCCACAACTTGTATCAACAAGCCACACAAACCAGCGAGGTTATCCGTGGTTTTATCAATTAGGGCGAACATCCCGCCAAGACCTTTCTGATAGCGTTCAAAAACGCGGTCAAACTGTTGGGAACAGGCAGCAATTGGATTTTGAGGAATGCCCGACCAAAACTTCGACGATCTAGGGTCTTCGTGAAAAGGCAACCAGGCATCAAAATCGTCCCTAGATAATTTTCTGAATAGTAGCCTTTCCGTTTCGGCGCCTTCCATGGAATAGTTCATGGGCTATAATCTTTCGAACGAAATGCGGTCGCCAACTTCAACAGACCAAGCATCCGATAAGCCTGCATTGACCTCCAGTACATATTTTACGGGTACTTTGGAGGATAGACCGTTCTCATTGAACGGCTGTGCATTTTTTTGGATACTGGCCACTTTCAAGTCTTCATCTATGAATAGGATGTCCAAGGGAAACTCGGTATTCTTCATATAGAACGAATGCATGGCGACATCCGGAAAAATGAACAACATGCCTTGATTCGTTTCCATGCCTTTGCGATACATGAGTCCGGTCTGTGTCTCATAATCGGTTTCGGCAATTTCAATATCCAAGGAGGATATTAGGGAATCATTTTCCTGTTTGTAAATCTGTAAAGTACCTTCCTTTGTGAAGGTTACGGGCGTTGTTTTGATTACCTTTTTCGTTTCTTCTTTACAGGATGTCAAGCCAAACAATAAAACAATCGCCAAGCCTAAAAAATGCCTTGAAAGATGCATGTGTCTTATTTGTTTAGTTTGATTTTAAAGGTCTGAACATGAAATAAAGGCCTAACAGTATAAATGGAATACTCAACCATTGCCCGGTTGACAGTACCCCTAAAGATTCCTCAAAACCGCCTTGGCTTTTCTTAACGAACTCGACAAAGAAACGAACGGTCCATAATAAAATTAAAAACAATCCAAAAAGATATCCGGGCTTGTTCTTTTTATCGGTCTTCCAATAGAGATAATACAATAGCACAAAAACAAGAATATAACAAACGCCTTCGTACAATTGCGCAGGATGCCTATAGGGAATCTCCATTAAATATTGGGAAAATTGAGGGTCGTTCTCAATGGCATCATAGGCGGCGTTGAGTGTTCTTTCCTTGGTTACGCCCAAGGCTTTTGAAGGATGGAGATCGTCAGAATCCCTGATGAATTTTGTCGCAAAGATGAAGGACTCGTCAATGGTCTTTCCATTGATTTCAGAATTGAAAAAGTTGCCCAAGCGCACACAAAAAGCTCCAATAGCTACGGGGATCGTCAACCTATCAAATATCCATAGCATGCTGAAACCGGTATGTTTTTTGGTAAACAAATAAGTGGCAATTATAATTCCAATAGTTGCCCCATGACTGGCAAGGCCCGTAAAACCCGTAAATTCATAGCCATCGATAAGTCCAAAAAGGAGACTGCCCGTATCACTTTCCCTAATGGGTAAGAGTATTTCCAACAAGTGATTTTTATAATAAGGCCAATCATAAAAGAAAACGTGGCCCAGTCTGGCTCCTAACATGGTGCCCAAAACGGTATACACAAAAAGGGAATCCAATTGTTCCACCGGTTTTTTTTCATTGACGAATATCTTCTTCATGAGATACCAACCAATGGCAAATGCAATGATCCAAAGCAGGTTATAATACTTTATTTGGATAGGGCCTAAATTAAAGAGGGTCTCGTTGGGATTCCAGATAATTCCTAAGAAGTACATGCGAGTCGATTTTGAAGGGCTAATATACGTAAATAGGAGCTATTAGGGTTGAGAAAATGACGCATCTTACGTTTGATAACTTTCCGGTCACGGTACGGGGTCATACCCTTTTCCGCCCCAAGGATTGCAACTGAAAATACGTTTAATGGATAACCAGCCACCTTTAAAGAGACCATGTTTTTTCAAGGCTTCCAAGGTGTATTGCGAACAAGTGGGCGAGTACCTGCACGTGGCGGGCGTATAGGGAGAAATGGCCAACTGGTAAAAACGCACCAAAAGTACGAAAGGGGAAATCAGTATATTTTTAAATGTAGGTTTCAACCGAAAAATATTAGGATGGCAAGTTACGCAATTAAACAAGTTGAAAATGTGAAAGGCCCGTACAAGATACGGGCCTTAATTTAATCATATCTATAATTTAATAATTACTCCCCCATACGAACAGGTTCCAAGTTTTCCGCCTCTTCTGGCGAGTAGAGTCTAGATTTGATAATGAAACGAATGCCCATTGGTATTTCCAAGGAAAAGCTGGCCCCTCTACCCGGGGTGACATCGACCGTTAGTTGGGTGTGCTTCCAATACTCAAATTGATCTTTGGAAATATAAAATTCACATCCTTCAATGGTACCCAACCATATATCGTTATCGTCTATCATTAGTTCGCCCTTTGGAAAGCACATGGGGGAAGAGCCGTCGCAACAACCCCCACTTTGGTGAAACATAAGCTCCCCGTGTTTTTCCTTGAGTTCCTTAATGATCTCTACAGCTTTTTCACTGACCAATACCCTTTTGGTTTTCATTTTATTTCTATTAAAAAAATCCCATAGGCTTCTTATCGTAAGAGATAAGCATGTTCTTCGTTTGTCTGTAATGCGCTAGCATCATCTTATGGTTTTCCCTACCGATACCGGATTTTTTATATCCACCAAAGGGTGCATGAGCGGGATAGAGGTGATAGCAGTTCACCCATACCCTACCGGCCTTGATCGCCCTAGAAACCGTATAGGCCTGGTGTGTATCCCTCGTCCATACACCAGCGCCCAGTCCGTACAAGGTATCGTTGGCGATTTCAATGGCTTCTGCCTCATCCTTAAAGGTGGTTACACAAACTACGGGTCCAAAAATCTCTTCTTGGAATACGCGCATTTTATTATTTCCTTTTAGCACGGTTGGCTGAATGTAGAATCCGCCTTCCAAGCCTTCATTGTAAGCCTGTTCACCTCCGGTCAAGACCTCACAGCCCTCTTCCTTGCCAATTTGGATATAGTTGAGGATTTTTTCAAACTGGTCGCTGGAAGCTTGGGCCCCCATCATGGTATTTGGATCTAGTGGATGTCCCATTTTAATGGCTTTCGTTCTTTCGATTACACGTTCCATAAAGGCTTCAAAAATACTTTCCTGAACGAGCATCCTAGAAGGACAAGTACATACCTCACCTTGGTTTAAAGCGAACATATTCGCCCCCTCGATACACTTGTCAAAGAATTCGTCGTCTGCGTCCATGATATTCTCAAAGAAGATATTCGGGGACTTTCCGCCCAATTCCAGGGTTACAGGCGTGATGTTTTTGGAGGCATATTGCATAATCAATTGCCCGGTTGTAGTCTCTCCGGTGAATGCGACCTTATTGATTCTTGAGCTTGATGCCAAGGGTTTGCCTGCTTCGGCTCCAAAGCCGTTAACGACGTTAAGAACACCAGCGGGAAGAATATCCTGGATCAACTCAACAAGGATAAGAATCCCTACAGGGGTCTGTTCAGCGGGCTTTAGGACTACACAGTTTCCTGCTGCCAATGCTGGGGCCAGTTTCCAAACCGCCATCAAAATAGGGAAGTTCCAAGGAATGATCTGTCCAACTACTCCCAAAGGCTCGGTAACGTTTAAGGCAACGGTATTACTGTCCAATTCACTTACGGATCCTTCTTCGGCCCTGATAACCCCGGCAAAATATCTAAAATGGTCTATGGCCAATGGTAAATCAGCTGCCCTTGTTTCGCGAATGGCCTTGCCGTTATCCCACGTCTCCGCTCTCGCCAAAACCTCCAAGTTTTTTTCCATGACATCGGCTATTTTCAAAAGCATATTGCTTCGTTCTGTTGCCGATGAATTGTTCCATGAAGGTGCTGCTTTCCATGCCGCATCAATAGCCTTTTCTATATCCTCAGCCGTAGATCTGGGAATCCTTGTAAAGGATTTTCCGTCTACCGGAGAGGTGTTTTCAAAATACTCCCCCTTTACGGGTGCCGTCCATTTTCCTCCTATGAAATTCTCATATTGATTTTTGAATGTCGGTTTTTGTAGCACGTCTTGCGCCACGGTTGCAGTGTTGCTCATCTTTTAAAATGTTTAAAAATTAAAAATTGGTTATGTGTTTGTACAGTTCTATAAAATGATTCTTTTAAAATTACTTATTGGAAAATGGAATGGTCTGACCAATTCTATGAATAAGGTGAACAATCCTATCATATTTTGCCATAATGATTATTTTGGTTCTAAATATTTGTATATTCATTATTATTCGATTGATAATTATTAAGAAATGTTAAAGTTGTCGGATACTTTTTTGGAAGGGAGACGATTGGAGACCATGGTGGAGAACCAAACCTCCTATACTTTGAAAAATGCCACCATGCATGTTTTTGAAACCCATGAGCAAGCAGATAAGGTCTTACTGAAATTTGACCAACCTGTTCTGGCCAGCATGATAGAAGGAAAAAAAGTGATGCATCTTAGGGATTACGAATCCTTCGATTTTTTGCCGGGTGAATCCCTGGTGTTGCCTGCCAATGAAACCATGTGTATCGACTTTCCCGAGGCAAAATCCAAAAACCCGACCCGTTGTCTGGCCATGGCCATTTCCGAGGAAAAAATTAGGAATGTCCTTCAGTTCATGAATGAAAGCATGACAAAGGATGACGAAAAAGAATGGAGCTTAATGGATTACAACTTCCATTTTGTGAACGACCAGGGGATTTTTCAAATTTTACAGCGATTGCTTTTTCTTTTTTCCGAAAACCATCCCTCCAAGGACTTCTTTGTAGATAATATGTTACGGGAACTCATCATACGCATATTGCAGACCAACGAACGAAAAATCTATACGAGTTCCCAAATTGCCATCAATAGCAATAATCGACTCTCCTATGTCATTAGGTACATACGTGAAAATCTCCATGAACCTTTGAATGTGGAGGATTTGAGCAAAAAGGCTTACATGAGTCCCTCGCATTTTTATAGGGTCTTTAAAAATGAACTGGGTATTTCGCCCATTGAGTTTATAAACAACGAACGGATAAAACTGGCGACCGGACTGCTTCAAGACCCAGGATTGAATATCAAGGATGTGTATATGCAATGTGGTTTTGAAAGTAGGTCCTACTTTAACCGCGTTTTTAAGCACAGGCAACAGCTTTCCCCTAGTGAGTATCAATCTAAAATAAAAACGATACAGTATTAACCTTGGTTATAGGCTGTACGTAGTACCTTCCTTACCATCCTTTAGTTGGATGCCCAGTTCGGCCAATTGATCCCGAATTTTGTCCGAAGTAGCAAAATCCCTGTTTTCCCTTGCTTCTTTTCTTAACTGTATCAACAACTCTACGACCCCGCTCAATTTTTCCAAGTCCGCATTGGAGCTTTGCTTGTCCTCAAGGCCCAACACGTCAAAGACAAAACTCTTCATCGTATCAAAAAGAATTTCCTTGTCCTCTTTGGTAATCGTTTCGGAACCTTCCTTGATAAGATTGATATGCTTCACGGCATCAAAAAGTTTCGCAATGAGAATTGGTGTGTTAAAATCGTCGTTCATGGCATCGTAGCAGGAATGTTTCCAAGTTGGTACATCAAAATCCGACTTGCTTCCAATCGGCAGGCTATTAATGGATTTGATGGAATCCATTAGTTTATTGAAGCCTTTTTCCGAAGCTAGTAAAGCATCGTTGCTGATATCCAAAATACTTGTATAATGTGCCTGCATCATAAAGAAACGTACCATGGCCGGTGAAAATGGTTTGCTAAGAATATCGTTTTCACCGGAAAAAATTTCCCCGGGAAGGATGCTATTTCCAGTGGATTTGGCCATTTTCTTGCCGTTTAAGGTCAACATATTGGCGTGCATCCAGTATTTTACGGGCGACTTCCCATTACTAGCTTCAGCTTGCGCTATTTCACATTCGTGGTGCGGGAATTTCAAATCCATTCCCCCTCCATGGATATCAAAGGTCTCCCCAAGATATTTGGTGCTCATGGCGGTACACTCCAAATGCCAACCAGGAAATCCGTCACCCCAAGGAGAAGGCCATCGCATGATATGTTCCGGCTCCGCTTTTTTCCATAGGGCAAAATCCTGTGGGCTTTTTTTATCGTCTTGGGCCGTGAGTTCGCGGGTATTGGCGATCATGTCCTCCAATTTTCTTCCGCTTAATTTACCGTATTCGTTGGTCTCGTTGAACTTTACAACATCAAAATAAACGGAGCCGTTCACCTCATAGGCATAACCCTTCTCCAGGATGTCCTTTATGATTTCAATCTGCTCAATGATATGTCCGGTCGCCGTAGGCTCTATACTTGGCGGAAGAAAATTGAATTTTTCCAGTATATTATGAAAGTCCACGGTATAACGCTGAACGACTTCCATAGGTTCCAACTGTTCCAATCGTGCCTTTTTTGCAATTTTGTCCTCACCATCTTCCGCATCGTCCACCAAATGCCCGGCATCCGTAATGTTTCGCACATACCTCACTTTATAACCCAAATGACGGAAATATCTGAAAATCATATCGAAGGACATGAAAGTCCTACAATTTCCAAGATGCACGTTGCTATACACGGTGGGGCCACAGACGTACATACCAATGTGGCCTTCGTTTATGGGAATAAAAGTTTCTTTTTTGCCAGTAAGTGAATTATGGACCTTTATTGTTTGCTCTTGATACAATGGCATTTTATGAGGATGAAATTAAAATTGCGTGTCCATGTTTATATATTCGAGGAATTCATTCCTGATGGCCTCTTGCTTGAACTTGCCGCCATATTCCGCAGTTACGGTACTACTTTCAATGTCACGGATTCCCCGGGAATTCACACAGAGATGTTTGGCGTCTATGACGCACGCGACATCCTCCGTGCCCAAAACTTTCTGAAGTTCCCGTACAATTTGAATATTCAATCTTTCCTGAACTTGAGGTCTTTTGGCATAGTAATCCACAATACGGTTCATCTTGGAAAGTCCCACCACAGAGCCATTTGAGATATAAGCGACATGGGCCCGGCCCACAATAGGCAATAAATGGTGTTCACAGGTAGAGTAGAGCGTGATGTTCTTTTCCACCAACATCTCGCCATACTTGTACTTGTTGTCAAATGTGGAAGAATTGGGTTTTCTATCGGGGTGCAGGCCTCCAAAAATTTCCTTCACGAACATTTTTGCAACCCTATTGGGCGTGCCCTTAAGGCTATCATCCTCCAGATCCATTCCCAAAGTGAGAAGGATTTCCCTAACACTTCCCTTGATTCTTTCAATCTTTTCTTCATCACTAAGAAGGAAGGCGTCCTTACGTAAAGGGGTCTCTTCCGACGAGGAAATGTGGTCATCTCCCAACTGTTCAAAATGTTCCTCCAATGTACCCTCTGTTTTCATGTAAACTGAACTTTAACAAGGGGCAAAGATATGCATTATATAATACTTAATGCCATTTCAAGGCCCCATACCTATTATAAATAGATGTTAAGTTTGGGGGGGTCGTATTTTGTTGAAGGATGCCCAAATTCACTTGCGCTATATATTTTTTCCCTCAATATTTGGTACAGGTAATCTTCTTGTTAATAGGATTTTACAATTAGTTTAGAGTGACAGGACGTGCCGTTTATCGATTAAGTGTCCAAATAATCCGTTGAAAAATACTAAAGCCAGTATTACCCAGTTATTATATACGTTAAAGTATATTTCTAGCCCCATTAAAATATGCGAATACTAGTCGCTACTATTTGCTGTTTGCTCCTACTAATTTGCAAGGCAAATGCCCAAAACTCGCCAGATTGTAGAACCGCCATCCCTGTCTGTGCCGATGCCCCTATAATGGGATTGGCTGACGGTGGTGGCGATATAGATGATTTTGATCCGGAAGTTATTCGGCAAACCGGATGTTTGGAAAAAGGAAGCGTAAGCTCTGCGAACATAGAAAACAACACCTCTTGGTTTGTATTTAGGGCAGGTACCGGAGGGCAGGTAGGCTTTGATATTGAGGCTTTACCGTCCGGAGGAAATTCAACCCCAACGGCCGAATGGGATTTTGCCGTTTATGGTCCTTATGACCAATTGAGTGGACAGAATTTTTGTTCAATCATTGGTGATGGCACCTCGGAGCCCATACGGTGTAATTATGAAGTGAACAACACGAATTTTACGGGTATAGGCGTTAATCCCGAAAACGGTCAGGAAGGAGCTCCGTTTTTGGTGGGTAGCCAAAATACCTATGATGAATGGTTGGATGTTCAACCTGGTGAAATCTACTATATCTTAATCAATAATTTCAATACGAATTTCGATGGCAATCCTGAGCCTTTTATGTTAACGTTTACGGGTAATTCCGTAAACGAGAACCAAAATACGGCCTTGGATTGTACGTTGCGAGACGAGTTTTTGGGTTTGGATATCATAGCTTGTGAAGGCGACCCTGATATCGTTTTGAGTGCCTTGAATTCGCCAGCTGGTTCTGATATTGCAAATGTGGAATGGACGGTGGATTATGAAGACGATGGAGTTGTGGATGGCACTTTGGCCGGTTCTGGTCCTTTTGGAGCGGAATTAGTTGTTACCAGTCCAAATTCAGGAAGATATTTTGCCACTATCACCACAGCATCGGGTACTCCGCCTACGGTGGCCGACTTGGGCGGTATTCTAATTACCTTTTATGGAATTCCAATTTTGAATCGCGTGGAGGTTTTGGAGACCAATTTGTCCGTTGACCCAGATGCCAACAATGTTGAGATATTTGTGGATGGCGATGGTGATTATGAGTATGCCATTAATGGAGGGGCTTTTCAAGATGATCCCGTCTTTCTAGATATTCCACCCGGTATCAATACAGTGGTAATCAATGATAAGAACGGCTGCGGTATTACGGAACCGGTAGAGTTTTTAGTGGTTGGATATCCCAAGTTTTTTACGCCCAATGGGGATACTGTTAATGACGAATGGAACGTACAAGGAATTGAAACCCTTACGAATCCAATCGTATATATTTTTGATAGATACGGAAAACTGCTAAAACAATTGGGTGCAGTTGAAGGTTGGGATGGTACATACAATGGCAGACCCATGCCATCGACGGATTATTGGTTTCGGTTTGAGTACGAAGAGGACGATGCAGGAGTTCTGGTGGCCAAAACACGACAATCCCATTTTACCCTAAAACGATAAAAAAAGGACCGAATCATTCGGTCCTTTTTTAATTTTGTTTCATCGGATTAAAAATTCAGGGTGTAGCTCAAAGTACCAAAGGTGTTAGTCCTTGTAATCATGGAGGGCGTGTTCAGTCCTGTGTCAAAAAGCCTTTCGTTCATATCCTGCGAAGTTTGGCTTAGTGCCAGATCCAATCGGCTTCCTCCAAAATTAAAACCAACACCCGCCGAGAAACCGTTTAGGTCATTTATTGTATCTCCATTCACATAGGGACTTTGTTCGTATCTATATCCTCCACGTAGACTTACCATGCCCAATCGGTATTCACCTCCAAGTCGTATGGTGGAAACACCGCCCAACTCGTTTGAAATTTGATTGTTTACGTTTTGAAAGCTATTGTCATTTGCAGGTCTTAATTCCGCTTGTGAAAAATCCTGATAACCATAGTCCAAACTTAACAATCCATTTTTGCCAAAGACCAAGGCAACGCTACCGTTTAATCTGGCAGGGGTTTTGACGGTATATCTTTCGAACAGGTTTACGATGTTGAAATCGATAAAATTAATATCGTCATCGGCCAAATCGGAATTTATTCTTTGGGAAAAATCATCCGTAAGTCTATACCATGTAGGGGATTGATAACTAGCGCCCAAACGAACAAAATCGTTTAATTTGGCAATCGCCCCTAAACTAAATGAAAACCCGTTTCCTTCGGTGCTCAATAAATTGTCAAACGTTGTATTTTGGATAGGTGAATCCGTATCGTAACCATTTTCGGTGAACTGCGTCAACTGGTCGTAGATAACATTGTGAAAATTCAGGGAAGCCCCTAAATATAGGTTGTCCCTAAACTGACTGGCCGCATTTACGGTAAACTTACTATTGTATCCCGTAGTCGTTTTTAAAAATTCTTGGTTCACGGAGGAGTATCCTGTATTGCTTATGTAATTCGTGGTGGCGTCATCCGGACTTTCAGGATCTAAAATTCCGCCATAATAACCTAAGAATGCCTGTTGGTCACGAAAACCTTGAACCGCGCCAATATCAAGATAGGCATCTTCAATAAATTCATCCTCTTGAATAAGAATGGAGCCAAAGGGTACTCCTTGGGCAAAATTCAAGAAGTAATTATCGATGCCTTGATTGCTATTTCCTGTAATGAAGACCTCGTTCTCAAAACTTTGGGTCATGTCATAGTTGAAAGCCAAGGAAAACTTTTTCCAGTCGGAATTTTGATTGGTGTTGTTAAAGACAAAGGCACCCCCTATTTGGTTCAAATCGATTTCATTCCGATTTGTATTGGATAACGTTCCAAAATAATTTGCATCGTTTTCCCTTCTAAAATGTGTACCCGAAAGGGTCATTAAGCTATTGTTAAAAACCGCGGAACCAGCAGGGTTTATGTTTATGGCGGACATATCTCCTCCTAGTGCGCCAAAAGCGCCACCCATGGCCTGAAATCTTGCCGTGCCCGGAAGTTCCTCGAGACCGTAACGCAGGACATCGTTAATATTTTGTGCGCTGGCCGTAAGGCAAAGGCATAGTGTTATGAAAGTGAATATTCTTTTCATCTTGCAATCTTTTTAAAGTTGAACTGATTAGCGGTTGCTACGACCACCTGAAGATCTACCACCTCCGGAAGATCTACCTCCGCCACCGGATGAACGGGACGACCCGCCACCTCCTGAACTTCTGTAGCTTCCTCCAGAACTACTCCTTCCAGAACTATAATTACCTCCGGAACTACTTCTGCCGGAACTATAGCTTCTACCGGAACTATAGCCCCTACTGGAACCCATGCTCCTGGAAGTGCCATAAGAAGAACTACTTCTTCCAGAACTGGATCCTCTATAGGAAGAGGTTCTAGGGGTTACGGCCCTACTGGTCCTACCGGACATGTCACTTCTGCTATAGGTTGATGATGACCTTGCCGTTCCACTGTAATAGCCATTACTTCTTGAATTACTATAATATCTTGGTGTGGCCCGTGTGCTCCTACTGGTTCTATAGGCCCTATTCTGGTCAGCGCTTACCGTACGTCTGCTCAATGAGCTGCTTCTTGTGTTGGCAGAACTCCTTGCGGAAACCGCCCTATCCGAAGTTCTGTATCTAGGGGAAGTACCCCTCGTATTTACGTTTGATCTGCCACGCAATGCGGTTGAACCATTGTTTACGGTATTGTAATAGCCGCGTCTTGTCCTGTTGTTTGAGAACGCATAATTTCTTCTGAAGTTGTTGCCATAATAGCCTCCCCAGCCCCAATTACCGGCCCAGCCCCAATTGTTCCATCCGTTCCAGCCCCAATTGTTCCAGCCCCAACCAAAACCGCCTCCCCAGCCCCAGTTGTTCCAGCCCCAAGGATTGTTCCATCCCCAGCCCCAACGGTTCCAGCGATTCCAGCCCCAATTGTTCCAGCCCCAACCGAAGCCGCCACCCCAGCCCCAGTTGTTCCAAAGCCAAGGATCGTTCCAGCCCCAACCGAAGCCGCCACCCCAGCCCCAATTGTTCCAGCCATTATCATAAACATTTATAACAACGTTTTGGCCGTTATCGCCCCAACCTCCAAAACCTTGGTAGTCGTTTGGGCTATCATAATAATCGGTCAATTGATTTTGAGGAATACTATCGTTAAGGTCGTTACTGGAATACGAATCTACGTCCGTAAATATCTCGCTATCCAAGATTTGACCATATTGATCGGCCTTTTGTCCAAAATACTCCGTAAAGGTATCGGACTCCTCTGACCTGGTCGTAGGATTGTATTGCCTATCCGGTCTACGTTCCACGGTTCTAGGGGTATCATCGGCGTAGATTCCGTCGTTGTCGTAATAAGAAGCTTGTTGGTATGAACCACAAGAAACCACTAGCATTACCAGTGAAGCAACCATCAGTCCATATAAATATTTGGTGTGGGATGTGGAATATATCATCGTTCTAAAATTATATTGTTGAACATAGTAAAAATAACTAGTTTTACCGCATTATTTTCTTTAATAAGCACAAGATTTGTGCCAAACTCCGAACAATGGGTAAAAATTTGACTTCTAGAAGCGAGGATTATTCCAAATGGTATAATGAGTTGGTCGTTAAGGCCGATTTGGCCGAAAACTCCGGCGTAAGGGGCTGTATGGTCATCAAGCCTTACGGCTATGCTATTTGGGAAAAAATGCAAGCAGTCCTAGACAAAATGTTCAAGGATACGGGACACGAAAATGCCTATTTTCCGCTATTCATCCCCAAATCATATTTGAGCAAGGAGGCCAGTCATGTAGAGGGCTTTGCAAAGGAATGTGCCGTGGTAACCCATTACCGACTAAAAAATAATGAGGACGGAACCGGAATCATTGTAGACCCCGATGCCAAACTGGAAGAGGAATTGATCGTGAGGCCAACTTCGGAAACCATCATCTGGGATACCTTTAGAAAGTGGATCCAATCCTATAGGGATTTGCCTTTGTTGATAAATCAGTGGGCGAATGTTGTTCGATGGGAAATGCGCACCCGACTTTTTCTTAGAACCGCAGAGTTTTTATGGCAGGAGGGGCATACGGCCCATGCCACGGAACAAGAAGCGATCGAGGAGGCGGAACAGATGATGCATGTTTATGCCGAATTTGCGGAGGAACACATGGCCGTTCCGGTTATCAAGGGATTAAAAACCCCAAGTGAGCGATTCGCGGGAGCCATTGAAACGTATTGTATAGAGGCTTTGATGCAGGACGGTAAGGCATTACAGGCTGGTACGTCCCATTTTTTAGGTCAGAATTTCGCCAAGGCCTTCGATGTGAAATTTGCGAGCAAAGAAGGAAACAAAGAGTATGTTTGGGCCACTTCTTGGGGGGTTTCTACACGCTTGATGGGTGCGTTGATCATGACCCACTCAGATGACAATGGTTTGGTGCTTCCCCCAAAATTGGCACCAATTCAAGTAGTAATCGTACCTATTTACAAAGGTTTGGAGCAGTTGGATGAAATTTCCGAAAATGTAAAGCCTCTTGTAACCGAATTAAGGGCCAAGGGAATATCCGTGAAATATGACGATAGGGACACGCAAAAACCTGGGTTCAAATTCAACGAATACGAATTGAAGGGGGTTCCCATCCGTTTGGCCATTGGGCAGCGCGATCTTGCCAATGGTACTTATGAGGTGGCACGAAGGGATACTTTGGAAAAATCCACGGTACCCGCTAGCGAAGTCGTTGAGAAAATCGAATTTTTGTTGGAGGATATTCAAAAAACAATTTATAGGAAGGCCTTTGATTACAGAAAAGAGCATATTACAAAGGTTGAAACCTATGATGAGTTCAAGGATATTCTGGAAACCAAGGGAGGCTTCATATCCGCCCATTGGGATGGAACCGCAGAAACTGAGGATCGCATAAAGGAAGAAACCAAAGCAACCATTCGTTGTATACCTTTGGATGCTAAGGATGAGGAAGGTAGTTGTATTTTGACAGGTAAACCATCCTATAAGAGAGTGTTGTTCGCAAAGGCTTATTAAAAGATTTTAAAAAATCATAATTGGGAGTTGCGATAGTGAAAAATAATTGTATTTTTGCATCCGCAATTACGCAAAGTAATGGCCCGTTCGTCTAGGGGTTAGGACGCCAGGTTTTCATCCTGGTAACAGGGGTTCGATTCCCCTACGGGCTACGAAGATTTGGAACGTAATGTTCCGTATTGGCTTAATGGCCCGTTCGTCTAGGGGTTAGGACGCCAGGTTTTCATCCTGGTAACAGGGGTTCGATTCCCCTACGGGCTACTAGAAATAAATGGATACAGGAATCCACCAAAATATAATTAGGAAATAAGATGGCAAACCATAAGTCGGCATTAAAAAGAATCAGAAGAAACGAAGCGGTACGTTTACGTAATAGGTATCAGCATAAAACCACACGTAATGCAATCAAGAAATTGCGTACCGAGGAAAACAAGAAGGATGCCGAGGCATTATTGCCAAGTGTAGTAAGTATGATCGACCGTTTGGCAAAACGCAATATCATCCATAGCAATAAGGCCGCCAATTTAAAAAGCAAATTGGCAAAACATGTAGCTGCCCTTTAAGAATAGTTAAAAACATATTTTTTTTTAGACCCTCCATTATGGAGGGTTTTTTTATGATTTTTATCCAAAGGCCCTTTTTCTGGAAACAAAAAAACCAATGCAGAAACTCAAGTGCATGAGTATAATTAGAATGTGTAGAATTGACCGAAAACCATAGTCCAGCCAAAGCTGATATCTCAGATATCCGACTACGAAAAGTATTGGAGCGAAAATGTGAAAAATGATTAAACCCAGACTCACCCAGAAAACAAGGTTGTAGGGTTGAACAACGGGAAGATGCGATTTCCGTTTATCGTAGAAATATAGAAAAATGATGAATAAGAGCGTCCAAGAAGCAACGGCATTTGCATAGAAAAGGGTGGTATGCGTAGGATTTTGGAAAAAACAGGATATCAAATAGGTCAGCATTGCCAAAATACTTACGGTACGTATCCAACTTTTGTACTTCTTGTCTTTAATCAAATTCCAGTACACGTAGAAAAAGAAAGGAAAAAAAATCAAATCATAGATATTGTAAATAATATCGTTGAATCCTGTGTCCTGGACATTTGGAAAAAATGAAAAATCCGGATAGTATCTAATGAAATAACCCAAAATTTCATTCAACAGTGTATAGGCCAGTATTGCCGGTAGGTACTTTAAATACGTATCGAAATATTTCGGGTAGGCGATTATGGACAGGATTAAGGAAAAAATATAGGCAAAAATGAAATAGTCCCTCTGTAGGAAATCAACTAGTTCTTGTAGCATCTGTTAGAAGTCGGTTTTGGGTGGAGGTCCTCCATTCCCTCTATTTAAAGTCAGACTTGTTCCTCCTTGCAAAACCGGGGCGGCGTTTGTTTTAGGGATGAATGAGGCTTCGGATTTTTCCCTTCCCTCCTTTGAATTATCACCTTGTTGGGAAGCAATCCAATCGCGCACTAACTTGGCCTTCCCTTCTGCATCAATAAAAATGCCCCCGTAGGCCCCGTCAACTTGGGCTGTGGGTAACAGAAATACCGTGTTTTTATTAGGATATCTTCGGCTTGTGTTTCCATAATTTCCCAGATATATCCGAATGCTATCGGCCTCTGTACCTCCATTTTTTGCCTCCTGTTTCACATATTTGAGGTAGTTTTCAAGAACTTCTATTTCAAAAGAAATAAACTGGGTAGGTTCAAAAGGATTTTCGTCCTTTTGGTTTTCCGATTCCATTTTTTCTATGAAAGCGGCCCTTCTATTTTTGTAGTTTTCGTAAAGTGAGTCCGCTTCCTCTAGGGATATAATTTGTTTGGGGGCGGTAAGTACTTCTTCCTTGACTTCTGTAGGCGGTTTTTCCTGATTTTGTTTGCAAGAAACCAAGGGAATCAAAAAAATAAAAATCAGGAGAGGTTTGCATAAATTCTTCATAGGTTCAGGATATTGGTTAAATTCTCAGGGGAAACTTCTTTAAAGATAGGGTTTTATTTCAATTTAGGGTATAAAAAAGCTCCAGTGGTGACCCATTGGAGCTTTATTTTATTTGGTCCAGGATTACTGATTCATAGTCATTAAGAACTCCTCGTTGTTCTTTGTTTGTTTGAATCGTTGCTCTATGAACTCCATTGCTTCGACCGGGTTCATATCTGCAAGGTATTTGCGCATGATCCACATACGTTGTAAGGTGTTTTCATCCAATAACAAATCGTCTCGCCTTGTACTTGAAGAAGTAAGGTCTATGGCGGGGAATATTCTTCTATTGGCAATTTTACGATCTAATTGAAGTTCCATATTTCCGGTACCTTTAAATTCCTCAAAGATAACCTCGTCCATTTTAGAACCGGTTTCGGTAAGCGCCGTAGCGATGATGGAAAGGGACCCTCCATTTTCAATATTTCTGGCCGCTCCAAAGAATCTTTTTGGTTTATGAAGCGCATTGGCGTCCACACCACCACTGAGCACCTTACCTGAAGCGGGTTGAACCGTATTGTAGGCCCTTGCCAATCGGGTAATGGAGTCCAGGAGTATCACTACGTCATGACCGCATTCTACCAATCTTTTCGCTTTTTCAAGAACGATGTTCGCTACACGAACATGTTCAGAGGCTTCCTTGTCAAAGGTAGAGGCTACAACTTCGCCACGAACGTTTCGTTGCATATCGGTAACTTCTTCAGGTCGCTCGTCAATTAACAGTATAATTTGATATACCTCTGGATGATTTGCCGCAATACCGTTGGCAATGTCCTTCAATAACATCGTTTTACCGGTCTTGGGCTGTGAAACGATCATGCCCCTCTGTCCTTTTCCAATGGGTGAGAACAAATCGATGATTCTTGTTGAGATGGTACTTTGCTTTTCTGCCAAATTGAATTTTTCCCTTGGGAAGAGTGGGGTCAAGTGTTCAAACGATACCCGGTCACGAACCACTTGCGGATCGATTCCATTAATCTTATTGACCTTGATCAGTGGGAAGTATTTTTCGCCCTCTTTTGGGGGTCGGACATTACCCAATACCGTATCTCCTGGTTTTAGGCCAAAAAGACGGATTTGGGATTGTGACACATAAATGTCGTCTGGTGAGGACAGGTAATTATAATCGGAAGATCTAAGAAATCCGTAACCGTCCTGCATAATGTCCAGTACGCCTTCGCTGGTGATGATGCTGTCGAACTCATATTCGGGTTCTTTGTACCTATTTTTAAGGTCTTTGTCAAAATTACTCTTGTCATGGGTGTTACGCGAGTGATTTTGTTTTCGATTGTTCTGATTTTTATTCTGTTGCGAGCTTTTTTGAATGTCCCTTTTAGAATCGTTATCGTTACCTTTTTGACGGGGCTTGGTGTTCCTTTGCTCGTTGGAATTTGTTTTTGGGGTATCGTTGCTTTGGGCCTCGTTGGTTTCCGATGGCTTTGCGGAAGCATCCTTCTCTTCTTGTTTTTCGACCTTGCTTCTGGAAATCCTAGGTTTTTTGGTCTTTGGTTTTTCCGGTTCCGAGGGTGCCACGGTAGCCGCCACTTTTGGGTTTGCCGCCTGTAAGTCTAGAATCTGATAGACGAGGTCCAGTTTTTTTAAGGTCTTAAATTTGGGAACGTTTAGTTCTTTGGCAATTTCCTGAAGCTCAGGAAGCTTTTTTGATTTTAAATCTGAAATCTCAAACATTAAATATGTAAATAAGTTAAATGTATTTTCCAGGGATACGAAGAAATCTGACTCTAAATTAATAGGATAAAGAGGGATAAGGTTTCCCTTTGGTAAGTGTTAAAATCATTAACGTTACAATATTACAAATTATTTTCAATATTTGGTGGATAATTCTTAAAAAGACCTTTATTTTTGTGCCTCCAAGGACCATAAAGAGTATGATTCAAAGAATTCAGACCGTTTATTTAATTGTTGTTGCACTATTGTCCGGTGTGCTGCCGTTCTTTGTAAATCTGTGGTCAGATGCCAAAGGGCAGGAAATTTATGCGAGCAATGAGATTTTGGTATCCATATTGTTTTATATAATTGGGGCCTTGGCCTTATGGACCATTTTTTTATTTAAAAAAAGAAAGAACCAGTTTGTGTTGAACCGGTTGAACATGATATTAAACCTTTTTTTACTAGGACTTTTCGTTTATCGGTCCCTAAATCTATCCGGAGAGACTACAGTTTCTGAGAAGGGTATTGGGATGCTGATTCCTGTATTTTCTATCGTTTTTTTAGCCCTTGCCAATAGGGCGATTAAAAAGGATGAAGATCTTGTAAAATCTGTGGATCGTCTACGTTAAACCTAACATCTTAGTAGTATTAGTGCGAAAACCCGGGGTAGTTCCCGGGTTTTTATTTACAATACCAAAGGGTTTAAATATTCCGGTTTGAGTTACTTGCAATTAAGTTTTTTTCTGCCGATACTTTCCTTGGAATTGACCATCAAGCTCCCAATCCGTTTGTGCGGGCTTTCTAAACCTAGCTTACCTTTTTCCAAGCTCTATAACTTCCAAATCTTTAATTTCCTTTCCGTCTATGGTAAACCGTAACATGGTCCTCACTTGGTGAAACCCATGTTTGCCGCAGGCACCGGGATTCATATGTAACAGACCTACATTTTTATCCCACATAACTTTTAAAATATGGGAATGGCCGCAGATGAAGAGTTTTGGGGGATTTTTTTTGATTTCCCCGCGTGTGTTGGGGTTGTACTTGGGAGGGTATCCTCCAATGTGTGTAATCCAAACATCCACTTCCTCGCACATAAACCTATTGTTTAGCGGGTATTCCTGTTGGATACTGTGATCGTCAATATTGCCGTAAACGGCCCTTAACGGTTTTAAAGCGGAAAGTGCATCACATACCTCTAGCGAACCAATGTCCCCCGCATGCCAGATTTCATCCGCCATGGCGGCATATTTCAAAATGGTCTCGTCCAAATGGGAATGGGTATCGGAAAGCAAAAGGATTTTGGTCATAATTTTGGTATCGGCACAAAGGCCTTGTCTTCTAATTTTTGGTTTTTATATCTTTGTGAACTACAAAATTAGCGTATCCCTTTGAGATATTTTATTCAGTTCTCCTATTTTGGAAAGAAGTATCACGGGTGGCAAAACCAGCCCAACGCCATTACCGTTCAGGAAGTATTGGAAGGCGTGGTATCAAAACTCTTGAGGAGTCCCGTTGAAATAGTGGGTGCCGGAAGAACGGATACCGGGGTGCATGCCAGGGAGATGTTCGGTCATTTCGATTTTGAACCCATCGCCGATATAGAAAATCTTATCTATAGAATAAATGCATTTCTTCCAGGGGATATTGCCGTCCAAGGTATTTTTCCAGTTCAGGACGACGCTCATGCCCGATTTCATGCAATCTCCCGTTCGTACGAATATTGGGTTTGTCAGGAAAAGGACCCTTTTTTTAAGGATACGGCATATTTCGTGAAAAAACCATTGCACCTTGATCTAATGAATACGGCCGCTGAACTGCTCATGGGAAAGCAGGATTTTGAATGTTTTTCCAAATCAAAAACGGACGTGAAGACCTATTTTTGCGATATTAGAACGGCTCGTTGGGAACTAGGTTCCGATAAACTCATATTTAAGATCAGCGCAGATCGCTTTCTTAGGAATATGGTCAGGGCTATCGTAGGGACACTTTTGGATGTGGGTCACGGGAAGTACCCACCAAAGCATGTTAAGGCTATCCTAAATAGTAAGGATCGGTCGGAGGCCGGTGTTTCGGTACCTGCAAAAGGACTATATTTGACATCGATTACCTATCCAAAGAATATTTTCAAGCATGAGCGATAATACCGGCAATGCCTTTGATACAAGACTGTTCAAGCGCTTGATGAAGTATACACGGCCTTACAGGTTTACTTTTTATGGCGTGGCCTTGGCCGCAATCCTTTTATCGGCCTTTGCCGTGCTCACGCCATTACTTCTAAAGCAAATCATAGATGATGCCATTAAAGGTAGCGATGCCGATAAACTGTTACACCTAACACTGGCCATGCTGGCCGTACTTCTGGGGCAAGTCATTTCACAATTGCTGTTCAATTATTACGCCAATTGGTTGGGGGAATCCGTAATCAGGGACGTACGGATCAATCTATTCCAGAAAATGCTGGGATTCAAAATGAAGTATTTTGACAATTCCTCTTTGGGCGTTTTGGTGACTAGGGCGGTGGCGGACATGCAGCGCATTGGGGAGATTTTCAGTCAGGGTTTTTTTGTAATCGTGGCGGATTTGTTGAAAATGGTAGTAGCGGCGGGGGTAATGATCTACATTAATTGGAAACTGGCCTTGTTGGTCTTTTCAGTGCTGCCCATAATTTTATATGCCACCCGACTCTTCCAGAAGGCGATGAAAGTCGCTTTTACTGAGGTAAGGGCAGAGGTTTCCAACCTAAATTCCTTTGTGCAGGAACGGATTACCGGAATGAAAATCGTGCAATTGTTCACCAGGGAAAGGATAGAGAGTGAAAAATTCAGGGAAATCAATGAAAAGCATCAGAATGCCTGGCTACGAACGGTTTGGTACAATTCCATCTTTTTTCCTATTGCCGAAATCGTTTCTTCCATTACGGTAGGTTTGGTAGTTTGGTACGGTGGCTTGCAGAACGTTGCCAACATTACAAACGATGTGGCAGGTACGGTCTTTGCTTATATCATGTTGATCGATTTACTCTTTAGGCCCCTAAGACAGATTGCGGACAAGTTCAATACCCTACAAATGGGTATGGTCGCCGCGAACAGGGTCTTTAAGATTTTGGATACCGATAGTTCCATTGAGGATAATGGACAAATGGAAAAGACCGAGGTAAAGGGAACGATCCAATTTAAGGATGTCCGCTTCGGGTATCTGGAGGATGAGGAAGTATTGCACGGCATCTCCTTTGATGTAAAGGCCGGTGAAACCATAGCGATCGTGGGAGCAACGGGAGCTGGTAAATCCACCATAATAAATTTATTGAACCGGTTTTACGAGATCAATTCCGGTAAGATTCTGGTAGACGGAGTCGATATCAAGGATTATACATTATCCTCGCTTAGATCCCATATTGCGATCGTACTACAGGATGTCTTTTTGTTTGCCGATACCATTGCCAACAATATTTCCCTAAAAAATCCCGACATATCCGTTGGGGACATCGAGGAGGCCGCCAAGGCGATTGGCGTGGACGAGTTCATTGCAAGCCTTCCGGGCGGTTATGAATACAACGTAAAGGAACGAGGAAGCATGCTGTCCAGCGGTCAAAGACAGTTAATCGCCTTTTTGCGAGCCTATGTTAGCAAGCCCAGTATTTTGGTGTTGGACGAGGCTACTTCCTCCATTGATACCTATTCTGAACGTCTGATACAACAGGCTACAGAGCGTATTACCAAAGGAAGGACTTCTATCGTTATCGCCCATAGATTGGCAACCATAAAAAAAGCCGATAAAATCATTGTTATGGATGACGGTAAAATTGTGGAAATGGGATCCCACAAAGAGCTCTTGAAAAAAGGCGGATATTATCGCAACCTATACGAAGCCCAGTTCCTGGCAGAGGAAGTGGCATGATGGACAGTTCTAAGCAGAGGGTTTGAAATCCTCTGGCTGAATAGTTCCCGTGAGAAAAAGAATTATTGGGATGATAATGGAAAGACTGAAATAAAAGACGGTGAATAACATCCAAAATATCAGGACCTTTGACCAAAGCTCAATTCCTTTTTCACGTGCGATCCTTTTTATAACATAGGCAGAATACAAATACATGAAGAGAATTGCTATGAAACTAAATTTCATGTAGAAACTTGGTATGAAGGCCAAAATTATGAGGGATGGTATAAATATACCTAATGAATATTGCGCCAGGGTATAGGTGAATATGACAATCCTTTCGGAAAAGTTGTATTTTTTTGCCTGGAAATTCAGCCACCCGGCAATAGCCATCATCGGTATATATAAAACGAATAAAATGGCTTGGTAGTCGAGAATTGCGTCCCAGAATTTTCCCTGCCAAGCTTGGGACTGGCCCGTTCCTAAAACATCCATATCGAACTGCCCACTGTTCTTTCGCATAAAGAATACGAGAAGACCGGAAAGTGTAATGGCGATTCCCAAGTAACTGATTGGGTTTAAGTACTTTTTACGTATTCCTTCAATATAACCTACAATTACCGATTCTGGTTTTGAAAAAAGATGGGTAAATGTCCGTAAAAAAGTGTTGTCCACATTAAAATACCTTTCAATGGCATCATACCAAAGATTTTTTACGGTTAGCCTATTGCGTATCACTTGGGCTCCGCAATCCGGACAATAACTGTAGTCCGTTCTTAAAGTATTCCCACAATTTTTACATTGCATTATACAAGGTCTTTTTTCAAAAGCGTTATCAATTGTGCGCCAGACTCAAACAGTATAAATTCCCCGTTTTTTATATAGGAAATCTGTCCGGTTTCCTCGCTTACCACCAAACAGAGTGCATCCGTTTTTTCGGTTATGCCTATGGCGGCTCGGTGCCTAAGACCGTACCGGAGAGGAATACTACGTTCATTGGTGACGGGTAAAATGACCCGGGTCGCAACAATGTAATTATCCACGATTACCGCGGCACCGTCGTGTAAGGGGCTGTTCTTGTAGAAAATACTTTCTATGATGGGCTGGGTGACCTCAATGTTCATTCTGTCGCCCGTACTTTTTATAAAATCCAAGGAATTGCCCCTTTCTATGACCAAAATGGCTCCGGTCTTTGAAGCCGACATTTTTTCACAAGCCTTAACGATTGCCTCCACATCAATACTCGTAGTATCTCCCTCCTGTTTTAGGAATTTAAAATGCTTTACGAAGTTTCGTTTATTGGCAAAATTTGTGGAACCGATCATTAGAAGGAACTTTCGTATCTCCTGTTGAAAAACGATTATTAGGGCTATAAGCCCCACCTGCATGAAGGCACCCACGATGCTACTGATCATCTCCATGCCCAAAAGCTCTGTAAGTTTCCAGAAGGCCCAAACAATGACAATGCCAATGAAGATATTGATGGCCGCAGAACCACGGACCAGTTTATAAACATAGTAAAGGAGTACGGCCACCAAAACGATATCCAGGATATCCGTAATATTAAAATCGATAAAATTTAAAAAATCCAAAGAGTGCCGTTTCTGTAAAATTAACAAAAATAGATGAACAAGTATTCCCAAAATTAAGTGGTCAATTGCCTGTAAATCTTGATACATTCCATGGCCTCCGCAACATCGTGCACCCTTAAAATGGATGCCCTTTTTTCTAACGCTAACATATTGAGGGCGGTTGTTCCATTGAGGGCATGCTGGGCGTCCGTACCCAAGAGTTTGTATATCATGGATTTACGGCTAAGTCCAGCCAAAATGGGTCTATCGGCCATGGTCAACAAATCCAAGTTTTTCAATAATTCATAGTTCTGCTCCAGGGTTTTGGAAAAGCCAAAACCAGGATCGATGATGACATCGATGATACCCTTGGATCTTGCCACGGACAGCCGTTCTGAGAAATAGAACATGATTTCCTGTAGCAAATCCTCATAGAAAATTTGTTCCTGCATGGTTTTGGGATTGCCCCGCATGTGCATCATAATGTAAGGAACGTGGTATTCCGCTATTACTTCCATCATGGCTTCGTCCAAAAGTCCGGCAGAAATATCGTTGATCAATGCGGCGCCCCGTTCAAGTGCTTCTTTGGCTACTTTTGATTTGAACGTGTCTATGGACACCAGGGCGTCAGGAAATTTGCTTAGTACAAGTTCAAGTACGGGCAATAAACGTTTCAGCTCCTCATCGGTGCTGATTTCGTCGGCTCCGGGCCTCGTACTATAAGCGCCAAGGTCGATAAAAGTAGCACCCCAAGAGAGCATTTTTTCCACTTGTTCCAAAATGTCACGTTCATTTTTGTACTTACCGCCATCGTAAAAGGAATCTGGGGTAAGGTTGAGGATGCCCATCACTTTGGGATTTGTCAAATCAATAAGTTTTCCCTTACAGTTTATCGTCATACGGTCCTTTTGGTCATTGGGATGGTTTTAAGTTTGAACTCCCAATCTTGATGGTTACAAATTTTTGAGCGAAATTTACACAAATTACAACAACCACATGCAAAAAACGGAAGAGCAGTATAATGCCGTAATCAAGGTTTGTCAGGATCTTTACGAAAAGAAAATGCTTGATTACGGGTGCGCATGGCGCATTCTCCGTTTACCCTCCCTTACCGATCAAATATTTATCAAGGCGCAACGGATACGTAGCTTGCAGGAAAATGCCTTTCGTAAAGTGGACGAGGGCGAGGTTCCGGAGTTCATAGGAATAATAAATTATTCTGTGATGGCCTTGATACAGCTTGAGCTAGGCGTGGCGGAACAGCCAGACCTAGATCCCAAAACGGCCCTATCACTCTATAAAAAGCACGTGAACGCAACCAAGGAACTCATGCTCAATAAAAACCATGATTATGGTGAGGCCTGGCGGGACATGCGCGTAAGTTCCCTGACGGATTTAATACTGCAAAAATTGCTCAGGGTGAAATCCATTGAGAACAATAAGGGGAAAACCTTGGTGAGCGAGGGTATTGATGCCAACTATCAGGATATGATAAACTATGCTGTTTTTGCATTGATTCACCTAGGTTTGTCTGAAAATTAATTAAGAATTATGAAATGAGCCATAAGAAGTCTTATTGCCCACCAAGATGGTTATTGGCGAATTGCATCTGACCTATGGAAAACAATAAAAATAAACAGATGAAATATGTAATTGGAGTAGTTCGAATTTTTGTAGGGGTACTTTTTATTATCAGCGGGTTCATAAAATTGAACGATCCTGTTGGATTTTCTTTTAAGTTGGAGGAATACTTCAGTCCCGGAGTGCTCAATATGCCTTTTTTTGAACCGTATGCATTGACCATTTCCTTGGTAGTGGTCATTTTTGAAGTGCTTTTGGGAGTATTCCTTATACTGGGTATACTGCGAAAATTTACCCTATGGAGTCTTTTGTTGATGATCGTGTTCTTTACGTTTTTGACGTTCTATTCCGCATATTTCAATAAGGTAACGGATTGCGGTTGTTTTGGGGATGCCATCAAGTTGACCCCATGGGAATCCTTTTCAAAGGATGTAGTTCTGTTGGTACTGATACTTTTGTTGTTTTATGGGAAGGAATATATCACGCCACTTTTTAGGCCCTTCATTACCAAGGTACTGGTGGCCATCTCCATAGTTGGCTGCATCGGGTATGCCTACTATGTCCTGAATCATTTGCCGGTAATCGATTTTAGGCCTTATGAAATCGGAAAAAATATAGAAGAGGGAATGGGTATCCCGGAGGACGCACCCAAGCCCGTTTATGAGTATTCATGGAAATTTAAAGTGAACGGTGAAGAACAGGTCATAGTTACCAATGGGGATTATCCCACGGTAAATGGGGAATTCATAGGTGTTGAGACCGAAGAGATACAGAAGGGCTACGAGCCTCCGGTACACGATTTTACCATTGAACAGGAAGGCGAGGATTTTGCAGCGAGTCTATTGCAGGAACCCAAATTGGTCATGGTCATCGCCTATGATTTACGAAAGGCCAATACGGAGGTTTTTTCCGAAGTGAAAGAGGTTACGGACAAGGCCATGGAAAATGGATACAAGGTTATTGGTATGTCGGCTTCCGGGCCGGAGCAGACCCAGGTTTTGAAACAGGAATTCAATTTGGGATTTGAGTTCTATTTCACCGATCAAACGACCTTGAAAACCATTGTAAGGTCCAATCCCGGGGTTTTGGTCTTGGAAAACGGAACCATAAAACAAAAGGTGCATTACAATGATTTGGAGTACCTTACATTTGAATAATCGATAGTCATACCATAAATTAAACAAGCATAAATAGTATAACAATGAGAAGTAAGATAGTAGCAGGAAATTGGAAAATGAACAAGAACCTGGAAGAGACCGAAGCCTTATTGGTGGAATTGGCCGCCAAACTGCCGGATACCAAAGCGGAGGTTATGGTAGCGCCAACATTCGTAAACTTGGCGGCGGCGGTTCGCAATTTGGAAGCTTCTCAGATAGAAGTCATCGCACAGAATATGCATTTTGCGGAAAGTGGTGCATATACCGGGGAAATTTCTGCGGATATGCTATTGAATATTGGTGTGGATACCTGTATTATCGGACATTCAGAACGTAGGGCCTATTTTGGCGAAACCGATGAAATCTTGGCCAAAAAGGTGAGAACAGCTATGGAGAAAGGCATTAGGGTCATGTTTTGCTTTGGGGAGGAATTGGAGGACCGCAAATCTGGAAACCATTTCAATGTGGTGGAAAGCCAACTTAAAAATGCGCTGTTTTCTTTGGATAAATCCGATTGGAGCAAGATTATACTGGCCTACGAACCTGTTTGGGCCATAGGAACGGGAGAAACGGCATCACCGGAACAGGCACAGGAAATGCATGCTTTTATCAGAAAGGTTATTTCAGATGCTTATGATAGTTCCGTGGCTTCCAACGTTTCCATTTTATATGGGGGCAGCGTGAAACCTGGGAATGCAGAAGAGATTTTTTCAAAACCCGATGTTGACGGTGGTCTAATTGGTGGTGCTTCCTTGGTATCGGACGATTTTGTGGCAATTATCAAAGCGATTTAAAGAACCATAAAATTGATTGTTTTATAAAGAGGCTGTCTAAAAAGTCGCAATTCCATTCATATGTCACATAGAGCGCAGTCGAGATGCGTTAAAATCCAGTGAGTTATAATTTTCGACTCCGCTCGAATTGAAAGCAGAGATGACTTTTTGGACAGCCTCTTTTAAATACCGGGAAATGGACGATATCATTTACATGGAATACAAATTTTTGGTAGCACCGTTGCAACCTGCTTCGGACATCCTTATCGCCGAGTTGGGGGAAGTTGGTTTTGAAAGTTTCGTAGAGGAAGAAACGGGGGTTTTGGCATATATCCAAAAGGTGGAATGGGGTGAAAACATTTTGGATGGACTCTATATACTGAACAATGGAAATTTTGATATCTCATTTACCTATAAGGAAATCGCCCAGGAAAACTGGAATGCGACATGGGAAAGAAATTTCCAACCGATTTTGGTGGACGATAGATGCATGGTACGAGCGCCTTTCCACGATGCGCTTAATGTTGAATACGACATTATCATAGAACCCAAAATGAGCTTTGGCACGGGCCATCACGAAACCACCCATATGATGTTGCAGCATATCCTTACTTTGGAGCTGGATGACAAAACTGTATTGGATATGGGTTGCGGTACGGGCGTTCTGGCCATATTGGCATCCAAACGAGGGGCCAAAGAACTTGATGCTATTGATATCGATAATTGGTGTTATCTAAATTCCAAGGAGAACGTGGAACGAAATGGTATCGGGAATATTTCCGTATTTGAAGGCGATGCGGCACTTTTAGGTGAAAGGAAGTATGATGTTATCATCGCCAATATCAACCGTAATATACTCTTGGAAGATATTCCAACATATGTCCGTTGTTTGAAAAAGGAAGGTGTACTTTTGGTCAGTGGCTTTTATCTGGAAGATTTATTGTTAATTACGGAAAAGTGCCATGAGGTTGGCCTTCGGTTCGAAAAAAATCTTGAAAAGAACAATTGGGTTGCCGCAAAATATGTATTTTAGGCTATAGCAAAATCGATTGTAATGAGCACTAAAGAAAAAATTTCCGAAGAGCTCCTCTTGGAGGAAGAGACGGTCAAACAAAATGAGATAGTTCTTTTTAATGACGATGTAAATACTTTTGATCACGTCATAGAGACACTTATAGCGGTCTGTGATCATACCCCGGAGCAGGCGGAGCAGTGTTCCCTTATCGTTCATTACAACGGAAAGTGTACTGTTAAGACAGGTGAGTACAATGATTTGGCACCTCAATGTACAGGACTTTTAAATGCCGGTCTTAGTGCGGAAATTGTTTAGGGTATTCAACGGCATATCGGTAAATCTTCCAATTGCACTGGATTTTACAACACTTTCTTATAAAGAATAATCAATCCCATTGCAAAGCAAAAAATCACCACTATGGGTAGCACGTACTTTGCTGCCAAGTTTGACATTTTGGCCATTCTTTTTCGGGCCATTTCAGATTTTTTCTGGTCCTTTTTCATTTTTGGTTTGTTGTCCGGCAAAGTTCGCAGCAAAAAATGGGTACAGGTAAAATAATTGACAAACAGTATTTTAACTTGGATGTTTTGTAGTTTAATTCATGGCTTAAAGGACACCCAATAAAAAACCCCTTTAAGAAGGGGCATAATATGATTATTAAGAACTGGATTTAAACGAGAGGAACTCCATTTAAACGTTTCTCTATTTTTTTCTTTTTCTCTGTCAACCTTTTCATGACATCCATTAGGTTGGGATCTTTGGTTTCCTTATAAACTTCGTTTATACTCAATATTAAAGCTTTTGCTTCTCTGGACGCCTCCACCCTGTCACTGGTAGACATATTGCTCATTTTTCTGTTTTCAAATTCCTGAGCTTTTTCAAGTAAATCCATGTACGTTTTTTTTCAAAGTTAGCATAATAATCAAATTAAGCAATTCTTGACCAATAGTAACTAATTATGGCACAATTAGATTGATGTATTTATGATGAATTTAACTTTTTGAAAAGAGTGAAGCGGATAAATCGATTAATTAAAACACCATGCTTTGCGCATTTTAAATTTAAGGGTGCCAAGTTTCATGCTCCTTCATATTCAATATGGTAGGATTTAGTTTCTTTTTAAGATTTTTTTAGCATCTCCTCCGTATTATCTCCGTAGGTACGAGTGAAAGTTTAACCTAAAAAAAGGAGTAGTATGAGTAAAAAAGTTATTAAAGTGGATATGGCAAACAGGGCCAGAAATCGCAGGAGATTTCTAAAGTTAAGTGGTCTTGGATTGGCAGGAGCGGGTCTATTTGTGGCTTGTAGCGATGACGATTATAATGGAGGTATGATCCCCATGCCGCCCATGGAAGATGGGATCTTTGATCTGGGGTCAGGAGACTTGGGGGTATTAAATTATGCCTATGCCTTGGAACAACTGGAAGCCGATTTTTATACCAAGGTTGTAAATTCTTTTTACGCCAATATTTCAGATGTAGAAAGACAGGTTTTTACAGATCTATACAATCATGAAGTTAATCATCGGGAGTTTTTCAAGGCTGCTATTACCGCTGCCGTCGGATCAAATACGGAGCTCGTTTTACCGGAACTGGAGTTCGATTATGGTTCGCTGAATTTTGGGAGTCGGGATGAGGTTCTTGGAACAGCAAGGGTTTTGGAAGATACGGGAGTTGCCGCCTACAATGGCGCGGGAAGGTTGATATCGGACCCCAACTATTTACTGATAGCTGGTAAAATTGTTTCCGTTGAAGCGCGACATGCATCGGCGATCCGGTCACTGATCAATCCAGAAAGTGCCGATTTTTCCGGTGATAATATTATTGACGTAACAACTGGATTGGATGTGGCAATGGACCCATCGGAAATACTTGCGGCTGTAGGTGCTACAGGATTTATTACCACTCAGTTCACGGCAAACAATTTACCATAACTAGTAACATACAAATACAATAACATTATGAATATTATAAAATTTTTAGACGAATTTACAACGGATAATCTCATCGACGGAAAAACTTCTAGAAGGGACGTTTTTTCAAAATTGGGAGCACTTTCTAAAAAGGCTGCCATAGCCGCTGTACCTTTTGGACTTGCGAGCGTTCCAAAAAAGGCCTTAGCACAGTCAATGAGTGCAGACCCTGTAGGAGCACTGCAACTTGCCTTGACTTTGGAGTATTTGGAGGATGAATTTTATG
The DNA here is from genome assembly GCF_055378385.1 of Maribacter sp. C-4077. NCBI lineage: Bacteria > Pseudomonadati > Bacteroidota > Flavobacteriia > Flavobacteriales > Flavobacteriaceae > Maribacter > Maribacter sp. C-4077. The sequence continues at coordinate 2,793,425 of NZ_AP038807.1, forward strand.
ACTTGGCACTTCAATCCGGTGTTTTGCCTTCAGGTAGGCCGGAGATTGTCTACATGCAGATATCAAAACACGAACAGGCCCATGTAGACTTTTTAAGGGCCGGACTGGAAGGTGCAGGTGTTACACCTGTGGAAAAGCCAACTTTTGATTTTACGGTAGGCGGTATGTTCGACCCCTTTAACGATAATGGAGTAGGGCAGGAAACGGCCTATGCACAGCTTTTGGCCTTGGCACAAGCCTTTGAGGACACCGGTGTAAGGGCCTATAAAGGCCAGGCCGGTAACTTGCTAGGTTCGGATTTTTTAACGCCCGCCCTGCAGATTCATTCCGTAGAAGCACGACATGCCTCCGAAATTAGAAGACTCAGAGGTTTGAAGGGTTGGATTACCAATAACGATCGGGGCATGGGCATGCCGGAAGCTACACAGGCCGTTTATGATGGAGAGGAGAATATCGTACAAGGTGGGGTAGATGTAACCACCTTGGGGTCCGATGGCCCATTTACTATGGAAGCCTCTTCAGAAGCCTATGATGAACCGCTTTCCGGAGATGATGCTACAGCAATAGCTAGTCTCTTTATTGTAAACTAATTTTGTTTAGGTTAGGTTGGTTGTTTAAGGGGTATCCATTTAGGATACCTCTTTTTTAAATCTTGAAATTGAAGCCCTCTTCAACCTTGCGATTGTACTTTTCCTCATTGAATTTGTACAGAAAGGCTCCTTTTTTGGAGGAGCTCATATCCTTTTCATCCAATTTGATGAGGATATCGAAGGAATTGAATTTGCTGATAAAGTTCCGCTTGTCCAGTTTCTTCCCCATGATGCCTTCGTACAGTTTTTGGAGCTGTCGCATGGTAAATTTCTCGGGCAGCAGTTCAAAACCTATAGGTTTGCTTAAGGCTCTTCTACGAAGTCTGGCCATGGCCCTTTCCACCATGTCGTTATGGTCAAAGATCAAATTTGGAGCCTCTTTTATGGGAAACCATTTTGCGGAATTTTGTTTTATCAGTTCCTTGTCGTGATTTGCAATATCGATAAGCGCATAATATGCAACGGATAGGGTTCGATCTGCAGGATCTCTATCAACCTTACTGTAGGTATAAAGTTGCTCCATATAGATATTGTTCAGGCCCGTTAAATGATAGAGTACCCTACTGGCGGCAATATCAAGGTCTTCCTCTTTCTTAAGAAACCCCCCAATTAGGGACCACTTTCCTTTTTCGGGTTCAAAGCCCCTTTTTACTAATAATATTTTCAGCTCTTCTTGGTCAAAGCCAAAAATGATACAGTCCACAGCAAGTAGAACCTTGTCCTCGTGGTCGTAATAAGCAAGTGATAAAATTTCTTTTTGGTCGGTATTCTGCAATGTTGTGGAGTTGTTGGTATATTTAGCTAGGAAATTTAGTTAAAATCAGGCTATTTTCATATACATTTCATTGCTTAAAATATATAATTGCGAAAAAATATTACTTCCAATTAAGATTAATGCTTAAATCAACTTGGAAAATTCAAATATCTGCTGTTTATTTACACGTGTTAAAAATACACTTTTAATAATCTGATTAAATTAGCGGTCATGAGTTATAAAGCGTAATAGCTCACTTGGTTTATCGGCGAACTTGGCATTTTAGAGAGGATCATGATGGCGGATTATTTTAAGTAGGGGTCAGAAACTGTAAATGATTAGGTGAACTCCAGCATTATATATTAATATAAAGGCCTGAAGCGACTATAAGAATTGAATTTTTTGAAAAAAAGTAATTATCGGAACACAAATAAAAACACTTTATGAAAACACTTAGATTTTATGGTTTAACAGCTTTGATTCTTTTTTTAGGTCATGGCGTTGTTATTGGTCAGTCCAAACAAAGCACTATTAAAATTGAAGATTTTGATGACGCTCCCATAATTAGTAAACATATCTATGGACATTTTGCCGAACATTTGGGTAGATGTATTTATGAGGGTTTTTATGTTGGAGATAACAGTATGATACCTAATACCGAAGGCGTACGAAACGATATCATCGATGCACTGAAAGAACTTCAAATCCCCAATTTACGTTGGCCCGGTGGTTGTTTTGCAGATACATATCATTGGAAAGATGGTATTGGGCCCCAGGAAAATAGACCAACTATCGTTAATACTTGGTGGGGAGGCGTTACCGAAGACAACAGTTTTGGAACCCATAATTTTTTGAACTTATGTGAGGTTCTTGATACGGAACCATATCTCTCCGGAAATGTAGGAAGCGGTACGGTACAGGAATTGGCGGATTGGGTACAGTACACCAATTTTAAAGGAAAAAGTCCCATGTCCGATTTGCGAAGAGAAAACGGCAGGGAAGAACCTTGGACAGTCAAATTCTGGGGAATTGGAAATGAGGCATGGGGTTGCGGTGGAAATATGCGTCCAGAATATTACGCTGATATCTATAAAAAATATGTCACCTTCATGTCCGATGCGGACGTTGAGGGAGGGCTATATAAAATTGCTTCCGGTGCCAGCAATGATGACTATAACTGGACAGAAGTGCTAATGAAAAATATACCTAAAAAAATGCTCCAAGGCGTTGCCTTGCATCACTATAGCGTGATTGATTGGAGCGCAAAGGGTTCAGATGTGGATTTTACCGAAGACCTCTATTTCAAGACCATGAAGGAGTCATGGCTTATGGAGGAATTGATTGTCAAGCATACTGCTATAATGGATAAATACGACAAAGAAAAGCAGGTGGACCTCATTGTGGACGAATGGGGCGGCTGGTATGAGGTTGCCGAAGGAACCAATCCAGGTTTTCTTTATCAGCAAAATACGATGCGCGATGCGATGATTGCCGGTATGAACCTCAATATTTTCAATAATCACGCGGACAGGGTAAAAATGGCAAATCTCGCGCAGACCGTGAACGTACTTCAGGCAGTTATTTTGACAGACAAAGAGAAAATGATTCTTACCCCCACATATCACGTGATGAACATGTACAAAGTGCATCAAGATGCCAAATTGATTCCGCTTTCCTTTGAATCTCCTGTGTACACTTATGAGGGAGAAAGTCTTCCTGCAGTAAATGCCTCGGCATCAATGGATGATTCAGGTAAGATGCATATATCTCTTGTGAATATTGATGCTCATAATGAAAACATGGTCTCCATAGATTTGAATGCATTGGGAATAAAGGAAGTTACAGGTCGAATTTTAGCATCGGATAAACTACAGGACCATAATACTTTTGACGATCCTAATAAAATAGAGCCTAAAGATTATAAGGGCTTTAAGTTCAAAAAGGGTGTTTTGGAGGTTGAATTACCGCCTTTTTCCGTTGTTGTATTGGAAGGAAGTAAGTAAACTAAAAGGTATAAAAGGATGAATAAACAAAAGCGGTTTTTTTATGGTATCATTTGTTTCCTTTTCATAATCTCTTGTAAGACTGAGGTCAAGGAATTTGCTTCTGATGTCAAAGAAAAAACGGCTGGTTATCCAATAACGCCCGTAAACATCCAACATGTTCGATTAACGGATAAATTTTGGTTGCCATGGATACAAAAGGTTCAGGAAAGGACCATTGAATACGCCATTGAAAAATGCAGGGAAGAAGGTAGGTTCGATAACTTTTTGATAGCCGGGGGCAAAATGGAGGGATCTGTTCGTGGGGTAATGCCTTTTGATGATTCCGATGTTTATAAAATCATAGAAGGAGCCTCTAATTCTTTGATAAGTTCTCCAAATCCAAAATTGGAAACTTTGTTGGATTCCTTGGTGGAAATCATAAAAATTGGTCAGGAGTCCGATGGTTATTTGACCACATGGCGTACCATAAATCCGGCCAAGCCACCCGCAACTTGGGTGGAGGTAAAGGAGGGAAAAAGATGGGAATCCCTTGCGGCAAGCCATGAACTTTACAATGCCGGCCATATGTACGAGGCCGCAGTGGTGCACTATAAAGCTACCGGAAAACGGAATTTCTTGGATATCGCCCTTAAAAATGCCGATCTAATGGTGGAAACTTTTGGAGAGGGAGTAGGGAAGATTGCCGCAGTACCAGGGCATCAGATAATAGAAACCGGACTAATAAAATTATACGAGGTTACAGGAAAAGAAGACTACCTAAATTTGGCCAAGTATTTCTTGGACAATAGGGGCAACCCAGATAATCATGAACTCTTCGGAGCCTATTCACAGGACCACGTTCCCGTGGTTAAACAGGACGAGGTCGTGGGACACGCCGTAAGGGCCGTTTACATGTACGCAGCAATGACGGATATAGCTGCTATGAAAAACGATTCTGCCTACCTGAGCGCCGTACATAAATTATGGGATAATATGGTGGGTAAAAAAATGTATATCACAGGAGGAATCGGTGCCAGGCATGACCAGGAATCCTTTGGCGAGAATTATGAACTGCCCAATATGACAGCCTATAACGAAACTTGTGCCTCCATTGGTGACGTGTATTGGAACCACCGGCTGCATAATTTGACCGGTGAAGTACAGTATTTTGATATTATAGAACGTACCCTGTATAACGGTCTTATTTCTGGAATATCCTTGGACGGTACCCATTTCTTTTATCCCAATGCCTTGGAATCCGATGGTAAATATGAATTCAACCAAGGGGCCGCCACCCGCAAATCTTGGTTCGATTGTTCTTGCTGCCCTACCAATGTAGTTAGATTTGTTCCGGCAATCCCCGGTCTTTTATATTCTAAGAGTGATGATACTGTTTTTGTAAACCTATATGCTTCCAACGAGGCAACAATCGACTTGCCAACACAATCTTTGGAGGTTAAAATGGAAACGAATTATCCTTGGGATGGAAGGGTCGGAATCAATGTTAAGGATAGCAAAAATCCCGATTTTAAAATGAAACTTAGGGTGCCAGGGTGGGCACGCAACGAGGTTTTGCCCAGCGACCTGTATCAATACAGAAATAATCTTTCTAGCCCCATCACGCTAAAAATAAATGGTGAAAATAGGAAGGTAGAATTAAACGATGGATATATTACTTTAGATGGCGCTGAGGTAGCTGGTAAATCCATCGAATTGGAGTTTCCTATGGAAGTCCGTTTGGCGGAGACGTCTGTAATGGTGGCTGAGAACAAAGGAAAGGTAGCCTTGGAATACGGGCCATTGGTCTATGCTCTAGAAGAGGTGGACAATAAGGCTGGTTTTGAAGATATTGCCGTTACGGACAGTTCTAATTTTTCGGTGACCATGGAAGAAAATTTTTTGGAAGGGGTGAATACCATAAATACCGAAAGTTTCAAGGCAATTCCATATTATGCATGGTCCAATAGGGGGGTAGGAAAAATGAAGGTCTGGTTGCCCGGGAAGAATTCAAAAAAACAAATCAAAAATTGAAGACATCATATGTTATTGGGTTGGATTACGGTTCGGATTCCGTCCGGGCCGTACTTATCAATACCCAAAATGGAGAGGAGATAGCCTCAGAAGTTTGTTGGTATAAAAGATGGAAGCAAAATAAGTATTGCAATCCGTCCATTAATCAGTTTCGGCAGCATCCCTTGGATCATATCGAAGGGCTGGAGCACACAGTAAAAGCGGTTATGAACCGGAGCAATATAGACCCGGCCGATGTAAAGGGAATCTGTATAGATACCACGGGATCGTCTCCGGTGCCTGTAACCAAAGACGGTACACCGTTGGCCTTGGTGGAGGGTTTTGCCGAAAACCCAAATGCCATGATGGTCTTATGGAAGGACCATACGGCCATTAAGGAAGCGGAACTCATAAACGAATTAGGGGTTTCATGGGGCGGTGAGAATTTTACGAAATATGTGGGCGGAATTTATTCTTCGGAATGGTTCTGGGCCAAAATCGCCCATGTTGTCCAGCAAGATGAGGCTGTTAGGAACAATGCCTATACTTGGATGGAGCATTGTGATCTAATGACCTACCTCTTGATTGAGGATAAAAATTTGGAAACCTTTAAACGCAGTAGATGTGCCGCGGGTCATAAGGCGATGTGGCATCAAAGCTGGGGCGGATTGCCCCCAAAGGAATTTTTGGGCAAAATACATCCTTATCTGGCGGATTTAAGGGACCGTCTATATGAAGAAACCTTTACATCTGACCAGGTAGCAGGCACATTGAGCCAAGAATGGGCAAATCGTTTGGGACTCAACACGGATACCGTTGTTGCCGTAGGCACTTTTGACGCGCATTCAGGGGCCGTGGGTGCAAAAATTGATGAGCATGCCCTGGTACGTGTTATGGGAACCTCTACCTGTGACATTATGGTGGCCACTGATACCGATATAGATGGTAAAACGATAAAGGGTATCTGCGGACAGGTAGATGGTTCGGTCATACCCGGTTTGGTGGGTTTGGAAGCGGGTCAATCCGCTTTTGGAGACTTATTGGCCTGGTTCAAGGACGTACTTTCATGGCCTATCGATAATTTGGTTTTGACTTCGGATATTTTATCGGAACAACAAAAAATAGATTTAAAGGAAGAAATAGAGCGCGATTTTATCAAAAAACTATCTGATGCGGCCGAAGCAATACCCTTGTCCGAAAGTATACCCACCGCACTGGACTGGATAAATGGCAGACGCACCCCGGATGCCGACCAAAATTTAAAAAGTGCCATATCACAACTCTCATTGGGCAGCAAAGCACCCCACATTTTCAAGGCCTTGGTAAACGCCATCTGTTTTGGTTCCAAGAAAATTGCCGACCGTTTTCAGGAAGAGGGTGTTCAAATCAATTCGGTGATTGGTATCGGTGGTGTAGCAAGGAAGTCACCTTTTATCATGCAAACCTTGGCTAACGTTATGAATATGCCCATTAAAGTGGCAGCCTCGGATCAGGCGCCGGCCTTGGGTGCGGCAATATATGCCGCCGTGGCATCGGGAATCTATTCAAATGTTGTTGAGGCCAGTACATATATGGGAAGCGAGTTTGAAGCGGAATATGATCCCCAGCAAGCTTCCGTTGAAACATACAGACATTTGATGGAATCCTACAATGAACTGGGAAATTTCATCGAAACAACCATAAAATCAAAATAAGGAATGAGTTCAAAATACGAAGCACTGAAGCACGAATGTTTTGAAGCAAATATAGAATTGAACAACTTAGGTCTGGTCATTTATACATTTGGTAACGTGAGCGCTGTGGACAGGGAAAATGGCGTTTTTGCCATTAAACCAAGTGGAGTGCCCTATGAGAAACTCAAACCTGAGGATATCGTCATCTTGGATTATGACAACACTATAATCGAAGGTTCTATGCGGCCTTCCTCGGATACCAAGACACATGCCTATTTGTATAAGAATTGGGAACATATTGGAGGTATAGCGCACACCCATGCGACATACTCGGTAGCATGGGCTCAGGCTCAAAAGGACATTCCGGTATTTGGTACTACACATGCGGATCATTTAACAAAGGATATTCCCTGTGCGGAACCAATGCGCGATGAACTTATAGAGGGTAATTACGAACACAATACCGGAATTCAAATATTGGAATGTTTCAAGAATCGAAATCTTTCCCCTGAAGAAGTGGAAATGGTGCTGTTGGGAAACCACGGCCCCTTTGCTTGGGGCAAAACGGCGGCCAAGGCCGTGTATAACAGTAAGGTTTTGGAAACGGTGGCCCAAATGGCCTATCTAACGTTGCAAATAAATCCCGAAGCCCCAAGACTAAAGGATTCCCTTGTAAAAAAACACTACGAACGTAAGCATGGAAAAAATGCTTACTACGGACAAAAATAACTAACAACAGATTTATAATTAAATATATGGCAGAGAAGGAAATTTGGTTTGTAACGGGAAGCCAACATTTATATGGACCTGAAACACTTCATCAGGTCGCAAAAAATTCACAGGAAATCGTTAAGGGATTGAATAGATCGGCATTTATCCCGTTGCGAATTGTATATAAGCCTACAGTAAAGACACCCCAGGAAATAACGGATATCTGCTTGGAAGCTAGTTCAAATAAAGATTGCATTGGCATAATTACTTGGATGCATACCTTCTCACCGGCAAAGATGTGGATAAAGGGTCTAAGTGTTCTCAACAAGCCTCTTTGCCATCTGCATACCCAATTCAATGCGGAAATACCTTGGGAATCCATAGATATGGATTTCATGAACCTGAACCAATCTGCTCACGGAGATCGGGAGTTTGGTCATATGATGACCCGAATGCGCAAAAACAGAAAAATTATTGTCGGGCATTGGCAAACGGAAAGGGTACAGCAAAAACTGGGAAATTGGAGTCGTGTTGCCCTTGGATGGAACGAATTTCAAAATTTAAAGGTTGCCCGCTTGGGGGATAATATGCGGGAGGTTTCGGTGACCGATGGTGATAAAGTGGAGGCCCAGTTTCGTTTTGGCTTTTCCGTGAATGGATATGACTCGTCAGATGTAGTCAAGCACATAAAGGGATTGGACCAAAAGGAGGTCGATGCATTGGTTGAGAACTATGAGCAGGCATATGAATTGAGTGATTCTTTGAAAGAAGGAGGAAATCAGCGAAGCTCCTTAATCGAGGCGGCCAAGATAGAACTTGGACTCAGAAAATTTTTGGATGAAGGCGGATTTAAGGCCTTCACAGATACTTTTGAGAATCTTGGTGAATTAAAACAATTACCGGGAATCGCTACACAAAGATTGATGGCCGATGGTTATGGCTTTGGAGCGGAAGGAGATTGGAAAACTTCCGCATTGCTCAGGGCAATGAAAGTAATGGCCGAGGGATTAAAGGGTGGAACTTCTTTTATGGAAGACTACACCTATCACTTTACCCCTCAAAAATCCTATGTTATGGGATCTCACATGCTGGAAATTTGTCCGACCATAGCGGATGGAAAGCCTTCTTGTGAAGTACATCCTCTGGGAATAGGAGGCAAGGAAGATCCGGTGCGTTTGGTCTTCAATTCTCCCGCTGGGCCGGCAATCAATGTTTCCTTGGTGGATTTGGGGAATAGGTTCCGTTTAATCGTCAATGAAGTAGAGGCCGTGGAACCAGAAGGTAAATTACCTAACTTACCGGTAGCTAGGGTACTATGGGATGCACATCCTAATTTGGAGGTAGCCGCTACGGGATGGATTCTGGCAGGAGGTGCACACCATACGGTTTACAGCCAAGCGCTGACCACGGAATTTATAGAGGATTTTGCGGAAATGGCAGGCATTGAATTGGTGGTAATCGATAAAAATACGACCCTTAGGGAATTAAAAAACCAATTGAATGCCAACGAGGTCTATTTTCAATTGTTTAAAAATAACTTGTAAATAACTTAAACATGAAAAAATCAACCAACATTTATTATACATGTGCATTGCTGCTTTCGCTTGTGGTCAGTGTAAATTGTAAGGATAAAAAGGATAAGGAAATGAAAGAAGAAACTCCCAAAGAGAATATATCCAAGGTCAGTATTACGGAAAGTAATTATGGAACGACCCAGGACGGTAAAAAAGTAACTCAATTTTTCATGAAAAATGAAGGTGGTATCGAAGTGGATATTATCACCTATGGAGGTCGGATCACTTCTTTGAGAACTTCAGATAAGGACGGAAACATGCAAAATGTTGTCCTAGGCTTTGATGATTTGGCACAATATGAAAAGGACAATCCCTACTTTGGGGCGCTGATCGGGAGATATGGAAACCGTATTGCCAAAGGAAAGTTCAGTATTGGAGAAGAAGTATATACCTTGGCGCAAAACAATGGGGAAAATAGCCTGCATGGCGGTATCAAGGGATTTGACAAACAGGTTTGGGAAGCCAAGACAGAAGTAGGTGAAAATTCAGCTTCACTCACTCTTACCTATTTGAGCAAGGACATGGAAGAGGGCTTTCCAGGAAATCTAAGTACCACGGTTACCTATACCTTGAATGACGACAATTCCCTGGATGTATTGTATGAGGCTACAACGGATAAAGCTACCGTTGTAAACCTTACACAGCATGCCTATTTCAATTTATCGGGAGATTTTTCCCGTACTATTTTGGACCATGTTGTTGAAATTGATGCGGACACTTTCTTGCCTGTAGATGGTGGTCTAATCCCAACAGGGGAGTTGAGGCCAGTTGAAGGTACGCCTTTCGACTTTAGGGAACCGAAACTAGTAGGTCAGGATATTTCCGAGGATAACGAACAACTGCAATTAGGTGGTGGTTACGATCATTGTTGGGTGTTAAATGGCCAACAGGAGGGCTTTAGAAAAGTGGCTAGTGCCTATCACCCAGCAACAGGGAGGTATTTGGAGGTGTCTACGGATGAGCCAGGTATTCAGTTCTACACCGGAAATTTCTTGGATGGTACCCTTCCTGCTCCAAATGATAGCAAATATGCCAAGAGAAGTGGATTTTGTTTGGAAACCCAGCATTATCCGGATTCTCCTAACCAAGAAGAATTTCCTTCTGTAGTTCTAAATCCTGGTGAGACTTATACTACCAAGACAACATTTACATTAATGACCAAATAACGGCACAACTAAACCAATTAATTATGCAAACACTTGACACTTTTGACTGGGTAGCCATTGTATTTTATTTTTTAATTCTACTCAGTATTGCCGTTTGGGTTATTCGAAAGAAAGAGGACAATACTGAAGATTATTTTTTGGCAGGAAGGAATGTAGGTTGGTTCGTAGTAGGGGCTTCCATTTTCGCTTCCAATATCGGTTCGGAGCACGTGGTAGGACTTGCAGGAGCTGGGGCCAGCGATAAGCTTCCCATGTTGATTTACGAAATCCACGCTTGGATCGTCCTCATTTTAGGTTGGGTTTTTCTCCCCTTTTATGCCCGTAGTGGTGTGTTTACCATGCCAGAATTCTTGGAAAAGAGATTTGACGCCCGGTCCCGTTGGGTATTGTCCATCTTTTCGATTGTTGCCTATGTGCTGACGAAAATATCCGTTACTATTTATGCTGGTGGGGTAGTCGTTTCCGCCCTATTGGGCATCGACTTTTGGACGGGTGCCATCGCCACCGTAATATTAACAGGTATTTACACCGTGTTAGGGGGTATGCGAGCCGTAGTGTATACGGAAACCTTACAGGCCGTACTCCTTGTTTTGGGAGCCGCAGTACTTACCTATCTCGGATTGGAAAAAGTTGGAGGTTGGGGTAGTCTGGTGGAAACTGTAAAGCCAGAGTATTTGAATATGTGGCGACCACCTAGTGACCCGGATTTTCCTTGGCCGTCACTCGTGATTTCTAGTACCATCGTTGGAATTTGGTATTGGTGTACTGACCAGTACATCGTACAAAGGGCCCTGACGGCCAAAAATATCAAAGAGGGTAGGAGAGGTACCATTTTTGGCGCGGTTATGAAATTGATGCCTGTATTTCTCTTTTTGATTCCTGGGGTTATTGCCTTGGCCCTAAAAATGAGAGGCGAATTGCATTGGGATTCTCCGGATGAAGCATTTCCCGTATTGATGAGCAATGTGTTGCCATCCGGTTTGCGTGGTCTGGTAGCTGCCGGTCTACTAGCGGCCTTGATGAGTTCCTTGGCCTCGGTTTTCAATTCCGTTTCCACACTGTTTACTGTTGATATTTACAAAAAGCTTAGGCCCAATACCCCAGAAAAGAAATTGGTGCGTACAGGTCAGTTGGCGACTGTGGTAGTGGTAATCATCGGCATTATCTGGATTCCTATCATGGCCAATATTTCGGGAGTGCTTTATGAGTATTTACAGAGTGTACAGTCCTATATTGCGCCACCGATAACCGCCGTGTTCCTTTTAGGTATTTTCCACAAGCGCATCAATGGATTGGGAGCTTTTGCTACATTGATTATGGGTATTATCGTTGCTGCCATCCGAATTGTTTTGGAATTGATAAAGGGGGATTTGGATCCGGATGGATTTTTGTACGAAATGGGCAGTATGAACTTTTTGACCTTTGGAGCTTGGTTCTTTTTGGTATGTGTGATTTTTGCGGTGGTGACCAGTCTTTTTGCTCCGGCACCATCTGCAGAGAAAGTGGCCAACTTAACCTTTGGAACCATTAGCGCAGAAGAAAAAAGTAAAAATAAAAATAGTTACAATTGGAAGGACGTTGTTATCTCCATATTGGTATTAGCAGTAGTTGTTGGTGTTATGATATTTTTCAATGGAAAGTAAATTATAATTACTTGACTTTGTTTGAAATAAGAATGGTAAAATTATGCCAGGCTCCTGAGCCTGGCTTTTTTATCTTGGATTAATTTCTCAACTATGACAAAAGACATATTATCAGAATTAAATTCGTAGTATTTTTAAAGGAATAATAAATGCTAAGATCTACTTTTATGCAATCAGTATCTACAACCCTAATCATTGCTTTTTTGTTTTTTGCAGGCACTCCTCAAGTAAAAGCCCAAAAGAAATTGGATCAACAGACCGTGGCGGATTTACAAACAACACCCAAATACGGTTTTATACTTACAACTGAAAGGCACTTTAAGGGGGTACTTGGCATGTATGACCTTTTGATTGAAAACGGATTGGAAATTGAGGAATATGAAATTGTGGTAAAAGGTATGGTGGTCAAAGCACTTACAAAGGGGTCAGAGTTGGAGGCCTTTTTTGAAAAGTACAAGGGAAAGATAAAGGTGAGTGTATGTAGTGTTGCCATGGAAAAACTGGGTGTGGAAGCAGAAACCCTTTTTGACGGTTTGGACATCACTCCAACCGCTTCCGTAAGAATGCTTCAACTTCAAGCACTAGGCTATAATACGCTAACATATTAGTTAAATTTTGTATTTAACGATAACCAAGAATTTATGATTTTGAAGATAGGATGTTGTCCAAAGTCATAATGAATTTTTTTAAGTTGTCAGGAGTAATAAATACATGGCTAAATTTCGGGTCGCATGTAAAATTTATTGTTAAATATCCGTAATGTCTATGTTAAGGGACGTTTGGCTTTATTGGAAATTCTATACAATCCATTTTCCCAAGTATAACATAAACTAGCTTTTTTTTTACTTATCTAAGAAATGTTCCATTCGCCATGTATGAAATGGGAAAAAGAAATCGTAGGATAGGTAAAACGGTAAGTTCGTATTATGTAATTGGATTTTCATATAATGAGTAGTCTTAAATAAAGAATTCAGTTTTTATTGATATTCTGTCATTTTGCAATTTACTTATGAGGTACATTGCCAAAAAAACACCTTCTATTTAGTTGGGATACCGGGTAAGGTCAGGATTCATATTTATCAACTTTAACAAAAAGTTGGGTTTTCATTGATCAAAATTAAGAATTCATCTTTTATATTTGTACATACAAATGTTGTATAGACATTAATTAATATATTTTTTAATCAATTATCAATTGTAATGGAAAAAATAAGTAAATGGGTAATAGACCCTGCACATTCAGAAGTAAGTTTTAAGGTAAAACATATGATGATTTCTACGGTTACTGGGTATTTTGAAAAATTTGATGCTACTATAGAAACTGAGAATGACGAATTTGAAAATGCTTCCTTATCGGTAGAAATCGGCATAGACTCGATAAATACTAAAAACAAGGATAGGGATGGCCACCTTATGTCCGATGACTTTTTTAAAGCGGACGAATATCCAAAAATGACATTTATCTCCAAGTCTTTCGCCAAGGATAAAATTATTGGTAATTTGACCATACGTGATGTAACAAAGGAAGTTGTACTGGATGTAGATTTTAACGGTATTGCAGTAGACCCTTATGGTCAGACAAAAGCTGGTTTTGAAATTAGGGGAAGTATCAATAGAAAGGATTTCAATCTAACTTGGAGTGCTGTAACGGAAGCAGGGAATGTGGTAGTGTCAGATCAAGTAAAAATGGTCATCGATGCCCAGTTTATCAAGCAAGCTTAATTACCGTTGGTTATATTAAAGTCATTGTGAAGGTGTACCTTCTTTGATGACTATAAATACCGGTAATTCTTAAACAATGTAAAAATCAACCAAAGGATATATAGCTTTTGGTTGATTTTTTAGTTTTAAAAAATAGAAAGCCCAAATGACTTTGCACATGCTTTTATTAGAATTTTTTACTTAAAACTTCATAAAGAAAATTCGATATTGAAAACGCAAAAAACAGTTATAGGATTTACATGCTTGTCGAATGAATCGTGACCTCTACAGATTTAAATCAATTCCATCTATCATCATATTTCAGTAGCTTCAATTTTATAGTAAAAACTTTTAGACCAATTTGTTGACGAATGAAACCAAATCAAATCAATTAAAATGATGGTCCAAAAACGACAAAACCTTGCAAATCATAGATTTTGCAAGGTTTTCCTTTTGTTTGGAGTTTCCTCCCAGTGACCTCGACAGGATTCAAACCTGTAACCTTCTGAGCCGTAATCAGATGCGCTATTCAGTTGCGCCACGAGGCCATATTTCAATTTTCCCTAAAGCGGGGTGCAAATATATTTCTTTTTACATTTACCACAAAATTAAGACCCTTTATAATATATGGATTTCAAAAGTTATATAAGAGATGTGCCAGATTTCCCAAAACCAGGAATCATCTTTAAAGATATAACTCCCTTATTACAGAGTCATTGGGCTTTAAGTAGTGCTGCTGATAGTCTTATTAAGGACTTGAAAAAGGAGGATATAGACAAAGTTGTTGGTATGGAAAGTAGGGGGTTTATTTTTGGACCTATGCTAGCGGAGCGATTGGAATCCGGATTTGTACCTATTAGGAAACCGGGGAAATTACCTTATAAAACCTTGAGCGAATCATATAATTTGGAGTATGGTACAGATACCTTGGAGATTCATGTGGACGGTATAACCAAAGGGGATAGGGTTTTAATTCATGATGACGTTTTGGCGACAGGTGGAACCGCTTTGGCAACTACCAAATTGGTCGAAAAATTGGGAGGTATCATCGTACAATGTAATTTTTTGATTGAACTCTCTTTTCTAAACGGAAGGGAAAAAATCAAACCTTTTAAGGTAAAATCCTTGATATCCTACTAATCCAAAGCGCGGGTAGTAACATAGTATCTCCAACCAATAATGGCCAGTTGGAATTTACTGGCTTTGGATAAATCCAATTGTTTTTCTGAATATGAGGGCAATATAGCCTTATTCATCTTTGCCAAAAATTTAAAAAAACTTTTTTTCAAAACAATGGTTTTGTCAAAAATACAAAAATTGGTTACATTCTAATTTGACCTTCTTTTATATTCTGTCAGTAATTACTATCCTTTCTCAAAATCTATGTTATACTCCATTTATGTAAAATTGTAACCGGACCCGGCATTTTAATTGGTTTCTACAAATTTTCTCAAAGATTGTGGATGACAATACTTATTATGAAGTATAGTATGAGCTTAAATAAATTAATCATTTTTAAAAGTTTTAGGTTATACAATTGTTGATTATAGTCGATTATTCGAATAATATATAATGGAGTTTCGCTTCCATCCAAGTAATTTTAGTTAAATCGATATATTTGAATACAAGTATGTAAGTGAAATAATGTGATATGTTGTAATATTTGGAATCAACCCTACATTGATGTGATAAAATGTAATAGCTAAACGTCTTTTATCTTACATTTTATAAATTTTATAGGGGTAAAATGGGAGGTTTCCAAAAGTTGTAGGGGCATTTCATAAAAATTTCTTCGGTTTTCTCCGATTTCATTTTTTTTTACAAATGAAGAATGGCTTATTTGAGAAGTAACTTTTCTTTTTTGGGAAGGTTCGTTAAAGTGCATGGGAATCATTAAAAGTTCGATTTGTCTTACTTATTTCAAATGCCCGATGTTCGTAGTGATTTTCATTCACTAACTACCATTCACGGTATTTTCGCCCAATGGGAATTTTATCAACTCCATTTTATCTCCTTTTGGGTATTAAAAACTATTGCTTTGAAATCTTGGGGCTTCATTTATATTTGTGGGTAAACGTGTTATATGCAAAATGTACTTTTTGTTTTAATAGGGCTCCTATTGTTAATAGCCGGAGGTAGTTGGTTGTTGAAGTCAGCCGTGGCCATTTCCTTGCGGTTGAGCATACCCAAAATTGTCATAGGTATGACGGTGGTCTCCTTTGCTACTTCCGCACCGGAGCTTATCGTAAGTATAAAGGCGGCCTTGGATGGCTTTCCGGACTTGGCCCTGGGAAACGTAGTGGGGTCAAATATCGCCAATCTCGGTTTGGTGTTGGCGGTGACAGTTATTTTGGGAAGTATAGATGTGCGAAAAAGTTTTTATACGACGGACTGGCCTGTAATGATGCTTGCTTCGGTACTGTTTTTCGGCTTTATCTATTTTGATGGCAACTTGAGCCGGGTAGAAGGAATAATTATGGTCTCTTTTCTATTCTTTTTTTTGGTATACCTCCTTCGATTCCAGAAAACGGCCGTGGTAGACGAAATGCCCGAAGATGATATATTACTACCTCTATATAAAACCGTGCTGTTTCTGGGTCTGGGCGGTGTTGCACTTTGGGGAGGGTCCGAGTTGCTCATAAAGGGTGCCGTTGGACTAGCATCTTCTTTTGGGGTAAGTGACAGGGTCATTGGTATTACGGTTGTTTCGGTAGGGACGAGTATTCCGGAGTTGGCAGCCTCCGTCATCGCGGTATTGAAAAAGGAAAAGGCCATTTCCGTAGGTAATTTGATAGGTTCCAATATTTTTAATCTATTGGCGGTTTTGGGTATCACGGCGATAGTCTCGCCTATTTATGTGGTGGATACGGGTCTTTTGGAGAACGATATCTTTTGGATGCTTGGAATCTCCTTCGTGATACTTCCATTGGTCTTTTTTCCAAAAGGATTGCGTTTGGGATGGCGAGATGGTTTAATCCTTTTAGGAATTTACGTATCTTTTGTGTACGTAACGATAACCTGATTCTATGCATTGCAACCGATGGCCCAACCTTTTCTTTCTTCTTATGGCCTCGGTCTGTTGGGCCCAGGAAGCGGGTTTTGTCAGGGGCAAGGTTTTGGATGGAGAAACCAATGAACCGGTGGTTTTTGCCACTGTCCGTATTTTGGGAAAGGCCAAAGGGGTCATTACCAACATGGACGGTAGTTTCCGTTTGCCCTTGGAATTTAGGAAGGCAGGGGAGTCTATAGTAATCTCCTCCATGGGCTTCACAAAAAAGGAATATGCCCTGCAAAATCTATCGCCAAAAGATGTTAACATTATCTATTTGGAGCCCGGAGTTTTGGGTCTTTCCGAAGCACTTGTAACCGCTAAAAAGCGAAGAAGATTGTCGGCGGCTCAGATTCTACGTCGGGCTATTAAGGCGATTCCTATGAACTATCCAACCCGTGAGTTTGCTGCAATTGGTTACTACAGAGATTATCAATTGAGAAAAAACGAGTATGTAAATATGAACGAGGCATTTTTGGAAGTTGTTGATGAAGGTTTTGGTTCCAATGACTACTCCAATTCCAAAATACGTATTTACAATTTTCAAAAGAATCAGGATTTTAAGCAAGATTTTGAAGGTGAGTTCAAATATGATTATAAGTTCTATAAAAAGTTCATTGATAAGGCATATCTATATAATTACGGAGGAAACGAGTTTACCATACTAAGGATTCATGACGCCATAAGAAACTTTCAAGTCAACTCTTACGATTTTATTAATGTTTTTGAAAAGGATGTGATAGATAATCATTTCCTTAACAAGGAACCGGATACTTCAATGGATGATGAGGTATATTACACTATTGGTCTTAGACAGTCCATGTTGAAATACCTGGCCTTTGGGAATGTGTACATATCCAAAAGGGATTTTTCAATTCGAAAAATGGAGTACGCAGTGTACGATCGCTTTCGCAAGTTAAAGGACGGGGGTCTTAACAAGCATGGTAATGATCACGAAGCCATATTTGAAGTAATAACGGAATATGCGCCCAAGTATGGAAAGATGTATCCAAACTATATTTCGTTCTACAACACTTTCGAAGTAAGTAAACCTCCGGAATTTAGTGTGGAAGATGTGCTCTTGAACGGTCCTAAAAGTTGTTTTGTATTTAAGTTCAATGACAGGGTAGAATATGAATCTGCCCTAAAAAAACAAAACTATGATATACGTTTAAGGGGGGAAAGGCTAAAAATAAAAAAGGTAATGGTTTTTGAATATGAGGTGGAGGTATACCCCGATCTGTCCAGCAAGGCCTTTACTGATTTGGTGAACGAAATGGAATCCAAACAAAATAAAAGAATCGATTTTCAGGATATCTTTTATGCGGAGGCGTCCAATGTTGAAAACTTAAAAGGAAGTAAAGTTAATGAAATGACATATAACACATACCGCCAGTTCAGGGAATTTTTTGTGCAAGAAATACGGCCTAATGGAAGCATATTGAATGATACACTTTTTATGAACAAAGCATTACCAATTTTCCAACAACCGTATATTTTCAAACCAGAAAATTTCAAAGACTATTGGATGAACACGCCGCTTCCCAACATCCAAAACTAAAAAAGCCTCGAAGAATTCGAGGCCTTTCTTATCAACAATTAATTTTTACTTTTTAAACTTTCGCAGACTTCACGGTTTTAACGATTCTTCCTGCAATTTTGTATGGGTCACCGTTCGAAGCTGGACGTCTGTCCTCCAACCATCCTTTCCAACCACTTTCCACGGTTGCAATAGGAATACGGATCGAAGCCCCACGGTCAGAAATTCCATAGCTGAAATCGTTGATGGAAGCAGTTTCATGCTTACCGGTCAAACGCTGGTCGTTGAACTCGCCATACACCTCAATATGCTCCTTAACCACAGGTCTAAAGGCCTCACATATTTTCTCGTACACTTCTTTTGAACCGGCAGTTCTCAATGTAGTATTGGAGAAGTTGGCGTGCATACCAGAACCGTTCCAGTCCATGTCCTTGCCCAATGGTTTTGGGTGGTATTCAATGTAATATCCGTAGGATTCGGTAAGACGGTCTAATAAATATCGGGCAACCCAAAGCTCGTCACCTGCTTTTTTGGCTCCCTTGGCAAACAATTGGAATTCCCATTGTCCACACGCAACCTCTTGGTTGATACCTTCAAAGTTGATACCGGCCGCGATACAAAGATCGGCATGCTCCTCAACAATATCCCTTCCATGTGTGTTCTTTCCACCTACGGAGCAATAGTATAGACCTTGGGGTGCGGGATAACCACCTATTGGAAAGCCCAATGGCAGTTGTGTGTGGGTGTCCATAATAAAATATTCCTGCTCAAAACCAAACCAGAAGTCGTTATCATCATCATCTATAGTGGCCCTACCGTTGGACTCATGAGGGGTACCATCGGCATTTAAAACTTCCGTCATGACCAACCATCCGTCTTTTCTTGCAGGGTCCGGAAACAAGGCTACGGGTTTTAACAAACAATCCGAAGATCCTCCTTCTGCCTGTCTCGTGGAACTACCATCAAAGGACCACATTGGACAGTCTTCCAATTTTCCGCCAAATTTGTTGACCACCTTGGTCTTGCTTCTCATGTTTTGAGTTGGGTAGTATCCATCCAACCAAATGTATTCTAATTTAATCTTGCTCATAATTATTGGTAGTTATATTACAATTTAAAAAGACGACCAAAAATATGTTTTTTTCAGGTATCTAGGTATTTTTTGGGGGTTAAATCTCCAAGATTTCAATAAATAATATGATACCCCTAATTTTTGTCGGGTATTTTGTCAAATAAATATTTTTTGCACTTAAATTTGTCGAATTAATAATTTACTATAGCATGTCCATACCCAGATTTGAAGCCATTGTCCAGAGCCTAAAAAGAGAGGCCATTACCGTAGAGGAAAAAGGAAGACGTTCCGATATTTTTGGTTTGAATGTTTTCAATGAGGCCAAAATGCTTCAATATTTGACCAAGGATGCCTATGAGAGCTTGAAGGATGCCATTGTTACGGGTTCCAAAATTAACCGTAAGATTGCTGACCAGGTTGCAGAGGCCATTAAAGGTTGGGCAATTACCATGGGAGCTACCCATTATACCCATTGGTTTCAGCCTTTGACCGGGGCAACGGCTGAAAAACACGATGCATTTTTCGATCTAACGTTGGACGGTAGGGCCTTGGAGAAGTTCGGTGGCGGACAATTGGTGCAACAGGAGCCCGATGCGTCCAGCTTTCCAAGTGGTGGTATACGCAATACTTTTGAAGCAAGGGGATATACCGCATGGGACCCTACATCTCCTGCATTCATATACGGAACTACGCTATGTATACCCACCATTTTTGTTTCTTATACTGGCGAGGCCTTGGATAATAAAGCGCCCTTGTTAAGGGCATTGAGCGCTGTAGATGAAGCGGCGACCAACGTGGCAAAATATTTTGATAAAAACGTCACAAAAGTGAACGCTACCTTAGGTTGGGAGCAGGAGTACTTTTTAATCGATAAGGCATTGGCACATTCAAGGCCGGACATAATCATTACCGGCCGAACCCTAATGGGAGTATCGGCGGCCAAGGGCCAACAGTTGGACGATCACTATTTTGGGGTGATTCCACGCAGGGTATTGGGTTTTATGAGCGATCTGGAAAAAGAGTGCACCAAATTGGGGATTCCGGTGAAGACCAGGCACAACGAAGTTGCCCCAAACCAGTTTGAATTGGCCCCTGTTTTTGAGGAGGCCAATTTGGCCGTGGACCATAACCTATTGCTGATGGATGTTATGGATAAGATTGCGGACAGACATCATTTGAAAGTATTGTTCCATGAAAAGCCTTTTGCAGGTGTAAATGGCTCCGGAAAGCACAACAACTGGTCCTTGGCCACGGATACGGGCGTGAATTTGTTGAGTCCGGGTTCCACGCCCATGAAGAACCTACAGTTCCTGACCTTTTTTGTGAATACGATAAAGGCGGTGGATACCTATGAGGAAGTCTTGAGGTCATCCATTGCATCGGCGAGCAACGACCATCGTTTGGGTGCCAACGAGGCCCCGCCGGCTATTTTTTCAATTTTTATCGGGAAACAATTAAGCAGCGTTTTGGACGAACTGGAAGGGGTTTCCCAAGGAAAACTATCTCCGGAGGAGAAAACGGAACTTAAACTGAACGTTGTTGGCAAGATTCCTGAAATTCTTTTGGACAATACGGACCGTAACCGTACCTCGCCCTTCGCGTTTACCGGGAACAAGTTTGAAATGAGGGGTGTGGGTTCCAAAACGAACTGCGCCAAGCCCATGACGGTTTTGAACACCATAGTGGCCAAACAGCTCAAGGATTTTAAAAAGGAGGTGGATATTCTTTTGGACAAGAAGGGGCTTAAAAAGGACGAGGCCATCTTCAATGTATTGCGCGAGTATATCAAGACATGTAAAAGAATTCGCTTTGATGGTGATGGATACAGTAAGGATTGGGAGAACGAGGCAAAAAAGCGAAAATTAAGCAACAATAAAAATACGCCGGATGCCCTCCGTGTACTTGCCTCCAAGAGTACGGTTGATTTGTTCAGGTCGATGAAGGTCATGAGCGAAGTGGAACTGGGGGCAAGAATGGAGGTGGAACTGGAAACCTATGTGATGCACCTTCAGATCGAGGGACATGTGTACAGGGATATGGTATACAATTCGGTGATACCATCGGCCATCGCCTATCAGAATAAATTGATTACCAATGTATCCGGATTAAAGGAAATCTATGGTGCTGCCCACAAGGCATTTACGGAAGCCCAGCTTTCCATGATCGAAGAAATAGGACAACACATTTCCGCTTTGAAAAAGGCAACGGATACTTTGACCGATACCCAGAATAAGGCCGATAAAATAAAGGATACCGCGAAAATGGCGGAGGCGTACTGCAATGATGTAAAACCCTATTTTGATACCATCCGAAGCCATGCCGATCAATTGGAAAAGTTTATCGAGGATCAACTTTGGCCACTGACCAAGTATAGCGAGCTATTGTTTATTAAATAATCCTGAAGCTAAGGGTTCAAAAAGGCGGATATGAAATTTTATGGGGGTTGATTTTAAATTCAATTCCCCTATTTTTGCCACAAATTAGATCTAGATGTCCTCATCCCACAGTGAAAGATACAACCAACGCGGGGTTTCCGCTTCCAAGGAAGACGTTCATAATGCCATTAAAAACATTGATAAGGGTCTGTTTCCAAAGGCCTTTTGCAAAATTGTACCCGACTATTTGACCGGCGATGAAGACTACTGTTTGGTAATGCATGCGGACGGTGCGGGAACAAAGTCTTCCTTGGCCTATATGTATTGGAAGGAGACCGGGGATATTTCCGTCTGGAAGGGTATTGCGCAGGATGCGCTCATCATGAACATTGATGATTTGATATGTGTTGGTGCTACGGACAATATCATGCTTTCTTCCACTATTGGTAGGAACAAGAATAAAATTCCCGGGGAGGTCATATCGGCCATCATTAACGGCTCGGAAGAACTGATTCGCGAATTGGAAGCTTTTGGTATCACCATCAAATCAACCGGCGGTGAAACTGCGGATGTTGGTGATCTGGTGCGGACCATCATCGTGGATTCCACTGTAACTGCTAGATTAAAAAGGGACCATGTCATTGACAATGCCAATATTCAGGAAGGGGATGTAATCGTTGGTTTGTCATCCTTTGGTCAGGCTACGTATGAAAAGGAATACAACGGGGGTATGGGCAGCAATGGACTGACTTCGGCAAGGCACGATGTTTTTGCCAAATACCTTTCCGAAAAATATCCGGAAAGTTATGATAACGAAGTTCCCGAATCTTTGGTGTACTCAGGAAAGGCAAAACTCACTGACAGTGTTGAAGGGTCCCCATTGGATGCAGGGAAATTGGTTTTGTCACCTACAAGAACCTATGCGCCCATCGTGAAGAAAATTTTGTCCAGGTATGGTAAAAAGGAGATTCACGGAATGGTCCATTGCAGTGGCGGTGCCCAAACAAAAATCCTTCATTTTATAGATAATCTACACATTATCAAGGACAATCTTTTTGATATTCCGCCTTTGTTCAAATTGATTCAGGAGCAGTCCGGCACGGATTGGAAGGAAATGTACCAGGTGTTCAATTGTGGGCACCGTTTGGAAATATATACCGATGAAACAACGGCGAAGGACCTGATTTCCATTGCCCAAAGTTTTAATGTGGATGCCCAAATCGTCGGAAGGGTAGCCGCATCTCAGACCAAGAAATTGACCATAAAAAGTCAATTTGGAATCTTCGAGTATTAAGGCATACGAATAGCCCGATACGATCGTTTGTATTATAAATATTAGGCTATGCAAAGAAAGGAGTTTTTAAAAAGTTTGGGTGCCGGAGCGGCATTCGCCATAACGTTTCCCTGCTTGGGGAGCTGTTCCAAGGATAACGGCGAAAACGGAAATATCGTTGAAGAGCCTACCAACGTGGATTTTACCATCGATTTAGACGCTCCCGAAGCTGCCAATCTAGCTACCAATGGAGGGTTTATCCTCAAGAATTTGGTGGTCATTGCCAGAAATTTACAGGGCGAACTGGTCGCTGCAAGTCAGGTGTGTAGCCATGAAGGGTATGATGAGGTACGGTTTATCAACCAAAACGGCGGAATATTCTATTGTGACGTTCATGGATCGCAATTTGCCCAAGATGGCAGTAATTTAAATGCTGGAAACGGTAGGGCCACAAGACCCCTAAAGGTTTATCAAACATCACTTGATGGTACTATTTTAAGGGTATTCGAGTAATACACTGTTTGTCCCAATTCTTACAGCCATTGAATTCAGCTCCCCCAATACTGCCAATAGTAGTAAAGTTCCCCTACAATCGTTTTTCAAACGAAAGCCGAGTAACAAAAATTTGTCCGAATTTTTGGAAAATCACCGCGCAATTTAGTCGAACTAAACACGCGAAAAAATGAGGTTCCAAGTAATCATTCTATCCTTTTTCGTTTTTTGCTCCTTGTATGGCCAGGAAAAGAAATTTATTACGGTGAAACAGACCGTGACTTTAATGGGAGGCCCTTTCGAGATTACGGTAGTTTCCACGAATGAGGATTTAGGTTATATTAATATACAGGAGGCAATTGGTGAAATAGCACGTATAGAGAAGCTCATCTCTTCGTGGGACGAGAACTCGGAAACACATGCAATCAATAAAAATGCAGGTATCAAACCAGTAAAAGTGAGCTTAGAGCTCTTTAAGCTGATAGAACGTTGCAAACAAATCTCCGATATAACAGATGGTGCTTTTGACATTTCCTTTGCCGCTTTGGACAATCTTTGGGATTTTCAAGGGCCAATGTCGGCTAAGCCAACGCATATAGAAATAAGTAAAGGGCTTTCAAGGGTCAATTATAGGGACATTAGTCTTGATGAAAATAATTTAACAGTGTTCCTTACAAAGCCAGGCATGAAGATTTCGTTTGGGGCCATTGGAAAGGGATATGCCGTTGACAGGGCAAAGGACTTGCTAGTATCAAAAAAGGTTATCGCAGGGATGATAAATGCCTCTGGAGATCTTACAACATGGGGCACTAAGGCCAGTGGGGAAAAATGGATGTTAGGGGTTGCAAATCCCAATAATAGGACCAAGGTATTTTCGTGGCTGCCCATTGTGGAATCTTCCGTGGCTACCTCCGGAAACAAGGAGAGATACGTACTAATAAATAATGAAAAATATAAGGATATCCTAGATCCAAGAACCGGTTACCCTATTAGTGACCAAATACAAAGTGTTTCAATTTTTTCCAAAAATGCTGAACTTTGCGATGCCCTGGCCACAGCCATTATGGTTATGGGCACCAATGCTGGACTTGCCTTAGTAAACCAATTAGGGGATACAGAGGTAATCATTGTAGACTCAGAAAACAAAATGCATAAAAGTACTGGATTGATTCTCAATCAAATTCCGTGAATTACAGTTTTCGAAAAACGCATTTTCAGACACTTTTTTCTTATTTAAAACTATGCAATGGTCAGATTATAATACTTGGGCCGATGTGTAATTCCTCAATGCGGTACATAAAATTATTGTAATTTCGCAGTACAAGTGTAGTTGATAATGATAGACAAATTAAATATTGTAAAACAGCGTTTTGACGAGGTTTCGGACCTGATTATTCAGCCCGATATAATTGCAGATCAAGACCGGTACGTAAAACTTACAAAAGAATACAAAGATCTTAAGCAGCTAATGGCCAAAAGAGATCTGTATATGGAATTTACCAATAATATTTCCGAAGCGGAGGAAATCATCGCCGATGGTTCCGATGAAGAAATGCTGGAAATGGCAAAGATGCAATTGGAAGAGGCCAAAAGCAGTCTTCCTGCACTTGAGGACGAAATTAAGCTCATGTTGATACCCAAAGATCCTGAGGATGCCAAAGATGTTGTGATGGAAATTAGGGCGGGAACAGGTGGCGACGAAGCCAGTATTTTTGCCGGTGACCTCTTTAGAATGTATACAAAATATTGCGAAAATAAGGGTTGGAAAACGAATGTCATCGATTTGAGCGAAGGGACCAGCGGAGGCTATAAGGAAATCCAATTTGAGGTAACCGGTGAGGATGTCTACGGAACCTTAAAGTTTGAAGCAGGCGTCCACCGGGTGCAAAGGGTGCCGCAAACAGAAACCCAAGGTAGGGTACATACCAGTGCCGCAACCGTAATGGTTTTGCCGGAGGCTGAGGATTTTGATGTGCAAATAGACCCTAAGGACGTACGAATAGATTATTTCTGTTCTTCGGGACCTGGAGGACAGTCCGTAAATACGACCTATTCCGCAGTACGGCTGACGCATATTCCAACGGGACTGGTGGCGCAATGTCAAGATCAAAAATCGCAACACAAGAATAAGGACAAAGCTTTTAGGGTTTTGCGTTCTAGATTATACGATCTGGAATTGGCCAAAAAACAGGAAGAGGATGCCGCTAAAAGAAATTCCCAGGTAAGTAGTGGAGACCGGTCAGCTAAGATACGGACCTATAATTATCCACAAGGGAGGGTTACAGACCATAGGATAGGTCTTACCTTATATGATTTATCCAATATCATAGATGGGGATATCCAGCGGATAATTGATGAATTGAGCCTTGTTGAAAATACCGAGAAACTGAAAGTGGCATCGGAGATTTTTTAAATATCGGGGTATTTTGGCCCTATTTATTGAAAAGTAGTTTGATTTTATGACCACCCAAGATTTGGTACAACAAATCCGTATGAAAAAGTCCTTTCTGTGTATTGGACTTGATACGGACCTAGAGAAAATCCCACCCCATTTATTGCAGGAAGAAGACCCCATTTTTGAATTCAACAAGGCCATTATTGATGCTACGAATCATCTATGCGTGGCCTACAAGCCTAATATTGCATTTTATGAAGCTTATGGTATAAAAGGATGGAAGTCCTTGCAGCGAACCATTGATTATTTGAACGAGCGGTATCCGGAGCAGTTTACCATAGCAGATGCAAAACGAGGGGACATTGGAAATACTTCGGCAAGATATGCAAATGCTTTTTTTGAGGATTTAAATTTCGACTCCATTACGATTGCCCCGTACATGGGCAAAGATTCCGTGGAGCCTTTTTTAAGTTTTGAAAATAAGCACACTATATTACTGGCATTGACCTCCAATGTTGGGGCCTTCGATTTTCAAACAAAAAAAATAAATGGCATTGAGCTTTACAAGGAAGTGCTAAGAACTTCCAAGACCTACAAAGGAGCCCATAATTTGATGTATGTGGTTGGGGCGACCAAGTCGGAATATTTGACGGAAATCCGTGAAATAATCCCCAATAACTTTTTGTTGGTCCCAGGGGTAGGTGCCCAGGGGGGAAGTCTTGAGGAGGTCTGTGAACATGGAATCACTCCAGACATTGGACTATTGGTCAACTCCTCCAGGGGAATCATATATGCTTCCACAGGAACCGATTTTGCCAAAGCCGCCGCAAATAAGGCAAGTGATTTACAAGTTCAAATGCAAAAAGAATTGGAGTCCAGAAACTTACTTTAAATAAGATTCTCCAGGGACTTTTGGATTTTTTCGGCCCTCAATTCAAAAAACTCGCTCAACTTGGTATTGGAATATCTCATTTTAGAGGCTTTCTCAATGAAGTTTTGGTATTGATATTCCAACAATGTAATAACGTTTGGTTTTGCCGCGATCGGGGTTACAGTTCCCACTTTACAATATTGCTTTTCCATAGTAGTAAATTTGTTCTTTCAAATATACGCGCACAATCGTCATTTGGATGTTACCTCTCTATGTGAAACAACTAATAATTGGGTAATTTGTCTTTTTTTTAACAGTGACCATGTTAAAAATTCAAAACATCCTAGAGTTTTAGCGTTAATTGTAAGATTGAAAGGTTTCAATTACGAAAGAATAATTACATTGTGGGGCTTTTCCTAAAACTGGATAAAACGAACCAATTGTTACATTACAAATCATACAGGAACGCCAGCTCATTGCCTTGGGTAACCTTCATAGATGGAGCAGGAGGAATCTTCCAGATATGGGACAAACAACTTCCCGAATTTAAACTTCATTATAACGTATTAATAATCGAATTAAAGGAAAAGAATGGCCTTTCCCATTCCTTGGATGAATTGGATTTAGATGCCATATCCAATGGCATTCTTCGCGTATTGGAGGATAACAATATTGCCAAATCCCATTTCATTGGCCTTTCCCTTGGTACTGTATTTGTCAACTATTTTTCTTGGAAATATCCTAAAAGTGTGGATTCCATGATATTGGCGGGGGCCATTACCAAGATAAATAGACGACTTCGTTTTTTATTCAAGGTAAGGAGTGCGCTCAAGTCCGTATTTTCTTCAACTGCCCAATTTGGGATTTTCTCTTATTATCTTTTGCCAAACAGGAACCATAGGGAAACTAGATTATTTATAAAACAACAGACCACGGCATGGAAGGAAGAAGAGTTTTTGAAATGGTCAGAATTTACACGGAAGCTAAACCCAGTGTTGAATTATCTATATTCCGATAAAACGGAAATACCCTCCTTATTTATTATGGGCGAAGAGGATAAGGTTTTCCTTCCTTCGGTAAAAAGAATAGCATCCAACAAATCCGATGCCTTGCTCTTTATTATTCAGGACTGTGGGCATATTGTAAATATGGAACAGGCGATGCTTTTTAATAGGATGGTCATTGGGTATTTGACCGGGTTGAAGCAGACCTCTCAAAATGGGAAGCTAGGTATAGAAGGCAGAATTGGCTTAATGCCTACAACGAAGGAAACCGTTGAAAAACAATCGCATTTATTATAAAGGTATTAAGTCTATAAAATCATTATAGGTCTTAATTTCTTGGTCATTGTCCTAAATGGAGTGGTTTATATTTTTCAAATTGGCTAAAAAATTCCAGAATTGCGCTTCCCCCGCATCATCTAGACACTCTCTTAAGAAAGCCCACAGGGTTTCCCGTTCGAGCGGCACTGTCCTATTCTCGCTTCTTAGCCCTGCTATGAAGCTCAAAAAAGCCTTTATCTAGGCAGATGTTTTCGATACCCGCCAACGTACCACAAGTAGGCAGGTTCGCTTGTATCCAAAAAATTAAACCATTTTAAATAAAAAAACCGGTGCTCCCACCGGTTTTTAACTAACTAACTCAAAAAATACTAACTCAAAAATTTGAAAAAATAAGAATTATCTATAGCGGTGAAAACACCTATAATAAACTGATTTATAAAAATTTAACGTAGAATAGTTTGATTTATTGTTTCCGCCGTAAAAAAATTAATCCTGCATGGCGAAAACCCTGCGGAGTAAATCGGTAGTTCTTGAAGCCACATTGGTTCTTATTTCCTTCTCTTCCAAAGCAATCATGGTAAAAACCCCATCCAACGCTTCTTGGGTGACATAATCCGTCAAATCGGGATTTACATCATTTGTCAAGGGAATAGCGTTGTACCTGTTTATAAGATTGCTCCAAATCTGGTCCGCGCCTACTTTTTGAAAAGAAGATTGGATGACCGGGTTGAACTTATTATACAGGGCTGTTCTAGTCCGCTGCGTCAAGTAGGTTGTGGCAGCATTGTCATCGCCCAACAAGATGGTTTTGGCATCGTTAAATGTCATGCCTTTTACGGCATCTACGAAAATGGGAGTGGCCTCGGAAACAGCGTCTTCGGCCGCCCGGTTCAATACCCTGAGTCCTTCATCGGCCAAGTTTCCCAGGCCAATATCCCGTAGTGATTTGTCCACTTTACGGAGCTCTTCCGGCAATAAAATCTTGACCAGTTCATTTTTAAAAAATCCGTCCGTCTCGGTTAGCTTGCTCACCTGTTCCGAAATTCCTTTTTCAAGTGCGGCTTTAAGACCATTTGCAACCTCAGCGTTCCCCAGTGTGGTGCCGGAAGGCAATTGATTTACCACTTGTTGCAATTCATTGCAGGAAACCGTGATGAATAGGAGGGCAATTATCCCAATTTTCTTAGTCATATTGAGTATATAATGGTGATTAAAAAGGTTTACGAGAAAATTACGGTTTTATTGTTGTACACCATCGTTTTTCTGAGCACATGCAGTTTAACGGCCCTGGATAGCACAATTTTTTCCAAATCCCGTCCTTTGCTAATAAAGTCCGATATGGAATGCATATGCGAAACCGGGGCAACGTCCTGCTCTATAATGGGACCCGCATCAAGTTCTTCGGTCACGTAATGGCTGGTTGCCCCAATTATTTTTACGCCCCTTTCAAAGGCCGCATGGTAGGGCTTCGCACCGGCAAAAGCCGGTAAAAAGGAGTGATGTATATTTATGATTTTATCTGGATACAAATTGATCAATTTCGGGCTGACAATTTGCATATACCTGGCCAATACGATAAAGTCAACCCGATATTCCCTGAGCAGTTCAATTTGTTTATTTTCTGATGCATCCCGGTTTTCTTTGCTTAAGGGCACATGATAGTAGGGTATATCAAATTGGTCCGCTACATACTTTAAATCGGGATGATTGCTAAGGATGAAAGGGATTTCCACCGGAAGTTCCCCGGAGTGAAACCTACTCAAAAGGTCATAGAGACAGTGATTGTACTTGGATACAAAAAGAGCCATTTTGGGCCTTTTGCTATCGGTATGGAGACTCCATTGCATTTTATACTTATGGGCTAACTGGCTCTCGAAGTTTTTTTGGAGTACGGCCAAATCCACCGTCTCAAAATCACTCTCCAATCGCATGAAAAAGACATTTGCCGTTTTATCCACATGTTGATCCAAATAAACGATATTCCCCTTGTGAGCATGAATAAATCCGGTAACCGAGCTAATGATTCCCTTTTGGTCTGGGCAGTTGATTAAAATAATGATTTTCAAAACAAAAGATTTAAAAATCAAAAATACGCCATTCACCTAAAGCAAAACTACCAAAAGCAAGTTTCGTTTATACGGTATGTAGATCGATTATGTGATTTTCCCTATCTATGGGATACCTTCCACTTCCTGTAATATTTTCGAAAGCTCTTAAGTTCGGAGCGAAGAAGGTTGATATATTCCGTTTCCTTGACCCCATCCATTTCCAATCCCAAACAATAGGAATTGATGTTTCTGATCATAATGTTAATAAAGGAAAGATTTTGCAAGCGTTCAGAGGTTGATCGTGAAGATTCCACCAAGGCAATTTTTTGAGGGATTAAAATGGCATCCGTGAGAATGGAATTTGCAATAATATCCCTAAGGCTGTTGCTTTCATACAGCCTCAAAAGGTCTTTGTTGAAGGATACGTAGGAGGCAATTTCCCTGCTCATTCTGCAGAGCTCCAAGGCCTTTCTGTAAACCGGAATGTTTTTAAGATTTTTGTGGGACATTTCAAGTACATTAAACTTAAACTATTATAAAATTACTACAGGTATATCTTTTGCCTCTTTTGTATTGAAAGCAAATTTTTTATATTACTTTATATTCGAAATTATATTTATTAAAAAGTTTATGGACATAAAGATTGATAAACTTAATTGGAAAATTCTGGAAAAGCTACAGGCAAATGCTAGGGAATCCTTTGCGAATATTGGCAGATCTATAGGTTTAACGGCACCCGCGGTTGGGGAGCGCGTCAAAAAAATGGAAGATTTGGGGATTATCACAGGGTATCATGCCAAGGTTTCCCATTCCCATACGGGTCATCAATTGAAAGCTATTATTACGTTAAGGGCCTTTATGGGCAAACTAAAGCCTTTTTTGGCAATTGTGGACTCCTTTGACGAAGTAGTCAACTGTTATAGAATTACGGGAAATGAAAATATTGTCATGGAGGTTGTTCTAAAGGACCAGTTTCATTTGGAAAAATTTATCGATAAATTGATACAATATGGTGAAACACGAACGAATATTGTTCTTTCCCAAGTAATATCGAATGCTCCTATGAATCCTGTCAGGAAATTGGAATAAGTAGATCGTATATCAAGTTAAAAAACATTAGAAGCACATTTTAAACATTAATTTTTGGCTAGATTTTTGTTGTAGATTTAAATATGAAATGAGCCATAGCAAGTCTTGATACCCACTAAGATAGTTTTTGGTGAATTGCATCTGACCTATAAACAACAATAGAAATAAACAGATGAAAAAAATACTACCTCTAATTTTATTGGTACTACCATTGACCATTTTTTCGCAGGAAGTTAAAATCGCCAAAGGAACCATCAACGATAGTTTAACGATTAAGGGAGAACCCAACGAATACTTTTCCCTGTACCTGCCTACAAATTTTAGCATGACACGTGCATGGCCCGTTCTCTTTCTTTTTGATATGAAAGGTGAAAGTAGGAATACAATGGCCATGTTTACGAATGCAGCTGAAAGGGAAGGTTACATTCTTGCGGGTTCCAACAATTTAAAGGATTCCCTGAGTCTCTCCCAAAATGTGTTAATCGCGAACCGAATGATCAACACCATATATGAAATGCTTCCGGTCCATAAAGAGCGAATATATGTAGGAGGTATAGGGGATGGAGGTAGGTTTGCCACATTGATGCCAACGTTTATTAAAGATATAAAGGGCGTTCTTTCATGTGGGGCCGCAATTGCGAATACGGAGGTTCTTACTCGCAAAAATACTTTTTACTTTATTGGTATTGCTGGCAGATCTGACTATAATTATAGGGAACTATTGGAAAGTAAAGTGATATTGGACAACCTTAAATTTCCCAATTTATTGCTATTTTTTGAAGGAGAACACCAATGGGCTCCTATTGATGAAAGTGCCTTTGCACTTAGGTCGTTTACCTTATCAGAAATGGCAAAAGGGACTATACCCAGAAACGATAGTTTGATCAACGATTATTTTGAAAGTTCCTTAATTAGAGCGAATGAACTTCTTTCAAATGATAAGCCCCTTTTGGCGGAAAATGTATTGGATAACGCCATACAGGTCTATTATCCTTTTGGGGATTTGGACTCTCTAAAAACATCCAAAAAGGTACTTAGAAGGAGTAAAACCTATAGAAGCAAAAAGCGTAACCAAGGGAATTTCTTTTTAAAGGAAACACTCACCAAGGAAGATTATGGCTATTATTTGGAGGAGGATGTTTTGACCTACAATTATAATAATTTAGGTTGGTGGAACTTTCAAATGTCGGAGTTGGACAAAATGGATAAAAGCGGTAACGAATTTGAGAGACGTATGGCAAGTAGGCTTCGCGGCTTTTTAAATGCATTGATTTCGGATAGCATCAACATCATAGCCACCGATAAACAAGTTGATTTGGAGGCACTGAACTTTCTCTACCAGCTAAAAACCATTACAGAACCAAGGAATCCTGAAAATTACCTAAAGGTCATTTCCTATAGTGGACTCGTTGAGGACTACGGTACGGGCATTTTCTATTTGGAGGAATTGTTGAAAACCGGATATAATAATAAGGAGGAGCTTTATGGTCTTGAGAACACGGCCCTCTTTAGAATTTCACCGGAGTTCAATGCCGTTGTTGCCAAATATTTAAAGGATGCCCGGTACGGACCTGTTGAAAAAAACTAAGAAATATTGGGATGAAGATGGGTATTATGCCGAACCGTTTAGTTTTCATTCTATAGGATTTCCGCTTCGGCTTTTAAACATTGAAGTTGTCCTGTAGTTCTTACCCCTTAAATCCATGCATGGTATAGTACGTTAAAAATCATGTGGTATTTTTGTATAAAAATAGAACGATGTATCGATTCACAGTTTTTATTCTTTTGGCCATTTTTGTTGTGGTAGGATGCAAGGAAGCAAAGAAATATCACGATGAGAAGCCAAATTTGGTCGCTAAGGCGCCTACGGATAAGATTGCCGATATCTTGGCCCACCAACAAAAGTTGAATGAAGAATTCAGAGATCCTGAGGAGTCGCCGTTACCTGATAGGTTCCGAAAAGATTTCAATGGACTTGATTTTTTCGCACCGGATACCAATTATGTAATCGAGGCCGATTTTATCAGGACCCCGGATGCAGTACCTTTTATGATGCCCACCACTACCGATAGGCAGTCTGAAGAAGTGGTCTATGCAAAGATCCGATTCGAACTTCATGGGAAGACATTTGAATTGGAGGTATATCAGAACGCTGATCTTATAAAGGAGAAAGGATACGAGGATTACCTTTTTCTACCCTTTACGGATCTAACCAATGGGGAGGAGACGTATGGTGGGGGGCGTTACATGGATTTGAGGATTCCAAACGGAAATAGGATAACGATCGACTTTAATAAAGCCTATAATCCCTATTGTGTTTACAACAAAAAATATTCCTGTCCTTTGGTTCCTGCGGTAAATCATTTGGATACAAGAATATTGTCGGGTGTTAAAGATTTTGATAAAAATTAAAACCCGGTGTATTCACCGGGTTTCTCAACTTAAACAAAAATCAATTAGTCCTTAATATTTTTGGCTTAGAATGAATAGATGGCTGCGAGCGCGAAAGAAGATAAGCTGTTAGTTGTACCTCCATTGCTATCGAAGAAAGGTTCGTTATCCTTGCCAAAACTATCCAAACGAATTTCTGGTTTAATTATTAAATTTTCTTTGCTATAACTTCCGGTTAAGGTAAGGGCTGTAACAGGAACATCATCGAAACCTTCTTGAGTATAGGCAAAATATTCACCTCGTAAGCCTATGGCAAAACTATCCGAGGTAGTAACTTGTGGATAAATTGCGGCTCCATAGAACCCGCTATTTGTTTGTGAATTGTCATTATATGCAGCATTGATTCCAAAGAAAAAGTTATCGGAAAGATCAAAACCTCCGGTATAGTCAATTTCAAAACCTAGACCTCCAGCTACATCACTACCACCATCATAATAAAGATTTATATACTGACCATAAAGACCTAATTGACCTCCTACGGCATAAACACCTGAAGCACTTATATCATTGGTATCCCAAGGATTGGTAATGGCAAGCATTAAACTTACATCATCCGAAAAGGCGAAATCAGCCTTAGCACCAAGGTGTGAAAAGGGACCGTTTGAGAACAAGTATGACACACTATAATTGAAGTTTGCCGCAGGAGCAATAACTTCATACCCTACCCAAGTATTGAAACGACCAATGGTTAAGGTAGTTTTATCAGAAACATTCCAATAAGCATAAGCTTGGTTTATGATTCCATTTAAAACATCATTATTGAAAGTGGCCTCTGTACCTCTAGGTCCAAATACCAAGTCCACGACGACACCCGTTTTTCCCATGTCATAGGTCCCAATTAAATTGGCCATACCCAAAGCAAATCCAGTTTGGTTCGCAAAAGATGTTGGTGTAGCAGTTGTTGCATCACCACCATCTTTAAAAGTAGTTCTGTAATATGCATCAATAGAACCGCTCAAAGTGAATTTTGAACCACTTTCCTCTTCCTGTGCCGTTAAGGTAACTGCTGAAAACAGCGCTAATGTTGACAAAAAGATATTTTTTACGA
Source organism: Maribacter sp. C-4077 (assembly GCF_055378385.1). Taxonomy (NCBI): domain Bacteria; kingdom Pseudomonadati; phylum Bacteroidota; class Flavobacteriia; order Flavobacteriales; family Flavobacteriaceae; genus Maribacter; species Maribacter sp. C-4077. The sequence goes on from NZ_AP038807.1 coordinate 2,828,218, forward strand.
ATTTTGTATTTATAATCTGTTTCATATGTTTAAATTTTCAATCCCTCTGGGATTATTTTTTAAGTGATTACTTGTAAATAAATGTGAAAAGGTTATGTAACGGAGCGTTTGGCAGAACGCTCCGTTTTTTGTTCAGAATTATTAGTGCTGGTTCATTCTAAAGTCGGCATAAGCATCCATTCCATGCTCATGGATATCCAGACCTTCCAATTCCTCATCCCTTGAAACCCTAAGGCCAAGTGTAGTTTTAAGCACTCCAAGAATGATACCTGCAGATACTACACAGAAGGCTCCTATGATCAATACGCCATATAATTGTGTCAATAACTGATCGATTCCTGCCTTGCTTCCAAAAATACCCACGGCCAAGGTTCCCCAAATACCACAGATCAAGTGTACTGCAATAGCACCAACGGGGTCGTCCAATTTTAATTTGTCGATCAAGGCAACACCAAAAACTATTAGGATTCCGGCAAGTACCCCAATGATTACGGCCTCATTGGGCGACATTAAATCGGCACCGGCCGTAATGCCTACCAAACCGCCTAGAATACCATTAAGGAACATGGTAAGGTCCAAGTTTTTGTAGAGGATGGTTGAAGTAATCATGGCGCCAAAACCACCGGCAGCGGCAGCCAAACTTGTGGTTACCAAAACCAAGGAAGTCAATTCAGGGTCTGCTGAAAGTACGGATCCACCGTTGAAACCAAACCATCCTAACCAAAGGATCAATACACCCGCTGTTGCCATTGGTATGTTGTGACCTGGAATTGCGTTCGGTTTGCCATCCTTGCCAAATTTTCCTATTCGTGCACCCAATAGGGTAACCGCTACCAAGGCTGCCCATCCACCTACGGAATGGACCAAAGTAGATCCTGCAAAGTCATAGAATCCCCAGGAATCCAAGAATCCGCCACCCCATTTCCAAGCACCTACGATGGGGTAAACCAAACCTACATAAACAATCGTAAAAATCATGAAGGAACCAATTTTGATACGTTCGGCAACGGCTCCGGATACGATTGTAGCAGCTGTGGCAGCAAACATGCCTTGAAAAAGAAAATCCGTCCACCAAGTGTAACCACCATCCGCATAATCAGGGGTCATACCACCTTCCGGGGCGGCAATTCCAAATCCTGCGAATTTTAGGAATCCTGCATCCCCATCCTCAAAACCGGGATACATTAAATTAAAACCAAAGGCATAATACAAGAGCAACCCTCCGGTGATGATAAATATGTTTTTGAATAAAATATTGATTGTGTTTTTTTGTCTGGTTAGACCTATTTCCAAAAAGGCAAAACCTGTATGCATGAAGAACACCAATGCGGTGGCCAACATCATCCATACGTTATTCGCTGTAAATAATCCTGCGTCCATTTTTTTAAGTTTTAGTTAGTTGTTTTTTTAGTTGATACCCGCTTGACCGCTTTCCTTTGTCCTGATTCTGTAGGCTTCGATGACATCGGAGACAAAGATTTTACCATCCCCAACATTGCCTGAGTAAGCTGTTTCCAAAATAGTGTTCACTGTTTTTTGTGCAAATTCATCGGATACTACAATGGTTAGATATCTCCTTTGTATATCTGTGGTGCTATAGGAAATACCACGATATACATGCCCTTGTTTTTCATTACCAACTCCCGTTACATCCCAGTAACTAAAGAAATTGACCTCAATTTGATGTAAAGCCTCTTTGACTTCATCAAACTTGGATTTTCTGATAATTGCCTCGATTTTTTTCATTGTACTGATTGTTTTAGATGGACCAAATGTATGTTAAAAATATTAACACCCTATAATTTGAAGGGGTAATGGTCCTATTTTTATGTTTATAATAAATAACCCCCCTAAAAATTATAGGTATATATATTTGCGAGGTGTTATTTTGTCAATTTGCCCGTCAAAATTTGCTGTGGATAGGTGTAAATTGAAAATAATGCAGAAAATCAGCTCTTTTTGACTTGAATTGTTTGAAAAACAATTAAAATGTCAAAAAAATGTTGAGATTTTAGAATAATTGGGGATACCGTTACAATTATAACAGTTTGCAGACATAAAGGCCTGCCGCTACGGCTAGTATACCTATTAGTATGCTCAAGGCTAGATAGGCCGACATATAAAAAATGGAATGTTCCTTTAACAGTATATGGCTTTCGAGGGCAAAGGTGGAAAATGTTGTAAAGCCACCACAAAAGCCGGTCGCCAATAATAACATATGACTTTCGGAAAGGAAATTGTTCTTTACGGATATGCCAATCAGTATACCTATTATAAAGCAACCGAGAATATTCACTAAAAAGGTCCCTAAGTAAAAATTGGGATAATATACATTTAAGGATTTGGAAATTATATAGCGAAGAAAGCTACCAAAACCACCGCCTAGAAATATCAGTAAAAACTGTTTCATGCAGTTAAAAATAATGCAAAAGTTGGAAAATAAAGCATTTTCTTGCCTGATGTGCTTGAATTGCCAAGACGAATCCCTACATGAAAATCAAAGTAATACGGTTTGGTTCAAATGACCTATCAGTATTGCCTGACTTTGTTAAAGAAAGGGTGATTCGACAATGAAAATCTTGATTGGAGTCAAAATGTGGATGTTTCATTGTTCATACCTACAAAAAATAAAACTAAACCGCTTTTTTGTAGTTGGAAGTAATTAGGTCAATTGGATAGATTACGGATTGGTTGTCTTCTGAAACCATTTTTGTAGGTCTTTTCGACTTTTTACTTGCATTTTGCAAGCTGGCTATGACCATGGCCACATTGAGTCCTATAAGTACCACCAAAATTGTAAAGAATGTCATCATAATGTTTGCCCCTTATAGATGAATAACGCAAAATTACGTTATTTGGTATATAAAACGTGAAAATCAGGGCTTTTGTTGTCAAAACGTTAATTTTTGTGGTGTACGTAAAATTTACGTTAATTCTTAAGTAAATACTTAATACAGAAAAGTATAATTATGAATATTATAAAGAATATTCCCACCCATTTTACACCTTTGTAATTTTTTTGATGCAGTTTTAGGTCCTTCTTGTACATCAGTATGATAATTATAAAGAATGTAACTGCAAAAAGAGTTGCAAATACAATTTGTCCCGTGCTAAACATAATTTCTATTTTTAGGCAAAACTAAAGTAAAACTCAAGAACTCTGATCAGTGGCCATTAAACTTGGTGAAAATGTTTTCGGGTGATAAACCCAATAAACGGAAAACCTTTGAATTTGATAAATTTGGGCAGATTCTCCTAAAATAAAATATCGATCGATGAAACATCCGTGACCGTTTTCGGGAACACATCGGAATTATTACAAGGATGTTGCATGCCAGTACTGATAAAAGCCGAAGTTTGATGGTTGAAAAACAATTAAAATAAACACATGAAAAGTAAGATTAACGCCGTACAATTGTTCCATGAGTCTTTTGGACTGGGTGTCTCTCAAGAAATGCGTGCCGATTTGGGCCAAACAAAAAACCAACTCCGTTTCAACTTAATGGACGAGGAGAATAAGGAATATTTGGAAGCCGCCACAAACAATGACCTTGTCGAGGTGGCCGATGCCCTTGGGGACATGCTGTATATTCTTTGCGGAACCATTTTGGAACATGGAATGCAGTACAAGATTGAGGAGGTCTTTAACGAAATCCAGCGCAGTAACATGAGCAAGCTGGGGGAGGACGGTAAACCTATTTACCGGGAAGACGGTAAGGTGCTAAAAGGTCCCAACTATTTTAAACCGGACATCGCTTCAATATTGGACAAATAAAAAAGGGCTAAAAAGCCCTTTTTTGTTAGTTGTTGACTTTATAGCGCCATCCGTATTTGTCCTCGGATTTATTGTACTGTATATCCGTAATCAATTTTTTTAATTTGGAGGCATAGCTGTTTTCCAGTTCTGGAAGGTCATAATCCGTTCCTTTGTAGCCAAAGGCGGCAATGGGCGAAATTACGGCGGCAGTACCCGCCCCGAACATTTCCTTCAAGGAGCCGTCCTTGGCGGCATTGACCACTTCGGTCACGGTAATTTTCCGTACTTCGGTAGGAATATTGTTATCCTTGGCAATTTCCAAAATACTTTTTCTGGTGATGCCGTCCAAGATTCTATCGCTCGTTGGCCCCGTTATCAAGGTGTCGTTAATACGAACAAAAATGTTCATGGCTCCGGCCTCCTCGATATACTCGTGTTCCGTATCGTCCGTCCAAATAACCTGATTGTACCCTTTTTCAATGGCCAATTGGGTAGGGTAGAACTGTCCCGCGTAATTTCCTCCAGCCTTGGCAAATCCCACGCCACCATTGGCAGAACGTGAATAGGTCTGTTCTATCAATACCTTAACTTTTCCGGAAAAGTACGATCCCGAGGGAGCGCAGGCAATGATGAATTTATATTCATCCGCAGGAGAGGCATGAAAGCCGTTACCCGATGCGAACATAAATGGCCTTATATAAAGGGACGAACCTTCCTGGGTTGGAATGAAGTCGCTATCCAGCTGTAACAAAGTGGTCAGGCCTTCCATGAAAATATCTTCGGGCAATTCTGGTATGGCAAGCCGTTTCGCCGAAATGTTAAGCCGTTTTTGATTCTCCAAGGGTCTAAAAAGAAATATATCGCCCTTGTCATCCTTATATGCTTTCATACCTTCAAAAATTGCCTGTCCATAGTGGAACACCTTTGCCGAGGGGTCCAATGCAATGGATTGATAGGGCATGATTTTAGGTGCCTGCCAAGCTCCGTTCCTGTAATCACATACCAACATATGATCCGTGTATACGGACCCGAACTTTAAATTGTCAAAATCGACTTGGTCTATTTTAGAGATCTTTGCCTTCTCAATACTAATAGTTACGTTTTTAGTTTCTACGCTCATTCCAAAATATGCTTTAGTAGGTTAAAATTAATCAAATATCCGCATGGCAACTTCTTTTTTAGCCTAAAAATGAGCAGTTTTGCAGCAGGATATTAATTTTTAAACATTATGAAAGGTTTTAACATTTTGCTTGTGTTTTTGTTGATGGGTTTTTGCGTCTTTGCTCAGGAAAAAGCATCAAAATCAGATACGGCGAACGTTTTTGGGGCGTGGGTCGATGAAACGAACGTAGGAACCTCCAATGATATGATGTCGCTTTATGACGGGTTAAGTGCCAATGATACGCTGACTACCAAGTTTGTGGGGAAGGTAAAGGAAGTGTGCCAGGCAAAGGGTTGTTGGATGAAGGTTGAGCTTTCCAATGGGAACGAGGCCATGGTACGATTTAAGGATTATGGTTTTTTTGTGCCAAGGGATATCGCCGGAAAGAATGTTGTAGTCGATGGACTTGCTTTTGTAGAAGAAATGAGCGTGGAAGACCAAAAACACTATGCAAAGGATGCCGGTGCCAACGAGCAAGAACTCTCCAAGATCACTTCGCCCAAAAAGACCTATGGGTTTGAGGCCAGTGGTGTACTTATCAAAAACTAGTATTGGAAAGGGAAATAGTTGTAACGGGCGATGGTTCAAAGACCATCCAAATAAAGGACTGGAACGAACAGTACCATTCCAAGCATGGAGCCATACAGGAGGCGTACCATGTCTTTATAAGTAACGGTCTGGAATTATTTGAAAACCAAGGGCTTACTATTTTGGAAATAGGCTTCGGGACGGGACTCAATGCTTTTATCACGCTCCTTGAAGCGCCCAAAAGAGAACTAAGGGTGCGTTATACGGGAGTGGAGGCCTATCCTGTTTTGAAAACTGAAATCGGTCAATTGAATTATGTAGAGGAGCTGGCGGCAATGGAACACAGGGAGGAATTTGAAAAATTGCACAGTTGTACTTGGGAAGAGAACACTTCTATAACGCCTAATTTTTCGCTGCTGAAATCCCAAAAGGATTTTAAGGAAATCCAAAACTCCTCAGAATTCGATTTGATCTATTTTGATGCCTTTGGGGCTCGGGTTCAACCAGAACTTTGGACAGTGGAAATTTTTCAAAAAATGTTCAGAGCCCTTAAAAATAAGGGTGTACTAGTAACCTATGCTGCAAAAGGCAGCGTTAGACGGGCCATGCAGGAAGTAGGTTTTCAGGTGGAGCGTCTTCCAGGACCTCCCGGAAAAAGGGAAATGCTTAGGGCGAGAAAGTTTTGATTTAGAGAGGTCGTACAGTTAATTTGTCTTAAAAACCAACCTTCTTTGTTAAATCGAAATTAAAGCGACCATCGGCCTTTGGGGAAAACAATATCTTTGAACTATGAAGGTATTAATAACAGGAGCGACAGGATTGGTTGGAACGGAATTGGTATCTCAATGTCATGCCAAAGGGTACGATGTACACTACTTGACCACAAGCAAGGACAAAATGGAATCTGCTTCCAATCTGAAAGGTTTTTATTGGAATCCCGGCAACGGTGAAATCGATATTCGATGTTTTAACGGCGTATCGGCCGTCATTAATTTGGCCGGGGCGAGCATTTCTAAAAGATGGACTCCTAGTTACAAAAAAATAATTCTCAACAGCCGGATAGATTCCCTGGCCACACTGTACAAGGCACTCGAAAAACTTCCCGATCATACGGTATCCGCATTGATAACGGCTTCTGCCATAGGTATTTATCCAAATTCACTCTCCAATTATTATGAGGAAAGCGAGCCCATAGTAGACGATAGTTTTCTTGGGGAAGTCGTAGCTGCCTGGGAAGAAAAGGCGAATGAATTTAAAAATCTAGGCTTGCTGGTTTCTAAGGTCAGGATAGGTTTGGTGTTGTCAGATAAAGGGGGTGCCTTGCCCCAAATGGCGAAACCGGTCAAATATCATGTGGGTGCCGCCTTTGGTACCGGACAACAATGGCAATCTTGGATTCACCTATCGGACTTGGGAAGGATTTTTCTCTTTGCCATGGAAAATGAATTGGAAGGAACTTTTAACGGGGTATCACCAAATCCGGTTACAAACACTCGATTGGTAAAGGAGATTGCCCAAGTTTTGAATCGGCCTTTGTTTTTACCCAACATACCTGAATTTGTGATGAAGGCTATACTTGGCGAGATGAGTTATATTCTTTTTGCGAGTCAACGGGTGAGTAGTAAAAAAATAGAGGAAGAAGGGTTTATTTTCGAATATCAGAATGTATGTTCGGCATTGGAAAATATCTATAATGGAAAGGAGTCCAACTCAAAGATATCCAATGATATATCCAAGGAATATGCGTCATAAACAACATACTGCAACCATACATAAAATTCAAATCCGCTTTTGGCGGATTTTTTTATAAAGTTTGGTGACATTTTGACATTTTTAAAGATTTGGCAGTACTTTTGCCGACTCAAATTCAAAGATTAAACAAAATTGAACATGAGCAAGAAAAATAAGACCGAACATATAGAGGACGAACTGTCCCAAGAGCAAGTGCTGGAGCAGGAAATGGAAAATGAGGAGGTACAGGAAGGTGAAATATCCGAAGAAAAATTGGAAATGACAGAAGAAGAACGTCTAAAAGAGGAACTGGGGAAGGAAAAGGACAAGTTTTTGAGGCTTTTTGCTGAATTCGAGAATTATAAGAGAAGAACTTCTAAAGAACGTATGGAGCTCTTTAAAACGGCAGGACAGGAAGTAATCGTTTCGCTTTTGCCGGTGATGGATGATTTTGACAGGGCCTTGAAGGAGCTTTCAAAAGCTGAAGATACGGAAATGTTCAAGGGCGTGGAACTGATAAAGGTAAAGTTCAGGGAAACCCTGAAATCCAAAGGTCTGCAGGAAGTTGAAGTTGCCGTTGGGGATACGTTTGATGCAGAAATTCATGAGGCCATTACGCAAATACCGGCACCTGAAGAGGCCATGAAGGGTAAAATAATCGATGTTATTGAAAAAGGCTTTAAGCTGGGCGATAGAATTATACGGCATCCCAAAGTTGTTGTTGGAAACTAATTGAATAGTATGAAGGAAGATTATTACGATATACTTGGTGTGAGCAAAAGTGCCTCCGCTGCTGAGATTAAAAAGGCGTACCGGAAAAAGGCACTGCAATACCATCCTGATAAAAATCCGGGGGATAGCAAAGCGGAGGAGATGTTCAAGAAGTCGGCCGAAGCCTATGAGGTATTGAGCGACCCCAATAAAAAGGCTAAATACGACCAATTTGGTCACGCGGCCTTTGAAGGCGGTGGCTTTGGAGGTGGCGGTATGAACATGGACGACATCTTCAGCCAATTTGGAGATATTTTTGGCAGTGCCTTTGGTGGTGGCGGCTTTAGCGGCTTTAGCGGTTTTGGTGGTGGTGGCCAGCGAAGGGTGAAAGGCAGCAACCTACGTATACGGGTTAAGCTTACCTTGGAGGAAGTAGCAAATGGTGTAGAGAAGAAAGTCAAAGTCAGAAGAAAGGTACAAGCTGAAGGCGTCACCTATAAAACATGTTCCACCTGTAATGGTCGCGGACAGGTCACAAAAATCCAAAATACCATATTGGGAAGGATGCAGACGGCCGCTACCTGCAGTACCTGTGGTGGAAGTGGACAGATTTTGGATGGAAAACCAGGTGATGCGGATGCACAGGGATTGAAAATATCGGAAGAGACCGTATCCATAAATATTCCGGCCGGTGTGGAAGAAGGAATGCAACTAAAGGTTCCGGGGAAAGGAAATGACGCACCAGGAAACGGTATTCCCGGGGATTTGTTAGTGGCTATTGAAACACAGGAGCACGAGACCCTGAAGCGCGAAGGCGATAATCTGCATTACGACCTTTACATTAGTATAGCCGATGCCATTTTGGGTACTTCCAAGGAAATAGATGCCGTTGGAGGTAAAGTACGGATTAAATTGGAACCGGGAATACAGTCCGGAAAAATCCTAAGATTGCGTGGAAAGGGTATCTCCAGTCTTAACGGTTATGGTAGTGGGGACCTTTTGGTACACGTGAACGTTTGGACCCCAAAGGAATTGAACAAGGAGCAGCGGGAGTTTTTTGAACATATGCAGGGCAATGAGAACTTTGAACCGAAACCAGAAAAATCAGACAAGTCGTTCTTTGAAAAAGTCAAGGATATGTTCTCTTAATTGTCAAAATATTTGCTGTTTAAATAAAAAACGTATATTTGAAACAATATTGGGAGACCAATATTAATTTTCTTTTTCATAGCAATTTTTTTCCCATCCTTGATTCTATTGAGGGTGGGTTTTGTTTTTAGGGCTATTTGAATTGCTGGCTTCAGTAAATTTTCAGAAATACTAGCAAGGGAAAATGGCTGTAAATAGTCAAGGGAACAGTTATGAGGAGCGGACAAATGGTCATTGTTCAAGCCATCCAAAAAAATAGAACCACTGATTTTTTTTACAAGGAAAACATGATGTGGCATGGAAGAACATTTGATTTTTTAACCCGGAATATGCATGAGGAGATCGTCTTGAAGGTAAAAAGCGCAATAAAATAAAGTGGTTTGGAAATTTTAGCATAGCACCGCTATGGTGAAACTGAAAATACAGCGAAGTGTTTTATTTTGAAGTGATTTTTAGCCGTAACTGTTTTTCTAAGGCATAATCCGGGTTTAATGGATATAAACAATGCAGCCCCAATACTAGTATTAAAAATCCATCATTTGGTACCACATGAAAACAATTCAATATCTTTGAACAAATTGCTTGCATGAATCATATTTTGGTCGCAAATAAGGTCTCCAAAAGGTATGGCGACCATACTGCTTTGCAAAATGTTTCCATAGAAATTCCCAAAAATAGTATTTATGGCCTGCTGGGTCCCAATGGGGCAGGCAAGACTACCTTGATACGCATTATCAATCAGATTACCTATCCAGACCAGGGTGAGGTATTATTTGAGGGGGAACCGTTAAGAAGCGAACATATTGCCCAAATTGGATATTTGCCGGAGGAGCGTGGGCTCTATAAGAGCATGAAAGTAGGGGAGCAGGCGCTGTATTTGGCCCAGCTAAAAGGGTTGTCCAAAAACGACGCAAAACAGCGGTTAAAATATTGGTTTGACAGGCTGGATATTGGCAACTGGTGGAACAAGAAAATCCAGGAACTTTCCAAAGGAATGGCACAAAAGATACAGTTTATTGTAACCGTACTCCATGAGCCAAAACTTTTGATTTTTGATGAACCCTTTAGCGGATTCGACCCCATAAACGCCAATATTATAAAGGACGAAATCCTTCAGTTGAAGGAAAACGGGACATCGATTATTTTTTCCACCCATAGAATGGAATCCGTTGAGGAACTATGTGAGCATATTGCGCTTATCCATAGATCGGAGAAAATTTTGGATGGTAAATTATCCGATATCAAACAGGCGTTCAAAAAGAATATTTTCAAAGTGGCTGTCGATACTACGGCTCCATCGGGATTATTGGACCAATTGAAAAATAGTTTTACCATATTGGATTCGGCTACCTCGCAAGGGCAACTGGATTTTTCGGTACAACTGGTAAACGGAACCTCCAATGAGTTGTTGAATTTTTTAGGAACACAGGGTACCATAAAAAGTTTCACGGAAACGATTCCGTCCGCTAACGAGATATTCATTAGAACCGTAGCAAAACAAGGTGTTGCAGATGAGTAAGCTTTCATTGATAATAAAAAGGGAATACTTCGCAAAGGTTAGGAACAAGTCCTTTGTAATCATGACGTTCCTGAGCCCTTTTTTAATGGTGGGAATGATCGTACTGATCGCATATCTTACAAAGCTGAATGACAACGAAAAAAGAATAATCGCGGTACTGAACGAAAGCGATTTTTTTGCCAATGAGTTTATAACCTCGGAAAGTACATCCTTTGTAAAGTTTAGGGATATCACTTTGCAGGAGGCAAAGGACTCCACCTTGAACATGGGGTATTATGGATTGGTGTATCTGCCTAATGAATCCGACCTGGAAAAAGTGAGCCAGCGTTCGTTTTTTTACAGTAAGGATGCACCTAGCACCACCACCCTAGAGCGATTGGAGCGTATTTTCAAGGAGCGCCTCAAACAGGAAAGACTAAGGGAATTTGGTATTTCGGCCAGTGAATATGCGGAAATGGACAGTACGTATGAACTGAACATCTCAACCTTTGATGGGGAACACAACCTAAAGGGGATCAACGAGATAAAGGCTATAATTGGTGGGGGTTTTGGTTATTTGATTATGATGTTCATTATAATCTACGGTGGCTTTGTTATGCGCAGTGTCATAGAGGAGAAGACGAGTCGGATTATTGAGGTTATCATTTCTTCGGTAAAACCATTTCAGTTGATGCTCGGCAAAATTATTGGGACCTCTTTGGCGGGTATAACACAATTTGGTATTTGGATTGTATCAGGGGGTGTTTTGTTGATAGTGTCCATGGCCATATTTAATATTGACCCGGCCGATCTTTCCAGTCGCGGGTCGGGACCTGGAATGGGCGCTGCCCAAAATCCCATCATGGCCTCCGCAGATTCTGATATGATATTATACGCCCAAGAGATTATGGACATACCCTGGGTTCTTTTGGTCTTCTTTTTTCTGATTTATTTTATTTTGGGTTATTTGATCTATAGTTCCATTTATGCGGCCATAGGAGCCGCGGTGGACAATGAAACCGATACCCAACAGTTTATTTTTCCAATAATCCTGCCTTTGATGTTGGCTATTTATGTCGGCTTCTTTTCGGTTTTTAGTAATCCGCATGGACCCATTGCCGTTGGTTTTTCGTTATTTCCGCTGACTTCGCCCATAGTCATGTTAATGCGGCTGCCGGGAGGCATCGGGGAAGGAGGGGTTCCCATTTGGCAGTTGGTATCGTCCATTTTGATATTAATATTTACCTTTATTGGTATCGTTTGGCTGGCCGCCAAAATATACAGGGTAGGAATCCTTATGTACGGAAAAAAGCCCAGTTATAAAGAATTGCTTAAATGGCTTAAATATTGATAATGGCCCAAGAGGAAAAAGAAAAAATTAAGGAGATTATTGAAGAGGATATCTGGGGTTCCATAAAGGAATTTCTGGACCTTGGGTTTCATTATACCTCCGGGGATAAATCAATTCAGGTTACTGTTGGTCTACTGCTATTGTTGACAGTAGCATTTTTGGTTACCAGTTTTGTATTGCAATGGGTCCGTAAGTTTTTCACCAGAAAAATGGAGACCGATGATAAGCTGAAGTTTATCAGTATTTTCAAATTTATAAAGTATGTCGTTTATATCGTGGTGATATTGTTTACCATGAGCGCCGCAGGAATAGACATTACCATACTTATAACAGCCTCTGCAGCCTTGTTTGTTGGTTTGGGACTTGCTTTGCAAGAACTCTTTCAGGATATCATTGGGGGAATTTTTATTATTGTGGATAAATCGCTTAGGGTAGGTGATATTATAGAGGTGGATGGAAAAGTAGGTAAGGTTTTTGAGATAAAACTGCGAACCACTAGGGCCATTACAAGGGACGATAAAATCATCATCATTCCCAACCACCATTTTATTAGTGATATCGTTTTCAACTATACCCAAAACCACAAGACGACAAGGGAAAGTGTAAAAGTTGGCGTTGCCTACGGTAGCGATGTCCAATTGGTCACTAGTATTTTGGAGGGCCTGGTAAAGGAGCAAAGAGGTGTACTTAAAAGTCCAAAACCCTTCGTTATTTTTGAGGATTTTGGGGATTCAGCCTTGCTTTTTTCCCTTAACTTTTTCATCAGCGATAGTTTTTCAGATCCACGGACAAAAAGTGAATTGCGCTACAAAATAGATGCGGCATTTAGAAAGAATAACGTGACCATACCCTTTCCTCAAAGGGATGTACATATTTTTCAGCAAACCCCTTTTCAACATAGTAATGTCCAACTAGATAGTAAGGAATGATGGGCAAAAATAAGTGGGCCCTATTTTTAGGAATCATGGTACATTTGACATTTTGGAGTCAGACACCAGATGTATTTCGGGCGGAGTATATGCTAATGCCGGAGAACAGCGGCGGTGTGGAGACGGCCAGGGTCAAATTATTGGCGAACGTTCCAATTCTGGTACGAAATAAAAAGGATTTTATCGTTTTGGGAAGCGAGTACAATCGGTATAATTTTGAAGTGCCGGACACCCTATTTCCAAATGCCGGGGACTTAAGAAAACTACATGTCTTTGATTTGAATTTCGCCTATGTCTACAAAGTATCGGAAGAATGGCGCATGGTTGGTGTGGTCACCCCCAGGTGGTCCTCCAATTTTGTGGAAGAGCTGCAGGAGGACGATTTCAACATAAACTATACGATAGGGGCCTATCAGGATAAAAAAAATATAGAAAAACCGTTCCGTTTGGTTTTGGGGGTTTCCTATAATTCCAACTCGCCAGTGCAGATACCTTTGCCTGTATTATATTATGAGAAACGTTTTCACCCCAGTTGGTCCTATGTTTTGGGAGTGCCAAAAACGGGTATGAAATATTTTACGCCCAAGGGCCATTTTTTTCAGACAGAACTGTTCGTTGATGGCTATTATGTGAATATCCAGAACAATATTCTGTTATCAAATAATATTTTGTCTACGGACGTTTCCTATACGGCACTATTATTGACATTGGGTTACCAGTATAAGATAACCAAGGATATGTCCGTTTACTTGGTTGGAGGGTATTCACTTTTTCAAAATGGAGCCCTTAGGGATAGTGATAGAAAGGATATTTTTACACTGAACGATGATGCCGGATTGTATTTTAGGACCGGATTTAGAATAGGAATTTAAAAATTAGTAGTATGTCAAGGATTTTAGTGATTGAAGATGAAGCGGCCATTAGAAGGGTATTGGTAAAAATACTCTCCGAAGAAAGTGATAGTTATATGGTAGAGGAGGCCGAAGACGGTTTAAAAGGATTGGAAACCATTAAAAACAATGACTATGACCTAGTACTTTGCGACATTAAGATGCCAAAAATGGACGGTGTTGAAGTCCTGGAGGCCGCCCGAAAAATAAAACCAGAAATTCCATTTATAATGATTTCCGGTCATGGGGATTTGGATACGGCCGTGAATACGATGCGCCTAGGGGCCTTCGATTATATTTCAAAACCCCCCGATTTAAACAGATTGTTGACCACCGTTAGAAATGCCTTGGATAGAAAGGATTTGGTTGCCGAAAATAAGATTCTAAAGAAAAAAGTCAGCAAAAACTATGAGATGGTAGGGGAGAGCCAAGAGATTTCCGCTATTAAGGAAATAATAGAAAAAGTGGCCCCGACCGATGCACGCGTGCTTATTACCGGCTCCAATGGAACGGGCAAGGAACTTGTGGCACACTGGCTACACGAAAAAAGTAGCAGGAGCAAGGCGCCGTTTATTGAGGTGAACTGTGCCGCTATCCCATCTGAATTGATAGAGAGCGAACTTTTTGGCCATGTTAAAGGGGCATTTACCTCTGCTGTAAAGGATCGGGCGGGGAAATTCGAGGCTGCGAACAAAGGAACCATATTTCTTGATGAAATTGGGGACATGAGCCTTTCCGCACAGGCAAAGGTTCTTAGGGTCTTGCAGGAAAATAAGATTTCTAGGGTAGGAACGGATAAGGATATCAAAGTGGACGTAAGGGTCCTGGCGGCCACCAACAAAAATCTACAAAAGGAAATTGAGGAAGGAAAGTTTCGGGAGGACCTTTACCACAGGCTAGCGGTTATTTTGATCAAGGTGCCTAGCCTAAATGATAGAAGGGAGGATATTCCCTTGTTGATTGAGCATTTTTCTCAAAAAATTACGGACGAGCAAGGTATGTCGCGCAAGACTTTTTCCAAAAACGCCATCGAACTTCTAAAGGCCTATGATTGGACCGGAAATATCCGTGAACTACGGAACGTTGTAGAAAGGCTAATTATTCTGGGTGGTGCCGAAGTTTCGGAAGAAGATGTGAAACTTTTTGCCAGTAAATAATCCAACTAGTTCGAATCACGGATTACGCTACTTTTTGTGTTCGGTTTTTTAGTGTTTGGAGCTCCTATTTTGCCAATATTAAGTATCTTCTTGGGTTTTTTTCACATAAATTTAGGTTTCACAGCAGTGCGAAATCCAAGTTTTTAGGTAATGGAAGGTTTTACCTTCCATAGCAATCGCGAAGCTTCTCCAAAGCATTTACAGTAATTTCCTTAGTTCTAAGGTAATAGTACTTTTTACCTTCGGTCAGGTTTTCCATCAATAACTGGTTTTCACATTGCTCGATGATGTTTTGCGCAAAACTACTGGCCTCCTTGCAGTTGACCGTTTCCACTACAGTATTAATCGATTTTCGGTATTTTTCCAGGGACTGGTCAATTTCCTTATAAATAGGACTAATGGACTGTTCCGTTTCTGCATTGTTCTGGTTGTCCTTAGAATTTTGGGATTGTGTCTTTGCCAAGGTTTCCCGCTT
Organism: Maribacter sp. C-4077; assembly: GCF_055378385.1. NCBI lineage: Bacteria > Pseudomonadati > Bacteroidota > Flavobacteriia > Flavobacteriales > Flavobacteriaceae > Maribacter > Maribacter sp. C-4077. Next base: position 2,843,556 of record NZ_AP038807.1, read on the forward strand.
TTGTTCTATATGGTACTCATGTTCTGAAAGGGCATTCAATCCTTTCATGATGCTCTCTAAAGACACTAATAGTAGATCCTTGGCTTTGAACAGTTCTTCTTGTTTTGTTGCCAGTTTTAGGTTTTCAACACCTTTCGCCAAATCTTTTTGGGCGTGTTCGCAACCACAGTTGGATAGTTTTTTATCGGTTTTTTGAATGGCACTTATGGCCTTATAAACATGGTACTTTACAAGATTTATATCTGAGATTTCCAATGCCTTTTCCGTTTGCGTTTTGGCAAATTCGATATTGGCTCCGGCATATTCACATTCCCTAAGATTACCAAAGGAATTAAAGGAAATAAAGCATACTACAAGTATGAGGATTGTGTAGGTTTTGTTCATTCGATTAAGTTTGGTCGTAAAATTTGGGACTTTTACAAAGTTAAAGGTACATCGGGAGGCTGTCAAAAGCATTATTTTTTCGATAGGAGAGCTAAGTTGTTCGTTCAATAGTCCATTGGTTCAGTTTTTAGGTAGAACAGGCTTTTTTTTTAAAACCGATTCCCACTTCACCGATTAATATTCTATATTTCGGCATGGATTATATAAATACTGAAAAATACAGGGTACATGAAAGTATCCAAATTTCAAAAGTTCCCAGTTTTGAGGACTTTGGAAAAACCGATAAACAATTAAAAAAAGATCTTAGTAAGGTCAGGAGGGAATTGGGCGAATTTCAGGACATCCTTTATGCCCATAACAAATATAGTGTACTTATTTGTCTTCAAGGAATGGATACCGCTGGAAAGGATAGTTTGGTAAGGGAAGTGTTCAAGGATTTCAATGTAAGGGGCGTACAGGTACATAGTTTTAAGGTTCCCACAGAATTGGAGTTGGATCATAATTATTTATGGCGACATTATTTGGTATTACCGGCCAAAGGAAAATTCGGGGTATTCAATAGGACACATTATGAAAATGTACTTGTCACCAGGGTCCATCCGGAATATATACTCAATGAACGTATTCCCGGTATCCACATTGTTGATGATATCGACCAAAAGTTTTGGGACAAAAGGTTTGAGCAGATTAATAATTTTGAACGCCATCTACACGAAAACGGCACAATCATCTTCAAGTTCTTTTTACACCTCTCCAAAGAGGAACAGCGTCAGCGATTGTTGCGAAGATTGGCACATAGAGAGAAACATTGGAAGTTTTCCCCGGGGGACCTTAAGGAACGTAAATTATGGGACAAGTACCAATATTGTTACGAAGAGGCCATAAACAATACCACTAAAGAGCACGCACCTTGGTATACGATACCTGCGGACAGCAAAAAGGCCGCTAGGGTGATCGTAGCCAGTATTTTGCTGGAAAGGTTAAAAAAATACAAAGATATCAAGGAGCCCACACTGGAAGCTGAAATAATGGCTAATTTAGACGACTATGAAAACCAACTTCGCAGTGAAAAGAACGATTAAGTTAGGTGTTCTTTGCCTATTTTTTGTACAGATTGGATGGTCGCAACCTTCAGACCAAGAACAATTAAAAAACATCTACGATGCCGCTTTGACCAAGGGGAAATCCTACGATTGGCTGAATTATCTTTCCAATCAAATCGGTGGGCGGCTGTCCGGTTCCATCCAGGCCCAACAGGCTGTCAATTATACAAAGCAAGAACTGGATTCACTGGGATTGGACAGGGTTTGGTTACAGCCTGTCATGGTGCCAAAATGGGTGCGGGGAATACCGGAGTTCGCCTATTTTGAAACATCCCCGGGGGTTACTACGAACGTTCCCCTTACCGCACTTGGCGGATCGGTGGCAACCCCTCCAAATGGCGTTAAGTCGGAAATTGTTGAGGTAAAGGGCCTTGACGAATTGGCGGTTTTGGGAGCGTCTAAGATCAAGGGCAAGATCGTTTTTTATAATCGTCCCATGGATCCCACATTGATAAACACCTTCGCAGCGTATTCCGGGTGTGTGGACCAACGCTATGCGGGCGCCATGGAAGCAGCTAAATATGGGGCAATAGGTATAATAGTCAGATCCATGAACCTTAGATTGGATGATTACCCTCATACAGGCTCCATGAGCTATGGCGATTTGCCTGAGGACAAAAGAATACCAGCGGCCGCCATTAGTACGAATGCGGCCGAATTGTTGAGCGCCACGTTACAATTGGACCCCAAGACCAAATTTTTCTTCAAACAGAACTGTAAACTGTTCCCAGATGTGGAGTCCTACAATGTCATAGGTGAAATAAAAGGAAGCACCCATCCGGATGAAATTATTGTGGTAGGGGGACATTTGGATTCTTGGGATTTGGGCGACGGTTCGCACGACGACGGCGCCGGTTGCGTACAAAGCATGGAAGTTCTTCAGCTATTTAAGCAGATAGGGTATAAACCAAAACGTACAATCCGTGTCGTGCTGTTCATGAACGAGGAAAATGGCCTACGTGGAGGAAACGAATATGCAAAGGTAGCGATGGAAAAGAACGAAAATCACATTTTTGGTTTGGAGAGCGATGCCGGAGGATTTACCCCAAGGGGCTTTTCCTTTGATGGTCCCGACTCCAGTTTTGAAAAAATCATGGGCTGGAAGGACCTCTTTGAGCCCTATTTGGTCCATTTGTTTGAAAAGGGCGGAAGCGGGGCGGATATTGGCCCCTTGAAAAATGAACGAATAACACTTGCAGGCCTTAGACCCGATTCCCAACGATATTTCGATTACCACCACGCGGAAAACGATACGTTTGAACAAGTCAACAAACGGGAATTGGAGCTTGGTGCCGCCACCATGGCAAGTTTGGTTTATCTCGTTGATACCCATGGTCTAAATCCCTAATGGAAAGTTGGATTAGGGAACTAGGCTCCAATATATACTTTTAACTACCTTTGCACCTCATTAAAAACTAGTAAAATGGAAGACGGATTATACGCAAAATTCAATACCACAAAAGGTGAAATATTGGTAAAGTTGACCTATGACAAAACACCCGGTACCGTAGGGAATTTTGTAGCCTTGGCCGAAGGTAAGAAGAAAAACAAGGTGAAAGATTTGGGCGAACCTTACTATGATGGTTTAAAATTCCATAGGGTAATCCCAGATTTTATGATTCAGGGTGGGTGCCCTTTGGGAACCGGAACCGGTGATGCCGGATATAAGTTCGATGACGAGTTCCATCCAGAATTGAAACATAATGGCCCAGGAGTACTTTCCATGGCCAATGCCGGACCCGGCACCAATGGCAGCCAATTCTTTATAACACATGTTCCAACGCCGTGGTTGGATGGCAAACATACCGTTTTTGGTCATGTTGCCAGTGGACAGGAAGTAGTGGATGCCATTTCACAAGGGGATACCATGGATTCCGTGGAGATTGTAAGAGTAGGAGAAAAGGCAAAGGTATGGAATGCCGTGGAGGCATTTGAAAAATTTGAAACTACAAAAGTGGAGCGTCTGGCAGCTGCAAAAGCCGCCCAAAAGGCTGCATTGGACAAAATTGCCGCTGGCTTTGATGAAACCGACTCCGGTTTGAGGTACAAGTTGATACAAAATGGAGACGGGCCAAAGGCTGAAAAAGGGAAGAAGGTATCCGTACATTATGAAGGGGCTTTGGTAGACGGGCAAGTGTTCGATTCATCGTACAAGAGAAATTCGCCCATAGATTTTCAATTGGGAGTAGGTCAGGTAATCCCAGGTTGGGATGAAGGTATCGGCTTACTGCGCGTTGGTGACAAGGCTCGTTTTGTTATACCATCGGATTTGGCCTATGGAAGTGCCGGTGCAGGGGGTGTCATACCTCCGGATGCAACCTTGATTTTTGATGTGGAGTTGATGAAGGTCGGATAAATTAAAAATCGGACTAAAAACAAAAAACACCTCGGAATCTCCGGGGTGTTCTTATTTTGTCCTTAGATAACTTGATATCAGCAAAATAGCATTGAACAATATCAAAAGAAATATTATTGCCAGAAATGTTTTCATGTAACATTAGGGGTCAAAAGTTCAACAAATAGTATTCATTATCAATTGAACAACAATTTGCGTTTTCAAAACCCTACGTAAAAATCAGGGAATTTTAATTTTTTTTCCTTCGCAGGCTAGTTGCCAACATGGCAATATTTACAAAAATCAAAACGAGAAGAACTCCAAGAAAAGTATTCATAGGTCAGTTTTTAAAGTGGGGAAACTGAGATGCTTTATCTATAGACTCAAATATGTAGAATGGTTGCGTGTTTATATCAAAAAAAATAAAAGCCCGAACAAATGGTTCGGGCTTTTTAGAACTATAAAAAAGATAATTTGTAACCTAGTCAATAACTTTCACATTAACGGCATTCAATCCTTTTTTACCTTGTTGTAGTTCAAATTCTACAACATCACCTTCACGAACTTCATCGATTAAGCCAGAAATGTGTACAAAATGATCTGTGTTTGAACCATCTTCAGTGATGAAACCATAACCTTTGGAATCGTTGAAGAATTTTACTGTTCCTTTACTCATAATATAAAAATTAATTTAATTAAAGCGCGAAGATAGCGTTTAATTATTTATCAGATAGCTTTTTACCAAGTTATCTTATCATTATCTTTTTTTAACTTCTAAGTCAAGGTCACATAATTTAGGATAATTATGTCGTTGGGTCTGGAGTCATCCTTAGGTAGGGTTTGATTTCTTCCACCCCTTTGGTGAACATTCCTTTGGCCTCTTCGGTAGGAATTGCCGGACTCACCACCACGTCATTCCCATGTTCCCAATTGGCAGGTGTTGCTACTTTATGGTAGGCTGTAAGTTGTAAAGAGTCGACGACTCGCAACAATTCATAAAAATTTCTTCCCGTTGATGCCGGATAGGTCAAGGTAAGTTTAACGGTTTTGTCCGGAGCTATAATAAATACGGACCGTACTGTAAGATTATTGTCGGCATTAGGGTGTATCATATCATAGAGTGTTGAAACTTTTTTGTCCTCGTCCGCTATAATCGGAAAATTGACCGTTGTATTTTGAACCTCATTGATATCCTTTATCCACTCGTTATGGGAAGCGGCCCCATCCACACTTAACGCTAGCATTTTTACGTTGCGTTTATCGAACTCAGGTTTAAAATTTGCTGCAGTACCCAATTCAGTGGTACATACAGGTGTAAAATCTGCAGGATGTGAAAAAAGGATTCCCCAACTATCCCCTAAATAGTCATAAAGGTTTATAGTTCCCATGGAACTATCTGCTGTAAAATCAGGTGCTTTGTCACCTAAACGTATTGCTGCCATTTTATATCATTTTTAATTACTCTATAAAATTACTAGATTAATAATGGTTGAGTAGGGATTTATGGTTAAAACTCTATTAAATTTTTGTTGTACGAGATAGATGGAAAATTTACTGCCTCCTTTTACAAAGAAGGCGTGGGAAGGGCGTTCAAATCAGAACTACATTTTTTGAGAATTTTTATGTGGTCTGCGTTTATGTTTTCTACATTTATGTCATGGAAAACTTAGAAGAACTGCGCTATCCCATAGGACATTTTACTTGTCCTAAAACCATTTCCAAGGAACTTAGGGATTCTTGGATCAAGGAACTGGAAATTCTACCCCAAAAGCTCCGGGCCTTGGTGACTCCCTTACATGAGGAGCAGTTGGATACGTCCTATAGGCCCCAAGGGTGGACAGTAAGACAATTGGTCCATCATATCGCCGATAGCCATCACCATAGCTACACCCGATTTAAATGGGCGCTATCCGAAGACGCACCTTTAATAAAGGCCTACGAAGAAAAATCCTGGAGCAATCTGTTCGATGCCAAAACAGCTCCGGTATCACTTTCCCTGAGCTATTTGGACGCCTTGCACGCCAAACTGGTTTATCTCTTAAAAGGATTGGATGAAGCCCAATACGAGAGTTTTTACTTTCATCCTGATGGCAACGTAAAAGTCACCGTTGCCCAGAACATCGGAAAGTATGCCTGGCATGGAAACCATCATTTAGCCCATATCCAGAATTTGATAGTTAGAAAGGGATGGTAATTTAGATACCTTTCATTAAAACGTACATGGGTTTTTCCTCTTCAATCACATTCTCAAAGGGTACTTGGCTATTGGAGACAATGGTGAAATTATTGGCAAGGTAAAACGAAAGTGCTGGGCCTTTTTGCATGGATTCCAGGAATATGGCTTTTTTAGAAAGTTTTTTGGCGATTCCAACGATAAATTGAATGCATTTAGCGCCTATACCTTTGCCCGAATACTCCTTAAGAATATAGATTTTATCCAAATAAAGCGCATCGGATTCTATATAGGTCATCATTTTTTTATCAAAGGTAATTTTTAAAATACCTACATAAGTGTCTTCCAACTGAATCAGGTATAATTTGGTATTCGTATCCAATTCCTCTTTGTCCAACACCGGTTTGGTGAAACTATATTGAATATAGGTCGATGTGTCCCCGTTTGGCCATAAATGTCGGTAATGTTGGTTATAGGCCCGCGTACCTATTTGTATATACGTTTGGTAGAGATTAGGGACCAGCTCAACAAACTTTAGGCTATCTGTTATGTGCATACGAATTTAAATGAAACACAAAATTGGACAATCAGTTCACCTTCCATTTAATGTTACATCCAATACTGGGTTTTTGAAGTTCGTCCACTTTGGTTCCGTTAATGACAGCATCCATAGCATTGGATAAGTCTTTTCCAGTAAGAGGAACGCCATTCTCTGGCCTGGAATCGTCCAATTGTCCTCTATATACCAGTGATAAATCCTGGTCGAACAAATAAAAGTCGGGTGTACAGGCAGCGTCAAAGGATTTGGCGACATCTTGGGTTTCATCGTACAAATAGGGAAAAGGATAGCCTTCTTCCTTGGCCTTTACCGTCATAAGTTCCGGCGCATCCTGCGGATAATTTTTTATATCATTACTTGAAATGGCGATAAACCCAATTCCTTTTCTTTGATAGTCTTTGGCAAGCTCTGTTATTTTTGGATTTACATGGATTACAAAGGGACAATGGTTACAGATGAACATGATTACGGTTCCTTTTTCACCTTTCAGTTGTTCAAGACTTTTCGTTTCTCCCGATACGGTATCCAAAAGACTAAATTCAGGGGCTTTTGTGCCTAATTTCAACATATTACTTGGTGTTCTGGCCATGACAAACTTTTTTTCAAAGTTATAAAATCTTAAAATGTTGCGAATGGCATATTCTATTGGTAACTTATAGAAACTTAAAATCAGCACATGGAAAAATCATATATATCACTATCAGAAGCCATAAATGACTTAAAAAAGGAGGGGTATACGGAGGACTTTAATCTTTGCGATGCCGGTATAGAGAATAAGGCAAAAAAGAGAATCCACAAGGCTGTGGACCTCAATGTTGTCAAATACTATAGATTTGAGGGTGAGACCAATCCAGACGATAGCACCATTCTTTATGTTATAGAAACCAGCAACGGAGGAAAAGGACTCTTGGTAGATGCCTATGGCGTTTATGCGGGAAATGTTTCTAGGGAAATGATAGAAAAGCTCAGGATTCAATAGATATATCCTTAAAAAGGGAAATCTAGCTTTTTAACGCTATTTTAGTATATTGCTGTCTTGTCCGCTAAGCGGATTGATTTTAATCTTTATTACTTGACAGAAGCTACACTGGATAGTGTCCAAATAAATTTCGATAATGAGGCCCTTTGGCTCATGAACATTGTGTTGGCCTTGGTGATGTTTGGGATTGCTCTTGAAATATCGTTAAAGGACTTTAGACAATTATGGGTGAATCCCAAGCCTGTATTCGTAGGGGTTGCAAGTCAGTTCCTTCTTTTGCCAATAATTACGTTTTTATTGGTTTTCCTTTTAAAACCGTACCCAAGTGTGGCTTTGGGCATGTTTATGGTCGCGGCTTGCCCAGGAGGTAATATTTCCAACTACATTACCCATTTAGGAGGCGGCAATACGGCATTATCGGTTTGTCTTACGGCCATCGCTACGCTATTGGCCATAATCATGACACCTTTCAATTTGGAATTTTGGGGTTCTTTATATGGACCTACTTCTTCCATACTCAATTCCGTGGCGATAGCACCTTTTGAAATGGTCAAACTGGTGGCCTTGTTATTGGGTATTCCCTTACTCCTTGGTATGGGTCTGAATCATTGGAAACCGCTCCTTGCGTTACGAATGGCCAAATTTTTTAAGGTATTTTCCCTTGTGTTCTTTATTTTTTTGGTCTTCTTGGCCTTGTTCAATAATATTGATGTCTTTTTAGAGTATGTTCTTTACATTTTTTGGCTTGTGCTGCTCCACAATTTACTGGCTTTTATGGGAGGATATGGCATTGCCAAGGCCTTTGATTTGGACACTCAAAATACAAGGTCTATTACTATCGAAACCGGAATTCAGAATTCAGGGCTTGGACTACTGTTGATATTCACTTTTTTTGAAGGTTTGGGCGGGATGGCTATTTTAGCGGCTTTTTGGGGAATTTGGCATATGGTTTCCGGTTTGCTCCTGGCCACTTTCTGGAACATGAGACCCATAAAAGATAAAAACTTGCATGAAGAACCTTCTTTATAATTTGGTAAAGGTCTATATAAAAACCGGCCTTCATTCATATCATAAAAAAATAGTAGTTTTTGGACTTGAAAATGTACCCTTGGACAAACCGGTCATGTTTCTGCCCAATCATCAAAGTGCCCTTATGGATGTATTGTTGATTGCGGTGGACTGTAATCGGAAACCCTATTTTTTGACTCGTGCGGATGTATTTGGAAAGCCCTTGTTGAATAAAATATTCAAGTTCTTTCAAATGATTCCTGTGTACCGAATCCGTGACGGCAGGAGTTCCCTGAGTAAAAACGATGAAGTCTTTGACAAATGTTCCCAAATTTTGGGGCAGGGAAAGGCACTGGTAATGTTCCCGGAAGCAAACCATAACCTTAAAAGAAGGGTTCGGCCCCTGAGCAAGGGATTCACAAGAATTGTTTTTAGGGCCTTACAACAGCATCCGGAAATCGATTTGCAGATTGTTCCCGTGGGTCTGAATTATTTGGATGCGACCGGTTTTCCGGATTCCGTAGCGGTTTATTATGGAACGTCCATTAGCGCCAGGTCCTTATACGAAGAAGCGGATATCCAGAAATCCGAAAAAAGGACAAAATCTGCCGTTTCAAATGCCCTAAAAAAACTTACCACACATATTGCATCCGAAGAGGATTATGATACGATTCTGGAATATTTGGCAAGTAAAAAAATATCCTTTTTGAGGCCCAAGAAGGTCAATCAAGAAGTTTCAAAATTTGAATTAACAGTAATACCATGCGGTCAAACTTCAATTTCGAAACGAGGGCTCAATATCTTCAAGGTGCTAATTGCCCTTATTAATTTCCCTATATGGCTTTTATGGAAATTCATTATGAAACCTAAGGTATGGGAGGCCGAGTTTACCGCTACTTTGCGTTACGCAACGGCGCAAGTGGGCTTTACGGTCTATTTCCTAGTTTTATTTTTGGTTATTTCCTTTTTGGTGAATGTAAAACTTGGTCTTTTGATCGTAGGAGGAATTTTTTTACTGAACAGGATACTGGTTAAGTTCGCTTAAATGTTTTTGGAAAACGACCTAAAATAAATACGACCCTTAACAAGGGTCGTATTTATTTTTCTGAAGAAGTGTTTAAATGTCGTCAAAACTTACATCCGTAAAACTGCCACTTGAACTTGAATCGTTGGCAGTACTTGTTTCCTCATCCTCCTTCTTAAAATCCTTTTGATGTCTTTCAGAGATAACCTCCTGTCCCTTTTCATCGATGATAAAATCCATCATTTCCTCGACATTTTCCTTAAAGGCTTCAAAATCTTCTTTGTACAGGTAAATCTTGTGTTTCTTGTAGTGGAAGGAACCATCGTCATGTGTAAATTTCTTACTTTCCGTAATCGTTAGATAATAGTCGCCGGCTTTCGTGCTTCGTACATCAAAAAAGTACGTTCTTCTACCTGCTCTTAAAACTTTAGAGTGAATTTCCTCTTGATCCATTAAATCTCTTTCGCTCATTTCCTAATTATATTCTATGGTTAGTCTATCAAAAATGGAAAAAAAATAGTTATTCGGCAACAAAATTTTAGTTTTCTTTATCCGATAGCTGGTTCTTATAAAGCTCTTGGTAATAGCCATGTACCGCGTTTAATTCGTCATGCGTTCCTTCTTGAACCAGCCTGCCATCATCCAAGACCAAGATTTTATCGGCGTTCTTTGCAGATGAAACCCTGTGACTTACAATTAGGGTAGTCTTTTCCTTGGAAACTTTTTTCAGGTTGGTGAGGATTTCTTCCTCCGTTTCAGTATCCACGGCCGAAAGGCAATCATCGAACAAATAAATCTTTGGGTTTTTCAATAGGGCCCTTGCTATGGAAACCCGTTGCTTTTGGCCACCGCTCAAAGTGATTCCCCGTTCCCCCAAAACTGTATCATATTTTTTGGAAAACCCCATGATGTTCTCATGTACGACCGCATCCTTTGCAATGGAAATGATTTCCTCGTCCGTTGCGTCCACTCTTCCGAATTTGATGTTGTTCTTGATGCTATCGGAAAACAAAAAGGCATCTTGGGGAACGGCACCGATCGCCTGTCTTAAACTGGTAGTGTCATAGACTTGGATAGGCTTCCCGTCTATTTGTATTTCCCCGGATGAGACATCGTATAATCGGGCTACCAAATCCAAAATTGTAGATTTTCCGGAGCCTGTTTTACCTAAAATTGCAATGGTTTCTCCTGGATTTATAGTAAAAGATACTTGCTTCAAGGCATTGATTTCGGTATCCTCGTACGTAAAACTGACATCCTTGAACTCTATTTTGCCTGCAACATTTTTGAGTTCCAGACTTCCATTTTTCAATTCGGATTTTTGGTTCAAAAACTCGTTGATTCTTTTCTGACTGGCTTCGGCAGTTTGCACAATGGATGTAAGCCATCCCACGATGGCCACTGGCCACGTAAGCATATTGACGTAAAGAATGAATTCAGCAATAAGTCCTACACCAATTTTCCCGTTCAAATACTGTACACCACCTATATATATAACAAGAATATTGCTTATGCCAATTAGCAGAATCATTAGCGGAAAGAACCATGCGTTGACACGTGCCAAGCTCATACTTTTGTCCTTGCCCTCGTTAGCCAGGACCTTTAATTCTTGATTGGTCTGTGGCTCCAAGGTATAGGCCTTTATGACGGAAACCCCTGAAAACGTCTCTTGGGTAAATGTGGAGAGGGTGGATAGATATTGCTGAACAATGGTGCTCCTTTTGTGGATTACCTTACTGATTTTATAAATAAGTACGGACAATATGGGTAGCGGTAGTAGCGTGTAGGCCGCCAGGGTAGGGGCTTTAATGAACATGAGTGGAACAAGACATACGAACAGTGTAAGCGTCTGAATACCGTACATAATGGCGGGACCCGCATACATGCGAACCTGATTTACATCTTCACTGATACGGTTCATCAAATCACCGGTTCTGTTCTTTTTATAAAAGTTGAGACTTAGCTTTTGGTAATGGTCAAAAATTTCATTTTTAAGGTCGAATTCAATATAACGGGATACGTTGATGATGGTTTGCCGCATTAAAAACGTGAAAAAACCGGATAAAAGAGCGGCGCCCACGATTATTAAGATATACTCCAAAAGCAAGGAGGTGGCCTCCGTTTTGGGGAGTTTAGCGTCCAAAAACTGCTCTACCACGGTAATTATCTTGTTCACATAGGAAGGCATCACCAATTGAAATACCCTTGCGATGATGGTGATAAGAATCCCCACGAAGAGTTTAAGCCAGTATTTTTTAAAGTATTTGTTGAGGTGCCTAAGTTCCTTCATGAAGTGTTTGGGTCGTAGTTTTAAGTTTTCAAAGATAGGTTTTTTGACCACGATTCAACTGTTATATAATTCCTAAGTTGGGCTAGTATTTAATTAAAGGGCATCCCAATTGACAGAATCTAGGTATTGCATTGGAATTTAGGAAAAGGAAAGTTGTAAAATTAGCTTCAAATGGTTTGGTTGCGACTTAAATAGATCCGTACTTTTGCCCAGAAATTATTCATCAATACAAAAGTTCTTTACATGCTTACAAGAAGGCATATTAGGGTAAAAGTGATGCAGTGCATTTACGCCCTTATCCAATCCAAGGATGATTCACTTCAAAAACAGGAGAAATTTTTAGCGGTAAGCATAGAGAATACCTACACACTTTATCTGCTTTGGCTAAGTCTTTTAATCGAGATTCAACAAAAAGCTTCGGAACAATTGAACCTCTCCTCAAAAAAGTATCTTTCCGATGAAACAGATAATAAGTTTCCCAACAAGTCAAAGTTCGTAAACAACGGATTGCTGCTTCAGATCAAGGATAACGTCTTGGTCAAAGAGGAGCTTTCCAAAAGGAAATTGGACAATTGGTACTTGAACGAGGAATATGTTAGGCTTATTTATAAATCCATCATTGAGAGCGAAATCTATAAGGAATACATGGCAAAACCGGATGGAAGCTATGAACAGGACAAAGACTTTATAATTTCCTTATTCAAGGAGGTGGTCGCACCCAACGACAAGATTTACGATTATTTTGAGGACAATAAACTAACTTGGGTTGACGATTTGCCCATTGTAAATACCTTCTTGGTGAAACAATTTAAAAAGGTAAAACCTAACCAAAACCCTAAATTCTTTCTTCCCAAACTGTTAAAGGATCAGGAGGATATGGACTTTGCCAATAAATTACTGAAAAAGACGTTGTTGAAAAACGAGGTGTTGGAAAAGGAAATCGAGGGCAAGACCCCAAACTGGGATAAAGACCGTATTGCAGATGTCGATTCGATATTATTGAAGATGGCCATTTGCGAACTGCTCAATTTTCCTTCCATTCCGGAGCGTGTCACCATTAATGAGTATTTGGAAATAGCAAAGGAGTATTCCACCCCAAAAAGTAGCATTTTCATAAATGGTATTTTGGACAAGCTCGTGAAAGAATATAAAAAAGAAGGAAAGCTTAATAAAATGGGCCGTGGTCTGTTATAAAAAAATATTTTCTAATTTTGTTTCAATCTAAAAAAAATCAATAATGAAAAAAGTAGTTTTTGCCGCTGGCGTAGTTGCGATGTTCGCATTCACTTCATGTAAGGAAAATGCTTCCAGTAAAATTAAATCCGATAATGTGGCCGAAGCCGCTGTTAGGGACGAGGCCGCCAAGGCAGTTCCGGTGATGACTTTTGAAAAGGCCGAACATGATTTTGGTACCATTGAACAAGGAACGCCTCAGGAGACTTCCTTTAAATTCACCAATACAGGTAACGCCCCCCTAATCATTACTGATGCAAAGAGTAGCTGCGGCTGTACAGTGCCAAACCCACCAAAAGATCCAATTGCACCGGGAGAGTCCAGTGAATTGGTCGTCAAGTTCAACGGATCAGGACAAAACCAAGTAACAAAAACCATTACGGTTACTGCAAATACCGAAAAAGGTTCTGAACTTTTAAGGATAAAGGCTTTTGTGAATCCAAAAGGGGCCGCTCCGCTTGGACCAGTAAAATAAATTGGATTACATAAATTAAGAATATTTATATGGGTGATATTGGACAGTTTCTTCCAATGATTTTGATTTTTGTGGTAGCTTATTTTTTCATGATAAGACCACAAATGAAGAGACAAAAGGACGAGAAGAAATTTGCTGCGGAGTTAAAACGTGGAGATAGGGTAATTACAAAGAGCGGATTGCACGGTAAGGTCGTTGAATTGAACGATAAGGATTTTTCCTGCATTTTGGAAACAATGGCCGGAAAGCTTAAATTCGACAGGTCTGCCATTTCTATGGAAATGAGCAAAAAGCTAAATGCTCCCGAAAAGAAATAACCTTACCTCATGAATAAATTGAAAAGCACCAAAGAAAAATTGGTGCTTTTTTTTGTTTAAAATTCCTATATTCAAGCAACAAAATAAAAGGACATGTTTGGTAATAGAAGAGAATTTATTAAAAAGAGTACAGCAGGTTTGCTCGTATCAGGAGCTACATTTATGTTTCCCATGGAGCTTTTGGCGGCCATGAGAAAGAAAGTTGGTCCCAATGACACCGTAAATGTGGGGCTCATAGGTTGCAATGGTATGGGGTTTTCGGACCTTTCGTCGTTTCTTAAAATGAGCGACATCAATGTTATTGGTCTATGCGATGTAGATGAAACCGTATTGCAAAAGCGTACTGCCGATTTGGAAAAGGCCGGTATCAAAAAGCCCAAATGGTACAAGGACTATAGAAAACTGTTGGAAAACAAGGATATTGATGTGGTAATTATTGGAACGCCGGACCATTGGCATTGTTTGCAATTGACCGATGCATTACAGGCAGGTAAGGATGTCTATTGTGAAAAGCCCATTGCCAATTCCGTTCAGGAGGCGAATATCATGTTAAACTATGTTGGGGCCAGCGATCGCATGGTCCAAATAGGGCAATGGCAGCGTAGCCAGCCCCATTTTGTGGATGCCATTGATTTTGTGCATTCCGGTAAATTGGGCGAAATCAGGTTGGCAAAGGCCTGGGCCTATCAAGGTTGGATGAAACCCGTGCCCATTGTACCGGATGGTACCGCTCCTGCAGGGGTTGACTATGATATGTGGTTGGGGCCCGCCACCCAAAGGCCCTTCAATCCAAATCGTTTCCACTTCAATTTTAGATGGTTCTGGGATTACGCAGGTGGCCTTATGACGGACTGGGGCGTACACCTGATCGATTATGCCTTGTACGGAATGAAGGCCAGCACACCTAAGTCCGTAATGGCTTTGGGAGGGAAGTTTGCCTATCCGGATGATGCCTCTGAAACTCCCGATACCCTACAAACAGTTTATGAGTACGATGGATTCTCGATTTTATGGGAACATGCCACAGGGATAGATGGAGGTAACTATGGAAGGAACCACGGAATCGCATTTATTGGAAACAATGGGACCTTGGTGTTGGACAGGCAAGGTTGGGAAGTGATTCCCGAAACGGAGTTCCAAGGTTGGGGCAAGGATGGTATTCCTAAAATGGAAGCCATGAAGTTCGATAATGGCGGTCAAAGCGGGTTGGACCTACACACCCAAAACTTTATGGAGGCCGTAAAGAGTAGGGATGCTTCCAAGCTAACTGCACCGATCAAGGTAGGCTATGATGCCGCTTTGGTGTCTCACATGGGCAACGCGGCCTTTAAAACAGGTAACCGAATTTATTGGGACGATTCATCCGGTAAGTTCAAGAACGAGGAAGCGAATCAATACTTGATGGCCAACTATCAAAATGGTTGGAAACTGCCCATGATCTAATTCCTTGGTGGTGAATGGTTAACGATATTGGTCGTTAAGACCCTTGCCGACTGAAATCATAGGAAGAATTTTGGCCAATCTGGAAATTTTCGTCTTTTCCATTTTGGCCTCATTTATATACAAAGCATAATCCCGCTGTTTTGTCTGTGAAAGGGAGTCAAAGGCTTTTTTTGCTTCAGGGTTGTTGTTCAGCGCCTTTTGAAGTAATTCCGGTAAAATGAGTTCGGCGGTTTGTTTCTTTTTTATGGGTGTTATCTCAATTCCTTTTTTCTGATTTGCAATAGCTGCGTCAATATATTCTTTAATCTTTTCGGCATCTATTTCGTCCTCACCATTAAATTTCCAATGGCGCATGGCCTTGGTCTTCCCTTCTTGGACATTCTCCAGAAGATTATAGGGGTCTTTGAGGAGACCGCCATTAAAGAACCAAATAGCAAAATGATTTTTAAATTTCCCAATGGCCACTACATTCTTGTTATCCAAGGTGTAGGTAGGAAAACTCCATTTGTAGGTTTCTTCCAATCCCGATTCCAAAATTAGGCTCCTTAATCGTAAAACGGCCGAATTAAAAATATGTTCCTCTGAAAAGAATACATCCAGTTTTTCCGATATTTCCATGATCTCAACTTTTGGTAGCTGTAAGTTCGCAAATTTTAACGATTACGGCCACGGCCTTCTCCATACTTTCCACCGGAACATACTCGTACTTGCCGTGAAAATTATGTCCCCCGGCAAAAATGTTGGGGCAAGGTAGGCCCATAAAGCTCAGTTGGGAACCATCCGTACCGCCACGGATCGGTTTAATAATTGGCGTTATGCCAACGGATTCCATGGCCTCCTTGGCAATTTCAACAATATGAAAAACGGGTTCTATTTTTTCCTTCATATTGAAATATTGGTCCTTGATTTCCAAAGCAATGGCATCTTTATGGACGGCATTGAGTTGTGAAACGATATCCTGCAGAAGTTGTTTCCTTTTCTCAAAACGGGATTTGGAATGATCCCGAATTATCAATTGGATCTCCGCATGTTCAATTTCACCCTGCACGTGGTGCACATGAAAAAATCCTTCCCTTCCCGAAGTCTTTTCGGGAACCTCCGCTTCGGGTAGCATGGAAATGATTTTATTGGCGATGAGCAATGCATTGACCATTTTGTTCTTGGCATAGCCGGGATGGACACTTTTTCCCGCGACACTGATTTTTGCACTTGCGGCGTTAAAGTTTTCGTATTCCAGTTCCCCTATTTGGCTCCCGTCCATGGTGTAGGCCCAGTCAGCACCAAATTTTTCCACATCAAAATAATGGGCGCCACGGCCAATTTCCTCATCTGGGGTAAACCCTACTTTTATCGTTCCATGTTTTATCTCCGGATGGTTGATAAGATATTCCATGGCCGTTATGATTTCGGCGATTCCCGCCTTGTCATCGGCACCAAGCAGCGTAGTTCCATCGGTAGTGATGATGGTCTGTCCTTTGTATTGGAGTAAATCGTCAAAATAATCCGGGGAAAGCACAATGCCCTTTTCAGGATTCAGCACAATATGCTTTCCATCATACTCCTTGATGATCTGTGGGTTTACATGTGTCCCTGAAAAATCAGGCGAAGTGTCAAAATGGGATATAAAGCCAATGATGGGTATCTCGTAATCCAGGTTGCTGGGAAGTGTCGCCATGATGTAGGCCCTTTCATCGATGTATACATCGGTCATCCCTATTTCCTTTAATTCACTTACAAGTTTGTGTGCCAGGTCCCATTGTTTTTGGGTGCTTGGAGTGGATTTGGAGTTTGGGTCGCTTTGGGTGTCTATCTTCACATAATCCAAAAAACGCGACATTACGTCTTTCATATCTTCGGTTTTTATCCAAAAATAGCTTTTATATTGTATTTTCGTCATCCGTTAATAATCAATGTTTCCATGCGGTTTCAAGCTTTAAATACTTTTTTTTTGGTTCTGATTTCCTTTTCGGTTAGGTCCCAGGCAGATTGTCTTCTGGGGGTGGGAATCACTGAAAACGATTCGCTTGCGGATATTTTCCAGATGAACGATGTTCAAAAACAGGAGCTTTTGAATCTATCGGCCGAGTTGAAATATAGAAATGAGATATTGAACGTTCAGCTTGAAAATGTTTATAATAGGCACCCACAAAATACGGTGGAGGAATTGAATCAATTGGCTTTAAAGTACCGCAATGTCATGGATAGCATGCAGTCGGTTCAATCCATGATAGACAAAAAGTTACTCGCATTATTGAATCCGAAACAGTACCAATTATATTTGGATCTTTGTCATGAAGCCTCCCGTTCCCCTTTTGTGATAACACCAAAAGTGTATTCCGATAGCATTCCCCCAAAACAGAAATAGGCAGGATTGAATTTTAAGGGGATGACATCAGGACTATGAAGTTCGCACTTTGTATTTTTGCAAAAATCCAACCCAAGATGTATAAATCGGTAATACGGCCAATCCTGTTTTTATTCGACCCTGAAAAGGTCCATCATTTTAGCTTTGCGTTGATCAAGATCATTTCAAAAGTGGGACTTTTAGGGCTACTTAAACCAGTCTTCACCTTGGAGGACGAACGATTGGAGCGCGAGGTTTTCGGCCTTAAATTTAAAAATCCGGTTGGTCTGGCCGCAGGATTTGACAAGAACGCCGTCCTCTACAATGAACTTTCGGATTTTGGTTTCGGGTTTGTGGAAATAGGGACGTTGACACCAAAACCGCAGGACGGAAACCCTAAAAAGCGGTTATTTCGCTTGAAGGCAGATAGTGCCATCATCAACAGGATGGGCTTTAACAATGAGGGTGTTTTTGAGGCGGTGGAACGATTGAAAAACGAGCATAGGGTCTTGATCGGGGGTAACATCGGTAAAAACAAGGTCACACCCAACGACGAGGCCATTAAGGATTACATGATTTGTTTTGATGCCCTATTTGATTATGTGGATTATTTTGTGGTGAATGTAAGCTCACCAAATACCCCGGGCTTACGGGAACTTCAGGATAAGGAACCCTTGACAAGGCTTTTAAGGGAATTGGAAGTGACCAACAAGAAGATGGCTACCGATAGGTCCGTTAAACGTAGACCAATTTTATTGAAAATCGCTCCGGACCTTACCAACAACCAACTCTTGGATATCATCGATATTGTGGCCGATACCAAAATAGATGGGGTGATCGCCACCAATACGACGGTCGAGCGAAAAAACCTCAAATCCCACGGACTGCTCTTGGAAGAGGCCGGTGGCCTTAGCGGTAAGCCCTTGAAGGATAAAAGTACCGAGGTCATCCGGTTTTTAGTGGAACGTAGTAACAAAGCCTTCCCAATTATTGGGGTAGGGGGCATCCACGCACCACAGGACGCCTTGGAAAAACTACGTGCGGGGGCCGACTTGGTCCAATTGTGGACCGGTTTTATTTATGAGGGACCCATCTTGGTCAAGAAAATAAACCAAGCGATCCTGGCGGAAGAGGTTTAGAAAACTTTAGTTGGAAGTCCAATAATCCATCACGTGCACATCGTCCAAATACGGGCCTAGGACGGCCCCAAAGGCCTTATGATCAGGATGTGGTAGATAAATGGCCCTATCCTCCTCGCTTTTAAAGGACAAAAAGAACACATGGGTGAAACCTTTGTCCAAACCTTCCGGACTATTGTTTATGCCCCATTCGTATCCCGCAATTTGGGGTATCTTGGAAGGCAGGGCATGGAAGGCATCTTCCACTTTTTTAATATCCTCGGCAGAAGTTCCATCCTTGAATTTAAAAAGTACCACATGTCTAAGAATGCTGTCGTTAGCCTGTTCCATAGTGTTTTCCGTAATTGTGTTTGTATTGTTGTTGGTGAAGCTGTAGCTGACAAGGGCTATAACTACAAGTGTTACTAAAGATAGTATTGATTTTTTCATTTGTTATTCTTAAGGTTGATGAATCTGTATTTGAGCATATCTTTAACTACTGATTTGGATTTCAATAAATTTCCCTCGATGAAGGTTTTATTGGATCCAAATTTTGAACAAGATATAAAAAATCGGTTAGGGTATCATACCATTTCCAATTTAAGAAGGTGCCAATTTACTTGTTCATTTTCCCTTTACCTTCATTGTGAAAATAGCAAAGAGTCCGGGCTATTTACGATCTTCACGGCTTCGGCACAGAAAAAAGCAAAAGCGTAAATTTTGGCACATTCCTAAACCAGAACTGGTATTATTTGTATTTTTCAACGATGGAGAAAAAATGGGAAATTTGAATTATTCCGTACTGATCGCTTTTTCATTCGCGACGGCCGCATTGGCCATCTCACCGGGGCCCGATAATATATTTGTCCTGATCCAAAGTATGGTCAACGGTAAAAAATACGGTCTGGCCACCGTGGCCGGACTCATGACAGGCTGCTTGGTCCACACCACGTTGTTGGCTTTTGGTGTTTCCGCGGTCATTAAGGATAACCCAAACGTGTTTTACGGCATAAAGGTTTTTGGGGCTTTATACTTGCTTTACCTAGCTTTTAAAGTGTTTAAGAGCAATAGTGATATTTCTTTGAATAAAAGCGGAAGCAAAAAGAAAGGTATGTTTTCCTTATTCAAACAAGGTTTTATTATGAATGTTTTGAACCCAAAGGTCACCATATTTTTCCTTGCCTTTTTTCCAGGTTTTCTTTTTTCCGATGATATCAGTACCGTAGTCCAGTTTTATATACTCGGTTTTCTTTTCATTTTCGTGTCCTCCTTGGTGTTTGGTGGCATTGCGTTTTTATCAGGTAGTATAGGAACCTTGGTTCAGAAGAATGAGGTTATTGGCGTGGTATTAAAATGGCTGCAAATAGTAGTTTTTGTTGGCTTGGCAGTTTATTTGTTGCTGGGTTAAGTCTTTGAGATGTTTGTAGGTAATCTTCATCATTCAATTTGTATTTTTACAATATGTCCAACACCAAGGTAAAGCTAATAGAATGCCCAAGGGATGCCATGCAAGGTATCAAGACTTTCATTCCTACGGATGAGAAGGTGCGCTATCTGCAGTCTTTATTGAGCTGTGGTTTTGATACGTTGGATTTTGGAAGTTTTGTCTCACCAAAGGCGATACCCCAAATGGTGGATACGGCCGAGGTATTGTCCAAATTGGACCTCTCAAGGACCAAGAGCAAATTATTGGCGATCATTGCCAATGTCCGGGGGGCAGAGGATGCTGTAAAGCATACTGAAATCGATTATTTGGGATTTCCCTTTTCCATATCGGAGAACTTTCAGATGCGGAACACGCATAAGACCATTGCCCAATCGGTAGAAACGCTCCAGGAGATTTTTAATATTGCCGATGCCGCCAACAAAGAGGTGGTCACCTACATTTCTATGGGTTTTGGAAATCCGTACGGGGATCCATGGAATGTGGAAATCGTAGGGGAATGGACGGAAAAATTGGCCTCCATGGGTGCCAGGATCCTCTCCCTTTCCGATACCGTGGGAACTTCGGATCCAGAGAATATCGAATACCTGTTCTCCAATTTAATACCCAAATATCCGCTCATAGAGTTTGGGGCACACCTGCACACTACCCCCACTAAATGGCATGAAAAGGTGGATGCCGCCTACAAGGCCGGCTGTCGTAGGTTTGACGGGGCCGTACAGGGTTTCGGCGGTTGTCCCATGGCCAAGGACGAGCTAACCGGTAATATGCCTACCGAAAAAATGTTATCCTACTTGACGGCGCAAAAAGCGGAGACCAACGTAAACTGGATGGTATTTGAGGCCGCTTACAACAAGGCAACGGAGCTATTTGGTAAATACCACTAGCATAAAATGCTCGGTTTCATCCATCAATTTAGTACCGTAGTTCCAGACCACCAAAAACGCCAAATGGCATACCGGGTCTTAGGCCGGCAGGTACACGGGCTACCGCATACCTTTCATCCAAAAGGTTCATTGCATTGGCAGTTATCGTGATATGATCGTTGTAGCGAAATTTAGTTCCCAAATCCAAAACTATGTTGGAATCGACCTTCTCATTGGCGGGAATGGAACCCGTTCCCGCTTTGGTCCTGAACGCTCCGTTAAAACGTCCGTTTAGATGGACTTCAAATTTTTTATACTCGATACTGGCAGCGGCATTTAATTGGTGTTTTGATAAATAGGGCAATTCATCCCCTTCGCTTACCGTACCCCAAATATCGTTTTCACTACCAAAACTATTCTGGAATTCCGTGTCCGTAAAGGTATATCCCAAAGTAATGGGTATGGAGATATTTGTATTGGATGACAACAAATCGTAGTTTAATAGTACTTCAATGCCTTGAACAATAACTTCTCCCGCATTGAATTGGTCCAAGGAACCTGTACCACCGGTTGCTGCGAGATCACTTCCCAAAAGATTGCTATAGTCATTGTAAAAACCGACCAACTCCCCAGAGAGGCCTGAGTACGTAAAACGTGTACCCAATTCATAATTCACACTTTCCTCCGGTTTTTCCCCAACCTGATTGCTTGGAGGGGAAAATCCTTTGTGAATACCCCCAAAAAGGGATACATTATCAAAATTATAATTGAATCCGATGCCTGGTATAAAAACATCTACTTTATTTTCCCGTGTGGAAATGTTTGTACCTGAACGTTCCGGATCGCTACTCCCGTAATCTGTTCTTGCCAATTGAATATTTTCATATCGAATACCGGGGGTAAGTGTTAGGTTCTTGTATTTTAGCTTGTAAAGTGTATAGGTGGAAAAAGCACGCGCATCACTAATTCTATTTGCGTCCGTTCCTGCCAAACGATTGGTAACGAGTTCCATAATGCCATTGGTTATCCCGTAATCATCCACCCATTGAAATCGGTCTTCATCATCATAGTGGTAACGCATTCCCAACTCGAAATCGTGCACCGAATTTGTGGTACTCCAACGGTGGTTCAGTTTTGTTTGAATACCCGTGGATAGATATTCCCTATTGTTGGCTTTTACGGCAATGACATCATTATTCGTGGTATTTGAGTTTCCACTAATGACATCATAATATGCCTGTAGGTCGACCGGGTTTTCAATAATATTGGCGATACTTTGTCGCTCACCATTTACCGTTACATTATCTATTTTGTACCAGTTTCGGTTGAAATCATTGAGGTAGGCGGTAGTAGTAAGTGAGGTATTTTTGCCCAATCCAAGTACGTGGGTCAACATAAACTGAAGGTGCTCCGTATTCATTTCATCCCTTTGAGAGCCCGCGTACCTTCTAAAAGGGTTTAGGGAAAAGTCGGTCTCAGTAAGTCCCAAATATGTTTCGTTGGAATCTTCATTGGAATATTGGAACTTCAATTCAACGGATTGTGGAACTTTGGCATCGGCATTGGAATTGACCCTAAATTTTGCGACCAGGTCATTTTTATCAAAGCCCGTATTCTCTCCATTGTCCAAATCTTTGAAACCATTGGAATTATAGTTCAGGTATTCAATGGCATATCCAAAGTTTTTTTTCGTATCCCCTACCTGGGTATGGATTCGGCCACTGTTGAAGCTTCCAAAGCTCGAATTTAAAAAGATGCCAAAACTGTCTGGCACCTCCGTGGAAATCATATTTAATGCCCCTCCGGTAGTGTATGGGCCATATTGCACCTGACTACTACCTTTGAGTATCTCTACGGCCTGCATGCGGCCTATGGTGGGGAAATAATATGCCGAGGGAGCGCTATACGGAGCAGGTGCAATGAGAACACCATCTTCCATGAGTGTGATTTTAGAACTTCGCTCAGGAGAGGTACCCCTTAGACTGATGTTGGGTCTAAGGCCAAATCCATCCTCCTCGTAAACGTTTACTCCCGGTACCCCACGAAGTGTTCGATTGATATCGGTATAATTGAATTTCTTGATTTCTTTGGGAGAAATGTAAAAAGCCGATCCTGTTCTATTCTTTGCCTCGAATTTACTACCTAAAATGGCATTGGCTTTTAGGGTAACCTCGTTCAAATGGATGGAATCCATAGTTGTAGTTTGTGTTGGCTGTTGCCCTTTCAAGAATATACTTAGTAAGAGAATGGGGATAGCGATGCACTTTTTCATTTTAATTAGACTTATTCAAAATAATTTGGGCAAATGTATTGGGTTCTATTCTATTTGCAAAACTTATTTAGAACAAATAAAAATAAATTTGACTTCTATTCCTTGAATGATTTACCAAAGGCTTTTGGGGTTTACCGGGAACAACTTGCCAATCCATCAATATGGTTTTTTTTTAAGGAAGTGAGCCTATGCGACGTAGTATTTAATAACAATCCATTTTCAATTGCCCCTTGGCTTCAAAATCGCATAGGGACGTAGCGAGGTGTTCCAAGGTACTTTTTTCAAGAATTTCCAGTACATCTTTCTGCATACGTATTGCCCCACAAATCATGACGACCGCACCGTTTTTTAGGCTTTTGGAAATGAATTGGGAATCTCGTTTCACAAGGTCCTGGACATACGTATTGGAACCTTCGGTACGTGACAGGGCCACTTCTAGGGTCTTTAGTTTTCCGGCACTTTTGAGATGCTCCAAATAGGGGGTGTAGATTTCTAGGGAGGTTTTGTATCGGCCACCCCAATACATGTGAATCGGAATTTTCCTATTGTTTTCCGCAATGATTCCCAAAAAGGGGGCAATACCCGTACCATTAGAAATACAGATAATCTCCTTCGCCTTTTTTGGAAAATGGAAATGGGGATTTGCTTTAATGCCAGCTTTAAGGTTTTCCAAGGGTTTTAGAGAATCTAGGTAATTTGAAACGATACCAAATTCGTGTTTCTTGATGCTCAGTAGCATTTCCTGGCCTAGTTTGGCAATGGAAAACCATCTTGGGATTCCATCCTCCGTGGGTCTGTATTCCAACAAATCCCCAGATTGGAACTTGGCATTGCCTTTTGCTTTGAGTCGGATTAAAAAGGTATCGTCCCTATTGGGTTCGATTTTGGATACCACTTCAAATTCATGCAGTTTTGGAATTTTATTTTTGATGCCCATTGCCGGAAGTTCCAAATGCTCCCCCGTCGCTTTGCTCCATTGTATGGCCCATTCCCTAAAGGCATCATAGAATTGATTGTCGATTTTATAAAGGGGAATCGTTTGCTCAAAACCGGATGTTGCAGCCAGTCCTTTTTCAACATCGATGGCGTATTTGCAATAGTTGGGATAGAGGGTGGAGCCAAAACCGATGACAGCATATTTCAACGGATTTGGCTGTTGTACGGTCTCCAATAAATCCATAAACTTTCGGGCATTGGTGGGAGGGTCCCCTTCCCCGTAGGTCGCCGTCAGGATAATTAGATGTTCCGCTTTTTTAAACGTTTTATACTCATTGAGTTGACAAACAAGTACTTCCTTCCCCAATTTGTTAAATGCTTTTTCAAGTAACTTGGCGAAGCCGAAAGTGGTCCCGGTTTCGGAGCCTACCAAAATGACATGCGAACATACATCGGCATTTTTATGGTCAAATTTTACCGAGTTTTGGATGCGATTTCGCCACATCACAAAACCCGAGTAGATAAAAAACAGTAGGGAGGCACTGGCCAGTAATAACACCAAAGACCATAGCATTGAACCTTGTCCCGTGTGTAAGGTCAGGCTTAGTTTGCTTGCCAAGAATGTGAACGGATAGGATTTTTCGCTTAAAATTTCACCCGTATATTGGTGGACATAGATTTCCTTGTCCCGGAGTGCAATCTCAAAATAATCCTCGGGAAAAGGGGTGAAGGGAAAATTTACGTTTCGTACATCGGCCAAGGAAATTGTTTTGAAAATGTCTAATTCTTGGGGCCTTACCGATTCGTCCACGTCTACATCAGGTTTAACCCTTTCATGAACAACGATCGTGCTGGGAAGCAAGGAGAATTTTTCCGCGGATAGAAATGCTCCGGTAGCGGCCAAAATGAGAATCGGAACCAGAAACCATCGACCCAAAATGACATGGTATCGCAATTCAAAATAATCCTTTTGGACCTTGGAAAATAACTTTGAAATGCCTCCCTGTCTTTTTACGATAAGTACCAGGCCCGTAATTGTAATAAGGCAAAGTAAAAAAGAAACCAGTCCCACGAAGAAGCGACCTACGCTTTTTAAAAAGAGGGAGCGGTGCAGGTTCGTCGTAAATTGAAAAATAGGATGTTGCGGGGACGGTTCGCCCAGGGACTCACCAGTTTTTGGATGGATGTATAGCCGTTTGCCTTCGCCATCGTTGGTAAGTACATCGGCAAGGACAAAATCGTTCGCATCCATTTCAATACTCAAAACCTCCTCGTACTCCGCTTGAAGTGTACCTATAGTTTCGGCCAGGGTCACTTCCGATAACGCTACCATATTATAGGGTTTCAAGGCTCCCTGTATAGGCTCAAAAGCCAATATAATCCCAGTTATGGACGCCAAAATCAAAAAAAGGCCCGTGGATAGGGCCAAAAGTAAGTGACTATACCTCCAAATAGAGATGGTCATACACGTATTTTATTGTTGAATCATTCGTACATATCGGATAAAACCCTTGCCATCCTTTTTGGCCGATAGATTTTCCGTGGTAAGGTCAAACTCCAGATCGTCCTTGTAATATTCCTGGTCCTCTACGGCGGATTCGAATCGGATTTTGTATCCAGAGTCGATTTTATCCGTCGGGATGTTCAAAACGGTCATTTTGCGCTGGCCGCCCGTAACGGTCTCACCCACAATAGCATCTATGTTAGGCCGCCTGACGCCATATATATGCTTCCACCATTCTTCCAGGTCACGGTACCATTCGTTGTCATCGCCCTGAACATATAGGGTTTCCTCATAGTTGCCTTTGCCGTCCAAAATGGACACCACGATATAGGCCCCTTCACCCTCGTAATTGGTGAGCTGGATCATACATTTATAGGAAGTGGTTTCGGTGGCAGTGCCAAAGGCCAGCAGTGCTAAACTGACGATGGTCATTATCGGGATAAAAAACTTTTTCATCTGTATTCTTTATTGTATTTCATAGGTCCGATGCAATTCGCCAATAATTATCTCGGTAGGTATCAAGACTTGTCATGGCTCATTTCATTCTATAACTTATATTTTTAGAAAATCCAACGCTACGTTGTGCTTTTGCAACAATTCGTTTTCACTTGCCAGATCGTAGACCGTTTCTTCAAATTCGGTTTTAGATGAAATATCGGCACCTCTCTGAATTAAATACTTTAACATGTCCTCGTTATCGGATGACATGGCGGCAAAGTGAAGTGCCGTGATACCATCCCCATTTTTTTGATTGACGTCGATTTCCAAATACTCCAATCGCTTTAAGAGTGCCAGGTTGTTGGCCTTGGCCGCAAGATGCAACAGCGTGTTACCATTACCCTGATTTTCGCTCATAGTTAGACCGGCTTCTTGAAGTACGTTCCACTTTTCTTCAAACTGAGCGGTATTTTGGGGATTGTAATTTTGAATCAGGTAATAGGCAACCGAATTTCCGTCGGTATCCAATGCGCTTACGTCACCACCACTTTCCAATAGGAAATCGACCACCTCGGCATTATTCCTTTCCAAAGCCATCATTAGCGCATTTCTACCTTTGTCATCGGTTAGATTTATATCCTCCACATGTTTTGCCAAAAGCTCAACAACCTCAAGGACGTTTCCGGATGCAGCTATCATAAATGGGGTTTGGCCTTCCTTGTCCTTCAAATTTGTGGAAACCCCCGATGCTATAAAATGTTCGAACAAGGGAAGGTCCTTATTTCTTGCGGCAATTAAATGCAGCAGATTTCTACCTTCCTTGTTGATCAGTTGGTTGGAAAGGCCATGGCTCTCCAAATAGTCAAAGACCTCCTTGGTGTTTTGCTTCCGACGGGTTCCCCTGGCGGCCATGAAGAGGGCATTCTCTCCTTCCGTGTTCACTTTTTTGTACTCCAAACCTTTTTCGGCCAGGGTTTTTAACACGGAAATATTCCCGCCACGGGAGGCATACTGGAAGACCCCGTTACCAGTATCGTCCGCACTGTTTAGCGGTAGCCCTTTATCCATAAAATATTGGAGCAACTCAAAAGTATCAGCTCCAGAGGATGCCAGTAACAAAGCGTTTGCACCGTTGTGGGTGGTTGCTTTTACGTCCGCTCCATTTTCAAGAAGGGCATCAAAAATTTGGGTATCCGTTACTCCAGAATTAGCAGCAAAGTTGATTACGGAATAGCCATGGGCGTCCACTGCCGCGGCATCAGAACCCTGGTCGAGTAGATATTTGACCAATTCCAGGTTTCCTGCGTACGCGGCCCAGTGCAGGTAAATTCTGCCATCATGGGTCAATTTAGCAACACCGTTACCTTCTTTAGCGACGATATGTGCCATGGTTTTGGTATTTACCTTTTGTAAAATGGCGTAGGTGGGACCATCAAAATAGGCGGCGTTACGCTCCGTAATGTCATGTCCTTCCTGTATCGTAGCCTCAACTTCTTCTATGGAAGGATTATTGTTCCAATATTCCCTTTTCAAAAAAGGGTTTTCCTGTGCTGCCAAACCCAAACAAAATGCTGCCGTGAAGATGGCACTTAAAATGTTCTTCATGACTTATTTACTTTTAAGGGCTACCTTGGAATCTTTTTCTGTGACGAAGGAATCTATGATTGCTCCAATTTCATCGGCGCTTGAAACTTCATCTTCGAACAAGTGCTTGTAAAGTACTTTATTGTCCACTTTTTCCTTTAGCACCAAATCGGTATCCTTTGCAAATACTTCGTCCCATTTGTCACGTACCATGGCCCATTTGTCATCATTCGCCGTCCACCAATCGGCCGCAGCTTTGCAGCGCGCATCCGGAACCTTTACATAGGTATTGTACCCTTTTTCCTTGGCCAATAGGAAATCGGCCTCCCCATCCTTACGGACTATTTTGGAATTGTCCTGATCATGCAACCATCCATCGGCGGTAATTTCATGTCGGTTACCGCGCATGGTAAGGTTGTAATCGCCGCGGGTCGTGTATTCCCTTCTGGGCAATGGGGCAGGTGTTGTGTTTTCCCAATAACTGGTTCCATCCACATGCACCCAAGAGGCACTCCCTTCATACCTTGGACTGTCGTCTACCTGATAGACTTTTTGTGTCCACTGTCCTGCGACCACATTTTTAGGTTTTTGGGTGTAGTTCCATTCGTTATCACCATTGTATAAATAGAAATCCGTGTTTTCATACAACCAATCCTGTCTCCAGTGTTTTACGATCATGGGTTCTGCTGGATTGCCTACCTGTAGAATATGCTGAATTACGATCTTGTCGTCTTCATCAGTTACCAATTGGGCCCATTCCAGACCTTTATCCACCTTTGTCTTGGAAGGTTTGTACAAGGAATCCTGACTGTAATTAAAGGTTTCGGCAAAGTTGAAGGTTACTTCAAAACAGCCGCACATCTCCTTTATGGATTCTTGGTCCTTCTCCTTTTTGGTCTGGGCAAAAACGCTCGCTCCCACCAGAACGAACATTACGGTAAACAACTGTACTCTTTTCATTTTTTATAGATGTTAAAGTTTAGGATTCGTTGATTTTTTTATTCAGTTTATTTAGACTGATTTAAAATAATATTTATTTTTGAGCCAAATTTATACAGAATGAGTCTAAATAAAAATAATTTAACGTTAATTTTTTTCACCCTTTACCTAACATTCGCCCTAGGGCAGTTGGAAGAAAGAAGAGACTCCATTCTGATGCAAGATTTGGATGAGGTAGTAGTCACAGCTACCAGAACGGTTAGACAATTATCCTCACTGCCCTTGCCGGTTACCTTGATTCCCAAAACCCAATTGGAGCAAACAGGGGTCACTCGGTTGAACGAAATTTTGAACGAACAAACGGGAATCGTCATGACTCCCGATGCCACGGTGGGTGGGGGCGAGGGAGTACAGATACAAGGTATTGCCTCGGATTATGTCCTGGTGCTTATCGACGGTGTTCCCGTTGTTGGGCGTAGTTCCGGTAATTTGGACCTGAGTCGGTTCGCCATTGGCAACATCAAACAGATCGAGGTGGTCAAAGGCCCTTCCAGCAGTCTCTTTGGTTCCGAAGCCCTTGGGGGCGTCATTAACATCATAACCGAAAAACCATTGACTGAAAAAATAAGCGGACAGCTAAGCCATCGCATGGCCACGTTCAACCATCATAACAGTAATTTTAGCATCAACCAACGTAAGGAGGACCTTGGTTATTCCTTTTTTTTGGATAGGCTCAGTACGGATGGTTATGACCTCGCCTCCGGCGATGTAGGGCAGACGGTAAATCCTTTTGACAACTACACGTTGAGCGGTCGCCTTTTTTACGATGCTTCGGAAAAACTTGATTTCTTCGTCTCTGGCCGATTCTTTCATCAGGACTTTGACGTAGCCCCCAGTACCAGTATGGAACAGGATTTAAACCTATTGGTACGGGCCAACCACGACCCTTCTTCCAAAACGAATCTACAGTATGAACTTTACTATACCAATTATATAACCGATGAGGAATCGTTGGATATTTTGACCGATGAGGTGCTTTTGGCGAACGACTTCAATCAGAAACTGTTCCGTCCAGAGGTAAGGTTTAACCAAAAATTTGGGGAAAACACCTTTACACTGGGCGTAGGGGGCAATTTGGAAACCTTACAGCGAAACCTTTTCGCTAATAACGTTTCCTTTTTTTCGCAATATGTCTTTTCCCAGTATGATTTTACGCCTTTGGAAGGCCTGAATGTGATTGCAGGACTTCGGTTTGACAATCACAGCGAATACAATTCCCAACTGAGCCCTAAACTTTCGGCGCGGTATGAAATTTCGCCAAGCCTTGCCGTTAAAGGTTCTGTTGGCAGTGGTTTCAAGGCCCCGGATTTTAGGCAGTTGTACCTCGATTTTACCAATGCATCGGGTGGGGGGTACTCTGTTTTTGGCAAGGAAGTGGAAGCAGAGGGTATTCAGCGATTGCAGGAAAATGGTGAGATTGCCAATTTGGCCGTGAATCCTGCTCAATTGGGTCAACGGCTCAATGCGGAAAGTTCCATTGGATATAATTTGGGGCTGACCCTAAAATCGGGAAAATTAACGACCGAGGTCAACCTGTTCCGCAACGATTTCACGAATCTTATCGACACCCAAATCCTTGCCTCCAAGACCAACGGTCAGAACGTTTTTGGATACATCAATCGGGAACGGGTGTACACGCAGGGACTTGAAACCGATATTAAATTCAACGGCATTAAAAACCTGAGTCTTTCCAGTGGATATCAACTGCTATTCGCCTATGATAAGGACCAGGAAGATGCCTTAGTACAAGGGAACGTTTTTGCGCGCGACCCAGAGACTCTTCAGACCGTGCGTTTGGAGCGAAGCCAGTACTTTGGTCTGGAAAACCGTTCCCGCCACACCTTTAATTTCAAGGTATTTTATGAAATCCCAAAATGGGATGCCAATGCCAATTTAAGGGTCGTTTATAGGAGCAAGTTCGGACTTACCGATAGAAACGGGAACGACCTTCTGGACGATTTTGACAACAGTTTCGTGGATGGGTATTCCTTGGTGAACCTATCCTTTGGCAAAACACTTTTCAAGCATTACCAACTACAATTAGGGGCTAACAATCTTTTGGACTTTAAGGGGAGCAACCCCCTCGCTTTACAGGATAACGAGGTTCTGATAAATCCTGGTATTCAATTATTCACTCGATTAAACATTACATTTTAAATTTAGATTTTTATGAAAACAACGTTAAAACTTTTTACCTTTCTAATGGTGGTTTTTTCCTTTATGGCCTGTAGCGATGATGATGGCGACGCGGTATCGGAATTTACGGTAACCACTATTTCACCAGAATCCGGCACCGTGGGTACGGAAATTAGAATTACCGGAACCGATTTTCCTTCCGATATCTCCCTTTCGTTCAACGGGGTTCCCGCCGAAGTTACTTCGGTCTCCACTACCGAAATTGTAACCACTGTTCCATCCGGGGCAACTTCGGGACAGATTGAAATATCGGCAAACGGGTTCAGAAAAACATCGGCAGCCACCTTTACCGTGCTGTCCAATCTGGTTTCGGACACAGTGTCTAATTTAGAAGCCCCACAAACAGGGGGGCAGGGCGAACCCGTTGGCGGACCTTTTACAAAATTTAGTTTTGAGACTGGGGCCGTAACGGACAGTGAAACGGATTGGGATATTGCCTTTCGAGGTACGACCATAGCAGTGAATGGCGGTACGGCTACCGGTACCAATGAGGAGCCAACGAGGAACGGCGATGCCGGGGCAACGGTACAAAATGGGATTTTTTCCGATATCACAAGTGCCGATGGACTCTCCTTTGATCAGGATGCGGCAGGTTCCTTTGCAGTACCTGCGGGAAGCGGCGAAGGATGGTACAATTACAATCCGGCCACCTTTACCGTGACCCCTATACCGGGCAGGATTTTGGTATTTAGGACCCATGACGGGAAATTTGCCAAGGTTGAGATTATAAGTTATTATAGGGACGCACCCGCGGAACCGGATGCATTTTCGGATGAATCCAGGGTTTACACCTTCAATTATGTGTACAACCCCAACGAAGGCGAAACCGCGTTGGAATAAAATAGGTTGTCAGGAATCCTTACGACCGGGTAATTCTCTTTGGATTGCTCGGTTTTTTTTTCGGTTACATTAATTTGAGTTAAAAATTAGGAATGATAGAGTACTTTTTTAGGATTTTCAAGTTTAGTGTGTCTTTCGTAGCTACTTTGTTGGAATACCCCTTTCTATCGAATGAATTATCCCAATTAAAAAACGTATATTTGCACGCAATTAAATCCTTAATTGCATGGAAGCCCACCTAAATAAAATTCTCGGAGAAGGTCTTACGTATGACGACGTACTGCTTGTACCCGCGTATTCCGAAGTATTGCCAAGAGAGGTCAATATTCAATCAAAATTTACGAGGAACATTACAATAAACGTTCCCATTATTTCAGCAGCGATGGATACCGTTACGGAATCCCGTATGGCCATTGCCATTGCCCAAGAAGGCGGCATAGGGGTGCTTCACAAGAATATGACCATTGAGCAACAGGCGCTGAAAGTAAGAAAGGTCAAAAGGGCTGAGAGCGGAATGATTTTGGATCCCGTAACCATGCCATTGAATTCCAAGGTGAAGGATGCCAAGGCCAACATGAAGGAACATAGTATAGGTGGAATACCTATTGTGGACGATGAAGGTAAGCTCATAGGAATCGTTACCAATAGGGATTTACGGTTCGAAAAGAATAATGACCGACCCATTTCAGAGGTAATGACCTCGGAGAACTTGGTCACCGCGGGGGAAGGAACTTCCCTATCCGAAGCGGAGGACATCTTACAGGAACACAAAATTGAAAAACTTCCCGTAGTCGATAAGAACAATAAATTAATAGGTCTGATTACTTTTAGGGATATCACGAAACTTACCCAAAAACCTATTGCCAACAAGGACCAGTATGGCCGGTTGCGCGTTGCGGCCGCTTTAGGGGTAACCATGGATGCCGTGGATCGCGCGGAGGCCTTGGTGAATGCTGGTGTGGATGCCGTTGTTATCGATACCGCCCACGGACATACTAAAGGTGTGGTTACCATACTAAAGGAAGTCAAAAAGAAATTTCCGGATTTGGATGTGATCGTGGGGAATATTGCCACGGGCGAAGCCGCAAAATATTTGGTGGAGGCCGGTGCCGATGCCGTAAAAGTCGGGATTGGTCCTGGATCTATTTGTACCACGAGGGTCGTGGCCGGAGTAGGATTTCCACAATTTTCAGCCGTGTTGGAGGTCGCTGCAGCCATTAAAGGTTCCGGGGTTCCCGTTATTGCAGATGGTGGTATTCGTTACACAGGCGATATTCCCAAAGCCATTGCCGCAGGTGCGGACACTGTTATGTTAGGTTCGCTTTTGGCTGGAACGAAGGAGTCCCCCGGGGAAACCATTATCTACGAAGGCAGGAAATTCAAAAGTTATAGGGGCATGGGTTCCGTGGAAGCCATGAAGCAAGGTAGCAAGGACCGTTACTTTCAGGATGTGGAGGACGATATCAAAAAATTGGTTCCTGAGGGCATCGTGGGTAGGGTTCCCTATAAAGGTGACTTGTTCGAAAGCATCCATCAATTTGTTGGCGGGCTTAGGGCTGGTATGGGCTACTGTGGGGCCAAGGACATCGCGACATTAAAGGAGACAGGTCGATTCGTAAAGATTACAGCGAGCGGTATCAACGAGAGCCATCCACATGATGTGACCATTACCAAGGAGTCCCCTAATTATAGTAGGTAGATTATTTGGGTTATTATAGAAGATTAACTCTTGTGGTAGCTGCTCAAAATATACTTCCTTATTCCACGTTAGATTAAAAAATTAGTATAAAACTATATGGGCAGAAGTAGGTCTTTTTTTGTAATTAAATTTCTATGTGGAATATTCCTTTTCCTATCGTGTTCTAATGAAAATGATTCAGAGATAGGCAAAGATCTACAATTGATAGTTTCTCCGAACAATTTGGAGTTGTTACAAGGTGAATCAGGTACCATTTTTATTTCTTCCCAACCTGAAGGAAGACTCGAGTGGCGAATAGGTAGTAAGCCAAACTGGATTTCTTTTTCTCCTTCCAGTGGTATTTTGGACGGTACGATTGATGAAATTTTGGTTACCACGGAGGTTTCCGGTTTAAACGTTGGTTGGAACACTGGTTCGGTAGAAATAATTTCAAGTTCGGCTGGTAAAAAGTTGATGGATGTATCGGTATTTATAGAAACTCCTCAAATTTCTCAAATGGCCATATCAAAGAGCATTCTGGAATTTGATTATCAAGAAGATTCAACCGAGTTTTACATTAAAAATTCAGGTGGTTTGGACTTTAATTGGACCATTAACAATCAAAATGATTATTTAACAGTTTCTCCAAACTCAGGTTTTTTGGCTATAGGTGATTCTATTTTGGTAACCTCAACTGTTGATAGAACCGAGTTAGAAACGAATATCTATGAATATTCTTTAAATATTGGAAATAATCAACAGAACGCTTTGGAGCTGCCTGTCAATATAAAGGCCTATAAAGAGGAAAAATGGATATTGGATAATGGTCAAATTGTGGATGCTGAATATGATCGAAATTATGACAAAATAATTGCGGTTTCAGAATTTCCAAACCAAATTCTTAATATTAATCCAGTTTCTCAGGG
Organism: Maribacter sp. C-4077; assembly: GCF_055378385.1. Lineage (NCBI taxonomy): Bacteria > Pseudomonadati > Bacteroidota > Flavobacteriia > Flavobacteriales > Flavobacteriaceae > Maribacter > Maribacter sp. C-4077. Next base: position 2,878,024 of record NZ_AP038807.1, read on the forward strand.
AATTCAATCATTGGATTTGAACTTACCGCCTACCAGCGTATCTATTAGTCAAGATGGTAATTTAGCCGTAGTTGGTCATGATGGATATATTTCCTATATAAATTTATCATCTATGGAATTGATTCAAATGTACAGCGTCACAACGGACGTATTTGATATTGTTTTGGGACCAAACAATTGGGCATATGCCTTTCCACGTGTAGATCAGCATGAACGTATTAGGTGTATTGATTTGTCCACTGGAAATGAGACACAAAACACAGGAAATACCATTTATGCGGGGACGAGGGCCAAGTTGCATCCTAGCGGCAGTTATATTTATGGCGCAGATAACGGTCTTTCCCCATCCGATTTTGAAAAGTATGACATTTCTGGAGGGACTGCACATTATCTTTACGATTCTCCATATCACGGTGATTTTGAATTTAGCGGTAATATTTGGATATCTGAATCTGGGGATAAATTGTTTTCCAGGGCCAGGAATGTATTTAACGCTTCAGAGAATCAAACGAATGACATGACCTATAGTGGAAAATTATTAGGTGAACAGGGAAAACGCATTACGACTATGGATTCCCATGCAGAAGCAAATGTAATATATACTATTGTAGACGAAGGATTATGGAATTGGGATTATAAACCTGGTAGTGTTGTTAGAAAATACACAGAAGATTTTTACAACTTTCAAGGCGAAATAGAGTTGCCAAAATTTTTAGGAACGGATACGAATGGCAATTTTTCCCTTTTTGCGTCTCACGGGTATTTTGGCTTTTTTAATTCCACAGGTTCTGAGTTTTACGTAATAGTCAGGGCTAACGAGGAGAACAACTCGGCAGTTAGATGGGGTATTTCCACTATATCTGTTGATTAAGGTCAACTGATATCCTCTTTTTAGTTTATTGGGTCATCCTTTTGTTTAGAATTTGAACCCTCCTAAGGTCATCGGCAGCTTGCCATAACTTGTTTTTAAGGGAGGGGTTTAGTTCCGCATTATCCTTTAAATATTCCTGCATGATTTCGTAGGCTTCGTTTGAGGTATGATTACCTATGGTACTGCTCAACCAGCGTTTTGGAAAGAAAATATCGCCCGTTTTTTGAATTTCGTCCAACAGGTCCAAACTGCCCCTAAGATTTTGAAGCGCAAAGTTTGCATGCAAGGGATGGTTTATATTGTTCAATGCCGATGCCGTCCAGGCTTCCTTTGAACGGTTTTTTTCAAGTTTCAGGGATTCCATAAAGTCGCTTTTTACCGATGCATTCCGGGAAACGGAGGGTAGCAGGAAGTTGAAGCGTTCCAATTTGTCCGGATTGTCTAAGGCGTTTTTAGCCATTTGCAATATTTCCTCTGATTTAGGATGTTGGTAAAGTGCAAGGTCCAAGGCCATTTCGGTAAAGTCGTCCTTGTTCAGGCGCAAATTGGGTAGCGTTATTTTTTTGGACCATATATCGTACAATCGTTGGATGGAAGCTCCCGTGTAAGCCACCGACTGAAAGGTAGATAACAAGGTTTTTTTCTTGTTCGGGGATTGGTCCTTTTGCAGTTGGGACCACAAATTATCGGTGATTTTGGATTGCTCCAAGCGACGTTCCTCTTCCGTGAGGTATTTCCAGAACAAGCTTTTCAAATACCTCGATAACAAGTTCGATAACAATTCATTTTCTTCCAGATACAATCGGTTTTCATAAAAACGCAGGAGCTCCAAAGGTTTTATAGTTCCATTTAAAGCATTTTCATAGGCGTTTATGTAAAAGGAACCTCTAGCGACTTCATCACCTATAATCGCTATAGTCTCAAAAGCTTCTGGATGTATTGGAAAGACGCCATAACCCATACCATCGGAATTATAAAGGACTGCCAGTGGTTTTGGAAGTCCGAGGGACTCGGTGATTTCCAGTTTGTCTCCGGTGAATTCCAAGGGAATTCTTCGAACAGTATCGGGATAGACCAAGGAAATCTCAAAAATCTGGGGCCAAATTTGATTTGACCCATCTTCGGCCATTTGTCTCAATTCCAAAGAGGAAATCTTGCCGTCCTCCCTATATGTTACACTATCCTTGAAAATAGGCCTGCCGGAGCTGTTCACCCAGACATCGCTCCAAGAAAGAAGGTCTATATCCGTACGGTCATCCAAAATCTTCACGAGGTCGTTCCAATTCGCATTCGAATTTTGATAGGTTTTTATGTACTCCTGTATGCCCTCTTTAAAAGTTTCCTTACCCAAGACCGCTTCCAATTGGCGCATCATAATGGGCGCTTTATTATAGATGATACTGCCATAAAGTGAACCTGCATTGTTGAGGTTTTCCAAATCTTGCCTAATGGGATTCGTGCCTTTTGTGCGGTCTTCGCCGTATGCGCCGGGATAATGCCCCACTATAAATGCCAGTTCATGGTTTATGGAAGGAAATTCGGGATTTACAATTTTATCGGCCATGAAGTTGGCAAATACCTCCTTCATCCATACGTCATTGAACCAATCCATGGTAACCAAATCCCCAAACCACATATGGGAGGTTTCATGGGCAATCAGTTTGGCCCTCCCCAGTTTTCTGTTTTCCGTGGCACTACCGTCCAAAAAAAGCGAGCTTTCTTTATATTGAATGGCCCCTACATGTTCCATACCGCCATATTGAAAGCCTGGAATGGTGGCAAAATCCAATTTTTTAAAGGGAAAGGGAAAATCGGTATAGGTTTCCAAAAACTCTTTGGAACTGTGGTGCAATAGGAAAATGGAATCGATACTGTACCTGATTTTTTCTTCATCGGTTTCCCGATATAACATTTTCATAGGAAAATTGGCTATTTCCATTTCTTCGGATTTGAACTTTCCCGCCACGAAGGAAAAAAGATAGGTGCTCATTTTGTCCGATTCTTCAAATTCATGCACCGTACGTCCGTCAGAAGTGGTTCTATTGAGTTCCGGAGCGGCGCAAAGCACCTTCCAAGTTTCGGGTGCGGTAATTGTCAGCGTGTAGGTGGCTTTTAAATTAGGCTGGTCAAAGCAGGGAAAAAGAGTTCTTGCTCGATCGGGTACCAATAATGTATATAAGTATTCTTCATTTCGATTTAGCGAAAGTTCTCCCGCCAAAAAATCGATTTCCAAGGAGTTTTTCCCCTCTACCAAATTTGACTTTGGAATTCTTATATGCTCGTTTTGGTGCTGGATTTCAATGGGTCTTCCATTGACCACGATTTTTTTTACATGATCTGGATGCTCCTTAAAATCCAAATAGACATCCTTGTTGCCCAGAAGTTCAAATGTCAGTGTTTCACTGGCGAATATGGGTTTTTCCAAGGAATCGGGTATGTGAAAATGGAGTTTGTACTGTATGTTTTTGAAGGTCTCGGACCGTTCTTGAGCCAATTCCAAAGACACCCCCGGTTCAGCTTGTATAGGGTTGCTGCCATTCGGTTTGCAAGAAACTATTAGTAGGATACCAAGTAGGAAGGTGTAACGCATAAATTGATTTTGAGATAGAAAAGTAGCGATTAAAATTCCATGGTACAAGTCATCTTTAGTTAGGTTTCGGATGTTGGGAATATACCACGAACTTTTTAGTATCTTGTGCAAAATGAACTTCACCAACCAACCCCTTTTCGTATTTGCCATACTTTGTCTTATGGTGTGGCTATCGGTCAGGGCGGCCAAGACCTCTTGGGGCAAACCATTGGGAGGAGCCCTTTTGGTTATCTTGTTTACCGCAGTTTGTGCCAACCTCCAAATAATTCCTTCCGCATCCAACAGTATACCTTTATATGATGCGGTATTTACCTATTTGGCCCCGATTTCCATTTTCTACCTTCTTCTAGGAGCAAATATTAGGGCCATTAAAAAAGCAGGTGTACCCATGTTACTATTGTTTTTATTCGGTTCTTTGGCAACGGTGGCAGGTATTCTTCTTGCCTGGGTCATTGTTGGTCCCCAAGGTGTGTTGGGCCCGGGCGCCAAAGTTTTGGCGGGGATGCTAACGGGTACTTACACGGGAGGGAGTGTCAATTTTAATGCGGTGGCCCTCATATATGGTTTTCAGGAAAATGGGTTGTTATATGCGGGTACCATTGCCGTGGACAATGTGGTGACGGCACTATGGATTATGGCGACCATTGCCCTTCCGCCCGTGCTAAGAAGGTTTATAGCGGATCGGCGCTTACTGGAAAAGGAACCCTTGAAGGAGCAGCAGGGTACCACGGAAACACTGAAACTAGAAGGGTTGAGCCTTATCGTTTTTATGGGTGTGGGGGCCTATCTACTCTCGGATGTTTTACACACATTAATGCCTAGGATACCCAGTATTCTCATCATTTCCACCTTGGGGATTGTAATGGCCCAATTTCCTTTCGTCAAAAAAATAAAAGGAGCCCAAACCCTTGGTCTATATACCGTTTATCTATTTCTAGCCGTTATAGGTGCTTATTGTGAAATTGATGCCGTAGTTCAACTTAAGGAAGTAGGATTAATCCTTTTCTCCTTTACTGCTTTGGCCGTTTTCTTACATGGTGTCATTATTGTTCTTCTTGGTGGTCTTTTTTTAAGGGATTGGGATATGGTGGCAATAGCAAGTCAGGCAAATGTTGGAGGTGGCGCTTCTGCGATTGCCTTAGCGGAGACCTTTGGGCGCCAAGAACTTGTGCTTCCGGCAATTTTGGTTGGGACTTTGGGAAATGCCTTGGGAACCTATTTGGGTTTTTTGGTCACAACAATGCTGTAGCAACTTATTTTCCCGCTTCAGCGTAGGTTTTCCAATCCTTTTCCTTATAAATATCCTCACCAAAGTATCGGGCGATATTTAGGAAAGGTTCCGGTTTTTGGTAGCCGGGCACCGGTGAAAGCATATTGAATTTTTCATCAAGGAATATGGTGGTAGGATAGCTTAATCTTCCTTGCATCAAGGCAGCTGCAAGCTCATGGTAGCCTTTTCTGCCCGATGGCACAAACTTATAGGTTTTACCCTTGAATTCTATAGGTTCCGCACCTTCGCCGTCAAGCTTGACCATGTAGAAGTTTTCCGTCATGTAGGCGGCCACTTCCGGGTTTTGGAAGGTGTCCTTATCCATTTTTTTGCACCATCCGCACCAATCAGTGTAGACATCTACAAATACTTTTTTTGGATTTTTATCCGTAGCTGCCAATTCTGCGGCTTCGTTCCAAGAAAGCCATTTCACCTCTTGGGCCTGTAACCCAGCAGAAATCAGTAAAAACGCGACTAAAAATAGATTTTTGATATGTAAGGAAACGCTAGAGTTCATACTTGTTATGGAGTTAGTCCAACAATTATACCAAAGCTAACGTTTTTTTTGGGTCTTTATTTCACTTTCTCAGGTTGCTTTACCGCAAATAAGTCCTTTACATCTACCTGATTCTTAATTAAATCGTCAAAGGTCTCACGTTCCCGTATCAAAATCGCCTGACCTTTGTGCCATAAAACTTCCGGCGGTCTAAACCTGGAATTGTAATTGCTGGCCATGGTAAAGCAATAGGCTCCCGCATTCTTGAAACACAGAATATCCCCTTCTGATATCTCATTGATTCTTCTGTTGCTAGCAAAAGTGTCCGTTTCGCAGATGTAGCCAACCACCGAATAATAGCGCTCCCTTCCCTCCGGATTGGAAATGTTTTCAATGGAATGGGTAGCACCATAGAGCATGGGCCTGATCAAGTGATTGAAGCCCGTATCCACACTGGCAAAAACGGTAGAGGTCGTTTGTTTTACAACGTTCACTTTGGCCAAAAAGAATCCGGCTTCACTTACGAGGAATTTTCCGGGCTCGAAGGCCAGGGTAAGGTCTTTGCCATATTCTTTGCAGAATTCATTGAATCTTGAACCCAACTTTTTCCCCAGTTCCTCAACGTTCGTCTCAATATCGCCTTCTTTATAGGGAACCTTGAATCCACTTCCAAAATCGATAAAATCTAAATTTTTAAAGTTTTTGGCGGTTTCAAAAAGGATTTCCGAAGCATAGAGGAATACATCGATGTCCAAAATATCGCTTCCGGTATGCATGTGTATTCCGTTGATATTCATTTTAGTAAGCTCCACAATTCGCAATAAATGCGGTATTTGATGTATGCTTATACCGAATTTGGAATCGATATGGCCTACGGATATTTTCGAGTTTCCTCCAGCCATTACGTGCGGATTTATCCGGATACAAACCGGAATGTCCGGATGCTTGCTACCAAACTGTTCCAAGATGGAAAGGTTGTCAATGTTGATCCGAACGCCCAATTTGGCCGCCTCCTCAATTTCTTCCAAAGAGACGCCGTTGGGGGTGAAAATGATGGACTCTGGTTTAAAACCTGCCAATAGACCCAGTTGTACTTCCTGAATGGATACGGTATCCAGGCCACTTCCCAAACTGTTCATCAATTTTAAAATGGTGATATTGGATAGTGCCTTGGCAGCGTAATTCAACTTCAATTTCTTTACGGTACCAAAGGCTTTGGTAAGCCTATTGAACTGGGAGGTTATTTTTTCGGAGTCATAAACGTAGACGGGGTCTCCGTACGTTTTGGCGATTTTCAGTAAATCCGCATTGTTCATAGCGATATATTTTTGACAAAGCTAGTAGTAACAAAGGATTCCCACAAATATTTACCCTGTAAAATAGAATAATACAACAAAATGTGTCAAATGTAACAGTAAAATCCATCTTTTGCTTGTATGCTATATACAAGCTTTGTAATTTAGAAAGAAATTCAGTTTTTCATCAAGTATCAATGGATTAATAAACTGCATTGATAATCACATCATTTATATTTAAATGAAACTACCTCTTTTTCCTTTAAAATCCGTTTTCTTTCCCGGCGAAACTGTGCCCTTGCATATTTTTGAGCCCAGGTACAAACAGCTGATCCAGGATTGTAGGGAAGAGGCCATTACCTTTGGAATACCGGTTTTCCATAACAATCGATTGGAGTACGGGACGGAGGTGCAACTGGTAGAAGTGGTCAACACTTATGAAGGAGGGGAGATGGATGTTGTATGTGTGGCCAGACAAGTATTTAAGGTCGTTCTATTTGAGCCGCAAATGGGGGAGAAGCTATACCCTGGCGGACTTGTGGAATTATTGGAGTATGATTATATCTGTCCGGCCAGTTATAAGGCAGAGGTGGTGAAAAAGATTCGGGAACTTTATGCGATTATGGAAATTCCAAACACACCGATTGAGCTGGCCAAGTACAATAGTTTTGTGTTGGCACATAAAATAGGGCTTTCCTATGAACAGGAATACCAGTTATTAAAAATATCCAAGGAACAGGAGCGACTGGAATTTATTTATAACCATCTGGTGACAACGATCAATGTGCTATCCCAAGTGGAAAGAACCCGGAAAATTATTGAATTGAACGGCCATTTTAAGAATTTTGACCCCTTGGATTTCAAAAATATTGAAAGTTAATGTGGACAAGTTTGAACGAATTGGCAGGACCTTATTCATTTAATCAAGTTTAATTTTCAATAATTACCCTGTCTTTCCTATTTTTGCCCAACAAATAAAACTACCCTAATATGAACCTTCACGAATATCAAGGAAAAGAGATATTATCAAGTTTTGGCGTTCGCATACAAAGAGGAATCGTAGCGCATAGTGCCAAGGAAGCGGTTGACGCGGCCAAACAATTGACAGCGGAAACGGGAACCGGATGGCATGTGATCAAAGCGCAGGTTCACGCCGGTGGTCGCGGAAAAGGTGGTGGCGTTAAATTGGCCAAAAATTTGAAGGAGGTCGAGGAGCTTGCAGGACAAATTATAGGTATGAACCTGGTCACTCCTCAAACTTCCGCCGAGGGTAAAAAAGTACATCAGGTTTTGGTGGCCGAGGATGTTTACTATCCCGGTGATAGTGAAACCAGTGAATTTTATATGTCGGTCTTATTAAACAGGAGTACAGGCAGAAATATGATCATGTATTCTACGGAAGGCGGTATGGATATAGAAGAAGTGGCCGAAAAGACACCGCATTTGATTTTTACCGAGGAGATCGACCCAGCAACGGGACTTCTTGGTTTCCAAGCGAGAAAAATAGCCTTCAATTTGGGCCTATCAGGAACCGCATTTAAGGAAATGACCAAATTTGTTTCGGCCTTGTACAAGGCCTATGTACAGAGCGATTCCAGTATGTTCGAAATCAACCCTGTTTTGAAAACATCCGATGATAAGATCATGGCGGTGGATGCTAAGGTTTCCATTGATGACAACGCGCTTTATCGCAGAAAGCAATATGCCGAAATGAGGGATTTGCGGGAAGAAAATCCAATCGAGGTCGAAGCAAGGGCCGTAGGTCTAAACTACGTGGATTTGGATGGAAACGTGGGATGTATGGTAAATGGTGCCGGTTTGGCAATGGCTACCATGGATTTGATTAAAATGGCCGGAGGTGAGCCTGCAAACTTCTTGGATGTTGGCGGTACCGCCGATGCCAAAAGGGTGGAAGAAGCTTTTAGGATTATTCTAAAGGATCCCAACGTAAAGGCAATCCTTATCAATATTTTTGGAGGAATCGTGCGTTGTGACAGGGTCGCCCAAGGTGTAGTAGATGCCTATAAGAATATGGGCGATAGTATCAAGGTTCCCATTATCGTGCGTTTGCAAGGAACCAATGCGGAGTTGGCCAAGGAGATTATTGACAATTCTGGATTAGCGGTCCATTCCGCGGTACAGTTCAAGGAAGCTGCCGATAAAGTGGAGGAAGTATTGAAATAAGTATTCCTAAAGAATATTTTTTATAGAAAGGCAATGTTACCGTAACATTGCCTTTTTTTTATTGTTAACGCGAATTTGTCGCAAATTTTGCACAACATTTATTGAAAGGTTGACAATAATCGAAACCTTTTTTAACTCCCTTAAGGGAATCCCATGCATGTGGAAATGCCTATTTTAAATTTAGGTTCATCGCCGGCTTACTCATTTGAAGATTTGGTTAAGACTTGTCAGTAACCGTCACAGCAAACCTTTTCAATGTAACTTTGACTTGCTATTAGAAGCGATGATTTTGATTAAAAAAATGTTAAAACGATGTTCTGTTGTAACATTCTCATTTTTGAGGCGTCTTTTTAGCAAATCATCATCAATCAATTATTAATCAACTTTCAGAAATGGAAGTCAAAAAACAACAAGTCATGAGAAAATTAAGTTTAGTTTTTGTAGCAGCTTTGCTATTAGCAACAGGAAATGTTTTGGCCAACGATGCAACAGGTGTTGAACCTGAAAAGAGTCTTTCCAATCAAATTACCAAAATGTTGGAAAACAATTCCTTTACTGAAATGGAGTCCGACCTTACTGCACAAGTACGGTTCACCTTGAACAGTGCAGGGGAAATCGTTGTGTTATCCGTGGATACGGAATCCGTAAATTTGGAGCGATTTGTGAAGGGAAGGTTGAACTACCAAAAAGTGGACGTTTCGAATGTGGAGGAAGGTAAGCTTTATACCGTGCCTGTGAGGATTGCCTCTTAACAATTTAGAAATCAAACAAAAAATCCTGATGCCAGCATCAGGATTTTTTTTTGTTCTTGTATTTTCCGTGACTTAAGTTGGTATCCACGTTTTTCAATTGTTGTTTTTTAAAGCTTTTGGTTTTGTCGAAATTCTTGGTGGGTTCCTTGCCCAAGAGAACTTCACCTGGATTTTTAGGATTTTCCCGGGTCCCTCTCAGGTATATGACAAGTCCGTTCAGAAAATTACGAAGTATTTGATCACCACATTCCATATAGTTTGGGTGGTCCTCCTTTCTAAAAAAAGCACCCAATTCACTTTTTGAAATCTTAAAGTCGACCAGGGTCAGGATTTCCACAATTTCGTCATCCCGAAGCTTTAGGGCAACCCTCAATTTTTTAAATATATCGTTGTTTGTCATAAACTTTAAATTTCATGCAAGTTATCATTATTATTGGTTCCTGATCGCTGTACATGGACATAAAAGAATCCGTTGAACGGGAAACCCGATCATATTTGTTAAATAACTGTTTTTCATAGATTAAACTATACTATTCTTTCAATTTTGTTGTTATCTCCATAGAAATAAATGTATAAAGGAATTGCAGTGAACACCTTAAAGGAAAAATTGAGTATTCTCTCTGAAATGATCGCTTTTGCCAGGGTTGATAATACCTTAAAGCAATCGGAATATGACTTTCTTTTCAATGTGGCACAGAGCCTTGAAGTGAGTAAAAAGGAATTTGATGGGCTTTTTCAAAGAGAAGTGGAGCACATAATTCCAAAATCCCAAGCGGAACGGTTGGTCCAATTCAATCGGTTGATTCTATTGATGAATATCGATGATGAAAATAACCTCAAGGAGATTGAGCGCTTACATGATATTGGCCTACGTATGGGGCTGCCGCCATCGGCCATTGAGCAGGTGTTGTCCATTATGCACGAGTACCCCAACAAAATAGTGCCGCCAGAGATAATCATCAATATTTTCAAGGCACATTATAATTAGGACCATACATGAAATCCATCCCTCAGTTGGGTAAGGTCCCGTTGGTTTTTTATCATTTTTTCCATATCCTTTTTTAGATTATCCGTTTCCAATACTATGGCATCGCTTTGTTGTGAATTAACTGTTCTTTGGCGTAATGAAGAGAGCATGTTCAATAGTTTGCCGGTGACCATTATATCTTGGGCGCAATAGGGCCTGTAGGTTGCCAAGACATTGTACAGCACTTCAGGAAAGCTATTTCGTATGAATCGCACCTGATTTGTTCCATCCTCCTTGCTTAAGTATTCAAAATCCCTGGTCTGCATGAGAAAGGTGAACAATTCCGTAAGGTAGTCAATACTATTAAGGGCAGTCCCAGGGTCATTGATTCCCGGGGACATGGCCTTTATGCCGATTTCGGAAATTTGCCGAAAACCATAAATATAATTATCACCTGTAAGTTCTTCCTTAGAGATGATCAAGCACTTGAAAATCTTTGCTTTAATTTCTTCCGAAATGGATTTGTTCGTTAAAATTCCTACTTGATTACTCAGGATAAACTGGCCTTTTCGGATTATAAAGGCGATTTTTAGTTCGTTCTCAAGACAGATATCCAACAAATCATCTTTAAGTGCGCCCTGAAAATAGCCCGTTTTGTCCAGTTTTAAAGCCGCCCAATCGTGCATCTCTGGAAAATCGATAGCGTTTTTTACTTCGGTCTCCAAAACTTCCAATAGACTTTTCTTGGTTCTAGAGTGGATGGCGTAAAGAATCGTTCCAACCTGTATGGATTGGGATATGTTGTGAATGAAATAGATAAAGGAAGCCAAACATAGAACCGTTAGAATAATGGCAATCAGTACCGAAAATCCCGGGGTTTGGTAGGAGGGGTCGGTCGGTTCAATAGAGACCAGAATGAAAATATTGTATAGAATCACGGCCAGATAAAGCCCCAATACAATTTGGTGTTTCTCATCGGAAATTATACCAGGCAGCACTCTAGGGGAAAAGTTGCTGGAGGCTTGGTTCAGTAATATCATAACCATGGAAAAACTGAATACCATCAAGGAAATCAACCCGCCGATCAACGTGCTTAAAAGCGTTCTTGCGGTTTCCGTATTTTCAATGACGAGACCTGGGGCCATGTCCATTAGGTATTTGGAAATGCCCCTCTGTTCCAGATAAATAAACAGGAAGGCGACCAATATTCCGGTAACCGAAATAATTGTGGGATAGAAAGCGATCTTACTTCGTACCCTGTAAAATATATTCTTGATTCGGTTCATTGATTTATGTTGCTATAAATCTAGTCAGAGGGCTGACAATTCCTTACTTAAAAAGCATTTTAAACGAACTCAAAAAATAAAATAATGTCATATTGACATCATTGCTTTGAGTAATTAGGACATATTGACATAAAAGTTTCAGTGGTATAGGATTTGTCTTATGCTAGGCGTAACAAAGTTTAATCTAAAAAAATATAAAAGTTATGAACCTAATTAAAAGAAATGACGTGTTGTTTCCTTCATTGATGAACGAGATTTTCAAACCTGATTGGTTTGGTGGAATGGAAAATTTCAACAGTACCGTTCCAGCAGTGAACATTAAAGAAAATGAAACCGGGTTTGAATTGGAAATGTCGGTTCCCGGAAGGAAGAAAGAGGATTTTAACATTGAGATTGATGACAATCTTTTAACGATTTCCTCCGAAGTAAAAACAGAGAACGAGACGAAGGAAGGAAATTACACGAGAAGGGAATTTGGATACGCTTCTTTCAAAAGGTCCTTCACACTTCCTGAATCTGTTGATGCGGATAAAATCGATGCTTCCTATGAGAATGGAATATTGCGATTTGCCTTGCCGAAAAAAGAAGAGGCGTTGCCAAAGCCTAAGAGAATGATAGAATTATCATAAAAGAATTGTGCAATCCTTCAATGGATTTCATGATGTTTGGTTGAGTTGGTTAGTTGAAAAGTGTCCTGAGAGATCAGGGCACTTTTTTATTGGTGCCGTCAATAGAATCAATACCGCAGGGCTTACCTCAAATCTGTCATTTGGTTTTCTATGGTTGCCTAGTGGGCGTTCCCTTAGGTATTTATTTACTCCAGTTTTTCCGTGAGAATGGCCAAGCAGCTCATGATACCTTCCCTGTAATTTCCCAAACGTAAATTCTCGTTGGGCCCGTGGATGGCATTGTCAGGATTCGGAATGCGAATGGATACTGCGGGTATTTCCAAGGTTTTTATAAACGGCGCCATGGGTTGTGAGCCGCCAGTGGTACGCATATTTACGATGTTGTTGCCAAAAACCTTGTTCAGGGCGCTATTTAGAAAAAGGCCAATAGAACTATCTAGATCCGTCCGAAACGGTTGAGATCCCAATCGGTACTTGAAAGATGCCAGTTTAGGATAGGTTGCCCGTTCCGCATTCGAGGGTAGTGAATCCAGGAGGTGATACCCAAAATTTTCAATATGTTTCTTTAAAAGCTGCACTTGTCTTTCACCCGGAGTCTCTGGAACCAGGCGCATATCGATTTCGATGATTACTTCGGATGGAATAATGGTCCGAACTTCTTTTTCCACCCATGCCGACTTCATACCCCTAATATTTAAAGATGGATATTGCAATGCTTCCTGATAGGTGGGCGCAACTTCATCCGGTGCGGCAATACCTAGGTTTACAATGGTGCTGTCAAGATTTTCCGGTATTGCGGCCAAGCTTTTTTTGTCGCTTTCTGTGAGTTGAACGCCGTCATAAAATCCGGGTATCGTAACCTTGCCGTGTTCATCCTTCATGCTGGCAATGAGTCGGGACGCCTCAAAAACCGGATTTGGCGCGAAGTTTCCGTATTGTCCACTATGTAACCCGTATTTTGGTCCGAAAATCCTTAGGGTCACCGTGGCAATGCCCCTTGCTCCATACGTTAGTGTTGGGAAGTTGGATAGATGCCTTGTGCCATCCATTATAAAGAGCATTTCCGCATCCAAAAGTTGCCTGTTTTGAGCGACCGCTTTGGGGAGGTGGGGCGAGCCCAGCTCTTCCTGAAAATCCATGATGACCTTGATGTTATATTCAGGTTGTATTTTTTTCGATTGAAGAATTTGTAAGGCTGATATTAAGGACATGGCTGGACCTTTGGAATCTGAGGATGAGCGGGCAAAAATGCGCCAATCAAAATCAACGTTCTCCTTTAATTTTTCAAAGTCAATGATTTCCCATTTCCCATCCTTTTTTTCTTTCAGAACCGGTTGAAATGGATTGGGCTGAAACCATTTTGTAGTGTCAACCGGTTGCCCGTCGATTTGCAAATAGAACAAAACCGATTTCCCTTTTTTGCGAACTATTTTTTCAGCAAATAGGAGCGGGGCACCTTCCGTTTCTATCACTTGGGTCCTGAAGTTCAACGCGGAAAAAGCACTGTCGCACCAAGCCAAATTTGTAGCGATCTGATCGGGAAAATTACCATCGTTTGGAAGTGTTAAAAATTGTCGTAAATTGGAAACCGATTCAATGAAAACTTCATCGGTCATGGCTTCAATTTTTTCGGCCGACACTTTTTGGGACCAATTTTCTTGATACACCATAAAGCTGGTTAGAATCGCTATAAAAAACCGCTTTTTCATCTTAATTATCAGGAAATATTTCGTTTTAGTCTCGTCTAAAAATAATTATAAAAAATTGTAAATCAATTTTTTAATCGGTCTTATTTAATTGATTACTTTGCAACTATCGAAAACACGGAATTTTTGGTACAATCTTAGGTTTCCTGTTCCTGAAGCGCCTTTATTTCGTCCCTAAGTTTGGCCGCCTGCATAAAATCCAGCTCCTTTGCCGCCTTTTCCATGGCCTTTCTCTTTTCCCTGATAAGCTTATCCAATTGATCTTTGGTAAGGTATTCCAGATCGGGTTCCGCCGCTCTCAATTCCTCTTTTTGGTAATGATAGGTGGAGACCGAATTTTTGGATAGTACGCTGTCCAAATTTTTGTTCAAGGCCTTTGGCGTGATGTTGTTTTCGGTATTATACTGTATCTGTTTTTCCCTTCTGTAATTTGTTTCGTCAATGGTCTTTTGCATGCTTTCCGTAATCTTATCGGCATACATTATCGCCTTTCCATTTAAGTTTCTGGCCGCACGACCAACGGTCTGTGTCAAGGATCGATTATTTCGTAAAAACCCTTCCTTATCGGCATCCAAAATTGCGACCAAGGAAACTTCGGGTAGGTCCAATCCTTCCCTCAAAAGATTGACGCCAATAAGTACGTCAAAAATACCCTTTCTAAGGTCCTGCATGATTTCTACACGTTCCAGGGTATCGACGTCGCTATGGATGTACCGGCATCGAACACTTATGCGGTCCAAATACTTGGCAAGTTCTTCCGCCATCCTCTTTGTAAGGGTAGTCACCAAAATCCGTTCGTCCCGTTCAACACGTTGATGGATTTCCTCCACCAAGTCATCTATCTGATTCAGGCTTGGGCGGACTTCAATGATAGGGTCCAACAACCCGGTAGGGCGAATCACCTGCTCCACATAGATACCCTGGCTCAATTGTAATTCGTAATCCGCAGGCGTGGCACTTACATAAATGACCTGATTTTGTAGTGCCTCGAACTCCTCAAACTTTAAGGGTCTATTGTCCATTGCAGCGGGCAATCTAAAGCCATAATCCACCAAATTCACCTTTCTGGAACGGTCGCCACCGTACATGGCATGGACCTGCGGTACGGTTACGTGGCTTTCATCGATGACCATAAGGTAGTCGTTTGGGAAATAATCCAACAAGCAGAAAGGCCTTGTTCCCGGTTCCCTACCATCAAGATATCTGGAGTAATTCTCTATACCCGAGCAATAACCCAATTCCCGGATCATTTCCAAGTCAAAGTTGGTCCGCTCCTCCAGTCTTTTGGCTTCAAGCGGTTTTCCTATTTCCTTGAAATAATCGATTTGTTTTACCAAATCGTCCTGAATGTTGTGTATGGCATTTTGCAAAACATCCTGTGAGGTTACGAACATGTTCGCCGGATAGATATTCAGGCTATCATACACTTCCAAAATTGTGTTGTTGAATGGGTCAAAAGCTTCTATTTCCTCTATTTCATCCCCAAAAAAATGAATTCTGAAGGCGTGGTCCGCATAACTTGGAAAGACATCGACTACATCTCCCTTTACCCTAAAATTTCCATTTCTGAAATCCGCCGTAGTCCTTGAATAAAGACTTTGTACCAACTGATGTAAAAACTTGGTTCTGGAAATGACTTGATCTTTCTGGATGGAAATCACATTCTTTTGAAATTCGATGGGATTTCCAATACCATACAGGCAAGAAACGGAGGCTACCACCAGCACGTCCCTTCTTCCAGACAATAAGGAGGAAGTGGCACTGAGTCTTAGTTTTTCGATATCCTCATTGATGGAAAGGTCCTTTTCGATATACACTCCACTTGTGGGAATGTAGGCTTCCGGTTGATAATAGTCGTAATACGAGACAAAATATTCAATGGCATTTTTTGGAAAAAACTGTTTGAACTCGGAATAAAGCTGTGCCGCCAAGGTCTTGTTATGGGCCAAGACCAAAGTAGGCCTTTGTACTTCTTCGATAACATTTGCAATGGTAAACGTCTTACCCGATCCGGTTACTCCCAGCAGGGTCTGATACTTTTCACTCTCCTTGATCCCGTTTGAAAGTTGTTTTATCGCATTGGGCTGATCTCCTGTAGGACTAAATTCCGATACTACGTTAAATTTCATACTCTAAAAGTACGAAAGACTATAACTATAGTTAACTTGGTTAATAGAATTCTTGCCAAAAAAGGAATGATATTATGTTGAATTTAAGGTTCAACCTACCGTTTGAGGGTAAAATGTCCTTTTACCTCTTTCTTTGTAAATGAAATTGCCCTGAACCAATAATCAGATGCCGGCATTTCGCGCCCATTAAAAATACCGTTCCAACCTGTGGAGGTTGGGTCTATTTGCGCCAAAAAATTTCCGTAACGATCAAAAATATGAATGACCTCATAGGGTATTTCATTGGAATCCTCTGGTTTTCTGTACTGCCAAAAGTCATTGTAACCATCGCCATTCGGGGTAAAGAATACGGGAAAATCCTGTGGGGAAAGTTCTTTTTCAATCGCTCTTTCCACAACTCCACATCCATATCGGTCTCTTACATATACGGTTCTTTCCCCCGGTTCCACATTTCTAAAGATCGGACTATCTTGAAAATTCGAATTTGGACCATCCAGAGAAAATTCAAAACTTCCGCTACTCTCCGTTCTGATGTCCAATGTTAAACCTGAATTTTGCCGCGTTATCAAGACATCCGAAATTATCGGTGTTTCTGAATAAACCACCTCAAAATTTTTGGAAACAGGACACTCAATGGCGCCACCGAACTGGTTAAGGATATTGTAAAGCTCCAGTCTATATTGTCCTACTCTTTCATATCTAAGTTGTGAATCTTCCGAGAGAATAGTTTCGGATCCATCAGAATCGATAAAAATCCATCGGTATCCCCTAGCAATATCCTTGGAGTCAATGATGCCAAACCCTTGATCTTCGCAAAGTCCAATTTGGTCCGGTATGGTAATCGTAGGGAAATCAGAATCTTGGCAACTTACGGTAGGTATTCCTGTTGTAAAGCGCTCCTCAATACATCCTGTTGCCTCTCCATTTTCATTTAAAGGAACTATCAACACGAAATATTCTTGGTCCAATTCCAAAGGTTCCCCAAAACCATACACCAGTCTATTTCCCGTTAGTTGACTGTCAACAATATCATAGTTCCCTGAAGAGGTACCTACGGAAAGTCTATAGTCCGTTGCCCCGGTAGCATAATTCCATCTAAGGTTGCTATTTACCAGAACATCTGTTTCATTATTAAGCGGATTAATCAATTCCGTACAATCCGGGGCTGTCGTAACCGTTTCCGTTGTAAATATTCTTAAGGGACAGACTTTAATGGGAGCATCCGGGAGAAATAGGCTGATGGTTACATAAACCACCGTATTGGAAGGCAAACCTACTTCAGGTTGATAAAAATTATTAAGGCCGGAGGACCTTCTGTTTATAATTTCGCCCCCTCCGGGAGTGGTTCCTAAAGATACCAAATACCCTATGATACCATCGACGGCCGTCCATTGGATTAGATTGTCAACAGGAACGTCAGTATCACCATCCAATGGGGAAATTAGGGTAGGGCATTCTTGGGAATAGATTCTGAAGTTTAAACAAAAAGCTATTAGGAGAAGTATTGGCATGGCCAATACCCTACATATTGATGCGCCCTTTTTCATTTTCATAGCTTTAAACAATACAATATACTACAAAATGAAATTTTAGGCTAGTATGGATGTTAAATACAATATAACATCGATATCACGTAATTTTAAAGGTCACGCTTTTTAAGTAAAGCATAGGAAAGATAAATGAATATGGCAGTCCAAGCAATTACGATCAAGAATTCATACCAATGCACGTGATAATTTAGTTTTATGGATTCACCCACTTGGTCCGCAACCGTTTGAACAGCTTCCAAACGTGTAAAAGGTTCTTTGATTAGGTTGAACATCGATTGCAAAGGAAAAAAACCCATTATTGCATCCGTCGTATCCCCATCAAATAATTTCCAGCGGATTATACCTCTCGTTATTCCTTCGAAAATTTGCCATAAAATGAGAAACCCTAGGGCAAAAGCAGAACGTTTTACCAAAATCCCAAGGAAAAGACAGAAGGAGAAAAAACCCATCAACTTAAAAAAGAAGGCTGCCAGAAATTCCAAATCGGAAAATATGATGGACAACTCGTCATAATCTGAATATATAAGACCTAATATTAAGGAGACCAAGAAAACAAACACAGTAGAGATGACGGAAAAGGATACTACTGTCAGGAACTTGGAAAGAATAAATTCTTTTTTGGATAGTCCGTCTATAAGATTTTGCTTTATGGTCTTATTGCTGTACTCATTGGACATCATGGATACGATAACTATGGCCAAAAACAATTTAAAAAAGGCGGTAACGAAGGTGTTGAAGTGCCAAATATAGGGGAAGTTAAATATTCCGATTTCTGCCAAGTGAAACTTAACAGGCCCAATATCGAACTTAATCGCTGCAACAAGTGCGATGGAGGTAAGGATAAAAAAATAGGAGATGATCAACACCTTGCTGGCCCTATTATTCCATAGTTTTATGAATTCTATTTCTAATAAACGTATCATGGTCTTCTGTTAGTTTGATTGATTCTTGGTCAGTGTTAGGAACTGTTCCTCAAGACTTTCCTTTCTTTTTACCAAATGGGAAAGCACGATACCCTCTGAAAAAAGGGATTCGTTCAGGGTTTTGGCGTCCATTTCTTCCGTTGGGAAGGCGGTGATCAATCCATTCTCTTGCTTTATATCCCCAAATTTTTTGTTGGTTTTAAGGGATTGGGACAATTTGTCCATGTCGTTGGCTTTCAGTTCAAAGAATCCATAACTGGCCATCATTCCATCGACCGGGCCTGAATATAATTTTTCACCTTTTCTTAGGATGATAACATGACTGCATACTTTTTCCACCTCGTCCAACAAATGGGAAGCCAGTAATATGGTGGTGCCCTGTGATGCTATTTTTTTGATGATTTGCCTGATTTGGTGAATTCCCTGTGGATCCAAGCCATTGGTCGGCTCGTCCAGAATCAGGATTTCAGGGTCGTTAAGAAGGGCCGATGCAATGGCCAAGCGCTGTTTCATACCCAGGGAATAGGTGCTGAACTTACTGTGTTTTCTATCCAAAAGGCCCACCAACTCTAATTTCTCATCGATTTTATCGGTGCCGACTTCCTTGATCTTACATACAAGTTTCAAGTTTTGTACGGCAGTCATATACGGGTAGAAATTGGGACGCTCAATGATGGCACCCACTTTTTTTAAGGCCTGGTGGGTCGAGGTATTTCCATCGAACCAATAAAAGTTCCCACTGGTTTTGTTCACCACGTTCAAGACTATGCCCAAAGTGGTCGATTTTCCACTTCCGTTGGGCCCCAGAATACCGTATACATTGCCCTTTTCAATGGAAAATGACAAATCCTTTACGGCGGTTAAATACCCAAAATTTTTGGTAAGATTGTTAACGGTAAGAATAGTGCTCAAAGCAAGTAGTTTTTTGTTTGATTGTACTTACTTGACGAGCGGTTTGAGTAATTGTTACAAAAAATGCCTAATTCTTATTGACCCTAATGGTTATTCTTCGGTTAGTGATGACGGTCCTAGGGCCTACCGTCAGTGTTGCAGGGAAAGAGACCGTATTCCCACATACAAAGGTATCGCTGGCAATAAGGACCCGGTATTGATAGCCGTTCTTGTCCACTTCAGGGGTAATGATTGTGAGGGTGTTGGTCGTTGTTCCGCTGTATTCGGGTCCGTCCGAAATATCCGTAAAGGTAGTGCCCCCATCCGTGCTGACTTGCCATTGGTACGTATCCCCGTCATCGGTCGACGAAAAAGTGTCGTTTGTGTTTACAAAAGTATGCGAATTTGCAGGTGCTACCGTGATTGTAGGTACGGTTCCTGCTTCTTGGAATTCAGGCGTGCCATTGGTATCCATATCGGCAGGAGTAGGGTAGGCCGCTGCTACTACTGTGCCATTGGCGTTTACGGAAGGTACACCGGAACCGTAGACCATGTCGTCGCCTCCGTCGGCATTGATGTTGTTGTAGGCCTCATTTGAGTCCGAGCAACCATCGTTGTCCGAGTCAAGTTCGTAACTGTCTATTACGTTATCAGAGTCACTGTCCATTCCACGACAGGAAGAAATGGTAAAATTAATGTCATCAAAAAATGAATAATTTTCTCCATCGTCATCTATTTGATTATATACATAGACCCTTAATGTATAGGTAGTATCTGGTAAAAGTGGTATAAAAGTTTGGTCCATGAGGTCAAATACCTGATATGTAGTGGCATTGTTGGTTATGACCAAATCTTCCTTAGTAAGTATACTGCTAATGAAACCATCAGCCGATAAGAAAGCACTCATGGTATAGGAGTCACCGCCGCTAGGTTGATACCAGCCCCAGTTTATATTGTGCAATATGTGGTTGGATAGATTATCTGTGGTGGTAAAGGACACTTCTATATAGTCATTATTATATAAGGCCTCTTCAAGGGAAGTTGATGGCATATTGTCTATTTGAACCGCGCTAAAGGGAGTACTCGCGGTTATACCGCTATATGAAAGGTTTGAAGTAGAGGACAAGAACCAGGAATTTAATTCAGGATTACTGGTGTTATCCATGGCCAATGTTCCTGAGGGTGTATTTAAATACCAACCGAAGGTACCATTGGTAATTGTTCCATTCGATTCCGTGCAATCAAGAATACCATCATTATCATCGTCAAGATCTACGACGTCGATTATTCCATCGTTGTCAAAATCATTGTTTACGATAATAGCCACGGAAGGTTTGTCCAAGCTAAGATTGCTGTCCACCTGATTTTGGGTATTTAAGGCAATATTTGCCAAATGGCGTATTTGGTTGGGTAACGAATTAAAAACAGCCACAGCGGTAATAGTAATAGTCTCCAACTGTCCGCTGTTCAAAGTACCTACGTTCCAATTGGGAGATGTCCATGAACCTGTACTGGGCGATGCCGATACAAGGGACAGTCCCGTTGGCAATGCATCGGTCACTACCAAATTGGTGGCGGGATCTACACCAAAATTCTGCACGGTAATGGTAAAGGTGATATTCTCCCCTTCATTGATCATAGTTTGGTCCGCGGTCTTTATGAGTTGAATATCAGGATTGCAATAGTAGGCTGCCAAGGTGTTGGAGTCATAGGTACAGGGGCCTTTGGTCACGCGTACATAGTAATCACCGGCCACTGTTGGGTTATAGGTGTCCGAAGTGGCGCCAGAAATGGGGTTGCCTTCATAAAACCACTGGTAGGCATCAAAGACTTCTCCAACAACTTCCAAATTGGAACCTGGTAAACACTGCGTACCGGTAATCTGAAGGTCTACATTGGGTGCCACGTCAAAGCCGGAAAAATACCCAGCGATACCCCGGTTGCCATTTGCTCCAAAGAACCCTACCGCTATGGGACCGGTGGATTGAACGTCCACGTTTCCCGTTAAGTTGGGTATATAGAAAGTTTTCCAGTCTGTATTACCAGAAATTGTTAAGGCTGCGGGTTTGGTGACTGCACCACTACCATCTGTCACTACAATGTTGGCATCTGGGGTTGTTGCGGATGCAATGATTGTGATACCACCATTTAAGGTAGTTCCAGCGGCATCGGTTATATCTGGAATATTGTCGACTTTATCCGGTATCAAACAATTTAGGGGAGCAACAAAATTTAATCCAACGGTCTGCACTCCGGTACTGCCCGCCAAGTTTTGATAGGCGTATGCGTCCTTGGATGTTCGAACGTACATATTGGCGCCCGGGCTAGCACTTGAATAATTGGTGCCGGGCACTATAAAATAATCCCCTTCATTGATGGTGGCCATTGGAGTCGTATTTCCATTGACAAATATTTGTGTGTTGTTCTGGGTGGCGATGATTATGGGAAATTCGGTACTATCCTGACCACCGCCTCTTATGAATACATAATCCTTGCCCAAATTGTCTTCCGGTACAGGTTGGTCGATACCGGCGTCCCTACTGCTAGAAGAGGTTGGTACCACACCGTAATTAAGACCACCATTGCTTATGACTATATTTTTGTCCGACGTTATGGAGGCGCCCAACCAGCCATCCACGTTCGCCGCAGTTTCCGTAGTGTAGGCTTCGAGTACAAAACTTTCGCCTGCGTTTAGCACAACTTGGATAGCATCGTCCAATATGCCATCCCTGTCGTTTTGCAAACGGAACTCGCAGCCTGGGTTGTACCCAAAAATATCCACCGTGGTGTTGTTTTCCGTGGCCATTATGCCCAAGGAGGTCGAAATGTCACTGGTAGTGGCATAATTAGGCGCACCGCCCCATTTAAAGTTGGTTCCCATCGCTTGTCTACCTTTTGATGTCAACGAAGTGGATTGGGCTCCGCTACTGCCCCGATAGTTTACATAAAACCGTTGGCCACCGGTAGATTCAAATCGAAGTCCGCCGGTTGTAATGACAATACCCGTATCGTTGTTCTGAACCATGGTAATGCCATTATCGCCATTTGGTAAATCATATCTTGCAGGAGTTGCGTTTGAAATACTGAAGCTTGCTATGGGTATAGTACTTGTGCCTCTATAGGCATTTACTGTAAAGGCCGTGCTCTCAGGGGTTGACATATAAATGGCCTGTTCCTTAACGGAACTATTATTACTTCCTTGTTTTAAGGGAGGCAAATAATGTAAGTCGCTCAACTGAGCGTTACTTTTTAAAATTCCAAAAATCAAAAATAGGATCAGTAACCCTAATTTTTTTATTTCCATACCTAGACGTACTACGTCTCAAAATAATACGAATACCACCGCATGGACAATCTTTTGTTGTGAACGGGCCAATCCCGTAAACCAAAACTTCGATAAATGGTGTGGAATACTTAAAATGACCTGATTTTCCTTACGTTGGCAGCTGATCCTTAATAAGTAAAAACTAATTTTTATTAACCCTAATTGTTATTCTACGGTTGGTAATGATGGTCCTGGGGCCTACCGTCAGTGTTGCAGGAGAAGAGACCGTATTCCCACATACAAAGGTATCGCTGGCAATAAGGACCCTGTATTGATAGCCGTTCTTGTCCACTTCAGGGGTAATGATTGTGAGGGTGTTGGTCGTTGTTCCGCTGTATTCGGGTCCGTCCGAAATATCCGTAAAGGTAGTGCCCCCATCCGTGCTGACCTGCCACTGGTACGTGTCCCCATCATCGGTCGACGAAAAAGTATCGTTGGTGTTCACAAAAGTATGTGAATTTGCGGGTGCCACCGTAATTGTTGGTACGGCTCCCGCTTCTTGGAATTCAGGGGTTCCGTTGGTATCCACATCGGCCGGGGTAGGGTAGGCCGCTGTAAATACGGTTCCATCCGGGTTTACGGTTGGTATGCCGGAACCGTAGACCATGTCGTCGCCCCCATCGGTATTTGGGTCGTTATAGGCTTCATTGGCATCTGAGCAGGAGTCGTTGTCCGCATCAAGGTCCAGATGGTCCGGGAATCCGTCGGTATCGCTTTCACAGGAGACAGGGTATAGGATTGAGAATGGGATATTCTGTTTGGTTATCGAAGGCCCTTGGTACTGAACGATCAAATTATCGCCTCCTGTAAGTTCAAAGAAGACTATTTCCAACCAATGAACTCCAGCCGAAAGTGCTATGGTGCCGGATTCCTCGTTCATGGCGTGTAGGCCGTCATTGTCAACCACTTCTAGGGCATCAATATATAGCTTAGATCCATCATCTGAATTTGTAAAAAAGGTGTAGCTGCCGCTCGTGGCTATTTCAATATACCCGGTATACCGAACCGAATACGTTTCGCCATCCCCGGGCGTATAGGTGGCCGCCAAACCGGATACATCGATGTTGGTTGCCACTCCGGTTGCGAGTGCCCCAGAGGTAGGAATGTTATCTACCGAGTTGCCTGCTGGCGATACATTGTAAAACTCATAATCCAATCCTCCTGAGCAACTATTGAGTTCCGTGGCATCATAGATTCCGTCGTTGTCATCGTCCTCATCCGAAAGATCGACAACGCCATCATCGTCAAAATCGTTATGGATAATGACGGATACGTTTGGATTGTCCGAAGTGATATTATTATCGGTTTGATCCTGACTGTTGGTGACCGAATTGGTGACCGATACCGCTGGAATAACCGAATTGTTTGCATCCGCCACCGCTGTAATTGTCAGCGTTTCCAATTGGCCACTGTTCAAAGTGCCAACGTTCCAATTGGGAGCTGTCCAACTGCCATGGGATGTCGTGGTCGATAGGATGGAAAGTCCGGAGGGTATAGGGTCCGAAACGACTAGATTGGTCGCAGGGTCGATACCCAGGTTTTCGACCGTTATTGTAAAGGTTACATTATTCCCTTCCGATACGGTCGTAACATCCGCAGTCTTATTGAGCACAATATCAGGGTTGCAATAATATACCGATATGGAGTTCGAGTCATAACTACAGGGTCCCCTGGTTACCCTTAAATAATAGTCTCCCGCCGTAGTTGCGGTATAAGAAGACGACGTGGCCCCCGGGATCAAAGCTCCATCGCTGTACCATTGGTAGGCATCAAAGACTTCGCCCGATGCAATTTCCAATATGGCACCCGGAAGGCAACTGTTGCCTGTAATTTGTAAATTGATATTGGGAACGGTATCAAAACCCGAATAATATCCGGCTAGACCCCTTGCCCCATTGAAACCGAAAAAACCAACGGCTATGGGTCCAGTAGACTGCACACTTACATTACCCGTTAGACTGGGAAGGTAAAAGGTTTTCCAGTCCGTCGTACCGGCAACTGGAGAGGAGGCTGGGAGCGTAACGGCTCCGCTGCCATCTGTGACCGTTATGTTAGCGTCCGGTGTAGTGGTAGCGGCAATAATGGTGACACCACCTGTAATGGCAACTCCGGCCGCATCTGTAATGCTGGGAATGTTGTCCATGGTATCTGGCAAAAGACAATTTACGGGTGCTACAAAATTCAGGCCCTGGGTGTAAGCCGCCGTTGACCCTCCTACACATTGGTAAGCATATACATCTTTTGAAGTTTCAATATACATGTTCGCCCCTACCGAGTTGGACGAGTAGTTGCTACTGGGTACCTCAAAAAAATCACCTTCGTTCAACGTAGCAATGGGTGTTGCCGACCCATTGACAAAAATTTGGGTATTGTTCTCGGTTGCAATAATTAATGGGAACTCTGTCCATCCATTGCTATTTCCATTTCCCCTAACGAAAATATACTCCTTGCCCAATCTATTTTCAGGTACGGGTTGGTCAATGCCCGCATCCCTGTTACTATTGCCTACTTGTCTACCATAATTAAGGGAGCCGTTGCTAATGACGATATCCTTATCGGCCACGATGGAAGCGCCGATCCAGCCCCTTTCGTGGGCCATGGTGGGGGAGTTTCCTAGATAGGTCTCATAAACAAAGGATTCATTGGCATCCAAGGTAATCGTATGGGAATTTGCCGTTATTCCAGCTCTGTTGTTACCCACCCTAAATTCACAGTTGGGGTCATAACCCGAAAGGGTAATGGTCGTATTATCTTCTGTTGCCATAATCCCCAAGGTGTTTGATTTGGAAACATGGCTGCCCAGGTTGGGAACGCCCCCCCATTTAAAATTGGTTCCCATGGCTACTCTTCCCTTTGAGGTCAAGGATGCCGCCTGTGAACCTGAACGGCCCCGATAGTTTACGTAAAATTTTTCCCCTCCCGCAGATTCAAATCGGAGTCCGCTATTGGTCAAAACCACTCCGGTACTATTATTGGTCACCAAAGTGATATCATTATCACCATTGGGAAGGTTATAGATGGCAGGCGCTACATTGGAAATGGTAAACGAAGTTATGGGAACGGGGTTCGTACCCCGATACACATTTACGGTAAACGCCGTAGTTTCAGGTGTTGAAAGATATACGGCCTGTTGTTGAATGGCCCCATTATTCTGTCCTTGCCGTAAAGGTGGCAAATAATGCAGGTCGCTCAATTGGGCATGGGAATATCCAACAACTAAAAAAAGTACCAATAAAAGTGTCTTCTTTGAAGGGTACACGTTCTTTGATTTTTAGTAAACCTTTGAACTACAAATAAAAAAGGATTATAAAGGGAAGGCAAGAGTTTGTTGTGAACGGGTCAATTATTGTGGTATTTCATCGATCAAGTCAATGAAAAGGGCTTTTTTGACAAAAAAAGCCCGTGGCACAAATGCACGGGCTTACTATATAATTTGGTTGGGTTTAACGATATAAGGTAAAATGTCCTATGAATTCCCGCTTGTCCTCTTCACCGTTTAGTTTCAGAATATACCAGTAATCTCCAGTTGGTAGATCGGTATCTTGATATAGTCCGTCCCAACCGTTCCTATCGTCTGCAAGTAGATAAACCTCACGGCCATATCTATCAAAAATCTTGATGAACAGGTCTGGGTATTGTTCAATATTTTTAGGAATCCATCGATCATTCTGTCCATCCCCATCAGGGGTAAAGAAGTTGGGTATTTCAATATCGATGAACTCCATGTAAATGGTGGCCATCGCTTCACATCCATAGGCATCCACAACGCGCACGGTATAGGTGTCCGTGCGTGTAATGAATATGGTATTGTCGTCCCCATTGTTTCGATCGCCAAAATAGAAGGTGTAATCACCACTTCCGCCGGAGGCGACGGCTGTAATCTCGTTTAGATTGTTTTGTTCCAAGATCAATTGCAATGGTTCAAAACTCTGCACCTCAAAGTCGATGGTGTTTGTACAGCCATTGGCATGAACTAATAGAATATAATGACTTCCAGGAGCCAAATTGGCAAAATCCGGTTCCAACCTATAGTCATTAGGGTCTGTTGAATCCAAGGCATACAATACATCACCGGCCACACTTGGGTCTTCCAATACCAACTGAATTCTATTGTCCGGTGTATCCCCGGAGCATTCATAGATTACCTCTGCCGTGGCATTGAGGTTGGCGCCGTTTTCAACGGTAATGGTCTGGTTTGTGGTACATCCATTGGCGTCCCTAACAAATACGATGTAGGTGTCTCCCGCAAGGTTTTCAAATAACAGACGATCTTGTACAAAATCAGCATCCGCATTGGAATTTAGTGCGGTACTGTATGGCGCCGTACCTCCCGTCACGGTAATTGAAATGGTTCCGTCCCCATCCCCGGCACATATCTCCGGTGTGCTGGAAGCCTCCATTTCCAATGGTTCCGGTGCAATCAGTTCAAATTGGATTACTTCAAAACAACCGTTGCCATCCTGGACGATTACCGTATACGATCCTTCTTCCAGTTCATCAAAAGTATTTTGATCGTCAAATTGGTTCAGGTTGGGTGAAATGGCATATTGATAATTGCCCGTTCCCCCTTGAACATCCAAGGTGATGGCGCCATCATTGGCATCGGAACAACTAATTTCCGTAATATCAGGAGTTACCACCAAGGGTGCAGGTTCATCGATTTGTATCACTTGCGAAATAACTTCACAATCCCCACTTTGTACCCTAACGTAGTAGGTTCCCATAGGCAAATCCGCGAACGTACCGTTGTTCTGGTTGGGTCGCACTTGATCCGTGGCGGCCGCATCCCTGAATAGGGCGAATTGATAGTTTCCTAATCCGCCATCGGCGTCTGCCAAAATCACGGCGGTCGCATCCCCGTTACAATTGATGAATGCTGCGGATGGGTCAACGTCCACCGTTAAGGCAGGAACATCTTCCACGCCTACAGTATTTGAAACGATGGATACACAACTGTTGCTGTCCATGATGTAATACCGATAATTTCCGGCGGATACATTGGTGAACAAATGCGTATCTGAAGTAATGGTCTCGTTCATTGGACTGAACGAAAGGCCATCAACACTCCATTGGTAAGGGGCCGTTCCGCCCGATGCTACCAATAGCAATTCGGCACCGTTCTGGCAGGTCATGGGCTGGTTGGTAACCAACAAGGCCTCCACATCTGAAGGTTCAATTATATCCTCATCGAAGGTAGCGGTACATCCCATATCATCGGTGACGAGAACACTATAGAAACCAGCGCCCAAATTGTTGAACGTATGATTCGTTTGGGAAACAGAGGTACTCAACAAGGTCGTTCTTGCCCCTTCGGCATACTTGTTCAGTACATATCTGTAGTTGGTCGTTACGTTTCTTGGGTTCAAGGTCACCGTAATCGCAGCATCTGTATCACCCTCACAGACCAAAGCGGTGCTTGACGAACTGCCGGTTATGGGGTCCGGTACCACCAAACTAAAGCTGTTGGTTCCGGTAAGCTGGTTACAACCGAAGGCATCCGTAACACTGACCGTATAAGTGCCCGCGCCCAATCCTTGGAAAACATGACTGTACACATTGGTTCGTGTTACCGGTGTGCCCAAAGCAGGGGTAATCGTTATGGTATACGGACCCTGTCCGCCCGCTGGCGTAATGGTCGCCGCACCTTGGTCGTTGGAACAACCTACGTCGGTGAGGGCAATTGGATTCAACGTTATCGGTGCCGTTGGCGAATTGATCGTAAACGACCTTTCTTGGAAACACTCCGGAAATGCTACTTGCGTTACCCGAACGATATAGTTGCCTGCCGCTGTCGGAATGTTGGCAACGGTACCTGAACCGGTCAATGTACCGGCATCGTCCGTTCTGGCCGTCGGAGTGCCATCGGCATTTAAGACTTCCCAGTTGTAGTCTCCGGTATAGGTGGCATCGGCCACGTTGAGGTCTATGCTTCCATCATCGCCAAAACAGATGACGTTGGTAATATTGCTCAAGGTAATATCAAAAGTATTGGGTGCCGCAACGGTATGGGATACAGTCACTTCACAGCCCGTATTCACATTTAAAACAGCGAAGGTATAGGTGCCCGCGGCCAAGTTCGAAAAGGTGTTACCTGCCTGATAGGCGCCCGAGGGCAATTGTCTAAATTGATAATTGGCCGGGTGGGTCGCGAAGCTGGTCATGTTGCTAACGATGTCTATGGAAATGTCCTCATCCGGGTTCGGACAACTGATTGGACTAACTACATGAACGCTAGGAGTGCCCATCAAATCGAAGGGGGCTATGGTCGCCGTGGTAGTTCCCAAGCAACCTTGGTCATCATATACATTGATGGTATACATACCTCCGGCAATATCTGTTTCAATGTATGTTGGGTTTGTTCCGGACTGTACCGTTACCGGTGCCTCTACGGCCATGGTATTTGGGTCGTCCTCCTCAATAAACTCATAACGTACGTAGTTGTTGCTACCACCTGTAACCCCGCTAATGGAAATGGATGCGTTGTCCATGGTATTACCGCTGGTACAACCAAATTCGACTACGGTCGGCGCAGGTACGCTAATAAGGGCAGGCTCACCAATCGGGATGACCACACTATCCACGGAACAGTTGTTCGTAGCGGGATTTCCCGTTACGGTCACCACATAACCACCTGCCGTGGCAGGGGCCAATCCTGTGAAGGTGGCAGAATTGCCCGTCGTACTCGATGGCAAAATACTGATAGCGGCACCGTCCATGGACGTAATCTCAAAAGTATACGGAGCTGCCGCGCCGTTGGTGGTACTAATGGTAATACTTCCATCACTGGCACCAAAACAGCTCACATCGTTCGCAATGATCGACGGATTGATGACCGGTACGACCCTATTCGGAACATTGATGGTAAAGGTTCGGTTACAGCTTGCACTATTGGGCGTAGTGGTATCGTAAATGGTTATGGTATAGGTACCTGGCATTGGCGCATGATAATCGAAGGTCGTCCCAGGAACCGGACCTTGAGGTACGGCAGGGGCACCCGCAGTATTGCTGATACTGTACTCATAGCTACCAGAACCGGCCAAGACTTCGATACCGATTATGGCATCGGGCGATGCGGTACAATCCAATAGTTTAGTAAGGGTTGCATCTGCCGATAACACCGGATTTACCGTGAAATTGCTTTCAACATTGGTACATCCATTTCCGTCCATGACATAAACATCATAGGCACCTGGCGTTACATTGGTAAATATACCGCCATTGTTTTCAAAGGTTGTAGGTGCCGGACTACCGCTAGCTATTATGGCATAGCGAAGGTTACCTGCGGCCGAAGCTCCTACAGCGTTGACCGTAATGGGCGAGACACAATTGTCCTGGGTCACGCTCAATGTTGGGTTGGGTGTTAAGCTCATCGTAACCGTGTTGGTCACGTAGGAACAACCATATTGGTCAAATAGGGTTACCGTGTAATTCCCTGCTGGGGAATTCACAGGAATTTCCACCGGATTGTCCAAGGTGCCCGTCAAGGCCATAAACCCGGCCGGACCGGTAATATCGTAGGAGTAGGGAGCCCCACCGCCTCCGGTAATTCCGGTAATCGAAATGAGTCCTGGCAAATTACAGGAAATATCCCTAGTGGCCGTGGCCGTCGCTGATAATGGAGCCAATTCCGGTACGTAAGCGTTTTCACTCGCGCCCCTACAGGCATCCGCATTGCTTCCGTCCACTTGAATCACATCAATGTAATATTCACCCTCTGCTAAGGGTACGGTAGTGGTAATGCTGCTATTATAAGCTACGATTCCTCCACTGGTTTCAATAGGCGTGGTATTGCCCAGTTCATAGATCTCCCATCGCATGTTTGGATAGGATGTCGTAGGGTTCAAATTAAAGGTAATGACTCCATTTGCGGCACTATCGCAACTAGGTTGTATGTCCGTTGTGATTTCAATAGGCAGATTGATGCCCGGAATCTCGTTTACGTTGACATTACTTTGTCTGATACAGCCTGCCCCGTCCCGTACGTAGAACACGTAGGTCTTTCCGGGAACCAGTAAAGGCACTTCTGGATACTGCGGTGTGACCGGGTCGATGTTCGCAAAGGTATGGGCGGTACCGCTAGGCAATGGCGCTGTCCATACGGCCGGATTGGCGGCAAACGTATTGAAATTGGCCGGGTCATCCGTATAGGTATATTCATAACCGGGAATCGGATTTCCTTCACTACCCTCAACGGTTACTTGTAAATCGTTACAGCCTATAATGATGGCGGAGAGGGTAATATCCAAGTCGTCCAATGGGAATGGAATGATGTATCGGTCAAAATCCTTTTGGCAAACCGTTCCGCTGGCCAAAGTAACCCTAATGGAAGGGAAAACCTCGGTACCGGAGGCATAGCCTCGCAATTCATTGGAAGCCTGCCATGTAGTTCCACCATCGGCACTGTATTCGACTGTACCGGTTGGCGTAACGACATTGGCGAATTCAAATCCGTATTCCAATGGATCTGGGTCGTTACAAGCCGCGGGCAATATCGGTATGATATCCGCGGTAATTTCCACGGCGTTGTTTATGGTCTGTATGGCTGCCGTTGCCGTACATCCGTTGGCATCGGTAATGGTGACTTCGTAATCACCTACGCCAATACCACTATAATTTAAGGTTGTAGCAGAAATATTCGTATTGTTTCGGCTGTAATCGATACCATCCGCAGGGGATAGATCGACCATGGCATACGTATAGGGGGCGGTTCCACCGGTAATGGTAATATCCATTGCTCCCAATCCGTTGAAACATTCCGGATCCGTTGGAACGGCACCTACGGATAATGTCGTCACCGGTGCAAAGATGAAATCTTCACGCAAGGTCGTACAAATTGCCGGAGTACCATTGTTATCCTGGACATATACATCCCAGCCTGCTGGGTTTGCGATGGCCATGGCCTCGGTAACCGTAAGGGTATTTGTGGCACTGTAAAAGCCTGCCGGACTCGTATTTGCGGGTACGATGGCGTACAATAGGGTGCCGTTTCCTCCCGTAGCCGTTGCGGTAATCAATCCGTCGCCACAGGCACTAAGCGGTGTGATGTCCACATCAAGTTCCAAAAGCGGACTGATGACCACTGTTTGGGTATTGGGGGCGGTGGGGCAACCCAATTGGTCCCTTACTTCAACATCATAACTACCTGCAGAAAGCCCGGAGAAGGTAAAGGAAGTCGCCGAAGCTGGCGTTGGCGTAATCCATGGACCTCCGTTGATCCTAAATTCATAATCCCCGTTACCTGCCGTAACATCCACTACTATGGAGCCATCGTTGGTGCCGGAGTAACATGCCGTAGGCGTGGTCGTAAACACGATGGCCGCAGGAGGGGTCACCGTTACTGCACTTGTCAGGGGCAATAACACTTCGCAGGCATTCGTATCCCGAACCCGAACCAGATAATCGCCATCCGGCACATTGGTAAATTGTGTGTTGGTCTGATAAGTGGCTATCACCGTTCCTGCGGTGTTCTCCAATTGGTACTCGTAACTTGGGTTTCCACCCGATGCCGAAGCTTCCAAAGTAGCCCCTGTGTTAAAGCAGGTATAGTCCGATATCTGGCTTAAAGCCGGTATAATGGCCGATGGTTCCGTCAAGGTAATGGGGAAGGAAACGGCGCAGGACGTATCGTCCAATTTTCGGACTTGAACCGTATAGCTGCCATCGGATAAATTTGCAGCCGTGGTCACTGGAGATGTTAAGGAACTGGTCCAGTTGGTACCGTCAAAAGAATACTCGAAACCAATTCCGCTCGTAAAGTTGTCCACTTCAAAACGAATGAATCCATCCGAAGAACCGTTACACCTTGGGTCGGTAACCGCCAACAAATTGGCTTCAAAAGCCTGGTTTGCTTCAACGACTACGGTCAGGTCCTGACTAGCCGGACAAACGGAAGGCACTTGAAAGGCCGTAATGTCGTCCAAAATAAGGTCGTTACCATCGTTACTGTTCACATTGTTCCGGAAGACGATATCAATATCCGTATTGGCACCTGGGTTAAAGGTAACGGTGCGTTCGTGCCAATCCGTATCGCTGGTGTTTTTTGGAATTTCCGGTACCACTTCACTATGGATTACCGTACCACCATTGTCCAATATCTCGATCAACACCTCTGGATTGTTACCTGCACCACCCAAGTTCATGAGGTTGTAGGCCCAGAAATTCAAGGTGATTTCCTCATTGGGCAATACTTCAACATCCCTTTTCGCCCAAAGAATGGAGTTCAATACGGGGCTACCCGTATCGGAGAAAGTAGAGATGTCAATGGCCAAGAAGCGACCATCGGTCAACCCGGTGTGATCTTGCGGACTGGTTAAGGTGGTCAAAGGATTGGTCACAAAATTCGTGACCGTATACTCCCCGTTTACCAATATTCCTGCAGGTCCACGGTTACATGGGGTCAAGGAACCGTTTTGGGGTTCAAAGCAATAATCCGGACCAATTTCACCGATCTGGGTACTAGGTCCTGCCCCAAAGTTTTCAAAGAACAAGGTCGTCTGATCGGGGGTACTACTGCTTGAATAATCAACGGTAACGGTGTGTGTACCCGCCGCTACACCGCCAAAAATATTGCTATCCCCTGGAGTGTTCAAAGTGCCGTTGAGGGTATAGGTATAGTCAAAGTCGGTCGTGTTCGATGTATTTATCGTTATCGTTCCCAAACCATCACAGTCATAATCTACGGTATAGGAAAGGTTGGGGTCCGCGGCCGGCGCCGGAACCGTTAGGTCCATGTCATAGCTACAGCCTAAATTGTCGCGTACGACCAATTGATAGGTTCCCGGCATTAGGTTTCGCTCGTTCAAGGCACCAAAATTGCTTCCGCCATCGAAACTATATTCGTAGGGGGCCTCACCGCCACTGGCATTTAAAATCTTGACCAAGGCACCACTTGGATTGCACGAAGCGTCCTCCACGATGGCCGCCGAGGCGGTCAAACGGAAGGGCTGGTCAATTTCATATTCCAGGGTTTCGATACATCTGGACGTTGGGGTTCCGCTGGAATCCATAACGGAAATCGTATAGAACCCGGCAGGAAGGTTTACAAAGGTATTTTGGGCTTGGAAGGTTACACCGTCCAAACTGTATTGATAGGGGGCCGTTCCGCCCGTAACGTTTATCGTTAAGGATGAGGTAGACGAATCCGCACAAATGATGTCCGTGTGGGAAGCCGATATGGAGGGAGTGCCCAAAAACTCGATTTCAACGGAATTCGAAATGGCATAGCATCCACTGTCATCGAATACAATGAATTCATAAATCCCTGCATCCGAAGCATCTGAAAAGGTAAAGTTGCTGGCCGTCTGGATATCCGTTACCAGAATGTTCAGCATATTTGGTGGACTTGGATACAGATCGGTTCCATCCTTGCTCCAAATGGCCATAAAATAGTCGGGGTTGGGTTGCCCACCATTTGGGGTCAAGGTGATAACTCCCGGATTACAGGTAATATTGTCCGTAGTAACAGCACTTAACGTAAGTTCCGGTATTTCCGCTACCGTAATGTTCTGGGTATCGGTACAGCCATCATCGGTAGTGGTGATGACGATATAATCACCTGCATTTACACTGGTAAACGAATAGGTATTATCAGGGGAAATCAGTTGACTGTCCACAAAAGTGCCCAATCCACCGTTGCTGCCGTCGTCCAAACGAAGTTCATAACTGTAATTTGGCAATACGTTCAAGGCTTGGATGTTAATGGCTCCCGGGGCACCGCATTCCGCTGCAACGGTTGTAATGTTTACCTGAAAGTCGCGCTCCAAAATCCCGATATCCTCTGTGGTAAAAATACAGGCACCATCCATTGGATTTCCCGTAATTGGATCTAGCTGTGTTACTTCCACATAGTAAGACCCGCTGTTCGTAATATCAAAACTAGGCCCGTTGTTGGCCGAAAAAGGTACGACAACGGAATCATCCGAAGCATCCACTAACTGAAAACCATATCCCGATCCAACATTGGTGATACGAATGTTACCTGGTGTACTGCACAGAATATCATCCGAAGTATAATCAAGATCCAACGTATTTTTGAACACGTTGAAATAAAAACGGCTAAAACATCCGTTCAAATAATTGATGACTACGCGGTACTCACCGCTATCGGTTATGGTAAAATTGTCCTGTATGGCCATATTGGTCCAGGTACAGGTCCCATTTTTGTTTGCACAATCATCTCCCGTAGCCGAGCAACTGCCCTCGTCCAATTTTTGCCAAACGATGCTCTGGGCATCGGAAATGCCCAATTGCAGGGTAGCCTCGTCATTTTCACCACACAAAAATATTTTGGGAAGTAAGTCCCCATCGATGGAACAGGTTACGATTTCCCCTTGGATATCGTTATCCGGATTGGGGTCCGCGTTGACCATATTGAAATAGTCGATAATGGGGTTGGTCTGGGTGGTCCCAAAACGTTCTACGGTAATCAGTTCCACCAAATCCACACAACCGGAAGCACCGGATTTTTCAACGATGTAGTTTCCAATATCCGTTACCAAAAGTGTCGCGGGATTATTGTCCGGATTACCGTCATTGATCGCGGGTTCCCCCGCGTCTATCTGTCCGTTGCCGTTGGCGTCGATGGCCCAGGTATAGGTGGCAAAACCACTTCCTGCGGTTAAGATGGCGAAATCACCACATAGCTGAACGGTACGTGCCACGTTACAGTTTGCCAAATCACTTAAAATGTCATTGGTAGCAACTTGAGGAGGTACGTCACAAGGGGAGGTTGAATTTGCCCCGCCCTCATCCGTAAAGGTGGCGGGATTCAATGTACCTTGGTAGGTAGAATACGCTTCATTGACCAGGGTGCCCGAACAGGCATCCACAAAATCCGAACAATTTCCGGAAAGGGTCACCATAATACGTATGGTATACTCAGGGTCTCCCACTTCCACCAAATTATCCGGTACTTGAAATACGATTTCATTGGTTACAGGATCGTGGTTGGAGGTAACCCCCGGAGCATCGGAAGTATTGATGCCATCCAAGGCTACATTAGCTGGAAGTATATTTCGTATGGAATAGTTTGTGGCATCGTCATCGCCCGTATTTTGAAAACGAAGCACGTATTGGAACGATTGGCCTAAGTTTATGGACTGTCCCGTTAGGGATGCCCCACCCAAGTTTTCTGAGGTGTTGCCCAGCAAAATTTCAGGAGCGAACACCTGAACATAGGATGCCGCGTTTACGGTTCCATCAGTAGGGTCTACTGCAGGAACACCTGCCCCATATACACCATCATCGCCACCATCGGCATTACCATCCTTATAAAATTCGTTGGCATCGCTACAGCCATCGCCGTCGCTGTCCAAATCCAAATGATCGGGGATTCCATCATTATCGGTATCGCAACCTGCGGTCAATAGTACACCCCGCATATTTGTTGGTCCTACCACTTGTTGGCCAATGGTGAACGAATTACTTCCAGAAGGATTCCATGAAACAGGTGCCGGTGGCGTGTCCAAGAACATGGGTTCCAAAGGACCGTTGGAGCTTCTTGCCCCAAAAATCTGAAATTGTCCGGATTGATCAATAATCACCCTAATCGTTGGGCTTCCGTTGGAACTGTTTACGGTCCAAATATTTGGGTTTCCGGCCTGTCCGTAGGTAGTACCATCCGTAAATCGTGCAAAATTTCCTGCCGCACCCAATTGGAACTGGATTTCACCCGCTACATCATTCCCGTTTAGGTTTAGATTAAACGAGTTATCCACGCTGAAAATATCTACGATCAGATAATTGTCCACACTGACCAAAGGGCTGGTATGGCCATTTCCATTGGCGATGTTGAAGGCCAAGGTATCACATTCATCCTCGTCATAAATTCCGTCATTGTCATCATCCAAATCAGTGATATCCCTGACGCCGTCATTGTCCGTATCGTTATGGACCGTAATCAATGCGGTAGGGCTGTCCGGTGTGGTATTAGTATCCGTTTGGTCTTGGGTATTGGTAACGGTATTTATTAAACCTAAAAGAGGTAGGGTATCGATTTCATCTGCGCGAACGGTAAGTTCTAGTTGTGCGACGTCCCCGCCATCCAAGGTGCCAATATTCCATGTACTACCACTCCAAGTACCATGGATGGTAAAAGCATTTTCCAAGGTGAGTCCGGCTGGAATGTTATCTGTAATTCGGAGGTTGGTAAGGGGTCCAATTCCATTATTTCTTACCCGTACCGTAAAAGTGGCCGTTTCCCCTTCCATGATTTCATCATTGTCAACGGTCTTGGTTAGGACTACATCCGGGTCGCAATAAAGCGCCTGAATGGTATTACTATCATAGGT
The DNA here is from genome assembly GCF_055378385.1 of Maribacter sp. C-4077. Lineage (NCBI taxonomy): Bacteria > Pseudomonadati > Bacteroidota > Flavobacteriia > Flavobacteriales > Flavobacteriaceae > Maribacter > Maribacter sp. C-4077. The sequence continues at coordinate 2,915,176 of NZ_AP038807.1, forward strand.
ACAAGGTCCTTTGGTACCTCTTACGAAGAAGTCACCAGCTCCAGTAGGAGCATAACTAGGACCGTTTGCCCCAGGAATTAAAACACCATCCTCATACCATTGGTACGCATCGAAATTACTTGTTGCTTCAAAAATTTCAGAACCTACAAAGCATCCAGATCCTCCTCTAATTTCCAAGGTAACCTCTGGCACCGTATCAAATCCAGAGAAATAACCTGCGACTCCTTGATTATTGTTTACACCAAAAAATCCAACGGCCATGGGTCCGGTGGATTGCACGCTCACGTTTCCGTTCAAATTGGGAACATAAAAGGTTTTCCATTCTGAAGATCCCGCCACTGGGCTTGATGGCGGTAGTGTAACAGGTCCATTACCATCCGTTATCGATATATTTGAATCCGGAGTATTAACTGCAGCAATTATTGTGATTCCACCAGTAACAGTTGTTCCTGCTATGTTCCTAATATCCGGAATATTGTCCATGACATCGGGTAACAAACAATTTACAGGAGCCACAAAGTTCAATCCCGCTGTTTGAGCACCGCTACTTCCGGCCAAACATTGATAGGCATATACGTTCTTTGAAGTTTGCACAAACATATTAGCCCCTACAGTACTGGATGAATAATAACTACTGGGAACTTCAAAAAAGTCACCGTTATTTAGAGTAGCCAATGGAGTTGTACTGCCATTGACAAATATTTGGGTATTGTCCTCCGTAGCGATGAGCAAGGGAAACTCCGTCCATCCATTAGTATTGCCATTGCCCCTTACGAAAACATAATCTTTTCCGAGTCGGTTTTCAGGAACCGGTTGATCGATACCTGCATCCCTATTACTATTGTTTACTTGACGACCAAAGTTGACCGAGCCGTTACTTATAACAATATTCTTGTCGGATTCAATAGATGCTCCTATCCATCCTTGCTGTTGCGCTAGAGAAGGCGGATTAACATTTCCGATATAGTTTTCAAAAACAAAGGATTCGTTGGCGTCTAAAGTGATGGTGTAGGTATCGGCTGTAATGGCGTTTGCATTATTGCCAATACGAAACGTACAATTGGGATCATATCCAAATACGCGTACCGTAGTGTTATCCTCTGTTGCCATGATACCCAAGGTATTGGATTTGGATGCGTGCCTACCCCCTAAATTGGGAACACCGCCCCACTTAAATCGGGTACCCATTGCCTGCCTACCTTTGGCCGTCAATGATGCAGCTTGGGCAGATGATTTTCCTCGATAATTAACGTAGAATCGATTGCCGCTTGGGGATTCGAAACGTAACCCACTGTTGTTTAGAACAACGCCTGTATTGGCATTGTTCACCAAGGTAATATTGTTATCTCCATTGGCCAGAGTCCAAGTGGCGGGACTAATATTTGAGATGTTAAAGGAAGCTATTGGGGTTGGGTTTGTACCTCTGTAGGCATTTACCGTAAATGTAGTAGGCTCAGGCGTGGAGAGATAGATTGCCTGTTCCTGTATACCTTGGTTGTTCTGTCCTTGTTTTAAGGGTGGTAAATAGTGAAGGTCGCTCAACTGCGCGTTACCGGTTATCCCTAAGACAAGTAATAAAACAAAGAGAATTCTTTACATTATTGATAAAAGCGTGAGTTATAACCCTCAAAAAAACCTCATTATGGCATTATGGGCAATGTATTGTTGCCAATGCCTTTTATTTTGTGGTCTTCCATACCTATTATGTAGTATGGCTTTTTTGAAACGCAATGAATTAGGCGGTTTATCGATAAAAGGAGCTGTTTACCTTAGTGTCCTGTTTGTTGTATCTTTAGGGGACAATTCAGTGCTATGGAAGAAAAATTGATGTCGAAAAAAAAGCCGGCCTATCCCGTCAGCGAGGCATTGGACGGTTATCTTAAACACTACAACCGGAAGAGCGAAATTCCAATTTTTTATGATGATTTGCTCAGGTTTTCCGGCTCAGTGGTTGTCTATGACAACAATGACGAGGATACCCTTTGGATACGGGTGTATTATTCCGAATTTGACCGAAAGGAAATAGACGATAGTCTAAAAAAAGTCTATTCGATTTTACATTCCGATGGTAGTAACAACATCCATCAATACCTCAATGTGGATGCGGTAGACTTTTGCACCTTTGGAAACTCCAAACCTTTTCGAATTAAGATTAGAAACATTCTGAACGACAACTTTACCTATTTCTACATAAAACGTACCGATGCCTCCCGTATCTATGGGCTGGAATTGGAGCACATGCTCTCTCCCTATAACCTGAACTTTTTGGTATACAAGGATACATTGATCGAGGAGCACATTGCAGGGATTCCAGGCGATGAGTTTATTAGGAACATGCTGCCCAAATGTTCCGAACCCGAAAAGGCACAGCTTGCCAAGGAGTTCGTAAAATTCAATGAGCGATGTATGATTCGGTTATTGGGCGATATGCGATCTTATAACTATGTCATTGTACCCACCCATGATTTTGATCATGTGGTCTATAAGATTCGGGCCATCGATTTTGACCAACAATGTTTTGAAGGAAAACTAAAGGTATACCGACCCCAGTTTTTCAAGGAAAATTATCAAATGGTAGAAATGGTACGTGAAAAGCTGCTCCGGGATTCGGTGGACCAATACAAACTGGAGGAGCGTTCCATGGTGGCCAAACGTATTCTTAGCTCTGGAAACCGAATCAAAAAGCTACGGGCAATCTGTAAGGAGGATACCATCTCAACGGAAGAGAATATAGCCCTTTTGAAGGAACAGATTGGCATCTTGACCTCTGATTCGAATTTCAGCAAATGCAAAACGATGGGCGAAGTCCTGGACCTTGCCTTAAATTTTGTCCGCCGCAACTATGAGGATGTCAGTATGAAGCAGATAATTGAGCAGAATATCAAAATTTAGTTCTGTGTGAAAATGAAAAGTGAAAAATGAAAAGTGAAAAATGAAAAGTGAAAAATGAAAAAGATTTTATTACTAAAGGCTAAAGGCTAAAGGCTAAAGGCTAAAGGCTAAAGGTTAAAAATCAACTCTTCTGTTCCTTGTTAAAATATACTAGGTAGTAATACATCTGTCGCTCTTCGTCCCAACCTTTTTCCACATATTTTTCGGCGGATTCCGGATTGATGAAGTCCAATTTGATCTGGATATTCGTGTCGAGGTTGATAACGTTTTTTATCTTTTTTCGGACATCGGAAACAGCCTTGTTGGCAATATCGAAACTGGAAACATCTTCAATGCTGTATTTTGGACCTTTCTCTACCTTATAGTGTTTGAATTCCGGAATCAAGGCTGGGTTTTCCATAACCTCATTTAGGAAATTGGTTTCCTCAAAGGCGTCGTTCTTGGCGAAATGATTAACCGCTCTGTTCATGAACAACACTTCTTGCTGCTTGTCTTCAGCAGGTAAAACTATGTCCTTGGCAAAGTTCTGACAGAATTTTAAGTAGTTTTTGGTCTTGAAATTGTCATCTGATAGTGGTTCAACGCTAAGGAAGTTTTCTAGCCAATATTTGGTGTCATATTTATTGCTATCTACGGAAAGCACTTTATAACCTTCTTCCTTGTTAACATTGAGAATCAAGCACCCCTTATCTAGTTTATTAATGTTGATACCTTGTTGGACGATAATATCCAAATTGGATTCATTCTCCTTGAACTGAAGGAAGTCATGTTTTAGCTCGCTTTTAAAAATACCCAAGGCTTCAACCTTTTCATTGTCCAAATGCACCCCGGTCAAATAGGTTACATATACCTCACCGCTTTTAATATGGGGATGGTTGGACTGTTCAAACAATAAGGTTGCTATTTTTTTGGAGGCCTCATGCGCGTTTGAGGAATCCTGAAAAACGGTGCTGGCCAATTTGTAGAGTTCATTGAATTCCACATCCACGTCGTTTGAGAGCTTAAAATAATTCTCCTCCTTTTCGCGAAAAGGTTTAAAAAAGTATTCTTTTAATAGACCTGTAGTCTCGTCGTTGAGTGCAAATGGTTCTGCGGACAAAAATATTCCTTCGCCCTTATTTTTGTTTCCTACCCTGTGTATGGATATATGTTCGATTTGGGTAGCATATAAGTTGATCATGGAAATGTTTGTTTAAAAAGGTATTGCCTGGGGATTATTTTTCTTTTACTAACTACTAACTACGGTCTAGTTCCAATTCTCATCAAAGTCAAGGTCGTCATAATTCTCGAAGGTATCATCGAAGTCGAAGGCACTATTTTCTGATTCGAATTTTCTTTCCGGGGGTGACTCCGGCAATTCCCCAAAGCTGAACAGTACATTGGGGTAGGGGCGGCCGTCTTCCTTTTCCACGATATCCGCTAGTTCCACAAAAAAGGTCCACATATTCAAGAAGTCATAAACATAGATCATTTTAGGACTGTCCTCGGTCAAGACATCTTCCAAAAAAGTTTCGTTCATCAATCGCACATCGGAACCTGTTTCGCTCATATCGAACAACGCAATTTCTTCATCCTGTTTCCAATTTTCGTCACAGGTGTAAAAGGATGCCATTTCATTACCTAAAAAGCCAAAGGCTTGGGTGATGGCATTATGAAATTCCTCCAACGTATTGTGGGCTTCAATTTCCAAATCCCTGAAGATATCCTCTTCGGCATCCAGTATTATCCTGATTTTATAGACCATACCTAATTAATTTGTGGGATGCCAAAGTTACAAAGAATTGAGACTTGTTTTTGGCTTAAGGGCATCTAAAACCAGATAGAACTGCACCCCGAATAAAATCGAGGCAAGAACAAGATGTAGTGGTTGACTTGCAAATGGGAAATCCAAATAATACATGGCCATTCCAGAGAAAGCCTCGACCACCAACAGAAATAGAATCCAGACAATTTTTATATGTCCGAGGTTCAGTTTGAAAATTCGGTAAGCCAAATAGGCATTTAAAAGAATGACAATAATGGAAAAACTTCGATGTACATAAAATACCCATGTTGGGTCTGCCAGCCATAACCTCTTAGCGGTATCTCCCACTATATCAATCTGATGGTCCACAAACTGCCTAACTTGCGTGCCAAGAATTATTTGAACGATGGTCAAAATCAATGCAAACCAAGCTAAAACGAGTGTTGTTTTGTCAAAAATGATTCTCTTGTCCTCATTGTTTACCCTGTAAATAATATAAAGTAGTATTGCCACGATGAACAAGGCCATAAGCATGTGCAAGGTTATTTTTACAGGTTCCAAGACGGAATATACTACGGTGGCCCCCAGCCAGGCCTGAAAACCCATGCCAAATACTACCAGCCATGAGAGAATGGTGACTCTTTTTTGTTTTTTCCAGTAGGTGATGGAACTTAAGGCCAAAGCAAGGGTAGCCAAACCCGCTAGGGCACCAAAGAGTCGGTTAATGTATTCTATCCACGTATGCCAAGGGTTAAAAATTGCATAATCATGCTTCGTATACATCTGCCAATTAGTTTCATCAAAAGATGTAGTGGATATAAAATCCTTGGCTGCTACCCATAATGTTTCATCCTTTATGATAACCTGACCTTTTTTATAGGGGCTCTCCGGTTGCCACTGGAGTTCAGAAGCTTCCGTGGGAGGGATATAATACCCAAAACATTTTGGCCAATCCGGACAACCCATACCGCTTCCGGTCATACGAACCACGGCACCGGCTACAATGACCAGATATACTAGAATAAGCGCTAATTTGGCAAGTCTTCTAAAGGATATTTTCATGGAGCAGTGTTTGTACAAAATTACCACTCTTTTGAAAAAATAATGGGGAAACCCCATTTTTTTCACCCAATTCACCTTTACGACAAATCAATTGAAAAATAGGGATTTAATCTACAATAATAAATTCGGAGCGTCTATTTAATTGGTGATCTTTATCAGAACATATAATACCGTTGGCACATCGGTTTATTAATTGTGTTTCACCATACCCTCTACCGGAAATTCTATTCTCGTCAATTCCTCTTGAGATGATATAGGAGACGGTTCTTTTTGCCCTTCTGTCCGATAACCATAGATTGTAATTGTCTTCCTCTCTACTATCGGTATGAGATCCAATTTCAACCTTTACCTCCGGTCTTTTCTGCATATAGGCAACGACCTTGTCCAAGTTTTCAAAAGCATCCTCCCGAAGATAGGAACTGTTGAGGTCAAAATAAATAGGATCTAATTTTAAGACCTTTACAAGATCGGCACCCAATACGGCTTTTTTGCTGCTTTCCTCCATCTCAACTTTGACATTCTTGATATATTTCTCATTTGGTGATGTGAAAAGCAAAAGTGATCCTTCTTCATAACCTTCCAGATTTCCGACAACTGAATATTGGTTTTCCTGACAAGGTATTTGTATCTCAAACTCACCTTCTCTATTGGCTATGGTTTCCCCAATGGTACCACCAGATGCATCATAAGCGGTCATTATTACGTTTGGAATCGCTTTTTCACTATCCTTATCGATAGCTATCCCAGAAATAGTGACAATACAGTCTATGGTCTTCAGGTAATAAATGTCATCTCGTCCAATTCCACCGGGCCGATTGGAAGCAAAAAAACCGATGGTCCGCTCCTCGTCAAATACCATCGAGAAGTCATCATAGGGACTATTTATGGGATTACCGAGATTAGTAACATTATCATATTTTTTTAAATCGATAGAGAAGATGTCAAGACCACCTAACCCCTGATGACCATCCGATGCAAAATATAAAATGCCGGACTCGGAAATAAAGGGAAAAGACTCTCTACTCTCCGTATTTACTTTCGGGCCCAAGTTTTCTGGGGTTCCAAAAGAGCCGTCGGGATGTATGTCTACCACAAAAATGTCCGATGCGCCTAAAGAACCAGGCATGTCCGATGAGAAATATAATTTTGTACCCTCCTCGTTCATTGAAGGATGTGCTACGGAATACGAATCACTATTAAAGGGCAGTTCTTCAATATTCCCCCATAGACCCGAGTTTAATGTTGCACGGTAAATTTTTAACCTGCTTATTCCTTTTTTGTCCCTACTGAAACCACCTTTTTTGAAATTGTTTCTAGTGAAATAGACCGTTTTTCCATCTTTAGAAAAACTTGTGGACGATTCATTGGCCATTGATTTTAGTTCCTTATCAAAGGAAGTGGCGGTACTATATTTTCCATCGTTCGGTTTTGTAGCTTGATATAAGTTCAAATAGGGGGTTGAGGTTCTTTTACTTGTTTCCAAGTCCCTTGCGGTTGAAAATATGAGCTGATTTTGATAAAAGGATGGTGCAAAGTCTGATTCCTTTGAATTGATGGAACTTAAATTTTCGACCGTGAACTCGGTTGATGGTGCCATCAACTCTTTCAGATAATTCTCATCTTTACTATGGTTCAATGCCCTAACATCGTTCGTATTGGCTTTTTTGAACTTGTTCATCCAAATTTCGGATTCGCGGTAATTTTTGGTCGACTTTAAAGCTTGGGCATAACGATAAAAATAGTCTGCATCTATGGAACTATCGTTCAGTTCAAAAAGTTTTGAAAACCAATACGTCGCCTCATCGTATTTGGCATTTAAATAGGCCGTATTTCCAAGGTTCTTACATATTTCCTCATCAGTTAGCCCTTGCTTGCTCAACTCTTCAAAGGTGGACATATTCACCATATATCCATAATGGTCAAAATTATCTTCGGCCGTCTTGGTTTTCTTTTGTGACGTAGCGAAAACCGGAAGCAGTAATAAAATCATCCCTATGTGATGTAAATTGAGTTTCATGCTTCGTATTTTAAAAGAATCGAGGGGTTAAATCGATTTTATCTTTTTTAATGAATTCATATCTCAAGAACACTTCAAAAGAGCCGTTGTTAAATTTGGTTCCTCCCAATTCTGATATATCACTGTCATAGGCAATTCCCAACAGGAGCTCCTTTGTCATCTGAAAACCGAATAGTCCACTTATAGCAGCATCCCAGCGGTATGCCGCACCAAGGGTGAATTTGTCGTTCATTAAAAAATTGGCAGATAGATCCGCCTGTAGCGGAGCACCTGGGGTAGCTTTCAACAAAATGGCAGGTTTGAACTTTAACGACTCGGATAAATAAAAAACATATCCAGAAATAAGATACCAAGTCATTCTGTCCACCGAAACTAGATTGTCATTTCCTCCTGTGCTCTCAAAATGTTTGGTCTGTAAAATGTTCGGGACAGATAGACCCGTATAGAATTTGTTGTTATGAAAATAGATTCCCGCGCCAATATTAGGGGTAAACTTTCGGTACAATTCAGTATCCGTAATTGTGTTGGCACTGGCACTGTAATTTCTCAGATTATTAAAATCAACGTTTAACAAATGACCTCCTGCTTTTAGTCCGAAGGATATTTTATCGGATTCAGAGGTGTTTATAGTGTAGGAAAATGCAGCATCAACATAAGTGTTCTGGGTGGTATTGTTGCCAATTTCGTCATGTACGATTGACAATCCCAGACCAACTCGGTCAGAGGTAGGTCCATGCACGTTTAAAGTTTGTGTGTTTGGCGCTCCGTCCCTTCCTAACCATTGGGACCTATGTAATAACGCAATACTCAGAATATCTCGGGAACCTGCATAAGCTGGATTAACCGAAAGTGTGTTGTACATATATTGGGTATACTGTGCATCTTGTTGGCTAAAACCTAACTGTACCGCCATATAAAGGGTAAAATAAAAAAGGATATTTCTTTTATTACTGCTCATACCTATCTGATTACATAGAGATATCCTGTTAACAATTTCTGTTCTCCTTGTGCTTCATATTGAATGTCATAATAGTAGACACCGGATGGAAGTTCCTCGTTTTGCATAATGGTAGTTCTGCCATTAGATATACCGTTAAATGCATTGGTAATATTTTCATAACCTTGGGTTTCCCAAACTTTTACGCCCCATCGATTGTAAATTTTAACCGTGTTGTTTGGAAATCTTTCAATATTGATTATTTCAAAATTACCATTGATGTTGTCTCCAGGTTTAACCAAATCAAGTTCTACATATAGTTCACAAGTTGAACCTGTAGGGGGTGTTCCTCCGACAGAATCGCAAGGGTCCAATGGGTCGGTTCCATCAGATACTTCTTGTCCGTCCACCACCCCGTCACCATCGGTATCTGGATTACTAGGGTCCGTACCTATTCGTACTTCCTCATCATCCGGCAGGCCATCATTATCACTATCCGCAGTTAATGGTACGTTCTCAAATATGATAATAACCTCTCCAATTCCTGTGTTCCCCGCAATATCCGTTGCGGTTATGCTCAATATTGCTTCAGCATCAATAGTAGGAAAGCTCCCGTTATGCGGAACTTCGGTTGATGTATCTATCGCCCAAATACCATTGATATCCGTATTGATGACATAAATAATAGGAGTTGCGATATTGTCTATGGTAACGGTAATGGTAATAATTTCATTCGAGCTTCCGGAACCTAGTAAAATTGGGAAACTGTCCCTCGTAGTAAAACTCTCCACCAAAGGTACCCCCGTATCTATGGTATATGGATGTTGTACGGATGCAGAACCCGTATTTCCATTATTGTTTATAGTAGTGATTGTTCCTAGGATACTAGTATCAATGTCCGACACCAAATCACTTCCGGATACAGAAATATTAAAATTTCCATTGGAGTCTACTGCTCCCGTATAGTTTGTGTTATTAATGGATAACGTTACAATATCTCCTTCGTTAAAATCGCCGGATACGTTACCGGTAATAGTTATGGTTTCAAGAGACTCCTGTTCATTTATAATATTGTCAGCAGTGATGGAGTCAATATCGATGATTAGCTGAACTGGAATAGTTTCGGTACAGTCTGCAATACCATTATTATTTGAATCTGTCTGATTTATTGATACAATTACGGTACTCGAATCATCGGTCGTACAGGGTAAAGTTGCAAGTACCGTGTAGGTGTGTGTCCCGTCGCCGTTGTCGGTCCATGTCCCCCCGGCATCGGGCGAACCGCCTAGCTGTGCGAAGAGGTCGTCGTTGTCGAAAGTGTCCCCTTGGCAGATGTTCAGGGTACCGTCGGTCCCTGCATTCGGCCGTGCCTGTTGCGTTACGGTCACGGTACTCGAATCATCGGTGGTACAGGGTAAAGTTGCAAGTACCGTGTAGGTGTGTGTCCCGTCGCCGTTGTCGGTCCATGTCCCCCCGGCATCGGGCGAACCTCCTAGCTGTGCGAAGAGGTCGTCGTTGTCGAAAGTGTCCCCTTGGCAGATGTTCAGGGTACCGTCGGTCCCTGCATCCGGCCGTGCCTGTTGCGTTACGGTCACGGTACTCGAATCATCGGTGGTACAGGGTAAAGTTGCAAGTACCGTGTAGGTGTGTGTCCCGTCACCGTTGTCGGTCCATGTCCCCCCGGCATCGGGCGAACCGCCTAGCTGTGCGAAGAGGTCGTCGTTGTCGAAAGTGTCCCCCTGGCAGATGTTCAGGGTACCGTCGGTCCCTGCATCCGGCCGTGCCTGTTGCGTTACGGTCACGGTACTCGAATCATCGGTGGTACAGGGTAAAGTTGCAAGTACCGTGTAGGTGTGTGTCCCGTCACCGTTGTCGGTCCATGTCCCCCCGGCATCGGGCGAACCGCCTAGCTGTGCGAAGAGGTCGTCGTTGTCGAAAGTGTCCCCCTGGCAGATGTTCAGGGTACCGTCGGTCCCTGCATCCGGCCGTGCCTGTTGCGTTACGGTCACGGTACTCGAATCATCGGTGGTACAGGGTAAAGTTGCAAGTACCGTGTAGGTGTGTGTCCCGTCGCCGTTGTCGGTCCATGTCCCCCCGGCATCGGGCGAACCGCCTAGCTGTGCGAAGAGGTCGTCGTTGTCGAAAGTGTCCCCTTGGCAGATGTTCAGGGTACCGTCGGTCCCTGCATCCGGCCGTGCCTGTTGCGTTACGGTCACGGTACTCGAATCATCGGTGGTACAGGGTAAAGTTGCAAGTACCGTGTAGGTGTGTGTCCCGTCACCGTTGTCGGTCCATGTCCCCCCGGCATCGGGCGAACCGCCTAGCTGTGCGAAGAGGTCGTCGTTGTCGAAAGTGTCCCCTTGGCAGATGTTCAGGGTACCGTCGGTCCCTGCATCCGGCCGTGCCTGTTGCGTTACGGTCACGGTACTCGAATCATCGGTGGTACAGGGTAAAGTTGCAAGTACCGTGTAGGTGTGTGTCCCGTCACCGTTGTCGGTCCATGTCCCCCCGGCATCGGGCGAACCGCCTAGCTGTGCGAAGAGGTCGTCGTTGTCGAAAGTGTCCCCCTGGCAGATGTTCAGGGTACCGTCGGTCCCTGCATCCGGCCGTGCCTGTTGCGTTACGGTCACGGTACTCGAATCATCGGTGGTACAGGGTAAAGTTGCAAGTACCGTGTAGGTGTGTGTCCCGTCACCGTTGTCGGTCCATGTCCCCCCGGCATCGGGCGAACCGCCTAGCTGTGCGAAGAGGTCGTCGTTGTCGAAAGTGTCCCCCTGGCAGATGTTCAGGGTACCGTCGGTCCCTGCATCCGGCCGTGCCTGTTGCGTTACGGTCACGGTACTCGAATCATCGGTCGTACAGGGTAAAGTTGCAAGTACCGTGTAGGTGTGTGTCCCGTCGCCGTTGTCGGTCCATGTCCCCCCGGCATCGGGCGAACCGCCTAGCTGTGCGAAGAGGTCGTCGTTGTCGAAAGTGTCCCCTTGGCAGATGTTCAGGGTACCGTCGGTCCCTGCATCCGGCCGTGCCTGTTGCGTTACGGTCACGGTACTCGAATCATCGGTGGTACAGGGTAAAGTTGCAAGTACCGTGTAGGTGTGTGTCCCGTCACCGTTGTCGGTCCATGTCCCCCCGGCATCGGGCGAACCGCCTAGCTGTGCGAAGAGGTCGTCGTTGTCGAAAGTGTCCCCTTGGCAGATGTTCAGGGTACCGTCGGTCCCTGCATCCGGCCGTGCCTGTTGCGTTACGGTCACGGTACTCGAATCATCGGTCGTACAGGGTAAAGTTGCAAGTACAGTGTAGGTGTGTGTCCCGTCACCGTTGTCGGTCCATGTCCCCCCGGCATCGGGCGAACCGCCTAGCTGTGCGAAGAGGTCGTCGTTGTCGAAAGTGTCCCCTTGGCAGATGTTCAGGGTACCGTCGGTCCCTGCATCCGGCCGTGCCTGTTGCGTTACGGTCACGGTACTCGAATCATCGGTCGTACAGGGTAAAGTTGCAAGTACCGTGTAGGTGTGTGTCCCGTCGCCGTTGTCGGTCCATGTCCCCCCGGCATCGGGCGAACCGCCTAGCTGTGCGAAGAGGTCGTCGTTGTCGAAAGTGTCCCCTTGGCAGATGTTCAGGGTACCGTCGGTCCCTGCGTTCGGCCGTGCCTGTTGCGTTACGGTCACGGTACTCGAATCATCGGTGGTACAGGGTAAAGTTGCAAGTACCGTGTAGGTGTGTGTCCCGTCACCGTTGTCGGTCCATGTCCCCCCGGCATCGGGCGAACCGCCTAGCTGTGCGAAGAGGTCGTCGTTGTCGAAAGTGTCCCCTTGGCAGATGTTCAGGGTACCGTCGGTCCCTGCATCCGGACAAGCAAATATGGTAATCGTCACAGTTGCATATTGTGTGTGTCCTTTAGAGTCCAAAATTCCGTAAACAAAGGAATCAGAACCAGAATAATCTATGTTGGGAGTATAAGTAAAATAGTCATCCACAGGATTGTTCGGTGTGCTATCATTATTCAATATAATTGTCCCGTTTGTTGGCGTGCTTATCAAAATAATGCTACCCGTATTGGGACCATTTCCACCAAAATCATCATTGGTTATTACTAAAATATCCAAGGAATCATCTTCTTCAACTGTGGCCATATCGTCTTGAGGTACTGGAAAGAAACTTTCCGTAAGGTCATCCAATAAGTTTCCATCCGAATCATTGCCGTCATCGGATGTATCAAAAGTGTCATTGGGCCCATATGGACTGTCGCCCATTGCCGTAACCTGATTTATAACTCCTCCGGCATCAATTGCATTTCCATCAAAAGTATATCCGGCAGCGTAGGTGGCTATTTCATTTTCTTTTAAAGTTCCTTCCCCAGAACCCATAGTTGCAGATATAAAAGATGGGGTGCTGGTTAACGTCAACGGATTTCCATTAGCATCCGTAAAAGTATCGGTAAGTTCGATATTTATGATTTCCACATTCCCCGTGTTCTCTACTTGAATGGTGTAATTGACCTCATCGCCTATGGAAATGGGCGTGCTATAATTTTCGGTTACAGCTTTTGTTACTTCAATGGAAGGTTCGGCAATTATCAGATTGGATAGAACAAATTCTACGTTTTCGTTAAAGCTGATAAGGCTTCCGGAAACCGATACGCCCATTTCAATGGATTGAACCGGAGTATCCATACGCATTGTCCCTCCACCGGTACCTTGGTCCACACCATTTCCACACTCGCCACCATTGGAGCTGAGTAGAGCAGCCGCATCAATTTGAAATTGTGTGTCGGTGGCTTGAAAAATGGGGCCATTACTACTAATATTGGTCCAAGTTTCATTGGTTAAGGTAAAAACTCCGGTATTTGTCCCGTTCAATAGCGGAAATGGTAAAATACCATAGGTACCTACCTTATCGACATTTACAAAGGGATTGGTAAGGTAAACCGGATTTCCCGTGGTTGCATCAAAAAAATGAAACTCCAAAGTACCGGTCAATAAAGAGCCAACAGAGATTTCTAAGGATGGACTACCAAAAATATCTGGTGTAGGATCGTTATAGGTGTTGTCCGAAGTACATCCCATTGTTTCATTGCCAGATATAATTACACTCCCGGTTACCCTGCATTCTACACGGACAAGACCGTCAGAGCTTAGGGATTCCCAAGTGTTTAAATTAATAGGGGTCCAAGTAGTAGTCTGTTGGGAGTAAAGACAGCAGCTTACCAATACTAATATTAGTGAAAAAAACCGCTTACCAAGACTTCTTTTGGTCAATTGGTCTTTAATTGGTTTAGCCATTACTTTATAATCCTAATTAATCCACCTTTCCAACGTGGTTTTCGTGGATTTGTGGCACTATATTGATAGATAAAAGTAACTTGACACAAATTCATTAAAAATTTAATGTTGTAAAGACAGTAAAAGGAAAGGTAAACCTTGGTTTATCTGTTGGTAACAGATTTGAAGTTTTTAAAATTATCTACCTTGGTAGTTGGGAATATTTTTCCCTATTTAGGACATAAGCCCAGTGATATACCTTTTTTTATCATAAAATTCTTGGCTGCATCATGCTCATTTGGGATTTCACCCTCCAGGATAGCCTCCTTAATGGCTTCCTTTATTATACCAATTTCTTTTGAAGGTTTTAGGTTAAAGGTGTCCATAATCTCCTCTCCCGAAACCGGAGGTTGAAAGTTTCGAATCCTATCCCGTTCTTCTACTTCCTTGATCTTTTGGCGGACAAGTTTAAAATTGTTCTTATACCTCCGCTGTTTTTTTGGGTTTTTTGTTGTAATGTCCGCTTCGCATAAGGTCATCAAATCCTCAACGTTGTTACCGGCGTCGAAAACCAATCTTCTTACCGCGGAATCAGTCACATGTTCCTCTGCTAAAATAATGGGGCGTGAACTCATCATGACCATTTTTTGAACGAATTTCATTTTGTCGTTCAGTGGCATGCGCAATCGTTTAAAAAGTTTGTACACCATTTTGGAGCCTACAAATTCATGGCCATGGAAGGTCCAGCCAATTTTCTTATGGAAACGTTTCGTAGGTGCCTTCCCAATATCATGGAGTAGTGCAGCCCAACGCAGCCAAAGGTCATCAGTCTCCGTGGAAATATTATCCACTACTTCCAGTGTGTGCCAAAAATTATCCTTGTGCCGTTGTCCTTCTATTTCCTCTATTCCCTGCAGAGCGGTCAATTCTGGCATGATGATGTCCAATAGGCCCGTTTTATGCAATAAGGAGAATCCTTTGGACGGGGTTGGGCAGAGCATAATTTTGTGAAGCTCCTCTACAATACGTTCTTTGGAAATAATCTTGATGCGTTCTTTGTTGCGTGTAATGGCATCCAAGGATGAGGCTTCAATCCTGAATTCCAATTGGGTTGCAAATCGGATTGCCCGCATCATTCTCAAGGGATCATCGGAATAGGTGATATCTGGATCTAGTGGAGTCCGTATCAGTTTGTTTTCCAAATCCTCCAATCCATTGAAGGGGTCTAAAAGGGTGCCAAAATCCTTTTTGTTCAATGATATGGCCAAGGCATTGATGGTGAAATCCCTTCGCTTTTGATCTTCTTCCAATGTACCGTCCTCAACGACCGGTTTTCTACTATCCCTATGGTAACTTTCCTTTCTGGCACCTACGAATTCAAGCTCCAGTTCATCATGTTTGACCATGGCGGTACCAAAATTTTTAAAAACGGAAACTTGGGGCTTTTTCGGAAGTTTTGATGCCAATTGTGTAGCCAGTTCGATACCGCTTCCAACGGCGACAACATCGATGTCTTTTGGAATTTTTCTCTTTAAGAGGTAATCCCTAACAAATCCGCCAATGACATAGGTGTCCAGCTTGAGTTCGTCTGCAGTGCGACCAATAATTTCAAAAATGGGTTGGCTTATGGCCTTTTTATAGTCCATTGGATATTCTTCGGCATTATTCCCTAATCACTTTCACGCGGCCATCGATACCCATTTTAATTATGGAGGATGGACCCGCATACTGATTTTCAGGCTTCAAATTTACCACATAGTCCACACCTGTTAAAATGGCCTTGTCAATTTCTTTGAAATTTAAAGCAATTGGTTGGTCTTGAAGATTTGCACTGGTGGAAACAATGGGTTTTTTGAACTTTCCAATGAGGTATTTGCAAAATTTATCGGAAGCGACCCTAATGGCGACCGAATTGTCCTGGGCAATTACATTTGAGGCGAAGCCTTTCGGTCTATCATAAACAAGGGTGGTAGGTTTGGTGGCCAAGTCCATAATGTCGTATGTCAAATCCGGAACCTTTTCCACATGCCGTTCCAGCATAGCATCGCTAGCAACAAGACATACGAGGCCTTTGTAATCTAACCCTTTCAATGTAAGTACTTTTTCTACAGCGGCCGTATTGGTCGCGTCGCAACCAATCCCCCAGACGGTATCGGTAGGGTAGAGGACAAGGCCGCCATTTTGTAGTACTTTAAGGGCTTTGTTTAATTCGTTGGTGAAATCCATTCTTTAGATCGGTTCAATTAATTTCAAATACTTTTTTAATTGAAATGGGTAATTCCACTTCTTATGGGTATATAATTTCTTTGTTTCCAAGCTGTTGTTTGAAATACTGTTGAAGAGTTGCGCAAGGCTTTCAGAATCCTCGTAGAAATATGAGTTTTCGTATAAATCGGGCATTACGCTCATTTCTTGGGGTGTGATTAAAGGTTTTTTATAGGCAAATGCCAAATTATAGGCTCCTGTTATCTTGTATTTCAAATAATTCTGTTCCGTATTGGAAACCGGTGCCATAATGAAATCAGAAGTTTTTATATACTCGTGAAATATTTCATTTTCTATAAAGTGATCGAAAGTGATTAGGAAAGGGGTTAAATTCAGCTCTTGGACTTGTGAAGAGAACAGGGCAACATCCGGATTTTTTGGATTCATTTTTCCCAAAATAATAATCTTGAGGTTGGTATTCTCCAATTCCAATCTGGACAATGCTTCCAGTACTATCTTATAGTTTCTTCTTTTATAGTTGACCTCCCCAGGGATACAAATCCAAACATCATTCTTTTTATCCATTATTTTCGAACTTGGGAATTTCGGGAAATAAATGGGATAGTAAGGAAAAAGCCGAATGTTCCTATCATTAATTACTGTAGAATCCACCAAAAAATCGTTCAGGACATAGTAGTTCTGAATCCGTTTACTAATGATTTTTTGTGAAAAACTGCCGTTCAGTTTTTTTAAATTATGGATACTCCCAAAGCATTTGATTCTTTTTGGCAACAGCCTGGTAAGTGCAATCGTTTCCTTATTACTACTGGCCGTATTGAAAATTACCACATCAAATCCATTTCTAACAATATATTGGTAGGTTGTAAACCAATTGTAAATTCTTTTTATAAAAAAAGAGGAGCTCCGTGGGTCTAGAAATCTAGTTTTGCTCGTTTCTATACCATAATGAACTATGTTTTTATGGATCTTTGGATGTATTATTAAATGAACATCGTAATTGGCGTCCTTTAGAAATCGGATTTGACTGTATAAACATTCTTCATGGTACGTGGTTAGCTCTATAAGGGCTATTTTCTTTTTGAGCATGTTTATCTTCTATTAATTTTCAAAGATACTGGAAGACTTTTATATTTTTGCCAAACTATGACCAATACACCAGAGGACCTAAAAATAAGTGTAATTGTGAGCACCTACAATGCGGAGGAGTGGCTCAAGAAGGTTCTTTGGGGTTTCAACCAGCAGACGTTCAAGAATTTTGAAGTGGTCATTGCCGACGATGGGTCCAAACCCGCGACCAAGGAGTTGTTGGACCAAATGTCGAAGGAGGTATTTTACCCAATCGTGCATGTATGGCAGGAGGACGATGGGTTTCAAAAGTCAAGAATCCTAAACAAAGCGGTCGTTGCGTGCCGGACGGATTATATTATTATGACCGATGGCGATTGTATTCCCCGGGAGGATTTTGTGCATGTGCATTACATCAATAAGGAACCTGGTTATTTTATTTCTGGTGGATATTACATGTTGCCGATGAATATTTCCAAATTGATAAGCCTTGAAGATATCGAACAGCAACGTTGTTTTGATATCCATTGGCTCAAGGAAAAGGGCATCCCCAAAACATTTAAGAACAACAAGTTAACGGCCAGCGGCCTTATTTCAAAGGTATTGAATTGGGTCACACCAACGAACGCCAGTTGGAACGGCCATAATTCATCGGGGTGGAAACAGGATATTTTGAACGTGAACGGTTTTGATGAGCGAATGCAGTACGGCGGTCAGGATAGGGAGCTGGGTGAACGCCTTTTCAATTTCGGGATCAAATCTAAGCAATTGCGATACAGTGCCGTTTGTGTGCATTTAGATCACAAAAGAGGATACAAAACTCCGGAATCCATTGCAAAAAACCAGGGGATTAGAAAAAAGACAAAAAAAGAAAAGAGGGTTTGGACCTTTTACGGCATTACCAAATAGTAGGCCAACTCGTTTTTTTGTTCCAGACGCTTTAGTTCCCTGAATCTTTCCAAGACGCCAAGTGCGTTCAAATAGCAGATTACATAACCTTTTTTGCCGTCCAAAAACCCAAGTCTTAGAACATAATGGTTAAAGAACTTCCAACCAGTTTTTAGGTACATCGCGGCATAATTGAATTTTCGTTCGCGGTAGAAACATTCAATTGCCTTTAATCTACCATAATTTAACATTTTGGACTTGTAGTCCTCGTAGTTTTTATAGCAATAATGGGTAAGTTTTTCATTTAGAATACCAGAAGTACCTTCCACATCCAACGTCTCATGGACGATTCTCCTATCCGAAAATTTAGCTTTGCTTTTTCTAAAGAGTCGGTAATTCTTGTCAGTTTGCCATCCGCTGAACCTTAATTTCTCGTTTTGGAACATGAACTGTCTGAAGAACCAATACGCCACGATTTCAGTTTGTTTGGAAACCGTTTCCAAAATTTCATTTTTCAAGGGTGTAGGCACAATTTCATCGGCATCCAAAAATAGCACCCAATCATGGGTCGCCTGCTTGAGCGCGAAGGACTTTTGGGCGGTAAAATTTTCAAATGGATTTTGAATGACTTTTACCTTGTGATGCTTTAAAAGATATTCATAGGTGCCATCCGTACTAAAGGAATCCACCACAATGATTTCGTCAACAAAGGAAACGGACTCTAAACACTTTTCAATGTATCCAATCTCATTGTAGGTGATTATCAGGGCCGTAATTTTTTCTCTATTACTCATCATATTTTTCGAATAAGTAGGGTCGATAGCATTGGGCTAACAAAGGTATAACAAAAAAAAAAGGCAAAAATTGTAATCCTTGGTAGATTTCTTACAAATTGCTTTAAAGACCCATGTTTTTAAGGAGATGTTAAAACCCGTTTAGGGTTGCGTTTCGAAGTTTATTTAAATGGATTTCACTTAAAACATCACTTAAATTTCAATGCCCCTTAAAAATATTAGGCCGATATTTTCAATAGTATAAAAATCGAAAACATCGGCCCTTGAAATTTTTTACAGATTTCTTTATACGGCTACATCATACTCTCTAAGCGCTTCGTTCAAGGAAGTTTTTTTGTTGGTACTTTCCTTACGTTTGCCAATGATCAAGGCGCAAGGCACCTGATATTCGCCCGCCGCGAATTTTTTGGTATAGCTACCTGGAATTACAACCGACCGGGGCGGCACAAATCCTTTGTTCTCGACAGGCTCGTCTCCCGTAACATCGATTATCTTTGTGGAGGCCGTAAGCACCACATTAGCACCCAAAACGGCTTCTTTACCTACTCGAACGCCTTCAACTACGATACATCGAGATCCAATAAAAGCATTGTCCTCTATAATGACCGGGGATGCCTGCAAGGGTTCCAAAACTCCTCCAATTCCTACGCCTCCACTTAGGTGAACGTTCTTTCCTATTTGAGCACAGCTACCTACCGTCGCCCAGGTATCAACCATGGTTCCTTCATCCACGTATGCGCCAATATTTACATAACTGGGCATTAGGATAGTCCCTGGGGAAATGTAGGCACCATGTCTAGCCACGGCATTGGGCACAACCCTGATACCTTTTTCCTTATAGCCTTTTTTCAAAGGCATTTTATCATGATATTCAAAAATACCCGCTTCTAAAGTCTCCATTTTTTGGATAGGGAAATAAAGTACCACAGCCTTTTTTACCCACTCATTGATTTGCCAATCGTCCCCGTTAGGTTCTGCGCAACGTAATTTTCCCGCATCAATAAGGTCAATGACCTCTCTAATGGCGTTTTGGGTATCCGTTTCTTTTAAAAGGTCCCTGTTTTCCCATGCTTTTTCTATGGTATCCCGTAATTCTGTCATCTGTATTAAAATTTTGTCAAATATAAGCGGAAGCCTAGGAATTCCCTATCGGTCTATCTTCATATAACAAATTATCCTTTATTTTTGCCAAAAATTTAAAGTGGGAAGAATTCTTGCGTTGGACTATGGTCAAAAGAGAACGGGCATTGCGGTAACGGACGAGTTTCGCATCATTGCATCGGGACTGACAACGATACCTACGGATGAAATCATTCCATTTTTGACCCACTATTTTAAGGAGGAGTCGGTCGATGTACTTGTCGTTGGGGAACCCAAACAAATGAACAACCAGCCATCGGAATCCGAAGTATTTATAAAACCGTTTTTGACAAAGCTGTCCGAAGCCTTTCCCGATATAAAAATCGAACGTCAGGATGAGCGGTTTACCTCTAAAATGGCATTCCAGAGTATGTTGGATAGTGGGTTGAAAAAAAAGCAGCGAAGGAACAAGGAACTGATCGATGAAATTAGTGCAACGCTCATTTTACAGGATTATTTAAAGAGAATCTAAATGATATTACCAATTGTAGCCTATGGCGACCCGGTCTTGAGAAAGGTAGGGGAAGATATTGATAAGGACTACCCAAAACTATCCGAGCTTATTTCCAATATGTGGGAAACCATGTACAATGCCAGTGGCGTTGGGTTGGCCGCACCCCAGATAGGATTGCCCATTCGATTGTTCGTGGTGGATACTACACCTTTTTCGGACGATGAGGACCTTTCTCCCGAAGAGCAAAAGCAGCTGAACGGTTTCAAAAAGGTATTTATAAACGCCCAAATTGAGGAAGAGACAGGTGCCGATTGGCCTTTTAACGAAGGCTGTCTAAGTATTCCGGATGTTCGCGAAGACGTTAATAGAAAGGAGCGGATACGGATTACGTATTTAGATGAAAATTTCAAGGAACACGAGGAAACCTACGACGGACTATTGGCCAGGGTCATTCAGCATGAGTATGACCACATTGAAGGGATTCTGTTTACGGATAAACTTTCCTCCTTAAAAAAGCGATTGCTAAAGGGAAGGCTGGCCAATATATCCAAAGGGAAAATAAGCGTGGATTACAGGATGCGCTTTCCCAATGTAAAAAAAGGAAGGTAAAGGGATTTAATTCATAAGAAAAGTGGCATCTTTGCCCACTCAAAAAAAATAAAAAATAGTGCCTATGGGTTTGGAGAAAATTTTGTCGGTTGCCGGTAAACCTGGATTGTATAAATTGATAACACAGACACGGACGGGTTTTGTGGCGGAGTCTCTATTGGACGGTAAGAAGATCAGTGTAGGTTTGCGAAGCAACGTCAGTGTACTTTCTGAAATAGCCATATATACTTTGGACGAGGAATTACCATTGCGGGATGTTTTCTTAAAGATTCAGGAGAAGGAAAATGGTGAAAAAACATCGGTAAGCCACAAGGACGAAAAGATAAAATTGGAGGAGTACTTTTTTGAGATATTGCCCAATTACGATGAGGATAGGGTGTATACCAGCGATATCAAGAAAATCATTCAGTGGTACAACCTTTTGGTAGAAAATGATTTGGCCGATTTCTCTAAGGAAGAAACTAAGGACACTGAGAAAAAAGAGAAAAAAGAGTAGATTGTTAGAGATCTAATTTTATAAAAGGCCCTCATTCAGGGTCTTTTTTTATGGAATACGAAATCGAAGAATGCTTTAGAATCTTCATAGAATTTTGGTCGTGGGGCGAAAAAAGCTCTCCTCCCCGGGTAGGGAAGGGTGTTCCGCGACAGCGGAACGGGGATGGTGAGGCAGTAAACAGATTCTTCCTCCTCGCTACGCTCGTCATCAGAATGACAACGGACACCCATTTGTCTTATTGAGCAAAGCGAAGTATCCAATGTAGTAAAGATTGCCCAAAGGGATACCGAGCAGCGGAACGGGGAGGGCCGGGGTTTTCTTTCCGATACTTTTTCCATCGCCGAAAAAGTATCCAAAAAGGCTAGGCTGATTTTAGGATACTTGAAATCCAAGAAGTCCTTGGCCCGCAGCGCCCAGGCCGTTTCCGATTGCATCGGAATACTATTTGGGCGATTTCCTTTTGGCCAATTCCAAGGCCTTCCGGATTTACTATGCATCCCAAAATAGGCCGGTTTACTCCTTAAAATGCATTTAAGTTAACTGCTACAATTAAAACCCAAAAAAGCTCCCCTCCCGAGGTAGGGAAGGGTGTTCCGCGATAGCGGAACGGGAAGGGTCGGGTTTATGGCAGTTGTTGCCACCTTCATTTTCTTTGGTTCTTCAAAGAAAACGAAGCAAAAGAAAGAAGACTTTCCAGTAGGAATTTTTACTTCGTAAAACCCATCTCGAAACTCGGCCGTTCCGCTTCACGGAACAGGTTCCATCCCGAGCTTTCTCGATGTATTCTTTTGGAAAGGGAACCACTCATTCATCTTTAGGTTTTTAATTCGCCATTTGTAGAGTTGGGTGCGATTATCTCAATTGCCTAAAAAAAAGCTCCCCTCCCTGGTCAGGGAGGGGAGTTACGCGATAGCGGAACGGGGAGGGTTGGGATTTCCATACGCTCAGATTCCTACTCCCTCTTTCCTATTAAATCAAAAAATCCTTAATCCTTTTCTATCGTTTCGTACGTGTATTTGCTTTTCTTCCAATCAATCAGTTTGGAAGGGTAGTAATTCACATTGTTCCGCTCTAAGAATGGTGCCTGGTCTGCCAATCGGACTTTGTAGTTTTCCCAATCCCTGTTTTCAGGTACCGTCCACGCAAGTTCTGAATATCCAATCATACGTGGAAACGCCAAATACTCCAATTCGCTGATATTGGTAATGGTTTCAGACCATAGGGGAGCTTCGGTTCCTAAAATATTTTCCTTTGGAATTCCGTAATCCTCCGGAGACCATTGGTAGGCCGAATCCACCGGAATGTAGGCCGCCCAGTGAAGCCCTAGGTCGGTCAGGGTATCGTATTTCATATCCAGATAGGCCTTATTCGCAGGAGAGACGATGACTTTCATATTTTTTGCCACCGCTTTCTTTGCATTTTCTTCACTGGCCCACCATTGTGCAATGGCGTTGGAGTCAATATCTGCATTGGCAACTTCGTCCCAACCGATCATGCGCTTGCCGTGTTTTTGCACAATTTTCTCCACCTTGTTCACAAAATGGATATAGTCGTTCTTTTTGGTAACATGGCTTTCATCCCCGCCCATATGGAAATAGGGGCCAGGGGTCATTTCGGAGATTTCCCGAACCACATCGTCAATAAAGGCATAGACCGTATCCTTGCGGGTATCAAAGGTGCTAAACCCTACCTGCATGCCCGTGTATAGTTTTGGCGTTTTTCCATTGCCGTTCAAGATGGGATAAGCCACGGAGGCCGAGTTCGTGTGTCCGGGCATGTCCACTTCGGGTATAATCGTCATATAGCGTTCCTGTGCATAACGCACGATTTCCTTATAATCCTCTTGGGTGTAAAATCCGCCGGGACCCCCGCCCACTTCCGTGCTGCCACCAATCTCCGTCAGTTTTGGCCAGGACTTGATTTCGATGCGCCAGCCCTGATCGTCCGTCAGGTGTAGGTGCAACATATTGATCTTGTAGTAGACCAATAGGTCGATGTATTTTTTCACGTCCTCCACACTGAAAAAATGTCGGGCTACGTCCAGCATGGCACCCCGATAGCCAAAATTGGGATTGTCCGTTATTTTCCCCGATGGTATGGGCCAAATTTTCTGGGCGGCCAGGGTATCATTGCTGGTATTTGGAACCAATTGACGCAAGGTCTGGATACCTCTAAAGGCACCTTCGGCGGTATTTGCGTTCAAGATGATGGAGTCCTGATTGATGTACAGCTGATAGGCTTCGGGAGCGTTCAATTCAAGACTGTCCGACTGGTTGATGTAAATGATCCGTTCCACTGTGTTGGTATTTTCTCCGTTCACGGGCACGTCCAAGTCTATGTGCGCCTTTATTTTTTCCGCTAAAAATTCGCCAACCTTGTCAAAGCCCGTGGCATTTTTGGAAGTGTAAATGGCGGTGAATTGATCCAGTGCAAAAGCCGAATTCGTTGGAATCACCTTTACAGGCTTTGGAATTAAGCTAATTATTGCCAAATCCGTTTCGGGCATTTGGATGCGTGGTTTTTCAGGTTCGTTTTGACAGGCCAAAAAGACTTTCCCAAGGGACAGGAAAAAAAAACTTCTGATGAAAACAGTTTTGATCATTGCTGTGGTTTAGGGGTTGTTTACTAAATGTTGCATGGCATGGAACCAAATGTCATATCCTTTTTGGTTCATGTGAAGGCCATCTGATACAAAGATATCCTTTTTGACTTCTTTCCCTTTAAGCATGGGATACCAGACATCCGCAAAGAGGAGGGATACGTCCTTTTTGGTCAATCTTAGGAATTTTCTATTGAGGCGTTTGTATTTTCTCCGCAAGTGCCATCTGCTGATACTGGGCTTGGCCGATATCAACACAATTTTCATGTCCGGGTTTTGTCTTCTGAGTTTGCCGATAATCATTTCCGTAGTGCCGATGATCTTCCGTGGTCTTTTTTTGGCCGAAATATCATTGTCCCCTTCGTAAATAAAAACTTTGGTGGGATTGTACCGAATCACTAGGGTGTCCAAATAATAGAGCAAGTCCGATGCCTGGGAGCCACCAAAACCGGCATTTAGTACCTGATGCTCTGGAAAGGAAGCTTGTAAATTGTCCCATTTACGTATACTGGAACTCCCCGTAAAAACAATGGTTTCCTTGTTTGGGTCCCAAAGGGAATCGTTTTTTTGGGTCAATGCCTCGACTTCTTCAGCAAAGGCGGGTCTTTCTTGGGCCGATAGCCAAAATGTGGTGCCTAAAAAGAAAATTATTAGAAGGATACTACCTTTTATTAAGGGTATTTTAATTTTCAAGATTAGAATATTATTTGGGTTCAACTTTATCAATTACTTTGCTTAATATCCCCAGAGTTTATCTCCACCTCCCACCAATCATAAAACCGTTGGATCCAATCATCAGAGGGTAGGTTTTGTTGTTTCATGCCAAATCCGTGTCCGCCTTTGGAATACATGTGCAGCCCTACGGTTTTGTTTGCCTTGAGCCATGAGGAATAAAGTTCAATGCTCCCGGCGGCCAATCCCAAGGGGTCGTCCGTGGCGCAGATGACCAGCATGGGTGGCGCGTCCTGTGGCACTTCCTGAACGGGTTGGGCCGTGGTCCAGGGATATACGGGCACCAGGAAGTCGGGCCTGTTTTTTTCGTTGTAGTTGTACGCCACGCCCAGGGTGACGGCACCCCCGGCGGAAAAGCCCATAAAACCGATTTTATTTGGGTCCAGTCCATATTTTTCCGCATTTGACCGTACATGGTCAATGGCGTTGAGTCCATCCTGAACCGAAAAAGGAAGCACCGGTGCTACCCGTTGCATAATTTGCATGGGATTGGTGGCGCCTTCTTGGGTAATTTCCTGTACACCGTCCGCTCCTGTGGGAACCAAACGGTATTTCAACACAAAGGCCGTAATGCCCCTTTCGGCCAACCATTGGGCTACAAGATTGCCTTCACTTTCTATGCTTAAGGCATATAGGCCTCCCCCGGGAGCTACAATAACGCTGGTTCCATTGGGCTTTTCGGGTGCAAATACCTCCATGGTGGGGGTAGAGACGTTGGTGACCACCTGGGTCTGCCAAATATCCGAAAAGTATTCCTTCTCGCCTCCTTCCCACTGTACAGTTGGTGGGATTTGATGGGGCAAGTCAATAATTTGCTGAGCAAAAATACTGCTTGAAAAGATAAGGACTAAAACTTTGATTATATGCTTCATAACTATCTAATTAATTCAATAACAAAAATACGCCTGCTGCCATTAGGGCACCTATAACCGGGCCCAAAACCGGCACCCAAGCATAGCTCCAATCGCTCTTTCCCTTGTTTTTCAAAGGCAGGATGGCATGCATGATCCGTGGCCCCAAATCCCTAGCGGGATTGATAGCATAGCCCGTGGGACCGCCCAATCCAAAACCGATGCCCATCACCAAGAGGGCTACGGGAAGGGCATCTAGGGACCCTAGGGAAATCGGTTCGTTGGCCAAGGCACCACCAGCGATGTAGAACACCCCAAAAACGAGGGCGAAGGTGCCGATCGCTTCGGTAACCACGTTCCAACCATAGCTTCGCACGGCCGGTGCCGTACTGAAGGTGGCCAATACAGCATCGGTATCATCGGTAAGGTCATATTGTTTTTTATAGGTGAGCCATACCAAAAAATTGCCGACCATGGCCCCAAAAATTTGGGCAATGATATAGCCGGGCACCAAGGTCCAGGAAAATTTTCCGGCGGCGGCAAGCCCAATAGTCACGGCGGGATTCAAATGGGCACCGCTGACATCAGCAGATATAAAAACCCCAATGAAGACGGCAATTCCCCAAGCCAGGGAGATGCCAATCCATCCGCTATCGGCACCTTTGGTGCCTTTTAAAACAAGATTTGCCACGACCCCGTTGCCTATAAGGATAAGCATTCCTGTACCGATGATTTCAAAAATATATGATGTCATAGTTGGTTGGTTTATACTTTTTAAAGAGTTAGAATTATAATTTCAAGTTTAAACTCCAAATTGTCTCAGGTGATGGTCCAAATGTTTGGAAAAGAGGGTGTTCCATTCCGTTTGGGTGAGGGGTCCAAAAGCATAGGATTCCTTCCCGTCAAAGTGGGCCGACCCTAGTTCCTGGGTCTTTCGCATGTTGGCAATGAGATTGTTCTTTTCCTTTTCAAAATCCCGTTCATCACTGATCTTAAATACGGGCGAAGTGGGGCCGTTTTTCTTGTATGGTTTTGGGCCTACAACGGTATTTTTTGCCAATAGCTTGATCAGGAATTTTTGGACGCCTTTGGGCCTGGGGTGTTTGTCCGTATAGGTGGTTTCATAGGCAACGTTACAATGCGCCAACATTTGGGAAACGTTCATCTTGCCCCATTTAGGGGCGGTTTCTGGAGTAAGGTTATTGATGCGCGAAATGGTTTCCTCGCATTCCTGCTTGTCGAATAAATTTTTCCAGGTCATTTTGATTGTGTTTAATTAATGCCTTTTACTTTCATCTGTAAGATATAAACGGCGTCCATGGCCGTAATAAAGAGTATGTCCCTTTCCGGGCCTCCAAAAGTGACATTGGCGGTCCAATTTTCAGGGACCTTAATGTGTTTTATTTGTTTACCATCTTTGTTGAATACCGTTACCCCATTACCGGTTAGATATAGGTTGCCTTTATTGTCCAAGGTCATACCGTCCGACCCCATCTCACAAAATAATTCCCGATCGGAAAGGCTTCCGTCCTTATTGATTTTATATACATATGTTTTTTTATCCCCCGGATCGGCGATAAACAATTTTTTGCCATTTTTGGACCCTATGATTCCATTGGGCATCACCAAATCGTCTTCAACAATGGTCAGTTGGGTACTCCCAGGAGCTAAATAGTAAACACGTCTTTTCTCGACTTCTGGTTCCCTATCTTTCCACCAATCTCTTTTGTACAGAGGGTCCGTTATATACATTCCCCCTTTTGGGTCTACCCATACATCATTGGGTCCTCCCAAAAATTTTCCCTCAAATTTTTCTACGAGTACCGTAACATTCTTTTCCGGATCAATTTTCCATAATTGATTATTTTCATCGGCACAGGATATCAGGTTCCCTTGGTGATCAAAATAGAGTCCGTTCGAACGGCCACTGGGGTGCATCCAATCTGAAACGGTATTGGTCTCTGCGTCCCATTTTACGATGCGGTCATTGGGCTGGTCCGTGAAATATACATTTCCCTCAGCGTCCCTCGCCGGACCTTCGGTAAATTTGAATTCTTCAGATACCAAAGTAAGTGAAGCACCCGCTTCTACAATATCTTGGGCGTAAGCGCAGGAGTTCAAAAGAAGTAAAGCAAAGAGTACATTTATGGTTTTCATCGATTAGTCAATAATTATTTTGTTAGTTTTTTAGTTTACTTAGTGGCACCCGGACCTTTTACGAATCGGCCAGAAAAGGTTCCCGTATGTTCCCCGTCTTTCAATATATGTCCCCCATTGACGAAGACATGCTGCATGCCCGTGGCATATTGGTGGGGTTCCTTAAAAGTGGCGTTTGCCTTGATGGTTTTTGGGTCGAAGACGACCACATCGGCAAAATACCCGGCTTTTAAAGCCCCTCTTTTTTTCAATTTTAAATTGGTGGCCGGTAGTGTCGTCAACTTATAAATAGCCTCTTCCAAGGAAATCACTTTTTCATCGCGCACAAAATGGCCCAACAAACGGGCAAAGGAGCCATAGGCGCGGGGATGGGTACTTTGTTCCAAGAAGACCCCTTCATTGGTATAAGAACCCGCATCGGAACATATACTCATGTACGGCAGTTTCAATTTCTTTTTTACGTTTTCTTCGGACATGGAAAAATAGACGACCTGGATCCTGCTGTCGTCCTCGTAGATGAGGTCTACCAAGGTTTCGTTGGCCGATTTCTGACGTTCTTCGGCAACTTCCGCCAAGGTCTTCCCGATCAAATGCCTCAGTTCTTTATTTCTAAAACCGACCAACAGAATATTCTCGGGTGGTACGTGGAAGTCGATTTCGTCCATCATCTTTTTTCGGGTGGCCGGATTTTCCATCAGCGTAATCGTCGATTTATGTCCGCCTTCCTTGGCCCATGCCGGAAGTACCACGTTCAATCCCGTAGAACTGGCATTGTACATGTACATATCCGTCGTGATGGCCAGACCTTCGGTACGGGCGGCGTTTACCATGGTAATCGCACTGTCCAACAAATGCCAATTCGCGTTCCCCGATGCCTTAAAGTGATAAATTTCGGCTGGGAGTTTCGCTTCCCTGGAAATGGTAATCAGTTCGTCCACTGCCTCCAAAAGCCCGCCTTCCTCGTCCCTAATGTGGGAAATATACATGCCGTCATACTCGGCCACTACTTTGGCCAGTTCTATTATTTCATTGGTATCGGCATGGCCACTGGGCACATAGATCAAGGAAGTGGAAAGTCCAACGGCTCCCTCTTCCATACCTTGCCGCAACAGATTTTTCATAGTTTCCATTTCTTCGGGCGAAGGAGGTCTTTTTTCTATGCCGATGGCATACTCCCGCAACGTTGCATTCCCAACAAAGGAAGCTACATTGGTGGATATGCCCTTTTCTTCCAAATAGTTGAGGTATTCGCCCAATGAGGTCCATGGGATATCGTATTTGATATCGCCCTGCCCATTCTTCATCTCCTGCTTCATCGCTTCACTTAAAGGCCCCATGGATGATCCCTCGCCCAATACCTCAAGGGTAACCCCTTGCCGGATATCCCCTTGTGAACGTCCGTCTTCCAACAGGGCCACATTGGCCCAGCTCAACATGTTGATGAAACCCGGCGCGACCGAAAGTCCAGTAGCGTCTATTTCCGCTTTGCCCACCGCATTTTCAAGGGAGCCTATGGCCGCAATGGTATCGGCATTGATGGCAATGTCACCTACGTAGGCAGCTTTGCCGGATCCGTCCAAAATCTGTCCGTTTCGGATTACTACTTCATAGGATGTTTTTTCCCGATTTTCACAGGCCGTGAAAAACGCCAATAGCAGTGTTAGACAGAGAAGGTATTGTTTTGACATCTAGAGGTTGTTTAGAAAGTCCATATTGTGTTGCATACTTTCCAAAGGCGTACTGGCGTATTCCTCCTGTTCGATCAGGATATGTTTGACTCCTGAAGCTTCCCGATTATTCATCATGGCTTTAATATCCAAACCGCCCTTGCCAAATTCCGTACTTTCCTTTTTGTCCATATCCATGTCCTTTAGATGCCAAAGTGGGAACCTACCCGGATATTTTTTGAAATAGTCCAATGGGTCCTTACCGGCCACTACAACCCAACCCAAATCAAGTTCCATATGTACCAGATTTGGGTCGGTTTGGTCCATTAGCACATCGTAAAGCACTTGTCCTTGATACGATTCAAACTCGTATTCGTGGTTGTGGTAGCCAAACTTGATACCCATTTTTTGACAAGCTTCGCCGGCCTTATTGAATTCCTCCGCCACCTTTTTATAATTGTCCAGAGTTTGGCCCTTTGAAGGCATGGAGGAGCATATCAGGTAGTCCTGACCGGAGGCAGCGGCCTCTTCCATCGTTTTTTCGAAGTGCTTGTCCAGATGTACATGGCCGCTGGCCAATTTCATGCCCAGATCTTCGCAGGCCTGTTTCATACTCTTGGGCGTGAGCCCGTAATAATGCCCTTTAGTGCTCCTGGCGGATTCTATTTCCTTTATGCCGATGTTGGCAATCTGCTCCAAGGTACCCAAAGGGTCCTTGGCCATCTGGTCCCTAAAACTGTACAGTTGCACCCCGAATTTCAGATCGGTTTCCAAGGCGAAAGATACCGAGGGCAAAAGAACCGACCCTACCGAAAAAAGCGAGGAACGGACTAAAAAATTTCTTCTATGCATGTGCTCTTAGTGTTTGTGCCGATGCGTTTTATGGAAAGCATCACAATTTCCCAAGTTACTAAAATATACAACATGGCCTGTACCCTTAGATTTGTACTTTTGCAAAAACTTTTGAAATGAATACCAGGGAGGAGAAACTAAAGGCATTTGATCGTTTGCTTACCATAATGGACGAGCTCCGGGAGGAGTGTCCTTGGGACCGAAAACAGACCATGGAAAGCCTTAGGCACTTGACCATTGAGGAAACCTATGAGTTGGGCGATGCCATTTTGGACAATGATTTAAAGGAGGTACAGGGAGAATTGGGCGATTTGCTGCTTCATATCGTTTTTTACGCCAAGATTGGTTCAGAAAGTGGAAGTTTCGATATTGCCGATGTAGCTAATGGTATTTGTGAGAAGTTGATCAATAGGCATCCACACATTTATGGCGATGTAAAAGTGGAAAAAGAAGAAGAGGTAAAACAGAATTGGGAAAAAATAAAGCTCAAGGAAGGAAAGAAAAGCGTTTTACAAGGAGTGCCAAAAAGTCTGCCCGCTATGGTAAAGGCGAATCGAATTCAAGACAAGGTGGCCGGTGTAGGTTTTGACTGGGAACAACCGGAGCAGGTCTTTGAAAAACTACAGGAAGAATTGGGGGAGTTGCAAGAAGAGGTTTCTACTGGAGATAAGGACAAGATAGAATCAGAGTTTGGTGATGTACTTTTCTCCATAATCAACTACGCCCGATTCCTGGGAATCAACCCTGAAAACGCCTTGGAGCGGACCAATAAAAAATTCTCAAAGCGGTTTCAGTTTTTGGAAATCGAGGCCCAAAAGCAGGGAAAGGCCTTAAAGGATATGAGTTTGGCCGAGATGGATATCTATTGGAACAAGGCCAAGGAAATGGACTGAATCTCTGCCTTTAAAATCGGTTTATAAAAGTATCTTTGTCGTACTAAATTTCAAACCGTGTTTTCCAACTACACCAAAGAATTCGCATACAACATAAAGCTTTCCGTGCCCGTCATCTTGGGGATGCTGGGCCATACCTTTGTGCAGTTTGCGGACAATATCATGGTTGGGCAATTGGGCACGGCAGAACTGGCTGCAGTTTCGTTGGGGAATAGTTTCGTGTTTATTGCCATGTCACTGGGCATAGGGTTTTCAACTGCCATTACACCTTTGGTCGCGGAGGCCGATGGGGCAGGGAACAAGCAAAATGCCAAGAGCGCCCTAAAACATGGATTGGTACTCTGTACCATTTTGGGTTTTTCCTTATTTCTTCTAATTCTATTGGCCAAGCCATTGATGTATTTAATGGAGCAACCGGAGGAAGTGGTGGAACTTGCCATGCCCTATTTGGATTTGGTGGCTTTCTCATTGGTGCCGCTCATCGTTTTTCAGGCCTTTAAGCAATTCTCCGAGGGCTTGTCCCAAACCAGATATCCCATGTATGCTACCATTTTGGCAAATGTGGTGAACATTACCTTGAACTATCTTTTGATATTCGGAACCTTTGGATTTCCAAAATTGGGGATTGTAGGAGCGGCGTGGGGTACCTTGATATCAAGGATCGTTATGGTATTCTATTTATGGATGCTCCTCAAGAACAAGAAAAAATTCCACGATTACGTAACCGGTTTCAACCTAAAGAACATTGAAAAACGGGTTCTACGAAAAATAATTTCCTTAGGGTTTCCATCCGCCTTGCAGATGTTTTTCGAGGTGGCCATTTTTACGGCGGCCATTTGGTTGAGTGGCGTTTTGGGGAAAAATCCGCAGGCAGCAAACCAGATTGCGTTGAACTTGAGCAGCATGACCTTTATGTTTGGGATGGGTCTTGGTGTTGCCGCCATGATCCGGGTGGGCAATCAGAAGGGACTTAAGGATTACACGGAATTGCGGCGGATTGCCCAATCCATATTTTTCCTGACCTTATTGTTGGAAATCGTATTTGCCCTACTTTTCCTTCTGGGCAGGGATTGGTTTCCCACCCTGTATTTGGACGTGGACGATAGGATGAATTTTACGGACAATACAGAAGTAATCATCTTGGCTTCCCAACTCTTATTGGTAGCCGCTTTCTTTCAGATTTCGGATGGGATTCAGGTGGTGGTTTTAGGTGCCTTGCGGGGCTTGCAGGATGTAAAAATCCCCACCTTTATTACTTTTGTGGCCTATTGGTTGATCGGGTTTCCCATTTCCTATTATCTGGGTTTACATACCTCTTTGGAGAGTGTGGGGATTTGGGTGGGACTCCTTACGGGCCTCACGGCATCCGCGATTATGTTGTATATTCGGTTTAACTATTTGACCCAAAAATTGATTCGGACTAGCTAATTTTTTGGACGTACCTTTATCCCAATTTAGTAAAATCAAACGAATGGAATTACCCAAGTTTATATTAGGCGACAATACGGATTATCCAAACGCCATCTATGTTATCCACACCGATTATCCCAGGTTTATCATTAACTTGGAGGACGATGAGGTGGAATGGCTGGAAGAATTTTCAAAGGAGGACGAAAAGGAACTGGAATCCGAGGCAGAAAACCTGATCGAGGCGGCCACTGCCTTTTATGATAGGGAAGTTTCGAGATACGAGGAATAAGGATGCTCGACCAGCTGCTACAATTAGACAAGGATATATTTATCTATTTGAATGGTTTGGGAACCCCTGCATGGGATACCTTTTGGCAATTCATTTCGCATAAATTAAGTGCCCTTCCCTTGTACCTTTCCCTTCTCATTCTTTCCTATCGGAAATATGGGTTGAAAGGCACCTTGGTTTTGGTAGTGACGGTGGCCCTCTTGATAACAGTATCCGATCAACTGAGCAATTTTTTCAAGTATGGGGTGGCTAGGTTAAGACCCTGTCATGACCCCGAAATTTCTTACCCCATGCGCCTGGTAAAAAGCTATTGCGGTGGGAAGTTTGGCTACTTTTCGGCTCATGCGTCCAACGCTTTTGCCGTTGCCTTGTTTTTTTGGATGCTTTTGAAATCGGATTTACGGTATATCGGTCTCGGCCTAGTTTTTTGGGCTATGCTGGTGGCCTATAGTCGGGTGTACATTGGGGTTCATTATCCCTTGGATGTCTTGACCGGAGCCCTGATCGGGAGTTTCTTGGGATGGTTGTTTGCGAAGTTATATATATTTGCACATCGGAAATACTCCCTATGATATCCAACCTAAGGTATTGGTTTTTAGTAGTTCTTATTGTTTTGGTGTATATCGCCGGTAGCTTTGTGACCCTCTTTGAAAACGATTCCGCCCAGTTCGCCGTGATGGCCATGCGCATGGTGAACGAGAACGATTTTATCAATCTTTTCAAGGGCCCTAACGAGTATTTGGACAAGCCGCATATGCACTATTGGCTAGCGGCCCTCTCCTATAAAATTTTAGGAATCCACGATTGGGCCTACCGCATACCCGGTATTTTGGCAACGCTGTTGGGTGCCTATAGTTGCTACGGGCTTGGAAGGCTACTGTACAACGTGGATACGGGAAAATTGGCGGCGCTCGTATTCATGAGCGCCCAGACCATAGTATTGGGAGCGATAGACGTACGTACCGATGCCGTTTTGACTGGCTTTACCATTTTCGCCATTTGGCAACTTACGGCCTATATTGAAAAAGGAAATCTTATGGCGATTCTCTTGGGAGGTGTTGGCGCCGGGATGGCCTTTTCCACCAAGGGTCAGATTGCTTTGGTAGTCATTGGATTGCCCATTTTATGCCATTTGGCCTATACCCGAAAGTGGCACCGATTTCTAAGTTGGAAGGTACTTTTGGCTCTTTTGGTTTTCGGACTGACCATTGCGCCCATGTTATATGCATATTACCTGCAATTTGACCTACATCCGGAAAAAGTGATTCGGGGTAGGGGAAACCGAAGTGGCATCTTTTTTATTTTCTGGGAACAGAGTTTTGAGCGCATGAGTGGGGAAGGCATCGGGAAGAACAGCAGTGATTACTTCTTTTTCTTCCATACCTTTTTGTGGGTCTTCCTACCTTGGACCCTTTTGGCGCTGGCTGCCTACTGGAGTAGGGCAAAGGCCTTTTTAAAAGTAAGGTTTGCCTACAAGCCCGGCCATGAATTTTTGACCTTGGGTGGGATTACCTTGGTCTTTATACTGATCAGTTTTGCCCAATTCAAACTACCGCATTACCTGAATGTTACCATTCCCTTGTTTTCGGTTCTTACGGCTTCCTTTGTGTACGATGTGCATCTGTCCGACAAAAAAAGGATGACCAAGTTTTTAATGGGTGGCCAATATTTTATCTTATCAGTGGTATTCGTGGCGAGTGCCTTGATCTGTTTTTTTGTATTTAAGTTCGATGGTCTGTTAATTCCGATACTACTGAGTGTAGCCGGGTTGGTCATTGTTTATTTTGCACTTAAAACGGAGACCTATTTTGCAAAACTCATTACCGTTTCGGTTTGCGCCTCCGTTTTGTTAAATGCGGTTTTGAACCTTCATTTCTACCCGAACCTACTCAAATATCAGGGTGGATCTAATATGTCTGCATTGATTTCGGAACATACTATATCCGTGGATAAAATTTATAAAATTGGAGATGACCATACTTGGGCCTTGGATTTTTACAACAAGTTTCCCGTACAGATCAGTTCCTTGGATGAACTAAAAAACAAAAAGGATGTTTGGGTCTATGTAAACGATGCCGAATTGGAGACCATACGACAATCCCCGCTGGACTGGGACAAGCAATTGACGGTGGATCAATTTAGAATCACCCGATTGCAGGGCAAGTTCTTAAATCCCTCCACGAGGGACCAAGTGGTGCGTAAGATGCATTTGGTGCATTTGAAGCATAAATAGGAGTATTGTTAATTAAAGTTTTTCTTTTTGTTTTAAAAAATTCCGCTTCAACGCTGAAATCAATCAACTCGAGACTTCCAGCTAGAATTTTTTTGTCGCACTAGCAAAATTCACATTTCTATCATCGAAATGTATTTCTAACAATTCAACCCACTTTTAAGACGATTCAAAACATAGTCATTTTATTTAGGGTGTAGTGTGTCCATCTTTGGCCTATCGATAAAACCTTAAAACACTTAAAATGACCGCAACAATTGTTTTTTCACTGGCAAATATTTTAGTCTTACCCATGTGGGTTTTGATGATTTTTCTACCAAAATGGAGGCCGACCGGGTTCCTAATTGATAATAAAATTATACCGATCGTCCTATCAGGTTTATATGTTTTTTACATCCTGCAAGTGCTGATCTCAAACGGTATGATGGACTTTGGGAGCCTTAAAAGCGTGATGGAATTGTTTACGATAGAAAATGCAGCATTGGCAGGATGGATACACTATTTGGCATTTGACCTCTTGATCGGAATGTGGATGATAGATCAAAATAAGGACCTTAACCTTCATCAGGTATTGATGGCACCTTGCCTTTTCCTAACCTTTATGTTTGGCCCCTTAGGTTTTCTACTGTTTATGGTTCTAAAAGGGCTTAAGTCCAATCCCATATAATTTAACAAAATACATTATTTAACAATTAAAAATATCAATCATGGAACAGCTAATATCCATATTCGTAAAAAATGACCAGCCTTCTTCTGAAAACCTAACCAACCATTCGTTGGTCGGGATAAAACTAAAACGTCTTTTGTCAATAGTGAAGGACCAAAGTCCTGTTTTGTATTGGATATCTATAGTTATATCCCTCTTGGGTCTGTTCTGTATTGTAGGAATTTTTATCGATGAAAGAACTTTATTAGGGGTCAATGTTTGGCTCAAGCCGTTAAAGTTTTCCATATCTATTTCTATCTATTTGATAACTCTTGGATACTTGGTTACAAAATATCCGTACTCCCAGAAAAAGAAGGCAATAATCAACCATCTTACTGCATGGACTTTGCTGTTGGAGTTCTTGATAATTTTCTATCAAGGATCTAGGGGAGTTCAAAGTCATTACAACGTTGCAACTCCTTTTGATGGCATTTTGTTCATGTTCATGGGGATATTTGTAGGGATTAATGTTTTGACCATGGTTTTATTTTTGATTGATGCCATTCGGTTAAAGCTAAGGGTTGCAAAGTCCGTTCAATGGGCTATTTTTTTAGGTTGGCTAATCGTTATTTTTGGAAGTTGGGTGGGAGGACAGATGATAAGTCAACTGGGCCACAATGTTGGGGTTGCCGATGGGCAAGAAGGCTTGCCCTTGGTCAATTGGAGCGTAAAAGGAGGGGATTTAAGGGTAGCACACTTCTTCGCGTTGCACGGCATACAGATAATTCCGTTATTCGCCATGTGGCTAGGTAATAGATGGAAATTCCCCCAAGGCAAACAAATTTGGGTCGTATCTTTATTTGCTTTAATGTTCGCCTCGGTGATAGGGTATATTTTTTATCAGGCAAAACAGGGCGTTCCTTTTATAGCATTTTAATTTTCTTGTAGTGATATATAATAAAGAAAAACGAATAAAATATTTAGGATTTAATGATATTTGGTTTTCTGTTGTTGGCATTTTTATCCTAAGCATTGTTACCTCATATCTTTTCAGTAGCACAACATCGGATATTTCGCTTTTAGAAGTCGCTTTAAGTTGGGTGATTGCATTGATGTTTTCCGCCATAGACTGGGTGATAAATCGAGGGATGATGATTTATTTACGAAGGAAATACCCAGAATTTACTGACGATGCCAAGCGTATCGTATTGTTTTTTCTTACCATAACCTTCACGGTTGTATTTGTAGATTATATAGGAGGGAAGTTATTATCCTTAATACCGGGTATAAATTATAACGTTAATGTATCCAGACTTAAAATGCTTTTGCCCATTATATTAATTACCATAATGACCATGGCGATATACGAGGCTATTTATTATAATATACGTCTTCAAAAATCCATCAGGCAAGAGGAGCGTTCCAAACAAGCCATAGTACAGGCGCAGTTGGACGTTTTACGAAACCAGGCGCAACCGCACTTTTTTTTTAATACCTTAAATACATTACGTGATATTATCGACCAAAACCCTAGGGAGGATGCCAAGAAATTTGTAGATAAGTTATCCGATATGTACCGATTTATACTAGAGACCGGTAATGAAAATCTTCTCCCACTACGAGACGAGCTAAAGTTCGCAAGAGCCTATATCCATATACAATCAGAGCGATTTGGAACTAATCTAATGGTGAATTGGCATATTCCCGAAACTTCATTGGATTATAGGGTTGTCCCTATGAGCCTTCAATTATTGCTTGAAAATGCAATTAAGCACAACATAATATCCAAGGCAAAACCATTAGCCATAGCAGTAGTTGTAAACGATGATAAATTGATTGTGGAAAATAAGATTCAACCCAAATCCACTCAGCTACCGTCCACAAAACTGGGACTTGCAAACATCCAAAAAAGATATGCGCTGATTTCCGATACATCCATTGAAATCCATAATGATGGAAACAGGTTTAGAGTAAGCCTACCCTTAATTAAAGTTTCAGAACTAAAAACTAGCCATGAAAATATTGATTATTGAAGACGAGGCAAGGGCCGCAAGTCAATTGCAGCGTATGTTAACTACTTGTGGTTTTGAATACGATCTTTTGGACATAATAGACACTGTAGAGGACAGTATACAATGGTTTCAAGACAACGCCGCACCAGATTTGGTGTTCATGGACATACAATTGGCCGACGGGTTGAGTTTTGAAATTTTTCAGAAAATCGAAATTGAGGCACCCATTATTTTTACGACTGCATTTGACCAATATGCCATACAGGCCTTTAGGGTGAATAGTGTGGATTATTTGTTAAAGCCTATTCAAGATGCCGATTTGAAAAGGGCCTTGGATAAGTTCAACAGATCTAATAAACCAAACACCCTTGATCCAAGTCTTTTGAGACAACTTCTAAGCAGTTTCCAAATGACTCCCAAACGGGAAGGTATCTTGGTCAAAGATGGTAGCGGTTTTTTTCAGATTAAAGTTTCTGAACTTTTGTACTGTTATTCCGAGGAAAGTGTCACTTTTGGCGTGACTTCTGGAAAACGTTTCATCATTAATGAAACGCTTGATGAACTGTTCGAATCTTTGGACCCAAACAGATTTTTTAAAATAAACCGTAGTCAAATCATTGCCAAAAATGCCATTGAAAAAATAGATTCCTATTTTAACCACCGAGTGAAACTCACCATTACAAACCCACGTGAACAGGAATTCATTGTTAGTCGACCAAAAACCACTGATTTTAAGGAATGGTTGAATATGTAATATGTGAATCGAATTTCTCAGTAACTATCAATCTAATGTACCTTGCATTATTTCAGTAAAACACTATTAAGGGAAAACTACGAGACGTATGTAGTATTTATGATTTGCTAAAGTTTAATGTTCTTAAAATGAAAAACAATCCCCGTCAACGAGACCAACGCCGTAATCAAAAAGAACACTACACTAATCCCAACGGAGGTGCTTTCTTCTAGGTTCAGTAAAGCGGCACCATAGAAAAAGGTCACTTCCCTACTACCCAAACCTCCAAGGGTCAATGGGATAACGGATACGATGGAAGAAACCAAAAATATAACCAGATACGCAATAATATTGCCCTCAATGGATAGTGCCTTCATAATACAGAGTACACAGAGAAGCTGGGCGAATTGTACTAGGGCGGAATATCCTACGGACTTCCAAAAAATGGGCAGGACATACTGGAAAAATCGCTTGTTTAAAAAGAAAAAGGTCCCCACAGATATGGGTGTTAAAATAAGGAATAACCATCGATATGGGTTAAAAAGCTCAAATTCCAGTACCCATAACAGGCCACAGGCATAGATAAACAGGAGTAGCAGGCCACTGAGTCGGTCTAGCGCCAAAACACTCACCACGCGCTTGGTTGGTACCTCGAAGGTCTTTTTTATCAGGTAGCCTTTGTAGGCGTCCCCACCTATCCCGCCAGGTAAAAAAAGGTTGTAGAACATACCTAAAAGGTAGAGCTTCAAATTGCTTTTTTGGGAGAGCGGGATTCCAAGCTGATGGAAATAAGCGTTCAGCCGAATGGAAGCGAGTATTTTGGACACAGAAAACAAAAGTACAGCTGCGGTCAAATACAGGGGGTTGCCTTTTTTCAAGGTGTTCACTACTTCCGTGAAATCGATTTTGGTAAATATGAAGTAAACAAGCGCAATGCTTATCAACA
Source organism: Maribacter sp. C-4077 (assembly GCF_055378385.1). Taxonomy (NCBI): domain Bacteria; kingdom Pseudomonadati; phylum Bacteroidota; class Flavobacteriia; order Flavobacteriales; family Flavobacteriaceae; genus Maribacter; species Maribacter sp. C-4077. The sequence continues at coordinate 2,954,775 of NZ_AP038807.1, forward strand.
ACTTTAGGGCGGTGGTAATGGTCTTACGCGGATTGGCCACCTATGCTTACTTTTTTGATTCGGTACGGTCTTTTCTGTTGCGATTCGTAATAGGTACGTATCAACAATTCCATCACGATGCCTATGGTAAACAGTTGGATACCTGCCAAAATGAACATCATCCCAAAAATCAATAAGGGCCTGTTCCCAATATCCTCGCCCAAACCGAACTTCACTAATAAAAGATAGATATTTATCAATATTCCAAGGATGATCAAAAGAAATCCAAAGATGCCGAAAAGGTGAATAGGTCTTTGAAAATATTTTCGGATAAAGAGCAACAACATCATATCTGCCACCACCTTAAATACACGTTCCAACCCGTATTTGGAAACTCCGGCATGACGGGCATGGTGTTTCACGGGCACCTGTTTAATTTGAGCACCTTCCAAATGGGCCAAGAGGGTTATAAAGCGATGCATTTCCCCATAAAGATTCAAATCCTTGGCAATGTCCTTGGTAAACACTTTTAGTGCGCAACCATTATCCTTAATATCCAATTTGGTAACCCGTCTTACCATATAATTGGCAATTTTCGATGGTATTTTTTTTACCAAGGAATCCTTACGCTTTTGACGGATTCCGGTAACCAGGTCATAATCATCGTTTACGGCATAGGAGAGCATCTGCGGAATATCGCTGGGGTCGTTCTGAAGATCCCCGTCCATGGTAATAATGTATTCCCCTTCGGCGTAATCTATACCGGCAGCTAGCGCTAGGCTCTGACCGTAATTTTTCTTGAGTTCTATGAGATGTACCTTTGGGTCCTTCATTCCCTTGACCACTTTTTTGGTGCCGTCCGTAGAAAAATCGTCGATGTAGATAATTTGGTAATTATATCCAGGTAGGCTTTCATGGATTTTTTGGGTCAACAACACCACATTTTCTTCCTCATTGTACAGAGGGACTACCACAGAGAGTAGGGAAGGGGTTACAATATCCATCAAGCGGTTTTTGGATTATGGGGCAAAGTTAAGTTTTTATTCGAACACTGTTAGCAAAGGATTTCCTGTCTATGCTTTCCTATACGCTCTAAGTAGGCGTTCGGCGGCAACAAAGGGGGTGATTTCACTTTCCATAACCTTTTCTTCCATGGATGACAGTGCTTGGGAAAGGGTTGGATTATCATAAAAATCCTGAAGCAGGATGTGGTTCAAATGATGCCGAAGCCACTTTTTGTTCTGTTGTTTTCGTGTCCGATGGAAAGAACCGTTTTCCTTTGTATGCAACATGAATTTTTCAATACAGGACCAAATCGGTTTCAAACCTGTGTTCTGCATGGCGGAACAGGTCATAACCTGCGGAATCCATCCGTTTTCCTTGGCCGATAATAGGTGCAGTGCCCTGCTGAATTCTAACTGGGCCGTTTCGGCAGGTTGTACGTTCTGACCATCGGCCTTGTTGATCGCTATGGCATCTGCCATTTCCATGACCCCCCTTTTAATGCCTTGTAGCTCATCGCCCGCACCGGGCAATTTTAACAAAAGGAAAAAGTCTGTCATATCCCGTACCGCGGTTTCGTTTTGTCCAACCCCAACGGTCTCTATCAAAATTACGTCGTACCCGGCAGCTTCCAAAAGTATGATGGTTTCCCTTGTTTTTCTGGCCACACCACCGAGTGAGCCACTCGTTGGTGAGGGTCTTATGAAGGCATTTTTTTCCTTGGATAAGGTTTCCATCCGAACCTTATCCCCCAAAATACTGCCTTTTGTCTCGTTGCTCGAGGGATCAATGGTAAGTACCGCGACCTTCTTCCCTCTGTGGACCAATAACATTCCAAAATTCTCGATGAAGGTGCTTTTGCCAACGCCCGGCACTCCCGTGATACCAACACGAACCGATTCTTTCTGGTATTCAAGGCACTTTTCCAGAAGTCCTTCAGCTATTTTCTGATGCTCCTTTTTGGTACTTTCAATTAAGGTAATAGCCTTGGCAAGGGTGGTCCGGTCATTCTCGATGACCTTTTTTGACAAGTCGTTAATGTAGGCTACATCGGGAGTCATTTTAAAGCTTCTTTCTAAATGTCCAATGGCTTTCGGCTATTTGTTTATGGGCACGTTGATACGTGTTTGGTCCCAGGAGAGGCTTAAATAAAGCTGGTCTTCATTGGTAAAGTCGATGGTAAAGTTTTCCACAGGTTGCGAAATTTCCCTTGAGGGCACTTCTACATTGATGAGGTCCTCGCCCGCATCCCTGGTAGTCTGTGTGCCACCCCCAAAAATGCTAACCCCCCAATCCGGTACTTCCTTATTGAAAATCACCTTCCAACTTTCCTTATTTGGAATGGTCCATAGGGAATACGTTCCCGCGGGCAAGGGCTTGTCGATTATTTTGATTGCCCCTGATGTAGTAAAAGTCGTGGGTTCGTTGGCTCCCGTACGCCACACTTGATCAAAGGGCACCAGACCGCCAAAAATGGGTCTGCCTTTTTTGGCGGGACTGGAATAATGGACCTCGAGCTGGGTACCTTGTAGGGTATAGGAGCTCGTTTTTTCCGGGCTGTGTTTTTTGGTCTCTTTTCGCAAATAGGGTAGGCCCACAAAGTAAAACAGGCCAAATAAAACTATAAGTACCGCTACCAGTCTTTTTAGGAATTTCATTTCTTTTGAAGTGTTAAGTAGTCCTAAGGTACTAAATCAAAGGTAAAGATGGTAATGTTGTTATAGGTTTCCCCGGGCTTTAGAACACTGCTTGGAAAGTCCGGTTGGTTGGGTGCATCGGGGTAATTCTGGGTTTCAAAACAAATTCCGGGAAAATCCAAGGGAGTGTAGACCACCAATGCGGGTTGGTTCGTGAATACCTGCATGGTAATACCGGATTTAGCCGAATGCAATTCCGCCACTTTTTCACTACCCATGTCTTTTATATAAGGTGTGTCCAAACGCTGTACGCCAATTTCCCTGGGCAGTAAAAAATCATATTTGGATTTCCGCACAGGGATGATATCGCCCGTAGGCAACAGGTTTTCGTCTGTTTCCAGTATATATGGGCAGTTGAGCTGTAACTCGTAATTGTCGATGTACGGGCTGTCATCCAATTTAAAATAGGAATGATTGGTCAAATTGATCACCGTACTCCGGTCCGTCACCGCTTGGTGTATGACCTGTAAAGCATTTTTGACCAGTTTATAGGTTACGTTTACGGTCAGGCTTCCCGGATACCCTTCCTCAAGATGTTTGCTTTTATAGGATAATTTCACCATTGGGTCATCTGCATAGGACACCTCCTCAATTTGCCAATATTTTTGATGAAATCCTTCCTTGCCACCGTGAAGATGCACCCCATCTTCATGGTAGAGTAAAAATTTTTCCCGATCTAAAACAAAACTACCGTTGGAGATACGCCCGGCGTATCTGCCTATGCATGCTCCCAAACAATTTTCATCCAAACGATATCGGCTTGGGTGGTTGTATCCAACTACCACATTGGTGTAGTTTCCGTCCTTTCCATTTACCAGAAGTTTCTGGATAATGGCGCCGTAGTCCAGGACCATTAAGGTCATAAATTCGTTGGAAATCGTAACTTGTTTCAAGCGGAAATATTAAAAAGATTCGTAAAAATAGAAGTTTTTTGCAACACCCTTTTTTTTCTTTCGTCCTTAAAGTAACAACAACTAAAAACAAACACCAAACCTACCAATGTTTCAAATTGACATTGTTGAAAAATGTAAGGCAAACGACCGCACTGCACAAATGCAATTGTACCGGCAGTATTGTGACGGAATGTACTGTGTAGCCATGCGTTTTTTAAAAAATGCGGACGATGCAGAGGATGTATTGCAGGAAGCTTTTATCAAGGCTTTTCAAAAAATACATCAGTTTAAGGGAGAGGTGACGTTCGGGGCGTGGTTAAAGCGTATTGTGGTGAACAAATGTATCGATTTCTTGAAGTCGAAAAAGGAACAGACCATCGCTTTGGACGAAACGTATATGCGGCCGGTGGATACCGATGATGATTGGACAGTGGAGGAACATATCGATATTGAAGAAGTAAAGGAGGCCATTGGGCAATTGCAAGGAAAATATAGATATGTCGTGATGATGTATTTGGTAGAAGGTTTTGACCACAAGGAAATTTCAGAAGTATTGAACATAACCGAAACCGCCTGCAGAACGCGATTGTTGCGCGGTAAAGGTCAACTAAAGGAGTTGTTAAAAACAAAAGGATATGGCACGGGATCTTAAAAAATTGTTCGATAAGGAACGTGAGGAACAAACCTTCAAAATGAAGCGGGGACATGAAGCCCGCTTTTTGGCCAAGCTGGAGGAGTCGCTTCCACAGGAAAGGGAGCAAACTTCCCTTTGGAATACCTGGCGGGTGGCTGCTTCGGTCATACTACTTGTTGGAGTGGGAATTTTTGCCTATGTACAAATCAATACGACGGAGGATGTACCCACCACGGTGGTTGACACTGAAAAATCCAAAGAAAATGATAAGGGCTTTTCCTTTGGGGACCTTTCTCCCGATTTAAAAAAGGTGGAGAATTACTACGTGGCCAATATCAATATGGAACTTTCCCAATTGGAGATATCGGAATCCAACAAGGAGCTTGTGGACAGTTTTATGGAGCGGTTGGCTGAGCTGAATTCCGAATACCAAAACTTGAACACCGAATTGAACGAATTGGGCCCCAACGACCAGACCATTGGGGCGCTAATAGAAAACCTGCAGCTTAGGTTACAGTTATTGCAAAAATTAAAAAAGAAGTTAAATCAATTAAAATCATCAAAAAATGAACAGATCACCAAGAATAGTATCTAAACAACTCATCATTGTTTTAGGATTTTGTATGGGTTCCCTAGTAGGTTTTGCCCAGAAGGAAAGCCGCACCTATACGGAAAGTTTCAATGTAGATAAGGATGCCGTTTTGGATATCAATACGAGTTACGCCGATATTGAGTTCGAAACCTGGAACAAGAATTCCGTTGAGGTGGCCGCGGTCGTCGAATTGGAAGGAGCGGATAAAGAGGAAGCGGAGAATTACTTTGCGAACGCCCCGATAAAGATTATGGGGAATAGTTCCAGGATCGAGATTTCTTCCGGTTCCAATAAATTCGGGTTTATAGGCTCCCGGGATTTTGAGTTCGAATTTGGGGATTTGGATATTGAGATTCCCGAAATGGCACCCTTTGTGGTGGAAATTCCGGAGATAGCACCTTTCCCGGAAATCGTGGAGATGCCGCCCATGCCCCCTTTGCCCCTTACCGATGCCTTTGAGTTTGACTACAAGGCCTATCAAAAGGATGGGGAAAAGTATATGAAAGAATGGCAAGAGGAATTCAAAAAGAGCTTTGATGAAAAGCATCAGAAAAAACTGAAGGAATGGGCCAAACGTATGGAAGAGCGAGGAAAGGATATGGAAAAGCGTATGGAGGAACGAGAGAAACACAGAGAGGAAATGGAAAAAAGGCGTGAGGAGCTCATGGAGCAACGTGTTGAAGAACGTGAGGCGATGCAGAAAGTAAAACATGAGGAGCGGAGGGCACGGCAAGAGGCAATGCGTTTAAAAAGCAGACATGAGGGACCCAATATTTTTTATTTTTCCACAAATGGGGAAAACAAGAACTTCAAGATCAAAAAGACCATAAAGATTAAAATGCCAAAATCCACCAAGATTAAAATGAACGTGCGGCACGGCGAGGTGAAGTTGGCGGAAAATACCAGAAACTTGAATGCGACCCTGTCGCATTCAAGCCTATGGGCCACTACCATTGACGGAGATGAAACACAGGTGTCCGTATCCTATTCCCCGGTCAACGTGAGACGATGGAACTTTGGGCAACTAAAGACCAACTATTCCAAGGATATTGAGTTACGTGAAGTGGGAAGTTTACAATTACAGGCAACTTCGTCCGATGTCACTATCGATAAATTGCTAAAAAGGGCCTTCATCAAGAATGATTTCGGGCCCTTGAAAATTGTTTCCATTGACAATGACTTTGAAGAGATGGACGTATCCTTGAAGAACGCAGAATTCCATTTTGCACTTCCTTCAGTGGCGACTTCGATTTACATTAAGGGAAATGCTTCGGAAATGGTTTTGCCCAAAAAACTGACCCTGACCGAGACAAAAAATGGAAATACCAAGATTTTAAAAGGATATCACCTATCCGATAATAAAGACCGTTCCCTTGTCATTACTTCGGATTATAGCGAAGTGACCATCCAATAAGTATCTTTGCCTCTTTTCTACAGTTTTGGTTCCCATCCAGGAGCATACTCGCGTTTCCAGAAATTCATCGCCATCTCATTGTTCAGCACTTTTCCTGTAGCGGTATCAATTTTTAAGGTCTCCCCGGCATCTTGGGCCATATTGCCCAAATGGCAGAGCATGGTCGTGATGCTGGCATCTTGAATATCTGCATGTAAACTCTCATCCTGCCGTATGGCATTGAAGAAGTTGCCTACATGATTCACGTCCAATTGGCCTTCCCCACGAGTATTCGTAGTTTCGCTAGCGCCTCCCTCTTTTTCTTCCTTTAACAGATTCCCTTGCAAATCGTATAACTGATAAAAGTTACGATCTAGCATGATGGAGCCTTTGCTGCCGTAGATGGTAATGCCCCTACCCGGTCTTTCCGGTTTCATGATGCCGCGACTATGTCCGGTCCAGGTAATGAATTTGTCATTATCGAAGGAGAACGTGACCTGTTGGTTGTCTACAAACTCCCAATCGTCGTCATACGTGTATTTTCCCCCAAAGGAAGTGACACTGTTGGGTAGGTCCACGTCCAGGGCCCATCGACATATATCAATTTCATGGGTTCCATTGTTATGGATTTCGCCCGTTCCCCAATTCCGGAACCAATGCCAGTTGTACGGATGTACATTGTCCTTATATTTTTCTCGTAAAGCTGGACCTTGCCACAATTCCCAATCCAAGGTTTTGGGGACATCGATTACGGTGCCTTTGCCAATACTTCCCCTATTGTTGGAGTAATAGGCTTCGCCTTTGTACACATCGCCAATGATTCCTTCCCTAATATCCTTGATAGCGCTAATGGAGGTTATCGCAGAACGTTGTTGGTTTCCCATTTGCACTTTCTTTCCATATTTCCTTTGGGCGGCCGTCAACAATTCGTTTTCATGGGGATTGTGGCTACAGGGTTTTTCCACGTAGACATGTTTTCCTGCCTGAAGTGCCAAAATCGCCATAGGGGCATGCCAGTGTTCCGGGGTGGCAATAAATACGGCATCTACCTTTCTGTCTTCCAAGATTTTCCGAAAATCCTTTTCTACTTTGGGCACATAGCCAATATTTTCCTGGCACCATACATTGTGTTCTTCAATGATGATATCGTCTACGTCACAGCTATACAAAATGGTGGCATTTGGGTCGGCATGAATGGCCTTTACATGCGCTTTTGCCCGACTGCGAACCCCAATGACCGCACAATTGATTTTATCGTTTGCTCCTAAAATTCTGCCGTAAGAGGCCGATGAAAATAGCATGCCGCCAAAGGTCAAACCTGCCGTGCCGGCACTTGTTTTCTTTATAAAATTTCTTCTTGTTGTCATTGCCTATTCTTTTGTGGTTGGTTTTATTTTTATATTCTTGAAGGAAACGCGGTCCCCATGGTCTTGAAGGAGAATATGCCCTTTTTCCGCTTCCCCAAAGTTGGGCCAGGTCACATATTTACTTTCGGAAACCAATTTTCGATAGTCATCGCTACCGCGTTCGTATTCCAAAACCTTCATACCGTTCAGCCAATGTTCTACATGTCCGTCCTTAGAAATTATATGGGCCGTGTTCCACTCGCCAATGGGATTTATGGGTTTGTTTTCATCGGCCTTGATTAGGTCATATAGCGATGCGACCGTCCTGCTACCCTCATGATTGCCCAATTTGGCATCAGGATGGCGTTCATCGTCCAAAATTTGGTATTCGAGACCAATAGAAGAGCCCGGACCTTTGTTGATATCAGTATCCACGTAATATTTGATGCCGCTATTCGCACCTTCGGTAATTTTAAAATCCACTTTTAACTCAAAATCGCCAAAGGTCTCCTTGGTCACAATATCACCACCTGCCGCTGATTCTTCACCTCCTGACGAAAGTACGGTCAATACGCCGTTTTCTATTTCCCATCCTTTATCGGGGAATTCATCCAATCGGGCACCCCGCCATCCGTCGGTTGTCTTGCCGTCCCAAAGCATTTGCCAGCCATTTTTTTCCTCGTCAATGCCCAAAGCGTTTTTGGTAATAATCGGGTCGATTGGGGTTTCGGTAGCATATTTGGAAAGACTATCCGTCAGGATTTTAATGTTCTTCCAACTAATTTCGGTGCCTTCCTGTTGGTCATCGCCAATACTGTGTACTTGTAGCGCAATAAAACCATTGGAGGTTTTATCATCGATCAAATGTGCGGCCGGTACACCGTTGATCCATGTTTTTAAAGTATCGCCTATGGCCTCGATCCTGTAATGGTTCCAATCATTTTGTTTAAATGCCTTTTGAGCTTCAGGATTTCTGGTCAAAGGGTTCAACCATCCTCGCCGGGCCTCGTCATAGATACCTGCGCTCCAATCCCTTTCCGATGGGTCGATTTCAATCTGATAACCATGCACCCTTCCGTCCATATAATGGGGAAAGCTGTTGCTCCTTATTTGTATTCCAGAGTTCATGGAGGGGTCTACCTTATAATCCAGCTCTAGGATAAAATCCTCGTACATTTTATTGCTGGTCAAAAAGGAGTTTGGGGTATCGTGGACGGTACTTCCTACGATACTGTTATCACGGACCGTGTATTTTGCCGTTCCCCCTTTTTGGGTCCAACCCTCAAGGGATTGTCCGTCGAATAAGGATACCCAAGGGGTATTATCGGTGGGTTCCTGCTTGCAGGACATACATAGGAAAGCCCCAATGGAGAATGCGTAAAGAATCAACTTGTTTTTTGTCATGGCGATGCTTGTGGTTGTTAATCGGTTCAAAAAAAAGCGTCTTAAAAAAGACGCTTGAAGATAGTAATTTTTGATGTTTTTTAGTTGGATGAATTCACTTCAATTTCTACGGTATGGCTTACTGGAATTCCGTCATCGGTGAGGCCCTCTACTTTTATTAGGTATTGACCAGGGTTATCTCCAGTAAAGAATTCTAGTTTGTTGTCCCCTTCCTTTTTTAGCATAATGTTGGGTTCCCAGAACAGGGTAGAGCGGTAATCTGGCTTTTCATGTTCTTTTTTGTCTACTGAATAATTAGGGGTATAGAATTCCCTTACCTTGTTGAAACCGGGTATTTTGAATTTTGTGATACCTGGTAATTCACTTGGAGTTTCTCCAAAATCCAAGCCCTTTTCAGTATAAACCGATATGACTCCAGCAGCTCCTCGAGAACCGTAGATAGTAGTATCGGCCCAATTTACATCTAAAAAGCTTATTTCTATGGCCCTTAAGCCCTGCAAATAGGTTATATCGGACCAAACGCCATCAACCATAACTCCTGGAATTGTGCTGGCATTCATAGATTTCGGTCCCCCGGGAAGTTTGATTTGTTGAAATGGATAAGTTCCAGTTATCCGAACACCTGGAATTCTTGCCAATAAATCCATAGCACTTAGGGATTCTCCCCCTGCAATGGAATCACGATACACCCGTCTCGAAAAAGGACCAAAGGAAAGAGAAGCATTATAGGCCTTATTAATTAATTCTTCTTTTGATTTTTTCTTTTCGGTAACTACAACTTCATCCAATTGGTTAACTTCTTTAGGGTCATACTTGAAATCTGCTGCCTTTTTTTTGAATGCGTTCAGAAGGTAGTCGTTGTCTGGCGCGACGAACTTCGTAGTCCTAGTCGAATTCTTTCTGGGAGCAGGTAAATCCATAGGGTAGTCAGGGTCCAAGGCAAAGTCGATGGACTTAGTTTTTTTCGTCGTGCTTTGTGCTTGGAGTACGGCATCCAGACTGTCCTGGAAGTAAAAATTGCCAAAGCTGAACCTTCCGTTAGCGTTGGTTGAGTCTTTGGAATAAATAAGGTCTTCCCCCATTAGTGTAAGGGAGGCCAGACTTTGCCTGGGTTTTTCTTTGTCGTGGTAGCTCACGGTCCTTCCGCTGATGGTAATGCCCTTTTCTGGTGAGAATCGCAGCTTCTTGCTTGTTTTTTGTCGTAGGAGTTCCTGCCACTCGAACCGTCGCCATCCATGGGTGAGCATAAGAGCGTCCAAAAGCTGTTTTCTATCTTGGGAGGCATCCTTGAAAAAATAACCAGCATCGGGAACAGTAGCCCCTACATCGGAGTCGAGCAAAAGCCAACTGCGTATATCGCGGGAATATTCGGAGGACAGGGCATTATGGGAAACCACGCTCATGGAGAACTCACCTTCCAATGAATTTCCTTCGGAATCTGCTAATTCCAGGTCGATTTGAACGCGATCTCTTGTTCCGTAGCTTTTCCTGTCCATATCCATGGAAAGCGATGCGCGCTGATTGGGATTTTCCACGAAGAAGAGCCGTTCGCTAACGGGCTCGCCCTTGGCGGTGAACAAGGTGAACTGTGCCACACCTTCCTTAAGCTGTTCCGGATATATCTTTACGGCATGTTCCTTCGTCCCGTAACCCTTCACCACCTGTTTTAGGAAGACCTCGCCCCTTAGGTGGCCAAGTAATAGTGCTCCCTGCAGTCCGTCCGATAGGTTTGTGGCCACCTGTACCAGGATATATTCCACTCGGTCCGTAACCTTGAGCAGATACCCTTCGTTCATGGCCTTTGGCAGTTCAAATTCATTGTTATAGGACTCTCCGTTCAACCGTGCATAATAGGTCTTTCCTGGAAGTGGTTTAAGGTTGACCATGCCCAGGCCGAACTCCCCACTATTGAAGTCGGTAACGATGTTGCCTTCCCCGTCCAGAATACTGCCACTAGCAGCTAGACCGTTGCCAAGTCCGTCGGTCACCTCGATGCCGAGTTTGGTGGTCATCCCGTAAACGAGCTGTCCGCCTTCCGGGAAAAAGCGCACGATGGTACGTGATGCAGGTTCCGAAGCATCATCTTCGCCGTTTTCCTTGGAATTGCCTAAGTCTTGGGAATTTTCAGGAAAATTGGATGTGGTCATGCTCTGCATCCAAATGTGGATATTCTTTTCGAAGAGTATGGGCTCGTCCTCATTGAGCATGTATTTTGTATAGGCCCTCAGAGTATATTCGCCCTGTTCAAGTTCTTGGTCCAACCTAATTTCGCCCTTGGACCCCGGGCCCAAAGCGAATTGTTTCCTTCGTTCCACGACCTGTCCGTCCGGGCCTACCAGTTCCACATGAACGACCTTGCTCTTGTTGCTTGCCCTGTGGTCTATACCATCCACCAGATATGCCTTGAACCAGATGGTCTGGCCATTGGTGTAGAAGTCTTTGTCCGTCTGCAGGTAGGTCTTCTCGGGCCTTTCGTCATTGCTGTAAAGCATTAGTTTGCCCAGTATATTGTCGAGTTGCAGGCTTTCCTGTTCGGGCGTATCGAAGGAAATTAAGCCCATTATGGAAAGACAGCTTAAAAAGAGAAAAGGAGGTAATTTTTTCATAGCGAAGTATTTACTTCCTTTAAAATACTAAAAATAATAATAATGTAAGGAAATTCCTTAGTGAGCTTCCTTTTTTAAGTAATCCCCAAAATTGGCCTTAAACCGATTCAACCTGGGAATGGAAACGTTACGGATGTAGGAATTGTTAGGATGTTTTCTTTCGTAATCCTGGTGGTAGTCCTCCGCATCATAGAACTTGGTAAAGGCAGTCACTTCTGTGGTAATGGGCGCCCCGCCGTAAACATCTTGGTCTTTCAACGCTTGTATGTAACTGTCTATGATTTTCTTTTCCTGCGCGTTCTTATAAAAGGCAATGGAGCGATATTGCGTACCCCGGTCCGGTCCCTGACGGTTTAAGGTCGTTGGGTCGTGCGACCCAAAAAATACCTGTACCAATTCCACAAAGGAAATTTCAGATGGGTCATAGTAGACTTCAACGGCTTCTGCATGGGAACTCTGTCCGCTTCCAACCATTTCATAGGTGGGGTTTTCTTCGGTGCCCCCGGCGTAGCCCGAGATTACTTCCTTTACTCCCCTAACACTTTCAAAAATGGCCTCCACGCACCAAAAGCAACCACTGGCAAAGTAGGCCGTTTCGTATTTGCTGAGGTCCTGTGGACTCAATTTTTCAATTTTTTCCGATGTTGCAGTCCTTTCAGAGGCGTTCTCCGAAATTGTTGCAGGTTTGGTTTTGGACTGGCAACTTGTGGCCAACAGAATGGCCATTACCATAAGGGAATGTTGTATGAACTTCATTGTAATTGGTTTTTTGTGCGCATGTTTAGTAGGAAAAATACAAAGTACTTACCTCAAAAAAGGTTAAAATATGTTAAGGATAGTGGGTGACGACTTAATTTTATCCCATGAACCCTCATCGCGGGGTTCGTTATTGTGGTTTAAACATCTTTGTAAACTTAAATGTTTAAAATCAAGCTAATAACCTAATTTTAATTGTGTGAACGAACTGGAGCAATTACTTTTTTCATATTCCGAAAAGTCCATTCCCATCTTGGATGAGGCTTTACCGATTGAAAACTATGTATCGTTGGATTTATCCAGTTCGAATTCCGATTTGAATGGTGTGAACATTACCGACCCAAACGAATGCCAATCCTACATTGACTCTATTTTAAAAAGGCAGGGAGGTAAGGTTGCCCATGGCGGTTATTTGGAACAGAGAAATCTCTATGCCGATAAGTCCGGCTTCAATGAAAAAACACAACCACCAAGAAATATCCATTTGGGAATCGATTATTGGGCGCCAGCCGGCACCAAAGTAATAACTCCTTTGGATGGAGTGGTCCATAGTTTTAAGAACAATGCGATCAGGGGCGATTATGGACCCACCATAATTCTGGAGCATAATATACAAGGTTTGGTCTTTTATACACTATATGGGCATTTAAGTTTGGAATCGTTGGAAGGACTATCGGTTGGGAAGGAATTTAGGGTCGGAAGCATACTGGCTACCTTGGGAACTCCGGAAATCAATGTAAATTACGCCACGCATCTGCATCTTCAGGTTATCCAGGATTTAAAAGGCTACGAGGGCGATTATCCGGGCGTATGTGCCCAGGTAGACCTTGATTTTTACAAGAAGAATTGCCCAGATCCCAATCTGCTATTGAAAATTTAATCTAAATAATTCCTCGATGGCTTTGCCTCGAGGTTTCCGATTATACCTACCCTTCGGGGAGGTGGGAATTGTCTTTTCGCTCCCGATAGTTATAAGGACCGTGTGGGGTAAATGTAAAATTTCGGTTCCCGATGGTAATCGGGATGAAACTGGCGGAATACCCCTATTACCTGCCTATGGAATACTCGGTTTAAAGAAATTTTTTATTCTGCTCGATTAAAAACACCTTTTTTCGATAACCTGTTTTTTGTGCAAGGTCCATTCGTCGAGCGAATTTTACACTTAATCCGGATCGGTGCAGCTTATCGAGAAACCCCTGTTTTTCAACGAAAGGCACCCCCCTTAAATACGCTTGCGGTAGTTATAATAATGTAACAAACGCAAGTCATGAAAACAGTAGCGACCATCTTCTTCATCTTCTTCATAGGAACCGCGGCCAATGCACAGGACAAGGCTGAGACTTTAAAGGTAGAGACCATCGAAATGGGCATCGTTACCGAAACGGCTCCGATAAAAAAGATGGAGGTAAAACAGGAAGTGGCCCGTTTGTACCGGTTCAAGAACTCAAGGGTAAAGAAGGAACTTTCCTTTACTACCAAAGCGAACAGCCCTAAAATGGCTTAACCTATACCAGTATCCCCTCGGTATCCCTTCCTGCCCAAAGGGCAGGTTTGGGGCTACCCCTTCAAAAGTTTGTAAGCTCTTTCAGCCTTTTATAAATGATTCCGTTGTGACGTGTAAGAATCGGGATTTTTTACCGATGAAATGCGTAAAAACATCGGTGAACCATAATTTTAATTGTAGGAAAATACGTATTATCGATTGTTGTTCGTCGAAAAGTTTGAATTTCATCGGTAAAACCTGACATTTCATCGAAACTCAAATTTTAAATCGGCAATGTTGGAGTTATATACAGACCAAATCTACCTACTAATGAAAACTATTCTTAGTTTAATGCTTGTTATTTGCATGGGGACTTTTGCCCAAGCTCAGAAAGCGGAAATTGAAGTGAAAGTGAGTACCATTTCAATGCCCATAGCTGAACCCATGGACCAAACTAATTTGGGTGAAAAGTTCCCAGCGGTAACAGGTATTTTCGTTCTAAAGCATTCGAGGGTCAAGCGGGCCCTATCCTTTATCGTGGAGGAAAAAAATGAAAAACTGGCCTAATCCATCGATGTTTCGGTCACGTTTTCCTCTAGGACTACGGGTCCTAGGATGTCCCAAACATTTTCGGCAACAATTTTTTGACCTTCTGCCGTTGGATGTATGCCGTCTTCTAAATTTAGTTCAGGTTCGCCTGCAACCCCTTCCAATAAAAACGGGATCAGCAAAATATCATTTTCCTGTGCGAGATCGGGGAACATACTTCTAAATTCTGAGGTATACTCCAACCCCATGTTTGGCGGAATCTGCATTCCGGCAAGTATGATAGTGGTTTCCGGATTTTTTTGGCGCACGGCATCGATGATCATCTGAAGGTTTTCCCTGGATTTGTCCAAGGGAATCCCCCTGAGTCCGTCATTGGCACCAAGTTCCAACACAAAAATATCCACCTCTTGGTTCAAGACCCAATCCAATCTATTGAGTCCCCCGGAGGTAGTTTCACCACTCAGTCCGGAGTTGATAACGGTGTAATTCAATCCCAGGGAATCAAGGCGCTTCTGTATCAGATTTGGGAATCCCTGTTCTGTTTCCAGTCCATAGGCGGCGGTAAGGCTGTTCCCAAAAAATAGGATTACCTTGTCATCCGCAGTTTCCCCCTGTTCAAGGGTAACATCGTCTTGGTTCGTATTGTCCTCCGTATTTTTTTGTTGTTTCTGACCTTCACCACAGGCAATAAGGGCGAAAAAAGCCAAAAAATAACTAAACTTTAATACTTTGTGCATCATGGTTTCTTCTAAAAATAGAAATCATTTGTTTATTTTGTTCGCTTGTACCAAATGATTTATGGCAAAGATATTAAACGTACGCAATCTTAGGAAGACCTATAAAAGCGGTTCCAAGGAATTGACCGTTTTGGACGGGATTTCCTTTGAAATTGAAGCCGGCGAAACCTTCTCCATTGTTGGGCCCTCCGGAAGTGGAAAAACGACCCTTTTAGGTCTTTGTGCAGGATTGGACCATGTGGATGAGGGTAGTATTGAGCTCTGTGGGGTGGAACTAAGTAAGTTGGACGAGGATGAACTGGCCTTGTTGCGAAACCGGAAGGTGGGTTTTATTTTTCAGGATTTTCAATTATTGCCCACATTAACGGCCCTTGAAAATGTTAGTGTCCCCTTGGAATTACAAGGCAAACCCGATGCCCAAAAGGTGGCCAGGGATTTGTTGGATAAGGTAGGTCTTGGGCGCAGGTACGATCATTATCCATCGCAATTATCTGGTGGTGAGCAGCAGCGCGTAGCATTGGCGCGTGCGTTTTCCACGACCCCCGATATTTTATTTGCTGACGAGCCAACCGGAAACTTGGACGAGGAAACCGGGGAAAAGGTGATCCAGCTGTTGTTCGAACTGAACAAGGAAATGGGAACCACCTTGGTTATCGTAACCCATGATCTGGACCTGGCACAGCTCACCCAAAAGATAATCCGACTGAAAGGCGGTAAAATTATTTCCAATCAAACCAAAACCCTAGCTTAAATACCTTGGAGACCTCTACCAAAACCCGATTTTCTTGGCTGTTAAAAATGGCTTGGCGCGATGGCAAGGCCAGTGGAAAGCGACTGTTCCTGTTTATGGGCAGTATAATTTTGGGGATAGCGGCGGTGGTTTCCATCCAATCGTTTAGTCAAAACCTAAAGGAAAATATCGGTGGGCAATCAAAGGCCTTGATGGGTGCCGATTTTCTAATTGACAGTAACGAGCCCGCCAATGAGCGGGTACAACAAATCATGGATTCCTTGGGTGGCGCGGGCGCAAAAGAAGTAAAGTTTGCCTCTATGGCGGCTTTTGTAAAGAACGGTGAAACCAAATTGGTTCAGGTGCGGGGCGTGGAAGGAAACTTCCCGTTTTATGGGGAATTGGAGACGGAACCAGCTTCGGCTGCTGCTGATTATCAAAAAAAAGGGGGTGCCTTGGTAGATGCCACTGCCATGATTCAATTTGATGTAAGGGTAGGGGATAGCGTAAAATTGGGGAACATTACCTTCCCGATTGTCGGCTCCTTGATAACCGCTCCCGGAAGTACGGGCATTGGAACATCCGTAGCACCACCTATCATCGTACCGTTCGAGTACATGGAACCTAGCGGTTTGTTACAAAAGGGGAGTCGCTTGGAATACGCCTATTACTTCAAATCCCCGGAAGCTGACCTGGAACAACTTGACAAGAAAGTGGACCCCTTGCTGGACGAACAAAATGCCGATTTGGATACCCATACCTCTACCAGTGACCGATTGGGGAGAAGGTATAACAATGTGGGTCGTTTTTTAAATTTGGTTGCTTTCATTGCCTTATTGCTGGGATGCGTGGGAATCGCAAGCTCCGTGCATATCTATATCAAGGAAAAACTAAGGGCGGTGGCCGTATTGAAATGTTTGGGCGCCACCAGGAAACAGACCTTCCTGATTTACCTTATCCAAATAGCAGGCATGGGCCTGTTGGGAGGGTTCATTGGCACGGTCATTGGACTACTGCTGCAGCAGACCTTTCCCATGATTTTACAGGAATTTCTACCGTTTGAGGTTGAAATCTCAACTTCGTATTCCGCAATAGCCGTCGGTTTGATTTTAGGGGTGCTCATGTCCGTCTTATTTGCCCTTTCCCCGCTGCTAAATACCTGGTTCGTGTCCCCATTGCAGGTATTACGTGTACAGGACAACATCGGTACAAAATCAAGAAAGGCACAGATTTGGGTGGTTTTGGCCATTGTACTTTTTGTTTTTTTGTTCGCTCTGTGGCTTTTGGAAAACCTAAAATACGCCTTGGGTTTTGTGGTTGGAATCCTGATTACCTTTTCAATTTTGGCCGGAGTTTCCATCCTTTTCATGCGCTTGGTTAAAAAGTATTTTCCAAAATCATGGAGTTTTACCTCACGCCAGAGTCTGTTGAATCTATTCCGACCCAATAATCAAACCGCTGTACTGATCTTGGCGATTGGAATTGGGACTTTTTTGATCAGTACCTTGTATTTTACTAAGGACTTTTTACTCGCGAAGGCGGTGGTGGAATCCAACGAAAAGAGCCCCAATATCATTATGTTCGATGTGCAGACGGGACAGAAGCAGGATGTCATCAATACCGTTGCTCCAAAAGGATTGCCCATTTTGGATAACATCCCGATAGTTACCATGCGGATGGAGCGTATCAAGGACCGTAGCGTCAATGAAATTCGATTGGATACTACCACAAGTATAAATAAGTGGATACTCAACCATGAGTTTCGGGTTACGTATAGAGATTCGCTCATAAGCTCTGAAAAATTGGTATCGGGCACCTTTGTTGAAAAAATGCCTCAAACTGGCCCCGTTCCCATTTCATTGGCGGATAATGTAGCGAGGGATGCCCAGGTCGTTGTGGGTGATACCCTACTTTTTAATGTACAGGGCATGCTTATGGAAACCGTTGTTGGTAGCATACGAGAGGTGGATTGGGGCAGGATGCAATTAAACTTTTCAATCGTTTTCCCAACCGGGATTTTAGAAAATGCGCCGCAGTTTCATGTACTTACGACCAATGCTCCGGACAAGTCGGCATCGGCCAAGCTACAAAGGGAATTGGTAAAGAAATTTCCCAATGTTTCCATTTTGGACTTACGCCAGGTGATTACCCTCATTGAAAGTATCTTGGACAAAATTTCATGGGTGATAAGCTTTATGGCCTTCTTTAGTATCCTTACGGGAATTATTGTCCTGATCGGTTCTGTTCGAAACAGCAAGTACCAACGAATTCGGGAAAGTGTGCTTCTGAGAACAATAGGGGCAAAAAGCAATCAAATTCTAAAAATTACAGCCTTGGAATACCTGTATTTGGGTATTTTGGGAAGCGGTATCGGGGTATTGTTGTCTTTATTGGGCAGTCAGTTGCTCGCATACTTTATTTTTGAAACACCTTTTGTACCCTCTTGGATTCCATTTTTGATTGTACTTCCCGGAATAACATTATTAGTGCTGACCATAGGTTTGTCCAATAATATTTCGGTGTTAAAAAGTCCGCCGTTACAGGTTTTAAGGAAGGAGACAAACTAGTTTTATTTCTTCGGATTTGTTCCGGGTCGGCTACTTCTCTACCCAAAAAACGGTCGGTCAAACGTCCTTTTTATCGGTAAGTGGAAAATAGATGTGGTTCCGTATATCGACCTTTTTTTGCACTTTATCCAACAAAAATCGAATGACCGAAAAATGTTGTATTTCAGCGATATATAACCATATCACCTTCCTTGCCGAGTTAGCTTTATATAACCCAAATCGATGTTATGAAAGCTATTTTAACCTTTTCCCTAGTACTTTTTTTCGGAGGAATTTCCTTAGCTCAGGACGCTAACATCAATCAAAAAGTGGCTACGCTACAAGAAGACGTAGTTTTGGTTGCGTCCCATTTGGAAACCAAGAACGTAAAAGGGTTGTATACGAAAGGACAAACCGGAATTGCCAGGTTGTACCGTTACAAAAATTCCAGGGTTAAAAGTGCTTTATTTTTCACAACAAAGAACAACAAGCCTAAATTGGCATAAAAATTGACCTACTTAATACACGGTACTTTTGGTACCGGTCACCTTAAACACAAAGCTATGTTAGTATCCATCACACTTATTGCCACATTATTGATTGCCACGTACTTGGTGGTTTTTCCAAAAACTAAGGGAACGCTTAAGCCGATCAAGATTCCGGTGGACCAAAACAAAAGATAAATCTTTGGGGGGTCAAGCGCACCCTCTTCCTTTTGTCATTATTTTACCCCAGGTTGCTTTATCGAATAATTTTCTTTGGCCTTGGCCTCATCCACTTGGCGTTTAACATCTGCCAACAAGGCCTTTGAGTCATAGATTATTCCGTCCTTGATGGTGTATTTCACCCCGCCAACGCGAACGACCTCATTATCTTCGGTGAGTTTTATGGCACCCGTTCCGTAAAGTACTTTTAGATTTTTAAGCGGATTTTCTTCGACAATCGCGAAATCTGCGAATTTTCCAATGGCAACACTGCCAATTTTATCATCCATGCCCAGTGCCTCGGCGCCATTCAATGTTGCCGACCTGATAATCTCCAATGGATGAAAACCGGCTTCACGTAAGAGCTCCAATTCCCGAATGTAGGCGAAACCATAAAGTTGGAAAATGAAACCGGAGTCCGAGCCCGTTGTTACGCGGCCACCCCTGTTTTTGTACTCGTTTACGAAGGTCATCCACAGGTCGTAGTTCTTTTTCCAGGCCACTTCCTGCTCTGTACCCCAATCATGCCAGTATGAGCCATGGGAAATCATACTGGGCTGGTAGAACTCCCAAAGGGATGGAAGGGTGTAGTCCTCATGCCATTCCGCTCTTCGGGCCCTTTGCAAGTCCCTGCTCGCCTCATAAATATTAAAGGTAGGGTCTAGGGTAAAATCCAGCTCCAACAATTCGTTCATAACGTTATTCCAATGCTCTGAATAAGGGGCCGCCGCTTGCGACCAGAGATTGCCCGCATTTTCAAATCGGTGTTGCTCGTTCTGATAGTTGTAGTCCAGAGGATAATCCTGTACCGTTCTATCATCAAATAATGCTTCTGGAAGCCCGTACCAATGTTCCATGGAGGTCAGGCCTGCACGAGCGGAGTGCAAGACGTTCCACCGGGCCACGCTCAATTGCGCGTGATGGCATGCGGAACCCAACCCCAATTTTTTGTTTTCGTCCAAGGCGGCGGCCATGATTTCCGGCTCCGCGCCAAAAAACTTGATTCCGTCCGCACCTTTTTTCGCATTGGCCCGTACCCATTCCCGTGCCTGTTCCGGAGTTGAGATTGGGATATCGTTAAGGGGGTTGAAGGACTTGCTAGTCTGCCCAAATCCGGTGTAGGCCATGATCCTTGGGGCTATAATTTCATTTTGTTCACTTTTCCTTTTTAGGTCCATCGTGAAGTCTACGCCCCTTCCGCTAGGTTCGCGCACGGTGGTAATGCCATGGGCCATCCAGAGTTTAAAGACATAATCCGGCTCCGCGCCTTGGGCCTTTCCACCAATATGGCCGTGCATATCTATGAGTCCGGGCATTAGGTACATGCCCGTACAGTCCAATTCCTTGCCCCCGGGTTTCAATTGCGGTCTATCCGACTCCTTGATCTTTACTCCCGGATAGCCTACCACTTGGATGTCCTTAATAATGTTGTTTTCAACAACAATGTCAATGGGTCCTTGTGGGGGAGCGCCATTTCCGTTGATGAGCATGACCCCTCTAATAATCAGTTGGGAGTGGGGTCCATCGCCTTCCAAGGATTGCGCAAAGGCTAGGTTTAAAGAAAAAACTAACAGGACTAAAGGGAGAAGAAATTTGTTCATTTGGTTATAGGTTGATTAAAGCCAAATATTTATTAGGCCTTTTAAATATAGGAAATATCGGGTTATGCTGTGCAGGCCCATGCCCAGTTTCAAATAAATTTATAAAGTGCGTTAATACGATTTTGGGAATTTAGGCTACTGGGGACAATTGCTGTTTTATTTCCTGAAACTTGATAATGTAATTTGTTCCTTTTTTACTTGTATCCTTTTGGATGGATCCCTTAAGTTGCCTAGTAAGGTTGTGAATTAATTTAAGGCCAAGGGATTTTGAATTTTTGTAGTTTATGGTATCGGGAAAACCAACGCCATTGTCCCCTATATTTAGTACATAATGTCTGTCGATTTCCTTTTTTAGGGCGATATAGATTTCCCCTTCCTGATCATCGGCAAAACCATATTTTAGAGCATTGGTAACGGCCTCATTGATCAAAAGGCCTAATGGAATGGCCGTATCGATACCTAATTTTATTTCTGGAATATCGATTTTTAACTGTACTTTACTGTCCAGGCCTTTAATAGACCGTATCAAATATTCGCTAAGTTCCTGCACATAGGATTTGTATTCGATCTGACTAATATCTTTTCGCATGTACAACATTTCATGGACCATGGCCATGGAAATAACCCGGTTCTGGGTGCTCTTTAAAAGATTTCGCATTTGGGTCTCCTCCACATTTCTTGTCTGTAAGCTCAATAGGCTGGACACGGTCTGTAGATTGTTCTTGACCCTGTGGTGTACCTCCTTTAAAAGCATTTCCTTCTCGTGCATTTGTCGCGTGAGTTCTTTCTTTGACTTGTAGAGTGCGTTGTGGGACTTCAATAAGTCCTTTCCAAAAATACTGCCCAATAAAAAGAGGGAAAACGACACAGAAATTAGACTAAAAATACTTCTGAACTCAATGGGAACAAGGTTTTCCGTAAAGCTCAATTGGGGAAAACTCTGTGAGAATATGAATAGAATAATGGCAAAGGTCAAGTATAGGAAAAACCTGCCGTGTTTACGCGTATTCACATACCCTGCAAAAACCACCAACGCCAGCATAAATATAAAGCTACTATTGATGCCTCCACTGTAAAGTGTTACTATCAGAGCGGTTACAAGGGCCATCAATGAGGATATATAGTACGTTAAACTTATTTTTTTGGTGACTTGGTAGATATAGGTATTTGCAAGATTGGCAAGGCCATAGATAAAGAGTACATGTGGGATAATTTCTGTAATGTTCAACAAAAACAGGCAAATGAGTCCGAAAACAATGGCCAAGGCACTGGTGATGTAATTTACCTTTAGAACTAGCTTTGTTTTCTCCCTTAGGTATTCTTGCTCTATATGAGAATCTGGCATACTAACGATTTAAAAAATTGGTAATCAAAGTTTCCACTGTAAATCTAGGTATGTTTTTAACACAATGCTAAGATTTTTTGCTTTCACATAGAAATTCAACCTCAAGACTTAGGTTCTTCTTACCTGCGGCTCCAAATCCGTTAATTCGGATATTTTTATGGGTTTACCGGATTGAATGCTTTTTCTTGCTGCAATTCCTATAAGGACGGACATGGCCCCATCCCGGCTACCAGCCGTTCTACCAAATGGGTCCGGTACTTCTGGGTTCACGAATATTTTGTCCTGTAAACGTTTATCGCCACCACCGTGGCCGCTTTCTTCCATATCTACTTGAATGGTCTCGAATTCTTGCCAAAGTTTATGCACGACGATTGGTTTTTTGGATACGATTTCCCCTCCGTCCTGAGCCATTTCATTGGCGTGCTTTTCAGCTTCATCTATAGAGGTGTTTTCAAAGTACGGAATATCCAACCAAGCCTCAATTCTACCTTCTGTTCCATTGAAGGCAACCCGCCAACCCTCAAAAGGCGAATAGGTCGTTAAGGAATAATTGAGGATGGTATTGTCCGTATACCTGACCTGTGCCGACATTTTATCATATATATCAATGTCTTCCCGAAACAAGCAGTTATCCCGAATATATCCGTCAGCATGTTCGTGATCAACATATAATTTCTTCGAAAATTCATCTTTGTGGATGTCCCAATAAAAAGCACATTCGTTTTTATGATTGCAGGTCCTACAGTTTTTTCCCCTATAAGGACCATTTTTTCCATAAAATTCCAGATCACCGTAGGCAAAAACTTCATTGGGTTCTGAGTTGATCCACCAATTGAGCAAATCAAAATGATGGGTCGCCTTGTGCACCCAAAGTGATCCGCTACTGTCCATTTCTCCATGCCATCTCCTAAAATAAGAAGCCCCGTGATACGTATTTAAATACCAATTGAAATCTACAGAGACCAGGTCCCCGATTGTTTTATTTGAAATCAGTTCCTTGATCTTGGTGGCATAGGGGCTCCATCTATAATTGAACCCAACGATTAAATTCTTCTTGGACACTTTTTCGGCATCCAATATCTGCTGGCATTTAACCTCATCGATTGTGAGGGGCTTTTCGGTAAGGACATCGCAGCCCATCCCAAGACCTTTGATTATAAATTCATGATGGGTGGAGTCTTTGGTGGTTACGATGACCAGGTCTGGTTTCGTAATGGAAACCATATCTTCAAAGGAAGTGAAGGTGGGACAACTGGCTCCAATATAGGTTTTGCCATATTCCAACCGGCTAGGATTGATGTCACTAAGTCCCACGAATTCCAAAATCTCTGAATACTCGTCCATTAGGCGTTTTCCCCAAAAGGTGATTCCACGGATACCCGTTCCCACTAGGGCAACCTTGAGTTTTTTCGATTTATCAAAGGCAAATGCCTGAATGGGAAAAGCACTGCTTGCGGCCAACATGCTGATGGAAAAAACAAATTCTCTTCTAGAATTTTTCATGGTATAATTCAAACTATCCTTTTAAAGATATTTAAAATTTGTAAAGGTTTGAAGATTATTGGTCTAATATTTCCGGTGCATTGGGGAAGCTTCCAAAAATAAAAAGGCGTTCAAATGAACGCCTCTATACTGAAAAATCTTTGGTTCTAATCCTGAATTAGAACCCATTCCCCTTTGGAAATTAGGGGTTCCGCCTGTTTGAACTTCAGGGTTTTACTTTCTCCGGACATTACATTTTTAATGGTAACCTTTTCATTTCTTCCAATTTTAGGTTGCCCCCGTACGATAGTCTCCGTTACGGCAGGTCGCTGTCGCTGTGTCTGCCCCACGGCCCTGTTTTGCGCCGCCAATTCATCGCTGTTGGGGATTTCCTCTTTGGAAGTCTGTATATTTTCCTTTTTTCTGGGGACGTTTCTAGCCTCTCGGATATCGTTTGGATTGCCTGATGGCAATTCGCCCTTAAACAAGAAGGAGACAATTTCCTTATTTACCTTTTCGATCATTTGTTTGAAAAGCTCAAAGGCCTCAAACTTATAGATTAATAAAGGGTCTTTTTGTTCGTGCACGGCCAATTGCACGGATTGTTTTAACTCGTCCATCTTTCTAAGATGGGTTTTCCAGGAGTCATCGATGATGGCCAAGGAAATATTTTTTTCAAAATCGGTAACCAATTGCTTACCATCACTCTCATAAGCTTCCTGTAAATTGGTCACTACGTTCAGGGTCTTTACACCGTCCGTAAACGGTACCACGATACGTTCGAAGTTGTTCGCGTTATCTTCGTATACCTTTTTGATTACCGGAAATGCCGTAGCGGCGTTGCGCTCCATTTTTTCCTTGTAATGGTCGTACCCCACCTTGTATACGCGTCCGGTTATTTCTTGGGCGCTAAGTTTACCGAATTCTTCCTCGCTGACCGGCGACGTCATGGAGAAATACTTGATCAGTTCAAACTCAAAGTTTTTAAAATCGTTGGCGGCCTTATTACCCTCTACAATTACCTCACAGGTATCATAGACCATATTGGCAATGTCCACCTTTAGGCGTTCACCTTGCAGGGCATGGCGTCTTCTCTTATAGACCACCTCCCGTTGCGCGTTCATAACGTCATCGTATTCCAACAAACGCTTACGTACGCCAAAGTTGTTCTCCTCCACCTTTTTTTGGGCTCTTTCAATGGATTTCGTCATCATACTGTGTTGGATGACCTCACCCTCTTCCAAGCCCATTTTGTCCATCATTTTAGCAACCCGGTCAGAGCCGAAGAGTCGCATCAGGTTATCTTCCAAGGAAACATAGAACTGTGAACTACCGGGATCCCCTTGACGCCCGGAACGTCCTCGTAGCTGACGGTCCACACGTCTGGAATCGTGCCGTTCCGTACCAATGATGGCCAATCCACCCGCTTTTTTAACCTCGGGTGTTAGTTTGATATCCGTTCCACGACCCGCCATATTGGTGGCAATGGTCACAACTCCGGGATTACCCGCATCGGCAACGACATCCGCTTCCTTTTTGTGTAATTTGGCGTTCAATACGTTGTGAGGGACTTTTCGTACGCTCAATAATTTTGAAAGTAATTCCGAAATTTCTACCGATGTGGTACCAATCAACACCGGTCTACCGGCCTGACTCAATTTGGTGACCTCATCGATAATGGCGTTGTACTTTTCACGTTTTGTCTTGTAGATCAAGTCGTTTCTGTCGTCCCTGGCAATTGGCCTATTGGTAGGTATCTCAACGACATCCAATTTGTAGATTTCCCAGAACTCCCCTGCTTCCGTAATGGCCGTACCGGTCATACCGGCCAATTTGCTATACATCCTAAAATAGTTCTGTAGGGTAATGGTGGCAAAGGTTTGTGTTAAGGCTTCAATCTTCACATTCTCCTTGGCTTCAATGGCCTGATGCAGACCATCGGAATATCTACGACCGTCCATGATACGACCGGTCTGCTCGTCCACGATCATAACCTTATTGTCGATAACTACATACTCCACGTCCTTTTCGAACAAGGTATACGCCTTTAACAGTTGGCTCATGGTGTGTATACGTTCGCTCTTGACGGTAAAGTCCTTGAAAAGTTCCTCCTTTAGTTCGGCCTCTTTCTCTATTTCTAGGTTTTGTTCCTCAATTTTGGCAATTTCGGCACCAATATCGGGCATTACAAAGAAATCCCTGTTCTGCTCTCCGGAGATATAATCGACACCTTTATCCGTAAGCTCTATCTGGTTGTTCTTTTCATCGATTACGAAAAGGAGGTCCTCATCCACCTTTGGCATCTCCCTGTTGTTGTCCTGCATGTAAAAATTCTCCGTTTTTTGGAGCAATTGTTTTACACCCTCCTCGCTAAGGAATTTAATGAGTGCCTTATTTTTGGGTAGGCCCCTGTACACGCGTAACAATAGAAAACCGCCCTCCTTGGTGTTTCCTTCGGCTATCAACTTTTTGGCTTCGGCCAGGACACCCGTCAAATGTTGTCTTTGTTTCTGAACGATTTCACTCACTTTGGGTTTTAGTTCATTGAACTCGTGCCTGTCGCCTTCAGGAACAGGTCCCGATATGATCAAGGGTGTACGGGCATCGTCCACCAAAACGGAATCCACCTCATCCACAATGGCATAATTGTGGGGCCGCTGCACCAAATCCTTGGGGGTATGGGCCATGTTGTCCCTTAGGTAATCAAAACCGAATTCGTTATTGGTTCCATAGGTAATATCGGCATTGTAAGCGGCCCTTCTACCATCTGAGTTTGGTCTGTGATGATCTATACAATCCACCGATAGTCCGTGAAATTCAAAAATGGGTGCCATCCAGGCACTGTCCCTTTTGGCCAGATAATCGTTTACCGTCACCAAATGTGCACCATTACCTGTGAGCGCATTCAAATATAAGGGTAGGGTAGCCACTAAGGTCTTACCTTCACCAGTTTGCATCTCGGCAATTTTTCCTTGATGCAGGGCGATACCGCCTATCAATTGGACATCATAATGTACCATGTCCCAAGTAACCTGTTTCCCAGCGGCATCCCATGAATTCTTCCATACGGCGTTGTCCCCATCCAGTGAAACATATTCCTTTTCACCCGATAGTTTACGGTCGTTCTCCGTGGCTTTTACCGTTAAGGTTTCGTTTGCCGCGAAGCGTTTTGCCGTTTCCTTTACAACCGCAAAAGCCTCGGGTAAAATTTTGTTTAAGGTCTCTTCCGATAATTTATAGGCATCTTCCTTTAGCTTGTCGATTTCGGTATAGATATCCTCGTTTTTATCAATATCGCTGGATTCCTTTACTTCCTTCTCAAGTTCCGTGATTTTATCGGTAATATCCTTGTAGGAATCCTTTATGGTTTGTTTAAATGTTAGGGTCTTGTTTCTTAGCTCGTCATGGCTTAATTTCTCGAAGTCGCTTTCAAAGGATTTTATCTGATCTACCAAAGGCTGAAGCTCCTTTACATCTTTCTTGGATTTATCACCTACAAAAGCCTTCAGTATAGAATTTATAATACTCATAGTGTGTTTCTAATTTGAGCTGCAATCCGGAACCATAGGATGTACGCCCCGTTTACAAGCTATTATTCGTTATCGATGGAATCATCGATACATCGTCTGTTCAAAAGCCGTTCCAGTGTGCGAAAAACACCGGATTTCTTTTTTAGACTGCCAAAATTACATAAAAAAAAAGCCTCCAAAGAGACTTTTAAGTAGTTATTGTAATATGGGAATATTAATATTCGTCCTCGTTCCAGAGGTAATCTTCTTCCGTTGGGTAATCTGGCCAAATCTCTTCGATAGATTCATAGATTTCACCACCTTCTTCCTCCATGGACTGTAAATTCTCCACAACCTCCAAGGGAGCACCGGTTCTAATAGAGTAATCTATTAACTCATCCTTACTTGCCGGCCAAGGTGCATCACTTAAATAAGATGCTAATTCTAATGTCCAATACATGGTAATTGTTTGATTTTAAAATTTTTGCAAAAATAATTTTTAATTGGAAACGGCCAAGACAATTTATTATTATTTCGACCGAGTTATCAACATATTTTTTGCATTGATAAATTGATAACGCATAAAATGTGAATTTATTAGTCCCTTTTCTCGGGAATCCACTTTATTTCCTCCACTCCCAAATCCATTGACAACTTTCGTGCCAATACAAATAGGTAGTCTGACAGCCTGTTTAAATAGGTAAGAACGATCTCGTCAAAAGGTTCGTTCTCATACAAAATAGTCGTTTTTCGCTCCGCCCTTCTGCAAACGGTACGCGCAATATGACAGTATGACACAATGGGATGTCCGCCAGGTAAGATAAAATGGGTCATTTGTGGCAAAACCTCGTCCATTTTGTCCATCGCCATTTCAAGGTATAGCACATCGTCCTTACTGATTCTTTCAATGTTCAGGCGTTCCTTGCCATTTTTTAGTGTTGTCTTTTGAGGTTCTGTCGCCAATATGGCCCCTACCGTAAAGAGCTTTTTCTGAATGGCTTGCAGTTCGGTCTGGTAATCCTTGGCTATATTTTGGTCAGCAATCAAGCCCAGCCACGAATTCAACTCGTCAACGGTTCCGTAACTATCTATCCGAATATGATGTTTTGGGACCCGAGTGCCACCAAATAATGATGTGGTGCCATTATCCCCAGTTTTTGTGTAAATCTTCATTTAAATCGTTCTGTTTATAGTTGCCGAATGTAAATTGATTTTTGCCAATCGCTGTTCACTTTCCGCTATGGGTTATTTTAACATTTAAGCCATCGGTCTTCATTCTATATTCATAATTGGTTATTCTTCATTCCCTTTTTTTCGTTTGTAATCTTCCATAAACTTGCGCGACTTTCGTTCCCTGGCTTTTCTTTTATTGGTAATGGTAATTACCAAATAGAT
The DNA here is from genome assembly GCF_055378385.1 of Maribacter sp. C-4077. Taxonomy (NCBI): domain Bacteria; kingdom Pseudomonadati; phylum Bacteroidota; class Flavobacteriia; order Flavobacteriales; family Flavobacteriaceae; genus Maribacter; species Maribacter sp. C-4077. Next base: position 2,983,158 of record NZ_AP038807.1, read on the forward strand.
TGCGAAAACAACCCCCAATACTATGTAAATTGTATTATCCATAATAGGTCATTGAATATTCAAATTCTAATTTTAAAATGTTCCTTATCCTGTTCCTTTCTAAAAAAAACAAGTCCACAGTGGAACAAATCCATGGTTACCGACACCTCCGGCAATTTTTTTATACGTTCCCATGACTCCTTTCGCTCCCTGTTCTTATATATTCCGTTTATCATGAGCATGGTATGGTTATGATAACTTGCTTTTGAAATTGACTTGAACAGGGTGCTATTCTCTCCAACATAAATTACATCCAATGGTAAGGTATCAAACGTCAAATGGTCAAAATTAGCGACTATCTTATCTTTAATATAGCCGTCTGCATCCACAAATCCAATACTTTTATAATTAAAATAAGAAATTGCCTTGGTAAGCACATGCTCTTCAAGGGGGATGTGCCTTTGTCTTTTCGTGTAAAGGCCTTTTGTTAGGAAATTATATACAAACGGTGAATGCACGCCGTGTTCATTGGAGGAGCGAATAATAAATTTGAGATAGGACAGCAACTGGAACACCTTCTTCGGCAAAATTTCCCAAATGTACTAATACCTTTTGTTTTTTAACGATGGATAAAAACTGGAGCCTCGTATTCTAAAATATCGGTTTTTTTATGGGGTAGCCCCAAACCTGCCCTTTGGGCAGGTAGGGATACCGAGGGGATACTGGTATAGGTTAAGCCATTTTAGGGCTGTTCGCTTTGGTAGTAAAGGAAAGTTCCTTCTTTACCCTTGAGTTCTTGAACCGGTACAAACGGGCCACTTCCTGTTTTACCTCCATCTTTTTTATCGGAGCCGTTTCGGTAACGATGCCCATTTCGATGGTCTCTACCTTTAGGGTCTCAGCCCTGTCCTGGGCACTGGCCGCGGTTCCTATGAAGAAGATGAAGAAGATGGTCGCTACTGTTTTCATGACTTGCGTTTGTTACATTATTATAACTACCGCAAGCGTATTTCAGGGGGTTGCCATTCGTTGAAAAACAGGTGTTTCTCGATAAGCTGCACCGGTCCGGATTAAGTGTAAAATTCGCTCGACGAACGGACCTTGCACAAAAAACAGGTTATCGAAAAAAGGTGTTTTTAATCGAGAGATTCCATTTAGGAGTAAGAGGGATTTTCCCAATTTTAGGGAATTATCAGCCCTTTTGGTCTGCCAGTTCGAACCAGCGCTCCGTTTTTTGATCAATGGTATCTGAGAGTTCCCCCAGTTCAATGGAAAGGGCCTCGATTTCTTCGCCACTAAGGGAAGTGTCCGTAAACTTATCCTGGATTTCCAGTTTCTTGGCTTCCAATTGCTTTATTTCCTTTTCCAAGTTTTTGTATTCCTTTTGTTCCAAGTAGGAGAGCTTGTTCTTTTCAGGTTCCTTCCAGGTGTTTTTAACAGGTTCCGATTTCTCCTTCTGTTCCCGCTGCTCGATTACCTTGCTGTCTTCATAGGTGCGATAATCTGAATAATTGCCCGGAAAATCTTCGATTACACCTTCGCCCTTAAAGACAAAAAGATGATCTACGATCTTGTCCATAAAATAGCGGTCATGGGACACTACAATGAGGCATCCAGGGAAATCCAGGAGAAAACTTTCAAGGACGTTCAATGTGACAATGTCCAGATCGTTCGTCGGTTCGTCCAATATTAAAAAATTGGGATTTTGAATCAGAACGGTACAGAGATATAGACGTTTTCGTTCCCCACCGCTTAGCTTTTCAACAAAGTCATATTGCTTTTTACGATCAAAAAGAAATCGTTCCAATAATTGCTGGGCCGATATTTGTCTTCCTTTCATCAGCGGAATATAATCCCCAAATTCCCGTATGACATCGATGACCTTTTGGCCTTCCTTGATCTGTATTCCCTTTTGGGTGTAATAACCAAACTTGATGGTGTCGCCTATAACCACCTTGCCGTTATCCGGTTTGTCCCTTCCCGTTAGGATATTCAAAAAGGTCGACTTTCCGGTTCCGTTTTTTCCGATGATTCCTACACGCTCCCCTTTGGTAAAGGAATAGTCGAACTTTTCCAGAATAACCTTATTGGGATAGGATTTGGAGACTTTATGGATTTCGATGATCTTGTTGCCCATCCGTTCCATATTCAGCTCCAATTGTACTTCATGTTCCTTTCTGCGCTGGCTTGCTTTTTCCTTGATGACGTGAAAGTCGTCTATGCGGGATTTGGACTTTGTGGTCCGTGCCTTGGGCTGTCTGCGCATCCAGGAAAGTTCCTTTTTATAAAGGATTTCCGTCTTGTGCTGTTCAACGGCTTCCAGTTCCAAACGCGCCTCTTTCTTTTCCAAATAATAGGAGTAGTTTCCTTTGTAGGGATAGAGCTTTCCGTTTTCCAACTCTATAATTTCGTTGCAGACCCTTTCCAAAAAATAACGATCATGGGTCACCATGAAGAGCGTAAGGTTTTCTTTCTTAAAATATTCCTCGAGCCATTCTATCATTTCCAGGTCCAGATGGTTTGTGGGTTCGTCCAGAATGAGCAGATCAGGCCTGTTGATAAGTGCATTGGCCAGGGCCAATCTTTTTTTCTGCCCTCCGGAGAGTTTTCCCACCTTGGCATGTAGATCTTCCAGTTTTAACTTAAAAAGAATCTGCTTGTATTGGGTTTCAAAGTCCCAGGCTTCAAATCGATCCATGGCCTCAAAGGCTTTTTGATAGGCTTCGGTGTCCTCTGGATTTGAAAGGGCTTTTTCATAATTGGCAATTACTTTAAGGATTTCATTATCCGAAGCGAATATGGTCTCCTCCACGGTCAAATCGGCATTCATGACCGGTTCCTGGTCCAAAAACGAAACCCTTATTCCTTTGCGATAATTCACCTGACCTGAATCCGGCTGGTCACTACCTGATAATATATTCAATATGGAAGTCTTTCCAGTACCGTTTTTGGCGATAAGGGCAATTTTTTGGTCCTTGTTGATGCCAAAGGACAAATCCTGAAAGAGCACTAGCTCCCCATAGGATTTGGAAATATTTTCAACGGTAAGTAGGTTCATTTTTAGGGGTTAGGAATTGGACTGGCCATTAAAATAAGACCACAAAAATAGATATCTAAGGGCTAAAGACAACAAAATAAAGATCAAGAGTATGGAAAACACCTGAAATTCTATCAGCCATAATAGAACGGTGAGGGCTAGAAATCCCAAGAGTGCCAAGATATACCATCGTATCCGGTTTGGCACCGAATTTTTAATCAAAAGAAAGGCTACAAAAAGGTTCGGAGCAAAGGCCCATAACACGTTAAAATTCATTTTGGTGGCATCGTGGTCCGTAAAGAACCAAAGAAACACGATTACTAGGCCCGCCAAACCGGTTAGAAGGAACAACACAAAGTCGAGCCACTTTGTTCTCTTTTTAGCCCGATGGTCTTTATAGCATATAAAACCCACCACCAAAAAGAGCAGTAAGAGCCAAAAAATTGGGGATAGCAAAAATGGGGTGGGGTAGGACTGTGGTGGGATATCCACCAAAACAGATTCCCTTTTCACTATAGGTTTTCCCGCCAGCGAAGTATGTTTCATTTGTTCATAGACATACAGGGGTAAGAACATAAGTTCATAAGGTGTCGCTTCCCGGTCGATTACGGCACCCAAGGCCAAATCGATGCCGAAATTCGACCACGAGTTAATTTCTAAATTTTGATGTATCAATTCCCTAAAAGTAAATTCTTCCTCAAGGTGGGAAAAGTTGAACTGAAGTGAAGGGCCTAAGGTTTTTTCAAAGACTAGGGGTATTCTGGTGGCGCAGTTATCAAAAAGAAAATCATATTGGTACTTCCTATTTTCCGGTAAAAGATTGTTTTCCAGAAAGACCACAATGGCTGTTCTCTTTTCTAGGTCAAGGTCCAGTTCCTGTTCCCGGACCCAACGTTTTTCAATTTCATAACTTCTTTTGAAATAAGAAAATGGCATCCTCGATATGGTATACGCCAGTTTCCCCCTGGTGAAATTCAAATAAAAGTTGGGGTCCTCAAAATCATAGGTGCCATAGCCATACACTTCGTCGATTCCCAAGGAAGCGTCCTGAAACCGAATGGCACTATGCCCAAATTTGGCAGCAAGCTCTTCCCCGGTTCCTACGGTCAACAGACTAATTTTGGAAAGGGGCGAAAGTTGGTTTTTCTGGGAATGTCCAGCAAAACCTACAATCAAAACCAGAAAAATTAGGACGGTCCTTTGAAACATAGTCGAAAAGCATGGATGCTACCGCAAAGATGCGAATAATAACCAATTTATGTTATTTTTACTCGAAATCGAAGTAGCTAACAATTACCGGTTTTAAACGACATGCAAAAACACCTTCCCAATTTTATTACGCTTTTTAATGTCTTTTGTGGCTGTGTGGCCACCGTTTTTGCTGTTTTGAACAATTTGGAAATGGCAGCCCTATTTGTGGCTTTGGGTATTTTCTTTGATTTTTTCGACGGACTTGCGGCACGGGTCTTGGATGTGAAAAGCGAATTGGGATTGCAGCTGGACTCCCTCGCCGATGTTATCACGAGCGGACTTGTACCGGGTGTCGTTATGTTTCAGTTGTTGGCCATGTCCCAAAGTGGCGGTTGGAATCTGATCGGGGCTTCTTTTTTGGAAGAACCCGGGGTTGACTGGGTTTCCTATTTACCATTTTTTGGGTTTGTGATCACTATGGCGTCCGCCTATCGTCTGGCCAAGTTCAACTTGGACGAGAATCAGGTATCGTCCTTTATAGGCTTGCCAACACCTGCCAATGCCCTGCTTATCATATCACTGCCGCTAATCCTTTTTTACAACGGAAGCGAAAGTGTCAATGCCATTATATTACATCCATGGTTTTTAGTGCTCCTCACCATTTTAAGTGCCTATTTGCTCAATTGCAACCTTCCGCTTTTTGCCTTGAAGTTTAAAAACTGGAGCTTTAAGGACAATGCGCTACGCTATATTTTTCTGACCATAAGTTTGGTCATGATCATCACCATGAAATTTTTGGCCATACCTTTTATCATCCTTTTTTACATTCTCAGTTCGTTGGTGCAGGAAAAATTTTCAAAATAAAAAGGATGTCCAAATCAAATCATAATGAATCCATCGAATATTGGTTACGGGGCCCTGTGGAGGGAATCCCCATTCTTTTGCAACCGGCCGCTCATGCCCTGCTACAATCCAACAAGGAACTTTACGACTATTTGGCGGATTTTCCAGTGGAATTACTTTGGCAAAAATTGGAAGATAGGGCATCCGTTGGATTTCATATAGAACACATGACAGGGGTGTTGGATAGACTGATGACGTACGCTAAAGGAAAGTCGCTCACGGAGACCCAGTTCGAGTATCTTAAAAACGAAGGAGCTCCAAAGTCGGATTTGACCTTAAAGAAATTAATGGCCGATTTTTCAAAACAAATGGAAATTATGCTTGGGTATTTTAAGGGCCTTTCCGAGGATTCCTTAAAAGAAGCAAGATTCGTTGGAAGAAAAAAATTTCCTTCTACGGTTTTGGGATTGCTGTTTCATGCAGCGGAGCATAGTCAGCGCCATATAGGACAATTACTGGTCACCGCTAGTGTGTTAAAATCCCAGCGTACGAGGATAAATTAATTTTTTTTAAAAGTTGTGAAGATTACACCAAGAATAGAAGAAAGTAAAGCGAGGAAATTAATTGGTGTGTCTTGCCACATGAGCATTTTGAATAATAGGACGGCTGAACTCTGGAGCGGTTTTCGGCCAAGGGTTTCGGAGATTTCCAACAGGGTTTCACCTGATTTTATTTCCCTCCAAAACTATCCCGAAGACTATTTCATGCATTATGACCCAAACAAGCCTTTTGAAAAATGGGCTGCCGTGGAAGTATTGGAGGTGTCCAATATCCCTAAGGGTATGCAGTTTTTTGAGTTGCCTGCGGGAAAATATGCGGTTTTTGAATACAAAGGGGCAAGTAGTGACCCTCGCATATTTCAATACATCTATAATGAGTGGCTGCCGAATTCTAGATATCGGCTGGACCATAGTCCCCATTTTGAGGTGCTAGGTGAAAAGTATAAAAATAACGATCCCAATTCAGAAGAGCAGATTTGGGTTCCAATCCTGGACCGCTAATGGATACCGAAAAAAGAGCTCCTTGGTATTATCTGGCATTGTTGATTTTGGCTGGAGAAAGTGTTTTTATTTTGCCCTTCGTCCTTCAACGTGTATTTAGGCCTACCGTTTTGAAGGTTTTTCAACTGAACAATACGGAATTGGGTCTTTGCTTTTCCGTGTATGGGGTAGTCGCCTTGGTTTCTTATTTCTTTGGTGGACCCTTGGCGGATAAATACCCGCCAAGAAAGTTGATCGCCCTAGGCCTTTGGACAACGGCCGCAGGCGGATTGTATTTTGCCACCTTTCCCAAATTTCATTACTTACAGATACTCTACGGTTATTGGGGTTTTACCACTATTTTCCTTTTTTGGTCGCCCATGATAAAGGCCACAAGGGTCTGGGGCGGACGTAATTCCCAAGGAAAGGCATACGGATTTTTGGATGGGGGAAGAGGGCTTGTGGGGGCACTTTTCGGGACCTTGGGCGTATTGGTTTTTTCTTGGTTTATGGCCGATAATTTGGAAAGTGCCAACCTCGCCGATAGTCGGTTTGCGTTCCGCAAGGTACTTTTGGTGTCATCCGCAATTGTGGCATTCGTGGGAATTTTGGTCTGGGTGTTTATGAAACTGCCAGACCGTTTGGAAAGGGAAATCGTTCTGGAAAAAATATCCATGTCACAAATTGGACAAGTACTAAAATTACCATCGGTTTTATTGTTGATGGTCATCATACTTTGCGCCTACGTGGGGTATAAACTAACCGATGTTTTTTCGCTCTATGCAAGTGAAATCATGCTGTACGATGATGTGGATGCCGCCAAGACCGGAGCTTTTCTTTTCTACGTGAGGCCCGTGGCGGGAATCTGTATCGGGATTATTGCGGATCGCTCCCTACCTAGTTATTGGCTGTTTGTGAGTTTTGTCGTTTCTTTAATTGGTGCCATGCTCTTTTCCATGGGGTTTGTGGTGGACACCTCCGTGTTTTTATTTCTTGTTTCCATTTTAATCGTCACTTCGGGAATTTATGCGGCCAGGGCTTTATATTTTGCGGTTATGGAAAGCGGAAAAATACCGTTGGCATTGACGGGAACCGCGGTGGGACTTATATCGGTAATAGGCTATACCCCGGATATATTCGCCGGCGCTGCCATGGGTCTATTGCTGGATGCGAGTCCCGGATTGAAGGGACATCAGCATGTTTTTTATATGATCGCGGGCTTTTCCTTTGTGGGAGCGTTGGCAGCCTACAGGTATTACAAATTATACAGAAAGGATGGAAAGAAAATTTCCTAGGAACCTGCAATTGGTCCTATCCGGAATCATTGTCATTTTGGCGGGCCTGTTTTATGGACTCCATCCGTTATATGTGATGCCGTTGACCTTTAAGTTTGAAGTCGAAGCCTTGGCTTTAAAGAATATATTCAGGGCCATCATGGGCATTTACCTCGGGTTGGGTATCTATTGGCTTTTGGGTGCATTTCGTCAGGAGTTGTGGAAATCAGCCACACTGTGCAACGTGCTATTTATGGGTGGTATCGCTTCGGGTAGATTGATCAGCTTGCTTTGGGATGGTTTTGGTTTACCATTTTTCGTCGCCATGGTTTTGGAACTGATTTTTATGGTTTGGGGATTTTATAACTTGAAAGCCTTTAAGTCCTACGTCGGTAAATAAATAAAACCATTAATGTTATACCTTCGTAGATATAGTATAGAATAAAATATGAACATATGAAAACCGTACTTCGTTTACTTTACTTATTGGCCATTGTGGTCCTTTTTTCCTCCCACGAACTATTTTTAAAGTCCGATTCTCATTTTTTGGAACCCAATACCTCAGGTCTCCTTTATTTGTTCAATGGTACGTTTGATACCAGTGAAAATGAAATTACCAGGGACCGAATCGTAAAAGCCAAAATATTGGGGCCGGGGTATCAATTTGAACCATCGGATACTGATTACTACGGAGAGGAAAATATCACCTATCTAAAATATACTACCGGAGCATCGGGAACGTATGTGGCCGGTATTTCCACCCTGCCAAGGATATTGGAAATGAATGCGGCGGATTTTAATGAATATTTGGAGCATGAAGGTCTGGAGGGCACCATTGCCGATAGAAAAAAGGCCGGAATCACCAATAACGGCGCTAAGGAGCGGTATTCAAAACATGTAAAGGCACTGCTACAGGTGGGTGAAAATACCTCCATCGACTTTATGAAGCCGTTGGGCTATCCCATTGAGTTCGTTCCCTTGAACAATCCTTTTGAGATTACCTTGGGGGACAGGGTCGCCTTTAAATTGCTCCGGAACGGAAAGCCGTTGGCCAATCATACGGTTCATTACAGCACCTCCGTGCCGGGCCAGGATGCCCACGAGAACGAAAATTCCGTGAAGTCCAATGCCAACGGTATGGTAAGCATTTTGCCCACCTCAAAAGGAAAGTGGTACGTGGCCACCATTCACATGGAAAAGAAGGAAGGTGATGCCGTGGATTACGAATCCAACTGGGCCACCTTGACCTTTGAGATTAAATAATGGTTAGCTTTTTAATCCGATGTTCTTTTTTCTGGAAACAGGTTTTAATTTTGCCTTAAATTATTGTGTGAGCTATGTTCAAGGAACTAAAAAAAGGCATCAAGGAACTTAAGGGATATACGCCCGATGCGGTCCGTACCCCAATTTTACAATCGTTGATCGATTACATTCAGGAAAAAAGGGATGAGGATGAGCCCATTAACCTGAATTTTGTTTGTACCCATAATTCCCGAAGAAGCCATTTATCCCAAATTTGGGCGCAGACCCTAGCCGCCTATTTTGATATTCCTAAAGTGGCTTGTTACTCCGGAGGTACGGAAGCAACGGCTTTGTTTCCAAAGGTCTTGGATACGTTGGAAGGTGCTGGATTTAGAATCAGCAAATTATCGGAGGGTGGGAATCCAGTGTATGCCATCAAATATGGAGCGAATAGCCTGCCCATCATTGGTTTTTCAAAGACCTATGATCATGCCTTTAATCCGGAATCCAATTTCGCGGCCATTATGACCTGTGGGCACGCCGATGAAAACTGTCCCTATATTCCAGGAGCCGAAAAGCGCATTCCAATGACCTTTGATGATCCAAAAGCTTTTGATGGAACCGACCTCCAAACCCAAAAATACATGGAGCGAAGTTTGGAGATAGCGGCGCAGTTGTACTATGTTTTTTCTAAAGTGGTATAGGAATTTCAGGAAATCCAACCTTTGATAATTTCACTTTTTCCCAACTTTTTAAAGATGTAAATGATTTGTTAAATATAGGTAAAACTGTCAATTTAAAATTGTCATTAGGGTCTGCATGATTATCTTTAAAGAGTATGCTCTGCGAAAAACTGAAAATAGTTTACCAGTCCATTAAATACTGGTTTTTAATTTCCACCTTTTTGATTACTTCACTTAATGCTCAGAATTTAAGTGTGGAGAATAAAATAAAACCTGCCTTTAAGGACTATTTTGGAATGCCCCGGGCCTCAGTTTTTTTGCATTTGAACAAAAGTGCCTATGTTGAAGGAGAGCATCTCTGGTTTAAAAGTTACCTATATAACAGACTAAAGAACAATCTTTTAAAGGAACCGCTTAACCTTTATATAGGAATTTATGATTCCGTGGGCCAACCTATAAAAAAGGAGCTTTTCATCAGTAGGAATGGATTAGCGCTTGGACAAGTACTGATTGATTCCACTTTTGACAAGGGAACTTATTATATAAAGGCTTCGACCAGCTGGATGCGTAATTTTCAAGAAGATGATTCGTTCATTTCCCAATTTGATGTCGTTCAAGGGCCTACCAAAATAAAAGGAATCGAAGACGAAGAATTAGATGTCCAATTTTTACCAGAGGGAGGATATTTGGTTTCGGATGTACAGGGTACCGTGGGGGTTAAGGTAATAAATTCTCATGGAAACGGTGTTAAAGGAGCAAGAGGGATCATCAGAAATAATCGCGGTGATTCCATAACAGCATTCATTACAAACAATTTTGGCCACGCGAAGTTTGAGATTTTACCTCAGCAGGAAATTCTGTATTCCGCAACAATGGATAATTTTCAAGGGAAAAAACAAAAAATTTTGCTTCCCAAGTCCAAACCCAAAGGTATTGCAATGTCCATAAGGAGAATTTCTTCTGATCGAATAATGATTCTTTTGGGAACCAATTCCGTGACCAGGGCTGAAATGGGAAGTAAGCCATTTAGTTTACTTTTTCACAGGGATGGGCTTTTAAAACATATGGAGGTGGTGTTTCCATCGGATAAAAATTACGTTTCCTATGTTCTTGACTCGGAGTCCTTACATCCTGGTACCAACATTATTACACTAATAGACAGCTATGGAAATCCTCTGTTGGAAAGACTGGTATTTAATAGGAATAGCATAAAGCAGGGAGAATTGAAAACATCACTTGGATATGTTGATCGCGACTCAGTATCCATGCATATTGATTTGGAAAGAAAATCAAAAGGGTTTTTATATTTAAGCGCCTCGGTTTTACCGGCAGAAACTAAGGCTTATCGACATGATTACAACATTTTAAGTACCTTTTTGTTAACTCCATATTTGTCCGGAAGTGTTGAAAATCCTAAATATTATTTTTCAAATGTATCCGAAAAAACCGAAAAGGATTTGGATTTACTTCTATTGACACAAGGTTGGTCCCGTTATGAATGGAAGAATATCTTTGAGAATGCTCCAGTTGAAAGGAATGGTTTTGAGACTGGCGTAGATGTTTTGGGCCAACTTAATTTTGAGCTTAGAAAAAATGAAGGGATTATGTTATATCCTGGAGAGGGGTCTCTTCCTCAAATGATAAAAATAAAAGAAGGTTCCAAAAGTTTTTTTCTTGAAAATTACGATCTTGAAAAAGGAACTGAACTCAGGTTTACGGTAGTAGATGCCAATGGAAGGCTTTCCAGGCCAAATTTATACGTCAGGGTCGATAACGGAACAAAATCGGATGTTCTACATAAACTGCCTAATAAAAGGCAAATGTCTACCTTTGATTATCAAGTAAATGATTACAGTGGCAATTTTAGTTTTGTACTTCCTGATAATACCATCACATTGAATGAGGTAACCGTAGAAGGCAGTCAGGAGGACCCTGTTTATGTGAGTCCCCACTTTACTCCGGATAAACTCGTTAAAGTTACAGAGAAAACCATAGGCAATTTTCCTAGACTATTGGATTTGATACGGTCCAGTGGATTTAATGTGTGGGAGGCACCCAATACGGGCTATGACCGCATTCGTATTACGTCCAAAAGACCCTTGGCACTTTCTTTGACACCTCCCTCTCCAAGATTATACGTGGATGACATACCTTATTCAGATTTCAATATATTGACAGATTTTTCCACTAGCCAATTGGAAAGCTATTTTATTGATAGGTCTGGAAACGGGGAACCTGGTGCCGCAGGAGGAGTGATAAGGGTATACACTAAGAAGGGGGTTGATCAGGATGCTTCAGGTTTGGGAAGAAAATATTCCGATAAGGAATTTTTTATACATATTGTAAAAAATGGTTTTGACCAGGTGAAAGAATTCTATGTGCCCAAATATGCCAGCGTCAGTGATGACTCCTTTAAAAATTTTGGAACTATTCACTGGGTCCCCAGTTTGGAAATAGTTGATGGACGTAATGGCACATTCGTATTTCAACACCTAGACATCAAGCGCATGAAAGTATTCATTGAGGGAATTGGTGAAGATGGTACTCTTTATTCCACAATGGAGGAAGTTCAAATTAGTCCGGATTAGGTCAAAGTTTTTTTAGATAACCGGTTATTTGAGTAAGATTCATAGGATGTACTTTTCATTTATTATTATAAATTAATAAGGCTATAAACATCTATTAAATCACCATTTTAGGTTGATAACGGCTACTTCGAAGGGATTGAAATTCTGAATATAAAAACTTTAACAAAAGATACTTGTCATAACAAAGTCACCTTGGCTAGATCAATAATTAATTCGTATTTGTAACATGAATTATACTATTCGCTCATTAAGTTGTTTGTTTTTTTTGTCGGTCTTCGCATGTGTAACCTTATATTCACAGAATTTAAGCATTGAAAACAGGGTCAAACCTGCAATCGGTGATTATTTTGGTATGCCGAGGCCTTTAGTCTTTTTACATACGAATAAAAGCGATTATGTGCAGGGGGAATATCTATGGTTCAATGGTTATATTTATGATCCTTTGACTGGCTCCCCTTATAACGAGAGACTGAATCTTTATGTAGGTGTCTATGATTCAGAAGGCAATCAAATCAAAAAGGAACTTTTCATTAGTGAAAATGGAATATCAAAAGGACAAATCAAGGTAGATTCTATTTTTTCTGCCGGGCTTTATTACCTAAAGGCAACAACCGGTATTTTGCAAAACTTGAAAGAAGAGGATTCTTTTATTCAAAAATTTAGGGTTATAAATCGATTACAGACTGTATTAGAAAATAGTAAAGATATTTTGGACATAAATTTTCTGCCCGAGGGAGGTACCCTAGTAAGCGATGTTCCTGCGACGGTAGGGGTTAAAGTTGAAAATCGATCGGGCCAGGGTGTCGAAAAATTTAAGGGCTATTTGGTGGAAAGTAAAGGTGATACCGTGGCGAGCTTTGAAACCAATATGTTTGGTTTGGCCAGGTTTAATTTCTTGCCTAGAAAAGAAGGGACCTACAGTACAAGTTTAATTGACAGCGAAGGCAGAATGAGGCAATTCTTCCTACCGGAGATAGAAGAAAGGGGAATAGGCATCAATGTCAAAAGGCTTTCTGAAAATAAAATACAGATTACTTTGGGCATGAATCCTTTAACTAGGAGTGAGATTGGTGAAAAAACGTATTCCTTATTGTTCCATAGAGATGGACTTCTTAAGCATATGGATATTAACTTTCCAAAGGATGAAACCTTTGTATCCTATATTTTTAATTCCGAAGAGTTACACCCGGGAATGAATATTGTAACCTTGGTTGATAATACGGGAATTCCTGTGGTCGAAAGGCTAGTCTTTAATTCTGGGGATTCAAAAAAGAATAATGATTTAAACATAAGCGTAAAGTCAAAGAAATTTGATTCTGTGCAATTAACCCTATTTGCAAAAAATAGCTCCAAAAGCTTAAAATTTTTAAGTGCTTCAATTTTGCCTTTGGGAACGAAAGCCTATCAAAAAAAGAAAAATATTTCTAGTTCTTTTTTATTGGAATCTTATGTTAATGAAAATATTGAGCATCCTTCGTATTATTTTACGGAGACCTCAAAGAAAAGGGAAAATGATTTGGACCTATTGTTATTAACGCAAGGTTGGTCCCGTTACGATTGGAAGAATATATTCAATAATTCACCAAGAAAAGAGAATAATTCCAGGACAGGAGTGGACCTTTACGGCAAGCTGAATTTTGAACTGGGAAGAAATGAGAATCTTTTACTGTATATTGGTGACAAGCCATACCCAAAAAGGATTGAGTTGTCCCAAGATTTGGAAGAATTTGTATTAAAGAACTATTATTTTGAAAATGGTGATGAATTACAATTCACCACAATAAATTCAAATGGAAAACTTTCAAGGCCCAATTTATATGTAAGGCTGGATAATGGCATTAGGGTCGATAAAATACATAGTGTTGAGAAATATATTACAGAGATTGTTGCTAAGGACAATAGCGAAGCGTATAACCTGGAAGATTTTATAATGCCTGACAAAACCATAGTTTTGAACGAAGCCACGGTAGTTGATAAGAAAAAGAGAAATCATTACTTAATCAGTCCGGTCGTTAACGAAAATCGTGTAACCGAGATTACGGAGCGGGAAAGAAAAATGTATCCCCGTTTTATGGACATTATCCGCTCCAATGGTTTTAGGGTTATTATCGACTGGACTAGCTCATATGAGGGTCGAGTATCCATTGTCAACCTTAGAAATGGCCTCTCACCAGCTTTATATGTAGATGACATTTTTCAAGTCGATTTTAATAATATAGAACATATTTTGACGGATGAAATAGGGGCTTATTTTATAGATAAGTCTGGAAATGCAGAACCAGGCGCGGGAGGCGGTGTTATAAGATTGTACCGGAAGATTTGGGGCGAAGGGGAGGATGTAAAAGTTGAAAAAGAGTCAAGGTTTTTTCTGCACAACGTAAAAAATGGCTTTACTCCGGTTAAAGACTTCCATGTTCCCAATTACGCTAGTGTTACAGACGATGCCTTTATTAATTTTGGAACCATTCATTGGGAGCCAGGTATTATTCTCGACGAAAATGGGAAGGCCGACTTTATTTTTGATGGTAAGGGTTGGACGGAATTTGAACTATTTATCGAGGGCATGGCTTCTGATGGTTCTTTATTTTCAACCAACAAAATAATTAGAGTAGATTCTAGTCAATAAGTATATTACATAAAAACAACTCAAAAATCCAGCTTCTTCTTTCTCAGCTCGAAGTTCTGGCCCAAATATACCTTGCGTACCATTTCATCGGCGGCCAGGTCTTCTGGTATTCCCGACTTAAGAATACCTCCTTCGAACATAAGGTAGGAACGTTCCGTAATGGCCAAGGTCTCCTGAACGTTGTGGTCGGTAATCAAAATACCGATATTCTTGTTCTTTAATTGGGCTACGATGCGTTGGATATCCTCCACGGCTACGGGGTCCACCCCGGCAAATGGCTCATCAAGCAATATGAATTTAGGGTCGGTCGCCAAAGCCCTGGCAATTTCCGTACGCCGTCGTTCCCCACCGGATAAAAGGTCACCACGATTTTTACGGATGTGTCCCAGACCGAATTCCTCGATCAGGGATTCCATCTTCATGAGCTGCTCCTTTTTACTCAGCTTGGTAAGCTGGAGAACGCTCAGGATATTCTTTTCAATACTCAATTTCCTAAATACAGAAGCCTCTTGTGCCAAATACCCAATACCGTTCTGGGCACGTTTGTACATAGGGAAATTGGTAATCTCCATGCTGTCCAAATAGATATTTCCACCATTCGGCTTGATGAGTCCTACGATCATGTAAAAGGAAGTGGTCTTACCGGCACCATTTGGACCTAAAAGCCCTACAATCTCACCTTGATTTACCTCAAGGGAAATGCCCTTAACGACCTGGCGGCCACGGTAGGACTTCATAATATTTTCTGCTCTTAGCTTCATTATTTCAAATCTAACCCTTCTTACTGGCGGGAAAAAGCAATTATAAAATCTTTAACCTTGATTTTCCTCCAACGCTTCCCAATATTCGTAGGCTCTTCGTAAGTGGGGAATTACTATGGTTCCGCCTACCAAGGTGGCAATACCCAAAGTTTCCATGACCTCTTCTTTAGTAGCCCCTTCCTTAAAGGAACTTTCCAAATGGTATTTTACGCAATCATCGCATCGTAGCACTGCGGAAGCGACCAATCCCAATAGTTCCTTGGTCTTTACGTCCAAAGCGCCGGGAGCATAGGCGTTGGTATCCAAATTAAAGATACGTTTGATTACCTTATTATTGTCCGCTAATAGCTTCTCGTTCATTTTGGAACGATAGGCATTAAATTCCTCAACTGGATTTGACATTTCTTTTGGCTCTTTTTGCTTCCCTTTTAGCTTCACTTTTCAGTACTCTGGCGGAAATATAAATACTCACTTGATACAATATAAGTACCGGAATTGCCACTATGATTTGACTGGCAACATCGGGAGGTGTAATCACTGCGGACAGGATCAATACTATTACCAATGCTATTTTTCGGTATTTCCTCATGATTTCAGGTGTTACCAACCCTACCTTGGTGAGGAAATAAATAATAATGGGTAGTTCAAACAGCACACCACAAGCAAGTACTGCGGACCTTACGGTACCAATATAAGAATCCAAATCAAATTCGTTTAAAACGCGTTCACTTACCTGATAGGTTCCCAAAAAGTTTATTGATAATGGAGCTACGACATAATAACCGAACAAAACTCCAAGAAAGAATAGAACAGAGGCGATTAAAATAAAGCCTTTGGAGTGTTTGCGTTCCTTTTCATAGAGCCCAGGACTAATGAACTTCCAAAGTTCATAGAGGATATAGGGAAACCCAATTATAATTCCTGCCCAAATAGCCGTCCAAATATCCGCTGAAAATTGACCGGACATGGTCCTACTTTGAATAGTGAAAGGTAATTGATCCTTACAGAAGTCGGATTCAATCCCAATGTATGTAGCCGCCCTACAAAAGAATTTATAAGTTGGAAAATCCATTTGCGAAGGTCCAAAGATGATGACGTCAAAAATGAACCTACTAAATACAAAGGCTACCACGCCAATGATTACTACCGCCAAGGTAGATCGTATTAAATGCCATCTTAGTTCTTCCAGATGGTCCAGGAAGGACATCTCATCTGGGGAAGTCGTACTTTTTGCCATTATATGATACCTTCGTTTATAAGGTTATGTAAATGGATCACGCCGCTATATTCGCCTTTTTCCATGGCCAATAATTGGGAGATGCCTTTTTGCTGCATCACTTCCAATGCCTTAATGGCGAGGGTGTCCATCTCAATTGTTTTTGGTTGTGTGGTCATGATATCGGCTGCAGTTAGCCCCTTGATATTATCATGATTGTTCAGCATTCTACGGATATCACCATCGGTTACGATGCCTACTACTTTTTTATCATCCAGAACAGCGGTAACCCCCAACATTTTTTCGGAAATTTCCACGATAACCTGCTTGACATCGGCGGAAACCTGAACCGCTGGTAATTGGTTGTTGCGGGCAATATCGGCTACCCTTAAATACATTCTTTTGCCCAAAGCCCCTCCTGGATGGTACTTGGCAAAGTCGGCACTACTAAAACCTCTCAGTTCCAAAAGAACGATGGCCAAGGCATCGCCCATCACTAATTGCGCCGTAGTACTTGTTGTGGGTGCCAGATCGTTGGGGCACGCCTCCTTTTCCACAAAGGTGTTCAGGACAAAATCCGCCTGTTTCGCCAAGAAGGATTCTAGGTTTCCTGTCATCCCGATCAGGGTATTTTTGCCCCTTTTGATGAGAGGTACCAACATCTTAATTTCTGGAGTACTGCCACTTTTGGAAATGCAAATCACTACATCGTCATCCTGGATGGTTCCCAAATCTCCGTGAATGGCATCGGCCGCATGCATAAAAATGGCAGGAGTGCCCGTGGAGTTGAGCGTTGCGACAATTTTTGAGGCAATTATGGCGCTTTTTCCAATACCAGAAATAATCACGCGTCCCTTGGAATTCAAGATACAATCGACGGCATTGGAAAAATTCGTGTCCAATAAGGTTGCCAAGTACCCAATAGCATCCCGTTCCTTCTCAATAGTCCTTTTCGCCAACTCAAGAATTGTGCTCTTGGATGTCAATGTATTATTTAATTTTATCAATGGTATTCTTGTGAAGATGTGTTATCTTTAAGAATACAAAATTACGTAAACTTAATTTGATTGGGTATCTATCCATCAATATTTTAGTTCTATCAGATTGTTTGAAATAATTATTTAATTTCTTTCGGGGTCGGGGCCCATTCGCCATAATCCGACGCTGTAAATTTGAAATACTGTATAAGTTTGAATGAGATTGATATACATGCCGCGCTAAAAAAATATTTTGGTTTTTCTCAGTTTAAAGGACTTCAAGAAGGCGTTGTAAAAAATATTTTGGAGGGACGGAACACCTTTGTAATTATGCCTACGGGCGGAGGAAAGTCCTTGTGCTATCAATTGCCTGCGCTTATGCAGGAAGGAACGGCCATAGTGGTCTCCCCTTTGATAGCTTTGATGAAAAATCAAGTGGATGCCATGCGGGGCGTTTCGGCCGAAATGGGAATTGCCCACGTACTTAATTCTTCCTTGAACAAAACCGAAATCAAACAGGTTAAAAAGGATATTACGGACGGTACCACTAAATTGCTCTACGTGGCACCGGAATCGCTTACAAAGGACGAGAACGTAGAGTTTCTGCGTTCGGTTAAAATATCCTTTGTAGCCGTGGACGAAGCCCATTGCATTTCAGAATGGGGCCATGACTTTAGACCGGAATATCGAAACTTAAAAGCCATCGTTGCCAGATTGGGAGAGGATATACCTATGATCGGTCTCACGGCCACCGCAACCCCAAAAGTGCAGGAGGATATCATCAAAAACCTTGGTATTACCGATGCCACCGTTTTTAAAGCATCCTTTAACCGTCCCAATCTGTTCTACGAAGTGCGGACCAAGACGGACAATGTGGATGCGGATATCATCCGATTCATAAAGCAGAACGAAGGCAAATCCGGCATTGTATATTGTTTGAGCCGTAAGAAAGTTGAGGAGCTCGCCCAAGTGCTTCAGGTAAATGGAATCAGTGCCGTTCCGTATCACGCGGGTTTTGATGCCAAGACACGATCCAAATACCAGGACATGTTCCTGATGGAAGATGTAAATGTAGTAGTAGCCACAATCGCCTTTGGGATGGGAATAGACAAACCAGATGTAAGGTATGTCATCCATCACGATATCCCCAAAAGTATCGAAAGCTATTATCAGGAAACCGGTAGGGCCGGTAGGGACGGGGGCGAAGGCCACTGTTTGGCCTTTTATTCATATAAGGATATTGAAAAATTGGAAAAATTCATGTCCGGAAAACCGGTTGCGGAACAGGAAATAGGCAATGCCTTGTTGCAGGAGGTAGTTGCCTACGCCGAAACTTCCATGTCCCGCCGAAAATTCATGCTCCATTATTTTGGGGAGGAGTTCGATGAGATAAACGGCGATGGTGCCGATATGGATGACAACACCCGAAATCCCAAGGAAAAGGTGGAGGCCAAGGACGATGCCCTTAAATTGCTTAGGGTGGTCCAGGGAACCAGTGAAAAATTCAAATCAAAGGAAATAGTCAATACCCTTAGAGGAAAAAACAACGCATTGATAAGTTCCCACAAAACCAATGAAAAGGAGTTTTTTGGGATTGGGTCCGACAAGGATAAGAGCCATTGGATGGCCTTGATCAGGCAGTTTTTGGTTGCAGGTTATATACGCAAGGACATCGAACAATACGGAGTACTGCACCTAACCGAAAAAGGCCAGAAGTTTTTGAATAATCCGCACTCCTTCTTGATGACAAAAGACCACGTTTATAATGCCGAAAATGACAACGCGATTGTTGGGGCCTCCAAAGGCGGTGGTGTTGCCGATGAAAAATTGCTCAAGCAATTGAAGGACCTGAGAAAGTCCCAGGCCAATAAACTAGGGGTGCCCCCATTTGTAGTCTTTCAAGATCCCTCTTTGGAGGATATGGCACTAAAATATCCAATTACCTTGGAAGAACTACTCAATGTCCATGGTGTGGGCGAGGGCAAGGCTAAGAAGTACGGTACCCCTTTCGTGTCCTTTATCGCATCGTATGTAGAAGAAAATGATATCATCCGTCCAGATGACCTCGTGGTAAAAAGTACCGGGGCCAATTCAGGATTGAAATTGTACATTATCCAAAATGTGGATAGGAAACTACCTTTGGATGACATCGCTTCGGCCAAAGGTTTGGAAATACCTGAACTCATCAAGGAAATGGAACAAATTGTCTACAGCGGCACCAAGCTGAATTTGGATTATTGGATAGATGAGGTCTTGGACGAAGACCAACAGGAGGAAATCCACGAATATTTTCTAGAAGCGGAAACTGACAACCTGGAAGAAGCTATGAAGGAGTTTGATGGTGAATATGAGGATGAGGAATTACGACTCTACAGGTTGAAATTTATCAGTGAAGTGGCGAATTAGGATTGTTATTTTGTAACTGGTTTTTGAATTATTTTCAATTGTAAACGGTCTGCATCAAAATATGCTTCCATTCCTATGGGAAAGGTAAAGTTCTGTTCCACATGTCCAAAGCTAAAGCCATAAGCTGCGGGAATTTCCAGTGGTTTTATCCTATCCAGTATTACTTCCTTTAAGGTAAAAGAATTGGGATTGTTACTTGTATTGCATCCTTTGCATACTCCAAAAAGGATGCCCGAAGCCTTTTTGAACGTTTTACCTTCAATTAATTGGGTTAACATCCTATCGATTCGATACGGTGACTCCTCCACATCCTCTATACATACGATCTTATCCGTAAAGTCAATTTCATGGGGCGTACCTATGAGGGCATTGATCAAAGTAAGGCTTCCGCCGCAAAGTTCACCTTTTGCCTCGCCCGGGTTTATGGTATAGCGTTCATATTCCGCATCTATAAGCTGTTCCTTCGTAAGCGTGGCATTTCGTATCACCCTATTTTCTTTGGGCTTTTTAACGATATCGATAAGGGCCTTTTGGGAATAACCATCATCAAGGGTACTTCCTACCGGGCCATGAAAAGTGATAAGACCGGTCATTTGATGAATACCGTTCAAAAGAGCGGTAACATCGCTAAAGCCAATTAGGGCCTTGGGATTGGAGGCTATCACCCCATAATCTATCAAATGCATGATTCTGGTGCATCCGTATCCGCCTCGTATACAAAGTATGCCGTCCACAACTTTATTTTCGAACATATGGTTGAGATCGGTTGCCCGTTCTTCATCGGTATTACTGAAATAACCATATGGTTTGGATAGCCTTTCCTTACAATAGACATTATATCCCATTTTTCGTAGGACCGACTTGGCCTTGGTCAAGGTTTCTTCGGAAAATCGGTATCCGGGGGCTATCAATCCAATGGTGCCCCCTTTTTTTAAGGGCTTCGGATACAATTTACCTGTTAGTTTGACCGATTTCCCAGTTTTGGGGAATTCTTTTCCGTATACAAGTTGATAGACGGATAGGCTTAGGGCGGCGGTTAGGAACTTTCTTCTAGGTAATATTGGCTAGGTATTAAAATAATTTAATAATGTTTAACTATTTTAAAAATTAATTAAACAAAAATTAAGATTATGCTATGAATCAATCGCATACATTTGGATAAATCTAAAAAAAAGAACTATGAAAATTTTAAAAATTACCACAGTATGCGCTTTCCTTCTTTGTTTGACCGCGGGTTTTTCCCAATCGGACAATATCGTAGGGGTCGCCGCAGGAAACGAGAATTTTACCACGTTGGTAACCGCTGTTAAATCTGCCGATTTGGTAGGAACCTTAAGTAGTGAAGGTCCTTTTACAGTGTTTGCGCCAGTGAACAGTGCCTTTAGTGCCTTGCCCGATGGTACAGTTGAAAGTCTTTTGAAGCCGGAAAACAAGTCTACGTTACAAGGAATATTGACCTATCACGTAGTATCCGGTGAGTATATGGCCAAGGACGTAATCAAGGCGATAAACGATAACAATGGCGAATTCAATGTTAAGACGGTTGCGGGAGGTGATATAACCCTATCTTTGTCAGACGGAAATGTGATGTTGAAAGATGCTAAAGGTGGCATGGCCAAAGTTGTAATGGCCGATGTTGATGCCTCAAACGGTGTAGTACATGCCATTGATGGCGTGGTAATGCCTAAATAAGGTTATTTTGCCTTACAAAAAAGCCGTTGCAAATTTTTGCAACGGCTTTTTTCTTAACATTCATCTGGTTTATTGCGATGCGGCCGAGGTACCGCCGTCAATTTTCCCTCTTTTCAATTGCCGTTGAATTTTACGAATCGCGGATTCAATGGATTTTTCAGGTTCTATGATATTGTATTCCCCCCAAAAATCCGGGTCGGCAAAACCTATGGCCTCATCGGTCAGAATTATATCGGATTTAATTCGGTCCTTATACTTTGGAATCTCGTTGCTCAAGTTCTCTTCCCAATCCGTTATGGCCATTTCACAGCTCATGCTATAAACGGAATTAAAAAGCCTTTTGTCCCAATTGATTTTAAACTCCATCAACACGTTGCTATAGCCATAGTACCATTTTCCATCTTTCTCGCGGTAGTCTACCCTGTAGGCGACCTCCGTGGGCCAAACATCCGCATTTCTGGGTTTCTTTCTCACGAACATTTGGGCGGCAAGATCTCGATCAGTTATATTAAGGGAATAAATGGCACTGGTCAATATTTTATTGTCCACATCTATGTATAGTTTTCCCGTATAGAGGGGATCTATTATCCCCGGTTTTTGGGTGAAATCTATCACATAGATTAATTTATCGTCTACCCTCGTAGAATTTGAGAATGAAAAATCATAGTACTCGAACATATCGGCCGCAAAAATATAATCGGGATATTTTACCATATCCACGAACAAAGCGTTGAAAGGACCGCCTTGAAGCTTCAAAGCAAGCGTGTCCAATTTACTGTAGTCCGTGCTTTTACGTGCTTTAAAAAGTTTCAGCGCATCGCTTTTATTACTGGAGTAGGGGGCCTTGTAAATATTTACTACAGCCTCAGAAAGACTCACGTTCTGCCTCCTTCTTTTTATGGTTTCCCGGTAAAAGGCCGTCATCACGGTGGGATTATCGATATAGTTTTCCCCCCGTTTTTTCAAGGTTTCCCTAACCAGTGCCCTGGCATCTTTCGGTATACTGAGGCTTACTTCGGACAGTTGCGTTACGAGTTCCGTCATACCAATTTCATTGCCTTCGGATTTAAATTGCAACATGGGGATTCGTTTGGTCCTGTAACCTAAAAACGATACGATGACATTTTCACTAGTGTTGGAATCCGGCACCTTTAGCGAAAATTCACCTTCTGTGTTCGTAATTGTACTAATATTGGTATTTTCCAACGTAAGGGTCGCAAAAACCAATGGTTTTTTGGTTTCGCTGTCATACACCTCCCCTAGATATTCTTTGAAGCCTTCTTCTTGGGAAAACAGTCCGATACTTATAAACATAAAGGTAAAAAACCATCCAATCCTTGGATTGAAAACGTCTTTCATTTTTTGGAGATTTATTTTCTTGTTCATATCAATTTGATTTTAAGCAATCTTTGGGAACAATTCCCTTTTTCCTACCTAAAATAGTGATATTAAGAGTGATATAAAATAAATTTTAGTTAAAATAACTGGTTTTGAAGTTTTTGCCGAAGTCGGAATACGGCATGTATTATCCTTTGTGGGTCTTGGAAGAACGACTGACCAATCTTTGAATTTCCTTTAATTCAGAAGCGGTAAGATCGCGCCATTTTCCCACGGGTACATCCAAGGTAACGTTCATAATCCGAATTCGCTTCAATTTTTTTACCCGATAGTCCAAGTATTCGCACATGCGCCTAATCTGTCGGTTCAAGCCTTGGGTAAGGATAATCCTAAATTGATATTTACTGACCTGATGTACTTCGCATTTTCGTGTGACGGTATCCAAAATAGGCACCCCGTTTCTCATTTTCTTTAAAAATTCGGGAGATATGGGCTTATCCACGGTAACCAAGTATTCCTTTTCATGATTGTTTCGGGCCCGTAAAATCTTGTTTACGATATCGCCGTCGTTCGTGAGGAAAATCAAACCTTCGCTCGGTTTGTCCAACCTACCGATGGGAAAAATCCTTTTTGGATAATTGATGAAATCGATGATATTGTCCTTTTCCACGCCTGTGTCCGTTGTACAAACAATTCCAACGGGTTTATTAAACGCGAGGTATACCGGTTTTTCTTTAGGTTCGGAAATCGATTCGCCATCCACCTGTACCAAATCCCCTTCGGATATCTTGGTGCCCATTTCAGGAACTTTTCCATTGATGGTCACCCGCCCCTGTTCTATGAGCTTATCGGCCTCCCTACGGGAACAATAACCGACTTCGCTCAGATATTTGTTGATACGGGTTTGTTTGGGTGCTTCTGGCATCTATCTCTTTCTTTCTAGTTCCAATCTGTGGATTTCCCTTCCCAGTTCGGCTAAAAAGGGAATACCTATTTCATTGTATTCATAGGCATCGTCATTGAAGATTCCATCCTTGTTTACCAAAATGGTCGCCGTGAGCATAAAATCCACCTTGTTTTTAGTGTCCTTGATGTAGGCGCAATCGGTCAGCGTACCATAGGCAAACCCCACCTTATTGTAGATTTCCATATGGGAAGGTATGGTATCCTTGGTGTCTCCGTATATGAAAAATTTACAATAACCATCATAATATTCCGTAGGGTCATAGCCCGCATTTCTTGGGAGTATCTTCATCGCTTCCAGTAAAAACGCATGTTGATCTGGGGACAGGTTGAATCGCTGTTCTGGACGGAATTGTTCAGGGAATATCACCCGCTTTAGGACACCGTGTTGGGCCTCAATGGGGTAGTAGTTTTTCAATGAAAAATCAAATGGATCCTCCATCAAAGTATCGTCTTCATAGTAGCCTATTCCTTTACGAATGTTTTTCAGGGATAACCGTATTGGAGCCAAATTTATACTAGGTTTCGTTATGCCAGTGGTACTATCGTTCAAATAGATGATCAAAGGTTTGGTTTCCAGGTCTTCCGAGTGATAGCCCAGTCTATGTGAGATACGGACGGGTTCTACGCCCTTTTCCCATAAAGAAGCGTTTATGGCATCCTGTCCCAACAGTTCCACCAATCGGTTGTTGGCCAAATTGTCGCTAACGCTGAAAATTTCTACAACATCCTTGGAGAATGTCGATTCTAGGGTGTCGCCTTCCACATAATAACGTACCTCCCTGTTCAGGGTATCCGTCTCGTTCAATCGTTCCAAGCCCAGTACTGCTATGGGAAATTTGACCGTGCTGGCGGGATAGAAGTAAGCGTCCTTATCCACCTGAAAATCATAATCGGTAAAAAAAATACTGTCGTTTTTCCTATCGATTTTGGTATACCTGATTTGGACTTCGTACCGATCAAGGCTATCCATGACCCTCTTTATTTTCGGGTTGTTGGAACTTAGTGCAACTTCCAAAAGGTTATCGTTCACCGGTTCGTTCGAACAGGAAAAAAATAACCCAATGATCAAAAGGCCCAAGAGCCTTAATGATATATACAACGTGTGATTAATTTTCAACATAAACTTCCCCTCTATGTGGTTTTAATCGATCCCGCATGGCAGTCATATCCCGTTCATGAACGACCAGGAAGGCTATACTGTGCATATCGTTCAATTCCGTGAAACCCGTTGTGATCGCCGCTACCTTTTCCAAGGTAATGAATTCTTTGAGATGAATTTCATGGTGCTCTGCGATCTTGTGCGCGGCGGGACCCCTAAAGTCCCATATCAATTTGATCTGTCTTTCCAAAATAATAAACTAATGGGTATCAAAATTAACATTTGGACCTTGTTTTTCCATGGATTTCAAAAATTTTGTTGCGTTTGTCCAACTTTTTGAATGCAATTTTTCTAGGATTATCGCCTTATTCTGTTAAGGAAAACCCATAGCGTTTGTTCGGGATATTGTATTTGCTATTTTTGCAGGATGTGTAGTTCTCAAATGATACCACGGGGAGTCCTTTATTTGTTGATGGCGGTAGGAACTGTTTGTATCCTCGTTTCATGCGAGGGGTATTTCAACAAAAAAGAGGAAAAGGAGCCGTTGGCCAGGGTGGGCGAGTCGTATCTTTACAAAGAGGACGTGAAGCCCCTTCTTAAAGAGGGAATGTCCAAAGGGGACAGTGCTTCTTTCGTAACCAATTATATCAATAACTGGGCCTCCAAACAACTACTGCTTTCCAAGTCCAAGATCAACCTACCGGAGGAAAAGCTCCGGGAATTCGATGCTTTGGTCGATGCGTATAGAACAGACCTGTACACCAGGGCCTATCAAGAAGCTTTGGTATCACAGGGGACGGACACATTAATTTCCGAAACCCAATTACAGGAATTCTATGACAGACAAAAGGAAAATTTCAAATTAAAGGAGCGTATCGTGCGCATTCGTTTTGTGCAATTGCCCCTTAATTTTTTGAATCAGGACGAAGTTAAGCAGCGCTTACGAAGTTTTGACGAGGAGGATTTGACGTATCTGGATTCCATTGGGGTACAGTTTAAGAAGCTGAATTTTAACGATTCCATTTGGGTGAGTTCTTCCAGGATATTTGAGGAAATTCCACCCATAACCTTTGATAATCAGGATAGATACTTAAAAAATTCACAATTTTTTGAATTACAGGATTCAATCGGGGTATATTTGGGCAAAATAGAGGAAGTAAAGGATGTCAATGATATCGCACCACTTTCATACATTGCACCTACCATAAAGCAAGTTTTATTAAGTCGCAGAAAAATCGACTACCTGCGAAAACTAGAAACCGAAATCATAGATGAAGCAATCAGAGAAAAAGAATTTGAGGTTTACAATGACAACAAGTAGGAGACTGTTGACCTTTTTGGCAAGTATCTTTTGTGCAATTTTGACGGCCCAGGAGAATACGGAAGAAGGCGCGGAGGCATCGGCAAGTGTTGAAACTCCCTCTAAGAAAGACTCCACAAACTTTAAGCGGATCAAATTGGACGGAATCGCCGCCGTAGTGGGTGATTATGTAATCTTGGATTCCGATATCGAAAAAACCCTCATCGATTTAAAAAGTCAGGGTGCATCCACGGAAGATATTACGCACTGTAGCCTTTTGGGCAAGCTGATGGAAGATCGATTATACGCACATCAGGCCGTACAGGACAGTATTTTGGTTTCCGATGATGAGGTGAATGCCACGGGCGAGCGTCAATTACAGTCCCTGGTGCAGCAGATCGGTTCTATGGAGAAGGTCTTGAAGTACTACAAAAAGGAGGACGAGCAAAGTTTTAGGGAGGAGTTGTTCAAGATCAACAAGCTACGAATGCTGTCCGAAAAAATGCAGCAGGATATTGTTTCAGAAATAGAGATAACCCCAGAGGAAGTACGTCAATTCTTTAACAAGATTCCTGAAAACGAACGGCCTGTTTTTGGTGCCGAATTGGAAATCGCCCAGATTGTGAAGGCTCCGGAGCCTTCACAGGAAGAAAAGCAGAAGGTGATAGACAAGCTTAATGAAATAAAGGCCGATGTTGAGGACAACGATGCCAGTTTTAGCGTAAAGGCCATTTTATATTCGCAAGATCCGGGCTCTAAATCCAAAGGTGGATTTTATAGTATTACCAAGGACACAGGATTTGATAAGACATTTAAGGACGTAGCTTTCAGCCTAAGGGAAGGGGAGGTTTCGGAGCCTTTTGAGACCATGTTTGGGTTTCATATTATTTACATTGAAAAAATAAGGGGTCAGGAGCTCGATCTAAGACATATTTTGATTCAGCCCGAAATTTCGGATAAGGCCTTGGCCGAGGCTAAATCGGAATTGGACAGCATCCGTCAGAAAATTATAGAGGGGAAATTTACCTTCGCTGAGGCGGCCCTGAACTTTTCGGACGAAAAGGAGACAAAATTCGATGGTGGCTTGCTAAGAAACCCGCAGGATTTCAGTTCCCGTTTTGAACTTACTAAAATGGATCCTACCTTGTACAATCAGGTACGTGATTTGCAGGACGACCAAATATCCTATCCCATTTTGGAAGCTGACCCAAGGGGAGGTCCATCCAAGTACAAAATTCTTAAGGTGACCAATCGATATGACGAACACGTTGCCGATTTTGCAAAGGACTACACCAAAATTCAACAACTTGCCCTAACGGAAAAGCAATATAATGCCATCAAGGAATGGATGGAAGATCATATTGAAGATACGTATATTAGCGTAAGCGATGCCAACAGGGATTGTGATTTTGCCAATAACTGGGTAAAGGAATAAATATGTCAGATGTTGCTGCCGTTAAATTATTGGTCGAAAAACATAATGCCTTAAAGAAGGAAATAGCCAAGGTAATCGTTGGCCAGGAAGCCGTTATAGACCAAATATTGCTCTCCATCTATACAGGAGGACATTCCCTTTTAATCGGTGTTCCGGGGTTGGCCAAGACCTTGATGGTGAATACCATTGCCCAAGCCCTAGGATTGGATTTCAAGCGCATCCAGTTTACACCAGATCTCATGCCCAGCGATATCTTGGGTAGTGAGGTTTTGGACCAGAACAGAAATTTTAAGTTCATCAAGGGCCCTGTTTTTTCCAATATTATTTTGGCCGATGAGATCAATAGAACCCCACCCAAAACACAGGCTGCCCTTTTGGAGGCCATGCAGGAAAGGGCGGTTACCATTGCGGGCCATCAATATAAATTGGATTTGCCCTATTTTGTTTTGGCTACCCAAAACCCCATAGAGCAGGAGGGAACCTATCCCTTGCCCGAAGCGCAGTTGGACCGTTTTATGTTCGCGATAGAATTGAAGTATCCAAGTATTGAGGAAGAGGTCATGGTCGTAAAAAATACGACTTCAACAACCAAATACCATGTGGAGCCGCAGTTCAACGCCCAGCAAATATTGGAAGTACAGGAATTGGTCCGTAAAATTCCCGTTCCTGACAATGTTGTGGAGTATGCGGTAAAATTGGTCAACAAGACCCGACCAAATTTGGAATCCGCCTCGGATTATGTAAAACAATACGTTGATTGGGGAGCGGGCCCGCGCGCCTCCCAAAACTTGATCCTGGCAGCGAAGGCGAATGCCGCCATCAGCGGAAAATTTTCACCGGATTTCGAGGACGTACAGAAAGTTGCCTATGGTATCCTAAAACACAGGATCATAAAAAACTACAAGGCAGAGGCCGAGGGTATTTCCGAAGAGGCAATTATCAAGCAGCTACTATAATTTCCAAAACCCGAAAATCTGTTTTCCGCAAGATTTAAGCGTCTTTGAGCGTTAAATTCGGTATTCCGTAAATCTAATTTTCTGGGAATGGCAAAAAAGGGTTTATTCCTTTGTTTAAAATTTTAATTGCGCCTTAGATTTTCTTAATTTTACGGAATTGCTTTAACATTAAATAGAGAAATATGGCATTTGATATTGATATGATTAAAGGGGTGTACGCCAATATGGCTGAGCGGGTGGATAAGGCCCGTGAAATTGTGGGAAAACCACTGACCCTTTCGGAGAAGATTTTGTACGCTCACTTGTGGGACGGTACTCCCACTAAGGCCTTTGTTAGAGGCAAGGATTATGTTGATTTCGCTCCGGATCGTATTGCTTGTCAGGATGCAACGGCTCAAATGGCCTTATTACAGTTCATGCAAGCCGGAAAACCAAAGGTGGCGGTGCCTACCACCGTGCATTGTGATCACTTGATCCAGGCGAAAAGTGGTGCTGCTGCAGATTTGAAGACGGCCAATTCCACGAGTGCGGAAGTATTTGATTTTTTGGAATCCGTTTCCAATAAATACGGTATCGGGTTTTGGAAACCTGGTGCCGGAATCATTCACCAAGTGGTATTGGAGAATTATGCATTTCCAGGTGGCATGATGATAGGAACCGATTCCCACACCGTGAATGCAGGTGGTTTGGGAATGGTGGCAATTGGTGTAGGTGGTGCCGATGCCGTCGACGTCATGGCCGGAATGGCTTGGGAGCTAAAGTTTCCAAAGTTGATAGGGGTGCGTTTGACCGGGAAAATTTCAGGTTGGACCGCTCCAAAGGATGTAATTCTTAAAGTTGCCGAAATTCTTACTGTGAAGGGAGGAACCGGAGCTATTGTTGAATATTTCGGTCCCGGTGCCAAGGCGCTTTCCTGTACGGGGAAAGGAACCATATGTAACATGGGTGCTGAAATTGGGGCTACAACATCAACCTTTGGTTATGACGACTCCATGGAAAGATATTTGAGGGCCACGGATAGGTCTGATGTTGCCGATGCCGCCAATAAAGTACGGGAGTATCTTACTGCCGATGAAGAGGTATATGCCAATCCGGAACAGTATTTTGATCAAGTCATTGACATCGACCTTTCAAAACTGAATCCATTGTTGAACGGGCCTTTTACGCCGGATTTGTCCACTCCCGTTGGCAAGGAAATGACCAAGAAAGCCACGGAAAACGATTGGCCAATGCAGGTAGAATGGGGACTTATAGGTTCGTGTACCAACTCATCCTATGAAGATTTGTCAAGAGCTTCCTCTATTGCGCAACAGGCTTTGGATAAGAAACTAAAGACAAAGGCGGAATTTGGAATTAACCCAGGTTCTGAACAAGTACGTTTCACGGCGGAACGGGATGGTATCCTTGGCATATTCGAGAAATTGGATGCCAAGATATTTACGAACGCCTGCGGACCGTGTATCGGACAGTGGGCGCGTTACAGTGATCCAAAGAATGCACCCAAGAACAGCATCGTTCATTCCTTCAACAGAAACTTTGCAAAACGTGCGGATGGAAACCCAAATACCCATGCATTTGTGGCTTCCCCAGAAATTACCGCTGCCATAGCGATAGCGGGCAGGTTGGATTTCAATCCAATGACGGATACCTTGATCAATGAGGATGGCGAGGAAGTACGATTTGAGGAACCAACAGGATGGGAATTGCCACCCAAAGGTTTTGAAGTGGAAGATGCCGGTTATCTAGCGCCCAAAGAGGATGGCTCCAGTGTAAAGGTAGTTGTGGACCCAACCTCGGAAAGGTTACAGCTTTTGGATCCTTTCGAGCCCATCCAGAATGAGTCGTTACAAAACGTCAAATTGTTGATAAAAGCTTTTGGAAAGTGTACCACGGACCATATTTCCATGGCCGGACCTTGGTTACGCTTTAGGGGCCATTTGGACAATATCGCCAATAATACCTTGATCGGTGCGGTAAACGCTTTTAACCAAAAGACGAATTTGGTAAAGAATCAGTTGACCGGTGAATACGAAGGTGTGCCCGATACCCAAAGGGCCTACAAGGCGAAGGGAATAAAATCCATGGTTGTTGGTGATCACAACTATGGGGAAGGCTCGTCCAGGGAGCACGCTGCCATGCAGCCAAGACATCTTGGTGTAGCGGCGGTTTTGGTAAAATCCTTTGCTCGTATCCATGAAACAAACTTGAAGAAGCAAGGGATGTTGGCTTTGACTTTCGCCAATGAGAATGACTATGAGTTGATTCAGGAGGACGATATCTTCAATTTTGTTGATATAGCCGATTTTGCTCCGGACACTCCGTTGACGATTGAGATTGTTCATGCCGATGGTTCCAAGGACACCATAAAGGCAAACCATACCTATAACGATGCACAAATTGGATGGTTTAGGGAAGGTTCCGCTTTGAATGTTATCAAGAAGCAGAATGCAGCATAATCTAGTAGTAATCTACCACTGGGCGATCCCATGAGGCATTCGCGGTAGATGCACTTTTTTTTCGAGGCCTGCCCGACAGGTGTTCAGGCGGGCAAGCCTTGAAGTATTGAACCCCTTGGCGGTGCCAATAAAATAAATTAGGAAAACTCCCGAAACTATTCGGGAGTTTTTTAGTTTTGGGTATTCCATAAACTGAAGATGAAGAAACAAACATTTTTCACACTTTTGATCATCGCATTTGTGTTGTCCTTCTTTGTAACCCCCCTTGGTGATTATAGCAAGATTCTTTTAAATAGATGGTTGGCCATGGCACCTACCATAATAACTCCGGAAAAGAGGGGTAAAATATCCAGCTACGATTGGACACTAAAGGATGAAGATTGGAAGCTCTTCAGTTTTGAGGAGGCTAAAGGCAATGTGGTGTTTATTTCTTTTTGGACCTCTTGGCATATGCCATCACAAGCTCAGTTAAAGGATATCCAAAGTCTATACGAAAAGTATAAGGGTAGGGTTAATTTCTATATCATTACCAATGAGGAGCGGGCCCCTGTGGAACTGTTTATGGAAGAGCATGGGTATACGTTTCCTGTTACGTACAGGATTGTGGGTGAAGACAGTCCGGTTACTATATTAAAACCGCCCGGATCCTATATAATCGATAAAAACGGTTTCATAGCCGTTCATCAAAATGCGATTGCCGATTGGGACAATTCTGCTGTGGATGCATTGTTGGAGGAGCTAATATCGGAATAAAACGAAACGGGTTTCCATAAAAAAACAGCAACAATATTCATTTTGTATCTTAGATATTCCTAAATGGCAATTTTCAGGAATATCGTATGTCCCAAATCACAACACTCACTTTTTTTAGATATACCAATTTTAGCAGTAAGTTATGGGCCTTTGGCGAAATGCAATTTGCACATGCAGGGCTTTCCAAAGTAGAAGGTCTTCAAATGTACAAACTTATGGGAAGCGGTAGAGAAGGCTTTAATCCCTTACCGGATTGGTCTGTTTATGGCTTGCTTCAGATATGGAATAATGAAACTTGTGCTAACGAGTTTTTCAATGCCTCGACTATTATGCAACGTTATTTGGGGAAAAGTGAAGAAA
This sequence comes from Maribacter sp. C-4077, assembly GCF_055378385.1. Taxonomy (NCBI): domain Bacteria; kingdom Pseudomonadati; phylum Bacteroidota; class Flavobacteriia; order Flavobacteriales; family Flavobacteriaceae; genus Maribacter; species Maribacter sp. C-4077. Next base: position 3,015,376 of record NZ_AP038807.1, read on the forward strand.
GATGGACGGTTTACATGAAAAACACTACGGCAAAGGGGGATTGGGATGGTAATAATCCTTTTATCAAAAGTGAATCTTTGGAAGAAGCGAATCCGTACATTGCCGTAATCACTAGGGCGACAATCAAAACAAGAATGCTCCTTAAATTTTGGAAATATGTTCCAACATCCCAAAAATCCCTAGCTGGTAATAGGGGTCTTTTATTTACAAAGGGGATAGGTGAGGTCCCTTTTTTACAAATGGCAACATTCAGTATTTGGAGTGATAAGGAATCCCTTATGCAATTTGCCTACGCGAGCAAAGAACACCAAAAAGCGATCCAAAAAACAAGGCAGTTGAATTGGTATAAGGAAGAACTTTTTTCCAGGTTTCAGCCTTACAGGTCCATAGGTACTTGGATGGGCAAAAACCCACTATATGACTTAGAAAATTAGAAAAGGAAAAACCCAAAGAAAACAAGTTGGGCCAAATACAGATGGATTGAAAATTGTTTATTTCCCTCTATTTTTAAGACCCTTAGTAGTATCTGGAACAAAATCGCCAAGGCGAACCATGTCGTATAATTTTCAAGCGGTGCCATACCACCTTCAAAAGTCCAAAAATCGAATACTGGGGCATTGTGCTCCATAATAAAATCAAGTAAAACCATAAGGCCCGCGGCCAATAAAATCTTGGGGATGGATTTTAATTTGGTATAATCAAGCATACTTGCCGTGATAAAGGTAAGAAGGGCCCAGTATGTACCAATCAAATAAGGAACCCCGTCAAGTTTTGGGCCTAGGTTATTCCCATATGCATACTCCCCAAACAAAATTCCATAGTGTACCCCAAGCCATTCGGCAAACATGCCACCACAAAAAAACAAGACAAAGGCAAAGGACTTTATTGGAGTATTGATGGGATAAATAAATAAAAAGAGCGTTAAACTGATTATTAGGTTCAAAGGGGTTTTTTGAATAAACCATTCCAAATCCCCCGAAGCGATTCCAATAATGGCCGAAATATGAAATAACCATACGATGCCAATAGCTATGAGGACCTTATATTTGGATAGGGTTTCAAGCATTTGGAATGGGGGTTGGAACCAAATCGGAAACAATTTTCGCGGATAAAAGACAAAGGGGAATCCCCCCACCTGGATGTACGGATCCTCCACAGAAATATAAATTTTCAATCGATTTTGAAAAATTCGCATGCCTTACAAAGGCGGCAAATTTATCATTACTTGCCGCGCCATAGAGGGCTCCCCGGAATGAACTTGTACTGCTTTCAATCCCAACTGGGTCCAAAATATGCTCCGTAGTTATGAATTCTTCAATGTTTGTTTTTAGGATCCTATTTATTTTGGAAACAATGTTCTTTCTCGCCACTTGTTTTAGCTCGCGCCAATCCTGCCCATAGTTTCCTGGAGCGTTTATCATCACGAACCAATTCTCATGGCCCTCGGGCGCATCCCTGACCTCTTCTTTAGAGGTAATATTGATGTAGATGGTAGGGTCCGTGTAAAGGGTCTTTTGGTCAAACAAAGCTTGGAATTCATCAGGGTAGGAATCAGTAAACAGAATATTGTGCAAATCCAGTTGTGGAAATTCCTTTGAAATCCCCCAATAGAATATGAGTGCGGAACTTGAGCGTTCTTGTTCCAGGGTTTTTTTTGGATAGGGTTGGTCCTTCAGCAATTTTTTATAGGTAGGATACACATCCATGTTGGAAACCACAATATCGGCCTTATGCGCGACTCCCTTGGATAGTACGCCAATAGCCTTTTTATTTTTAACAATGATATTTTCTACCGGATGTCCAAACTTGAAGCTGACCCCTTTTTGTTTGGCAAATTCATATAACGAAAGACTAATGCTGTGCATTCCTCCCTTGGGAAAATAGGTGCCATAATGCATTTCCAAATGGGGAATCATGGACATGATGCCTGGGGTTTTATAGGGCGATGAGCCATTATACGTGGCATACCGATTAAAGAGTTGTACCAACTTTGGGTTTCTAAAATACTGCTTATTGACCGAGTCTAAAGTGTCGTTTAAGTGTAGTTTTCCAATTTGAAGGATGGACTTTATTGTTTGTCTTGATAGGTACGTGGAGAGCTTATGAAGGGACTTTTCCAAAAATAGGTTCGCGGTCAAATCATATTTTTCGCGGTTTCTTTTTAAATAGGATTTTATTTTTTGTGGAGGTTCATTGAAGCTCTCGGATGCGTCTTTTATAAACTTTTCTATATCCGATGCCACTGAAAATCGGTGTCCATCTTCCCAAAAATAATTACAGACAATTTGTTTTTTACTGTATTGAAAATAAGTTGGGAAATCCTCTTGATACAGTGCAAAAAGTTCGGTGACCAAATGGGGCATCGTGAACAAGGAGGGTCCCAGATCAAAACGGTAGCCATCCTGCTCGATAGCGTGAAGTTTACCTCCAGGGTAATCGTTGACTTCCAGAACCGTTACTCGGTAACCTTTTTTGCGAAGTCTTAAGGAAGTGGCTAAACCACCAATGCCGGCACCGATTACCAAAGCATGGGGCATTGGCTATTTTTTAAAATATTTGAAGGGCACTACCAACATTCCAAAACATTCCCCGTCCTCTTTTCCCAAGTGTTTGTGATGGATTTTGTGGGCGCGTCGTACACCACGTGCATACCAATTGTTTGCGTTACGGAAAATTTTGAATCTTTGGTGTATGAAGATGTCGTGTACAAAAAAATATGCGATACCATAGGCCAAAATTCCAAAACCAAGGGGATATCCATACCAAAATCCGTTTGCTCCGGTGTAAAACAGTGACATACTTACAATGGCATAAAAAATAAAGAAGGCATCGTTCCTTTCAAACCAGGAATCATGATCTTTATGGTGATGGTCCTTATGCAAGGACCAAAGGAAGCCATGCATGATGTACTTGTGAGTAAACCAGGCCATAAATTCCATAAAAGAAAATGTACCTAAAAAAATAATTATCCAAAGAAACGTATTCATTTAAACTAAGTTCATTTTATATTTAACATAAGATCTTGCCAGAAGACCGAATTTTTCATAATCAGGAACCCGTATACGGGTGCTTTTAATTTCCATGGACGGGGTGTTTTGTAATTTTTTAAGAAGCCTAGTGTAATATCTATAGGCCGTATATACCCCGAATTTTGCCTCAATGGGCAGTTTTACGATACCTTTGTACCCCTCTTGAAAATCTCGTTGTATCTCTTGAACGATTTCCATTTTTGAATCTTCGTCCAGAGCAGCGAGATTGGCGTTTGGAAAATAAGTGCGGTTTAACTCCTCAAAATCGGCCTTTACATCCCTTAGGAAATTCACCTTTTGAAAGGCAGAACCTAGGGCCATGGCAGATTCCTTCAGATTTTCGTAGGATTCATCACAGCCCTTGACAAATACTTTAAGGCACATAAGACCAACTACATCCGCGGAACCATAAATATATTCTTTATACTCGGCCTCGGTTTTGTAAACGTTCTTGGTCAAATCCGCCCGCATACTTTTCATAAAGGAATCCACTAAATGAATGGGGATGTTGTATTTATGGAACGTGTATTGGAACGAGTTTAGAATGGGGTTCAAACTTATTTTGTTTTCCAGTGCGGCGGCAAGTTCTTCCTCAAATTTATCGAATAAGGTCTTTTTATCATACTCGTGGAAGGTATCTACAATTTCATCGGCAAACCTTACAAAACCATAAATGTTGTATATGTCCCCACGTATGGAACCATGAAGCATTTTTGTTGCCAAGGCAAACGATGTACTGTATTTTTCGGTAACGATTTTACTACACTGGTAGGATACCTTGTCAAAAGTGATTTTCATGTGTTCATTTATATGGTTAAAGCTGTGGAATGGTACACCCAACTAATCCTTTTGCCGATTAAGGTCTGTACTTTCATAGCCTTAAGTTAATTATTTTTAGTTAAAAGTTCAGAAACCAATTTTCCTGAAATTAAAGATGGAGGAACGCCAGGTCCAGGAACTGTAAGTTGCCCTGTGAAATAAAGGTTTTTAACCTTACCGCTCTTTAATTTTGGTCTGAGAAATGCAGTTTGGGATAGCGTATTCGCCATTCCATAAGCATTGCCTTTATAGGAATTGTACCGCTCCACAAAGTCATTTACACAGAAGGTTTCCTTAAAGCGAATTTTATCCAAGACTTTTTGACCTGTTTTTTCCTCAAACCTATCCATAATCAAGTCAAAATATTGCTCCCGAAGCGCTTTAGTATCCTCAAGCCCGGGTGCGATGGGAACCAAAAAGAATCCGGTCTCACATCCTTCGGGTGCCATACTTTCGTCCGTTATGGAAGGAAAATTGGCATAGAATAGGGGGCTTGTTGGCCATTGCGGGTTATCATAGATTTCCTTAGCATGGCGTTCAAAATCTGTATCAAAAAACAAATTGTGATGGTCCACATTCTTGAGCTTCCCGTCAAAAGCGATATAGAATAAGAGGGAAGAAGGCGCAAAGGTTTTTTTGTTCCAATATGCTTCGCTGTATTGCCTGTACTCCGCATCCAATAAACTTTCGGAGTGATGGTAATCGGCCCCGCTGACCACGATATCGGCCAAAATAGTGGAATCGTTACAAATGATGCCATTACAGATGTATTTTGTAACCAAAATCTTTTCTACGTTGGCATGGGTATGAATCTTAACTCCCAATTCTTCTGCAAGACTTCCCATGGCCTCAATGATACGGTACATACCACCTTGGGGGTGCCAAGTGCCCAAACCGAAATCGGCGAAATTCATAAAGCTGTAAAAGGATGGCGTATCACTAGGCTTTGCGCCCAAAAACAGCACGGGGAACTCCAAGGTCGCAATAAGTTTTGGGTTTTTGAACTTTTTTCTAACTTCTGAACTAATTGTCTTAAAAAATTGATCAACCTTTAAAACCGTTTCCTTGGTGACCAATTCGAAAGGTGACAATCCAGGCCTTAAAACGATTTTGTTTATGGCAATTTCATAGTTTTCCTGTGCCAGGGCGATAAATTTTCTTAGATGTACGGAACTTCCGGATTCGATACGTTCAAATTCAGTACATATCTTATCCATGCAGTCCCCTATGGTAATTACGTCATCGGCAAAAAAAATTTTATATGCGGGACTTAATTTGTCCAGTTGGTAGTAGTCTGAGGTCTTTTTGCCAAAATCGCTGAAAAACTTCTCGAAAATATCGGGCATCCAATACCAGCTAGGGCCCATATCAAAGGTGAAACCATCCTTTATCAATTGTGCGGCCCTTCCTCCAATGGATTCGTTTTTTTCGTAGATGGTTACCTGATGACCGGCTTTGGCAAGATAGCAAGCTGCCGAAAGGGATGAAAAACCAGATCCAATGATAGCTATATTTTTTTCCATAGGTTATAAATGTGGACCACCTCTTCAATTGAAGTAAAGGTTTTTACAAAACTTGGAAGTTTGGTGCGTTCCAAATGTTGGATTTGACGACCAAGTATCCATAGGTGTGGGTTTGAAGTATCTCTTAGATATAATTCAAATTCCTCAAGATAGGTGGCTATCTCGGTTTTGTCCGGCTTTACCGTGAAGTAAGATAGGAAATAAATATTGTCAAAATACTTTAGGAGATCGGTTAAATTTTCAATGGGTATCGTCTGGCCCAAATAAACCACTTTATAACCTTTTAGAAGAATCTCATAGTTTAGGTACAATATACCAATGTCATGTATCTCGTTTTCGGGTAAAAAGGACACAAAAACCTTATCCGTTTTAGTTGGCTTTTGATGTTGTAACCTCTCCGTATTCACCAAAATTTTTTGTTTGATGAGACTTGTTATGAAATGCTCATGAGCAGGGCTAATGGTATCCGTTTGCCAGAGAAGCCCGATTTCGTTCAACAGGGGAATAAATGCATCCTTAAAGACTTCCCTAAAAGACTTTGTACTTAGAAGTTTGTCATACGTTTCAAAAAAAATGGTTTGGTCAAAATTCATCATTGCCAACTTAAAGGCATTCAGATTTTGTGATTTACTGGTTTTTTTTGAAACTACCTCCTTAACGGTATTTGGTATTTCCGATTCGGGAATCTTTGCAATCTTGGAAATTTTATAACCATTATCGTATAAAAGCGTGATGTTCAGAAGCTTTTGTAAGCTGGACAAGCTATAGGTACGTATATTCGTATCTGTCCTTTCGGGGGATAGCAGATTATACCTTTTCTCCCAAATTCTAATGGTATGCGCCTTGATGCCTGATAAGTTCTCAAGGTCCCTAATGCTGAATATTTTCTTTACGTTGTTCATAGTTTGAAGAAAAACGTTAAACAAACTTAATGAATTGCATCTAAAGTTGGTTGGAAAAGATGTTAAAACCTCGCTAAATAAAAAAAAGCCAGGTAGAAAGTACCTGGCTTTTGTGCCCACGACTAGATTCGAACTAGCACGTCCTTACGAACACTACCCCCTCAAGGTAGCGTGTCTACCAATTTCACCACGTGGGCGATTCAGAATTGGGCGTAAAGATAAAAAGGTATTGTGTATTTCAAAGCAAATCTAAGATGAGTTTTAGAGTACGGCTACTAAATAAGTATCGTATTTCAGTTCGCTTCAAATAATTCATGAATTGTGATTTGACAAAAGTGCCAATTTGGACAAGCTCAAGGAATTATTTTTAAATTGTTGTTATAAACCAATTTTATGTCCAATGATTCCTAAAAATAGTAGTATTCATGCTTTAATCTCCCTTTGCCTTTGTTTTTTGAGCTTCACCTACGGTCAATGGAAACCCGCCGGTGATAAAATAAAAACCAAATGGACCGAACAAATAGACACCAAAAATATCTTGAATGAATACCCTAGGCCGTTGATGGTTCGTGATCAATGGAAAAACCTGAATGGTCTTTGGGAATATGCAATTACAAGAAAAGGGGAGTCGTGCCCAACTAATTTTGAAGGTGCGATTTTGGTTCCATTTGCTGTGGAGTCGAGCCTGTCCGGAGTTATGAAGGAAGTGGGCAGTGAAAGGGAATTATGGTACCAAACCACCTTTGAGGTTCCTTTGGACTGGAAGGAAAACAATATGCTGCTTCATTTTGGGGCGGTAGACTGGAAAGCGGATGTCTGGATAAATGATATACTTGTGGGTTCCCATACTGGTGGATATACCCCTTTTCAATTTGACATTACACCCTTTTTGGGGAAAGGCGAACAAAAATTAACCGTTAAGGTTTGGGATCCCACGAACGATGGTCCGCAGCCCAGAGGAAAACAGGTAAAGAATCCGGAGGGAATTTGGTACACCCCGGTAACTGGAATTTGGCAGACAGTCTGGTTGGAACCTGTTCCAAAAAAGAGGATTCGCAACATCAAGACAGTCCCAAATTTGGATAGGGGTACCGTTTCTATATATACTGAAATCGAATGTGCCGCCTATGGCGATATTGTGGAAGTATCCGTTCTGGATGCTGGAAGTTTGGTTTCAAAGGCGAAGGCCAGGGTTGGTATGGAAATTGAGCTGCCGGTAAAAAACCCAAAACTTTGGTCTCCAGAGACGCCATTTTTATATGACTTGGAAGTAAAACTTATGACCGACTCCAAGGAAACGGATAAGGTAGAAAGTTATTTTGGGATGCGAAAGATCAGTATGAAGAAGGATGCGTTTGGTATTGTAAGGATGCAACTGAACAATAAGAATTTTTTTCAGTATGGTCCCTTGGATCAAGGATGGTGGCCAGACGGACTCTACACGGCCCCTACGGATGAAGCACTTGAATATGATATTGTCAAAACCAAGGAACTTGGCTTTAATATGATCCGTAAACATGTCAAGGTGGAACCGGCCCGGTGGTATGCCCACTGTGATAGGCTTGGTATATTGGTGTGGCAGGATATGCCCAATGGAGACAAAGGGCCTCAATGGCAGAACCATGACTATTTCAATGGAACCGAATTTAAAAGAAGTTCGGAATCGGAAAAAATATACAGAACCGAATGGAAGGAAATAATGGACTACTTATATTCCTTTCCAAGCATCGTGGTCTGGGTCCCATTTAACGAGGCCTGGGGGCAATTTAAAACCGAGGAAATTGCGGAATGGACGAAAAGCTATGACCCTAGTAGGTTGGTCAACGCTGCCAGTGGTGGTAATTTTTACAGGACCGGCGATATTGTCGATCTTCATAATTATCCGGGGCCTGCCATGTATCTGTACGATGCACAACGGGTAAATGTACTAGGGGAATACGGAGGTATTGGATTGGCGGTTGAAAAACATCTTTGGAAGCCCGATAATAACTGGGGATACGTAAAGTTTAAAAACTCCAAGGAAACCACGAATCAGTATATTGAATATGCCGAAGAATTGAAGAAATTGGTAAAGGCAGGTTTCTCCGGGGCGATTTATACCCAGACAACGGATGTTGAAGGGGAAGTGAACGGTTTTATGACCTATGACCGTAAGGTGGATAAAATGGATTTTCCGGCAGTTCGTAAGGTGAATTTGGAAGTGATAAATAGTGTTGGTGAGAAGTAGCTTTCAACACTATTGTGAAAACACTGTTGCTTTTTTGCAATGGTAGGTTATATAAGTCTGTACTCCTTTAAAAAAAAACCTCGACTTTTCAGTCAAGGTTTTTTGGTAATCTGGCTGGGATTGGCTGCGCTCTTCCCTCAACGCTACGCGGTGAAAATAGTTCAAACAAAAAAAACGCTCAAGCAAGCTTGGCATTTTTTTTAACTATTTATTCGTGACCTCGGCAGGATTACCTTCGGTTTTACTGACAAAGCTTCGCTTTTAAAATCAAAACCTCACTAAAACAACAAAGCAAGCTATGTTTTTTAGCTTGCTTCGTTTTCAACTTTTTGTTGATTTATTCGTGACCTGGCTGGGATTCGAACCCAGGACCCTTTCATTAAAAGTGAAATGCTCTACCAACTGAGCTACCAGGTCAAAATGTAACTGCAAAGATTTCCCTTTTGCGGGTGCAAATATAAGGCCTATTATTTATTTACCAAGTCCAAATGTGCATAAATTTATTTTTTTTTGAAATCGGCTTAATTTGACGGATTTTTACAAAAAATAGCACTAGTGAAAATCATATTGATCGGTTACATGGGGAGTGGAAAGACCACCATTGGCAAAGCCTTATCCAAACAGTTGAATGTTAAATTTTTAGACCTGGACGATTATATTGAAGCCGCGGAAAAGTCGTCGATCAATGAGATTTTTAAAGACAAGGGGGAAGTCTATTTCAGAAAAAAGGAAACTGAATATCTGAAAGAGGTTTTGAATCGCAAAGAGAATGTTGTGCTATCCGTTGGAGGGGGAACACCGTGTTTTGGTGACAATATACGGTTGATAAACGAGGCAACACCAAACTCGATTTACATTAAAACCGATTTAAATGTTTTATGTGACCGACTTATGAAGGAAAGGGATGAGAGACCCCTAATAGCCGATATTGCTCCTGAAGAGTTTCAGGAATTCATTGCAAAACACCTGTTCGAGCGTAGTTTTTTTTATAATCAAGCGCATCATAAAATCGGCAACCAATATAAATCGGTTGAAGACGTGGTACTCCAAATATGGAAGTTACTAGTCTAAATAAACCCTATTTTTTTTAGGTTCGAAGAGCACGTTTACGTGCTCCTGTAGTGATGTGGAAAGGGATATACCTTTGTAATCTGCCTTGACCGGATATTTTTTATGGTTTCTATTGACCAAAACAGCAGTCTTCAATTGTTTGAGCGGCGTTTTTAGAAAATGGTGTACTCCGTAGATTAAGGTAGTCCCCGAATTTAAAACATCGTCCACCAATACAATCGATTTGTTTGCATATGCTTCCTCGGCTAAAGAGGTGGATACACCGCTTGTTAAAGGATCTTTTTTATCCATAAGAACTGTGCAGAGGATAATTTCCGCTTCCGTTATTTTCTTTAACACGGACATGATTTTCTTGGCGAAAAGGAGTCCGCCACCCTGTATTCCGGCCACAACAATTTCCTTCTCGAAAACGTTGGCTTCATAAATTTGATAGGCGATTCGTTCAATTTTATGCTGGATCTGTTGATGGGTCAATATTTGTTGCTGCATGGCCATTCAATTCTATTAGATAAATATAGGCTTAATTTGATATTATTGTGCGCTATGCGCAAAGCGCTGAACGCATTTTGCTATTTATTAATTCTAAGTTTCAGGTTTCAAGTTCGAAGTTCCAGATTTATCTGTTCCCTATTAACTTTTCACTTTTCGCTTTTCATTTTAAATTTTTCACTCATCAATTTCTTCATTAGTGTCCAAATAATCATCGATTTCCCTACGGTCTTTTTTAGTAGGTCTTCCCGTTCCCTTTTTTCGATAATAGTCCTTGGAATACTGTAAAAGATTTTGATGTTCAAAGGCTTCTTTAGGGGTGGTGTCCTTTCGGTAGATATCCACCAATTTAGCGCCCACCCTGCTTTCCGGGATATCCAAAACCGTAAGTTGGTAATCGATTTGGTTTTTGCGAACGACGATTTTATCCATTGGAAAAACTTCCCTTCCCGGTTTCACCGTTTGGTCATTGATTTTAACATGACCTTTTTTACAGGCATTGGTAGCAATGTTCCTGGTTTTAAAATAACGTGTGCTCCAAAGGTACTTGTCAATACGCATGGCAAACTAAATTCTTTGTTAAGGTTTTCTACAAAAATAGGGGAAAATTGTATCTTGCACGCTTAAATTATTGCTGATGAGATTGAAAAACATAGGGGTATTTGTGCTTGTTTTTTTAATTATTTGGTCTTGTAAAAAAGACGATGATTCACCGGGGACGATAGTACCTCCGCGATCAATAATAGAGGTTGCCGCCGAGAACGATGCGGAGCTACGTGAATTCTTGAGTACCCACTTTTTTAACTACGAGGATTTTCAAGATCCACTTGAAGGCTTTGATTTTAAGATACAATTTGACACAATTGCAGGGGAGAATGAAGACAAAACCTCTATTTTGAATAGTGGCTCTCTTCCCGGTATAGAGTTCGGCATGGAAAAGATTACTGTGGCATCTGCAGGTTTTGGTGTAAGTGATGAAGAAGTTGCTGAACATACTTTTTATTATCTTATTGCAAGACAAGGAACTTCAGAAAATACCCCTACTATTGGTGATAACGTAGTATTGAGGTACGAAGGATCTCTCTTGGATGGTACCTTGTTTGATGCTTCCAGTAATCAGCCAATTACATTCAATCTATCTGGGGTGGTACAAGGATTTGGAAACGGTGTAGAATATTTTAAATCCGGAACAGATTTGATTGTGAATGGAGATGGCACGGTATCATATTCGGATTATGGTATCGGAGCTATTTTTATCCCATCGGGGTTGGCCTATTTTAATCGTGGTTCTGGTTCATCAATACCAGCTTACGCACCATTGATTTTCAAAGTGGACATTTTTACATTCGAAGAAGATACCGATTTTGACGGGGACGGTATCCCCTCTATTTTGGAGGATATAGATGGAGATGGTAATCTTAACAACGATAATACGGATGGTGATCCATTGGCCAATCACAATGATACGGATGATGATGGAGATGGAATACCTACCAGAGAAGAAATTATATTAGATGATGAAGGGAATTTTGTGGGCTTTAAGGATAGCGATGGGGATGGTACTCCGGACCACTTGGATAGGGATTCTTAAATGATGCAACTTATTTGCAAGAATAAAAAAAGGCTTACAGTACCCTGGAAGCCTTTTTTATGGGAAATATTCCCGCTAAATCTTTAGGGATAAGCTCAAAATAAGCTGGTCCGGTCTGGTGTCGATACGATCATTTATGGAGATACCACCATTCGTATTAATGAAATTCACTTCGTTTTCGCTAAAACCACGCTCATATCTTAAATCGATTCCCAACTTACCCAAGTTGACCCCCGCACCTATATTTAGACCTACGGAAAAATCGTTTTCCACATCGCCTAAAGTGACGCCATCAAAGTCGGTGTCCAAAATATATTGGAATGCTGGTCCGGCAAATAAATTTAGTGGACCAATGACATTAACACCTAAGAGGACGGGTGCATCCAATTTTTTCATTTTAAAATCTCCGTCATCATATCCGGACGTTATACTAGTATAAACCAATTCTGGTCTTACATATATTTTTCCTCCCAATTTCCCGAAGATACCCAAATGGTAGCCCAGGTTTTTATCCGGATTTTCAAAAGCATCCGCTGTAGAATCAAAATAGTTTCCATTTCCTGCGTAGTTTAAACCTCCCTTAATTCCAAATCCAGAACCGCTTTGTGCCATCGCGGTCAGACCGGTCAAAAGCATCACAGTAAGAAAAAGTGTTTTTTTCATAATAGTTTTATTTTATTGAAACATTCGTATCAAGAACAATACCGATCGTTTCCTTTCTCGTTATACCATCAGAACGGAGGGTAAAGTTCTTTTATTGTTTGGCGAAGTTACGAGAGGTTTGGTTTTACCATGGTCGCATCGAGAAGTAAGATTAACTTGATAACTAAAACCTTCTTTGGTTTTTCTTAAGTTTTGGAGCCAAGGAGTTCATTATCTTTGCATCTTTATTTGAGCATATTGAAATTTACACTACACAAAAAAGATGTCCAAAGTAAGGCACGGGCAGGTACCTTGGTTACCGATCATGGTACAATCGAAACCCCCATCTTCATGCCTGTGGGTACGGTAGCGTCCGTTAAGGGAGTACATCAGAAGGAGTTGAGGGAGGAAATAAATCCGGATATAATTCTTGGGAATACCTATCACTTGTTCCTAAGGCCGAAGACCGATATTCTCCAGAAAGCGGGCGGACTTCACAAATTTATGGGATGGGACCGAAATATATTGACCGATAGCGGGGGCTATCAGGTGTATTCATTATCGGGAAACCGAAAAATAAAGGAAGAAGGGGTAAAGTTCAAATCCCACATAGATGGTTCAATGCACATGTTCACTCCGGAAAACGTAATGGAAATCCAACGGGTCATTGGGGCCGATATCATAATGGCTTTTGACGAGTGCACACCCTATCCCTGTGATTACAATTATGCAAAACGGTCCATGCACATGACCCACAGGTGGTTGGACCGATGTATCGCCCATTTGGAAAAGACCCCCTTTGTCTACGAGTATTCCCAGAGCTTTTTCCCCATCGTACAGGGTTCAACCTATAAGGACTTGCGTAGACAATCCGCGGAATATATAGCCAACGCAGGTGCGGAAGGAAATGCAATTGGCGGACTTTCCGTTGGTGAGCCGGCCGAGGAAATGTATGGCATGACCGAAGTGGTCTGCGAAATCCTTCCAGAGGACAAACCCAGATATCTCATGGGGGTGGGTACGCCCATCAATATTTTAGAAAATATTGCTTTGGGCATTGATATGTTCGATTGTGTGATGCCCACAAGAAATGCCAGAAATGGCATGCTTTTTACGGCCCACGGTACCATCAACATAAAAAACAAAAAGTGGGAGGACGATTTTTCCCCCATAGACGAAATGGGAACTACTTTTGTGGATAGGGAATATTCCAAGGCCTATTTGCGGCATTTGTTCGTGGCCAACGAATATTTGGGAAAACAGATCGCCACGATCCACAATTTAGGATTCTATCTCTGGTTGGTACGCGAGGCTAGAAAGCATATTTTGGAGGGTGATTTTTATAGCTGGAAAAATAATATGGTGAAACAAATGGACAAGAGACTATAGTGCTTTCGATCATAGATAAATACATATTAAAACGATACTTGGCAACCTTCGCCATGATGCTGCTTCTATTCATACCCATAGGCATCATGGTAAATTTGGCGGAACAGATCGGGAAGATGATAGACAATGAGGCGCCGTTGAATGAAATCCTGTTGTATTATCTAAATTTCACCATTTACATAGGGAGTCTGCTTTTTCCCATATTCCTTTTTTTATCGGTCATTTTTTTTACCTCCAAACTGGCCAATAATACGGAAATCGTTGCCATTCTTAGCTCTGGGGTATCCTATGGCAGGTTTTTACGACCTTATCTGATTGGGGCCACTATCATAGCCATAATCATGTTCTTTATGACCATGTTCATCGTTCCGCAGGCCAGTATCGGGTTTAACGAATTCAAGTTCAAATACTTGAAACGCGGCAAGCAGGATAGGATTACCAACAATATATTCAATCAACTCAACGAAACGGACTTCATTTACGTAAGCAGTTTTGATCCGGCCAGGCAGCTGGGGCATAATTTTACCTATGAAAGGTTCAACGAGGACAATAAGCTGGATTTTAAGATATCGGCAGTGAATATACGTTGGGTAGAAAAGGATAGTAATTACAGATTGACTTCCTATGTGAAACGGAAAATGGTGGGGGATTCCGCCATCTTGGAGAGCAAACGTCGCCTGGATACCATATTTTCGTTTAAAATCGATGATTTAACTCCTGTTTCTTACGTAGCCGAAACGAAAAACCTGTTTGAACTGGATCAATTTATTGCGGACCAGAAAAGAAAGGGAGCTTCCAACATCAACACTTATATTTTGGTCAAATACAAACGATGGGCCTTGCCGTTGACGGCCTTTATTCTCACTATCATTGCGGTGGCCGTTTCTTCGGTAAAAAGAAGGGGGGGCATGGGGGTAAACTTGGCCTTTGGAATATTGGTCGCCTTTGTATTTATCTTTTTTGATAAGGTGTTTGGAACCCTTGCGGAGCAGTCCGGCTTCTCGCCCTTATTGGCGGTTATTATTCCCAACGTACTATTTGGGCTTTTGGCCCTTTATCTGCTGCAAAATGCCAAGAGATAGGATACGCAACCTGCTCCATTTGCACTTTATTGTTTTTATATGGGGGTTTACCGCAATTTTGGGGAAATTGATTTCCATTGATTCCCTTCCCTTGGTTTGGTACCGAATGCTTTTGGCATCCGTATTTATACTGATGTATATAAGGATGGTTCGCCTTGATTTGAAAGTGGACAAAAAATCCCTAGGTTGGCTGATTTTTGGGGGTATCGTGGTGGCCGCCCATTGGTTCACCTTTTTTTATGCCATAAAAATTTCAACGGTATCCGTGGCATTGGCCATGATGTCCACGGGGGCCTTTTTTACCGCATTGATGGAACCTTTCATTTTTAATCGAAAAGTGATAGGATATGAAGTGTTTTTTGGGATTTTGGTCATTATCGGGCTTGTATTGATTTTTAGGGTGGAGTCCTCCTATACCTACGGGATGTTGGTCGCATTAAGTTCCGCCTTTTTGGCGGCCGTATTTTCTTTGGTCAACGGAACGTTGGTAAAAAAGCATAGGCCCTCGGTCATTTCCTTCTATGAACTGGGTATAGGGGTGTTGTTCCTTTCCATTATTTTGGGTGTTAAAGGAAGTTATTCCTCGGATTTCTTTTATTTAAGTCCAATGGATTGGGTGTATCTTTTCGTTTTGGCATTGATATGTACGGCCTATGCTTTTATTGCCTCCATTAAGATTATGCGGGTTTTGACACCGTACACCGTAATGTTGACTACCAACTTGGAACCTGTTTATGGAATCTTATTGGCATGGTTCATTTTTGGTTCGGAAGAAAAAATGAATCCCTTTTTTTACCTAGGGGCGTTGCTTATTTTAAGCACGGTCATCCTAAACGGGATTTTAAAAAATAAGGCAAGCATTAAGAAACTCGCCTCGGAAAAATCGAGGAAGAGGGTACTTAAAACAAAAGTTGGAAGAAGGGGTACGTCGGCAGGCCAATAAATCGCAACCATTGCGTAAGTGACACTGGCCAGATTACCTTTTAAAGTTTTATCTTTGCCTACGCAACTAACGAAATCTTATTGAAAACTATGGAGTATCTGGATTTTGAACTTCCAATCAAGGAGCTGGAAGAGCAATTGGACAAGTGTATGATCATTGGTGAGGAAAGCGATGTGGATGTATCCGAAACCTGTAAACAGATTGAGAAGAAATTAGACGAAACCAGAAAGGAAATCTACAAAAACCTTACTCCCTGGCAACGCGTTCAATTATCGAGACATCCAAATAGACCTTATACTTTAGACTATATACGGGCCATTTGCGGCGACACCTTCCTTGAACTGCACGGAGATCGTAATGTAAAGGACGATAAGGCCATGATAGGCGGATTAGGTAAAATTGGTGATCAGAGCTACATGTTCATCGGGCAACAAAAAGGCTATAATACCAAGACAAGACAATACAGAAACTTTGGTATGGCCAATCCGGAAGGGTACAGAAAAGCCTTGCGATTGATGAAGTCTGCCGAAAAATTCGGCATACCCGTAGTTACCTTGATAGATACTCCAGGAGCGTATCCCGGTATTGAGGCCGAGGAACGGGGGCAAGGAGAGGCGATAGCTAGGAATATTTTGGAAATGACCCGGTTGCAGGTTCCCATCATCGTTGCAATCATAGGAGAAGGAGCTTCGGGCGGAGCCTTGGGAATCGGAGTAGGAGACAAGGTTTTGATGTTGGAGAACACCTGGTACTCTGTAATATCCCCAGAATCGTGTTCTTCCATTCTTTGGAGAAGTTGGGAATACAAGGAAAGGGCGGCTGAGGCCTTGAAGTTGACCGCTAGCGATATGAAGAAATTGAAATTGATAGATGAAATTGTAAAGGAACCCGCTGGGGGCGCGCATACCAACAGGGAAAAGACTTTTGAAATCCTGAAGAATAAAATTGCCTCCCATTATGAGGAACTACAAAAGTTATCACCAAAGGAATTGGTGAAACAACGGATGGAAAAATATGCGAACATGGGTGTTTTTAATGGATAAACGACCATTTTAACAGCGTAGCATTAAACCGAAGAATTTCATCTTCGGTTTTTTTATGTTATCAACATAAAATTGTATTTTATTAACAGGCAAATGTTAGTTAACTGTGAACATTGGTTTTACCTCAATTAAAGTTAACTAAAGGTTAATTGTATATTTTCGCACTATGGAGAACACACAACCTTTTGTTGGTCGTAAGATTGACAAATCTACGATTATTAGCCTCGAAAGAGGAAAAATACCACCACAAGCAGTTGATTTAGAAGAAGTTGTGCTTGGTGCAATGATGATTGACAAAAAAGGGGTCGATGAAGTTATTGACATCCTTCACCCAGATGTGTTCTATAAGGATGCCCACAGATTTATTTACGAGGCCATCTTCGTTTTGTTCGAGGAATCCCAACCTGTGGATTTATTAACCGTTTCGGCACAATTGAAGAAGGCCGGTAAATTGGAGGCCGTTGGAGGTGATTTTTACTTGATCAAATTGACCCAAAAGGTAGCATCATCGGCGCATATTGAATTCCATGCCCGTATCATTCTTCAAAAATATATTCAGCGTAGCCTCATTAAAATTTCCAACGAAATTATTGAGGATGCCTACGATGAAAGTACGGACGTTTTTGACCTTCTTGATAATGCCGAAGCGAAATTGTACGACGTTACCCAAGGGAATTTAAAGCGATCGGCAGAAACCGCCCAGAATTTGGTAATCCAGGCCAAGAAGAAAATCGAGGAAATTGCCAATAGGGAAGGTTTGAGCGGAATTCCTTCAGGTTTTGATAAGTTGGACAAATTGACTTCCGGTTGGCAGCCCAGTGATTTGATCATAGTAGCGGCACGTCCTGGTATGGGTAAAACGGCATTGACTTTGTCCATGGCCCGGAATATGGCGGTCAATTCCAATACGCCAGTAGCTTTTTTCTCCTTGGAAATGTCATCGGTACAGTTGATTACGAGGTTGATTTCCTCTGAGACGGGGTTGTCCTCTGAAAAGTTAAGGACCGGAAAATTGGAAAAGCATGAATGGGAGCAATTGAACGTAAAGGTAAAAACATTGGAAAAAGCGCCATTGTTTATTGATGACACACCTTCATTGTCCATTTTTGACCTGCGCGCAAAAGCAAGGCGTTTGGCTTCCCAGCATGGCATTAAGATGATCATGATAGATTATTTGCAATTGATGACCGCTGGAGGTAGTCAAAAAGGGGGTAACAGGGAGCAGGAAATTTCAACGATTTCGAGGAACCTAAAGGCTTTGGCAAAGGAACTGAACGTTCCCGTGATTGCACTTTCACAGCTTTCCAGGGCCGTTGAGACCAGGGGAGGTAGTAAGCGACCTATTCTTTCAGATTTGAGGGAATCAGGTGCTATTGAGCAAGATGCGGATATCGTTTCCTTTATATACCGACCTGAATATTATAAAATAGAGGAGTGGGACGATGAGGAACGCACCCCAACCCAAGGCCAAGCAGAATTCATTGTGGCCAAGCACAGGAACGGAGGGCTGGACAACATCAGGCTTAAATTTATTGGTAGCCAAGGTAAGTTCGATAATTTGGACGATTTCGATTCGCCCTTCGAGTTCCAGTCCAAAATGAACGATAATGAGGAGAACCCTTTCACTACAAAGAACCTTCCAAGTGCGGACGATGCCTTTGGTAGTTCCATGAATCAAGGAACGGGTATAGATGATGATGACGATGTGCCATTTTAAAGTTCAGGGTACTAAAAGGTATCTGTCCAAACACTTTATTTTTAAAATCTTTAACGCTCCTGAAAACTTAGGAGCGTTTTTTTTCGTTTATTTTTGAGAGAAGGCCAATTGAATTATGAGGTATGCATAGAATTTTTCTTTTACTGGTTTTATTTTTAATCACTCATCTTGGGTATGCCTCTTCCATTTTGATACCCATGGATGCGGACACCCAAAAGAACCATTTAAAAGCCTATGGAATAACGTATTGGGTACTTTCCAAGCAGCAAAAAGTGCAATGGTTGCTCAATTATAGGGGCGGCTCCTTTTTGTTGCCCGATGGTGAGCTTATACGCAAGGAGTGCCAGATTAGGGGCGTTTCTTTTGAAATACTTTCGGATGATCAGGCAAATTCCATTCTGGATGAAATAAGCAGTCCTTCCAAAAATCAGGATGCCGTAATATTGGAAAAAGCTCCCAAAATTGCGGTGTATTCTCCCAAAGAGAACCAGCCTTGGGACGATGCGGTTACCATGGCCCTTACCTATGCGGAAATACCCTACGTAACCGTATATGATGAAGAGGTTTTGGACGATAAGCTCGCCTTATACGATTGGCTGCATTTGCATCATGAGGATTTCACAGGGCAATATGGTAAATTCTATGGTGCCTACAGGGCTACCCCGTGGTATATTGAAGGTAAGAAGGAGGCGGAGAAGTTGGCCCGTAAATTGGGATTTGATAAGGTTTCCGATGAAAAGTTGGCAGTTGCCCTTAAAATTAGGAATTACGTAATTGGTGGAGGTTTTATGTTCGCCATGTGCTCCGCAACTGATAGTTTTGACATCGCCCTTGCAGCCGATGGTGTGGATATTTGTGAGCCTATGTTCGATGGCGATCCATCGGATCCTAATTATCAGGCGAGTTTGGATTTTGATAAGACTTTCGCCTTTACGGACTTTACCTTGGAAAGAAATCCGGTTAAATATGAGTTTTCGTCCATTGATATGACCTCAAAAAGGGGGAATGTTCCCAAGGAGCAGGACTACTTTTCCTTGATGGATTTTTCCGCCAAATGGGATGCCGTACCTACTATGCTATGTCAGAACCATACTTCCTTGGTAAAGGGTTTCATGGGCCAGACCACCGCCTTTAATCGGTCTGAAATCAAACCAACGGTCCTGGTACTTGGGGAGAACAAGTTGAACGGGGAGGCCCGCTACATCCATGGCATTAAAGGAAAAGGTTTTTTTACGTTTTACGGGGGTCATGACCCGGAGGATTACCAGCATAGGGTAGGGGACCCAAAAACGGAACTGGAGCTACATCCAACCTCACCGGGTTATCGATTGATTTTGAACAATGTCCTCTTCCCCGCTGCACGAAAGAAAAAGCAGAAAACCTGATAAGTTCAAATACAAGCTCAAATACAAATACAAGTTTAAGTGCAAAATGAAACACAGTAAGAACCAGTAATTCATGCTGAGCAGGCGAAATATATAGTACTGGGCTGCTCGTCGGTTTCGAACAACGATAAGCGAGCAACGAAAAGTGATTATCAAGCAAGCACTAAACCACTATTTCGCTAACACACTAATTCACCCTTTCACTTTTCCGTGCAACCCCTAATGCATTTCCCTGCACCTTTCTGTGAGTAACTGTTCCAAAACAATTTCCACCCCCATTTCATCATTACTGCGAGTGCTATATTTAGCGGCCTTTTTTACATTGGGATGGGCATTTTCCATAGCAAAACTAAATTCAGAAAGCGCCAACATTTCCAAATCATTGTTGTAGTCGCCAAACACCATAATTTCGTCCGGTTGTATGCTGTAATGTTCCATCACATTTTCAAGAGCGAAACCCTTGTGGGCGTTTGGACTCGATATATCCACCCAATTTTCCCCGGATATTTTCACTTTCAGTATATCCTCAAAATGCTTTACATGTGGATAAATATGTTGTTCTGAACTCTCAAAATGATAGATAGCGATTTTTATGATTTCCGAGTCAACAATTGTCAGCTCTTCCAAGATATCGAACTCGGTATAATATTCCTTTAGTTTTTGTACAAAGGCAGCGGATTCCCCGGAAATGTAGGCCATATGCTTTCCACAAAGTACGGGATGCGTATTGGGAACTTCTTTAAGCGTTTTAAGGACTTCCAAGATATAATCGCTATTCAAAGGAGTAGAAATTATTTCTCTTTCCTTTTGTTTGGCAAAACCGCCATTCTCGGCAATGATAATGATATCGTCCTTAATGGGATAAAGCTTCTCCACGATGCTGTTGTATTGTCGGCCACTGGCGGCAACAAAAAGAATCCCTTTGGATCTTAATCCTTCAAATAGTTTGAAAAATCGATTGCTTATCTGGTGATTGGAATTCAATAGGGTTCCGTCCATATCGGTAACCACCATCCGTATCTTAGATAAATCCATAATTTTAAGTAAGGAACAAAGATATTTCAATGATATCTATTTAATGGACAAAGTGTAAAGTTTTACCTTTATTTAATAAGAATTTAGCATGCATTGGTTTCAGAAGGAGTTCAAATTACCCTCCTATCCTAGAGGGTTTCATTTAATTACGGATTTGGTATTGGATAATTGTCCCGAAATACAAAATATTGAGAAAGGATTGTGCCATATTTTTATAAAACATACCTCCGCAAGCTTGACGATTAACGAGAACGCCGACCCAACTGTAAGGACCGATTTTGAAAGTCATTTGAATAAAATAGTGCCCGAAAATGCACCATATTACATACATACCTATGAAGGTCCCGATGATATGCCGGCCCATATTAAAGCTTCCTTGATGGGGGCATCTGTACAAGTTCCCATTTCAAACGGGCGTTTAAATCTGGGAATTTGGCAGGGGATATACCTTTGTGAGCATAGGAACCGTGCTTTGGGTAGAAAGTTGGTCGTCACCATTTTTGGGATATAAATACAAATTCTTAAAAAATAAAATAGTATGACCACCGAAGAATCAATTTTAAATAAAATCCAGATTTTAATAACCAACCATTTCGAGACACCTCAGAAGGCTTTTGAATTTTTTGATACTGATAGTGATGGAAAACTTACCAAAGGAGAGATTGTCCAATTATTAAAGGATGCAGAGATAAGTGGTTTTTTAAGGGGTATCGTATCAACCAAACTAATAGAAGGATACGATAAAAATGGGGATGATCTTATAGATTGGGAAGAATTTTAAGGCTGCCATTGCCAAGATTAAACCTTGATATCTAAAATGAAAAAATCCGACCCTTTTGGAGGTCGGATTTTCTTAAGTGAGATTTGTTTTGACTTATTTTACCTGCTCTACAATTGCTTTAAAGGCATCGGGGTGATTCATTGCCAAATCGGCTAGAACTTTTCTGTTGAGCTCTATGCCATTGGCTTTGATTTTTCCCATGAATTGAGAATAGGACATTCCATGTTGTCTGGCACCGGCATTGATACGGGTAATCCACAAAGAACGGAATGTTCTTTTTTTGTTTTTACGGTCTCTGTAAGCATATAACATTGCTTTTTCAACCGCATTTTTGGCTACTGTCCAAACATTTTTACGTCTTCCAAAGTAACCTTTGGCTTGCTTCATAACCTTTTTTCTTCTGGCTCTGGAAGCGACTGCATTTACTGATCTTGGCATTTCTTCTTGTTTTTTTGTAGTAGGCGATTAAATAGTTATCCGTAGTATGTCAAGGTTTTTCTAGAGGCTCTTAACTTTTAACTTTAACTTTTAACTCTTTTTGATTGGCCTAACTCCATGGTTAATAATTCTACCTTTGAACTTTTACTTTAGTCGTAATTGTTCTTTAATACTGTTGACATCATTTGGGTGTACCAATGTGTCATGTGTCAACGCGAGCTTACGTTTTTTAGATTTCTTCGTAAGAATATGGCTCTTAAACGCATGCTTTCTTTTAATTTTACCGGTACCCGTAAGCTTGAAACGCTTTTTGGCACTGGATTTTGTTTTTTGTTTAGGCATTTTCTCCTATTTATTTAATTAATCTCACTTACTACGCTCCATTTGTAAAACCCTGAGCGGAGCAGAAGGGTCACTTTCATGTCAAACGCTACCAGTTTTATAACTAATAGCGTTTCTTATTATAATGCATCGTTTTTTCTAAAAGAACGATACTCCTTATTTCTTTGTTTTTGGAGCGATGAACATTGTCATTCGCTTACCTTCCAATTTTGGCATCTGTTCCACTTTTCCAAACTCTTCCAACTCGGAAGCTAATTTTAATAGTAGAATTTCACCTTGGTCCTTATAAACTATGGAACGGCCTTTAAAAAAAACATAGGCTTTCAATTTTGCTCCATCTTTCAGGAATTTTTCCGCATGTTTCTTTTTAAACTCGTAGTCATGGTCATCCGTATTTGGACCAAACCTTATTTCCTTTACAACAACTTTTGAGGCTTTGGCCTTCATGGCCTTCTCTCTTTTTTTCTGTTCGTAAAGGAATTTCTTATAATCGATTATCTTACAAACAGGTGGATCCGCCTTGGGTGAAATTTCAACTAAATCCAATTCGAGTTCTTTAGAAATGTCCAAAGCTTTTCTTATCGGATATACACCAACTTCTACATTATCACCAACTAATCTTACTTCTGGAGCAAGAATTTTTTCATTAATATTATGAGGGTTTTTATTTTCCCTTCTTGGTTGAGGCCTGAATCTTTTACGTATTGCTATGACTTATTCTTTTTTAATTAAACATTACTCTTTAAACGACTTTAAGGTACTATTTATTTCTGTAGATACCAAGTCACAAAAATTTTCGATAGATGTAGCTCCTAAATCCTCGCCTCCGTGCCTTCTAACGGAAACCGTATTGGAGCTTTCATCGTTTTCGCCAACGATAAGCATAAATGGAATCTTTTTCATTTCTGCCTCACGTATCTTTTTGCCAACAGTTTCGTTTCTGTTGTCAATAAGGCCGCGAATTTCGTTATTTTCTAGCGATTTTAAAACTTTTTCAGCATATTTTTCGTGTTTCTCGCTAACAGGCAAAACAATAGCTTGATCGGGGATTAACCACAACGGAAAATTACCCCCTGTATGTTCCAGCAATAAGGCGATGAATCGCTCCATACTACCAAATGGAGCACGGTGAATCATTACCGGTCTATGCATTTCGTTGTCACTACCCTTATAGGTTAGCTCAAATCGTTCCGGTAAATTATAATCTACCTGTATCGTGCCCAATTGCCAATGCCTGCCAAGGGCGTCCTTCACCATAAAATCTAATTTTGGACCATAAAAGGCAGCTTCTCCACTTTCAATAACATAGTCGAGTCCCTTTTCCTTGGCGGCGTTTATAATGGCTTGTTCGGCTTTTTCCCAATTCTCTACGGAGCCTATATATTTTTCGGGATTTTCCAAATCCCTAACGGATACTTGAGCAGTGAAATCATCAAAACCTAATGTGCCTAACACATATAGTGATAAATCGATTACCTCCTTGAACTCTTGGTCTAGCTGGTCTGGGGTGCAAAAAATATGGGCATCATCTTGGGTAAAACCTCGAACTCTTGTAAGTCCGTGCAATTCACCACTTTGCTCATATCTATATACGGTTCCAAATTCCGCATATCTTTTGGGTAATTCTTTGTAGCTAAAAGGACGTGTATTATAAATTTCGCAATGGTGGGGACAATTCATGGGTTTCAATAGAAACTCTTCGTCCTCCTTGGGAGTGCGTATGGGTTGAAAACTATCTTCGCCATATTTAGCATAATGCCCAGAAGTAACATAAAGTTCCTTTTGACCAATATGCGGGGTAACGACCATTTCATAACCCGCTTTCTTTTGGGCCTTTTTTAGGAATTGTTCGAGTCTCTCCCGAAGTGCTGCACCTTTAGGTAACCATAAAGGAAGTCCTTGGCCAACTTTCTGGGAAAAAGTAAAAAGCTCCAACTCTTTCCCCAATTTTCTATGGTCTCTCTTTTTGGCTTCTTCCAATAGTTCCAAATATTCAGTAAGGTCTTTCTGTTTTGGAAAGGAAATACCATAGACCCTGGTCAACTGGGGCTTGTTTTCGTCACCTCTCCAATAAGCACCCGCTACACTTAATATTTTTATAGCTTTGACTATACCGGTATTGGGGATATGCCCACCACGGCATAAGTCGGTGAAGGTATCATGGTCGCAAAAGGTAATGGAGCCATCTTCCAAGTTTTCAATCAATTCCACCTTATATTCGTTCCCTTGTTCTTTATAGAATTTTAAAGCATCGGATTTTGACACGTCTCTCATTTCAAAATCGTGCTTTCCTCTAGCTATTTCAAGGGCCTTTTGTTCTATTGTTGGAAAGTCTTTTTCGGATATATTGCCTTCGGGCAAATCAACATCGTAATAAAACCCATTTTCTATTGCTGGTCCAATCGTTAGTTTGACTCCAGGATATAATTCCTCCAGAGCTTGGGCCACGATATGCGAAGTAGAGTGCCAGAAAGCCTTTTTACCTTCTTTATCGTTCCAAGTATATAAAGTGAGAGATCCGTTTTTGGTTAAGGGAGTAGAACATTCAACGGTGGTATCATTGAATTTTGCGGAAATTACGTTCCTTGCGAGTCCTTCACTGATGCTTTTTGCCACTTCCATTGGGGTGGCACCCTTTTCAAATTCCTTAATGGAGCCATCTGGCAAGGTAATCTCTATCATAATCTGGTTTTATACGGGCAGCAAAGATAATATGTTGTGGTTATGCCCACAATAGTACTTTATATAATGTTTCAATGCTACTAATTGATCTTTGCAATTTCACTAAAAGTAAGTTAAGAGCAGAGGTTGCACTTCCTTATAGTATATGCCGGCTGTAAACATTCTTGTTTTTTATTGCTTCGAATCGATTTTTTAATTAAATTCAATGCCCTTTTTCTTTTAAAATTCACAAGTATCTCATTTCAAGATTGTTGTGTGTTTAGGGGTAAAAAAGTTTAAAAAAGCTGCATTTTTTTCTTTGTTATTTAAAAAACAGGCTTACATTTGCAGCCCGTTAATCGAGCAGGATTTTTCAAGCAAGATTAATGAGATTAAAGTGCAAAACGTTCATTGTTTTTTTGTTTTTTCTGATGGTTTGAAAAAAATATTTTTTTCTTTTTAAAAAAGTTGTCAGGTAAAAAAACAGTTGTATATTTGCACCCGCTTAGTGAGGCACTGGGCGATGAAGGGGTCGGGCGACCGGCGCTTTTATTAATTGGTTCATTGAAATATTGTGGAGAGAATCGCGTCCTTTTAAGGGGATGCGATGGTAGAGAATATAAAGAATTAGATCGAGAGAATCGGGGCCGGGGAGTCATATTTCGGAGGTCGTTGGGACGAGTAAACAAAGAACAACGATGAAGAGTTTGATCCTGGCTCAGGATGAACGCTAGCGGCAGGCCTAACACATGCAAGTCGAGGGGTAACGGGGAGCTTGCTCCGCCGACGACCGGCGCACGGGTGCGCACCGCGTATGGAACCTGCCCTCTACAGGGGAATAGCCCAGGGAAACTTGGATTAATGCCCCGTGGTACCATTTAACGGCATCGTTTGATGGTTAAAGCCTTCGGGCGGTAGAGGATGGCCATGCGTCCCATTAGTTAGTTGGTAGGGTAACGGCCTACCAAGACCGCGATGGGTAGGGGCCCTGAGAGGGGGATCCCCCACACTGGTACTGAGACACGGACCAGACTCCTACGGGAGGCAGCAGTGAGGAATATTGGACAATGGGCGAGGGCCTGATCCAGCCATGCCGCGTGCAGGAAGAATGCCCTATGGGTAGTAAACTGCTTTTATACGGGAAGAAAAAGGGGCACGTGTGCCCTGTTGACGGTACCGTAAGAATAAGGACCGGCTAACTCCGTGCCAGCAGCCGCGGTAATACGGAGGGTCCGAGCGTTATCCGGAATTATTGGGTTTAAAGGGTCCGTAGGCGGGCCGGTAAGTCAGGGGTGAAAGTCTGTAGCTCAACTATAGAACTGCCTTTGATACTGCCGGTCTTGAGTCATGGTGAAGTTGCCGGAATATGTGGTGTAGCGGTGAAATGCATAGATATCACATAGAACACCGATTGCGAAGGCAGGTGACTAACCATGTACTGACGCTGATGGACGAAAGCGTGGGGAGCGAACAGGATTAGATACCCTGGTAGTCCACGCCGTAAACGATGGATACTAGCTGTCCGGGCCCTTGAGGCCTGGGCGGCCAAGCGAAAGTGATAAGTATCCCACCTGGGGAGTACGTTCGCAAGAATGAAACTCAAAGGAATTGACGGGGGCCCGCACAAGCGGTGGAGCATGTGGTTTAATTCGATGATACGCGAGGAACCTTACCAGGGCTTAAATGCAGTTCGACAGGTCCAGAGATGGACTTTTCTTCGGACGGATTGCAAGGTGCTGCATGGTTGTCGTCAGCTCGTGCCGTGAGGTGTCAGGTTAAGTCCTATAACGAGCGCAACCCCTACCGTTAGTTGCCAGCATGTCATGATGGGGACTCTAACGGGACTGCCGGTGCAAACCGTGAGGAAGGTGGGGATGACGTCAAATCATCACGGCCCTTACGTCCTGGGCCACACACGTGCTACAATGGCAGGTACAGAGAGCGGCCACGTCGCAAGGCGGAGCGAATCTATAAAACCTGTCACAGTTCGGATCGGGGTCTGCAACTCGACCCCGT